>NZ_JACIAD010000001.1:0-2171198 GCF_014193955.1 Rhizobium sp. BK379
GAAGCCTACATCCTGACGAAGGAAGAAGGCGGCCGTCATACGCCGTTCTTCACGAACTACCGTCCGCAGTTCTACTTCCGCACGACGGACGTGACAGGCATCGTGACGCTTCCGGAAGGCACGGAAATGGTTATGCCTGGCGACAACGTCACGGTTGACGTCGAGCTGATCGTTCCGATCGCGATGGAAGAAAAGCTTCGCTTCGCTATCCGCGAAGGCGGCCGCACCGTCGGTGCAGGCATCGTTGCTTCCATCATCGAGTAATTCATTCGGCTGCTCCGGTGGGGCAGCCGATTCGATGACATTATTATGATGCAGGCGGCGCAAGCCGCTTGCTTATTACACAGAAATGTTGCAAATGGCGCGCGAGCGCGATTTGCGTAACGCTTTGGATGACGAAGCGGCGACTAAACAAACAATAAGGTGGGTCAAAAGGCCCTGAAGAGTGGATAGGGGTGCCGTAACAGGCGTCTCTCTCGATCTTTGAAACCGGTGGTCCGCCTTAGGAAGAAAGAAAAACCCGTGTCTTGTCCAAAGACATGCGGAAAACAAACACAAGGATAACGTCGAATGAACGGCCAAAATATCCGCATTCGCCTGAAGGCGTTCGATCACCGGATTCTCGATGCTTCCACGCGCGAGATCGTGTCGACGGCGAAGCGCACCGGTGCTAGCGTCCGGGGCCCCGTTCCGCTTCCGACCCGCATCGAGAAGTTTACGGTCAACCGGTCCCCGCACATCGACAAGAAGAGCCGCGAACAGTTCGAGATGCGCACGCATAAGCGCCTGCTCGACATCGTAGACCCGACCCCGCAGACGGTAGACGCGCTGATGAAGCTCGATCTCGCCGCCGGTGTCGATGTTGAGATCAAGCTCTGAGCTTGCTCGAGCTGAGTTGGAAGGATTGAACCGATGCGTTCAGGTGTGATTGCACAGAAGGTGGGAATGACCCGCGTCTACAACGACGCCGGCGAGCATGTCCCTGTAACGGTACTGCGTATGGATGGCTGCCAGGTTGTGGCCCAGCGGACCGTAGAAAAGAATGGCTATACCGCGCTTCAGCTCGGTGCTGGCCAGGCCAAGGTAAAGAACACGTCCAAGGCTATGCGCGGCAACTTCGCCGTCGCTAATGTCGAGCCCAAGGCCAAGCTGCAGGAATTCCGTGTTTCGGAAGACAACCTGCTCGACATTGGCACCGAGCTCAAGGCCGGTCACTTTGCTGCTGGTCAGCTCGTCGATGTCACTGGCACGACGATTGGTAAGGGCTTTGCCGGCGCCATGAAGCGCCACGGCTTCGGCGGTCTTCGCGCTACGCACGGTGTGTCCGTTTCGCACCGTTCGCACGGCTCGACGGGTTCGCGTCAGGATCCGGGCAAGGTTTTCAAGAACAAGAAGATGGCTGGTCACATGGGCCAGACGCGCGTGACGACGCAGAACCTTGAAGTCGTTTCGACCGACGAAGATCGCGGTCTGATCCTGATCAAGGGTGCAGTACCCGGTTCCAAGGGTGCCTGGATCATCGTGCGCGACGCCGTCAAGTCGGCAGCGAAGTAAGGGAGCCAGACCAATGGAATTGAACGTCAAGACCCTCGAGGGAAAAGACGCTGGGAAGGTTTCGCTTTCGGAAGCGATTTTCGGCCTTGAGCCCCGCGAAGATATTCTCGCCCGCGTTATCCGCTGGCAGCTTGCCAAGAAGCAGCAGGGAACGCACCAGGCAAAGGGCCGCGCAGACGTCTGGCGCACCGGCGCCAAGATGTACAAGCAGAAGGGTACGGGCCGCGCTCGTCACCATTCGGCTCGTGCTCCGCAGTTCCGCGGCGGTGGTAAGGCTCATGGCCCGGTTGCTCGCAGCCACGAACACGACCTTCCCAAGAAGGTTCGTGCGCTCGGCCTGCGTCATGCGCTGTCCGCCAAGATCAAGGCAGACGAACTGATCATCATCGATGATCTGGTCGCCAACGAAGCAAAGACGAAGGCTCTGGCCGGCGTATTCGCAACGCTGGGCCTCACCAACGCCCTCTTCATCGGCGGCGCCGAGCTCGACGGTAACTTCAAGCTCGCTGCACAGAACATTCCGAACATCGATGTTCTGCCGATCCAGGGCATCAACGTTTACGACATCGTCCGCCGCGGCAAGCTCGTGCTTTCCAAGGCTGCCGTTGAAGCGCTAGAGGAGCGATTCAAGTGACCGATCTCCGCCACTACGATGTGATCGTTTCTCCTGCGATCACCGAAAAGTCCACGCTGGTATCGGAAAACAACCAGGTTGTTTTCAATGTCGCCAAGAAGGCGACGAAGCCGGAAATCAAGGCTGCAGTCGAGGCGCTCTTCGGCGTCAAGGTTACCGCCGTCAACACTCTGCTGCGCAAGGGCAAGACCCGCCGTTTCCGCGGTTTTGTCGGCAAGCAGCAGGACGTGAAGAAGGCTGTCGTGACGTTGGCTGAAGGCCAGACGATCGACGTCTCCACCGGTCTCTGAGGATTAATAAAATGGCATTGAAAACATTCAATCCGACGACCCCGAGCCAGCGCCAGCTGGTCATCGTCGACCGTTCTGGCCTCTACAAGGGCAAGCCGGTCAAGGCGCTGACGGAAGGTCTGACCAAGAGCGGCGGTCGTAACAACCTCGGCCGCATCACGGCCCGCTTCATCGGCGGCGGTCACAAGCGCAGCTACCGTCTGGTGGACTTCAAGCGTCGCAAGTTCGACGTTGAAGGCACCGTCGAACGTATCGAATACGATCCGAACCGTACGGCGTTCATCGCGCTCGTAACCTACACCGACGGCGAACAGGCCTACATCATCGCTCCGCAGCGCCTTGCTGCCGGCGACAAGGTCATCGCTTCGGACAAGGCTGTCGACGTCAAGCCCGGCAACACGATGCCGCTGCAGTACATCCCGGTCGGCTCCATCATCCACAATGTGGAAATGAAGCCGGGCAAGGGCGGTCAGATCGCTCGCTCCGCCGGTTCCTACGCGCAGCTCGTCGGCCGCGACCAGGGCATGGCGATCCTTCGCCTGAACTCTGGCGAACAGCGCCTCGTGCACGGCGTCTGCCTTGCTTCGATTGGTGCCGTGTCCAACCCGGACCACGCCAACATCAACGACGGCAAGGCCGGTCGTACCGTTTGGCGCGGTAAGCGTCCGCACAACCGCGGTGTCGTCATGAACCCGGTCGACCATCCGCACGGCGGTGGTGAAGGCCGCACCTCTGGTGGTCGTCACCCGGTTTCTCCGTGGGGCAAGCCGACCAAGGGCAAGCGCACTCGGTCGAACAAGTCGACCGACAAGATGATCATGCGCTCGCGTCATCAGCGTAAGAAGTAAGAGAGGAAGTCTCCAATGGCTCGTTCAGTATGGAAAGGTCCGTTCGTTGACGGCTATCTTCTCAAGAAGGCTGAGAAGGTTCGTGAAGGCGGACGTGCAGAAGTGATCAAGATCTGGAGCCGTCGCTCCACGATCCTGCCGCAGTTCGTCGGTCTCACCTTCGGCGTCTACAACGGCAGCAAGCATGTACCGGTCAGCGTCAATGAAGACATGGTCGGTCACAAGTTCGGTGAATTCTCTCCGACCCGGACCTACTACGGTCACGGCGCGGACAAGAAGGCAAAGAGGAAGTAACGATGGGCAAGGCAAAAACAGAACGCCGGCTCAAGGACAACGAAGCGCAGGCAGTCGCCCGCACGCTCCGCGTCAGCCCCCAGAAGCTCAACCTGGTTGCTGCGGCCATCCGCGGCAAGAAGGTCGAGCGCGCACTCGCTGAGCTGGAATTCTCCCGCAAGCGTATCGCAGGTGCCGTCAAGAAGACGCTCGAATCTGCGATCGCCAACGCCGAGAACAACCATGACCTCGACGTCGACGCTCTCGTCGTCGCCGAAGCTTATGTCGGCAAGTCGATCGTCATGAAGCGCTTCCACGCCCGCGGCCGCGGCCGCGCGTCGCGCATCGAACGTCCGTTCGCTCACCTGACGATCGTCGTTCGTGAAGTGCAGGCACAAGAGGAGGCCGCATAATGGGTCAGAAAATCAATCCGATTGGTTTCCGTCTTGGCATCAACCGTACCTGGGATAGCCGCTGGTTTGCGGACAATGCCGAGTACGGCCAGCTCCTGCACGAAGACCTGAAGATGCGTAAGTTCGTGATGAGCGAACTGAAGCAGGCTGGTATCTCCAAGGTGGTCATCGAGCGTCCGCACAAGAAGTGCCGCGTCACGATCCACTCGGCCCGTCCGGGCCTGATCATCGGCCGCAAGGGCGCCGACATCGACAAGCTCCGCAAGAAGCTGTCGGACATGACGAACTCCGAAACGCATCTCAACATCGTTGAAGTGCGCAAGCCGGAAGTCGACGCAACGCTCGTTGCTCAGTCGATCGCCCAGCAGCTCGAGCGCCGCGTGGCTTTCCGCCGCGCTATGAAGCGCGCCGTTCAGTCCGCGATGCGTCTTGGCGCCGAAGGCATCAAGATCACCTGCGCAGGCCGTCTCGGCGGTGCAGAAATCGCTCGTACGGAATGGTACCGCGAAGGCCGCGTTCCGCTGCACACCCTGCGCGCTGACATCGACTACGGTACGGCTGAAGCCGAAACCGCATTCGGTATCTGCGGCATCAAGGTCTGGATCTTCAAGGGCGAAATCCTTGAGCACGATCCGATGGCTTCCGAACGCCGCGCGCTGGAAGGCGACGCACAGGGCCCGGCAAGCCGCGAACGCGACCGTGGCGATCGTCGCCGCGAACGCGACAACGCGTAATTAGCGCTGGCGAAAGATAAGCTCGGAGAAGTAAGAAAATGTTGCAGCCAAAGCGTACTAAGTACCGCAAGCAGTTCAAGGGCCGCATCAAGGGCGTTGCCAAGGGCGGTTCCGACCTTGCCTTCGGCGAATTCGGCCTGAAGGCTCAGGAGCCGAACCGCGTTAACGCTCGTGAGATCGAAGCGGCTCGCCGCGCGATCACGCGTTACATGAAGCGCGCCGGTCGTGTTTGGATCCGCGTGTTCCCGGACGTTCCGGTAACCGCAAAGCCTACCGAAGTCCGCATGGGTAAAGGTAAGGGTTCCGTGGAATACTGGGCATGCAAGGTCAAGCCCGGTCGTATGATGTTCGAGATCGACGGTGTCTCCGAGGAAATCGCGCGTGAAGCGCTTCGCCTCGGCTCGGCCAAGCTCTCGGTCAAGACGCGCTTTGTACAGCGCATCGCAGAGTAAGGAGAAGGCACGATGAAAGCCGAAGAAGTACGCGGCCTCACGGCCGACCAGCTCAAGGACAAGCTCGCCGACCTGAAGAAGGAGCAGTTCAACCTGCGCTTCCAGAAGGCGACGAACCAGCTTGAGAAGACCTCGCGCATCAACGAAGTCCGCAAGGACATCGCCCGCGTGAAAACCATTGCCCGCCAGAAGGCGGCAGAAGCAAAGGCTTAAGGAAAAAAGAACATGCCGAAGCGTATTCTGCAGGGCGTCGTGGTTGGTGACAAGAACGAGAAGACTGTCGTAGTTCGCGTTGAGCGTCGTTTCGCTCATCCGCTGCTCCAGAAGACCGTTCGTCGCTCCAAGAAGTACAAGGCCCACGACGAAAACAATCAGTACAAGATCGGCGATATCGTCTCCATCGAGGAGTGCGCACCGATCTCCAAGGACAAGCGCTGGACGGTCGTTGCCGCCCAGGCCAAGTAAGAATTTTGCGCGAGGCCTTGCGTCTCGCGGAAATTTCTATATGAAGCAGCGTCGGAACGCTCGAATGCCGGGCGTTCTTTTGCTTTAAGCGCACGGAAGGTCCCGTTTGGGAAACCACCCTGGCAACGATCTATCCCGCGCTATTCAAGCTATTGCCGCGTTTTCGCTGTCCTCGTGACGAGCGGCCGGTAGACAATTTTCATAAGCCGGAAGAGGGGGCTTTGCCCAACCATTCCGGTAAGAACAAGAAGGCGACCTGATATGATTCAGATGCAAACAAACCTCGACGTCGCGGATAATTCCGGCGCCCGTCGTGTCATGTGCATCAAGGTGCTGGGCGGCTCAAAGCGCAAGTATGCCTCGATCGGCGACGTTATCGTCGTTTCGATCAAGGAAGCTATTCCGCGCGGCCGTGTGAAGAAGGGTGACGTGATGAAGGCGGTTGTCGTTCGCACCGCCAAGGACATCCGTCGTCCGGATGGCTCTGTCATCCGCTTCGACACCAATGCAGCAGTCCTCATCGACAACAAGAAAGAGCCGATCGGCACCCGTATCTTCGGACCGGTTCCGCGCGAATTGCGTGCGAAGAACCACATGAAGATCATCTCGCTGGCTCCCGAAGTACTGTAAGGAGCGGGAACGATGCAGAAGATTCGTAAGGGCGACAAGGTCGTCATGCTCGCAGGCAAGGACAAGGGCCGTACCGGCGAAGTCCTCCAAGTCCTGCCGAAGGAAGATCGCGCCGTCATTCGCGGCGTAAACCTCGTAAAGCGCCACCAGCGCCAGACACAGACCCAGGAAGCCGGGATTATTTCCAAGGAAGCTTCGGTCCACCTGTCCAACGTCTCGATCATCGACAAGGACGGCAAGCCGACCCGTGTCGGCTTCAAGGTTGTTGACGGCAAGAAGGTCCGCGTGGCCAAGCGTTCGGGAGAAGTGATCGATGGCTGAGGCAAAGTACGAGCCGCGGCTCAAGAAGGAATATGTCGAGCGGATCCGCAAGGCGCTTCAGGAGAAGTACTCCTACGCCAACGAGATGATGATCCCGAAGCTCGACAAGATCGTTATCAACATGGGTGTGGGCGAAGCCACGGCTGACTCGAAGAAGCCGACCGTTGCTGCCGCCGATCTGGCCGCCATTGCTGGTCAGAAGCCGGTCATCACCCGCGCACGCAACTCTATCGCTGGCTTCAAGGTCCGCGAAAACATGCCGATCGGCGCAAAGGTCACCCTGCGCGGCGCCCGCATGTACGAGTTCCTGGATCGCCTGGTCAACATCGCGCTTCCGCGCGTTCGCGACTTCCGCGGCCTGAACCCGAAGAGCTTTGACGGCCGTGGCAACTTCGCCATGGGCATCAAGGAGCACATTGTGTTCCCAGAAATCAACTACGACAAGGTTGATCAGATGTGGGGCATGGACATCATCGTTTGCACGACGGCCACGACCGACGACGAAGCTCGCACGCTCCTCACGGAGTTCAGCTTCCCGTTCCGTCAGTAACCGTAACGACGAGCGTAGAAAAGGAACCTGACATGGCGAAGACAAGCGCAGTTGAAAAGAACAAGCGCCGCCGTAATACGGTCGCAAACCAGGCCGCCAAGCGCGCTGCCCTGAAGGCGATCATCATGAACCAGGCTCTTCCTATCGAAGAGCGGTTCAAGGCCTCGATCAAGCTGGCATCCCTGCCGCGTGACGGATCGAAGACCCGCATTCGCAACCGTTGCGAAGTGTCCGGTCGTCCGCGCGCTTACTACCGTAAACTGCGTATGTCGCGTATCGCGCTGCGCGAACTGGGCAATCTCGGCAAGGTGCCGGGCATCGTCAAGTCGAGCTGGTAAGGAGCAGGTTAGATGACAATGACTGATCCGTTGGGCGATATGCTCACCCGTATCCGCAACGGTGCTTCGCGTCGCAAGTCGTCGGTTTCGACGCCTGCTTCCAAGCTCCGTGCACGTGTTCTCGATGTTCTCCAGTCCGAAGGCTACATCCGTGGCTATTCCGTCGTCGATTTCGGCAACGGCAAGTCCGAACTGAACATCGAACTCAAGTACTATGAAGGCGCATCGGTGATCCGTGAGATCGGCCGTGTGTCCAAGCCGGGCCGCCGGGTTTATGTCTCGGTCAAGTCCATTCCGCAGGTCGCGAACGGCCTCGGCATCACCATCCTTTCGACCCCGAAGGGCGTGATGGCCGATCACCAGGCTCGCGAACAGAACGTTGGTGGCGAGGTTCTCTGCTCGGTCTTCTAAGACTGCGCAGGGTCTCCATAGCGAACAGACAGGATTGAAACATGTCTCGTATCGGTAAGAAGCCCGTTCAGGTGCCTGCTGGGATCACGGCTACGGTCGATGGCCAGAAGGTTACCGCTAAGGGCCCGAAGGGCGAGCTGTTTTTCGTCGCAAACGACGAAATCAGCGTAAAGCTCGAAAATAATGCGGTCGTCGTAGCGCCGATCAGCCAGACGAAGGAAGCTCGTTCGAAGTGGGGCATGTCCCGCACGATGATCGAAAACATCTTCAAGGGCGTCAAGGACGGCTTCGAGCGCAAGCTTGAAATCAACGGCGTTGGTTACCGCGCTTCGCTGCAGGGCAAGAACCTGCAGCTGGCTCTCGGTTTCAGCCACGACGTGGTCTATGAACCGCCGCAGGGCATCACGATCGCTGTGCCGAAGCCGACGGAAATCGTCGTCACCGGCATCAACAAGCAGCAGGTCGGTCAGGTCGCCGCCGAGATCCGCGAATACCGCGGTCCGGAGCCCTACAAGGGCAAGGGCGTCAAGTATGCCGAAGAGCGGATTGTCCGCAAAGAAGGCAAGAAGAAGTAAGGATCACGCGAAATGGCTAGCAGGAAAGAAGCACTTGCACGTCGTGCCAACCGCGTGCGCCGTCATCTCAAGTCGGTGGCCAACGGCCGTCCGCGCCTGTCGGTTCATCGCTCGTCGAAGAACATCTACGCTCAGGTTATCGACGATGTTGCTGGCAAGACCCTTGCCGCTGCATCGACGCTCGACAAGGATCTGCGCGGTTCTCTGAAGACCGGTGCCGACACCGCAGCAGCTGCCCTCGTTGGCAAGCTCGTTGCAGACCGCGCTTCGAAGGCAGGCGTGACCGAGGTCGTATTCGACCGTGGCGCCTTCATCTATCACGGCCGCATCAAGGCCCTGGCCGATGCAGCCCGCGAAGGCGGCCTGACCTTCTAATAGTTTCCGGCCGAAGCTTTCATAGTCTTCGGCCGGATTTCACCGGACCGCAAATCGTTCCCTCGCGGAAGCCGATGCGGTCCTCATTTTGTTTGCCGATTGCACCCGGAAAAGAAAAAGGAAGAGGACAATGGCACAGGAAAGAAGGCCGCAGCGGGAAGACCGCCAGAGCCGCGAAGAGCGCGATAGCGAATTCGTCGACAAGCTTGTCGCGATCAACCGCGTCGCCAAGGTCGTCAAGGGCGGCCGTCGTTTTGGTTTCGCAGCACTCGTCGTCGTTGGCGACCAGAAGGGCCGCGTAGGCTTCGGCCATGGCAAGGCACGCGAAGTGCCGGAAGCCATCCGCAAGGCTACCGAAGCCGCCAAGCGCGAACTGATCTTCGTACCGCTGCGTGACGGCCGTACGCTGCATCACGACGTTCATGGTCGTCATGGCGCCGGCAAGGTTCTGCTGCGCTCGGCCAAGGTCGGTACCGGTATCATCGCCGGTGGTCCGATGCGCGCCGTTTTCGAAACGCTCGGCGTCCACGACGTCGTCGCCAAGTCGACCGGTTCGTCGAACCCCTACAACATGGTTCGCGCCACCTTCGACGCTCTGAAGCACCAGGTTCACCCGAAGGACATCGCAGCACAGCGCGGCATCAAGTATGCTACGCTTCAGGCTCGCCGTGCCGCTTCTGGCAACGCCTCTGAAGAATAAGAGGAGCTGACCAATGGCCAAGGCTACCAAGAAGGCTGAAGCGAAGACTGTCACGATCGAACAGATCGGCAGCCCGATTCGCCGTCCGGACGTCCAGCAGCGTACGCTGATCGGTCTCGGACTGAACAAGATGCACCGTCGCCGCACGCTGGAAGATACTCCGGCCGTTCGTGGCATGATCCGTGCAGTCCAGCATCTCGTTCGCGTCGTCGACGAGAAGTGAGCCCGGAGTAACGCTCATGAAACTCAATGAAATTAAAGACAACGAAGGCTCTACCCACAGCCGCAAGCGCCTCGGCCGCGGTATCGGCTCGGGCTCCGGCAAGACCGGTGGTCGTGGTGTAAAGGGTCAGAAGTCCCGTTCGGGCGTTGCCATCAACGGCTTCGAAGGCGGTCAGATGCCCATCTACCGTCGCCTGCCGAAGCGCGGCTTCAACAACATCTTCGCAGCCGACTACGTCGTCGTATCGCTGGGACGCATCCAGGCTGCCGTCGATGCCGGCAAGCTCGACGCGAAGGCAACCGTTGATGCAGCTGCTCTGAAGGCTGCCGGCGTCATCCGCCGTGCCAAGGACGGCGTTCGCGTTCTCGCCGACGGCGAGCTCAAGGCCAAGATCACGCTCGAAGTTGCAGGCGCTTCCAAGCCTGCCGTCGAGAAGATCGAAAAGGCTGGCGGCAAGGTAACGCTTCTTTCTGCCGCAGCGGCAGAATAATAAACTGATGATATATCGCCCGGGGTGCTTCACACCGGGCGATTTTGCTCCCATATGTGAGCCTCACAAAAACCTGCTTGGACGCGTCCGCGTCGAGACGGTAAGACTGGAAACGAGGGTGAGGCATAGGGTTGCGCCAGCAATCCGTCCGAAGCCCGGTTTTTAAAAGAAATTCATACTGATTCCGGTGCCGGCCGACTCGAGAGCGCCCGGAATTGGTAGCGCGGAGAAACGCATGGCTTCTGCAGCGGAACAACTGGCTTCAAACCTCAATTTTTCGACCTTCGCCAAAGCTGAGGATCTTAAGAAGCGCCTGTGGTTCACACTGGCAGCTCTCCTTGTGTACCGGCTGGGCACCCATATTCCGCTTCCAGGCCTCAATCCGCAGGCATATGCCCAGGCTTTCCAGGGCCAGGCAGGCGGTATTCTCGGCCTCTTCAACATGTTCTCGGGCGGCGCTGTGCAGCGCATGGCGATCTTCGCCCTCGGCATCATGCCCTACATTTCCGCTTCGATCATCGTGCAGCTCATGACCTCGGTCGTGCCGGCGCTCGAAAACCTGAAGAAGGAAGGCGAGCAGGGCCGCAAGATCATCAACCAGTACACCCGCTACGGCACGGTCATCCTCGGTGCGCTCCAGGCCTACGGCATTGCCGTTGGTCTCGAGAGCGGCAATGGCCTCGTTGTCGATCCGGGCTGGTTCTTCAAGATTTCGACCGTTCTGACGTTGCTCGGCGGCACCATGTTCCTGATGTGGCTCGGTGAGCAGATCACCTCGCGCGGCATCGGCAACGGCATTTCGCTGATCATCTTCGCGGGCATCGCAGCCGGTCTTCCGACCGCCCTTGCCGGCACGCTGGAACTCGGCCGTACCGGCGCGCTGTCGACAAGCCTCATCCTGCTGGTCATCGTCGTCGCGATCGCGGTCATTGCCGTCATCGTCTTCGTCGAACGTGCGCAGCGCCGCCTGCTGATCCAGTATCCGAAGCGTCAGGTCGGCAACCGCATGTTCCAGGGCGACACTTCGCATCTGCCGCTGAAGCTCAACACCTCGGGCGTCATCCCGGCAATCTTTGCATCCTCGCTGCTTCTTCTGCCGGCGACCCTTGCAGGCTTCGCGAGCTCGACGGCAATGCCGGCCTGGGCCACCTCGATCGTTGCAGCACTCGGCCACGGTCAGCCGCTCTACATGGTTCTATATGCCGGCCTCATTGCCTTCTTTGCCTTCTTCTACACGGCCATCGTCTTCAATCCGAAGGACACCGCCGATAACCTGAAGAAGCATGGCGGCTTTATCCCCGGTATTCGCCCGGGTGATCGTACGGCCGAATATATCGACTACGTGCTGACCCGTATCACGGTGATCGGCGCAATCTATCTCGTCTTCGTCTGCATCCTTCCTGAGATTCTGGTGTCGCAAACCGGCATTCCATTATCCCTTGGTGGGACTTCGCTTTTGATCGTGGTTAGCGTAACTCTTGATACGGTGGCGCAGATCCAGGGCCATCTGATCGCACAGCAGTACGAAGGCCTGATCAAGAAATCGAAGTTGCGTGGAGGAAAGAGGGGGCGATGAGACTTATACTTTTGGGGCCGCCGGGCGCGGGTAAGGGGACCCAGGCCCAGCGGATCGTGGAAAAGCATGGCATTCCACAGCTTTCCACGGGTGACATGCTGCGCGCCGCCGTTCAGGCAGGTACTGAAGTCGGCAAGCGCGCCAAGGCTGTCATGGACGCCGGAAACTTGGTCTCGGACGAGATTGTCAACGCCATCGTATCCGAGCGAATCGATCAGCCCGATTGCGCTAACGGCTTCATCCTCGACGGTTTCCCGCGCACGCTTGTGCAGGCAGATGCCACAGAGGCGATGCTGAAAGCCAAGGGTCTCGATCTCTCTGTCGTTATCGAATTCCGTGTCGACGACAAGGAACTGGTCCGCCGGGTGGCAGGCCGTTATTCCTGTGCCCAATGCGGCACTGTCTATCACGACTCCGACAAGGTCCCGGTCAAGGAAGGCGTCTGCGACAAGTGCGGCTCGACCCACTTCAAGCGTCGTCCTGACGACAATGCCGAGACAATGACCAAGCGTCTCGAGGTCTACTACAAGGAAACCTCGCCGCTGATCGGCTATTACTACGCCAAGGGCAAACTGAAGTCCGTGGATGGCATGGCCGAAATCGATCAGGTTACCGCCGAGATCGAAGGCATTCTTTCCAAGCTTTAAAGCTTTGAAAATAAACTTGGCGGGAACGGTTGCTTTTTTGCACTGATTCCGCTAAACCGCGCCAACTCGCGACATTCCCTGCGATCGGCGCGGATTTCCCGAAGGAAATCCGGGTTCGGTCGTTTTGCGATGTTACGAACCCGAATTTGAACGAGCGGCCTTTGGCTGCATAACGAAGCCCTATTGCCGGATGGCAACTGGAATGCAAGGAGAATAGGCGTGGCACGTATCGCTGGCGTCAACATCCCGACTGCAAAGCGCGTCGTCATCGCGCTGACCTACATTCACGGGATCGGACAGAAATTCGCGCAGGAGATCATCGAAAAGGTCGGTATTCCGGCTGATCGCCGCGTTCATCAGCTCACGGACGCTGAAGTTCTTCAGATCCGCGAAACCATCGACCGCGACTACCAGGTCGAAGGTGATCTTCGTCGCGAAACCTCGATGAACATCAAGCGTCTGATGGACCTTGGCTGCTACCGCGGCCTGCGTCACCGTCGCGGCCTCCCGGTCCGCGGTCAGCGCACGCACACCAATGCCCGTACCCGCAAGGGCCCGGCAAAGGCGATCGCTGGTAAGAAGAAGTAATTTCCGGGAAACCGGGATGGGGAGGCTGGCGGTCTGCGCCGGCCTCTTTTGAGTTTGGAGCGGGGCCATGTAGGCGCTGTTCCGGTGTAGCCGCTGGGATTACGGCGGTGAAGAGATCCAAGAAAGGAATACCATGGCTAAGGAAGCCGTCCGCGTTCGCCGTCGCGAACGTAAGAACATCTCGTCGGGTGTCGCTCACGTCAACTCGACCTTCAACAACACGATGATCACCATCACCGACGCGCAGGGCAATGCGATTGCCTGGTCGTCTGCTGGCGCCAAGGGCTTCAAGGGCTCGCGCAAGTCGACCCCGTTCGCTGCCCAGATCGCTGCCGAAGACTGCGCCAAGAAGGCTCAGGAACATGGCATGAAGTCGCTTGAAGTCGAAGTCTGCGGCCCGGGTTCCGGCCGTGAATCGGCTCTGCGCGCGCTCCAGGCTGCCGGTTTCATGATCACGTCCATCCGCGACGTGACCCCGATCCCGCACAATGGCTGCCGTCCGCGCAAGAAGCGCCGCGTCTGATCATCGCTATCGTCACCGGTGAGCGCCTCTGCGCTCCCGGTGGTTTTCAAGCTCGGTTGCCACGATTGGATGGTGGCAACGAACGGAAGGCTAAAACATGATTCAGAAAAACTGGCAGGAATTGATCAAGCCGAACAAGGTGGAGTTCTCTTCGAGCTCGCGCACCAAGGCGACTCTCGTTGCAGAGCCGCTCGAGCGCGGTTTCGGCCTCACCCTCGGCAACGCGCTGCGCCGCGTTCTGCTCTCCTCTCTGCGCGGTGCCGCTGTTACGGCCGTGCAGATCGACGGCGTGCTGCATGAATTCTCGTCGATCCCGGGCGTCCGTGAAGACGTTACGGACATCGTGCTCAACATCAAGGAAATCGCCATCAAGATGGATGGCGACGATGCCAAGCGCATGGTCGTGCGCAAGCAGGGTCCGGGTGTTGTAACGGCTGGCGACATTCAGACGGTCGGCGATATCGAAATCCTCAACCCCGAGCATGTCATCTGCACGCTCGACGAGGGTGCCGAAATCCGCATGGAGTTCACCGTCAACAACGGCAAGGGCTATGTGCCGGCCGAGCGCAATCGTGCGGAAGATGCTCCGATCGGTCTTATCCCGGTCGACAGCCTCTATTCGCCGGTCAAGAAGGTGTCCTACAAGGTTGAAAATACCCGCGAAGGACAGGTTCTCGACTACGACAAGCTGACCATGACCATCGAAACCGATGGCTCTGTCTCCGGCGAAGATGCCGTCGCTTTCGCGGCTCGCATCCTCCAGGACCAGCTTGGCGTCTTCGTCAACTTCGACGAACCGCAGAAGGAAGCCGAAGAAGAAGCAGTCACCGAACTGGCCTTCAACCCGGCGCTCCTCAAGAAGGTGGACGAGCTCGAACTGTCCGTTCGTTCGGCAAACTGCCTGAAGAACGACAACATCGTCTACATCGGCGACCTCATTCAGAAGACCGAAGCAGAAATGCTCCGCACCCCGAACTTTGGTCGCAAGTCGCTGAACGAAATCAAGGAAGTTCTCGCTTCCATGGGCCTGCACCTCGGCATGGAAGTGCCGGCATGGCCGCCCGAGAACATCGAAGATCTCGCCAAGCGCTACGAAGACCAGTACTGAGCGGCGTGAGGAAAAGTGTGAAGCGGTTTTCCGCCCGCACGCCGATCGCAGAACATAACAAAAAGGCAGGTTCTTAACGGCTGCCTTTTCCAGTCAAACAGCAGGCATATCGCCTGCATGTGCCAGGAAACGGCAGGCCCGGTAATGAAGTAAGGGCACTGCATTAAAGGAGAATAGCAATGCGCCATGGTAAAGCCGGCCGCAAGCTGAATAGAACTGCAAGCCACCGCAAGGCGATGTTCGCCAACATGGCGGCTTCGCTCATCACCCACGAGCAGATCGTTACGACCCTGCCGAAGGCCAAGGAAATCCGTCCGATCGTCGAGAAGCTCGTCACCCTCGGCAAGCGCGGCGACCTGCACGCTCGTCGTCAGGCGATCTCGCAGATCAAGGACGCTGTTGTCGTCAACAAGCTGTTCGACACGATCGCTTCGCGTTACGCTACCCGCAACGGCGGCTACCTGCGTATCATGAAGGCCGGCTTCCGCCAGGGCGACAATGCCGCTCTCGCCGTCATCGAATTCGTTGACCGCGACACCTACGCAAAGGGCGCAGCAGACAAGGCTCGCGTCGCTGCTGAAGAGCAGTCTGTCGCTGCATAAGATTTTCCGGTTGCGGAAACAGGAAAGCCGGGCTCTGCCCGGCTTTTTTCGTTGTGCGATTGAGATCGCTCCCGCTCAAGCTTTCTCAGGCGGCTGATTGATCATGGCTTCGATATTGTAGCCGTCGGGATCGAGAATGAAGCAGGCGTAATAGTGAGGCGTGTAGTCCGGGCGCGGGCCAGGTGCACCATTATCCCGCGCGCCGGCTGCCAGCGCGCTTTGATAGAAAGCATCGACTTCCGCTCTGTTATTGGCGCGGAAGGCCACGTGGATGCGTGTCAGAGGCGCAGTGCTATCGGTTTGCTGGATCTCGAACAGGCAGCCATTGCCGATGTCGAAAGCCCAGAATACCTCTTCTTTCCCAAAAGACAGCGTATACCCCAAGGGCGCGAAGGCTTTCTCATAAAAGACCCTGCTCTTCGTGAGATCGCTGACGGCGACGGTGATATGGTCAATCAAGTCTCATCCTCCTCATGGACTGAGAGGTTCAATCGGGCACGTGGATCTTGTGTTTGATGTGCTTCAGATTGGCGACGATTGTGAACGTCATGATTACCAGCAGGCACCACGAACTCCATTTGCCGATGTGCACGGTCGACCAGGCGCCGATCTGGTTCGGATAGCGCCACACGCCGAAGAAGGTGCTGATGTTCTCTGCAAGCCAGATGAAGAAGCCGATCAGGCCGAAGGCGAGAAGCAGGGGCATTTTGCGGTCCCGATCATAGGGTCTGAAGACCACGGTCGTTCGCGCATAGAGGCCGAGCGTGCAGGCGGCAATGTACCAGCGATAGTCCCCGATATAGTGATGTGTGAAGAAGTTGGCATAGATCGCCAGGGCCATCAGCCCGGCCATCCAGTAAGGTGGGTGATGTCTCACGCGCAGATCAAAAAGGCGCCAGGCCTGAATGACATAGCTGCCGACAGCCGCATACATGAAGCCGGAAAAGAGTGGCACGCCAAACAGCTTGGTGTAGGCGAAATCGGGATAGCTCCATGATGGCGCGTTGCCTGAAGTCTTGAAGACCTCCAGCGCAAAACCGACCAGATGGAAGACCGAGATCGCCTTCAATTCGTCGATGGTTTCGAGTTTTGCCCAGACCATCCATGTCTGGATGGCAAGAGCGATGATCAGCAGCAGATCGTAGCGCGGGATGCCGATGATGCCTGCACGCGGCACCAGAAAAACCGACAGAAAAAACAGACCCGCGAAGAGGCAGGCCCGGGCTTCCTTGACGCCGAAATAGAAGAATTCAAGAACGAAACGTTCAATGCCGCTGCGCGGAAGATCGGCCGGTTGGTCGATCAGATGCTTGTCCAGTAGAGGAAGCAATCCTTGAAGTGCGGCAACTTTCGGCATGTTCTTGCGACTGATCCGGACTCGTTTCGAAGCAGTAGGAAGCTATCAGGCTCGGTTAAGCCAGGACAGCACCAGCTTGATAATTTGCTGCTTCGCAATTAGGCGTTCACATCAGTTGAGATCATGGTGGTCGATTGCAATTGAGCGGAATGATTCAAGGCAGGCAGTTGCAGCGCCTCGCAGCCCTAATCCTGATCATCATTTCGGGCCTGATGCTCAGGCGCTTCGGCTATTCCGTCGATTTGCCCTTCTTCCTCGTCAAATATGGTGGATCACTGCTCTGGGGGGCGATGGTCTATTTCCTGCTGGCCGTTGTGATTGCGGGTCTCCATAGCGGAATTCGACCCGCGGCAATTACCGCGACGGCGCTTGTTGCCGCCATCTGCGTCGAGCTGTTCCGTCTATATCATGCGCCCTGGCTGGATGCCTTTCGACTGACGACCGCGGGTGCCTTGCTGTTGGGGCGGGTATTCTCGCTCTGGAATATCGTCGCATACACTATCGGGATCGCAGTCGCTTACGGGCTTGACCCCGCGCGCAAGCCATCATCGTCTTTGCAGGTCGACGCAGACCTCTAAGACGCTGTCGATGCTGCCGTACGCCCGCGTGGCCGCACTTGTCCCTTCTTGCGGCTCCGCCCGATCGGCTTGTAGGAGCGGTAGAGAATGAGAGCGATGATCAGTCCGATATAAATATACTGCTCGAGGTCGAGGATCTTCGTCGATAGCGCAAAGTGCAGCGCGGCTGAGGCACCGATGATGTAGACGAGACGATGGAGCCAGATCCAGTTCTTGCCAAGCCTGCGGATCGAGAAATTGTTGGATGTGATGGCAAGCGGGACGAGCATCGCCAATGCACCCATGCCGAACATGATGAAGGGACGCTTCACGACGTCGTCGATGACGGCAGCGATATCCAGCGCCTGATCGAGTACCATGTAGACGGTGAAATGCATCAGCGCGTAGTAGAAGGTAAGAAGACCGAGCGCGCGCCGATAGCGCAGGTAATTCCAGCCGAGGAGATCGCGGGCAGGTGTGACGGCAAGCGTCAGGATCAGGAAACGAATCGTCCAGATGCCGAGAAAGAGCTCGAATGTCTTCACCGGATCGGCGCCGAGCTGATCCGTCGCGCCGAGGTAGAAATACCAGGCGGCGGGCACGAGCCCGACGACATAGAGCAGCCAGACGGAGGCAGGTTGCCAGCGCTTCGGAATGGCGAGCGAAAACGCCGTCATCAGAAATTCACCCTCAGATCCATGCCGTCGTAGAGGCTGGCAACTTCGTCGGCATAGCCGTTGAAGGGCAGGGTGGGGTGGCGACTGGCACCAAAAAAGCCGCTTTCGCCGATGCGCCTCTCGGTCGCCTGGCTCCAGCGCGGATGGTCGACAGCAGGATTGACGTTGGCATAGAAACCGTACTCCTGCGGATTGGTGACTTGCCAGGTGTTCTTCGGCTGCTGATCGGTGAGCGTGATACGCACGATCGATTTAATGCCCTTGAAGCCGTATTTCCACGGCACCACCAGGCGCACCGGCGCGCCATTCTGGTTCGGCAGCGTTTCGCCATAGAGCCCGACGGCGAGCAGCGTCAGCGGGTGGCGAGCCTCATCCATACGCAGGCCCTCGACATAGGGCCAGTTCAGCGACTGGAAGAGGCCGGCCTGGCCGGGCATCTCCTCCGGGCGCACGACCGTCTCGAAGGCGACATATTTGGCGCTGCCCTGCGGCTCTACCCTGTCGAGAAGCGAGGCGAGCGGAAAGCCGTCCCACGGAATGACCATCGACCAGGCCTCTACGCAGCGCATGCGATAGACGCGCTCCTCGATCGGGAACTCCTTCATCAGCGCCTCGATATCGAAGGTGCCGGGCTTGTTGACCATGCCGTCGACCTTGATCGTCCAGGGCAGCGGCTTGAATTTGCCGGAGAGTGCCGCAGGATCACCCTTGTCGAGGCCGAATTCGTAGAAGTTGTTGTAGGTGGTCACGTCTTTGATCGGCGTCAGCTTGTCGTCGACCGTGTACTTGCTCTTGACGGTCGTAAGCGCCGCCGCACTCGCCTTGCCGGCGCCGTAGAGCGCCATCGCGCCAAACGTCGCAGCGCCGAGAAATTCCCGGCGCTTCAGATAGGCCTCGCGCGGTGTGATCTCCGAGGAGCGGATTTTGGGCGGACGATAGGCTGGCATTCGAATTCCTCCTGGGCGGGGCGACCCGTGAATCTTTAGACGCAGATAGCGCGCTTTGGATCAGTGTGTATGCCTTGAATCTTAGGGACGAAAAGCCAATTTTTTTTGTTCGTCCGTGATGGAATAGACGGTAACAAAAGTGCCTTGGCATCCGTATGTGCCTGATGGTGCAGCCCGTACCGCTTTGGGCATTCGCGGTAGTGACAGCTTGGGCCGATTGGATTAGGACAATTCCAAAAAGCAGCGACTGCCCGGCCTTCGCAAATCCCTTGCCGCCCGGCATCGCCAGACAATTCCTGGATATTGAGGAAGACACCGATGCCAGCTTATCGTTCCAGAACCACCACCCACGGCCGCAACATGGCGGGCGCGCGCGGCCTTTGGCGCGCCACGGGCATGAAGGATTCTGATTTCGGCAAGCCGATTATCGCTGTGGTCAACTCCTTCACGCAGTTCGTGCCCGGCCACGTGCACCTCAAGGATCTCGGCCAGCTGGTCGCCCGCGAAATCGAAGCGGCAGGCGGTGTGGCCAAGGAGTTTAACACAATTGCCGTCGATGACGGCATCGCCATGGGCCATGATGGGATGCTCTATTCGCTGCCCTCGCGCGAGCTGATCGCCGATAGCGTCGAATACATGGTCAATGCGCACTGTGCCGACGCCATGGTCTGCATCTCCAACTGCGATAAGATCACACCCGGCATGCTGATGGCTTCGCTGCGCCTCAACATACCCACGGTCTTCGTCTCCGGCGGCCCTATGGAAGCCGGCAAGGTCGTCCTGCATGGCAAGACCCATGCGCTCGACCTCGTTGACGCCATGGTCGCGGCTGCCGATGACAAGATTTCCGATGAAGACGTCAAGGTCATCGAGCGTTCCGCCTGTCCGACCTGCGGTTCATGCTCCGGCATGTTTACCGCAAACTCCATGAACTGCTTGACGGAAGCGCTCGGCCTTTCGCTGCCCGGCAACGGCTCGACGCTTGCAACGCACGCCGACCGCAAGCGCCTCTTCGTCGAAGCCGGCCACCTGATCGTCGATCTCGCTCGTCGTTACTACGAGCAGGAAGACGAGAAGGCCCTGCCGCGCGTGATTGCCTCCAAGCAGGCTTTCGAGAATGCCATGGCGCTCGATATCGCCATGGGCGGCTCCACCAATACGGTTCTGCACATCCTGGCAGCTGCGCATGAAGGCGAGGTGGATTTCACCATGGCCGACATCGACGCGCTGTCGCGCCGCGTTCCCTGCCTTTCCAAGGTCGCGCCCGCCAAGTCCGATGTTCACATGGAAGATGTTCACCGCGCCGGCGGCATCATGTCGATCCTCGGTGAGCTCGAGAAGGGTGGCCTCCTCAACCGCGACTGCCCGACGGTTCATGCCGAGACGCTCGGCGATGCGATCGATCGTTGGGATATTACCCGCACCAACAGCGATACCGTCCGCAACTTCTACCGTGCCGCTCCCGGCGGCATACCGACACAGGTTGCCTTCAGCCAGGAAGCCCGCTGGGACGAACTCGATACCGACCGCGTGGGCGGCGTCATTCGTTCCGTAGAACATCCCTTCTCCAAAGATGGCGGCCTTGCTGTCCTCAAGGGCAATCTGGCGGTTGACGGCTGCATCGTGAAGACCGCAGGTGTCGATGAATCGATCCTGAAATTCTCTGGCCCGGCCCGCGTTTTCGAAAGCCAGGATGCTTCCGTCAAGGCGATCCTCGCCAATGAGGTCAAGGCCGGCGATGTCGTCGTGATCCGCTACGAGGGCCCCAAAGGCGGCCCCGGCATGCAGGAAATGCTCTATCCGACGAGCTATCTGAAGTCGAAGGGCCTCGGCAAGGCGTGTGCGCTGATCACCGACGGCCGGTTCTCCGGCGGCACCTCAGGTCTTTCGATCGGCCATGCTTCGCCGGAAGCGGCAAACGGCGGCACGATCGGCCTGGTGCGCGAAGGCGACATGATCGATATCGATATCCCGAACCGTACGATCAGCCTGCGCGTCGACGATGCGGAACTGGCCGCCCGCCGCGCCGAGCAGGATCAGAAGGGCTGGCATCCGGCCGAGCCGCGCAAGCGCAACGTCTCGACCGCGCTCAAGGCCTATGCGGCCTTCGCAACCAGCGCCGATCGCGGCGCGGTACGCGATCTGAACGCGCGATAAGCGGGCCTATTGAAGATTAGCCGGAGCCCCTGATTGCAAATCAGGGGCTCTTTCTTTTTCAGAGATGTCGTGTCTCCGCCGGTACGGTCCACCAGCTGTTATTCCTGCCATCGAAATATTGCACCGGCGCCTCCACAAGCTCGGCGGGATCGAGATCGTCAAGGCAGGCAAGATTGATCGAGACATAGGCGCCGCCCATTGCCTCGATGTAACCGTCGCCATATGCGGGCACCCCGCAATTGTCGCAGAAGCGATGATGGCCCGAGAAGGTTCCGAACTGGTAATCGCTGATGCCTGTCTCCTCGCACAACAGGCGGAAATCCTCTGGCTTGATGTTCGTGCCCCAGTAGCGGAGCTTCCAGCAGATCGAGCAATTGCACTTTCCCGTCCCGGCCTGAATGTCGATATCGGCCTCGTAGCGGATCCGGCCGCAATGGCAGCTTCCGTGATAGGTCTTCTTCATGTGCTCCTCCTTGCGCATAGCCATGTGATATGACAACATATTGTCATTATCAACGAATGACAATATGTTGTCAATATGATCAAGAAACGAACGCCTGAAGGCGATGCCTTTGCCGCTCTTTCCATCGCCGTGATCCGGCTCTCGGCCCACTTGCAGACGGAAGGCGATGCGCTTGCCAGGCCCGCGGGGCAGACCAGCGCGCGCTGGCAGGTGCTTGCCGCGGCTGACCATGTGCCCATGTCGGTTGCAGATGCTGCGCGTGCGCTTGGCCTCGCACGTCAGGGTGTACAGCGTATCGCCGATCTTCTGGAAGGCGAGGGGCTGATTGCCTACCGCGTCAATCCCATGCACCAGCGCGCCAAACTCATGGAACTAACGGAGGCGGGCAAGAGCGCACTTGCTGATATCGCAGCGCGACAGACGGTCTGGGCGAACGAACATGGGTCCAACTACGGCGAGGACCGGCTTCACCAGGCAGCCGGTCTCATCAAAGAAATGATCGCCGAGTTCCAGAGCGGAAAAGATCAGGGCTGAACATCCTCAGAGCGGGCGATTGATGTTCTTGTAGGTCTCGCCGAGCTGCTTCAACCGATCCTGATAGGCCGCGCCGATGCAGGCGGCATCCGCGCCACAGGCCTGCCGCTTCTTCAGCCATGCGGTCTGCTCATCCTGCAGCGTGCCGCGCGCACCCATGGCCAGCAGACCCGACAGCAGCTCGAAAGTCGTCACCATCTTCACATCGGCATCATTGAGCGACCGGTCCTGACAGATCACCTTCTCATCCGGCTGCAGCTCCTTCGCATCGCAGTTGAAGCTTGCCGCCCGTGCGCCTTCCGGTGCAAGGGCGAGGAGTGTGGCGCAGATGGCAGCAGATAGGATGGTGGTCTTCATATTCTCTCCAATTGTAGGGCACTCTGTTTCGGCCTCACGGCAAAGATGATGCACCTCCGTCTTACGGCAAGGATCGAACCCATCGGCCTGCTTCCAAGCTGATGTCCCTGATCGGTGACTGCGTCCTGCATTTGAGCTTAGATATCAGTAACCTGCTTGATTTTGCTGATTCAAATTCCCAAATCCGCGATGCCTCTACCTTCCATGCTTCCGCCCCCTTTCCTTTCTAGCGTCGGGCGCTACAACATTTTTCGTAAGAGCATTTCAAAAAGGATTCCCATGCAAGGCTTGTTAAAGCACGCCTCCGTTTCGCTTCTGGCACTAACGCTCCTGCTGCCCGCCTACGCCCAGGCGCAGACCAAGACAGTGCCGGAAAGCCAGACGCAGATGCAGCTTTCTTTCGCGCCGCTGGTCAAGCAGACCTCAGGCGCTGTCGTGAATGTCTATGCTGAAAAGACTGTTCAGCGGCAGTCGCCCTTTGCCGGCGATCCCTTTTTCGAGCAGTTCTTCGGCCAGCAGATGCCGAACCGCTCCGAAAAGCAGTCTTCGCTCGGCTCCGGCGTCATCGTCGAGGCGAACGGGACCGTCGTGACGAACAATCATGTCGTCGAGGGCGCCGACGACATCAAGGTGGCGCTGTCGGACGGTCGCGAATTCCCCTGCAAGGTCGTCCTGCGTGACGACCGCCTCGATCTCGCTGTCTTGAAGATCGATAGCAAGGCGGATTTCCCGACACTGCCGATCGGCAATTCCGATGCAGTGGAAGTCGGCGATCTCGTGCTGGCGATCGGCAATCCTTTCGGCGTCGGCCAGACCGTCACCAGCGGTATCGTTTCGGCACTTGCCCGCAACCAGGTGGTCAAGAACGAGTTCGGCTTCTTCATCCAGACGGATGCGTCGATCAATCCTGGCAATTCCGGCGGCGCGCTGATGAACATGAAGGGCGAACTGATCGGCATCAACACCGCGATCTTTTCCCGCGGCGGCGGATCGAACGGTATCGGCTTTGCCATCCCCGCCAATCTGGTCAAGGTTTTTCTCACCTCTGCCGATTCAGGCGTCAAGTCCTTCGAGCGGCCCTATATCGGTGCTACCTTCGATCCGGTGACCTCTGAGGTCGCAGACGCGCTCGGCCTCGACAAGGCACGCGGCGCGCTGATCGCCAAGGTCACTGCGGATAGCCCGGCAGCCAAGTCCGGCCTCAAGGCGGGCGAGGTCATCACCGCGGTCGATGGCGTCTCCGTCGAACATCCGGATGCGCTTCTCTATCGATTGACGACAGCTGGCCTCGGCAAGTCGGTCAACCTGACGGTCATGGAAAACGGGCGTGAGCAGCAGATAGTGCTTGCCCTTGCCCGCGCGCCGGAAACCCAGCCTCGCGATCAGCGCACGATCGGCGGACATACGCCCTTTACCGGTGCGGTCGTGGAAAACCTTTCGCCGCGCGTGGCCGATGAGCTCAGGATGCCGCTCGATTCTGCGGGTGTGGTCATCTCCGACGTCGAGGCCGGTTCTCCCGCTTCCCGGCTCGGCTTCGAGCCGAAGGATATCGTCGTGTCCATCAATGGGGCCGAAGTCAAAACCAGCCGCGACCTGCAGGAGATCGCCGATTCCGATCCCAGCCTCTGGCGGGTCGAGATCGAACGCGATGGTCAGCGCATCAGGCAGTTCTTCCGATGAGTGATGACCTCTTCGCGCCGCGTGTTCCGGAAGAGGTCGCCAGCCGGCGGCCGCTTGCCGATCGTCTGCGGCCGAAGACGCTTGGCGAAGTCACCGGTCAGGAACATCTGACCGGTGAGGATGGCGTTCTGCGCCGCATGATCGAGAGCGGCTCTCTCGGCTCCATGATCTTCTGGGGGCCACCCGGTACGGGCAAGACGACAGTCGCGAGGCTGCTGTCGGGCGAGGCGGGCCTGGCCTTCGAACAGATCTCGGCAATTTTCTCCGGTGTCGCCGACCTGAAGAAGGTTTTTGAAGCAGCCCGTATGCGCCGCATGGACGGCCGCCAGACGCTGCTTTTCGTCGACGAGATTCATCGCTTCAACCGCGCCCAGCAGGATAGCTTCCTGCCGGTCATGGAGGATGGCACGGTCATTCTCGTGGGCGCCACGACGGAAAACCCGTCCTTCGAGCTCAACGCCGCTCTTCTGTCGCGCGCCCGCGTGCTGACCTTCAAGTCGCATGAGGAAGACAGCCTCGAGGAACTGCTGAAACGCGCCGAGATGGTCGAAAGCAGGCCGTTGCCGCTTACCGAGGATGCGCGCGCCAGCCTGATCCGCATGGCCGATGGCGACGGCCGCGCGGTGCTGACGCTGGCTGAGGAAGTCTGGCGCGCCGCCCGCGAGGGCGAGACTTTCGATACCGAGGGGCTGACGCGCATCGTCCAGCGCCGAGCCCCGGTCTATGACAAGGCGCAGGACGGTCACTACAATCTGATCTCGGCGCTTCACAAGTCGGTCCGCGGCTCCGACCCTGACGCCGCGCTCTATTATCTCGCCCGCATGTTTGATGCCGGCGAGGATCCGCTCTATCTCGGACGGCGGCTGGTGCGCATGGCTGTGGAGGATATCGGGCTTGCCGATCCGCAGGCCCTGGTCATCTGCAATGCCGCCAAGGATGCCTATGACTATCTCGGTTCGCCGGAAGGCGAGCTGGCGTTCGCGCAAGCCTGCGTTTATCTTGCGACCGCCCCGAAATCCAATGCCGTCTATACCGCCTTCAAGGCAGCGACGATCGCCGCCAAGCAGAACGGCTCGCTGCTGCCGCCGAAGCATATCCTCAACGCGCCGACGAAGCTGATGAAGGGCGAGGGATATGGCGAAGGCTACCGCTACGATCACGATGAGCCGGATGCCTTTTCAGGTCAGGATTATTTTCCCGAAAAGATGGGTCGCCAGACTTTTTACGATCCGCCGGAACGCGGTTTCGAACGCGAGATTCGCAAACGGCTGGATTGGTGGGCAAAACTTCGCAAGGAGCGCAATCCGCGCTGAAATCGGGCCGCGCTGAATTGGGCCGCGCTGAAATTGGGCTGCGCTAAAATCAGGCGCGCTTCTGTGCTGCTGGAGCAGCGATCAGCTTGACGGAAGAATCCGCCAGCCCATGATGGCCTTCCATGTCGACAACGATATGCCAGTGGCCGTTTTCGGGGATGGCGAGCCTGACCGGTGACTTGCGCGCGACGCCGCCGATATATTTGAAATCGAGCACTTCGGTGAACCGCTGAAAATTAGGAGCCGTCATCAGCCGCACATTGTTCACGGCGCTCAGTGACACCTCGACGATCGTTCCGGCGCGCTGTTCCTTGATATCGTAATGGGTGAAGCGGAAGTTCGGTTTCGGCATCGGTCTCGCGGCATATGTAGTCTCTGCAAGCGGGACTCTATCAGGCTGGCGGTTAAGGAAAAGTTGGAAATCCTCGGCCTGTTGCCGTTCCTGCTGTTTCAAAATGGCAGGAACGGCACAGTATTCAGTGGATATTGCCGGTGCTGCGCGCAACAGGTGCAAAATCGAGCACGATGCCCGTTGCCGCCCGGCAGATCTCATCCGGATTGTGGTTGCATTCTTCCGCCGCGAAATGGAGGGCTGCAGCTTCATTGATGAAGAGACCGCCTACCAGCCCCTCGCGATCCTGGACGATCCAGCGGCCGCCCTTGTCGCGACCGACGGTGAAGCGGGCGGGGCGGATTGTGACGGGAGCCGGAATCTGCCGGCGTTGCTGTGCATTTGCCATGGTCGTGATCCTCTGTCCGGCTCTTACTGGGAAATCAGGTGGAAGCTCATCTGCACGAGCCCGGCGAAAGCCATGACGGCGCCGAGCCGCGGTGCAACGGCGACCAGGCCGGCAAACAGCGGATGAGAGGGATCAGCCGAAACTGCACAGGCGCTTTCGCTACGTTGCAGCGGGTCAGTCTTGGCAGGCGTATCAGTCAGGCGTGACATCGTTTGTCCTTTCGAAGTCTAACTCAACCGCCGTAAGATGGCTGCGGCGGTGTCACGATCATCAAGATAGATGCCGGCGGATAGGGTTTCCATTTGGCGCCGCAAGCAAAAACATTAAAATCTCATAGGGATAGCGCGATGCGCTGGGTGCCGCCACCGACAAAGGGAGAAAGCGCCGATACGATCGCAAAGCGGCTATCCGCGTCGGCCGGTACGAGTGGCAGGCGAAGATCGGCCTCCATGCCGCGCAGCACCTGCAGCGCGTATTTCAGCAGGGCAGGATCACTCTCCGACCCAAGCGCCGTCAGCAGAGGATGCAGCCTGTCGCTGAGCGCAAGTGCAGCGGAGATATAGCTCCCATACGCCGCCTGCTGCAGCGAGGTGACGAGGCGCGGGAGGATATTGGCAGCCGCCGATACGATGCCGTCACCACCAGCGAGATGAAATGAAAGCGCCGTGCCGTCATGGCCGGAGAGGAAACGGAACCGATGTCGCAGTGTAGGTGGCAGGTTGGCGAAGCGGGCTATATCCCCGGTCGCATCGACGATGGCGACAATCGCGTCGAGCTCGGCCAATCGCCCCAGCGTTTCCACCGTCAGATCACTCGCCGTGCGCGATGGTGCATTCTCGACCAGAATTGGCAGATTGCTTGCCGCGGCGATTTGCTGGAAATGATGGAGAATGCCCTTTTGCCCCGGCTTGGAATAATAGGGCACGGTGACAAGCACGGCGCGCGCGCCGCATTCTTCCGCATCGCGTACCAGGGCGATCGTGCTTTCGGTGCAATTGGTACCGGCCGCGGCGATCACCGGAATACGGTCCGCCGCGGCCCGGACGCAGATGTCGAGCACCATGCGGCGTTCCTGCGGTGAGAGGCTGAGCCCTTCACCCGCCGCCGTGCAAAGAGCGAGTCCATCGACGCCGCTCAGCACCTGCCATTCAACGAGAGCCTCTAGTGCCGCGCCGTCGACCTCGCCGTTGTGGAACGGCGTAACGAGCGCGGTGATCGCGCCGCCTGGGCGCAGTCTTCCGGTACCGTTCATGATAAGACCTCAGAGCGAGCCGAGGATGACGTAGAGTTCCACGCAGGCGAGCACGATGCCGAAGATCATCAGCGCCTGGGCCGTGCGCTTCTCGCGCATCTGCCGATTGCCGCGTGTGATGCGGTGCGGGCGAAGCGGCAGATATTGAGGGGACATGACATCTCGCATGGCGGTAACCTTTGCTGTTGTGGCAAAGGCTACTGCCGCCTCCGATAGGAAATCCATTCGGAGTGGAAATCGAAGATATAGGAATCACATAAAGATGCGGCGTCAGCCGACGCGCTGGTTTTCCTTGTCGAGCTGCGTCACCAGCGCCAGTACGACCTCCGAGACGGGGGTCGGCACGTTGGCGGTACGCCCGAGTGCCACGACCATACCGACGAGCGGCACGATTTCCAGCGCCTTTCCGGCGAGAAAATCCTGCAGCATCGATGTGCGCACGGGACCGATGTGACGCGATTGCTGGAGCCTTTCCTCGATGCTGATGCTGAATTTTGCGCCAAGCGCGCTGCCGACCGCGCGCACTTCGTTCATGATCTTGCCGACCATCTCGAACAGCGCGGGATCGGCCATGATGTCGGTCATCAAGGCTCGCGTCAGTGCGCTGATCGGGTTGAACGCCGCATTGCCCGTCAGCTTGTTCCAGATCTCGTCGCGAATGCGCTGTGTGGTCGAGACATTGAGGTCGGCCCCGGCAAGGAGGCCGGCAACGGATTCGAGATCGGCCGACATTTCGCCGGAGGGTTCGCCGAGCACGAAACGGCCTCTATTGGAAAGTCGGATCTCGCCTGGGTTGATGACTTCCGCCCCTTGCATAGCCACGCAGCCGATCACTCGTTCCGGGCCGATCAGGCGCCACAGTTTCCCGCCGGGATCCAGTTCGTCGAACTGCAGCTCGGCATGGCCGCTTTGCGTATCGCGATGAAAATACCACCAGGGAATCCCGTTCAGGACCATGACAACGCGTGTATTGCCCTTCAGCAGCGTGGCCATGCCCTCGGCCGCCGGTCCCAGGTGATGGCCCTTGAGGCCGGTGATGATGAGATCCTGCGGTGGGAGCGTGGTCGGATCGTCGGTTGCTGTGATCCGCACATTGATCGGTTTGTCCGAATCCGCTTCATGCAGGGAAAGACCGTTCTTCCGGATCGCTTCCAGGTGCGCGCCACGGGCAACGACGGAGACTGTAGCATTCTCGCCGAGCCGGCTTGCAAGCTTGACGGCGATCGCGCCTCCAAGAGCGCCTGCTCCGTAAATACAGATCGATGTGCTCGCCATTCCTGTCTCTTCCTGTTGCTGATGACGCGGTAGACATAGGCCATCGACGTGGCAGGACGAATGAAAATCTTGACCTTTCGAACGCTCTTCACGCGGAAATGAAACAAGCGCGCCGACAGGCACGCTTGTTGTTGTCGGGAAAGGCCAGACCGTCTTAGGCCGTCTGTTCGAAGTCCGTGGAGACCGCGAGCTGACGCCACTGAGCCAGTTCCTTCTCCACGCTGGCATGTTCCTCTTCGATCTTGGCGACCGTATCGCTGCCGAAAGGCATGCGCAGCGGCGGGTTGGCGGCGTTCACCATTTCGATAATGCCGGCGGTTAGCTTGGCCGGGTCGCCCGGTTGAGCGTGGTTGGCGCTCGCCGCAAAGTCGCGCATGTTGCCAGCTGGCGTACCGACATAATCGGGGATGGAAGCCGGGCTGATCGCCAGCGAATTGTCATGCAGGAAGTCCGTGCGGAAGAAGCCGGGCTCGATGATCGTGACCTTGATGCCGAACGGTTCGACCTCGGTCGCCAGCGATTCCGACAGGCCTTCGACGGCGAATTTCGTCGAGCCATACACGCCCCAGCCAGGAAAGCCGTAATAGCCGCCAATCGAGGAGAAGTTCAGGATATGGCCCGAGCGCTGGCGGCGCATATAGGGCAACACGGCGCGGGTAACCTTCAGGAGGCCGAAGACGTTGGTGGCGTAGATCCTCTCGATCTCCTCTGCCGTTGCTTCCTCGACGGCGCCAAGCAGGCCGTAACCGGCATTGTTGGCGAGGATGTCGATGCGTCCGAAGCGGGCAACGGCAGCAGCGGCGGCCTCTTTGGCCTGGCCTTCATTGGTAACGTCGAGAGCGACGGCAAGCAGGTTCGGATGATCGCCGAACTGTTCGGTGATGGTCTTCGGGTTGCGGGCGGTGGCAACGACAACGTCGCCGGCAGCAAGAGCGTCCTTGGTCATTAGCGCGCCGAAACCACGCGATGCACCCGTGATAAACCAGACTTTCATGGCAATTCCCTTTCCTTGAGACTGTTCGTTCAGCAGTGCGCTGCTGACGGAGAGGAATTTGACGCAAATCCCGCTCATGTATAAGATTTGTTATTTGAGAGACTATGATGAGTGATATTCATTAATGAGAGCGACCGAACTTTCCGAAATGGCTGCCTTTGCCGCTGTCGCCAGGCACAAGAGTTTCCGCAAGGCGGGAGAGGAGAGGGGTGTCACCGCCTCTGCGATCAGCCACGCTGTCCTCAATCTGGAGGACCGCATCGGCATCCGGTTGCTGAACCGCACGACCCGCAGCGTCTCGCTGACGGAGGCCGGCGAACTGCTTCGCTCCCATCTCGATCCGGCCTTCGGCGAGATCAATTCCGCACTCGATGCGCTGAACCGTTTCCGCGATACCCCTTTCGGTCGCGTTCGTATCAATGTCGGGAATTCCATTGCTCCCTTCGTCGTCGGCCAGGTCATCGGGCCGCTCCTGATGACGAATCCCAATCTGCAGCTCGAGATCGCGGCGACTGACCGGCTGGTGGATATTGTCGAGGAAGGCTTCGATGCCGGCATTCGCTTCGGCGAGCGCGTTACGGAAGGCATGATCGCCGTACGCATCAAGCCGCGCATGCGCCTCGTCGTCGTCGGCTCTCCCGCCTATTTCGAAACACGGCAGCAGCCTGAGACGCCGCATGATCTGAAGCGCCATATCTGCATCCAGAACATGTTCCCCTCGGGCGCGCGTTACCCTTGGGACTTTGAAAGGGACGGCCAGGCCGTCACTTTCCACCCGACTGGTCCGCTCTCGCTCGACGACCACGAATTGATGACGGCGGCTGCCTTGAGCGGCGTGGCGCTTGCCTATGTCTGGGAGGGCAGGGTGGCGCCGCTGATTGCAAGCGGCCAACTTATCCAGGTACTCGACGAATGGTGCCAGCCGGAGGAGCCGCTTTATCTCTACTATCCCAGCCGGCGGCATATTTCGGCGGGCTTCCGGACGGTGATAGACGCGATTCGCGGCGACTAAGGCAAATCGCGTAAAAGTGTGCCGTGGTTTTGTGCCAACCACGTGCGTGGATACGAGGATCCAAAGCGTCGGAAGCGAAACTGTCGCGACATGCTTGGTGGTCAGAGTTTGGAGAATTCCAATCGGTAGACAACATCCTCTCCCGTGACAGGATCGGTGCCGGGTGCATCGCTGATGACGAGTATGTCGCCCTCCATATGCACCGGGCGGATAAGGGGCCGCTCCCATGTCGGATTCCAGGCGGCCTCCACGTGATGGATCACCTTGTCACCCTCCAGGGAATATTCGGCGGTATAGGCCAGCATCGTATCGAAGAGTGCGGCCTTTTCACTGTCGTTGGGCGCTTTGCCGTTGGGTTTCGGCCTGCGCCGGTTGGTAACGAAGGCCATCATCCGGCCATCTGCGTGATAGGCGATATATCCGATGGGATCGGCACCCATGGCGTCGCTCACCTTCCCCGTCGCAACGACGGTTCGTGTCCACGAGATCATGCGCCACGTTCCGATAAGGGCGGCTCTATCCATGATTATCCCCTCCTTAAAGTAGTCTAGCACAACTAGAAATGCAGGCTATAAATCAGGAGCCTTTCCTGGTCACAATGTTCCAATCAGAGCAGGAAAAGCTTCCGGTGATCAGTCAAAACTCCCTTTTGACTCTCGGTGGCGAAGTGGTGAAGATGCGCCGCACGAAGGAAGAGCAGCGCCGGAGGGGCGAATGAGAAAGCCGGTTTTTTCCGCTGGCAATTGGTGGAAAGTGGAGTGTCGTCGAACAATGCTGTCGGCCTTTACGGCTGCGGTTCTAATTGCCTTTCCAGCGGCCGCGCAGGAAAAGTCGACGCGGGACATGCCGGCACAGACGCCTGCCTCGCATGAACAGGTCGAAAAACTGGTGTCTCGCTGGCAGGAGCATTTCAAGGGCGCCGTAAGTCTGCGCGACCGGCGCACCGCTTTTCGCGATTTCATGGAATCGCTGCCGGAGCCGACGCGCATCCAGATCCGGCATGTCGACGCCGATGGGGTCGATGCCGAACTTATCTGGCCGGCGCGCCTTCATCATCCGGTCGGCCGGCGCGTGATCCTTTTCATCCATGGCGGCGGCTTCTATGGTGGCTCCATCCGTAGCCACAGCCTGCTTGCAGGCTCGCTTGCCAAGGCTGCGTCAAGCGATGTGCTGCTTATCGATTACCGGCTGGCGCCGGAATATGGCTATCCAGCACAGGTCAATGACGCACTGACTGCCTATCGCTATCTGCTCGACAGCGGCTACAGCAACGGAAATATCGTGGTGATGGGCGATGGCGCCGGCGGCAATCTCGCGCTCGAGGCGGTGCTGCGGCAGATGCGTTCCCGCCAGCCGCTGCCGGCAGGCGTCGTGGCACTCAGCCCCATCACCGATCTGTCCGCCTCAGGTGCATCGGTCACAGCGAACGCCACCAACGATCCCATGCTGGACAAGCATGCGCTGGATGCGCTGCGCAAGGCCTATCTCGGCAACAATTCTCCGACCGATCCCGACATTTCTCCGCTCTATGCCAATCTCACCGGTTTTCCGCCCTTGCTGCTGCAGGTCGGCTCCGGCGAGCTGCTGCTCGACGATACGCTGCGGCTGGCCGACAAGGCGCAAAAGGCCGGCGTCGACGTGACGGCCGAGGTCTGGCCGGGAATGCCGCATCATTGGCAGCTTTTCCCTTCGGTGCTCGATGATGCCGACAAGGCCGGCCAGAGGATCGCCGAATTCGCGATTATGCATTTTGCAGACCCGCCCGCACAGTAAGGCCAATCCACAACGGCGCGATCTGAGCTTCTACGAGTGGTTCGAATTCAGCCCTTCGATCGGCCGGCCGATGGCGAGATTCTGACGGAGTTTGGGATCGAGCCGCTCGGCATAGGCATGATCGGGTGCTGCACCCAGCGCATCCAGCATCTTGGAGAAGAAGCAGCGTGCTGACGCTGCTGCGGTGACATCGAAGATCTCCGTGTCACTTAGCCCGTGCCGCTTCAGACCATCGATGTCCTGCTGCGTCACCGAGGTCGCATCGCGCGCCACCTTGGCGGCAAAATCCATGATTGCCCGCTCGACTGCATCAATGGGCGCTTTTTCGCTGCCGCCGGCGACTGCCGAAAGGCTGTCGTTGGTGAAGCCGTCGCGCAGCAGCACCGAACCATGCGCAAGCATGCAGTAGGACGATTTGAGTTCCCTGGCCGCCGCCAGCGTCACCAGCTCATAACGCCGCTGGCTCATATGGCCGCGAATACTGGCAAGCAGCGTCCCCCAATGCTCCATCACCTCTGGCCGGTGGCCGAAAGCCCGGTACATGTTCGGCAGATAGCCGTAGCTCGCTTCTGCCGAAGCGTACATCGAAGCCGTCTTCTCGCTGGCGGATGCATCGGGGGTATGAATGAAAGCCATGGCACGATCCTCCCTTGATCCATTGGGAGAATAGAGCGGCATCCTGCGACATCAATCTGCCGGCCGACCGCTTCTGCAAGACGGATACCTGACACCTTGCCCGGCCGCCTGGCTCTGCCGCTGGCGGTAGAATGGCAGGATATGGTGTTCCGTCAGCGGCGCCATATTGATCCCGCCCGCTTCCGACGGCGATATCCAGCGGACCTCCTCGATCTCCGCCGTTGCTTTGATATCGGCGTCCTTCGCATGCACCAGGAAGACTTCGGCGACGACGAGATGATCCGGCTCGTTTGCCGCCGGCGCCTGAAATTGGCCCAGGAATTCGAGTTCGGCAGCTGTTGCGGTGACGCCGATTTCTTCTGACAGCTCTCGAGACAGGGCCTGCTCTGGCGTCTCTCCCGGCTCGATCTTGCCGCCCGGCTGCATGAAGGCCGCCGTGCCGCGCTTGCGCACCAGAAGCGTGTCGCCATTGCTCCGCAATAACAGCGCAGCCGATATTCTGATCGTTTTCATCATGTGGAAATCTGACCGGATTCGCCGCCGCGATTCAACTGCCGTATCCTCATCGGCCGTTTGTCAAAACGCGCCTGACCACCTATATGAGCGGCTCAGAGACAGGAAGTGGATGTAACAATGTTTCAGGCGGCGTCGATCGAAGTGGAAAACAAGGCCGAGTTCTACCGCGAGCTTGCCCAGCAGCTGCAGGGGCTGCTCGAAGGCGAGCCGGACCTGATCGCCAACGCCGCCAACACGTCGGCCCTGATGTACCAGATGATGCCCGATCTCAACTGGGCGGGCTTCTATTTGCTTAAGGATCAGGAGCTCGTCCTTGGGCCGTTCCAGGGCAAGCCGGCCTGTGTGCGCATCCCTGTCGGCCGTGGCGTATGCGGCACGGCAGTCAAGGAGCGCGCCTCGATCCTCGTGGCAGATGTCCATGCATTTCCTGGCCATATCGCCTGCGACGCGGCATCCCGATCCGAACTCGTCGTCCCGATCCGAAATGGCGAAGAGATCGTCGGCGTTATCGATCTGGACAGCCCGCTTCCCGCCCGCTTCGATGCCGACGACCAGGCCGGGATCGAACGTCTGGCCGAAATCTTCGCTGGGGCAACCCGTTTCTGAGGGCGGCGGCGTGGCGGCGATCCGTCGCTACGCTTAAACTGTCAGCGAAGCCAATAGCGACGGATTAATCGAGCGCCGGGAACGCGAAACGTCCGGCAAGCATCGCCAGAGGCAAGATCGCAGCCGAGAAAAGCAGCACGATATTGTGCCAGCGCGAGTACCACGGAAAAGCAGTGTCGCTCGGGAGCGAGTACGCTACATGATAGCCGAGGATCGCGCCGAACGAATGCCAGGCAAGCACAATAAGCGAGCCGTAAGCGCCCGGGATCGAAAGCGTGATGAAGAGCCGGATCAAACCGGCCGTAACCGAAACCCCACCGACGAAATAGGCAATCGCCATCAGGCCGCGTCCGAGATAAGCCATCACGACGTCAGGACCGAATAGCAAGCCGATAACGGCGGCGCACACGGGGCGGCGCACACGGAATGCTTCGAAAACCTGCATGAAAATCCCGGCTTCAGAGGCTGACTTGTAGCAAGTTGTATCCGATGCCGTGAAAAACGCCAGCCGCCTCCTTGCCGCGGCCAGACGATGAAAGTCGGATGGTCGATCGCAGCAGCCTGCGCAAATGACGAAATCTTGATCGGCGGCGGCGTTCTCGGAAAGCCGGACTGGCCTATTTCCTTAGCCGACACCGACATGCACTGCGTCCGGTGTCACCGATTATCGGTTTGGGGGTAGATCAAAATGTCCCAATTTCGAAAACTGCTGATCGTAGGATCAGCTGTCATCGTGGCGGTCATTACTTCGTCCTGTGCGACAAGCTCGGATAGTTCGATACAGACCGGCTCTGTTGGCTATGGATCGCAAAGCACCGACTTTGGGCTCCGGCCGGCCTGCCTCGGCGGATTTGGCAACGATCGCCCTTGCAGTTACTAGCGTGAGGCGCGGTTCTGCTCCGCAGGCCCGAACAGGGTGCGGACAAAAGTGATGCAATAGGACGCAGGACTTTGTGACTGCGAGGCCTCGCATATTATTGACAATAAGATAGGTTACGCGAAATCAGCCATTGCCTGATTGTACGAAGCCGACCGCAATTTTGGGGCGGCAGATTTTATAAGTTTTGGGAGATATCTGATGGAATATCGTCGTTTGGGAAAGTCGGGTCTGAAAGTGAGCGAGTTCTCCTTCGGATCGTGGGTCACTTTCGGCAAGCAGGTCAACGGCGGCGACGCTGTCGATCTCATGAAGCTCGCCTATGACAGCGGGATCAATTTCTTCGATAATGCCGAGGGTTACGAGAGCGGCAAATCCGAAATCGTCATGGGCGAGGCGCTGAAATCGCTCGCCTGGAGCCGCGACAGTTATGTCGTCTCGAGCAAGGTCTTCTGGGGTGGTCAGAAGCCGACGCAGCGTGGCCTGTCGCGCAAGCATGTGACGGACGCCTGCCATGCGGCGCTCAAGCGGCTTCAGGTCGACTATCTCGACCTCTACTTCTGCCACCGCCCGGATATTGACACTCCGATCGAAGAAACGGTCCGCGCGATGCACGATCTCGTTGCCCAGGGCAAGGTGCTCTACTGGGGAACGTCGGAATGGTCTGCCCAGCAACTGACGGAAGCCTATGCTGTCGCCCGGGATCTGCGCATCACGCCGCCGACCATGGAGCAGCCGCAGTACAACATCTTCGAACGTCAGAAGGTCGAAGCAGATTACCTTCCGCTCTACGACCTGATTGGCCTCGGCACCACCATCTGGTCACCGCTCGCTTCCGGCGTTCTGACAGGCAAATACAATGACGGCGTACCGGCCGACAGCCGCATGAACCTGCCGGGCTACGAATGGCTGAAGGAAAAATGGTCCACCGACGCTGGTCGCGCCCAGCTGGAACAGGTGCGTCAGCTTGCCGGGCTCTCGAACGAGATCGGGCTGTCGATCACCCATCTCGCCCTTCTTTGGTGCCTCGCCAACAAGAACGTCTCGACCGTCATCCTCGGCGCCTCGCGCGCAAGTCAGCTACAGGACAATCTCGCCGCCCTCTCGCACAAGGACAAGGTGACATCAGACGTGCTGGAGCGGATCGACAGCATTGTCGGCAACAAGCCGGAAGCACCGCGCCGCTTTTAGGCAAGGCCAAAGCTAGATCGAGCACCTTTGCTCTCATCTTTATTCCGATACGAAAATGGCCGGGCCTTTTGGTTCGGCCATTTCATTTTTACTGTGCTTCATTGAGCGCGCGTCAGAGCAGGAGCTCACCGCTGTATCTGTCACAGGCTGATGGTCACCGTCGTTCCTGTCGGATTGCCTTCGAGAGTTACGCTCCCGTGGTGACGGGTCACGATCTGCTTCACGATGCTCAATCCGAGGCCGGCACCCGTGCTCCGTGGTGTGACCCTGTAGAATGGTTCGAACACGAGGTTTCGGTGCGCCGCTGGAATGCCGGGACCCTCGTCCGAAACCGAGACGCCGCCACGTTCTGACACGCGAACCGATATCGTGCCAGTATTTCCGCCATGGTCGATCGCATTGCGCACAAGGTTGCCTATGGCGCGTGACATCGCCGACGGACTTACCAGGCGATAAAGCTCGTCGACCTCACTGTCGAACGAGATCTCATATCCATTTCTTATGGCAATCGGGGCTTGGTCGGCAACGACGTTCCTGGCGACTTCCACAAGGTCGACCTGTTCAAAGAGATCCGGAGACTGCTCGCTCCGTTCGAAGTCGAGCAATTGCTCCGCCGTCTCCCGCAGACGTCCGATGTCATCCATCATGATGTCGCGGGTGTTTCCCTCCAGGGTCGTATCGATACGCGTCTGCATGACGGCAATCGGCGTGCGGAGCTCGTGCGCGGCGTCGATCAGAAAACGTTCCCTCGCTGCGAACTGCTGCTCAAGCCGCTCCAGAACGGAGTTGAATGCGTGGATAAGTGGAACGACTTCGCTCGGAACCCGATCCACTGGAAGCCGTGATCCCGGCTGGCGCGGGTCGATCTCCGGAGCCTTCCGAACGACGTCGTTCAGTCCTGAGAGCGAACGCCTGACCAATCGCGGCACGGCGAAGAAGAGGGCGGGTAGGGTAACTGCAAGCAGGGGCACGTAAATCTTGTACGTACCGCCAAGCATCGTGAGGAATATCGACTCGTTTCCGTTGCGGCCGCCATAAAGTACCCGGATCTCGGTGGTGTTGATCTCGATGTCGTCGACTGAAGCCGGTACAGGGGCGTTTGCCCCCGTGCCACGAATGTCGGCGTCCTTGATAAGCGACACGAACTTGGTCAGCTGTAGGTACGCAGCTGGAATGTTCCCATATGCCACTGCCGTTCCGTCCGGGGCTGCGGCGTAGAAAAAGAGATTGGGCGTATCATTTTTCAACGCTCGGAGCTGTTCGCTGTCTTCGATGCGAAGCCCTCGTCCGGGTTCGTAGCTCAAGGACCCTTCCAGGGCGTTCAGAAGCCGGTGCTCCATGCTGACGTTCGGAGAAAGGATCATCGCCCCGTAGATACACAGGCCAACGATCACCGATGCCGTAGTGCCGACAAATAGCAGGCTGAGCTGCCAGTTTAGTCTCCACCACAGCGACGTATTCGGAAATCGCATCAATGTTCCTTCAGCAGGTATCCGACCCCACGGATGTTGTGGATGGACACGCCGGCGTCCGCTTCAGCGAGCCGTTTTCTCAGTCGTGACACATGCGCATCCAGCGCGTTGGATTGGATCGTCTCTTCGTAATTGTAGATTTCGGTTTCCAGCGCCGATCTGAGGACGGTCCTGCCCTTTCGCTTTGCAAGGGTAACGAGCACCATCAGCTCTCGACGAGGCAGGTCGAGCTGCAGTTCGCCAACCGTGACGTCCATCCGGATCGGATCCACGGTCATCCGCCCTGCAACTATGGACGGCTCCGCCAGGGCCGACGGGCGTCGCAATACCGCGCGCAATCGAGCGAAAAGCTCCTCCATCAGAAACGGCTTGCCCAGATAGTCGTCGGCACCGAGGTCCAGGCCCGCAACCCTCTCCTTCGGTTCATTTCTGGCGGTCAGCACGATGACCGGCGTCGCGGCGCCTGAGCTTCGTAGCCAGGGAATGAATGTGATGCCGTCGCCGTCCGGCAGGCGTCGGTCGAGCACGATCGCATCGTAGGTCTGTTGTCGAGCCAGTTCGATTGCGTCCTCAAGAAGAGCGGTGTGGTCGACCGCGATGCCCTTCTTGCCGAGAGAGGCCGCAACCGTTTCCGCCAGCCTGATCTCGTCTTCGACCAATAGGATTTTCATGTCTCGCCCACCTTTCCGATCCTATGTTCACGACGACCATTGCGACAGGATTACGGCGTGAGCGTTCGAATGAGGGAAGTCACGGCCGTGGCGAACTGGATAGAGCGGATCGCATGCGAGATTGCCGACCGCCTCTGAATAAAAAACTCCAGGCGCGTGACGCCTGGAGCTTTATTGATTGCTCTGCTCTGAAGGAAATCAGATCTCCGTCCGACCTGACCGGTTTGGCGGCCAGCTAGATCTGAATTTCCCGAAGAGGTCAGCTGCAGCCGCTGGTGGCGCCGCAAGTATCGCACTTCTCGCAGGTGCCGTTGCGCACCATGGTGAAGTTCTGGCACTCGGAACACATGTTGCCAGTATAGCCCTGCATGATCGAGCGGGCGCGGCGTTCGGCTTCCATCTTCTTGGCTTCCGTCTTGGCGGTTGCAGCATCGGCTGCGGCCTTGTCGGAGAAGAGGGCGGTTGCTTCGCTGCCGGCTTCTTCGACCACTTCTTCGGCGATCTCTTCCGCCAGTTCCTTGGCCCGTTCTTCATAGTCGCGCTTGAAGGCGACGATTTCGGAGGTGGAGATGGCGACAGTCGGCTCCAGCTTGCGGGCTGCGGCACCTGCAAAGGACGTTACCGAACCGCTCGAGGAGGCGCGGGCAGGGGCTGCCGTTGCCGCACCCTTGGGCTCGCCGAGCTGACGGTCGCTGCCGGTGTTGGAGACCAGCGTCGGCTTGTAGCCGCGCGTCCAGCCCGTCGAGACGAGGTTCGTCTTGCCTTCCTGGATGCCCTTGCCGAGTGCCGTGTTGGAGAAGTCGGACGTATCCACATGGGCCAGATCGTGACGGCCGAGGTAGGAGACGGCGAGTTCGCGGAACACGTAGTCGAGGATCGACGTGGCGTTCTTGATCGCGTCATTGCCGATGACGATGCCGGCCGGCTCGAACTTGGTGAAGGTGAAGGCCTCCACATATTCTTCCAGCGGCACGCCGTATTGCAGGCCGAGCGAGATGGCGATGGCGAAGTTGTTCATCATCGCGCGGAAGGCAGCACCTTCCTTGTGCATGTCGATGAAGATTTCGCCGAGGCGGCCATCGCCGAATTCACCGGTGCGGAGATAAACCTTGTGACCGCCGACGGCAGCCTTCTGGGTGTAACCCTGACGGCGGTTCGGCAGCTTCTCGCGTTCTCGGGAAACACGCTCGATCACCTTCTCGATGATCTTTTCGGTGACCGTCACGGCCTGGGCGGCAAGCGGCTGCTGGATCAGATCCTCAAGCGCATCTTCGTCGCTCTCGTCCTCGATCAGCGAGGCGTTGAGCGGCTGCGACAGCTTGGAGCCGTCACGGTAGAGGGCGTTTGCCTTCAGACCGAGCTTCCAGGACATCATATAGGCGTTCTTGCAATCGTCGACCGTTGCCTCGTTCGGCATGTTGATCGTCTTGGAGATCGCTCCCGAGATGAAGGGCTGGGCAGCCGCCATCATGCGGATATGGCTTTCGACCGAGAGGTAACGCTTGCCGATCTTGCCGCACGGATTGGCGCAATCGAAGACCGGCAGATGCTCCTTCTTAAGGAAAGGCGCGCCTTCCAGCGTCATCGCACCGCAGACGTGGATATTGGCAGCCTCGATATCCTTCTTCGAGAAGCCGATATGCTCGAGCAGGCTGAAGCTCATGTCGCTGAGCTGTTCGTCGGAAACCTTCAGCGTGGTCTTCAGGAAGTCGGCGCCGAGCGTCCACTGGTTGAAGACGAACTTGATGTCGAAGGCACTCTTCAGAGCGGCGTTGACGGCTTCCACCTTCTCGTCGGTGAAGCCCTTGGTCTTCAGCGTCGAGGGGTTGATGGCCGGTGCCTGGTTCAGGTTGCCGTGACCGACAGCATAGGCTTCGATTTCGGCGATCTGGCTTTCGGAATAGCCGAGGGTGCGCAGCGCATCCGGAACAGCGCGGTTGATGATCTTGAAGTAGCCGCCGCCGGCAAGCTTCTTGAACTTTACGAGTGCGAAATCAGGCTCGATGCCGGTCGTGTCGCAATCCATGACGAGGCCGATCGTGCCGGTCGGTGCGATGACCGAGACCTGCGCGTTGCGGTAGCCGTGCTTTTCGCCGAGTTCCAGCGCCTTGTCCCAGGCGGACATGGCATGGGCTGCGAGATCCTGGTCCGGGTTTTCCGAATGGATCAGCGCGACCGGGTTGACCGAGAGCGCTTCGTAGCCGGCGTTTTCGCCATGAGCGGCACGGCGATGGTTGCGGATGACGCGCAGCATGTGCTCGCGGTTCGGCTCGTAATTCGGGAACGGGCCGAGTTCGGCGGCCATTTCGGCCGAGGTTGCGTAGCAGATACCGGTCATGATCGCCGTCAGCGAGCCGGCAATGGCACGGCCTTCGGCGCTGTCATAGGGGATGCCCGTCGACATCAGCAGGCCGCCGATATTGGCATAGCCGAGGCCGAGCGTGCGGTATTCGTAGGAGAGTTCGGCAATGCGCTTCGACGGGAACTGCGCCATCATGACCGAGACTTCGAGCACGACCGTCCACAGGCGAACGGCGTGTTCGTAGTCGCCGATATTGATGCGCTTGGTGGCCTTGTCCTTGAACTGTAAGAGGTTCAGCGAAGCAAGGTTGCAGGCCGTGTCGTCGAGGAACATATATTCCGAGCACGGGTTCGAGCCGCGGATCGGGCCGCCGGCCGGCGATGTGTGCCAGTCGTTCATCGTCGTGTTGAAGTGGATGCCCGGATCGGCCGATGCCCAGGCGGCATAGGAAATCGTTTCCCAGAGGTCGCGGGCCTTCAGCGTCTTCATCACGCGGCCATCCTTGCGGGCGGTCAGGTTCCAGTCGCCATCTTCCTCGACGGCGCGCAGGAAGTTGTCCTTGATCGAAACCGAGTTGTTGGAGTTCTGGCCGGAAACGGTGAGATAGGCTTCCGAATCCCAGTCCGTGTCGTAGGTCTTGAACTCCATGTCCTTGTAGCCCTGGCGGGCGAACTGGATGACGCGCTGGACGTAGTTTTCCGGAACCTGGGACTTCTTGGCGTCGCGGATTTCGCGCTTCAGGGCAGGGTTCTTCGCCGGGTCGAAGCAATCGCCATTGTCGGCTTCGCAATTGACGCAGGCCTTCATGATCGCCTTCAGATGCTTGGCGACGACCTTGGAGCCGGTCACAAGAGCAGCAACCTTCTGCTCTTCCTTGACCTTCCAGTTGATATATTCCTCGATATCCGGATGGTCGATATCGACGACGACCATCTTGGCCGCACGACGCGTCGTACCACCAGACTTGATGGCGCCGGCAGCGCGGTCGCCGATCTTCAGGAAGCTCATCAGGCCGGAGGAGCGGCCGCCGCCGGAAAGCTTTTCGCCCTCGCCGCGCAGCATCGAGAAGTTGGAGCCGGTGCCCGAGCCGTACTTGAACAGGCGTGCTTCGCGAACCCAGAGGTCCATGATGCCGCCTTCGTTGACGAGATCGTCTTCAACGGACTGGATGAAGCAGGCATGCGGTTGCGGATGTTCGTAAGCCGACTTGGACTTGGTGATCTTGCCGGTGAAGGGGTCGACATAGAAGTGACCCTGGCCGGGGCCGTCGATGCCGTAGGCCCAGTGCAGGCCGGTGTTGAACCACTGCGGGGAGTTCGGAGCAACGCGCTGCGTGGCGAGCATATAGGCAAGCTCGTCCTTGAACGCTGCCGCATCTTCTTCCGAAGAGAAATAGCCGCCCTTCCAGCCCCAATAGGTCCAGGTGCCGGCGAGACGATCGAAGACCTGACGGGCGTCGGTTTCCGAGCCGGTCTGTTCGTCCTTCGGCAGGCCCTTCAGCGCCGCGTCGTCGGCTACGGAGCGCCACAGGAAAGAGGGGACATCATTTTCTTCCACCTTCTTCAGGCGGGCGGGGACGCCGGCCTTGCGGAAATACTTCTGCGCCAGAACGTCGGTGGCGACCTGGGAGAACTGCGCGGGGACGTCGATGTTTTCGAGGCGGAAGACGATCGACCCATCCGGGTTCTTGATCTCACTCGTCGCCTTGCGGAATTCGATATCCGCATAGGCGCCTTGACCAGCCTTCGTAAACCGACGTTCGATGTGCATTTTCTCTACCTCGTGTTGGCACCCGAAAGGGCGCAAAATTCCCACCCGGCTCCACGTTGTCGCTTCGTGTGGCCAGTCTTGTTCCATCTTGTGACAGGATTGTCATCCGGAGATGCTTGTCCTGTATCTTGTGGTGAGGCTGGCTGCAAACACTAAATATAGTGTTAACAGCTTATTTTTACCAGTCCCCCGTGTCGCTTTCTGGAGGCTGGAAAACGGCGCAAAAATCCTCAGGGGTGTTACCGTTCTCGACGGTGCAACACCCTGATTATGCGTCCAATTTTCCTTGGGAGAACCGGGCTCGTTACCTCCGGTTCAGTCGCCGCCGCAACATCTGGAACATTAACTTTGAATCAGCTGATTCCGTCAAGGGGTGGAACGTAACCGAATGCTAACCACAACATCTTGTGGATGCACCTGTGGAGACTGGGGAAAGTCGGGTAAGCCTGAAAATACAAGGGCTTGCAACGAGGCTCGGGCAAACGAAAGGACGAAAAGGCAAAAAAATCGACTGCGGCAAAAGTTGGGATGGCTTTTGCGACGTAAATGCGCATTCCGATTCGTTCAGGGAAATCAGGACTTTCTAGAGCGCATCGATGGCAATCGTGACGGTCGCTGTGCCGATCGGCTCGCCCTTTTCGTCGGTGACGACGAAGCTTGCCTGAGTCTCCAGAAGCTGGGTCGACTCGTCGCGCTCCGCCCCGCCGATATAGATGTCACGCGAAGCGACGGCGAAGGTTTTCAGAAACTTGTCCTCGTCGCCCTGCCAGTAATCGGTCGTGACGGTACTCTGGCCGACATTGAGACCGTGGCAGTCGGTGACGAAGAATTCCAAAATCGTTCCCTGAGAATCGTCCTGCTTTGTCATGAGGTATTGCGAGACGGATTTCGCCATCAGCGTCTTGGCCATCTGAAGGCCGCCCTGCGCGACCTCAGCCCGGTAGGTCTCGTCCAGGACCCGCATATCCATCTCGCTGACATCACCGAGTTTGGCATTCTGCTCCTGAATCGCCTTTACGACGACAGGGGCCTCCGCCATCGGCCGGACGAAGGTCTCGACATATTCGCGCACGACGCCGACATAAGCCGGCTCCGCTTCGGCCGGCTTGTTGGAAGTGAGGCAGCCGATCAGCCCGAAAGCTACTGCCGTTCGAATCTTGCCCCAGCAAGCCATTGCACGCCCCAACCGCATCCCGTCATACTCTTAGCCCGGCCGCTACGACCGTTAGTTGCCTGAGGTTATGCTAATGAAATAAAACGGACGTTACCGAACTGGTGCGGAAATTCACCATCGGCGAGACCAAGATTGGAACAATTTTCAGTTGTATGATTAAGGACTGCTCGCCGTCAGCCGCGAGCGCCCTTGGCAATCGGCTCCTGATAGGTGAAGCCCATGTCCCAGGGGAAGTAGATCCAGGTATCCTGGCTGACTTCGGTAATGAAGGTATCGACGGTCGGTACGCCCTTCGGCTTGGCGTAGACGCAGGCGAAATGCGCCTTCGGCAGCATCGCGCGCACCTGGGCGGCGGTCTTGCCGGTATCGGTGAGATCGTCGACGACAAGCACGCCTTCGCCGCCATTTTCTGTGAGCTCCGGTGCAATGCCCTTCAGCAGCACCATGTCGCCTTGATTGACGTAATCATGATAGGAGGCGATGCAGACGGTTTCGATGAGGCGGATGTTCAATTCGCGTGAAATGATCGCCGCTGGAACGAGGCCGCCGCGGGTGATGCAGACGATCGCCTTGAACTCCTGGCCGAGGCCGGCGAGCCGCCAGGCAAGCGCACGCGCATCGCGGTGGAACTGATCCCAGGAAACAGGGAAGGCTTTATCGGGAAGGGACATCGGGCTACTCCGCGGCATGAAGAAACGACACGCCGTTTGCCGGCGACCGAGGAACATCGGCTGGCAAAACGCAAATCGCGCAGCCGGAACTGCGCGATGGATGCCGAAGCCTGATATCATCGGTCGCCGCAATTAGCGGGATTTGGCGGCAAAAGGCAAGAGCGGCCTTAACGCGAGAGTAAAGTCAGCGCCGTCATGGACTGCAAAAGCGTCTTTGTCGTACCGCCGAAAATCGCCTGCCAGAGCCAGGAATGCGTGTAGGCGCCCATGACCAGAAGGTCGATGCTGTCGTCTGAAAGCCGGTTTTCGATGACATGCGAGGTGTTCTTGTCACCGCTTGCAGCCGTGGCAAGTGTCACGTTCACGCCGTGGCGGGCAAGCGTCGCTGCGATCTCTGCGCCGGCAGTTGTCGCCGAATGTGTCGCCGTCTCGGTCGGATCGACAGAGAAGATTTCCACTGCTTCGGCAGCCTTCAGGATCGGCAGGGCATCGAAGGTGGCGCGCGTCGCTTCCTTCGAGCCGTTCCAGGCAATCAGCACGCGCTTGATCGGCTTTGGCTGGCGGATGATGTAGGGAATCATCAGGACCGGGCGGCCGCTTTCGAACAGGAATTCATCGACATCCACATGGCTGTCGGAGGGTTTTGCCGGATCGGCCTGTGAGGCGATCAAAAGGTCGGCGCTGCGCGCGCTTTCGATCAGTGGCGCCGAGCCGTAACCCGTCGACGTCGCAAAGGCGTGCCATTCGAAGGAAGCGCCGGCCGCCGCCGCGCGGGCGCGGAATATCCGCTCGACCTCGATGGTCTCTGAATGGGCCATGTCCTGAAGCGCTTGCACAGCGACCGGATCGGGAATCTCCATCGGTGCGACCAGCGGCACGGCGGCAATGGTTTCGGCATGCAGGCCGATCACATGGGCGCCGCTTTCCGCGGCAATGGCAAAGGCGAAATCGGCAACGGCGCCGCTATTATCTGCTGTATCCAGAATGGCGAGAATGGTTTTGTAAGACATATCAATTCTCCTTTGCGGCTAAAAAATCGCGTTCCGCGAGGAAAGGAATGCGCCGGAATGCACCACGGTTCCTTGACCGGGATCAAGATTGCGACACTCGCCCCTCACGCTTCTGCCTGATAATTTTCGGCAATGTCCTTCCTGCGTTTGATATCTTCGATCATGGCCCGCACCTCCGCGCCTGCAGCCTCGATCACGTCCTGTGAGCGCCCGCGCACCACGATCTCGGTCGAAAATTTCTGACCCACGTAACGCGGGTACGAGCCGATGCTGGTTTCGGGATGTGCCTTCTGGATAGCCGTCAGTGGCGTGCCGATCTCGCCTTCGCCATAGGGGCAGGCGATTGCCAGCGAGAGGACAGGCGTACCCGTTCTCAGTGTCGGCAATACATTGTCGACCATCGCCTGGAAGACCTGCGGAACACCTGCCATGACATAGACATTGCCGATGATGAAGCCAGGCGCGGTCGATACCGGATTGGCGATATGGGCAGCGCCACGCGGCATGCGGGCCATGCGCTGGCGCGCCTCTGTGAATTCCATCTCCCGGCGCTTGTACATCTCGGCAAGCAGCACCATCGCCGCCGCATCGTGCTCGCAGGGCACACCAAAGGCTTTGGAGACAGCATCCGCGGTGATATCGTCATGCGTCGGCCCGATGCCGCCGGACGTGAAGACATAGTCATATTTGCGGCGTAGCGCGTTCAGCGCCTCGACGATCGCATCCTCCTCGTCGGCGACGATGCGAACCTCTTTCAGGTCGATGCCTGAAATGGTCAGCATATCGGCGAGGTGGCCAATATTCTTGTCCTTGGTACGGCCGGAAAGAAGCTCGTCGCCGATGGCAAGCATGGCGGCGGTGACGACAGTCTCATTGCTCATGGGGATATTTCCGTAGTGTGAAGCTCGCAAATAGGTAGCGCCGTTTGGTCGCTTTGCAAACGGCAAAGCGGAAAGCCCATTCAATCGAAAATGAAACGGCAAGTGAAATTTCGTCTACAGGCAGTGAACACTGCGTTCTTGTGCGCGGGGCTATGTTGGGCCGGATGCGCTGGTAGAACGATGGCAGTCACGAAATTCAATCATCCTTGATGGAGATAACAATGGCGAAGATTCTCGTCCTCTACTATTCGGCCTATGGCCACATCGAAACCATGGCTTACGCCGTAGCCGAAGGCGCAAAGTCTGCCGGCGCTGATGTTGTCGTCAAGCGCGTGCCGGAACTGGTCTCGGAAGAAGTCGCCAAGGCTTCCTATTACAAGCTCGACCAGGCAGCTCCGATTGCGACCGTCGACGAACTGACCGACTACGACGCGATCATCGTCGGTGCCGGCACGCGCTTCGGCACGGTTGCTTCCCAGATGCGCAATTTCTGGGACCAGACCGGCGGCCTCTGGTTCACCGGCAAGCTCGTCGGCAAGGTCGGCTCGATGTTCACCTCGTCCGCTACGCAGCACGGTGGCCAGGAATCGACAATCCTCGGTTTCGTCCCGACCTTCCTGCACCACGGCATGGCCTATGTCGGCCTTCCCTATGCCTTCCAAGGTCAGATGGGCACGGAAGAAGTAAAGGGCGGCTCGCCCTACGGCGCATCCACCATCACCAACGGTGACGGCTCACGCCAGCCTTCGGCAATCGAACTTGAAGCCGCCAAGTATCAGGGCGCGCATGTCGCCAAGATCGCGGCAAAGCTCGCCTGAGTTCAGCTTGAATCTTTTCGATGAACGGCGGTCCTTCGGGGCCGCCGTTTTATTTTGGGATGTTGTTCACCGCACAGTTTTTCGATCGCCAGCAGGGCAGCATAAACATTTTCTTGACGAATCCGCCTAAGTCGTTGATCTGGACGGCGCGCGAGCGTGGCGAAACTGGTAGACGCAAGGGACTTAAAATCCCTCGGCCTTAGGCTTTACGGGTTCGATCCCCGTCGCTCGCACCATCTTTATAAATGTGTTCGAATGTGCTTGTATAATGTGGATAAACCATAGGCAGTGCTTGTCTATGGCGCCGTTGCTGCAAGAAATGTAGGCATTGTGCGGTTGAGTAAGGGTTGTCTTAGTGGGAGTAAGACGATGGTTTACGACTGGGATGGAGCAAGAACGCGGCGCATCAGGCTCTTCAAGATGAGCGCTCTTCTCCTGTTGGGTACGGCTATGGCAGCGGTGCCGCTGTTCCTCTGGGCGGTGCAGTTCCGCGGCTTCTAGTTTTCCGATCCACTGCCAGTGTCTGGCAAATTACACAGCGGCATTCGCCCCGGTTTTCGTTTCACGCCATTTGTTAAAGACCCAGCCGGCGACCAGGCCGATTGCGGCGCCTGCTGCCTTGACGCCTGCATCGTGAAGGCGCGCATGCCGCGTCGGCGACAGGTATTGCAGATATTCGATCGCGAACGCACCGAGGATCAGCAGCACGGCAACCATTTTCCATTGCTTCGGATAGGCAAGAGCAAAAGCCAGCCCGGCCGCCAGATAAGCCGAGGCACGATCGATATCGGGTGTTTCGATCGTGTGGGGACGCAATTCGATCGGTGAAACTGTGACGAACACGATGAAGGCGAGAAGAAGCCATGCCAGCGGCTTTGTGATCTTGGATGTCATGCTGCTGTCATATTAGCAATTGCTATGGACCATCAAGTTAAAAGCCGTCCACCTGAGGGTGATTTTGGGCTTAATCCGAAGACGCGCTTAAGGAAGCCTTTCATCGAGCGAACCGCAAATAGCGCAAACGGGCTTCTTTCCGCTGCCTGCCTGTGTCATAGCGGCGTCAGGATTTTGAAGAATGGACGAACGCCCGTGACGAGACACGATGTCGAAGGCGCAGAAGAGGCAATGCGCAGCCTTTTCCCCGCCACGCCGCTGCAGCTCAATGATCACCTTTCCGCCCGCTACGGTGCCGATATCTGGCTGAAGCGCGAGGATCTGTCGCCGGTGCGCTCGTACAAGATCCGCGGCGCGTTCAATTTCTTCCGCAAGGCAATTGCCGAAGGGGCGGGCGGCAAGACTTTTGTCTGCGCATCGGCCGGCAATCACGCGCAGGGCTTTGCCTTCGTCTGCCGCCATTTCGGCGTCCCGGGCGTCGTCTTCATGCCGGTCACCACGCCGCAGCAGAAGATCGACAAGACCCGCATGTTTGGCGCCGGTTTCATCACCATTGAACTCATCGGCGATTTCTTCGATCAGTGCTACCAGGCTGCCCGCGATCACGTCGAGGCGATCGGTGGCGTCATGGTGCCGCCCTTCGATCATGTCGATATCATCGAGGGGCAGGCGACAGTGGCCGCCGAAATCATGCAGCAGCTTCCCGAAGGCGTTTTGCCTGACATGATCGTCCTGCCGGTCGGCGGCGGCGGGCTTGCCGCCGGCATTACCGGTTATCTCGATGGCATCGTCGCAAAGTCCGATTTCATCTTTACCGAACCTGCCGGCGCGCCGAGCTTGCGCCGCAGCCTTGAGGTGGGGCAGGTCGTGACACTTCCGAAGGTCGACAATTTCGTCGATGGCGCGGCCGTCGCCCGCATCGGTGACCTGAATTTCGCGGCTCTGAAGGGTTTCTCGGCCGATCAGGTCAGGCTGATGCCGGAAAATGCCATCTGCGTCACCATCCAGGAGATGCTGAACGTCGAAGGTGTCGTGCTGGAGCCGGCCGGCGCCCTGTCGCTGACGGCGATCGCCGCCATGGATCGCGCGGCCATCAAGGGCAAGACGATCGTTGCCGTCGTCTCTGGCGGCAATTTTGATTTCGAGCGGCTGCCCGATGTCAAGGAAAGGGCCATGCGCTACGCCGGCCTGAAGAAATACTTCATCCTGCGCCTTGCCCAGCGCCCTGGTGCGCTACGCGATTTCCTCAATCTGCTCGGACCGCATGACGACATCGCCCGCTTCGAATATCTGAAGAAATCGGCGCGCAATTTCGGTTCGATCCTGATCGGCATCGAAACGACGGCTCCGGAGAATTTTGCAACGCTGGTTGCCAATTTCGAAAGCGCGGGCATGGGCTTCGAAGACATTACCGAGAACGAGATCCTCGCAAACCTGATCATTTGACTTTGCGTCAACTGCACTGCGTGCTAAAGGCGGATTATGGCTTCGTTCCTTTCAAACATTCTTTCGGTATTCTCCGGCGGCGGCAAATCCTCCAGCGAGGCGGCTGCAGGTCCTTCCGGCGAGCCCCAGCTCTATGGTGATTGCACCATCTATGCCGAGCCGCAGAAGGAAGGCGGCCAGTATCGTCTTGCCGGCCGTATCGAAAAGAAGGTCGGCGAGGAGGTTTTGGTGCGCAAGTTCATTCGCGCAGATCTCTTCTCTTCGTCTGACGATGCGATCGAATGCACCGTGCGCAAGGCGCAGCAGATCATCGATCAGCACGGCCCTTCTCTCTTCAATGACGGCGAGAAGCTGCGTCAAGTGTAAGCACCCGTTGATCGGGCAGGACTTGTTCGAGCTACATTTCCCGTTGTTTTTCAAATCCATGACCGCATTCCAGCAACGGAAATTGCTGCTTTGCTCACCTAATCTTAAAGGATTGCGGTAAAGGTGGCGCCTGCAGGTTTTGCAGGGCGCCGCATGTGTTTGAGCTTTCCGGACGATTGACCAGAAAATCCGCTGCTGCGGCTGCGTCTCTCTCGCGCGGTCGCGCTGTCGGTGGAGGGCCGTGATGGAGCTCTTCAACACCGCGCTCGTCATCGTCGAAGCCGTCGGCTACTTCGCGCTGATGGTCAGCCTCCTGCATTTTCGTCAGCGCCTCGGACTGGGTGTTTTCCTGACTGCGCTCGGCGTCATGCATTTCATGGAGACCTACCTCGCTGCGGTCTTCTATGTTTCCCTGCCGTTCGGGAACGTCTCGCCGGGCTCTTCGATCTTCTTTTCCGGCAAGCTGATGATGATCCTCATGCTCTATCTGCAGGAGGATGCGTCGACCGTTCGCCAGCCGATCTATGGCCTGTTTTTCGGCAATCTCCTGACCGTTGCCATCGCCTGGGTGCTGCAGCTTCATCAGCCGCTGGAGCTGTCGCCGGGCCATCCGGCCGATGTCAACTTCCTGAAGGAAATGGGCTGGCTGATGGTATGGGGAACGGCAATCCTCTATCTCGACTCGCTCGGCATCATCCTGCTCTACGAGAAGCTCGGCGATTTCATGCGCCGGCGCGTGGTGCTGCGCTTCATGATCTCGGGCCTTGTGGTTCTGACCTTTGACCAGATCTGTTTCTTCAGCGGCCTGCATTATTTCGTGGGCGTCCCGATGGCGGCCTTCTGGGCGGGATGGAAAGCCAAGATGCTGGCCGTCTGCCTCTATTCCCTGATGTTTGCCGTCTACGAATATCACATCAGACGGAACGGCGTTGCAGCCTCGGCCCGCTCGATAAGCGACCTTTTCGGCGATCTGACATTCCGCGAACGCTACAACGATCTTCTGGAGCGCACCGGTCGCGATATGCTGACTGGTGTCTATGATCGCAGCCGCATGGAGCTGGAGGCGCCGCTGATGGTGCGCGAGGCGCTGCGGCAGGGTCAATATGCCACCGTTCTCATCATCGACGCAGATCACTTCAAGGACGTCAACGACGGCTTCGGCCATCTGCAGGGCGACGAGGTTCTGAAGGCCATCGCCAGCAGGCTCGGAACGACGCTGCGCTCCAGTGATCGTATCTTTCGTTTCGGCGGCGAAGAGTTCGTCGCCGTCTGCCCCGGTACAGGCCATGAGGAAGGCCTGCTCTTGGCGGAACGCCTGCGCTGGACGATCGTGACAAGTGTGAAGACACCCGACGATGCCTCGGTATCGGTTAGCATAGGGGTTGCCACTGCGGACGAGGACGGCGTCAGCTTCACAACCGTGCTGTCGGCGGCAGACAGCCGCCTTTATGATGCAAAGAAGAGCGGCCGCAACTGTGTCGTCGGCCGCTCCGGAGTGGTTAGGGTCGTCTAGATCCCGCGCGCTCAGGCGGCGCGGAAGACCTTGGCGCCGGAGGGAGCGCTCGTCATGCCGCCGTCGACGGTAATCTCGATCCCCGTAACATTGCTGGAATCGTCGGAGGCGAGATAGAGCGCAGCCTTTGCGATCTCGTCTGCTTCGCTCATGCGGCCAAGCGCACTCATGCTTCCGAGCTTTTCTTCGAGTGCCGACATCGCATCTTCCGTCTGCGCATAGGGCGACCAGATCGGTGTGCGCGTGCCGCCCGGCGTTACCTGATTGACGCGGATACCGCGCGGCGCAAGTTCGGAGGCAAGGTTGCGGGTCATGGAGCGCACGGCGCCCTTCGTGGCGGCATAGGCCGACCAGCCTGGTGCGCCGAGAACGGCATGGACCGAGCCGTTGAGGATGACGGATGCGCCATCATTCAGATGCGGAAACGCTGACTGAACCGTGAAGAAGACCGAGGTCAGGTTGGTGCTGATGATCTTTTCGAACTGTTCCAGCGACGTCTGGCCGAGCGGCGTTGCGCCGCCGATACCGGCATTGGCAAAGACGATATCGAATTTGCCGACGGCGGAAGCTGCCTCGGTGAAGATCTTCTCCGCGGCCGCTACGTCGGTCAGATCAATCTTCAGTGCGAGCACGTCGCCGCCAAGCGCTTTCTTGGCCGCTGCGAGCGTTTCCGGGTTACGGCCGGTAATGATGACCTTCGCGCCTTCGGCAACGAAAACCTTGGCGGTGGCAAGCCCGATACCGCTGTTGCCGCCGGTGATGAGCGCGACCTTGTTCTTGAGACGCATGGGAATGGCTCCTATTGGAAAATGTCCCGATCTGGATTATGATCGATATCTAGAAGGATTATGATCATAATCCAGATAAGTCAAGTCCGCATGTCGGGAGATTTCAATGGGCCATTCGCAACTGGAAAAACAGAAGACGCACGACAGGATCATCGAGATCGCGTCCAGGCGCCTCCGGGAGAAGGGGCTTGAGGGTATCGGCGTTGCCGACCTGATGAAGGAGGCCGGGCTGACGGTCGGCGGCTTTTACAAGCATTTTGCGTCACGCGATGAGATGGTGGCGGAAGCCATGAAACTGGCTTTCGGATCCTGGGAAGCGAAAGTGCGTTCAGAGGGCAGGGCGCCGGCAGATATTCCGATCGCGGAATATTCCGCCAACTATCTGAGCGAGGTTCATCGTGACGACGTAAGCGGCGGCTGCCCTTTTGCTGCGCTGACGGCCGATCTCGCCCGCAGCGACGGGAAATGCCGGTCGCTTGCGACCGAGCAGCTGAAGACGAATCTGGAGAACATGACAGACCGTATGAGCGCGGGCGATGAGGCTGAGGCGCGCCGCAAGGCAATCATCGTCTCGTGCCTGATGAGTGGCGCGCTCGGCCTTGCGCGCATCGCGGATGATGAAAAACTCTCCGACGAAATTCTGGAAACGGCCCGAGCTTTCGTCAATGATTTCTAGGCAAAATGAAAGGGCCGGCTTGCGCCGGCCCCTCGAGTGGAACTTCGAATTTGCAGGTTAGGCAGCGAGAGCAAGCTCGTCGACGCGCGACTTTGCGGCGCCGATAGCCTTTTCTGCAGCTTCCGGGCCGAAGGCGAGGCCTTCGACATAGATGGTCTCAATGTCGGCAATGCCGAGGAAGCCGAGAACCGACTTCAGGTAAGGAACCGCATGATTCATGCCGGCAGCCGGACCCTGGGAATATACGCCGCCCGAAGCAAGGACGACATAGACCTTCTTGCCGGTAGCAAGGCCGACCGGGCCGCTTTCGGTATACTTGAAGGTCAGACCGGCGCGGGCCACATTATCGATCCAGGTCTTCAGCGAAGAATAGATGTTGAAATTGATAAGGCCGGTGCCGATGACGATGCTGTCGGCTGCGAGCAGTTCATTGACCAACTCGTCGGACGTTTTTACGGCAGCAGCTTCCTGAGCCGTGCGGGCTTCCGGCGGCTTGCGAATAGCGGCGGTGAACAGATCGTCGATGTGCGGAAGCGGATTTGCGGCAAGGTCGCGGCGAACGACGACGCTACCCGGGGCTTGGGCCTTGAGCTTGTCGGCAAGCTCGACAGCAATCGACGTGGAAAGCGACTCTGAACGCGGGCTGGACGTCAGAAGAAGGATGGAAGACATGGTTGAATTTCCTCTCGAATTGGGTTTCAGCGGCGTTTGGGAACGGCAAACCGCTGTGTTCGAGAAAAGAAATAAGACTGGCCTGCTATCGAAAAAACTGGGATAATGTCGATCAAAATTATCGATGGATTGGATGGACGATGCTTCCCAACCCGACACTTGATCAATTGCAGGTTTTCCTGACTGTCGCCGAAACCGGCAGTTTTTCGGCCGCGTCACGCGTGCTGAACCGCGCGCAGTCGGTCATCAGCTATACGATCGCCAATCTGGAAGCCCAGCTTGAAATACCGCTTTTCGAGCGTTCAGGCGCCCGCCAGCCGAAGCTGACGGATGCCGGCAAGGCAATGCTGGAAGATGCCCGCCGCCTGATGGCCGATCTCGAGGTGATGCGCGCCCGCGTCAAGAGCATCAAGCAGGGGCTGGAGGCGGAGCTTTCTCTGGCGATCAGCGTCATGGTCCCGGCCAATGCCGTCATGATGGAGTTGCGCGAATTTCGCGAGAAATTCCCGGGCGTTGCGCTGAACCTCAACGTCGGCGAGCTCGGAATGGTCATGGACATGGTGCTGAACGGCAAGGCCGATATCGGCATTGGCGGCGCGCTCGTGCGGCAGGGAGATTCGCTGGTAGCCGAAAAGATCGGCTATTCCTTTATGGTTCCTGTCGTTGCGCCCGATCATCCGTTGGCGCGCATCGAACGGCCACTGACGCTGGCCGATGTGCGCGAAGAAATCCAGCTCGTCGTTTCCGATGCCTCTGGGTTGACCAAGGGCCGGGATTTCAATGTCCTGTCCTACAGGACATGGCGCGTCAGCGACATAGCAACCAAGCACCAGCTCATCAAAGGCGGGCTTGGCTGGGGTGGATTGCCGGTCTCTCTCGTCGGTGACGACATCATGAAAGGCAACCTCATCGCCATCAAGCTCGATGCCTACGAACAGGGCGAATACCCGATCTATGCCACGCACAAGGCGGCCAATCCGCCGGGCCCGGCGGGCAGATGGCTGGTCGAGGCTTTTCGCCGGCGGCTCTCAATGTGCCCGAGCCATGGCGAAATGGTCAGCATGCTCGGTATAGACGAACTGCATGCGATGCCGGAGGCCGCGGAATAGTCACAAGCTTGACGGGTTTCAGGCCTTTGTTATAACGGCGCCACGGTCTGCAGTTCACCGAGGCGTCGCCGTCCCGCAAGGGAAGCTAAACCTGCTCCAGAAAGATCATCAGCACTTGTCCTGTGCCGAAGTCGAAAGCCGGCGACCACCGACACCCTTTTGCGGAAGCGGCGCGTTGAGGATGAGACGTGACCAGATCTACCTTTCCAATGGAAATCGCCGATCTTTCGGCTTTTGCCAAATCTCTCCGCAAGCAGATCGAAGCGCTCGCTGACAAGCCGAGCCATGTCGATATGCTCAATCTGCTGACGCGCGCGGCGGGTTATCGCAACTACCAGCATTTCCGCAGCATGGCGCAGTCCGCCGAAGTCCTGAAGGACTGGAACCTGAAGCAGGATCCCGAGCCCTTGCCGGACGAGGATCGCGTGCTGAAGGCATCGCGCCATTATGATGGCAGCGGCAGACTGATCCGCTGGCCGGGCAGGAGAGGGCTACAGGAGCTTTGCCTTTGGGTTCTGTGGTCGAAAATACCGGCGGGCACGGAACTGACGGAGCGTGAAATCAGCGATTTGCTGGACCGCCTGCATCTCTTCAGCGATCCGGCGCTCTTGCGCCGCGAACTCTTCGATTTCGGGCTTGTCCACCGTACGCGGGACGGCAGACGATATCACCGCCTCGAAAAGAAGCCGCCGGCCGAACTTGGCCTGCTTCTCCGGCGCGTTGAAGCCAAGGCAGAGACGGCTTGAGCGAAAAAAGGAGCGCGGTTGATGAAACCGCGCCCCTGCGGCTTCAGAGAACCAGCCTGAACTTCGTGAATCCCTCGGCGCCTTCGCCGGCATCCTCGATCTTCACGCTCTTGACGTCGGCGAGATACTGTTTGGCTTTAGGGCCGCTTTCGAAAACGACCGTCGTGCCGGGCAGGGGCTTGAAGGTCCAGTTGCCGTCGGCTGTTGGATTGATCGTGCCCTGATCATGGACATAGCGCACGATAACATCCCGGTTGGTGTCCGGCGCCTGGAAGATCACCTTGTCGGAAGCGATGTCAGGGAAGCTGCCGCCGCCGCCCGCACGATAATTGTTGGAAACGACGACGAATTTCTGCGCCGGATCGATCGGCTTGCCCTCGAAGGCAAGGTTCTGGATTCGGTTGGAAGTCGGATTGACGGCCTTGCCAGACGAATCATATTTCGGCGGCTGTGACAGATCGATCTGATAGGTCACGCCATCGATCACGTCGAAATTGTAGGACGGGAAGTCGTTGTTGAGGAGCGCCGCATCCTTCGCGCCGGGCTCGATGTGGTTGAACATGCCGGCGGACATTTCCAGCCAGTTCTTCACCTGCGCACCGGTGATGGCGACGGCTTGAACCGTATTCGGATAAAGATAGAGGTCGGCGACGTTCTTGATGGCAATATCGCCGGCGGGAACGTCTGTATAATAGTCGGCACCGCCGCGACCGCCGGCCTTGAAGGGGGCTGCGGCGGAGAGAACCGGCAGATCCTTGAACTGCGTATCGGCCAGCATCTGCTTGATGTACCAGGTCTGAGCCTGCGAGACGATCTGCACGGAAGGATCGTCTGCGACCAGCGCAAAGTAGGAATAGAGCGGCGCGGAGGTTTTGCCGACCGGCGTGCGGACATAGGCAAGCGTTGCCTCGTGCTCTGCCTTCGCCGCTTCAACGACTTCCTTCTTGTCGGCGACGTCGGCCACGACTTTTTTCTTGTCGTCGCGATGATAGATCGGCCGCGCTTCCGACGTGAAGTCGACGATTTTCCAGCTGTTGCCGTCTTTCTCCAGCAGCAGGTCGATCAGGCCGAGATGCGAGCCCCAGAAGCCGGCCATGACGGCGGGCTTGCCGTGCAGCGTACCCTTGACCGGATCGGCATTGGCAATGCCATCCCAGGTTTTCGGGCCGGGGAAGACAAGATGCTGGTGACCGGTGAAGATCGCGTCGATGCCTTCGACGGCAGCGAGATGCAGCGAAGCATTTTCCATTTTTTCGGATGGGCCGGAACCGTCGATGCCGGAGTGGGAAAGGGCGATGACGATATCTGCGCCGGCTTCCTTCATGGCCGGCACCCAGGCCTTGGCGGCCTGGACGATATCGCGCGTCTGTGCCTTGCCTTCGAGGTTCTTGATATCCCAGAGCATGATCTGGGGTGGCACGAAGCCGATGAAGCCGATCTTGACCGGGCTTTCATTGCCGGAGCCGTCCTTGATCTGTTTTTCGACGATGATGTACGGCTTGAAGAACAGCTCGTCCTGCTTGGGATCGGAGGCAAGCTGACCCTTGGTCAGGTTGGCGCAGACGAAGGGGAAGTTCGCACCGTTCAGCACCTTGAACATGAAGTCCAGGCCGTAGTTGAATTCGTGATTTCCGAGCGTGCCGACGGTATAGTCGAGCGTATTCATGGCCTTGATGACCGGATGCACGTCGCCATCCTTCATGCCGTGCTGATAGGCCATGTAGTCACCCATCGGATTGCCCTGCAGCACGTCGCCATTGTCGATCAGCAGCGAATTGGCAGCTTCCGCACGTATCGTGTCGATGATTGTTGCCGTGCGCGACAGGCCCATCGTGTCGTTCGGCTTGTCTGCATAATAGTCGTAAGGGAAAACGTTGACGTGAATGTCGGTCGTTTCCATCAGCCGCAGATGCGCCTGGTTTGCGGCAGCGCGGGCGCTGAACGGATGAAGCAGCACGAGAGCGGAAGTAGCGGCAAGGCCGCCGAGCAGGGAACGGCGGCTCATTGCAGGCGCATCGAAAATGGAAGACATGGAAACACTCCTTTTGACATTACGCATCACCCGGTTCGGCGAACTTAGGATGATTGGCGAAGGAGTACATCTTGAAAATGACAGAACGGCAAAGACGGTGCCGCGAATGCGGCAAGCCTGAGCCTACCGGACGCGCGGCACGTCGCGATGGAAGAAGCGGAAGTAGGAGGCAATGAGCGCGCGCGCATTGGAATTGACATCGAACTGGATGCCGACGCGGCCATTGTGTTTCCAGCGAACGACCCCATCGAGCAGGCCGAGGTCTTCCGCTTCGATGCGTACCTTGCTGCCGGCGGCCGCATAAAGCGGGGCTTTCACCTCGAGTGCCGCACCCGTGGCGGAAAGATCGAGGATGCGGGCGTCTATCTGGCTGTTCATATAGCTGATCTTGCCGAAGACGCGGCAATTCCTGCGGTCCGCCTTGCGGGCGGTGATCTTGAGGTTACGTGTCATGCTTGTCCCCATGAAGAATTCGGGAAAAGCATAAACGCGGAAAATTGAAATGCCTTTAGAGGCTTGTTTAAAATTGCGCCGAAAATCTCAATTCGGCACGGCCGCCCGTCGCGCCACGACATGCTCGCGCCAGACCGTGAATATACCGGCCGCAACCACGATGATCGAGCCGACGATCATATTCAGCGTCAGCGTCTCCCCGTAGATCAATACACCGAGGATCGAGGCGTAGACGAGCTGGATATAGGTGAGCGGCTGGACGGCCGCTGCATCGAGACTGTCATAGGCGCGGATCAGGAAATAATGGCTTGATGTACCGGTCAGGCAGACGGCGAGCATCCAGATCCAGTCCCAGCCCTGAATCGGCGTCCAGTAAAAGGGGCCAGCAAGCGTCATGACGAAAGCGCCGACGATGCCTGTATAGAAGAAGCTCGTCATCGCCGAATCCTGCCGGCTCACGTAACGCGTGGCGATCACGTAAAGTGCGAAGTTGAGGCAGGAGACCACCGCAAGAAGCAAGTTCACGTCAAAGAACCCGCCTTCCGGCTTGAGGATCAGCAACACGCCACAAAGTCCGACGCCGATGGCCGTCCAGCGGCGCCAGCCAACCTTTTCGCCGAGCAGCGGAATGGCAAGCAACGCGACGATGATGGGGGTGGCGGCAAAGATTGCCTGCGAATGCGCCAGCCCGATCAGCGAAAAACAGGTGATTGCCAGTACCACCTGCGTGGCAAGCAGGATGCCGCGTGAGACCTGCAGAAATGGGTGCTTGGTGCGGGCGGTTGCGGCGATGCCGCCGCGCATTTTCGAGGCCAGAACCACGGTGAACAACCCGAAGGCCCAATAGCGCACCATCGTCACGAAGATAGGCGAATAGGCTGAACCAAGATGCTTCGAGATCGCGTCCTGCGCAGAAAAGATCGTCAGCGCGAGGAGCAGGAAGATATAGCCGTGAGTCTTGGATTTCATGTCTTGCCGTTGAAGCGGAATACCCGCGACGTCAAGCTAGGACAGGATTCCGGGGGGCTTTGCAAGGGCTCAGAGGCCTACATTCGGCCTGTCGATGATTTCGCGCAGCGCAAAGCTTGAGTTGATCTTCACCACGTGCGGCAGCGCCGAAAGCCAGTCTCGGTGGATGCGCTCGTAATCTTCCAGATCGCGGGCGGCGACCCGCAGGATATAGTCGTACTCGCCGGACATCAGATAGCAGACGAGCACGTTCGGGCAGCGCTTCACCGCCGCTTCGAATTCCGACAATGTCTTGGCGAACTGGCCAGACAGCGAAATGTGCACGATCGCGATCATCTTGTAATCGAGCGCCTTGTGCGAAAGCCGCGCATGGTAGCCGCCGATGACACCGCTTTTTTCAAGAATGTCGAGCCGCCGCGAACAGGCCGAAGGCGACAGCCCGACCTTATCGGCGAGTTCCGCATTGGTGATGCGAGCATTGATCTGCAATGCCTTCAGAATCGCAAGATCGATATTGTCGAGGTCTGACATTCGAAGAACCTTCGAAAATTGGGGCGACAACGCAATAATCTTCGAAACTTCATGTTTATGCAAATCCTCTTTGCAAGGACATTTCGTTGCAGCGGTGGGAGGATTTATCAGCAAGAAAACGCTCTGCGAAATGCGGACATAAAATGAGAGGAACGCGTATGCGTGTCGGTTGCCCGAAGGAAATCAAGAACCATGAATATCGCGTCGGCCTGACGCCGGCTTCGGTCAGAGAATATGTCGCCCATGGCCATGAGGTATGGGTGGAAACGAAGGCAGGTGCCGGCATCGGTGCCGATGATGCCGCCTATGTGGCCGCTGGCGCGAAGATCGCCGCCTCCGCCAAGGATATTTTCGAAAAGTGCGACATGATCGTCAAGGTCAAGGAGCCGCAGCCCTCGGAATGGGCGCAACTCCGCGACGGTCAGCTCCTCTACACCTATCTGCATCTCGCGCCCGATCCGGAACAGACTAAGGGTCTGCTCGCATCCGGCGTTACTGCAATCGCCTATGAGACGGTAACCGACGATCGCGGTGGCCTGCCGCTCCTGGCGCCGATGTCCGAAGTCGCCGGTCGACTTTCGATCCAGGCCGGCGCCACCGCGCTGCAAAAGGCCAATGGCGGCCTTGGCATCCTGCTCGGAGGCGTGCCCGGCGTTCTCCCGGCCAAGGTTGCGATCATCGGCGGCGGCGTCGTCGGCCTGCATGCCGCCAAGATGGCTGCCGGTCTCGGCGCCGATGTCAGCATTCTCGACAAGTCGCTGCCGCGCCTGCGCCAGCTCGACGATATCTTCAATGGCCGCATTCACACGCGCTATTCCAGCATCCAGGCACTGGAAGAGGAGGTCTTTACTGCTGATCTGGTCATCGGTGCCGTGCTGATCCCCGGCGCTGCCGCACCAAAGCTTGTGACCCGCGAAATGCTCTCCGGCATGAAGAAGGGCTCCGTCATCGTCGACGTCGCCATCGACCAGGGTGGCTGCTTCGAAACCTCGCACGCAACGACGCATTCCGAACCGACCTATGTCGTCGACGGCGTCGTGCATTATTGCGTCGCCAACATGCCGGGCGCCGTTCCCGTCACATCAGCCCATGCGCTGAACAATGCGACGCTCGTCCACGGCCTCGCACTGGCCGATCGCGGCCTGCGCGCCATTGCCGAGGACAAGCACCTGCGCAACGGATTGAACGTCCACCGGGGCCGCATCACCAACAAGCCGGTCGCGGATGCGCTTGGTTACGAGGCAGTGGCTCCTGAAAGCGCACTGAACGTAGCGTAAACCAGCTGACTCAAGGTCAGGCAAGGGCGCCAGCTTCCGCAAGGGCTGGTGCCTTTATTTTGTCGATCCGGCACTGATAGCAATTGTTGCGTGCGGAGCGTACATGCACGTAGGCGATATCGGGCCGTGCGAGCAATTCGGCCGCATAGGAAGGAATTCTGTCGATCGGCGTCACCGCGCCGGTGCCGTAGACGATCCTGTCGCTCTCGCCGTAGCCGCGGACAATGAAATCCGGGCTCGTAGTCAGGACGGGAGGCAGGACCTCGTCGGAAGAATAGCGCTGACAGGGCTGCTTGTGCAGGAAGACCGGCCCGGTTTCGGCATAGGGCTGCAGTTCCGGAAAGGGGCGATAGGCAAAGACGAACAGCTCTTCGCCAGCGCCGATATTGCGCAGACAATGCCGGCACGGGTGGCCCGGACCATCGGAGATCATTGTTTCCGGCAGACGTCCGTAGGCATCGCGGCCGCCGCTCCACAGCGCTTCTGCATCAGCTGTCGGCATGGCTGAAAATTGAATGTTGTTCATGGCAAATCTCCTCATGAGCTTTGCCATAGTGTCTGCCCTTGCGGCCGTCCAAACCACCCGATTCTTGCCTGAAACCGGGAAGGTTTGGGCGCTGCTCGATCAGCCGCGTCGGGCTATTTCCAGCAGTTCCTTGTCGCTTAATGGTCTGACGATCCCGGTGCCGGTGGAGACGGGAGAAAAACCGAACATCTGGTAGAGCTGCAATGCCCGCGGATGGTCGAGATTGTTGGTGGTCGTCGTGACCTTTTGCGGGTTCAGCGTCCAGATCGCGTAGAGAGCCTGGAGCAGGAACCATTTGCCGATGCCGAGGCCGAGCGCGTGCTCGAAGAGCCCGAAATGGCTGAGCTCGATCGTATCCTCGTCCTCGCAGAGATATTCGTAGAAACCGGCCGGCGCGCCATTGACGTAGAGCACGCTGATATTGTTGCGCTTGTCGTGCAGGGCGGCGGTCAACTCCTCGTCGCTCATCCGCAGACGGTCGACCCACTGCCAGCGCGCCCCGACCTGTCGATAGAGATAGCGATAGAAAGGCAGTGGAATGGCCGGTGCGCGCATGATCGCCGTCTGGATATTGACGGGCACGGGCAGGCTTGCCTTCGGCGGCGCGACCATTTCAAGCCGCGTGATATGGGCCTTGAGCGAGGCGGGCGTCTTTCCCATGGCGTCAGGCTTTGACCGCTGCAGGAGGACCGGTAACGACAGGCGTATCCTCGCGGCTGCCCCATTCGCTCCAGGAGCCGTCATAGAGCTTGTTGTCGGTATGTCCGAGCGATTCCAGCGCCAGCGTGATGATTGCTGCGGTAATACCCGATCCGCAGGAGGTAACGACCGGTTTCGAAAGATCGATACCGGCATCCTCGATCGTCTGCTTCAGTTCCGGCAGCGATTTGAAACGGCCCTGGTTTGCGAAAACGCCCGAAGGCAGGCTGCGGGCACCTGGCATATGGCCGGAGCGCATGCCGGCGCGCGGTTCCGGTTCGCTGGCCGCGAAACGGCCGGCGCTACGGGCATCGGCGATCTGCAGGGCGCCGCTTGAAACGATATCGCGCATCTGCTCGAGGTGAACGACGCGGTCGGAATCGTAATTCGTCTTGAAACTCGCCGGCGCATATTGTGGCGTTTCGATTTCGAGCGGCCGGCCTTCAGCCTTCCATCCGTCCAGTCCGCCGTCGAGCACGAAGACATTCTTTGCACCCATGACCCGGAACAGCCACCACACACGCGGGGAGGCGAACATGCCGATGCCGTCATAGACGACAATACGGTCATTCTCGCTGATGCCGAGTTTGCCGACTTCGGCGGCGAAATGATCGGGCGAGGGGATCGTGTGCGGCAGGTTCGTCGAGTGGTCGGCGATTTTGTCCTGATCGAAGCGGATCGCACCCGGAATATGGCCGGCGGCATATTCTGCATCGGCATCGCGCTTCTGCGCCGGCAGATAGAAGGATGCGTCGAGCACGCGCAGATCGGATTTGCCGAGTTCAGCCTGTAGCCAGTCGGCCGAAACGACGAAACGGCTCTTGGTGTCGCTCATGATGATCTCCCCAAAAATATCGTCTATCAGGCTTCGTCGCCGGGCGTGCCGAAGCGAATGCGGAAGCGCCTGTTCTCTTTGCCCTTCTTCTCGATCTTGGCAATATGAATCTGGCCGACTTCCTGAGTTTCCGAAACATGCGTGCCGCCGCAGGGCTGGCTGTCAATAGCTGAATTCTCTCCGATACAGACGAGGCTGACACGGCCAAGACCAACAGGAGGACGCACATTCTTCGACTTGACGATGCCGGGATTGGCGGCGAGCTCCTCATCCGTGATCCACTGAACATAGACAGGATGGTTCTGGTTGACGAGGTCCATCAGCCTGGCCGTCACCTCGTCCTTGTCGATCGTGTCGCTCATGTCGAAATCGACGCGGCTTTCATCCTCGCCGACAGCAGCACCGGTAATCGGATAGGAGCAGACGACTGAAAGAAGATGGCAGGCCGTATGCATGCGCATCAGCCTGTAACGGCGCGGCCAGTCGATGTGCACAACCAGCTTTTCGCCGACCTCCGGCCGCGGCTCGCCCTCCTGCGGCACATGAATGACGATGTCCTTGGTCGCACCATGTTTCGCCTGGCCAAGCCCTATCCTGGAGCCGTCAGCCCGTTCGAAGAAGCCTGTGTCGCCCGGCTGCCCGCCAGACGTCGCGTAAAAGCAAGTCTGGTCCAGCTCGATGCCCCCGTCCTCGTGGACGGCCGTGACGACCGCTTCACATGTGGAAAGGTAGAAGTCGTCACGGTAGAGGGCATTGACTGGCATGGAGGCTCACGCTGCGGGTTCGTAGGGTATTCTGATATCCGTCGAGCCGACCATCCAGGCAGGAATGGGAAGACCCTTGGACGAAAGGAAGTCCGGATTGAAAAGCTTGGACTGATAGCGGTTGCCATAATCGCAGAGGATTGTCACGACCGTATGGCCGGGACCGAGATCTTGGGCGAGGCGAACCGCACCGGCAATGTTGATCGCCGTGGAGCCGCCAAGGCAAAGCCCCTCATGTTCGACCAGATCGAAGAGGTAGGGGAGCGATTCGGCATCGGTGACGTGATAAGAGAAATCGGGCGTGAAGCCTTCCAGGTTGGCGGTAATGCGCCCCTGGCCAATACCTTCCGTGATCGACGATCCCTCCGACTTCAGCGCGCCGTTCGCGTAGAATTCGTAGAGCGCGGCACCCTCGGGATCTGCGATGCCGATCTTGATGTCCTTGTTGAAGCCCCTGAGGCCCGCGGCAACACCGGCAAGCGTTCCGCCCGAACCGACCGAGCAGATGAAGCCGTCGACCTTGCCATCCGTATCTTTCCAGATCTCGGGTGCGGTGGTTTCGATATGGGCCTGGCGGTTGGCAACGTTGTCGAACTGGTTCGCCCAGATCGCGCCGTTCGGCTCGCTCTTGGCAAGCTGTTCGGCAAGGCGACCCGAAACCTTCACATAGTTGTTCGGGTTCTTGTAGGGAACCGCCGGAACTTCGACGAGCTCGGCGCCGAGCAGGCGCAGCGCGTCCTTCTTTTCCTGGCTCTGCGTTTCCGGGATGACGATGACGGTACGATAGCCGAGCGCCTTGGCAACGAGCGTCAGGCCAATTCCGGTATTGCCCGCCGTACCCTCGACGATGACACCGCCAGGCTTCAGCAGGCCCTTCCTCTCGGCGTCACGGATGATATAGAGCGCCGCTCGGTCCTTCACCGACTGGCCGGGATTGAGGAATTCGGCCTTGCCGAGAATGGTGCAGCCGGTTGCCTCGGAAACACCCTTGAGCTTGATGAGGGGCGTATTGCCGATAGCCTCGATTACGGAGGGGTGGAAGGTCATGGAATCTGCCTCGTTTACGCATAGTTTAGGAACGGTCTTTTCCCTTCACAAGGCGGCGTTGGCAAGAAATCCTATTCCATGCCTTTCAGGCACGCGATAAAATTAGTCTTTCCCTTCCAGCCCATTGCCGTCTCCAGGCGCGCCGGTGATCCGAAGATTGACTTTCGGCGTATGGATGACGACAAAGCAAGCACGGGCGCAGGAACAAGGCGTGACCGAATCTGACATGGTTCACGAGCATATCGACACGATCGATGCATTGATGGCGCATTATGTTGCCGGCTCCCTCCCGGAGCCGGCCCGCGTACTCGTGGAATCCCATCTCGAAATGAAGGCGGACAATCGCGGCCTTGTGGCCGACCTTGAACGGTTGGCCGGAGACGCTCTGGAAAGCACGCCGGCAAGCCCGATCAGCGACCGAGATGCGAAGCTTGCGGCAATCTTCGGCTCGAAGGCTCCTGCGTCCCCTCCGAAGCCCCCGTCACGTCCGCGGGGCGCTCTTTTTCCACGTGCCTTGCGCAATCTCGTCGGTTTCGAAGCTGACGACGTGCCGTGGCGCAAGCGCCTTCCGGGCTTCAAGGAATATGCGACCGATATCGACGGCTGCGAAGTCAGCCTGATGTGGATACGGCCGGGCCGAGCGCTGCCTGCCCACACGCATGCGGGCATGGAACTGATCCTCATCCTCGATGGCGCCTTCCACGACGAGCGCGGCCGTTTCGGGCCGGGAGATATCTCGGTTGCGGATGCCACGATCGACCATCGCCCCGTCGCCGAGAAGGATCGGCCCTGCATCGCCTTTGCCGTTTCGGACGGTCCGATCAAGCTCACCGGCTCCTTCCGGCAGATCATTGGCGATCTCATCGGCTGAAAGCAGCCACAATGCTGTGATAGAGCCATTGTCCCGGGAGAGATGGGGGAGCTTCCGGACTGTGTTCGTATTCAAATCGGCAGACCGGAGGAAGTGTCATGCGTAATTTCATCGCGCGCCCGGAGCATGGTATCGTCTGGATTTCCGGCGCGAGTTCCGGAATAGGCCGAGCGCTGGCGCTGAAGCTCGCAGGCGAGGGATACGGGGTTGCCGTCACCGCCCGCAATCACGAAAAACTGGTGGAATTGCAGGCCGAGGCATCAGGATTGCCCGGCAGCATCATCGTGCTCGACGGCGATGTGACCGACGCCGAAGACATGGAACATGTCATGGCCTCGATCGAATACGAGCATGGCGCGCTCGCCATGGCCATCCTCTGCGCAGGCGTCTATCAGCCCGTTCACGGCGAGGATCTGAACAGAGCCGATTTCGAGGAGACTTTTGCCGTCAACCTGTCAGGCGTCGTCAATTGCCTCCTGCCGGCGCTCCGCCACATGAAGGGGAAGGGGCAGGGACAGGTCGCCATCGTTTCCTCGGTGACCGGCTACACGGGATTGCCGACCAGTGCCGCCTACGGCGCGACCAAGGCTGCCCTGATCAACATGGCCGAAAGCCTGAAATTCGACCTCGACAAGATCGGCATCCGTATCCAGCTGATCAATCCGGGTTTTGTCGACACGCCGGCAACGCGCAAGAATGCCTTTCCGATGCCGGCACTGATTTCGCCTGAGGTCGCCGCGGAGCGCATTGCGGCAGGCCTGAAGACGCAGGCGTTCGAGATCACTTTCCCCCGGCATTTCACCTACATGCTGAAGTTCCTGCGGATACTGCCTTACGGTCTCTATTTCCCGCTGGTCAACCGTTTCACAGGCTGGCGAGAGCGGCCTCTAGATAGAGGCCACCGGCCGGCGACACCGCATCCGGCTGAATGATCAGCGGCGCGAAAAAACCACCTGCCGCACATCGATATTGCGGGCGCGGAAGCCGGCCTCACAATAGAACAGGTAGAATTCCCAGAGCCGCTTGAACCGGTCGTCGAAACCCATCGGCCGGAGCTTGTGCCACACGGACCAGAAGCGCTCGCGCCATTCCGCGAGCGTACGGGCATAATCGAGGCCGAAGCCGAAGTCCCTGACCAGTGACAGGTCCATCTTCTTGCCGAGTTCGGCAAGGTGATGACGCGTCGGCAGCATGCCGCCGGGGAAGACGTATTTCTGGATGAAGTCCGGATTGCTGCGATACTGCTCGAAAGATTCGGGCCGGATAGTGATGATCTGCAGCCCTGCCTTGCCGCCGGGCTTCAGACATTGTCTGAGTTTGGAAAAATAGGCCGGCCAGTATTTCTCGCCCACGGCCTCGAACATCTCGATGGAAACGATGCGATCGTAGACACCGGTCTCGTCGCGATAGTCCTGGAACCGGAAATCAACCTTGTCGCCTAGCCCTGCCTTGCTGATGCGCTCCTGTGCGAAGGCAAGCTGCTCACGGCTGATGGTCAGTCCGGTCACCCGGCAGTTCAGTTCGCTGGCCGCGAATTCCGCAAAGCCACCCCACCCGCAACCGATCTCGAGCACATGATCACCGGGCTTGATGCCGGTCGCTTCCGCCAGCGCCCGATACTTGGCGCTCTGTGCCGATTGCAGGTCATTGGCACCGGTCGAATAAAGCGCTGACGAATAGGTCATGCTCGGATCGAGCCATTGCTTGTAGAAGTCATTGCCGAGGTCATAGTGGGCCGAGATATTGCGCCTGGACCCGGCCTTGGTGTTGGCATTCATCCAATGGCGGATGCGTTCCACGAAGCGGCCGACACCGCTCGTGCCATAAGAATAACTGTATGCGGCCTCGCCGTTCACGAGAAACAGCTCGAGGAAGGCGGTGATATCGGGGCTATCCCAGTCGCCATCCATGTAGGTCTCTGCGATCCCGATGGTGCCGCTGGTCAGAGCCCGGTCGGGAAGGTTCCAATTCCGGAGCGTGAGCGCTGCATTCGGTCCGGCGGCCTCGCCCCTGATCAACACCTTGCGCCCGTCGGGCAGCGTGACGGCAAGGGACCCTTGCTGTATGCCCAGCAAACCGCGCAGCGCAAGCTTCGCCTTGAACGGCAGGTCTCTGACGATGCGCGAAATATTCTCCGCCGTCAGCGTTACCGCGTCCCGGGTCGCTTGGTTCAAGTCCTGTATATTGCTCACCGTCCGTCCTCCCGTATTTTGGGGCCGGTCAGGACAATGCTTGCGCCTCTCCTCCGGCGATTGCGACAAACGCTAAATTCATTCCGCAGCTTCTGCAAGCCGGCTTGCCGGCTTCACGCTGACAGGCGGAGGAGGTGGTGGCCGGCGAACGTAGATAGCGCCTTTCAGCCAGAGTTTCAGAGCCTCCCAGTGAATGCCGGCCATGATCTTGACGGTCAGGAAGGGAGTGGTTGTGAGAAGAAAACCGAGCGTCCGGCCAGTCAGCGGCTTTTTCCGGCCGGCGAACGTTGCGGCAAGAAGCGGTCCGTCCGCATCGGTTTCCAGGATGCGCCAGCGGATTTCCTGGCCGGGCGGCAGCATGCGGAAATGATAGCGCATTCCAATGCCAATGAAGGGAGAAACGTAAAAGAGCTTTTCGCAGGTCTGACGAAGACCGCTTTCGAAGATTTCATCCTCCTCGACGGGGCAGACATAGCTATGCCGCTCGCCGAACGTGTTGCGCACCTCGTAGATCAGCGCAATCACTGAATCCTTCTCGTCATAAGCATAATAGACGGAAAGCGGATTGAAGACGTAGCCGAAGATCCGCGGATAGCAGACGAGCAGGATTTTGGCCGGTCGCTCGACACAGGCATCTGCAAGCAGGCCATCGGCATGGGAGCGCAGCTTTCCACCTGCTGCATGGTCTTCTTCATGGAACGAGACGAGATTGCTTCGGTTGACCGAAAACAGCGTCGATTGCCTGTCGGCTTCTTCCAAACGGTCGAGATCGATAGCAAGCGAAAACACCCGATACTGGAAGCGATGGCCAAACGGTTTCATGCGCTGATGCATGACATTGCCTACATAAAGCACTGCCGCTGCGTCCGGCGGACGACCGTTTCGCGTCACGCTGACGCCATATCTCGATGCGTCGGGGCTTTTGCGCGATGCCATCATGCCATCGCTTCCAGTATCGTTTCACGGGGGGAGGGTCGGTTGGTTCGCCAGGGTGTGATGCCGCCCAGAGCTTCCGCCGCCGCAAGGCCGGAGACAAGTCCATCTTCGTGGAAGCCATATCCGGTCCAGGCGCCTGCGAAATAGCAATTGTTCTTTCCCTGGATGACCGCGATCGCCTGCTGTGCTGCCATCGCTTCGGCGGAAAACTGCGGATGCTCATAGGTAAACTCGGCAAAGACCTTGCGGCTATCGGGTTCGCGATCCGGGTTCAGCGTAACGAAGAGCGGGAAATTCGGATCGATGCCCTGCAGCCTGTTCATCCAGTAGGTAACAGCTACACCCGCCCCACCGTCGCCATGGCTCGAGCGCAGATAGTTCCAGGAGGCCCATATCTTGCGCCGCGTCGGCATCAGACTGGCATCACGGTGCAGGATAACGCGGTTAGGTTGATAGGGGACGGCAGCGAGCAGGCGCTTTTCCTGATCAGCCGCATCGATCAGCAGGCGCGAGGTCTGGTCGCTGTGGCAGGCGAAGATCACCTTGTCGAAGAAAGCCTCGCCGCCGGCTTCGTCGATGAGGATGACGCCCTTCGCCTTGCGTATTACGCCGCGCACCCCGCAGCCAAGTCTTACCTTGTCGCCAAGCGGTGACAGAAGCCTTTTCAGATAGTTGCGGCTGCCGCCGGTGACGGTGCGCCACTGATGCTGGTGGCGGTAGATCAGCCGGTGATTGTCGAAGAAATTGACGAAATGTTCGGCGGGAAATTGCAGCATGCGCGCTGATGGCGTCGACCAGATCGCCGCCGCCATGGGCACCAGATAGTTGTTGGTGAAACCGGGCGAGAAGCCGCGCCAGTCGAGGTAATCGCCGATCGAGCGCGAGGCGAGATGCCCGGCTGCCCGATCTTCCAGGCAGGTCCGGTTGAAGCGCAGGATCTCGCGGATCATCCAGAGGAAGGAAGGGTTCAGCAGATTGCGCTTCTGCGCGAATATCGACGAGAGCCCGCCGCCGCTCCACTCCAGCCTGCCCTGATCGAGCGACAGCGAAAAGCTCATGTCGCTGGCATGCGTGTCGACGCCGAGTTCCGCAAAGAGCGCGGTCAGATTGGGATAATTGTGCTCGTTGTAGACGATGAAGCCGGTGTCGACTGGAATGCTCAACCCGTCATAATCGACATCGACCGTTGCCGTATGGCCGCCCGGCCGGACATCCTTCTCATAAAGCGTCACGTCATGAACAGGATTGAGCGCCCAGGCAGCCGATGCACCCGATATGCCCGATCCTATGACCGCGACCTTGAGCCGGCGTGGCAGCGAAGGAACATGCGCGTTCATGCTGCATCCTTTATGGCGTTATAGACCTTCAGCGCCCGCCGGCGCGCAGTGGCATGATCGACGATGGGTTGGGGATAGGTTTCACCAAGCGTGACACCAGCTTTTTCAAGCACGCTCGCGGGTGCCTCGAACGGCCGGTGGATATATTTGTCCTCCAGATTTTCGAGCTCGGGCACGAACTGCCTGATATAGCTGCCGTCCGCATCGAATTTTTCGCCCTGCAGAACCGGGTTGAAGATGCGGAAGAAGGGAGAGGCATCGGCGCCTGAACCTGCCACCCATTGCCAGCTGGCCGCATTGTTGGCCGGGTCCGCATCGACGAGTGTGTCGCGGAACCAGGCTTCGCCTCGGCGCCAGTCGACCAGCAGGTCCTTGATGAGAAACGAGGCTGTAATCATCCGGACGCGGTTATGCATCCAGCCATGGCGCCAAAGCTGGCGCATGCCTGCGTCGATGATGGGATAGCCCGTCTGGCCGTTGCACCAGGCATGGAATCCGTCTTCATCCTGTCGCCAGCCGAAACCGTCGAAACTGTCGTTCCAGTTGGCGCTTGCAAGTTTGGGAAAATGGAAGAGCAGGTGGTAGGAAAACTCCCGCCATGCCAGTTCCTTGCGAAAGCGCACGATATCGTCGGATGGGATGCTGCGGGAAAGGCCCTTTGTCGCCTCCCAGATACGCGCTGGCGAAATCTCGCCGAGTGCCAGATGCGGAGAGAGCAGGGACGTTGCCGCCTTGCCGGGGAAATCCCGGTCAGCCGAGTAACCCGGAAGAGCGTTTTCGACGAACTCCCGGAGCTTTTGGTGGGCAGCGGCTTCCCCCGGCGTCCACATGTCGGGGAAGGACTTCGCCCAGTTCGGCTTGCGTGGCAGAAACTTGAAAGAGGCGAGCGTTTCAGATGCGGGAAACTCTTTGGGGAAGCGGAAGCGTTGAGGCATGTCGACAGGCGCTTCCGGCTCTCCATCTTCTTCGAGTGCCCGCCAGAACGGCGTATAGACGCGATAGGGCGTGCCGCCTGATGTCTTGAGTTTCGTCGGTTCATGCAGGAGCTGGCCGCCGAAGCTGCGCACCTCGATTGCCTGCTTTTCGAGTTCATGCTTGAGGCGCGTGTCGATCGCAATGCCGGGCGGATCGTAGCGACGGTTCCAGAATACCGCTTCCGCACCGCTTCGCCTGACGAAGTCGCCCAGCACGTTTCGGGCATGGCCGCTGGCCAGGACGAGCTTGCCGTCACGTTTTCTAAGCGCGCCATCGAGCGCATGCAGCGAATGGTGCAGCCACCATGCCTGAGCCGAACCGAGCGGCCCGGTGCCGTCTTCCCCGTGTTCGCGAATATAAAGTGGAATAACCGGCCGCCCCGATGCGCATGCCGCCTGGAGTGCCCTGTTGTCGTCAAGGCGCAGATCCTTGCGAAACCACACGATCACCGGTCTTGCAACAATATCCCGTGCCAATGGCTGCTCCCTGTCCTGCCTCTCCTGTCTGTTACGGAAGTACGGGGCAATCGGATCAGGAGTTTCATGAAGCACGCATGAAAAAGGCCGGTCGAGCCGGCCTCTCTCAACGAACGGGTCTTTGCCCGATCAGTTGTCGTATTCGCGGCATGCCTCACTGATCGAAGCGCCGCTTTCGCCGCCGCGCGTATCGACACCCGTGTTCTGCTGCGCCATGCCGGGGCAATCGATGGCCTGGCCGCCGATGCTCTGTGTCGTGGCCGGATCGACCGCGCTTGAGGGAACCGGATGAATGCCGTTGCTGTCACTCGTATAATCCGAGGAGTAATTGCCCGAGCCCGGGTCCGTGGAGCCGCCGTTGGTCGGGCCGATAGTGTCGGGATTGGACTGGGCAAATGCCGACGAAGCCATGCCGATGGCAAGCAACGAAGCGGCGATAAGGGATTTACGCATGGGAGCTATCCTCCTTCGATTTTCATCTTTGGTGACATGTGCCTAACCCGCGAGGCGATTGCTTGTTCCGAAATTTAAGCGGCGCGGTTGAAGTGATTGCGATGGTTACGCGTAAACCTTAACCGCGAAAGCCGCTTTGCCTCCGCCCTTCCTTGCCTTACCTGCGCAGTGAATCCCCGTTTACGGCATGAGGCCGCCATGTTCATTTCACTGCGCGAGGCAGGCGATCTCTGCCTTCAGATGGTACTTGCTCTCGCCTTGACCTTGGGCGGCATGGCGCTCGCTTCCACCGTCGTAAAGGCCACCGAGCAGCGGGTTGCCGCCATCGATGTCAACCGCCCGTTGCTCTGGTCTGCCGGCCCCGTCCGCGTCGAAAGCATTCAGCTTTTTGCCGGGCGAGAAATGGCTGCGGGCGAGAGCACAGGCTGCCACGATGCAATCGGCCTCAGAATATCCTGCGACCTGGCGACTTTTTCGTCGAGCAGCAATTTCTGATCCGGCGATGGATTTTCCAGCTTTCTTCCGGGTTTTGGAGCTTCATTTCTTTAGTCTATAAAATTTATGGATAATTCTGGCCGAGATGCGTTGCAGCAGCCTGCTGCGCCTGCGCCAGGAGACAGCAATGACAAAAATCCTGATCGTGCCGGGTCTGTTCGGTTCCGACGAGGGGCATTGGCAGCACTTTTGGCTTGATGATGTGCCGCAGAGCCGGCTGGTCGGCCAGGACGATTGGAATCATGCTCGTCTGGACCGCTGGATGGAGCGGCTGGAACAGGCACTGCTGGAAGCTGGAGAGGCCTATATCATTGCCCATAGCCTCGGCTGCATCCTGACGGCGAGGCTTGCCGACCGGCCAGTGGCACGCAGGATCAAGGGAGCGCTTCTGGTTGCCCCCTGCGATTTGCCGGCCACGGAAAGGCTGCATCCCGGGTCGCTCGCTTTCGGCCCCATGCCGACTACCCCGCTTCCCTTTCCGAGCCTCACCGTCGGCAGTCTCGACGACAAATACATGTCGCTCGACCGTTTGAGCTTCTACACCCGCCTCTGGAAAACCGAAGTTCGCAATATCGGGCTTGCAGGCCATATCAATATCGCCAGCGGTTTTGGCCGCTGGACCGGCGGCTATACGCTGTTTGATGTGGTGAAAGGCAAGGCGAAGGCAAAGAGACCACAGATATCCCCGCATGCCACGACCGCGGCATCGGCCTGACATTTTATCGGGATACGCGCAAGAAACGGGTTGAACTTGCACCCTCGCGATACGATTCTGATACCTGATGGAATGTGAGGGCTTCACCATGGCTCAGAAAGTGCATCAATACCTGATCTTTGAAACCGCAGGCGGCTTTTGCGGCATCGCCTGGAGCGATGCTGGCGTGACGCGGTTCCAGCTGCCCACGAAAAGCGCCGATTCGACAGAACGCTTGTTGCTGCGTCGTCTGCCGGCTGCCGAACCGGGCAAGCCGACGCCGCAGATTTTGGACGCTGTTGCTGCGGTAAAGCGTTACTTCGAAGGCGAAGAAATCGACTTCTCCAGTGTCGCCGTTGACCTTGACGGCCAAGACGCATTTTTCCGCGATATCTATGCCGCCGCGCGCCGTATCGGCTGGGGCCGCACGACGACCTACGGCACCCTGGCGAAGGAGCTCGGGGTGGGACCGGAGGCAGCGCGCGACGTAGGCCAGGCGATGGCGAAGAATCCTGTCGCGCTCATCATTCCCTGCCATCGTGTGCTGGCGGCAGGTGGAAAGATCGGTGGCTTTTCGGCGCCTGGCGGTTCGACGTCCAAGCTTCGCATGCTGGAGCTCGAAGGCGTGCATGTCGGTCCACCGCCTCCTGCCCAGCAATCCCTCGATTTCTGAGATCTATCGCAAGCAAGTGCTTGGAATACGGCGGAAAACCTCGCTATAAATCTCTGTCTATAGCGAGGTTTTTTCATGAAGAAGATTTTCAACCCGCCATCCGTCCGCCGTCCCTTCGGAAATTACAATCACGGTCTGCTCATACCGCCGGGCGCATCCTTGCTGGTCACGTCAGGTCAGCTCGGCATCGGCCTCGATGAAAAGATTCCTGAGGATGTGACGGCCCAGGCCGAGCTCTGCTTCGAAGCGATCAAGGCGATCCTCGCCGAGGCCGAGATGAGTTTTGCTGATGTCATCCGCATTTCCGGCTTCGTGACGAAGCGGGAAGACTTCCCGGCCTATATGGCGGTGCGCGACCGCTTCACGCTCGATCCGAAACCCGTTTCGACGCTCATTATCATCAACGGCTTTACCCGGCCGGAATTCCTGGTGGAAGTGGAAGTAACGGCGGCGAAGGTTTTCTAGGATTTGATCGCAAGCTCCGCGGTGATCACGACGGGGCAGCGCACCGGCGCGGCAGCAGCGCCCATGGCGGTGCGCGCATGCTGGCCGATATCGGCGCCGAAGAGATCGACCACCATGCGGGGTGCGCCCGGTGAGGTGTACCGATGCAAGCCGCCCCTAAAATCGCTCCATCGCGTCCTTCACTTTCGCCAGGAACGCTGCCCGTGTCTCCGGGGTGCAGTTGTTCATGTCGTAATGGGCGAGAAAGGTAACCGGCTTGAACGGGTCGATCTGCGCCCGCAAGACACGCTTCACGATCTTCTTTGGCGGATTGCCGGCAACGAAGGCGCGGAAAGGTGTCGCGCCATAGGTCAGCACCGCCCCAAGCTTCTTGATATGCCGCAGGCGGGATTCGACCTTGCCGTTCACGAGCGCGAAGGAAACGCCGGGAAGCCAGACCCGGTCGAAATAACCTTTCAGGATCGCCGGGAAGCCGAAATTCCAGACCGGTGTGCAGATGACCAGCGCCTCGGCCCGCTTCAGCCTGTCGACATAGGGTTTCACCAGCGAAATATTGTCGGGATAGTCGTGGTAGACGAGCCGATCATGTTGCGACAGGACGGGATCGAAATTCTCGGCATAGAGATCGCAGGCATCCACTTCATGCCCGGCCTTGGCGAGGCTCTCCAGGGTCTGTCTGTAGAGCGCCTTGCCGTAGCTTTCCTCGACCGGGTGCGAGTGGAGGACAAGAACCCTCATGAAGCCTCCATGACGGCGGCAAGGCCGGGGAAAAGGTAGTTCCTGCCGGCATCGAAATCGAAATTGGGATTCTCCCAGGCGATCATCTTGCCAGGATTGAGCAGCCCCTTCGGATCAGTCTCATGCTTGAAGGCGAGCTGCACCTTGTCGGTGCGCTTCATGCCGCCCTCTTCGAGCGTATAGCGGTGCGGGTTGAAGATCGGGCAGCCATGATCCTGATGGATCTTGATGATCTCTTCCAGCCGCTCCTCTGTCGTATAGCGTACCAGCGGCAGGCCCGAGCACTGGATCTGCCCATCGAACTTGATGAATTCGAGATGACCCGGCACCTCATCGCCGAAGATCTCCACCATCTTTTTCACCTTGGCCACATGATCCGGTCCCGGATACTGCACCTGCAGATAGGTGAAGGTGGGATCGACCTTGAGCGCACGCAGCGTTGTATGGTTCCAGGCTAGCTCATAGGCGTGCGGAATGCCACGCATGCTCTCGACCTTATCGGAGCGGAACATGATTTCGCCCTTCTGCGCTGCCGTGAAAGCCAGGAAAGCATCCATGGAATGCGGCGCGATCATCAGCACGACGATCGACTGGCCCTGGCGGATATAGGGCTTATGGCGGGTGAAATAGTCATGGGGGATAGGGGCCGCGATCGGCGCGATTTCCTTGACGAGAATGCCGTTGCATTTCGCCAGCGCATCGGAGAAGCGCACTGCATCCATGAAGTCATCATAGCCGACCAGCACATCCACCCAGTCATAGGCGGGCGCGAGCGGCATCTCGATTTCCGTGATGATGCCGTTGGTGCCATAGGCATGGCTGACCTTCTGCAGGTCCCAGCCGGTGAGATCGAGCACCCGCGGCTCCGCCTCCATGGTCACGACCCGCAGGCGCAGGATATTGCCGAGATCGCGCAAGCCGCCCCAGGTGATCGAGCCGACACCGCCGGACCCGCCGGCAATGAAGCCGCCGACCGTCGCCGTTTGGGCGGTCGAGGGATGGAAGCGCAACTCCTGGCCGGAATGCGCCTTGGTCTGCTTGTCGAGTTGGGCAATCACGATGCCGGGTTCGCAGATGACGCGGCCGGGATGGATTTCCTTGATCCTGTCCATGGCGGCAAGGTTGAGCACGATACCGCCTGAGAGCGGCATGGCCTGACCGTAATTGCCCGTGCCGGCGCCGCGCGGGGTGACGGGCACGCCATGGGCGAAGGCGACCTTTAGCGTCTGGATGACTTCGGCCTCGTTTTTCGGCGTGACGACGATATCGGCCGTCACATTATCGAGCTGCGCCTTCAGGATTGGCGAATACCAGTAGAAGTCGCGGCTCTTCTGGCGAACGAGCGCCGGATTGTCCTCGATCGCGATACCTTCGAGTTCTTTTTTGATCTTCTGATAATCGGCCATGTCAGGCTCCAACGACGCTATCGAGTTCACGGTAATCCGGCAGGCTGCGGTCGATCACCTTGCCGCGGCGAAGCACAACGCGGTCAGACTGCGGACGAGAAAGGAATTCGCTCCAGCGACGGGCGCTGAAGAGCACGAGATCGGCGGGGCTGCCGACGGCAATGCGGCTCATCTGCGGCCTGCCGGCAATCTTGGAAGGTGACGTCGTGACGACGCGTGCCGCGGTGTCGAGCGGATGATCGAGATGCAGGATGCGCACGGCCTCACGAAACACTTCGACCGGATCGAGATCGCCATAGGCGTAGAAGGGATCGCGTGTATTGTCGGAGGAGACAGCCGTCTCGACACCGGCAGCCGCCAGTTCCTTGAACAGCGTGACACCGCGCCAGCGCGGCGTGCGGCCGGGATAGCGATCCTGCAGGTACATGTTGCACATCGGCAGCGAGATGACCGAAACCCCGGCCTTTTGAACCAGTTCGACCGTCCGCTGCGCGATATCGTCATCGTGCCGCGCCAGCGAGCAGCAATGGCCTGCCGTCACCTTGCCTTCGAACCGGTTGCGCAGAACGGCTTCAGCGATCGCCTTCAATGTTTCTGCGCGTGGATCCTCGGTCTCGTCGACATGCAGATCGACATCGAGGCCGTTCTCCGCCGCGGCGCGCAAAAGCGTATCGAGCTGCCAGTCGAGTGCTGGTCCCATCTTGGTGACACCGCCAAGCAGTCCACCCTTGTCCTTTACGACAGCAACGAGATCAGCGAAAAATGCCTCGTCGACCATGTTGTCCAGCGGGAAGAGAGCGACCGCCTGCAAGGCGATTTTGTCTTTCCATTCCTCCCGGATCTCGGCAAAGACCTCGAAGGAGATACGGTGCTGGGGTGCCAGCGAATCCAGATGCGTGCGGATCAGGCCGGTGCCGTGCACATAGGCTGAGCGCAACGAAAATTCCATGCGCTTGCGCACATCCGCCGCCGACCAGTTTGCCTCACGGTCCCGGCCGACCGCCTCCAGCGCACCCATGAAGGTTCCGTCCGGATTGGGCTTGCGCGGCCAGATATGGCCCTTGTCCAGATGCGTATGGATATCTGCAAAGCAAGGCCACACCATGCCTTCCCGCATGTCGGACTTGGCGAATTCGGCTGGCGCTGTTCCGGGAGGCAGGATTGCCGAGACGAGACCGTCGGCGATCACGATATCCGCCTTGACGAGGCCTTCATTGGCGACGGCAGCAAAGCCGCTGATGGCGACAGCCGGAAGCGTTGCGTTGGCGAGCACGAAACGGCCCGCATTCGGGGGGGACATGAAGGAATAGGTCATCAATTTTCCCGCTTCAGGCTGCTCTCATGCCAGCGATGCAGGCTGAGCCATGAAATGAAGGAGGTAATGGCAAAGATCGCGACGCCGAGCATGGACAGCATGAAGAGCGCGGCAAAAAGGCGGGGAATGTTCATGCGATATTGCGATTCCAGCAGACGGAAGGCGAGGCCGGAACCGGCACCCGCCGAACCTGCGGCGAATTCGGCAACCACGGCGGCAATCAGCGCTAGGCCGCCGCCGATGCGAAGCCCGGTCATGAAATAGGGCTGGGCGGCCGGGATCTTCAGGTAGATCAGCGTCTGCCAGCGCGAGGCGCCGTAGAGTTCGAAGAGGTTGATGAGATTATGATCGACACTCTTCAGACCCTGGACCATGTTGGACAGGATCGGGAAAAAGGCGACGAGGAAGGCGCAGATCAGGAGCGCCACCTGCGTCGACGGCGCGTAGATCAGGATCAGCGGTGAGATCGCCACGATCGGTGTGACCTGCAGGATGACAGCGAGCGGATAGAAGGCGATTTCGATCCAGCGCGATTGCACCAGGAAGATCGCAAATCCCACGCCCCCGATCAGTGCCAGGACAAGCGATATCAAGGTGATCTGCGTGGTGACCCAGAGGGCAGGGGCAAGTGTGCCCCAATCGTTGATGAAGGCCGCTGCGACAGCGCCAGGGCCGGGCAGGATATAAGGCGGAACACCCGAGAGCACGACGTAGAACTCCCAGATGACGATCAGCACGCCGATCACCAGAAAAGGCACAGCGATGCGAAGCGCCAGATCGCGCCTCTTTGCGTTGATCGGATTGGGAACGGACAGGGGCGCGGTCTCGCTTGTTTCGATGCTCTCGACGCTCATCAATGTTCCTCCGCTCCGCCTATTGCCTCGATCAGCGAACGCGATGCCGTCTCGCAGGCCCGACGGTATTCTTCCGAAGTCCGGTAGTGCGAATCCCGCTCGAGGCTTGTCGTCAGCGGAAAATCCGCATGCACCCGGCCCGGCCGTGCCTTCATCACCACGATGCGGTTGGAAAGATAGGCAGACTCGAAGACGGAGTGCGTCACGAAGATCACGGTGATGCCCGTCGCTTTCCACAGCCGCAGAACGTCGTCATTGAGCTTCTGGCGCGTGATTTCGTCGAGCGCCGCAAAGGGCTCATCCATCAGCAGCAGTTTTGGTTTGGTCACCAGCGCGCGGGCAATCGACACACGCATCTTCATGCCGCCGGAGAGTTCCCGCGGATAGGCATCGGCGAAATCCTGCAGGCCGACGGTCGCAAGGACCTCCGTGATCCGATCCCTGGCCTGCGCCTTGGAAACGCCGCGCAGTTTCAGCGGCAGGTAGACATTGCCGAACACGGTCTTCCACGGCATCAGCGTCGGTTCCTGGAAGACGAAGCCTATATCGCCCTCCGGCAGGCCCTGCGAATTGATGCGCGAACTTGGCCAGTCGATCTTGCCCGACGTGGCGTCGCCGAGACCGGCGATGATGCGTAGTGCCGTGGATTTACCGCAGCCGGAAGGGCCGAGAAGGCTGATGAATTCACCGCTCTCGACCGTCAGCGACATGCCCGAAAGCGCGATCGTGCCGCTGGAAAAGACCTTCGAGACCGACTGCATGACGACCAGCGGCCGCTTGCGAGTCTCCTTCGAAGGCGCCGCCTTGGTTTCCGCTAGGGACATTCTCTCGCTCTTTTATCGAAGGGGAAGCGGCCCGCCGCCGGGTGGCGACAGGCCCGCCTTGGGAGGCTTATTTCTTCAGCGATGCGCCGACGTTCTTGCAGACGAATTTCGTCGTAAAGGCTTTGGTATAGTCGGTCTCAGGCTTGAAGACCTTGATCGCTACCATTTCGTCGAAGAACTTCTTGTAGTGAGCGTCGGTAATGCAGCCGATGCCCTTGTCCAGGCCGTCGCCGGACTCGATGATGCCGTATTCCTTCATCTTGGCGATCGAATAGGCGATCTGGCCATCCGTCATTTCCGGATTGTCCTTCTTGATCAGCGCATTAGCCTTGCTGTTGTCGCCGTAGAGATAGCTGTACCAGCCCTCGATAGAGGCATCGACGAAGCGCTGCACGACGTCAGGCTTGGTATCGACCATCTGCTGGGTCGTGGTGATCATCGTCGAATAGGGCGAATAGCCGTTGTCGGCGAGCAGGAAGACCTTCGGCTCCCAGCCGGTCTGATTCTGGATCTCGTAAGGCTCCGAGGTCAGGTAGCCCTGCTGGGCGGATTGCTTGTCGGCAAGAAACGGGCCTGGATTGAAGTTGTAGGGCTTGTACTGCTCGTCCTTGAACCCCGGAAAATTTGCCTTCATCCACTCGAAATAGGTGAGGTAGCCATCCTTGCTGAGGAACAGGCTCTTCAGTTTCGCAAGATCCCCGAACTTGTCGATGCCGACGTCAGGATGAGCGATCAGGATCTGCGGGTCCTTCTGAAAGATCGCGGCAACGTCGACAAGCGGAATACCCTGTTCGACGGCGGAGATTTCGCCCTGCGGCCCGCCCATATAGAAGTCGATCTTGCCGGAGATCAGCAGCGCGTTGTTGGCGGCATTCGGCCCGCCCTGCACGATAGAGACATCAAGGCCGTATTTTGCATAGGTTCCGTCGGCGACTGCCTGATAGAAGCCGCCATGCTCTGCCTGTGCCAGCCAGTTGGTGCCATAGCTGACCTTGTCGAGCGCATGGCCCGGTGCACTGGCGACAAGCATGCCGCCAAGCCCAAGAAGGGCAGAAAATACGGATGTTTTCAATCTGTTGGACATGGCGGCGTTCCCCTTCTGGTGCCTTGGAAGCTCGTTTTCGGCCCCCGATTTTCTTCATTTGAGCGATTGCTTCGCTCTTTGAAAAGCATCAAAATTCGTGCGCAACGATGCCTTTTTGGCATCTCACCTGATGTCTGTGCCTAATTTGGGCGCCGTGCTTAAAAACGATGCAACGAGGTCTCGATGCTGCACTCCAGAAAGCTTCTGTACATCAACGAGATCGCCCGCACCGGCTCGATCCGGAAGGCTGCAGCGCGTCTCAACGTCGCTTCTTCGGCGATCAATCGGCAGATACTGGCTCTCGAAGAGGAAATGGGTGCGCCGCTCTTCGAGCGCCTGCCGCGCGGCTTGCGGCTGACGGCCGCCGGCGAACTCTGCATCGAGCATATCAGAGAGGTTCTGAAGAATTACGAGCGGCTGGAAGGTCGCATCAAAAGCCTGAAGATGCAGCAGGCCGGCAAGGTGCGATTGGTGACGACCGTCGGCCTTGCCGCGGGACCGTTGCCGGAAATCATCGCCCGCTTCCAGTCCGAGCATCCGCGCGTTTTCATCCATCTGCGCAACGATGCCGGCACGATGACCGTCAATCCGGTTCTGTCGGGTGAGGTGGATATCGGCCTCGGCTTCAATATTCAGGCCACACCCGGCATCCGCACGCTCGGCAATTTCGATATCCCGATCGGCGTCGTCCTTCCGCCTGGCCATCCCCTGATCGGGTCCGGTCCGATCAGCCTTGCCGATGTCGTGCAGGAGCGGCTGGTGCTTGCGCAGCAGGGCACCAGCCTGCGTGAGGTCATCAACCTCGCAATGGCGAGGCTCGATATTCCTGTCGAGCCGGTTCTGGAGACCAACGCTTCGGAAATGCTGAAGAAACTGGTCAAATGCGGGGCAGGGCTCTCCATGCTGAACCCGCTTGATGTCATCACCGAATGCCGCCAGGGCGAACTGGTATTCCGCCCGATTGCCGAGCCGCACAGCCGCCATCAGCCGATGAAGCTCTTTGCCCGTGCCCGGGCGCCGCTCGATTCCGCCACCAGCCTCTTCGTTGAATACTTGCTGGCCGAGCTTGCCGGCCTTGTTCAGGAACTGCAGGCCAAGGGACACATCCCGCTCGAGCGTCCTGTCGTTGCCTGACTATCGCGAATAGAGGTTGGAGAGCGGATAGCGCTTCAGGTCACGGAGAAGCTCGATAAAGCCCTTCACCTGATGGCGGCAGATCGCTTCACCCTTTTCGGCCGTTCCCTTCGAGGCGTCGCCGACAACCCCGTTCGGATTGAGATCGTGCGCGATCCAGGCGAGCGAATGCGGCGGCAGCGGCTGGATATACTGCGATTGCTCGCGCATCCATTCAGCCTTCGATGTGAAATTCTCAGCCTTCTCCATCCGCACCAGTTCCGGCCGGAAATGCAGCATCAGCGAGGTTTCCACCTCGCCGCCATGAATGCCGTAGCGTGTCTCGTGCTCGCTGATCATGCCGTCAGGATTGCCGAAGCGGCCCCATTGTGTCGAAACGACGGCCATCTGGTGGCGCACGCGCAACTCGCGCGCGACGATGCTCATGATATCGACATTGCCACCATGCGAGTTGACGATGACGAGCTTGCGCAGCCCGGCCTCCGCCACCTTCGCGCCAATCGCCGTCCAGACGGGGATTAGCAGCTCGGCGCCGAGGGAAAGCGTGCCTGGCCCATAGACATGCTCATTGGCCTTGCCGATTTCCTGGGTTGGCAAGACAAGGATATCGAGGTCGTCGGGCCGTTGTCGGCGCAGTTCCGCCAGCATGCCCTCGGCGATCGCCACATCGGTTGCTATGGGCAGATGCGGACCGTGTTGCTCTGTCGAAGCAATCGGCAGGATGGCGATGGTCGTATCAGCGGAAAGAGCGGCAAAATCATAAGTGTTCAGTTCATTCCAATAGAATGGTGTCGCCATCGCCGCTTCCCTCTTTGTCATTCTTCGATAGTGAGTAGGGAATAACGCGGCATGCGAAAAGCATCGATTTGTGCGCGCGCCGCTGCCTTTTTGCGTGCATGATGCCGGCAGTCCGATGTCAGGTCATCTTTGGAGCTGGAAATAAATATTCCGCCGCTTGCCCATTCGAGGAAGGCTTTCGTTTGACCGCGCTCGGCGCAGGTCTGTAGATAGTCATCTGCACGCAGAACTGCCTGTGAGTGCTCAGATTTAACGATCCGCAATTGGAGGGCCGACCATGAGCCTACGTATCAACGATATTGCTCCCGATTTCACCGCCGACACCACCCAGGGCCCCGTTCAGTTCCATGACTGGATCGGCAGCGGCTGGGCGGTTCTCTTCTCGCATCCGAAGAACTTTACGCCGGTTTGCACGACCGAGCTCGGCACCATGGCTGGCCTCGAGGGTGAGTTCAAGAAGCGCGGCGTCAAGATCATCGGCATTTCCGTCGATCCGGTCGAAAGCCACGGCAAGTGGAAGAACGACATCAAGGCGGCAACCGGCTTCGATGTCGAATATCCGCTGATCGGCGACAAGGACCTCAAGGTCGCCAAGCTCTACGACATGCTGCCGGCTGGTGCCGGTGAAAGTTCCGAAGGCCGCACGCCCGCAGACAACGCCACCGTGCGCTCCGTCTTCGTCATCGGCCCGGACAAGAAGATCAAGCTGATCCTCACTTACCCGATGACGACGGGCCGCAATTTCAACGAGATCCTGCGCGCCATCGACTCCATCCAGCTGACCGCCAAGCACCAGGTTGCGACGCCCGCCAACTGGAACCAGGGCGACGACGTCATCATCACCGCCGCCGTCTCCAACGAAGACGCCATCGCCCGCTTCGGCTCCTTCGATACGGTTCTGCCTTATCTCCGCAAGACCAAGCAGCCGTCTGCGTAAGTTTGCGCGGGAACGACAATCCGATTGAATCAAAAAAGACGCCCTGGTTTCCGGGGCGTCTTTGTTTGTCGGCGACGGTGTCTGCTGCTGACGCGGTTTCTGAGCCGGACGATTGCTTTCCGCCTATTTGCTGGAAGTGATGCTCGCAAAGGCGAGACCGGCTGCAAAAAGCGCGAATGCTGCGACAACGCCACTGACGATAATGATGGTCTCTGTTGGCATGGGGATCTCCGTTGGCTGTGAACGGAGGTTACGTCTGCTTCGTCGCGCGTCGTTTGAGCGAGATCAAGTTCTTGACGTCTATTCTGAAGGCGTCACACGCGTCCAGAACTCGTTGAACGCGACGGAATCGAAGAAGGCCGAGGCACGCACGATACGGTCGTCGCGCATGTCGAGGAACCAGGCATAAGTATTGACATAAGGTTTTCCGTCCCGGGCGATGCCGCGGGCATCGAAGAAGACGATCACGGTGTCGCCGTCGGCATAGACATTGCGGATCACGGGCTTCAGCGGTGCCTTCATGCGGGCGTTGAACGGCCGGATCACCTCGCGCAGGAACGCCTCGCGGCTCGGATAGGTCTTCGATGCCAGCGAGTAGCCCTCGATCGTCCAGCGGGCGTCGTCGGCGAGAAGGTCGTAAGGGCTGCCTGTGCCTGATGCCCATGCCTCAAAGCCGGCCTCGACCGCCGCCTTGTTGCGGCGCTCGGTTTCGGTGAGCGTCTGCGAGGCGGCGCGGGCTTCGAGCCCGACCAGGGCGAGGATCGCGGCTGCGATGCCGAAGGCAGCGTTGAAGATGCGACGAACAAAGGGTGCCGGGCTGCGGAGCGTTGCGCTTGCGGTGATGGACATGGCTTCCTCCTGAGTTGGATCGACGACGCGGCACCCACTGGGAGGTGCCGCTTGCGGCGCTTGCCGCCGGTGATCTGCTTAGATCCGGTTTTCCCAGGCCTTGAGCTGATGCTCCTTAAGCATGTCCTCGATGACCTTCGGGACGACGTTGCGGAACTTGCCGGTATCGGCCGGGACGATCTCGATCATCCGCTCGATCATTTCCGCCGGGTCCATCTTGCCTTCGGGTGTGGCAAAGAAGTCGTCGAAGCCGCTGCGCAGTTCGGCCCGCTTGGTAAAGTTCTTGCTGTCATCGAGCCAGCGGAACGGATTGTCGGCCATCGTTTCGTTGTAGCCGGTGTAATAGGCACCCGGATTGATCGTCTGGATCTTGATGCCGTAGGGGCCGAGTTCCTGCTGCAGCGCTTCGGCGATCGATTCCAGAGCGTGCTTGGTAGAGACATAGGTCCCCCAGTTGGCCGGAGTGAACAGGCCGCCCATCGAGGAGGTGAAGACCACCTTCTTGCCATGGTTCTTGCCTTCGCGGATCCAGCGCTGAACGACGCCCTGGGTCAGTACCAGCGGCAGGAAGACGTTGACTTCGTAGTTCTTGCGCACGAGCTCGACCGGGATTTCCCAGACCGGGCCGGCTTCGCCCATGCCGGCATTGTTCCAGAGAACGTCAAAATCCCAGCGTTGCGCCTGCTTGATATCGTAGGGGTCGGTGAGGTCGAGGCGTTCGACGTGGAAGTTTTTCAGGCCGAGGGCGGCGGCTTCTTCGCGCAGCGGCGTGACCTGCGAGGAGACCTGCGCCGTCGCGATGATGTTGTGGCCGTTCTTGGCCATGCCGAGGGCGGCAGCCTTGCCGAAGCCTGAGCCTGCGCCAGTAATGAGAATGGTCTTCGTCATGATGACTTCCTTCGATGCGCTTGGGGTTGAAAATACTTCAGACGGCGATGGCGGCTGCTGCAGCCTGGGCAATGTCGAGGTCCTGAGCGACTGCCCCTCCGGACACGCCGACGGCGCCGATCACGATGTTGCGTCCATCGGTAAGGGGGATGCCGCCTGCGAAGACGACGAGGCCGCCATTGGTCTGCTCCAAGCCGAACGATGTGCCGCCGGGTTTGCAGAATTCGCCGATCGTTTCCGTGGGCATGGAAAATAGCGCAGCAGTCCGGGCCTTATTGACGGCGATGTCGATGGAGCCGAGCAGGGCGCCGTCCATGCGTGCAAACGCCTTTATGTGGGCGCCCGCATCGAGGACTGCGATATTGGCCGGAACGCCGATTTCCCTTGCCCGCGCCTCACCGGCGGCGATGACTCTGCGGGCCTCTTCGATGGTGATCATGTCCCTGTCTCCTCTCCTCGTTGGGGGCGGGCCCGTTCGATGCGACAGGTTTAGGCTGGAAGTCGCGTGCCGTATTTCCATCTCTTGCTGCACTATGTGCAAATCTTGCGCCCGACGGACGCGCAAGGGTAACAGGCAAGCGCCTCAGGAAGGTGGATGGGTCGCTTATGAGGTGAAAAGCGCGCGGTACTGGCCCGGCGTCAGCCCCGTCATCTTGCGGAAGACGCGGGTGAAGTTTGCCTGCGAGCCGAAGCCGGTATCGATGGCGATCTCCACCAGCGAAGACTGCGCGAGCCGCAGCTTCTCCTTGGCTGCCTCGATCCGTCGCTCGGTGACATAGCGATGCGGCGCAAAGCCGGTGGCGGCGCGAAACACGCGGGAAAAGTGGAAGGGGCTGAGGCAGGCCTCAGCCGCAAGGTCCTCCAGCGATATCTCCGCCGCGATGCGCGCCTCGATGAAATCGAGGACGCGCCTCAGCCTCTTCGGATCGATGGTGGGTGTCCGCGTCGGCGGATGCCAGCGGGCGGACGAATAGGTCCCGAGCAAATGCGCCGCCAGCGCCAGCTGGATTCCATCGAGAAACAACCGGTCCGTTGCTTCCAGTTTGCGATTCAGCACGCCACGAAAGAGCTCGCCCAGTTGCAAGATTACCGGATCCGGGACGCCGCCCGCATACGCGATTTGCGCCCTGGCCGGGTCGATATCAAAGTTTGAAAGTGCACTCTCGGCAACGAGTGATGGCGGCAGGAAGATGTGCAGGGACTCGGGCATGGTGCCGACAATCTCAACAGCGCTCTCATTGACGCCAGCTGGACATACCCAGGCAATGCCCGGTCGGGCGATAGCCTCCCGCCGGTGACCGTCGCCTGTCCATCTGATCTTCGACTGACCCGACAAAAGGACGGCTATCTCCGTGCATTCGAGCGTAAGGTCGACCTGCCAGCCCGGATCGAAACGCCGCAGCTCGACCTGCAGGCCCGAACATTCAACAAGCCCGCCCACCTGCTGACTGGTCGGATATTTTCTGTCGCCTTGCGATGCGTCGAAATCCATGTCACATCCTCGTCGTGAAGATAGGCTGGAAATTTGGACTGATAAGCGCGAGGGGCTGAGTGCCGCCACCACGTTGCGATCTGCAATTCTTTTTTTGATTTATGAATGAAAATTTCGGGCACAGGCGCGCTGATATCGGGAGCCCGCGCACTGCAATCAGGATTTTGACGAAAATTCAGGCGAGCGCAAGTGCGATAGCCGAAAGGGCTGCTGTCAGCATGTCGGCGACGGACGTCGAGATTTTATCGGCTGATCGGCGAAAACTGCTGCGAGAGGTATCGAGAAAGCGCCTGCTTCGGAATATTCTACGAAAACAGGCGCTTATCTCTGAAACTGGCTCCCCGGGCCGGATTCGAACCGGCGACCTGTCGATTAACAGTCGAATGCTCTACCGCTGAGCTACCAGGGATCACCGCTTGGCCGCGGCGTGAGCGGGGTAATACAAATGCTTTCCCGATTTGCCAAGCAGTTTTTTCAAAAAAATGAAATCAGCTTGTATTTGCAGCGCTTGGGACCATCTCTTGTGGATGACTAGCAGCAAAAATGGGCCGAAAAAGGCCGGAGAAAAGCGTTTCGGTATCGATCACAGGGATGGCAAGCTTGTTCTCGGCTCGCTGCGGGTGCCGATGCCGCGCTCGCGTATCGCACGCATGATGACTGGAATGGTCCTCATTTTCGGCGGTTTCCTTGGCTTTTTGCCTATTCTGGGATTCTGGATGCTGCCGCTGGGCTTCATCGTCCTGTCTCACGACTTGCCGATAGCACGCAGATGGCGGCGCCGTTTGGCCGTCTGGTGGCATCGCCGGAAGCGGCCCGTGTAAGTTCGTAAGCGGCTACACCGAGAGGATCGGCGCCGCAGCGCAGCCCTGGATCCGTCAGTGCGGTGAGACAGTAGGGCTTGCAGTCGGAGCTGGAGAGATTGCTCCTGTTTCAGTAATCTCCGACAGGTGAATTGGCAGCTCGCCATTTTCCTCGAGCGCCGTCGCCGTTATCGCGAGCACGCCGATGAGAATGATCAGCAGCTTTACCGCGTGGGAGCTGAGATTGGCTTTCTGCCAGCCGCTCTCGATACGCGAAGGCTCCAGATAATATTTATAGTAAAATTCCGGGTCGCTGGTTTCGACGAGGTTGTCATAAATATGCGGCGGCACCCCGACATGCCGCACCGAGCTGCGGCCGGCGAATTTGGCATGAAGGACCTGAGTCTCTGGGTCGTAGGAGACAGCGCGAATCTGCTTGGAATTCAAAGGCACCCAATTCATTTCAACTCCTGTCTCTCCCAGAGGTAGGATGGAATGACGATTCTGAAAGTCAAGTTAAGAGTTTGTTACTAATGTTTGAAGCTAAATTTCGGTTTAGCTAATATAGCGAAGATGAAGGCGATCATTGTGATCGCAGATCGTGTCCCAGGGATAAATATAGGCGACAGGCTAATCTCGCTGAGATCTGTCTTTTGCGCGGCCGATAGACTTATGGTTGCGGAATGGGCAGCTGTTAGCCTAATTGTTGTTCAGCGCAGCCCGAATTTCCATCACGATGGACCTTTTATCATCAGCTGCGCGTGCGGCTGTCGCGGCGTCCTCAGACACCGGATCGGTCTTGATCACTACGAGCTCTATGTGGCCGGAGTTTGAAATTGCAGGAAATGTTTTTGGAAAGCCCTCTTGCGATTTCCTTACGATCATTCTAAACGCTCGCCACGGCTAGCATGACAGCCTGTGAGGCCTCGTGGCGGAGTGGTGACGCAGAGGACTGCAAATCCTTGTACCCCGGTTCAATTCCGGGCGAGGCCTCCAAAAATTCCACCGACATAGAAATCCGATCCGCCTCGTAAATGAGGCGCGGCACCAATTCAGCAGTCTCGCGTCACCAGATGCCGGGAACCTTTGCGAAATCGAACTGGGCTGGCGTGATCCCGGTCAGGCAGTAAAGCGCCCGCAATCCACCGCTGCGCAGGCCAGCCAGATAGCTGGCATCGTCTGCTGCAGTGTCGTTCTCTATCTGCACATCGGGGCCGAGCAGTCGCCGCAGCCCCTGCGCCGAAATACGCGTGAAATTGCAGATCGCGCCGCTTTTGAATTTCACGAGCAGCAGTCGAGCCTCCGGATTGTAGTGGAGTGTCTCGATATCCGATGATTGAATGGCGAATGTTTGCATGCCGCCAACCTAGCGAAAGCTATGGCCTGCGCAACAATATGGTTGATATAGAGTTAATTGCGCAATCAACTGTGCCGGCTTGATCCGAATGGACACGGAAATCCATTCTTCCCGTGCGCCAGCGGGCAGCTGGAAGATTTTCGCCGGGAGGGCGATCTGTCAGTTCGTCTCGTGGTCCAGCATCCCGCAGCAGAATATGCCGACGAGCGCTGCGACGATGAAAAAGTCGAACAGCGTGAAATATTCCAGAATGGCAGACATGGCCTGCTCCTCCTCATTTCCTCCGTTTAAAACAATATCATGAATTCGTAATTTGCTCCACGCGGAAGTTGCAGCTTTCGTCTTTCACCTGTTGCATGCGGGGAGGGGCCTGCGGGATTCTTCAAACGGGCCTCCGGCAAGCCTTGAAAGCATTCGTGCCGGAGATTAAGAGACGGAAGACAGAACCGATTTCATCGGCGAGAGGATATGATGGATTTCGAAGCAGCACGCGTAAAGATGGTCGACAACCAGGTCCGCACCACGGACGTTACCTCGCATTCGGTGCTGACGGCCTTCCTCACCGTCCCGCGCGAAGCATTCGTGCCGGAAAAGGCGAAGGTGCTGGCCTATATCGATAACGACATCGAAATTGCTCCAGCAGCTGCCGGCAATCCGGGCCGCTTCCTCATGGAGGCGTCGCCACTCGCCAAACTGCTGCAGCTCGCCGCCGTCACCAAGGATGATGCCGTTCTGGAAGTCGGCGCGGGCACGGGCTACACTTCCGCACTGCTGTCGCTGATCGCAGGCTCTGTCGTGGCGCTCGAATCGGATGAGACCCTTGCTGCTGAAGCCAAGGCAAATCTCGCCGGTTATGCAAATGTGCAGGTGGTGACTGGCGCGCTTGAAAAGGGCAATGCTGCCGGCGCACTCTACGATCTGATCTTCATCAACGGTTCCGTAGAAGAAGTTCCTGCCGCACTTCTCGGCCAGCTGCAGGATGGCGGCCGTCTCGTTGTCGTGCAGGGTTACGGCAATGCGGCCCGCGCGAAGGTCTTTGTCAGCGAGCGTGGTGCTGTTTCCGAAAACGTCTTCTTCAATGCTTCGGTCAAGCCGCTGCCCGGTTTCACCAAGGCTCGGGAATTCGTATTCTAAGGCGTTTCTGGCGCGGTTTTTATGGAGCGGGCGCCATCGGCGCCCGTTTTCGTTTCGGCTGTCTTAAAAGCCCTCACAGACTTCGCTTACACTCGGGTAACAAAACTGTGCATGGCTGCATTTGTTTGATTCGCGCTGATTTTTTTCCCCTTTGGGGTATTCTAAGGTCATGGTGATTCGGATGCATGCTCCACGCCATCCGGTCGTTGTTTAAGGGATAACGGGGATAGATATGGCTCAGCCAGGTGTAGTGCGTGAACCGTCCATGGAAGAGATCCTGGCCTCCATTCGTCAGATTATCGAAAGCAATGAGCCGGGCGCCGGAAAGGCGATTTCAACCTCTCTTCCTCCCGTATACGGCGCGGAAGAGGAAAACGACTCCGAAATCCATCTGACGGTCGACGAAACCTATGCCGGCGTCGAATTCCCCGAGCCGCCTGCGCTGCGTTCCGATCCGCGTTTCGTCGCCGCAAATTCTGCCGGCACGGCGCCCGAGCCGGAAGTGCCGGCCCGCGCCATGTCCCTAGCCGATGTTGCAGCCCGCGTCCGTGCCGCTTCCGAGCGCAGCGCCGTCCAGGCAGGACAGGCTCTTCGTGACGTGCCCCAGGTATTCCGCGATCCTCAGCCGCAATTCGAGCCGCAGTCGGCTTATGAAGCGCCGCGCGCAGCCGCCGCTCCCCGCCCGGCCGAGTCGGCGCCCCTCGTTGCCCCGATTGCTCCTGCTGCCCAGTATGCACCAGAGCCGGCGCCCGTTTTTGCCGAGCAGCGTCTGCCCGAGGTTCTGCGGCCTGCGCTCGTCGAGGAGGCACCAGCGCTTCCCGCGGTCGAGCAGCGTATCGAGCCGGTGGCATACCAGCCTGCCGACGTCGCGCCTGTCAGCGTTACGGAAGAAGTACAGCCGTCACTTCTGTCGCAGAACACCGGCCTGCAGGTTGCCCGTTCCTTCGAAGAACTTGCCGCTGCCATCGATGGTGCAGCCGAGCGCCGCTCGCTGGATGAGATTGCCGAAGACATGCTGCGGCCGATGCTGCGCGAATGGCTTGATGACAATCTGCCGACGCTGGTCGAACGTCTCGTCCGCGAAGAAATCGAACGCGTGGCGCGCGGCCCGCGCCGCTGACCGGAAACGCTTTTTCCAGACAAGAGCCGCTCCGGTCTCCGGGGCGGCTTTTTTATTGACTTGGCCGTAGCCATCCTATTTACAAAACGCCCATCCTCGAACCTCGAATTGGTCAGAAAATGCTCGAAAAGACCTACGATTCCGCTGCCGTCGAACCGAAAATCGCCGCGAAATGGGATGAGGCGGACGCCTTCCGTGCCGGTGTGAACGCAAAGCCGAATGCGGAAAGCTTCACCATTGTCATCCCGCCGCCGAATGTCACAGGCTCGCTGCACATGGGCCACGCGCTCAACAATACGCTGCAGGACGTCCTGGTGCGGTTCGAGCGCATGCGCGGCAAGGATGTTCTCTGGCAGCCGGGCATGGACCATGCCGGCATCGCCACGCAGATGGTTGTCGAGCGCAAACTGATGGAACAGCAGCTTCCCGGCCGCCGCGACATGGGCCGGGATGCCTTCATCGAAAAGATTTGGGAATGGAAGGCTGAATCGGGCGGCCTGATTTTCAATCAGTTGAAGCGTCTCGGCGCTTCGTGCGACTGGTCGCGTGAGCGCTTCACCATGGACGAGGGCCTGTCCCAGGCTGTCCTCGAAGTCTTCGTCACGCTTTACAAGGAAGGCCTGATTTACAAGGACAAGCGCCTCGTCAACTGGGATCCGAAGTTGCTGACCGCGATCTCCGACATGGAAGTCGAGCAGATCGAGCTCAAAGGCAATCTCTGGCATCTGCGCTATCCGCTGGAAGAGGGCGTCACCTATCAGTACCCGATCGCTTTTGACGAGGAGGGCAAGCCCACCGAATTCGAAACGCGCGACTACCTCGTGGTTGCGACGACGCGGCCGGAGACGATGCTTGGCGATACCGGCGTTGCGGTCAATCCCAAGGACGAGCGCTACAAGTCGATAGTCGGCAAACACGTCATCCTCCCGATCGTTGGCCGCAGGATTCCGATTGTTGCCGACGACTATGCCGATCCGACAGCCGGCACGGGCGCGGTCAAGATCACACCCGCGCATGATTTCAACGACTTTGATGTGGGCAGGCGTGCTGGCCTGCGCGCCATCAATGTCCTCAACGTTGATGCTTCGGTGACCATCAAGGAAAACGAGGACTTTCTGGAAGGTCTCGATCATCCGGCCGCCTTGCATGGCGCGTGGGACCGGCTGGAAGGCCAGGATCGCTTCGTCGCACGAAAGATCATTGTCGAGATTTTCGAGGAAGCAGGCCTGCTCGACAAGATCGAGCCGCATAAGCATATGGTTCCGCATGGCGATCGCGGTGGCGTGCCGATCGAGCCGCGTCTGACCGAACAATGGTGGGTCGACAACAAGACCCTTGCCAAGCCCGCGATTGCTTCCGTTCGCGAAGGCCGGACAAAGTTCGTTCCCAAGAACTGGGAAAACACCTATTTCCAATGGATGGAGAATATCCAGCCGTGGTGCATCTCCCGTCAGCTCTGGTGGGGTCACCAGATTCCGGCCTGGTACGGTCCGGATGGTCAGGTTTTCGTCGAAAAGACCGAAGAAGAGGCGCTGCAGGCCGCCATCCAGCACTATTTGTCGCATGAAGGGCCGATGAAGGCCTATGTCGAGGACCTGCTCGAGAATTTCCGGCCGGGTGAGATTCTGACACGTGATGAAGACGTGCTCGACACCTGGTTCTCCTCGGCACTCTGGCCGTTCTCGACGCTTGGATGGCCGGACAAGACACCCGAACTGGAGCGATATTACCCGACGAGCGTTCTTGTCACCGGTTTCGATATCATTCCGTTCTGGGTTGTCCGCATGATGCAGATGGGCCTGCATTTCATGAAGGACGAGGACGATAACCCCGTCGAACCGTTCCACACCGTCTATATTCACGCTCTCGTGCGCGACAAGAACGGGCAGAAGATGTCGAAGTCCAAGGGCAACGTCATCGACCCGCTCGAACTGATCGACGAATATGGTGCGGATGCGCTGCGTTTCACGCTGGCGATCATGGCGGCCCAGGGCCGCGATGTGAAGCTCGACCCGGCGCGCATCGCCGGTTACCGCAATTTCGGCACCAAGCTCTGGAACGCCACGCGCTTTGCCGAAATGAACGGTGCCAAGAGCGATCCGCATTTCGTGCCGGAAGCAGCCGAACTCACCATCAATCGCTGGATCCTGACCGAGCTTGCCCGTGCGGAACGTGACGTAACGGAAGCGCTTGAAGCCTACCGTTTCAACGATGCCGCTGGCGCGCTCTACCGTTTTGTCTGGAATCAGTTCTGCGACTGGTATCTCGAACTTCTGAAGCCGGTCTTCGGCGGAGAGGACGCAGCCGCGAAGGCTGAAGCCCAGGCCTGCAGCGCCTATGTCCTGGAAGAGATCTACAAGCTGTTGCATCCCTTCATGCCATTCATGACCGAAGAGTTGTGGGCGCATACGGCGGGTGAGGGCCAGGAACGTGACGGATTGCTCTGCCACGCCGAATGGCCGTCGCCGTCTTACACCGACAATGCTGCCGCCGATGAGATCAATTGGCTGATCGACCTCGTTTCCGGCATCCGCTCGGTCCGCTCGGAAATGAACGTGCCGCCGTCGGCGACCGCGCCGCTCGTCGTCGTCGGTGCCAACAGCCTCACGCGTGAACGGCTGTTCCGTCACGACGCAGCCATCAAGCGCCTGGCGCGTGTCGAAGCGATCTCGCTTGCCGAATCTGCCCCGAAAGGTGCCGCACAGATCGTCGTCGCGGAAGCGACTGTCTGCCTGCCGCTTGGCAACCTGATCGATCTCACGGCGGAAAAGAGCCGCCTCGAAAAGGCGATTGCCAAGGCCGAAGGCGAAGTTGCACGCATCGACGGCAAGCTGTCGAATGAGAAGTTCGTGGCCAATGCCAACCCGGAAGTGGTGGAAGCCGAGCGTGAGCGTCATGAAGAGCTGACAAGCCAGATCGCGAGTTTGAGGACTGCTCTAGCGCGAGTTAGCGAAGCGGGATAATCGCGGTTAACGAGTATATTTTTTCTGGAGGCGCGTTCCATCGGAGCGCGCCTTTTGCATTAAAAAGTATGACGATTCGACGGAAATCACGTTCTTTTTCGGTTTCCGCCTGTGGATATCACCCGTTTGGGCGATGCTGCGTGCGAAAACTGCCACTGTTGTCGCTTTGATACAGATAGCGCCTTTTGTGGAATAAAAATCTAACGGGTCCCTTAAAGCCAATAGATAGAAGAATAGAATTTTATCTATCTGATTTTTTGACGTGCCCGTCAATTAGTTACGTAAATTAGCCATAACGCAACTTCGCGTCGCAGCGGCGCGCTTCGTTGCGATTTATTAAGTTCACTAGCACAGTGTAGTTACATCAATTGCTTGAGTGGGGGAGACACAATGGCAGCGCGTATGTTTTCCAGGGGCGTAACATCGCTCATTGCATTTCCGGCACTGGCTTCGCCGTCCTTCGCGGGCGGCCTGGAGCGCGGTGGCTACAATATCGATCAGCTGTTCGATACCTCACCCTTCTCGTTCCAGTCGGGCATCATCTATGTTACCCCCCAAGGTAAGCTGAAGAATGTTCGCGACACAGATACTTCTGTGTCTCCAGGCGGCGGCAATCTGAACAACCGTCCGAACACCGCTGACGATACTGCGAATTACGCCATCCCTTATTTGGGGTTCAAGGGCGGCTTCGGCGATGTGGTCGACTGCCTCGTCGATTATTCCGAGCCGTTTGGCGGGCATACCAATCCCGGTTTGAATTGGGCTGGTGCAAACAACAATATCGAGACGGAGATCAAAACCCGCAATTATGGCGGTACTTGCTCCTATCGTTTCGATGTCGGTCCGGGACAGCTTCGTATCATCGGCGGTGCCTTCTACCAGGAAGTCGAGGGCTTCAAGGAACGGCTGGTTTCGACGGTTCCGCTTCTGGTCGGTACGGGTGACGGCGTCGGTCGTCTCGATCTCGAAGACAATGGCTGGGGCTGGCGCGCTGGTCTTGCCTACGAGATTCCGGAATATGCGATGCGAGCGAGCCTCGTTTATAATAGCCGCGTAAAGTACGACAACCTCACCGGCACGGTGGACCTTACCCAGGTTACTGCACCCGTTGGACAGCTGAGCGCTGCTCCCTATGGAAGGATAACGCCCGTTTTCGGTTCCGCCGAAGCGCCGGATTCGCTGGAACTGAAGTTGCAGAGCGGCATTGCTCCGGATTGGCTCGCTTTCGGTTCGGTCAAGTGGACGAACTGGAGTGTTCTGCAGTCCGTGCCTTTTTGCCCGACATCGACGAAGGGCCTGGTCGCTTGCACTTCGGGCGGCGGGACGGAACTCACGTCGCTCGATCTTCTCTATCGTGACGGCTGGACGATTACCGGCGGTGTCGGCCACAAGTTCAACGATCAGTGGGCGGGCGCAGTCAGCCTGACATGGGACCGCGGCACCAGCCAAGGCTACGGGGCACAGACCGATAGCTGGACGCTGGGTGTCGGCGCAGCCTTCACGCCAACTGAGCATATCGAGTGGCGCGTCGCCGGTGCTGTTGGCTTGCTGACGAGCGGTTCGTCAGGCGTGGTCACCCAGAACGGCGTCACCTTTGGAGATGATGTCTCCTATTCCTTTGGCAACGACCTTGTTGCCGCATTGTCGACCAGCCTAAAGGTCAAGTTTTAATTCCCTGATTTGAAGAATTGAGGAGCCCGGCAATGCCGGGTTCTTCTTTGTTTGCCGCCATTAATCATCCATCTTCTCGTCTCGTTTTGTGACGATTCAGCAACACTTTTTTACGATGGTTCGCGTATGGTGTCGGTAGGGCGAATTTGTCCATTTCCCGCCACAAAGAGGGCGCAGCGCTATTAGCGGGCGAGGAGATGACAAGCGTAGGGTGTGCGTAAGCAGTAGCATGGGTCGAATTTTTTCCGGCAACGCCAGACATCGCGACAGCAGGGGCGAGAAGCCAGCGGCAACGGCCGCTTTGCTTTTCGCCAAAGGCATTTCCGGCCAGAAATCCGCCCCTTCGGTAGTGTTGCAGATTTGCTCGCTTCGATCATTTTTAGTCCCCCGGCATGACGCTTCGTCCTCCCGGCACGGTAGCGATACCGGTTTGGTCACATTTGCTGTTTACGAAGACGATAAAGGCGGACGGGCGGAAACCTGGACCGCAAAGGGAGTACCTAAGGCATCATATGCGGGCCGTGCCGGGAGCCGGGTGGTTCGCAAGGATGTGCTGGTTTTGAAAGAGGGGCATGGGGCTGGAAGCGACGCGGGTAAAGGGGCCCTGGAGCCCGCCGCGGGATCGCTCGCCTGGAAGGAATGCATCCACGCGGGCAGAACGGCAAAAAAAGCCGCCGCCAGGCGTCTGTGATGAACGAAAGAAACCGGTAAAGATGGTAACGTCCGAGTTCAGATTGTTCAAATTCATGCTGCTCAGCATGTCGATGGCCGTTTCCCTGGCTTTGGCCTGTCCGGTCCTGGCATTCGACATCAAAACGGGCGTCACGAAAGAATCGGGACCCTTCGATCTCTTCAAATTCGGTTTTAAGGCATACAAGAACGGTCAGAAGGAAGAGGCGGTAGAAGCCTATAAATACGCCGCCGAAAAAGGCCACACCGGTTCGCGCTGGGCACTCGCCAACATGTATGCTGACGGCGACGGCGTGGCGCAGGATGATTTCGAAGCCTTCAAGATCTACAGCGAGATTGCGCAGCAGGGCGTGGAGCCCGGCTCGGAGGATACCGGCTTCTTCATCAATGCGCTGCTGTCGCTCGCCAACTATTACAAGCACGGCATTGCCGGCAGCCCGGTGAAGATCGATCTCAACCAGGCGCGCCAGCTCTATTTCCAGGTCGCCTCCACCTTCGGTGTTCCCGAGGCGCAGTTCCAGCTTGCGCAGATGATGCTTGCAGGCGAGGGCGGCAGCGCCAATATCAATCAGGCCAAGAAATGGCTCAATCAGGCCCGCAAGAGCGGCCATCCCGGCGCCATGGCAGTGTTCGGCAATATCCTCTTCGATGAAGGCCAGTCCGCCCGCGGTCTCGCACTGATGACTGCGGCTCTCGATCGCTGCAAGCCGAAGGATTGCAGCTGGATGCAGTCGCTGCAGGAAGATGCCTTCTCGGTTGCCAGCGAAGCGGATCGGCGCACGGCAGTCTCCCTGTCGCACTCGATCGCGACAGGCTCGGACGACTGAGTTCTTCGAGCAATTCCAGCAAAAGTGCGTAGCGGTTTTGCGTCCGGAATCGCGTAAAACGGAAATGCCTTAGATCTCAGGCAGCGAAATCGAAGTAAGCCACCACGGGCACGTGGTCGGACGGCTTTTCCCAGGCACGCACATGCTTTTCGATCGCCGCTGACACCATGCAGTCGGCAGCTTCCGGCGACAGCATCAGATGGTCGATGCGGATGCCGTTGTTCTTGGGCCAGGCGCCGGCCTGGTAATCCCAGAAGGAATAGAGCGTCGTCGCGTCGGTTGCCGAACGTACGGCATCGACGAGACCGAGATTTTCCAGCCGACGGAAGGCTTGGCGCGTCTGCGGCAGGAAGAGTGCGTCGCTTTCCCATACCTTCGGGTCGAAGCAATCGTGCGGTTCGGGAATGACGTTGTAATCACCGGCCAGAATGAAAATTTCCTCATACTCCAGACGCTCGGCCGCGAACTTCTGCAGGCGTTCCATCCAGGCGAGTTTATAGGGATATTTTTCGGTTTCCGGCGGATTGCCATTGGGCAGGTATAGGCAGCAGACGCGTGCCACCTTGTTGCCGGGAAGCGAGAAGACCGCTTCGAGGAATCGTGCTTGCTCGTCGAGCGGATCGCCCGACAGGCCGCGATTGACTTCGGAAGGCGTGCTCTTGGAAAGAATGGCAACGCCGTTGAAGCCCTTCTGCCCATGCGTTTCCACATGGTAGCCGAGCGCTTCGATTTCGAGCCGCGGGAAGCCTTCGTCGATTGTTTTGATTTCCTGCAGGCAGACGATGTCTGGACTGGAATCCTTCAGCCATTGCGTCAGGTTGTCGATACGCGCCTTGACGCCGTTGATGTTCCAGGTCGCTATCTTCATGGCTTTATCCTGCTAACTCGCTTCGGCTCTTTTATCGCGCTCCCACGTTGGCGGACAAGACAGGAAACCGGCCGGAAGAAAATCTTCGGCCGGTTATTCGTGGAAAGTCGGTTTTGGATCAGATTGCGAAGCTGGTGCCGCAGCCGCAGCTTGCCACCGCATTCGGGTTCTTGATCTGGAAGGACTGGCCGAGCAGGTTGTCGACAAAATCGATCTCGGAGCCGGCCATGTAGACCAGCGAGAGACTGTCGATCAATACCTTCGCATCATTCTTCTCGACGACGATGTCGTCATCAGCCGCGTCGTCCACGAGATCGAATTTGTAGGAAAAGCCGGAACAGCCGCCCCCTTCGACGGAGACGCGCAACGCGCTCTTGCCGGGATCGCCGCCGACGATAGCGGCAATACGCTTTGCCGCGGCATCGGAAAGGGTTACATTCGCTTCAGTCATTTTTCCTCCTGCCGGGGTCAAGATCCGGAGAGAATCCAATTTGGACGTTTGATATTCAAACGCATGATATCAAAGAAACTTATCATGATCCTTCCATAAAGGACAGGATCTGGCGAAGCGGTCGACAAAGCGCCTCTTTGCCGTTTCTGTAAGCTATAGGTATGAAGAGCGGAAAGCGGCGTCAATGGGCAAGGTCGCAACGCGTTAGTGACGGTGAAGAATGAGCTTCGACAGGCATGCATTGGGTTTCGGTTATGGCGAACGGGCGGTCTATGCGGCAGATCCATGGAATTCGCGCGGGCGTCTCTATCCGGAGAGCGGCAGCCCGACACGGTCCGATTTCCAGCGTGACCGTGATCGCATCGTCCATACGACGGCCTTCCGCCGCCTGAAGCACAAGACGCAGGTCTTCATCGCCCAGGATGGCGATCACTACCGAACACGCCTCACGCATACGATCGAGGTGGCTCAGATCGCCCGCGCGCTTGCCCGCGCTCTCAAGGTCGACGAGGATCTCGCGGAGGGCGTGGCGCTCGTCCATGACTTCGGCCACACGCCCTTCGGTCATACCGGAGAAGATGCGCTGCACGAGGAATTGCTGCCCTATGGCGGCTTCGATCACAATGCCCAGTCTTTGCGCATCGTGACGAAACTCGAGCGACGCTATGCCGATTTCGATGGCATCAACCTGACATGGGAAAGCCTGGAGGGTCTCGTCAAGCACAACGGTCCGCTGCTGACGGCCGATGGTGTTGGTACGCGAGGGCGGGTGCCGCAGCCGATACTCGACTATTGCGAACTGCATGACCTGGAATTGGCGACCTATGCGAGCCTCGAAGCCCAGGTGGCGGCGATCGCCGACGATATTGCCTACAATACGCATGATATCGATGACGGGCTGCGCTCGGGCTATCTCAATTTCGAGATGCTGGAGGAAATCCCGTTCCTTGCCGGGCTGATGGCTGAGGTGAGGGAGCGCTACCCGCATCTGGAGGCGAGCCGCTTCACGCATGAAATCATGCGCCGTCAGATCACGCGCATGGTGGAGGATGTTATCGGCGTAGCGCAGAAGCGCCTGGCAGAGCTAAACCCGCAAAGCGCCGACGATATCCGCAATGCGGATCACGTCATGGCAACTTTTTCTGATGAGATGGCCGAGACCGACAGGCAGATCAAGGCGATGCTCTTCAAGCGCATCTACCGGAATGCCGATATTATGCGCATCCGTGCCGGTGCCGCTCAGATCGTCAAGGATCTCTTCGGTGCCTACATGGCCAATCCCAAGGAGATGCAGAGCCATTATTGGGTCGACCATATCGCCGGTCTTTCCGACGCGCCGAAAGCCCGCCATGTCGGGGACTATCTGGCCGGCATGACGGATACCTATGCCATCAGTGCCCACAGGCGATTGTTTGACCACACTCCGGATTTGCGATAGGCAGCGGGCGCCCGGCAGCCGCCGGCAAACCTGTTGGCACAGCCTGTGCATGGAAGAGTGCGATGAACCTTTTTACCGATTTTGAAGCCAGGATTAAAAACGCTCTTGAACAGCTCGATCTGGTCAAGGAAAAGCGATCCGAGCTCGATTTCGGTCGCATTGCCGTGGAGCCGCCGCGTGACGCGACCCACGGCGATGTCGCGACCAACGCCGCCATGGTGCTTGCCAAGCCGCTCGGCACCAACCCGCGTGCGCTTGCCGAAATCATCATTGCCAAGCTGCAGGAAGACACCGACGTCGCCGAGGTTTCGGTCGCCGGTCCGGGCTTCATCAATATCAGGCTGTCCGTCGGCTACTGGCAGCGCCTGCTTGCCTCGATGATCCAGTCGGGCACAGGCTACGGCCGCTCCGGACTGGGGCAGGGCAAGAAGGTCAACGTCGAATATGTCTCGGCCAATCCAACAGGCCCGATGCATGTCGGCCATTGCCGTGGCGCCGTCGTCGGTGATGCGCTCGCAAATCTGCTTGCCTTTGCCGGCTATGACGTCGTCAAGGAATATTACATCAACGACGCCGGCTCGCAGATCGATGTGCTGGCTCGTTCTGTTTTCCTGCGCTACCGCGAGGCGCTTGGCGAGAAGATCGGCGAGATCCCGTCCGGCCTTTATCCCGGTGACTATCTGGTCCCGGTCGGAGAATCGCTCGCCGCCGAATACGGCGTGCGCTTGCACAACATGCCGGAAGAGCAATGGATGCCGATCGTCAAGGATCGCGCCATCGAGATGATGATGGTGATGATCCGCGAGGATCTGGCTGCGCTCAACGTCCATCATGACATCTTCTTCTCGGAGCGCACGCTGCATGCCAATGGCGCGGCAGCAATCCGCACCGCCATCAACGACCTGACCTTCAAGGGCTATGTCTACAAGGGCACGCTGCCGCCGCCGAAGGGCCAGCTTCCCGAAGATTGGGAAGACCGCGAGCAGACGCTTTTCCGCTCGACCGAAGTCGGCGACGATATCGATCGTGCTCTGATCAAGTCGGACGGCTCCTATACCTACTTCGCTGCCGACGTCGCCTACTTCAAGAACAAGTTCGACCGCGGCTTCGATGAGATGATCTATGTGCTCGGCGCCGACCATGGCGGCTACGTCAAGCGCCTCGAGGCGGTCGCGCGTGGCGTCTCCGACGGTAAGGCGAAGCTGACGGTGCTACTCTGCCAGCTCGTCAAGCTCTACCGCGATGGTGAGCCGGTTAAGATGTCGAAGCGTTCGGGCGATTTTGTCACATTGCGCGATGTCGTTGAAGAAGTCGGACGTGATTCGGTTCGCTTCATGATGCTTTACCGCAAGAATTCGGAGCCGTTGGACTTCGATTTTGCGAAAGTAACGGAGCAATCCAAAGATAATCCGGTTTTTTACGTGCAGTATGCGCATGCCCGCTGCATGTCCGTCTTCCGGCAGGCGAGGGAAGCCTTCCCTGATCTCGCCCCGACACCCGAGCTTTTGGCGCAATCCGTTGCAGGCATTACGGATTCCACCGAATTGCAGCTGATTGCCAAGGCTGCAGAATTCCCGCGTATCGTCGAAAGTGCAGCCCAGTCTCAGGAGCCGCATCGCATCGCTTTTTACCTCTATGATCTTGCCAGCGCCTTCCACGCCCACTGGAACAAAGGTAAAGATCAGACGGAATTACGATTTGTTAACGATAAGAACCGAGAATCAAGTATTGCCAGACTTGGGCTGGTGTACGCCGTCGCGTCGGTTTTGAAGTCGGGACTTGCCATTACAGGCACTGCCGCACCGGACGAAATGCGATAACGTCACCATTTCCCCACAATGCGCTGGCATTTGAGTGTTTGCGTTTTTGAGTGGGATGGGCATGGCTGATAAACGACTTGCGTATGACACGCGTGGTAAAGACGATATGTTTGCCGACGACGATCCGTTGGCAGAACTCGCTCGTATTGTTGGCTTTGAACCTCGCGTCGCGGCCAATACCGTAAGCGAACCCACACGGCAGGAGCCGGCTCTCAACCTCGAGGACGAGCTTCTCCGTGAGTTCGAGCGCTATGATGCGCCGCGTCCTCTGGCCGCTCTCGATCATCCGGTGGAGCCGATCGCTCAGGCAGCTGAGACTTACGATTATGTCGAGCCGGTCCAGGAAGATGTGCCTTCCATTGGCGAAGAGCTCGCCCCCTCGGTCATGTCCGGTTTCGAGACGCCTGCCGTTGAGCCTGAATTTCCAGAGAGCGTTGCTGTGGCCCCCGAAGTGGAGGCGCCTGAGCCGGTTGCAGCCGAATGGGAAGCGTCCGTCGCCACCGACTGGGCTCCCACGCCTTCGAAGCCTGTCGCCGTTCCCCCAGAGCCTCCAGTCACCTTCACGGCCTATGGTGGCGCCCGCGATCTGATCGAAGAACTCGAGCTTTCGATCGGTAACGCTCTTCCTGCGGCTCCGGTCGTTCAACCGCCGGCCAAGGCGCCGCAATGGTCGGCCGCCAGCATCCGTCTGCCGCTCGCCAATTTTCACGCCCCACGTCGCGAAGAGCCGGTTCTTTCCGAGCCGGTCGTCGAGGCACCAGTCGTCGATTCATCCGTTCTTGAGCCGGCTCAGGCTCCCGTCGAAGCCTTCACTGCCGAGCCGGAATTTGTTGCTGAGCCGGAAGTGCTTGTCGAACCCGAAGTGGTTGCGCCTCAAGTGGCTGACGAGCCTCTGCCGGTCGCCATGGTTGAAGCGGCAGATTTCGAGCCGGTTGCGGCCTCCTTCGGTTTCCCAGCCGAGATTGACCGCCACGAAGAAGTTGCCCTTCCTGAAGAGCCTGTCGCAAGGTTCGAAGGGGCTGCTGCCGTCGAAGAGCCGGCCGAGCCTGACAATGCAGGTTTTGACCTGATCGCCGCTACGGCCGAAGGCGATGTTCATGCCGACGCGGCGCTGACGGAAGCGCTGCCGGAAAGTTTCGATGCGGATGCCTTCGATCTCGACGATCTCCTGGCGGATGTCTCCCGTTATCCGGTGCCGCAGCGCGCTGCTGGCTCCGTCGCATCAGAACCTGTTGCCGCGGCACCTGAGCCCGTTGCCGAGCTGCCGCCGGCCCCGGCTCCTGCCGCGCCTGTTTTCCAGGCTCCCACGTTTGACGCTCCTGTCTTCGAAGCACCTGTCTTCCAAGCCCCCGTCTTCGAAGCGCCCGTTGCTCGTGCACCTGCGCAACCGACAGTGATCGCGCCCGTGCCGATGAGCCGTGCGACGCCTGTTCTTCGTCAGCCCGAAGCACCGAAACCGGTCGTTCGGGAGCCGGTGGAGCCGATTTCGACGCCTATCGCACCCGCACCGGTCGTCGCACGCCAGCCGGAACTGGACGCCGAAGATCCTTTTGCCGGCCATGATTTCGAGCTGGATCTTGCCGGCATAGAGCTTGAGCTCGCCGATCTCGATTTTTCCGAACCACAGGCTCCGCAGCCGAAGCCCGAGCCGGTACGTGCAGCTCCGGTGGTCGCGGCACAGCCTGCGCCGCGTCCTCAGCCGCAACCAGCACCGGTTTTCGTGCCTGAGCCGCAGCCAGCTCCGGTGAGCTACAGCAGACCGGCGCCCGCAAGCGAACCCACCGACGATCTGCCTTTCGATCCCTCGATGATCTCCGACCCGGAGGATCGTCCCGAGACGGTCGAGGACATGCATGTCCCGACGCTGCCGCCGGTCGAGCATCCGGAACCGGTTGCCAAAACCGCCGACTTCGATTTCGATCTCGATGCCGAGATTGCAAGCTTCTTCGAGCCCGCCAAGCGGCAGGAGAAACCGCAGGCTGCGCCCGCCTGGGCGCCTCCGGCCGCTGCCGCAACGGCAGCAGTTGCAGCCAAGCCGGCAAGCACTGTGTTCGCCGACGGTCTTGATGACTTCGAACGCGCGCTGGAAGAGGATTTCCGCCGCAGCGTGCGTGAGCCCGTCGAGCGCCGCGAGAGCGTTTCCGAAGTCCATATCCAATCCGCAAGCCAGGCGGCGGATTTCAATCGCGCCCGCTCCATGCGCCGCCTTCTGGCCGCAGCCGCCATGCTGGTCGTTTTTGCCGGCGGCGCTTACGGTATCTACAGCTGGGTGTCCAATGGCTCTGGCCTTAGCATCGTCAGCTCAGGCGAGCCGCGGGTCATCGCTGCTGACAAGGATCCTGTGAAGGTCGTTCCGGAAAATCCGGGCGGCAAGACCGTGCCGAACCAGGACAAGGCGGTCTATGACCGTGTTGCAGGTGCTGCCGAAGAGCCGAAACAGAAGGCCCTGGTCTCGTCCGACGAACAGCCGGTCGATGTCGTCCAGCGCACGCTGACGCCTGAAGTTTCGCCCGATGACGACGAGGGTACGGGCGATTCGGTCCTGCCGACTGCCGTCGGCGAGACGCAGGATCCGCGCCTGCTGCCGGACCACAACGCGTCTGCGGATGCCTCCTCTGCCGATGACAATGGGACGCCATCCGTTTCGCCACGCAAGGTCCGCACGATGATCGTCAAGCCGGACGGCACGCTTGTTGCCCGCGAAGAGCCGGCACCTGCCGAGCAATCCGCGCCGGCAAAGGAAGTCGCATCGGCAACGCCTGCAGCCCAGCCGGCCGCGACGCCGTCTGCTGCAAGCTTCCCGGCCAGCGCCGGCAATCAAAACGGCAATCAGGTTGCATCCGCCGCCATTCCGCCTGTCGGAGCAGCGCCTGCAGCCCAGCCGGCTCAGACCACCGCCAAGATGGCTGAGGTGAACGCCGCAAACGCAAATCAGGTCGACCCGCCAGTTCGTGCAGTCAAGACCACACCGATCACCGACGCAGCCTCCGCTGCGACGACCGATACGGCGCCTGTCCCGACGGCCCGCCCGGCCGAACAGCCGGTCAATGTCGTCGGCACGGTAACCGAAAACGGTAATGTCCGCCCGACGGCACAGCAGAAACCGACGCAGGTCGCCTCTGCACCGGCAGCGTCCGCTGCCCAGCCGGCACAGCAGGCTCCGGCCGCTGCAAGCGGCGGCTACGGCATCCAGATCGCATCGCTGCCGTCAGAAGATGAGGCAAAGAAGTCCTATGCCAGCCTGTCGAAGAAGTTCGCAGGCGTGCTTAGTGGCCGCGCTTACGAAATCCGCAAGGCGGATATCGCCGGCAAGGGCACGTTCTACCGCGTCCGCATCCCGGCCGGTTCGAAGGACGAGGCAGCCGCTCTTTGCGAGAAGTATCGCTCGGCCGGCGGAAGCTGCCTGATCTCCAAGTAGGCTTTCCGGCTTCCTCTATCGCAACGGCGGGCTTGTCCCGCCGTTCTTTTTTGTGGGATCGCGCTTGACCTCGCTCGCAATTCGCCGGGCGACCCTTATGATTCGGGTATGACCGAATCAAAAGCAATGATCCTTGGCTGCAGCGGCCTCAAGCTGACCGACGAAGAGAAGGCCTTCTATAGGGCAGAGCGCCCGTGGGGCTTCATCCTTTTCGGACGAAACATTTCCGAAGCCCAGCAGATCAGCGATCTTGTTGCCGAGCTGCGCGATTGCGTCGGCTGGCATGCGCCCGTGCTCATTGATCAGGAAGGCGGTCGCGTCCAGCGCATCCGCCCGCCGATCCTGCAGCACTATCCGCCGGGGCAGGCGCTTGGCGATCTCTATCGCCGCGACCGTGCGCTTGGCCTGCGCGCCGCCTGGCTGATGTCGCGTCTGCATGCTTTTGATCTCCAGAAATTCGGGATCAATGTCGATTGCCTGCCGGTGCTCGACGTGCCCGTCGAAGGCAGCAGCAATGTTATCGGCAACAGGGCCTATGGCGGCGATCCTGTTACTGTCACGGAAATGGGCCGGGCTGCTTCCGAGGGGCTGAAAGCCGGTGGTTTGCTGCCGGTCATGAAGCACATGCCGGGCCACGGGCGCGGCTTTGCAGATTCGCATCTGGAACTGCCGGTCGTCGCCGTATCGCGCGAAGAACTGCAAGTTCACGACTTCCCGCCCTTCATCGCGATGAAGGATGAGTTGATGGCCATGACCTGCCATCTCGTCTTCACTGCCATCGATCCGGACAATCCGGCAACCACATCCCGCAAGGTGATTGACGAGGTCATCCGCACCGAGATCGGCTTCAAGGGGCTGCTCCTGTCGGACGATAGCTCGATGAACGCGCTTTCGGGCACGATCGGCGAGCGCGCGGCGAATATCATTGCGGGCGGTTGCGATATCGTGCTGCATTGCAACGGCCATATGGACGAGATGCTTCAGGTCGTGGCAAATGTTCCGCCGCTGGCAGGTCTTGCGCGCGAGCGGGCACGGCTGGTCGAGGATGGCTTCCCGACCGCCGATGCTGCAGACGAGACGACGATAAGGGCAGAATTCGACGCCATGTTTGCGACGGCTTGAGAAGAGGCCGGAAAGGCAGGGTAGGGTGAACACGATCAAGGGCACGGAGCGGTCCCAGGCGGCGTCAACGCCGATGGACAAGCTGTGGCAGGAGAACGGTTCGGAACGCGCCACCCACGAGCCGGCATTGGTGATCGATGTCGCCGGCTTCGAAGGCCCGCTCGACCTCTTGCTCTATCTTGCCCGCAACCAGAAGGTCGACCTGTCGCGCATTTCGGTTCTGGCCCTTGCCGAGCAATATCTTCAGTTCGTCGAAAGCGCGCGGCGGATTCGCATCGAGCTTGCCGCCGACTATCTCGTCATGGCCGCCTGGCTTGCCTATCTGAAATCGCGATTGCTGATCCCGCAGCAGGTCAAGGACGACGGTCCCTCGGGTGAGGAAATGGCGGCAACGCTTGCTTTTCGCCTGAAGCGGCTGGAGGCGATGCGCCAGGTGGCCGACGGCCTCGTCAATCGCAACCGGCTCGGCCGGGACATTTTCGCCCGCGGCGCCCCCGAACATATCCCGCATCGCCAGCAATCGGCCTATGAGGCCAATCTCTACGATCTCCTGAGCGCCTACGCTGCCCTGCGACAGCGTCATGCGATCACCCAGGTGACGATCGAGCGGCGCAACGTCTGGTCACTCACCGACGCCCGCGAACTGCTGACCCAGATGATCGGCGACATCGTCGACTGGACGGCGCTCGAGCAATATCTGCTGCGGTACCTTGCAAGCCCCGCCGAGCGCGTCACGGCCGTTGCCAGCGCCTTTGCCGCCTCGCTGGAACTGGTGCGCGAGGGCAAGCTGGAGATCCGCCAGGATGGCGCCTTCCAGCCGATCTATATGCGCCGCGGCCCGAAACATGCCACCCTTCAGGTGGTCGAACAGGAGCAGTCGGATTGATCGGCGCGCAGGACGATGACTTTGAAGGTGAAGATGGGGAGGGCGAAGACGCTTCCCGCAATCTGCAGGCCGAGATCGAAGCGGAGCGTATAGCCGAAGCGCTGGTCTTCGCCTCCGCCCAGCCGGTATCCGAAGGCTTTATCACCGAGCGTCTGCCGAAGGGCTTCAATGCGCGCGAGATCATGCTGCGCCTGAAGGACCACTATGCGCCGCGTGGTGTCAATCTCGTGCAGGTCGATGATGCCTGGGCCTTCCGCACCGCCGCCGACCTATCCTTTTTCATCCGTCGCGATGAGAATGAGGTCCGCAAACTCTCCCGCGCAGCCCTCGAGGTGCTGGCGATCATTGCCTATCACCAGCCGGTGACGCGTGCCGAGATCGAAGATATCAGAGGTGTGCAAACCTCGCGCGGCACGCTCGATGTGCTGATGGAGGCGGGCTGGGTACGTTTCCGCGGCCGCCGTCGCACACCGGGCCGGCCGGTGACGCTCGGCACGACGCGTGATTTCCTTGATCATTTCGGCCTTGAGGAATTGCGCGACTTGCCGGGACTTGAGGAATTGAAGGGCGCCGGCCTGCTGTCCGGCCGAATCCCGGCGAATTTCAACATTCCGTCGCCCCTCATGAACGACGAACTGGCCGAGGATGAGGATCCAATTACACAACTGGACCTTGAAGAGCTTGGACTGCTCGCCCCGGGTGGCGCCTCCGAGGAATGATGAAGGTTGGTCTTGCTTTTGCCACGGCCGCGCAAAACAATGTCAATCACGATTTTTCGATGGACGAATGGCTTGTCACAAAGGCCGATACCGTGACATTAAGCTCAATCCAGAAGGATTGATGTTGGAAACCGGATCGGAAATTCTTACATCGAGGGAACATCGAAACAGGGAGTATGCGTAATGGGTTCTTTTAGCATGTGGCACTGGCTTATCGTTCTGGCCATTGTGCTTTTGTTGTTCGGTCGCGGCAAGATCCCGGAACTGATGGGCGACGTTGCCAAGGGCATCAAGAGCTTCAAGAAGGGCATGACGGACGAAGACGCGCCGGAAGCAGCAAAGACCGTCGATCACAAGGCCGACGAAACGAAGTAATCACGTACGGGAAAGGGCGCTGCCCCCGCGCCGCCCGTTCAGGAGCCTTGCATGTTCGATATTGGCTGGACCGAACTCTTGGTTATCGCGGTCGTTCTGATCGTGGTTGTCGGTCCCAAGGATCTGCCGCCGATGCTGCGCGCTTTCGGCAAGATGACAGCACGTGCCCGCAAGGTCGCGGGTGAGTTTCGTGCCCAGTTCGACGAAGCACTGCGCGAAGCCGAGCTTGACGATGTGCGTAACACGATCAGCGACGCCCAGAAGCTCAACCCGGTCAACAGCCTGCGCGAGGCGATGAACCCGCTGCGCCAGATGGGTAACGAGATCAAGGCCGACCTGCAGAATTCGACGAAGGTCGACAACCCCGCAGAACAGCGCCCGCTGGAGCAGGGTACCGGGACTGTGACGGAAGCGCCGCCTGCGGAAGTTTCCGCGCCGGCGCCGTCAATGAGCCTGCCGGAAACGCCGCCGGTCGTTCCTGCGCCGCAGCCGGTCGCTGCCGCTACCGTTGCTCCGGTCGCCGTGGCTGAAAAGCCGAAGGCCGTCCGCAAGCCGCGTGTGAAGGCTGCGGACAAGGCTGACGCGGTTGCGTTGGTCGCGGCACCGGTCGAGAAGCCGAAGCGCGCTGCCGCGACGAGGAAGCCGGCCGCCGTCGCAAAGCCTGCCGCCAAAAATAAGAAGGATGAGGCATGAGCGGTGATATACAAGACAAGCCGCAGCCGTTGATCGAGCACCTGATGGAGCTGCGCACGCGGCTGATCTGGTCGATCGCTGCGTTCTTCATCGCCTTCATCGTGTGCTTCATCTTCGCCAAGCACATCTTCAATTACCTCGTCTATCCCTACAAGCTTGCTGTCAGCTGGGCGCATCTCGATGTCGAGAAAGCGCAGCTGATCTATACGGCGCCGCAGGAGTTCTTCTTCACGCAGGTCAAGGTGGCGATGTTCGGCGGTCTGGTGATCGCCTTCCCGATCATCGCTGCACAGATCTACAAGTTCGTCGCTCCCGGCCTCTACAAGAACGAACGCCAGGCCTTTTTGCCGTTCCTGATCGCATCGCCGATCCTGTTCCTGATGGGCGGGGCGCTGGTCTATTTCTTCTTCACGCCGATGGTCATGTGGTTCTTCCTGTCGATGCAGCAGGCGCCGGGTCATGACGAGGTGGCAATTTCGCTGCTCCCGAAGGTCTCGGAATATCTGAGCCTGATCATGACGCTGGTCTTCTCCTTCGGCCTCGTCTTTCAGCTACCGGTGATCACGACGCTTCTGGCTCGTGTCGGCCTTCTGACGTCGCAATGGCTCGCCGAAAAGCGCAAGTTCGCGATCGTGCTTGCCTTCGTGGTCGCCGCGGTGCTCACACCGCCCGATCCCATGTCCCAGATCGGTCTTGCGCTACCGACGATCCTTCTCTACGAGATTTCCATTTACGCGGCACGATTCGTGGAGCGTCAGCGTTCCAAACAGGCGGTTGAAGAGGCCAGCGAATCCTCTGACGTCGCCAACACGGACAGCGTCTGAGCGCATCAGGACGTTTCACTGAGTTCTGCCGTTTCCCATCCGGTCGGGGTTTCCTCCGACCGGTTCATTTATGTTGAAACGATCTGGAACGACGATGCTCGATATCAAATGGATCCGTGAGAATCCCGAGGCTCTCGATGCTGCCCTTGCCAAGCGCGGCGCGGAACCTCTGTCGCAATCTCTCGTCGCCCTTGACGAAAAGCGCCGCTCCGCCGTGCAGAAAGCGCAGGACCTGCTCTCCCGCCGTAACGCCGCCTCCAAGGAGATCGGCGCGGCCATGGCGCAGAAGAACACCGAGCTTGCCGACACGCTGAAGGCCGAGGTCGCCGAGATCAAGGAGACCCTGCCGGCAGCCGAGGAAGAAGAGCGCGCGTTTTCCGCCGATCTCTACGACCAGCTCTCGCGCATTCCGAACGTACCGCTTGACGAAGTGCCTGTCGGCAAGGACGAGAACGACAATGTCGTCACCCGTATCGTCGGCGAAAAACCGCGCTGGAACCATACGCCGAAGGAACATTTCGAAATCGGCGAAGCCCTCGGCTATATGGATTTTGAACGTGCCACCAAGCTTTCCGGCTCGCGCTTCACGGTCCTGACCAACCAGCTCGCCAGGCTCGAGCGCGCGCTCGGCCAGTTCATGATTGATCTGCACACGACCGAACACGGCTATACCGAAGTGTCTTCGCCGCTGATGGTGCGCGCTGAAGCCCTGTTCGGCACCGGCAACCTGCCGAAGTTCGAAGAGGATCTCTTCAAGACGACGGATGGTCGCTATCTGATCCCGACTGCGGAAGTCACGTTGACCAACCTCGTGCGTGAGGAAATCCTCGATCAGGAGAAGCTGCCGCTGCGCTTCACGGCGCTGACGCCGTCCTTCCGTTCCGAGGCGGGCTCCGCCGGCCGCGACACGCGCGGCATGCTGCGCCAGCACCAGTTCTGGAAGTGCGAGCTGGTCTCGATCACCGATGCCGAGAGCTCGCTTGCCGAGCACGAGCGGATGACGGCCTGCGCAGAGGAAGTACTGAAGCGCCTCGGCCTGCATTTCCGCACCATGACGCTCTGCACCGGCGACATGGGCTTCGGTTCGCGCAAGACCTACGATCTTGAAGTCTGGCTGCCGGGCCAGAATACGTTCCGCGAGATCTCGTCCTGCTCCGTCTGCGGCGATTTCCAGGCACGGCGCATGAACGCCCGCTATCGCGGCAAGGACGACAAGGCGACGAAATTCGTTCACACGCTGAACGGTTCCGGAACTGCGGTTGGCCGCTGCCTGATCGCCGTTCTCGAAAATTATCTGAACGAGGATGGCTCGGTCACGATTCCGGACGTTTTGCTGCCCTATATGGGCGGTCTGACGAAGATCGAACGGGCGGCCTGAGCCAATGCGCATCCTGCTGACGAATGACGACGGTATCCATGCCGAAGGCTTGGGTGCGCTGGAACGGATAGCAAGGGCGCTTTCTGACGATGTCTGGATCGTTGCCCCCGAAACCGACCAGAGCGGTCTTGCGCATTCGCTCAGCCTTTCGGAGCCGCTGAGGCTCCGGAAGATTTCTGATAAGCATTATGCGCTGCGCGGCACGCCGACCGATTGCGTCATCATGGGCATCAAGCAGGTGCTGGATATCAAGCCGGACCTCGTCCTGTCGGGTGTCAATTCCGGCTCAAACGTTGCAGACGACGTAACCTATTCCGGTACCATCGCCGGCGCCATCGAAGGAACGATGCAGGGCGTGCGCTCCTTCGCCCTCAGCCAGGCATACGTTTACGATAATGGCGCGCGAATCCTGCCCTGGGAGGTCTGCGAGGCGCACGCGCCTGCGCTCCTCGAAAAGCTGATGACCGTCGATCTGCCCGAAGGCACTTTCCTTAACCTCAACTTCCCGAACTGTCGCCCTGAAGATGTCGAGGGCGTGGAAGTGACGGCCCAGGGCAAGCTTGCCTTCAACCTGCAGGTCGATGCGCGCACCGACGGCCGCGGCTTTCCCTATTACTGGCTGAAATTCGGCGAGCGTGCCGGCGCCTTTACCGAGGGCAGCGATATCCACGCCCTCAAGCATAATAGGATTTCGGTAACACCTTTGAAACTTGATCTGACCGATTATTCCGTGACGGACCGCGTGGCGCGGGCCCTCGGACACGGAGTAAAGGGTTGACGGCAAAACTGGCCGAGAAGGAAGGCTTTGCAGCGCTGGTCTTGAGATTGCGCGCGGAAGGCATTTCCGACATCGATCTGCTGACGGCAGTCGAGCAAACGCCGCGCTCGCTTTTCGTACCACCGCAATTTACCGAGAACGCCTATTCCAGCCGCACGATCCCGATCGAATGCGGCTCCTTTCTGGAGGGCGTCGATTTTGTGGTCCGTCTTTTGCATCATCTGAAGGTCCGACCCGGTCAGCGTGTGCTCGAAATCGGAACAGGCAGCGGCTTCACCGCGGCGGTCATCGGTCGCATCGCGGAGCGTGTGCTGACGGTCGATCGCTACAAGACGCTGACACTTTCGGCCCAGCGCCGAATGGAAGCCCTCAGCCTGCGCAGCGTCATCATCCGCCAGGCTGATGGCAGCGGCGGCATGCAGGGCGAGGGCACTTTCGACCGCATTCTTGTCACGGCTGCTTTCAACTCCATGCCGCGCTTCTATGCCGATCAGCTGGTCTCCGGCGGTTCGATGATTGCGCCGCTGATGATCTCTGAAAACGAATGCCGCATGGTTCGCCTGACGAAAACCGGAAGCCGCTTCGAGCGGGAAGAGCTTTTTGACGCTCCCTATCTGCCGATTGTTCCCCGCCTCGCATCCCAGCTTTAAAGCAAGACACGCAAAACGGGTGCACCGGTTTGCAACAACGACATCCGTAAAACAAAGATCAGAAGCATGGCATGCGAACCTGGAGACTCGCGACATGCATCGGCAGACCGCAAAGCCCTGCGGGCTATGATTTTTTGCCCGCAAACTTATGGTTATCAAGTTCTCAAAAATATAGCACTGATTCCAGCGCCTTAACCGCATGGTAACACTAACGCGCTTTAATAGACTCACAAATGGTTGCGTTCTAAGTGGGTCGAGTCATGCGTTTCAGTCTTTCGCCGAAGTTCGGGAAATCGGCCGGCAATCTTCTGGTCGTCACCTTGCTGGCGAGTGCAGCAACAGGCTGCAGCTCCGATGTAACACGTTTCGGCAGTCTGTTTTCCTCCTCCGGGCAGGATCAGATGACGACGAATTCGATCCCGCGCAGGGGTTTCAACGGGCCGCAGGGCGACCCGGTGCCGCGCGCCGATCTCGGTGGTTCGGCCGTGCAGCCGGCCTACGCTCAGAATGGTGCGATGAACCAGCCCTATCCGGGCCGTCCGAGCTATGATCCGGTTGCCACTTCCCCCGCACGGATGGCATCCGCACCGGTTTCTGTTCAGCGCACCGAACTCGCGCCGCCGAGTGCTGGGTCCGTTTCTCCCCGGCAGCAGGAAAGGAATGTCGCTCTCGCTCAGCCGTTCCCGTCGGCTCCGAAGCCTGATCGCATCGCCCCGGCAGGCGTGAATGCTCCGAGGGATGCTGCCGATACACTGACGACGGGCACGACGCCGAAAGTCTCGGGCTGGTCGGCGGCCAATGCGCCTTCCGTCACGCTGCGTCCCGGTGAAAACATCGCGGTGCTTTCACGCCGGTTTGGCGTTCCGGAAAAAGAAATTCTCCGCGTCAACAATCTGAAGACGGCTTCCGCAGCGCAGCCCGGCCAGGCGATCCTCATCCCGACCTTCAATGGCGGCAACAATCCCGCCAAGGCCGCGGCCCAGTCCGCCGATCTGTCCAAGCCCGGCAACCTGCCGCAGCCGACGAAGGGCCAGGAACAGAAAGTCGCTGTCGTTCCGGGTGCCAACTCGGCTCGCGATAAGGCTGTCGCAAGCGCCGATCCGACAAGCAAGGCTCCTGCAGGCGGCGGCAAGAACCCGAACGGTGGCGCCGGTACCTACACGGTCAAGCAGGGCGACTCGCTTGCCAAGATCGCCAAGGCGACGGGTGCCAACATCGACGATATCAAGGCGGCCAACAATCTGTCGGCAAGCTCGATCCGCATCGGGCAGGAGCTGAAGATTCCGAATGGCACAGCCTCGGCCGACACGATCAAGACGGCCTCCATCCCGGCCCAGAAGGTGGAGCAGGTGAAGCCCGCCCAGCCGGCTGCAGCTCCGGTCCAGACGGCCTCCGCACAGCCGGCGCCTTACAAGGCTCCTGCCGCGACACAGACGGTCGATGATGTCGAGAAGAAGTCCGATGTCAGTGCTGCCGCGCCCGAAGCAACCGGCATCGGCAAGTATCGCTGGCCGGTTCGCGGACAGGTGATCGCGGCCTACGGTGCAAACGTCAACGGCAGCCGCAACGACGGCATCGATATCTCGGTTCCGCAGGGCACGGCGATCAAGGCTGCTGAAAACGGCGTGGTCATTTATGCCGGCAACGGTCTGAAGGAGCTCGGTAACACGGTTCTCGTCCGTCACGACGACGGCACCGTCACGGTTTACGGCAATGCCGATACGCTGAGCGTCACGCGTGGCCAGAAGATCCAGCGCGGCCAGACGGTTGCCGTGTCGGGCATGAGCGGCAACGTCAAGCAGCCGCAGGTGCACTTCGAAGTTCGCAAGGATGCGTCCCCGGTCAACCCGATGACATTCCTTGAGTAGAGAATACTTCCTGAGCAGGTAGAGCGTTTCAGGAATGTGCAAAAGCCCGGCCAGCAGCCGGGCTTTTGTCGTCTTTCAGCTGTGCCGCCAGGTCGTGCTCAAGCGCGGTCGAGATGGATGCGCATGCGGCCGGCCAGATCCTGGATATACTGCCATGCGACACGGCCGGAGCGGGCGCCGCGGGTGGTCGCCCATTCCAGCGCCTCGGCATGCATCTTCTCGCGCTCGAGGCCAAGCTTGAAGTATTCGGCATAGCCATCGATCATCGCCAGATAATCTTCCTGGCTGCATTTGTGGAAGCCGAGCCACAGGCCGAAGCGATCGGAGAGTGAAACCTTCTCCTCCACGGCTTCGGATGGGTTGATGGCCGTCGACTGCTCGTTCTCCATCATGTGGCGCGGCAAGAGATGGCGCCGGTTGGAGGTCGCATAGAAGAGCACATTGTCCGGACGCCCTTCCACGCCGCCGTCAAGCGCCGCCTTGAGCGACTTATAGGCGGTATCGTCGTGATCGAAGGAAAGATCGTCACAGAATACGATGACACGGTGCGGCGTATCCTTGAGGAGGTCAAGAAGCGTCGGCAGGCTGGCAATATCTTCGCGATGCACCTCGACGAGCTTTAGCGATACGCCGCTTTCGAGACGCACATCTTCGTGCACGGCCTTGACGAGCGAGGACTTGCCCATGCCGCGGGCGCCCCAGAGCAGCACGTTGTTGGCTGCGTAACCCTCGGCAAAGCGCACCGTGTTTTCGTGCAGGATATCGCGCACGTGATCGACGCCGCGGATGAGCTTCAACGCCACGCGGTTGGGGCGCTTGACAGGCTGCAGATACTGGCGGGCAGGGGACCAGACGAAACAGTTGGCGGCGGTCCAATCATTGGCGGCAGGTGGGGCGCCGGCTAGCCGTTCGACTGCATCCGCAAGCCTCTTCAGCTCCTGAAGCAGAACGCTATTGATTTCCTCGGCCATCGGGTGCCTCCTTCATAGATTGCAGCGATCATCCGCTTTCGTTTTTTTGATGCCGGGTAGCATGGCCTTTCCACAGCGGAAAGGTTATGAGGCAGCGGAATCGGTACGCTTTCCGGCTGTTTTTGTTGCATTCATCAAGGCTGCAACTATAGTCCGGCGACCTGAAAAGAGAGGCGGGGTTCCGCCGCCCACAGCCTGAGGAGCTTAGCATGTTTATCACCCCGGCATTTGCCCAGAGCGCAACCGACGCTACGAGCGCTTTCGGCGGCTCAGGCCTCGAAATGATCATCCTGTTCGTGCCGCTGATGGTAGTCTGGTATTTCCTGCTCATCCGCCCGCAGCGGGCGCAGGCCAAGAAGCGTGAGGAAACCCTGAAGGCGATCCGTCGCGGCGACCAGATCGTCACCGGCGGCGGCCTCGTTGGCAAGGTCACGAAGGTCGTCGACGAGAAGGAAGTCGAAGTTGAAATCGCCGAAGGCGTGCGCGTGCGCATCGTCCGCACCGGTATTTCCGAAATCCGCGTCAAGGGCGAGCCGGTCAAGGCCGACGCTGCATAACATGCGATAGCAACACCCGCCGGATCGGAAGATAGTCGAGAGAATGCACCATTTTTCCCGCTTGAAAACACTTCTGATCTGGCTGGTCGCGATTGCGGCTGTTGTCGTCGCTGCGCCTAATCTTTTAAGCCAGGCGCAGCTCTCCTCCCTGCCCAACTGGGTTCGTCAGGACCGCGTCACCCTTGGTCTCGATCTGCAGGGCGGTTCCCGCATCGTACTGCGCCTCGAACGCTCCGACATTGTCCGGGATCGGCTGGAGGCCACGGTTGCCAGCGTTCGCGACAAGCTGCGCGGCGCCAACATCCGCTATACGGGGCTCGCCGGTACCGCGCAGACGGTGACGGTCAAGGTCACCGATATGGCCCAGTTGCAGCCCGCAGCCGATCTCCTGAAGTCGCTGACATCGGCCGACGTCTCGCTGCAGCAGAACAATGATGGTCAGTTGACGCTGCAGATCTCCGACAAGGCGATCGATGCTGACACGCTCGCAGCGCAGACCCGCTCGCTCGATATCGTCGCCCGCCGGATCGCCGGTTTCGGCAAAGAGAATTTCACCGTTCGTCCTGATGGTGACGATCGCATCGCCGTGCAGGTGCTGGGCTCCGTCGATGCCGAGCGGCTGAAGAACCTGCTGAACGAACCTGCAGCACTCTCGTTTCACCTCATCGATGAGAGCATGACCGGCCAGCAGGCGCTTGCCGGCCGTTGGCCCGCGACGTCGCAGGTGCTGTATTCTCTGGATGACCCGCCGGTTCCCTATCTCGTCGATCGCACGGTAATCGCTACAGGTGCCGATTTTGCCGAAGTCGATAGCAAGACCGATCCGCAGACCCAGGACAGCGCGATTGTCTACAAGCTGAATGCCGAGGCGGCAAAACGTCTGGCTCAGGCAACGACGGCCAATGTCGGAAAACATCTTGCCATCGTCTTCGACGATCAGGTCATGGCAAACCCGGTCATCGAAGCACCGATTTCAGATGGAAACGGCGAGATATCAGCCAATTTCTCGGAGGAGGGCGTTCAGGATCTTGTCGTCATGCTACGGGCCGGTGCGCTGCCGGCGACGCTGACGTCAGTGGAAGAGCGCACCGTCAGTCCGCTCTTTGGTTCTGAATCTGTTTTCTCCGGCCTGATCGCCGGTATCGTCGCCGTCGTGCTTGTCGCAGCGCTGATGATAGCGCTCTATCGCATGCTCGGCATCATCGCAGTCGTGTCGCTTGCCTTCAATCTGGTGCTGATCGTCGCGGTGCTGAGTGTTGCCGGCGCGATACTGACGCTTCCGGGTATTGCCGGCCTCGTCCTGATCGTCGGCATGGCAGTCGATTCCAATGTTCTGATCTATGAGCGCATTCGCGAAGAGGAGAGGGTACCGCATACGGCTTTCGCACAGGCGGTCGAGCGCGGCTTCTCGCGCGCCTTTTCAACCATCGTCGATGCCAATGTAACGATCTTCATCGCCGCCGTCATTCTGTTTTTCGTCGGCAGTGAATCCATCCGCGGCTTTGCTGTGACGCTCGCCGTCGGCATTCTCACAACCATCCTGACCGCCTTCACGCTGACGCGCGGCTTGGTGGCCGCCTGGCTTGCAAGGCTCAATCCGCGCCATCTGCCGAAGACTGCGCTGACCGGGCTGTTCGAGCACGCCAATATTCGTTTCATGGGCATTCGCCGCTATGTCTTCACGGCATCTGCAGCGCTCTGCATCGCCGCAATGCTCGCCTTCGCAACGGTCGGCCTGCAGCTCGGTATCGACTTCACCGGCGGTTCGCTGATCGAGGTCAAGGCGAAGCAGGGCAATGCCGATATTGCCGATCTGAGCGCCCGTCTGAACGAACTGAACCTCGGACCGGTGCGCGTCGAGCGCATCGGCGATGCCACCAACGCCCTCATCCGTGTCGGCTCGCAGGATGGCGGCGAGAATGCCGAGCAGTCAGTCGCAACGTTCATTCGCGGCGAACTGGCCGAGGACTACGATTTCCGTCGTGTCGAGGTCGTCGGCCCCTCCGTTTCCGGTGAATTGACGATGCTGGCGACGGTCGGCATCCTTGCCTCGCTATTCGCAATCCTAATCTATATCTGGATCCGCTTCGAATGGCAGTTTGCGGTCGGCGCAATCGTTGCGACGCTGCACGATGTCATCATCATGCTCGGCCTCTTCGTGCTCAGTGGGATGGAGTTCAATCTGACGAGTGTCGCAGCGCTTCTGACCGTCGTCGGCTATTCGCTGAACGACACCGTTGTCGTGTACGACCGCATGCGCGAAAATCTGAAGCGCTACAGGAAGATGCCGCTGCCGATCCTGATCGATGCGGCAATCAACCAGACGCTGTCGCGCACCATCCTGACGGCCGCCACGACCCTGCTGGCGCTGCTTGCGCTCTATATTTTCGGCGGTGCCGTCATTCGCTCCTTCACATTCACCATGCTCTTCGGCGTTGCGCTTGGAACATTCTCCTCCATCTATATAGCGGCGCCAGTTCTCATCATCTTCCGGCTGCGCCGGGAGAGCGATGGCGAGGACGAGGGCGATATCAGCATGAAATCCGGCAAGCCGGCGGTATAGGCATATGGCAAAAGGCATTGAAATCCGCGACGCCCATTTCCCGGGCCGCGCTCCCATCGACACCTATGGCAATGGTGGCTTCCGTTTTGCGGATATGTCGCATCGCGGCTCCATCCTTTGCCTGCCGTCGGGCATTCACGGTTGGGACATGGATATGACGAAGCCTCTGTCGGTCGAGAATTTCCGCCAGGTGCTCGATGAGGCGGCCGATATTGAAGTGCTGCTGGTCGGCACCGGCACGGAGCTTCGACGCCTGCCTGCAGAGTTGCGTGCCGCGCTCAAGGCGCGCGGTATCTCCTCAGACCCGATGAGCACGGGTGCCGCCGTGCGAACCTTCAATATCATGCTCTCCGAGCAGCGTGCCGTCGCCGCCGCCCTGATCGCAGTCTGAACATGAGCGATACAAGGACGAACCAGGATATCAGCCTGGCGATGCTGCGCGACACCGATCGCGACCGTTACCTCGCCTGCCTGCTGTCGCCTGATGACAAGCGCGGTGCGCTCGCCGCCCTCTACGCCTTCAATGCCGAGCTCGCCCGCATCCGCGACCTCGTGCACGAACCGCTGCCCGGCGAAATCCGCATGCAATATTGGCGCGATCTCCTGGAAGGCAATGCACACGGTTCGACCGAGGCCAATCCGCTCGCGGCAGCCCTTCTTTCGGCCGTCGAGGCGCACCGGCTGCCACGCCAGACGCTCGTCAACATGATAGAGGCCCGGATTTTCGATCTCTATGACGACCCGATGGAGAGCCGTACCTCGCTGGAGGGCTATGCGGGTGAAACGGCCTCGGCGCTCATCCAGCTTGCAGGCCTCATCCTTTCCCCTGACGAGGCGATGAAATCCGCCGATGCCGCCGGTCATGCCGGTGTGGCGCAGGCTATTTCAGGCATGCTACTCCTGATGCCGCTCCATCAACGCCGCGGTCAGGTCTATATCCCGCTTGAAATCCTGTCCGCGACAGGTCTCGACCGGGAGACTTTTTTGGCTGGCGAGGACAAGCCGCGCATCTCTGCGGCCATCGAAGCTCTTGCCGGGCTTGGTCGCGATCACCTTGCGAAGGCGAGGGCGTCCGTCCTGCCGCCATCGGTCCTGCCCGCCTTCCTGCCTGCTGTGCTTGCGGAACCTGTACTGATGAAGGCGCAGAAGCGCGGTGCCGCCGTTCTGGAGGCCGCGCTTCAGGAGCCGCAATGGCGGCGTCAGATGCGCATGGCATTTGCCGGCATGCGCAAGAAAATCTGACAACGGTCAAACTCGCGCAAGTCTCGTGCGTTATGTCAGGCGTAACCCCATTCTAAACGGAGAATCCGCGTGGGCATTATCGTCTGGTGCGTTCTTTTCGCCATCGTCATCTTCTTCGCCTTCGTGGCGACTCGCATGGCTGCTCAGAACAAGGAAGATGGCCTGCACGATACGGGCCTTGCCATCATCGAATTCGGCCGGGCTTTCCCCAACGAAGCAATCCGCCAGCTCCAGGCGACCGTTGACGGTCAGGCCGTCTTCGTACGCCTGCATGACAACAAGGCTGGTTTCATGCGCAACATGTCGCGCCATTTCGCTTGCCATTTGATCGAGCCGGGAACGGTGCGCGTCCTTGCTTCCGAAACGGGCAGGGGTTTGAACATCGAATTTGTCAATGCACCCTCTCACAACGGCACCTACGAGTTCACCTCGGCCAAGGAGGCGTCGGAGGTCTCGTTATGGCTGCTCGGCAACTATGTTGCCGAGCCGGATAAGGAATTGTCCGCGCCGAATACCTCAGCGGCAAACGGGCATTAGCCGCAGTAATTTCAGGCGCTTTCGGCGAGCTTGATGTCCTGACCCAGCCAGGCGGCGCAATCTGCAAGCGCCCGCTTGGCAATCAACTGTCGCTTCATGATCGTCTTGTCCTTGCCGCGGAAGCGCTTGACGCCTTCTGGCTTGACGATCGAGCCCGGCTGCAATTCCGGAAAAAGACCGAAATTGATGTTCATCGGCTGGAACGAGCGTTTGCCCGGCTCCTCGTCGGTGACGAGATGGCCGCCAGTAATGTGCCCGAGCAGCGAGCCAAGCGCCGTTGTAGCTGGCGGAAGGGAAACTGGCTCGCCCTTGCGTTCTGCCGCGGCAAAGCGGCCTGCCAGCAGACCGACGCTTGCGCTTTCCACATAGCCTTCGCAGCCGGTGATCTGACCGGCAAACCGCAGGCCCGGGCGCGATTTCAGCATCAGTGATGGATCGAGCAAAGTCGGCGAGTTGATGTAGGTGTTGCGATGCAGGCCGCCGAGCCGCGCGAATTCGGCATTCTCGAGGCCCGGGATCAGCCGGAAGATCTCTGCCTGGGCACCATATTTCAGCTTCGTCTGGAACCCGACCATATTGTAGAGCGTGCCGAGCGCATTGTCCTGGCGCAGCTGCACGACGGCATAGGCTTTCACCGTCGGATTGTGCTCATTGGTAAGGCCCATCGGCTTCATCGGTCCATGGCGCAGCGTCTCGCGTCCGCGCTCGGCCATCACCTCGATCGGCAGGCAGCCGTCGAAATAGGGCGTGCCCTCCCACTCCTTGAAACCGACCGCATCGCCGGCAATCAACGCGTCGACGAATGCATTGTACTGCTCCTCGGTCATCGGGCAGTTGATATAGTCCTTGCCGGTGCCGCCGGGGCCGACCTTGTCATAGCGCGACTGATACCAGCAGATATCCATGTCGATGCTGTCACGGTAGACGATCGGTGCGATGGCATCGAAGAACGCAAGGGAATCTTCGCCCGTTTCCGCCTGGATGGCGCCTGCAAGCGATGCCGCCGTCAGTGGACCGGTGGCGATGATCGTCTGATCCCATTCCTGCGGCGGCAGGCCCGAAACCTCTTCACGCACCACGGTGATCAGCGGATGCTCGTGGATTGCCTTGGTCACGGCATCAGAGAAGCCATCACGATCGACAGCCAGTGCGCCGCCTGCTGGCACCTGATGTTTGTCAGCCGACGCCATGATCAGCGAACCGGCCATGCGCATTTCCGCATGGATGACGCCGACGGCGTTGCTGGTAGCATCATCCGAGCGGAAGGAGTTGGAACAGACGAGTTCCGCAAGTCCATCGGTCTTGTGCGCATCCGTGCCGCGCACGCCGCGCATTTCATGCAGGATCACCGGAACGCCCGCATGGGCGATCTGCCACGCGGCCTCAGAGCCGGCTAGTCCGCCGCCAATGACATGAATGGGGGAATAGGAGGAATTATTGGTCATTGGCGGCTGATATCACGCCGGGACATGCGATCCAACAATAGAATCGAAAACGGTGCCCGGCGCCGCCGCAAGCTGGTCAGTCCTGCTCTCGCGTTCCGGGCGACGCTTCGCGCTGGTCGGCATCTTCGAGATCGGCAGCGACGACGTAGGCATCGCCATGTTCCCGCACCGCTTCGCGTTGTGCAGCAAGGTTTGGGAGATCATCGGGAGCCATTTCTTCCGCGTGCTCGCCGAAAGTGTCTATTTCACCCTTCGGTGTTCCGCCGTCCTTACGCCGGGCATCCATCGCACGGGCAGTTTCGTCGGCAATCTCACGCCGGCGAGCGTCGGCTGCCGGGCTGTCTTCTGCCCGCGCATCGTCAGTTGCTTTTTCGAGAAAGGTTCTGGTCAAGGTATCACCTCCAGAAACGGCTGGTCTCGACGGATTGGCGGCCGAGCAGATAGCCGATGCTGAAAGCCAGCACGCCGATACCGACAACGACCGAGCTGGCAGTGTGGGGATGATCGGCCGCGCCCGTTGCGACGGCCTGTACTTCTCGCTTGACCGCGGAGGCGGTGTTCGACGCGGCCTTTCGGATACCTTCGGGTTTGTTCGCGGGCTGGCCGGTAAAGCCTGCATTGAGCTGATTTGCCATGTTGGTCTCCTTTCGTGAAGGAGAACTGACGGAAGGCGCTAGGGTTCCGACAAAGAAGGAGCAAGGCCCAAAAACGAAAACGGCGCCTGATGGCGCCGTCTTGGGGAATGGTTCGTCCGCTTTCTTAGCGGAACGAGCGGGATGCGATGCCGCGGATGTCGTAACGGCTCACACCGATATCGGCGAGCGTCTGGTTGGACAGGTTGCCAAGTTCGTTGAGCGTACGGCGGTAGCTAATCCAGCTCTTTGCAATGCGGATCGGGTTCATGGTTTTTTCCTCGGATGTCTTGTGCAGGCGGCGGGTATCGCCGTTGCTGCGGTTGACATCTATATAGTCGAGGTCCCGCTTTTTGTGCAGTGCAAATAAAAGGCGTCTGCTATGCAAATGTGCAGTCTGATGCTCGCAAATTATGCAGCGCGCGATTTTTGAGCGCGCCAGAAATTAACACTTTCGCAACCTTTGCGGCAGCGAGTGTAGTGCGCAAAAAGAAAACGCCCGCTGCGGGAGCAGCAGGCGTTTTGGGAAGGCAATCTGCTTGGGAGGAGCAGCGATTACCTGTACTTAGCGGGTGGCAGCTTCGCGAGCAACGCGATGGATGTCCGAACGGTCGATACCGAGGTCATGCAATTCGCGGTTGGTCATGCGGCCGAGTTCAGTAACGGTCTGACGATACTTGCGCCAGTTATTGAAAGAGCGAGAGAAGTTCATGTTAATCCCCTTTCCTAGGGCTTGATCCTGCCAGCAGCCATCTCTTCGGCGCTGACCTCTATTTGATGACCAGAATATATGTTGCGCCGCGAAGAACTAACAGAGACAACATTTCAATCCACCTATGCATGATTCGCAGAGCTCTGGCTGTGATTTACAAGCTTTGGCCATTTTCTGGTCAATGAATAGGCAGAATGATTTTTCGCTGATCACCCGGCTTTTGCGAATTGATATTTGGTCCGCGTGCCTGCTTGCGGGAAGTCTTTTCTCCCGGGAACGCCGTCCTGAAAATCCGTGACACCAGATCGCTGCGTATCGGCGTCGATGCTGCCCGCCCCGCTTTGCCGACCGTGCTTAACGAACGCTTGACGATGATTCTCGTGAAAGCCCGAGAAGTCAGGATGCTAATCGTTTAACCATACGTTAAACAAAACGCCCACCGGGGGAGGATCCGGTGGGCGTCATGATGGTGACTGGCAACTGGGAGGAGGAGTGTTGCCAGTCTATCGCAGGGCGCTGGGAGGAGGAGTGCGCATCTGCGAATCTCGTCACGGATATATGGTCCGCAGGCATCCGGAAATCCGGGCCGGGGCGCCATCCCCGTGCTTCGATATCAAGCTAAATAGTATGACTTTTGATGATTTTGCAGTGCAATATATTCATGAGGGCTATGCGGTTCATGCATGCCTCTTTGTAATGGTCGTATATTAGCAATGGTGCGGTTAGTGTTTCGTTAATGCCTGATCCAATTTAGACCAGTGAGGAACTTGTACTTTTGAAATACCGGCATTTCCGTGCGGCGATCCTGCGCTATAAATGCAGAAGCCGAAATTGGCGGGTCGATGCGGGGTAGGGCATGTATCGCGGCAGGTTGGAGCGGGATTTCTCTCTCTGGGTGGAGAAGGGGCTTCTTGAGGAAGGAACGGCCAGGACGCTGCTGGCCGAATACGACGCGCGTCCGGCAAGTTTCAGCCTCGGTCGCGTGCTGATGGGATTGGCGGCCCTACTGCTCGGAGCTGCCCTTTTGCTTCTTGTCGCTTCGAACTGGGAGTACATCCCGCGCCTCGTTCGTGTCGGCCTGATGCTGGCGCTCATCTGGGCGGTGCACATCGGCGCTGCACTCCTTCTTATGCGCGGGGCGCAGGCGACGGCGAGCGGCCTGCTCATTATCGGTGCGCTGAGCTTCGGCGGTGCCATATCGCTCACCGGCCAGATGTATCATCTCTCCGGCGACGAACAGGTGGTCATGTATCTCTGGTTCGCCGTTGCGACCGTTTCAGCCATCCTTTTCCGCTCGGCCGCCGTGACCGTAGTCGCAGGTTTTCTCTCCTGGGCCTCCTTTGCCGTCTACCTCGAGAATTTCGACACGCGCTGGTTCGGCTTCGGTCCTTATGCGCCGCTTGTCATGGCGGCTGTCATCATCGGGCTCGTGCGCTTCACAGGCGCTGCCCGGGCGCGCCATCTCGCCTATCTGCTGGTGGTCGGCTGGCTCGCATGGCTTTATATGATGACGGAGGAAATATCCGTGGCGATCGTCTTCGCCGTTCTCGGCATGCTGGCCTTCTTGCTGACTGCCTTGCCCGTCCGCCCGATTTCCTCGCTCGTCAGAACCGCGGGTGCAGCCCCGGCCTTCTATAGTTTCCTCGTCGCCCTCATGGGGTTGCTCCTGCTCCATATCGAAATGGATGAAGGCGGACGTATGGTGGTGATCGGCCTGCTGACACTGGCTGCCGCCATTGTGGCGCTCGTGCTCCATGGCCGGGATAATGGAGCGGTGCGCTATCTGGCCTACGGCGCTTTCGCCGCCGAGATGTTGTACCTCGCCTCGGTAACGGTTGGCACGATCTTGGGCACGTCGAGCCTCTTCCTTTTCTCGGGCCTGGTGGTCGCTGCCGTGGCCTGGGTCGTCATCCGTCTGGAAAGGCGCTTCGCGTCTGGGCCAGGATCCGTCGAGGCAGGGGAGGAACGCGCATGAGCTTGGCCTTCGCAAGACTGCAAACCGGTCGCTTCTATCTTGTTGCCGCAATCCTCGTCGCGGGCCTGCAGACGCTGATCCTCGGCTACATTATCCAGAGCCGTGCCTCTATCCTCGCAAGCGGTACCGAAGTCTTGCTGAAGACGGCTCCGGTTGATCCGCGCGATTTCCTGCGCGGCGACTACGTCGTGCTGAACTACGACATATCGTCGGTCCCTGTCTCGACAGTCACCGGCGGCATTCCGGCGGAAGCCGGCGAGCAGACCCTGTGGGTGCGCCTCAAACGCCAGCCCGACGGATTCTGGGGCATTGTCGAATCGTCATTCGCCGAATTGCCGGCGGCATCGGATACAGTCGTCCTGCGCAGCCTGCCTTTCTATAGCTATGGTCCCGGTAGCGGCGAAACCATCCGCGTCGAATACGGGATAGAGCGCTATTACGTGCCGGAAGGCGAAGGCAAGCCGCTGGAGGAGGCCCGCAACGAGGGCGTCGTTTCGATCGCCGCCAGCGTTTCCTCCTCCGGTGCAGCGCAGATCCGTAGCCTCGTCGTGGACGGCAAGCCGGCCTATGAAGAGCCTCTCTATTGAGAGCCGGCATGGCTGGCGGGAACGATGCGATTTTGGCCGAAAATCCCTGTCATTTGCCGTTCATTTTTCCTTTGCCTGTTCTAAATCGGGTGTTATAGAGACGCCGCGCTCCGGAAGGCCTCATGCGCAGGCATATGCATGCGGTTTTGCGAACGCGGGTATGGTGAAATTGGTAGACACGCCAGATTTAGGTTCTGGTGCCGCAAGGCGTGGGAGTTCAAGTCTCTCTACCCGCACCAAGCTGCCTTGCAGGGCGGGAGGACTGGAACTCGGTTGTCCCGGATACCCGGAAAGCGAGTGCAGTTCCGCTTAAGGCGGAACGAACAGGAATTGAGAAAAAGCCACGCGCGGCAGTTGGCCGGCGTCGTGCTCACCGAAACGAACGGCGTCTGGGCACGGCCGCCACGGAAATGAAGGTAGGAAGACATGCAGGTTACCGAAACGCTCGCTGAAGGGCTGAAGCGCGAAATCAAGGTCGTTATCCCGGCCAAGGACATGGAAAACAAGCTGAACGAGCGCCTTGCCGACGTGAAGGACAAGGTTCGCATCAACGGCTTCCGTCCGGGCAAGGTTCCGGCCGCTCACCTCAAGAAGGTTTATGGCAAGTCCATCATGGTCGACCTCGTCAACGAGATCGTCCGCGACCAGCCGACGCAGATCCTGTCGAGCCGTGGTGAAAAGTCGGCGACCCAGCCGGAAATCGATATGACGGAAGACCAGGCCGAGGTCGAAAAGATCCTCGCTGCCCAGCAGGATTTTGAGTTCACGCTCTCCTACGAAGTTCTCCCGCCGATCGAACTGAAGTCCAACAAGGGCATCAAGGTCACGCGCGAAGTCGTTGACATCTCCGACGACGAAGTCAACGAGCAGGTTCTCAAGGTCGCTGAAAGCGCCCGCGACTATGCCGAAAAGAAGGGCAAGGCCGCCAACGGCGACCGCGTCAAGATGGACTATGTCGGCAAGGTCGACGGCGTTGCCTTCGACGGCGGCACCGATCAGGACGCTGAACTGGTTCTCGGTTCCGGCCGTTTCATCCCGGGCTTCGAAGACCAGCTCGTCGGCGCCAAGGCTGGCGATGAGAAGACCATCAACGTAACCTTCCCGGCCGACTATCCGGCCAAGAACCTCGCTGGCGCGGAAGCCACCTTCGACGTCACCGTCAAGGAAGTTGCTGCTCCGGCCGACGTTGAAATCAACGACGAACTTGCCAAGAAGCTCGGTCTCGAATCGGCTGACCGTCTCAAGGAAATCGTCCGCGGCCAGATCGAATCCCAGTACGGTTCGCTGACGCGCCAGAAGCTGAAGCGCCAGATCCTCGACCAGCTCGACGAACTGTACAAGTTCGAAACCCCGTCCAAGCTCGTCGAAGCCGAATATAATGGCATCTGGAACCAGGTCAGCAATGACCTCGCCCAGTCCGGCAAGACCTTCGAAGACGAAGACACGACCGAAGAGAAGGCTCGCGAAGAGTACCAGAAGCTCGCCGAGCGCCGCGTTCGCCTCGGTCTCGTTCTCTCCGAAATCGGCGAAAAGGCCGGCGTCGAAGTAAGCGAAGACGAAATGCAGCGCGCGGTCTACGAACAGCTGCGCCAGTATCCGGGCCAGGAAAAGCAGATCCTTGAGTTCTTCCGCAGCCAGCCGGGTGCCGCCGCCTCGATCCGCGCTCCGATCTTCGAAGAAAAGGTCATCGACCACCTGCTGACCGAAATCGACGTCACCGACAAGAAGGTGACCAAGGAAGAACTGCTCGCCGACGAAGAAGGCGAAGCTTCTGAAAAGGCTGACACCAAGAAGGCTGCTCCGAAGAAGAAGGCTGCCGCCAAGACGGAAGCTGCTGCAGACGCTGCTGAAGGCGAAGAAGCTGCTCCGAAGAAGAAGGCTGCTCCGAAGAAGAAGGCTTCCGAGGATAGCGCCGAGTAATCGGTTTTTCCGGACTGAAATTCGAAAGGCCCCGCCGACGTGCGGGGCCTTTTCTTTTTGATCGTGTCAAGATCGTCGAATTCCTGGATACTCTGCAAATGGCCGAGGCTGGCCAGATCATTCAAATTGCTTGAGCCAGAACAAAAGTCGGATTCTTACGGCTTCGGCTTGTTTGGCAACGAGTGATAGCCAATTCAGTTTGGTGTCGGCAGGCGGCGCGTGACCGCATCTGAATACGCAGCGCTGTGAATATCGCCGGCCGCCGCACTCCGCGAGCCTATTGGGGCGACGAGATGCTGGGACGAACAACAGCGCGCCTTTGCTTTGCCGATTGGATGATATAGAGGCTGAGGCAGGACGCGACCGCCATTAACTTAAGAATGGGGTCGGGCGGCAGATTGACGTCACGTCGCTGCCACGAGATCACGTGGCCGTTCTCTCTCGATCGCTCAATCGTCGCTATTACCACGCCGGCCCGAAAATCGGAGTCGATTCTCGGGAAGCTCAATGGTTGGTTCAACGAGACAAAGCACCCCTGGTGCGTCCGGATGGACGCACGGTACTCTAGACAGCCTTGCGTGAGTGGGTCAGTTCGGCGACCTTCTTGATATGGCTGACGGCAGCGGTGCCACCAGCCGTCTTTGTGAAGAGGTCGAGAACATCTTCGTCATCATCGGCAACGGGTGTCAGAGCCTTGTCCATGTAGCTTTTGGCAGCGACATCGCGGGCGATAAAGAAAGCCGAAATGCTAAGCTTGATGATCGTGCCGGCAAGGGAGAGATGCTTGCGGGCGGTGTCGAAGGCAAAGCGCGGCCAGAACAGCAGCGGATGCTCGCGCTTCAGGCCGGGGCGGCGCTCCGAAGGATGCTTCAGGCGAACAAGGCCGCTCTGCAGCGGATGAACGTTCTCGAGCGGCACGGTTGTCGCAAACGAGACGAGAACCTTGACGAGGCTGCTGAGCTTGATGCCGGTTGCCGCGCCGCGCCGCAGCAGGGTCTTCATATGCTCAGGCGAGTAGTAGAGCGGCCAGGCCTCCTGATAGATATCTTCCCACTCCTTCTTGCTCATCTTCGGATGAGCCGTGCAGACATGCTCGACATCGTAGATATTGAGATCGGCGTCCATCTCGACGCCCTTCTTCCAGAGAACCTGATGGTCCTCGGAGCCGGGCAGTGGCGTCAGAACGAAGAATTCGATGACGTCGAGCGGCAGCTCTTCCTGAATGATCTTGATATCGCGGCGGATCGATTCCGGCGTGTCGGCCGGGAAGCCCAGAATATAGCCGGCAAGCGTCATGATGCCCTGTGCCTTCCAGGCCAGCAGCATCTTGCGATATTCGGTGATCTTGTTCTGGTTCTTCTTGGCGGCGGTCAGATTATCAGGATTGACGTTTTCCAGGCCGATGAAGACACGGGTGACGCCGGCGCGTTTCGACTTTTCGATGAAGTTCGGGATCTTGTGGCAGAGCGTGTCCACCTGGATCATCAGGCCGAGCGGAATGCCATCCTTTTCCCTGAGTTCGATCAGGCGGTCGAAGATCGCTTCCCAATCCTTGTTGCGGGCGAAGTTGTCGTCGGTGATGAAGAACTTATGGATGCCCTGCGCCCAGTTCATCCGCACCAGCCGTTCGACATCGTCAGCGGATCGAAAACGCGACTTGCGGCCCTGCACGTTGATAATCGTGCAGAAGGAACATTGATAGGGGCAGCCGCGGCCGGCATCGAAACTGGTGCTGAGGCCGAGCGTGCGCTGGATATTGTCCTTCGGCAGGAAGGGCACCGGCGTGCCGCCGATGCCGGGAAGGTCGTTCATGAAATTGTAGAGTGGCTTCAGTTCGCCGGCTACTGCATCGCGCAGCACCATCTCCAGCCGCCCCTCGGCCTCGCCGGCAAACATGGAAATACCCATCTTGCGGCATTCCTCGAGGCCGATCGCGTCGCCGTCGAGCATCGACAGGCATCCCGAGATGTGAAAGCCACCCATCGAAACCGGCAATCCGGCATCGCGGAAGGGGCGGGCGATGTCGAGTGCGCGGGGGTACTGATTGGATTGGACGCCGATCAGCGCGATCATTCCGAAATTGTCGTTGCGTTTGAACTGCGCCAGGATCGCTGCGAAGTCGATGCGCGTATTGGTCTCGTCGATGACGGTAATGTCGATTGCCGTATCGGCGCCCAATATTTGCCGCTCGGCACAGTCAGCGGCGATCCCGTAAATGGCCGCCAGCGAATTGGAGGGAATCATCGCCCGCCACCAGCGGATCACGTAGCCGTCGTCATCATAGTGCGACGGCTTTATCAGGATAAGTTGAAACCGCCTGCGAGCAGTCTCTGAAATGTGGGCCAAAATATTATCTTTCGTTTTTGGCTGCGGACCGGTCCTTGGTGGCGTCGCAGGCTAGTCTAAGACATGGATTTCATGCTGTCGAAAGGCGCGCACCATACTTGGGAAGGCAACAGACAAAACGCAATAGAACGACCCCCGGTGCGAACAGCTCGAACTTTACCAATATCTTTTGACATAGGATATAGGCAGTTTGCAGGCCTCATATCAGACTACCACAGGATGTGCACATGTTAGCGTCATCGAGAAAAGGCCTGCAGATGCGGGGATGTCACACCTCGATGCTAACGTGGTTGGTCTCCGTCTTGCGTTCTCAAAGTTCGGATTTTATATCGCCCATCCGGTTCCAGGCATCGAGACCGGCGATCTTGTAGGCTTCGGCAAGCGTCGGATAGTTGAAGGTATTTTCGACGAAATATTCGACTGTGCCCTTCAAGTTCAGCACAGCCTGGCCGATATGCACCAGTTCCGTCGCACCTTCGCCCACGATGTGCACGCCAAGCAGGCGACGCGTCTTCAGCGAGAAGATCAGCTTCAGCAGACCGGTCTCAAGGCCCATGATATGGCCGCGTGATGTCTCGCGGAAACGGGCGATGCCGCATTCATAGGGAATGCCGCGTTCTTTCATCTCCTCTTCCGTCAGGCCGCAGGTCGAAATTTCCGGTACGGCATAGATGCCGTAGGGGAAATACTTTTGCGGCTCCTTGGCGACGGCACCGATGGCGACGCGCGCTGCGATGCGGCCCTGTTCCATCGAGGTGGAGGCAAGGCTCGGGAAGCCGACGACGTCGCCGGCGGCATAGATGTTAGGCACGGATGTCTGGAACGTCTCGGGATTGACCTTCAGGCGTCCGCGGCTGTCGGCTTCGAGGCCGATGGCCTCCAGGTTGAGTGTATCGGTGGCGCCCATGCGCCCGGCGGCGAAAAGCACCATGTCGGTCACGAGATGCCGGCCGCTGTCGAGTGTCAGCTGCACCTTGCCTGTCTCAAGTCGCTCGACCTTCTCGGCCTTCGTGCCGAGCAGCAGCTTCATATTGCGGTCGCGCAGCTGATAGGTGAAATCCTCGATGATTTCCTTGTCGATGAAGTCGAGCATGGTCGATTTTGGATCGATGACGGTAACGGCCGTATCCAGCGCCGAAAAGATCGTTGCATACTCGATACCAATGACGCCGGCGCCGATGACGACCATGCTGCGTGGCAGTTCCTCGATATCAAGCAGCTCGTCGCTATCGAGCACGGTCTTGTTGTCGAAGGGCATGTAATCAGGCCGAAACGGCTTGGTGCCGACGGCAAGCAGGATGCTGGCGCCAGTCACCGTCATTGTGTCGCCGTCGTCCTTGATGATCTGCAGAGTATTGGCATCGACGAAGCTTGCCTTGCCGCGAATGTGCTGCACGCGGTTGCGGGCGAACTGATGTTCGAGCACTTCCACTTCGTGGTCGAGTGTGATCAGCAGGCGTCGGCGCAGGTCTTCAGCGCTGATCTCCTGCTTGACGCGGTAGCTGCGGCCGTAAAAGCCGCGCTCGCGCCAGCCGGAAAGATTGAGTGCGGTTTCGCGCAGCGTCTTCGAGGGGATCGTACCGGTATGGACCGAGACGCCACCGACGCGTTTTCCCGCCTCGATGACCAGCACTTTCTTGCCGAGTTTTGCAGCCTGGATTGCGCCACGGCGCCCTGCCGGGCCGCTGCCCACTACCACGAGATCGTACTGGAACATCCTTTAGCCCCGAACTGGAATTGGAATCATATTGCGACGCGAAATGTCGCGCGTTCATCGGTAGCCGGTCAATGTTACAGTTTCTATTTCCGGTACAGTTTAGGAGTTCAGAAAGCCGAACATCGGCTCAAGCCGCTCGAATGTGCGATCCATTGCATAGGCGCCGATGAAGAAAAGCGACAGATGGCCGTAGGTCAGCGAGATCTGCGACTCCGCCGCCATCTCTCCTTCCTTGGCAACGCCGGCGACATAGATCGCCGAAGCCAGCCCCGTACGGTCAGCGCCGGCCTTGCAGTGGATGAGCAACGGCTTGGGTGCAGCGGCCATGATCGCCATCAGCTGGCGCCCTTCCTCGACGGAGAGTTCCTTTGTCGCCGACATACGGAAATCGATATGCTGGACATTGAGTCCCTTTGCCGCGGCGATCTCGTTGTCGTACCAGGCCTCGCCGCTGCTGTCGCCGCGCAGGTTCAGTACGGATTTGATGCCGTATTCCTTGACGAGTTCGCCAAGCTTCGCGGGGGAGGGCTGGGCGGAGCGGTATACCTGGCCATCGACGACCGCATGCACATTCGTCGAAAGCTGCAGGTAACCGAGATAGAGGCCGGTTACGACAAGCAGCAAAAGTGTCAGCCGTATCAGCGATCGAAGGCTTGGCGGCGCGTACAAGCGACCAGGAGAAATGCCCATAATTCCCATCCTGTTTCAGTCGTTCAGCTTGGAGAACGCCAAGATGGCTTTTTCATGCCTTGGTCGCAGTCTTATATCAGGCGCAGCCCTTTGAGGCTTGCTTGTCCATCTTTGCCGATGATGATGTGATCGTGGATGGCGATGCCGAGCGGCTTCGCAGCATCGATGATCATCTTCGTCATGTCGATATCGGCGCGTGATGGTGTGGGGTCGCCCGAGGGGTGGTTGTGCACGAGAATGAGCGCCGTTGCGGAAAGCTCCAGCGCCCGCCTCACGACCTCGCGTGGATAGACGGGTGTGTGATCCACGGTTCCGCGTCCCTGCACCTCGTCGGCGATCAGCGCATTGCGCTTGTCGAGGAACAGGATGCGGAACTGCTCGCGCGTTTCATGCGCCATAGCCGCGTGACAATACTGGATGACCGACGACCACGAGGAGAGCACCTGCTTGCCCCGAAGCTCGCTCTTAAGGGCGCGATGGCCGATGGTGGATATCAGCTTCAGATCCAGTGCCACAGCCTCTCCGACGCCTTTGACCTCCTGCAGCAGTGCGGCCGGTGCGCCGAAGACGCCGGCAAGCGATCCGAAGCGGTCGATCAACGCCTTGGCAATGGGTTTCGTGTCGCGGCGCGGGATCAGTCGGAAAAGCAGGAGTTCGAGGATTTCGTAATCGACGAGCGCCGTATCGCCGTGCTCTCGAAAACGGCTGCGCAGCCTTTCGCGATGGCCGTGATAATGTTCTTCCTTGGCGGGCAGGGCGGCCTTTTTGGTAGAAGCGGCCGCCTTTGCCGGCTGTCCGAAAAACGCTCGTTCATCAGTGACAATGTCCTCGTCCGTATCGAAAGGCAGTTCGTCGCCAGACTGCGGAGCAGGCGCCTTCGCCATGGACAGCGTCACCCGTTCAATGGCGGCAGGCCCGGCCGGTCGAGGCCGGCGGGCGAAAGCGTGAAGATTTCGCAGCCATTGGCGGTGACGCCGACCGTATGTTCGTATTGCGCCGACAGCGAGCGATCGCGCGTCACGGCCGTCCAACCGTCGGCCAGTACCTTCACATGCGGGCGTCCGAGATTGATCATCGGTTCGATGGTGAAAATCATGCCCTCGCGCAGTTCCGGCCCTTCATTGGCGCGGCCATAATGCAGGATGTTTGGCGAATCGTGGAAGAGGCGGCCGACACCATGGCCGCAGAAGTCGCGCACCACCGAACAGCGCTCGGCTTCCGCATAGGCCTGGATCGCTTCGCCGATCGCGCCGGTGCGCGCGCCGGGATGGACGGCAGCGATGCCGCGCATCAAGGACTCATAGGTCACTTCCAGCAGCCGTTCCGCCGCACGCTTGACCTGGCCGACCGGATACATCCGGCTCGAATCCCCGTGCCAGCCGTCCACAACGAAGGTAACGTCGATATTGACGACATCGCCTTCGCGCAGCGGCTTGTCGTCGGGTATGCCGTGACAGACGACGTGGTTGATCGAGGTGCACGTCGATTTCGTATAGCCGCGATAGTTCAACGTCGCCGGATAGGCGCCGTTATCCATGCCGAATTCGAAAACGAAGCGGTCGATTTCATTGGTGGCAAGACCCGGCTTGACGACATCGGCAAGCGCATCGAGGCAACGTGCGGTCAACTGGCACGCGTTGCGCATTCCCTCGAATGCTTCAGGGCCGTAAAGCCTGATGGCGCCGGTATTTTTCGGCGGCGCGGTTGCGGCTTCGATATAATTCACCATTGCAAGGCCTTAGCAGAAATTGTCGTCTCTTTTCATAATGCAGCTATGCCGGGTTCGTCCATCGCGATCAACCGCATGGGCAAGATTTCTCGGCGTGTTATGTCGGGTGAAAAATGCCGCCGGGCCGCCCACCAGCGTCAACAGGGCTGCGGATCATCAATATCCACAGTCTTCTCAATTAGATAGGATTGTAGACGGAAAATTCCACTGTTACTCACCGATTGGTGACAGACCGGGGTTGACCGAATGCTGAATGAAACTGCCGTGGCCGTGCTCGAAAAGACGGGTGCCGCTGAACCTGAAAAGCGCATCCGCGACAGAAGCGCCACCGAGCGCGCTATCTTGAAAGCCGCAAAGAATCTGCTGGCCGAAGAGGGCTTCCAGAATTTCGGCATCAATGCCGTCGCCCGCCGCGCCGGCTGCGACAAGCAGCTCATCTACCGCTACTATGGCGGTCTCGACGGTCTTGTCGAGGCGATCGGCGCCGATCTCGGCAATTGGGTCAAGGACCGGATTCCCGAAGATACCGGCGGCATGTTCCTTTTGACCTATGGCGACCTGATGGAGCGGCTGTCGCTGCTCTTCCTGGAAGCGCTGCGTGACGATCCCTTGATGCGCCGTATCGTCGCCTGGGAGGTTTCGGAAAATACCGAGCAGGTGAAGCGCCTTTCCGAAGCGCGTTCGAAAGCGCTGGGGCTCTGGCTCGACCGCATGCGCGGTTCGCTGATGCCGCCCAAGGGCGTCGATACCGCGGCCGTCAATGCCCTGATCTTTGCTTCCATCCAGCACCTCGTGCTTTCGGCCGCTGCCGGCGGCCAGTGCGCGGGCCTGGTGTTGAAGAACGGCAAGGACTGGGAGAAGGCGGCAGGCGCGTTGAAGCGGCTGGTGCGCGGCGTCTACGGCTGAGCTATTCACAGCCTCCGCTCCCGCGTTAACCTTAACATTTGGTTTACGTTGCGTGGTGCTGGTTAACTCGCCAGTGTGGCCCACATTAGAAATGTAACGAATGTGGACCCGAGTTCAGTGATGGGAACCAGAGCAGCCAGAACCGCGTTGCTTGTCGCGGCGATGATGTTTTTCGCCGTACTGGCGCTGGATATCGCCGTGCCCACGCTCGTACTCTGCGTCATGGCGTCGTCGGTCTGGCTCGTGTCTCTTGATATGCCGGTCCTGCGCAAGCACGAAGGAGGGGCCGCATGAAGTGGTTTCTGATCTTCTGGGCCGGTCCGATCGTCTTCCTGGCGGGATGGTACTGGCTTTCCTACTATGATCTGAACTTCGGCATCTTCATGCTGACGCGGCAGGTCCATGACCTGACCTTCCAGATCTACGGCAAGGCGCTCGGCCTGCCGCCGCAGGAAATCCCGCCGCTCGTCGCCCGCGCCATCGCCGTCGACAGCCTCGTCGTTTTTGCCATCATGGGCTTCCGCAAGCGCGGCCAGATCTCCGCCTGGTGGAAGGCGCGTCACGCCTCCGTGTCGTCAGCCGATCTCGCCAGCAAGGAAAGCCTGTCGAGCGCGCCCTGAAGGATGAAGCTTGCGGCGGCCGAATCGATCCGTTCGGCCCGTTTTGCCCGCGAGACATCCATTTCCAGCAAGGCCCGTTCTGCCGCCACCGTCGATAGTCGCTCATCCCAGTAAACGAAGGGTGTGGCAGTCTTCTGCTCCATGTTGCGCACGAAGGCCCGAGTCGCCTGTACGCGCGGCCCCGCTGATCCGTCCATGTTCATCGGCAGGCCGATGACAAAGGCTGTGACCTTTTCCTTTGCAGCAAAACCCAGCAAGATCTCGGCATCGATGGAGAACTTCTCCCGCTTGAGGACGGGACGCGGCGTCGCAAAGCGGCGTCCGAGATCGGACATGGCAAGGCCGATCGTCTTGGTGCCGAGATCGAGGCCGGCGATCGCCTGCCCAGGGGCGAGTATTCCGGCCAGTTCCTCGATCGTCAGCACCGTCATTGCCATGTCATCCTGTCAAGAGAAATTGAAGTTCCCGCCGCTTTTCTTTGCGGCCATATCGGCTATGTCCTTAGAGCAATTCCAGAAAAAGTGCGAAACGGTTTTCCGAACCGGAACCACGTTAAACCATTCTGGTCCCGGAAATCGCTTTTGTATCATGTGATTAAGGAGACTTTTCATGAAGATCATCTGGCTCGGGCATTCCGCTTTCCGTATCGAGACGAAAGCCGCCAAAATCCTGATCGATCCCTTCCTGAGCTATAATTCGTCCTTCGAGGGTCAGGATATCAAGAATGTGACCAACGGCATTACCCACATCCTGCTGACCCACGGCCACGGCGACCATGTCGGCGATACCGTAGCGATCGCCAAGGAAACGGGCGCCGTCGTTCTCGCCAATGCCGATCTTGCCTCCTGGCTCGGGACCAAGGGCGTTGAAAAGCTGGAAATGGGCAATACCGGTGGCACGGTTTCGCTCGGCAGCTTCACCGCCACCTTCACCAACGCGCTGCATTCTTCGGCCCAGATGACGGAAGACGGCGTTTCCCATTCGCTCGGCAACGCGAACGGCCTCATGCTGCATTTCGACGATGAGCCGAGCCTCCTCCACATGGGCGACACGGACATCTTTTCGGATATGGCGCTGATCAACGAACTGCATCAGCCCGATATCGGTATTGTGCCGATCGGAGATCGCTTCACCATGGGCGGCGCGGTGGCCGCACTTGCCTGCCAGCGCTACTTCAACTTCAAGACGGCTATTCCCTGCCACTACGGCACCTTCCCGATCATCGACCAGACGCCGGAAAAATTCATCGCCGGCATGGAAGCCTCCAAGACGCAAGTGAAGGCGCCGAAGCCCGGCGAAAGCCTGTCGCTCTGACGCGCTAGCCCTCAAATCCCGCGGTGTTTGAGGGCAGGAATTCTGCATTGTCCAAAAGGCAAACCCGTTGCACAGGACGGACATGGTCTTTATAGCGATAGGAAAATTCCTATCCGGAGAATGCCATGTCCGTTGACCTCGCCACCGTTAAGCGCGTTGCGCGCCTTGCCCGTATTGCCGTCTCGGAAGAAGAGGCAAATCGCATGGTCGGCGAATTGAATGGTATCCTCGGCTTTGTCGAGCAGCTCTCCGAAGTCAATGTCGACGGCGTCGAGGCCATGACCTCGGTAACGCCGATGGACATGAAGAAGCGCACGGATGTCGTCAACGACGGCAACAAGGCTGAGGACGTCGTTGCCAATGCGCCGATCACCGACCACAATTTCTTCCTGGTGCCGAAAGTCGTCGAATAAGGCGCTTTATCCGCCTCTTTCCGACCCTGTTGCCATTTTCAGATCTGAAGCGAAAACACGATGAGCGAACTCACCAGCCTGACCATTGCCGAAGCCCGCCGCAAGCTGCGCGCCAAGGAAATCACCGCGACCGAACTGACCGAGGCCTATATCTCGGCGATCGATGCGGCCAATGCTCATCTCAACGCTTACATCAAGGTCACGCCGGATCTCGCCCGTCTCATGGCGAAGAATTCCGACGAGCGGATCGCCGCCGGCAAGGCAGGCGAACTCGAAGGTATCCCGCTCGGCATCAAGGACCTGTTCGCCACCGTCGGTGTGCATACCCAGGCTTGCAGCCACATTCTCGACGGTTTCGAGCCCCGTTATGAATCGACCGTGACCCGGAACCTCTGGGATGACGGTGCGGTCATGCTCGGCAAGCTGAACATGGACGAGTTCGCGATGGGCTCTTCCAACGAAACCTCGCACTATGGCGCGGTCATCAACCCCTGGCGCGCCGCCGGCTCCAATCAGCAGCTCGTTCCGGGCGGCTCTTCCGGTGGTTCGGCTGCAGCCGTTGCCGCCCATCTTTGCGCAGGTGCAACTGCAACCGACACAGGCGGCTCGATCCGCCAGCCGGCTGCCTTCACAGGCACCGTCGGCATCAAGCCGACCTATGGCCGCTGCTCGCGCTGGGGCACGGTTGCTTTCGCGTCCTCGCTCGATCAGGCCGGCCCGATCGCCCGCGACGTGCGCGATGCTGCAATCCTGTTGAAGTCGATGGCGAGCGTCGATGCCAAGGACACGACCTCCGTCGACCTGCCGGTTCCGGATTACGAAGCCGCCATCGGCCAGTCGCTGAAGGGCATGAAGATCGGTATTCCGAACGAATACCGCGTCGACGGCATGCCCGACGAAATCGAATCCATCTGGCAGCAGGGCATCGCCTGGCTGAAGGATGCTGGTGCCGAGATCGTCAACATCTCTCTGCCCCACACGAAATACGCCCTTCCGGCCTATTATATCGTGGCTCCCGCCGAAGCCTCTTCGAACCTCGCTCGTTATGATGGCGTGCGTTACGGGCTCCGGGTCGACGGCAAGGATATCGTCGATATGTACGAGAAGACGCGCGCTGCCGGCTTCGGCCAGGAAGTCAAGCGCCGCATCATGATCGGCACCTATGTTCTGTCGGCCGGTTACTACGACGCCTATTACCTGCGCGCCCAGAAGGTCCGCACGCTGATCAAGCGCGATTTCGAACTTGCCTTCGATGCCGGCGTCGATGCCATTCTGACGCCCGCAACCCCGTCATCGGCCTTCGGCGTTGCCGACGAGGACCTCGCATCCGATCCGGTCAAGATGTACCTCAACGACATCTTCACGGTGACGGTCAACATGGCCGGTCTGCCGGGCATCGCCGTTCCCGCCGGCCTCGATCACAAGGGCCTGCCGCTCGGCCTGCAGCTCATCGGCAAGGCCTTCGACGAGGAAACCCTCTTCAAGACCGCTCATGTCATCGAGCAGGCCGCAGGCAAGTTCACTGCCGCCAAATGGTGGTGATGGCCCAACGATCCGAAAGAATGCAGACGCCGGCCACAAGATGGTCGGCGTTTCTCTTTTGCCGATGCATTTGAGGATCAGTTGAGTCGGACCGGCGAAGGTCATGGCTGAAAACCCGGTCATGCTGTGTCTGAAGGAGCTTGAAGTCCTGGAAACCATTGCCGGCAAGGTTGGTCACCTGACCGTCCACAACGGTACGGGCGGATTGATGAACGACATCATCAATCTCCGCGATTGAGGAAAAGCAGGCGCCGTCTCGGTTTTTGAGGCGGCGCCTGCTATAGAGGGCCGACTCTGCAGGGAGGGCCTCATGCCGAAACAGGATCTTGCGCGGTTGATCGAGGCCTTTGATCGCCTCGCTGCCAAAGGCTTCAAAATGGGGCCGGAGTGGGAGGCAGTTCATGAGATCTGCCAGAACCACGAGGGCGAACAGCCCTTCGACTGGGGGCATGCACTTTGTCACCGTGTCGAAGGTGACGACTGGAATGCAGGCTACTGGTATCGCCGTGCCGGCAAGGTGATCGGCGCCGGCACGATCGCCGACGAGTGGACGGCGACCCGCGCAGAGCTTTCGGAAAAGCTTTGAAACCGTCCTGGCCGCGCGAAGACCTCGTCGCGCGGCCAGGCTTTTGTCAGTCCTATCTGTTATCGACCTGTGCCCTGACGAGCTTCAGCCCCCGTTCGGTGATCCGGTATGGCTGACCGGCTGAAGACTTTATTGCCTTCAGCCGCTTCAGTTTGCGGAAAAGCTCCATGCCGAAGCCGGGATAGACCCAGCCGTCGCGGGTGAAGCAACTTACCGTTTCGATCTTTCTGTTGTCGTTGCGGGTAATTTCGATGCGGCCGCCTTGGGCCATAAGGTGCAGGATGCGCTGTTCTGTGCGCGAGATGTCCATTGCTGTTGATCCGGAAACGCGCCTTCATGAAGGCGCACGAAAACGATCTGGCGCTCGGGCTTATCCGATACGCCGCGGCTTCGTTTTTCGGGCCCATGCGCGCGAGGCTGTGCTTGCGGGCAGGGCCTTTACCGGGTCTCAGACAGGTTAGACATAAACACCTCTTGGGCAATTCCAGCAAAAGCGTTCAGCGGTTTGCGTCCGGAATTGCGTGTAGAAAGAGATAGGGCATTTCCGTGTTTCGCAGAAAAGCGGAAATACCCTTACGTGCTTTCTATCAATAACCACAATTTGGTCAAGCGAAGGCAACCTGCAGAAAGTGGCGGATAAACCCGGTTTGGCTGTTTATCTCATTGGAGGCACTGGAAAATTGCCCGACTCAATGGTCTACTTCGTACTCTAGCGCGGAGGTGCCATTGATCCACATTCGCAATGCCCGCGAAGGCGAAACGGAACTCTTGAGCGAAATCGGCTTGAGAGCCTGGCAAAGAGCGATGGCATTGATCGGCGAATCGGACGCAATGACGGATGGCGCCCGCAACGCCTTCCGGACCTTCGTGGACAATAACTGGCTCACCATTACGGTCGTCGAGCAGAACGGGCAGGTTGCCGGCTGGGCGGCGCGCGAGGGGCTGGACGAGACCATTTCCGACTTCTGGATCGATCCGAGCTTCAACCGCCAGGGGTTGGGCACGGCACTTCTCGAACATATCGAAGCCGACATTTTCGAGCAGGGCTTCGAGGAGGCGGCGATGCAGACCCATTCGGGAAATACCGAGGCGATCTCCTTCTTCCAGAAGCATGGCTACGCCATCCACTGGCTTTCTGTCGCCTATAATCCGAAGCTCGACCGCGACGTGCCCTCCGTCGGTCTCAGCAAACATCTCGGCCCGCAGGAGCCGGAAGGTTACGGTCCCGGTTTCTAGACCCTTGTCGAGGCACTGAAAGCCTTGCACCGGCAGGCCATTTCCTTTACCTCACCAGATGAAAAGAACAGCCTTTAAAGAGCATCCAATGACCCTTGTCGACGTTCGCACGCCTGATCCGAAACGTTATATCCCCGGCGCCACTGGCGATTGGGAAGTCATCATCGGCATGGAAGTCCATGCTCAGGTGCTCTCCAACTCCAAGCTTTTTTCCGGTGCGTCGACGGAATTCGGCAAGCCGCAGAATTCGAACGTCTCGCTCGTCGATGCCGCCATGCCCGGCATGCTGCCTGTCATCAACGAGGAATGCGTCAAGCAGGCGGTGCGCACCGGTCTTGGCCTGAAGGCTCAGATCAACAAGCGCTCTATCTTCGACCGCAAGAACTACTTTTATCCGGACCTGCCGCAGGGCTACCAGATCTCGCAGTTCAAGGATCCGATTGTCGGCGAGGGCAAGATCGTCATCTCGCTCGGCCCCGATCGTCAGGGCCAGTTCGAGGATATCGAGATCGGCATCGAGCGCCTGCACCTGGAGCAGGATGCCGGCAAGTCGATGCACGACCAGCATCCGACCATGTCCTATGTCGATCTTAACCGTTCCGGCGTGGCGTTGATGGAAATCGTCTCCAAGCCGGATATGCGCACGTCGGATGAGGCCAAGGCCTACATGACGAAGCTGCGCTCGATCGTGCGCTACCTCGGCACCTGCGACGGCAATATGGATGAAGGCTCCATGCGCGCCGACGTCAACGTCTCCGTCCGCCGCCCGGGCGAAGCCTTTGGCACGCGCTGCGAAATCAAGAACGTCAATTCCATCCGCTTCATCGGCCAGGCGATCGAATACGAAGCCCGCCGCCAGATCGGCATCCTGGAAGATGGCGGTTCGATCGATCAGGAAACCCGCCTCTTCGACCCGAACAAGGGCGAGACGCGGTCCATGCGCACCAAGGAAGATGCGCATGACTATCGCTACTTCCCCGATCCGGATCTGCTGCCGCTCGAATTCGACGACGCCTTCGTCCGCGAGCTTGCCCAGCATCTGCCGGAACTGCCCGACGACAAGAAGGAGCGTTTCGTCCGCGAGTTGGGTCTCTCTATCTACGATGCCTCCGTGCTTGTCTCGGAAAAGGCGATTGCCGATTATTTCGAAGCCGTTGCCGAAGGCCGTGACGGCAAGGCGGCCGCCAACTGGGTCATCAACGATCTGCTCGGTGCCCTGAACCGCACCGGCAAGGATATAGAGGAAACGCCGGTCTCTCCGGCACAGCTCGGCGGCATCATCGACCTCATCAAGGCCGAGACCATTTCCGGCAAGATCGCCAAGGATGTTTTCGAAATCATCCTCAACGAAGGCGGCGACCCCGCCGAGATCGTCGAAAGCCGTGGCTTGAAGCAGGTGACGGATACCGGCGCCATCGAGAAGGCTGTCGACGAGATTATCGCCGCCAACCCGGACCAGGTCGCCAAGGTCAAGGCAAAGCCGACGCTTGCCGGCTGGTTCGTCGGTCAGGTCATGAAGTCGACCGGCGGCAAGGCCAATCCGCAGGCCGTTCAGGCCCTCGTCAAGGCCAAGCTCGGTATCGAGGAAGAATAGGCCGAAGGCTGGAGCGTTGTGCGTCCACTCGGACGCACGAAGGACGCTCTAATTCTTTGAAGCTACGCATAGGCTTTCCGAGAATCGTTTCCGATTTTCGGGCCGGTGCTGTAGGCCGAATGGTCAGAAGCGGTTTTCGGAAGACCGATGCCGCAAGGAGAAGGTCTTGGTCTATTTTGTCCGAACGGCTGGCGAGCGCGATCTGGAAAAGGTTCGCGCTCTCCTGGTCGAGAGCTTCCATAGGGCCTATGACGCCAGTCACGGCGTCGCAAAGGTCGATGAGCTGATCACCAATCTCTTTTCGCCGACCGCGCTGAAGGCGCGGCTGACGAAGAAGAACGCCGAATTCCTCGTGGCCGATGATGGCAGGAATATTGGCGGCATGGGTTATGCGGCGATGTCGTCCGAGATGACGAAAACCGTGATGTTGCACCTTCTCTACGTGAAGCCGGATCTGCAGCGCCAGGGCATCGGCCGCGATATCTTCGCAGAGCTCGAAACCTGCTTCCCGGATGCGGAGATCATGCGGCTGGAGGTCGAGGTTCAGAACCAGGAAGCCATCCATTTCTATACCCGGCTCGGCTTTGTCGAAGCTGGCCGCAACGAGAATACTGGCCCCAGCCAGTCCGGCATTCCGACGCTGGTTTTCGAGAAAGCGCTCGAGTTCCACTAATGGCATCCGGCGAGATTATCATCCGCGAAGCACGTGAAGCCGATCTGCCGGTATTGATCGCCATGTTTGCCGCCGATCCGCTTGGCGGTCATGGTGACACGATTGATCCTGAGGCCTATCCCGATTACGTCCGGGCCTTTGCGACGATTGCGGCATCCTCCACCCAGACGCTTTATGTTGCCGAATGGGACGCTGACGTCGTCGGCACCTTCCAGACGATGATCACCACCTCGCTTAACGCACGCGGCTCATCCGCCATGATTGTCGAAGCGGTGCAGACGCGCGCCGATTTGCGCGGGCAGGGGATCGGTGCGCAGATGATCGAATTTGCCATTGCCGAGGCGAAAAGTCGCGGTGTCAGGCTCATCCAGCTGACATCGAATGCGGTACGCAAGGATGCCCATCGTTTCTATGAAAGGCTGGGCTTCAAGCCGTCGCATCTTGGTTTCAAGATGGCTCTGAAATGACCGCGTTTTCGGTCGGAATCACTGGACAATTGGGCTTGGCGGCGCCATAAGCGAAAAAGCCTATCTGCTTTCGTCCGCGTCCTGCGGCCACGAGGAAAAGACATGATCAAGTTCCTGCTGCACACCTTCACCTGGTGGAACAATTACACCTTCGGCACGCTGTTCGCCCTTCGTGGCTTCAAGCGGGTTGGTGAAGACGAGTTGGGCAATGTCTATTACGAAGGCGGTCTTTCCTCCTACGGTCTGCCGAAGCGCTGGGTGATCTACAGCGGCTATGCCGAAGCCTCCGCCATTCCTCCGGGCTGGCATGGCTGGATGCATCACCGCACCGATGTTCCTCCGTCCAAGGAAACCTACGTCGCCAAGGAATGGCAGAAACCGCATCGCGCCAACCCGACCGGTTCGCCGCAGGCCTATCGTCCGCCAGGCTCGCTGTCCGTTGCTGGTGAGCGTCCGCGTGTGACGGGCGACTACGACGCCTGGACGCCCGGTAACTGAGATCAAGGCATCCGATGGCGGGTTTCACCCCGCGCTTTGGCCACAATTGACCTTTACCCGCAGGTTGGCCGCAATCGCTGCGGCCATGAACCTGATACTTGCTGGAGACGGGTAGTATGAAGCTTTCCCTGCGAAACATGGTCCTGCCAGCTGCGGGAGCTGTATCGCTGTTGGCGCTCTCCGCCGGGCTTCTTTCCAATCAGGCACAGGCCGCCCGCATCGACAATCCGGTCGCTGTCTTCTCCGGCCTCGACAAGATCACCGGTCGCATCACCACGTTTGACGTCTATGTCAACGAAACGGTCCAGTTCGGTGCCCTGCAGGTGACGCCGAAGGCCTGCTATTCGCGCGACCAGTCAGAAGCCCAGAAGATCGATGGTTTCGTCGAAGTCGACGAGATCACACTGGATCGCAAGATCCGCCGCATCTTCACCGGCTGGATGTTTGCCGACAGCCCGGGCCTCAATGCCGTCGAGCATCCGATCTATGACGTCTGGCTGAAGGACTGCAAGCAGAACTCCGACGTCCCGCCACCGGACAGCGCCGGCGCCAAGTAAAAGCGAGCACCTGATCGGCCAGACTTTCGGCTGCGAGATACGATTTACAGCAAGATGATGGCGGCGCCGGATGCGTGTCGCATACAATCGGTTCGATGCGACACGCCTGTTGATGCTGGTCGCTATGCGTTGGGCGTTTTGTTGCCCGTGAAGAGCTTCTTCACAAAGCTGACCGCCCCGCCAAATACCACGAAGACGAGGATCCAAGCCTTCTTCAGGAAGGCGGCGGCGATAGCCAGCAGCCCGATCTTGGCGGCAACCTTGGCGCCAGCACCTGCAGCGATCATGCCTGCCATCCCATAGGCAGCGATCTTGTCGCCATCCACGTGATCGCCGTAGGCCATTCCCTTGTCGAACTGTACCAGCTTGGTCACGGTTGGAACGGCGGTCTCGATTTCCTTCAGCTGCTCGAGACCGGCAACGAAGTCGAATTGAAAGACCCCCTCACGGCCTAGCGTGCGCACGGAATAGTTCAGTGTATGCTGCGTGTTTCCATTCTCGTTGAACAGCAGGTCGCGCGCCCAGTGCAGGGCGTGTGCGGACTGATCATAATGCGGGGCAGAAGCCCAGCCGACGAGTGTCACCGTCGGAAAGCCCTGCTTCTGTCGCTCGGTATTGCTCTCCGAAATGGAGTCCTTGATGTTCTGCAGCAGGTCATCGTAGTCGATCGTCGCTGCGTCGGCGTCCGATACATAGCCATCCGCGCTGTATTCGACGACCGAACCCCATGACCCGGCATCAGTCGGGGAGTATTGCGCAGGAAATAGCATGCCCAGTGCGTCAGCCGCCGCTCCCGGAGGGTTTCCCCAGATGTCGACAAGCACGGTTTTCGTATCTTCGGGGCTTAGAAAATAAAACCCTTCAGGTACGTTCAGCGTCGCCTTCGCAGTCGGCAGCTTGATTGCCCCTTGCTGGAAATCGAGCTTCTCCAGAAGCGGCTTCTCTTCATCGGAGAAGTCGGTCCTGTTCGGAAATATTTCCTGATAGGGGCGCGCATCTGCTGCTCCGGCAGCGAGTGCGAGCAGGATCGCAGCCGCAATATATCGCTTCAAAATTCCATCCTCCATTGTATTTCGACCTTAATTGAATCAGTCAAAAAATCAACGCAGGGATGAAAATTTCAACCTTAAAACTGCAGATGTGGTGATTCCATCGCATCGGCGAGCAGCAGCGCATAATCCGCCTTTGGCACGTCGAGCGCCCCGAACGTCTTCAGATGCTCTGTGGTGAACTGCGTATCGAGTAGCGTGAAGTGTTTCTGCCGCAAACGCTCCACCAGATGTACGAGACAGATCTTCGAAGCATCGGTGCGCCGCGAGAACATGCTTTCCCCGAAGAAGGCGGAACCGAGCGATACGCCATAGAGACCTCCGACGAGTTCATCGCCATCCCAGGCTTCTACGGAATGGGCATGGCCCATGCCGTGCAGAGCGGAATAGAGCGTTCGGATCGTCTCGTTGATCCAGGTGCTCGGGCGATCGGCCGTCTCTTGCGCGCAAGCGGTCATGACGGCATCGAAGGCGCTGTTGAAGCGGATCTCGAAGGGCTTTTGCCGGATCGTCTTTCGAAGACTTTTGGAAACGTGGAAACGGTCGTCCAGCGGCAGGACGCCGCGGACATCAGGCTCTACCCAGAAGATTTCCGGATCGTCGGCAGATTCGGCCATGGGGAAGAGGCCGATCGAATAGGCGCGCAGGAGGATCTCCGGGGTAATACCTGGCGATTTCCTGCGCGCTCCTGCCATTCTGTCCTATGCTGCCGGCTTGCTGTTGGCGAGATACTTTTCCAGCCAATGGATATCATAGTCGCCATTGGCGATATCCTGGTTGGAAACGAGATCCTGGAACAGTGGCAGCGTTGTCTTGATGCCGTCAACGACAAATTCATCGAGCGCACGGCGCAGGCGCATCATGCATTCGACGCGCGTACGGCCATGGACAATCAGCTTGCCGATTAGGCTGTCGTAGTAGGGCGGGATCTTGTAGCCCTGATAGGCGCCGGAATCGATGCGCACGCCAAGACCACCCGGTGCATGGAAATGCGTGATCGTGCCGGGTGAGGGCACGAAGGTGCGCGCATCCTCGGCATTGATGCGGCATTCGATGGCATGACCCTGGAAATGCACCTCGTCCTGCGTGACCGACAGACCGCCGCCGGAGGCGACGCGGATCTGCTCATGCACAAGGTCGATGCCGGTGATGGCTTCGGTGACCGGATGCTCCACCTGCAGTCGGGTGTTCATTTCGATGAAATAGAACTCGCCATTTTCGTAGAGGAACTCGATCGTGCCGGCGCCACGGTATTTCAGCTTCTTCATCGCGTCGGCGCAGACCTGGCCGATCTTCATGCGCTGTTCGACGTTGAGCGCCGGAGAGTTGGCTTCTTCCCAGACCTTCTGGTGGCGACGCTGCAGCGAGCAGTCGCGTTCACCGAGATGGACCGCATTGCCTTCGCCATCACCGAATACCTGGATTTCGATATGGCGCGGCTTTTCGAGGTACTTTTCCATGTAGACGGCGTCGTTGCCGAAGGCTGCGGCTGCCTCGGTGCGGGCCGTCGACCAGGCCTCGATCAGATCGGCTTCGGTCTTGGCAACCTTCATGCCGCGTCCGCCACCGCCGGCCGTTGCCTTGATCAGCACCGGATAGCCGATATAGGCAGCCGTCTTCAGCGCATCCTCTTCGGTCTTCACCTCGCCGTCGGAACCGGGAACGACGGGAATGCCGAGTTCCTGCGCCGTCGTCTTGGCGGTGATCTTGTCGCCCATGATGCGGATATGCTCCGCCGTCGGGCCGATGAAGGTGATGCCGTGGGCTTCGAGGATATCGGCGAATTTGGCGTTTTCCGACAGGAAGCCATAGCCTGGATGCACGGCGTCAGCGCCAGTGATCTCGCAGGCCGCGACAATCTGATGGATGTTGAGATAGCTCTCACGCGACGGCGGCGGGCCGATGCACACACTCTCGTCAGCGAGGCGAACATGCATGGCGTCGGCGTCTGCCGTCGAATGCACGGCAACGCTTGCAATGCCGAGTTCCTTGCAGGCGCGCAGCACGCGAAGGGCGATCTCGCCGCGATTGGCTATGAGGATCTTCGAGATCATTGGCAAAGCCTTATTCGATGACGACGAGTGGCTGGCCGTATTCGACGGGCGAACCGTCTTCGACGAGGATCTCCGTGACCTTGCCGGACTTGGGCGAAGGGATCTGGTTCATCGTCTTCATCGCTTCGATAATGAGCAGCGTCTGGCCTTCCTTGACGGTGGCGCCGAGTTCGATGAACGCGCGCGCGCCCGGGGCCGGAGCCATGTAGACCGTGCCGACCATCGGCGCGTTGACGGTATTGGCCGGGTTACGTCCGACTGCCGCCGGAGCCGCAACTGCGGCAGCCGCGACCGGGGCTGCTGCAGCTGGCGCCGCATAGGCGGGAGCGCCGATCGGCGCCTGGATATACTGGGGCGTGCCTGCGCGCGAAACGCGGATACGCAGATCTTCCTGCTCGACTTCGATCTCGGTCAGATCCGTGTCCTTGAGGATGTTTGCGAGATCGCGGATCAGCGCCTGATCGATACCGGATTTCTTTTCAGCCATGAGTGTAGCCCTGTCTTCTTCTTATGCCGTGATGTTCTTCAGCGCGTGCAGCGCCAGGATGTAGCTGTGAGGCCCGAAGCCGCAGATCACGCCCTTGCATGCAGGCGCGATCATCGACTTGTGGCGGAATTCTTCCCGTGCATGCACGTTGGATATGTGGAGCTCGATGACGGGAATGGAAATGGCACGGATCGCATCGTGCAGTGCGACCGACGTATGCGTATAGGCGCCTGCATTGATGGCGACGCCGGCGGCCTTTTCATCCGCCTCGTGGAACCAGTCCACCAGCATGCCTTCGTGATTGCTTTGACGGAAGTCGATGTCGAACCCGAGTTCGCGGCCCGCAGCCTTGCAGTCCGCCTCGATGTCCTTGAGAGTCTTGCCACCATAGATGCCAGGTTCTCGCTTGCCCAGCATATTCAGGTTGGGCCCGTTCAGGACAAAAATCGTTTTCGTCATCGAATGTTCCGTTTGGCGCACCGGCTCTGGACCTCGGTGGATCAAGCAACCGTACGCGGTTCAGTGTATTCCTCGCGTCCGATGCCAGCCTCTCGGTGACAAAGGCACGGGAATGCGCGAGCGCCACCTATAGACTCCACGCGGACTTATTGAAAGCCCTTACGGAATCGGCAGGAGGCGCCGCGCCATGTTTGTCCACATGGCTGAAGCACTTCGATTTAGGCGATTTGATGGGCGGTGCGTCAGCAGCTCGTCTTGCCGCAGGCCCGCATGTTCTTCACCTTGGCCTCAAGATCGTCGATGCCGACGGCGCCGGGCACCATTTCATTGCCGATCACATAGGACGGCGTACCGCTGATGCCGAGATTGGCGGCGAGCTGATAGGTCGCCTGCACGATATCGTCGTTCGGGCTTTTTTTCATCTCCGCGCGGATCTTGTCTTCGCTGACACCAAGGGAAGAGGCGACCTGGATTGCAGTGTCCTCGGAGGCGCGGCCGTCACTGCCGAGCAGAGCGACGTGGAAATCGCTGTACTTTTCCGGCGCAATCCGGCGGAAGGCATCCGCAACGCGGTGCGCGGCAACCGAATCCGGCCCCAGGATCGGGAATTCCTTCAGCACGAAACGGACATTCTTGTCCTTCTTCAGGAGCGCCTGCATGTCGGGCAGGGCGTGGCGGCAATAGGTACAGTTGTAGTCGAAGAACTCGACGACGGTGACATCGCCCTTCGGGTTGCCGAGTGTCACGTCATTCTTGGAATCGAAGATGCCGTCGGTATTGTTCTCGATGGCCATGGTAGCCTTTACCTGCTGGGCCATCTGCTGTTTCTTCTGCAGCGCATCCTGCACGTCGAGCATGATCTCAGGATTTTCGATCAGATACTGCTTGATGAATTCACCAAGTTCCTTCTTCTGCTGGTCGTCGAATGCAAATGCCTGAGCCGGAAGGGCGATGGAGGCTGCAAGCGCCAGCGCGGTGAGCGTTTTGGAGAAGAAGGCCATGGTATCCTCGTCGTCGGCTGATGGGTTTTCGGAGCGAAATTACCATTGCCGGGTTAATGGGCTTGGATGCGTCCGCATCAAATTACGGCGCGTCGGGCCGCCATCAAACAGGAATTTTCCTCCGATCCAAGCCCTCGCGGGATTGTGATGAGCCGATTATTGCGGCAATTGTCTGGCCGTCATCTGAAGCCAGGCAGGAAGTGATCGTGTTTTCCATCTCGAAACGCAGCGAAGTCGAACCGTTCCATGCAATGGATGTTCTGGCCGAAGCGACGAAACGACGTGCAAGCGGCCATCCCGTCATTTCCATGGCCGTCGGCCAGCCCTCCCATCCGGCGCCCAAGGCCGCACTCGATGCTTCCCGCGCGGCACTTGCCGAAGGGCGCATCGGCTATACGGATGCGCTTGGCACGGCGCGGTTGAAGCAGGGGCTCGCCTCGCATTATCGCAACCGCCATGGCCTGGAGATCGATCCCGCCCGCATTGCCGTCACGACCGGCTCATCGGCCGCCTTCAATCTCGCCTTCCTGTCGCTCTTTGACGCCGGCGACGCGGTCGCAATCGCCCGGCCAGGCTACCCCGCCTACCGCAACATCCTCGGCGCTCTCGGCCTCGACGTTGTCGAAGTGCCGGTCACGGCGGACACGCATTTCACGCTGACGCCCGAAAGCCTCGAAGCGATCCAGCTGGAAAAGGGCGTGAAACTGAAGGGCGTGCTATTGGCAAGTCCTGCTAATCCAACCGGCACTGTGACCGGCCGCGAAGGCCTGAAGGCGCTCGCCGCCTATTGCGATGCCAATGACATCGCCTTCATCTCCGACGAAATCTATCACGGCCTGACCTTTGCAGGAGAAGAGACGAGCGCGCTGGAACTGACGGACGAGGCAATCGTCATCAATTCCTTCTCCAAATATTATTGCATGACCGGCTGGCGTATTGGCTGGATGGTGCTGCCCGAGCAGCTGGTGCGCCCGATCGAACGCGTGGCCCAGAGCCTCTATATCTCGCCGCCGGAACTTTCCCAGATCGCTGCCACGGCTGCCCTCGACGCCAACGAAGAATTGGATCGGGTCAAGGCAAGCTACGCGGCAAACCGCGAATTGCTGCTTGATCGGCTGCCCAAGATCGGGTTAGCGCCGGCTTCCCCGATGGACGGCGCTTTCTACGCCTATGTCGATGTCTCGCGCTTCACCAATGACAGTATGGATTTCGCCCGTCGCATGCTGGCCGAGATCAATGTCGCTGCCACGCCCGGCCTCGATTTCGACCCGGTCGAAGGACCGCGCACGCTGCGCATGTCCTATGCCGGTTCGCAGGCTGAGATCGCCGAGGCGGTGGAACGTATCGGCGCCTGGCTGAAGTAACGGCGCTTAGTTCCGGTATTCCGGCGCTTGGCGGTCGAGAACGCGCCTGACGCTTTCTAGATGCAGCCGCGCACTTTCCGGATCGCCTTCGCGCATCTGTCGGGCAGCCTGCTCGGCGATGTCTGTCGAAACCGGGATGAGCCGCCGACCGGTGCTCATCGCCTTGAGCTGAACCTCGGCTGCCCGCTCCAGATAATAGAGATCGTCCCAGGCTTCGGCGATATTGGGCGCGCAGACCATCACGCCATGGTTCTTCATGAATAGAATGTCCTTGTCGCCGAGCACGGCGGCAATCCTGTCACCCTCGCGTTCGTCCAGGGCCAGCCCGTTATAATTCTCGTCGACGGCAACGCGGCCGTAAAATTTCAGTGCCGTCTGACCGGCCCAGACGAAGGGATCGCCCTCGACCATGCTGAGTGCGGTTGCATTCGGCATATGCGTGTGGAAGGCGGCTCCGACGCGCGGCGACATCCTGTGCAGCCGGGCATGGATGAAAAAGGCGGTTGCTTCGGGCACGCCATCGCCGGCAACGACATTGCCTTCGAAATCGCAGATCAGCAGTGACGAGGCGGTCGCTTCCTGAAAGGCCCAGCCGAGCCTGTTGACGAGGAAAAAATCGGGATGACCGGGTACGACGGCCGAGAAATGGTTGCAAATGCCTTCCTCGAGCCCAAGCCGAGCCGCCATTCTGAGGCACGCCGCCAGATCAACGCGCGCCTGCCAGATCTCGTCAGTATCGAGCGGCAGGTTGCGCAATAATGCCGGCTGCCCTTTCGCGAGGTTCAATTCATGAGCCATGTCTCGTCTCCAGTCGCGTCAATTACATCCAGCCGTTCGCTGCAAAGATGGCAGGCACCTTGTCGAGCGTCGGCACGATCTCGCTGGGGCGGTAGTCGCTGAGGGGTTTGCGCCCGGTGCCGCGATCCACCCAGATTGCACGAAAACCGAGTTCGCGCGCCGCCACAAGGTCAAGATGCGGGCTTGCGCAGATATGCACGAGATCATTCATATCGATGCCGAGCGCTTTCCATGCATGCCGGAAGATTTGCGGCGACGGCTTGTAGGCTTCCGCCTGCTCGGCGGTGATCACCCGGTCGATGAAACCGCCAAGCTGCGCGACATTGCCGGCGATGATCGCGTCGTCGGTATTGGAGATAATGGCAAGCCTGAAGCCGGCAGCTTTCAGCTTGCCGAGCGTCGCAACGACTTCGGGGAAAGGTGGCATCCGGCCGATCGACGAAGTCAACAGGTCGGCATCGGCGCCATCGAAGGGCAGGCCGAATTCCTTCATCGCCAGTTCGAGCGCGAGCGCGGTGACCTGTTTGAAGGATCGGTGCGGCCTTTGCTCTTCGAGTTCATGTTCGTAACGGTCATAGACGGCGATAAAGGCTGGCTGGTCGATATTGCCGCCCTTTGCCGACAGGATTTCATTCATGGCGGCAAGCAGGCCTTCATCCCATTGAATCAGCGTGCCGTAGCAATCGAAGGTCAGCCAGCTCGGCCGGTTTCCGGGAAGTGTCATCTGTGGTCTCCGTGCTTTTCCTCATATTGACAAGAAAGCAGCTCATTGAGAAATTAAATGTCCTAATAACCGGCAGTGGAAAATCGAATGAGCTACCCCTTCGATCTCGATCTTCTCCGAACTTTTGCGGCTGTCGTCGACGCCGGTGGCTTCACACGGGCGGCCGAGCGCATTCATCTCACTCAGTCCACCGTCAGCCAGCAGGTCCGGAAGCTGGAGGCCAATATCGGCCACACCCTTCTTCTGCGCGACAAGTCGACGGGTGGCATTCAGACGACCGAAGAAGGGGAGCTTCTCTTGAGTTATGCTCGACGCCTGCTGGCGACAGCCGAAGAGGCGATGGAGCTTATGCGCAAGCCCGCGGCACCCAAGACAGTCAGGCTCGGCGTTCCCGAGGATTTTGCCGGCCGCAGGCTCATCGATCTCCTTTCGGGCTTTTCAGCGGCTTCTCCGCATATAAGGCTCGATACGGTGAGCGGCTGGAGCGTCGAGCTTCGCCGTCTTCTGGAAGCAGGTGAAATCGATCTTGCGCTCATCAAGCGTGAACCGGGCGATGGTAGCGCCCTGGCAAGCTGGACGGAGGAATTGGTCTGGGTTGAAAGCATGCATCGGCCGGTGCGGGACGAGACGGTACCGCTTGCCGTCTTTCCTGTCGGCTGCATTTACCGCGAAAGAGCAATCCGTTTCATCGAGCGCAGCGGGCGGCGCTGGCGTATCGCCTATACGAGCCAGGGGTTGATGGGTGTGCAGGCTGCTGTGGCTTCCGGCCTCGGCATCAGCCTGCTGCCGTCGGATGCGGTCCTGCCGGAGCATCGTCAGCTTGTGGCCGCGGATGGCTTCGATCCGCAGCCGGCGTCCGAACTCGCCCTGGTCAAAGGACGGCTCCGTCTGTCTGCGGAGAGCCGTTCCCTGGCGGATTTCCTCGCGGCTAAGCTTTAGGTCCGCGAAGAGAAGAGCGAAGCGAGCGTCGAAGCCGGCTTGTTGTTCATCCGTGGCACGACGACAAGCTGCCGGATGTCACCGCGCCTGTAGGCGGCCAGGAAGCGCTTGTAATCCTTGAAGGAAACGCAGCCGTTGGAATCGCCGTTCTTGCCGAGCATATAGGTGTGGGCCAGAAGGCCGACGCGGTTGAAGATCGCGTCCGAGCCCTGCACCGGCGTCAGGCGAATGGCGGCCACGCCATGGAACAGGGATTCGCGCATCGTCAGATTATAGGTATGTGGTGGCGTCGGTCCGCGCATTTTCTGATTAGTGTAGCGCGGATTGTCGCGCATCTTGCCGAGACCGGAATGGGCCTCCAGCCGCTCGCCGTTCGGCAGATAGACAGTCGCGTTTTCGATGTCGTAGATCGCGACACCAGCACGCACGCGCGGCGTAAAGACCGGCTTGTCATAGCGCGGCACCGCATCGTCATCGTCATCTTCGATTGGTGAGTTCGGCTTGGCATAGGCAAGCACGGGCTCGGCAGAGCGCTGAGAACCCTTGGAAGCAGGAGCCGGCTTGCCGACAAGACCGTCGGGCCGCGCCATCGGCAGCGGGACAGAATCCTCATCGGGGGCAAGAACCAGATCGAAAGGCGGTGCACCGTCGTCAGCTTCGGCAACTTCGATCTGCGCCGGCTTGTCGGCGGCAGGAGCAACTGCGCGGTTAAGCTGCTGCGGATCGACCGGAATAGGCATGACACGCGGACCCGCGTCGGCAAGGGCGACCATGGCGGGCATTTCGGCCGCAGCCACGGCTTCCTTCGACGGAATGATGATCCGGTCGGCGTCATCTTCACCGGCCGCCAATGAAGCGGTTTCCACGGTCGCATCGGGCGTCTTGATTGTGTCGTCCTTGCTGAAACGCGAATTGCCGGAGGCGGCTACCGGCTGAAGTTCCGCGACGGCAACGCCATTGGTCTTGGCCAGCGCCAGCTTTGCATTCGAGGCAGCCGATGTGCTTTGCGCATGCGACTGGATCAACTGTGCCGTCAAAGGCACCACCGGCTTTGCGTCGAATGCCGCAAGCCTTGAAGCCTTGTTCACATGGATGAGACGCTCATGCGTGACGGCAACCTGTGTCGCTCTTAACGCGGCAACCGGGGAAATCTCCTTTTGTGTGGAGAACGGCATCGACACCGATTGCATCGTCGCGACAGTGCCGATAAGCCACGTGGAGGTCAAAAATCCGGCGATTGCGATGCCGGTTAGAAAACCGCGAGATCTGCCTGAACGAACAGGGGATCCGCCAAAAGGGGCGACGTTATTGAACGTCCCTACCGCAAACGCCATACTCTACTCGTCTTCCAAAACGCGCCACGCAGGCCGGCAGCACTGGCTTACTGATTTTTGCCGGAGCCGCTAACTGCCCAAAAAGGCCGAATTTGGGCCTGTTCGCGACATGCGACCGTTTCTTAAGGATGACGAACTATAGTTTCCAATTGGTTTACAGGCGAAGCTCTCTGCTTCGATTGTCGCGAAAACAGACGCAATATTTTAGAAGAAGCTATTTTTCAAAGACTTGCCGTAGCCCGCTGAAGGCAAGCCGGCGACAGGGAATTTTTCCGCGTTCAGCTGCGCGCCATCACATAGCTTCCGGGAGCTTCCTCGATCGCATTGAGCGCTGCTCCTCCGACCTTGCGGGCAGCCACATGCTCGCCGGCTTGCGATTCGATCCATCCGTGCCAGTGCGGCCACCAGGAGCCTGCCGTCTCCTTCGCCTTGGTGAGCCATGCGTCATAATCGCCTTTGGCGGGGCCGCCCGTCCAGAACTGATACTTGTGCTTGTCTGGCGGGTTGACGACGCCGGCAATATGGCCGGAGCCTGCAACGACGAACTGCACCTTGCCGCCGAAGTACTGGCTGCCGACGAAGACAGACTTTGCCGGCGCGATGTGATCCTCGCGCGTCGCAAGATTATAGATCGGGATCTTGACGTCCTTCAGAGATAAGGTCTTGCCGTCGAGGATCATCTCGTCCTTGGTCAGCGCATTCCGCAGATAGCAGTTGCGCAGGTAGAAGGCATGGTTCGCCGCCGCCATGCGAGTCGAATCGGCATTCCAGAACAAGAGGTCGAAGGGCAGGGGCTCCTGGCCCTTCAGGTAGTTGTTGACGAAATAGGGCCAGATGAGCTCGCCCGCCCTGAGCATGTTGAAGGCGGTCGACATGCGTGAACCATCGAGATAGCCGAGCTCCTGCATGTGCGCTTCGAGCGCCTGAAGTTGCTCCTCGTCGACGAAAACCTTCAGATCGCCGGCGTGGGTGAAGTCGACCTGGGTGGTGAAAAGCGTTGCGCTCTTGATGCGCTTGTTCTTCTCCCTGGCGTGCAGGGCGAGGGTTGCGGCAAGGAGCGTGCCCCCGACGCAATAGCCGATGGCGTTGACTTCCTTTTCACCGGTCGCCTTTTCGATCGTTTCCAGCGCGAAATCGACCCCCTCCCGCGCATAAGCGGTCCAATCCTTCAGTGCATGGCGGCTATCCGGATTGACCCAGGAGATCACGAAAACCGTATGTCCCTGGTCCACGCACCATTTGATGAAGGATTTCTGCGGGTTGAGGTCGAGAATATAGAACTTGTTGATCCATGGCGGGCAAATCAGCAGCGGCCGCTTCAGCACGGTCTCCGTCGATGGCTCGTACTGGATGATCTGGCAGATCTCGTTCTGGGCGATCACCTTGCCCGGCGTCAGCGCCATATCGCGGCCAACGGCAAATTTGGTCATGTCGGTCTGGCGCAGCCGCAGCTCGCCGCGACCGGCGATAATATCCTCGGTCAGCATCTTCATGCCGCGGACGAGGTTTTCGCCGCTGGTCGCGATCGTCTCACGATAGACTTGGGGATTGGTGACCACGAAATTTGTGGGCGAGAGCGCCGCCGTAATCTGCTTCACGTAGAAGCCGGCCTTGTGCTTGGTGTGCTCGTCGAGCCCCTCGGTCTCGGCAACCAGCTTTTCGGCCCAGTCTGCAGTGACGAAATAGACCTGTTTCAAGAATTCGAAGAAGGGGTTCTTCTGCCAGTCCTCGTCGGCGAAGCGTTTGTCTTTGCGCTCGACCTCCTGTTCGACCGTCTCGCCTTGCATGCGCTGCATCGAGCGCATCCAGATGCCGAAGAAGGAGGTCATCAGCTGTGTCTGCGCTTCGAAAGTGCGGCGTGGATCGGCGATCCAGTATTCCGTCACCCTGGAGAGCGTTTTCACCATATCGGTGACGGGTTCTACGGCCGTGTCGGTGATTTCGCCCCGCTCGCGTGGGCCGAGCCATGCCGAAGCTGCCTTGCCGAGGTTTTCGAGCGCACGGGCGAAATTGAGCGCCATGGCCTCGGGATCCTTCAGCATATAGGGATCGAGATCCTTGGCGTCGAAATCCAGCTTGGCACCATTCTCCCGCTTGCTGTCGGTCACGCACTTCCTCCGGCGGCAGCATCCATTGTTTGTCCGTTGTACATCTGCTGCGTTGAAGAAAACAAGTTCCGCACACCCGCTCTCATGCTATTGCTTTGTCGCTGCGACGAATTTAACAGTCGAAGCAGGCAGGATTGGATCATCAGGCATGACGACGACAGGCATTGGGCATTTCGTGACCTTCACCCGCACCGCAGCAATCTGCGCGGCGGCCGCGGCCATGGCCTTTGCGCTTGCCGGATGCAACAAGACCGCCGAGGAGAAAAAGGCTTTCGCCCAGCGCATGGCAGCACCGACTGCAGTCGTGATGCCCGCTTCCAAGGGCGAACCCGTTGAAGGTGGCCTGACCAAGAGCCCCGACGGCTACCCGTCGTTCGGTGCGCCGCTGACGGCCGCCAACGTTCAGATGAACGACGAACAGGCGGCCGAGTTGCAGCATCAGCTGAGCGCCCTTGGTGCCAAGCGCCAGGCAGGCACAATCTCGGAGGCGGAGTATCAGCGCCGCGTTGCCGAGATGCGGAAGCTGGCTGCCGACCACGGGGCCGAAACGCTCTCCGAAATCACCAAATAAGCCTTGCCTTTCAGGCGATTTGGACGCAAAGCCTTCCGGATGGATCGGAAGACACAATTTTCCCGATAATGCGCTTCGTGCGCGGCCTCTCCGTCAAAGATTTGCCGCGCAGTTAAGTTGAAGAGGAATACGGCGCTGCGAGTCTGAAGCTCGTATCGCAGCTGCCGGGAGACGGAACGAGCTTCGACAGCGGTCACGTTGGCCGCATTTCCATGGGGAAAGAGATGGAAGAGTTTCACAAAGTCCGGCGTTTGCCGCCTTACGTTTTCGAACAGGTCAACCGTTTGAAAGCGAGCGCGCGAGCGGGCGGGGCCGATATCATCGATCTCGGCATGGGAAACCCCGACCTTCCGACCCCTCAGGCGATCGTCGACAAGCTCTGCGAAGTCGTCCAGGACCCGCGCACGCACCGTTATTCGTCCTCCAAGGGCATTCCCGGTCTGCGCCGCGCCCAGGCTGCCTACTATGCGCGCCGATTCGGCGTGAAGCTGAATCCCGACACGCAGGTGGTCGCGACCCTCGGCTCCAAGGAAGGCTTTGCCAACATGGCGCAGGCGATCACCGCGCCGGGTGACGTCATCCTCTGCCCGAACCCGACCTATCCAATCCATGCTTTCGGCTTCCTGATGGCCGGCGGCGTGATCCGTTCCATGTCGGTCGAGCCGGACGAAAGCTTCTTTCCGCCGCTCGAGCGCGCCGTGCGCCATTCAATCCCGAAGCCGCTGGCGCTGATCCTGAACTATCCGTCGAACCCGACGGCTCTCGTGGCGACCCTCGACTTCTACAAGGACGTCATTGCCTTCGCAAAGAAGCACGACATCATCGTGCTGTCGGATCTTGCCTATTCGGAAATCTATTTCGATGGCGAGCCGCCACCGTCGGTCCTGCAGGTTCCGGGAGCAATGGATGTGACCGTTGAGTTCACCTCCATGTCCAAGACCTTCTCCATGCCCGGCTGGCGCATGGGCTTTGCGGTCGGTAACGAGCGACTGATCGCCGCGCTGACGCGTGTGAAGTCCTACCTCGATTATGGCGCCTTCACGCCGATCCAGGTTGCCGCAACCCATGCCCTGAACGGCGATGGCTCCGACATTGCGGAAGTTCGCAATGTCTACAAGCGCCGCCGCGACGTCATGGTCGAAAGCTTCGGCAAGGCCGGATTCGACGTGCCTCCACCGGCCGCTACCATGTTTGCCTGGGCGAAGATCCCGGAAAAGTTCCGTCATCTCGGCTCGCTGGAGTTTTCCAAGCTCCTGGTCGAGAAGGCTGACGTTGCAGTTGCCCCCGGCATCGGCTTCGGCGAGCAGGGCGATGATTACGTTCGTCTGGCACTCGTCGAGAACGAACACCGCATCCGCCAGGCTGCACGCAACATCAAGAAGTTCATGTCGACGGCAGACGAGACGATGCACAACGTCATCTCGCTCAACGCCCACCGTTAATTCCAACCTCGAAAGACAGCCGCATTTTTGCGGCTGTCTCTCACCAGACATTTCAGGATCGATCCATGGCAGACGCCCTCAAAATCGGCATTGCGGGCTTGGGTACCGTTGGTGCCTCGCTTGTTCGCATCATCAAGCAGAAGAGCAATGAACTTGCAGTCACCTGCGGCCGTCCGATTACGATTACGGCAGTTTCGGCTCGTGACCGTTCGAAGGACCGTGGGATCGATCTGACCGGAATCACCTGGTTCGACCGTCCGGAAGATCTTGCCGAGAAGGCCGATATCGACGTTTTCGTTGAACTGATCGGCGGCGCTGAAGGCGCGGCCAACGTCGCTGTTCGCGCCGCTCTCTCCCGTGGTCTCCATGTGGTGACTGCCAACAAGGCGCTGCTTGCCTATCACGGCGTCGAGCTTGCAACGATTGCCGAGGAAAAAGGCTCGCTTCTGAATTTCGAAGCGGCCGTTGCGGGTGGCATCCCGGTCATCAAGGCGCTGCGTGAATCGCTGACGGGCAACACGATATCGCGCGTCTATGGCATCATGAACGGCACCTGCAACTACATCCTCACCAAGATGGAGAAGGAAGGCCTGTCCTTTGCCGATTGCCTGAAGGAAGCCCAGCGCCTCGGTTATGCCGAAGCCGATCCGGCCTTCGACATCGAAGGCAACGACACCGCCCATAAGCTCTCGATCCTGACCACGCTCGCCTTCGGCAACAGGATCGCGGCCGATGATATCTATCTCGAAGGCATCACCAATATCTCGATCGAGGATATCCGTGCCGCGGCCGACCTCGGCTACCGCATCAAGCTGCTCGGCGTCGCTCAGCGCACGGAGACCGGCATCGAACAGCGCGTGCATCCGACCATGGTGCCCGTCGATTCGGTCATCGCTCAGGTCGATGGTGTCACAAACGCCGTCGCGATCGAATCCGATATCCTCGGTGAGCTGCTGATGGTCGGCCCGGGTGCCGGCGGCAATGCCACGGCGTCCTCGGTGCTTGGCGATATCGCCGACATCGCCAAGAGCCAGCCGGGCGCACAGCGCGTTCCCGTTCTCGGCCATCCCGCCAAGTCGCTTGAGACTTACCGCAAGGCGCAGATCCAGAGCCATGAGGGCGGCTATTTTATCCGGCTGACCGTTCTCGACCGCACCGGCGTTTTCGCGAGCGTCGCCACGCGCATGGCGGAAAACCAGATTTCTTTGGAATCGATCGTCCAGCGTTCCAAGCAGCATCTGGCGCCCTCGCACCACCAGACGATCATCCTCGTCACCCACGCGACGATGGAAGACTCAGTGCGCAAGGCAGTTGCTGCGATCAAGGAAGAGGGCTACCTCGTCGGGGAGCCGCAGGTGATCCGCATCGAGCGTCCTAAGGAAGAATCCTGACATTTATTCCAGATTGGAGCAGATCAGCCCGTCCGGGATCACTCGGACGGGTTTTCTGTTATTAATCAAAGTACTTCACAAAAATTTATATTAACAGATATGCGGATATAGATATAATCATCCCGGGAGCCGTTGGAGTCGCGGGTGAGGAAGATCAAGCAGACGCATGACATACGCATCGAGCCCGAGAGCCCTCGGGCGGGTTCACCGAAATTTGATCCGACAGCGCTTGGAGCCGCCCTTGAATGCGAGCCGCCTCAGGGACGAAATTGGGCCACGCTGCTGATTCTGCTGTCGATCGTTTTCGTCCAGCTGTTTGTTATCGGATTGGTTATCTGGACAATTTTCCGGTAATCCACAGGGCCTGAAATCAACCGCTTTGCTATCCGTCCCGCATCTGTAAAAAGGGCAGATGATGAAAGCGGAGTTTGGCATGGCAGATCAGGTCGATCCGGTACCGCGCGCCTTCCTTGGCGTCGAAAAATCGGTTCTCGACAATCGCTGGGTTTCGCGCCTTGATCAGGCCGGGCAGAACCGCGCGCTCGCCATGTCGCAGATGCATGGTTTACCGGATCTGATCGCACGCGTCCTTGCCGGACGCGGTGTGACCGTCGACGAGGCCGTCGAATTTCTGGATCCGACGATCCGCAGCCTCATGCCCGATCCCTACAAGCTGACGGATTGCGAGAGGGCGGCCAAGCGTCTTGCGGCTGCGATCCGTGATGGCGAGCCGGTCGCGATCTTCGGCGACTATGATGTCGATGGCGCGGCATCCTCCGCACTCATGTATCGTTTCCTGACCCATTTCGGCGTCAAGGCGCATATCTACATTCCCGATCGCATCTTCGAAGGTTACGGCCCCAATCCAACGGCCATCAATCAGCTGATCGACAATGGCGCTAACATGATCGTCACGGTCGATTGCGGCTCCACCAGCCATGAGGCGCTGGCTGCTGCCGCGGACCGCAACATCGATGTCGTCGTCATCGATCACCATCAGGTGACACACGAGCTGCCGCCTTGCCATTCCCTCGTCAATCCAAACCGCGAAGACGATCTTTCCGGTCTGGGGCACCTTTGCGCGGCCGGCGTCGTCTTCATGGTGCTTGTCGCAACGTTGCGTCTGCTGCGTGAGGCAGGCGACAAGCGCATCCTCGCGATAGATCTCCTGCAGTGGCTGGATATCGTGGCACTTGCCACCGTCTGCGATGTCGTGCCCCTCAAGGGCCTCAACCGTGCCTATGTGGTCAAGGGATTGGTCGCCGCGCGCCACCAGAGCAATGCGGGCCTCGCCGCGCTATTCCGCAAGGCGGGCCTTGCTGGCCCGGTTACGCCCTATCATTTCGGTTTCCTGATTGGTCCGCGCATCAATGCCGGCGGGCGAATCGGCGATGCAGCGCTTGGAAGCCGTCTGCTGACGCTGGATGATGCCGTAGAGGCTGAAGCCATCGCCCAGCGGCTGGATGAGCTCAACCGCGAGCGTCAGGCCATGGAAGCCATCATGCTGCAGGAGGCCGAAGCCGAAGCGCTTGCCGAATATGGAGACGGCGAGGGCGCTTCCGTCATCGTTACCGCCCATGAGAAATGGCATCCCGGCATTGTCGGCCTCATTGCCGCGCGCCTGAAGGAAAGGTTCAAGCGACCTGCCTTCGCCATCGCCTTCGATCCATCCGGCAGGGGTACCGGCTCGGGCCGCTCGATCAATGGCTTCGACATGGGCAGGATGGTGCGCGCCGCGGTCGATGAGGGACTGCTCGTCAAGGGCGGCGGTCACGCCATGGCGGCAGGTCTGACTGTCGAGCGCAGCAAGCTCGGTCTCTTGCGCGCCTTCTTCACCGAGAAGGCACAGAAGACGGTCTCGGCCCTTGTCGCCAACGAAACGCTGAAGATCGATGGAGCCATCGCTGCAAGCGGTGCGACCATCGAGCTTATCGATCGTCTGGAAACCGCAGGCCCGTATGGCTCGGGACATTCCCAGCCGGTCTTTGCCGTGCCGGCGCATCGTGTGCGTGATTCCCGTCTGGTCGGCGAACGGCACGTGAAAGTGACATTGGAAGCCATGGATGGCGCGCGCCTTGACGGCATCGCCTTCAGGGCTGCGGAGACTCCGCTCGGCAACCTGCTCCTCAATTCACGCGGCGCCAATCTGCATGTCGCAGGCTCTCTCGGTGCTGAACATTATCAGGGCTCGCGCAGGATCCAGCTGCGCATTAGTGATGGCGCGCCGGCCAAGTGACCGCCCCAAGGGCCATCAGGCCGGCTGCGGCTGAGACAACGGCGCCTTTCTGCGAAGGCGGCTTACGGCCAGGGCAAGCAATAGACCGCCCGCGATGATGCCGATGGCAAGCAGCGGCCTGTAGGCGAACCAGGCAATGGCGATGACAACAGGGCCGATCAGCAGCGTCAGCACGAAGGCCGCGATGCTCGTACCGAAGCCAATGACCGTGCCGATAAATGGAATCAGGTCGCCAAGAATGGGCAGGAGTCCAAACATCAGCTTGAAGCTGACGAACAAGCCGATGAGGCCGGCGACGCGCACAAGCCAGGTGATGATATTGTTTTCACTCTCGGCCGATTTGAACATCCGGCTGGCGTCCACATCGCCGGCGGCGGTCAGGAAGATATCGCGGTGGTTCGTCGTTTCGTAGGGAACGAGCGCGCTGTGATTCTGCTTGGCGACAACGCTTGCCGTTTCCACGTCGATCCGATGATAGCTGATCCTGAGGTCGCCGATGGCAGGCAGGTTTTCGTTCAGGCCGATATAGGCACCCTCTGCATTTCGCTTTGCCGGCCGGCCAGCGCCAATCTCTGCTCCTATGCGCTGCACGTCGCTGTCAGCGAGCGCGAGGCGTGAAGAGTAGCCGATGCCTGCCATGTCCTTGCCAGGCACGGAGAAGACGCCGACATGGGCCGTTTTTGTGGTGAAGGTAGCGCCGTCAGGCATGCCGGTTGGATTTTGATGATCATCCGGCTGTTTGAAGCGGCTCGAATCGACCACATCCGGGCTCCATTCCCTGGTGTAGGAATAGGTGGTCGTCGTCTCCTCGCCGCCGCCCAGTGTCTTTTTGGTCTGGCTCTCGCTCTTTTCCACCCACTGATACATCTCGACTTCGCGGGAGAGACCCACAGCGCCATCGGCGGTGATACCGAATTGACTATCCTGCGGGAGCTGATCGGATTTCACCGATCCGCTGATATGGACCAGCTTGCCTTCATTGGCCGGATCGACAGCCATACCATCGACCGAAATCACCTGTGACGCACCTTCGGAAAGGGCGCGATAGGTCTGGATCGCACGCCCTTCGTTCCATACCAGCAGCCAGATACATCCAATAAGCAGCACAAGGCCGATCAGTGCACCGGTCAGCGCGTTTTTGATGCGCGCAAACCACGAAGTATAGGTCGTGTCCGTATAGCTCATGTCCGAAATCACCTGTCGCCGAGAGCCCGCTGGATTGGCGGTCTGCAAAAATATTTCAATAAACTAAGCGACGACGGCTAATCCCGGGTAAATGCCGAAAATGATTCTTGGCTGGTCATGCCATTGAAAACAATGACCTTTCGGCAAGATGGCCGAGAGGAGCCAGAAACCGAACTTTGCGTTACAGAAGGCAGTGCCGGATGGGGGAAATGTCACCCCATTTGCCTCATCAATTCGCATGGCAGGCGTAGCTGCGCCAGCAAAGGCAACACTATGAAAATACGGGGAAATAACAAGGAGACAGTGGCACGCCCTAGGGGAGTCGAACCCCTCTTTACAGAATGAAAATCTGTCGTCCTAACCGATAGACGAAGGGCGCGTGCTCTGTGGTGGCGCCCTTATAGTCAGCACCTTTCTGCGCCGCAAGCGGCAAAATGAGAATTTTTTACCGGATTATGCAGATTTTTTCCGGGCTTGTGGAAAAGTGGGAACCACACGGCCCTGCAGTCCCGTGCGGAGGCGCTGGAAATGCCCGGTGGCCTTACGCTCGCCTGCAGGACACTCCATCTATTCGATCCGCTCATCAGGCCTTCCGAGAATCGATTCCGAATTTCGGGCCGATGCTGGAATGGGAACGTGTAGGAAGAAGCACCAGCCGCTCAGGAGCTTCGACTCATCTGGTCGACTTGATAACAGCCAGGTGATTCTCAGAAATTCTGGTACGCCCTAGGGGAGTCGAACCCCTCTTTACAGAATGAGAATCTGTCGTCCTAACCGATAGACGAAGGGCGCAGGCACTCAGCTCAAATAGGAAGGCTAAAGGCTTTCCACAAGCGGTAGATAGGACATCGGATTGGAAGAAGAAGTGGCACGCCCTAGGGGAGTCGAACCCCTCTTTACAGAATGAAAATCTGTCGTCCTAACCGATAGACGAAGGGCGCGTGCTGTGGTGGCGCCCTTATAGTCAGGCACTTTCGATCCCGCAAGCGGCAAATTCGAAATTTTTCAAAAAAATGACAGGCCGTATCCGCATGTGGAAAATGTAGATTATTGCAGCCGAATCAAAGAGCTGCAGCGGGAGCCGGAATCGGGTTCCGGCCGCTTCACTCAACGTCAGGCTTTCAGAAGTCGAAGGTCAGATCGCTCTTGCAGAAGCGATCGGCGCGCTCTTGCGGCCGCAACCCCAGTTCCAGTCGCGGGCATTGCCCGTGTCCAGGTGGACCGAATCCGTATGGCAATAGGTGCCGACACCGCCGCGGTTCGGGAGTGACCGGATATATTGGGCGATATCCCATTTGCTGATGCCGTCGATCTGGATGTCGGCAGCTTCGCAGCTCTTGTGCATCGATTCTTCGGCGCCCCCGACTTCACGGTTATGCTTCGGGTCGCGGTAACCCGATGTGACAACGACTGGCTTGCCGAAATGAGTCTCAACTGTCTTGATGACCCGCATGAGATCAGGCTTGAAACAGCCGACCTGGACGCTGTCGTTCTGCACATGCAGGCCGTTTGGCGCGACGCGCGTCATCCCGGGCAGCGATGCCTTCTGCAAAAGACCGGAAAGGCTGCTGAGCAGGTTCTGCTTTGGCGCGCTGTAGAGCGCATTCATGGTCGATCCCGGAATGTTTCCGCCGGCAAGCGAGGCGGTTTGCACGGGCGCGATCTTCGTGCTGGTATTCTGCGATGATTGCTGTGGCAGCATCTCGCCCTGTTGCGGCTCGGGCGGCGCGCTGAACACGCTCGATCTTGGGCCGGCGTTCAGTGGCGCATAGGCGTTCCCACCCTGCGGCTGGATGATCGTCGAGGTCGAATTGTTCTGCGGCGGCGGCTGGCGATCGGAGAAGATGCTCATCGCTTGCGCGTTGATTCGCGTCGACTGCATGACCAGACCACCGATATTGGCCGGTTGCTGCTGCTGTTGCATTGACGGATCGACGGGTGCAGCAGCCGTTGCCGCATTCGGATCCTGCGCTGCTGCCTGCGGATTGACGCCGGAAACATTGGTCAGCATCGGATCGCGATAGAGCTGTTTCGGCGCGGGGGATGATGCGGCAGGCATTGCCGCTGCAAGTCGTGGCGCCGGCTGTCCCTCCGCAGCCGGTGTGGCGACGGCGGCCGAATCAAGCGCCTTCTTGTCGGAGACGCATCCGGAAAGCGCCAGGATAGAGCCGGCGATCAACAAAGCTCCGATAGCCTGCCGGCTCGGAGGGGCAATCTTGTTGTTTCTGGTCAACCGAGAAATCTCCGGTGAATGCGGAAGGCGCTCGAAAGCGCGCTTCCGTTACGATTGGGCCGGAGAGTGCCTTGTGAAGCTTGCCCGCAGCTTGGCTCGGCTTACCAGGCGCCGGTATTGCCCATGGACAGCCAGGGTTCGGCCGGGGCCAGTTTTTCGCCCTTCTGCAGGATCTCTATCGAGATGCCGTCGGGCGAGCGTACGAAGGCCATGTTGCCGTCGCGCGGGGGGCGGTTAATCGTAATACCATTATCCATCAACTTCTGGCAGATCGCGTAGATGTCATCCACCTCATAGGCGAGGTGACCGAAATTGCGTCCTCCGGTATAATCTTCCGTGTCCCAGTTATAAGTGAGCTCCAGACAGGGGGCTTTCTCGCTGCGGGCGCGGTCGAGATCATCGCGAGCGGCCAGGAAAACGAGCGTGAAGCGGCCCTTCTCGTTCTCATGGCGGCGGATTTCCTCGAGTCCGAAGAGTGTAGTGTAAAAATGGAGGGAAGCGTCGAGGTCTTTGACGCGAACCATGGTGTGGAGATAACGCATTGTGTTTCCTCTCTCTATTTAGGCTAGCCCATCTGGAGTAACAGACACCAGCTTCGGGCAAGTCATCTCGATAAAATGTACAGTTGGGAATAACCGAAAACTAGGACTTGCGCTTATCCGTTACCAAGATGTTAATCTTGATTTCAAGAATCAGTTAACCGTAACAGTGTGACGCGTATTGAGGGGCTGGCGACATGGCTGACAGGATTTCATCGAATGGCTTCACCGACATTGAAGAGTTGTCGGCGGAACCGGTTGACCTCGTTGAAATCACCGGCGTGGTGAAATGGTTCGACGTGGCCAAGGGCTTTGGCTTCATCGTACCAGACAATGGCATGCAGGATGTACTGCTGCACGTGACCTGCCTGCGCCGCGATGGCTACCAGACCATCCTTGAGGGCACCCGCATCGTCGCGCTCATCCAGCGTCGCGAACGTGGCTACCAGGCTTTCAAGATCCTTTCCATGGATCAGTCGACTGCGGTCCATCCGTCGCAGCTGCCGCCGGTTCGCACCCATGTGCAGGTCACGGCAACGAGCGGCCTCGAGCGCGCTCTGGTGAAGTGGTTCAACCGCACCAAGGGCTTCGGCTTCCTGACGCGCGGTGAGGGTACGGAAGACATCTTCGTGCATATGGAAACCCTGCGCCGCTTCGGCCTGACCGAACTGCGCCCCGGCCAGGTGGTGCTCGTGCGTTTCGGCGACGGCGAGAAGGGCCTGATGGCCGCCGAGATCCATCCTGACGTTCCGAGCCCGGTTGGCCGGTCTCACTGATGCGCAGCCTGTTTTCTGTTGAGATGATGAGAAGCGCCTTCATGGCGCTTTTTTTCATCGCCGCCCTGCCGGCATTCGCGCAGCAGGACATGCGCTTCGATAAAGAACCGCTGATCATCCAGACGGCCGCCGGCAAGATGCTGCACTTCACCGTGGAGATCGCCGCCACCGGCGAGCAGCGCGCCTACGGCCTGATGTTCCGCAAATCGATGGCCGAAAACGCCGGCATGATCTTCGATTTCGGCGTATCGCGGCGTGTGACCATGTGGATGGAAAATACCGTCCTGCCCCTCGACATGCTGTTTGCAGACGACAGGGGCGTGATCACCCATATCAAGGAAGACGCCACGCCCTATTCCCGCGACATCATCGATTCGATGGGGGAGGTCCGCTATGTGGTCGAGGTGAATGCCGGCGTCGCCCGCAAGCTCAATATCCGCCCCGGCGATCGCCTCGTCAGCGCCACGATAACGAAAAAGGCGAAGTAAGCCTGTGAAATCTGCCGGGTGCGGTGGATTTATGGGGTTGCTAGGGCAGGGGGAAGCGTGTATTCCCGCTGCCATTAACGGCTCGGAGTGTAGCGCAGTCTGGTAGCGCATCTGGTTTGGGACCAGAGGGTCGGGAGTTCGAATCTCTCCACTCCGACCATTATTCTCCCAATATTTTCCGCAATTTGAGGCAGTCTCGCATCTGACCGATGCCTGATGGGGATAGGCCCGATCTTGCTCGCGAGTTCGCAGTTGGGAAGATGGTGACGATGTCATCGATGTCGCGAAGCACGCCTATTCAGGCGTGCCGTGATTCAGCCCTGAGCAAGCAGGCCGACATACTGAGCATAGCTGATCACGGCATAAAAAAACGCAGTGATAGTAGCTCCGATCATGATGGCATGAAATTCTGCAGAGGTTCTCATAGCTCGCACCCGTGTCACAACGGTTGGTAGGCACCCTAGTCGCCTCCGCCGGTCATAACAATTAGAAAGCGATCAAAACATGCAACAATCCGAAACATATCGGATCGTGTGACAAGATTGCCCGCTTATCCACACCCGGCTGCGAACAAGGGCTGCGCTCAAGCGCTCAATCCAATAAACGCGCCACGAGACATTCGGTTTCGTTGCTCAGTCACTGCAGTGGCAAAGGCGCTTTTCCCTTGAAAAAACGGGGATTCGCGGATAATCAAAATTCACTTCTTCCTGCCATCTTCGGTGTGGAAGCGGCCTGTCCCTTGGCCGAGTTATGAAAGGCGGGAAATGCCCGCATATCGGAGGCGCCGCAGTCATGTCTGCTAAGATCTATCGTCCGGCCAAGACTGCAATGCAGTCCGGTAAGGCCAAGACCCACCTCTGGGTGCTGGAATTCGATCAGGAGCAGCCGCGCAAGATCGACCCGATCATGGGCTACACATCCTCAGGCGACATGCGCCAGCAGGTGAAGCTGACCTTCGAAACGCAGGAACTCGCCGAAGCCTACGCTAAGCGCAACGGCGTCGAATATCGCGTCATCCCGCCGAAGGATCCTGTTCGCCAGGTGGTCGCTTACCCGGATAATTTCCGCTATACCCGCACGCAGCCCTGGACGCACTGATCCGTCCGAGGTTCAGTCACAGAAATGCTGGTGCCGTTCGTGGCGGCATCCAGAGGCCCCTTAGCTCAACTGGATAGAGCAGCTGCCTTCTAAGCAGCAGGTCGCAGGTTCGAGTCCTGCAGGGGTCGCCATCTTTTCAATGACTTAGCAGAGCACCATTCTTGACTGATCGCTTTGGGGTAACGCCTGGGGTAATAGCAGCAGCAAGCAATGCTTTTGCAATCTCGACGCCAGAGCCATCGAAGGCTTCAGGGTATGGCAGGAGACAAATGACAGACCGTCATCTCGCGCTGAGATGAAGAGGCTCTTCCAGCGCGCCGCGCCGTTGCACCTGAAGCCAGGGGCACCGCCGAATTGTCCCCCATCCCGAATCCTCCACCCAGAAGTGCAATCAAAAATTGCATTGCTTGCTGCAGATGCCGAGCGCCCTGGGTCACATCACGCGAAAATTTTCAGCCGATCAGAAGGCAGGACCATGACAGGCAGACGTACCGAGGCGGACTTCGTCGTAGCCGCGATTGGTGGTGGCCGGCATGAAAGCGTTACCGCGGTTGGCTCGTGCGCCGCTGGTCGACGATACGACCATCTCTTTGACGAATGCTGATCTCGTAGCTCACCCCGCGGCGGACTCCGCGATAGGTAAAGTACCTGCCACGGCAATTAACCTGACGGACGCCGCGAAAGCCTCGCGTACGAAGCAGCCGCGCACCCTGAGGGCAGGATATACCTCGTCCGTGGTTTAGGCTGGTGCCGGAGCCGACGATAACCTGAGCGCTCGCTACTCGGGGAACCGCGACCGGTGAGACAAAGGAAGCCAGAGCAAGCGTACATGAGAGAAGCGAAGATCCAAGAAGAGACTTGATACTCATAATCAACCTCTGGGTTAGCCGCGAAAAAATCAGGCTATGAGAAGGTCGCCTAAGTTGTGAGTCAATACAAGATGTGAAGGTCATGCGGTCGTGTGGCTAGCTGGCGCGTAATCCTGTTCGAGCCGTTTTGCACCACTATAGGCCACCCCTGTGCTACGGAACGGGCTGACCCGGCGTGAAAAGCACCAGATACGCCACTGCGACAATGATCGCGATGACGAAAATCGTCAGCACGAACTTGATCATGCCTTTGCTGGCTTTTTGCTCTGTGTTGATCATGCGCTAGCAACAAGCTTGGTACGAAAAAGGTTCCGGGCGATGGCGCGGATAAGCAGCAATCCGCGCGATAGAAGAAGTGTGTCATTTCTATTGGCAAATCTCAGATTGTGCGCTTCCTTATTGAACCAGCGGAACGCCAATTGAACGAGAGGGGCCAATATGAGCGAACCGCAAATCTTATCACCGATTGCCGTGCCGGCGTCGAAACTAACGCCTGATCAGATTAGTTACGATGAGCAAGAAGACCGGCTTCTGCGGATCATCTCTGAATCTCTCGACTACTACCGCAAGCAAATCGAAAAAGCAGGAAAGTGGCATCGTAGACTGACCGTTTCCACGATGGTTCTGTCTCTTTTAGCGCCGGTTTTCGTTGCAGGGTCCGCGGCGGCGGATGCGCTAAAAATCCCGGGCGCAGCGCTCGGAGTAATCGGTGTGCTGATAACGCTCGCAATTGCAATTATAGAGGGTGTGAAGCAGATCTATAAATTTGGGGATCAGTGGTCGTCGGCCTACACCGCGAAGTTGGCTATCAGGCGAGCGCGTGATGAGTACAAGTTCAACCGAATTGGTCTCGTGCCAGGTGATGATGCTTGGAAGCAAAACTACCATTCGCTTCGGGCGGCTTACGAGAGCGCTTCAAACGCGCAGACGCAGGATTTTTTCAGGACTTTGCAGCAACCCGACAAATAGAGGATTGCTTATCACTGGGGCCGGGCAATGTTTGCCGCGTGCATATCCGCCAGATCTGGAACGGATGATCCGCCGTGTCTGCTTCAAGCGCGGTTTCGAAAACCGCCAGTGGCTCGCCGATCGGCTTGAGCTTCACTATTCGAAAATCGCTATCGGACCGCGTCTTGAGCGCGCTAAGGAAGTGCGTATGATCGATGACGTCGAAGAGAGCGTCGAGAACGGCGAATTCGATCCGAAGAAGCCGCTCAAGAAGTCCGCGCCATACCTGAAGCTGATCGCCCGGTACAACAAGGCCGGCCGCGCGACCTCAGTCGAATGCGCGGCCGGCCTTGTTTTTTAAGCCTTTTCGCCGTCTCAGCTGCCAGGCGTCAACGTCATGGAAGTGCCGGTTGCAGCCACATTGATGCCGAGCTGGCCGGTGACGCTGATGACCTGAAGATGGATCGAGCCGGACGTACCGCCGAAGAGAACGTTGGTGCCGATGCCGCCAACCAGCGTCGCTTCAGCGGTTGCGCCCTGGTAGAGGCCGGCCAACGAGCCGCGATGGTAGCCGGCGGTCGGGGCGAAGACAGCCCAAAGGAGGCGGCCGCGCGTCGTGAAACCAAGGTCGACGCCGAATTTGCGCAATGCGCCGCTATAGTGCTCCGGCGCTTCGGCATTGCTTGTCGGCTGGAAGACGCAATCGATCTGTTTGGAGGAGCCGAGCAGGTAGCCGACGCCGCCGCCGATATCGCAGCTGAGGTAGCCGATCTTTACGCCCCCGCTGACATCCGGTTCGACAGCCGGGCTTGCCCGTACCATGTCCGCGGCGCTGGCGCCCATGGCGAAGGTCTGAAGCAGTGCGGCTGTAGCGATTGTGGTTGCGAGTATCTTTTTCATCTCAATCTCCTATGGATATCGCAGGAAGGATATAGCGTCGGCTTTGTCATAACCAAGGCAGGAAAGTCTTTGCTGTTATTTTGGTTCCAGGAGCTGACTATGCCAAGCTGTCGCGGTCGTCTTTTAGGGAACCCTATTGGCCCGCATCGGTTGTCCAGATGTCCATTTTTCAAGCGATGGAGATTAGGATGAGTAAGACCAATGCAGACGATATCCGCAAGCGAACAGAGCGGCAGGTAGAAAATACCAGTGCCGGAGGACATCTTGGCGGAACTTATTTCGGCCAGCAGCCGGATGGCAAAACGGCTTCTTCCAGCAGCACAGAAGCGCGCAAGTCCCGCCCGAATGACGGTAGCAACTGACATAAAGGGACAACTGCAAGCATTGCGGCCGGCCGGAAAGGCCGGTCGCCCCTCATCCGAAAGGTGTATGTGTCTCATTGTGAAACAGGCTATGAGATTAATTTTAGATGTCCCTAACTATTCCGCCTTTCCAGATGCTTGCCTGAAACATTCACAACCTTACGGCGTTTAATTCGAACGGGTTACGTCCACTTACGGCTGGCTCGCTCGATCGAAGGTACGCGCGTTCCTCGGTTTATCGCCGGAACTATCCGGCTTAAAAAAACGGAGGAAGTCATGAAGTGCATTTCTCAAAGACGGTCGCTTGCGCTTTTCGCCTCGGCCTGCATTGCCCTGTCACTGCCTGCCGCTGCTGCGCGAGCGCTCGATCTCGGTGTTTCCGCAAATGTTGGAGGAATCAGTGCTGATGTCGGCGCGTCAACGAGTTCGCGTGGGCTGGATGCCAACGCGAACGCCTCCGCCGGCGGCGCCAACGGCGTCAATGCAGATGCCAACGCCTCCCTCGGCGGTAGCAGCGTTGCCAATGCTGACGTAGACGCGACAGTCGGTGGCAGCCGCGGGGTTGCAGCCCACGTGGATGCGGACGTCGGTGGTCGGGATGGCATCGACGCCAATGTCAATCTCGGTGCCGGCGGAAGCAATGGACTGAACGCTGACGTCAAAGCCCGCGCGCTCGGGCGCTCGGGGACGGGCGCAAACGTCAATGCCCGAATCGGCGGTGGAGGTGAAACAGGATCTACGCTTTTCGGCCCGAACGGGTTGAATCTCGGTCTTGGACTCGGCGGTGCAGGTGCAGCCTCAGGCGCTGGTAATGGTAGCGGCGCAGGCACAGGCACAGGCGCAGGGAGCGGCAGCACCCAGTCGGCTATCGTTCAACGATTTCGTGAAATGCCGGTCAATGACCAGCGTAAGCTGCTGATCCGTTGCCGAGATATATCTGTCTCCAGCGGCTATGATTCCGGCCTTGCAGGGCTTTGCGGCCTACTGCGCTCCACGGCCTCCCGCTAGAATGCACGAAAAACCCGCCGGCACGTCAACCGGCGGGTTTCATGCAATTTCAGATCGGCCCTGTTAATGCAGGATCTGGCTGAGGAACAGCTTGGTGCGCTCGTGCTGCGGATTGTCGAAGAATTCGGCCGGTGAATTCTGCTCGACGATCTGGCCCTGGTCCATGAAGATCACGCGGTTCGCAACCTGACGCGCAAAACCCATTTCGTGGGTGACGCAGAGCATGGTCATGCCTTCTTCGGCAAGGCCCACCATCGTATCCAGCACTTCCTTGATCATTTCCGGATCGAGGGCCGAGGTCGGCTCGTCGAACAGCATGATCTTCGGGTTCATGCAGAGCGAGCGGGCAATCGCCACGCGCTGCTGCTGGCCGCCCGAAAGCTGACCCGGATATTTGTTGGCCTGCTCCGGGATCTTGACGCGTCTCAGGAAGTGCATGGCGATTTCTTCCGCCTGCTTCTTCGGCATCTTGCGCACCCAGATCGGCGCCAGGGTGCAATTTTCCAGGATCGTCAGATGCGGAAAGAGGTTGAAGTGCTGGAATACCATGCCGACTTCGCGGCGCACTTCGTCGATCTTCTTGAGGTCGTTGGTCAGCTCGGTCCCATCGACGATGATCTGACCCTTCTGGTGTTCTTCCAGACGGTTGATACAGCGGATCATCGTCGACTTGCCGGAACCGGACGGGCCGGCGATGACGATGCGCTCGCCGCGCATGACCTTGAGGTTGATATCGCGAAGAACGTGGAAGTCACCGTACCACTTGTTCATATTGATGATCTCGACGGCAACATCGGTCGCCGACACGGTCATCTTTTTTGATTGGGCTTCTGCCATTGCTTGTTCCTCTTTTTATCGTTTGTGGCCGGTGTCGAGATGACGTTCCATGAATGCTGAATAGCGTGACATGCCGAAGCAGAAAAGCCAGAAGGTGAAGCCGGCGAAAATCAGCCCGGACAGCGGCGTTACGGCGGTTGCCCAATTGGCGTCGGTGAAGTTGAGGCGAACGATGCCAAGCAGATCGAACATGCTGATGATCGATACCAGCGACGTATCCTTGAACATGCCGATGAAGGTGTTGACGATGCCGGGGATCACCAGCTTGATCGCCTGCGGCATGATGATCAGCCGCATCTTCTGCCAGTAGCCAAGGCCGAGTGAATCGGCGCCCTCGAACTGGCCCTTCGGGATTGCCTGCAGGCCGCCGCGAATGACTTCGGCCATATAGGCGGAGGCAAAGATCGATACACCCACGATCGCGCGCAGCAGTTTGTCCACCGTCCAGCCTGCCGGCAGGAAGAGCGGCAGCACGACGCTTGCCATGAAGAGCACCGTGATCAGCGGCACTCCACGCACGACCTCGATGAAGATGATGCTCACCATGCGGATGACAGGCATATGCGAGCGCCTGCCGAGAGCCAGGAGAATGCCGACCGGGAAGGAGACGACGATGCCGACAAACGAGAGCACCAGCGTCACCATCAGTCCACCCCAGAGCGGCGTGTCGACGACCTCGAGGCCGAACCCGCCGTAGAGCAGGACGAAGGAGATGACCGGCAGCACGATGAAGAGCAGGATCGCATTCAGGCCTTTGCGCGGCACTGATGGAATAAGCATCGGCACGAGCAAGAGCACGAAGAGAATGCCGACCAGCGTCGGGCGCCAGCGCTCGTCGAGCGGGTAGCGCCCGTAGATGAACTGGTCGAACTTGGCATTGACGAAAGCCCAGCAGGCACCGCTCCACCCGTCCGGCTGAATGCCGCCCTGAACTGTCGTGGCACAGAAGGTGCGGTCCGGGCCTGTCCAGACCGCCTGTACGAACAGCCAGTCGATGGCATGCGGCAAGGCCCAGGCGAGGAAGGTCACTGCCAGAAGGGTGAGGACGATATCCTTGGGTGTCGCAAGCAGGTTGCGGCGTATCCAGGCTCCGGCGCCCTTTTCTCCGGATGGCGGCGGCTCCTGCGCCAGCATGGTGGTTCTGACAAAACTATTGCTCATCTTACCTCTCCACCAGGGCCATCTTGGCATTGAACCAGTTCATCAGCAGCGAGGTGAGGATGCTGAGGCTGAGGTAGATCACTGCCCAGATCAGGATCACTTCGACCGACTGACCGGTCTGGTTGAGGGTCGTGCTCCCGACGGCGACGAGATCGGCAAAACCGATGGCAATCGCCAGCGACGAGTTCTTGGTGAGGTTCAGATACTGGCTGCTCAGCGGCGGAATGATGATGCGGAAAGCCTGCGGAATGACCACCAGGCGGGTGATTGCTGAGGGATGCAGGCCGAGTGCCGCCGCCGCCTCCGTCTGCCCTTTCGGCACGCCACGAATGCCCGAGCGCACGATCTCGGCGATGAAGGCAGCCGTGTAGAAGGAAAGCGCCAGGAATAGCGACATGAATTCCGGGCCGACCACCGAACCGCCCGTCAGATTGAATTTGCCGGCGACCGGGAAATCGAAGGAAAGCGGCGCACCTGCGATGAGGAAGGCAAGGAGCGGGAGGCCGACGATGAGGCCGACCGAGACCCAGATCGTGTGGAAGGGCTGGCCCGTTGCCGCTTGCCGGCGATGCGCCCACCGGGCGGTGACGATGGCGGCGATGATCGCGACCAGGAAAGCAATGCCGACCAGCCAGAAACCGTCGCCGAAGATCGGCTTGGGGAAGGCGAGGCCGCGATTGTTCAGATATGATCCGAGCGGCAGATGCAGCGAGTCACGGGCGTTGGGCAGGATCGCCAGAACGCCCGAATACCAGAAGAAGATTACCAGCAGCGGCGGGATGTTGCGGAAGACTTCCACATAGACTGTGCAGAGCTTTGCAATCAGCCAGTTCCGCGACAAGCGGCCGATACCGATGATGAAACCGATGATGGTCGCGGTGATGATGCCGGTAACGGCGATCAGGATAGTATTCAGAAGGCCGACGAGCAGCGCACGGCCATAGGTCGAATCACTGGAATAAGGGATCAGCGACTGGCCGACTTCGAAGCCGGCGCGACCGTTCAGAAATCCGAAACCCGATGCGATATTGGCGCGCGCCAGATTGACTGCCGTATTGTGAGCAATCGACCAGATCAGTGCGACCAACAGGATAATGGTAAGAGCTTGGAAGAAGATGCCCCGAATTGTCGGGTCATAGAGGGCAGACTGGAAGCTCCAGCCGCTCCGAGTCAAAGACGATGAATCCGCAACCTGATGCGTCATGCCTGGCCAATTCCCCACGTTATGCGCCCCTTTTCGGAGCTTTTTTATAGGAGGATGAGGAAAGGCGGTTTCCCGCCTTTCCGGCTTTTCATGCCTGAAGCCGATTAGCGAACCGGCGGAGCGTACTGAATGCCGCCCTTGTTCCAGAGAGCGTTAAGGCCGCGTGCGATCTTCAGCGGGCTGCCCTGGCCGATGTTCTTTTCGAAGACTTCGCCATAGTTGCCGACATTCTTGACGACGTTGTAGGCCCAGTCATTGGTCAGGCCGAGGTCGGTACCGATCTTCGTATCGGCTTCCACGCCGAGGAAGCGCTTGATATCCGGGTTCGGCGAGTTCTTCATCTCGTCGACATTGGCCTGCGTGATGCCGAATTCTTCGGCATTGACCATCGCATAGCCGACCCAGCTGACAACATCGAACCACTGGTCGTCACCCTGGCGAACGGCCGGAGCAAGCGGCTCCTTGGAGATGATTTCCGGCAGGATCATGTGCTCGTCGGGGTTCTTCAGCGTCAGACGCAGTGAGTAGAGACCCGACTGGTCAGTCGTGTAGACGTCGCAACGGCCGGAGTCATAGGCAGCGTTGACTTCGTCAAGCTTCTCGAAGACCACCGGATTGTACTGCAGGTTGTTGGCCTTGAAATAGTCGGCGAGGTTGAGTTCGGTCGTGGTGCCCGACTGAACGCAAACCGATGCACCAGAAAGTTCGAGCGCCGACTTCACGTTCAGGCTCTTGCGAACCATGAAGCCCTGGCCGTCATAATAGTTGACGAAGCGGAAGTTCAGGCCGAGCGCGGTATCGCGGTTGATGGTCCATGTCGTGTTGCGGGCGAGCACGTCGACTTCGCCGGACTGCAGGGCAGGGAAGCGGTTGGCGGCGCTGAGGGGGGTGAACTTCACCTTGTTGGGATCGCCGAAGACCGCAGCGGAAACCGCGCGGCAGAAATCGACGTCGAAGCCCGACCAGTTGCCGGACGCGTCAGGAGCAGCAAAGCCGGCAAGACCGGTGTTGACGCCGCACTGAACAAAGCCTTTTGCCTTTACGTCTCCGAGAGTTGTGGCCGAAGCGGCCGAAGCGCCAAGAGCGAAAACTGCTGCGCCGACAGCTGCGGACAGGAGCTTGTACTTCATTTTTCCCAACCTTTTTTCCGTTGTCTTATATTTTATCATATTGGGGAGCGGCCGAATTGAAATTGCCCGTGTGCCTCCCCGTTTCCCGCAACCCTCCCGGCGCGAGTGGGTCTATCACAGTCGCAAATGTCACTATGGTCAAGTGTCGCGGCCAATAATTGCGGCAAATTTCAGCATTTTGACAGATTACGCTGTACGCATGGGCATTTGGCTAGAAATTGGGCGCCAAGGTGAGGAAAAATGGCGCTAAAATCGCGAGGTCAAACGTCGGCGGCTTCGCAAGGCGAGACGATGACGTCAAGTTGTAGGGGTTGACCCTGATGGCGACGGGGTTCAAAAGTTCGGGCTTCGCATACCCTCGCCAGAAGGCCATTTCCCAAATGAAAGATCTAGACAGTCTCCTGCCGGGCGCCGGCATAAATACCCGTCTTTCCCATATCGGCTATGATCCCAGCGACTATCACGGCTTCGTCAACCCGCCGGTGGTGCGTGCATCCACCGTGCTCTTTCCCGATGCCAAGTCCATGGAGACGCGCAACAAGAAATACACTTACGGCACCCGCGGGACGCCGACGACCGACGCCCTTGCCGAGGCAATCAATGCGCTCGAAGGTTCGGCCGGAACTGTGCTTGTGCCTTCCGGCCTCGCCGCCGTCACGGTCGCTATCCTTGCCTATGTAGCGGCAGGCGATCACGTCCTTATTGTCGACTCCGTCTACGGCCCCACTCGCCATTTCTGCGATACTGTCCTGAAGCGCATGGGTGTCGAAGTCGACTACTTCGACCCGGCGATCGAGGCGGGCATCGAAGCGCTCTTCAAGCCGAACACCACGGTCGTGCTGACCGAAGCCCCTGGTTCCAACACCTTCGAGATGCAGGATATCCCGGCCATTGCGGCTGTGGCGCACAAGCACAGCGCCGTGGTCCTGATGGATAACACCTGGGCCACGCCTCTCTATTTCCGGCCGCTGGACTTCGGCGTCGATGTGTCCATCCATGCCTCTACCAAATATCCGTCGGGCCATTCCGACATCCTAATGGGAACGATTTCAGCCAATGCCGAGCACTGGCCGAGGCTGATCGAGACGCATGGCACGCTCGGCCTTTGCGGCGCGCCCGACGATTCCTATCAGATCCTGCGCGGCCTGCGCACGATGGGCATCCGGCTGGAGCGCCACTACGAAAGCGCGCTTTCGATCGCCACCTGGCTCGAAAACCGCGAGGACGTTGCCCGCGTCCTGCACCCGGCTCTGCCGAGCTTCCCGTCGCACCATATCTGGAAACGTGACTTCAAGGGGGCCAGTGGCATCTTCTCCTTCGTGCTTGATGTAAACGATCCGCAGAAGGCGAAGCCGAAGGCGCATGCCTTCCTCGATGCACTCTCCTATTTTGGCCTCGGCTATTCCTGGGGCGGCTATGAAAGTCTCGCCGTGCTGGTCAATCTCTCCGACCGCAAGATCGCCAAGGCACCGGTCGAAGGCCCCGTCATTCGCCTGCAGATCGGTCTCGAGGATATCGTCGATCTCAAGGCCGACATCGAGCGCGGTTTTGCGGCCGCAAACGCCGTCTGATCAACCGCTGTCGGATCAGCCGACAGGGCGGTAGCCGTAAATCCAGTCGAGATCCGCCGCGAGGCTTTGCGGCGGTTTCAGCGACAGGACAATATCCCGGCCGAGCCGGATCGGTCCGCTTGCATGATAGGCAAAACGGTTGAAGGCGCCGCGCTGACGCAGCTTGGCGATGCGGGGCGCGCGGTGCCGTTCGAAGAGCGGGATGGCTTCGGAAGCTGGGCGGGTGGCGAGGAAGGCTGCGAGCTCGAATGCATCCTCGATCGCCATTGCCGCGCCCTGGGCCGCAAAGGGCATCATGGCATGTGCGGCATCGCCAATCAGCACGGTCTTGTTCCCATCCTGCCATTTGCCCGGCGTTACTTCGAACAGTGGCCAGAAAGTGATGTCGCTGTGCCGTCCGAGCAAGCCGGTGACAGACGGATGCCAGCGGCGGAAGCGTGACCGGAGAAACTCGATCTGAGCCTGTGTCGGTTCGCCTTGCCAGGCCTGCGGTAAAATATTGCCGGCGGTGATCGCCACCATGTTGAAGCCGCCGGTTTCCTTCAGCGGATAGCAGACCATATGCGCCGACGAGCCGAGCAGGGCTGAGACACTGGTAGGATCGAGAAACCCCGGTGCCTCTCCTTCTGCGATGGTAAAGCGGAAGGCGACATTTCCTGAGAATTGCGGGGCAGGGGCGCCTGGTATTGCCTGCCTCAACCGCGACCAGACGCCATCAGCGCCGATGACGACATCTGCCGGACGCTGGCCTTGCGGCAGATCCGACTCGAAGCGCGTTCCCAAATGGAGCGTACAGAGCGGATTGATGCCAACAGCATCCAGAAGCGCCTTCTGAAGCGTCTTGCGGTGCAGGACGCCGTATGGTGCTCCCCAGCGATTCCTGGCGAAGCTCCCAGCAGGAACCGCAGCGAGTTCGCGCAGCGAACTACCCGAAATCAACCGGATGGATTGCGGCTCGAGCCAGACGTCGGTCAGCTCGTCGAGAACACCGAGCTCGGCAAGCACGCGCGATGCATTGGGAGAGATTTGCAGGCCGGCACCCACCTCTGCAAGTTGGGTCGCCTGTTCGAAAATATCCGAGCTGATGCCGCGTCGCGCAAGCGCCAGAGCGGCTGTTAGCCCCGCAATTCCGGCGCCGATGATGGCGGCGTGTTCGACCGGCATGGGATATCCGATCTATAGAAGAGGGAAATTACGCCGCCTTGACGTGGAAGACGCAGCCGGGCGGGTTGGTCTGGTTGCACTTCAGCGAGGCGTTGTAACGATAGAGGGTCGAGCAGTAGGAGCAGACCTTCTCATTGTCGTCGCCCATATCGATGAAGATATGCGGATGATCGAAGGGAACGGATGCGCCGGTGCACATGAATTCCTTGACGCCGACTTCGATAACGCGGTGACCGCCGTCGTTCTGGAAGTGGGGAATGCTGTGGCCGGCCATGTCTGTCTCCGAATGCTTTGAATTCTGCGCGGACCTTATAGGCCTTCGAAACAAAAGTGTAGTGCCAAAGCATGGTTCCCCTGCGAGTTTTTGGCTTCACGCTTGGGGGGCGCTCGACTATGGTCGCGCCAAATAAGGACGGCCCGATGAACCTGAATACGCCTGCATTTTCAAGCTTCACGCATGATGGATTGAAACTCGCTTTCTTTGATGAGGGCGATCCCTCCGGCCCGCCGGTGCTGCTGATTCATGGTTTCGCCTCGTCAGCCAACGTCAATTGGGTTCATCCGGGCTGGCTGAAGACGCTGGGTGATGCCGGCTATCGTGTCATCGCCATCGACAACCGAGGTCATGGCGCCAGCGACAAGCCGCGCGATGCCGAAGCTTACAGGCCGTGGTTCATGGCGGGCGATGCGATCGCTCTGCTCGATCATCTCGGTATCCCCGAAGCCAATCTGATGGGCTACTCGATGGGTGCGCGTATTTCCGTCTTTGCTGCACTTGCCCATCCGAACCGCGTCCGCTCGCTGGTGCTTGGTGGCCTCGGTATCGGCATGACGGACGGAGTGGGCGACTGGGATCCGATCGCCGATGCACTGCTTGCCCCTTCTCTGGCCGATGTCACCCATCCACGTGGCCAGATGTTCCGCGCTTTTGCCGACCAGACGAAGAGTGACCGCGAGGCACTTGCCGCCTGCATCAAGGGTTCGCGTGATCTCGTCGCCCGCGCTGATATGGGCAAGATCGACGTGCCTACCCTGATCGGGGTCGGAACCAAGGACGATATTGCTGGTTCCCCCCAGGAGCTCGCGGCGCTGATGCCTGACGCCGAAGCGCTGGATATCCCCGGTCGCGACCACATGCTCGCCGTGGGTGACCGGGTCTTCAAAAAAGCCGTGTTGGAATTCTACGCAAAGGTTGCTGCCGGCTGATATCGCCAGCGGGTGACATAAACGTGATCTCCAGGAAAAAGCGTTGAATCGGTGTGCCCCCGGCACCCATTTATGTTATCGGCGTTTTCCTCTATATAATCGCATCCCAACGGGAAATGAGGAGGCCGGAAATGGTCGCTAAGACGGATATCCGCACGCTGGACGCAGCCCATCCGCTGAAAGTGATGGATCCTATCTGGGATAGTCTGCGAGAAGAAGCGCGCCTTGCGGCGGAAAGCGATCCGGTGCTGGCGGCTTTCCTCTATTCGACGGTCATCAACCATCGCTCGCTCGAAGAATGCGTCATCCATCGCATCTGCGAGCGCCTCGACCATCCCGACATGCAGGCAAACCTGCTGCGCCAGACCTTTGAGGAAATGCTCGACGACTGGCCGGAATGGAGCTCGATCCTGCGCGTAGATATTCAGGCAGTCTATGATCGCGACCCCGCCTGCCTGCGTTTCATGGAAGCCGTCCTCTACTTCAAGGGCTTCCACGCCCTGCAGACGCACCGGCTGGCGCATTGGCTGCTGAACCGCGGCCGTCGCGATTTCGCGCTTTATCTGCAGAGCCGCTCCTCCAGCGTCTTCCAGACGGATATCAATCCGGCCGCCCGCATCGGCAAGGGCATCTTTCTCGACCATGCGACCGGCCTCGTGGTCGGCGAAACGGCTGTCATCGGCGACAACGTCTCCATTCTGCACGGCGTCACACTCGGTGGCACCGGCAAGGAGGGCGCCGACCGTCACCCGAAGATCGGAACGGGCGTGATGATCGGCGCGGGTGCCAAGATTCTCGGCAATATCGAGATTGGCTTCTGTTCGCGTGTTGCCGCCGGGTCGGTCGTGCTGAAGCCGGTACCACCCAAGACGACAGTGGCCGGTGTGCCCGCCAAGGTCGTCGGCGAGGCAGGCTGCTCGGAGCCGGCACGCGTCATGGATCAGGTTATCGGCGCAGATATCTGAGCCTTCATTGGAAAAATGCGGAAAAGCGCCTAGTTCCTGGCATGGACAGTCATTGCTAACAGGATCTCGCGACCTTTACAGCGCCGCTTTACCTGTGCAAGAAGCGGCCAACCGAGATCGCTTACGGAGATGAGAGAGTGAAGCCAGAAGAAATCAAGAAGCTCGACGCCTATTTCAAACGCACGCTGAACCCGCAGATCGTGGTGAAGGCGCGCCCGCGCAAGAACGACTCCGCGGAAGTCTATATTGGCGAAGAATTTCTGGGCGTCATCTACATCGACGACGAGGACGGCGACCGTTCCTACAATTTCTCGATGGCAATTCTCGACGTCGATCTCTGATCGAACGTCACGTTGATCAAAAGCCGCGCATCGCCGGGCGATGCGCGGCTTTTTTGTTGGACGGCCGCCGCCAAATGGGCGTATTCGCCAAAATTTCTGCTAACCCTGCGGTTGCATGCGGCTGATATATTTTAGCAAAATCAATAAAAGACGGACGTGCCCAAAAAGTCGGTCTCTGGCGTGAATACTGACTACAACCACTGGATGTTTTGCAATGCACAAGACTACTTGACTCTTTGTGCGTTGCAGCTACCCTCTGCCTGCAACAGCCAATTGGAGGATGGTCATGTTCAATTTCGACGATGCGAACCGGAAGAGCAAGGAAACCGTGGATTCGGTGCTCAAGAGCTATTCCGATACCGCCAAGGGTTTTCAGGCGATCGCCTCTGAGGCGGCCGAATATTCCAAGAAGTCCTTTCAGGATGCCGTCACCCATTTCGAGACGCTGTCGGGCGTAAAGAGCTTCGAGGCGGCCTTCGAATTGCAGACCAACTATGCGAAGTCTTCCTATGAGGCTTTCATCACTGAGGCGACCAGGCTCGGCGAAATGTATGCCGACCTCGCTAAAAATGCTTATAAGCCCTACGAGGCGCCGATGGCTGCCGCTGCCGCCAAGGTTTCGAAAGCCTCTCCGGTAACCCCTGCCGCCGCATAAATCTGGTGGCGCATCGCGCCCCACCTATTGAAAATCAAAGACCGGCACCGCATTTGCGGCCGGTCTTTTTTGTTTCCCGAGGCATGCTCCGGTTTTTACGCAGACTTTTTTGGCCTTTGCGTCAAGTCCTGCGGAATTGTGATTGCAGTCGGAAACAAGGGGCTTAAAATCGCTCTATTATGAACTACCTTAGTGTTTCAGATATTCGGCGGGAAAGCACCCCTCCCATGCTGCTCGCCGGATTGATTGAGGAATGAATGAAAATGATCGCCAAACCGATCCGGATGCAGAACGACAGCGAAAGGAACGGGGACAACGGAAATCGAACCTCGGTCATCACGCGCACCAAGCCGAAGACCAAGAAGCCCAACGTTTATCGCGTACTGCTTTTGAATGACGACTACACCCCAATGGAATTCGTCATCCATATCCTGGAGCGTTTTTTTCAAAAGGATCGGGAAAGTGCCACCCGCATCATGTTGCATGTCCATAACCATGGCGTCGGCGAATGCGGAATATTCACATACGAGGTAGCGGAGACCAAGGTGAGCCAGGTGATGGACTTTGCCCGGCAGCATCAGCATCCGTTGCAATGCGTCATGGAAAAGAAGTGAGGAACTGAACGTGCCAACATTTTCGCCTAGTCTTGAGAAGGCGCTCCATCAGGCACTGACCTTTGCCAACGAGCGGCATCATGAATATGCGACGCTCGAGCATCTGCTGCTCGCCCTGATCGACGATGCCGATGCGGCTGCGGTCATGGGTGCCTGCAATGTCGACCTCGACGCGCTCCGTAAAACGCTCCTGGAATATGTCGATAACGAACTCTCCAACCTGGTCACCGGTTATGACGAGGACTCCAAGCCGACCTCCGGCTTCCAGCGCGTCATTCAGCGTGCGGTGATTCATGTCCAGTCTTCGGGCCGCGAGGAAGTAACCGGCGCCAACGTGCTGGTTGCGATCTTCGCCGAGCGCGAAAGCCATGCTGCCTATTTCCTGCAGGAGCAGGAAATGACCCGCTACGACGCCGTCAACTACATCTCCCACGGCATTGGAAAGCGCCCCGGCGCATCCGAGAACCGGCCGCCGCGCGGCGCTGAGGATGAGTCTGAATCCAAGCCGACCGCACGCGGCGGCAATGAGGAAGAAGGCGGGCCGAAGAAGCAGCAGGACGCCCTGAAGGCTTACTGCGTGAACCTCAACGAGAAGGCCAAGGGCGGCAAGATCGACCCGCTGATCGGCCGTCACGCCGAGGTCAACCGGACCATCCAAATCCTGTGCCGCCGCTCCAAGAACAATCCGCTCTATGTCGGGGATCCCGGCGTCGGCAAGACTGCCATTGCTGAAGGCCTCGCCAAGCGCATCGTCGAAGGCAAGGTGCCGGAAGCACTGGCTGACGCCACCATCTTCTCGCTCGACATGGGCACGCTGCTTGCCGGCACACGGTATCGCGGCGACTTCGAAGAGCGCCTGAAGCAGGTCGTCAAGGAACTGGAAGAATATCCGGGCGCCGTGCTCTTCATCGACGAAATCCACACCGTCATCGGTGCGGGTGCAACGTCGGGCGGCGCCATGGATGCCTCGAACCTCTTGAAGCCGGCCCTGTCTTCTGGAGCGATCCGCTGCATCGGTTCGACCACCTACAAGGAATATCGCCAGTTCTTCGAAAAGGATCGGGCTCTGGTCCGTCGCTTCCAGAAGATCGACGTCAACGAGCCGTCGATCGATGATGCGATCGAGATCATGAAGGGTCTGAAGCCCTATTTCGAAGAATACCACCACCTGCGCTACTCGAACGAGGCGATCAAGACGGCTGTCGAACTCTCGGCCCGTTACATCTCGGACCGCAAGCTGCCGGATAAGGCGATCGACGTCATCGATGAGACCGGTGCGGCCCAGATGCTGCTGCCGCCGTCAAAGCGCCGCAAGCTGATCACCGAAAAGGAGATCGAAGCGACGATTGCGACGATGGCCCGCATCCCGGCGAAGACCGTCTCGAAGGACGACGAAGCCGTTCTTGCCAATCTCGAGCAGGAACTGCGCTCGGTGGTCTATGGTCAGGATACGGCGATCGAAGCCCTGTCCACCTCGATCAAGTTGGCACGTGCCGGCCTGCGCGAGCCGAACAAGCCGATCGGTGCTTACGTCTTCTCCGGCCCCACTGGCGTCGGCAAGACGGAAGTCGCCAAGCAGCTTGCCGCCTCGCTCGGCGTCGAGATGCTGCGCTTCGACATGTCGGAATATATGGAGCGGCATACGGTTTCCCGTCTGCTCGGTGCACCTCCCGGCTATGTCGGTTTTGATCAGGGCGGCCTGCTGACCGATGGCGTCGACCAGCATCCGCATTGCGTGGTCCTGCTCGACGAAATCGAAAAGGCTCATCCGGATATCTACAATATCCTCTTGCAGGTCATGGACCACGGCACGCTGACCGACCATAACGGCAAGAAGATCGACTTCCGCAACGTCGTTCTGATCATGACGACCAACGCGGGCGCTTCGGAAATGGCCAAGGCCGCCATCGGCTTCGGTTCGTCCAAGCGTACCGGCGAAGACGAAGAGGCGCTGACCCGCCTGTTCACGCCGGAATTCCGCAACCGTCTCGACGCGATCATCCCGTTCGCACCGCTGCCGACGGCCGTCATTCACAAGGTCGTGCAGAAGTTCATCATGCAGCTGGAAGCTCAGCTCTCGGAACGCAACGTCACCTTCGACCTGCACGAGGATGCGATCGCCTGGCTATCGGAAAAGGGTTACGACGAGAAGATGGGCGCCCGCCCGCTTGCCCGCGTGATCCAGGATGCCATCAAGAAGCCGCTGGCGAACGAAATCCTCTTCGGCAAGCTGAAGAAGGGCGGCGTCGTCAACGTCACCGTCGGCACGAAGGAAGACGGCAAGCCCGGCCTCATTCTGGAAGCCATTCCGGAAACGGCGCCCATCAAGCCGAAGCCGGAAGCCGAACTGGTTCATCCGGAAGCGATCGACGAGGATGATGGCGAGCTGAAGACCAAGCCGGTCAAGAAGACGAAGGCGAAGACCGTGCCGCAGCCTGAGCCTGAAGTCCGCGACGCTCCCAAGAAGGGCTCGACGGTTCCTAAGGTTCCGCGCAAGAAGTAAGCTTCGGGACTGATAATAAACAAAGGCCGCTGAGAAGCGGCCTTTGTTGTTTTTAGCGGAATGTTCAGAGCTTCGCGTAGTCGATCTCGAGGAAATCCGCGACCTCAGGCACCCAGCGATCGCGCACGAAGGCCACATGCAGCGGGTGGACGTTATAGGCGTCGTAGCCAGCCTGATCGTCGAACTCCATCGAAAAGCCGAAGGTGAAATCGTTCTTCGGGCTTGTCTGGCGCAGTTGCTCGAAATTTCTGACACTCGGGATCTGCCTGAGCGTCAGCGCCTCTCCCAGGAAAGCCTTCTCTTCAGCGGATCCGGCAGGGTGTTTGAGGCGGAACGCAACAGTGTGGCGGATCATGGTTTTCTCCTAAATCGATGAAGCAACTTGGCATTTCGAAAAATGGGCTGGCGTTTCGGTTACGCGAGTTCCGCTTTGATCTTCTCTGCATTGGCGGCAAGCACGGCGCCGTCCTCCATCTTGCCGGAATGCGGCTTGAGCGCCACGCCCTCGTGCCGAGGGATGACGTGAAAATGCAGGTGGAAAACGGTCTGACCTGCCGCCGGCTCGTTAAACTGGGCGATGAACACACCATCAGCGTCGAAGGCTTCCTTGACCGCATTGGCGACTTTCTGGACGACGGTGATCGTATGGGAAAGGGAAGCGGGGTCGGCATCAAAGATATTGCGGGAAGGTGCCTTCGGCAGGACCAGAACATGACCCGGCGCTTGCGGCATCACATCCATGAAGACAACGGTCTTGTCGTCCTCGTAGACGCGATGTGACGGGATTTCACCGCGCAGGATCTTGGCGAAGATATTGTTGTCGTCATAGGCGGCGCTGGTCATGGCGAAATCTCCTCGTGTTTCCCATCGCGTAGCGCGGCGGAGCCAAGCGCGTCAATCCTCCTGCAGCCGTTCGCCCTTGCGGAAGGGCGTATGCTCGGCAAGCATCTCATTCATGTATTCGACATCCTCTCGCTCGCGCTCGAGATAGTCGGAAACCGCACGCCGCAATCCCGCATGGGCGATATAATGGGCGGAATGCGTTGTCACCGGCAGGTAACCGCGGGCAAGCTTATGTTCGCCCTGCGCGCCGGCCTCCACTTTCTTGAGGCCCTTTTCCAGTGCGAAATCGATGGCCTGATGGTAGCAGACCTCGAAATGCAGGAAGGGATGGTCCTCGATGCAGCCCCAGTGCCGCCCGTAGAGCGTATCGCCGCCGATGAAGTTGATGGCGCCTGCAACATAGCGGCCTTCGCGTTTTGCCATGACGAGCAGGATGTCGTCAGCCATCCGCTCGCCGATCAGCGAATAGAATTTGCGCGTCAGATAGGGCCGCCCCCATTTGCGGCCGCCAGTATCCATGTAGAAGGCAAAGAACTGGTCCCAGATCTTTTCGGTCAGATCCCGTCCCGTCAGCCAGTCGATGGAAATGCCGTTCTCCACCGCCGTTCGACGCTCCCTGCGGAGTGCCTTGCGCTTGCGGGAGGCGAGCGTTTCCAGGAATTCATCGTGGTTGGCATAACCTTCATTGATGAAATGGAACTGCTTGTCCGTGCGATGAAGATAGCCGTCGGTGTCGAAGACCGACATCTCGTCCTCGGGCACGAAAGTGATATGCGCCGAGGAAATATCGAGGCGGCGGACCACCTCCTTGAGGCTTTCCGCCATGGCATTCTGTATTGGCAGTCTTGCAAATCCATCGGCTACCAGCAGACGCGGACCGGTCGCGGGCGTGAAGGGGATCGAGCATTGCAGCTTCGGATAATAGCTGCCGCCGGCCCGTTCAAAAGCGTCGGCCCAGCCATGGTCGAAGACATATTCGCCCTGGCTGTGGTTCTTGAGATAGCCGGTAAGGGCGCCGACGAGCTCGCCCTTGTCCGTCTCCAGAAGCATGTGGTGGCCGAGCCAGCCCGTCTGGGCGGTGGCCGAGCCGGATTCTTCCAGCGACGAGAGAAAGGCATGCGAGACAAAGGGATTATAGGCGACGGTGTCGCACGTCCTCGATGCTCCCGAAAGGCTGGACCAGCGCTCGGAGGAAATCGCGGTGAATGATCGCTCGATGCGAATGGAAAGTTCGTCTGACGATTCGTCTGTCATGAAGCAAATGCGAAGCCGTTGGGAGGAGGGAGCGGGCTCCCTCCCAGTCTGCGCACGATCTTGTCGAAAAAGCGAGCGTCAAACCGCCGCGCGCGGATCGAAGCCCTCGAAAGTCATTTGGTCGGCATTGTCGAAGGTGCGCTTGCGGGCATCTTCGTCACGGACTGTCCAGGTTATGACAGGAATGCCCTTGTCGCGCTGGCGCGAGATGAAAGAGTTCGGCAGGTCCGCATAATAATAGGAGATGAAATCGAGGCCAAGCTCCATCGCCTTCTCATGCGTGGCATATTCTTCCGCCGTGTTGCCGTTGGCCGTCAGCCCGACCGGGTAGGGGGCGCCGAGCTCCTTCAGGTCCTTCAGCAGCCAATGGTCGAAGCTCATCAGCGCGACCTTGCCTTCATAGCCCTCGAGGACTTCGAGAACGCTTTCGGCAAAGCCTTCGTCATCGGCCTCGCGGCCCTTGAGTTCCAGAACCAGCGGCACCTTACCCTGCACGAGGTTGAGAAGCTGCTTCAGTGTCGGCACCTTGTCCTTCGTGCCACCGATGGCGATCAGCCCGAGCTCCCCGGAGGTCCGCTCACGCACGTCGCCCTTCAGGTTGCAGAGACGTTCCAGATCTTCGTCATGAAAGATGATTGGCACGCCATCCGACGCGTAATGCAGATCGCATTCGATGGCAAAGCCTGCTTCGACGGCTCGTGAAAAAGCCGAGAGCGTGTTTTCCCAGACGGTATTGTTGAGGTCGTGATAGCCACGGTGCGCAACCGGCAGCTCTTTGATCCAGGCGGCATTCGTCATTATGCGATTTCCATGATAGCATCGATTTCGACTGCAGCACCAAGGGGCAGGGCTGCCATGCCGACGGCAGCGCGGGCATGTTTGCCGGCTTCGCCAAGTACGTTGGCAATCAGGTTCGAAGCACCGTTGATGACAAGGTGCTGTTCGATGAAATCAGGCGTCGAGGCAACGAAGCCGTTGAGCTTGATGACGCGGCGGATGCGGCCGAGGTCGCCGCCGAGAGCCGCCTTTGCCTGAGCGAGAATATTGATGGCGCAAAGCTCTGCCGCGCGCTGGCCGGTGGCGACATCGACATTCTTGCCGAGATGGCCCGACACGGCGACCTTGCCGCCTTCAAGCGGCAGCTGGCCGGAGATGGTGAGCAGATTGCCGCTGATGACATAGGGGACATAATTGGCGGCGGGTGCGGCAGCTTCGGGCAGGGTTATCCCCATTTCCGAGAGACGCGTTGCGATTTGATCGGACATTTTCGTCTCCGCTTTTGTTGTCAATTCTTCAAAAATTATGCATCAAGACTAGAATCTTTAATGTGACAGTTTCGAGCCTCGACTTGGCCGCCTCGATTTGGCCGAAACGGTTCTTATAACATCGCGGACGAGTCCAACAGGAGTTAATGAATGTTCCGATCGTCACTTGCCGCTCTTCTTCTCGCAAGCGTCTCCGCCAATGTTTCGGCGGCCGCGCCGGCGACGAGCGCTGCGATCGCGACCGGGCTTGTCGCTCACCGCGCCGTCTACGACCTGGAACTGAAGGATGCTTCGGAACGCTCGGGCATCGCTTCCATGTATGGCCGCATGGTCTATGAGTTCGACGGCAATTACTGCGAAGGCTTCACCACCAACTTCCGCTTCGTCACCCAGATCGACACGGGCGACAACGTGCGCGTCAGCGATCAGCAGACCAAAACCTTTGAAAGCCTGAAGGACGGCAAGTTCACTTTCGACACCAAGTCCTTCACCGACGATCAGCTCGACAAGGAAGTCAACGGTGCGGCCGAAGACAAGCCGGAGGGTGTGAAGGTCGATCTCAAGCAGCCGGCAAGCCGTGAACTGCAGCTCGCGGAAAGCCGTTTTCCGACCGAGCACATGCTCGACGTCATCCAGAACGCCAAGGACGGCAAGCGTTTCTTCGAGGCGCGCGTTTTCGACGGCTCTGACGACGGCGACAAATCCCTGGTAACGACGACGATCGTCGGCAAGCAGGAAACTCCGGCTGCGGACGAGGCCGATGCCGACAATGCCGGCGAGTTTGCCAAGTCTTCGTTCTGGCCGGTGACGATCTCCTATTTTAACGAGAATGCCAAATCCGACACGCTGCCGGTCTATCGCATGTCGTTCAAGCTCTATGAGAACGGCATCACCCGGGATCTGACGATGGATTATGGAGACTTCGTCCTGACCGGCAAGCTCGCCAAGCTCGAGCTGCTCGACAAGAAGGCTGCGCCTGCCTGCCAGTAAGATGGCTTTTGCGCCGACGTAAGCGCCTGTCATAAAACAGTATTTCTAGTACAGCTAAACTGCCGTCCCGCAGATGAGTCGCCGCGGGCCGGTCTTTGCGGAATTCTGCCTTTCCGGTCCTGCGTGGCGTTTGACCCATTTGCTCCGATTATGGGGTCGCAATTCGTAACACCAATTGCGCCACAAGCCGAGAAAGACGACCCGAATGGCCGATACCGATCTCGCGACTGTCCAGAATGCTCCCCTGCCGGCGATTGCCGCCGACCCCCGGGAAGTCGCCCGCATTACGGACACCATCAGCATTGCAGACCGTGCCGGCATCTCCGTTTACGGCGACCGCGCGCAGCAAGCCGTCAGTGGCTATGCCGACAGGATCCTGCGCGAGGTGCGCAACAAGGATCTTGGCGAGGTCGGAAAGCTTTTGACCGACATCATCCTGAAATCGAAGAGCCTTGATCCCGCGTCGATCAAGGACAGGGGTTTCCTGAGCCGCGTGTTCCTCTCCGCGAAGGCGCGTCTCGAGCGCTTCAAGGAGGAGTTCGAGGATGTCGCCGGCCAGATCGACCGCATCGGCCTGGAGCTCGACCGCCACAAGGATACGCTGCGTCGCGACATTGCCCTTCTCGACGACCTGCATGAAGAGACGAAGCAGTCGATCGTGAAGCTCGATGCCTATGTCCAGGCAGGCAAGAATTTCGCCGAGCAGTTTCGTTTGATCGAGCTGCCGAAGTTGAAGAGCGCTGCCGATGCCGCATCCTCCAGCCCCGGCGGCGGCATGCTGGAAGCCCAGACCTATCAGGACAGTGTCCAGGCGCTCGACCGGCTTGAAAAGCGCATCTTCTATCTGCAGCAGGCGCGCCAGCTCGGCATTCAGCAGCTTCCGCAGATCCGCATCGTCCAGGCCGGCGACGAGACGCTGATCGAGAACCTGCAGGCGACCTCGGCGCTGACGGTTCCCGCCTGGAAGCAGAAGATGGTGATCCTTCTGGGGCTCACACGGCAGAAATCGGCCCTGGACCTGCAGAAGACGGTGACCAACGCCACCAATGATATGATCCGCCAGGCCTCCGAAATGATGAAGGATCAGGCGATCGCCATCGAGCAGCAGTCGCAGCGCGGCATTGTCGATATGGAAACACTTGCCAAGGCCAATCAGGATCTGATCGATACCGTCACCGGCGTGCTGCGCGTGCAGGAAGAGGGGCGCAAGAAGCGTGCACAGGCCGAGCAGCAGATGGAACAGCTGACAATCGACCTCAAGAAGGCGATGACCCAGGCGTGAGCGGCAAAATCATTATCCGATCACTCGTGTCCGCGCTCACCCTGTCCGGCCTGGTGGCACTTGCAGGATGCGATGCTTTCACCAGCGGCCCGAATTTTTCCATCGTTTCCGGCTCGGAAAATACCATCCTGCAGCCGATCGTCGAGGAATTCTGCAAGGAGAAGCACGCGACCTGCTCCTTCAAATATGAGGGCACCCTCGATATCGGCCTTGCGCTGCAAAGCGATCAAGGCGTGGAACAGGATGCCGTGTGGCCGGCCTCCAGCGTCTGGGTCGACATGTTCGATGCCAAACGCAGGGTCAAGGACCTGACATCGGTGGCGCAGACACCCGTCATCCTCGGCGTGCGCAAGTCGAAGGCCGAGCAGCTCGGTTGGGTCGGCAAGGATGTCTTCATGAAGGATATCCTGACAGCGGTGAACAGCGGATCGCTGAAATTCCTGATGACATCGGCCACCCAGTCGAATTCCGGTGCCAGCGCCTATCTCGCCATGCTTTCAAGCGCGCTCGGCAACAAGCCTGTCATCGAGCCGGGCGATCTCGACAACAAGACTGTGCAGGACACCGTTCGAAGCCTGCTTGCCGGCGTCGTGCGCTCCTCTGGCTCGTCGGGCTGGCTTGCCGACCTCTATACGGACTCGGCCGGCAAGGGCACGGTCTATGATGCGATGTGGAATTATGAGGCTGTCATAAAGGAAGCCAACGACAAGCTGTCAGGCATCGGCAAGGAGCCGCTCTATGCCATTTATCCCGCCGATGGCGTGGCGATGGCGGATTCGCCGATCGGCTTTGTGGATCATGGCCGGGGTCCCGAGGTCCAGGCCTTTTTCAAGGATCTGCTCACCTATCTACGTTCGCCCGATGTGCAGAAGAAGATTGCCGAAACCGGCCGCCGCCTGCCGCTCGGCAGCGTCACCGCCGAAGCTGAGCCGAGCTGGAATTTCGATCCTGCCAAACTGGTGACCGCGATCCGCATGCCGGAGCCGGCCGTGATCCGCCAGGCGCTCACGCTCTATCAGGCGGCGCTGCGCAAACCGTCATTGACGGTACTCTGCCTCGATTTCTCCGGCTCGATGCAGGGAGATGGCGAGAACAGTCTGCAGCAGGCGATGCGCTTCCTCTTCACGCCCGAGGAGGCAAGCAAGGTTCTGGTGCAATGGTCGCCGGCCGACCGCATCTTCATCATTCCGTTCGATGCCAATGTCCGCGATATCTTCTCGGCCTCGGGCGACACGATGGAACAGCAGGGGCTTCTCAACGCCGTTTCCGGACAGCATGCAGGCGGCGGCACCAATATGTATGCCTGCGCCGAACGCGCACTCCAGCAGATGACGAAGACCGGGGACCTCGGCAATTATCTGCCGGCGATCATCATCATGACTGACGGCAGATCGGATGACCAGAGTGCAGCCTTCATGAGCGACTGGAACGCGATGGAACCACGCGTGCCGATTTTCGGGATCACCTTCGGCGATGCGGACAAGACCCAGCTCGACAGTCTGGCGGCAGCGACCGCGGCACGTGTCTTCGATGGCCGGTCGGACCTTGCGACGGCTTTCCGCACCGCCCGCGGCTACAACTAGGACCGGCATGCGCAACTGGCTCGGCAATGACGGCAACTGGATCATGGCGGGATTGGTGACCGCCATTCTCGTCCCCGTCCTGACGTTTGCCGCCGGCATGCCGTTCTGGATTGCCGCCGTCATTGGCCTTCTGGTTTTTGCCGGCCTCGTTTTCCTTCTGGCGCCACGCAGGCTTTTCGAAGGTCTCGATATCAAGGTCATCGGCCGCGGTCGTCTCGCCTTCGCAAGGGAATTGCTGGAAGCGGCGGTGCCGTCCGCGCAAAGGCTGGAGGCGGCAGCCGACGATATCACCGATAAGCAGACCGCAGCGCGCGTGCGTCACCTGGCTGAAATAGCCGCCGATGTCTTCCGCACGGTGGAGGCAAAGCCGGAGAGCGCCAATGCCGTACGCCGTTTCCTCAGCTACTATCTGCCGCGTGCGGCCGAGGTTGCAGAGGGCTTTGCGGCAATCGAGGCGAAGCGCGCGCCTGACATCAAGCAGTTGGAGGACGTCCGCGCTGTACTGGTAAAGCTGGAGGATGCCTTCGTTCACTATGCCGACAGCCTTGTCGATGATGCGCTTGGCACGCTCGACACCGACCTGCGCCTCATTCAGGCATCGCTCAAAGAGGATCTCGGACGCTGATGGCTCTCTCCCGCCGCGCCTTTGGAGTTGGACTGCTTGCCACCGGTATCGCCGGCACGGGCGGTTATTTCGCCGTTCGCGACCGGCCAGAGCTGCAGGGCCTGCTGGGGACGCGTACAAAGCTGTTCGGCTTCGTCGGTGGCGAGAAAGAGGCTTTCCTTGCCGATCCCGACGTCGTCGGCGCCGTCAAGGACTACGGCCTATCGATCGACAGTCGCGTCGCCGGCTCGGTCGAGATGGTTCGCGAGCAGGCCTTGCTGTCGCAGAACCCGCAATTTCTCTGGCCGTCGTCGTCCATCATGGTGGATATCGCCCGCCAGAGCGGCGTGAAGATCCGCGATGACAGGGTCATGCTGAACACGCCTGTCGTCGTCTACACATGGCAGCCTGTCGTGGATGGACTGATCAATTCGGGTCTCGTGACCGTAGTCGACGGTCATCATCAGCTCGACCTTAAGGCCTTGCTCGACGCCATTCTTGCCGGCACCGACTGGTCGAAGCTCGGCGTCGCCACACTTTACGGCCGGGCGCGCATCGTCTCCACCGATCCGAACCGATCGAATTCCGGCTTCATCTTCTCGGGCCTTGCGCTCAGCCTCTTCAGCGGCAATGTCGCAACACCAGATGATCTCACCCGGTTTGGCGGCAAGGTGCAGTCGATCTTCCGCAACATGGGTTTCAAATCGCCGTCTTCAGGCAAGCTGTTCGATCAGTATCTGGCAGGCGGCCTCGGCGGCGAGCCGATGATCGTCGGCTACGAGAATCAGCTGGTCGAATGGGCGCTTGCCGATTCCGACAGGTGGAGCCGCATCCAGTCGGGGCAGGGGGCGAAGCCCGTCGTCCTCTATCCGCGCCCGACCGTCTACTCGGCCCACCCGCTGATCGTCGTCGACCAAACGGCCGAACGACTGATCGAGGCACTGACGAGCGCAAGGCTGCAGGAGCTTGCCTGGACCAAACATGGTTTCCGCGGACCGCTCGGCACGGCGACCGGCGATACGCAGGGGACGATTGCCGGCCTTCTGCCATCCGAGATCGATGCGGTGCTGCCGATCCCGGATGCCGGTGTCATGCTGGCGTTGCTCAACATGCTGGCAAACTGAACCGTTCGGGTCTATATATCGAGCGCTGTCCAAGGCAGATTTTTTGGCACAAGCCTTGCTTTTGCGGAAAATCGAATGTAAGGGCACGCGCATTCCACACGTAAGGCATGGGATCGTCCGGGAGAAATCCGGCTTTTCCGCCCGGTGGCATCTTCAAAGAGGATGCTGTTCGCCTTGCGGAGGTTCAACCGGCAAAGGAGTAAAAGGCATGGCATTGCCTGATTTTTCTATGCGCCAGCTTCTCGAAGCAGGCGTCCACTTCGGTCACCAGACGCACCGCTGGAACCCGAAGATGAAGCCCTACATTTTCGGCGATCGTAACAACATCCACATCATCGACCTGGCTCAGACCGTTCCGATGCTGTCGCGCGCCCTCCAGGTCGTGTCCGACACCGTTGCTCGTGGCGGCCGCGTTCTCTTCGTTGGCACCAAGCGTCAGGCTTCCGAGCTGATCGCTGACTCGGCCAAGCGTTCTGCCCAGTACTACGTCAATTCGCGTTGGCTCGGCGGCATGATGACGAACTGGAAGACGATCTCCAACTCGATCCAGCGCCTGCGCAAGCTCGACGAAATCCTGAGCTCCGAGCAGTCCGGCTACTCCAAGAAGGAGCGCCTGAACCTCGAGCGCGAGCGCGAAAAGCTCGACAAGGCCCTCGGTGGTATCAAGGACATGGGCGGCACGCCGGACCTGATGTTCATCATTGACACCAACAAGGAAAAGATCGCGATCGACGAAGCCAAGCGCCTCGGCATCCCGGTCGTCGCCATCATCGACTCGAACTGCGATCCGGACCTGATCGACTATCCGATCCCGGGCAACGACGACGCCTCGCGCGCCATCGCTCTGTACTGCGACCTGATCGCCCGCGCTGCGATCGACGGTATCGCCCGTCAGCAGAGCGGATCGGGCCGCGACCTCGGCGCTTCGACCGAAGTTCCGTTCGAGCCGGCGCTCGATGAGGCGAGCGAAGCCTGATAAAAGCGGGTGGAGCAAAGCTCCGCCCAAGCTTGCAAGGATTGGGAAAGGCCGCTCGCGACTCTCAGAAGTTCGGCGGCCTTGCCCGTTTCAGGCGGAAGCTGTGATTGCTTTTGCCTCCATGAATTCTGTATGGCGCGTCTTCATAACGCTGTCATACATACAGGTACATTTCGTGCCTCAATCCGGTGCCGCACCGCGTTCTGCGGGCCACCGAATAAACCGACAAGAGGAAGCTTATGACCGAGATTACGGCTGCACTGGTGAAGGAACTGCGCGAAAAGTCCGGCGCAGGCATGATGGACTGCAAGAAGGCGCTGACCGAGACCAACGGCGACATCGAAGCCGCGATCGACTGGCTGCGCGCCAAGGGCATCTCCAAGGCCGACAAGAAGTCCGGCCGCGCCGCTGCTGAAGGCCTGGTCGCCATCGCCGGCGCCGGTCACAAGGCTGTCGTCATCGAGCTCAATTCCGAAACCGACTTCGTTGCCCGTAACGATGCCTTCCAGGATCTCGCACGCGGCATCGCTGAAGTTGCGCTTTCCACCGACGGCACCGTCGAAGCCATTTCGGCTGCGACCTATCCGGCATCCGGCAAGCCGGTCGCCGACACCATCAAGGAAGCGATCGCAACCATCGGCGAGAACATGACGCTTCGTCGTGCAGCCAAGCTGGAAGTCGAGCACGGCGTCGTCGCCACTTACATCCACAACGCTGCCGGCGACGGCATCGGCAAGCTCGGCGTTCTCGTCGCGCTGAAGTCGGTGGGTGACAAGGCCGTCCTGTCCTCGATCGGCCGCCAGGTTGCCATGCACATTGCCGCGACCAACCCGCTGGCGATCCGTGCCGAAGAAGTCGATGCGGCAGTCGCCGAACGCGAACGCAACGTCTTCATCGAGCAGTCCCGCGAATCCGGCAAGCCGGAAGCCATCATCGAAAAGATGGTCGAAGGCCGCATGCGCAAGTTCTTCGAAGAAGTAGCCCTTCTCTCGCAGTCTTTCGTCATCAACCCGGAACTGACGGTCGGCGCTGCGGTCAAGGCAGCCGAAAAGGAAGCCGGCGCTGCGATCGAAGTCGTCGGCATGGCCCGTCTGCTCCTCGGCGAAGGCGTCGAGAAGGAAGAGACCGACTTCGCAGCCGAAGTCGCTGCTGTCGCCAAGGGCTGATCTTTCAGCCATATTTGGGAAAACCGAAGGGCATCGCGTGACAACGCGGTGCCCTTCGTGTATCGGGCAATTGCGGCAATATACGAGGAGCCAACATGACGTCGGAACCAATCTACAAACGTGTTCTACTCAAGGCTTCTGGGGAAGCCATGATGGGTTCGCAGGGCTTCGGTATCGACGTTGCGGTGGCAGACCGCATCGCGTCCGACATTGCCGATGCGCGGCAGATGGGTGTCGAAGTCGGCGTCGTCATCGGCGGTGGTAACATCTTCCGTGGCGTCGCGGTTGCGTCCAAGGGTGGCGACCGCGTCACCGGCGATCACATGGGCATGCTCGGCACGGTCATTAACGCGCTGGCGCTGGCGACCTCGCTGCGCAAGCTGAATATCGATACTGTGGTTCTGTCGGCAATCTCCATGCCGGAAATCTGCGAGAGCTTCTCGCAGCGCGCCACGTTGTATCATCTGTCGCTCGGCAGGGTGGTTATTTTCGCCGGCGGCACGGGCAATCCTTTCTTCACCACTGATTCTGCTGCAGCGCTGCGCGCCGCCGAAATGGGCGCCGAGGCAATCTTCAAGGGCACGCAGGTCGACGGCATATACACCGCCGATCCGAAGAAGGATCCGGAAGCGACGCGTTTCGACCATCTGACGCACAAGGAGGTTCTCGACCGGGGCCTTGCGGTCATGGATGTGGCCGCTGTTGCACTCGCGCGCGAGAATTCCATTCCGATCGTTGTTTTCTCGATTCACGAGAAGGGACGTTTCGCTGAAATCTTGACGGGTGGTGGTCTCAAGACCATCGTGTCCGACAACTGATAGGGAGCTGTGCCGTTGCCGGCGCAAATCTTCTGAGACAGGAGAATAGGTATGAGTGAAGGTATCGACATCAAGGAACTGAAGCGCCGCATGGATGGCGCGGTTTCCGCGTTCAAGAGCGACATTGCATCGCTGCGCACAGGCCGCGCTTCGGCCAACATTCTCGATCCGGTGACGGTGGAAGCCTATGGTTCGCGCATGCCGCTGAACCAGGTCGCCAACATCACGGTGCCGGAGCCACGCATGCTGACGGTATCCGTCTGGGACAAGAGCATGGTCGGCGCCGTGGACCGTTCGATTCGCGAATCAAATCTCGGCCTGAACCCGATCGTCGACGGTCAGAACCTTCGCATCCCGCTGCCGGAGCTCAACGAAGAGCGCCGCAAGTCACTCGTCAAGGTCGCCCATGACTATGCCGAAAAGAGCAAGGTTGCGATTCGCCACGTACGACGCGACGGCATGGACGGCCTTAAGAAAGCCGAAAAGGATGGCGTAATCGGCCAGGACGAAAGCCGGGCACAGTCGGAACGTGTTCAGAAAATGACGGACGATACGATTTTGGAAATCGACCGCTTGCTTGGCGAGAAAGAAAAGGAAATCATGCAAGTCTAGTATACTTGCGTCCCCGCCAAGAAAGACCGGACAGAAAATGTCGGAAACCTCATTTTTGACTGCGCCAGAACATGTTGCCATCATCATGGATGGCAACGGTCGTTGGGCAAAGCAGCGCGGCCTGCCGCGGACGATGGGACACCGCAGAGCGGTCGAGACCGTTCGCCAGACCGTGCGCACTGCCGGCGATCTTGGCATCAAATATCTGACGCTCTTTGCCTTTTCCTCCGAGAACTGGCGTCGCCCGGAGGCCGAGGTTACCGATCTTCTCGGCCTCCTGAAGGCTTTCATCCGCAGCGATCTCGCTGAGCTTCACCGGCAGAATGTGCGCATCAGAGTGATCGGCGACCGTGTCAACCTGCGCAGCGACATTCTCAAGCTCCTGCTGGAAGCCGAGGAAACGACCAAGGCCAATACGGCGCTGACACTCGTCATCGCCTTCAACTACGGATCTCGCGACGAGATCGCCCGCGCCATGATGAGCCTCGCCAAGGATGTGGAGGAGGGGCGTCTCAGGTCGCAGGACATCACGCCCGCGCTGATCGATGCCCGGCTGGATACGGCCGGCATTCCTGACCCCGATCTCATCATTCGCACCAGTGGCGAAGAGCGGCTCTCCAATTTCCTGTTATGGCAGGCTGCCTACTCGGAATTCGTCTTCCTGCCGGAATATTGGCCCGACTTCAGCCGCGAGCTCTTCCTATCGGCGCTTGAGAAGTTTGCCTCGCGCGATCGCCGCTTCGGTGGTCTTTCCGCTCAGGCCGCAGCAGTGAACACCTGACGATGAAGCAGGAACTGAAGCTCCGTATCGTTTCAGGCCTGATTCTCGCGATCATCATTCTTGCCGCCACCTGGTATGGCGGCTTTATCTTCCGCATTGTGGCGGCGGCGATCGCGCTCCTGATCTATTATGAATGGTCGACGATTACAGGCATCGCCCGCGACCGGGTCACGAACGTGCTCGGCTGGGTGGGCGAGGTGGTGGTTGCCCTGCTCGTTTTGGCAGGCGCATTCGAATATGCCTTGGGAATGCTGATCGCCTTGACCGCTCTCGGCATCGCCATGATCTTTCTGCATCGCGCCAGCCGCTGGTTCGCTCCGGGCCTTTTATATGCAGGGGGTACTGGACTGGCGCTTGCCGCGATCCGCGGCGATGAAACGCTTGGCCTCTATGCGATGCTCTTCATCTTCGCGGTGGTCTGGGCAACCGATATTCTCGCCTATTTCGTCGGACGCGCGATTGGCGGTCCAAAGCTTGCTCCGCGCATCTCGCCCGGGAAGACCTGGTCCGGGGCCGTAGGTGGTGCCATTTCGGCTGTCATTGCCGGAGCCGTCATTGTCCATTTTCTTGTTCCGGAAGCCGTGGATCGCGCCGCAGTGATCGCGCTCATCCTGTCCGTCTTCAGCCAGTCAGGCGATCTTTTCGAAAGTTTCATCAAGCGAAAATTCGGCGTGAAGGACTCCAGCCGTCTCATTCCGGGACATGGCGGGGTCATGGACCGTGTCGATGGACTGATTTTCGCCTGTTTTTCAGCGTTCTTGCTTGCTGGCCTTTTTTCGCTGATAAAGGGCACCGGGACGACCTCGCTCGGTGCGGCATTGTTCGGCCTTTGATCGTTGCGGCCAGATAGAAGAAGGAACTCATGGAAGCGGTGACCGGAATATTCGGTTTTTTGACGGGCTATATCGTCCCCTTCGTCATCGTGCTGTCGCTGCTCGTTTTCGTGCATGAAATGGGCCACTATCTCGTCGGGCGCTGGAGCGGTATCCGTATCCTCGCCTTTTCCGTGGGCTTTGGCCCGGAGATTGTTGGTTTTACCGATCGTCACGGAACGCGCTGGAAGATCTCGGCGATCCCGCTCGGCGGCTATGTTCGCTTTTTCGGGGACGAGGATGCGTCCAGCAAGCCGGATACCGACAAGCTGGCAGTGATGACGGACGAGGAGCGCGAGCGTTCCTTCGCCGGGGCAAAGCTGTGGAAGCGTGCCGCAACCGTCGCAGCCGGCCCGATCGCCAATTTCATCCTGGCTATTGCCATCTTCACGGTTCTTTTCGCGGTCTATGGCCGCACTGTGTCCGATCCGGTCGTCGCCGAAGTGAAGCCGGACAGCGCAGCTGCGGCGGCCGGCGTATTGCCGGGCGACCTGCTCGTCTCCATCGACGGGACCAAGGTCCAGACTTTTGACGACGTGCGCCGCTATGTCAGCATTCGTCCGAACCAGAATATTGTCGTCACGGTCGAGCGTAACGGCGAGAAGATGGATCTGCCGATGGTGCCGCAGCGCACCGACATCACCGACCAGTTCGGCAACAAGATCGAGGTCGGTCTGATCGGGATCGTCACCAACGAAGAGGTTGGCCACTTCCGACTGCAGACCTTTACGCCGCTGCAAGCGCTGCATGAAGGCGTCATCCAGACCTGGCATATCGTGACCGGCACCTTCAAATATATCGGCAACCTGCTCACCGGAGCAATGAAAGCCGATCAATTGGGTGGGCCGATCCGCGTGGCGCAAGCTTCGGGCCAGATGGCTACGCTTGGAATAGGCGCGCTGCTGCAGCTCGCTGCGGTTTTGTCAGTTTCGATTGGATTGCTGAATTTGATGCCGGTTCCGGTACTTGATGGCGGCCACCTGATGTTCTATGCGGTGGAAGCGGTCAGGGGAAGGCCGCTCGGTTCTTCGGCTCAGGAAATTGCGTTTCGCATTGGCCTGGCCATGGTGCTTACATTAATGGTTTTTGCGACCTGGAATGACATTAGCGCGCTCATTGGGTAGTGCGTATGAGTGAAGGAAAATTACTGTTTATTTACGATGTTTCAAAGCTGTAGTGGCGAATGGGTCACGGTTCGAAATGAAGTAAACAGAAATTAACGAGCTCCCTTGCTTGTATGTCAAAAGCGGGTAAAACGACACACGTGGCCGGAATCGGGTCTCTCCCGGGGCCGGAGACGAGGGAAAAAGGTAATGGGTGAAATGAAGGCTGGTTCAAGGTTTTTGAACGCAGTATCGGCGATTGCGCTGTCTGCTAGTGTTGTTGCTTCTGGCGCAGGTGCTTTGACTTTCGTTTCGGCTACAGCTGCGCAAGCTGCCGTCATTCAGCGGATTGACGTGCGCGGTGCGAGCCGTGTCGGTGCCGAAGCCGTTCGGTCGAACCTCACCATTACCCCCGGCAAGAGCTTCTCCAACACGGATATCGACGACTCCGTAAAGCAGCTTTACGGCACCGGCTATTTCTCTGACGTCAAGATTTCGGTTTCCGGCAGCACGCTCGTCGTCAACGTTCAGGAAGCCCAGCTCGTCAACCAGGTCGTCTTTAACGGCAACCGCAAGGTCAAGGACGACAAGCTCGCCGCCGTCGTCAAGACGCATGCCGCTGGCCCGTACAGCGATGCGCAGATCCAGTCCGACATCGCCGCGATCAAGGAAGCCTATGCGGCGACCGGCCGCAGTGAAGTCGAAGTGACGACGCAGGTCGTGCCGCTCGGCGAAGGCCGCGTCAACCTCGCTTTCGTCATCAACGAAGGCGACCGCACCAAGATCGCCGCCATCAATTTCGTCGGCAACCAGGCCTATAGCGCCGGTCGTCTTGCCGCTGTCATTCAGACCAAGCGTTCGAACTTTCTCTCGTTCCTGACCCGCAAGGACGTCTACAACGAAGACAAGCTGCACGCTGATGAAGACGCGCTGCGCCAGTTCTACTACAACCGCGGTTATGCCGACATGCGCATCGTTTCTTCCGATGCCGCGTTCGACGAATCCACGAACAAGTACACGCTGACCTTCAACATCGAAGAGGGCCCGCGTTATGACTTCGGTCCGGTCAGCGTCCAGTCGACCGTTGAGGGTGTCGATGCCCAGCAGCTTCAGTCGCTCGTCGATACGCGGGAAGGCCAGGTCTACAGCGCCAAGGAAGTCCAGAAATCCATCGAGGCGATTTCGGATCAAGTGGCTTCGGCCGGTTATCCCTTCGCGCGCGTCACGCCGCGCGGCAACCGCGACCTGAACAACAACACGATCGGCGTCGAATACCTGGTCGACCAGGGCGAGCGCGCCTATGTCGAGCGTATCGAAATCCGCGGCAACAGCCGCACGCGCGATTACGTTATCCGCCGCGAGTTCGATCTCAGCGAAGGCGATGCCTTCAATCAGCAGATGATTACCCGCGCAAAGCGCCGTCTTGAGGCGCTCGGCTACTTCTCCTCGGTCAACATTTCAACCCAGCCGGGCAGCTCGCCTGACCGTGTTGTCATCGTTGTCGATGTGCAGGATCAGTCGACCGGTTCGTTCGGTATCGGCGCCGGTTATGCGGCCGGCGGCGATGGCCTGCTGCTCGAAGCTTCGATCGAAGAAAAGAACTTCCTCGGCCGCGGTCAGTACATCCGCGTTTCGGCCGGTGGCGGTGAGGAAGGCTCGCGCTCCTACGGTATTAACTTCACCGAGCCCTACTTCCTCGGTTATCGCCTTGCTGCCGGTTTCGATGTCAATCACAGCGAGACGTCGAGCAACGACAACTACGATTACGAAGAAACCAGTGGTGTCCTCCGCGTAACGGCGCCGATCACCGAAGATCTGGCAACGACGTTCCGCTATAACTACAAGCAGATGAAGTACGATTCCAGCGGAAGCAGTCTGGACGATTTGTCCGCTACCTATCAAAACCTGGTCAACGAAAGCCCGTGGACTCGGTCTTCCATATCGCAGACGCTGACCTACAATACGCTGGACGATACCGTCCTGCCGCGTGAAGGTATCTATGCCACTGCGACGCAGGAAATTGCAGGCCTGGGCGGCGACTCCCAGTACTACAAGATCTACGGTAAGGCCCGTTACTACCACCTCCTCGCTGACGATGCCGACATCATCGGCTCCGTCTCGGCGTCAGCTGGTTATGTCGTTGGCTTCGGTGATCACCTGAACGTCTTCGACCAGTTCACGCTGACTAATTCCGATATCCGCGGCTTCGAGAACAAGGGCATCGGCCCGCGTATCACCAGCCCGGACGATCCGCTCGGTGGTACGACCTACTTCACCGCTTCTGCCGAAGCGACGTTCCCGATGCCGGGCTTCCCGCGTGACTTCAACCTGCGCGGCGCAGTCTTTGCGGACGCCGGTACGCTGTTCGGCAATGATGTCGAGCTTCTCGGCGCGGATACCGAAGAAGGTGATGGTTCGTCCCTGCGCGCTTCGGTCGGTGTCGGTGTGATCTGGCAGTCGCCCTTTGGCGCGTTGCGTGTCGACTATGCGATCCCAGTCTTGAAGGAAGACTTCGACAAGACTCAGCGCTTCAAGTTTGGCATTAACAACCAATTCTGATATCGGCAGTCCGGAACTGTAAATTTCAATTCCGTTCTGGAGTTTTGCCGATGGAGCAAAATACTTTTTTTCTGCCCCATGAAGGCGTGAAGCTCGTTGAGTTGGCGCAATTTCTTGGGGCGGAACTTGCCAATTCCGCTCATGGCGATGTCATCGTCCGTTCGGTCTCGCCGATCGCGAGAGCGCAAGCGGGCGATATCTGTTATATCCTCTCGCGCCGTAATCTTGACGAGTTCTCGACCTGTTCGGCATCGGCGGTGATTTGCGACAAGGCGATGGCCGGGTTCGTGCCGTCGAATATCCCGGTCGTGATCTCATCCAATCCACATGCAGCCTTTGCTATGGCCGGCGGATATCTTTATCCCGCAGCGCTGAAGCCGGTGACGTTTTCCTCCGGCGAGACGGAGATTGCGCCAAGCGCGATCATCGATCCGACCGCACGCCTCGAGAAGGGCGTGATCGTCGAACCGATGGCGATCATCGGCCCCGGAGCGGAAATCGGCGAAGGAACGCGCATCGGCGCGCAATCGATCATCGGTCCGAACGTCAAGATTGGCCGAAACGGCTCGATTGCGACGGGCGTGAGCATTCTCTGTGCGCTTATCGGCAATGGTGTCATCATCCATAACGGCGTGCGCATCGGTCAGGACGGCTTTGGTTACGCACCTGGCCCGCGTGGCATGATCAAGATCGTGCAGATTGGCCGGGTGATTATCCAGGACAATGTCGAGATCGGTGCCAATACCACGATCGACCGCGGCGCCATGGACGATACCGTCATCGGCGAGGGAACCAAAGTCGATAACCAGGTCCAGATCGGCCACAACGTTCGCATCGGCCGTCATTGCGCCATCGTTTCGCAGGTCGGCCTTGCCGGCAGCACGATTGTCGGCGATGGCGTGCAGATCGGTGGACAGGTCGGCCTGAAGGGGCATATCACCATTGGAGACGGCGTACAGATCGCTGCAAAGAGCGGTGTGATGACCGACCTTGCTGCGGGCGGCCGCTATGGCGGAATACCGGCGCGTCCTCTAAATGATTATCTGAAAGACGTTGCCCAGATCATGGCAAAATCTGGAGTGCGCGGAAAAAAGGGAGCCAAGAATGACTGAGGAAACAGCCAGCACGCTTTCTTCGGCAGACATCATGGAAATCATGAAGCTGTTGCCGCACCGCTATCCGTTTTTGATGGTCGACAAGATCATCAATATCGACGGCGACAATGCAGCCGTAGGCATCAAGAATGTCACGGTCAATGAGCCTCATTTCACCGGTCACTTCCCTGAAGCACCGATCATGCCAGGCGTACTGCTTGTCGAAGGCATGGCGCAGACGGCCGGCGCGATCTGCGCCAAGAAAGAAGGCCAGACCGGCAACCTCGTCTACTTCATGACGATCGACAATGCCCGCTTCCGCAAGCCGGTCGTGCCGGGCGACCGCGTTGAATATCACGTGCAAAAAATCAAGCAGCGCGGCAATATCTGGAAATTCCATTGCGACGCAAAGGTCGAGGGCGCGCTCGTCGCCGAGGCCGATATCGGCGCGATGATCGTACGTAAGGACAATGCATGAGCATGATTGCCGAAAGCGCCAGAATTCATCCCATGGCCGTTGTCGAGGACGGTGCCACGGTCGGTGAAGGCGTGGTGGTCGGCCCTTTTTGCCATGTTGGCCCCAAGGTCACGCTTCAAGACAATGTTGAACTGATCAGCCATGTGGTTGTACTCGGTCTGACGACCGTTGGTGCCGGTACGCGTATATTTCCTTCGGCCGTCATCGGCGGAGACTCCCAGAGTGCCCGTCACAGTCACGTTGATACGACCTTGATCATCGGCCGCAACTGCACCATTCGCGAAGGCGTCACGATGAACACCGGCACCGTCGAGCATGGCGGTTCGACTGTCATCGGCGACAACAGCCTTTTTCTCGCCTATTCGCATGTCGCGCATGATTGCCGGGTCGGCAACCATGTCATCATGTCCAACAATGTCATGCTGGCTGGCCACGTTGCGATCGGCGATCACGCAATCATCAGCGGTGGCGCGGCTGTGCACCAGTTCACCCGTGTCGGCAAATACGCCTTTGTCGGCGGTCTGTCCGCCGTGAGTTACGATGTCATTCCCTACGGTATGCTGAATGGCAATCCGGGCATCCTGAGCGGCCTCAACGTCGTCGGCATGACACGCGCCGGTGTTGATCGCGCTGTTATTCATACCGTTCGCCGTGCCTACAAGGCGATCTTCGAGGGTCCCGGCTCGATCCGCGAGAATGCCGCCCAAATTCGTGACGAATATGCCAATTGCGAGCAGGTGGTCGAAATCCTCGATTTTATCGCGGCCGAGAGTGATCGCGCGCTGTCTTCGCCGAGCCGGGGACAGAAGGGCTGATCGGTGGCTTCTGCTGGTGACACCGCTGAAGGCCGACTGGCGATTATTGCCGGCGGCGGCCTTCTGCCGTCCTATGTCGCCGAGGCTGCACGTTCTGCCGGCGAAAACCCTGTCATCGTTGTCCTGAAGGATGAGGGCGACCGTCGCTGGGACGGTTTCGACCATGCCACGATCGGTATCGGTGATTTCGCTGCCCTGGATAGGCTCTTCAAGAAATATCGCATTGACCGCGTCGTCATGTCGGGCAGCGTGCGCCGTCGGCCGGAATGGCGTGAGGTGCGGCCGACACTGCGCATACTGCGCAAGGTTCCCTCGGCCATCCGCACGCTCTTGTCCGGTGGAGACGACACGGTTCTGCAGATGGTCATCAAGCTGATCGAAGGCGAGGGATTGCGCGTGGTCGGCGCGCACGAGATCGCGCCGGATCTTCTTGCAACTGTCGGCCCTCTCGGCGCTATTGTGCCTGGGGATGACGATCGGCGCGATATCGCTCGTGCTGGCGAGGCGGCGGAGGCACTTGGCCGTCTGGACATCGGCCAGGGCGCTGTGTCGATCGGCGGTCGTGTTGTCGCGATGGAGGGGCTGGAGGGCACAGACGGCATGCTGGAGCGCGTGGCAGCGCTCAGGACCGCGGGACGTATTTCGCCGCGTCGCCGCGGTGTGCTCGTCAAGCTCTGCAAGCCGCAGCAGGATATCCGCGCCGATCTGCCTGCGATTGGCGTTTCCACTATTCTCAACGCCAAGGCCGCGGGTCTTGCGGGAGTCGCGATCGAGGCTGGACGATCTCTGGTGCTGGGTCGTGACGCACTTATCAAGGCAGCAGACGAGAACGGTCTTTTTGTCTGCGGTATCGACAAGGGGTTGCCGGGATGGGGGCTTCAATGAGCGAAAGACCGCTGAAGATTGCCGTCATAGCCGGCGAAGTCTCCGGCGATCTCTTGGGCGCAGATCTCATCGCCGGGCTCAGGAAGATCTATTCCGGACCTATCGAGCTTGTCGGCGTCGGCGGTGAGGGGCTGCAGGGCCAGGGACTGAAATCGCTGTTCGATTTCTCCGAGCTTTCCATCATGGGCATCACGCAGGTGCTGGCAAAGCTGCCGAAGCTCTGGTCCCTCATCCGGCAGACGACGGCGTCGATCATTGCCGCGAAACCCGATATTCTGCTCATCATCGATAGCCCGGATTTCACCCATCGCGTCGCAAAACGCGTGCGCACGGCGCTACCGGATCTGCCTGTCGTCAACTATGTCTGCCCGAGTGTCTGGGCTTGGAAGGAATACCGCGCGCAGCGCATGCTCGCCTACGTCGATCATGTGCTGGCCGTTCTGCCTTTTGAGCCCGAAGCGATGCAGCGCCTCAATGGCCCGACCACCACTTACGTCGGGCATCGTCTGGTCGCGGATCCCGCGCTTCTGGAAACCCGCCGCCTGCGCGACGGTCGGAGGCCGGGCAATGGCACGATCCTGCTTCTTCCCGGCTCGCGTTCGTCAGAGATCAGGAAGCTTCTGCCTTATTTCGAGGCTGCCGCTCATGAGCTCGTTGCCCGCAATGGCGCGATGCGCTTCATTCTGCCAACGGTAGCGCACAAGGAGGCACTCGTACGCGAACTGACGGCGGGATGGTCGGCCAAGCTTGACATCGTCGTCGGTGCCGAGGCGAAGTGGAAAGCCTTCGCTGAAGCCGATGCGGCCATGGCGGCATCCGGAACCGTGATCCTTGAACTGGCGCTTGCCGATGTTCCCGTCGTTTCCGCCTACAAGGTCGACTGGATCATGCGCATGCTGACATCGGGCATCAAGACCTGGACCGGCGCATTGCCCAATCTGATCGCCGACTACGCCGTCGTGCCGGAATATTTGAACGACATTGTTCGTGGTGCCAGCCTCGCACGCTGGATGGAAAGGCTGTCAGCCGACACCTACCAGCTCAAGGCGATGAAGGAGGGTTACGAGCTCATCTGGCAGCGCATGCGGACGAAAAGTCCGCCCGGAGAGCACGCGGCGCAGATATTGCTCGATGTTCTCGCCAACAAAAAACCCGGTCATTCCTGACCGGGTTCTTTTTTGTCTAAAGGTTAGCTCTTAGCGCTTGGAAACCGGCACGTAATCGCGCTTCGGCTCGCCGATATAGAGCTGGCGCGGACGACCAATGCGCTGTTCCGGATCTTCGATCATTTCGTTCCACTGTGCGATCCAGCCGACGGTGCGAGCGAGAGCGAAGAGCACGGTGAACATCGTCGTGGGGAAGCCCAGAGCCTTCAGCGTGATACCCGAATAGAAGTCGATGTTCGGATAGAGCTTCTTCTCGATGAAATAGGAGTCGGTCAGAGCGATACGCTCGAGTTCCATCGCAACTTCGAGAAGCGGATCGTCCTTGATGCCGAGTTCGCCGAGGACTTCATGCGTGGTCTTCTGCATGATCTTGGCGCGCGGATCGTAGTTCTTGTAGACGCGGTGACCAAAGCCCATCAGGCGGAACGGATCGTTCTTGTCCTTGGCGCGAGCGACATATTCCGGAATGCGGTCAACCGTGCCAATTTCCGTCAGCATGTTGAGAGCTGCTTCGTTAGCACCGCCGTGAGCGGGGCCCCAGAGGCAGGCGATGCCGGCAGCGATACAGGCGAACGGGTTGGCGCCCGAAGAGCCGGCGAGACGGACCGTCGAGGTCGACGCGTTCTGCTCGTGATCGGCATGCAGGATGAAGATACGGTCCATGGCGCGTGCAAGCACCGGATTGACGACATATTCTTCGCACGGAACGGCAAAGCACATACGCAGGAAGTTGGACGCGTAGTCCAGGTCGTTCTTCGGGTAAACGAAGGGCTGGCCGATATGGTACTTGTAGGCCATGGCAGCGAGCGTCGGCATCTTGGCGATCATGCGCAGGCTGGCGACCATGCGCTGGTGCGGATCGGTGATGTCGGTAGAGTCATGATAGAAGGCCGAAAGCGCGCCGACGCAGCCGCACATGACGGCCATCGGGTGGGCGTCGCGGCGGAAGCCGGTGAAGAAGCGGCTCATCTGCTCGTGCACCATGGTGTGGTGCGTGACGCGGTAGTCGAAGTCCTTCTTCTGAGCTGCGGTCGGCAGCTCGCCGTAAAGCAGCAGGTAGCAGGCTTCGAGGAAGTCGCCGTGCTCGGCCAGTTGCTCGATCGGATAGCCGCGATGCAGCAGCACACCCTCGTCACCGTCGATATAGGTGATCTTCGATTCACAGGATGCGGTCGACGTAAACCCGGGATCGTAGGTGAAGGAAGCCGTGTTCTTGTAGAGTGCACCGATATCGATGACATCAGGTCCAACCGTGCCTTTTCGCACGGGCAGGTCGACTGATTTTTCACCGATTTTGATTGTAGCGCTTTGATCCGTCATGCTGATCCTCCGGAGTGGCGGTGGCGCCGCAAAAGCGCCATAAGAGTTAAGCGTCCTCAGCGATAGCTATATGATCGGGAAGCTAATGCCAAGTTACCGTGATGCCATTTTGTGCATCGCGGCATCATCTTTTAGGCAGTGCAGCGATGAGCTGAATGCATAGCAGAACACCATGATTTGACTGGTTTTTTCGCTCCTGTGAATTTTCCTCGTATTTCAATCGATTATTGTTTGCGCGTTTTGATCTGAGGTTGCATTCTGACGGTATCCGGGGGCGGGTCCAGGCGATTATGACGGGGTTGGAGACAAGAGAACGGTACGAGCAATCCATTGATGAAAATATGGATTTTGCTGGTGTCGTGCCGCGCGCCGTTGTGCCTCTATCGGTTCGGACGCAGGTTGCGATCCCGTTTCGATGGCGATTGGCAACCGTTGCAAAACGATACGCCGGGTCGTCCGTGCGTATGGCGGCCGAAGAAGCCGGCCACGGTCGCCTCGTTCTCTTCTCGCCGGTCTTCCTTGGTGCGGGTGCTGCGACCTGGTTTCTGGCAGCCTCGAACGTTCCGGCGGTCTCGCTCGGCCTTTGCCTGCTCGTTCTCCTCATTGCCGTTGCGCTCTGCGGCCACGCCCGGACGAGACTGCGGGCAATACTGCTTGCCCTGCTTCTCTTTGCCGGCGGAATGCTCTCGGCACAGATCGAAACATGGCGGGCAAGGACGCTGATCCTCGATTCAGCCGTGACGACAACGCTGACTGGCCGGATCGAACGGCGAGAAGGCGATGGTGAAGGGCGCTGGCGTTATATCCTTGACGTCACCGGCACGGATGCCCCCGAAATCAAGCGTCCTCCCGAGCGCATCTCTGTGCTCGTACGCGGCGCCGCCCGGCCCTTTGAACTCGGCGATATCATTGAGGGCAGGGCGCGTCTGACGCCTCCGGCAGGACCCGCGCTTCCTCACCTCAACGATTTTGCCTTCAGCGCCTATTTTGACGGCATCGGTGCCAACGGCTTCTTCTATGGAGCACCGAAGAAGGTTACAGAACAGCCGGAACAAGCGAGCTCTGTCGGCGAAGCCGCCCTGGAGTGGTTCTACCGCCTGCGAAGCGGCATCGGCGATCGGATCCGCTCCACTCTGCCGGGCGACACCGGGGCCTTTGCCGCTTCACTTGTCACCGATGAGAGACGAGCGATCTCGGATGAAACGACGGAGGCACTGCGGCAGTCCGGCCTTGCCCACATCGTGGCGATCTCCGGCCTCAATATGGCACTCTCCGCCGGTATCTTCTTTGTCGGGCTGCGCGTCATTCTCAGCCTGTTCCCGGGTATTGCGCAGGCGTGGCCGATCAAGAAGATCGCGGCAGCCGGCGCACTCGCTGCGGTGACGGCTTACTATCTGATCTCGGGTTTTGCCGTTTCAGCCGAACGCGCCTTCATCATGATGGCGATCATGCTGGTTGCCGTCTTCTTCGACCGGCCGTCGATCAGCCTCAGAAACGTGGCGCTGTCGGCTCTCGTGATCCTCGCGGTCTCACCATCGGAAGTGCTCGGACCGAGCTTCCAGATGTCTTTCGCCGCAACACTTGCCCTGGTCGCCGGATACGACCTCTGGAAAGGGCGGCCGATGAGGGAGAATGCCTTTGCCAAACTTCCGATCATGAAACCTTTCTTCATGGTCGGCGGCTTCTTCGGCGGCATTTTCCTGACGTCTCTCATCGGTGGGTTCTCGACGGCGCTGTTTTCGATCGAACATTTCCACCGGCTGACTGCTTACGGCTTGCCGGCAAATCTCGCGGCCATGCCGGTTATTTCCTTCATCGTCATGCCGGCCGGCATGCTGGCGATGCTGCTGATGCCTTTTGGTCTGGATGGCTGGCTATGGCCGGTGGCAGGCTTCGGGCTAGACCTGGTGATCGCCATTGCAAAGGCGGTGGCGGGGTGGGGCGGCAATATAGATGTTGCCCGCTTACCCGGCTGGTACTTTCCGGCAGCCGTCTTCGGCTTCCTGTTGCTGACCTTGCTCAGAACCCGGTTGCGGCATATCGGAACCGCGATAATCACTGTTTCAACGTTCGCTGTTGTGTTGCTTCCATCAGAAGCGGTGCCCGACGTCGCCATCTCGGAAGACGGCAGCCTGGTCGCTGTAATCGATGGAGAGGCAATGGCTTCAAACCGTGAAAAGCCGCCAGCCTTCATTTTCGAACAATGGCAGAGGGCACTTGCCATCGAAGAGCATCAGAAGCCGGTTATGCTTCAAGCAACCAAGACACCCACCATGTCAGATGGCAAAAGATTGCAGCTGTCACCCGATCAACAGAATGAAGCCAGAGAGGCAATGAGGCAGGTACTCGCCATCAGCCCTACGTCACGATTCTCTTGCCAAAAGCGCGCCTGGTGTACTGCCTTGCTGGGCAATGGAAAGAAACTGACTGTCATCGAAAATGCTGCCTATCTCGGGCCAGCCTGCGATACGGCCGATATTGTCGTAACCCCTGTCCGATTGCGCTTCGACCGTTGTCGTTCCGGCGCGCTGCTCTTTACCGGCGAGACGCTGCGCAAGACAGGTTCTGTCGAGCTTCGCTTCACAGATAGTGGAATCGATGTCGCAACCGCATTCGGCCCCTTGCAACGCCCCTGGATGCGCCACCGCGCCTATGACTGGCGCAGCGATACATTCGCAGACGCAAGCCAGTCACCGGTCAGTGATAGCGGCGAATGAGGCCGACGAGCTTTCCCTGAACCTTCACTCGATCCGGCGGAAAAATGCGGGTCTCATAGGCAGGGTTTGCAGCCTCGAGCGCAATCGATGCGCCCTTGCGGCGGAAGCGCTTGAGTGTTGCTTCCTCGTCGTCGACGAGGGCAACGACGATATCACCCGGGTTGGCGGTGCTGCCATTGCGGATGATGACGGTGTCGCCATCGAAGATGCCGGCTTCGATCATCGAGTCGCCGCGAACTTCGAGCGCATAATGTTCGCCGGAGCCGAGCATATCGGCAGGAACGGTGATGTCATGCGTATTGTTCTGGATTGCCGAGATTGGCACACCGGCGGCGATACGGCCCATGACCGGGACGGAGACCGAGTTGCCGTTATCGGTAGCAGGCGCTGGCTTTGCCGGAGCGGGCGCTGCAACGGGCTGCGGCTTGCCGAGGCTGCCTTCGATGACGCTCGGTGAAAAGCCGCGACGTGGCTGCAGGCTGGGGCTGTAGGCCTCCGGCAGTTTGATGACTTCGAGCGCACGTGCGCGGTTCGGAAGCCGGCGAATGAAGCCGCGTTCCTCAAGCGCCGTGATCAGCCGGTGAATGCCGGATTTCGAGGCCAAATCCAGAGCATCCTTCATCTCGTCGAAAGACGGAGGAACGCCTGACTCCTTCATCCTTTCGTGAATGAAAAGAAGGAGTTCCTGTTGTTTGCGCGTAAGCATGGCGTGCACCCCAGTCTTGAAACAAATCCAGAACGGACACTATATGTTCCATATGTGTTCTGCAAGTAGCTAAATTTTCGTAAAACTTCTGTCCATTCTGGTGAGAATTTTATTTTTCTCGCGCCCGGGCCTTCCCGGCCTTGTCTCGCAACACCTGCTGAAGCACATCTCCTTGTGACTGTTGGAGGGGACCTAATGAGCCAAGATACGCTTGCAATCGATCATCTCGTTTTGCCGGTTACCGATATCGACCTTGCCCGCGAAAGACTGGGCAAGGTTGGTTTCACTGTGGCGCCGGATGCCCGTCATCCTTTTGGGACCGAAAATGCCTGCGTTTTCTTTGCCGACAAAACCTATCTGGAGCCCCTGGGTGTCGCGAGCGTCGAAGAGAGCGAGGAGGCAGCACACGATGGCAATGTGTTCACCGCCCGCAATCAAGCTTTTCGCTTCCGCTGCGGCAGCGAAGGACTGTCCGCGATTGCCTTTGCGACGGCAGATGCAAAGCACGAACATGCTCGATTTGTGAAGGACAGTATGAGTGCCGGTTCTGTGCTGCAGTTCGAGCGCCCTGTTAAAATGCCGGATGGCACGGAGAATATTGCCGGCTTCCGGCTGGCCTTCGCTGGCGACTTGCGGGCACCGGATTTCTTTCTCTTCGCAGTCGAACGCGTCAATCCGCTTCCTGCCGACCGGACCGCGCTTGAGACCCATGCCAATGGTGTCACAGGCATTGCCGAGATCGCGCTCGCGGCCCCCGAGCCGACAGCCTTCGGTGAGTTCGTTCGCTCCACGGCAAAAGGCGCATCTACTGAGGTCACGAGTTTCGGGCTGGACGTGCCCACCGGAAACGCAAAGATCAGCCTGATGACCCCGGAAGGGCTGGAGGCTTATTTCGATCTTGCCACGTCGGATACCGATCGTGGTCTGCGCGGTCGGGCGATCCGCTTTGCTGTCGGCGATCTGGCCGTGACAGAAGCGCATTTGGCTGCTAACGGGGTGACCTATACACGCAAGGGCAACCGTATTCTGGTGAAGCCTGCGCCCGGCCAGGGCGTACTCTTCGCCTTTGAGGAAACATCATGAGCTCTACTACCAACTCCGTGGTGACGGTCGGCGAAGGCGCCGGTAAGGTCACCTTCTCCAATGCTTCACGCCTGTCGCTGATTGCTGGCGCTTGCGAAATGGAAAGCCGCGATCATGCGTTCATGGTTGCCGGCACATTGAAGGAACTCTGCGCCAAGCTTGGCATCGGGCTCGTCTACAAGACCTCCTTCGATAAGGCGAACCGGTCTTCCTTGTCGAGCAAACGCGGTGTCGGCCTTGAAAAGGGGCTGGAAGTTTTCGCCGATCTCAAGAAAGAACTCGGCATTCCGGTTCTGACCGACATCCACAACGAAGAACAATGCGCCGAAGTGGGTAAGGTCGTCGATATCCTGCAGATACCAGCCTTTCTGTCTCGCCAGACGGATCTCCTGGTCGCGGCTGCCAAGACCGGCCGCGTTATCAACGTCAAGAAGGGCCAGTTCCTGGCGCCTTGGGACATGAAGAACGTGCTCGGCAAGCTGAACCAGAGCGGCAATCCGAACATTCTGCTCTGCGAGCGCGGTGCGTCCTTCGGTTACAATACGCTGGTCTCCGACATGCGTTCACTGCCGATCATGGCGGCAACGGGCGCCCCCGTCATTTTCGACGCCACGCATTCAGTCCAGCAGCCTGGCGGGCAGGGGGAAACCTCCGGAGGTGAGCGGCAGTTCGTGGAGACGCTGGCCCGTGCAGCCGTGGCAGTCGGCGTTGCCGGTGTCTTTATCGAGACCCATCAGGATCCTGATAACGCCCCCTGCGACGGGCCGAACATGGTCTACCTCAAGGACATGCCGCGACTTCTCGAGAAGCTTCTCGCCTTCGACGCGATCGCCAAGGCCGCCTGAACAGCGGGCGGCATCAGGCTGCCGCGCGGGACGGGCGCTTTTCCTCCAGTGCGAAGCGGGAGAGCATGCGCCCGAGCTGGGACGCCTCGGTGCCGAGCTCCTGGCATGCGGCGTTCGTTTCCTCGACCATGGCTGCATTCTGCTGGGTCACCTGATCCATCCGGTTGACGGCAGCGTTGACCTCGACGAGCGCGACCGACTGTTCCGAAGACGAGCGCACGATCGCTTCGATCAGCGCCGTCACCTGCAGCACCTGGCGGTCGATATCGCCGAGTGCCTCGCCGGTACGGTTGACAAGTGCAACACCCGCGGAAACCTGTCGCGACGACGTCTCGACGAGAAGCTTGATCTCCTTGGCGAGATTGGCGGAGCGTCCGGCGAGCTCGCGGACTTCCTGAGCGACGACGGCAAAGCCTTTCCCCGCGTCTCCGGCGCGTGCTGCCTCGACACCCGCGTTGAGCGCCAGAAGATTGGTCTGAAAGGCGATCTCATCGATGGCGTTGATAATATCGCCGATCCTGACCGCTGAGTCCTCGATCTTCTCCATGGCAGTCACTGCTTCACGAACAATCTCGGCGGAATGCGCCGCGCTCTCCTTCGTGGCTGACATCATCGCATTGGCTTCATGGGCCCGCTCCGAGGAGTTTTTCACCGTGACCGTGATCTGATCCAGTGCCGAAGCCGCCTGTTCGAGGGAAGCTGCCTGGCTCTCGGTGCGCTGTGCCAGATCATTGGTGCTGAGCGCGATTTCGCGCGAACTGTCGCCGACCGTATTCGTGGCGGCATAAATGTCTTTCATGGCATCGGAAAGAATGATGATGCTGGTGTTGAAGGTCTCGCGAAGCTTCTCGTAAGTATTGGCGAACTGCTCGTCGAGACGCACGGTCAGGTCGCCGCGTGAGAGACGTTCCAGGCCTGCGCTCAGGCTTTCGATAACGCGCTGGCGCGTGGCATTCTCCACGCTCTTCGATGCGTCCAGTTCGGCATCGCGGCGCATCTGTACCTGCCGTTCCTCGTCCTGCAGCGCGCGTATAGCGTTGCGTTCTTCTGCCGATTCGCGAAAGACCGTGACCGCGCGCGCCATTTCTCCGATTTCGTCGGATCGTCTGACATAGGGAACTTCGCGGGAATAGTCGCCGCTCGCAAGCACCGCCATATAATCGCGCATCGCCGATAGCGGCACGATTGCGCGCCGGCGGAACATGTAGAGCCCGACGACGATAATCACGAAGGAAAGCGCGGCGGCCGATAGCGTAACGGCGGAGAGCAGTTCCGTTTGATCCGCTGCCTGCTTTTCGGCGTCCATCTGGAAGGCGTTGGCCATCGCCACGAGTTCGTTTACGGCCGTTTCGTGAACATGAAAATTCGTAGCAAGCTTGGGGAGCGCCGATTCGATGGCGGCCTTGTCGCCCTTCAGGATTGCGGGTATCGCCTCCTCGTTCATGACTTGCCAGAACGCGTCGCCCTTGACGAGAACGTTGTCGAGAAGCTTGCGCTTGAGATCGGCGCTGAGCGGCGTTTCGGACCAATATTTGCGGCGGTCTTCATAAGCCGACTTCAGAACCGTTTGGATGCGTTCGATATTGGCCTTTGCCGAGGCTGGCTGCTCGACGGCTTCGAGCGCGAGCATGTAGGGTTCGATGACATAGAGCGGCGGCGGGAGAATATCGGCGACAAGATCCTTGCCGTAGATGATCTGCTTATACATCAGCCCGTTCACACGAAGCATGTTGAGTGCGTAGTTCTGCAAGCCGATGGAGGTCACCAGTCCGAGGATGACAACGGCACCGAAAATGGCAAGGCTGCGTGCAATATTGAGTTTCATCTGTGCCCCATGTGAAATGCCGCCAAGAGAGTCGATAAAATCGCGTTCTGGTTGTTTTTGGCGCGAGGCTGCAGCTTTTCATCCCTGCCGTTCCGTATCGCCCCAAGGGCTGAAACGACTGACTTCTGAGGATCTCACACGGGTATTAAAATTAAGCCGGGATGGTTACCGAAGGCTGAAATCAAGGGGCATGTAACCGTCCAAAATTGGGGCTATTCCAGGGATTTTCAGCCGTGGGTTGCTATCGACGGTGGCGGCCTGCCAACATTCTGCCCCGGATGGACTGTTTATCATCTTTCGACGGGTGGGATATGCTGACCGGCGACTGCCGTTCCCTTCAAAACCCTGACATGAATGTGCTATAGGCCACGTCTGATGCGCTGCTTGAACGTGCAAAATTGCGGCATTGTAATTTGCGCACCTTCGATTAAGACGATTTCAAACGATTTATCCACCCACCGAGCAGGAAGAGACCATGACTGCAATTACCGATATCATCGCCCGCGAGATTCTCGATAGCCGTGGTAACCCCACCGTCGAAGTCGACGTCTATCTCGAAGACGGCAGCATGGGCCGTGCAGCTGTTCCCTCGGGTGCTTCGACCGGCGCGCACGAAGCCGTCGAAGTCCGCGATGGCGGCAAGCGTTATCTCGGCAAGGGTGTTGAAAAGGCTGTCGAAGCTGCCAACACGGAAATCTTCGACGCCATCGGCGGCATCGATGCTGAAAACCAGATCCAGATCGACAAGATCATGATCGAACTCGACGGCACGCCAAACAAGTCGCGCCTCGGCGCCAACGCCATCCTCGGCGTTTCGCTTGCTGTCGCCAAGGCTGCAGCGCAGGCTGCCGGCCTGCCGCTCTACCGTTACGTCGGCGGTGCTTCCGCAAGCCTTTTGCCGGTCCCGATGATGAACATCATCAACGGCGGCGCGCATGCCGACAACCCGATCGACTTCCAGGAATTCATGATCCTGCCGGTCGGCGCAGATTCGATCCGCGAAGCCGTCCGCATGGGTTCGGAAGTTTTCCACACGCTGAAGAAGGAACTGGCGGCACAGGGCCACAATACCAACGTTGGCGATGAAGGCGGATTTGCGCCGGGCCTGAAGAGCGCTCCGGAAGCCCTCGACTTCATCATGAAGTCGATCGAGAAAGCCGGCTACAAGCCGGGCGACGACATGTGCCTCGGCCTCGATTGCGCCTCGACCGAATTCTTCAAGGACGGCAAGTACGTACTGGAAGGCGAAGGCCGCACGCTCGAGCCAGGCGCCATGGCCGAGTACCTGGCAGAACTCGCTGCCAAGTATCCGATCATCTCCATCGAAGACGGCATGGCTGAAGACGACTGGGAAGGCTGGAAGACGCTGACCGATCTCGCCGGCAAGAAGTGCCAGCTGGTTGGCGACGATTTGTTCGTCACCAATTCGGCTCGCCTGCGCGACGGTATCCGCATGGGCGTCGCCAACTCGATCCTGGTCAAGGTCAACCAGATCGGCTCGCTGACGGAAACGCTCGATGCCGTCAACACGGCGCACAAGGCGGCCTACACCGCCGTCATGTCGCACCGCTCCGGCGAAACCGAGGACTCCACGATCGCCGATCTCGCAGTTGCCACCAACTGCGGCCAGATCAAGACCGGCTCGCTGTCGCGCTCGGATCGCCTTGCCAAGTACAACCAGCTGATCCGTATCGAAGAAGGTCTCGGCCCGCAGGCTCAGTACGCTGGCCGCTCCATCATCCGCGCCTAATACGCGCTTATAAATCAGCCATTTGGAACCCGCGCTCCGGCGCGGGTTTTTTGTTGAGTCTGGCCGGGAATGGCTCAGAGTCAACGAACGGTTAATCTCTGCGCGCTAGATTGAAATGATTGGTAATGCGTTAGAGCATGCGTGTATGTGGACAAAGCATCATAAGAAGAGAAAGACAGGTCGCTTCGTCATTCCGGCCATGACGGTCGCCTTCCTCTCCTATTTCGGTTATCATTGCATTCACGGTGACTATGGTCTGCGTGCGACGGAGGCGTTCGAGCGTCAGCGTGTCGCGCGCGAGAAGGAACTGGCTGTGCTGAAGGCCAAGCGTGAGCATCTGGAGGCGCAGGTTGCGCTCTTGAGTGACGGCTCGCTGGACAAGGATATGCTCGACGAAAAGGCGCGGTATCAGCTCAACATGTCGCGCGCGGACGAGATCGTTATTTACAATCACTACCGCAATTAACCGAATTTAGGTTAATCTAAAATTCCATTTATTTATCAGTAATTTAACGGCGAATATGAGCCATGCAATTATGGCATTGCTGTGGTCATTTTTCTTCCCTATGGTACGCGCCACCTGAGAACCGATAAACCCATAGGGAGGGTTGAATGGCGTTGCGCAAAACCGCGACCGTTTCCAGCCGCAAGACAAACGCGAAATCTGCTGCCAAGGCATCGAATGGCGGTCCCATCGCCGATTTCGATCGCGATGAGGAGCTGAAGGCATATCGCGAGATGCTGCTGATCCGTCGTTTCGAAGAAAAGGCGGGCCAGCTTTACGGCATGGGCTTCATCGGTGGTTTCTGTCACCTTTATATCGGCCAGGAAGCTGTCGTCGTCGGCATGCAGATGGCGCAGAAGGAAGGCGATCAGGTCATTACCGCCTATCGCGACCATGGTCATATGCTGGCTACCGGCATGGAAGCCCGTGGCGTCATGGCGGAGCTGACCGGGCGTCGTAACGGCTATTCCCACGGGAAGGGCGGTTCGATGCACATGTTCTCCAAGGAAAAGCATTTCTACGGCGGCCACGGCATTGTCGGTGCCCAGGTTTCGCTCGGAACGGGCCTTGCCTTTGCAAACCGTTATCGCGGTAATGACAGCGTCTCGATCGCCTATTTCGGTGACGGTGCTGCCAACCAGGGTCAGGTCTACGAGAGCTTCAATATGGCTGCTCTCTGGAAGCTGCCGATCGTCTATATCGTCGAAAACAACCGCTACGCCATGGGCACCTCGACGGCTCGCGCCACGGCGCAGTCGAATTATTCGCTCCGTGGTTCCGGTTTCGGTATCCCCGGCGTGCAGGTCGACGGCATGGACGTTCGCGCCGTCAAGGCCGCTGCCGATGAGGCGCTTGAACATTGCCGCTCCGGCAAGGGCCCGATCATCCTGGAAATGCTGACCTATCGTTATCGCGGCCACTCCATGTCCGATCCGGCGAAGTACCGCACCAAGGAAGAAGTGCAGAAGATGCGCTCCGAGCAGGATCCGATCGAGCAGGTTCGCCTGCGTGTGATGGAAAAGGGCTGGGCAACCGAAGACGATCTCAAGGCGATCGACAAGGAAGTCCGCGACATCGTTGCCGACAGCGCCGATTTCGCCCAGGCCGATCCGGAGCCGGATGCATCCGAGCTCTATACCGACATTCTGCTCTAATCGGGGAGGGAACCCATGCCTATCGATATCCTCATGCCCGCCCTTTCTCCGACGATGGAAGAAGGCACGCTGTCCAAGTGGCTCAAGCAGGAAGGCGACAAGGTCACTTCAGGTGACGTGATTGCCGAAATCGAAACCGACAAGGCGACGATGGAAGTCGAAGCCGTTGACGAAGGCGTCATCGGCAAGTTGCTGGTTCCGGCCGGCACTGAAAACGTCAAGGTCAATGCCAAGATCGCCGTCCTGTTACAGGATGGCGAATCCGCCGACGCGATTTCCGCAGCCCCGGCTGCCGCTCAGCCGGCTCCAGTTGCCGCCCCCCAGGTCGCGCAGGAAGAGAAGCCGACGAATACTGGTTCGGCTGCCGCTCCAGTTCCGGCTGAACCCAAGGCTTTCGTACCGAACGATCCGGAAATCCCGGCTGGTACCGAAATGGTTTCGATGACGGTGCGTGAAGCGCTTCGCGATGCCATGGCTGAAGAAATGCGCGCCGATGACAGCGTTTTTGTCATGGGCGAGGAAGTCGCTGAATACCAGGGCGCCTACAAGGTGACCCAGGGTCTTCTGCAGGAATTCGGGGCTCGCCGCGTCATCGACACGCCGATCACCGAGCACGGCTTTGCTGGCGTCGGCGTCGGTGCTGCCATGGCCGGCCTGAAGCCGATCGTCGAATTCATGACCTTCAACTTCGCCATGCAGGCGATCGACCAGATCATCAACTCTGCTGCCAAGACGCTCTATATGTCGGGTGGCCAGATGGGCGCTCCGATAGTCTTCCGCGGCCCGAACGGTGCTGCTGCCCGCGTCGGCGCCCAGCACAGCCAGGACTACGCAGCCTGGTACAGCGCGATCCCGGGCCTGAAGGTCGTCATGCCCTATACGGCATCCGACGCCAAGGGTTTGCTGAAGGCTGCCATCCGTGATCCGAACCCGGTCGTCTTCCTCGAAAACGAGATTCTCTACGGCCAGCATTTCGATGTACCGAAGCTCGATAATTTCGTTCTGCCGATTGGCAAGGCCCGCATCCATCGTCCGGGCAAGGATGTCACCGTCGTCTCCTTCGGCATCGGCATGACCTATGCGACGAAGGCGGTCGCCGAACTCGAAAAGATCGGCATCGATGTCGAACTGATCGATCTGCGCACGCTTCGTCCGATGGACCTTCCGACCGTGATCGAATCGGTCAAGAAGACCGGTCGCCTGGTTACCGTCGAGGAAGGTTATCCGCAGAACTCGGTCGGCACGGAAATCGCCACCCGCGTCATGCAGCAGGCCTTCGACTATCTCGATGCGCCGATCCTGACGATCGCCGGCAAGGACGTTCCGATGCCTTACGCTGCCAATCTCGAGAAGCTCGCGCTTCCGAATGTCGGCGAAGTGGTCGATGCGGTGAAAGCCGTTTGCTACAAATAAGGAGAGGGCCTTTCGATGCCGATCAATATCACGATGCCCGCCCTCTCTCCGACCATGGAAGAAGGCAATCTGGCCAAGTGGCTGGTCAAGGAAGGCGATAAGGTCAAGTCCGGCGATGTGATCGCCGAGATTGAAACCGACAAGGCGACGATGGAAGTCGAAGCCGTTGACGAAGGAACGGTCGCCAAGATCGTCGTCGCGGCCGGCACCGAAGGCGTGAAGGTCAATGCCCTGATCGCTGTTCTCGCCGCTGATGGCGAAGATGTCGCCGCTGCTGCAAGCGGCGCCGGCTCTGCCGCTCCGGCACCGAAGGCTGCCGCCGCTCCGGCTCAGGCCGAAACAAAGGCTGAGGCCGCACCTGCTCCGGCACCGGCGGCTCCGGCCGCTGCCCCGGCGCCGGCTGCAGTCTCTTCGAACGGCGCACGCACCTTCTCCTCTCCGCTTGCCCGCCGCCTTGCGAAGGAAGCCGGTATCGATATTTCCGCCGTTGCCGGCACCGGTCCGCATGGCCGTGTCGTCAAGAGTGATATCGAGGCTGCCGCTGCAGGTGGTGGCGCCAAGGCGGCCCCGGCTGCTGCTGCAGCTGCCCCGCAGGCTGCTGCTCCGGCCGCTGCCGCTCCGAAGGGAGCTTCGGACGAAGCCGTGCTCAAGCTCTTCGAACAAGGCTCCTACGAGCTCGTACCGCACGACGGCATGCGCAAGACGATCGCCCGCCGTCTCGTTGAATCCAAGCAGACCGTTCCGCACTTCTACGTTTCGGTCGATTGCGAACTCGACGCGCTGATGGCGTTGCGTGCGCAGCTGAATGACGCCGCTCCCCGCAAGGACAGCGCGCCGGCCTACAAGATCTCGGTCAACGACATGGTCATCAAGGCCCTGGCGCTTGCACTGCGCGACGTTCCGGATGCCAACGTTTCCTGGACCGAAAACGCCATGGTCAAGCACAAGCATGCCGATGTCGGCGTCGCTGTCTCGATCCCCGGCGGTCTGATCACCCCGATCGTCCGCAAGGCCGAAGAGAAGACGCTCTCGACCATCTCGAACGAGATGCGCGATCTCGGCAAGCGCGCCAAGGACCGCAAGCTGAAGCCCGAGGAGTATCAGGGCGGCACGACCTCGGTCTCCAACATGGGCATGATGGGCGTGAAGAATTTCGCAGCCGTCATCAACCCGCCGCATGCGACGATCCTCGCAGTCGGCGCGGGCGAGCAGCGTGTCATCGTCAAGAACGGCGAAATGGCGATTGCAACGGTCATGACCGTCACGCTCTCGACTGACCATCGCTGCGTCGACGGTGCTCTCGGCGCCGAACTGCTTCAGGCTTTCAAGGGCTACATCGAAAATCCGATGGGCATGTTGGTCTAAGCAGGACGCGGGAGGGCGGACATGACGAAGACTGTTCTTTGCTATGGTGACTCGCTGACCTGGGGCTATGACGCCGACACGATCGGTCGTCATGCCTATGAGAACCTCTGGCCGAGCGTGCTTCAGGCTACGCTCGGAAGCGAGGCTCGCGTCATCGCGGAAGGCCTGAACGGCCGCACCACCGCCTTTGACGACCATCTTGCCGATTGCGATCGCAACGGCGCACGCGTTCTGCCGACCATCCTGCAGACGCATGCGCCGCTCGATCTCGTCATCTTGCTGCTCGGCACCAACGACATGAAGCCGGTTGTCGCCGGCTCGGCCTTTGCCGCATGCCAGGGCATCGGCCGTCTGGTGCGGCTGATCCGCAATCATGCCTGGCCCTTCGAATTCGACGGGCCGGAGATCCTGATCGTGGCGCCGCCGGCGATCTGCGAGACGGGCAATGTGCCCTTCGCGGCATCCTTCCCCGGCGGTATCGAGGAATCGGCAAAGCTTCCGACGCTTTACCGTGACCTTGCCGATGAACTCGGCTGTGGCTTCTTCGACGGCAATTCCGTCGCCAGGACCACGCCGCTCGACGGCATTCACCTCGATGCAGAAAATACACGCGCGCTCGGTCGGGGCCTGGAACCCATCGTGCGGGTGATGCTGGGGCTCTGACGGTGGCCGCCTTCCTCGCCCTCCGAGAGGCCTCCCGCCGGGATGCCTCGGAACTGGCGATCCTGGCGGATATCGCGTCTCACGGTTTTGCCTCATGGCTCTGGTTTGCCGATGTTGCCAGCGGCATGAGCGATACGCCGCTCGAGCGGGGCCGGCTGAAGATGAGCGATGAAGCGCTCGGCGGCTGGAAGAACGCCATCGTTGGCGAGGCCTATGACGAGATCGCCGGAATGGCGATCGGCTATGAAGTGGATGAAGGCATACGCGATCTCGAAGCCCGGCATCCGGCCCTGGAGCCGATGCTGGCGATGCAGAGATCGGTGATCGGGCATTGGTTCATTGGCAGTCTCGCGGTCTATCGCCATATGCGCGGTATCGGCATCGGCAAGAGGCTGCTGGGAGACCAGCTCGCAAGGGCAGATCGGCTGTCGGTCAGCCTGATCACGTCGGATAGTAACGAAGCGGCTCTGTCGCTTTACGGAAGAAACGGATTTTCGGAAGCGGCGCGTATGAATGCCGTGCCGCTCTTCGATAACAGCAAGAAGCACGCATGGGTTTTGATGACCCGCGCGGGAGCGTAACAAAGGCAGGAAAGCAATGGCTCAATCCTACGACGTCATCGTCATCGGTTCCGGTCCGGGCGGCTATATCGCCGCCATCCGCGCCGCACAGCTCGGCCTCAAGGTCGCCTGCGTCGAGCGCGAACATTTGGCTGGTATCTGCTCAAACTGGGGCTGCATCCCGACCAAGGCGCTGCTGCGCTCCGCAGACGTTCTTCATACCGCCCAGCATGGCAAGGACTACGGCCTCGTGCTGGAAGGCACGATCAAGCCCGATATCAAGGCGATCGTCACCCGTTCGCGCGGCATCGCACATCGCATGAACAACGGCGTCGGCTTCCTGTTCAAGAAGAACAAGGTCGATGTCATCTGGGGTGAAGCCAAGATCACCAAACCCGGCGAGATCGTCGTTTCAAAGACGACGAAGAAGCCGATGGAACCGATGGGCCCGGTGCCGAAGAATGCGCTGGGCGAGGGCACCTACACCGCCAAGCACATCATCGTTGCGACCGGCGCCCGTCCGCGCGCCCTGCCGGGCATCGAGCCGGATGGCAAGCTGATCTGGACCTATTTCGAAGCAATGAAGGCTGACGAACTGCCGAAATCCCTGCTCGTCATGGGCTCGGGCGCCATCGGCATCGAATTCGCAAGCTTCTATCGCACCATGGGTGTCGACGTTACTGTCGTCGAAATTATGAGCCAGGTCATGCCGGTCGAGGATGCGGAAATCTCTGCGCTCGCCAAAAAGCAGTTCGAACGCCAGGGCATGAAGATCCATCTCGAAGCCAAGGTGGCCAAGGTGGAGAAGGGTGCAAACTCGATCACCGCGACCATCGAGAAGAAGGACGGCACGACCGAGACGATCACCGCCGACCGCATGATCTCGGCCGTCGGCGTGCAGGCCAACGTCGAGGGCATCGGCCTGGAAGCTGTCGGCGTCAAGACCGATCGCGGCTTCATCGTCATCGATGGCTACGGCAAGACCAACGTGCCCGGCATTTACGCAATCGGTGACGTCGCCGGTGCGCCGCTTCTGGCGCATAAGGCAGAGCATGAAGGCGTCATCTGCGTCGAAAAGATTGCGGGCCTGCCGAATGTTCATCCGATGGACAGGCAGAAGATCCCGGGCTGCACCTACTGCAATCCCCAGGTCGCCTCCGTCGGCCTGACGGAAGCCAAGGCCAAGGAGCAGGGCCGCGATGTCAGAGTCGGCCGCTTCCCCTTCAGCGCCAATGGCAAGGCCGTCGCGCTTGGCGAAGACCAGGGTCTGGTCAAGACAATCTTCGACAAGAAGACCGGTGAACTGCTTGGCGCCCACATGGTCGGTGCCGAAGTCACCGAACTCATCCAGGGCTTCGTCGTTGCCATGAACCTGGAGACGACGGAAGAAGAACTGATGCACACGATCTTCCCGCATCCGACCATTTCGGAGACGATGAAGGAAAGCGTGCTGGATGCTTACGGCCGCGTTCTGAACGCTTGATAATTTCCTGATCTGCCCTTTATCCGGGGATGGAAAATTCCGTCCCCGTCAGGGTGGAAAAAACGAAAGGAAATCATCATGTCTATGGGCACGCAGTCGCTTCTCATCTTTCTGCTGATCGGCCTTGTCGCGGGCTTTCTCGCAAGCCTGGTCGTTGGTGGGGGTGGGTTGATACGGTGCCTGCTCAGCGGCATCATCGGCGCGTTCGTGGGCGGGTTTCTGTTCAATGCGCTGGGTATATCGCTGCGCATTGAAAATGCATTGGTGGTTCAGATCATCCACGCAACAGTCGGCGCCATTGTCGTGGTGCTGATCGCAAGGGCGATAGCGTAGGGCAAGGAATAGGATGGAAGGCGTCGGCTGGATATCGGCAATCATCATCGGCGGACTTGCAGGCTGGCTTGCGGGCAAGCTGATGGAAGCGCGTTATGGCGTCTTGCTGAACATTGTCCTCGGCATCGTCGGCTCGGTCGTCGCTACCGCCATCCTGGCGCAATTCCACATTGAGGTCGCCGGTGGAAGGTTCGGCTATTTCGTAACCGGCTTCATCGGCGCCTGTCTGCTGATATTCTTCGCGCGGCTGGTTCGAAGATAAAGTGCGAAGATCGGGCGCATCTCCTAGATCGAAAGATTTGAATTAAGGAGCGATGCGCAATATGAGAAGCCGGGCCGCATCGGGCGGCGGAAAGTTGAACTGACATGGTCACCATTCTCGACACGATCAATCCCGACGTAAAGCGCGTACGGCATCCGGAAAAGGCGCATCGCCCCGATACGGAAGTCCTGCGCAAGCCGGACTGGATCCGTGTGAAGGCGCCGACTTCGAAAGGCTATGCCGAGACCCGTTCGATCGTGAAGGAGCACAAGCTCGTCACCGTCTGCGAAGAGGCAGGCTGCCCGAATATTGGCGAGTGCTGGGACAAGAAGCACGCCACCTTCATGATCATGGGCGAGATCTGTACCCGCGCCTGCGCCTTCTGCAATGTCGCCACCGGCAAGCCGAATGCCCTCGACATGGCCGAGCCTGAAAACGTCGCAAAGGCCGTCAAGCAGATGGGCCTCAGCCACGTCGTCATCACCTCTGTCGATCGTGACGATCTGGAAGACGGTGGCGCCGAGCATTTCGAAAAGGTGATCTGGGCAATCCGTGCCGCATCGCCGCTGACGACGATCGAAATCCTGACGCCAGACTTCCTGAAGAAGCCCGGTGCGCTGGAACGTGTCGTCGCCGCCAAGCCCGATGTCTTCAACCACAATATGGAAACCGTTGCCGGCAACTACCTGACGGTTCGCCCTGGCGCACGCTATTTCCATTCCATCCGCCTGCTGCAGCGCGTGAAGGAACTCGACCCCACCATGTTCACCAAGTCCGGGATCATGGTCGGCCTCGGTGAAGAACGGAACGAGGTTCTTCAGCTCATGGATGACCTGCGCACCGCCGATGTCGATTTCCTGACGATCGGCCAGTATCTGCAGCCGACCCGCAAGCACCACAAAGTCGAAAGCTTCGTGACGCCGGAAGAGTTCAAGTCCTACGAGACGGTCGCCTACACCAAGGGCTTCCTGATGGTCGCTTCCAGTCCGCTGACCCGTTCCTCGCACCATGCCGGCGACGACTTCGCCCGCCTGAAGGCTGCACGCGAGAAGAAGCTGCTGCTAGCCGCGGAATAAGCCCTTACATCTTGACTTGAAGAGGCCGCGGCGATTTTTTGCCGTGGTCTTTCTTTGTGCGCTTCGTTGTCATCTTCAGGTCATGTGAAGCAGCTAGCCAGCACGCCGCTTTCCCGGTTGCCATCGGCAAACGGCTAGGAGGAGTGGAAGCATGCAAGGGCAGGCCGACCAAACGATCAACTATGTCGATGACGTCTTTGCAGCCGCCCGGATCCGTGATGCAAGGCGCATCATGGTGATCGGCTGCTCCGGCGGTGGCAAGTCGACGCTTGCGCAGAAGCTGGCGCGTCGGTTCGAACTCACCTATCTCTCGATCGACCGCGATATTCTCTGGCTGCCCGGCTGGGTGGAACGCAGCAAGGAAGAGCAGCGCCAGCGGATCGTCGAAAGGATCGCCGGCGAGCGCTGGATCATGGACGGCACCAATACCTCCACTTTCGATATCCGCCTGCCGCGCACCGATATCGTCATCTGGGTGCGCATGCCGCGCCTGCTCTGCGTCTGGGGTGTGGTGACGCGCTGGCTGAAGCATATCGGCCGCACACGTCCGGACATGGCACCGGGCTGCATAGAAAAGGTGGACTGGAAGTTTCTGGAATTCATCTGGACCTTCGAGACGAAATTTTCACCGCGGGTGACTGCCGCCATAGCAACCCATGGGCCGCATGTGCCGGTTTTGCAGGTGAAATCCCGCAGCCAAATGCGCGCGCTTCTTGATCTTCTCGGTGTGCCGGCTTAACTGCGCTTCATGCCGCAATTCGAAACGCATCGCCCCGTCCCGCACACGCCCGACCAGATGTTCGACCTCGTGTCCGATGTCGAACGTTATCCGGAATTTCTCCCGCTTTGCGAAGCCCTGTCGGTGAAGAACCGCAAGGAACGCGATGGCAAGTTGCTGCTGATCGCCGATATGACCGTCGGCTACAAGGCGATCCGCGAAACCTTTACCACGCAGGTGCTGCTGAACAGGGCCGAGCGCATCATCGATGTCAAATATATCGACGGTCCGTTCCGCTACCTCGACAACCGCTGGCGGTTTGTCGAGGCGGAAGGCGGCGGTTGCACGGTCGATTTCTTCATCGACTATGAGTTCAAGAGCCGTATTCTTGGCGCGCTGATGGGCTCAATGTTCGACAGGGCTTTCCGCATGTTCACGGAAGCCTTCGAAAAGCGGGCAGCGACGATCTACGGCCGGTAGAACCTTGGTCAACGATCGATGAAATGGTCGAAGATCTGTGTTGCCGGATAGGCATAGGAACCGCGATCGGTGAAGCTGTAGCGATACAGGCAGCCTCTGAGCGCAGCGTTGTAGAGCAGGCTGGTGGTATCAGGCGATCCGCGATAGCCCAACGCTTCCGGCTGGCAGCGGCTGAGCGCATGGTCGTATTTGCGCAGCAGGACCGGATCGGAATCCACCCGCACGCCGCCATAAACCTGATAGTTGGATGGTGCTTCAGCCGCAGAAACGCAGGCGAGGCTCAAGACGACACCGATGCATGCGAAATATCTCATTTGACTGGTTCCTCAATACGGCTCTTGCCTGGACGCGGCAGAAACTGACGTTACTGCCTTTTGTTGCGTTACTCAAAATCACACAATCTCGATAAGCATTTGAAGTGCCGTGCGGATCGTCGCCAGCCGGACATCCGTGCGGCCGATGTCTCCGTACAGCATCTTACGATGGACAAGCTTACCTGAACGTGATTTCGCCGCAAGATGCACCAGCCCGACCGGCTTTTCCGGCGATCCGCCTCCAGGACCGGCGATACCCGTGACAGCAACCGCCAGGTGAGCGCGGGAGCGGAAGAGGGCGCCATGCACCATTTGCCGGGCCGTCTCCTCCGAAACCGCACCGAAACGGGCAAGCGTTTCCTCCTGCACGCCGAGCATCTGCATCTTGGCCACGTTCGTATAGGTCACGAAGCCACGGTCAACGACAGCAGACGATCCCGAAATTTCCGTGAGCGCGCCGGCAATCAGTCCGCCCGTGCATGATTCCGCTGTCGAGACCATGAGGCCTGCAACCGTGAAGTCCCGGATGATGTCTTCCGCCATCGCCGTGATGTCTGCGGGAAACAGGCTCATCGCTTCGTGCTTCCATAGACGACGGTCGCGGTTGCGATTGCCGCGATGCCTTCGCGGCGGCCGACGAAGCCGATCTTTTCGTTGGTGGTGGCTTTTACCGAGCAACGCTCAATGTCTATGCCGAGAAATTCCGAAAGATTGGCGCGCATGGCCTCGCGATGTGGCCCGACCTTCGGCGCCTCCGCAATCAGCGAGACATCCGCATTGGTAATCGTGCCGCCGTGCGCGCGCACGATCTTTGCAGCATGCTCGATGAAGATACGGGATGCAGCACCCTTCCATTGCGGATCGGAGGGCGGGAAATGGTCTCCGATATCGCCGGCGCCACAGGTGGCAAGCAGCGCGTCCGTCAGCGCATGCAGCGCCACATCGGCATCCGAATGGCCCTTGAGCTTCTGGTCGTGCGGAATGAAGACGCCGCAGAGCGTCACGCCGTCGCCGGGCTCGAGCTGATGCACGTCATAGCCGTTGCCGGTCCGCACATCGGGAATACGGGCGCCCGAGAGTTTGTCGTCGGCCATGGTGATATCGCTCTTCACTGTCAGCTTCACGTTCGTTGCAGCGCTTTCGACGATGGTCACGGGAATGCCGAACCACTCGGCAATCGAGGCATCGTCGGTGAAATCCGTCCTGCCGCTTTCCGCTGCCTTTTCATGCGCTTCGAGGATCGTGGCAAAATCGAAGGATTGCGGCGTCTGGGCCGCATAGAGCTGATCGCGGGGGATGGTCTTGAGCACGGTTCCGTCGCTGCTGGCCTGCTTCAGCGTGTCGGCAATAGGCACGGCGGGCAGCACGGCTGGCGCGCCGGCTGAAAGCGTATCGGCGATCCGGTCGAGAAGCTGGTGGTCGAAGAAAGGACGCACCGCATCATGGATGAGTACATGGCTGATGCCCTTATCCCTAAGGTGCCGAAGACCTGCCAGCACCGACTGCTGTCGGGTCGCGCCACCGTGAACCGTCTCGATCGGCGTTGCCGAGATGATGTGTCGGGACGCTCTGGCAAAGAGTGCCTCGTCGTCGGGATGGATGACGACGACGATCTGCGTTGCCGGTTCCCATGTCATGAAATTTTCAAGCGTGTGGACGATAACCGGCTTGCCGCCGATCATCCGGTATTGCTTGGGGCCTTCTTCCGACGATCCGGCGCGTTCCCCACGGCCTGCCGCAACGACGACAATCCCAGCCGATATCGGTTGCTTAGTATGCATTTGCAGCATAAATCCCTGAAATATGCGGAATGGATGTCAGTTGCTCTATCGTCTTGCTTCGGCCTTTTCCAGCATTTGCCCAAAAAATATCAATTCGGGCTCGACCCTCTTGGCAAGCCGTAGATCTATGGCTAAAAATAATGCAGTTACATGGTGTGCCTGAAAGATAATCATTTGATTTCCAAGGACCTCGCAACGCCTTTTCGAATCGGACCGGTGTCCGTGCGGAACCGCGTTGTGCTTGCGCCGATGTCGGGTGTGACGGACATGCCGTTCCGAGAGCTCGCCTGGCGTTATGGCGCAGGCCTCGTCGTGACCGAAATGGTGGCGAGCCGGGAGCTGGTGAACGACACTGCCGAATCCTGGGCACGCCTTCGGGCCGCCGGTTTCCGTCCGCACATGGTGCAACTCGCCGGTCGCGAGGCATACTGGATGGCCGAAGCCGCCAAGATCGCGGCCGATCATGGCGCCGACATCATCGACATCAATATGGGCTGCCCGGCCAAGAAGGTCATCGGCGGCTATTCCGGTTCGGCGCTGATGCGCGACCCGGATCATGCGCTTGAACTTGTCGAGGCGACGGTCAGGGCTGTCGATATCCCCGTGACGCTGAAGATGCGTCTCGGCTGGGACGAGAATTCCATCAATGCGCCGCATATCGCGAAGCGCGCCGAAGAGGCGGGGGTAAAACTCATCACCATCCATGGCCGCACCCGCATGCAGTTTTACACGGGCAGGGCGGACTGGGATGCAATTCGCCCCGTACGCGATGTCATTTCCGTGCCCCTGATCGCCAACGGCGATGTCGAAACGGCTGAGGATGCGCAGGAGATCTTGCGCCGCTCGGGCGCCGATGCCGTGATGATCGGCCGCGGCAGCCAGGGCAGGCCGTGGCATGCCGGTGTCCTGGCAGGAGCCCGTGAACCCGAGCGCGAGGAGATTGCTGCAATTGCCATCGAGCACTATCGCATGATGCTGGAATTCTATGGCGAGGCAGTTGCCGTCAGGCATGCCCGCAAACATCTCGGCTGGTATCTGGAGCGCTTCGCGCCGGACCTTTCCGGCGAGGGAAAGGCTGCGATCATGACATCGCGCGATCCTGATGATGTGATCGCCCGCTTCGGCGATGCGATGGCGGCAGGTGCGGTAGAGCGGCGGGAGGCGGCATGAGCACGGACGGCACGACTTCCCCTGAAAATGCGGTCAACACCATGGCGATGGCAGTGCTGAACGCTATCCAGAACCCTGTCGTCATGGTCGATGAGGGCGGTTTCATCGTCTTTGCCAACTGGGAGGCCGAAGCCTTCTTTGGCGCCAGTGCCGCGCATCTCTCCCGCTACCGCATTTCGACCTTCATTCCCTTCGGCAGCCCGCTTCTGGCCTTGATCGACCAGGTGCGCGAACGCAAGGCCCCGGTCAATGAATACCGCGTCGATTTGAGCTCGCCGCGTCTCGGCCAGGACAAGCTCGTCGATCTCTACGTTGCCCCCGTCATTGCCGAGCCGGGCTCGGTCGTTGTCGTCTTCCAGGAACGGTCGATGGCAGACAAGATCGATCGGCAGCTGACACATCGTGCCGCAGCCCGCTCGGTCACGGGTCTCGCCTCCATGCTTGCGCATGAGATCAAGAATCCGCTCTCCGGTATCCGCGGTGCTGCACAGCTTCTCGAACAGTCCGTGATCGACGACGACCGCGCGCTGACGCGGCTGATCTGCGACGAGACCGACCGCATCGTTTCGCTGGTCGATCGCATGGAAGTGTTTTCCGATGAGCGCCCGGTCGACCGCGTGCCGGTCAACATCCATTCCGTGCTTGATCATGTGAAGGCCGTCGCAAAGGCGGGCTTTGCCCGCAATATCCGCGTGATGGAGAATTACGACCCGTCGCTGCCGGCCGTCTACGCCAATCGCGATCAGCTGGTTCAGGTCTTCCTCAATCTGGTCAAGAACGCTGCCGAAGCCGTCGGCGATCGTCCGGATGGTGAAATCATCCTGACGACCGCCTATCGCCCAGGCATCCGCCTTTCGGTCGCCGGCACGCGCGAAAAAATCTCGCTGCCGCTGGAATTCTGCGTCATCGATAATGGTCCTGGCGTGCCGACGGACCTGCTGCCGCATCTTTTCGACCCCTTCATCACCACCAAGACGAATGGCAGCGGCCTGGGTCTCGCCCTCGTTGCCAAGATCATCGGCGATCATGGCGGCATCATCGAATGCGACAGCCAGAACAACCGCACGATTTTCCGTGTCCTCATGCCGGCCTCCAAGGATGCCTCGCTTGACGACGCCGCTATTGCAAGCTCGACAGGACCCAATAGATGACAGCCACGATCCTCGTTGCAGATGACGATGCGGCCATCCGCACGGTGCTCAATCAGGCCTTGAGCCGCGCCGGTTACGATGTGCGCATTACTTCCAATGCCGCGACGCTGTGGCGCTGGGTTTCAGCCGGCGAGGGCGATCTCGTCGTCACCGATGTCGTCATGCCCGATGAGAATGCCTTCGACCTTCTGCCTCGCATCAAGAAGGCGAGACCGGAACTGCCCGTTCTCGTCATGAGCGCGCAGAATACGTTCATGACGGCGATCAAGGCATCGGAAAAAGGCGCCTATGACTACCTGCCGAAGCCGTTCGACCTGACGGAGCTGATCGGCATCATCGGCCGGGCGCTTGCCGAGCCGAAGAAGAAGCCGGCCAAGCTCGACGAAGACATGCAGGACGGCATGCCGCTCGTCGGTCGTTCCGCGGCCATGCAGGAAATCTACCGCGTTCTCGCCCGCCTGATGCAGACGGATCTGACGCTGATGATCACCGGCGAGTCCGGTACCGGCAAGGAGCTCGTGGCGCGTGCGCTGCACGATTACGGCAAGCGCCGCAACGGCCCCTTCGTCGCCATCAACATGGCCGCCATCCCGCGCGATCTCATCGAATCCGAACTCTTCGGCCATGAGAAGGGCGCCTTCACCGGCGCGCAGACCCGCTCCACCGGTCGTTTCGAACAGGCCGAAGGTGGGACGCTGTTCCTCGATGAAATCGGCGACATGCCGATGGATGCCCAGACGCGTCTTCTGCGCGTGCTGCAGCAGGGCGAATATACGACCGTCGGCGGCCGCACGCCGATCCGCACCGATGTGCGCATCGTGGCTGCCACCAACAAGGATCTGAAACAGGCGATCAATCAGGGTCTGTTCCGCGAAGACCTCTATTATCGCCTCAATGTCGTGCCGCTGCGCCTGCCGCCGCTGCGCGATCGTGCCGAAGATATCCCCGATCTCGTCCGTCATTTCGTCCAGCAGGCCGAAAAGGAAGGTCTCGGCTCCAAGCGCTTCGATCAGGAGGCGCTGGAGCTGATGAAGGCCTATGCCTGGCCCGGCAACGTGCGCGAACTGGAAAACCTTATCCGCCGCCTGATGGCGCTTTATCCACAGGATGTCATCACTCGCGAAATCATCGACGCCGAGCTTCGCTCCGATGTCCCCGATAGCCCGATCGACAAGGGCCCGATCCGCAGCGGCACGATGACGATTGCCCAGGCCGTCGAAGAGAATATGCGCACCTATTTCGCCAGTTTCGGCGAAAACCTGCCGCCGCCGGGCCTTTACGATCGCATATTAACGGAAATGGAATATCCGTTAATACTTGCGGCATTGACGGCCACCCGCGGCAACCAGATCAAAGCCGCCGATTTGCTGGGCCTGAACCGCAATACGCTGCGCAAAAAGATCCGCGAACTCGGCGTTTCCGTCTACAGAAGCTCCCGTACCGCCTGACCTTCGACCTTGACATTGTGGCGAAGTGCGTTGCATTTTCGCCACAATGCGTTGCTTAAAGGTCACGCACAGGGTTTGGACATTCGCCCACGATCGAGTCGTTTGGACGCCGGTTTTTCGAAACCGGCGTTGGTTTGGCTTTCTCGTTGGGCGCGGCGGCGCTGCCGACCGAAGAGAGGCTGGATGGACGAAGAAGGGGTATCGCCGGAAACGGCGAACGAGGCGGTGACAACGGTGACCGACCGTCGCGCCCTGTTTGCCGTACCCGGCCTTGTGCTTGCTGGCGGCGCGCTGGTTTGCGCGACCGTCACGCTCTTCGTGCTGCTCGGTGTGACGCCGATTGCTCCGACCTCGCACGTCGTAATCGGCTCTGTCGTCATCAATTCGTTCTTTGTCCTCGGCCTGATCGCGTTGATCGGTCGTGAAGTCGCGCGGCTTTTCAAGGCCCGCACGCGTGGCCGTGCGGCTGCCCGCCTGCACATCCGTATCGTCGTGCTTTTCTCGATCGTCGCGATCACGCCGGCGATCCTGGTGGCGATCTTTGCCAGTATCACACTGAATGCCGGCCTTGACCGGTGGTTTGCGCTCAGAACTCAGGCGATCGTCAGCTCGTCTCGCAACATCGGCCAGGCCTATATGCTGGAAAATGCCAGCTATCTGCAGGGTCAGACGGTTTCGATGGCAAATGATCTTGAGCGTAACCGCGCGCTCTACAGCCTCGACAAGACCGGCTTCGCCGACCTGATGACCCGCCAGGCAAGGGGCCGCGGCCTGCTCGGCGCCTTCCTCGTCGAGCGCGATGGCTCGGTCAATGTCCAGGCCGACATCACGACCGAAAAGCCGCTGCCCGCCATCCCGCAGGATGCGCTGGAAAAGGCGGCCGCGGGCCAGCCGACGCTGATCCCGCCGGGCGTGACCAACCTTGTCGGCGCCATCATCAGGCTCGAATCGATCCCCGGAACCTTCCTCTATACGGTGCGTGCCGTGGACCCCAAGGTCATGAATGCCATGCGCATGATGGAGGAGAACGCCACCGAATACCGTTCGATGGAAGCCGGCCGGGTTTCTCTGCAGATCGCCTTTGCGGTTCTCTACATCGGCTTTGCTCTGATCGTGCTGCTTGCGGCGATCTGGACCGCGATTGCGGTCGCCGACCGTATCGTGCGGCCGATCCGCCTGCTGATTACCGCCGCCGATAGCGTCGCATCGGGCAATATGGATATTGTCGTGCCTGTCCACGCTGTCGATGGCGACGTCGCCAGCCTGTCGCGCACCTTCAACAAGATGATCTCGGAAATTCGCACGCAGCGGGACGAAATCCTCGAGGCGAAGGATGAGGTGGACGATCGCCGCCGCTTCATCGAGGCCGTTCTGTCGGGTGTGACGGCTGCTGTGATCGGTGTCGAGCAGGACCGGCGCATTACCATCGTCAACAGTTCTGCCGAAACGCTGATGGCGCTGCAGGCCGACGAGTTGCTTGGCAAGCAGCTGTCGGAGGTCGCGCCGGAAGTGGATCAGGTGCTGACGGAAGCCGCCGCACGCTATCGCGGCGATTTTCGCAAGCAGATCGCGCTGGTGCGCGGCGGCACCGTGCGTACGCTGAGCGTCCAGGTGACGCGTGAGGAAGTGCGGGATCTGAGTGAATCCTATGTCATCACGCTCGATGACATCACCGATCTCGTCATTGCCCAGCGCTCCACCGCCTGGGGCGATGTCGCCCGCCGCATTGCTCACGAGATCAAGAATCCGCTGACGCCGATCCAGCTATCGGCCGAGCGCATCCAGCGTCGTTACGGCAAGCAGATCGACGAAAACGATCGCGCCGTTTTCGACCAGTGCACGGATACGATCATCCGCCAGGTCGGCGATATCGGCCGCATGGTCGACGAGTTTTCCGCATTTGCCCGTATGCCGAAGCCGACCAAGGAGCCAAGCGATCTGCGCTCCATCCTCCACGACGCGATTTTCCTGCGCGAGATGGGCAACAACCATATCGCCTTCCTGCAGGAACTTGGCGAGGAGCGGCTCGAAGGCATGTTCGACAGCCGCATGCTGGGGCAGGCTTTCGGCAATCTGATCAAGAACGCGGTGGAAGCGATCGAAGCCGTGCCGAGCGAGGAGCGCGAGGAGCGCAAGATCCTGGTGCGCACGTCGCTCGATGAGGCACGCGACCGCTTCACGGTCGATATCATCGACAACGGACGTGGCCTGCCGGTCGAAAACCGCCACAGCATTCTGGAGCCCTACATGACGATGCGCGAAAAGGGCACCGGTCTCGGCCTGGCCATCGTCAAGAAGATCATCGAAGAACATGGCGGGCAGCTCGAACTGCATGATGCGCCCGCAGATTTTGACCAGGGAAGAGGAGCCATGATCCGCGTGCATCTGCCACGCCGCGATGTGGCCACGGCCCCGGCAGCCAGTGACAAGGAAAGCGTTTATGGCCTCTGATATTCTCGTCGTCGACGATGAACACGACATTCGCGAGATCGTTGCCGGCATCCTGTCGGATGAAGGGCACGAAACCCGCATGGCGCATGACAGCGACAGCGCCCTGGCGGCGATTTCCGATCGCGTGCCGCGCCTGGTCTTTCTCGACATCTGGATGCAGGGCAGCAAGCTCGACGGCCTCTCGCTGCTGGACGAGATCAGGACCCGCCATCCCGAGCTTCCCGTGGTGATGATATCAGGTCACGGCAACATCGAGACGGCTGTTTCCGCCATCAAACGTGGCGCCTTCGATTTCATCGAAAAGCCCTTCAAGGCGGATCGCCTGATCCTGATCGCCGAACGGGCGTTGGAAAACTCCAAGCTGAAACGCGAAAATATCGAGCTCAAGCGCCGCGCCGGGGATGCGCTGGAGCTGATCGGCACCTCGGTCGCCGTTTCGCAGCTGCGCCAGACGATCGAAAAGGTCGCCCCCACCAACAGCCGCATCATGATCTTCGGCGCATCCGGCTCCGGCAAGGAGCTGGTGGCGCGCATGATCCACAAGAAGTCGACGCGCGCCAACGGCCCCTTTGTCGCGCTCAATGCCGCCAACATCACGCCCGACCGCATGGAAGTTGCACTGTTCGGCACCGAGGGCGCACCAGGGCAGGCGCGCAAGATCGGTGCACTGGAAGAGGCTCATCGCGGCATCCTCTATCTCGATGAAGTCGGCGAAATGCCGCGCGAGACGCAGAACAAGATCCTGCGCGTGCTGGTCGATCAGCAGTTCGAACGTGTCGGTGGTTCCAAGCGCGTCAAGGTCGATGTGCGCATCATCTCCTCGACCGCCTACAATCTGGAAAGCCGCATCGCCGAGGGCTGGTTCCGCGAAGACCTCTATCATCGCCTCGCGGTCGTGCCGGTGCGCGTGCCGCAGCTGTCCGAACGCCGGGAAGATATTCCCTTCCTAGTCGATCAGCTGATGCGCCAGATCTCCGAACAGGCGGGTATCCGGCCACGCCGCATCGGCGATGACGCCATGGCGGTGCTGCAGGCCCATGACTGGCCGGGCAATATCCGTCAGCTCCGCAATAATATCGAGCGGTTGATGATCCTTGCCCGCACGGACGGTCCGGATGCGCCGATCACTGCAGACATGCTGCCGACCGATCTCGGTGACATGCTGCCGAAGGTCTCGGCCAAGAACGACTACCACATCATGACACTGCCGCTGCGCGAAGCCCGCGAGATGTTCGAGAAGGATTATCTGATCGCCCAGATCAACCGCTTCGGCGGCAATATCTCGCGCACGGCCGAATTCGTCGGCATGGAGCGCTCGGCTCTGCATCGCAAGCTGAAGTCGCTCGGCGTCTGATGTTTTTCCGGCGCGGGCTCGTGTCGCGTCGGTTCCCTCCTTTGCCTGAAGCAGGTTTCAATGCCAAGAATTGCCTATGTGAATCGACGTTACGTCCCGCATTCCGATGCCATGGTGCACGTGGAGGATCGTGGCTATCAGTTTGCCGATGGTGTCTATGAAGTCTGCGAGGTCCGTCACGGGCTGATCGTCGACCTGACCCGGCATCTGAACCGTCTCGACCGTTCGCTCAGTGAACTGCGCATCGCCTGGCCGATGAGCCGTGCAGCGCTGACGCAGGTGATTCGCGAGACGCTGCGCCGCAACCACGTCCGCAACGGTCTCTTCTATCTGCAGGTGACGCGTGGCGTCGCCCGCCGTGACCATGTCTTCCCGGCAGCCGGCACCCCGCCCTCGATCGTCGTGACGGCCAAGAGCACGGATCCATCCATCATCGCCAGGAAGAATGCCACTGGCATAAAGGCGATCACCGTTCCGGACAATCGCTGGGACCGAGTCGACATCAAGTCGGTCGGGCTATTGCCGAACGCGCTTGCGCGCCAGCAGGCCAAGGAAGCTGGAGCCCAGGAAGCGATCTATATCGATGCCGAGGGCATGGTGAAGGAAGGGGCTGCAACGAATGTCTGGATCGTCGATGCCGACGGTACGCTGGTAACGCGGCCCGCCGACCATGGTATCCTGCGGGGTATCACGCGTACGACTCTCATCGATGTCGCAGCCAGATTGGGGGTCAAGATCGTCGAGCGGAAATTCTCCGTTTCGGAGATGATGGCAGCCCGCGAGGTCTTCATCACCGCCGCCACAAGCATTTGTTTTCCGGTCGTTTCCGTTGATGGACAGGCCATTGCGAATGGTCATCCCGGAAGCCTTTCGCAGAATATTCGGGAAGCCTTTTTCGACGTTGCGGAAAAGATTACGATTTGATACCAAGATTTGCTGGACAGGAGGAATGAGGGTGCCACCTGCCTTGCTGGAGAGGTTGATTGATATTCTACCGGCTTGATCAGGCCGGCAATAAAGAAAGAAGCGGCGCGATGGCGGAACGTTCTCAGAATCTGCAGGACTTATTTCTCAATACTGTACGTAAGCAAAAGATTTCCCTGACAATCTTTCTGATTAACGGCGTAAAACTCACAGGCGTTGTCACGTCTTTCGACAATTTCTGTGTTCTTCTCCGTCGTGACGGACATTCGCAGCTCGTGTATAAGCACGCGATCTCGACAATCATGCCTGGTCAGCCAATGCAGATGTTCGAGAGCGAAGAAGCAGCGTCCTAACCAAGGCCGGCCGTCATTTCGACACGCGATACAAAAAACGATTCCATCATCCCTGAAGCTGCCAAGCACAGGGATGATATGCGCGCGACCGTCGTTGTGCCGGTGCTCAAATCGCGCTCGCGCGGCGGGCAGAGCGAATCGGCATCGACCCGAACGCCGGAAAGCCGTCTCGACGAGGCGACCGGCCTGGCGCAGGCAATCGATCTCGACGTCGTCAATGGCTCGATCGTGCCGGTCAACGATCCACGCCCGGCTACGCTTCTCGGAACGGGCAAGATCGAGGAAATCAAACACCTACTGGACGAGCGCAACTCCGGTCTTGTGATCGTCGATCACCCGTTGACGCCGGTGCAGCAGCGGAATCTGGAAAAGGAATGGAACGCCAAGGTCATCGACCGGACGGGCCTGATCCTCGAAATCTTCGGCCGCCGTGCCTCGACCAAGGAAGGCACGCTGCAGGTCGATCTTGCGCATCTGAACTATCAGAAGGGCCGCCTGGTCCGAAGCTGGACCCACCTTGAACGCCAACGTGGCGGTGGCGGCTTCATGGGTGGTCCGGGTGAAACCCAGATCGAAGCCGACCGGCGCCTGCTGCAGGACCGCATCATCAAGCTTGAGCGTGAGCTGGAGCAGGTGGTCCGCACCCGCCAGCTACATCGCGCCAAGCGCAGGAAGGTGCCGCATCCGATCGTGGCGCTCGTCGGTTACACCAACGCCGGCAAGTCGACGCTGTTCAACCGCATTACCGGAGCAGGGGTCCTCGCTGAAGACATGCTCTTCGCCACGCTCGACCCGACACTGCGCCGCATGAAGCTGCCGCATGGCCGCACCGTCATCCTGTCCGATACCGTCGGCTTCATCTCCGATCTGCCGACCCATCTGGTCGCCGCCTTCCGCGCCACGCTGGAAGAGGTGCTGGAAGCCGATCTCATCCTCCATGTGCGCGATATGTCTGACGTCGACAGTCAGGCCCAGAGCGCTGACGTGCTGCGCATCCTGAATGACCTCGGTATCGACGAGGCTGAAGGCGAACGCCGCATTCTCGAGGTCTGGAACAAGATCGACCGGCTCGAACCCGAAGCCCATGATGCCATGGTGCAGAAGTCCTCCGGCATGAAGAATGTCATTGCCGTTTCCGCCATCAGCGGCGAGGGCGTGGACGGGCTTATGGATGAAATCAGCCGCCGTCTATCCGGCGTCATGACGGAAACGACTGTCACCTTGCCTGTCGACAGGCTGGCGCTATTGCCCTGGCTCTACGACCATGCCGTGGTCGACAGCCGCGAGGACAACGAGGACGGTTCCGTGACGCTGGACCTCCGCCTGTCCGAGACGGAGGCCGCCGAACTCGAGCGCCGCATCGGCAATGGTGCGAAGCCCGCCAAGGAAGACTGGGAGCGATAATCCCATTTGGGCGAAGTTTCACTCCGCCCCGGCTACGACAGCCCGCTCAATTGCCTTGGCCGCCTGCCAGATCTCTTCCATCCGCTCCAGGCTGGCTGCTTCCAAGCTCTCGCCTTCTGCATCAAGAACCGTCTCTATATGATTGAATCGGCGCCTGAACTTCGTGTTCGTTCCGCGCAGTGCCTGTTCCGGATCGGCCTTCACATGCCGACCGATATTGACGACAGCGAAGATCAGGTCGCCGAGTTCGTCGCTGACCTTTGACTTGTCGCCGTCGCGCAGTGCAACACGCAGTTCATCGACTTCCTCCTCGATTTTGTCGAGGATCGGTTCGGGCGCCGACCAATCGAAGCCGACCTTGGCCGCTCGTTCTTGTAGCTTCAGCGCTTCGGTCAGCGCCGGAAAGCTGCGTTGCACCGAGCCGAGGAAGCCGGCCTTGAAATCTTCTGTCATGCCGCGCCTCGCCCGGCGCTCGGCGCGCTCGCGCTTCTCTGCCTGCTTGATCTCGTCCCACTGTTTCTTCACGGCGTCGGGCGTGTCGGCATCCGAACGGGCAAACACATGCGGATGGCGGCGGATCATCTTGCGGGTGATGGCTTCCACGACATCGCCGAACGAGAATTCCCCGGCTTCCTCGGCCATGCGCGCATGAAAGACCACCTGCAGCAGCAGGTCGCCAAGTTCATCGCAGAGGTCGTCCATGTCCTTGCGCTCGATCGCGTCGGCAACTTCATAGGCTTCTTCGAGCGTATAGGGTTTGATGCTCTCGAAATCCTGCTCGACGTCCCACGGGCAGCCGGTCTCGGGATTGCGAAGTGCCGCCATGATTTCGATCAGGCGCGAAATGTCTTTCGAAGGTTCCATGGTCTCTCAGTTCAGCGGAATGTCGTTGGCACTCTTGGTTGCCTGATAGGTGTTGGAAAGGGCGTCATAGCGGGACTTGATCCGTGCGGTCTGCCGCTTGAGGTCGGCTTTCAGCTGTTCATCCTCGGTCTCAACGAGATCGGCGATCGCAAAGCTGTTCCAGAAGGCGTTCTGCCGCCGGTAGCCGCCGGGTTCAAGGCCGAAGACCTCCTTCAGGATTTTCAGGTCATGCGGGATCGCGAAGCTGTCGCGCGAATCCTCGTGGCTGAAGAAGTAGTAGAAATTATCGAAGCCGGCCCACGTGATCGCCGACATGCACATGGTGCAGGGTTCATGAGTGGAGAGAAAGATCAGGTCTTTCGTCGCGGGTTTGTCGTTGAGCTCGTAGAAGCGCTTCAGCGTGTGCACTTCGCCGTGCCAGAGCGGGTTTTCGAGCTCGTTATTGGTTTCGGCGACAATGAGCGAAAGATCGGATTTGCGCAGGATAGCCGCCCCGAAGACCTTGTTGCCGGTGGCGACACCAAGTTCCGTCATCGGCAGGATATTCTCTTCCATGACCTGCAGCAGGCGGGAGGCGATTGTCTTTTCCGGCATGAAATTCTCCTGTTCGTGTTATCCTACCGTCCATCGGAATGAAGCGGAATGCGCAACTGTTTCGCGGGCGACTTTGCCACAGGCTTTATTGGCGTCGCTTCCCGTGCAGCCCCGCAGTCCGCGGCGAAAAACCTAATCGACACGCTCAGGATATGTGGCTTTTGCGCCGCACGGGTGAGTTTTCTCAAATCACTGATCAACCGGGTAAAAGAATACGTGACTGGCCGGCCTTTGGAATTCTGTTTCTTCATTCGCTTGTCCAGAGAATGCATATTCGGGCAACTTCGAAGTGGATTGAGAATGCCTCCCAGGACTGAACAGCTTTCGGTATTTCCCGCCTTCTTTCGCGTGGAAGGCCGGATCGCCGCCGTTTTCGGCAATGGCGACGAAGCATTCGCCAAGGTTCGCCTGCTGTTGAATACGCAGGCGCGCATTGTTGCGCATACTGATCGCCCTGAAGCCGATTTCCACGCTTTTCTGATTGCCAACCGCATCGATACCGTCCGCGAAGCTTTTACGTCTGACCAGGTCGATGGTGCTGCTCTGGTGTTTGCGGCAACCGGCGACGCGGAACAGGATCGCCGTATCGTCGATGCGGCCCGCGCGGCCAAGATCCCGGCCAATGCCGTCGACCAGCCGGATTATTGTGATTTCTTCACCCCCGCTCTCGTCAATCGCGCGCCCGTTGCCGTCGCGATCGGCACGGAAGGGGCAGGGCCGGTGCTCGCCCAGATGATCCGCGCCCAGATCGATCAGCTCCTGTCACCCTCGCTCGGGCGTCTGGCGGCTCTGGCGACGAACTATCGCAAGACGGTTGAGCATCTCGTTCCACGCGGCGTTTCCCGTCGCATCTTTTGGCGTCGCTTCTTCTCCGGCCCTGTCGCCAATGCTGTCGCCAACGGCAACATCCCGCAAGCTCGCCGCGCCGCCAACGGTCTGCTGCGTTCGCTGGATCGCGTCGAAGGTCATGTCTGGCTTGTCGGCGCCGGTCCGGGCGCCGAGGATCTCCTGACCTTGCGTGCGCAGCGCGTGATGATGGAAGCCGATGTCATCGTCTATGACGCGCTCGTACCGCAGGCGATCGTCGATATGGGTCGCCGTGATGCGGAGCGTCTTTCGGTCGGCAAGCGCAAGGGCTGCCATTCGAAGTCTCAGGAAGAGATCAATGATCTCTTGGTCGATCTCGGTCGCCAGGGCAAACGCGTCGTACGCCTGAAGAGCGGCGATCCGCTTGTCTATGGCCGGGCAGGCGAAGAGATGGCCGCCCTGCGTGCCGCCGGCATCTCCTTTGAGATCGTGCCTGGCATCACCTCGGCATTTGCCGCTGCCGCTGATTTCGAGCTGCCATTGACGCTTCGCGGCGTCGCCTCTTCGCTGGTTTTCACGACCGGACATGATCTGACGGGTGACGTGCTCCCGGACTGGGCAAGCCTCGCCGTATCGGGCGCCACAATCGCCGTCTATATGGGCAGCACGGTTGCAGCTTCCGTTGCCGAGAAGCTGATGCAGGCAGGCATTCCCGCCGAAACCACGGTTGCCGTCATCGAGAATGCCAGCCGTGCCGATCGCCGGCTGCTTCATGGCATTTTGCGCGATCTTCCCGACCTGCAGCATCGTGACGAATTGACTGGCCCGGTCATGGTCATTATCGGCGATGCTGTCGCAGGCGCCAATTTCGAACTGTCCGAACCTCTGGTGCGTGAACGCGCCCGGTTCGATGAACTTGCAAGGAGCTGACATGGTAGACAAGGTTCTGACCGCCAACCGCCTGGGCGATGGCATCGCCGTCTGGCTGAACGCCAACGGCGAGTGGGTGACCTCGTTGCAGGAGGCACTCGTTGCCCGCCATGCCGAAGCCGTCGCTGCCCTTGAGGAGATCGGCAAGAAATCCTACGCCGACAACAAGGTCGTCGACGTTGCCGTCGTCGACGTCCAGGAGACCAACGGCCAGCTCTGGCCGCTGCGCCTGCGTGAGCGCATCCGCGCCCAGGGCCCGACCATGGAATATGCGCCCGGCTACAAGCCGGCCGATCCCGAATTCATTGCAGTCTGAGGAAGACGATGTACCGTTACGACGAATTTGACCACGCCTTTGTCGCCGAGCGCGTCGAGCAGTTTCGCGATCAGGTCCAGCGCCGCCTTTCCGGCGAACTGGCTGAGGACGCATTCAAGCCGCTGCGCCTGATGAACGGCGTTTACCTGCAGCTTCATGCCTACATGCTGCGTATTGCCATTCCCTACGGCACGCTGAGCTCGCGCCAGATGCGCATGCTCGCACATATCGCCCGCACCTATGACCGCGGTTACGGCCATTTCACCACGCGCCAGAACCTGCAGTTCAACTGGCCGAAGCTGTCGGACATGCCGGACGTTCTTGCCGAGCTCGCAACGGTCGAGATGCACGCCATGCAGACGTCGGGCAACTGCATCCGCAACGTGACGGCCGACCACTTCGCCGGTGCTGCCGCCGATGAAGTCGCCGATCCGCGCCCCTATGCCGAAATCCTGCGCCAGTGGTCTTCCGTCCATCCGGAATTCTCCTTCCTGCCGCGCAAGTTCAAGATTGCGGTAACAGGCGCCGAGCGCGACCGCGCAGCCATCCAGGTCCACGATATCGGCCTGCATCTCAAGAAGAACGACAAGGGCGAGATCGGCTTTGCCGTCTACGTCGGTGGCGGGCAGGGCCGCACGCCGATGGTCGCCAAGCTGATCCGCGACTTCCTGCCGGAAGAGGATCTTCTGTCCTACACGACCGCCGTAATGCGCGTGTATAACCTGCATGGTCGCCGCGACAACAAGTACAAGGCCCGCATCAAGATTCTCGTCCACGAAACCGGCGCCGAAGAACTCGCCCGTCAGGTCGAGGTCGAATTCGCCCAGTTGAAGGATAGCGAGCTGAAGCTGCCTGAACAGGACGTTCAAGCGATCACTGCCTATTTCGCACCGCCGTCCCTGCCGCAGCGTGCCGAGGGCTGGGAAAATCTTGCCCGCTGGAAGAAAGCCGATCCGGCTTTTGCCCGCTGGGTGCAGCAGAATGTCCAGCCGCACAAGAACCCCGATTACGGCATGGTGACGATCTCGTTGAAGCCGATCGGCGGAATCCCGGGCGACGCCTCCGACTCGCAGATGGATGCCATTGCCGATATCGCCGAGGAATATGCCTTGGACGAAATCCGCGTCAGCCATGAGCAGAACCTCATCCTGCCGCATGTGGCGCTCGCCGATCTCGAAGCCGTCTATCGTGGCCTCGTTGCGATTGATCTCGCCGAAGCCAATGCCGGCCTGATCACCGATATCATTGCCTGTCCGGGGCTGGACTATTGCGCACTTGCCAATGCGCGCTCCATTCCGGTTGCGCAGGAAATTTCCCGCCGCTTCGGCGATCCGGCCCGGCAGGCCGAGATCGGTGAGCTGAAGATCAAGATCTCCGGCTGCATCAACGCCTGCGGCCACCACCATGTCGGCCATATCGGTCTTCTGGGTGTTGAAAAGAAGGGCGCTGAACTCTACCAGATCACGCTTGGCGGTTCGGGCGACGAGCATACCTCGATCGGCGAAATCATCGGCCGCGGCTTCGAGCCGGACAAGGTGACGGATGCCATAGAGACGATCGTCGACACCTATCTCGGCCTGCGCCTCGATCCTTCGGAAATCTTCCTCGCGGCCTATCGCCGCGTCGGTCCGCAGCCTTTCAAGGATGCGCTCTACGGTTCGGCCCAGGAAGCGGCATAAGGAGGGGATGATGACGAAGATCTGGAGAGAGAGCGGTTTTGTCGAGAACGACCCGTGGGTGATCGAAACCGACGAGGTCAAGGCATCAGGCGACCAGAAGCCGCTGCTGACGCTCGACGAGCTGATCGCCAAGGCGGATGAAAGCAACGATGTTGGCCTCGGCGTGGTTATCAAGCCGGCTGACGACGTGCTGAAGCTTGAGCCCTATCTGTATCGCCTGGAGATTGTGGCTGTGGCATTTCCGGCCTTCAACGACGGCCGCGCCTTCAGCCATGCGTCGCTTCTTCGCCAGCGCCTCGGTTACACCAACGAGCTGCGTGCGGTCGGCGATGTGCTGATCGACCAGGTACCGCTGATGCTGCGCGTCGGCATCGACAGTTTCGCGGTCACCAACGAGACGGCGATCCGCCGCCTGTCGGAAAAGCGCCTGCCGTCCATTCCGCATCATTATCAGCCGGCGGTGCGTGACGCCGAAGCCGGCAAGGGCTATAGTTGGCGCCGTCAGGCAAAGCCGGCCGCCTGAGGCTGCCGGTTCTGCCGTCTTCTTGATGACGGAACGATAGCATGAGCAAATTCGAAGTGGCGGTGATCGGCGGCGGTCTCGCCGGCATGATCGCCGCAGTCGCCCTGGCGCGCGGCGGTCGCAATGTGGCGCTGGTCGCCCCTCCCGCTCCCAAGGAGGACCGCCGTACCACGGCACTGATGGACCAGTCGATTCGCTTCCTGGATCGGCTCACACTCTGGGAGAAGCTTCGTCCGGCAGCCGCACCTCTTAGCAGCATGCGCATCATCGACGGCACAAACCGCCTGCTGCGTGCTCCGACCACGACGTTCCGCTCTGCCGAAGTAGGGCTCGATGCCTTTGGCTACAACTTCCCGAACAAGGCGCTGATGGATGTGCTCGAAACCGCGATTGCGGCGGAGGGCAACATTACCCGTTTCACCGGCATGGCCGAGACGATCGGCGTCGCTCCTGACGCCGTGACGGTCGCGCTCGCGGACGGCGAAGAGATCGTTGCCGACTTCGCCGTCGGCGCCGATGGCCGCAAGTCGAAGCTCAGGGAAACGGTTGGCATCGATGTCCGCACCTGGTCCTATCCGCAATCGGCCATGGTGCTGAATTTCGCCCATACGCTGCCGCACCAGAATATCTCCACAGAGTTCCACACCGAGCACGGCCCCTTCACGCAGGTACCGCTGCCGGGCAATCGCTCCAGCCTCGTCTGGGTGCAGAACCCCTCCGATGCCGCCGCCCGCATCGAGCTGTCGCTGGCCGAGCTTGGCAATGTCGTGGAGGAGCGCATGCAATCCATACTCGGCAAGGTCACTGTCGAGGAAGGTGCGCAGATCTGGCCTCTGTCAGGCATGATGGCGCATCGTTTCGGCAAGGGCCGCGTAGCACTGGTCGGCGAGGCAGCACATGTCTTCCCGCCGATCGGCGCGCAGGGCCTCAATCTCAGCCTTCGTGATATCATGGCGCTGAGCGATCTCCTCTCTGCCCGCGCGGAATTGCCTGTCGCCGCCGACGCCGGCAGCAGCTTCGACCGCAAGCGTCGTGCCGACATCATGACGCGCACCGCAAGCGTCGATCTCCTCAATCGTTCGCTTCTCTCTGATTTCCTGCCGGTACAGGTGCTGCGCGCCGCAGGGCTGCATGTCCTGTCGGCCATCCCGCCCTTGCGCAATATCGTCATGCGCGAAGGCATCGAGCCGGGGCGCGGCTTCCGCGATATCCCGGATGCGATCAAGGAACGGTTGAAGCGGAAGAAAGCCTGAATTCCATTGCAATCGGCCAGAGCGTCTTTGCTCAGCCGATTTGCATCAGGATCGGAAAGCTCTGTTGAAACCATATCGCCACGTTGCTGACCCAGCCGAGCAGAAAGGCGAGGCCGGTCAGCACGAGGAAGACGCCCATGATCTTCTCCACCGTGCCAAGGTGCCGGCGGAAGCGCGACAGGAAGCGCATGAACGCGCCTGAAAAGCCGGCGGCAATCCAGAAGGGCACGGCAAGGCCGAGCGAATAGACGGCGAGCAAACCCGCACCTGAGCCAACCGTTTCGCGCGATGCCGCAACCCCAAGGATCGCCCCGAGCACCGGCCCGATGCACGGCGTCCAGCCGAAGGCGAAGGCAAGGCCCATGATATAGGCGCCTGTCAGGGTCGCCGGCTTGCCATTACCCTGAAAGCGGGCCTCGCGCGCCAGAAGGCCGATTCGGAAAAGCCCCAGAAAATTCAATCCCATGACGATGATGATCAGGCCGCCGATCTTTGCGAGCAGGTCGAGGTGCTGGCGCAGCACCATGCCGATCGTCGATGCACCGGCGCCAAGCGCCACGAAGACGGTCGCAAAGCCGAGGGTGAAGAAAAGCGCCGAGAAAAGCACGCCGCGCCGCACGTCCGGCCCGGCAGCAACCGCGCCGCCGCCACGGAACTGCTCGACAGAAATGCCCGCCATATAACAAAGGTAGGGTGGAACGAGCGGAAGCACGCAAGGCGACAGGAAGGAAAGCGCTCCGGCAAGCAGCGCGCTCCAAAGGGAAATATCGGCAATCGACACGCATTCTCTCCGGCGGCAGTCTGAGCGATGTTCCTAGCGCCGTGGCGGGGCGATTGCCAATCACCTTTTTGCGCGGACATAGCAGGACGGATCTCCACATTGCCGCAGGCCATGCGGGATGCTTCAATTATCCCAACATGAGACAAGGCGCGTGGATATTAACCGCGCGCAAACCATCATTGGCTCTCTGAGTAGATCGACTCAGACGTGACTGCTGGTATTGCGCGGCATTTGCAGGCACCCCACTGCAAATGCCGGGAGGTCCGGTCTGCGTCCATACGAGGCTGGCGCCGGACCTTCCGCGTGCTCTCCTGCCTGTTAACGACGGAATAGGATCAATATGTTCTGCGTCGATGCATTTGCGATCGATAGCGCCTGAATGGCGAGCTGCTGTTGCGTTTGAAGCGCCGCAAGCTTGGTTGCCTCTTCTTCCATATTGGCATCGACGAGGCGGCCAATGCCGGACTGGATCGAATCGCGGAGATCGCTGACGAAGTTCTGCTGCATGTCGATTCGTTTCTGCATCGAACCGAGCTTGGAAGCGGCATCCGTCATCTTGCCGATCGTTAGGTCCACGCCCTGGAGCGCCACCTGCAGATCGCCAAGGCTCATGTTGGTGACGTCGATTGAAAAAATCGAGGGCATGGTGATCGAAACGCCGCCATACGAACCGACGATGGATGAACCAAGCAGGCCGGACGATGTGTCAATCATGCCACTTGTATTGAGGCCAAAAAGGACGTTCCCGCTCGTGGAGCTGTCGAGAGCGTAATCGGTCGTCTTGACGCTGACACCATTGCTTGCATCGCGAACGAAGGAAGAGATGACATTCTTCGTGCTGTTGCCGCCGACGAGCCAGTTTTCGCCGGCAAAGGAGGCAGACTGGGCAATGCTGAGGAGCTGGGATTGAAGCTGGCTGATTTCGTCCTGGATCTTGGCCTTGTCCACACCCTTTTCGGTTGCGGCGACGATCTTGGCCTTGATCTCGTCGACGACGCTGATGGCGCTGTCCATTGCGGCATAGGCTGTATCGAGTTTGGCAGCGCCGAGACCCAGCGCATCCTGAACGGCGGAAAGCGCCTTGTCATCGGAACGCATTGTCGTGGCGATCGACCAGTAGGCCGGATTATCGGAGGCCTTGTTGATACGATAGCCGGTCGCCAGGCGTTGCTGCGTTTCAGCCAGTTGCTTGTTGATGCTGCGCAACGTTTTTAGCGCTGCCATTGCCGAAGTGTTCGTCAGGATACTGGTCATCGTCTCGTCACCAAAGAAGAGGAAGGCCTATCCGGCATCCTGCCGATCGACGGTACTCAGCATCATGCTCCGACTCGCAAAGGCATCGGGCCGTTCGTACGTCTGTTAAACGCCATGATGGCTAATACATTGCTAATAACGTAAAGCTAGAAGTTGCAATGCCGAGGCGGCCGCGATTGGAGGGCCGTGCGATTCCGAATAGGGATAGCCACGCGAATCAGTCAGGTGGAAATGGGCTGTAAGCCTTTTCCGGCATAAGGCCATTCCGTTGTTGTGACCGCGTGATAGATTATCGCGAGAGAATCCAAGAGGAGAAATATTGATGAGCAGGTTTCGGGCATTTGTGGCAGTTGGCGCGCTGATTGGCATTTCCGTGCTGACGGCATGCGCGACGCCCCCGAATTCTTATGGCTCCGCCTCCGGCTACGTGCCTGGAGATTCGATGAACCTTGCCTGCCGGGACGGTTTCAGGCCGAATGATGGACGCTCCTGCAGCTATTGAGAGTGAGTGAGTCGGGGCGTCAAGCTGCCAGGATTGTGCCTGGCAGTATCCCGTCAATGCAGCTGCGGCTCATCCTCATCGAGAAAGCTCTGCACGCCATCGCGTTCTGCGGTGGCCAGGAATTCTTCCCAAGCATCCAGATCTGTCGCGAACTTGTCTTCCCAGGTCGTCACGACTTCCGTCTGTGAGATGACCTCGAGCGTCCAATCGCCATTGGTGCCAGCCGGCCGATATATGTCGACCAGCACGGTCACTCCGCCGTCTTCGAATTCGCCGGAAAAGTCGGAATGCTCGAGTTTGGGTTCTTTGGGTGTTTTCGGCATTTGACTTCCAGCACCCTCACGCGGCGTACAGTTGGGAAACAAAAGGACTATGGTGAGAGCGTCGGGGTTCGAACCCGAGACCTACTGATTAAAAGTCAGTTGCTCTACCGGCTGAGCTACGCTCTCCCTTTCCGCGAGTGCGAAGCACCCCGGCTGGAAGTGCGCGGAACATATGCAGGCGACCTATCGCGGTCAACCGAAAAAATCTCCTTGTGGACGCATTGCGCACATTTCTTGATGCATGCCATCGTCAGAGGGCGGTATTGCAGCGTCCAGACATTCGAGCATCTGATGCAGGCGCTCGATTGGCGTGGACGATCGATCGACCGAGCGGGACGCTACCGCCGCCTGCGTTCCAGAAAGGCGACTGCCTGCAAGGTTGCGATGATGACGGCGATGCCGATGAATGTGCGGAGATCGGGCACTTCATCGAAGAAGATGTAGCCGCTGGCCGTCGCAAAGACGATCGACAGATAGCCGAAAGGCGCAAGCAGGCTGGCGCTCGCAATCTGATAGGCTCGAAGGAAACAGAATTGCCCGACCTGTGCCAGAAGCCCGATTCCGAGCAGGGCAGGCCAGTCTTCGCCGCGCACGGGTTGCCAGACGAAGAGTGCGGGAATGAAGGTGATGAGGGTCAGGCCCGCCGTATAGAAGACCATCATGACGGTCGTGTTCTCGTAATGCAGCATCCGTGTCTGGATCGTCGCCAGTGCCCCGAAGATGATCGACAACAGCACCGCAATCAGCCCGAGATTCCAGGCGAACGTATCCGGCGCCAGCATGATGAGCACGCCGACAAAGGCAAATACCGCGCCGACCCACCGCCAGCGGCTGACCTTTTCGCCAAGCATGATGACTGCCATCAGCATGGAGACGAGCGGCCGCGTGAAGCCGAGCGCATTGACGAGCAACAGCGGCAGCATGGTGAGCGCCACGAAATTGCTTGTCAGCGCGACGGCATTGCAGCTGATGCGCATGATGTTTCGCAAAGGATCTCTGGAATTGGCAAGCTGCCGGCGATGCCGCCAGATCAACGGCAGAATAAGCACCAGCCCGATCAGTGCGCGAATGAAGACAAGCTGGATGGCCGGGTAGGATGCGCCCTGCATCTTGACCAGCACCGTCATGCCCGTCACCAGTGTCGTATCGGAAAGCAGCCAGAGAATGCCGAAACGGCTATCCCTGGCTGTGGCAAGGCCATCCATCTCGCGTGCCTCAGGCGGGCTGCACGAGATTGGCAAGCAGCCGAAAGGCGCCAGATGTCAGCTTGTCGAGCTGGTGATGCAGCACAAGGCTCGTATGTGTATGCCGGCCCTTGCCGATCTCTGCTGATATCAAGGCACCCTTGAGCGGCTGCTCTTCAGGGTCATGCATGGCAAGCAGCGGCACATAGGCGTCGTCCCAGCGGGCAGCGAAATAAAGGCCCCGCTCTTTGTCCCAGCCATTCCAGTCTGCCGATGTGATTTTGTTCGGACCGCGCAGCAGCGGATGGTCAGGCTCCAGCACAGTCACCTCTGCCGTCGGATCGGTCACGCGCCAGCGGACGGAGGGCGAACCGATGTCGATCCGTTTCGGTGGCGTCGCATCCGGCTGCCAGCCATCAACAGGGCGGTGATAGAGCGTCAGCAGGTGGCCGCCCTCTTCGACGAAGCGATGCAGGCGGGCAGTTGCGGCCGCGAGATCCTTGCGGATGCCGAAGGCGAAGATGCCGACGACGATGGTCGTGAAGTGCGAAAGATCGCCTGACAAAGCCTGAGCATCGAGTTCGGTGACGTCGAGCCCCATGCGACCAAGCCACAGGCCGACGCGATCTGCGCCGCCGCCGACATAGCCGATTTTGGCGCCTTCAGGCAGTTTGAGGTCGAGGGCCAGAACCCGCAGCAGTTCCGGTTCGCGGAAGCTCGTATGGCCGATATGCGGATAGGCGATCGGCGAGATGCGCATGGCCGGTTGCCCGTCCACGAGCGGCGTGATGGTGACGAGGCCGGGTGTTATGGCATCAGGAGCTGAAAGGGTGGTCGCGCCATCAGCCTGGCTGATTGTCCAGCCGGGCGGCGTGGAAAGGCCGACATGCCCCGTTGATGCAGCCTTCATGGTCAGCTTCCGCCCATCGCTTTCTACCGGAATGATGAAGGCATTGGGCTGAAGGGTCAGCGAGTGCCGTGGGGCGATAACGAGCGGCTCTTCGAGATCGACGGCCACTGTGACCGAACGGCCGCCGATCTGCGCCCTGATATCGACGGAAGCATTGCCATTGCCGCCGAGGCTCGACCATCCCGGCTGATACTGCCGGGTCAGCGGCGCGTCCGCCGTCGACGTCAGCTCATAGGCGATTCGCAGCGGGGAGGTTTCTTTGAGGCTTGCCGAAATGCCTTCCGGCAATCTTGCATCGGCATTGACGACTGCAGCGCCGGCATTGCCGCTGAGATGAAGAGTGAGCGTGCCGATCGCGCCAGGCGAAAGCTCGGCCGGCTCGGCAACGGCGCGAACGAAGACCTGCTCGGCCTCGCAAAGGGCTGCATCGATTTCGACAAGCATTCGCCGCAGGCGATGCTCGTGAGCACTGCGGAATGCCTCGGGTGCTTGTTCGAGTGCCTTTTCGATCTCACGCGCCGCTTGCAGCAACGCATTCACGATGGCGGATCGTTCCGGAAAACGTTCGATCGCCTTGCCGATCGCGCCATCCGCCCGCATCAGCGCATCGACGACACCCTGCGGCAAGTCCGTTTCGCGCGCGAGATCAGCCAGTCTCGAGGGAAGCGAATCGAGGATAACGCTTTCTGCCACTGTGCCTTCGGCACTGAGCTTTAAGTGCAGTGGCCAACTATTGTGGCCGATATCACGCCAGCGGCCCATGCCCTGAGAGGCATGGTAGTAGCGCGACCACTCCCCGATATGACCATAACTGACCCCGCTGACTGGCTCGAAACTCGCGACAGTGAGCGGCAATGTCGTGGCTGGTGGCGGAACTTCGTCGTCATAGGTGTCACCGCCGCCCGACCACGCAGGCAGGTAGAATTTGGCTACTTGCCAGGGTGTCAGGCCTTCTTCGAAATGTTCCGGAAAGGCGGCGGGATCGGCGGCAAGGCCGATGGCGGTCTCCGCCGCCCGCGTCATGGCGCGATGGTGTCCATGCTGTCCTGGCACGTCGAGGAAGGTCGGCAGCACGATATCGGGACGTTCCTGGCGATAGGCGCGGACCAGCCGCTCGACGATCCGCTTTTCGCCCCAGCGGTCGAAGGTCCGGTCACCGTTTTTCGAGAATCCGAAATCATGGATTGGATCTTCGGGGCCGTGGCCGAGCCAATGGATATCGGCGTCGAGTTCCCGGGCTGCCTCTTCCATTTCCCGACTGCGCAGGATGCCGAGCGCGCCGAGCCGCTCCGGACCAAGTGCATTCTGCCCGCCTTCGCCGCGGGTCGAGCAGGCGACGACGACGCGCATGCCGAGGCCGAGGCGCAGATAGGCGAGCAGGCCGTTATGCTCATCATCGGGATGGGCGCCGGTATTCATCATGGTGACGGTCGAGGTCAGGCGGGAGAGTGCCCGGTGCAGCCGCGTCAGCGAAAGGCTCCGCTTCTGTTTCTCAATACGATCTCGGTCGGTCAGCATGGTTCCTCCATTGGGGCAGACCGGCGGCGCAGCTCAAGCTGCGTTATCGGCGGCGGTCGGTGATATGTCGAGTTTGGGGGTGACGGCTTCGAAGAGCGGCAGGGCGGCGGCACCGAGTGCGGCCGTCAACTGGCCGGTCTGGCCGCGAATGACGCGCGGCAGCGCGCGCGTCCGCCGGCTGGCGACCGAGACTGGAAGCGTCTGCATGGCCGCGACGATATCATCGATAATGGCGTCGGGCAGGGCGCCGCCGAGGATGACGGTCTCCGGATCGAGAATGTTTTCCAGCATTGCCACCATCGGCGAAAGATAGTCCGCGGTCTCCGCGATCCACTCCTTCACGACGGAATTGCCTTCCCGGTGCAGCACTTCGATGGCCGCAAAATCGGTATTCTCATGGCCGGCCTCGGCGAGCTTCTCCTTCAGTGCATGCAATGAGGCGTAGCGCTCCAGGCAGCCGCGCTGGCCGCAAGGGCAGGGCTTGCCGCGCGGGGCGACAACGACGTGGCCGATTTCGCCGGCATTGCCAAAGGCACCACGGAAGGGCGCGCCGTCATGGATAAGGCCGAGACCGACGCCGACGCCGAAATAGATCATGCAGAAATTGGAGATAGCGCGGCCCGCACCGAACAGCCTTTCACCGACGGCCGCCGCATTCGCGTCGTTTTCGACGATGACGGTCTCGCCGCTGGCTTCGCTCAGAATCGCGGCCGGATTGATGCTGCTCCAGCCGGGCAGTGTGGTGGGGCCGACCGAGCTCATGCCTTCGATTTCGAAAGGGCCGGGCATGACCACGCCGATGCCGAGAAGCTTCGACGGGAAACGCTTGCGCACCTTCTTCACTTCACCGGCAAAGAGCGGGACGATATGTTCCGGGTTGGTATTCACAACCGGCATGATCGTTTCGGAACGGACTTTTCCCGAGAGATCGAGCACTGTCGTCACCATATGGTCGGCGGCGATTTCGACGCCGATCGTCACCGCTCCGTCAGGATTGACGGCAAACTGGATCGGTGGTTGGCCGCGGCCGGAGCGCAGCCGGCCAATCTCCATCAGCAGCTGTTCGTCGACGAGTTCGTCAACGATGTTGGCGACGGCCTGCGCGGTCAGGTGTGTCAGCTTGGCGATATGCATGCGGCCAAGCGATCCATGCATGCGCACGACATCGAGCACGACACGACGATTGTGGTCGCGGCTGCGCTCGGGGTTCTTGCCCATCGCGATCTGCTGCTTGCCGGATTGCCGTGTCATCTCTCCGCCCTCGTCTCTGCCGGTATGGATAGCGCCGATATCATCAAGTGGGCAATAGAATAATTAAACTAAATTATCTTATTGACAAAGCCTCCCATACGAACCAGCCTGAAAGGGTCGCAGTGCGATGCCGAGGAAGAGGAGCCTCAGTTCCATCTTTCCGAGCCAATCAAATCGGGGCGCTGCCGATGTGCGGGATGCCCTGGGGAACCAGATGAGCGCGAGCGGAAGGATGCCGGCTCGGGCAATGGAGGAATAGATTATGCGTCGCGGAATCTTATTGGCTGGCCTGTTTGCCGGCATCAGCATGGTTGCGGTCAACAGCGCCCAGGCGGTCGAAATCGAATATTGGCAGTATGTCTATGATACGCGCGTCAAGGCGATGGACCAGCTGATCGCCAATTTCGAGAAGGCCAATCCCGACATCACCGTCAAGCAGACGACCTTCCCCTATGCCGATTACCAGACACGCGTCGTTGCCGCCAATCTCGCCGGTAACGGCCCTGACGTGATGCAGCTCTTCTATGGCTGGCTCGACCAGTTCATCGCCGGCGGCCTGCTGCAGCCGCTGCCGACAGACGCTTTCCCGCATGACCAGATCGAGAAGGACTTCTTCCCGATCGTGACGGCGATGAAGCGTGGCGACGATTATTACGGCCTGCCGACCGCCGTACGCTCGCTGGCGCTCTTCTACAACAAGAAGCTCTTCCAGGAAGCAGGCCTAGACCCGAACAAGCCGCCGCAGACGGTCGATGAATTCGTCGCCGCCGCTGAAAAGACCGTCAAGCGCGACGCCGCCGGCAACATTGCCGTCGAAGGCACGACGCTCGATATGGGCGGCCAGGATCACCAGTGGTGGCGTGAGGTACTGATCCGCCAGTTTGGCGGCGAGCCCTATACTGCTGACTATTCCAAGGTCACCTACAACAGCGATGCCGGCATCAAGGCGCTGAAATTCTACACCAGCCTGCAGACTGAAAAGAAGGTCGGTCAGACCGGCTTCATGGATGAGGGCCAGGCAGCCTTCCGCGGCGGCAAGGCGGCGATGACGATCGACGGCACCTTCCGCCTCGGCTCCTTCGGCAGCATCAAGGACTTCGAATGGGGCGTCACCGAGCTTCCCGCCAACGCTGACGGCCTGCGCTCCAACTATGCGAGCTATTTCGCCAACGGCATCGGCGCCAAGGTCTCCGGCGAAAAGCTTGAAGCCTCCAAGAAGTTCCTCGCTTACGTCACCTCGCCGGAAGCCATGAAGATCTGGCTCGGCACGGTTGGCGAACTTCCGGCTCGTCGCGAGGCTGCTCTCACCGACGAAAACCTCAAGAACCCGATCTATGCGCCGTTCCTGAAGGCACTCGCTTATTCGCACACTTCGCTCTTCGTGGATGAAGCCGGTCAGCGCCAGAACGCCATCGATATGGTCAACCGCGTTCTGCTTGAGGGCCAGTCGCCCGAGGATTCCCTTGCTCAGGCCGCAACCGCCGAGCAGGAAATCATCGACAACGCAAAGAGCAAATAAGGGACGGCCATGAGTTCCGCACCCGCGAATACGGAAGGGGCGGCTATCAGCCGTCCCGCCGGATCGTTCTGGGATCGGCTGACGATGCGCCAGAAACGCCTTGTCTGGGTCTGGACATTCCTGGCCCTGCCGATCCTGTTTTACTGCGTGATCCGCTTTTATCCGACGCTGCAGGCCTTCTACCTGTCGTTCACCAATTGGAATCTGATGAAACCGCCGAAATTCATCGGCGTCGCCAATTATGTGAAGCTCTATAACGACCCGCAGTTCTGGAAGGTTTTCCGCAATACTTTCACCTATCTCATCATCGGCACGCCGCTGAGCCTGATTATCTCTTTCGTCGTGGCCTTCTTTCTGGATCGCGTGCGTTTCCTGCACGGCCTGATCCGCGCACTCTATTTCCTGCCGTTCCTGACGACGGCGGCCGCCATGGCCTGGGTCTGGCGCTGGTTCTATCAGCCGGCCCCGATCGGAGTCATCAACGACGTGCTCGGCATGATCGGCCTGCCGCAGCAGCAGTTCATCCGCTCCGTAGATCAGGCGCTGCCGTCGATCATGGTGACCTCCATTTGGGCCGGCCTCGGCTTCCAGATCATCATCTTCATGGCCGGCCTTCGCGCCATCCCGAACACATTCTATGAGGCCGCGAAGATCGACGGTCTCGGCGAATGGCCGATCCTCTGGAAGATCACGCTGCCGCTCCTGAAGCCGACGACCGTCTTCCTCGTCGTCTTTTCTTCGATCGGCTTCCTGCGCATCTTCGACCAGGTCTACAACATGACGACCAACGATCCCGGTGGCCCGCTCGGATCGACCAAGCCACTGGTTCTCATGATCTATCAGACGGCCTTTTCATCCTACAACATGGGTTATGCAGCTGCGCAGACCGTCGTGCTCTTCGCAATCCTGCTCTGCGTCTCCCTGCTGCAGCTCTGGATACTGAGGGAACGCAAATGAGTGCCGTGACCACGAACACCGCGGCACCCTTGCCGAAAGCCAATATCCGCCCGGGCGCCATTATCACGTGGACGCTGCTTTTCATCGGCGGCCTCATCATGGTCTCGCCGCTGCTCTTCATGTTTTCGACCTCGCTGAAGACGGCAGGCCAAGTCTACGACCTGCGCCTCATCCCTGCCGAGCCGACGCTGCAGAACTACATCACCGTCCTCTCTGACGGCCGCTTCATGCGCTGGTTCCTGAATTCGACGATCGTCGCCTGCACGGTGACGCTCTCGAACGTCTTCTTCGACAGCCTTGTCGGCTATACGCTCGCCAAGTTCGAATTCCGCGGCCGCTACCTGATCTTCCTCGCGATCCTCTCGACCCTGATGATTCCCACGGAAATGCTTGTCATCCCCTGGTATCTGATGTCGGCGCAGCTCGGCTGGCTCGACAGCTACTGGGGCATCATGTTCCCGGGCATGATGACCGCTTTCGGCACCTTCCTGATGAAGCAGTTCTTCGAGACGGTCCCGAACGATTTCCTCGAGGCTGCCCGCATCGACGGCCTGAACGAATTCCAGATCTGGTGGAAAGTGGCGATGCCGCTCGTCACCCCGGCACTCTCGGCGCTCGCCATCTTCACCTTCCTCGGCAACTGGACGGCCTTCTTCTGGCCGCTGATCGTCACCACCAGCCGCGAACTCTACACGCTGCCGGTCGGCCTCTCCAGCTTTGCCGTCGAGCAATCCATTCAATGGGAAATGATCATGACCGGTGCGGCACTCGCGACATTGCCGACGCTGCTCGTCTTCCTGGTGCTGCAGCGCTACATCGTGCGCGGCGTCATGCTGGCCGGTCTGAAGGGATAAGACATGACCGAAACCAATCCACGCCTTGCCGACAGGAGCGTCTTTCCTGATCCGGTTTACAAGGAAACCGTGTTGAGGCCGCTCTTCGATGGCGCCAAGACGCATCATGTCGATGGCTTCCGCCGCATCGACCGTGCCCATCTCGTCATGCTGGTCGAAACCGGCATTCTGGATCGCGAACAGGCCGGCAAGATCGCCGCAGCACTCGAAGCGATCGATCGCGACATCGACCCGGAAAAACTCGTCTATACCGGTGAAGTCGAAGACTTCTTCTTCCTCATCGAGAAGGAGTTGAAGGCCCGTATCGGCGTCGATATCGCCGGTCGCCTGCACACTGCGCGCTCGCGCAACGACATTGACCACACGCTGTTCAAGCTCGGCCTGAAGGAGCGCATCGACGCTCTGATGGTCAAGGCGCGTACGCTCCTCGATGCCATGATTGCGGCGGCCGACTGGGAAAAGGAGACGTTGATCGTTGCCTATACGCACGGGCAGCCGGCCCAGCCGACAACCTTCGGCCATTATCTTTCGGCGGCGATCGAAGTGCTGATCCGCGATATCGAACGCTTTGCCGAGGCGCGAGAGATCGTCAACCTCAGCCCCATGGGTGCTGCGGCGATCACCACGTCGGGCTTCCCGATCGATCGCGCCCGCGTCGCCGAACTGCTGGGCTTTGCCGCGCCGCTACGCAATTCCTACAGCTGCATCGCCGCGGTCGACTACACAACCTCGACCTACAGCGCGATCGAGCTGATGTTCCTGCATCTCGGCCGCCTGATCCAGGATTTCCAGTTCTGGACGAGCTTCGAGGTGGGCCAGATCTATGTTCCCAATGCGCTGGTGCAGATCTCATCGATCATGCCGCAGAAACGCAATCCGGTGCCGATCGAGCACATGCGACATCTCGCTAGCCAGACCTTTGGCCGAGCCCGCACCGTGCTCGACGTCATGCACAATACGCCCTTCACCGACATGAACGACAGCGAGGGCGAAACGCAGGGCATGGGCTACGAGGCGTTCCATTCTGCCGGACGCGTGCTCGACCTGCTGGCGGCCTTCGTCGCGCAGATCAGCATTGATCCGCAGCGTGTGGCCGACAATATCCGCCGCTCCTGCATCACCATCACCGAACTCGCGGATTCGCTGGTCCGCCTCGAAGGATTGTCCTTCCGGCAGGCGCATGAGATTGCCGCGACGGTCGCTCGCGCCGTCGTCGCCAAGGGCGGCGGTCTTTCGGACGACGGCTATCAGCCTTTCCTCGCAGCTTTCGAGGAATTGGCCGGCCGCAAACCCGGCATCGACAAGGCACAGTTTGCCGAGATCGTTTCGCCGGAACATTTCGTTGCCGTCCGCGCCCGTTTCGGCGGTCCCGCGCCGGCACCGATGGCGGATGCGCTTGCAGCCTACCAGGAAAAGGCTGCCGCATTCGCCGCAGATGCGCAGGAAAATGCAGCGCGCGAAGCCGCCGCTGCCGAGGAACTTCAAACCAGATTCACGGCATTGATGGGGGCCGCCTGATGGCAAATATCGAACTGCAGGGGCTCGTCAAACGCTACGGCAAGCTCGATGTCGTCCACGGCATCGATCTTGCGATCGCAGATGGTGAATTCGTCGTCTTCGTCGGCCCGTCCGGCTGCGGAAAATCCACGACGCTGCGCATGATAGCCGGTCTGGAGGACATATCCGGCGGCACGCTGAAAATCGGCGGCGAGGTGGTCAACGAGCGCGAGCCGAAACAGCGCAATATCGCCATGGTGTTTCAGAACTACGCCATCTATCCGCATATGAGCGTACGCCAGAATATTGGTTTCGGCCTTTACACCTCGAAGCTGTCGCAGGTGGAAAAGGACAAGCGCATCGACGAGACGGCGCAGATCCTCGGCCTGACCGATTATCTCGCTCGCCGCCCCGCAGCACTGTCAGGCGGCCAGCGCCAGCGCGTCGCGATCGGCCGCGCCATGGTCCGCAATCCCTCGGCCTTTCTCTTCGATGAGCCGCTGTCGAATCTCGACGCCCAGCTTCGCACCCAGATGCGCATCGAGATCAAGCGCCTGCACCAGCGGCTCGGCACGACAATCGTCTATGTCACGCACGATCAGGTGGAGGCCATGACCATGGCTGACCGCATCGTTGTCATGAAGGACGGCCACATCCTGCAGGCGGGAACGCCGATGGATATCTACGAGAACCCCGCCGATGTCTTTACCGCACGCTTCATCGGCAGCCCGTCGATGAACCTGCTTCCGGGCACGGCGGCAGCCGATGGTCTGCGCATCGGGCAGGGAGGTCCCCATCTGATCGGCGTGCGCCCGCACGATCTTGTCATTGGCGAGGAAGCCGGCGTTCTGTCGCTCTCGGGCACGGTGACGGCCGTCGAGCCGCTTGGCGCCGAAACGCTGGTGCATTTCGATGTCGCCGGAACATCGGTGATTGCTACGGCCCCCGGTAAAGTGATACCGGCCGTCGGCAGCGCGGTGACTGCCCATGCAGCGTCAGGTGCTCTCTATGTTTTCGATGCAAAAACGGAAAAGGCCCTCGGGCGCCAATGACATCTGATAGTGACATCCGATCGGCGGTGCTCAGCATTGGCCGGACCTACTGCGACCTGATTTTCACAGGTCTGGAGACTATGCCCGTTCTCGGGCGCGAGCTCTTTGCTGATGACCTGCGCATTGCCGCAGGCGGCGGCGCTTTCATCATGGCTGCTTATTCCGCCCATATCGGCCGCAAGACCGCCTTGCTCTCCCGCCTCGGAACGGACGGACTTTCCAACGGTCTGGCGGGCGAACTGCAGGCAAGTGGGGTCGATCTGCGCTTTCTCGACCGGGCGGCCGACGCTGGTCCGCAGGTTACCGTCGCCATCAACAATGGCGAGGAACGCGCCTTTCTGTCGCGCCGCGCTGGCAGCGCTGAACCTGCAACGCTTAAAGAGGCGCTTGCCTGGAGCGAGGCGCGTCACCTGCACATCGCCGAATTCGCAACCCTTGCGGAAATCCCCCACTTGATTGCGAAAGCCAGGGAAAACGGGCTTACGGTATCGCTCGACCCGAGCTGGGACGAGGCCCTGATCTACCAGCAGGATTTCCTCGATCGCTGCGAAGGCATTGATCTTTTCCTGCCCAATGTCGAGGAAGCCGTAGCGATTACCGGACGTTCCGATCCGACGGAAGCACTCGACAGGCTCGCCGAGCACTTCCCGGCCGTCGCGCTGAAAGCAGGCGCCGGCGGCGCTTATTTCGCGGCCGCCAGCGTCCGGCTCCACCAGAATGCTCCCAGCGTCAAGGTCGTGGATACGACGGGAGCAGGGGATGCCTTCAATGCCGGGCTCATCCATGCCTGGCTTGGCGGCGCGAGTGCCGATATATGCCTGCGCGAAGGCATTGCCATGGGCAGCCTGGCGGTTCAGGCTGCGGGCGGCGCTGCGATCCTTCCCTCACGCTAGGGTCTGGGCGATGCCGCGGTCTTTTCAGTGCCGCGGATCGCTCTAATTAACCGGGAGCGGCGCAGAAATCGCTGCACCGGACGGAACCCGGAATATTGGCGTCGAGCCCGGGGCTTGCTGCGGAACAGCTTGCACTTGCCGCGCTATCCAGCTGTTTCCTTACGAATATTTCATGAAATTCAGCCGCATTTCCGTACCATCGTCAGGGCATCGGTAATGTTGGGTTCATGTTCGTTGTGATTATTCTGGCGCGAACAGGCCAGGCATGGCGAAGCATATTTCGAGGATGACATGGACAATCTGGAGGCTGGTAAAGAGACCGGTTCCAAAAATGGCGCAAACGCCGATCTTGCTGCCGTGCTGGCCGCTGGCCGGCAGAGCAGGGGCCGGCGCTGGCGCGGACGGCTGATCGCGCTGGTGCTCCTAATCCTCGCCGCAGCCGCGGCGGCCTATTTCTACACGGGCCGCAGCCGTTCCGAGATCAGCTACACGACCCAGCCTGTCAAGCGAGGCGATCTTACAGTGCTTGTCACTGCCACAGGTTCGGTCCAGCCGACCCAGCAAGTCGATATATCGAGCGAATTGTCGGGCACGATGCGTGAGGTCAATGTCGACTACAACAGCGCAGTGAAGGCAGGCGATATTCTGGCTGAACTCGATACGAACAAGCTGGAGGCAGACGTCAAGAGCTCGCGCGCCAAGCTCAACTCGGCAAAGGCAAATGTGGTCAAGGCGAATGCCGATATGCAATCGGCCGCGACCTCGCTCGACCGCCTGAAGAGCCTCGTCAAGAGCAACGTCTCCACGCAGCAGAGCCTTGACGACGCGACCTATAAATATGACTCGGCTGTCGCCGCCAAGGATATCAACGAGGCCGAGGTCCTGGCCTCGGAGGCGGACCTGCAGCTTGCCGAGGTCAATCTTGGCAAGGCGAAGATCGTCGCACCGATCGATGGCGTGATCCTGACCCGCTCGGTGGATCCGGGTGCGACCGTTGCTGCCTCGCTGTCGGCGCCCGTGCTTTTCACCATTGCCGGCGATCTCAAGAAGATGGAGCTACAGGTGGATGTCGACGAAGCCGATGTCGGCCAGATCGCCGTCGGCCAGAAGGCAAAGTTCACAGTCGACGCCTATCCCGACCGCACCTTCCCGGCCGTCATCGAGCAGATCCGCTTTGCCTCTCAGGTGGTCAACAATGTCGTCACCTACAAGGCGGTGCTTTCGGTCGATAACGCCGACTTGCTTCTACGCCCCGGCATGACGGCGACCTCCGATATCACCGTCGAAGCCGTCAAGGACACGCTGATGGTCCCGAATGCGGCCCTGCGTTACGCTCCGCCGCAGGCAGAAGGCCGTGGCGGCCGTGGTATCTTTAGCCTGTTCCGCCCGCCGCGTCCGCTCCGCAGCGGTGGTGGCGGTGATGCCAAACTGACCGGCACGCAACGCCGGGTCTGGGTGCTGCGCAACGGCCATCCCGCAGCCGTCGTGATCCAGGTTGGCTCCTCGGATGGCCAGTTCACGCAGGTCACCTCGGGCGAGCTTACCGAAAAGGATGCGATCATCACCGATACCGCGACGCGGACGAACTGACGGGAGCCGATGATGGAACGCCCGCCGCTTCTGGAATTCAGGCAGGTCTCGAAGATTTACGGCGAGGGTGCTGCGGCAATCCGCGCGCTCGACCACGTGGATCTTTCAATCCGTACCCATGAATTTGTCGCCATCATGGGGCCGTCCGGTTCCGGCAAGTCGACCGCGATGAACATACTCGGCTGCCTCGATGTGCCGACCTCAGGCGACTATGTTTTCCAGGGCATTTCGACCGGCGGCTTCGACCGCAGCCAGCTGACGCTGCTGCGCCGGCATATGCTGGGTTTCGTCTTCCAGGGTTTCAATCTGCTGTCGCGCACCTCGGCGGTCGAGAATGTCGAATTGCCGCTGATCTATCGCGGCATGGCGGTCGGCGAGCGGCGCAAGCGGGCGCGGGAGGCGCTCGGCCTCGTCGGCTTGTCGGGCAGGGAACATCACAAGACGCAGGAACTCTCCGGCGGCCAGCAGCAGCGTGTGGCAATCGCCCGCGCTATCGTCACCGAGCCAGCCTTGCTGCTCGCCGATGAGCCGACCGGCAACCTCGATACCAAGACCAGCATCGAGATCATGGACCTGATGACGCGGCTGAACCGCGAACAGGGCATCACCATCGTCATGGTCACGCACGAGCCTGATATTGCTGCCTATGCAGGGCGCTTGTTGCGTTTCGTCGACGGCAAGCTGGAAACCGAAGTAGAGCATCAGCGGAGGGCGGAACATGTTCTTTGAAACGCTGAAGCTCGCGCTTCGCGCGATCAGCCGCAATCTGCTGCGCTCCTTCCTCACCGTACTCGGCGTGGTCATCGGCGTTGCCGCCGTCATCGCGCTCGTCACGATCGGCAACGGCACGACGGCGCAGGTTTCGACCGAGTTGTCACGTCTCGGCACCAACATGCTCTTCGTGCGTCCCGGTCAGTTCGGACCCGGCCGTGCCAGTTCCGAGGCGCGGCGCTTCACGCTGAAGGATGTCGAGGCGATCCGTGATCAGGTTCCGGGTCTCCGAGCGGTTGCGCCCTCCAACCAGTCGACGGCAACCGTCATTTTCGGCGGCCAGAACCATTCAACCACGGTCTATGGCACGACCAACGACTATTTCATCGCACAGGACTGGGATCTTGCGCTTGGCCGCAATTTCACGCCGGCAGAAGAGCGCGGCCAGTCGCGCTGCATCATTGGCGAGACCGTGCGAGAGCAGCTTTTCGGGGCTGCGGATCCGACCGGCCAACTGATCCGTGTCGGCAAGGTTTCCTGCCCGGTCATCGGCGTCCTGGCAAAGCGCGGCCAGTCCGGCATGGGCAACGACCAGGATGATGCCGTCATCATGCCGGTCAAGGTCTTCCAGCGCCGCATCAGCGGCACCTCCAATGTGCCGACGATCCTCATCTCGGCGCGAGACGGCGTCTCGACCTCAAAGGTGCAGGCCGATGTCGAGAACCTGCTGCGTGAACGCCGCAAGATCATTCCCGGCCGTCAGGACGATTTCAACGTCAATGACATGACGCAGATCGCTGAAGCCATGACCGGAACCACCACGCTGCTGACGGGTCTGCTTGGAGCGGTCGCCGCCGTCAGCTTGCTCGTTGGCGGCATCGGCATCATGAACATCATGCTGGTATCGGTGACGGAGCGCACCCGCGAGATCGGTATCCGCCTTGCGATCGGCGCGCTTGAAAACCAGGTGCTGACACAATTCCTTGTCGAGGCTGTCGCCCTGTCACTCTTCGGCGGCATAGCTGGCATCATGCTCGGCCTGACGCTTGCCTACGGTACGGTCAGCTTCCTCAATGTGCCCTTCGTGGTCAGTCCGCTCATCATCTTCATCGCCTTCGTCTTTTCAGCAGCGATCGGCATGATTTTCGGCTTCTTTCCGGCGAGGCGCGCAGCCCAGCTCAATCCCATCGAGGCATTGCGCCACGAGTAGAGAGAATGCTCTCGCGCACGGCATGGCTTTGATATATAAGGATAACTTGTCTTCGGCATTGAACCGTGCCAGTATTGATATATCAGCCTCGGATTCGCCCGTATGCAGGAATCGCTAAGTCATCTCGCCTATCTGGCGCTGGAGCACGCTATCGTGACGCTGGCTTTGGCACCGGGTGCGCTGGTGACGGAAAAGCAGCTTATCGATCTTGCTGGCCATGGCCGCACGCCGGTGCGGGAGGCTATCCAGAAGCTTGCCTGGCAGGGGCTGATACTGGTCAAGCCGCGTGTCGGTCTGCAGATTGCTGAAATTCACGCTGAAGACCACGCCAATGTCATGCAGGTGCGCCGCAAGCTGGAGCCGGTTGCTGCGGCTCTGGTGGCAGATGCGGCCAATGAGGAGCAGAGGGGACGGCTTGTCGCCTGCGCGCTGGCGATGGAGGAATGCGCCGTCCGCGGCGATCTCGCGGGCTTCTTCGCCGCAGACAAGGCCTTTGACGAGATCCTTGAGGACGCCTGTCCGAACAGTTTCATGATCGCCGCATTGGGGCCGGTCCAGACCCATTCCCGCCGTCTTTGGTATTCGACCGCCAATCCGGAACGGATGGATCGCTCCATCTCGCTGCATGTTACGGTCATCAAGGCCATTCATCAGGGCGAGGCCGAGCAGGCGCGCGAGGCCATGGCCGACCTCATCGATTATCTGAGCCAGAAATAGAAACGGCCCCGTTTCCGGAGCCGTTGCCTGTGGATCAGGATTACAGCCTCAGCCGACGAAGGCGCGTTCAATCACGAATTCGGCGGGCTTGCTGTTGGCGCCCTCGTCGAGGCCGGCCTTTTCCAGGAGCTCCTTGGTGTCCTTCAGCATGGCGGAAGAACCGCAGATCATGCCTCGGTCAATAGCCGGATCGATCGGCGGAACGCCGAGATCGGTAAAGAGCTTGCCGGAGGAGATCAGGTCGGTGATGCGGCCGCGATATTCGAAATCCTCGCGGGTGACCGTCGCATAGTGGCGCAGCTTGTCGCCGACGACTTCCTGGAGGAGTTCGTCATTCTGGATCTCGTGGACGAGATCGAAGCCATATTTCAGCTCGGAAATTTCGCGCGCCGTATGGGTGAGGATGACCTCGTCGAACTTCTCGTAGGTCTCCGGATCGCGGATGAGGCTCGCGAACGGTGCAATGCCCGTGCCGGTCGAGAACATATAGAGACGCTTGCCGGGGGTCAGCGCATCGAGAACAAGCGTGCCTGTCGGCTTCTTGCGCATCAGCACCTGGTCGCCCGGCTTGATGAGCTGCAGATGCGAGGTCAGCGGGCCATCCGGTACCTTGATGGAGAAGAATTCCAGTTCTTCTGCCCAGGCCGGGCTTGCGATCGAATAGGCGCGGAAAACCGGCTTGCCTTCGACCATAAGGCCGATCATCGCAAACTCGCCCGAACGGAAACGGAAGCCGTCTGGCCGGGTCATCGTGAAGCGGAAGAGCCGGTCGGTATAATGCGTCACGCTCAGCACCGTCTCGGCATAGACGCCGGCGGGGATGGCGGAAGCGAATTCTTCGGTCTTTGCGGGTGCGTTCATTTCGATATCGGACTCGTCGTTCGCAAGAAGATCATCACATGCGAGGCAGATATTACAAAACCCCGTTGAATTAAAGGCAATCCATTCCATCGCATGGCTGGGGAGCGAAATATGCATGTCATTGTCAGGAATCAGTGCTGTGATGAACTGTCGCTTTTGCACTGGCTAAGCTATTCAAAGGATGCATATTAAAGCATGTCTCGCAAAACAGTTCGGCGGTTTTGCGCTAAGGACACGCGGCAAGTAAAAAGATAGAGCGTGGCGAGCGATCCGAAGGATCGTCGCATGCTTCAATAAAAACGACGCCCACCGCGACGCGGGCGCGACAGGTGGTTACGGGGGAACATGAAAATCTTCAACTATAAGCGCGTTCCATACGCGGAAATGCGCGCATTTTCCGTCCATATTCTGACGGCCTCCGGTTCCTTTCTCGCGTTTCTCGGCGTGGTGGCGGCTGCCGAGCACCGCTTCGTCGATATGTTCTGGTGGCTGGGTCTGGCCCTTCTTGTCGATGGCATTGACGGCCCGATTGCCCGCAAGGTGCGTGTCAAGGAAGTGCTGCCCAACTGGTCGGGTGATACGCTCGACAATATTATCGACTACGTGACCTATGTGCTGTTGCCGGCCTTTGCGCTCTATCAGAGCGGCATGATCGGCGAGCCCTGGTCATTCGTTGCCGCCGGCATGATCGTCGTTTCGAGCGCCATCTATTATGCCGATATGGGCATGAAGACCGAGGAGTATTTCTTCTCGGGCTTCCCCGTCGTCTGGAACATGGTCATCTTCACGCTCTTCGTCATGCACGCGAGCGAGATGACGGCCTTTATCGTCGTCACCGTTTCGGTGGTCCTTACCTTCCTGCCGATCAACTTCCTGCATCCAGTGCGCGTCCAGCGGCTGCGCCCGTTGAACCTCGGCATCTTCCTGCTCTGGTCGGCACTCGGCGCCTATTCGCTGCTGAAGCATTTCGATATGCCGCAATGGGCAGTCGTTCTCTTCATCGTGAGCGGCATCTACCTTTACGTCATCGGCGGTGTGCTCCAATTCTTCCCTGCGCTCGGACGCAAGTGAGGTAAACGGCGATGGCAATGACGAAGGCGGTTTCTTTTTCCAGAAATGGCGGACCTGAAGTTTTCGAATATGTCGATATCGATCTGCCGCCGCCTTCCCAAGGTCAGGTGCAGATCCGCCAGGAAGCGATCGGCCTGAATTTCATCGACGTCTATTTCCGCGACGGCACCTACAAGGCTCCGCATCTGCCCTTTGTGACCGGCAAGGAAGCTGCCGGCATTGTGACATCAGTCGGTCCCGGCGTGACTGATTTTGCCGTGGGCGACCGCGTTGCGTATGCGGGCTCTGATGGCGCCTATAGCGCCGAGCGAAACATCGAGACGAAACATCTGGTGAAGGTGCCCGACGGCGTCAGCCTGGAAACAGCAGCCGCCATGATGCTTAAGGGTATGACGGCCGAGTATCTCCTGAACCGCACGTTCAAGGTCGGCCCTGAAACCGTGCTGCTCTTCCATGCCGCAGCCGGCGGCGTCGGCCTCATCGCCGGCCAGTGGGCAAAGGCGCTCGGCGCAACCGTCATCGGCACGGCAGGCTCCGCTGACAAGGTCCAGCTGGCGCTCGAACATGGCTATGATCATGTCATCAATTACAAGACCGAGAAATTTGCGGAACGCGTGCGGGAGATCACGGGGGGCAAGGGCGTCGACGTGGTTTATGACTCGATCGGCCGAGACACTTTCCCACAATCGCTGGATTGCCTGAAGCCACGCGGCCTCTTCGCATCGTTTGGTCAATCTTCGGGCGCGATCGAGAATTTTACCATGGCGCACCTCGCCCAGAGGGGCTCTCTCTATGCCACTCGCCCGACGCTCTTCACTTATATTGCCTCGCGTCAGGAACTGACCGATTGTGCAAACAATCTATTTGATGTTGTGCAGAGCAACAAAGTGCGTATCAATATCAACCAAACCTATCCGCTGCGTGAGGTTGGGCGGGCGCACGCGGATCTGGAAACAAGAAAAACAACCGGAACGACGCTGCTGATTCCATGAGATCCAAAAGGACCGGTCGGCAGAAGAAATGAGGGGAACGTGTCGCCATTGAATGTGCCGGCTTCCGGCGCGTTGTTATCGGTGCAGAAGCTGACGAAATTCTTCGGTAGCTTTGCCGCCTGCAATGAAATCGATCTCGATATAGCGCCGGGCGAAATTCATGCGCTCCTCGGCGAAAATGGCGCAGGCAAATCCACGCTGGTCAAGATGCTCTTCGGCGTTCTGGAGCCGACGGATGGGCATATCCTCTGGGAGGGAACGCCGGTTGCGATCACCTCGCCGGGCGAGGCCCGCAAGCTCGGCATCGGCATGGTCTTCCAGCATTTTTCGCTGTTCGAGGCGCTGACCGTTGCCGAAAATATCGCGCTTTCGCTTGATGACAGCATTCCGATCGGCAGGATCGCCGAAGAGGCGAGGGCGCTGTCTACGGCCTATGGCCTGCCGCTCGATCCGCATGCGCATGTCGCCGATCTCTCGGTTGGCGAGCGTCAGCGCATCGAAATCGTCCGCGCGCTCTTGCAGAACCCGAAGCTCATCATCCTCGATGAACCGACATCGGTGCTGACACCGCAGGAGGCCGACAAGCTCTTCGAAACACTTTTCAAGCTGCGTGCCGAGGGGCGCTCCGTTCTCTATATCAGCCACCGCCTGGAAGAGGTGCAGCGTATTTGCGATCGCGCCACCGTGCTCCGCCACGGCCGTGTGACCGGCGCCTGCGATCCGAAGCAGGAAACGCCCGCCTCTCTCGCCCGGATGATGGTCGGCAGTGAGGTGGCGGCTGTGACCCATCCCGAGCGTAGCGACAAGGGCGAGGTGCAACTCGCCGTTTCGAGCCTTTCCGTTGCAGCGCGCACGCCCTTTGCCATGCCGCTGCGCGACGTCTCCATGAGCGTTCGATCGGGTGAAATCCTTGCCATTGCCGGCGTTGCGGGCAATGGACAGAGCGAGCTGTTCGATGCGCTGTCCGGCGAATATCCGGTGTCGTCGGCCGAAGCAATCGTGATCCGCAAGAAGCCGGTCGGAACGCAGGGAATCACGGCCCGCCGCCTGCTTGGCGCCGGTTTCGTGCCGGAAGAGCGGCATGGTCATGCGGCGGTGTCGGCCATGAAGCTCTCTGACAATCTGGTGCTGGCCCGCAGCCAGTCGGACCGCAAGGCCTTTCTCGGTGTCCTCGGCATTATCAGGCAGGGCGCGGTGAAATCCGCCGCACGGCGCATTTCAGAGGCCATGGACGTGCGCAAGAGCGGCGATGATCCCGCCGCGGGCTCGCTCTCCGGCGGCAATCTGCAGAAATTCATCGTCGGCCGCGAACTCGACCGCCAGCCGGCTGTGCTGGTCGTCAACCAGCCGACCTGGGGTGTGGATGCCGGTGCTGCAAGCCGCATCCGTCAGGCGCTTGTGGACTTGGCAAAAGCGGGCTCCGCCGTCGTCGTCATCAGCCAGGATCTCGACGAAATCTTCGAGGTGGCGACAGATATCGCCGTCATCTCCGAGGGACGGCTTTCAAAACCCTATGCGGCAGGTGAACTCACGCGCGAGAAGATTGGCCTGCTGATGGGCGGCCTGCATGAAGGCAAGCATGCCGCGGAGGCCGCTGATGCGCATTGAGCTTGAAAAGCGCCCGCAGGTCTCGAAGCTCTACGCCTTCGTTTCACCGCTTCTCGCCCTCGTCCTGACGCTGATATTTGGCGCGATCATGTTCGCCATGCTCGGCAAGGATCCGGTCGAGGCACTCGATGCCTTCTTCCTCGAGCCACTTTTGGAAGTCTGGTCGTTGCACGAATTGGCGGTCAAGGCAGCACCGCTGATCCTGATCGCCGTCGGTCTTGCCGTCTGTTATCGCTCCAACAACTGGAATATCGGCGCCGAAGGCCAGTTCACCATCGGCGCGATCACCGGCTCCTATGTCCCGATCATCTTCTACGACTGGCATTCACCGCTTGTACTGCCGCTGATGCTGGTTCTGGGAGCGCTCGGCGGCGCGCTGTTCGCAGCCGTTCCGGCATTATTGAAAGCGCATTTCAACACCAACGAGATCCTGACGTCGCTGATGCTGGTCTATATCGCCCAGCTCTTTCTCGATTGGCTGATCCGCGGCGCATGGCGCGATCCGAAGGGTTTCAACTTCCCGGTCTCGCGCGACTTTGCGCCGGAGGCGATCGTCCCGGCTATATGGGAGGAGTCCGGCCGCGCCCACTGGGCCTTCATTTTCGCGATCGTCGCGGCTGTTCTCGTCTGGTTCATGATGCGCTTCACTCTGAAGGGCTTCGAAGTCGTCGTGCTCGGCCAGTCGGAACGGGCAGGGCGCTTCGCAGGCTTTTCCTCGAAGAAGATGATCTGGTTCAGCTTCCTCTTTTCCGGCGCGCTCGCAGGCCTAGCCGGGATCTGCGAGGTCTCGGGCTCGATCGGCCACCTGCAGCCGGCGATTTCGCCCGGTTACGGCTTCACCGCCATCATCGTCGCCTTCCTCGGTCGCCTCAATCCGCTCGGCGTCATTGCTTCCGGTCTTGTGCTGGCGCTGACCTATCTGGGCGGTGAGGCGGCGCAGCTTTCGATCGGTGTTTCGGACAAGGTCACCCGCGTCTTCCAGGGGCTCATCCTCTTCTTCGTGCTCTCCTGCGACACGCTGATCTATTATAAAATCCGCATCGTCTGGTCGCGGGTGAGAGGCAACGCGGCATGAGCATCTTCGAAGCCATTCTCCTGACGGTTATCACCGCCTCCACGCCGCTCGTCATCGCAGCCCTCGGTGAGCTCGTGACGGAGCGCTCCGGCGTCCTCAATCTCGGCGTCGAGGGCATGATGATCATGGGTGCTGTCGCCGCCTTTGCCGGCGCGCAGATCTCCGGTTCGCCCTATGTCGGCATCATCTGCGGCATTGCCGCCGGCGCGCTTTTCTCGCTGCTCTTCGCCTTCCTGACGCTGACACTGGTGGCAAACCAGGTGGCGACCGGCCTGGCGCTGACCCTTCTCGGCCTTGGCGTCTCCGGCCAACTCGGCGAGCCCTATGTCAGCGTCCCCGGCATTCAGCTGAAAGAGATCGTCGTCCCGCTTCTGTCCGATATTCCCGTTATCGGCCCGGTTCTCTTCAAGCAGGATCTGATCTTCTACCTGTCGATTGCCTTGCTCTTCGGCGTGAGCTGGTTCCTGTTCAGAAGCCGCCCCGGCCTGAAACTCAGGGCGATCGGCGACAGCCACGGTTCTGCCCATGCACTCGGCATTCATGTCATCCGCACGCGCTATCTGGCTGTCATGTTCGGCGGTGCCTGCGCGGGTCTTGCCGGCGCGCAGCTTTCGCTCGTCTATACGCCGCAATGGGTGGAGAACATGTCGGCGGGCCGCGGCTGGATCACGCTGGCGCTGGTGGTCTTCGCTTCCTGGCGCCCGTGGCGGGTCTTTGCCGGCGGTTATCTCTTCGGAGCGGTCACGATCCTGCAGCTTCATGCGCAGGCTTTCGGTCTCGGCATCCCATCGCAGTTCCTCTCGATGCTGCCCTATGCCGCGACTATTGTGGTTCTCATCATCATTTCTCATAATCGACGCACGACGTTGATCAACACGCCCGCGTCGCTTGGAAAAGCCTTCGTACCGGAGCGATAAAACAAGAACACGGACGGGTTTCCGGAATAACTTCAAACCAACAGGGGTCATCATGAAGAAGTTCGCACTCACACTTGCCGCATCGGCCGCAGCCGTGATCGGTATATCCTCAGCCGCCGCGGCGGCGGACAAGACGAAAGTCTGCTTCGTCTATGTCGGCGCACACAATGACGGCGGTTATTCGCAGGCGCACGATGTCGGCCGCCAGCAGATCCAGGCCGAATTCGGTGACAAGATCGAAACGCCCTACCTCGAAAACGTCCCGGAAGGCCCCGATGCCGAGCGCGCCATCGAACGTCTCGCGCGTTCCGGCTGCCAGCTGATCTTCACGACGTCTTTCGGTTTCATGGACGCGACGGTCAAGGTTGCCGCCAAGTTCCCGAAGGTCAAGTTCGAGCACGGCACCGGCTACAAGGCCGGCCCGAACCTCGCGACCTACAATTCGCGCTTCTATGAAGGCCGCTACATCCTCGGCCAGATCGCCGCCAAGACCTCGAAGAATCATGGCGCTGCCTACATCGCCTCCTTCCCGATCCCGGAAGTGGTCATGGGCATCAACTCCTTCGAGCAGGGCGCAAAGTCGATCGACCCGAGCTTCAAGCTCAAGGTCATCTGGGTCAACACCTGGTTCGACCCGGGCAAGGAAGCAGACGCTGCCAAGGCCATGATCGACCAGGGCGTCGACGTGCTGACCCAGCACACCGACACCACTGCGCCGATGCAGGTTGCCGAAGAGCGCGGCATCCACGCTTTCGGCCAGGCATCGGACATGATCGCAGCCGGCCCGAAGGCTCAGCTGACGGCGATCGTCGATACCTGGGGCAACTATTACTCCAAGCGCGTTCATGCCCTTCTCGACGGTACCTGGAAGTCCGAGCAGAGCTGGGACGGCCTGAAAGATGGCATCCTCAAGATGGCGCCTTACACCAATATGCCTGACGACGTGAAGAAGATGGCTGAGGAAACGGAAGCCAAGATCAAGTCCGGCGAACTGCATCCTTTCACCGGGCCGATCAACAAGCAGGACGGCACGCCATGGCTGAAAGCCGGCGAAAAGGCTGATGACGGCACGCTGCTCGGCATGAACTTCTACGTCGAAGGCGTGGATGACAAGCTGCCGGCACAATAAGCAGTTTTTGTAACTCGCAGTTGCGAAAAGGCGCTCTGAAAAGAGCGCCTTTTTTGCTGCAGTGCATACCAAAATGCGCATTTACAAAAGTATTACTATATGATTTTTTGACCCTGCGCCGCGAGACGCGGCATTGGGAGAGGAAATCATGAAATTGAAGACTGCACTTTTGAGTGCCACGATTCTGGCTGCCTGCATGTTCGGTTCGGCTTCGGCCGCCGGCTTGACTGTTGGCTTCTCGCAGATCGGTTCGGAATCGGGCTGGCGCGCGGCTGAAACGACAGTGACCAAGGAACAGGCCAAGAAGCGCGGCATCGATCTGAAGTTTGCCGATGCTCAGCAGAAGCAGGAAAATCAGATCAAGGCTCTGCGCTCCTTCATTGCTCAGGGCGTCGATGCCATTCTCATTGCTCCCGTTGTCGAAACCGGCTGGGACGACGTTCTGAAGGAAGCCAAGGAAGCCAAGATTCCGGTCATCCTTCTCGACCGTACCATCAAGGCTCCTGACGATCTCTACCTGACGGCGGTTACCTCCGACCTGGTCCACGAAGGCAAGGTCGCAGGCGACTTCCTGGTAAAGACCGTCGGCGACAAGAAGTGCAACGTCGTCGAGCTGCAGGGCACCACCGGTTCGTCGCCGGCCATCGCTCGCAAGAAGGGCTTCGAAGAGGCTCTTGCCGGCCACGACAACCTGAAGATCGTTCGCAGCCAGACCGGCGACTTTACCCGCACCAAGGGCAAGGAAGTCATGGAAAGCTTCCTGAAGGCCGAGAACGGCGGCAAGGACATCTGCGCTCTCTATGCCCATAACGACGATATGGCGGTTGGCGCCATCCAGGCGATCAAGGAAGCTGGCCTGAAGCCCGGCAAGGACATCCTCGTCGTCTCCATCGACGCCGTGCCGGACATTTTCAAGGCCATGTCCGAAGGTGAGGCCAATGCCACGGTCGAGCTGACGCCGAACATGGCAGGCCCGGCCTTCGATGCGCTCGATGCATACCTGAAGGACAAGAAGGCTCCGGCGAAGTGGATCCAGACTGAATCCAAGCTCTATACGCCTGCTGACGACCCGATGAAGGTCTACGAAGAAAAGAAGGGCCAGGGCTACTGATTAGAACCTGCAACCGCACCGGTCCATCATGGACCGGTGCGGAACTGCCGGTGCCGGGCCGGGCGTCATGCCCGGTTTTGGCGCAGGCGTAAGGCGCAATATCAGGAAACAGCAGCCCTCATGGTTCACAATTTCGAGAATATTCTCGCAGCCTCGGCCATTTCGAAATTCTTCCCCGGCGCTGTCGCCCTGGACAAGGTGGATTTCACGCTGCGCCGTGGCGAGGTTCACGCCTTGCTCGGCGAAAACGGCGCCGGCAAGTCGACGCTCATCAAATGCATTACCGGCGCCTATCGCCGCGATGGTGGAAGCCTGACACTGGAAGGTCACGAGATTGATCCGGCCGATACGCTGGCCGCCCAGAAGCTCGGCATCGGCACCGTCTACCAAGAGGTCAACCTCCTCTCCAATCTCAGCGTCGCGGAGAATCTGTTCCTCGGCCGCCAGCCGAAGCGTTTCGGCATGATCGATGCCCGCACCATGAACCGGAATGCCCGTGAGCTTCTGGCAGGCTACGGTCTCGATATCGACGTCACCGCGCAGCTCGACCGCTTCTCGGTCGCTGTCCAGCAGATCGTCGCGATCGCTCGCGCCGTCGATCTGTCGGGCAAGGTGCTCATTCTCGACGAGCCCACCGCCAGCCTCGATACCCATGAAGTCGAGATGCTTTTCCGCATCATAAATGACTTGAAGAAGCGCGGATTGGGTATTGTCTTCATTACTCATTTCCTCGAACAGGTCTATGCTGTCAGTGACCGCATCACCGTGCTGCGCAACGGCCGGCTTGTGGGTACGCACGAGGCAGCCGAACTGTCGCGGCAGAACCTGATCGCCATGATGCTCGGGCGCGAACTCGCGCAGACGGAACATGCCGCCAAGGAACGCATGATTGCCGCCGGCGAGGTCAAATATGCTTTCGAGGGCTTTGGAAAACGCGGCAAGGTGAAACCCTTCGATCTCGAAGTCCGCGTCGGCGAAGTTGTCGGCATTGCCGGACTTCTCGGCTCCGGGCGCACGGAAACAGCAGAACTCATGTTCGGCATCGAAAGCGCCGACAGCGGCGTCGCCAGGATCGATGGCGCGCCGGTGACGCTGTCGAGCCCACGTGCCGCAATCGCCAGGGGCTTCGGCTTCTGCCCGGAAGATCGCAAGACGGATGGCATCATCGGCGACCTGTCGATCCGCGAGAACATAGCGCTTGCCCTGCAGGCGCGCCGAGGCTGGGCGCGGCCGCTTTCGCGCGCCGAACAGAATGCGATCGCCGACGAATACATCAAGGCGCTCGATATCCGCACGACCGACCGTGAAAAGCCTATTCGGCTTCTGTCGGGCGGCAATCAGCAGAAGGCGATCCTTGCTCGCTGGCTGGCCACGAATCCCGATTTCCTGATCCTGGACGAACCGACCCGCGGCATCGATGTCGGTGCCCATGCCGAGATCATCAAGCTGATCGAGCAACTGTGCGCCAGGGGCATGTCGCTGATCGTCATTTCTTCGGAACTGGAGGAGCTGGTTGCCTACAGTTCTCGCGTCATCGTGCTGCGCGACCGCGAACATATCGCTGAATTGACCGGTGAGCGCATAACCGCCGCCGGCATCGTCGACGCCATTGCTGCGGGCGACAAACGAACGGAGGATGCATGACTGCCTCGCTGAAGGCGCTGGGCTTTCGTCTTGCGCCGCAATTGATTGCGCTTTTGGTTGTTTTTCTTTTGAATTTCAGCTTCTTCCCGCAATTTCTTGATGTAATTGTTCAAAATGGTCGGCTCTACGGAAGCATCATCGATGTTCTCAATCGCGGCGCGCCCGTTGCGCTGCTGGCGATCGGCATGACGCTGGTGATCGCCACCAAGGGCATCGACCTTTCAGTCGGCGCAGTCATCGCGATTTGTGGCGCCGTTGCAGCCTCGTCGATCGTCGAAGGCAATTCGCTTGCCTATACGCTGGCACTCACTGTCGTCGTCGGCCTGCTCTGTGGCTTCTGGAACGGATTCCTCGTCGCCGTCCTCAACATACAGCCGATCATCGCCACGCTCGTCCTGATGGTCGCCGGACGCGGGATCGCCCAGCTCATCACCGAAGGCGCCATCATGACGTTCAACGATGACGGGCTGATCTTTCTCGGCAGCGGCTCCTTCGCCTTCCTGCCGATGCCCGTCGTCATCTGGCTGATCGTCGCCCTGATGGTCATCCTGCTGGTCCGCCGCACCGCGCTCGGCATGCTGATCGAGGCTGTCGGCATCAACAGACGCGCGAGCACGCTGTCAGGTGTACAGACGCCGGTGCTGCTGATGGCGGTCTATATGCTGAGCGGCCTCTGTGCTTCCATCGCGGGCATCATCGTCGCCGCCGACATCAAGGGTGCGGACGCCAACAATGCCGGCCTCTGGTTGGAGCTCGATGCCATCCTCGCCGTGGTTGTCGGTGGCAACTCGCTGCTCGGTGGCCGCTTCAGCATCGTCGGTTCGCTGGTTGGCGCTATGATCATCCAGGCGGTCAACACCGGTATTCTGCTTTCCGGCTTTCCGCCGGAGTTCAATCTCATCATCAAGGCGATCATCATCATCGTCATTCTGGTCATCCAGTCGCCGGCCATGCAATCGCTGACCAGCTTCCTGAGCCGCCGGACGGACGCAAAGGGGCGCAAATGAATTCCAAATACTTGCCGCTCCTTGCGACGATCGTCATCTTCGTGCTCGCCTACGCGGTTTGCACGCTGCAATATCCGAACATCCTGTCGACGCGCGTCATCGGCAATCTGCTGACGGATAACGCATTTCTCGGCGTTGCCGCCGTCGGCATGACCTTCGTCATCATCTCCGGTGGCATCGATCTGTCGATTGGATCCGTTATCGCCTTCACCGGTGTTTTTCTCGCAGTGATCCTGCAGAATACCAGCATTCATCCGCTGGCCGCCTTTGCGATCGTTCTCATCATCACGACCGCCTTCGGTGCCGTGATGGGTATGATCATCCATTTCCTGCAGATGCCGCCGTTCATCGTGACACTTGCCGGCATGTTCCTCGCTCGCGGCATGGCCTATGTCCTGTCGATCGACAGCATTCCGATCAATCACGAATATTATTCGACGCTGACCAGCCTCTATTATCGTTTGCCGGGTGGCGGACGTCTGACGCTGATCGGCGCCATCATGCTGATCGTGTTCGCAGCCGGCATATTCATCGCGCACCGCACCCGCTTCGGGACCAATGTCTATGCGCTGGGCGGCGGCGTGCAGACGGCACAGTTGATGGGCGTTCCAGTGGCGCGCACGACGATCCAGATCTACGCCTTGTCGGGTTTTCTGGCGGGCCTATCCGGAATCGTTTTTTCCCTATACACCTCTGCAGGATATTCTCTTGCGGCGGTGGGCGTCGAACTGGATGCCATCGCAGCAGTCGTCATCGGAGGGACGCTGCTGACAGGAGGAGCGGGATTCGTGGCAGGGACCTTCATCGGTCTGCTGATCCAGGGGCTCATTCAGACTTACATCACTTTCGACGGCACGCTGTCGAGCTGGTGGACGAAAATCCTGATTGGCCTGCTGCTTTTTGCATTCATGGTGATGCAGAAGGCCATCCTTTTCCTTTCCAGTCTGAACAGGAGATATGGCTAGGAGGAGAGTCGTATTGCGCAACAGATCGCTTGAAACCCGTAAGGTAGGGCGAAGAACCCGAACAAGCCACGCGCATGTCGTCGATGAACTCGGCCGGGGAATCGTTGCCGGCACCTATCCCGTCGGCGCGATCCTGCCCGGAGACGGAGAACTGGCGCAGCGCTTCAAGGTTTCGCGTACGGTGCTGCGTGAAACGATGAAGACGCTTGCTGCCAAGGGCATGGTCGTTGCAAAGGCGCGCGTCGGTACGCGTGTTACGGAAAAGAACTTCTGGAACATGTTCGACACCGAAATCATATCCTGGCATTTCGCCAACGGTGTGAGTGAAGAATTCCTCCTGCAGCTTTACGATATCCGTCTCGCTTTCGAACCTTTCGCGGCCGGCCTCGTGGCCGAGCGTGCAAAACCGGACGAGATCGAATGGCTGCGCGGCCTGGCGCTCGACATGGCCGCAAGTGACCATACGGCCGACAGCCTGGCACTTGCCGATCTGCGCTTCCATCTCGCCGTTTCAGAGGCGTCCCATAATCCCTTCATGCGCACGCTTGGCGGGCTCATCGAGGCGGCACTCGTCGGCATGTTCCGCATGAGTACGCCGCCATCCGAGAACGGTTTCGCCAACATTGCTGAAACCCATATGCGCATCGTCGACGCGATTGCGGCCGGCGACGCCGCTGCAGCTCGCAGGGCGATGGAAATTGTCATCGTTGAGGGCAGGGACCACGTCCACGAAGCCTTCTCCGCGCTTTCCGAGCCCATCGTTTCCCTGCCGATTTCGTCTTTTTGAAGCGTCGCCTTGCTGCTATGAGCGGCGGAAGAGCCGCCTCGCAATGGATTCTCGGAGTCTGCCATGGAACGCACCTGCCTTGCCGTCATTCTCGCCGCCGGTGACAGCACCCGAATGAAATCCGCAAAGTCGAAGGTGCTTCATGAGGTCGCCAGTCGACCGATGATCGCTCATGTCGTCGATGCCGTGGCCGCAACCGGAGTGTCTTCCGTTGCCCTCGTCGTCGGCCGGGATGCCGAGAAAGTAGCAAAGGCTGCCGATATCGGTGGCGTGACGGTTAAATCGTATGTTCAGGAACAGCGCCTCGGTACCGGCCACGCCGTTCTGGCCGCCCGTGAGGCGATTGCCGAAGGCTATGACGATATTCTCGTGACTTACGGCGACGTGCCGCTGCAGACCGCCGGTCCGCTGCTCGAAGCCCGCAAGGCATTGGCCGAAGGCAGCGACATCGTCGTCATCGGTTTCCATACGGACCGTCCGGCCGGCTACGGACGCCTGCTTGTCAAGGATGGCGAATTGATTGCCATCCGGGAGGAGAAGGACGCCACGGACGCCGAGCGCGCCGTCAAGTGGTGCAACAGCGGCCTCATGGTGATCAACGGCCGCAAGGCGCTCGACCTGCTGTCGCGCATCGGCAACAGTAATGCCAAGGGCGAATATTATCTGACCGATCTCGTCGAGATCGCCCGCTCGCTCGGTGGCCGCGTCACTGCCGTCGATGCGCCTGAGGTCGAGATGGCCGGCTGCAACAACCGCGCCGAGCTCGCGGCGATCGAACGCTTCTGGCAGGAGCGCCGCCGCCACGAACTGATGCTCTCGGGTGTGACTATGATCGCGCCGGAAACGGTATTCCTTTGCTACGACACCGTCATCGGCCAGGATGCACTGATCGAGCCGAATGTCGTCTTCGGCCCCGGCGCCGTTATAGATGGCGGTGCGGTCATCCATGCCTTCTCGCATATCGAGGGCGCGCATGTAAGCGAAGGCGCGACGGTCGGTCCCTTCGCCCGTCTGCGTCCGGGTGCCGATCTCTCGGTTGGATCCAAGGTCGGCAATTTCTGCGAAGTCAAGAACGGCAAGATCGGCGAGGGCGCCAAGGTCAACCACCTGACCTATATCGGCGATGCCGTTATCGGCTCCGGTAGCAATATCGGCGCCGGCACGGTCACCTGCAATTATGACGGGGTGAACAAGTTCGAGACCGTCATCGGCAAGGACGCTTTCATCGGCTCGAATTCCTCGCTGGTTGCTCCGGTCACGATCGGCGACAGCGCCTATATCGCATCGGGCAGCGTCATCACCGCAGACGTGCCTGATGATGCACTCGCCTTCGGCCGTGCCCGACAGGAGATCAAGCCCGAACGCGCCAAGCTTCTGCGAGAACGGGCGCTCGCCATCAAGGCGGCAAAGAAGGCCAAAGGCTGAGCCTTCTTCGGTAACGTGCGGAAACCGAAAGTGACCGCCGTACCAATTGAGAAATAAGCGGGAATCGCTAGGAGTGGCCTCACTGAACAGGTCTGAGGGGACGTTTGAATGTGCGGAATTGTTGGGATCGTCGGAAATGCGCCGGTTGCGAGCCGTCTTGTCGATGCGCTGAAGCGGCTGGAATATCGCGGTTACGATTCCGCCGGTGTCGCCACCATCCATGATGGCGCGATGGATCGCCGCCGCGCCGAGGGCAAGCTCTTCAACCTCGAAAAGCGTCTCGACAGCGAGCCATTGCCCGGAACGACCGGCATCGCCCATACGCGCTGGGCAACCCATGGCGTGCCGAACGAGACCAACGCCCATCCGCATTTCGTCGAAGGCGTCGCCGTCGTCCACAATGGCATCATCGAGAACTTCTCCGAACTGCGCGACGAGCTGAGCAGCGAGGGCGCGGCCTTCCAGAGCCAGACCGACACGGAAGTCATCGCCCATCTGATGGCGAAGTATCTGCGTGAAGGCCTGACTCCGCGGGAAGCCATGTTGACGATGCTGAACCGCGTCACCGGTGCCTATGCGCTGGCCGTGATGCTGAAGGACGACCCCGGCACGATCATGGCTGCCCGCTCTGGCCCGCCGCTCGCCATTGGCTATGGCAAGGGCGAGATGTTCCTGGGCTCGGATGCTATCGCGCTGTCCCCCTTCACCAACGAGATCACCTATCTCGTCGACGGTGACTGGGCTATCATCACCCGCGAAGGCGCGACCGTGCTCGATTTCTCTGGCAAGGTGGTCAAGCGCCCGCGCCAGATTTCGCAGGCGACCGCTTATGTGGTCGACAAGGGCAATCACCGCCATTTCATGGAAAAGGAAATCTACGAGCAGCCGGAGGTTATCTCCCACGCGCTCAGCCACTATGTGGATTTCACCGCCAACACGATCAGCCCGAATGCATCCGCCATTGATTTCAAAGCCGCGACCGGCCTTGCGATCTCGGCCTGCGGCACGGCCTATCTCGCCGGCCTGATCGGCAAATACTGGTTCGAGCGTTATGCCCGCCTGCCGGTCGAAATTGATGTCGCCTCGGAGTTCCGCTACCGCGAAATGCCACTGCAGCCGTCGCAGGCCGCTCTCTTCATCTCGCAGTCCGGCGAAACCGCCGATACGCTGGCTTCGCTGCGCTATTGCAAGGACAATGGCCTGAAGATCGGCGCCGTCGTCAATGTGCGGGAATCGACTATCGCTCGCGAATCCGATGCCGTCTTCCCAATCATGGCCGGGCCGGAAATCGGCGTTGCCTCCACCAAGGCTTTCACCTGCCAGCTTGCCGTGCTTGCATCACTGGCGATCGGCGCAGGCCGGGCCCGAGGCACGATCAGCCCCGATGACGAGAAGGCGATGGTCCGCCACCTTGCGGAAATGCCGCGCATCATGAGCCGTGTCCTCAATCTCATCCAGCCGCAGATGGAAGGCTTGTCCCGCGAACTCTCCAAGTGCAAGGACGTGCTCTATCTCGGTCGCGGCACCAGCTTCCCGCTTGCCATGGAAGGCGCGCTGAAGCTCAAGGAGATCTCCTATATTCACGCGGAAGGTTACGCGGCGGGCGAACTGAAGCATGGGCCGATCGCGCTAATCGACGAGAACATGCCTGTCATCGTCATTGCGCCCCATGACCGGTTCTTTGAAAAGACGGTGTCCAACATGCAAGAGGTCGCAGCCCGTGGCGGCCGCATCATCTTCATCACCGACGAGAATGGCGCTGCTGCTTCCAAGCTGCCGACCATGGCGACGATCACGCTGCCCAATGTCGACGAAATCATCTCGCCGATGATCTTCTCGCTCCCAATCCAGCTGCTTGCTTACCATACGGCAGTCTTCATGGGCACGGACGTCGACCAGCCGCGCAACCTCGCAAAATCGGTGACTGTGGAGTAAGCCCTTCGAGGCTGAAACATGTTGTGCAACAAGGCGAATTCTGGCAATTTTGTGCCTTGCGGACACAGGGGGAAGGTCGGTCAACCGGCCTGTCTAAAGACTGAAACGGAGTTCATCAGAAAAGATGTCCGAGAAGGCCCCCCGAGTGCCGGTCGCCATGCGGCTACGAAATAATTTCCTCGCCGGCCTGATCATCTGCGCACCGATCGCGATCACCATCTGGCTGACCTGGACCTTCATCCACTGGTCGGACAGCTGGGTGCGCCCCTATATCCCGGCGCGCTGGAATCCCGAGAGTTATATAAACTTCGCCATTCCCGGGTTCGGCCTGTTGACCGCGGTGATCATCATCACGATCGTCGGCTTTCTCGGCAAGAATCTCATCGGTCAAAGCATCGTCCGCTTCGGTGAATCCATCGTCCAGCGCATGCCGCTGGTGCGCACGATCTACAGAAGCGTGAAGCAGATCTTCGAAACGGTCCTGAAGGAGCAGTCCAATTCCTTCAAGAAGGTCGGCCTGATCGAATATCCAGGTCCGGGCCTCTGGGCGCTGGTCTTCATCGCGACCGATGCCAAGGGCGAGATCGGCTCAAAGTTCAACGCCATGGGGCAGGACATGGTCGCCGTCTTCCTGCCGCCGACGCCGGTGCCGACGGCCGGCTTCCTGATCTTCGTACCGCGCGAAAAGATCGTCATGCTCGACATGAGCCCGGAAGATGCCGCCAAATTCCTGATATCGGGTGGCCTCGTTGCCCCGGAACACCTGCCGGTCGTGCGCCCCAAGCCGAAGGCAATATCCAAGGTCGACTAGCCTTTCCCGGCCGGGAACGGCTCTATCCGGCTCGCAGGAAACGGATCGCCTCGTCGCGGCGGAAGAGATAGAGCAGGGTGCGCACGGCCTCGCCACGCTCGCTCGTCAGGTCGGGATCGCGTTCGATCAGATAGGCGGCATCCTTGCGGGCGATTTCCAGCAAATCGGCATGCGCCTCGATACTGGCGATACGGAACCCTGGCGTACCTGACTGGCGCGTCCCGAGGATTTCGCCTTCGCCGCGCAGTTTCAAATCCTCTTCGGCAATCCGGAAACCGTCTTCCGTATCGCGCATGATGGATAGACGCGCATGGCCTGTCTCGCCGAGCGGTCCCTTGTAGAGCAGGATGCAGGTCGAGGCCTCGTCACCGCGGCCGACGCGACCGCGAAGCTGGTGTAACTGCGCCAGCCCGAAGCGCTCGGCATGTTCGATCACCATGATCGTCGCATCGGGCACGTCGACGCCGACCTCGACGACGGTTGTCGCCACCAGCAGCCGCAATTCGCCACTCTTGAAGGCGAGCATCACGGCGTCCTTCTCCGGCCCGCTCATGCGGCCATGAATGAGGCCGATGCCCGGACCGAGTGCGGAGACGAGCGTCGCATGCCGCTCTTCCACCGACATCAGATCGATTTCTTCGGACTCTTCGACCAGCGGGCAGATCCAGTAGGCCTTCTTGCCTTCGGCAAGCGCACTCTTCAGCCGACCGACAATCTCGCCGGTCCGCTCGGTCGGGATAGTGATAGTGGTAATCGGCTTTCGGCCGGCCGGCTTCTCCGTCAGCTTCGAGACGTCCATATCGCCGAAAGCCGCCAGCACCAGCGTGCGCGGGATCGGCGTTGCCGTCATGACCAGCATATGCGGCGAGATGCCCTTTGCCGTCAGGCGCAGACGCTGGTGCACGCCGAAACGATGCTGCTCGTCGACGACGGCCAGCATCAGGTTCTTGTAGTTGACGCTATCCTGGAAGAGCGCATGCGTGCCGATGACGATCTGCGCTTCGCCGGAGGCGATGCGCTCGAGAATGTCCTCCCGCTCGCGCCCCTTGGTGCGCCCCGTCAATACTTCGACGCTAAGGCCGGCGGCGGCTGCGAATTTCGAGATCGTCGCATGATGCTGGCGTGCGAGGATTTCCGTCGGCGCCATCAGCACGGCCTGACCGCCGCTTTCGAGGACAGCGGCCATCGACAACAGCGCCACCAGCGTTTTGCCGGAGCCGACATCGCCCTGCAGAAGCCGCAGCATGCGTTCTTCGCCGGCCATATCCTTCAGCACGTCGGCTACGGCTTCGGTCTGGCTCTTGGTTGGAGAAAAAGGGAGATTTTGCAATATCTTGCCGCTGATTTCTCCAGTGGCATGTACGGGTTGTCCAGCCACCTTGCGCAGCCGCTGGCGCACCAGCGCCAGTGATAGCTGGCCGGCCAGGAATTCGTCATAGGCAAGGCGGCGGCGGGCAGGGGTCTGCGGATCAATATCGGACGTATCCCGCGGCTCGTGCAGCATGTGGAAACTGTCGCGGATCGAGGGCAGGCCCTGTTTTTGCACCAGCGCCAGATCGATCCATTCCGGAAGTTCAGGCATGCGCGGCAATGCCGCCTCGATGATTTTGCGCAAGGTCTTAGGAGAAAGCCCCGCCGTCAGCGGATAGATCGGCTCGACCAGCGGCAGGTTCTCACCCTCGCTTGCTCTGACGATATAGTCGGGGTGAACCATCGATGCGCGGCCGTTGAACCAGTCGACCTTGCCGCTGACGGTCACTTCCTCGTCGATCGGCAACTGCTTTTCCAGCCATGCTGCCTGGCCACGGAAGAAGACGAGCGTCAGTTCGCCGGTCTCGTCATGCAGGAACACCCGATAGGGAACGTTACGATTGCCGCGCGGCGGCGCCTGATGCCGGTCGACGCGCGCCGTGATCGTCACGATCGCGCCTTGTGGCGCACGGGCGATCCCCGGCTGGTTGCGCCGGTCGACCAGCGAGGAGGGCGCATGAAACAGAAGATCGATGACCCGGCAATCATCCGGTGTTTCACGCTCGAGCAGCTTGACGAAAAGCTCGGAGATCTTCGGGCCGACGCCTGGAAGGCCCGAAACGGGGGAAAACAGCGGATCGAGAATGGTGGGGCGCATGGGCGCCAAAATGCGATGAACAATAGGGCCTTGGCAAGGCTGACAAGCCGCTTTCCAGGGTCTATAGAGGCGCATCAACAAGGAAGGTGATGCCATGACAGGAGTAACGCTCACGAGCGCCGGTCTCGACCCCCGACGCCGCCGGATTCTTTTCCGCTGCTGGCATCGCGGCATCAGAGAGATGGACCTTGTCTTCGGCCAGTTTGCTGAAAATGAACTTCCCACGATGAGCGAAGTCGAGCTCGATGAATTCGAGACGATCATGGCGGAAGAAGATAATGACCTGGTGCGCTGGATCATGGGAACCTGGCCGACTCCCGAGCATTTACAGACGCCCATGTTTGCCCGCATTGCCGCCTACAAACCCGACTTCGAGACCCCCAGGACGCCGGAATGATCCCTGGTTTTGATGCCAAGAAGCTCGCAGCCGCCGCCGAGCCGCTGACGATCGGCAATGTGCCTGCAGGCATGGAGCCGCTGCTGCTGGCCGAGCTCGCCCGCAATGGCGAGCCGGTCGCCTATGTGATGTCGGATGGTCAGCGCATGGCTGATCTGGAGCAGATGCTGGGCTTCGTTGCCCCTGATATTCCGGTCCTGACGCTGCCCGCCTGGGACTGTCTTCCCTATGACCGCGTTTCGCCGAGCGCCGATACTTCGGCGCGGCGACTCGCCGCCCTTTCAGGCCTGATCGCGCATCGCAAGAAGCCGCATGCGGCAATCGTGCTGGTGACAGCCAATGCCATGCTGCAGAAGGTGGCGCCGCAGGATATCATCGAAAGCCTGACCTTTTCCGCGCGCCCCGGCAATCAGGTGCGGATGGACGATATTGCCGGACGGCTGGAGCGCAACGGCTTCGAGCGTGTGGCGACCGTGCGTGAGGTCGGAGAATATGCGGTGCGCGGCGGCATCCTCGATGTCTTCGTGCCCGGTTCGGAAGAACCGGTTCGTCTGGATTTCTTCGGCGACACACTGGAGAGCATCCGCAGCTTCGATCCGGCCAGCCAGCGCACGATCGGCCAGGTGCGTTCCCTCGATCTCAATCCGATGAGCGAGGTGACGCTGACGCCCGATACGATCAGCCGCTTCCGCAAGAACTACCTCTCCATGTTCGGCGCCGCCACGCGCGACGATGCGCTCTATCTCGCCGTATCGGAAGGTCGTCGTTACCCCGGCATGGAACACTGGCTTCCCCTGTTCTACGAGAAGCTGGATACGGTGTTTGATTACCTCTCCGGCTTCCGCATCGTCACCGATCACACGGTGCGTGAAGCGGCCGAAGAGCGTTCCAAGCTCGTTTACGACTATTACGAAGCGCGCCACAATTCCGGTCAGCCGGCCAAGGGTCAGATGGCGCAGGGCACGCCCTATAAGCCGGTGTCCCCCGGCCAGCTCTATCTCGACAGCAAGACATTTGCGCGCACGCTCGATGCGATCAACGCCATCCGCGTGTCGCCCTTCAACGAGCATGAGGGCGAGGCGCGCCGCGTCGTCAATCTCGATGCGCGCCAGGGGCAGCGCTGGGCGCGCTCGAATGCCGAAGGCGGCGGTGATGCCGAGCGCGTCAATGTCTTCGACGTCGTCGTCAAGCACATCGCAGACAAGCGCGCCGGCGGTGCGAAGATCATCATCACTGCCTGGACCGAAGGGTCGCTCGAGCGCTTGCTGCAGGTGCTGAACGAACACGGCCTCGAACGCGTCAAGCCGATTATGGCGTTGAAGGATGTCTCCAGCCTTGCGAAGGGTGAGGCGGCTGCGGCCGTGCTCAGCCTCGAATCCGGATTCGAGACCGGCGATCTCATCGTCATCGGCGAACAGGATATTCTCGGCGACCGCATGGTGCGCCGCTCGCGTCGCCGCAAGCGCGCCGCCGACTTCATCTCGGAAGTCGCTGGTCTGGACGAGGGATCTATCGTCGTCCATGCCGAACACGGTATCGGCCGTTTCGTCGGCCTACGCACCATCGAGGCGGCCGGTGCGCCGCATGCCTGTCTTGAGCTGCAATATGCCGATGAGGCAAAGCTCTTCCTGCCGGTCGAAAACATCGATCTCCTGTCACGCTTTGGCGGCGAGGGCACGGAAGTGCAACTCGATAAGCTCGGCGGCGGCGCATGGCAGATGCGCAAGGCCAAGCTCAAGAAGCGCCTGCTGGATATGGCCGATGCCCTGATCCGCATCGCGGCCGAGCGCCTGACGCGTCACGCGCCCGTGCTGACGACGCCGGAAGGGCTCTACGACGAATTCGCCGCCCGTTTCCCCTATGACGAAACGGAAGATCAGGAAAACGCCATCGAGGCCGTGCGCGGCGATCTCGGCGCTGGCCGACCGATGGACCGTCTCGTCTGCGGTGACGTCGGCTTCGGCAAGACGGAAGTGGCACTTCGCGCCGCCTTTGTCGCGGCCATGAATGGCGTACAGGTCGCTGTCGTCGTGCCGACCACGCTGCTCTCTCGCCAGCATTTCAAGACATTCTCCGAGCGCTTCCGCGGATTGCCGGTGCGCGTGCAACAGGCTTCGCGCCTTGTCGGCTCCAAGGAATTAGCGCTGACCAAGAAGGAAGTCGCCGATGGGAAGACGGATATCGTCGTCGGCACCCACGCGCTGCTTGGCTCGGGCATCAACTTCGCCAATCTTGGCCTGCTGATCATCGACGAAGAGCAGCACTTCGGCGTCAAGCACAAGGAGCGGCTGAAGGAGCTGAAGAGCGACGTGCATGTGCTGACGCTCTCGGCAACGCCGATCCCGCGCACGCTGCAGCTTGCGATGACCGGGGTGCGTGAGCTCTCGCTCATCACCACGCCGCCGGTCGATCGTATGGCGGTGCGCACCTTCATTTCGCCCTTCGACAGCCTCGTCATCCGCGAAACGCTGATGCGCGAGCATTATCGCGGCGGCCAGAGCTTCTATGTCTGCCCGCGTCTTGCCGACCTCGAAGATATCCACGCCTTCCTGCAGTCCGACGTGCCGGAGCTGAAGGTCGCCGTCGCTCATGGCCAGATGCCGGCCGGTGAACTCGAAGACATCATGAATGCCTTCTACGAAGGCCGTTATGACGTCCTGCTCTCGACCACCATCGTCGAATCCGGCCTCGACGTGCCGACGGCAAATACGTTGATCGTCCACCGTGCCGATATGTTCGGCCTTGCCCAGCTTTATCAGCTGCGCGGCCGTGTCGGCCGTTCGAAGGTGCGCGCCTTCGCGCTCTTCACGCTACCGGTCAACAAGGTGCTGACGGCAACCGCCGAGCGCCGCCTGAAAGTGCTGCAGTCGCTGGATACGCTCGGTGCCGGCTTCCAGCTCGCAAGCCACGACCTCGATATCCGCGGCGCCGGCAATCTGCTCGGCGAGGAACAGTCCGGCCATATCAAGGAAGTCGGCTTCGAGCTTTACCAGCAGATGCTGGAAGAGGCCGTTGCCGAAGTGAAGGGTGTCGACGAGATTGCCGATACCGGTTGGTCGCCGCAGATTTCCGTTGGCACTCCGGTCATGATCCCCGACAATTACGTGCCTGACCTGCACCTGCGCATGGCGCTCTATCGTCGCCTCGGCGAGGTGAGCGAGCTCAAGGAGATCGATGGCTTCGGCGCCGAGATGATCGACCGTTTCGGTCCGATGCCTGTCGAAGTCCAGCACCTGCTGAAGATCGTCTACATCAAGTCCCTCTGCCGCACGGCCAATGTCGAGAAGCTTGATGCCGGCCCGAAGGGTGTTGTCGTCCAGTTCCGCAACAAGGAATTCCCGAACCCTGCCAATCTTGTCGGTTATATCGGCAAGCAGGGCGCCATGGCGAAGATTCGTCCCGACCACAGCCTGTTTCTGACCCGCGACTTGCCCACCCCGGAAAAGCGCCTGCAGGGTGCGGCCGTCATCATGACGCAGCTTGCGGAACTGGCCAAAAGTTAAGGGCAGCCCGGCGAAACCGGACTGCCCTTACTCTCATCCGTTAGCTGGGATCGACGGTGTCAATTCATCCCGGCGCGTGCTTCGGCCTTTGCCTTGGCGATTTCGCGCAGCGCTTCTGCCAAAACATCCGGTGTCTGTGCGCCACTGACAGCATATTGCTGGTCGAAGATGAAGAACGGCACGCCATTGACGCCCATGCGCTGCGCCGCGTCGATTTCCGAGAGAATGACGCTGCTGTCGGCATCGGACGCGAGCAGCGCAGCAATGACGGAGCGCTGCAGGCCTGCCTTCTCGGCGATATCGAGCAGCACTTCATGATCGCCGATATTGCGGCCCTCTTCGAAATTGGCCTTGAACAGTGCCGAGACCACGGCCTCCTGCTTCTGCCTGTCTTCGACAACTGCCCAGTGGATCAAGCGGTGCGCGTCAAGTGTGTTCGGCCCGATCTTGATGGCTTCGAAATTGAAGTTGATGCCGACTTCACGACCGTAGTTGGTCAGCATCTTGTGCGCTTCGGCAACGCGTTCGGCGCCACCGAGTTTCTGCTCCAGCATCTTCTTCTGATCGACGCCTTCGCGCGGATAATCCGGATTGAGACGATAGGGGCGCCAGTTGATATCGACACCGATTTCGTCCTGAACCTCGGCTATCGCGAGCTCCAGCCGCGCCTTGCCGAGATAGCACCAGGGGCAGACGACATCAGAGACGACGTCGATGGTGATGCGTTCCATTGTGATTTCCTATTCTGCCATCCCTCAACAAGAGTTGGCTCGATGCATAGAAGATGTTGCCGGCGATCTTTAGAGGAAGGCCGAGGCAAGAGAAAGGAAATAGAGCGCTACGCTCAATGATGTGATTATTGCGCGCTCGTATCCCACCACGTTTGCAATTGATAGCCATAGAGCGGCACCGCATCCGGATGACCGATGCGTTTGTTGCGGGCAACCCATTGCTGATCGATGTGGTAGAGCGGCAGCACATAGTGGTTGGAGAGCAGCAGCCGGTCATAGGAGCGCACAGAAGCGGTGAAATCCTCCGTCGAGCGGGAGCGCAGCAGGTGATCGATCAATGTATCGAGATTGGGATCATTGGCGCCCGCGAAGCTGTCTGTACCCTGGCGCGTGCGTGCCGCCGACGACCAGCGGCCGAGCTGCTCATTGCCGGGTGACAGTGAAGAAGTATAGGCCTTCATGATCATGTCGTAGTCGAAACTGTTCGTCCGGCTCTGATATTGCGAATCGTCGACGGTGCGGATCGACGCCGCGATGCCGATCGTTTGCAGCGAACGCTGGTAGGCGACGGCGAGTTTTTCCTGATCGGGATTTTGCGTCATGATCTCGAAGGCAAGCTGCTTGCCGCTCGCATCTGCCATCTTGCCGCCCTGGATCGTGTAGCCCCCCTGTTTCAGGAGGTCGACAGCCTGCTTCAGCACCTTGCGGTCGCGTCCCGAACCGTCCGTCACCGGCAGCTTGTAGCTGCCGTCAAGGATGGTGGGGTCGATCCGGTCCTTGATCGGTCCGAGCAACGCCAGTTCACGCTCATCCGCCGGTACCCCGAAACTCGACAGATCAGAGTTCTGCCAGAAGCTTTGCGTGCGCTTGTAAGCGCCGGAGTAGAGGTTCTTGTTGGCCCATTCGAAATCGAAGACCAGCGACAGGCCTTCGCGCACCTTGATATCGCCAAAGATCGGCCGCCGCGTATTGAAGACGAAGCCCAGCATGCCGCTCGGCAGTTTCGGCTTGAAAACATCCTTCACAACCGTGCCCGATGTTGCGGCCGGGAAATCATAGGCATTGGCCCAGTGCCCGGGATTGCCCTCCAGATAGATATCGACATCGCCTTTCTTGAATGCCTCGAAAAGCGTCGTGTCCTGCAGAAAATACTGCACGGTGAGCTGGTCGTAATTGTCCATGCCGACCTTGGCCGGAATGTCCTTGCCCCAATAGTTCGGGTCGCGCTCGTAGGTGATGCTCTCGCCGGGTTTCAGGCTCTTGATCTTGTAGGGACCGGAGCCGATGGGAGGCGTGAGCGAACTGCGGTCGAAACCATCAAGTGCGATCGCATGTTTCGGCAGGATCGGAAACAGGCCGAAGATCATCGGCGTCTCGCGATCTGCCTTGTCGTTGAAGGTGAAGCGTACGCTGTGGTCGCCGACCTTCTCCATTTTCGAAACGAGATTGAGGCGGCTGGAGAAGGGCACGCGTCCCTTGTCACGCAACAGTTCGAAAGAAAAGATCACGTCTTCGGGTGTAACCGGCTGCCCGTCCGACCACTTGGCTTTCGGGTTGAGGTTGAACTGAATGAAGGTGCGGTCTTCATCCCATTCCACCGTTTCCGCCAACAGGCCGTAGAGCGTGAAGGGCTCGTCGCTCGAACGCTGCAACATGGATTCATAGACGAGGTTGCCGAATTGCGGATCCCACATGCCGCGCGCCGTTGTGCGCATGCTTTTCAGGATAAAAGGGTTCAGGCTGTCGAAAGTGCCGACCACGCCATAGGTGATTTTCCCGCCCTTCTTCACGTCGGGATTGACGTATGGGAAGTGCTTGTAATCGGCAGGCAGCGCCGGCGCGCCGTGCATGGCGATACCATGCACGGGTTCTGCGGCGACTGCTCCGCTGATCAGCGTGAAAGCGGCGAGAAGGGCGATCCGAAGCATTCTGAAATTCCTCGATGCGTGGCGACGGGCACGATTCGCCGGCAGGGTAACATGCGAGCGTCCAATTCCAACCGGACCCGCCGTTTTCTTTACCTATGTGCCAAAATGCCCGCGAAATTGCCAAAGAAATGCTGGATATCTTCCACAGCGCGATGTAACACGTGACCCGAAGTTTTGGGGTCATGCATTTGCCTTAATTTTTTAAGAGGTGGAGTGCCGAACGACCCGGTGGTTGGGGCGGCCGAACGTAGCCCCGCAACGGATATCAGGAGACGGAATTCGTTATGATGTTCAAGTCTGAAAAGAAAATGCGGGCAGCACTGTCCGTTATGGCAGTGATCTTCGGTGCCTCGGCTCCGGTCTCGTCCTTCGCACAGGATGCAGCCGCCCAGGCTCCGGCAGCGTCGGCTGACGCGCCCGCACAGGCCGCAGGTGCCCCGCGCCTCGGCTGGTACAAGACCTGCAGCAAGCAGGAAGACAACGACATCTGCGTTGTTCAGAACCTGGTTCTCGCCAATGGCGGCCAGCTGGTTACTGCCGTTGGCTTGATTTCGGTCTCCGGCAAGATCAACCGCAAGATCCTTCAGGTTTCTGTTCCTGCTGCGCGCCTGATCCCCCCGGGCATTGCAATGCAGATCGACGGCGGCAAGGGCCAGAAGCTCGATTACGCCGTCTGCCTGCCCGACAAGTGCACGGCTGAAATTCCGCTGACGGACGCCATGATCGCAAGCCTCAAGAAGGGCAGCGACGTGGTCTTCACCTCGATCAACTTCCGCCGTGCTGCAAACCCGATCAAGGTTTCGCTCGAAGGCTTCACGGGCGCTTATGACGGCGAACCGGTTTCCGAATCGAAGCTTGCCGAAAGCCAGCGCAGCCTGCAGGACAGCATGCAGAAGAAGGCTGAAGAAGCCCGCAAGAAGCTGGAAGACGCCCAGAAGGCAGCAAAGGCCCAGTAATCGGGACTTTCACGAATTGACGAAAAACCCGGCTTCAGGCCGGGTTTTTTGTTGCCGGCTTGTCGCGCAAAAGTGTGAGCCGTTTTGCGCGACATGCGAGAAAAGAAAAAGGCCCCGACATGCGGGGCCTTGTCATAGAGGTCATGTGACCCGACTTAGTGGGCGAAGCTCATCTTGGGTTTGAACTGGCCCGTCGGGCCGCGGTCGAAGATCTGCTCGACCTGCGGATTGCGAAGCGGCGTATCGCTCTCGTCGCTCACCAGGTTCTGCTCGGAAACATAGGCGACATATTCGCTGTCATCGTTTTCGGCAAGCAGATGGTAGAACGGCTGGTCTTTGCTGGGGCGGACTTCCGCGGGAATGGAATTCCACCATTCTTCCGTATTCGCGAACTCCGGATCAACGTCAAAGATGACGCCGCGAAACGGAAAAACCTTGTGCCGAACCACTTCGCCTATGCTGAACTTTGCAACTCTTTCTTTCATGGTACGACTTCCTTTCTCACCTGATTTGGTGATCGGCCCCCCGCAAATCAAGATTTTTTGCGGGACTTCGTCACATGATTGTCATGTCTGCCCATCGGTTTTCATGACCTCGGGGTCGAAAAAAGCCCCGGCGAACCGGGGCTTCTCTCTTGTTTTATGCCGAGTAATACATGTCGTACTCGACCGGATGCGGCGTCATTTCGAAGCGCATCACTTCAGCCATCTTCAGCTCGATGAAGGCATCGATCTGATCGTCGTCGAAGACGCCGCCAGCCGTCAGGAACTTGCGGTCCTTGTCGAGGCTTTCCAGCGCTTCACGCAGTGAGCCGCAGACGGTCGGGATCTTCTTCAGTTCCTTCGGCGGCAGGTCGTAGAGGTCCTTGTCCATGGCCTTGCCGGGATGGATCTTGTTCTTGATGCCGTCGAGGCCTGCCATCAGCATGGCGGCAAAGGAGAGGTAAGGGTTCGCCATCGGATCCGGGAAGCGGACTTCGACACGCTTTGCCTTCGGATTGGTGCCGAACGGAATGCGGCAGGAGGCCGAACGGTTGCGCGCGGAATAGGCGAGCAGAACCGGTGCTTCGTACCCCGGGACGAGACGCTTGTAGGAATTCGTCGACGGATTGGTGAAGGCGTTGATCGCCTTGGCATGCTTGATGATGCCGCCGATATAGTAGAGGCAGGATTCGGACAGGCCTGCATATTCGTCGCCGGCGAAGGTCGGCTTGCCGCCCTTCCAGATCGACTGGTGAACGTGCATGCCCGAACCGTTGTCACCGAAGATCGGCTTCGGCATGAAGGTTGCCGTCTTGCCATAGGCATTGGCGACCTGATGGACGACATACTTGTAGATCTGCATCTTGTCGGCGTTGCGAACGAGCGTGTCGAACTTGATGCCGAGTTCGTGCTGCGCGGCAGCCACTTCATGGTGGTGCTTTTCAACGACGACGCCCATTTCCGAGAGAACCGTCAGCATTTCCGAACGCATGTCCTGGGCGCTGTCGATTGGCGGAACCGGGAAATAGCCGCCCTTGACGCGCGGGCGGTGGCCGAGGTTGCCGGTCTCGTAGTCGGTATCGTCGTTCGACGGCAGTTCGGTCGAGTCGAGCTTGAAGCCGGTATTGTAGGGATCAGCCTTGTACTTGACGTCGTCGAACACGAAGAATTCGGCTTCCGGGCCGACGAAGATCGTGTCGCCGATGCCGGATGCCTTCAGATAGGCTTCGGCCTTCTTGGCAGTGCCGCGCGGGTCGCGGTTATAGGCTTCGCCGGAAACCGGGTCGAGGATGTCGCAGACGATGACCATGGTCGATTGAGCGAAGAACGGGTCCATGTGCACAGTGTCCGTGTCGGGCATGAGCACCATGTCGGACTCGTTGATGGCCTTCCAGCCGCCGATCGAGGAGCCGTCGAACATGACGCCATCGGCGAACATGTCTTCATCGACGCAAACAACGTCCATCGTTACGTGCTGCAGCTTGCCCTTGGGGTCGGTAAAGCGCAGGTCGACGAACTTGACGTCGTTTTCCTTGATCTGCTTCAGGATTTCGCTTGCACTCGCCATAAGATGCTTCCTCTGTTTTGTGATGATGTTACGTTATGTGCGATGAGGATGGGTGAGCTTGCCCGAAGGCAAAGCTTTCAGATGGCATCGATACCGGTTTCACCGGTGCGGATGCGGATGACCTCTTCGACGTTGGAAACAAAAATCTTTCCGTCGCCGATGCGCCCCGTCTGCGCGGCCTTGCGGATCGCGTCGATGACGGCCTCCGCATTTTCATCTGCGAGCACGACCTCAACCTTCACCTTCGGCAGGAAATCGACGACGTATTCAGCGCCGCGGTAGAGTTCGGTGTGGCCCTTCTGGCGACCGAAGCCCTTCGCTTCCGTGACGGTGATACCCTGCAGACCGACTTCCTGAAGGGCTTCCTTCACCTCGTCCAGCTTGAAAGGCTTAATGATCGCTTCGATCTTTTTCATGAGAAAATGTCTCTCCGCTTCTCCTGTTACGGCAGGAACGTTCCCGCTCGCGGAATATGATGCAGATATCGTGCCAGTTTGAAATCCGTCTCGCGCAAAAAATCGCGGAATTTTATGTGCGCGACCTTGTTTGCCAGCGTTTCAATGTCGTTTTGATGAAAAATGAGGTGAGTAGGGGCGCATTTTTATCGAAAATGATACAAAACCTGAAAAAACCATTCCATTTTCGACTTCTCGATGGCTCTTGCGATTCGATGAAAAATTAATCAGATGCATAAAATATGATCTTTTGTTTTCTCGATCATGCGGTTGTTTTTTAGGCGTTTTTTGAATTGAATAGGGCCATGAGCCAACGCCTTTCCGATCTCCTCCTCACATCTGCCGAAATGGCCGCCGCTGATAGGGCTGCCGCTGAAACTGGAATCGACTCCTACGGCTTGATGGAGAAAGCGGGTGCCGCTGTCGCCGCCGCTGCGCTGCGGCTTTATCCGGGCACTCCACGTTTTGCCGTCCTCTGCGGTCCCGGCAATAATGGCGGCGACGGCTATGTGGTTGCCCGGCTTCTGCAGGAGAGTGGCGCACGTGTGGAGATCTTCTATCTCGGCGATCCGGATAAGCTGAAGGGGGACGCCGCACGGGCGAGGGCAGCCTGTGCGCTGAAGGGCTTGGACATAGGCAACTATGATCCGGAGCAGGGCGATATCGTCGTCGACGGTCTCTTCGGAGCGGGTCTGGCGCGCGATGTGCCGCCCGATGTCGCCGATCTGATCCGCAAGGTCGGCAGGGCGGGCACGCCGGTCATTGCCGTAGACCTCCCATCAGGCCTCGACGGGCGCACCGGTGCCGTGCTCGGAGCCGCCTTCCGCGCGGCGCATACCGTGACCTTCATGACCCGCAAGCCCGGCCATCTTCTCATGCCGGGCAGAGAGCTTTGCGGCAGCCTCGAGGTCTTCGATATCGGTATTCCGAGCCGCATCATCCGGGCGCAGACGACTGGCCTCGTGGCCGAGAATACGCCCGCCGCCTGGCGCGCTGCCATGCCGGCCGAGCAGTTGGAAACACAAAAATACAAGCGCGGCCACCTTGTCGTGTTTTCGGGAGAGGCGAGCAAGACGGGCGCAGCCCGCATGTCGGCCATGGCGGGCCTGAAAGCCGGGGCCGGACTGGTGACGATCGCAGCGCCGACCGAAGCCCTGTCGGCCAACAGCGCCCATCTGACCGCCATCATGCTGCACGCGATCGATGACGCGGCAGCCCTAAAAGGCTGGCTTGGAGATGCGCGGCTTCAGACCTTCGTTCTCGGACCCGGTTTCGGGATTGGAAAGAAAGCCCGTAAATTCGTGTCCCTGCTCCGGGACCGGCACGTCGTTCTCGATGCTGACGGTATCAGCTCATTCAAGGATGACCCGCAGGCGCTGTTCGACCTGTTCAAGGGGGAGCCGCGGCTCGTGCTGACGCCGCATGATGGAGAATTCGCTCGCCTCTTTCCCGATATTGCCGCAGACGAGAAGGCGGGTAAGGTCGACAAGGCGCTCGCAGCCTCGAGTCGCGCCAACGCCGCCGTCATATACAAGGGTGCCGATACCGTCATCGCCTCGCCGGATGGGCGTGCACTGATCAATACCAACGCGCCGGTCTGGCTCGCCACTGCAGGCTCAGGAGACGTATTGGCCGGCATCATCGGCGGCCTGCTCGCCCAAGGAGTGCCGGCTTTCGAGGCGGCCGCTGCCGGCGTCTGGCTGCATGGCGAAGCCGGCGATCGCGCCGGTAAGGGCCTGACCGCCGAAGATCTCGCCAGCCACGTGCTGCCGTTTTGAGCTCTTAACCGTTTACCCGCTTCTGCAAGGCCATTGCCCCATGCGGCGCATTGACCTTGCCCTCATGGATCATGAAGGCGAAGACATCGCGCGGTTCAATTTTGACCTTGCGGTCCTTGTCGATCAGCGGCAGGTCGTCAGGCACCTTGCCTTCGGCCCAGACCTGCAGCCGCTTGGTCCAGTCCTTCAGTTCCGGCTCCGGGTAGCAGGTCGGAATATCGTCCGATCCCTTCTGCAGGCGCGTGTAGACGAAATCCGCCGTTACGTCGGCAATCATCGGATAATCGAAATGTTCGGCGCAGACGGGCGCCACCCCGTATTTTTCGAGCAGCGCAATGAATTCAGGCACCTTGAAGGAATCGTGCCGGACTTCCACGACATGGCGCAGCTTCAACCCGTCCTGCTTTTCCGGCAGCAGCTTCAGGAAGGCTTCGAAATCATCGGGCTCGAATTTCTTGGTGGGCGCAAACTGCCAGAGCAACGGGCCGAGATGATCGCCAAGCTCGCTAATGCCGGACGAGAGGAACTTCTCCATCGACTCCCAGGCTTCGGCGAGCACTCGCCTGTTCGTGGTGTAGCGCGTCGCCTTCAGCGAAAAAACGAAACCATCAGGCACGTCGGCGGCCCATTTGGCGAAGACTGTCGGTTTCTGCGTGCTATAATAGGTGCCGTTGACCTCAATGACCTTCAACTGGCGGCTGGCATAGTGCAGCTCGTCCTTCTGCTTGAGATCGTCGGGAAAGAAATGGCCGCGCCACGGCTCGAATGTCCAGCCGCCGATACCCACACGGATCGTGCCCGATTTGCTCATCTCTTCCTCCTCGCTTGCGATCCCTCAGATCGCGCCAACCTTCTTCGTCCTGTCGATCGCTTTCGACATGTCGACGATAGTCCACCCTGGCCGATTGGGATGGGGGCGGCGACCCGTTTCCTGAAAACCGAAGGCGGAATAGAGCGCTATGTTCCGCTCCATCAGCGCATTGGTATAAAGTCGGATCTCCGGCACAACCCATTCCCGCGCTCTGTCCTCCAGCCAGGTAAGCATTGCAACGCCGTGTCCCGATCCCTGAAACTCAGGCGCGACGGCGATGCTGAAGAGCATAAGATGGTCCGGGTGGCGTTCAACAACGACCAGTCCCGCAATCCTGTCGTCAGCCTCCCGCAACCAGATCTCTCCGCGATCGAGCCGGTGCCCGTAATCTTCGGTTACGGGCACCGGCGGCGCGCCGAAGCTTTGTGTATAAGGGGCAAAGGCAGCTGCGGTCAGCGCCACGACAACCGGTAGATCCGCTTCCGTGGCACGCCGCATGGTCATTCCGCCGCCGCGAACGTCTTCTTGACCGGTCGCCGCTCCAACAATTCCTTCAGGAAATGACCGGTATAGGAGCGCTTCTCCTTGACGATGGTCTCCGGCGTGCCGACGGCCACGATCTCGCCGCCGCCGTCACCGCCTTCAGGGCCGAAGTCGAGGATCCAGTCGGCAGTCTTGATGACTTCGAGATTGTGCTCGATGACCACAACCGAATTGCCCTGATTGACCAGCTCGTGCAGCATTTCCAGAAGCTTGGAGACGTCATGGAAATGCAGGCCAGTTGTCGGCTCGTCGAGGATATAGAGCGTGCGGCCCGTCGAACGCTTCGACAGTTCCTTGGCGAGTTTGACGCGCTGTGCCTCACCACCCGAGAGCGTATTGGCCTGCTGGCCGACCTTGATATAGCCAAGGCCGACATCGAACAGTGACTGCAGCTTGTCGCGCACGCCTGGAACCGCCGCGAAGAACTCGACACCTTCTTCCACCGTCATGTCCAGCACGTCGGAGATCGACTTGCCCTTGAAAGTCACGTCGAGCGTTTCGCGGTTATAACGCTTGCCGTGGCAGACGTCGCAGGTGACATAGACGTCGGGCAGGAAATGCATCTCGATCTTGATGACGCCATCGCCCTGGCAGGCTTCGCAGCGACCGCCCTTGACGTTGAAGGAAAAGCGGCCCGGCTGATATCCGCGCGCCTTGGCCTCAGGCAGGCCGGCGAACCAGTCGCGGATCGGCGTGAAGGCGCCGGTATAGGTCGCCGGATTGGACCGCGGCGTACGGCCGATCGGCGACTGGTCGATATCGATCACCTTGTCGATATGTTCGAAACCGTCGATGCGGTCGTGATCGGCAGGGATTTCGCGCGCACCCATGACACGACGCGCTGCAGACTTGTAGAGCGTTTCGATCAGGAAGGTGGACTTGCCGCCTCCCGAAACACCCGTAACAGCCGTGAAGACGCCGAGCGGGATCGCTGCGGTGACATTCTTCAGATTGTTGCCGCGCGCGCCGACGACCTTGATCTCCTTGCCTTTCTTCGGCTTGCGTCGCTCGTCGGGCAGTGCCACCCCGAGTTCGCCGGACAGATATTTGCCGGTGAGCGACTTCGGATTGGCCATGATCTCCTGCGGCGTGCCATGTGCCACCACCTGTCCGCCATGGACGCCGGCAGCAGGCCCGATATCGACCACGTCATCAGCCGTCAGGATCGCATCTTCGTCATGCTCGACGACGATAACCGTATTGCCGATGTCGCGCAGGTGCTTCAGCGTTTCGAGAAGCCGGGCATTGTCGCGCTGGTGCAGGCCGATCGACGGCTCGTCGAGCACGTAGAGAACACCCGTCAGGCCCGAACCGATCTGCGAGGCAAGCCGGATACGCTGGCTCTCGCCGCCCGACAGCGTGCCGGAATTGCGCGACAGGCTGAGATATTCGAGACCGACATCGTTGAGGAAGCGCAGGCGGTCGCGGATTTCCTTGAGAATGCGCACGGCAATCTCGTTCTGCTTGGCATTGAAGGTCGCCGGTAGCGTCTCGAACCAGTCGCGCGCGATGCGGATCGACATTTGCGTCACTTCGCCGATATGCAGCTTGTTGATCTTGACCGCGAGCGCTTCCGGCTTCAGGCGAAAACCATTACAGGCCGGGCAGGGGGCGGCCGACATGAAGCGCTCGATATCCTCGCGCGCCCAGGCCGAATCCGTTTCCTTCCAGCGCCGCTCAAGATTGGGCACGATGCCCTCGAAATTCTTCGAGGTCGTGTAGGAGCGCGCGCCATCGGCATAGTGGAATTCGATCTTCTCCTCGGTACCATTGAGAATGACATCCTTGGCTTTCTCAGAGAGATCGTTCCAGCGGCTGCCGAGCTTGAAGCCGAAATGCTTGCCGAGCGCCTCAAGCGTCTGGTTGTAATAGGGCGAGGTGGACTTGGCCCACGGCGCAATCGCGCCATCCCGCAACGTGCGCTCCGGCTCAGGCACGATCAGGTCGGTATCGATCTTCTGCTGCGAGCCGAGACCGTCGCAGGTCGGGCAAGCACCGAAGGGATTGTTGAACGAGAAGAGCCGCGGCTCGATTTCCGGAATGGTGAAGCCGGAGACCGGGCAGGCGAATTTTTCCGAAAACAGCACACGCTCATGCGTCTCGTTGAGCGACTTGTTGGCAGAGCCACCAGCCGAGGTTTCCTCCGGCGGCAGCGGCTTGTCGGCAAATTCGGCAACGGCGAGCCCATCGGCGAGCTTCAGAGCGGTCTCGAAACTGTCGGCCAGACGCGAGGCCATGTCGGGGCGCACGACGATACGGTCGATGACGATATCGATATCGTGCTTGTATTTCTTGTCGAGAGCAGGCGCATCAGCGATCTCGTAGAACTGGCCATCGATCTTGACGCGCTGGAAGCCCTTTTTCATGAGATCCGCCAGTTCCTTCTTATACTCGCCCTTGCGGCCGCGGATCATCGGCGCGAGAATGTAGAGCCGCGTGCCTTCCTCGAAGGCCAGCACACGGTCGACCATCTGGCTCACCGTCTGGCTTTCGATCGGCAGGCCGGTGGCCGGCGAATAGGGGACGCCGACGCGTGCGAAGAGCAGGCGCATGTAGTCGTAGATTTCGGTGACCGTACCGACCGTCGAGCGCGGGTTGCGCGATGTCGTCTTCTGTTCGATCGAGATTGCCGGCGAAAGCCCGTCGATCTGGTCGACGTCAGGCTTCTGCATCATTTCCAGGAACTGGCGGGCATAGGCCGAAAGGCTTTCGACATAGCGGCGCTGTCCCTCGGCATAGATCGTGTCGAAGGCGAGCGAGGATTTGCCGGAGCCCGAAAGGCCTGTCATAACGATGAGCTTGTTGCGCGGCAGATCGAGGTCGATGCCCTTCAAATTATGCTCGCGCGCGCCACGGATGGAGATCGTCTTCAGTTCGCTCATCGTCTCTGCTTCAAGTCGTTTGGGGAATAACAGCCCTTATTTAGTGATGCCGGCGGGCGAGTCGAGGCTGAATGTCCGGAACAACAAAGGTTTTCGATTCTGTTGACAGGATCATAGCGAATAATTAGAACAAATAAAGAACAAAATTCCTTGTGGATGACAGGAACTGGATACGCACCGCCTGTCCTCTATGGTTTAAGGTGCGCCGATGATTTTAAACGCCGCCGGGCAGGGCGGCAGTAAGGTGAATGATATGGCTGGCAGTGTGAACAAGGTAATTCTGATCGGAAACGTGGGCGCCGACCCCGAAATCCGCCGTACGCAGGATGGCCGGCCGATCGCCAATCTTCGTATCGCGACCTCGGAAACCTGGCGTGACCGCAATTCCGGCGAGCGCCGCGAGAAGACCGAATGGCACACGGTCGTTGTCTTCAACGAAGGCCTCTGCAAGGTTGTCGAGCAATATGTGAAGAAGGGCGCCAAGCTCTATATCGAAGGCGCGCTGCAGACCCGCAAGTGGCAGGACCAGACCGGCAACGACCGCTACTCGACGGAAATCGTGCTGCAGGGCTTCAACTCGACCCTGACGATGCTCGACGGTCGTGGTGAAGGCGGTGGCGCGGGTTCCGGCTTCGGCGGCGGTCGCGGTGGTGACGACTTCGGTGGCGACGATTATGGTTCCAGCCCGTCTTCTGGCGGCGGTGGCCGAAGCAGCGGCGGCGGTAATCGTGGCGGTGGCAGCAGTGGCGGTGGCAGCAGCAGCGGCGGCAACTTCTCGCGCGATCTCGACGACGATATCCCGTTTTGAGCGACGCTATTCCCGAGCTTTGACGACGGCGCCCGAGGGCGCCGTTTTCATGTCGGCGTGGCGCTGATCAGATTAAGAGCGGATTTTGCACCGTCCACGACGAACTGCGCGGCAAGTGCTGCGAGGATTACACCGAGGAGGCGGGTCAGGATCGCGCGGCCGGTCACCCCGAGGAAACGGTCGAGCCGGTCGGCGAGGAACAGCACCATCAGGGTGATCAGCAGACACGCAGCGATGACGCCGATCAGCTGCGCACGTTCGACCGTGGAGGGCAGGGTTCCTCCGAGCAGAATCGTCGCCGAAATGGCGCCCGGTCCGGCAATCAGGGGCAGGGCAAGCGGGAAGACGGCGATATTCTCGATATGATCCTTGGTAATTGCGACTTCCGTCGTCTTTTCCTTGCGATCCTGGCGCTTCTCGAAAACCATTTCGAAGGCGATCCAGAAAAGCAGCAGGCCGCCCGCCAGCCGGAAAGCGCCGATGGAAATACCGAGCACGCCGAGCACGCTGGAGCCGAATAGCGCAAAGACCGCAAGAATGATGAAGGCGATGGTGGTGCCGCGCAGCGCCACCTGCTTTCGCTCCGGCCGGCTCATGCCGACAGTGAGGCCGAGAAAGAGGGGCGCAAGCCCCGGTGGATCGATGGTGACGAGCAGCGTCGTGAACGCGTTGATCAATTGGTCGGCGCTTGCCATCGCTTCTTCAAAACCCCATATAGATGCTTGTTTTTCATGATTGTGCTGTGCCGATTCCGATTTGGCAAATGCGTGATCGCTGATTGTCTACCTATCGCGGGCAAATACCATTATTTGCCCTCTTTCGACCGTAAAAGCCTGTTCAAAACCCCTGGCCAAATTGGCGCGGGAACAGGCTTTCCGCTATAAATCTTCGAGTGATTCTAGAAGAGAACGTGAACCGTTTTGACTGAGCAAACACCCCCCGGCGGCGGGAAGCTCCCGCCAGGCATCGAGCCGATCTCCATTATGGAGGAAATGCAGCGGTCATATCTCGATTACGCGATGAGCGTGATCGTGTCCCGCGCACTTCCCGACGTGCGCGACGGCCTGAAGCCCGTGCACCGGCGCATCCTCTACGGCATGTCCGAGCTCGGCATCGACTGGAACAAGAAATACGTCAAATGCGCCCGCGTCACCGGGGACGTGATGGGTAAATACCATCCGCACGGCAATGCCGCGATCTACGACGCGCTCGCCCGTATGGCGCAGGACTGGTCGCTTCGTCTGCCGCTGATCGACGGCCAGGGCAATTTCGGCTCTGTCGACGGTGACCCGCCGGCGGCCGAACGTTACACCGAATGCCGCCTGCAGAAGGCCGCTCATTCGCTGCTCGACGATCTCGACAAGGAAACGGTCGATTTCCGCGACAACTATGATGGTACGCTCTCCGAGCCTGTCGTCGTTCCCGCAAAATTCCCGAACCTTCTGGTCAACGGTGCTGGCGGCATCGCCGTCGGTATGGCGACCAACATTCCGCCGCATAACCTCTCCGAAGTCATCGATGGCTGCATTGCGCTGATCAATGATCCGGCGATCGAACTGCCGGACCTGATGCAGATCATTCCGGGTCCCGACTTCCCGACCGGAGCCAAGATTCTCGGCCGCTCCGGCATCCGCTCGGCCTACGAAACCGGCCGCGGTTCCGTCGTCATGCGCGGCGTTGCCACCATCGAGCCGATGCGCGGCGACCGCGAGCAGATCATCATCACCGAGATCCCCTATCAGGTGAACAAGGCGACGATGATCGAGAAGATGGCCGAACTGGTACGCGAGAAGCGCATCGAAGGCATCTCCGACCTGCGCGATGAATCCGACCGCCAGGGCTATCGCGTCGTCGTCGAATTGAAGCGCGACGCCAATGCCGACGTCATCCTGAACCAGCTTTATCGCTATACGCCGCTGCAGACCTCCTTCGGCTGCAACATGGTGGCGCTGAACGGCGGAAAGCCGGAACAGCTGACGCTACTCGACATGCTCCGCGCTTTCGTCGCCTTCCGCGAGGAAGTTGTTAGCCGGAGAACAAAATTCCTGCTTCGCAAGGCGCGCGAACGTGCGCACGTCTTGGTCGGCCTCGCGATTGCTGTTGCCAATATCGACGAAGTCATCCGTGTCATCCGTCAGGCGCCGGACCCGCAGTCGGCCCGCGAAGAACTGATGACCCGCCGTTGGCCGGCAGAAGATGTCGAAAGCCTGATCCGCCTGATCGACGATCCGCGGCATCGCATCAATGACGACCTGACCTATAACCTCTCGGAAGAGCAGGCCCGCGCCATCCTCGAACTGCGCCTTGCCCGTTTGACGGCTCTCGGCCGGGACGAAATTGGCGATGAACTCAATAAGATAGGCGAGGAGATCAAGGATTACCTCGATATCCTGTCATCGCGTATCCGCATCCAGACGATCGTCAAGGACGAGCTCACTGCCGTCCGCGACGAGTTCGGCACGCCGCGCCGCACCGAGATCATCGACGGCGGTCTCGAAATGGACGATGAAGATCTCATCGCCCGTGAAGACATGGTCGTTACCGTTTCGCATCTCGGCTATATCAAGCGTGTGCCGCTAACGACCTACCGTGCGCAGCGCCGCGGCGGCAAGGGCCGTTCCGGCATGACCACCCGCGACGAAGATTTCGTTAGCCGGCTATTCGTGGTCAATACCCACACGCCGGTCCTGTTCTTCTCCTCGCGCGGTATCGTCTACAAGGAGAAGGTCTGGCGCCTGCCGATCGGCACGCCGACCTCGCGCGGCAAGGCGCTGATCAACATGCTGCCGCTCGAACCTGGCGAGCGCATCACCACGATCCTGCCTCTGCCCGAGGATGAGGACAGCTGGGATAATCTCGACGTCATGTTCTCGACGACGCGTGGTACGGTCCGCCGTAACAAGCTCAGCGACTTCGTCCAGGTGAATCGCAACGGCAAGATCGCCATGAAGCTGGAAGACGAGGGTGACGAAATCCTCTCCGTCGAGACCTGCACCGATCAGGACGACGTGTTGCTGACGACGGCGCTCGGCCAGTGCATCCGCTTCTCGGTCGATGACGTCCGCGTCTTTGCCGGCCGCAACTCGATCGGCGTGCGCGGCATCAACCTCGGCGATGGCGACCGGATCATCTCGATGACGATTGTCGGCCATGTCGATGCCGAGCCCTGGGAGCGCGCTGCCTACCTCAAGCGCTCCGCCGCCGAACGTCGTGCGACGGGCGTGGACGAGGAGGATATCGCTCTGGTCGGCGAAGAAGTCACCGAAGAGGGACAGCTCTCCGACGAACGCTACGAAGAGCTGAGGGCACGCGAACAATTCGTGCTGACGGTCTCTGAAAAGGGTTTCGGCAAGCGCTCGTCCTCTTACGATTTCCGCATCTCCGGCCGCGGCGGCAAGGGTATCCGTGCCACCGATACATCGAAGACAGGCGAAATCGGCGAACTGGTCGCCGCCTTCCCGATCGATGATGGCGATCAGATCATGCTCGTCTCGGATGGCGGTCAGCTGATCCGCGTCCCGGTCGGCGGCATCCGTATCGCCAGCCGCGCTACCAAGGGCGTGACAATCTTCTCCACGGCCAAGGATGAGAAGGTCGTCTCGGTCGAGCGTATCAGCGAGCCGGAAGAAGAAGAGACGCCCGAGAATGGTGACGAAGCCGTGGTCTCCGAAGGTGAAGCTCCGGCAGCGGGCGAAGCCGACGAAACCCCATCGGTTGAGTAATTCACCACATTCACATAGCAAACCGGGCGGCACCTGCCGCCCGGTTTTTTTATTGCGCTATGAAGAGCTTGCCGATTCATCCTGAGGGGAATGTTGTGGGCAGCTGGACAAGGCGAGGGGTGCTGGCCGGTGTTTCGGCTGCAACCGGCGCGGCGCTTCCTGCTTCTGCCGCAAAGTGATCCCGGACCAGCCTTTCCAGCGGAACTCCATTGAAGATGGCGCTGCCGTATTTGCTGCAACAGGTGAGGACACGGCTGCCGTGGTCTTTCCGGCCGGCAACATCCAGCCCGGCGCTTTACCCGAGGGTGTCTCGATCCTTGCGATGGGGCAGGGCTTTGCCGTCGTTACAAGCGAACGCAGCGACTATCTGCGCGCGCTCTATGGCAACGAGCTCTATTGGTTCTGCCGTTGCGAAACAGCGGCTGTCTGGCGCTTCGGCCGCCATTCTCGACATGAGAAAAGCCGGATGCAAAACATCCGGCTTGCATTCATGCTTTTGCGCTGCGGGAGCGGCTTCAGAAAGCCTTATGCTTTTCTTGGAGCGATTTCACTTCCTCGCTTTCACGGCGCAGAGCGGAAATCGTGGAGGTCACGGACACAATGAACATGATGCTGATGAGTGCTGTGAAAACTGTCAGGATCGTGAACATGGTGGCGTTCCTTTCTTTAGGGAGTTGCGTTCAAGCTCCTCAGTACTGACCGAGAACGCTTACGGAGCGAGCCGAAGCGAACGGACCATATACCTTGGAAGCATCGACCTTCTGATTGTCATAGAGAGCGATTGTGGCAGTCAGCATGCCCGTGACCATTACCATCCAGAGCATGTTAATCATCGTGATCTTGCCAGGCATCTTTGTTCCCTTCCTGCCGCGCTTACGCATCTCATATGTGTCGATCATTTGAACGCATCCGTCTTTAAAAGGTTCCGCCGGATGTTGGCGGGGTGTTTACCAATCGTGATCTGAAGCGACCTTGAATGTCACGTTCATCTGCCGTTCAGAAATCAAATCGATTAGAACGTGTGCGGCCAAGCTGTCTCATGATCGCCGCATGTTCGCTGACCTCCGGGCGTACCCAGCCAATCTGATGCTTGTCGGCGACGTAACCGTAGAAAAACTCGGCGAACAGCGAGGAAATAACGGCTACTGCGATGAGGATGATCAGCATGATCGGGGTCTTTCCGGGGAGTGACGCTACCAGGACCGGCAGCGTCTGGGTTGATGATGCGAATAAAGCAGATCCCATCTGAGCGGACCTTGAACGTGCCGTTCATTCATCGTTCAGCCGCGCCGGGCGGTCTGGCTAAATGACTTGCGGGAAACGGGCTTCCATGACAAAAGGCGTCAAACGAACGGCCGGACCAAATGACCACAGCTTTCTATCCGGGGTCCTTCGACCCGATCACCAATGGACATGTTGATGTGCTGGTCCAGGCGCTCAACGTCGCCGAAAAGGTGATCGTCGCGATCGGCATCCATCCGGGGAAGGCACCACTCTTTTCATTCGACGAAAAGGCAGCATTGATCCGCGCGTCGCTGGGCGAGGTGCTGCCGGAAAAGAGCGCGCATATCGATGTCGTCTCCTTCGACAATCTCGTCGTCGACGCGGCGCGCGCGCATGGCGCAAGCCTGCTGATCCGTGGCCTGCGTGATGGCACCGATCTCGATTATGAAATGCAGATGGCCGGCATGAACAGGCAGATGGCGCCTGATATCCAGACTATCTTTCTGCCGGCAGGCACGGCCTCGCGGCCCATTACCGCCACATTGGTGCGCCAGATCGCAGCCATGGGCGGCGATGTCAGCGCCTTCGTGCCGGCGGCCGTCTTGCAAGCCCTGAAATCCAAGCGCAAAGCCTAGGCGGATACCGCCGCAATGGAGCTCACATGAAACTCTTCTATCTTGCATTTGCCGGCGTGCTCTATCTCGCCTCCTTCGCGGGCGACGCTTTTGCGCAGGCGGCCGATCACTACATCACCATCCAGCTGAAGAGCGGCCCGGTTGTCATCCAGCTGCTGCCGGATGTGGCGCCAAAGCATGTGGCGCAGATCGAAGCGCTGGTGAAGAAGGGCGAATATGACAATGTCGCCTTCCACCGTGTCATCCCGGGCTTCATGGCCCAGACCGGCGACGTTAAATATGGCAACATGGAAAAGAACTTCGATGCTGCCCAGGCCGGCACCGGCGGCTCCGACCTGCCTGACCTGCCGGCCGAATTTTCCAAGACGCCTTTCGTGCGCGGCACGGTCGGCATGGCACGCGCCCAGGACCCGAATTCCGCCAACTCGCAGTTCTTCATCATGTTCGATGACGGTTCCTTCCTGAATGGCCAGTACACGGTCGTCGGCAAGGTTGTTTCGGGCATGGAAAACGTCGACAAGATCAAGAAGGGCGAAGGCCAGAACGGCGAAGTCAGCAATCCTGACCGCATGATCAAGGTCACGATGGGCAAGAAGTAAATTCACGACAAGAAGGAGAACGACAATGGCCGAGATCAAGGATCCGGAAAACACCATCATTCTGGAAACCACCAAGGGCAAGGTTGTCATCCAGCTTCTGCCGCAGGTCGCGCCCGAGCATGTCAAGCGCATCAAGGAACTCGCCCGCGAGAAGGCCTATGACGGTGTCGTTTTCCACCGCGTCATCGCCGATTTCATGGCGCAGACGGGTGACGTACAGTTCGGCAAGAAGGGCGGCGACAACTTCAATCCGGGCCGCGCCGGCATGGGCGGCTCTGAAAAGGACGATCTGAAGGCTGAATTCTCGGCAACGCCGCATGTTCGCGGCACCTGCTCGATGGCCCGCTCGCAGAGCCCGAACTCGGCGAACTCGCAGTTCTTCATCTGCTTCACCGACGCTCCCTGGCTGAACAAGCAGTACTCGGTCTGGGGCCAGGTCATCGAAGGCATGGATAACATCGACAAGATCAAGAAGGGCGAGCCCGTCTCCGATCCGGATTCGATCGTCTCCATGCGGGTTGCCGCCGACGTCTGATTGTGATTTCTGCAGGAACCCGCCCTTGCGCGAGAGCGCGGGGCGGGTTTCGCTTTGCCTGGAAGGCTTTGATGCGCGTAGACCTCTTCGATTTCGACCTGCCGGATGAACGCATTGCGCTGCGGCCCGCTGAGCCGCGCGACAGCGCGCGGCTGCTTGTCGTCGATCCGGACGGGCAGCCGGTTCTTTCCGATCATCGCGTCTTCGACCTGCCGTCCTTCCTGCGCGCGGGCGATGCGCTGGTCTTCAACGATACCAAGGTCATCCCGGCACAACTCGAAGGCATCCGCCACCGTGAGGGTGCGGGCGGTCAGCAGGTTTCGGCGACGCTGCATATGCGGATCGGCGCCAACAAGTGGAAGGCCTTCGCCAAACCCGGCAAGCGTATCAAGGAAGGCGATCGTATCGCTTTCGGCCATGGTGGCGAAAGCTGCATGATCGGCTCGCTCGACGCGACCGTCGAGGAAAAGGGTGACGCCGGCGAAGTGACGCTCGCCTTCGATCTTTCCGGACCTGCGTTGGATGAGGCAATCGCAGGCGTCGGCCATATTCCGCTGCCGCCCTATATCGCCGCAAAGCGTCCGGAGGACGAACGCGACCGCGCCGATTACCAGACCATCTATGCGCGGGAGGAGGGCGCCGTCGCCGCCCCGACCGCCGGTCTGCACTTCACGCCCGCACTTTTCGACGCACTGGACAAAGCTGGCATCGAACGCCACTTCGTGACGCTGCATGTCGGCGCCGGCACTTTCCTGCCGGTCAAGGCCGACGATACCGACGATCACAAGATGCATCTCGAAAGCGGCTATGTCAGCGCCGAGATTGCTGCGAAGCTGAATGCCGTCAAGGCGAGGGGCGGACGCATCGTCTGCGTCGGCACGACCTCGCTCCGGCTGATCGAGAGCGCCGCCGAAGAGAGCGGCGAGATCAGACCCTGGGCGGGCGCGACAGGCATCTTCATCACGCCTGGTTACCGCTTCAAGGCGGTCGATATACTGATGACCAATTTCCACCTGCCGCGCTCTACACTCTTCATGCTGGTCTCGGCCTTCGCCGGTTTCGAGACCATGCACGCGGCCTATACGCATGCCATTTCGACAGGCTACCGCTTCTATTCCTACGGCGACGCGAGCCTTCTTTTCCGGAAAGACCGATGACCACTGAGAATTTCCAGTTCACCCTGAAGAAGACCGATGGCGGCGCTCGTCTCGGGGAAGTTTCCATGCCGCGCGGTACCATCCGCACGCCGGCCTTCATGCCTGTCGGCACGGTCGGCACGGTCAAGGCCATGTATCTCGACCAGGTGCGTGACACCGGCGCCGACATCATTCTTGGCAATACCTATCACCTGATGCTGCGCCCGACGGCCGAGCGCGTTGCCCGTCTCGGCGGATTGCACAAGCTCATTCGCTGGGAGCATCCGATCCTGACGGATTCCGGCGGCTTTCAGGTCATGTCTCTCTCCGGTCTGCGCAAGCTCGATGAGCAGGGCGTCACCTTCAAGTCGCATGTCGACGGCAGCCTGCATCACATGTCGCCGGAGCGCTCGATCGAGATCCAGGGGCTGCTTGGCTCCGATATCCAGATGCAGCTCGACGAATGCGTGGCATTGCCGGCCGAGCCCAAGGAAATCGAGCGCGCCATGGAGCTTTCGCTGCGCTGGGCCGAGCGTTGCAAGGTCGCGTTCGGCAATCAGCCGGGCAAGGCGATGTTCGGCATTGTCCAGGGTGGTGACGTGCCGGCCCTGCGTGTCCGGTCGGCCGAAGAACTGGCAAAGCTCGACCTCAAAGGCTACGCCGTCGGCGGTCTTGCTGTCGGCGAGCCGCAAGACGTCATGCTGAAGATGCTGGAGACGACGCTTCCGGTCCTGCCCGGTGAAAAGCCTCGCTATCTGATGGGCGTCGGCACACCCGACGACATCCTGAAATCCGTCGCCCGTGGTATCGACATGTTCGACTGCGTCATGCCGACCCGCTCGGGCCGTCACGGTCTGGCCTTTACCCGGCGCGGCAAGGTCAATATCCGCAACGCCCGCCATGCGGAGGACATGCGCCCGCTCGACGAACAATCGAACTGCCCGGCGACGCGCGACTATTCCCGCGCCTATCTCCACCATCTCGTCCGCGCCAACGAAGCGCTCGGCGGCATGCTGCTCTCCTGGCACAATCTGAACTATTATCAGGAACTGATGCAGGGTATCCGCAAGGCGATTGCCGAAGGTCGCTTCGCCGATTTCATGGCCGAGACCATCGAGGAATGGGCGAGGGGTGATCTCGAACCGGTGTGATCAGATGCCCTTGCTGTCGGCGTTCGGCACGATCTGCACGCCGTTGATCTTGAAGCTGCCATCAGGCTGACGAGCAACCTGATAAATCGCCGTCCAGTCCTTGCCGTCGCGGCCGGAAATCAGCACTTCCTGATAGATCATTGCACCGTCGTCGATCGATCTGCTGCGCCCGAAGGCATAGTTGCCAGGGTGATAGACCGGCTCGTAGCTTTTCTTCACCATCGCGAAGAAGACGTTTTTGTCTGGATACATGGCCTTGATGCCGGGCGCAGCGAAGGAATAGGCGGTATCCGCGTCGTCCTTGAGGAATGCCCTGATCTGCTCCTCGATCATCGTCTGTGTTGCCTGCACGGGATCTTCGGCGCGGGCCGCCATGCCTGACATCACGGATACAGCACACAGAACCAGCACTGCGAAGAAGGCGCGCATAGGATCATCTCCGGCTATGTCAGCAGAAGTGTAGGCTATTTTGCGCGCAAGGAAAGAGCCCGATAAACCAGGGCTCAGGACCAGCGACGGAAGAGAGCGCTGGCATTGACGCCGCCGAAGCCGAAGCCGTTGGTAATCGCATATTCCATCGCCACCTTGCGGGCCACCCTGCCCACGAGATCAATGCCTTCTGCTGCGGGATCGGCCGTCTCGAGATTGCGGGTCGGCGGGGCGAGCTGATCGCGCAGCGCGAGGATTGTGAAGATGGCTTCAAGCCCGCCGGCTGCACCCAGGAGATGGCCCGTCGCCGACTTGGTTGCGCTGACGGCGATGCCGCCGTCGCGACCGAAGACCGTACCGATTGCAGCGATCTCGCCCTTGTCACCGACCGGTGTCGAGGTCGCATGGGCGTTGAGATGCTTCACCTCGGCGGCCGGGATCCTGGCTTGCCGCAATGCTGCTTCCATCGCCCGGCGGGCACCGTCGCCATCTTCCGGGCCTGCCGTCATGTGATAGGCGTCAGCGGCCGTGCCGTAGCCGACGAGTTCGGCAAGCGGCGTTGCGCCGCGCGCCAGCGCATGCTCAAGGGTTTCGATGACGAGAATTCCGGCTCCTTCGCCCATCACGAAACCATCGCGCGCTGTATCGAAGGGACGCGACGCAAGTTCGGGTCTGTCGTTGAAACCGCTCGAGAGTGCGCGCGCTGCTGCAAAACCGCCGAGACTCACCTTGTCGATGCAGGCTTCCGAGCCGCCGCAGATAGCGACGTCAGCCTCGCCGGAGCGGATCATCCGCGCCGCATCGCCGATCGCCTGGACACTTGCCGCGCAGGCCGTTACCGGCGCGCCCAATGGCCCCTTGAAGCCGTAGCGTATGCTGACCTGACCGGCCGCCAGGTTGACGAGGAAGGAAGGCACAGTAAAGGGCGACAGCCGTCGCACGCCGCGGGTTTCAGCCGTGCGCACTGCATCCGTTATTGCCGGAAAGCCGCCGACACCCGACGCGATGATCGTGGCTGTCCGCTCGCGCGCATCGACGCTCTCGGGCATCCAGCCGGCCTGGCGCACCGCTTCGTCCGTCGCCATCATCGCAAACTGGATGAAGCGGTCCATCTTCTTCTGGTCCTTGGGCGGCACGGCGCGATCGGGATCGAAACCGGCTTCACTGTCCTCCTCGATGGAGGGAACGACGCCGCCGACCTTGGCGGCGAGATCGCCGACCACATTCTCCGGCAGCACGCGCAGGCCGGAACCACCAGCGACGAGCCGGTTCCATGCGGTCTCGACGCCAACGCCAAGCGGCGAAACAAGTCCCATACCGGTGACAACAATGCGTTCCATGGATTTGACCTTTCTAAAGCAATTCCAGTAAGAGCGCGAAGCGGGGTTGCGTCCGGAATTGCGTAAAAACCAAGAGATAGAGCATTGGAAATGCTCTAAGCGTCGATGCCGAGGTAGTAGGCACGCATGCGGGCGATCCGTTCGCGGTCGCCGTCATCGGCAGCCGGTCCCGGCAGCAGGCAGGTGTTTTCGGGTTTCAATTCTTCGCCGCTGGCTGCATCCACCAGCATGGGCTCGCGTTCCTCGCCGGAAGCGGCGTTGCCGAGCAGGAAGGCAAGATCCTCCTGCGGAACGTGCCGGCGTCCCCAGGAAAACAGAGCCATCAGAACGGGGAAGAAATCACGTCCCTTGGCAGTCAGCACATATTCGTAGCGGGCAGGGCGCTCGTTGTAGAGGCGCTTTTCGAACAGTCCTTCATCGATCAGATGCGCAAGCCGCCGCGTCAGGATGTTCGGCGCGATGCCGAGGCTCTTCTGGAATTCGTCGAAACGCGCCAGCCCGTGAAAGGCGTCGCGAAGGATCATCATGCTCCACCAGTCGCCGGCGCTGTCGAGCGCGCGGGCGGCGGGGCATTTGAAATTGGCAAAGCTCGTTCGTTGCATGATGCAAGTCACTACAGAAGTCACTTGCATCATGCAAGCGACTTACGCGCGTAAGCGACTTGTCAGGCATCATACCGCTCGAAGATCCGCGCTAGGAGAACGCCGGTTACGAGAACGCCGGCTGCTACAAAAACAGTGTCGCCCGGCGTCCCGATATAAAGCGGCCCGATATTGGCAAAGAGCAGGAAGGCGACGAGGAAATTGAACCAGCCCCAGATGACATTGGTGGCCGGAGAACTGAGCTTCGCCCCCTGCAGGCGAGCGAAAGGTGTGCGAAAAGGTCGGCCGCTGACGCCATTGACGAAATGTGGCATGCCATTGGTCAGGAATGCGGCGGCGATGAAATGAATGATGTAGGCAGTCCAGGGCAACGGTCTCTCCGCTCGGCTGATGGGATCCTGCTGACAATGTTGGGCAGGACCGGCGCAGGACAAGAAAAAGGGGCTCCGAAAATGGAGCCCCATCCAGGATCGCCGCTTGAAGACGTCAGGGTCGGATGTCAGATGAACAGGAAATCATCGTGATGAAGTGCCGCCAGATTGGAGAGTGTCGCGATCTGTACGGCCGCGCCGCGCCCGCTTCCATCTGCATCGTAGAATAGCTTTCCCGTTGTCTGGTCGTAGATCAGACGGTCGTTCGAATCCAAAGCCTTGGTGCCGAGCACGAAGTTTTCGGCCGAAAAACTCGCTGGATCGATGGCGGTGAAAATCTCGTGATCGAGCACGATCTTGTCACCGGTGCTTTCCGAGAAGTCTTCGATCTTGTCGATGTTGTTGTAAGCGCTGGGCTTGAAGTCGAAGACGAAAGTATCGGCTCCAGCTCCGCCGTTCAGGACATCGTTGCCGTTGCCGCCGATGAGCTTGTCGTTTCCTGCGCCACCCGACAGGGTATTGGCTGCATTGTTGCCGGTCAGCACGTTATTTTCGCCGCTACCTGTGGCATTGATCGCCGATGAGCCTGTAAGCGTCAGGTTTTCAACTGTTCCAAGGGCATTCTCAAGATAGAAGGATATGGAGGCATTGACGGTGTCGATGCCACCGCCGCCCGTCTCGTCGACGATGTCGCCCGCCGAATCCACCTTATACGTGTCGTTGCCAAGGCCGCCGATCATTCGGTCTTCGCCTCTGCCGCCATCGAAATAATTGTCGCCGGAATTGCCTGTCAGAACGTTGTTCATGACATTGCCGGTCGCATTGATGTCGTCGGCACCCAACAAGGTCAGGTTTTCGACAGTTCCGGTCACGTGGTCCTTGTCCATCAGGCTGAGGGAGACATAGGACTTGATGGTGTCCTTGCCGGAGCCGCCAGCCTCGATGACCACATCATTGATGTTGTCGACGATATAGGTATCGTCACCACCACCGCCCTTCATGGTGTCTGCGCCCGTGCCGCCATCCAGTACGTTGGCTCCGTAGTTGCCGACGAGAATATTGGCAAGGTTGTTGCCAGTCGCGTTGATATTGGCGTTGCCGGTCAGGGTCAGGTTTTCGATGGCGCCGATCGCATGTGCGGCATCGGCCAGACTGAAGCTGATCGATGACATGACGGTATCGGTTCCGCCGCCGCGGCTTTCATCGACAATGTCGGTCGGGGAGGTGACCGTAAACGTGTCGTCTCCGGTGCCGCCATAGATGTGGCCGGGTTCCGGACGGGCGCCGCTATCTGCGGCTATGTTGATAATGATGGGATGGTCGACAACGTCCAGGTTGAGCGAGGATATGTTGCTGAAGCTTTTGACCGGCGTATCGCCCGCCAGCGGGTCGTAGACCTGCACGGTCCCGAAAGCTCCGCCCAGGTTGACGCTGACGTTGGTCGCAGCCGCCTGGATCGCCTTGTCGGTCGTCTGGTTCCATATATCCGGCTCGTTCCAGATGATGATCTGGTAGCTTCCGTCGGATTTCTCCGTCAGGTAGCTGCGCGCCGTGGAAGGCAGTCCGTTGATGGAATAATTGAGCGTGCCCGGATTGAAGCTCGCCTGGGTCGCGCCGTCGTCTTCGAGAATTTCGGTCAGATTGTGGATCGCCATTGCTGCCGGTTTCGGCGTGTAATCCAGGCGAAACAGCCCGAAATGCTTTTCCTGATCGGAACCCTGCGGATCCGAATAGGCATCGAGAAGCTGGTAGATGAAGGTTCCCTTGGATCCCAGAAAGGCGCCGTCCATCAGAGTGTTGAGAAGCAGTTTTGCCTGCGTCGTCTCGTCGACGCCTTCCCATCCGCCGTTGGTATCGGCGGTCAGCGATGTGTGATAGCCGATCTCGGTGATGGTAAGCGGCTTGCCGGGATCGGCCTGCATCTGGTTACCGGATTCACGCGAGAGCCAGGAGAAGGGCTGGTCGCCCTCTTTCGCATAGGTGTGGATCGTCGTGTAATCGTTGGAAGAGGCAACCGTGTAACCGGTAAAGCCGAGAACCGGAATGTCCTTCAACAGCGGATCGGCATTGACTGCATTGAACAGGTCCTTCTGGTAGGCAACTGCCGCAGCCTCTCCCGACAGACCTTTATAAGCCACCGGCCAGTTGTTGACCTCGTTCGGGCCTTCGATGCCGACGATCGAGCCCGGATGCGCTTCGACGAAGGCATGCAGCCGCTGGACGACGGTGGCGGGAGTGTCATCTCGCCCGGAAACAAAAACGAATTTGACACCCGCATCGGCCGCATCCCCAAGATGACCTTGACCGTAGGGGTCGGAGACAGGGGTAGGGGCATGATCTCGAACTGTGTCGAGACCAAGGTAGCCCAGGGCTTTAACAACTTCCGCGATATTGGAATATTTCCCGTCGGTGTAGTCGATATGTGTGTCGATCCCGAATGAATCGATAACGTCAGTAATCCTAGTAGCTTGGGCCATTTCATCCTCCTCGCCTGGAAGTAGAAAACATTACTTCGATGGTATAGTGATTCCCTTCAAAAGTAGGGCCTGATTTACAGTAGAATCCGCCAAAGTTATGATCGCGTTAACCATATTGTATTGTTCGCAATATGATTGCTAAGCGCTGCGTTGGAGGCGATCCGATATTTGCGGACTCGGCATCTCGGCTGTCGGAGCGGCGGGAAGAGCCTTGTTGCCCAAAGCGATAAGGCTTGGTCGCAGAGCGGAAGAACGCCGCAGGCGATATCGATGATATCGTGCTCGGCCGGAGGGCCGGTGTCCGCATCAATGCTTACGGTCAGGGGTGATGCCGGAATTGAAGGCGAGGTCGTGTCGATTCGACCCGATGTAGTGGCCGCGCAGCACGGCGACGCAGATTACGCTCCAGTGCTCATCAAGCCGGAACCGGCAAGCTCGCAAGAGCTCGCCCACATCGCGCTCTATTCAGGTGTCGGCGGAGGTCTTCATCAAAGTCGCGGATTGCTCCGTCATTTCATGCGTGACGACGCCGCTGATGGATCAGATCAGCCATACATTCTGTCAACAGTCGTTGGCTGGCGAGGATGTAGGGGAGGCACGGTCGATCTTATTACCCATAGGGAATGCCGGGGGCGTTTCCGCCCCGGCACATCGTATCGATCACGCCGCTTTGGCAATTGCGCCATGCGGGTCGAGAACGAATTTTGTCGCAGCACCCTGGTCGAAGCTCTCATAACCCTGGGCGGCATCCTCAAGCGAGATCACCTTGGCATTGACGATATCGGCAATGGGCAGCCGGTCGTGCAGGATCGCCTGCATGAGCTGGCGGTTATATTTGAGCACAGGTGTCTGACCGGTGTGGAAGGACTGCGCCTTGGCCCAGCCGAGACCGAAACGCAACGACAGGCTGCCCTGCTTGGCCGCATTGTCCACCGCGCCCGGATCCTCCGTGACATAGAGGCCGGGAATGCCGATGGAGCCTGCGGCACGGGTGATTTCCATCATCTGGTTCAGAACGATCGCCGGCTGCTCGCCGCCGGAATGTCCACGTGCTTCGAAGCCGACGGCATCGATGGCGCTATCCACTTCATTAGTGCCGACCACCTCTGCGATCATGTCTCCGAGACGGTCGCTCTTCGAGAGATCGATGGCCTCGAAGCCGACGCGGCTGGCATGGGCGAGGCGATCCTTGTTGAAGTCGCCGATCATGACGACGGCCGCGCCGAGGATACGGGCGGATGCCGCCGCTGCGAGGCCGACCGGGCCGGCACCTGCGACATAGACGGTGGAGCCGACGCCGACGCCGGCCCTGACGGCACCGTGGAATCCGGTCGGCAGGATGTCGGAAAGCATGGTGAGATCACGGATCTTGGCCATCGCCTTGTCGCGATCGGGGATTTTCAAGAGGTTGAAATCGGCATAGGGGATCGTGACATAACGGGCCTGGCCGCCGATCCAGCCGCCCATGTCGACATAGCCGTAGGCGCCGCCGGCCCGCGACGGATTGACCGTCAGGCAGACGCCGGTGTCCTGTGATTTGCAGCAGCGGCAGCGCCCGCAGGCAACATTGAAGGGCACGGAGACGATGTCCCCGACATCGAGCATTTCGACGTCGATGCCTTTTTCGATGATCTCGCCGGTAATTTCATGTCCTAGCACCAGACCCGGCATGGCTGTGGTGCGGCCACGGACCATGTGCTGGTCGGAACCGCAGATATTGGTGGAGATGACCTTCAGGATGACGCCATGTTCGATACGACGCCCGTCCGGTGCCTCGAGTTTCGGATCGTCAATGTCGCGGACTTCCACTTTTCCGGGCCGCAAGTAGACGACGCCACGGTTCTTGCTCATTTCCGTCTCCTCCGTTGAAATGCAGCAACGCGCCAGCAGCTCCTCCCGCAGCGGTTGCCTGTCACAGAGTAGACCAGAAAGTTCTGAGCGCCGTCCCGAAAGCGACGCCTTGCGGGCGGAAACCGCAAAACCGGGTCAAAGGGCAGGGCGCTCGATGCGGTCCGGCCACCCGCTTCGGCGGACTCGAAGACAGGTGGCCTTTCCCCGGCAGGCGGGGTGCATCCTGCCAGGGCGCCGCATTAGCACCGTCGTGACGGATACAATATCAAAACGGTAGCTCCCTTTTGACGTGGCTTCCGCTATAGTTGCAGGGATAGAGCCTGGGGGCCATCATGACGCAGCGCGGCCGTGCCTTCGCAGACATCGTCTACACTATCCTGATCGTGGAGAAGGCCTATCCGGTAGAGGTCGTCGCGACCGCGTTGGGCATGAATTATGCGGCCTTTCACTCACGTCTGATCAGCCGAACATGTTTTTCCGCAGAGGAAATCCAAAATCTGCTGGAAGTCGTGCCGGATCCCCGCTTGGCATCCTATCTGTTCGAGAAAAGTATCTTTGTTGCGGCGGAGCGTTCTTCCGACTGGCAACAGCAGCAGCCTGCCGGGTCGCTGCAGCGGGGCGCCACGCGCGTGGTCATCGAGGCGACGGACGTGCTCGAAATTGTGGATGCCGCACTTGCGGGAGGCGGGATGGATCACCGCAAGCAGCGACTGGTGCTCAAGGAAATCGAGGATGCGGAGAGGGCGCTTGCATCCCTTCGCCTCTCTCTCAACGGCGCCTATGCCGGGCCGTCCTTGCGCATCAGTAAAAGATAGGCTTCACCCTCTTCCTCGAGCGAGAGCATCGCCTCGATGATCGTCAGGCGCGTCTCCTCAAGGAAGGACTTCCTGGCGCCGCCAGCGGTCGCCAGCTGCCGTTCCACGGAAAGAAGCCGAAGTTTCAAGAGGTTTTTCTGGCGCACAATGCGTGCATATTCCTGGAGGGGACGAGAATGGTCGGAAGACATGCGAAAGCCGGTGATTTTTGCTTACGCATCTAACCGGCCTGACCGAGCTTCGCCATCAAAACGATCCTGTCGTTTTTACGCAGGCCGACGAGCAGGATCGGAACAGATCCCGAAGCGACAGCTCGCTTCGGGATCCAGTCTTCAAACCTATCGAACCGCTGCCGGAAGTACCTCGAATTTCCAGAACTTGTCCGGCTGGAAGTAGGTCGTGGCAAACTGGCGAATGTCCTCGGCGGTGACTTTGTCATAGCCGGCAAGATTGTCGCGTATCCGTTCCAGACGGCGAGGGTCCGTTTGAGCGCCGTTCAGATATTGCACCCAATATTCGTTGCTCTGCTGCTGGTGTTTCAACGTCTCGATAATCGGTGCGCGAGCCCTGACCAGTTCGTCCGGCGAGACATCCTTCGATCTGAGGTCATTAGCGATCTTGTCCACGAGCGCATAGAAATTCTCGACCTTGTCCGGCGTTGTCTCGACATAGAGATAGGCGTAGCCGTAGCCTGGAATGTCCCACGACAGATCCATCGCGCCCTGCGGACTGTAGGTCGCACCTTCGGCAATCCGGAACTGGTCGATCAGCCTGTTTTCGAAGATCTGGCCGGCGATGTTGGCGACAAAGCCCCGCTGCATGTCCGAGAGCATATCGCCAACGGGGGCAGCGACGATCGCCGCGGCGTTGTCGCTCCGGCCGTTATGAGTCCGCATGACGGGTTTTTCGGTGGGGGCGGGGAAACGCACATCGTTTGCAATGTTGTCTGTTGTCGCATCCGGGCGAGCCGGCAAAGCCCCGAAGGTTTCAGCCGTCAGACGGATTGCTTCGTCCGCCGTTATGTCGCCGACAATGGTGATATCGATCGGGCCTGCGGAAATTTGCGGCCGGAACAGCGCTTCGAAATCTTCCAGTTTCGTGGCGGACAATTGCGCCCTGTCCGGGAAAGTCCAGCGCGGGTCGCCGGAATGCACAAGGCCTGCGAAATCGCGGCCGATGACGGCCCCTGGCGTCGCCTCATACTGATCGAGGTTGTTCAAATAGGCTTGCCGGACGCGCTTGAAAACTTCCGGCCGGTAGGTGGGATCGGAAGTGTAGGCGGCCATGATCTGCAGTTGCGTCGCCAGATCCCCCGTCTGTGTCTGGCCGGTGAACTGGAAGGAGCTGTCATCCACCGAGAAGTCGATGCCGGCGATTTTGGCGGCCAGCGCTTTCTGTAAATCCGGGTAATCCATTGCCTTGGTGCCCGACAGGACCACGGCCGGTGATGTCCAGATCGGCAGGGGACGGTCATTCGGCAGTCCCAGCCGGCCGTGACCAATATCCTCGCGTACCAGCACTTCGTTGGCGCGCAGCTTGGTCGGCTTGATGGTCAGCCGCACGCCGTTGGCAAAACGCACCATGGTCAGGCCGAGATCCTCGACAACGCGGCGTTCGACAACAGCGCCGGGTTCGCCGAAATGGGTATAGGGCCAGACGACCGCCGCTGCGGCGGACGGCGCGGTGACCGGAACGGCACGGGAAGCGTCATATGCCTGCCTGATGTCGCTGGCGCCGCCTTTTGGCGCTTGAGCAGTCTGCAGGACGAGCTGCGGGCCGTTCCCGGAAAAGACACGCGCGACAACCTCGTTGACCTCGGCCGCTGTCAGCCCCTTGGTGATCGTCTCGAACATCGAAAGATCTTCCGCGGGGGAGGTGAAGACCTCATTGTCGTCCACGCTGCTCGCCAGCATGGAGGCGATGTCGGTGCTCGTGCGCGTCGCAGCACCGGCGGCCGCCGCTTCAAGGAGAGAGCGATATTCGACGATTTCCCGGTCGAGCTCGGCCTGCTCGGCGCCGAATTGCTGGAAACGGCGCTGTTCCTGATCGATGGCCGCGAGCGCCTGCTGCCATTTGTCCGTCTCGGAATTTGCCGTGACGACAACGATATGGGCCGAGTCGAAAAGGTCCTGAGAGCCGACGGCAGCGCTGATGAAGGGAGCATTGGCCCTGTTGGCCATGGCGCCTAGTCGACGTTTGAGTACCAGCAGACCGAGATCTTCGACCAGCTGCTGGCGACGCTTGGCAAAAGTGTCAGGCGAAGCATCATAGGGCCGCGTCCAGGCGATCTGAACATTCGTTGTGCCGCCCGGAACCGCGATGACCTCGGCGCTTTCGCTTTTCGGCTTCAGCGTGCCGAGATCGGGCTTTGGCGGGGCAGGGATGGCAACCTTCCAGTCGCCAAAGCGCTGCCTGATCTCCAGTTCCATGGCAGCGGGATCGACATCGCCCACCACGATCAGCGTGGCGCGATCGGGCCGATAATTCGCATGGTAAAAATCACGCAGCAGATCGACAGGGGCATTGCTGATGATGTCGACCTTGCCGATCGGCGCGCGCATCGTCACGCGCTGGCCGGCGAGCATGGAATTCGTGACGCCGATCGCCGCGCGGTATTGCGGCGTGTCGCGCAGCCGCTCTTCCGAAAGGATGACGCCGCGCTCGCGGTCGAAGGCGCCGGCATCGAACGTCAGCTCGCTTGCCGTCTCGCGCATCAGCATCAGGCCGGTGGAAATCGTATCCGCGTCAACCTCGGGCAGATCGAGCGAATAGACGGTCTCGTCATAGGAGGTGTTGGCGTTGGTATCAGGCCCGAAGGCCAGGCCCTTGCGCTGCAGGATACGGATCATCTCGTCCTGTCCGACATGCGTCGAGCCCTTGAAAGCCATATGCTCGAGGAAATGCGCAAGCCCCTGCTGGTCATCTCTCTCGTCCAGCGAGCCGGCGCCAATCCGGAAACGGATGGCCGCTTGTCCCGTTGGCGTGGCATTGCGCATAATCGCAAACCGCATACCGTTTTCGAGCGTGCCGAAGCGAATGCCGGGTTCGGCCGGCAGGTCGCTGATCGTCTGCGGCCACGGCGCGGATGGATTTTCCGCAAGGGCCGGCGAGCCTGAGATGAAGAGTGCGGCAAGCGAGGCCGCTGCCAGGAGTTTGGAAAGGATAGGAAATTTCATATATTTAAGGGGCATTTTGTCCTGGTGCCGGGCACGGGGTGTTTGACTTCGGCCGGACTATCAGACAGGTCGCGACTCGCATCAACGTCTATTTTCCGTCATGGATAAGAGTTGAAAAAATGCACCTATCTATAAAATCAGGAAAATTTGAGGAAGGTCGGTCGGACTTCGACTTTACCTGCGAGAAACGTACCAGCTTCCGGAGTTCAGCCCGCCGTTCTCAAGCCATTCATGCGCTGTCACACAGTAGCAGCCATTGAGATCCGGAATCAGCTTGTCGACGAATGTGTTGCGCTTGAACTCACGAAAGATCGTAGATCGATGCCGTCCGGGCTTCCCGCCAATGATTTCGATATCTAGGCCAGCCATTCGCCAGCGGGCGATCTTGCGCCGTCGACGGTCGGCGAGGGTCAATGAAATCATTGGCAGGTCGCACTTGGAAATAGAATGTACCCCTCCCTGCACGGAGATCGCATAAGATAGATTATGGAACTAAAACAGATGCCCAAACCACATCACACCTAATGCTAGCCCACTACTGCGCCGCCTGCATCTCCGGCTGCGGCCACCGCTGCAATGCGTCGCGTCCGGCCTCCGTCAGACCGTAGACGCCTCTGTCGAGCCGTTCGAACCAGCCATAGACATTGGACAGCAGGATCTTGCCAGCCTCCGGCACGCCGGATCGGATGTCACGTACGCGCAACGGACCTGATGCCAGTGCTGCTGCGCAGCCAAGCGCCTGCTGGCGATATGCCGTCATGACCGGAGCGCGCGTACTGCCGCCAAGCGCCGGATCTCCGCGCCGTTTCTGGTGCTCGCGCATCAGCCTCGAGCGTCGCTTCGGATTGGTCCGCGGCATCGGTGACACGGAGCCGACAATGACGCTGACGTCGCCGGTGTCCGAAATCCCGAGCATGCCGATGCCAAGCCGCCGGCAAAGGTCGCGGTAGCGTTTGTCTGCTTCCCGGCCTTTGCCCTTGGCTGAAATTCGCGCCGCGATCCAGACTTCGTCAGATACGGCCGCGCGATCGACGGCCTGCAGAATGAGCTCCAGATTGAAGCTCATCTTCAGCTCGCAGACGACGACAACAGGCGGATCGTCATCGCTCAGGCCGACGAGATCGCAGCCGGCGACTTCGCCCTTGACGACATAACCTACCTTTTCGAGAAAGCCTTTCACGGGCAGATAAAGCGAAGTTTCCATGGGCCTGCAGATCGAAGAAGAGAATCGTTCCATAATCTACATCGATCCGCTGATACGGGACACCGCATCGATTGCCATGAGCCGGATTGCCTGGGATAGCGTGGATGGGCATTATCGCATCCCTTCCAAGGTTGACGGAAAACCCTCAAGACGCTAGCACGCTCGAAGCGTATTCCGGGGGTAATTCAATATGGATATTTTCACAGCGGCCGGTTTGACGGCTCTGCTGCAGGTCATTGCTATCGACCTTGTTCTCGCCGGCGACAATGCCGTCGTCATCGGCCTTGCTGCTGCCGGCCTGGAAGCCACGCAGCGTCGCAAGGCAATCATTGTCGGCATTCTGGCGGCAACGGTGCTCCGCATCCTGTTCGCATCCGTGGCCGTCTATCTGCTGGCAATCGTCGGATTGCTGCTCGCCGGCGGCCTGTTGCTGCTCTGGGTCTGCTGGAAGATGTGGCGTGAGCTGCGTGCCGGCCATGGTGAAGAACATGCGGCCGAGGCTGGCGCAGCTGCGCCGAGGAAGACCTTCTTTCAGGCTGCGACACAGATCGTCATCGCCGACGTTTCCATGTCGCTGGACAATGTTCTTGCCGTTGCCGGCGCCGCTCGCGAACATCCGAGCGTGCTGGTGCTGGGCCTCGGTCTTTCCATTGCGCTAATGGGCATCGCCGCGAACTTTATCGCCCGCCTGCTCAACAAACATCGCTGGATCGCCTATGTCGGCCTGCTGATCATTCTCTATGTTGCACTCGACATGATCCATCGCGGATATCTCGAAGTCGCGCCTTTTATCGGCGCCTAGAGCTCGACTTCGAAGCTCATCTGATCGAACGCCGGCACCACATGGTCCGGCGTTTCAGCCATAACCACGTCATAATCGAGCGGCGTATGCATATGCGTCAGGATTGCCCGTTTCGGCCTTAGCCGCTCGATCCAGTCCAGCGACTGTTCCAGTGAGAGATGGCTGGGGTGGTAGGCATATTGCAGGGCATCGATGATCAGCATGTCGAGGTTTTGCAGCTTCTCCACCGTTTGTGGCGGAAAATCGCTGACGTCGCTGCAATAAGCCACATTCCCGATGCGGAAGCCGAGCGAATGGATATCGCCATGCTGTTGCAGATGCGGCATGAAGGCGATCGTTCCGCCCGGCCCATGGATTTCAACGGGCTTTTCCAGATCCTCGATCACGATTGGCAGCACGATCGGCGGATAATTGCTGCCCGGCGGCGTTTCCAGGCAGTAGCCGAATGCTTCCCGCAACCTGCCCATGGTGAACTGGTCGGCAAAGATCGGCACGCGGCGGCGGGTATTGTGGAAATAGCCGCGCAGATCGTCGATGCCGTGAATATGGTCGGCATGCGGATGCGTGTAGAGGACAGCGTCCACATGATCGACCCCTGCCCTGATCATCTGCTCGCGAAAATCCGGACCTGTGTCGATAACGACAGTCGTTGCCGCGCCACTGGCCGAAAACTGCTGAACCATAAAGGCTGCGCGTGTTCTCTTATTCTTCGGATTGTTGGGGTTGCAGGCACCCCAGTCACCGGTAATGCGCGGCACACCGGGCGACGACGAACAGCCGAGAATGGTGAACCGCAGCCGCCGTATCACGCCGCTAGATCCTCGGCATCTTTGAAAACAGGCGGAAAGCGTTGTCAGTCGTGAACCGTGCGACTTCCTCGTAGGGAAGGCCGATCGTATCGGCCAGTACCTCGGCCGTATTCACGACGTATGACGGCTCGTTGCGCTTGCCGCGCCAGCGCTTGGGCGCCAGATACGGCGCATCGGTTTCGACAAGCAGCCGGTCGTGCGGAATGGTCTTTGCGATCTCGCGCAGCTCTTCGGATTTCGGAAAGGTCAGGATGCCCGAGAAGGAGATATAGCCGCCGAGCTCGACGCCAGTCTTTGCAAGCTCCGGACCGGCCGAGAAGCAATGCAGGATGAAGGGGAAGGCGCCCTTCCCTGTCTCCTCGGTCAGGATCGCCGCCATGTCTGCATCGGCGCTGCGGCTATGGATGACGAGCGGAAGCTGTGTTTCCCGGGCAGCGGCAATATGGCGGCGAAAACCGGTCTGCTGGTCCTCCGGCTTCTGCGTGTCATAGAAATAGTCGAGGCCAGCCTCGCCGATCGCGACGACCTTCGGATGTTCATTGGCGAGCCGAACGAGATCTTCCGTCTGGATATCCAGTTCGTCGCCCGCATTGTTGGGATGCGTGCCGACCGAACAGAAGACGGAAGGATATTTCTCGGTGATGGCGAGCAGTCCGTCGAGCTTGCGCACGCGGGTGCAGATCGTCACCATCTGCGCCACACCGGCCCCATGGGCACGTGAAACGATCTCGTCGCGCTCCGCATCGAAATCGGCAAAGTCCAGATGGCAATGCGTATCGACCAGCACGGCTTTAAGCCTCCGGAGCCACGTAGCGCGGGAAGACCGGCGTCGGCGCCTCGATCGGTGTTCCTGGCACGAGACGGCCCGTTTCACCGAGGCTAGCGAAGTCACGCTTGTCCACAGGTGCGGCCACGAGATCGAGCAGCTTGCCGGCCGATTCCGGCACGAAGGGCTGCAGCAGGATCGCGATCTGGCGCACCACTTCTGCGGTTACATAGAGCACCGTACCCATGCGCGCCGGATCGGTCTTCTTGAGCGCCCAAGGCTGCTGACCGGCGAAGTAGCGGTCGGTTTCGGAGACGACGGTAATGATAGAGGCCAACGCGCGGTGAATGAGCTGCTTGCCCATGTCTTCGCTTGTCGAGGCATGCAGCGCATCGGCCTGGGCCAGCATCGCCTTGTCCTCATCTGTCAGCGGTCCGCATTCCGGGATCTTGCCGTCGCAATTCTTGAAGATCATCGACAACGAGCGGCTGGCAAGATTGCCGATGCCGTTGGCAAGATCGGAATTGATACGCGTGCCGATCGCCTCTTCGCTGTAGCTGCCGTCCTGTCCAAAGGAGACTTCGCGCAGGAAGAAGTAGCGCACCTGGTCGAGACCGAAATGGTTCACCAGATTGACGGGATCGACGACATTGCCGAGCGACTTCGACATCTTCTCGCCCTTGTTGAGCAGGAAGCCGTGGGCGAAGACGCGCTTCGGCAGCGGCAGCTTCGCCGACATCAGGAAGGCCGGCCAGTACACGGCATGGAAACGGATGATGTCCTTGCCGATGATATGCACGTCGGCCGGCCAGTATTTCGCCCGCGGTCCGTTGCGGTCTTCGATATAGCCTGTAGCAGTGATGTAGTTGGTCAGCGCGTCGACCCAGACATACATGACATGGGCCGGATCGTTCGGTACCTTGATACCCCAGTCGAAGGTCGTGCGTGAAATCGACAGATCCTTGAGGCCTGACTTGACGAAGGAGATCACCTCGTTGCGGCGCTCGGCCGGGCCGATGAAATCGGGGTTCTCCTCATAGTGCTTCAGCAGCCGGTCCTGATATTCGGAGAGCTTGAAGAAGTAGCTTGCCTCTTCTACCCATTCGACCGGCGTGCCTTGCGGTCCGTAGCGCACGCCGTCGGCGCGCAACTCGGTTTCGTTTTCCTGGTAATAGGCTTCGTCGCGCACCGAGTACCAGCCGGCGTAGGAATCCTTGTAGACATCGCCGTTGTCGGCCATCAGGTTCCAGATGTTGCGCGAAGTCTCGTGGTGACGCTCCTGCGTGGTGCGGATGAAGTCGTCGTTCGAAGCATTGAGCAGCTTCGCCATCGCCTGGAATTCACCGGAATTGCGGTCTGCAAGCGCCTGCGCCGTGATACCTTCGGCGCGCGCCGTCTGCTGCATCTTCTGGCCGTGTTCGTCAGTCCCCGTCAGGAAGAAGACATCCTTGCCGTCGAGGCGCTGGTAGCGCGCCATGGCATCGGTCGCAATCAGCTCGTAGGCATGGCCGATATGCGGCTTGCCGTTGGGATAGGAGATCGCGGTCGTGATGTAGAAGGGGGTCTTGTCTGTCATGGCGGCCAATTCCGGCTTACTCTATAAATCGTCCGCCGCTCTTAGCGCATGTCTCGCACAAGCGAAACATCAAGTTTGGCAGCCGCCTACGATTTCACGGACACTAGGCCTCGAACTTGACTCACGTTCGGGCGCCATCTACCCCTTGTCCGGCAACGGGGTGGGACAGACGCGAAGTGCCATTTTTCATTGATCGGAACAGTCACGGCCGCGCGCCTTCGGAGGCGCATATTTGACGTTCGAGCCTCTCTATTCCCTGTCCGGTCTCATGGTGGGAGCATTGGTCGGGATCACCGGCGTCGGCGGCGGTTCGCTGATGACGCCCCTGCTCGTGCTCCTTTTCGGTGTCCACCCGGCAACCGCCGTCGGGACCGACCTTCTCTATGCAGCAATCACCAAGACGGCCGGCACGGCTGTTCACGGCATGCATGGACGCGTCAACTGGAAGATCGTCGGCAGTCTGGCGGCCGGCAGCGTGCCCGCCGCGCTGTCGATGCTCTGGCTCATGGCCGGCGTCGACCGTAAAAGCATTGGCGTCACGAATACCATCACCACCGCGCTCGGCTGGCTGCTGGTCATGACCGCAATCATGCTGATTTTCCGCAGTCAGATCCTTGAATTCGCTCGTCGTGCCATCGGTGAGCGCATGCCGCCGAAGCCGGCAAGCATCGTCGCCTTCACCGTCGTTCTGGGCTTCGTGCTCGGTGTGCTCGTCACGCTGACATCGGTCGGCGCCGGCGCTCTGGGCGTGACGATCCTGCTGATCCTCTACCCCAGGCTCGACGTGCGTGAGATCGTCGGTTCGGATATCGTCCACGCCGTGCCGCTCACCCTGATCGGCGGTATGGGATACTGGTTCATTGGAGAGATCGACTGGGCTATGCTCCTTGCCCTGCTCGTCGGTTCCATTCCCGGCATCATCCTCGGCAGCCTGCTTGCGCCCAAACTGCACGAACGCACCATCCGCATTGTGCTCGCCATTACGTTGGCGATTGTCGCCTGGAAACTGTTGACGGGCTGACCGGAGCAATTCCTGCAAGCTGTGCGGCGGTTTCGCGTTCGCAACTGTGTAAAAACAAAGACGCTTCAGGCGCGGGGTTGCTTGATCTCGGAAAGCACTTCCATGATCGTCTGCTTGCGATCGAGATTGTAAGCGCCGGAGATGGTCAGTTTCTCCGTGATTTCGGAATAGAGCCGCGCAAGGCGGTCGGCCGCCGCGATTTGTCCCTCGACGGCAGCAAGGCGCGCGCGGTTCATCACGTCATCGCCGACATGGCTGACGAAGAAATCGAAGATCGTCTCGGCTTCCCTGCCGGAAAGTGCATCCGCAAGCCGATGCATGGCCTTTCGTGCCGCAGGTCCCTCGGAGGACAGAACCTCGTTATAGGCCTGGATGATCTCGCCGCCGCCATAGTTCAGCAGTTTCAGAGCCTCACCGACACTGCCCTTTGCGGCAGAGAGCAGTGCCTGCCCCTCCCCCTCGATGCCGAGATGGGCTAGGGCTGAAACAAGGGCGCGATCGTCGAGCGGTGCAAGCTTCAGCGGCAGGCAGCGCGAGCGGATCGTCGGCAGCAGCTTGCCCGGCGCATGTGAAAGAACGAGGAACATTGCGCGCTTCGGCGGCTCCTCAAGGATCTTCAGAATGGCGTTTGCCGCATTCCGGTTCATGTCGTCGGCGGGATCGATGATGACGATACGCCAGTTGCCCGTGCCTGAGGTTTGCGAGAAGAATTTGCCGGCCCGGCGCACTTCGTCGATGGTGATTGCCGATTTGACCTTGCCGGTCTTCTCGTCGACAGGGCGGGAAAGATGCAGGAGATTGTGTGAGGCTCCCGAGGCGATCTGTCGGCTGACGGCCGAGGCCGGATCCGGATCGGCAATGCGCTGCGGTGCGGCCGCGGGATCGGGATGCGACAGAACGTGATTGGCGAAGCGGAAGGCCAGCGTCGCCTTGCCGATGCCCTCCGGCCCCTCGAGCAGGATTGCATGATGTCCTTTGCCCGAGCGGTAGAATTGCGCCAGGAAATCCTCTGCCTCTTCATGGCCGAAGAGCTTCGTATTCTCGGCTGGCCATATGGCGCCGTCGAGCAGACCGGGCCTCTCCTCACTCATGATGGGCCGCTTCCGGCATCCGAACTTCGGCTGATGGTTTCAGCAATTGCCTGACGATGGTAACGATCTCCGCGGCGATCGCCTCTTCCGTCTGCGTGGCATTGACGACATGGCAGCGTTCAGGCTCGCGCGCGGCGATGTCCAGATAGGCCTCGCGGCGCTTCTCGTGCGTTTCGAGCGTTTCCTTCTCGAACCGGTCGGGACCGTCGGCATTTCGCTTGCTGACGCGCTCCAATCCCTGCTTGGCCGGAATATCGAGGATCAGCGTACAGTCGGGCATCACGCCGTTGATGGCGATGCGCTGCAGCGTCTCGATGAAATCAGGTTCCAGATTGCCGGTGACGCCTTGATAGACGCGCGAGGAATCCATGAAGCGGTCGCAGAGCACGATCTTGCCCGTGTAAAGCGCCGGGCGGATGATCTCTTCCACATGATCATTGCGGGCAGCGGCAAAAAGGATCGCCTCCATGCGGGTGCCGAAGGCTTCCGCAGCGCCTGAAAGCAGCACATGGCGCACAGCTTCCGCGCCTGGCGAACCGCCCGGTTCCCTGGTCAGCAGCACGTCATGGCCATCGGCCTTCAATGCCTCGGCAAGTCGGCGGATCTGCGTGGACTTGCCCGCGCCCTCTCCGCCTTCAAACGTAACGAACAAACCCTTACCGGATGACAATGATACTTTCCCGCATTCTGAGCGCCGTGCTCTTTCTCTATCTATCCGAAGATAGTGCGCAGCGAAACCTTTTGCCGCGGCGACATATTCGCCTTCCCCGGCAAATTACGGCTATCTGCGCCCGAAAAGAAGCGTCAGCTCTGCTCGGACTTGTCCCATAGCCAGGAGAAGAACAGCGATTCGCCAAGCTCGAGCAGCGCATCGATCGCACGGCTGCTGAGCGAGCCCACCTCCACGGATTGCACCGTATAGAGCGGCACTTCTCGCAGCATCCTGTTGCCGGAAACGATCCGCAGCGTGCCGACTTCCGTATCCGCCTTGACTGGCGCCATCAGTGGCCAGTGATAGACGATGCGGGCAGCAAGCCGGTCCGGATTGTTGATCGGAATGTAAACGCTGACCGGCGCCTTGGCGACGAGATCAACTGTCCGCGCCGTGCCGCCATAGACACTTGCCGCTCCGATGACTTCCGTGTCTGCAAAGACCTGACGGCTCTCGAAGGCTGTCAGCCCCCATTCCAGCACGCGCTTGGCTTCTTCCGTGCGCTCCTTGTCGGAGGCGATGCCGGCAAGCGCCACGAAGAGCCGCCGTCCGTTGCGCTGCACGGAGGCGACGATTGAATAGCCCTCGCCTTCCGTGAAGCCGGTCGCGAGACCGTCCGCTCCGAGATCCATGCCCAGCAGCGGATTACGGTTGCGCTGGAAGATCTTGTTCCACTCGAAGTCAGGCTGGGCGAAATAGGAATAGAGATTGGGATAGGATGTCTGCAGATTGGTGGCGAGCGTCACCAGTTCCCTGGCCGTCACCTTGCTCTTGCCATCCGGGATTCCGGTTGAATTGCCGAAGACGGCCTTGTCCATGCCGAGATCGCGTGCGCGACGCGTCATCGATGCCGCAAACTGGTCTTCGCTGCCGCCCATGCCCTCGGCAAGGATGATGCAACCATCATTGGCGCCCTGGATCGCCACACCCTTGATCAGATCCTCGACGCGAACCCTCGATTTCAGCGCCGCAAACATCGTGGCGGCACGCGAAGGCGCACCGCCCGTGCGCCAGGCATATTCGGAGACGGGATATTCGGTATCGAGTGAAATCTGCCCCTTGCTGACGGCATCGAAAACGAGATCCATCGTCATCAGCTTCGCAAGCGCGGCGGGTGCGAAAACCTGGTTCTCGTTCTTGGCGAGAAGCACAGTGCCGGTCGAAGCTTCGATCATATAGGCCTGGGTGGCCTTGGTGACGAAACCGGCCTCGGTTCCTTCTGCCGCAACGGCAGCAGAAGCAGGCAAAAGCAGGCATGCAAGAAGGCGAAGCAACGGCTTCAACATCGCAATTCCCATTGATGGTGCGGGTTGACTCAGGAGGGTAAAGCGAGCCGGAAGCCGATGCAATTACACTTTATCGTTGGGCTTTATCGCGCCTTTGCGTTGCCGCCATTCTGGCGCTTGAAGGAGGCGAGAATGGATTCCTGCGTCAGACCGTCATTTCGCACCATCACGGCATCGAACGCGAGCGGAACCTTCACGGTGATCGCATCCTGATAGTTCATCGCAAGCGACGCGCCCTTCGACCAGCCGTTCGGGCGTTCAAGGGGAATGGGTCCGATTTCCGGCAGGACCACGGCCTGTTCCATCGCCTGCGCGCCATTGGCGAAAGCCGGGGGCGGCTGCAGGAAATGGCCGCCTGCCGGCGCCCGGATCGGCACGGGGGCCTGAGCCGGCGCCGCATTGTATTTGGCACTCGGCGAGTTGCCCGCATAGGCAGCGGACGAGAATGGCACCGGTACGCTGTCAGGCGAAGGGTCGGAATAGCCGCCGAGGCTCTGCAACTGGTCGCCGGTGATCTTCTTGCTGTTGGAGGCAACCATCACGCCGCTCGCGATCTGCCCACCGCCCGGATAGATGCCCGGAAGACGGCTGCCCTTCGGAACATAGGAAGCCATCAGATAGGGCATATCATGACCGTCGAGCGGCGCCTTGCCGACATACTGAACCCGAACGTTGCCCGTACCGCTGTGCTGCAGGTCGAGCATGGAGGCGGTCTTGTTCGAAAGGTCGATGATGCGACCTTCGTGATAGGGACCACGGTCGTTGACACGGACGATCACGGACGAACCGGTTTCAACGTTCGTCACACGCGCATAGCTGGGCAGCGGAAAGGTCGGATGCGCAGCGGAAAGATGCATCTGGTCATAGACTTCGCCGTTCGCAGTCAGGCGGCCGTGGAAGGCAGATCCGTACCAAGAAGCGATGCCCACCTTGTTATAGGAGTAGTCCTCCCTCGGGTAATACATCTTGCCCTTCACCACATAGGGATCGCCCACCATGTAGCGGCCACCGCCCTTGGGGATATTGTTGCCGTTGGCAACACGCGGGCTGGCTTTGACGCCATACTCGCTTTCGGAGAAATATTCCTTGCCGTGGGATTTCTTCTTGGGAACCGCCTGCGTTGTGCCGCAAGCCGCCACCGTTGCGCACACCGCCGACAATGCCAGCCACCGTGCCGCCGTTGCGAAAGACGCCGCCCCGTAATTCAGTTTCATATGCCCCACGCCACCAAAGACCGTTATGGTTAAGGAACTCACTCGTGAATGAGTTGGAGTGCCTTATTCCGTGCCTTCCTAACGAGACTTTAATCTTGTGGATATCATGGCGAATTTGCGAACGATTTCGGCACGATAGCGAGAATTCTAATGATTATGGTTAATATTTGGTTGATTTTAATCTGTGCGGGAATGAAATCGCTCATGTATTTCCGCATGTTGAACCGTTTCGGATCGTGACAGTACCTTTTGGCAACCACGATGGTCCTGCTCCGCAGCAGGACACATTATGGCAGTTTATCCGTCCGAGCTGTCAGAGCACATTGACGCTGAAGTCCGAACCGCTATAAAGCCAGCCAAACCGCGATTTGGCCGTCGGCGGGACGAGTCCTTGTCAAAACGAGGGCCCGTCAGCAAGGACGGACCGGATCAACTGGATGGAAGAGTGTCCGAGTGGTTTAAGGAACCGGTCTTGAAAACCGGCGTGCGGGAAACCGTACCGTGGGTTCGAATCCCACCTCTTCCGCCATCCGTTATTGAATCTATTGGCTGCTTTTCCTCCTGTCGCCGAGTTCCTCATCGCTTGTTCCGGCGAAGACGACCCGGGCCAGCGGCATCAAATCGTATTTCACCATCCTCTTGATTTTGGGATAGGTTCGCCCGAACGATATCTGAAAGCTGGATTGCGTTGTCCGGGCTCCCAAAACGGCGAGTTCAGTAACGCGGTTGGAGGATGGAGGGGAATTGCATGGCGGAGGTACTGGACCTCGACTGCGTCGTCGTGGGCGGAGGGGTCGTCGGGCTTGCGGTCGCGCGCGAACTTGCAATGTCCGGCCGCGATGTGGTTCTTCTCGAGGCGGAGCCGATAACCGGCAGCATTACATCGGCCCGCAACAGCGAGGTCATCCATGCCGGGCTCTACTATGCCACCGGCAGCTTGAAGGCTGAACTCTGCGTTGCCGGAAAACATCGGCTTTACGACTATTGCCGGGAGAGAAATATCCCCCACAGGGCCTGCGGCAAACTCGTTGTCGCGGCGAGTGAGGAGGAGGTTGGATATCTTGAAAAGCTGTCGAGGCAGGCTGCCGCCAACGGCGTCGAAGACTGCTATCTGATCGATGCTGCGGAGCTTGCCCGCAGGCAAGCACAGATCAGGGGCTTTGCCGCACTTGTCTCGCCGTCAACCGGCATTATCGACAGCCATAGCCTCATGCAGGCCTACATCACGGATATAGAGGCCCATGGCGGAGCCGTTATTTGCAATTCTCCCGTCATCGACGGTGAGTTCACTGCCGACAAGGTTCGCCTCGCAGTCGGCGGCCGCGATCCGGTAGAGATCGAGACACGCCTTGTGGTCAATGCCGCCGGCCTGAATGCCTGGGCGCTGTCAGAAAGCCTGTCCGGCCTGGACGCCGGCACGATCCCGCCGCGTCACTACGCCAAGGGATGTTATTTCGCTCTATCCGGCGGTGCGCCCGCAACGCAACTGATCTACCCCGTCCCTGAGCCCGGCGGTCTCGGAGTGCATCTGACACTCGACCTTGCTGGCCAGGCACGTTTCGGTCCTGATGTCGAGTGGATCGAGACGATTGACTATGACGTCGATCCGCGCCGCGCAGACAAATTCTATTCCGCAATCCGCCGCTATTGGCCCAATCTGGCGGATGGCGCGCTGCAGCCCGCCTATTCGGGTATCCGTCCGAAAATCGCCGGACCAGCCATAGGCGGCAGCGGCGACTTTGTGATCCAGGGGCCGGCGCAAACCGGTCACCCCGCCTATGTGGCACTCTACGGAATTGAAAGCCCCGGCCTGACCGCCTCGCTCGCCATCGGGCAGAGGGTGGCAAGACTTGCCGGATAGACAATCTTCTGTCGTCCGCCGGCTTTGATCGAGCGAGAGCCGTAGAGATCCTATCGACCAAAGTTTCTTCTCCGATAATGCAAATTGAGAGTGCTCCGGTTCCAGGTGATTTAATATTAGGTGTATTGCATGTAATGACGTGGCAATTTTACTTAAATTTCATGCTTAACTACTTATTAATGAGCGGCTTGCGCAGTTGAGGCGATAAACTATGCTTGCTCCCAATAAAGGGAGGATATGATGTTCAACAAGAGCTTGCTGATGCCGGCTGGCTTTGCCGCATTGGCCTTTTCCGGCCTGATGTTTCAGATCGCGACACACGCACTTTCGACGCCAGTGACGGTGCTTCATCCCTGACGCCGCCAAACCGCTGCCGCGACGGAACTTATTTCGATTGTGCGCGTTTTATCTCACGTTTTGCCTAGGAGGGAGATCACTATGGAAAACGAAGGTGTGGGTTGGATTGCAGCCATCATCATCGGCGGCTTCGCCGGATGGCTGGCGGAGAAATTCATGAACAGCAACATGGGCGTGTTCATGAACATATTGCTCGGCATCATCGGCGCGATTGTCGCCAATTGGATCCTCGGTATCCTTCATATCCAGCCGTTGACCGGCTGGCTCGGATACCTGGTCACGGGTTTTGTCGGGGCATGCATCCTGATCGCGCTCGGGCGCCTCGTCCGCCGCTGACCTGACACGGAAAGATCGCTGGAAAGATTGAAAAGCCGGACGTCCTGCGTCCGGCTTTTTTCATTATCGGCGGCTGAGGAGACCGAAGAGATAGGCGACGCCTGCCGTGATGGCAATCGCGGTCAGGGGCTCTTCACGCACCTTGTCGCGGACGCGCTCGGTCATGACAGAGGCTTCGTCGGCCACTGCGGTCTTTGCGCCCTGCCCCAGAGCGATCACGCTCTCCGAAAGGCGGGCCAGATCCTCGCGCAACGCAGCAACCTGCGCGGACAGATCTTCGGCGGCAACTTCAGCCTTGACGCGCGCAGCGGTGGATTCGGCGGAAGCGGTTTTCAATTCGGCCATGGTCTGCTCCTGTTTGATGGAATGCCGCTTCAACGAAATGAAGACTGGAAAGGTTCCGCAATGTAGCATCTTTTGTCGTTCGCGGCGGGTCAGCGAGAGCGTGTGCAAGCCTCGCAAGCTTTTCGTGCGACAAGCCTTCATTTCCTCGCAGCTTTGTTTTATGGAACGACGAATGTCTGCCCTTCCGGGGCCAATGATAATGCGAGGTTTGCGTTTCCATGTTCCATTTTCTGAGAAGAGCTGCTCAGACCTGGGTTGCCAAGCTGCTCCTGCTCCTCCTCGTCGCCTCCTTCGGCATCTGGGGCGTGTCGCGTGAGCTGATAAGCGGCGGCAACAGCACGACGGTGGTCACCGTCGGCGACCAGCATGTGGACGTCAACGAATTCCGCCTCGCCTATCAGCGTCAGATTGCGTCTCTGAGCCAGCAGTTCGGCATGCGCCTCACACCCGAGCAGGCGCGCGCTTTCGGCGTTGAACAGCAGGTCCTCGCCCAGCTCGTTGCCGGCGCCTCGCTTGATCAGCTTGCCGATGACATGGGGCTCGGTCTTTCCGAGGACCGTCTTGCCCAGTTGATCGGTGACGATCCGGCTTTCAAGGCAGTCAACGGCCAGTTCGACCGCTCGCTCTTCACCTCGCGTCTGCGCAATGCCGGCATTCGGGAAGACGACTATATCAAGGATCGCAGCAAGCAGGCTGTCCGCAGCCAGATCATCGAAGCCGTCGCGAATGGCTTCCAGGCGCCTGCGACACTCGTCAACGCGCTGAAACTCTATGGCAGTGAGAGCCGCAGCGTCGATTACCTGCTGCTTACGAACGCCAATATCGAGCCGATCAAGGCGCCGGCCGATGACGTGCTCTCCAAATGGTTCGAAGATGCCAAGCAGCGCTACCGCGCACCGGAATATCGCAAGATCGCCTACCTGAAGCTTCAGCCGGATGATATCGCCGATCCCGCGACCGTCACCGACGACCAGATCAAGGAAGCCTTCGACAAGGCAAAGGCGGCTTATACGACGCCGGAAAGCCGCACGCTTGAACAGTTGACCTTCGCCAGCAAGGATCTCGCCAATGCGGCCGAGACCGCGCTGAAGACCGGTACGAGTTTCGATCAGCTCGTTACCGATCAGGGCAAGACTGCGGGCGACGTGCTGCTCGGAGAATTCACCAAGGACAAGGTTCCGGATCAGGCCGTTGCCGACGCCGCCTTCGCCGTCAAGACCGACGGCGGCACGACGCCTGTCGTCGACGGCAGCTTTGGACCTGTGATCCTGCGCGTGACCAACATCAAGCCGGAGACCACCAAGAGCTTCGACGAGGTCAAGGAAGAGCTCCGCAAGCAGCTTTCGGTCGCCAATGCTTCGCAGGAAGTGATCAACGTTCACGACCGTATCGAGGATATGCGCGCCGGCGGCACATCTCTTGAAGAGATCGCTAACCAGCTCAAGCTGAAGGCCGTCGTCATCGACGCCATCGACATGACGGGTGCCGACAAGGACGGCAATCCGGTCAAGGATATCCCGGCGCAGCAGCAGCTTCTGGCGGAAGCCTTCAAGACCGATGTCGGCGCCGATGCGGTTGCCATTTCCGTCGGCAATGACGGCTATGTCTGGTTTGATGTCCGCGATATCATGCCCGAGCGTGATCGCCCGCTTGCCGAAGTGCGCGACAAAGCCGTCCAGGACTGGACCGCCGAGCAGCAGAAGGCCGAGCTTGCCAAGAAGGCAGCCGAGTTGAAGGCCGAGGCGCAGAAGGGCACGTCGCTTGCCGATATCGCCACGCCGCTCGGAATCGCCGTCGAAAGCAAGAGCGGCTTTACCCGCTCGACCGACGATCCGGTTCTCGGTCGCGCTGGCATCAACGCAGCCTTCTCGGGCCCTGTCGATACCGTCGCAGCAGCCGTTGGCGCCGATCCGAGCACCCAGATCCTGCTGAAGGTGACCGAGGTCAACGACCAACCGACGACCGATGCCCTTGATAACCGCGACCAGCAGATCACCGCCATGGCAAACGCCGCCGGCGACGATATTCTGGATCAGATGGTCAACCTGTTGCAGAGCCAGTACGGTACACAGGTCAACCAGAAACTCGCCGAACAGGCGACCGTCCGCTAGGGGGAAGCGACGCATGACCGATCTGAAGCCGCTTCTGGCCAAGGCAGCAAGCCGCGAGCCCCTGACCCGTGACGAGGCCCGCCAGGCCTTCGATATCCTGATGTCCGGCCAGGCAACGCCTTCGCAGATCGGCGGCTTCCTGATGGCGCTTCGCGTTCGCGGCGAGACGGTCGACGAGATCGTTGGTGCCGTCACCACGATGCGCTCCAAGATGCTGCGGGTGGAAGCGCCTGCCGACGCGATCGATATTGTCGGCACAGGCGGTGATGCCAGCGGCACCTACAACATATCGACGCTGGCGGCGCTGATCGTCGCCGGCGGAGGCGTCCCGGTCGCCAAGCACGGAAACCGCGCGCTGAGCTCGAAATCCGGCGCCGCCGACAGCCTTGCGGCCCTTGGCGTCAATCTCGAGGTTACCCCGGAGATGATCACCCGCTGCATCGCAGAAGCCGGTGTCGGCTTCATGTTCGCGCAGCAGCATCATTCGGCCATGCGCCATGTCGGGCCGACGCGCGTCGAACTCGGAACGCGTACCATCTTCAACCTGCTCGGTCCCCTCTCCAATCCGGCCGGCGTCAAGCGCCAGCTTCTCGGCGTCTTCGCGCCGCAATGGGTGGTACCGCTTGCCGAAGTCATGCGCGACCTCGGCGCCGAGAGTGTGTGGGTCGTCCATGGCGACGGCCTTGATGAAATCACGACGACCGGCACGACCAGCGTTGCAGCGCTCGAAAACGGCAAGATCCGTACCTTCGAGCTTTCGCCTGCTGATTTCGGTGTGGCGCCTCGCGTGCTCGCCGAGATCAAGGGCGGCGACGGCACCGTCAATGCTGCAGCACTGCGCGAGGTGCTCGGTGGCGCCAAGAACGCTTACCGCGATATTGCGCTCGCCAATGCTGCCGCGTCCCTCGTCATCGCAGGCAAGGCAGAGACGATCCGTGACGGCATGACGCTTGCAACGGAATCGCTCGATAGCGGCGCAACCGCATCTGCGCTCGATAAACTGATCGCCGTATCCAACGATATCGACTAGGATCGTCTCATGACCGATATCCTGAAGAAGATCGAAGCCTACAAGCGCGAGGAGATCGCTGCCGCCAAGACAAGGACCTCGCTTGCCGATCTGAAGGCCATGCAGGCCGGGCAGTCCGCGCCGCGCGGCTTCCGCAAGGCGCTCATCGCCAAGCGCGATGCCGGAGAATTCGGCCTGATCGCCGAGATCAAGAAGGCAAGCCCCTCCAAGGGGCTTATCCGTCCCGATTTCGATCCGCCTGCTCTCGCCAGGGCTTACGAAGCCGGTGGTGCTGCCTGCCTTTCCGTGCTGACCGATACGCCGAGCTTCCAGGGCGCACCGGAGTTTCTGACGGCAGCGCGCGCCGCCTGCGCCCTGCCCGCACTGCGCAAGGATTTTATGTTCGAGACCTATCAGGTCCATGAAGCCCGCGCCTGGGGTGCCGACTGCATCCTGCTCATCATGGCCTCGCTCAGCGATGACGATGCCGAGCGCCTGCAGGACGAAGCCTTCTCGCTTGGCATGGATGTGCTGGTCGAAGTCCACGATGCGCGGGAAATGGAACGTGCGCTCAAGCTGTCTTCGCCGCTCGTCGGTATCAACAACCGCAACCTGCGCACCTTCGAAGTCAGCCTCGCCGTCAGCGAGACGCTGGCTGCAATGGTTCCTGACGATCGTCTTCTTGTCGGCGAAAGCGGTATCTTCACCTATGAGGATTGCAAGCGTCTGCAGGCCGTCAGGATCAATACCTTCCTCGTCGGCGAAAGCCTGATGCGCAAGGATGACGTCGCGGCCGCCACACGCGCGCTCCTGACAGGCGAAGCCGCAATCGCGGCCGAATGAGCATGAGCGGCGAAAAGCCAGGCCTCACTCATATCGGTGCCTCTGGCGAGGCGCATATGGTCGATGTCTCCGACAAGGCCGAGACCGTGCGCATCGCCACTGCCGAAGGCTGTGTGAAAATGGCGCCGGAGACGCTTTCGCTCATCCTTCAAGGCAATGCCAAGAAGGGCGACGTCATCGGTACCGCTCGCCTTGCCGGCATCATGGCCGCCAAGCGGACGGCCGACCTCATTCCTCTCTGCCATCCGCTTATGCTGACAAAGGTCACGGTCGAGATCGAAGAAGATGCCGACCTGCCCGGCCTGCGGGTCACGGCCACTGCCAAGCTCACCGGCAAGACCGGTGTGGAGATGGAAGCGCTGACTGCTGTCTCCGTCGCATGCCTGACGATCTACGACATGGCCAAGGCCGCCGACAAGGCGATGGAGATCGGCGGTGTCAGGTTGCTTGAAAAATCCGGCGGCAAATCCGGCGATTTCCGCCATCCGGGGGCAAGATGAACCTTCTGCCGGTCGCCGAGGCCCTGAGCCGCCTGCTGTCCAGTGCCGCGCCCGTCATGGCGTCCGAAACGCTGCCGCTCGCAGAGGCTGAGGGTCGCGTTCTGGCCGCCGACCTCACGGCCGGTCTGACCCAGCCGCCATTCAATTCTTCAGCCATGGATGGCTATGCGCTGCGCCGCGAGGATGCGCCGGAGCCGGGCGCCGTTCTGAAGGTCATCGGCACATCGTCCGCCGGCCACGGCTTCGAAGGTAGCGTTGGCCGCGGCGAGGCTGTCAGGATCTTTACCGGCGCACCCGTACCGTCGGGTGCCGATAGCGTGTTGTTGCAGGAGGACGCGGAACAGATCGAAGGCGGCATCAGAACCAATTTCCCGGTGCGGCAGAATCAGCATGTTCGCCCACGCGGTCAGGATTTCACCGAAGGCGAAGTGGTGTTGCCCGCCGGTACGATCCTCGATTTCTCGCGGCTGACGGTCGCAGCCGGCATGAACCGGCCCGATGTCGCGGTGTTGCGCCGTCCCGTCATCGCCATTCTTGCGACCGGCGACGAACTTCTGCCGCCCGGAAGCACGCCTGGTCCCTCACAGATCATCGCCTCCAACACCTTTGGCGTCGCGGCCCTTGCCCGCCGCGCCGGTGCCGACGTGCTCGATCTCGGCATCGTGCCTGATGACAAGGCGAAGATCACGGCAGCGATCGACAAGGCGCGCAATGCGAAAGTCGATGTGATCGTCACCCTCGGTGGCGCCTCGGTCGGCGATCATGATCTGGTGCAGGCGACATTGATCGAAGCCGGCATGCAGCTCGATTTCTGGCGCATTGCCATGCGCCCCGGCAAACCGCTGATGGTCGGCAGCTTCGGAAAGACCCATGTTCTTGGCCTCCCCGGCAATCCCGTCTCGAGCCTCGTCTGCTCGCTGCTCTTTCTGGAGCCGCTGATCCGTAAGCTTGGCTCGCTGCCATCGGTCCCGCGCGAGACGATGGCGGAGGCCGCCGTCACGCTGCGCGCCAATGATCACCGTCAGGACTATGTGCGCGCCAAGCTCTCGAAATCCGCTGCTGGCGGCTGGCTTGTCGAACCCTTCGACAAGCAGGATTCATCGATGATGAAGACCTTCGCCCATTCGGACTGCCTCATCATTCGCCCGCCGCATGCGCCGGAATTGCCGGCGGGAGCCACCTGCCCGGTCATGCTTCTGCGGCCAGATCTCCTCGCCTGACATTTCTTGAGGCGACCGCAAGCCAGAAGCAGAGCTGTGCCAGCACGCTTGCGCCGAGGATTACGGTCGCCGCGGCAAGTCCGGGGTCACCGCCTATGCCCGAAAGCGCACTGCAGATAGCGCCGACGGCCATCTGCGTCGAGCCGTAAAGGCCGGAGGCCGAGCCGGTGACTTTCGGATTGACGCTGACGGCGAGCGTCAGCGCATTGGGCGAGGCCACGCCCGCGCCGATCGTATAGACCATGATCGCAGCCATCATCGGCAGAAGCGTCAGATGATGGCTCACGGCGAGGCCGAAGAAGACCAGTGCGGCAGCAATGCTGACGAGATTGGAAATCACCATCAGTCGCTTCATCGCAAACCGGCCGATCAGCCGCGTGGCGATCATGCTGCCGATCCAGTAGCCGAAGATCAACAGTGCAAGACAAATGCCGACCTCCGTTGCCGGGCGGCCAAGCTCGTTGATGACGATGAACGGGGCGGATGCCGTGAAGGCATACATGGAGGTCGTCGCACAGCCGCCGCCAACGGCATAGCCGACGAATGAGCGCGACGCGAGCAGCCCCAGATAGTCACGGCTCAGTGACTTCATGGAAGCCTCGGAGTTGCGGCTGCCAGTTTCCGGCACCTTGCGCCATGTCAGCAGCAGATTGACGATGCCGAGCGCGCAGAGGGCCACGAAGATCGAACGCCAGCCGAGCGTAGAAGCAAGCGCGCCGCCGACGATCGGGGCAAGCCCCGGCCCGACCGTGACCATCAGGTTCATGATCGCAAGCCGCTTGGCCGTTTCATCGGGGCTGGACGTGTCGCGCACGATCGCGCGGGCAATGACAAGCCCGGCGCAACCACCAAAGGCCTGGAAGAGCCTGGCCGCGATCAACGCATGCACGCCGGGCGAGACAAGTGCGGCGACGCCGGCGAGCGTATAGAGCACAAGCCCGCTCATCAGCACCGGCCGGCGTCCGTAGCGATCCGAAAGCGGACCATAGACCAGCTGGCCGACGGCAAGGCCGAAAATGTAGAGACTGACGGTCAGTTGCATCTCGCCGATCGAGGCACCGAGATCGGTGGCCGCTGCCGGAAGCGCAGGCACGAAAATATGCATGGCCAGAGTGCCACTGAAGGTAATGAGCCCGAGTAGCCAGACCGGTATGTGACGCTTTGCGCCAAGTGGTCGCGCTTCGTTCATCGGGCCTGGATGCGTATTCACTGTTCTGGTTCCTCGAGCTGCCGGGCAAGCACGTCGCTGATGTGATCGAGCACGCGCCACGTGGTTTCGATGTCCTCGCGCGGCAGCAAGGCAAGCGCCTCCTCGCGGATGCCCAGCGCCACGCGTTCGACCGCCTCCACGGTCCTCCTGCCCTCTTCCGTCAGCAGGATTTCCTTTGCACGCCTGTCTTCGCCTTCTCGTCGCTCGACCAGTCCCGCCTTCTCCAGATTATCGATCAGGCGTACGACCGAGGAATTGTCGAGTGAGAGCGAGGCGGCCAGTTCCTTCTGGTGCATCGGCGTCGGCGAGCGGGCGATACGCAGCAGCGGCAGCCATGTCGCTTCCGTCAGCCCGAAAGGCTGCAAACGCAGATTGGCGACACGCCGCCAGTAGCGAGCGGTCTGGGAGATGAGGCTCCCGAATGAGGTTGTGATCTTGTCGTCGGTCATGTCAATATCGATGGGATAGCAATAAATGACATGTCATCTATTGTGGCGCAAGACGAAAGTGTGATTGGTGCGTCGTTTCAAGCGATGAACTTTTCTCGGTTCACTTCAGTCGGAAAACAGCGCTGTCGGCGGTCGAGAGGCTCTGGGCTCCGCCAAAATCCGGCACCGCATAGTTTGCAAGCCGCAGCAGTGAGTTTGTGGGAAGGGGCGCCCTGCCGGGATCGCCGACGAGCACATCGAGACCGGCCATGCGGCAGCGTTCGAGAAAAGGCAGGACACGCTCCGCCAACGCCTCGTCATAGAAGATATCACCGGCCAGCATTACCTCGGCAGCAGGCGGAGCATCTCCCATGATGTCGCCGAGTTCCGTCTCGATCATGACACCGTTCGCTGCAGCGTTCATCAGCGTAGCGGCAATCGCCTTGTCATCTATATCAACGGCCAGAGCATGTGCTGCACCGCATTTCATTGCCGCAATGGCGACAAGACCGGAGCCTGTGCCGAGATCGATGATGCGTTTGCCGGCAACCGTTTCGGGATGGTCGAAGAGATAGCGCGCAAGCACGGCGCCACCTGCCCAGGGATAGGCCCAGTAGGGCGGCATCAGATCGGAATCATCAGCCATTGCAAGCCGATAGAGGCCGCTCCTCGGTGTCGCCGTATGCAGCCTGACCTTAGGTATGGAAGGCACTTCCGAAAGCGGCAGGTTCGCCTTGATGAAGGCCGTCAGGTCGAGACGATCATCTGTGGACGCCGGTCTCATCTGCTATCGATTGCCTCGTTGCGACAGGCCTTCAGGCCCCCCGGACGGCATAATACCTCGCTGGACCTTTGTATAGTTATGGAAGCCCGCGCCCCCGCGTAATTTCCACCCGCGATCCCCCAGGGGTTCGCCCCTATTTCCTAAAGCTGGAGGAACTTATGCAACCGATCACCAGACGCTCATTCTCGGCCGCTCTCGTTGCAGGGGCCGCACTCAGCATGTTTCCGGCTGCCAGCCGGGCCGCCACCGTCACCAAGGCAAAGAATGTCGTTCTCGTCCATGGCGCTTATGCCGATGCATCCTGCTGGCTGGATGTCATCCCTCATCTGCAGGCCGCCGGTCTGAACGTGATGGCCGTTCAAAACCCCCTCACCTCTTTTGCCGACGACGTCGAAGCCACCAAGCGTATCCTGGCGCTGATGGATGGTCCGACCGTGCTGGTCGGCCATTCCTATTCCGGCATGCTCGTCACCGAAGCTGGTGTCGATCCCAAGGTCACGGCACTCGTCTACATCGCCGCTCGCGCGCCGGATGCCGGCGAGGATTATACCGCGCTTGCCAAGCAATATCCGACGCCGCCGGCCAGTGCCGGCCTTGTTCACAATGGCGGTTACGCCCAGTTGAGCGAGGAAGCTTTCGTGAGAGACTTCGCCGGCGATCTGCCGGTTGCCCGCGCCAAGGCGCTCTATGCCGTGCAGGGCCGCATTTCCGATACGCTGTTCACTGCCAAGACGACGGTTGCCGCCTGGCGCTCCAAGCCGTCATGGTATGCCGTTTCGAAGAACGACCGCACCATCAATCCCGATCTCGAACGCTTCATGGCAAAGCGCATGAATGCGACGACTGTGGAGCTCGACGCCAGCCACGTTTCGCTGATCTCGCAGCCGCGCGCCGTCGCCGATCTCATCCTCGCAGCAGCCGGTCAAGACGAACATATCTGAGACCTTCGCTGCATGCCGGCCGCATTGCCTTACCAGTGCGGCCGGCGACTGCGTTAGCGGTCCTTTTTCTTGCCGAACTTGCCCTTGCCGCCTTCGAACTTGCCGCCTTCGAATTTCGGCTTCGGGCCTTTCTTCGTCCAGGGCTTGTCGTCCTGACGCTCGGCACTGGCGGGCCTGTCCTTGCCGAACTTGCCCTTCGGCTTCTCGCCGCGGAAACGATCATCGCCACGATCCTCGAACGGCTTCTTGGCAAAGGGTTTGGCAGCCGGTTTGCTGAAATCAGGCATGCCGTTCAGCCTGACCACGCGGATACCGCGTTCCATCGTCTTGTTCGGGCCGAGTGCGCCGAGAAAACCATCGGCGCTATCAGCAGCAATTTCGACAAAGGTTTCATCCGGCTGCATCTTGATCGCGCCGATCTCACGCTTCGTGAGATTGCCGTTGCGGCAGAGCATCGGGATCAGCCAGCGCGGCTCGGCATTCTGCTTGCGGCCAACGGAGACCGAGAACCAGACGCTCGGACCGAAGTCGTCGCGCGGTCCCTTCTGCGCCGGAGCAAATTCGCGTGCCTCGCCGTTGTCGCGGCGTTTGCGGGCGCGGTCGTCCTGCACCGAAACCTCGATCAGGTCTTCCGGCGCCGACTGATTGGCGCGGTAGAGGCGCACGAAAGCGGCGGCAAGCGTCTCGGCACCATGGCTGGCGATCAGCTTCTGTACGAGATCCTGTTCTTCATCCTGCGGCTTGTCGGCAAAGATCGGATCTGCGAGCAGCCGCTCGTCGTCGCGTTCAGTCACTTCTTCGACGGACGGCGGACGTGCCCAGGTGGCATTGATGCCGGCATTTTCCAGCAGTCGCTCTGCCTTGCGGCGAACGTTGAGCGGCACGATGAGCGCGCTGACGCCCTTGCGTCCCGCACGGCCCGTACGGCCGCTGCGATGCAGCAGCGTTTCCGGATTGGTCGGCAGGTCGGCATGCACGACGAGATCGAGGCCCGGCAGGTCGATGCCGCGTGCGGCGACATCGGTTGCGATGCAGACGCGCGCGCGTCCGTCGCGCATGGCCTGCAGCGCATGGCTGCGCTCGTTCTGGGTCAATTCGCCGGAGAGTGCCACGACATTGAAATTGCGGTTGTGGAACCGTGCCGTCAGGTGATTGACGGCCGCACGCGTCGAACAGAAGACAATCGCATTGCGCGCCTCGTAATAACGCAGCACGTTGATGATAGCGTTTTCACGGTCGCTTGGAGAAACGACGAGCGCGCGATAGTCGATGTCGATATGCTGCTTCTCTTCCGCCTGCGTGCTGATGCGCACGGCATCGCGCTGATAGCTCTTGGCGAGCTTGGCGATCGCAGCTGGAACCGTTGCCGAGAACATCAGGGTACGGCGCTCATCGGGCGCCGCTTCGAGGATGAATTCCAGATCTTCGCGGAAGCCGAGATCGAGCATCTCGTCTGCCTCATCCAGCACGGCAGCCTTGAGCTCGCTCATGTCGAGCGCATGGCGGCGGATGTGGTCGCAGAGACGTCCCGGCGTGCCAACGACGATATGCGCACCGCGTTCCAGCGCACGGCGCTCGCTGCGGATATCCATGCCGCCGACGCAGCTGACGATCACTGCGCCTGCCATTTCGTAGAGCCATTCCAGCTCGCGCTTGACCTGCAGTGCCAGTTCGCGCGTCGGCGCGATCACGAGAGCAAGAGGTGCGGCGGCTGGCCCGAAACGCTCGGCGCCTTCAAGCAGCGTCGGCGCAAGCGCCAGGCCGAAGGCAACGGTCTTGCCCGAGCCGGTCTGGGCGGAAACGAGAGCGTCAGATTCTGCGAGCGCCGGATCGAGCATCGCCTTCTGGACGGGGGTAAGTTCTGTATAGCCGCGCTTCTGCAACGCCTTGGCGATCGCCGGAGAGACGCCGTTATAGTCAGTCATTTGTTCGATCTTTCGGAGCTGTCAGGCGCAGCGAGCGCCGTAGCCGGAAACGTCCGGCCGAAGAGTTGGGCCGTTCCTACTCGCTCCGGCTGCGAATGTCAAAGTGTCTCGCCGCGCCATGTGTAGATGGCGATGCCGCCGGAGCGGCCGCGAAGCTTCGTATCGAACGGTCCGGCTAACCGCCCCGTGTGCAAGGGAATGGCATCGGGACCGGCGGCGTCGAGCAGTCCGGCGCTGAGTGCAAGTTCCGCACCGCGGCTTGCCGCCACTTCCATCAGTCGCTGCGCGACATTGACGGTATCGCCCGTCGCGGTGATCTGCTGCCGGTCGCCGGTGCCAAGACGCGAAGCGACGATCGGGCCGCAATGGGCGCCGAGCTTGAAGCCTATCTTCCTGCGCCGAAGCTCCGGATGGCCTGCGAGGAAGAGGCGCGTGCGATCGGCAAGCCGTATGGCGCAGGCTGCGGCCCGCGCCGCATCGTCCGCCGCCGGTGCCGGCAATCCGAAGAGGATCATGGCGCCGTCACCCATGAAGCTGGTGATCGCGCCCCCGAGAAGCCGTACTTCCTCATCAATCAGTTCAAAGAAGCCGCTGAGGATCTCGCGCACCATGGCCGGTCCGACCGCTTCGCTGAGGCCGGTGAAGCCCGAGAGATCGATGAAGACGACGGAAGCGTTCTGCCGCACGGGCTCGGCCAGGAATGCCGGGTCGCGCGCCAGCCACTCCCCGAGGCCAGGCGCCTCGATGCGCTGCAGGCGCTCGGATTGATCGGCAAAGTGCCGCGCACGGCGGCGGTCTCGCCAGAGTTCTGCGGCGCCGAAAATAATCGCAGGCGGGAGTGCAGCCGCAATCGGCAATGCAGCACTCAGCCAGTAACCGTTCGCGAAAGCAGCAAGGTTGAGCATCGCCCAGGCAATGACCGTGAGGCAGATGATGATAAAGCCGAGAGCGCTGCGGCGCCAGGCGACCAGCGCGACCAGGAGAACAGGCAAGGCCGTCGCAATGCCGGCATCCGCCTGCCGTGTTCTGCTGTCGCGTACCATGCCATCGCCGGCGATCAGATGGGTGATTGCCGTCGACATGACTTCGACACCCGGCAGGATGGGATCGAACGGTGTGGGAAAGACATCGCCGCCGCCGGTAACTGTTGCGCCGATCACCACAACCTTGCCGGTGATGGCATCCGCCGGCAGCTTGCCATCGAGCGCATCGGCAGCGCTGAAGGTGCTGATGCTGCCCGCAGGACCATAGAACGTCAGCGGCAGGCGCTGGCCCGTATCCGTTGGAATGCGGTGAGCACCGAGCCGGATGCCATCGTTTTCGATCAAGGGTTCAGCGCCGAGCGCAATCGAGGCCGCGCGCAACGGAAAGGCTGCGTCCAGACGGTCGGCGGCGCGAGAAAACAGCGGGATGAAACGCGGTACGCCGCTTTGGTCCGTCGCGACATTGACGATACCGAGCGGCGCAGCCTCCGCGAAGCGCGGCTGCGGCAGCAGAAGCTGCTGTGCTTCGGGTACCGCTGCAAGCGGATCCTCGGCATTTGCCGTCACTGACTGGAGACTTTGTGGAAAGGTCGCGGCACCGGCGATGATGCTGGGCGCGGACTTGATCGCCGTTGCGAGCGCCGCATCCCCCTCCTCCGTGCCGGGATCGACGAGCAGTATATCGAGAGCCAGCGCCCTTGGTTTCAACGCCCCGATGGAGGTTACAAGTTGTGCAAGCGTCTCCCGCTTCAGCGGATAGCCATGTGCTGCCGCGGTGCGGTCATCGATCGCGATAATGGAAACGATATCGGGCGGAGACCGGACACCGACGATCATGCTGCGCAGATCGACAAGCGTGGCTTCCACACGCTCGATCAGGCCGGAGTTCGACTGCTGCTGCAGATGGAAATAGCCGAGGGCAGCGCCCCACAGACCGGCGAGCAGCAGTGCGATCACTGTCGGAAGCCGGTGGTTCATGAGACCGCTTATTGACCGAGGCGTGAAAGAAGAGCCGCGACGCGGGGCGCCGGCCAGGTGCGAACGGTGAGCGCAGCCGTTCCGCGCGTCACGTCCACCCCCTCGCCCGGTCCAAGCACGACGGCTGCCCCTGCCGGACGGCGTACGCCGACGCGGCCGCGTGTGACCAGTACGGAGGTCGTGCCGCCTTTGACATCGACGGCCCATTGGGTCCCGCGAACGGCCGCGATCGCCTGCGGTGTCACCACCTGGAAACCGCCGCGATGCTGGCTGCTGTCCACGTCGACAAGGGCAGCCTTGCTGCGCAATGACAGCGAATCCGGACTGCCGTCGCGATTGCGATCGATGAGTGTGAAGGATGCTCCGCGTTCGGCGGTGATATTGACGCCGCCAGGGCAGCGGAAGATCTGGTTGCCATTCGCTGCCCGCGAAATCGCGCAGCCGGCGGACTGGGCATAAGCTGCTCTCTGAGGCAGGAGCCCGATGGTCAGGACAGCGAAAAACAGGCTGAGGGAGATTGCTGGGATGGCTTTCATGATCCGCCTCTCATGACCGCCGGTACATCCTCGAAGGCGCCGGCCGGTCGATACTAGCTGAATTCGCCGGTTTCCCTATGCAAAAATCGGAGGCCGTGCAAGCCATTCGGAAACATTCAGGGTCCGCTCGGTGACGGCCCGATGTAGCGAGCGCGAGGGCGAATCAGATGGCCGCTTTCGATCTGCTCCATCGCATGCGCCAGCCAGCCGGCTGTGCGCGCCAGTGCGAAGATGATGATCGGCGCCTCCTCCGGCAGTTTGAAGGCGGCCGTCATGGCGGCAAGCGCGAAATCGGCGTTGACCGGCTCGCCCACCATCTCTTCGCCGGCCCGCTGAACATCGCGGAAGATTGGCGGCACGTCGAAAGACGAGAGCAGAACGCGTGCCCGCACATCGCCGTCGGGATAAAGCGGATGTCCGAAGGCCCCCAGCCTGCTTCCCCGCAGCAACTGGTGGCGGATCGCGCACTCCGCCCCGATGCTGGATGCGGCTTCGACAAGGGCATCGATACTCCGCCACGCCGAGCCATGCAGTGGGCCGGTCAGCGTCGAGAGACCCGAGAGCACGGCGGCAGAAAGTGCCGCTCCCGTCGAAACCGTGACGCGGACAGCGAAGGTCGAGGCATTCAGCTCATGATCGGCGAACATGACGAGCGCCCGACGCAGGCAATCGGCGGCCTCCGGCCTGCCCCAGCATGCAGCAAGACGGTGATGCAGGGAATGGTCTGTCGGGCCTGGCGCCAGTGCATCGGCAATGGTGGAAAGCACGCTGCATGCTTCCATCTGCAAGGCGGGGCGCGCACGTCCGAGCGACGGCAGATCGGCGCTCACCCGTCCTGCCAGCGCCAGAAGTGCAGCCTGAATGGCAGGCGCTGCCGGCTCTGGCGCGCGCGCTGCCACGCAGGTAAAACTTTCCGCGTTCCAAAGGAGCAGCGCAGTCTCCTCCAGCGTCGCATGCACTGAAAGCTCCGTCGCATCCCGCCCCCGATAAAGCAATCGTCCCGCGGCAATGGTTGAGATCGCGGATGCCAGCACGGGATCGCCCCAGCTGATTGCCTCGGCGGCGACCGTCTCGCTCTTGCGTCGGCCGGCATGCCGCTCGGCAAGCCGTTTGACGTCGCTTTGCTGATAGAGGCTGCGGCGCGGGTCGGCTGGGTCGGCCTTGGCACGGATGCGACCCCGGCTGACATTGGCATATAGCGTCTGCGGCTTGGTGCCGAGTTCCGCCAACGCTTCCTCTGCTGTCACCCAGGTCATCGCAACCTCATATTGATCAATTACATCAAGATTGACGTCAACCAAACTAGGTCCGATCTTTCTTCTGGTAAAGGAGAAAACCCATGAAAAATGGTTTGGAAGATGTCATTGCCGCTGAAACACAGCTCTCGGATGTCGACGGCGAAGCGGGCCGGCTGATCATCCGCGGCATATCCCTGGATCATCTGGCCGGGCGCAGTACCTATGAAGATGTCGCCGCGCTGCTGCTGGATGGATTGATCGAACCGCATCTCGATGCAACCGATTTGCGCCGCCGGCTTGGCCAGGCGCGACGGGTAGTTTTCGCGGAAGTCAAAGCCGCCGATTCCCGCTTGTTGGCGCTGCCGCCGGTCGATGCGATGCGAGCACTCGTCGCCCGGTTGCCGGACGGTGAAGATATCGACACTGCGCTTCGCCTGCTTGCAGCACCCGCTGTCTTCCTGCCGGCGGTTCTGCGCCTGCAGCGCGGCGAGAAGCCGGTAAAGCCCGATGCCGGCTCGTCGCATTCAGCCGATATCCTGCGGATGCTATCGGGCACGGTGCCGAGCGCCGAGCAGACGGGTGCACTCGACACCTATCTCGTAACGATCTCCGATCACGGCCTCAACGCCTCAACCTTCGCATCGCGCGTCATCGCCTCCACCCGCGCCGGCCTCACCTCCTCGGTGCTGGCGGCGATCGGCGCACTGAAGGGACCGCTGCATGGGGGCGCGCCGGGGCCGGTGCTCGATATGCTTGACGGTATCGGGAGCGATGCCAATGCCGGCCCCTGGCTGCGCTCGGCGCTCGATCGCGGCGAACGGCTGATGGGCTTCGGCCACCGTGTTTACCGCGTGCGCGACCCGCGTGCCGATGCGCTGAAAAATGCGCTGAAGCCGCTTGTTGCTGCAGGTCAGGTGAATACCGGCCGCATCGCGCTTGCCGAAGCTGTTGAGCAGGCAGCGCTCGCGATCCTGAAGGAGCGCAAGCCAGACCGACCACTGGATGTGAATGTGGAATTCTATACCGCGTTGCTTCTGGAAAGCCTCGGCTTCCCGCGCGATGCCTTCACCGGCGTCTTTGCGATCGGCCGCACTGTCGGCTGGGTCGCCCATGCCCGCGAACAGGGGCTGGAAGGTCGTCTCATTCGTCCCCGCTCGGTCTACGTGGGACCGCTGCCGCAGGCGGCGTGACGGAATGAAAAAAGCCGCTCCCTCGTTTCGGAGGGAGCGGCTGGAATTGTGTAACAGCGAAGAATTAGACCAATCGGCTCTGTTCCGTCGCCGCTTCGATGAAGCTTGCAAAGAGCGGATGCGGATCGAGCGGGCGGGACTTCAGTTCAGGATGGTACTGAACGCCGATGAACCAGGGATGGTCGGGATATTCGATCGTCTCCGGCAGGACGCCGTCAGGCGACATGCCCGAGAAGACGAGGCCGCAGTTTTCCAGCCGGTCCTTGTAGTCGATATTGACTTCGTAGCGATGGCGGTGACGCTCGGAGATATCGGTGGAGCCGTAAATATCCGAAATCTTCGTGCCCTTCTTCAGGGACGCCTTGTAGGCGCCGAGACGCATCGTGCCGCCGAGATCGCCCGCTGCCGTGCGCTTCTGCAACTCGTTGCCCTTCACCCATTCCGTCATCAGGCCGACAACCGGCTCCGGCGTCGGGCCGAATTCGGTCGAGGAGGCGTTCGAGACATCGGCGAGGTTGCGCGCAGCCTCGATGACGGCCATCTGCATGCCGAAGCAGATGCCGAAATACGGCACCTTGCGCTCGCGGGCAAAACGCGCCGCATGGATCTTGCCTTCCGAACCGCGCTCGCCGAAGCCGCCCGGTACCAGAATGCCGTGCACCTTCTCGAGATACGGTGCCGGATCTTCCTTTTCGAAGACCTCCGACTCGATCCATTCGAGCTTGACCTTGACGCGGTTCGCGATACCACCGTGATGCAGCGCTTCGATCAGCGACTTATAGGCATCCTTGAGGCCGGTATACTTGCCGACGATCGCGATCGTGACTTCGCCTTCCGGGGTGCGGATGCGGTTGCAGACCTCTTCCCACTGGTCGAGGCGCGGCTTGGGAGCCGGCTCGATCCCGAAGGCGGCAAGCACTTCGTCGTCGAGGCCTTCCTTGTGATAGGCCATCGGCACGTCGTAGATATTGGCAACGTCGAGCGCCTGAATGACGGCGGAAGGGCGCACGTTGCAGAACAGCGACAGCTTGCGGCGTTCGGCTTCCGGGATTTCCCGGTCTGCGCGCACCAGCAGGATGTCGGGATGAATGCCGAGCGCCTGGAGTTCCTTGACGGAATGCTGCGTCGGCTTGGTCTTCAGTTCGCCGGCTGCCGGAATATAGGGCATCAGCGTCAGGTGCACGTAGATTGCAGTGCCGCGCGGCAGGTCGTTGCCGAGCTGACGGATCGCTTCCATGAAGGGCATCGCCTCGATATCGCCGACCGTGCCGCCGATTTCGCAGATGACGAAATCATAGTCGTCATTGCCTTCGATGACGAAATCCTTGATCTCGTTGGTGACGTGCGGGATGACCTGAACGGTCGCGCCGAGATAATCACCGCGGCGTTCCTTGTCGATGATGTTCTTGTAGATGCGGCCGGTGGTGATGTTGTCGGTCTTGGTCGCCGAGCGTCCGGTAAAACGCTCGTAGTGGCCAAGATCGAGGTCGGTTTCCGCGCCGTCGTCGGTGACGAAGACTTCGCCGTGCTGGGTCGGGCTCATAGTGCCCGGATCCACGTTCAGATAGGGGTCAAGTTTGCGAAGCCGGACCCGATAACCACGGGCCTGCAACAACGCTCCGAGAGCCGCGGCCGCAATTCCTTTTCCGAGGGAAGAAACCACGCCGCCAGTGATGAATACGTATCGCGCCATGGGAGTCACCGGATACCTTTTCAAAAACGATTCCACCAGCCCAAAAATTCTTTTCCAGAACTTTTGGTGCGTGGCGCAAGAATCTGAACAAAAGAAAACCGGCAGACCCGAGGGCCTGCCGGCGGTTTATTTTCTGGACCGGCTTATTGTCCCGTGGGGACGCCGGAAGGCTGTGCCGGCGCGGTCGCGGCGGGAGCCTCAGGCTGGGCCGGAGCCGTCGTCGTCGGAGCAGCCGGGGCGGTCGCCGCAGGGGCGCTCGCAGCCGGTGCCTGAGTTGCAGGCGCCTGCGCTGCAGGAGCTTGCGTTGCCGGGGCAGCCGGTGCCGGTGCCGCAGCGCCGCCATTCGGAATGCCGCTATTATCGGCAGGCTGGGCCGGAGCCGGCGTGTTGCCACCGCCGAGCGAATCGAGAATGCCGTTGCCCTGCCCGCTCGTTGCCGGAATGCGATTGAGAATATCGGTCGGGCGGCTTTCGTAACGGGTCAGGATGCCGAGGCCGAGCGAAGTAAGGAAAAACAGCGTCGCCAGGATCGCCGTCGTGCGCGTCAGCGCATTGGCCGTGCCACGGGCCGACATGAAGCCCGATCCGCCGCCGATACCGAGACCGCCGCCTTCGGAGCGCTGGATGAGCACGACGCCGACGAGCGCGAGCACGATCATGAGATGGATGACAATCAATACGGTCTGCATGGGTCCAGTCCTGCCCGTCTGAGGACGGACATAAAGTAAAAATCTGGCGGCTCTTTACATGAGGTCATCAGCTATTCCAAGCCCTTCGGCCAGGAATATGCAATCGACTCAGGCGAGCAGCGCCTCGTATGTGCCGTAGATGGCGAGGAAGTCGGTGGCTTTCAAGCTCGCGCCGCCGATCAGCGCACCATCGACATTGTCGACGGCAAGCAGTTCGCGGGCATTGCCGGGCTTGACCGAGCCGCCGTAGAGAATGCGCATGCCCTTGCCCTCATCACCGAAGCGGTGGACGAGTTCGGAGCGGATGAAGGCATGGGCGATTTCCACGTCCTTTGCCGTCGGTGTCAGCCCGGTGCCGATCGCCCAGACGGGCTCATAGGCAATGACGGTATTGTCAGCAGTTGCTTCCCCCGGCAGCGAGCCGGAAAGCTGGCGCTTGAGAATGTCGAGCGTCTGATAGGCGTCGCGCTCTTCGCCGGTCTCGCCGACGCAGACGATCGCCGTCAGGTCTGCCTGATAGGCGGCTTGCGCCTTGCCGCGGATCATATGGTCGGTCTCGGCATGGTCGATGCGCCGTTCCGAATGGCCAACGATCACGTAAGTGCCGAAGCAATCGGCGATCATGTCGGCCGAAATATCGCCAGTATGCGCGCCGGACTGGGCCTGATGGCAATCCTGTCCGCCGATCGCAAGTGGGCTGTCGGTCGCAAGCGCGGTCGAGACGTAAAGCAGTGTCGCCGGCGGGCAGATCAGCGTTTCGACCTTGTCGGACAGGGGAACCATGACGCCCTGGGCAATCGCCTTGATCTGGTCCAATGAATCGCGCGTGCCGTTCATCTTCCAGTTCCCCGCCACGAGCGGGCGTACGTCAGGTGTCATGCTGCTCTCCCAAAATCCGCATATCCGGCGGCCTTAGCAAAAGCGTGGCTCAAAGGAAAGCGCCTGGGGTGGCCGCGGCGAAATATGATGGCCTGAAAGCCCTATGTGACCTGGAATCTGCCCGTTCAGGACGCCAGAACCCAGTTCAGCACTCTGCGCCAGTCGATCATGCGGATCGGCGTCCCATGATTGCCATTCTGGAAGAGCGTGAAATGCGTCGGGTATTTTGCCTTGTGGAGCTTCTCGTACAGCGCCTGCTGGTCGGTGGCGGCATAGACAGGGTCGCGGCTTCCATGGGCAAACCAGAGCGGCAGCTTGGCCTTGTAGAACGGGCTTTTCGCAAAATCCGGGTCCGACACGCCGCTCATGATCAGCATCCCCTTCAGCCGTTTGACGCTCTCGGCGTCACGGGTGATGCCCCAGCAGATCTGGCTGCCCATCGAGGCGCAGCTGAGGATGACCGGGCGGCCGGGAGACTGTGCGCTTGCATAGCGGATGAGCCCGGCAATGGCGGTCACGCCAGTGGCGTCGAAGGTTTTGACCGTCGGCGAATAGTAGACGCCCCCATTACCGGCCGTAAGGTTCTTCAGCCGGTTGAAATTGCCGCCGAAGGAATAGTCGTTGGCGCCGAGGCGCCGGTCGCCGTCGCGGCCATGGATGAAGATGACCGTGAAGGCGGCATTCTCAGCCGGTCCCACCCTGGTGACGTCGAGTCTGGTGCCGTCGAGCGACAGCGTTTCGTCCGCCTGCAGTTTCTTGACACCGAGCGAGACATATTTCTGCTGTACCCGCTTTTGAGGGATCTGGTCGCGCCCATTAATGTCGCGCATCTCGTCGTAATCGATCACTTCCGATGCGCCGTCATCGCCCGTCTGCAGCACTTTCTGCGTCGAAAACAGATCGTCCTTGTAGGGCGGCAACGTCTCGGCCGAGGTGGTCGTGACAGCCGCGGACAGGAAAAAGGCCGCAATTGCAGTGATTATGGTGCAATGACTTGTGGACATCGGCATGCAGATGGTTCCCAAAGAGCTGCCGCGACTTGCCATTCGGCGCCCGGCAACGCAAATCACATCTTGAAAAGCTCCGCAAATCCGGGGCGCGTCGCGTATCGGGGCGCTTTCTGTCAGAATTCCCCTGATTCGCAAACGCGATACGGACCGCGACTATTGTGGGCCAGCGGCGGCCCTTCACGAGAATGAAGATCTGAACGGTTCCATGGAAGACAGCAACGACCTCTTTTCCGGAATGCCCCTCACGCAAAAGCAGGAGGAGGCTGCAAAGCCTGCGGCACCTGCCGAACGGCCCGCCGCAGCTGCGGCACCCGCTGCCGCGCGCCCTGCCCCGGCAACGTCGAACGGCGATGATTATGGCGCCTCATCGATCCGTGTTCTGGAAGGTCTGGAACCGGTGCGCATGCGCCCCGGCATGTATATCGGCGGTACCGACGAAAAGGCACTGCACCACCTCTTTGCCGAAGTCATCGACAACTCGATGGACGAAGCGGTGGCCGGCCATGCCGATTTCATCGACGTGCATCTCGATATTCAGGGTTATCTGACTGTCACCGACAACGGCCGCGGCATTCCGGTCGAGAACCATCCGCAGGTTCCCGGCAAGTCGACGCTCGAAGTCATCATGACCAAGCTTCATGCCGGCGGTAAGTTCGACGGCAAGGCCTATGAGACCTCTGGCGGTCTGCACGGCGTCGGCGTCTCCGTCGTCAATGCACTGTCGGATGTTCTCGAAGTCGAAGTGGCTCGCAACCGCAAGCTCTACCGCCAGCGCTTCTCGCGCGGCGTGCCGCAGGGTGGCATCGAGGAACTGGGTGATGTGCACAATCGCCGCGGCACCAAGGTTCGCTTCCACCCCGACCCGCAGATCTTCGGCGACCACGCGAAGTTCGATGCGGGCCGAGTCTTCCGCATGGCCCGGTCGAAAGCCTATCTCTTCGGCGGCGTCGAGATCCGCTGGAGCTGCGATCCGGGCGTGCTGCCCGAAGGCTCCGACGTGCCTGACAAGGCCGTCTTCCACTTCCCCGGCGGCCTGAAGGATTACCTGCAGGCGACGATGGGCAAGGAATTCACCGTCACCCGCGAAATCTTCGCCGGCAAGAGCGAAAAGGTTGCCGGCCACGGTGCGCTGGAATGGGCGATCACTTGGTATGGCGGCGATCCGCAGGTTCACTCCTATTGCAACACCATTCCGACACCCGAAGGTGGCACGCATGAGGCGGGTTTGCGCATCGCGCTGACCAAGGGCCTGAAGAGTTATGCCGAACTGACGCAGAACAAGCGCGCCGCGCAGATCACCACCGACGACGTGATGATTTCGGCCGTCGGCATGCTCTCGGTCTTCATCCGCGAACCGGAATTTGTCGGCCAGACGAAGGATCGACTGGCGACGGTCGAAGCCCAGCGCCTTGTCGAAAACACTCTGCGCGACCCGTTCGATCACTATCTCGCCGATAATCCGGGTGAAGCCGAGAAGCTTCTCGACTGGGTAATCGAGCGAGCCGAAGAGCGCCTGCGCCGCCGCAAGGAGAAGGAAGTCAACCGCAAGACCGCGGTACGCAAACTGCGCCTGCCCGGCAAACTTGCCGATTGCTCGCAGAACACCGCCGAAGGCGCCGAACTGTTCCTGGTCGAGGGTGACTCGGCAGGTGGCTCCGCCAAGCAGGCACGCAACCGCGCCAACCAGGCGATCCTGCCGCTGCGCGGCAAGATCCTCAACGTCGCCAGCGCCGGCCGCGAGAAACTCGGGGCGAACCAGCAGATCTCCGATCTCGTCCAGGCGCTCGGCTGCGGCACGCGCTCGAAATATCGCGAAGAGGATCTTCGCTACGAACGCATCATCGTCATGACCGATGCCGACGTCGACGGCGCGCATATCGCTTCGCTGCTCATCACCTTCTTCTATCAGGAGATGCCGGAGCTTGTGCGCGGCGGTCATCTCTTCCTCGCCGTGCCGCCGCTCTACAAGATCACGCAGGGCGCAAAATCTGCATATGCCCGTGATGACGAGCATCGCGCCGAACTGATGGAGACTGAATTCAAGGGCAAGGCCAAGATCGAGATCAGCCGCTTCAAAGGTCTCGGTGAAATGCTGCCCGCCCAGCTCAAGGAAACCACAATGGACCCGTCAAAGCGCACGCTTCTGCGCGTGCTGATCGACGAGGTGGATTTCGAAGGCACGCGCAATGCCGTCGACGACCTGATGGGGACCAAGGCCGAGGCACGCTTCCGTTTCATCCAGGAACGTGCGGCTTTCGCCGAAGACCTCGATATTTAAGCCTTAGCGAATTCATAGAACTGACGAAGAACCGTTACGCTTCCGTCAAAATACCGGCGCAATAGAACGGCCGGCGCTCTGCCCGCCCGAGAGGTCACTGCAGCGCCGGCCCTCTTGTTTCAACCCTTTGCCGGATATTTGCCATGACCAAGCGTTTTCTCGCGACTGCCGCTTTCGTTTTCCTGTCCAGCACCGCTTCCGTTTTCGCAACCGATATTGGCGCGACCGTCGAGACCGCCTGCCCCTTCGGCGATTGCGCCGCTGCAATCTCACTTTCTTATCTCGGTGAATTCGTCATCCCGACCGGTCAGATGGAAAACGGCGTTGAATTCGGCGGCATTTCCGGCCTCGATTTCGATGCCGCCACTGGCCATTACATTGCCATCAGCGACGATCGCTCCGAAAAGGCCCCGGCCCGCTTCTACGATCTTGATATCGATGTCGACGCCGCCGGCCTGAAGGGCGTCACCGTCGTCAAGCATGTCACCTTCCAGGACAAGAACGGCCAGCCTTTTGCCTCGCGCACCGTCGATCCTGAATCCATCCGCTTCGGCAAGGACGGCATTTACTGGGGTAGCGAAGGCGACGCCAAGGCGCTGATCGCCCCCTTCGTGCGCGTCACCTCTCCTGATGGCGCCTTCGTGCGCGAGTTCAAGTTGCCCGACGGTTTTGCACCGACCGCCGACAAGTCGACCGGCATCCGCGACAACCTCGCTTTCGAGGATATCGCAGTGTCTCCATTCGGTGATGTCTTCGTCGGCGTTGAGGCAGCCCTCTATCAGGACGGCCCGAACCCCAGCCTGACGACAGGCAGCCTGTCGCGCATTATCCGCTACGACGGCGCAACCGGGGAGCCGAAGGCTCAGTATGTCTATCCGGTCTCGCCAATCCCGCAGGCCGCCACGAAGGCCGATGGCGGCAACGACAACGGCATGTCGGAAATGATTGCGCTTGATGATCACCGCCTGCTTGCCGTCGAGCGCAGCTATGCCCAGGGCTTCGGCAACAACGTCAAGCTTTTCATGATGGATCTCGACGGCGCGACCGATGTCTCCGCCATCGCCTCGCTTGCCAAGAACGACCAGCGCGTCGTCCCGGCCCGCAAAAGCCAGGTGCTGGATCTGCGCGCCATCGGCCTGACGCCCGACAACATCGAGGCCATGGCAATCGGCAAGGCGAAGGACGGTACTGATGTCCTGATCCTCGGTTCGGACAATAATTTCTCGACCGGCCAGAAGAGTCAGTTCTACGCCTTCAAGATCAACCACCGCCCTCAATAATATCGAGGCGATCGGAAGCTAAAAACAGCCACGCTTTGTATACGCTTTATCCGGGCGGACCTTGAAACCGCCCGGTTCATAGCCCATAAACTAGGACAACAATAAAAAGAGGCGCGCGTGGGTGTGTTTGATCGTCAGAAAACCAATACGGAGCCGCGATGGCTGGGGCCATCGGCGACGATACGTACGCCGCTGATACCCTCCATTTCGGCTGCTCGCTGGCTGCTCGTGCTCGTTGCCGCAGCCGGCGTCTACTTCTTCTACGGCTTCGTGGTGCCGGTGCTTGCAGCCCTCGTCATTGGCTTTGCGAGCTGGCCGCTTTACCGCAAGCTCCTCGCCCGCGTGGGCGGCAATACGACTATTGCCGCGACCATCGCAATCATCCTTATTCTCACCTTCCTCGTCATTCCCATCGGCCTTGCCGTTGCCTACACGACCGGTGAAGTGCGCACCTGGGTTGCCTGGGCGATTCACGCCAACCGCTTCGGGGCGGAAACGCCGCAATGGATCATCGCGCTGCCGTTCGCCGGTCCCTATCTCGATGAGCTCTGGACGAAATATATCGGCAGCCCCGGCGCCATGGGTGAACTCATCCAGGCCGTCAGCGGCGCTCATATCGGCAACATTTACCGCGCGGTTCTGGCGGCGGGCGGCGGCGCCTTCCATCTGCTCCTGACGCTGCTGTTCATGCTGATTGCGCTCTTCTTCGTCTATCGCGACGGCTTCTCCTTCTCAAAGCAGATCGACATGCTGGGCGAGCGCATCCTGCCGAACCGCTGGGAGCGTATTTCCCGCGTCGTGCCTGCCACGATCAGTTCGACCGTCATGGGCATGACGCTGATTGCTATCGGTGAAGGCATCGTGCTCGGCGTCGCCTATTGGATTGCCGGCGTGCCCTCTCCGGTCACGCTTGGCGTGCTGACCGGCGTCATGGCGCTGATCCCGGGTGGCGCGCCTCTCTCCTTCACGCTGGTATCCGTCTATCTGCTCGCCAGCGGTTCGCATGTCGCCGGTATCGGGCTCTTCGTCTGGGGCACGGTCGAACTCTTTATCGTCGACAAGACGCTACGCCCGAAGCTCGTCGGCGGACCGATCAAGCTGCCGTTCCTGCCGACTTTCTTCGGCCTGGTCGGCGGCGTGAAGACGATGGGCTTCCTTGGCCTTTTCATCGGCCCGGTTCTGATGGCGCTCCTGGTCGCTATCTGGCGGGAATGGATACATGAGGTCCGCACCGCCGATACAGGCCCGCAGATCCTCCTCGACGAGCAGGCCCCCCCGGTGCAACGCGCCGCCGAGGGCTGATTTCCCTGTCAGCGAAGGTCGTCAGACAGTCAGCCGTTTTTCCATGAAAAGGCTGAGCGGATCTGGCTGATAGGGGCCGAAGGGCTCGATTTCGATGTATCCGTATTTCTTGTAGAGGCCGATCGCCTCGGGCTGGTAGATGCCGGTTTCCAGACGCACTGCCATAAGCCCTTTCTCCAAGCCAATTTCCTCCAATCGGTCCATCAGCCGGCTTGCGACCTTCAGGCCCCGCGCTTGCGGGTCGACGAACATGCGCTTGATCTCGGCCGTGCCGTCGCCCGCTTCGACCAGCGCGCAGCAGCCCACGATCTCGTCGTCGTTGCGCGCCACGAGGAAGCTCACCGACGGCTTTTCCAGGGTTGAGATATCGACGAGATGGTTGCTCTCGGGCGGATAGAGCGACTGCGCATACGCATCGGAGAGATCAAGAAGGCGGATCACGCCATCCTGGCGCGGCGATTCCAGAGCGATGGTGACAGGCATTTTCTCTCCTATTGCGACGAATGGCGCGAATTTTCCCGGATGACGGGGAGTTAACGTCGCTGCCTTCATTCCGTTGGAATTGTGCTGTCGAAGGTGATGACACGCTCAATAGCCATGGAGGCAATATATGCAAGCCGTCCTCATCGCCATGACGATCCTCGGTTGCGACGATTCCGTCAGCCAATGCAATTATGTGGCCACGGTGGACAAGCACTGGGAAACCGTCGTCGCCTGCGATGCCGAGGCTGAACAACGGCTGAAAAACTACGCCAATGCCAGCTATCCGACGGTCATTGCGGTCTGCGAGGCGCCGAAATCGCTTGCCGCTGCCGAACCGGCCAAGCCGGCACCATCCGCTCCAACAGCGCCCGAGGTCGCCGAACAACAGGATGGTATTGGGGCTTTCATGGACAATATCGCCGAGCGTGTTCGCGCCAATCTGCCTTCCGGCCAGCACGTGAAGAATACCCTGGCGAAGCCATTGCATTTCGTCTCTGCGAGCTATTCCTGGGCCGCTGCTCGCTTTACCGACTAGGCAGCAGCCAGCGACGCATAGACACGGGCCGAGCGGCGCTGCTCGGCCACATGCAGCTTCTCCACCATATCGAGCAGCTCGCCGACGGCATCATGCTGCCCCACCCGGCCGTGGAATTTCTGAAGCAGACGCCCGCAGATGCTGCCGAGCAGCGAGGTCGACGTCTTGCGGGAAGCCTCGCGCCACAGGAACGTCGCTTCCACGAAGATGATGCTGATATCCCGCGGCAGACCTGCCGATTCATAGAGCGCGCGCACGGCATGCATGCGGCCGGTAGCAAGGATTGCGCGTACGCGCCGGTCGCTGCACCCGGACAGATTGACGATGGCGCAAGCGAAGAACTCCACCTTGCCGCAGCAGAGTGCGTGCATGAGGAAGGACGGCGTCAGACGGTCGTTCAGGCGAAGATGTTCGACCAGATCAGGCACTTCGATGAGCGCGATATCGCCGGCAATGGAAACGATTGCCGCTTCGGTCGCTTCACGGCTGATGCGCTGCAGCCTCTGCAGGCCGATTGCCGCCTGCGCGAGCGGCAGGCCGACCAGCGCATTGCTGACATGCTGTGTCAGAAGCTGGCGGGCATCTGCCGGTAGGTCGATGCGGTCCAGAAGCAGGTTTCTGATGTCGCTGACATCGCCAAGCCGTTCGGCAATCCGTTTCAGGGACTGGGTGGAAATCGTGGCGCCGTCGTTTTCCAGGAGGCAGAGAACTTCGTCCTCATCGCCAACCTCGGCAAGTGCTGCGGAAACCGGGCGCGTCACATGGGCGCGTGCCGCAATCAGCATCCGTGTCGTGCCACTGCCGCGTGCTGCGAGATCGACGAGATCGGCGTCGGTCAGGATGGGCGAGCAGGTGACCGCATGGCAGGCGATCTCCGGCTGGTCTTCGGCGAGCGAAAGAATGATGTTGCGCGGTGCATGCGGCGCCCAGGCGATCGCTTCGGCGAGCGCTAAGCGCACACGCGGCGACGGATCGTCGAGCAGATAGGTCATTGCCTTCTCAGCCGCGTCGCGCCGCTCGTCCGACATTTCGCATCTGAGGTAGACGCGTCCGAGGGCATTTGCAGCGGCCGCCCTGTCGGCGGTCTTGGCCGTTTCAGCCCAACGAAGAAATGCCTCTATGATCACGACCACGCCCCAGCACTGAACGCGATTCCTTCGCGTCTCATTCAATACAGCGACGGTAGCCTGAAAAAGTTTATGATTGGTTCACCATATTTGTTAGGGTTTGCGCGGCCTTACGTGGAAACCGTCAGACCTTCGGCCTGAACATCTCGAAGACCTCGCTTCCTTCGCAATAGTCCATATAGCCCATGCGCGCGACCGGGCGCGCCAGCGCCTCATCGAACCGGCCATTGCTGATGATAGCCTCATCGATATGGATGCCGACAACCTGCCCGAAGACGAAGACATTCTCGGTCGGCTCGCCGGACAGCGTCTTCGGCTCGATGATCTCGGTCACCTTGCATTCCAGCACGGCAAAGGCCCCAGCCACATAGGGCGCATCGATCAGTTCGGCCTGCTTCGGTGTCAACCCTGCGAATTCGAATTCGCTCGTTCCGTAAGGTAGCGCGGACGAGGAAAGGTTCATCTTCTCCGCCAGATTACGGCTGACGAAATTGCACGTGAAAACACCGGTCTCCCTGGCATTTCGCTGGCTGTGCTTGTGCCCAATCGACGAAAACATCACCAACTTCGGCTTGTCGGCTACCGCGTTGAAGAAGGAATAGGGCGCAAGATTGAGCGTTCCGTCCCTGCCCTTGCTGCCGATCCAGCCGATCGGGCGTGGTGCCACGATCGCCTTGAAGGGATCATGCGCCAGCCCGTGCCGATTGGTGTCCGTCGTATAGAACATCAGTCTTCCCCGCCGACCCAGGTGACCGTTTCGGTCAGTTCAGGGCGCGGACGCTCGACGGGCGGAAAGGTCGTCGAACCGATATGGATGAAGCCGGCAACCTTTTCTCCCGGCTGGACGCCGAGCAGCGGATAGGCGCGCTCGTCGAAGGCGAACCATTCCGTCAGCCAGTTGGCGACATAGCCGTGCGCATTGGCGGCCAGGATGACATTGAGGCATAGCGCGCCCGCCGACATGATCTGCTCCCATTCCGGGATTTTGAAATGCGGGCCAGCCTTGCTGACGATGCCGACAATGACGGGCGCACGGGTAAAGCGCGTACGCTCCACCTGGATCATTTCCTCGGACAGATCGGGTTTTGCTTCGAGGGCAAGCTTCAGCAGTTCGTCGCCAAGCCGCACGCGTTCCTCGCCGCGATAGACAATGAAGCGCCAGGGGGCGAGCTTGCCGTGATCGGGAACGCGTGAAGCAAGGCGCAGGATTTCTTCGATTTCCGGCTTCTCCGGTCCAGGTTCGCACATCTGGAACGCGGGGATGGAGCGGCGCACGGAGAGGTAATCGATCAGCTTGATATCGGATTTCATGCGGGGGAAACTCTCATTTGTATGCAGAGGGAGGCCGGAGGTCTTGAATTTGCCACGGCATTGGTCTTGAAGTGGACTTTGCGATTTCAGAAGTCAATCGGTTCACGAACAGGATGTCTGGCATTTTGCCTTTTGCACGGATCGGCCTTGCTCTTGCCCTGATGCTGACGCCGTTTGGCGCTGCCGCCCAGGATGCCTTCAAGGAATTCAAGCAGCTTGAATCCACGCCCAAAATGCCGAAGCTCAACGCGTTCATCGCGCCGGGCGCGGCTCAGGAAGGCGTGCGCCTGCGTGATGTCTCGCTGGAAGCCAAATTGACGGCCGATGGCGCGCCGGTTGAAGACGGGCTTTCCTGGTATGTATTCAGCCCTGTTGCCGGAAATGACGGCAAGCTGCCGCTGATCGCCAGTTCTCGTGGCGGCACTGCGGCCTTCCAGCTCGCTGCCGGAGATTATTTCGTCAATGTTTCCTTCGGCCGCGCCGGCGTCACCAAGAAGCTGACGGTGCCGGATGATGGCGAGGTCGATAAACAGGTCATGGTTCTCGATGCCGGCGGGTTGCTGCTCAATGCCGTCTCCGGCTCCGACGTCCGTATTCGCCCGGATCAGCTGAGCTTCTCGATCTATTCCGCCGAGGTGCGCGACGATGGCGAACGCGGCCTTGTCATGGCCGATGTGCCGCCGAATACGGTCGTGCGTCTCAACGCCGGCACCTATCATGTCGTTTCCGAATACGGCGACGTGAACGCGAGCATCCGGGCCGACATCCAGGTGGAGGCGGGCAAGCTCACCGAAGCGACGATCCAGCACAGGGCGGCACAGATCAATTTCAAGCTGGTTTCGGAAACCGGTGGCGAAGCGATAGCCGATACGGCCTGGTCGATCCTGACGGCAGCAGGCGACAGCGTCGGCGAAAGCGTGAGCGCCTTTCCGACCATGGTCCTGTCCGAAGGTGAGTATACGGCGGTCGCCCGCAACAAGGACAAGATCTATCAGCGTGACTTCACCGTCGCTGCCGGCGTCAATACCGATGTCGAAGTGCTGATGAAGAACCAGCAGGCCCAGCAGCCGATTGCCCCGGCTGCGACAGCCTTATCCCCGGGACCGGCCGCCGCCGGGCCGAAGGGCGTGCCGCAGCCCGGCGGTGAGATTCCGCCGCAGCCGGCTTTGCCGTCTTATGAGGATCTTCAAAACGGCGATGGCGCCAGCCTCGACTGACGTCGCCGCATCCGAACGATCGGGAAATTTCAGCTTGCGCGCTTGAGGAAGGCTTTCTTCTTCGGCGCCATCGAGAAGACGGCGTCAAAGAGGCGGACGAGCAGATCCTTGCGGTCGCTGCCGCTGCTCAATTCTTCCCAGGACAATACCCTGCCGACATGCGCCGTGATCGTGCTGCCTGAGAGACGGCGAAATTCGCGGATCAGCAGCGACAGACGCAGCGTCATCGAAACCCGGCTGGCGAGATGGAAGAGCCGGCCGTTCTGGCCCTCAAAATAGATCGGCAGCACGCTGGCGCGCGCCGCCTGGATGAGCTTGGCCGGGAACATTTTCCAAGGCAGGTCCTCGGCGCGGCCGAAACCCTTCTTTGCTGTAGCGACACCACCGGCCGGAAACACCACGATGGTCGTACCTTCCTTCAGCAGGCGGACAGCCTCGTGACGGCTCTTCATGTTCATTGCCATCGCTTCCTTTGTCTCCTCGAAGGAGATCGGTAGCGAGTAAGGGGCCATTTCCGGCACCTTCAGGAGATCATTGTGGATCAGCACCCGGAACGGGCGGCCAAGCTGTTCGGCAAGCGCCAGCACCGCAATGCCGTCGCCGATGCCGAAGGGATGGTTCGCAACGATGACGATGGGCTCGGTCGGCACCGGCTCAAGCGGCCAGTTGCCCTTCACCTCGACTTCCACATTGATGAGATCGAGCATCTTGCCGAAGACGCGATCGCTCTTGCCGACGATGTCGCGGCGCCAGATGTCGTAGAGCCGTACGTAACGGTCACGGCCGGAAAGGCCCTCGATGGAGCGGATCAGCCAACGCTTCAGGCGCGGATCCCGTTCGTTCGCGTAGGAAAGCTCTTTGAAGCGCACTCTAATGCCTGCCGGGATAAACCCGTCCCCTGTTTTGTGGCGGCTATATTACTGTTGCATGTCAGATTTCTGACAGCGCCGGACAGATCGATGCCGGGCGCTGTCATTGTCCAAGAAGGCAGTTTCAGGCTGCTTTGGCCTTCTTTGCCTCGAGCTTACGACGGATATCGGGCGCAGTTGCCTCCAGGGCAAGGCTTTCGATCGCCGAATCCAGCGACATCGACGTTTGCTCCTGGCTGCCGAGCCGGCGGATATTGACCGTGCGCTCTTCCGCTTCCTTCTTGCCGCAGACGATGATGACGGGAACTTTCGTAACGGAATGTTCGCGGATCTTGTAGTTGATCTTCTCGTTACGGAAGTCGGTCTCGACATGCAGACCGGCGTCGCGGAGCGCATCGGCCACTTCCTGGCCGTAAGCATCGGCTTCCGAAGTGATCGTGGCGACGACGACCTGCAGCGGCGAGACCCACAGCGGCAGATGGCCGGCGAAGTTCTCGATCAGGATGCCGAGGAAGCGTTCCATCGAGCCGCAGATGGCGCGATGGATCATCACCGGCTGCGTCTTCTCCGAATTGCTGTCGATATAGAAGGCGCCGAAACGTTCCGGCAGGTTGAAGTCGACCTGCGTCGTGCCGCATTGCCATTCACGGCCGATGGCGTCCTTCAGCGTATATTCGAACTTCGGGCCGTAGAACGCGCCCTCGCCCGGCAGAATGCCGGTCTTGATGCGTCCTTCGGACTGCGCCTCGATCGTCTTCAACACATCGGTCATCACGGCTTCCGCCCGATCCCACAGCGCATCGGAGCCGACGCGCTTTTCCGGACGGGTGGAGAGCTTGACGACGATTTCCTTGAAGCCGAAGTCTTCGTAGACCGACAGGATCAGATCGTTGATCTTAAGGCATTCGGCGGCCATCTGCTCGTCGGTGCAGAAGATGTGCGCGTCGTCCTGCGTGAAGCCGCGCACGCGCATCAGGCCGTGCAACGCGCCTGAAGGTTCGTAGCGATGCACGAGACCGAATTCGGCGAGACGGATCGGCAGCTCGCGATAGGACTTTAAGCCATGCTTGAAGATCTGCACGTGGCCGGGGCAGTTCATCGGCTTCAGAGCAAAGACGCGGTTATCCGCTTCCTTGTCTTCCGGATGCGTCATCGCATGCGCCGATTTCACGGCGAACATGTTTTCCTGATACCAGCCCCAGTGCCCCGACGTTTCCCAGAGCGCGGTGTCGAGAACCTGCGGCGCGTTGACTTCTTCATAGTCGACGGCGAGCCGGCGACGCATGTAGGAGACCAGCGACTGGAAGATGCGCCAGCCCTTGCCATGCCAGAAGACGACGCCCGGGCCCTCTTCCTGGAAATGGAACAGGTCCATTTCGCGGCCGAGCTTGCGGTGGTCGCGCTTTTCAGCCTCGGCCAGCATATGCAGGTAGTTGTCGAGATCGGCCTGGTCAGCCCATGCCGTGCCGTAGATGCGCGACAGCATGGCGTTGTTGCTGTCACCGCGCCAATAGGCGCCGGCAACCTTCATCAGCTTGAAGGCGCTGCCGATCTGGCCGGTGGAGGCCATGTGCGGACCACGACAAAGGTCGAACCATTCGCCCTGATTGTAGATCTTCAGATCCTGGCCTGCAGGGATCGCGTCGACGAGTTCGACCTTGTACTGCTCGCCCTTGGCGGCAAACACTTCCTTGGCCTTCTCGCGCGACCAGATCTGCTTGGTGAAGGGCGCATTGCGGGCAATGATCTCCTTCATCTTCTTTTCGATCTTCGGCAGATCGTCGGGTGTGAACGGTTCGTTCTTGGCGAAATCGTAATAGAAGCCGTTCTCGATGACCGGGCCGATCGTCACCTGCGTGCCGGGCCACAGTTCCTGCACGGCTTCTGCCATCACGTGCGCAGCGTCATGCCGGATAAGCTCCAGCGCGCGCGGGTCCTTGCGCGTGACAATCTCAATCTTGCCGTCGGTCACGGCATCGGAAAGGTCTTGCACGGTACCGTCGATCGCAATGGCGACGGCGCTCTTGGCAAGCGATTTGGAAATGGATTCTGCGACATCCTTGCCGGTCGCGCCAGCCGGGAAGCTGCGCACCGAACCATCGGGAAATGTCAGGGAAACGGATTGGGACATTCAAATTCTCCTTGTCCAGTCCCGCCAACGAATGCGGGTGGTTGAAACGGAAGCGTCATCTGCTCGGGATGCCGCTGCCGCCTGATACTGATATTTGGTGTCTGAGTAAAGGAAAAGCGAGACACTTCCGACGCAGAGACGGGAGGGAGCGCCTATCCGCCATAGCTATTCTTATAGTTCTTGAGGGCCGATTTCAGAGGCTGATCGATCTCATCGTCCATGGGGCCATCGTAGAGACCGCGTCGCGACAGGCTTCTTTTCAGCGCCGTGCGCGTGAAGGGCGAAAACGATTTCAGCTCATCGGCAATCTGTCCGTCGCCCTGCCGGATTGCCAGAAGGATGTTCTCCGCTGCATTATCGGAGCTGAAAGTCACGTCATAAGCATAGGCAAGTCGATAGGCGGCTCTTTTGTAGCCCATGTCTGCCGCTCGCAGATACCATTTGATGGCTTCCTGCCGGTTGACGTCAGTGCCTAGCCCATCATCGTAGAACCGCCCAAGCGCGAACATGCCCTCGGCCGAATTGAGTTCGGCTGATTTCTTGTAATAGTTGAAAGCGATCGCTTGATCCTGATCCTTGCCGCTTTCGTAGTACCACGCGAGATTGAGGGCACCGGCCGCAGATCCGGCGTCGGCCGCCTTCTGATACCAGTCGCGAGCGATGGTCTGGTTCTCTTCCGTGGCGATGCCATTCTGATAATAGTAGCCGACGGCATTCATGGCGTCGGGGTATTGCTTGAAGGCTGCCATCATGAACCAGCTGAGCGCCTTGGAGCGGTCAATGGGCACGCCCTGCCCATACTCGTACATATCGCCCAGGGAATATTGTGCTTTCGCATTGCCGTTGGCGCCGGCCTTCGTCAACCATTCGAGGGCCTTGCCATAGTCCTTCTGGTTTCCATCCGCTAGGCGATAGAGTGTCCCGAGCCTATACATCGCGTCGGCGGATTTCTTGTTGGCTGCAGCTTCGTACCATTCGATCGCTTTGGCATAGTCACGGGCGACCCCATCGCCATCCTCATATTTGATCCCGAGCAGGATCATCGCCGTAGCGTTGCCGGCGGCGGCACCCTTTTCCAGATAGTCGGTCGACTTGCCGTCGTCCCGCGGCAGTGTGGCATCATTGGCGTACATGTCACCAAGCTCGACAAAGGCCTCGGCATATCCGTTCTCTGCCGCGACCTTGAACCAGTGCACCGCCTCTCTGGAATCCTGGGTTGTCCCCTCGCCTCTGCCATATAAAAGCCCGACGGAATATTGCGCCTTGGCCGAGCCACTTTCCGCCGCCTTGAGATACCAGACAAAGGATTTTTTGACGTCGGCCGTCGTCCCGGCGCCGCTATAGAAGCAGTCGGCGACCTCGATAAATGCCTCGGTATCTCCCGCGTCAGCCGCTTTATGGAACCATTCGAAGGCTTTTACCGCATCCTTTGGGAGGCCGTTACCCTTTTCATAGGAATAGGCGAGCGCCCGCATGGCATAGGTGTCGCTGTACGCCGCAGCTTTTTCCAGCCATTTTACGCCAGTCGCGATGTCGCGGGGGCCGCCTATTCCGAAATAGAGCGCGTCGCCGAAACGCCGGGCGCCGGCAGTACTTCCAAGCTTGGCAGCTCTCTCATACCAGATGCGCGCTTCACTTTCGTCCGCCAGCACACCGTTGCCGCCCTCGTAGAGCATGCCCACATACGCCATGGCAGAGGCGTCGCCACGACCGGCAGCTTCCTTCAGCCAATACATGGCCTCGCCATAGCGCCGATCAGGCATATTAAGAAACAACATGCCCTTGCCATAGTATGCGGCCAGCGTTCCCAGTCCTATTGCTTCATCCAGCAGGCTTTCGGCCTTGGCGAAGTCGCGCGGCAACTCCTTGCCCGCGATATAGACATCCGCCAGCTGTTTCATGGCATCGCCGTCACCAAGCGCGACCGCTTTCTCAAGCAGTTCCACGGCAGTCTTTTTCTGGATTTTGTCGCCGTCTCTCAAATAGTATCGCGCAAGCCTTCTCATACCTTCGACAGAGCCGCTTCGTACCATTTCGTCGAACATGGCGACGGCGCGCGTAACGTTCTTCTCCGTGCCGATGCCCCTGGCGGAAAGATACGCCAACTCCGCTGCTGCGACATCGTTGCCTTGCTGCGCCGCTATGGAAAGCAGCTCGAAACCTCGCTTGGGGTTGATTGGAACGCCAGCCCCGTCAATATAAAGCCACGCAAGCGAACGTTTGGCAGGGATGTAGCCGAGTTCATCTGCAAGCTCGAAATAGAAGCGCGCCGTCGCGAAATCCTGAGCAACACCCCACCCCAGCCTATACATCTCTCCCAGATATTCGGCCGAGCGCGCGTCACCGGTTTTCCATGCCTTTCTCAACCAGGACAACGCCACGTCGAAGTCTTGCTGGCGCCCTTTGCCGTTCGCATAAGCGGTCGCAAGATAGACCATCGAGGGCGCGTGCCCCTGTGCCGCCAGGGCTTCGAAACCGGCAAGCGCCGGCTCGTATTGCTGAAGGTTGAACTGGCTGGCGAGCGTGAAATAACGAGCATCCCTAGAGTCGGGGGCCGCCTTTAAATAGGTCTGGCAGGCGGCAAGCGCGTCCCGCCAATGGGCGAGATAAGCGACATCGACGTCGTCCCCTGCCAGACGGCGGCACTCGGCCCAGGTGGTGTCGGTCACATTTGCAGCGTGTGCCGAAAAGCTGGCGATGGAGCAGGCAAGAAAGAGCGACGCGGTCGCGAAATATTGAAAGAGTTTCATGAGCGCAAAATTTGAAAAACGGGGCGGGAAACACAGTGATATCCCCAAGTTTTTCAACTGCAAGTATATTTTTTTGCCGAGAGGCGAAAAGCGCGGGTAGCGTGCTCTTCAGGCGGCGCCTAGACCACCATTTCAAAAAGGCCGCGCACGGTGTTCCAGTTGCGCATCGTGCCGACGCCCATGCGCTTGGTCGTGAGCGCCGAAAGCAGTTTCGACTGGCTCGGCTTGCCGTGAAAATCGATCCAGAGATCGCAGCCGACCAGCTTCATTCGTTGTCCCTCGACAAGAAGCTGCTTCAGTGCCTCCACCTTTTCCGGGTCGATCGGCAGGCGGTTGACGCGCACGATCACCTGATCCCCGATACCGTCCTTGAACGGATTGGCACCGCAGAGCGCCATCCAGGTGCAGTCGCTGCGCACGATAATGTCGACATGCTTGCCGAACTTTTCTTCAAAAGCCTCTTCCAACTGCTCTTCGACCTCGTGCGGCCGCATTCCGTCCGCCTCGAAAACCAGGTTGCCGGTGGACACAAGCGTGCGCGGGTCGTGATAGCCGAGTTCTTTGGCGAGCGCGCGCAGATCTTCCATGATGACGCGTCGCTCGGAGGTGAGGACGATGCTGTGCAGAAGTGCGATGAAGGTACACATCTTATGCCTCCTTCCGCCCAAGGGCGAAATAACGCCAGGGCGTGAACCAGCGGAAACGGGATGCGAGAATGTCCGGCACCGGGTCGAGGCCGCTTGTGCCGCCGGGGCCGCATCGGCCGACGCGGAAAAGCGTCATCCAGCCGCCGGCCCACAGCCCGTGGCGCGCAACCGCCTCGTAGCCATATTCGGAACAGGTCGGGATATGCCGGCAGGAATTGCCGATGAAGCCTGAGAGTGTCAACTGGTAGAGACGGATCAGCGCCATGCCAAGCAGGCGGTCCGGCGTCTTGCGGAACGGACCCCGGTAGTTGCGCGAGAATGTTTTCTGCGGGTCGGCGCGAGGCTTCGGGGCGGCGGCACCGCCCTCGTCCTCCTCCTCACGTAGCAGACAGAATTCGCACATGGCTCACGCCTCGACGGTTTCAGCGCGTCTTGCCTCTATCTGTCCGATGGCGTCCACGACGGCATCGAAGGTCAGCATGGTGGAGGCGTGACGCGCCTTGTAATCACGCACGGGAAGAAGATAGCGCATGTCGGCGAACCGTCCATCCGGACCTTCGCCATCTTCTTTCAGCATGGCGAGCATATCCTGGCGCGCCTTGCGCACTTCGCCCGATGTCGCGCCGACGACATGGCGGGCCATGATCGAGGAGGACGCCTGCCCGAGCGCACAGGCCTTCACGTCATGCGAAAAGGCGCTGATCGTATCGCCATCCATTTTCAGCCAGATGCGCACTTTCGAACCGCACAGCCTCGAATGCGCCTGGGCGCTCGCATCCGCGTCGTCAAGCGTGCCGGTCAGCGTGATATTGCCGGCAAATTCGAGGATTTTGCTGTTATAGATGTCGTCCATGACGGATTTGGCTCCAAAAACGCCTAAAAGCGACGCTAATTCCTATGTGATTGTCGTGTAAACAAAAAACACACAGTCAAACGACAGCATACTTACATACCGGGGTCGTCTTCCTATATGTATGTCGTTCGAGGGTCATCGAAATGCAATGGCCCCGAACAACTTTGATTGGAGAACCAATACGTTTGCCAATCGGGTTTGACTGGGAAACCGTGCCGGAAGGGTTCGAGAAAACGAGCCTGGAAAGCCCCGGAACCTGCCAAAGGTGCAAGAATTCCCGCTTGGGGTACCAGTGGCTAGTCCGACTACGGTCCGCGTTGCGGGCAGGAGAGCATTGAATATGGACGCCATCGTCAAGAATTTTCCGCATACCGTCCACGAATCCGATCGCCCTTCCCAGCAGGAAGCAGAGGACGCAGTGCGCGTCCTGTTGCGCTGGGCCGGTGACGACCCGTCGCGTGAGGGCCTGCTGGATACGCCTGCCCGTGTTGCCAAATCCTATCGCGAGCTCTTCGCCGGTTACGAGATGAGCCCGGAAGACGTGCTCGGCCGGACCTTCGAGGAGGTTGCCGGTTATGACGACATGGTGCTGGTGAAGGACATCCCCTTCTTCTCCCACTGCGAGCATCACATGGTGCCGATCATCGGCAAGGCGCATGTCGCCTATATGCCTGACGGCCGCGTGCTCGGCCTTTCCAAAATTGCTCGTGTCGTCGAAATCTACGGCCGCCGCCTGCAGACGCAGGAAACGATGACTTCGCAGATCGCCAAGGCCATCGACGAAACGCTCCGTCCGCGCGGCGTCGCCGTCATGATCGAGGCCGAACATATGTGCATGGCCATGCGCGGCGTTCAGAAGCAGGGCTCGACCACATTGACGACAACCTTTACAGGAACGTTCAAGACTGAGCCGGCCGATCAGGTCCGATTCATGACAATGGTAAGGGGCCGCTGAGACCGGCTCCCTCAGGAGGGCCGCGATGAGTGAACTGATTTTCAATCAGCCATCGGACGATAAATCCGAGCTGGAGGACGCTGGCGATTTCACGCCGCGCTTCGACGATCGCGGCCTGATCACAGCCATCGTCACCGATGCCGGCGACGGCGAACTGCTGATGGTCGCCCACATGAATGCCAATGCGCTGGCGCTGACCATCCAGACCGGCATCGCCCACTACTTCAGCCGCTCGCGCGGCAAGATCTGGAAGAAGGGCGAAACCTCGGGCAACCTCCAGACTGTCAAGGAAATCCGCACCGATTGCGATCAGGACGCCATCTGGCTGAAGGTCGAGGTCGCCGGTCATGACGCGACCTGTCACACCGGCCGCCGCTCCTGCTTCTACCGCACCATCACCCTGGAGGATGGAAAGCCCATGCTGACCATTGTCGATGACGACCTGCATTTCGATCCCAAGGATGTGTACGGAAAATAGACCGAATCCCCGTCACCTGCCCCTTATTGCGACGCAAGTCGGTTCCATATACCCTTTGGAAAGGGTTCGGGGCTGTTAATGGGAACCCGAGTGTTCTGCCGGGAGGGAGGAACGCCATGCTGGGCTGGAATATGCATCGTCAAAGCGCCGAGGGCGGAGGTTCTGCCACAACAGCGCTCCAGGATACGGCAATTCCCCCAGTCGAAACCCCCTCAGAAAAGAAAGCAAAGCTTGCCCTGGCACTCGGCGGCGGCGCCGCGCGGGGCTGGGCGCATATCGGCGTATTGCGTGCGCTCGACGAAGCCGGCATCGAGATCGGCATGATCGCCGGCACCTCGATCGGCGCGCTCGTCGGCGGCTGCTATCTCGCCGGCAAACTCGACGAGCTGGAAAGTTTCGCCCGTTCGCTCACCATGCGCCGCATAGCAAGCCTTCTCGACCTGACGATCGGTGGCTCCGGTCTCTTCGGTGGCATGCGCCTGACCAAGCGCATGCAGGAGCATCTGGAAGGCCTGACGATCGAGGAGCTCGACCGGCCCTTCGTTGCCGTCGCAGCTGAGGTCAACACGGGCCACGAAGTCTGGATCGCCAATGGCTCGCTGATCACGGCGATCCGTGCCTCCTACGCCCTGCCCGGCATTTTCGAGCCGGTGCGCAGCAATAACCGCACTTTGGTCGACGGCGCGCTCGTCAATCCCGTGCCGGTTTCCGTCTGCCGCAGCTACGAGCAACCGCTCGTCGTCGCCGTCAATCTCAATTATGATCTCTACGGCCGCTCCGCCGTCGTCCGCCACAATGCCAGCCTCTCGCCCGCCGAAGTGCAGCAGCAGAAGCAGGCTCCCTATTCCGCGCGTATGGGCATGACCGGCGTCATGGTGCAGGCCTTCAACATCATCCAGGATCGGATCGCGCGGGCCCGGCTTGCCGGCGACCCGCCGGACATTTCACTGCAGCCGCGCCTGTCGGACATCGGCCTGTCGGAGTTCCATCGTGCGGGGGAAGCCATCGAACGTGGCTATGAAGAAGCCCGGGCAAGGCTGCCCGAGCTGCAGCGAATGCAGGAACTCTACGCCAGGCACCCGTAGTGCCCGGTGCGAAGCCTTATTCCCTTAACTAGCAATATAAGCCTTGATCTCTTCGGCTTCGCGCTCGACTTCGGCGATGCGTGATTTCACGACGTCACCGATCGAAATGATGCCGGCAAGCTTGCCGTTGGCTTCCACGGGAATGTGGCGGAAACGCTTGCTGGTCATCAGCTCCATGAGCTCGTTGACCGAGGTCTGCTCGTTGCAGCGAAAGACCTTCGAGGTCATGACGGAAGAAAGCGTCTGATCGAGCCCGTCCTTGCCGGACTTGGCGATGACATGCACGAGATCGCGCTCGGTGAACATGCCGGAAATCTTGTTCTCCATGCCGACGACGACGATCGCGCCGATCTTCTTCTTACTGAGAATCGCAGCAGCTTCCGAAACCGTTGTATTCGGCCCGGTAGTGACGACGTCACGACCCTTCAGATCGAGTATTGCTTTGACGGAACTGGCCATATGGACCTCCTATGGAGAAAGTGAAACACTTCTCGGAAACACAGGTTCCGCGGCGGTCTCTCCTCCCATCGCGGAGATCAATGGTGCACTCGTTGGGTCAGGATTGCAACTCGTCGTCCGGCCAAGCCTGTTGGAAATTCTCCTGCGGCGGCTTCCGGTCGAAGAGCGCAAAAAGGAAGAAGCCGAAGACGAAACCGCCGATATGCGCATCCCAGGCAATCTCCTGGCTGCCATCGCCGACGAGCGGAATGCCGACGGCGATAAGCGCGTTGCCGACCAGCCAGAGCAGCATGAAGATGATCACCGTGCGGCTCTGCATTGCCTGCAGCACCGACAGTTGCGGATTGAGATGCGCGGGACGAACCATCTGTCGCCCGGAGGGAAAGGCAAAGCGGCAGGCCGCGCCCATGAGGCCGGAGACGACACCGGATGCACCGATGAGCAGTCCATCGCTGCCCCAGTTCAGCGCTGCATGCAGCGCCGCCGAAGCGATGGCGGAAAGAATCCAGAAGATGATGAAGCGGAACGTGCCGATGCGGCGAACGACCGGCGCGCCGAAGGCCATCAGCCAAAGGCCGTTGAAGACGATGTGCTCGACGCTTCCGTGCAGCAGCGAATAGGTGACCGGCGTCCAGTAGAGCTGCGGCCCCTGCTCAGCAAGTGAAATGGCATAGCGCAGCGGAATGAAGCCGAAATTCAACTGAAACCAGTAAAGCCCGTCCCGAGACAGCAGCGACTGCCCGGCATAGATCAGGATCAGAAGCAGGAGCGTGGCAAACAGCGCGGGCGGAAGATTGAAAACCGGCTGGCGCGGCGGCCTGGCCGGCGGTTCGGGCTGCATAGGCTGGAATGCCTGATCAGGCCCGGACGTCTGTTCGTTCATGCTCATCTCGCCTCGTTGCAGGCCACAGCCATACAGGAGCCGGCTTCAAAAAAAAAGCCGTCCGGAACTGGCCGGACGGCTCGCCTGGGTTCCCCGAAGGATGGCCCCTCCCCTGGCAGTCTTGTGCAGAACTTCACTGTTTGAAGTGATGGAGAGACGGTCTCACGACAGGCCTAGGCGCTCAAGCGAAACCCTTCCTTAACCTTAACTCGCCGGATTTGGCATGAAATCCGCAAGGTAGAAGGTGAAGGGGCGAAAACCGCCCGCCAATGAACCGAAATGAGACATTGCCATGCGCCTTCAGATCACGATCGACATTTTCGACTACTGGAATGCTCTGCGCGGCGGGCGCGATGCGCCGCTGAAATCGCAGATCGAGCCTGGCGCGATCCCACATCTCCTGTCGAGCCTCTTCATTCTGGAGACGGAGGAAGACCGGCATATCCGCTTCCGTCTCGCAGGCACGAAAATCTGCGATCTCTTCGGCCGTGATCTGCGCGGCGAGCGTTTCTCCGCCCTCTGGGCCAACGGCCAGCACGAGGATATCGAAAAGACAGCGCAGGGCGTCATGGCGCACGCCATCCCGACGCTTTTCAACGCGACGGGCTACAGCACCGCCGGCCATCACGCGGCCTTCGAAATCATCATGATGCCGCTGCGTTCGCCGGAGGGCGGCTGCGACCGGCTCCTCGGCGCCATCGCGCCTGCGGCCGCCGCAAGCTGGCTGGAGATCGTACCGCTCGAGCTGCTCGCGCTTGATCGCAGCCGCCTGCTGCACGACAAGTTCGGCCGCACGGTCGAGGCGGAACCGCGCCGTCCCGTCGAGATCGCCGTGGAAAAACAGGCCACGTTCGGCCAGGCCATGCTGCGTGTCATGTCGCATTTCCTGCATGGAGCAGCCGCTCGCTGACTGTTGCGTTTTGGGTCGCCGCCCCTAGTACTTTAGAGTTAGGCGCTGCTTGTTTCCACAACCTTCTGTTAAGGGATTGCGGGTAAGGATTGGGCTCTGCGATTTCATAAAGAAGCCCTTTGATGCACTCGTTCCAGCCCGCTCAGACGCACCGACCTGCGCCGCGCCCAGAACAGGGAGTGTTTCAGCGCGTGCCCATCAATATGCAGGGCCGCCTGATGCTTGCGAGCTACGAAGAATTCGAATGCATGGTGATCGATATGTCGCCCGGCGACATGTATGTCACCTGCGCCGGCCGCCCGCGCGCCAATGAACGTGTCGTCGCCTATATCGACCACCTCGGCCGCGTCGAAGGTCATGTGCAGACAGTCGACATGCGTGGCTTCACGATGTCGATCAACGCCACCGAACGCAAGCGCGAGAAGCTTGCCGCCCAGCTCACCTGGCTTGCCAACAAGCACGAGCTCGGCCTGCCGGAAGATCGCCGTCACGATCGTCTGACCCCGCGCGAGACCAAGACCGAACTCATGCTGGAGGACGGCACGCGCTACATGTGCCGCATCATGGACCTGTCGCTTTCCGGCGCCGCCGTCGATGTCGAAGTGCGCCCGACGCTCGGCACGCCCGTTCGTCTCGGTAACATGCGCGGTCGCGTCGTTCGTCATTTCTCGGAAGGCGTTGCGATCGAATTCCTGTCAGTCCAGTCGCGCGAGACGCTCCGCGAATTTCTCTAGAGCAATTCCAGAAAAAGTGCGCTGCGGTTTTTCGTCCGGAATTGCGCCAAACCAAAAAGCAATTCCAGAAAAAGTGCGCTGCGGTTTTTCGTCCGGTTTCGGGCCTGTCAGCCTGCGGCACGGCAGATCCGTCATCTATCCGTCACAGACTTGAAGGATACAGCGCGCCTCAACCAAGGCACGGTCATGTCAGTCCTCTTTCCCGAAATCGAACCGCATGAACATGGCTTGCTCGACACCGGTGACGGCAACCTCGTCTATTGGGAAGCTTGCGGCAATCCGTCGGGCAAGCCCGCGCTCGTCCTGCATGGCGGACCGGGGTCCGGCTGCTCGACAACGGCACGACGCTATTTCGATCCTTCGGTCTACCGCATCATCCTCTTCGATCAGCGCAATTGCGGACGTAGCCTGCCGAACGCCGCCGACGCCGCAACAGACCTCTCGCGAAACACGACTGCCCATCTCATCGAGGACATAGAGCAGCTGCGCAGCCTCTTCGGCGTGGAAAAGTGGACGATCTTCGGAAACTCCTGGGGCTCGACGCTGGCGCTCGCCTATGCGCAAACCCACCCCGCCCATGTCAACGGCGTCGTCATTTCGGGCGTTACGACGACGCGCCGCTCCGAAATCGACTGGCTCTATCGCGGTATGGCGCCGCTCTTCCCCGAGGAATGGCACAGGTTCGGCGAGGTGCTGCCGCCGGCGTTGCGTAGCAGCGATCGGGTGAGCGCCTACCATCAACTGCTCAATCATCCCGAGGAACAGGTGAGGCTGCAGGCCGCGCACGACTGGCATGAATGGGAAGCTGCCACGATCCTGCTTGCCGACCCCGCTGGCCTGCCCCGGCGCTGGTCCGATCCGCTCTATCGTCTGGCACGTGCCCGTATCATCACACACTATTTCCTCGAGGGCGCCTGGCTCGAGGACGGCATACTCCTGAAGAATGCCGGGCGTCTCGCAGGCATTCCTGGCGTCCTGATCCACGGACGTTTCGACATAGAGGCACCACTTGTCACCGCATGGGAACTTGCGCGCGCATGGCCCGGTGTCGAGCTCGTGGTGCTGCCGAAGGCCGCCCATTCCACCGAAAACGCTGATATTGCCGCCGCGATCGTGGCTGCGACGAACAGGTTTCGTGATCTCTGACGAAATTATTTTTTCGGCGGCACATCCGGACATGAGCCGGAATCGGCTTTTGGAGAAGCGATTCAGCCCATTTGGGAACTGCGGCCGGATTTGCCCCAACTACCGCTCCCGCCACAGGCCGCCGCAGAAATTTATCCGGCTTACCAGATATTGTTAACGGCCTGCCCGGTTTTCGGTCATTTCCGGTCCAAAAGTCTTTTTCCTAAACCTTCAATTTTAATCGAATTTGCGACGAATGCGTCTTTAATTTTAGTCGTATTCGAGATGGATTTAATTCAATTTCGCTGCGTATTTGAATCAACTAAGCCATTAATTTGATTGCGTAATTTTGCGTGAGATAAAAACGTCCGTGTCATTGTCGTCCTCATAACGGGGAGACGATAATGTCAATTCGAAATCTACTGAAGAGCGGCCTTCTGGCCGTCGGCATGATAGCGGCAATGGCGGGCGCAGGACAGGCATCACCCGCCAGCATGACGCTTGCAGGCAATGCGAGCCCGCCAATCGGGCACTATGAATTCTGCCAGGCCAATCCGAAAGAATGCGCCTATGCCGGCGGCGATGCCGGCCCTGCGATCCTTACCGAGGATCGCTGGAAAAAAATCCTTGAGATCAACTATACCGTCAATTCCACCATCCAGCCGATGACGGACATGGAGATCTATGGTGTCGAGGAGCGCTGGGCCTATCCGAAGACCGCTGGCGACTGTGAGGACTTCGCGCTCCTGAAGCGGAAGATGCTGATCGACGCCGGCTTCTCTCCGTCCGATACGCTGATGACCGTCGTGCTGCAGCCGAATGGTGAGGGCCATGCTGTGCTGACGGTGCGTACCGACCACGGCGACTTCATTCTCGACAACATGCGCAACAAGGTGCTGCTTTGGTCGGATACCGAATACACCTACCTGAAGCGCCAGTCCGCCGATGATCCGGCCCGCTGGACGAAGCTGCAGGACGGCCGCGCCGTCGCAGTCGGCAGCGTGAAGTAACAGGCATACCGGCTCCGGTCAGTCCCCGCATCCCCGTCCCGACCGGCGCCCAGAGCCGTTCCCGCTGTCCCGGGAACGGCTCGCTTCTTTTGTGGCGCTTCCTTTTGGTTGAGTTAACGACCCGTTAACTCCCGCTATTCCATCATCTCCCCGAGATTCATCACCGGCACCGACGACTCGCGTTCTTCTTACGGCGGCCCGATATCCGAGGAAGACGATGAGCCATTCCGCCGCGGGCCATCCTGCCGAGCAACCCCTTCTCTCGACCCGGTTCCTGGTTCGTGTCACCGCGACGATTGCGGTTCTGGCGCTGCTGACGGTTGCGATCAGCATTGCCGGTCGCTGGTTCGGTCGTCACATCTCGCTTGCCGGCAATACGGAAAACACCGATGGGATCACACTCACCATCGGCCGCGATACGATCGGCCTGCCCGCCAACACGATTCGCTTCCCCAGCGAACGGCATGACGGCGCCGCCGAACGGGTCGATCTTTACCTCGCCTGGCCGGAAATGCAGGGCTACAGCAAGGAAACGCGCCAGCGTTTCGACGACATCGCCCAATCGTCAGGCCTGATTTTCCTGCAGATCACGCAAGGCACGATGTCACGGGACATGTCGGGCCGGCTGGAACCGATCTATTCGCATCTGATGGATGGCGCCGCCGAACCTTTCGCGCATGGCCTGACGCTGCACCGCCTGCGGGCCGATGCCGGTTACAACGGTGAGATATTGCTGACCGCATCGCGTGAAGGGGCTGCAGATTATGTGGTTCGCTGTGTCTTGCCCTCGTCTGCCGAAGTCGCGACCAGCGGCGATTGCCAGCGCGATATCAAGGTCGGCAAAGATTTAAGTGTGCTTTACCGGTTCTCAAGTCGTCATTTGGCCGACTGGGACCATATTGATGCCGCGATCAGGACCTTTGTGGAAACCCGGCTTGTGAGCCGGTCTGCAACACCCCGCTAAAATCCCCGCAAATGTCTGAAGAAACGATTCATCATAAACGGATTGGTAACGCTGAACCGGTAGTTTTCCAAGACAGCCGGTTACGCAGTAGGGGGTGCGTGGCCCGCCGAACATCCGAAATGCAAGCGAAGAGTGGAATAGTGTCAAGGTCAATTTCCTCCGTATCATCGCCGTGGTCTGCCGGTTTCCTCGCAAAGGTGCTGACGATCCTTTCGATGGCTATCGCGATCGTCGCGGTCGACTCGGTCAATGCCGAAGCGGAAGCTGCAAATCCGAAGTATGCCGGCATCGTCGTCGATGCCCGGACGGGAAATGTTCTCTACAGCGAGAATGCCGACCGTCTGCAGTATCCAGCGTCGCTCACGAAGATGATGACGCTCTACATGACCTTCGAGGCACTCGAGCAAGGCCGTATCCGCCTCGATACGCCCGTCCCCTTCTCTGCTCACGCATCCGCTCAGGCGCCGACCAAGCTCGGTGTGCGCGCCGGCGGCACGATTACTGTCGAACAGGGTATCCTCGGTCTCGTGACGTTGTCTGCCAATGACGCGGCGACCGCGCTCGGTGAAATGCTCGGCGGCTCGGAAGATCGTTTCGCCCAGATGATGACGGCCAAGGCGCATGCGCTCGGCATGACGCGCACGACCTATCGCAATGCCAACGGCCTGCCGAATACCGCGCAGATGACGACGGCCCGCGATCAGGCTCGCCTCGGCATCGCTCTTCGGCAGCATTTCCCGCAATATTACGGCTACTTCAATACGCGCGCCTTCAAGTTCGGCAATCGCGTCATTCGCAGCCATAACCGCCTCGTCGGCTCGGTCCGCGGCGTCGATGGCATCAAGACCGGTTATACCCGCGCTGCCGGCTTCAATCTGGTCAGTTCCCTGCAGGTCGACGGCAAGTCGATCGTCGGCGTGGTTCTGGGCGGTGCCTCCACCCCTGCCCGCGACTCGCAGATGCGCAGGCTGCTCGATGCCTATCTGCCAAAGGCCGCCGCCAGCGGCGGCACGCTCGTCGCACAGTCGAAGCAGATGCCCGAGATGATCGAAACGCCCGCTCCGGTTTCTCCTGCCAAGGTTGCCCAGGTCGCGGAAAAGAAAACAATCCCGGCCAATCAGCCGCCAGTCGCGGCAGCCGCTGCCGATCTCGGTCTGCCGCACAAGGGGCCGCTTCCGGATAGCCGTTATCAGACTGCAAGCACCGAAGTTGCCTATGCGGAAACCGCCGCACCGAAGACAGGCAATCCCTTGCTGGCGCAGCCGATGCCGTCTCCGACCAAGGTAAAGACCGTCGCGATCAAGCAGCAGCAGGCCTCCGCCGCCGTCCCGACGCCGGCAGCTGCCTATGTGCCGCCGGAACAGGGTGACACCTCTGTCGACGAATTGACGACGGCCTCCACCAAGGCTGCCCCTGCAAAGGACGTTGCCGCCAAGGAAGTGCCGCAGCCGTCCGGCTGGGTCGTCCAGATCGGTGTCTCTTCCAGCCGGGAAATGGCGATGGACCTTCTGGCAAGCGCCAAGGCCAAGGGTGGCAAGGCGCTGAACTCCGCTAAGCCTTTCGCCGTCGCCTATGCCAGCGGAGCCGATCAGGTCTACCGCGCCCGTTTCGGCGGTTTCGACGACCAGCGTGATGCCGTCAATGCCTGCAAGGCCCTCAAAAAGGCCGGCGTGAAGTGCTGGGCGGCCGCACAATGAGATATCTGGCGCTGCCTGTCACTGACTTGGCGGCGCTCCCGCCTGCCGGCTGCGATGTTCGCGCCGCCGGCAGTCTATCCTAGTCGATTTGTATTGCGTACGGGGAAGATGATGACGATCAACGAGAATGTACCAAATGCGCCTGCGGGGCGCCGGGCGGTCAATAAGGGACGCTCCGGCCTGCACCCGCTGCACGAGGCAGCACTCCGCCTCGCCGAAATCGGCCTGCAGCGCCCGAAGGCGAAATCGCCGAAAACCCGTGATCTCATCAACCTGCTGCTATGCCACGGCGCGCGCGCCTGGCGCTACTCGCAGCCAGAGGCGCATATTCACCTGCACATCACCTCGCCCGACGGCAATTCGCCGGTCGTGCTGCGCTTGCGGTAGAAGCAATTCCAGCAAGGGTGTGCAGCCCTTTACATCCGGAACCGCTAGGGACGAGAAACCTTACAGCAATCCGAGTTCCGAAAGCTCGCGGCGCAGGTCCGCGGGCATTTCCGCGATGCCGGCGCCGAGACTGTGGAGATCGCGCGGCACGTCCTCATCAGGATAATAACGCCAGCCCTGGAAGGCACGCTTCGGCTGAACCGAAGTTTCGATCACTTCGGGCCCGAGGACGAGATGGCAGCGTCCAATGCCCTCACCGTCGGTAAACGTCTGAACGTCCAGGATTTTCTGCCGCGCCTGAACCTGCCCCTTGATTACCCAATAGAGGGAGCCGCCATCGAGCAGCTCGTCCACGCGCTTCGGTACCATGCGGGTCGTATGGACCGAGTGCGGTTCCAGTCCGGCGGCAATGGCGCGCAGCGAACGCTCAGCCACCCATTCGCGCAGGTCTTCGATCGAGTCGCAGCCGACGCAGAGCTTGATGAGATTTAATGCCATGCTGCCGTTGAAATCCTTTTGGCCGGCAGCGTCAAGCGGCTAACGCAAGTCGAGCAAAAGTGTGCAACGGTTTTGCGTCAACGACATGCGCGAAATAAAGCATGTCGAGCAAAAGTGTGCGGCGGTCTTGCGTCAACGAGATGCCTAAAGCAAAGCCTTAAAGTCCGCAAACTCAGCATTCAACGACATTGACGGCAAGGCCCCCTGTCGAGGTCTCCTTGTATTTCTCGCTCATGTCGTTGCCGGTCTGGCGCATGGTCTCGATACAGGCATCGAGCGGCACGAAATGCTGGCCATCGCCCTTCACAGCGAGCGATGCGGCTGTGACCGCCTTAACCGCACCCAGCGCATTGCGTTCGATACAGGGCACCTGCACGAGGCCGCCGACTGGATCGCAGGTCATGCCGAGATGGTGTTCGAGTGCGATCTCGGCGGCATTTTCGATCTGTGCAGGCGTGCCGCCCATGACGGCTGCGAGGCCGGCGGCTGCCATGGCGGCAGCCGAGCCGACCTCGCCCTGACAGCCGACTTCCGCGCCCGAGATCGAGGCATTGTGCTTGATGATGCCGCCAATCGCCGCTGCGGTCAGAAGATAGTCATGGATCCCCTTCCGGTCCCAATCCTCGTGGAAATGCTCGTAGTAGCGGATCGTTGCCGGGATGACCCCGGCCGCGCCATTGGTCGGCGCAGTCACGACGCGCCCGCCTGCGGCATTCTCCTCGTTGACCGCCATCGCGTAGACGCTCAGCCAGTCGTTGGCGAGCAGCGGGTTGACGCGGTTGCTGCGCCATTCTTCCTGAAGCTTGTCGTGGATGTGCTTGGCCCGGCGCCGGACGTTGAGGCCGCCGGGCATGATGCCCTCGACCTTCAGCCCGCGCTCGATGCAAGAGCGCATTGCTTCCCAGATGCGGTCGAGACCGGTATCCAGTTCTTCACGGCTGCGCTGGCTTTCCTCATTGGCGCGTTTCATTTGCGCAATCGACAGGCCGGAGCGCTCGGCCATATCAAGCATCTGCTTGGCGCTGGCGAAGGGGTAAGGCACCTTGTAATTGCCTTGTTGCGCCTTCTTGCGCGCCCGCATCTGTTCGAGCTCCGTATCGGTGACGACGAAGCCGCCGCCGACGGAATAATAGATGCGCTTGACGAGAAGCCGCCCGTCCTTGTCATAGGCCGAGAAACTCATGCCGTTGGCGTGGCCCGGCAGCGGCTGCTTCTTGTCGAAAATCAGATCCGTCTTCGGCTGAAACTGGTAGCCCGGGTGGCCCTCCGGCGTGATCCGGCCGCTCTTTTCCACGCCATCGATAGTGGCGTCCATATGATCCGGGTCGACCTTGTCGGGCGCCTCGCCCATCAGGCCGAGGATGACCGCCCTGCCCGTACCATGGCCGATGCCCGTATGGGCGAGCGAACCGTGCAGGCTCACCTTGATGGCGGCGACCTGAGCGCCGATGGAAGGACGCGGCCATTCATCGGACAGGATAAGGTCGAGGAACCGGTTGGCAGCCGTCATCGGTCCCATCGTATGCGAGCTCGACGGGCCGACACCGATCTTGAACACATCGAATACCGAAAGAAACATGGAGGCGCCTTCTAAAATTCACGATGCAGACTATGCGAGCCCGGCTCGACATCCGCGTGGCGGACCGACATCGCCTTGAACCGGTGCGACATCAGGCCGGACACTAATTGGAAGCCGCTCATCTTGCCAGTGATTCTCATCTTGCCGGTCATTGCAGCATTCGAATGCATCTGTAGAGTGGCCGCATTTATACGGGAACTGACTCGCTGATGATGACGACCGCGGATTATATCGCGCTTGCCTTCTTTATTTTTATCTGGATGGGCTATTCCTGGCTGCTGCGCGGCCGGACTTTCTTCGGGCGCACGAGCCTGACCCATGCCATGGCGGAGCGGCGGCGTGAATGGATATATAATTCCCTGCGCCGTGATTTGAAGATGATCGACACCCAGATCATGGCCGGGCTGCAGAACGGGACGGCCTTTTTTGCCTCGACCTCCATTTTTGCCATCGGCAGCTGCTTTGCGCTTCTCGGCGCAACGGAAAAGGTCGATGCAGTCTTTGCCGACTTGCCTTTCGTCTTTCATAGCGGCCATGCCGTCTTCGAAATGAAGGTCGGCGGCCTTGCTGCCTTGTTCGGCTATGCCTTCTTCAAGTTCGGCTGGTCTTACCGTCTCTTCAATTATTGCACCATCCTGTTCGGCTCCATGCCCATGATGCACGATACCGACAAGGATATCTTTGCCGCCGAGCGTGCCGCCGAACGTGTCATCCGCATGAACGTCCTTGCCGGCAGCCACTTCAACGAGGGGCTTAGGGCTATCTTCCTGTCGATCGGCTACCTCGGTTGGTTCATCAATCCCTATGTCTTCATCGGAACGACATCGATTGTCGTCTTCGTGCTCACCCGCCGGCAGTTCTTTTCGGCAGAACGGCTGGCGATCATGGAGCCGCAAGTGTCACCAAATCTCCATCTTTCTCCTGTTCTGCCCAATACGCCTTCACCGACTGACGGCGACGAATTGTCCGGGAGATTGTGAATGACATTGCCGGCAACGGAAGCGGCGCCTTATGCAAAACCGCCGCGCATCGGCCTTGTGGACACGGCGCGGGGTGCGGCGCTCATTGCGATGGCCACCTATCATTTCAGCTGGGATCTCGAATTCATGGGCTATCTGCAGCCTGGAACGGCCGAGACCGGCTGGCTGAAGATTTATGCCCGGGCGATCGCCGCCACCTTCCTGTTCATCGTGGGTGTCAGCCTCGTGCTCGCCAGCCGGCCGGACATTCGCTGGCCCTCCTTCTGGAAGCGTTTTGGCATGATCGCCGCTGCGGCCGTGCTCATATCGGCGGCGACCGCCTATCTTGTGCCCGGGGAATGGATTTACTTCGGCATCCTGCATTCCATTGCGGTTCTGAGCCTCATCGGCGTGGTCTTCCTGCGCCTGCCCTTGCCTTTGACGTTGCTCGTCACGCTGGCACTGCTAGTCGGCTGGATTGCTGATATTTTCGTGATGCCGGGCGTGCTCGGTTCGCACCTGTTCGATCCGAAATATCTTGCCTGGCTCGGCTTTGCGGCCACGCCCGATCGCTCCAATGATTTTGTGCCGCTCTTCCCCTGGGCGACACCCTTCTTCCTCGGCATGAGCCTTGCGCGCCTTGCCTTCCGAACGAACCTGCCGCAGCGGCTGGCGGCGTTAGGCACAGGCGGCACATGGCTTGCGCGCCTCGGCCGCCACAGCCTCGCCTTTTACCTCATTCACCAGCCGGTGCTGATCGCGATCGCTTACGGTCTGACATTCATCATCGCGCCGCCGAAGCCCGATCCGGTCGCGACCTATCTGCGCCAGTGCAACACGTCCTGCACGGTCGAACAGGGTGAAGCGGTCTGCCGCAGCTTCTGCCAGTGCACGCTCGAGCAGTTGCAGGCGCAGCAGCTCTTCACGCTGTTTCAGGCAGGTCAGGTCAAAGCCGACGATGAGAGGATCATGGCGCTTGCCGGCCAGTGCAGCGCCCAAATCGAGCCCGAGCTGCAGCCAGAGCCCCAACAGTGATCAAGCAATGATCAGGTGGTGACGCCGATTTCTGCGAGGCGGCCGAGGCAGGCCTCTTCGATATTGTCGAGCTCGGTAATCGTTTCGTCGATATCCTTGCGCTTCTGGCGCAGGTCTTCACGCTTTTCGTCCACGCGCTTCATCAGCAGCTTGAGCTGGCCGAGCTCGCCCGGCGGCTCCTTGTAGACCTGGATGATTTCGCGGATTTCGGCAATGGTGAAGCCGATACGCCGGCCCCGCAGGATTTCCTGGATGAGGCGCCGGTCGGCAGGTCGAAACAGGCGCGTGCGTCCGCGACGTTCCGGATGGATCAATCCCTCATCTTCATAAAAGCGAAGCGTGCGCGTCGACACTCCGAATTCGCGCGTCAGCTCCGTTATGGTATAGTATTTGTTCACTAGCATCTCATCCCCGTCATCGACCTGACATATTATTGACTTTTACGTAATAGTCAATTTCGGCAGGTTTCAGATGCCGAACCACCATGTCGCGAGGCCGAGGAAGGCGAAGAAGCCGGTGCAGTCGGTCACGGTCGTGACGAAAACGGATGAAGCGATCGCCGGGTCGGCTCCCATCTTGTCGAGAAGCAGCGGCAGCAGGATGCCGGCAAGCGCCGCCGCCATCAGATTGATGATCATGGCTGCGCCGATGACGGCGCCGAGCTGATAGTTGTGGAACCAGGTGCCGGCGATGGCGCCGAGCAGGATGGCGAAGAGAATGCCGTTCAGAATGCCGACGCCCGCTTCTCTTCGGATGATGCGCCCCGCATTATAGATATCGAGATCGCGGGTCGCGAGCGCGCGCACCGTCACGGTCATGGTCTGTGTGCCGGCATTGCCGCCCATGGAGGCAACGATCGGCATCAGCACCGCGAGTGCGATCATCTTCTCGATCGAACCGTCGAACAGGCCGATGACGCTGGCCGACAGCATCGCCGTACCGAGATTGATCAGCAGCCAGAGGAACCGCGAGCGCACGGTCGAGATCACATTGTCGGACAGTTCTTCGTCGCCGACACCGCCGAGGCGCTTGATATCCTCGTCCGCTTCTTCATGGATCACGTCGACCACGTCGTCGATGGTGAGCACGCCGACGAGGCGTTCGTTCTCGTCGACGACGGCAGCCGAAAGAAGGTCATACTGTTCGAAGAGCTGGGCCGCCTCTTCCTGGTCCATCTCGGCCGGAATCGGATGGTTCGTCTCCCGCATGATGGCTTCGATCTTTGACTGCCGCTTGGTGCGCAGGATCTGGTCGAGATCGACGGCGCCGAGCAGCTTGAAGGTCGGGTCGATCACGAAGATCTGCGAAAAGGAATAGGGCAGATCCTCTTCGTCGCGCATGTAGTCGATAGTCTGCCCGACAGTCCAGAATGGCGGCACGGCGACGAATTCGGTCTGCATGCGTCGGCCGGCGGAGCTTTCAGGGTAATCAAGCGCGCGGCGAAGGCGAACCCGCTCCGTGAATGGCAGTTGCGCGAGAATCTCTTCGCGGTCTTCCTGGTCGAGATCTTCGAGAATGTAGACCGCGTCGTCGGAATCCAGTTCGCCGATCGCCGCGGCAATCTGTTCGTTCGGCATCTGATCGACGATTTCGCGGCGGATCGTCTCGTCCACCTCGGTCAGCGCCGTCATGTCGAAATCGTCGCCGAGCAGATGCACCAGTGCCAGACGCTGATCCGGCTGGATCGATTCGAGCAGGTCGCCTATTTCCGATTCGTGGAGGCGCGCGACATTCTGGCGGAGAAACAGCGTGTCGCGATCGGCAATAGCGGCGCCGAGGCGCACGAGGAAATCGCTGCGCACATTGCCGTCTTCATTATAGATATCGACGTCTTCGTCTGCCGGACGTTTGCGATTGCGGTCTTCGGTATCGGTCGTCGTCATATGCCGCCCTCGCATTTCTGTCAGATTTCAACGACTGTCGCGCCGCATTCGAAAATGTCGGCTGAAAATGCATTGTCAACAAGCGGATAAGCGAATTCCGCCCTGCCCTTTTGGTCGCCGGAATGCACATCGACCTGCTAGCTGAAAGCATTTCTGCCGTAAAGCGCAAACCTATGCTTTCTGATGACAATGCCTGTGGCCAGCTATAGTTTCCGCTGCCATTTATCGAAAGGAAGCTCAGCCGTGCCGATCCGCCCGATTCTCCGCTATCCGCATCCCGGCCTGAAGACGGTCTGCACGCCGGTGACCGCGTTCGATTCGGCCCTTTCCGCCCTTGCCGACGATCTGCTGCAGACGATGCGCGCGGCACCCGGCGTTGGCATCACCGCTGCCCATATCGGCGTCTTCCAGCGCCTGACGGTGCTGGAAATCGACAAGGCGGACGGCGTGCGCATCTACGCCAATCCGGAGATCACGTGGTTTTCAGATCAGACGATGGTTCATATGGAAGGCAGCGTCTCCATGCCGGGCGCGACGGACGAGGTCACGCGGCCGAGCGCGGTTCGTTTCCGCTACCAGGGTCTGGATGGCCATCAGCATGAAGAAGAGGCCACCGGCTTCCTCGCCATCTGCATCCAGCATGAGATCGATCAGCTCGACGGCATTTTCTGGCTGCAGCGTCTGTCGCGGCTGAAACGTGACCGGCTGATCAGGAAATGGGAAAAGACGAAAAGCTGAGTCGCGCTATTAAACGCGCGAACCAAGTGCGCCCTTCCGACGTTTGCCTTGCAGTGAAACCGGAAGGAGACGGAAATGCCTGGCAAGAACGACAAGTCCTCGCTTTCCCGCGAGGAAGACTACCGCGACTTCGAAGAGCGCAATCTGGACGACGGCTGGCCCTACGCGGACGGCAGCGGCGCCAAGGCTGCCGACAGTGAAAACCGTGCCTACGGCGAAACCTCGGCCAATTTCGACCGCGACCGCAATAGCGGCTTCCGCATCGACGGCACGGACGAGGACGGCAACGAGAATCGCCTGAAGGATTCGCTTGAGCCTGACACGATCGACCGCGACGAAAGCGACGATCTCGAAGCCCGCGTGACCGAGAACCTGGAGAATATCCCCGAGGTCGATATCGACAGTGTGGAAGTTCACGCCGACGGCCATACCGTGACGCTGGAGGGTTCTGTCGAAACGATCGGGATTGCCCGCAAGGTCGAACTTGGCGCCCTGTCGGTAGACGGTGTCCATCATGTCCGCAACCGCCTGCACACAACCGGTGTCGATGCCCATATCCCGAACGAGGATTGAGGCGAAAAACACAAAGTCGCCACATTTGAAAACCGGGAAGCGGCCTGCTTTCCGGTTTTGCTGTCTCTAAAATTAAAAATAGTTAATCAATCAAAGATTGCAGGATTGTAATCTTTCGGAAAGCCCTGACATCTCAGGCAATTAACTGTGCCGGCTAAGGTAACGTGCCCTTCAAAAACGTTGACAAATATGTGATTTTGTTCGGACAAAACGCCGCAACAGAGCTGTCATCTTTCTCACAAAATCGCCCAAATTGGAGCGCGAGCTTATCGTGCCGAGGGTTGGATTTACGTTGTTGAATTCAACAATAGATTGAGGAGATAGACCCATGCGCATGAAGTTCGCCGCCGCCGCCACCCTGTTTGCCGTCAGCATGGCAAGTGCCGCTTTTGCACAGCCGAAATTTATGGACGACTATTCCAATAATGGTGATGGCCTCTACCAGACGCCGGTCGCGCCGGCGAAGCCTATTCACTACCCGACCCATGTAGCCCCCCCGGCCTATTCCAGCGACTATACGAATGATAGTGACGGCTTCGCACCGGCCGCGATGGCCAAGCCCGCGAAGGTCGACAACACTGCCACCGCCAGCATCAAGCCTCTTCCGGATTGCCACAGCATGGTCGGCCCGAAGGGTTCGCATCAGAAAGGTGCCGATAGCGGCGCAAGCCGCACTGAGGCCTGCCGCGCAATGCACTGACATGATCCGAGAAAGGGCCGGTTTCCGGCCCTTTTCCTTTGCAATTTCAATGCTCCACACGGCGTAATCCACACCTCGGGCAAGCTTTTAAAAAAAACTGTCACATCGCGCTTGTGTCCGTCAGAGGCTTTTGCTACATGCTGCCTCGCCGACGCAAATCGGCCTACCACGATGCGGTCGTGGCGGAATTGGTAGACGCGCAGCGTTGAGGTCGCTGTGGGGCAACCCGTGGAAGTTCGAGTCTTCTCGACCGCACCAAAGAAACCCGCTTCGGCGGGTTTTTTCTTTTTGGCCAAAGGTTTAGTTCTCCGGTCCTAATGGCCCTGCCGCAAGAAGTAGCGCGCGGCAGCCCTTTCCCGCCGATATCGCCTCTGGTGGATATCACAGCGAAGCCAGCCGGCACTTGCTGCAATTCTGGTGCGCAATCTGCCGCTTGACTTCCATCTGGAATTGAGAACATAGATGGAACGCTTAGGGGTTCAGGGGTGTTCCTTTCATGAAAATTATTTCGATCGGCAATTTTTGACGTTTCGCTAGAAGAACTAGCTTCCGCTGATGCCGGTTCCTGCGTGAGGTAGCTCACGCTCGCTGGCAATCCAGCCTTTCTCATACATTCGAACGCAAGCCGGACATTTCGGCTTGGCGCTTATTTCGCTTTGCCCGCGCATTGCATCGCGCCTAACCATGGGGGACCGCATGACATCGGAAGATCGCTATAAATACGTCAAGGGCGGCGTAGCACTCGCGATTCTCGGAACCCTCGTTATCGGCCTTTACATCGACTCGCTGTATCACGGCGATACCGAGACGGCGGCCTACAAGACGGTCGATGACTGCCTTAAGGACAACAAGTTCGGTCCTGACGACTGCAAAAGCAGCTTCGCGATCGCTCGCGATGAACATCTGAAAAGCTCCCCCTCCTACGATAAACGCGAGGATTGCGAGGAGGAATTCGGCGACGGCCGTTGTGAGCAGACCTCTTCGGTCCATGCGTCCGGAGGAGGACATTTCAGCCCTTATCTCGGCGGGTATCTCGTTGGTCAGCCCGATAAGAAGGTCAATGGCGTCTACTATCCGGCTGTGCCCGCATCGGCGTTGTACGAGAGCCGCCATGTTCCGGGTTTCGTGGACGCGCGGGGCATTCTGGTCACCAACAAGGTCGGCGGCTTCAAGATGGCCTATCAATCCGCCGCTCACTATAAGCCCGCAGCCCCCACGACGACGCTCGCCCGCTCCGGTTTTGGCGCCCGCCACTTTGCTGCGTCCTGAGGCTCAAGATGAAGCGCATCGCGACCGGCGAAAGACCTGACTGGGTGCGGAAACTCGAAGACCTCGATTTCACCATCCACCACATGTATGGCGAACTCTATTGGGATGAGCGCAATGCCTACCAATTCACGCTCGCTGAGATCGAGGATGGTCTCGAGGATCCGACCAACGAGATTCTGCAGCTCTGTTACAAAGCGGTCGATCGCATTTGCGCCGATCCCGCATTGATGACGCGCATGGCGATCCCGGCCGAGTTCCAGGCCGCCGTCAGCAGATCCTGGAAATGGTCCGATCGTGATATCTACGGCCGCTTCGACCTGCGTTACGATGGCAAGGGTCCGGCAAAACTCTTCGAATTCAATGCCGATACGCCGACGTCACTCTTCGAAAGCGCTGTCATCCAGTGGGAATGGCTCCAAGACATGAAGCGCCTTGGCCGGTTGAGCGCCGACGCCGACCAGTTCAATTCGATCCACGAGAAGCTCATCGGTGCTTTCCAGTATTTCAAGAATGCCAGCGACAGCGGCGTCTTCCATTTCGGCTGCATCACCGACAATGAGGAAGACTATCTGACGACCAAATATCTCGCCGACGTTGCCTTCCAGGCGGGCTTCGAAGTTGTGGTGCTCGATATGGAAGAGATCGGCATCGATCCCGAGAACTGGTTCACCGATCTCGAAGACCGCCGAATGGAGAATCTCTTCAAGCTCTACCCGCTGGAATTCATGGTGCACGAGGAGTTTGGCGCGCATCTCATCTCCACGCCCACAAAGATCCACGAGCCGCTGTGGAAGATGACGCTGTCGAACAAGGGCCTCCTCGCCGTCCTCTGGGAAATGGCGCCCAACCATCCGAACCTGCTGCCCGCCTATTTCGCCGACGATCCGCAGGCGCTGCGTCTGGAAAACGCCGTCAGAAAACCGCTCCTGTCGCGCGAAGGCGCAAATGTCACGCTGACGTCGGGGGAAACGATAATCGCGGTGGACGGCGAATATGGCGCAGAGGGCTACATTGTGCAGGAAACCTGCCTGCTTCCGCAGTTCGGCGAGGATTATGCCGTGATCGGCTCCTGGGTCGTCGCCGGCGAAGCCTGCGGCATCTGCATCCGCGAGGACAAATCGCCTATTACCCAGAACCTCTCCCGTTTCGTCCCGCATTTCATCATGGATTGAGATGGCGGTGGCTGCAGCAAGTTGGCCGATTCCTGGATATTACGGAGAACAACGTGGCTGATCGGATAGCTGCGCGTAACTATGTGAGCGGCATAACATGCCGCTCACAGCTTCCTGTTAGCCGAACGTGAAAGTGAATTTGCGGCTGCCAATCGAGCCTGATCCTGTCCCTCGAACGCCTGTCGAAACGAAGCTGAATGAACCACTTTGGCCGTTGCTACATGTGAACGTGCCTTCGCCATTTCGGTGCGTGACGTAAACGAAATTCCCATTGCATTTGAGACCCTTGGTGCTCGTCAATTCGAGCGTTCCGGCCCCGTCGGCATAGCCTGTCGCTTTGCCCGTAAACGTCTCGTCACCACTCTCGGTCTGCCCCTTGAGAGGAAGCGTCATAGCGCAGCCCGACAGGAGCGCTACGAGGAGCGCGGAGGGAAATATGCGTTTCATGAATTACCCCAATAAGATGATTTGCAAGGTTACAATATCTGGATGATTGAATTTTTTTCTATAAGCCGGCCAAGTTATCCCCAGTGTCGCAGGCGGATGCGAGCGTTGGCGTTTTGTTCATGACGTGAGTTGTGCAGCAAAGAGCGATTGAATCGCTCTTCGCCCAAGTCCATATAGAAGCCCGCGCCCGCCCTCTCCATTTTTGCGGATTGCGCCAAGGACTGCCATGCTACGCACCGATCTCGATTTCTCCATGCTCCCGAAACTCGGTTCGCGCGCCGTACGCTGGCGCATCTCAGACGGGCTCGTTCCCTATGAGGAAGCGGTGGAGACGATGGAGCGGGAAGTCGCAGCGATTTCAGAAGGTGGTGATGAACTCGTCTGGCTGCTGGAGCATCCGCCGCTTTATACAGCCGGCACCAGCGCCGACGCGAAGGATCTCGTCCAGCCGGATCGTTTCCCGGTCTTCGCTACCGGTCGTGGCGGCGAATACACCTATCATGGCCCCGGCCAGCGCGTTGCCTATGTCATGCTCGATCTCAAACGCCGCAGGCAGGATGTGCGTGCCTTCGTGGCAGCGCTCGAAGAGGTCATCATCCGCACGCTCGATTCGATGAATGTGCGCGGCGAACGCCGCGAGGATCGTGTCGGCGTCTGGGTCCGGCGACCGGAGAGACCCTTGCTGCCTGACGGCACCATGGCGGAAGACAAGATCGCAGCACTCGGCATCCGTCTGCGCAAATGGGTGACCTTCCACGGCCTGTCGCTGAACGTCGATCCCGATCTCGATCATTTCGGCGGCATCGTGCCCTGCGGCATCTCGGCCTATGGCGTCACCAGCCTCGTCGATCTCGGCCTGCTCGTGACGATGGTCGATGCCGACATCCGCCTGCGCGCCGCCTTCGAAGAGATATTCGGCGAAACCGTCAACGATACAGCACTCTGTCCCTGATTGCCGTCCTTGATTGCCCGGGCTTCCTGTGGTTGATGACATCATCCGCAAGAAGCAGCCGTCATGTCCGAATCTCCCTCCACCCAGAATCCCCTCCGGGGCATGGTCATCATGGCCGGCGCCATGGCCATCCTGCCGACGATGGATGCGATCGCCAAATATATGGCGACCTTTGAGGGCATGTCGCCCGGGCAGGTAACCTTCTACCGCTTCTTCTTCCAGCTCGTCTGTACCCTGCCGATCCTTTTCGCCATGTTCGGTACGCAGGCTCTGTCGGCCAAGCGCCCGTGGATGAATCTGCTTCGCGGCGCGCTGCATGGTGCGGCCAGCCTGCTCTTCTTCGTCGCCGTCAAATACATGCCGCTCGCCGATGTCTTCGCCATCTATTTCGTCGAGCCCTTCATGCTGACGGCGCTTTCGGCGCTGTTCCTCGGCGACAGGGTCGGCTGGCGGCGCTGGATGGCAATCGTCGTCGGGTTCGGCGGCGCCATGATCGTCATCCAGCCGAGCTACGAGATTTTCGGCCTGAAGGCGCTGCTGCCGGTCTTCTGCGCCTTCCTCTTCTCGCTCTATCTCTTCCTCAACCGCGCCATCGGCGAGGCAGATTCGCCGCTGACGATGCAGACCATGTCCGGAATTGGCGGTACGATCTTCATGGCGGGCGCAATGTTTGTCGGAAACAGCTTCGGCAATGCCGACTTCACGCCCTCCCTGCCAGCCTCCTGGCTCGGCCTCGTCCTGCTGCTGATCCTGGGCACGATTTCGGGCTATGCGCACATGCTGGTTGTTAAGGCTTTCCGGCTCGCGCCGCTGTCGCTGCTGGCACCCTTCCAATATTTCGAGATCATTTCGGCGACCGTGCTCGGTTACGCCCTCTTCGGTGATTTTCCGAATTTTTCCAAATGGATAGGCATCGCAATTATCGTTGCATCGGGGCTTTTCATTATCTGGCGCGAGCGCGTGCAGACGCGATCATTAAAATCCGCGTGAAATCCCCAAACTGCAGTTAACCCTTCTTCTTGAGGGATCTTCAATTCGGCACCGATAAAACCATTTCCGGCTTCATGATGAAGTCTGGAGATAAAACATGAGTGAGTTCCGTCTCGCTTTTCCGGCGTGTGTCATCGCCGGGAAGCATCGGCTGACGGCCGAAGACATCGTGCTTTTGCGCAAACACACCTTCCCGGAGGGAATCCGGACTTCCGATCATGTCGTAGTGTTGTTGGCGCTCAATAATTCCTGCCCCGAAAAATGCCCCGAGTGGAACACGTTTTTCATCGAACAGCTGGCAGGCTTCATCGTCGATTACACCTATCCGCAGGGCTCGCTGGACGAGATCAATGTCGCATGGATCATGCGCATGTTCACGACCGACGGCGTCGTCAATTCCGCCCTCGAGCTGGAGCTCATCCTGCATGTCATGGAGCTCAGCGCCCACGTACCCGATGAGCTGCGCGCCCTGGCGCTCGATCAGCTCCGCCTGGCGCTCTCAGAGGATCTCGGCGGCTACAAGCTGACCCGCGCCACCGACCGCAAAAGCATCACGCGGCAGGATGTGGATTACCTGATGCGTGTTTTGAGAAACGTCAGCGACGGCGGCGTCATCGGCGTGTCGCCGGTCGAATATGGCGTGCTGCAGCGCATTGATGCGGTAACCCAGCCTGGCGCCAATCATCAGCGCTGGGGCGAGATCATGGCCGCGGTCGAACTCAGGGACTATGCCCAGCCGAGGCGGAGCCGCTGGCTTCGTATTATCGATGAAGAGCCGGTTGCCGCTGCCGCAGTTGCCTGATCTGCCGGTGATTTCTCAGCCCGATTGTGCGTTCCGGCTTTTTATGCGTAAAACTCCGGAGCGCATTTCCTGGGTGGAGACTCGATGTTCAAGAAGATCCTGATCGCGAATCGCGGCGAGATTGCCTGCCGCGTGATCAAAACCGCTCGCCGCATGGGCATTGCCACCGTTGCGGTCTATTCGGATGCGGATCGGGATGCCCTGCATGTCGAAATGGCCGATGAGGCTGTTCATATCGGCCCTGCCCCGGCAGCCGAAAGCTATCTCGTCGCCGACAAGATCATCGCCGCCTGCAAGGAAACCGGTGCCGAAGCCGTGCATCCCGGCTACGGCTTCCTGTCCGAGCGCGCTTCATTCTGCGAGGCCTTGGAAAAGCAGGGCATCGTCTTCATCGGTCCGAAACCCAAGGCCATCATGGCGATGGGCGACAAGATCGAATCGAAGAAATTCGCGAATGCGGCAAAAGTCTCCACGGTGCCGGGCTATCTCGGCGTGATCGAGGATGCGGCGCATGCCGAAAAGATCGCCGGCGAGATCGGCTATCCCGTGATGATCAAGGCGTCGGCCGGCGGCGGTGGCAAGGGCATGCGCATTGCCTGGAACCAGGCAGAAGTGCGAGATGGTTTCGACCGCGCCCGTTCGGAAGCCAAGAGTTCCTTCGGCGATGATCGCGTCTTCATCGAAAAATACGTCGTCGATCCGCGCCATATCGAAATCCAGGTTCTGGCGGATGCGCATGGCAACGTCGTCTATCTCGGCGAGCGCGAATGTTCCATCCAGCGCCGGAACCAGAAGGTCGCCGAAGAAGCGCCCTCGCCTTTCCTCGACGAGAAGACCCGCGCTGCCATGGGCGAGCAGTCTGTGGCGCTGGCCAAGGCCGTCGATTACCAGAGCGCCGGCACGGTGGAATTCATCGTCGACCGCGACCGCAATTTCTATTTCCTCGAAATGAATACCCGTCTGCAGGTCGAGCATCCTGTGACGGAACTGGTGACCGGCATCGATCTCGTCGAGCAGATGATCCGCGTTGCTGCCGGGGAAAAGCTGCCCTTCGCGCAGAAGGATATCAAGCTGAATGGCTGGGCGGTGGAAAGCCGCCTCTATGCCGAAGATCCCTACCGCAACTTCCTGCCCTCGATCGGCCGCCTGACGCGCTACCGCCCGCCGGCGGAAGGCCGCACCGGCGACGTCGTCATACGCAATGATACCGGCGTTTTCGAAGGCGCTGAAATCTCCATGTACTACGACCCGATGATCGCCAAGCTCTGCACCTGGGCGCCGAGCCGCCTGCAGGCGGTGGAAGCCATGGGACAGGCGCTGGATGCTTTCGTGGTCGACGGCATCGAGCACAATGTTCCTTTCCTCGCGGCCCTCATGAAACATCCGCGCTGGCGTGAAGGCCGCCTCTCCACCGGCTTCATTGCCGAGGAATATCCCGAGGGATTTGCGCCGATGGCGCCGGATGCGGCGGAAGAGGCAGCCCTTGCCGCCATCGCGCTTTCCGTTTCCCTGAGCGAGGCCGGGCGCCGCGAAGGTTTTGCCGATCGTCTGCGGCAGGCAAGCGGCCCGTTGCGCGAAGAATGGGTCGTCAAGCTCGGCGGTAATTATGTACCGGTGGTGAAACTGGTCGATGGCCTCGTCACCATCCCCTTCGAGATGGAAATGGAGGTTGCCGGCCGCACCGAAACCGTTGTCACCGATTGGAGACCGGGCGACCCGGTCTGGCATGGCAGGATTGCCAGCCGCCCGGTAACCGCGCAGATCCGACCTGTTCTCAATGGCCTGCGCATCGACTGGCAGGGTCTATCGGTCAAGGCGCGCGTCTTCACCCCTCGCCATGCCGAGCTCGACCGCCTGATGCCGGTCAAGCTGCCGCCGGATACGTCCAAGCTCCTGCTCTGCCCCATGCCCGGCCTCGTCGTCTCGATTGCCGTCGCCGAGGGCCAGGAGGTCAAGGCTGGAGAGACGCTTGCCGTCGTCGAAGCCATGAAGATGGAAAATGTGCTGCGCGCCGAGCGCGATCTCGTCGTCGGCAAGATCAAGGCTGCGCCCGGCGAGAGCCTCGCTGTCGATGCCGTCATCATGGAATTCGCCTGAAGCATCGACCACGATTTCCGGATGGCCCTCTAAGCCTTTTTTGTGCTTGAGCCACCCTTGCGGAGCGTGCAAGAGTCCGCCACGCAAATCACGAGGAGATCGAAGATGGATGTTCGCGCCGCCGTTGCCGTTCAGGCAGGAAAACCCCTTGAGGTCATGACCGTTCAGCTCGAAGGCCCGAAGGCCGGCGAAGTGCTGATCGAGGTCAAGGCGACTGGCATCTGCCACACCGATGATTTCACGCTATCGGGCGCAGATCCGGAAGGTCTCTTCCCGGCGATCCTTGGCCATGAAGGCGCGGGCATCGTTGTCGATGTCGGCCCCGGCGTCACATCGCTCAAGAAGGGCGATCACGTTATCCCGCTCTACACGCCGGAATGCCGTGAGTGCTACTCCTGCACCTCCCGCAAGACCAATCTCTGCACCTCGATTCGCGCAACCCAGGGCCAGGGCGTCATGCCTGACGGCACCTCGCGCTTCTCGATCGGCAAGGACAAGATCCACCACTATATGGGCTGCTCGACCTTCGCGAACTTCACCGTTCTGCCGGAGATCGCGCTGGCGAAGATCAATCCCGACGCCCCCTTCGACAAGGTCTGCTATATCGGCTGCGGTGTCACGACGGGCATCGGCGCAGTCATCAACACGGCCAAGGTCGAGATCGGCTCGACGGCCATCGTCTTCGGCCTCGGCGGCATCGGCCTCAACGTTCTTCAGGGCCTGCGACTTGCCGGTGCCGACATGATCATCGGCGTCGATATCAATCCCGACCGCAAGGCATGGGGCGAGAAGTTCGGCATGACGCATTTCGTCAACCCGAAGGAGGTCGGCGATGACATCGTGCCCCATCTCGTCAACATGACGAAGCGCCATGGCGACCTGATCGGCGGCGCCGATTACACCTTCGATTGCACCGGCAACACCAAGGTCATGCGCCAGGCGCTGGAAGCCAGCCACCGCGGCTGGGGCAAGTCCGTCATCATCGGCGTTGCCGGCGCCGGCCAGGAGATCTCGACGCGTCCCTTCCAGCTCGTCACCGGCCGCAACTGGATGGGCACGGCCTTCGGCGGCGCCCGTGGCCGCACAGACGTGCCGAAGATCGTCGACTGGTACATGGAAGGCAAGATCCAGATCGACCCGATGATCACCCACACCATGCCGCTCGAAGACATCAACAAGGGCTTCGATCTCATGCACAAGGGTGAGAGCATCCGCGGCGTCGTGGTTTACTAGTCGTCCATGGATCTGCTGAAGAACTGGAAATTGAAATTGAGATACGGAAAGCTGAAAACGGCTTTCCGCCATTTCACGGTTATCGCCGACGGGGAAATCGCCGAGGCCAATCCGGATTTCGAGACCACCTTCGGCATGGCCGCCTTCTTTACTATCAAAGCGTGGGCTACCGACGGCGACGAAGCCACGGATATGGTCGTCAGCATAGGAAGACACGTCGGTTTCAATGCCACCGGCCGCATTTATCTTTACTCGACTGATCCGCAGCAGCCTCCGCAAGACAAGCCATTTGCTTACGACTTGGATTTTCACCAATATAAGCGTGGCGACGACGATGTAGAGGAAGATCCACCTCTACCAGATAGCGGCATTCATTGATTTATCTTGTCGAGAGCCGCCGTGCCATCCTTGCGAAATTTCTATGAGGGCTCTGCGCTCATGTGTTCCATTATATCTATCTCTACTGGGGTTTTGTATCGATGACTGCGCCTAGCTACACAGTCGATCTCAAGGGTCTCGATGAGCTCTCCGCGCGAGAGCTCTACGACCTCCTGCGGATGCGTGTGGATGTCTTCGTCGTCGAGCAGAACTGCCCCTATCCGGAACTGGACGGCAAGGATATCGATGCCTTGCATCTGCGGCTCATGGAGGGCGGCGAACTGCTCGGCTCGACACGGCTCTTGAAGCCCTACGGTGCGCAAGATCCGGCAAAGGTCGGCCGCGTCGTCGTCTCTCCCGCTCATCGCGGCAAGCGACTTGGCGATGCGCTGATGAGCGAATCGATCGCGGCCTGCGAAAGGCTTTATCCGGCAAATCCGATTGCCCTCTCCGCGCAGGCGCATTTGAGCCGCTTCTATGAGTCCTTCGGTTTCGTGAAAATCTCGGAGGAATATCTCGAAGACGGCATTCCCCATATCGATATGGTCCGTCCGCTGGCCACCGAGCCCGCTTGAAGATATCGCCATGATCTATGTCGATGCCGATGCCTGCCCCGTCAAACCCGAAATCCTGAAAGTGGCCGAACGCCTCGGAATGGAAGTGACCTTCGTCGCCAATTCGGGCCTGCGCCCGTCCCGCGACCCGATGGTGCGCAACGTCATCGTCTCCAACGCCTTCGACGCTGCCGATAACTGGATTGCCGACAATACCGGCCCGACAGATGTCGTCGTCACCGCCGATGTGCCGCTTGCGGTCCGCTGTGTCGCCAAGGGCTCCTTCGTGACCGGTCCGACGGGCCGTGTCTTCGACGAAACGAATATCGGCATGGCAAGCGCCATGCGCGATCTCGGCGCGCATCTGCGTGAAACCGGTGAGAGCAAGGGCTACAACGCCGTCTTCAGCCCCAAGGACCGGTCGCGTTTTCTCGAAACGTTCGATCGTCTTTGCCGCCGCGCCAAGAACGCCTGACTTCATTCTCCGGGCGCTGGAATCGGGTGGCATGGCAGCTATGCCAATTCCTAGCTTGAAGTCAGCCGTTCCCTCGTCCATATGAAGTGCGACGCAGACGACTGCGGCGCTCGGGTTTGCCCGGGTCGCAAAAGTCGCGGGGACGGCCTCGCTCTTGATATGGAGAGTATGATGGCCTGGTTCCTGCTTTTTCTCGCTGGCCTTTTTGAATGTGGTTGGGCAATCGGTCTGAAATATACCGATGGCTTCACTCGTCCTATGCCGACCATCCTCACGGTGATTTCGATGGTCATCAGCGTCGTTCTGCTTGGTCTTGCCGTTAAAACCCTGCCGATCGGCACGGCCTACGCGATCTGGACCGGTATCGGCACGGTCGGCACAGTCCTGCTCGGTGTCTGGCTTCTGGGCGATGCCGCAAGCGCCTCGCGCCTGATCTGCATTGCTCTTATTGTTGCAGGCATCGCCGGTCTCAAGCTGACGGCCTGAAGGCAATCATCAGAAATAAACAGGGCCGCGGGAAGAAAACCCGTGGCCCAAACCAATGCCCTCAACCCGAAATTCCTTAACCCTCAAGCCTGGCGGCCGAGGGTTTGATTTTACCCGATCTTCTCAGGGGAGTACGATGCCTTCCAGCTTGGTGGCGAAGGCGCTCTCCCCGCATTTAAGCTGTAATTCGTTTCCTTTGCGGCCTCATCCGCAGTTGCCGGAAGTTTCGCGTCCGGATGGGAAACGATTGATCGATGCATCAACAAGACGTCGTATTCTTGACTATCAGCGAGCACGCTCTCGGCGTTTTTCGACGGGCTGCCTCCAAGGAGGTATGCAATGACAACAGGGACTTCGACAGTATTTCTGGCCGCAACAGCGGCAATCCTGGCCAGCATGTCGGATAGAACCGACGCTCATGAGACAGAGAGCGGCTGGACCTACCCACCTGCCTGTTGCAAGTCTGATCAACTACACCGGGATTGTGATGCCATTCCAACGCTGGATGTCAGGCCAGGGCATCGCGGTTTTTCCGTCTTTCTGCGTGCCGGAGATCATCCGCTTGCCACCAGACCGCATCTCTTTTTCATTCCGTACGGGGATGAGATTCCGTCCGGAGACGGCCGTTATCACATCTGTCTTCATCCGACGGAAAACGACGTGAACTGCTTTTTTGCGCCTCCTGGCAATATCTAGACAGACGTCCGAATGTGGAAGCGCCTGCTAGGCGCTTCCACATCCAGGCCGAGGGCTAAGACGTCACGCTGATGCGTTTCGGTTATCGACGGACCATGCACCGGCGCCGGCAAAGAACAGGTAGAGGAAGATGAAGCAGAACAGCACCGCGCCGTCGCCCTGGTTGAGAGCCGGGAAGAAGCTGTGCGGCATATGCGCCATGAAATAGGCGATCGCCATTTCGCCCGACAGCAGGAAGGCTACCGGTCGTGTTGCGAAGCCGATGAGAATGAGGATACCGCCAAAGGTTTCCAGCAATGCTGCAATCAGGAATAAGGTGGACAGCGGCCCGTCGCCTTGGGCGGCCGGGAAGCCGAAAAGCTTCATCGTACCGTGCTCGATGAACAGAAGCGCGGTCATGATTCTGAGAGCGGCCAGACCATAGGGGCGGTAGGCAGATAGACGCTCGAAAGTTGACATAAAGACTCTCCTTAAGGGTGTACTGCCGAGCGTTATCGTGTCTCTATCGACGACTGAAGACACAATTTGCTGACAGGCGTTCACAACTTTGACTGTGGATAAACACTTGAATAGGCTATTTTATTCGATCATAGCGGAATGTTGTCGTGCTTCTTCCACGGATTGCTGAGGTCCTTGTTCTTCAACATCTTCAGCCCGCGCGCCAGCCGCCGCCGTGTCGAATGCGGCATGATCACCTCATCGACATAGCCGCGTTCAGCGGCCACGAAAGGTGACAGGAAACGGTCCTCGTACATCTTCGTGTGCGCAGCGATCTTTTCGGGATCGGCGATATCCTTGCGGAATATGATCTCGACAGCACCCTTGGCACCCATGACGGCGATCTGCGCCGTCGGCCAGGCATAGTTCAAATCGCCGCGCAAATGCTTGGATGCCATCACGTCATAAGCACCGCCGAAGGCCTTGCGGGTAATGACCGTCAGCTTCGGAACCGTTGCCTCCGCATAGGCAAAAAGCAGCTTGGCGCCGTGCTTGATGAGCCCGCCATATTCCTGTGCCGTGCCGGGCAGAAAACCCGGTACGTCGACGAAAGTGACGATCGGAATGTTGAAGCAGTCGCAGAAGCGCACGAAGCGCGCCGCCTTGCGCGAGGCGTCGCTGTCGAGCACGCCGGCAAGCACCATCGGCTGATTGGCGACGAAGCCGACCGTCGAACCCTCGATACGCCCGAAACCGCAGACGATATTCTTGGCAAAGCTCGCCTGGATCTCGAAGAAATCCCCCTCGTCCGCCACCTTCTGGATCAGTTCCTTGATGTCGTAGGGCTTGTTCGCATTGGCGGGGATCAGCGTGTCCAGCGAATTGTCCGCGTCCGTCACCGACTGGTACCATTCGATTTCCGGCACCGGCGACGTGTTCGACTGCGGCAGGAAGTCGATGAGCCGTCGCACCTGGCTGAGCGTATCGACATCATTGTCATAGGCGCCGTCGGCGATCGACGAGCGTGTCGTGTGCACGCTGGCACCGCCGAGTTCCTCTGACGTCACGGTCTCGTTGGTGACCGTCTTGACCACATCGGGACCGGTGACGAACATGTAGGACGTGTCGCGCACCATGAAGATGAAGTCCGTCATGGCGGGCGAATAGACGTCGCCGCCGGCGCATGGTCCCATGATGACGGAGATCTGCGGAATGACGCCGGAAGCCAGCACGTTACGCTGGAAGACCTCCGCATATCCGCCAAGCGCTGCTACCCCTTCCTGGATGCGCGCGCCGCCCGCATCATAGATGCCGATGATAGGGGCGCGGTTCTTCAGCGCCATATCCTGCACCTTGATGATTTTCTCGGCATGGGCTTCCGAAAGCGAGCCGCCGAAGACGGTGAAATCCTTGGCAAAGACGAAGACGGTCCGGCCGTTGACCGTGCCCCAGCCGGTCACCACGCCGTCGCCGGCGATGCGGCTCTTGTCCATGCCGAAATCGGTGGAGCGGTGCTCGACGAACATGTCGAACTCTTCGAAAGAGCCTTCGTCGAGGAAAAGATCGATGCGCTCGCGCGCCGTCAGCTTGCCGCGCTGGTGCTGCGCGTCGATACGCTGCTGGCCACCGCCGAGACGGGCAATACCGCGGCGGCGTTCGAGTTCTTCAAGAATATCCTTCATGATTTCCCCTCGCCGCTTGCAACGGCCGATTTTACAGCTCGGGCAATTCCAGCAAAACTGCGCAGCGGTTTTGCATGCGGAATTGCGTTAAAACAAAGAGATAGATCATTTCCGGATTCGACGAGAAATGGAAATGATCTATCGCCCGCTGAGTGCGAAGGCGGAGCGCACGCGTGCCGCGATATCTTCCGCAAGAATTTGGTCCGCCAGATCAGGATCTGCGGTCAGGCTGGTGACCTCAAAGGATGTAACTGCAATGACGGATCCGTCCTCCACGGAAGCGGCATCGATACTGACCTTGGCGACGTTGCGGTCCTTCTGGAAGCCGAGACCCTTGACGACAGAAACGATGCGAATCGTCAGCACCACGCGCGGCAGTTCGGTCGTGCGCACCGTTGCACGGATGGCCGCGTTGACGCGATCGTTGATGCCGGAGAGCAGCTCTGCCGACATGGTCGTGCTGGACAAAACCACGGCACTGCGCACGTCATAGACGGGCTTTTCCTGCTTCTTCGGCATAAGGCTGGCACAGGCCGTCAGCGCCACGCAAACAAGCGCCATCAGGCAAATTCTCGACCTCAGCCACGCCATTCAAAATTCCCGCAAATCCCCGTCCGGAGTCGCAGATTTGGTCATAAAGCCCATCAAAGCAATATGATTCAGGCTCTTAGCGCGAAAAAAACATCCGTTGCCGCTTTGAAATCCTCAAAACGCTTGGCCCGGCGCTGCTCGGCTTCTTCGTCGCTTCCCCAATGTTCGATGGTCCAGTCCTCATCGAGATGGGCGAGCGACCAGGCTTCGTCCGGCGTGATCGCGGTCTCGGCGATGGCAAGCGCCAGCAGCGCCGAACCGGTGATCGTCGTCATCGTGTGGAGAGCTGCGAGCTCGAGGGCACTGTCATGCCGGCGCAGTGCCGAGCCGAAGGCGGCGATCGCCTCGCGCGGCTGCTCATAATGCATCACGCCTTCGACAAGGATGAAGCGCGCGCCGAGATCGGCGGCTGCCCAGTCGAGCACCGGATCCCAGCGTTCCATCTGTCGTTCGACCAGCTTTTCGGGGCCTTCGGCCCGATAGCAGAGCAGATCGCTTGACGAAAAGCGCAGAATATCCTCGAAGACGGCCTGCGTGTCTGTCGCGACACCGTCGATCGCCGTGTTGACGAGGCGCGTTGCCGGCATCAGCGAGGGATCGATGACCTCGCGCTGTGCGTCCCATTCGGCGGCCACGAGCTTTGCCAGCGCTTCGCTCGGCACGGCCAGGATCTGGCGGGCCGGCGTGCGCACGGCCTTGCCGTCGAGCATGATGGCGAAACCGTCCTCATTCGGTTCGACGGAAACAGCCTGATAGAAACGCTTTGGCAGCGGCTTCTTCATCTGGATCTGCGCGCGGCGGATCGGATCGGGATGGCTCAGGTCTTCGGAAAGGTCGTTCAGCAGGTCGCGCATGGGCTCACCTCAGGAAAAATGGCGCAAAATCTCGTCAGGATGATAGGCGATCGCATCGGCGCCGTTGGCGATCAGCTCATCCACGCTGGCATATCCCCAGGCAACGCCGATCGCCTTGGCGCCGGCGGCCTTTGCCATCTGCATATCGTAAATCGCGTCACCAATGACAATGGTGTCGGTCGCGTCAATGCCGGTTTCGTCGCAGCATTCGCTCACCATGGCCGGATGCGGCTTGGAGGGGCAATCGTCGGCGGTGCGTGCAACGACGAAATGCTTGTCGAAGCCGTGCGTCTCCATCACCAGCTTCAGCCCGCGCCGGGACTTGCCGGTCACCGCGCCGATCAGCAGATCCTCGCGCCCGGTAAGCGCATCGATCATCTCGCGAATGCCGGGAAAGAGCGGCTCGCGATAATCGAGATCCTGACGCACGACCGAAAACAGCGATTTGTAGTGTGCCGTCATGTCGACATCTTCCTGCTCGACATGCGGCTTGCCCTGCATGCGGGCAATGGCGATATCGAGCGTCAGGCCGATGATCGCCTTGGTCTCCTCGAAGCGCGGCTCGGGCTTGCCGAATTTTTCGAAGGTGCGGCGCATGGTTTCATGGATCAGCCCGGCACTATCGACCAGCGTGCCGTCACAGTCAAAAAGCGCGAGTTTCATTCGTCGTCTCTCTCAGCCCCGGCAAGGTCGAGACCGAGCAGGTTCCATGTCTGTACCATGTGCGGTGGCAGCGGCGCACTGACACGCAAGCGCCCGCCGGATGGGTGCGGGATATCGATATGGCGTGCGTGCAGATGCAGCTTCTTCTGGATGCCGCCGGGGAAATCCCAGTTTGGATCTTCGTCGTAATATTTCGGATCGCCGATGATCGGGTGGCCGATATGCAGCGCGTGAACACGCAGCTGGTGGGTGCGCCCCGTATAGGGCTCCATCTCCAGCCAGGCCAGGTTCTGTGCCGCCGTCTCGCGCACGCGGTAGAAGGAAATCGCGTGATCGGCGCCCTCCTCACCATGCTTGGCGATGCGCATGCGATCACCGTCGGCCGTCGGCTCCTTGACGAGCCAGGTCGAGATCCTGTCCTCGTGCTTGCGCGGCACGCCCTTGACCAGCGCCCAGTAGGTCTTCTTGGTATCGCGCTCGCGGAAGGCAGCCGTCAGCTTCTGCGCGGCACCGCGGGTGCGCGCAATCACGAGCACGCCCGACGTATCGCGGTCGAGGCGGTGAACGAGGCGCGGCTTCTCGCCCTTCGGGCTGGTCCAGGCTTCGAGCATCTGGTCGATATGCCGGGCAACACCGGAGCCGCCCTGGACAGCAAGGCCGGGTGGCTTGTTGAGCACGATGACCTTCTCGTCCTCGTGCAGCACCATTCGCGAGAGCAGTTCGAAATCGCTCGAATGCTTGAGATCCTTGCCGGCGATCGGTCCGGCCTTCGCCTTGGCATCGACATCGAGCGGCGGTATGCGCACCATCTGACCGGGTTGCACGCGGGCATCCGATTTGACGCGGCCGCCATCGATACGCACCTGGCCGGAGCGCAAGAGCTTCTGCAACGGGCCGAAGCCGAGACCCGGGTAGTGGATCTTGAACCAGCGGTCGAGCCGCATGCCCGCTTCATCGGGCTCCACCTTGATGTGTTCTATACCTGCCATGGAATTCTTTCGGAAAATATGGGCGCGATCGAAGCCGGCGCCTCTCTTGCCGCTGCCTTTAGAGCATTTTTCGCAAAACGGAAATCGGAATCGAAATCAGATGAGCGCGCGCATCAGGCCGAGGCCGGCCATGACGGCGACCATCGAGAGCCCGACGCTTGCTGCGATATAGATGCCGCCGGCAAAGACCTCGCCGCGCTCGAAGAGCGTGATGGCATCCAGCGAGAAGGCGGAGAAGGTGGTAAAGCCGCCGAGAAAGCCGGTGATCAGCAGCAGCCGCAGTTCCACCGAAGCATTGAAACGGCGCATGATCATCTCGGCAAAGACACCGATAATGAAGCAGCCGACGACGTTGACGATGAGCGTTCCCCAAGGGAAGCCCGGCCCCATGAGCCGCAGAGAGCCGAGGCCGACATAATAACGCAGAAGCGAACCGATTGCGCCGCCGACCGCGACGAGCAGAGCCTGGAACATGCCCCCGGTTTATTGCGATTCCGCCCTGATTCCAATCGCGGCCGCGGAATTCTTACCATCCGGTAAAATGTGAATGATTTTCTTAAGCCGAATGCGCAGATCGCACCGGTATGACGGGCGCATGACACAGGTCGTTTCCATATCCGCGAATACTGCGGCTGTCGCCTTCGAATCCTTGCGCATCCCGCAGCGCGTGGCAACGGGTACGGCCGCGCGCGAGGCTCGGAAGATCGCGGAACGCCAGCTCAATCAGAGCGGCGAAGATCCCGAGGAAGTGACCAACATCATCCAGAATACCGAAATCGCGCTCGATCTCATGACGAAAGGTTATCGCCAGCCGCAGGCCGGCTTGCAGCAGGCCCTGCAGTCCTACGAGGACGTCTGAGATTTAAAGATTGCTGGGAGGAGCAAAGCCCGCGCCCTGTCGCGGGCTTTTTCTTTGCGGGATCGATTGCCCGATCTTACTTGCCTTGGGCCGATAGTACGTTCAGCACCAGATCGACCTTGCCAGCCTTCTCGAAGGTCAGCGTGACGGGCACCTTGTCGCCCTGCTTGAAGGGCGTCTTCACCTTCTGGAACATCAGATGCAGATTGCCGGGCGATAGCTCCACGGTCTTGCCGGCCGGAATGGCAATACCATCCTTCAGCTGACGCATCTTCATGACATTATCCTGCATGGCCATTTCGTGGATCTGCACTTCGCCTGACGTGGGAGATGTGACAGAAACGAGCCGGTCCTCTGTGGCGCCGTTGTTCTTCACGGTGAAGCCGCCGCCGCCAACGGGCTGGCCGGGGAGCATGGCCTTGGCAAACCCGCCGGAAACTTCGAGATCGCCGACCTTCACCGTGTCGCCATCCGATGACATGTTCATGGAGCCCATGTTGCCCATGTCCATGCCCTGCATGTGCTGGTGGTCCTGACCGATGGCCGATCCGGCAAAGCCGCAGGCGCAAAGAAGTGCCGCAAAAGCCGATGTCCTGACAATGTTCATGGAATATCTCCTCGCTCCAGAGCCTTTCCTGACCGGAGTGTTCCGATCTGATCAGGAAAAGGCTCTCGGCTGCCGTTAGCCAATTTCGCCGCCAAATGCAAAAGCCCTTTTGCCGCTGCCGGCCTCGCTATTCCAAAGCCGCGACAAAAATTTGTGCGGTCGCGACATTTTGCTTGCCAAGGCCTGCCACCCCCGGATAATTGCCGCAACCTTGTTGGGAGAAGCCGGTACGCTGATGCCGGTGCCGAAGGAGCAACCGCCCCGGAAACTCTCAGGCAAAAGGACCACAAGGGGCAGACGGAACTCTGGAGAGAGGCGTTCTCGAAACGTCCGCCGAAGGGATAACAATCTCAGGCACAGGGACAGAGGGGGCTCAAGGAGACAAGGCGCAGCCGCGCCTTCAGTTTTGAGCCCGCGCCCGGAATTTCCGGCGCAAACCCCGGAGGCGTCGTTTGGACGATACTGCTGCCCTCAAGAAAACCCCGCTTCACGCGCTGCATCTGTCGCTCGGCGCCCGCATGGTGCCCTTCGCAGGTTACGACATGCCGGTGCAATACCCGGCCGGCGTTATGAAGGAACACCTGCAGACCCGCACCGCCGCCGGCCTCTTCGATGTCTCCCATATGGGCCAGGTCATCATCAAGGCGAAGTCCGGCAAGTACGAGGATGCGGCACTCGCGCTCGAAAGCCTCGTGCCGGTCGATATTCTCGGCCTTGCCGAGGGACGCCAGCGCTACGGTTTCTTCACGGATGAGAATGGCGGCATCCTCGACGACCTGATGATCACCCATCTCGACGACCATCTCTTCGTCGTCGTCAACGCCGCCTGCAAGGATGAGGACGTCGCGCATCTGCAGAAGCATCTGTCTGGCACCTGCGACATCACCGTGCTCGACCGCGCCCTGATCGCGTTGCAAGGTCCTCGCGCCGTCGAAGCACTTGCCGAACTCTGGGCCGATGTCGCCGCCATGAAATTCATGGACGTGCGCCACTGCCGCCTGCACGACGTTTCCTGTCTCGTCTCCCGCTCGGGTTATTCCGGCGAGGACGGGTTCGAAATCTCCATTCCCGCCGACAAGGCTGTCGATGTCACCAACCGGTTGCTCGAGCATCCCGATGTCGAGCCGATCGGCCTCGGCGCCCGTGACTCGCTGCGCCTTGAAGCCGGCCTCTGCCTCTATGGCAACGATATCGACACGACCACCTCGCCGGTAGAAGCGGCCATCGAATGGGGCATGCAGAAGGCCCGCCGCACCGGTGGCGCCCGCGCCGGCGGTTTCCCGGGTGCCGAGCGTATCCTCGGCGAACTGGACAAGGGCGTTTCCCGCAAGCGCGTCGGCCTGAAGCCGGAGGGCAAGGCGCCGGTGCGCGGCCATGCCAAGCTCTATGCCGATGCAGAAGGCAAGGCTGAGATCGGCGAAGTCACCTCGGGTGGCTTCGGCCCTTCCGTCGAAGGCCCCGTCGCCATGGGCTATGTGCCGGTTTCCCACACGGCACCGGGCACGCAGATCTATGCGGAAGTGCGCGGCAAATATCTGCCCATCACCGTTTCCGCCCTTCCCTTCATCACGCCGACCTACAAACGCTGACCCTTATTGCGAGAGGATTTTTCCATGCTGAAATTTACCCAGGAACATGAATGGCTGAAGCTCGAAGGCGATGTCGCGACCGTCGGCATCACCACCTACGCTGTCGAGCAGCTCGGTGACCTCGTTTTCGTTGAACTGCCTGAGGTCGGCGCCACCTTCTCCAAGGATGGCAATGCCGCGACCGTCGAATCCGTCAAGGCGGCTTCGGATGTCTACTGCCCGCTCGATGGCGAGATCGTCGAAGTCAATCCGGCTATCGTTGCCGACCCGTCGCTCGTCAATTCCGATCCGCAGGGCGCAGGCTGGTTCTTCAAGCTCAAGCTCAAGAACCTCTCGGACGCCGATGGCCTGCTCGACGAAGCAGCCTACAAGGAGCTGACTGCGTAATGACGACGCCTACCGAATTCCAGTTCACCGACTATCAGCCCTATGACTTCGCCAACCGTCGTCATATCGGCCCCTCGCCGTCTGAAATGTCGGATATGCTCGGTGTCATCGGCTACAAGAGCCTCGATGCGCTGATCGACGCAACCGTGCCGCCCGCCATCCGCCAGAAGGCGCCGCTCCTCTGGGGGGCGCCGATGACGGAGCGCGAGGCGCTCGACAAGCTGCGCGAAACCGCCAACAAGAACAAGGTCCTGACCTCGTTGATCGGCCAGGGCTATTACGGCACGATCACGCCGCCGGTCATCCAGCGCAACATCCTGGAAAACCCGGCCTGGTACACGGCCTATACGCCCTACCAGCCGGAAATCTCGCAGGGCCGCCTCGAAGCGCTGCTGAACTACCAGACGATGATCTGCGACCTGACCGGCCTCGACGTCGCCAACGCCTCGCTGCTCGATGAAGCGACGGCCGCTGCCGAAGGCATGGCTATGGCAGAGCGTGTTTCCAAGTCGAAGGCCAAGGCATTCTTCGTCGATGCAGACTGCCATCCGCAGACGATCGAGCTGATCAAGACCCGTGCCGAGCCACTCGGCTGGTCCGTCATCGTCGGCGACCCCTTCAAGGACCTCGATCCGGTCGATGTCTTCGGCGCGATCTTCCAGTATCCGGGCACGCACGGCCATGTGCGCGATTTCACCGGCCTGATCTCCCGCCTGCACCAGACGGGCGCGATCGCCGTCGTTGCCGCCGACATCCTGTCGCTGACGCTTCTGAAATCGCCGGGCGAAATGGGCGCCGACATCGCCATCGGTTCCTCGCAGCGCTTCGGCGTTCCGGTTGGCTACGGTGGCCCGCACGCGGCCTACATGTCGGTCAAGGATGCCATCAAGCGCTCCATGCCTGGCCGTCTCGTCGGCGTTTCCGTCGATGCCCGCGGCAATCGCGCCTATCGCCTGTCGCTGCAGACACGCGAACAGCATATCCGCCGTGAAAAGGCGACGTCGAACATCTGCACCGCGCAGGTTCTGCTCGCCGTCATGGCCTCCATGTACGCCGTCTTCCACGGTCCGAAGGGCATCAAGGCGATCGCCCAGCAGGTCCACCAGAAGGCCGTGCTGATGGCCAAGGGCCTGGAAAAGCTCGGCTACAAGGTTGAGCCGGACACCTTCTTCGACACGATCACCGTCGATGTCGGACATATGCAGGGTCTCATCCTGCGCGCAGCCGTCGCCGAAGGTGTCAACCTGCGCAAGGTCGGTCAGACGAAGATCGGCATGTCGCTCGACGAGCGCACCCGCCCGGCAACGCTCGAAGCCGTCTGGCGCGCCTTCGGCGGCAATTTCCAGATCGCCGATTTCGAGCCGTCCTATCGCCTGCCGAAGGATCTCTTGCGCACCAGCGAATACCTGACGCATCCGATCTTCCACATGAACCGCGCCGAAAGCGAAATGACCCGCTACATCCGCCGGCTCTCCGACCGCGATCTGGCGCTCGACCGCTCGATGATCCCGCTCGGCTCCTGCACGATGAAGCTGAACGCCACGGCCGAAATGCTGCCGATCACCTGGCCCGAATTCTCGGATATCCATCCGTTCGTGCCGGCCGACCAGGCGCTTGGTTATCGCGAAATGATCGATGACCTCACGGAAAAGCTCTGCGCCGTCACCGGCTATGAGGCATTCTCCATGCAGCCGAATTCCGGCGCGCAGGGCGAATATGCGGGCCTTCTGACCATCCGCAATTACCACATTGCCAATGGCCAGGGTCACCGCGACGTCTGCCTCATCCCGACCTCGGCGCATGGCACCAACCCGGCCTCGGCCCAGATGGTCGGCATGAAGGTCGTGGTCGTCAAGGTACGTGAAAACGGCGATATCGATCTCGACGATTTCCGCGCCAAGGCAGAAGAACATGCGGCAAACCTTTCCTGCTGCATGATCACCTACCCCTCGACGCATGGCGTGTTCGAGGAAACCGTCAAGGAAATCTGCGATCTCGTGCATCAGCACGGCGGCCAGGTCTATCTCGACGGCGCCAACATGAACGCCATGGTCGGCCTGTCCCGTCCTGGTGACATCGGCTCCGACGTCTCGCATCTCAACCTGCACAAGACCTTCTGCATCCCGCATGGCGGCGGCGGTCCCGGCATGGGCCCGATCGGCGTCAAGTCGCATCTGGCGCCTCACCTGCCCGGCCATCCGGAAACGGACGGTCGTTCGGGCGCGGTTTCCGCAGCAGCCTTTGGCTCGGCGTCCATCCTGCCGATCTCCTGGAGCTACTGCCTGATGATGGGAGGCGAAGGCCTGACGCAGGCAACGAAGGTGGCGATCCTCAACGCCAACTATATCGCTGCCCGCCTGAAGGGCGCTTACGACGTGCTCTACAAGTCGGCTGCCGGCCGCGTGGCACACGAATGCATCATCGACACGCGCCCGCTGGTCGATAGCTGCGGCGTGACCGTCGATGACGTTGCCAAGCGCCTGATCGACTGCGGCTTCCATGCCCCGACCATGAGCTGGCCGGTTGCCGGAACGCTGATGATCGAGCCGACCGAGTCTGAGACCAAGGCCGAACTCGACCGCTTCTGCGAAGCGATGCTGGCGATCCGTCAGGAAGCCCGCGATATCGAGGAAGGCCGTTCGGACAAGCAGAACAACCCGCTGAAGAACGCCCCGCATACGGTGGAAGACCTCGTCGGCGAATGGGATCGCCCCTATTCGCGCGAACAGGCCTGCTTCCCCCCCGGTGCCTTCCGCGTCGACAAGTACTGGTCGCCGGTCAACCGCGTCGATAACGTCTTCGGCGACCGCAACCTGATCTGCACCTGCCCGCCCGTCGAGGCCTACGCAGAGGCAGCCGAGTAGCGGCCAAGCCAGCTGCCCGAAGCGCAAGTGAAGGGCCGAGCGATCAAAGCCCCTTCCATCATGGGAGGGGCTTTCCTAATTCTGATGGAAATGCGCGAAGGAAATTCACACCATGTCTCAGGATCAAAGCGAAGCAAGAATGCAGGCGCCCTGGTCGAAGCCCGTGCTCGTCGCCCTCGAAGAGCCCGGCCAATATGAGACCATCGCCAATACCCAGGCGGCCTCCTGGGCGATGATCGAGGACTGGCCGACGGAAGATGGTGCCGCACTGGATCAGGCGCTGCTGATCTGCGCCGATGTCATCAAGGGCAAGCGCACCGGCGAGGATGCGCGCAAGGCTTTCATCGCCGCCGCAGTCGAAGCTGGCCTCGACATCAAGGCCTGAGCAGCGGCGATTGGCAAAGAGCCGCGAGACTGGACGATGCGCGGCTCTGCTTTCCCGGCGATGCGGGCGTTCAAACTTTTTCGGGACTTTTGTCCGCACCGGTGAACCATTTTCGATTCTCTGCGTAATCATTCATGCTGGATGCTGTAACGACCAGCTGGGAGAAGGGCTGCCTGCCCCTGTACCGGGCGCCCTTCTCCTGTATCTCCCATCTGCGGCAGGTTAACCTTACTGCCTAACCGTCTATTGAAGCTCCGTTCGCCTGCGGACGTCGTTTCTGGCATAAAGACACCACGCCCCTCGTAGCTCAACGTCAGAGCAGCTGTCTGGTTTGCAGCCGATCCAGGTTCAATTCCTCGGCAGGGGCACCAGTCTCCCGGCCCCCTGCTCTCTGTCGTTGGCGAAGCGAGGGTTTGATGCCTAGAAGCGCTCGCCAACCATTTCTTCACTCCTGGCCCACAATGCCTTCGCCGTTTCGGGATCGAGCGCATAGGAGCGTACGCCCTCGGAAATCGGGCTGATCTCGGCGTCCGTCACGTGTGAGACGTGGCAATTCTCGCAATATTTGCCGCCGATCGCGTCTGCCGTGGCGACGAAACCGGCCCACACGGAAGTCGCTGCACCCTGCGGTATTGTCTTCCACTCGAAGCCCGACTTGCCCTCGGCAGCAAGTGCCGCATTGATCTGCGCCAGCATGCCTTCGATCATGCCGGGGTCGAGATGACGGCCGAGCTCGGTCTGGATGCCGCCGGGATGCAATGCCGTTGCGCGGATGCCGCGCTCCCCGAGGCGTCGGTCGAGCTCCACCGCGAAGAGGATATTTGCGGTTTTCGACTGGGCATAGGCCGCCCAGGGCTCATAGGTCTTGCTCTCGAAATTGAGGTCGTCGAGGCTGAAAGGTGCCATGCGATGGCCTGAGGATGCGACGATCACCACACGGCCACCGGATTTGACGAGCGGCGCGATGCGGTTGACCAGCACGAAATGACCGAGATGATTGGTGCCGAACTGTGTTTCGAAACCGTCTGCGGTGTGGCCGAAGGGGGCGGCCATCACGCCGGCATTGGCAATGATGACATCGAATGGGCTGCCATCCGCAACAAGCGCATCGGCGCAGGCTCGTACGCTTGCCAGAGAAGCAAGATCGAGCTCGACGATCTCAAGGCCGCCTCCATCGGCTGCACCTGCGCGCACGACCTCTGTTGCCACCCTCGCCTTTGCGAGATCGCGTGCCGTACCAACGACTTGTGCTCCATGGGCTGCCAGCACGCGCGCGGTTTCCACACCGAGACCGGCCGAAACACCTGTCACGAAAACACGCTTGCCCTTGAGATCGACGCCGGAAAGCACCTCGTCGGTGGTCGATGTCGCGCCAAAAAGTCCACTCATGATTATCTCCTTGATCATGGACGCACCGCTCCGGGCTGGTGGACCATTGCCCGCCGGCCTCTGATGGAATAAAAGGAGGATGCCTCCAGATAAATACGGAGGGACCCTCCGCTTATCAAGGGGACGTCTCGAAAAATGGCCGGAAAAAGTGACGGGCCTGCCGTCCGAAAGCCGCGTGCGGATGCCGAACGCAATCGCCTTCTGTTGATGGAAACGGCAAAGACCGTCTTCGCCGACAAGGGCTCCAGCGCCAGCCTGGAGGAAATCGCCCGCCTAGCCGGCGTTGGCATTGGTACGCTCTATCGCCATTTCCCGACGCGCGATGCGCTGATTTCCGCCGTCTATCGCAACGAGACTGCCCAGCTTGCGGCTGCGGCCGGGAGCTTGTCCGAAACGCATCCGCCTGTCGAAGCGCTCCGCCTGTGGCTGGTGCAGTTCGTCGACTATGTGGTGACCAAACACGGCATGTCCGAGTTGCTGGATTCACTTGTTGGAGGCACGTCGCAGCTCTATGCCGATTCCGTTACCCCGATCACCGATGCCGTCAATCTGCTGATCGACCGCGCCACTGAGGCCGGCGAGATCCGCCTCACCATGGACCCGCTCGACCTTCTTCGGGCACTTGCCGGTGGTGCAAGCATCAGCTGCGGCCCGGCCTGGAGGCAAGCGGCCCGCCAGCTCATCGATATCCTGATCGCGGGCATGAGGGCCAATCGCTAAGGCCACGTGCCATTCCGACACAGCCGTTCAATCACCCTCGCCTTTCGCTAACCGAAGCCGTTCAGCATTCCCTAAATCCTTGCCGATACAACGCTGGTGTCCGGAACAGGGAAACGGTCGATGAGCATTTCTGCAATCACGCATACGGCTCTCTCGGGAATGCTGGCGCAGACGAAGCGCGCAGGCGCGATCGCCAACAATGTCGCCAATGCGAGCACGCCGGGCTACGGCCGGCTGGACACGAGCTTCCAGTCTGTTGAACCGACGGGTGTTCAGGCAAGCGTCGCCGCGACCGACCAGGACGTGGATTTCGCGACCGAACTGACCGACCTCGTCGAAACCGAACAGAGCTACAAGGCCAATGCCGCGGTCTACGAAACCGGCGCCGATCTCTGGGACGTGCTGATGAGCATCAAGCGCGATTAACGCGCTCTCCTGCTCTATACGATCGAATAAGCCACCGAACCGAGCGCCACCGCGCCGAAGGCGATCAGCATGTAGCTTGTCGCTCGGCCGACCTTGGCCGTGAAATCGGTCGACAGCCGGTCCCTGGCGAGGCTGACGGCGCCGCTCAGGCAGAACCACCAGAGCAGAGATCCCATGAAGACGCCCGAGACGATCATTGCCGAACTGAACCGGCGCGTCTCCTCCGTCAGGCCGAGGCCGGCAAACAGTGCGCCGAACGAGAGAATCGTTGCCGGATTGGAAATGGTCAACAGGAAGGTCGAGATGGTCGTATGCAGGAAGTCGGCTGCATTGATCTTGGCCGCCTTGATCTTTCCCTTGTTTTTCAGCCCGCGCCAGCCGAGCCAGAGCAGCATCAGCCCACCCCCAAGCGCCAGCGGAATGGTGGCCATCGACATGGTTTCGGAGAAAACGGCAATCCCGGCGACAGCGACCAGTGCATAGCTTGCATCCCCGAGCGCGGTCCCTAGTCCGCCGGAAAAGCCATACCAGAACCCCTTCTCGAGGCTGCGGTTGATGCAGAGCGTTCCGATCGGCCCGAGCGGCGCAGTGATGATGACACCCAGGAGGGCGCCCTTGAGGAACAGGAGGAGCATTGTCCGCTTCGTTTCTTCTTAGTCGCTTGTCGATCTCGGACAGGCTCGTCAAAATCAAAAGGCCGCCAATTATGGCGGCCATCAGGCAATTTCAATGGAAAACTGTTAATGCTGAGCCGGAACCACGGCATCGCCGCGCGCGGCAAGGGCTGCGAGATCGGCGGGCTTCAGCTCTACAGATTCACCACAGCCGCAGGCCGAGGTCTGATTTGGATTGGTAAAAATGAAGCCGGAGCGCAGTGTCGTCGTTTCAAAGCCGAGTTCGGTGCCGAGCAGGTAGAGAACGGCCGAAGGCTCGATCCAGACCCTGGCGCCGTCGCGCTCGATCAGGTCGTCCTTGGCATTGGGTTCTGTCACCATGTCGATGGTATATTCCATCCCGGCGCAGCCACCCTTCTTGATGCCGACGCGAATGCCTTTGGCATCCGGCCCGCCATTTTCGACGATCGCCTTCACGCGGTCCGCGGCGGCTGTCGTCATGCTCATTACTGCAAAGCCCATGGGCCAAATCTCCTTCCACGACCGGGGTCAAGATCCGGCGCTTCATGAATCAATGTAAGGCGATCACCTTAAGCGATCAATACCACGGTGCTGTATCAGTACCAGCCAACCGCGACCTGCGCTTCTTCAGACATGCGGTCCGGCGTCCACGGTGGATCGAAGGTCATGGAAACCTCGACGCCCGAAACACCTTCGACTGCGCCCACGGCATTTTCCACCCAGCCCGGCATTTCGCCGGCAACCGGGCAACCCGGGGCCGTCAGCGTCATCATGATTTTCACCATGCGGTCATCTTCGATATCGATCTTGTAGACGAGGCCTAGCTCAAAGATATCTGCGGGAATTTCCGGGTCGTAGACGGTCTTGAGAGCGCCGATCACGTCCTCGCTGAGCCGCGCCAGTTCCGCTTCCGGAATGCTGGAATGCACGATGCCCTCGCGCACGTCGATCTTTTCTTCATCCAGGCTCATGGCTTCTTCCTCAAGCAAAGAACTTGCGCGCGTAGTCGAGCGCATCGGCCAGCGCATCCACTTCGGCGCGGGTATTATACATGCCGAAGGATGCACGGCATGTGGAGGTCACGCCGAAGCGTTTCAAGAGCGGCATGGCGCAATGCGTGCCGGCGCGCACGGCAACGCCCTGGCGGTCGATCACCATCGAAACGTCATGGGCATGGATGCCCGCAAGCTCGAAGGAGAAGATCGCGCCCTTGCCCGGCGCATTGCCAAAGACGCGCAGCGAATTGACCGCCTTCAACCGCTCTTCCGCATAGGCCGTCAGATCAGCCTCATGGGCTGCGATATTCTCGCGGCCGATCTTGTCCATATAGTCGAGCGCATAGCCGAGCCCGATCGCCTGCACGATCGGCGGGGTGCCGGCTTCGAAGCGATGCGGCGGATCGTTGTAGGTGACGATGTCTTCGCTGACTTCGAAGATCATCTCGCCGCCACCCTGGAACGGCCGCATCTCCTTCAGCCGGTCCTTCTTGCCATAGAGCACGCCAATTCCGGAGGGGCCATAGAGCTTGTGGCCGGTCATGACATACCAGTCACAATCGATATCCTGCACGTCGACGGGCAGATGCACAGCACCCTGTGAACCGTCGATCAGCACCGGAATGCCGCGCTCATGGGCGATGCGGCAAACTTCCTTGACCGGGACGATGGTGCCGAGCGCATTCGACATATGGGTGATCGCGACGAGCTTGGTCCTGTCGGTCAAGCTCTTTTCGAAATCCTCGATATGGAAGGCGCCCTCATCATCGACAGGCACCCAGACGAGCTTGGCGCCTTGCCTCTCCCGAATGAAATGCCAGGGCACGATATTGGAGTGGTGCTCCATGATCGTCAGCACGATCTCGTCGCCCTCGCCGATCTTGGGCATGCCCCAGCCGTAGGCGACGGTATTGATCGCCTCGGTCGAGTTCTTGGTGAAGACGATATCGTCTACAGAAGGCGCATTCAGGAAGCGGCGAACCTTTTCGCGCGCCGCTTCGTAAGCCTCCGTCGCGGCATTCGACAGGTAATGCAGGCCGCGATGCACATTGGCATATTCATGGCTGTAGGCATGCGAGATCGCATCGATCACCGCCTGCGGCTTCTGGGCGGAAGCGCCGTTGTCCAGATAGACCAGCGGCTTGCCATGCACCTTCTCCGCAAGGATCGGGAAATCCCTGCGGATGGCTTCGACATCATAGGCGATTGCCGGTACGATCTTGTCCATGGCGTTTTCCGATCAGGCGTGCTTGTCCAGCCAGGCCGAGATGACGCCTTCCAGCGCCTCGACCAGGGCTTCGTCTTCAAGTTCCTCGACAATCTCGGCAACGAAGGCGTTGACCAGCATGGCGCGGGCCTTGTTCTCCGGGATGCCGCGAGCCATCAGGTAGTAGAGATGGTTGTGGTCGATATCGGCAACCGTCGCACCATGGCCGCACTGAACGTCGTCGGCGAAGATTTCGAGCTCGGGCTTGACCGAGAACTCCGCATCATCGGACATCAAGAGCGTGTTGCAGGCCATCTTGGCATCGGTCTTCTGGGCATCGGGCGCAACCCGGATCATGCCCTGGAACACGCCCTTGGCGCGGTCGAAGACGACGTTGCGGATCACTTCCGTCGAGCCGGTATGCGGCACGTTGTGGCCGAGTACCATCGTCACGTCGGTATGCGTGTCGCCGCCGAGCAGGTTGATGCCGCGCAGCGTCAGATCGGCGCCCTCGCCGCTCACCTTGATATTCAGCTCCTGGCGAACAAGCTTGCCGCCGGCATTGATGACGAAGAGCTTCAGCTTTGCGTCAGGGCCGAGATCGATGCGGATCTGGCCAAGATGCGTATCCTCGGAACCCTGCTGCTGCAGGATGATCCAGGTCAGCTCCGTGCCCTGCCCGACCGTGATCTCGCTGACATGCGACACAAGCGCGGCATTGTCGGTCACCGACTGGTGACGCTCAATGACGACACCCTTCACATTCGCGCCAAAGGCAACCGGCAGGCGGGTATGAACGTCGCCGCCAGCATGGATGAACTGGATTTCCAGCGGCTCTTCAAGCTCGGTGCTCTCGGGCACTTCGACGACATAGCCGTCCTTGACGAAGCTGCCATTGATACGGCCGACCGCGTCGTCATTGCCGAGCGCATCAAGGCCTGCAGCGGCAGAACCGTCGATCAGTTTTTCGGAATAGGGAAAAACCTGGACATCGCCAGCCGAAGCCTTGTTGGCTGCCTTGCCCTGGATGACGGACAGAACCGGAGACCCTTCGACCAGCGGCTCCAGCGCTTCCGAACCGGCATCACCGGCCGGAGCCGGAATGTTGCGCAGCAGGTTCTTCAGATCCGTATAGTGCCAGGCCTCGATACGGCGTGTCGGCAGGCCCTGCTTCTTCAAGTCGTCGAGCAGCCGGTCACGCAGCGCGGTGACCGCGCCATTACCCGGCAATTCGCCGATCTTCTCGTTGAAGGCTTCGATCAGCGCCGATTCGGCCGCGGTCAGGCGGCTCGTCGTTTGCATATTCATGGACGTCGTCCTTTCCGCCACGCTCAGGCTGCGGCGCCGATGATATCGGCGTAACCGTTGGCTTCCAGCTCATGAGCGAGCGTCTTGTCGCCGGACTTGATGACCTGGCCCTTGTAGAGAACGTGGACCGTATCGGGCACGATGTAATCGAGCAGGCGCTGGTAGTGGGTGATGACGATAACGGCACGGTCGGGCGAACGCAGCGCGTTGACGCCGTCGGCAACGATCTTCAGCGCGTCGATGTCGAGGCCGGAGTCGGTTTCGTCGAGCACGCACAGCTGCGGCTCGAGCAGCGCCATCTGCAGGATCTCGGCGCGCTTCTTTTCACCGCCGGAGAAGCCGACGTTCAGCGGGCGCTTCAGCATGTCGGTATTGATCTGCAGCTTGGCGGCAGCGTCCTTGACGCGGCGCATGAAATCCGGCGTCGTCAGCTCGTCTTCACCGCGCGCCTTGCGCTGCTCGTTCATCGCAACCTTCAGGAACTGCATGGTGGCGACACCCGGGATTTCGACCGGGTATTGGAAAGCGAGGAAGATGCCCTTGGCCGCACGCTCGGCCGGATCGAACTCGAGAATGCTCTCGCCATTATAAAGGATGTCGCCCTCGGTCACTTCGTAATCTTCACGACCGGACAGCACATAGGAGAGCGTCGACTTGCCGGAGCCGTTCGGACCCATGATGGCGGCCACTTCGCCGGCCTTCACGGTCAGGTTCAGGCCACGGATGATCTCGGTGCCGTCTTCGGCGATGCGGGCATGAAGGTTCTTGATTTCAAGCATCTTTGGTTCCTGCGTTTTGTCTGCGTAGCTCATCGGAGCCTCGCGTAATTTCTAAGGGCATTGACATGTTGTGCTCGGCGCTACCGCCAGAAGACACGAATGACACGGAGAACCGCGGTGGCTATGAGCCAAAGGAATTCAAGAGAACTGGATATCTCCTGAACGATCCCTGACGGCTTTTCCAGTTTTTCCATGCGCTGCCGGAGAAACACATAGGGTCGCCCCGGCGGCCTTTCCGTCTCGTATCTTTGTTCGCGGGGGCCCATCTTCGACAGGATCTCCCCGCGCATATTCGTCAGGCGTTCAAGAATTCGCTTCTTGTCCGCCTCGCTCATGTCAGCCGACCGAGCCTTCCAGCGAGATGCTGATCAGCTTCTGCGCCTCGACGGCGAATTCCATCGGCAGTTCCTGCAGGACTTCCTTGACGAAGCCGTTGACGATCAGCGCGATCGCCGCTTCGGTCGGAATGCCACGCTGCAGGCAGTAGAACAGCTGGTCTTCTGAGATCTTCGAGGTCGTCGCTTCATGCTCGAACTGTGCCGTCGAGTTCTTGGCCTCGATATAGGGCACGGTATGAGCACCGCACTTGTCGCCGATCAAGAGCGAGTCGCACTGCGTAAAGTTGCGGGCGTTCGATGCCTTGCGGTGAGCCGAAACCTGGCCGCGATAGGTGTTCTGCGAAACGCCGGCGGCAATGCCCTTGGAGACGATGCGGCTCGACGTGTTCTTGCCGAGATGGATCATCTTGGTGCCGCTGTCGATCTGCTGATGGCCGTTGGAGACGGCGATCGAGTAGAACTCGCCTCGGGAGTCATCGCCGCGCAGGATGCAGGACGGATATTTCCAGGTGATGGCAGAGCCAGTTTCGACCTGCGTCCAGGAGATCTTCGAACGGTCGCCACGGCAATCGCCGCGCTTGGTGACGAAGTTGTAGATGCCGCCCTTGCCATCCTTGTCGCCCGGATACCAGTTCTGGACGGTCGAATACTTGATCTCGGCATCATCGAGCGCAACAAGCTCGACCACGGCGGCATGCAGCTGGTTTTCATCGCGCTGCGGCGCTGTGCAGCCCTCGAGGTAGGAGACGTAGGCGCCTTCCTCGGCGATGATCAGCGTGCGCTCGAACTGGCCGGTATTCTTCTCGTTGATGCGGAAATAGGTGGAAAGCTCCATCGGGCAACGAACGCCCTTCGGCACGAAGACGAAGGAGCCGTCGGTGAAGACAGCCGAGTTCAGCGTCGCATAATAGTTGTCGGTCGTCGGAACGACGGAGCCGAGATATTTCTGCACGAGATCCGGATGCTCGCGGATGGCTTCGGAGATCGACATGAAGATCACGCCGGCCTTCTTCAGCTCTTCCTTGAAGGTCGTCACGACCGAGACGGAATCGAACACGGCATCGACGGCGATCTTCGGCCTCTCGACGCCGGCGAGGATCTCCTGTTCCTTCAGCGGAATGCCGAGCTTCTCATAGACCTTGAGAATTTCGGGATCGACTTCGTCCAGCGACTTCGGGCCTGGCGTGCTCTTCGGCGCCGCGTAGTAGTGGATCGCGTTGAAATCGATCTTCGGATAGTCGACGCGCGCCCAGGTGGGCTCCTCCATCGTCAGCCAGCGCTTGTAGGCTTCGAGACGCCATTCGAGCATCCATTCCGGCTCCTGCTTCTTGGAGGAGATCAACCGGATGATGTCTTCGGAAAGGCCCTTGGGTGCCTTGTCCATTTCGATGACGGTTTCGAAGCCGTATTTATACTGGTCCACGTCGATCTGGCGGACGCGATCGACTGTTTCCTGGACAGCAGGCATGTCACTCTCCAATCTCGCCGGAGAAAAGGTCCGGCAGCTTGTCAGTGGGGCTATTTTTCTTTGCCCCTGATGTAAGTGGCCAAAAGGGACTTTTCAGCCCTGATGGCAAGTAGAAATTTGCGTTTCCGCAAGATTGTGAGGCGTTCAGGCTGCCTCGCCCGCCAGCTTTCGCCGGGAGGCAATTTTCGCAAAGGCCACAATCGCACGATCCACGTCGTCTTCCGTCGTCGAAAAGCCGAGCGATATGCGCAAGGCCCCGAGCTTCGGATCGCGGCCCATCGCCGTCAGCACATGGCTTTCGCCGACCCTGCCAGAGGAGCAGGCAGACCCCGCCGAAAGCGCCACCCCTTCGAGATCGAAGGCGATCTGGCCGGTCTCTGCCTTCATGGAGGGAAGCGTGAAGAAGATGGTGTTGGCAACGCGCGGACCGTCCGCGCCGTGGATGATGACATCGGGCGCGGCAGCACGCATGCCGGCTTCCAGCCGGTCTCGCAACGCTGCAATTGCCGCATTCCGTTCCTCAAGGTTCTGCAGAGCGGCGTCTGCCGCGGCGCCAAAGCCGATCAGCGCCAGTGAATTCTGTGTCCCCGAGCGGTGACCCTTCTCCTGCCCGCCACCACGGATCAGTGCCTTCGGCATCAGCGCCTCGCCGCGGGCAATCAGTGCGCCGGCACCCTTCGGGCCGCCGATCTTGTGGGAGGATATGATCATGAAATCCGCGCCGATCCGTTCGATCTCGATCGGCAGACGGCCGGCCGCCTGAACGGCATCGACGACGAAGAGCCCGCCATGGGCGCGCACGATCCTGCCCGCCTCTTCGACTGGCTGGATGATGCCCGTCTCGTTGTTGACGAACATGATCGCCACCATCGGCAGGCCGCTCGCCTTGTCGTGAGCGTCGAGAAGAGCGGCCAGCGCCTTCAGATCGACGATGCCGGCGTCAGTGACCGGAATTTCCGTCGTTTTTTCTTTCGGGAAGCGTCCGCCTTCGCGCACGGCCAGATGCTCGACGGCCGAATGATAGAGACGGCCGAGCTTCAGCGGCGTGCGGCCCATGCTGAATTCCGGCGTCAGGACCATATTGGCGGCTTCGGTTGCACCGCTCGTAAAGATCACATTGGCGGAATCAGTGCCTGACAAAAGCGCGATCTTGCGGCGTGCGCCCTCGATGGCGGCACGCGCAGCACGGCCTTCGCCGTGCACGGAATTGGGATTGCCGAAGACATCCACGGCGCGCATGACCGCGTCACGCGCAGCAGGGTGCATCGGCGATGTTGCGTTCCAATCGAGATAAAGGCGTGGCGGCGCCATTGTCTTCGGTCCTGCGCTTGACGAGCTTGCTCGGGCGCGGCGGTGCATTTTTCTTGAAATTTCCGCCGGGCTTGCCGTATGACACGTTCCACGCTGCGTGGATCGCCATGCAAGTTTCGAATTGTTCTAAACTGCGTTTTAGAAAAGCTGACAACCGTCGTCAAGTCATGTTGTCGCCAAACGTAGCGTGAACGCGAAATAAAACCGGAGTACCGATGCCCGAAGTTATTTTCAACGGCCCAGCCGGCCGTCTTGAAGGCCGCTACCAGCCCTCCAAGGAAAAAAGCGCACCGATCGCCGTCATTCTGCACCCGCACCCGCAGTTTGGTGGCACGATGAACAACCAGATCGTCTACCAGCTCTTCTACATGTTCCAGAAGCGCGGCTTTACGACACTGCGCTTCAATTTCCGGGGAATCGGCCGCAGCCAGGGCGAATTCGACCACGGTGCGGGCGAGCTTTCGGATGCCGCCTCCGCTCTCGACTGGGTGCAGAGCCTGCATCCCGATTCGAAGACCTGTTGGGTTGCCGGTTATTCCTTCGGCTCCTGGATCGGCATGCAGCTTCTGATGCGCCGCCCGGAAATCGAAGGTTTCATGTCGATCGCGCCGCAGCCGAACACCTACGACTTCTCGTTCCTGGCACCCTGCCCCTCCTCCGGCCTCATCATCAATGGCGAGGCGGACAAGGTGGCACCTGAAAAGGACGTCAATGGTCTCGTCGAGAAGCTGAAGACCCAGAAGGGTATTTTGATCACCCATCGCACGGTGCCGGGCGCCAACCACTTCTTCAACGGCCAGGTCGATACGCTTATGGCCGAATGCGAGGATTACCTCGACCGCCGCCTGAATGGCGAACTCGTGCCGGAACCGGCCGCCAAGCGCATCAGGTAACGGCTTGCCGCATGGCGGCCGTCATCTCGAATTCTACGCCCTTGACACCTTCGATAAAGATCGGCCCGCGCTCCCGCATGCCGATCTTTTTCAATATGTGCTGCGAGACGAGATTGTCCGGGTGGGTGAAGGCCACGAAATGCGGCGCGATGCCTTCGGCGAAGAACCAGTCCGCGAGCCCCGCTGCGATTTCGCTCGCATATCCCTTGCCCCATTCGCCGGCGTAAAACGCATAGCCCATTTCATATTCGCCGGTATGAAAGAGCGAAATACCGGCTCGCCCGATGAAGCGGCCGTGATCGCGGCTGACGATCTTGTATTTCGTCGTGCCGTCGCGCGCCTGCTCGTCAAAATAGGATCGCAGCCGCTCCTCGCATTTTTCACGTGACCACGGGGCCGCTCCAGACATGTAGCGCGTCGTCTCGATCGTCGAATGCAGGTCCTGGATCAGATCAGCATCGCCGTCTTCCCACATCCGGGCGACAAGGCGCGGTGTTCGGAAAATAACGTCGCCGCTCATCTTTCGGGCTCCGACAGCACGCCGCCGCTCACCGGCTGGCTGACACCTGTGGTGCCGGGATAGGTCAGCGGCAGGCCCTCCAGCGAGCGGACAGCGAGATAGGCCCAGGCTTCAGCCTCCATGGCATCCCCATCGAAGCCGGCCTCTTCGGCGCTCATGACACGAGAGCCGTTCTCGCCGGCCATCTCGGCGAACTCAGCCATGATCGTGCCATTCAGCCGTCCGCCACCGCAAACGATATAGACGGACGGCCAGTCAGGCAGATAACCGGCCGATTTGATGATCGAGCCAGCGGCGACATGCGCCAACGTGCGCGCGCCATCCTCGAGGCTCGCCTCACCGTGCGCCAGTGGCTTGAAATCGCCGCGATCAAGCGAGCGGCGGATATTGCCGCTGAAAAACGGGCTACCGAGGTAGCGCGCGGCGATGTCAGGCACCACCTGCCCGCGCCCGGCGATCTCGCCACCCGGATCGTAAGTCCTGCCCGTGTGCATCTCCACCCACTGGTCGATCAGCGTATTGCCGGGGCCGCTATCGAAGGCAGCGATGCGCCCCTCCGCGCCGATATAGGTGAGGTTTGAAATGCCGCCGATATTGACGAAGCAGACGGCCTGTCCATCCTTCTGGAAGCGGCCGGCGAGCGCCGCGTGGTAAGCAGGCACCAGCGGCGCACCCTGCCCGCCATGCACCATGTCGTTGGCGCGCATGTCATGGACGACGGGGATGCCGGATCGTTCGGCCAGAAGCTTACCATCGCCGATCTGGATGGTCAGCGCATCATCGGGCCGGTGCAGCACGGTCTGGCCGTGGAAGCCCAGCACGTCGATATCGCCCCTGACGAGGCCGAACTTCTCTAGAAATGCCGTAACGGCATCTGCGTGACGCAAGGTCAGTTCGACCTCGATCTCGCGCAGCTCGTCCGGCCGCGCGCCGCGATCGGTCAGCGGGCGCGCCAGATCGAGCGCCCGCTTCAGCCGCTCGCGAAAGCCGCCGTCATAGGCCACGCCCAGAAACGGACCGCGCTCGATGAAGCCTCGTCCGTCTGTCCGGAGCAGTGCCACATCGATGCCGTCCATCGACGTGCCGCTCATCAAGCCGACCGCAGTCCTGACGATATCCATTGCGCCGCGCGCCTTTCATGCGATTCCCGGATGCACTTTTGGAAAAACAGTGCTAAACGCGCCGCGACGGTTCAACAAGCGTCAATCCCATTCCCGTTCGACGTTCAAGAGACGAAGCCCATGCCCGAGTTCAAGTCCGATTTCCTCCGCACGCTGCAAGAGCGCGGCTTCATCCATCAGATCTCTGATGAAAGTGGCCTCGACGATCTCTTCGCCAAGGAAATCGTGACCGCCTATATCGGCTTCGATCCGACCGCGCCCAGCCTGCATGCCGGATCGCTGATACAGATCATGATGTTGCACTGGATGCAGAAGACCGGTCACCGCGCCATCTCGCTGATGGGCGGCGGCACGGGCATGGTCGGCGACCCCTCCTTCAAGGAAGAAGCCCGCCAGCTGATGACCGTCGATACGATCGAAGGCAATATCGCTTCCATCAAGCGCGTCTTCTCGAACTACCTCAATTACGGCGACGGCCCCAAGGACGCGCTGATGATCAACAATGCCGAATGGCTGCGTTCGCTGAACTACCTTGAGTTCCTGCGCGATGTCGGCAAGCATTTCTCGGTCAACCGCATGCTGTCCTTCGACAGCGTCAAGACGCGCCTCGACCGCGAACAGTCGCTTTCCTTCCTGGAATTCAACTACATGATCCTCCAGGCCTACGATTTCGTCGAGCTTGCCAAGCGCTATGATTGCCGCCTGCAGATGGGCGGTTCGGACCAGTGGGGCAACATCGTCAACGGCATCGACCTCGGCCACCGCATGGGGACGAAGCAGCTTTACGCGCTGACCTCGCCGCTGCTGACGACCTCCTCCGGTGCCAAGATGGGCAAGTCGGCCACGGGTGCCGTCTGGCTGAATGCCGACATGCTCTCGGCCTATGACTTCTGGCAGTACTGGCGCAACACGGAAGACGCCGACGTTTCCCGCTTCCTGAAGCTCTACACGACGCTGCCGATGGACGAGGTCGCTCGTCTCTCCGCACTCGGTGGCTCCGAGATCAACGAGGTCAAGAAAATCCTCGCGACCGAGGTCACCGCGATCCTGCACGGCCGCGAAGCTGCCGAACAGGCTGCCGAGACTGCCCGCAAGACGTTCGAAGAAGGCGGTCTCTCCGACAACCTGCCGTCGGTCGAAGTTCCCGCCTCCGAACTCGATGCCGGCATTGGTCTTCTGTCGCTGATCGTCCGCGCCGGTCTTGCCGCCTCGAATGGTGAGGCCCGCCGTCACGTCCAGGGCGGCGCTGTGCGCATCAATGACCAGGCTGTCAGCGACGAGCGCCGGATGATCGGCAGCGGTGAAATCACCGCCGAGGGCGTCATCAAGCTCTCGCTCGGCAAGAAGAAGCACATCCTGATCCGCCGCGCGGCCTGAGCCGCGCAAGCGATACGAAAAGAAAAGCCGGCCGTCGCGCCGGCTTTTTCTTTGCCGCCTGTCAGCATCACGGCGGGTAGAATTTCTCCGTCATGACATTGTCAGGCATCGCTGGTCCCCAGCGGATTACTGGAATTCGAAGATCTGACGGAAGACGCCGGGCGCGATCACCGAGAGCGGATTGATCTGCAGGTTTGGCTGGTCGAATTTTCCGGTCAGCTTGAAGGTGATGCCGATCAGGCCGCGGTCCGAACCATTGCCGAGGATGACCCCGATCAGCGGCAATTCGGCGAAAAGCCGGTTGAGACCGTAAGCCGGCATGAAAGTGCCGGTCATGTCCATATTGCCCTTCCGGTCGCGCACCATTCCCTGGAACGTGGCGCCGATCTGATCGCCGCGCAGCACGCCGTTTTCGATGGAGATCGTCCCGCCGCGCGAGACGACTCGGGCAAAGCCGCGCTGGAAGCGCTGCGAGGAGGTATCGATATCCCGCTTCACGGCTTCGCTGAGACTGCGCTGGTCCGATCCGACCGGTGTGGAGACGATCGACCGCAGGCGCTGTTCGTTGACGATCGAGAAGCGGCGCACGTCGACCGATCCATCCCAGCCGCTGCCTGCGCTGAGGCGGATAGCCAGGTTGAGAAGCCCGCCCTGCATATGCTGGTAAAGATCAGCAAAGCGTGACACGGAGCCGGCATCGCCGCTGGTGATGTTGATGACACCGCCACCCTGCATTCGGCTGACGACCGCCTCGCCGCTGTCGGTGATGCCGGAGAAATTCAGCGATTGCAGCCGGCTGCCGCTCAGGGCGATCTGTGCCTGGAAATTGCCGATCTTCTCGTCATTGAAGCCGATGATGTTCTGCAGCTTTGCCCGCACGCTTACGCTGGTGTCGTCGCTGCCACTACTGTCCGAATCCGATTTCAGCCTGGCGATGATCGGTCGCGCATCGGCGCTGGCGCCGGCTATGGAAATATCGAAGCCGCCTTTGCTGCGCTTCAGTGACAAGCCGAAATCATCGACAGACGACAGCTTCACACTATCGAAATCTGCCGATATCAGGCCGCTCTTGCCGATCATGAGTGCTCCGGTCGCCCCGAAGCCATCGCCCTTCAGGCGGAAATTCTTGACCTGCGTATTGTCAGGCGGGCCTGAAACCTCGAATTCGGCATTGGCAGGAATACCGACACCCTTCGACCAGCCGATCCAGGGAAGATCGAGCGATGCTTTGCCGAGGTCGAGCTGCACGTCCTGCCGGTTTTCGTCCAGCCGTGTCAGCACCAGTTTGACACTGCCGCCGAGGATACTGGACAGGCCAGGCAGCAGCCTGTCGCGCTGGTCGCCGTTGAGTGTTGCCGAAATCACGCGCTGCGGCTCGATGCCGGAAGATTTGTCGACGGGCTCCAGCATGTCGATATCGGCGGAGACGCCATCGATGTCGGCGTTGCCCTTGACCTTTATCTGCTGCGGATCGGCATCGAGCGTGCCGTCAAGATCGGTGATCATACGTCCCGAAAATGGCTTGGCAAGTGCGACATCGGTGAGCTTCATCTGCGCCTGCCATTCGGGCGGCGGCGGGTTCTGCGAGGACAGAAGTCCGAAATGCGCCTTCACATGCGCGTCGATATTGCCCTTGAGGTCGTCAGGCACGAAGCCCGCGCGCTGCAATACCTTGATCGGCTTGTAGGTCAGAAGCTCGCCGACCGCATCCGCTGAACCTGAGACGGAAATGTCGGCGTCCGCCATCAATGGCTTGTCGTAGGTCGATGGCAGCACGAAGGTGCTCGGCTGCAGCGTCACGGAACGCCCCGACGGAAAATAGGAGGTGCCGCTCTTGAGGGAGATGGTCGCCCGCCCGCCCGACAGGTCGAAATGCGCCGCGGTATCACGCACCGGCGGTATCTCGCCGGCGACATTCAGGCGAGTCCCGTCGATGTCGAAGGCAATGCGGAGCTGATTTTCGTCGAGCCGCAGCCCACGGCCTTCTGCCGCCTCGTCCAGGCGCCCTGGCGGGATGTAGACGGAAATGGAGGCATCGGTCACCAAGCCGCCGAAGAGGTTTGCCAGCACCCACACCCGCGCTTTGGACGCCATCCAGAAGGGCCAGAGCTGCTTGATCGCGGTCGTTTGCATCTGCTGCGATTGCCCGGCAAAGCTGATCTCCGGTGATTTCTCGTTCAGCCGGATATGCAGAGCCCCATAGAGGGAGCCAAGCGGCGAGGAAGCCACCATATTCGTGAACTGGAATTCGCGGCCGGCGACGAGATAGCGTCCGGTCGCTTGCAGATCGAAGGACAGCGGCTGCTCGCCGGAATTGGGTGCTGCCGTGCCGCCGCTGATCAGCGCGTCGATGCCGAACCCTTTGCCGGCACTCGGATCGAGCTTGTCGAGATCGATGACCGCGCCGCTGATCGGCAGCACTGTCGGGCCGAGATGGAGCTGCGATTTGGCAATCTCCAATGTCTGCTTGTCGAAGTCATAGGCCAGATTGACTTGCCCATCCGTCAGCTGCTGAGAATCGCCGTCGACATAGATAAGGCCCGGATCGAGCTTGAGAGCGGCATTGAGAAGCGGCTTGGCGCCGTCGGCTGCCCTCACCGCGGAAATGGTGAGATCGCCGAAGGTGTTGAGCCCCTGGCGGATCTCGCCCTGTTCATTGCGCTTCAGCGTAAACGGCGTCAGGTCACCGTGTGATAACGTGGCGATGAGCCGGGTTGCATGCCCGCCCGCCTGCTCGGTGATTACATTGAGATCGGCCGTCTCGCCGTTGATGGAAATCTGGCCGCTCAGCTGCAGCGAGTTCGGCCCGGCATGTTCGAAGGCGAGATTGTCGACGACGAGCGAAAGCGGCCCGTTTGCAGTATCCGCAAGCTTGATATCGATCCCGGAGAAGCGCACGGAATCGGTGGCCCCGCGTTCGATGAAGTTCTCGAACAGGTCGAGATGGGAAAAGATCGTCTCCATTGCCGCCGGGATGGCATCGACGCGCAGATCGTCAAGCTTGATGGGCGCGCTGGATGGAAGCAGCGAGGTGTCGAGGGCGATATCGTCCGCTTCGACCGATGATATGGCGATGCGGCCGCGGAACAGTTGCAGCGGATCGAGCGCCATGCGCATGGAAGCTGTGGTCGAAAGATGCTGACCGCTCTGCTGGTCGATCATGTTGACGTCCCGCGCTTCGAGCGCCAGCCGCATGCCGGAGGTGAAGCGGATGACGGTGGAGCCGACTTCGGCGCGGTATCGCGGCCCGAGCGCGCTGTTCAGCGCCGACTGTGCCTGCTGCGACAGGGGCGCGTCGATGATCCCGCTTTCGATGGTAAAGACGATCGCCGCCAGGATGAGCAGGATGACTGCGCAGAAACCGCCGGTAGCCTTCGCCGTGCCGCGCATGCGGGAGCGCGGCGGCGGGCAATGCACGATAAGAGGATCCTGCACCTGCGCTGAAGGCAGGTTGTGCAAGGCGACGATGTCCTTTTTTCGGAACGTGACCTTTTCGCCGCGGATGGCTGACATGCGCCTTGGGAAACTCCTGAGTTTGGTTTGAATCACTCTGTGCGGGACGCCGTTTCGTCCACTATATACCGGTTCGATATAGTATCTCTCCTAAACCCGGCAAAAGAAAGTTTTGAGATGTCCGCACCCGGTATTGGCTCCCGTGCTCCCGATTTCAGCCTCCCGCGCGACGGCGGCGGGCATATTTCGCTCTCCGATTATCATGGCAAGCCGGTGGTGCTTTTCTTCTACCCCAAGGACGACACGACGGGCTGCACGACGGAATCTCTGGATTTTACCGCACTTGCAGATGAGTTTGCAGCCGCCGGCGCTGCCATCGTCGGCATGTCGCCCGATTCGGCCGCCTGCCACGACCGCTTCATCAAGAAGCACAAGCTGACGGTGGCACTGGCCTCGGACGAGGATAAGACGGTGCTGCAGGCCTATGGCGTGTGGAAGGAAAAGAAGATGTATGGCCGCACCTTCATGGGCGTCGAACGTACCACGTTCCTGATCCGCAGGGACGGCACCATCGCCACCATCTGGCAGAAGGTGAAGGTCGCGGGGCATGCCGAAACGGTGCTGGCAGCCGTCAGGAACCTCGCTGCGTGACGGCGATCACCTCGCTGCGCGGTGGCGCGATCGATGCAATCCGTTCGGCAGATCTCGACCGCAAGACGGAACTGACGCAGGAAAGTGCTAACAGGTGGTTCGCCCGGCGCATCTCGCTGCGCTCGCCGCTGGATGCACCGCTGCCCGAGCGCCCAGGCAGGCCGGAAAAGCCTCTGCTGGTGCCGCCGACCCAGGTCGAGAAGCGGTCGCTGCATACCGTGCCTGGTCGTATCGCCCTGCTCCATGCGATTGCCCATATCGAGCTCAATGCGGTCGACCTGGCGCTGGATATCGTGGCGCGATTTGCCTCGGAGCATGTGCCGAACTCTTTCTTCGATGGCTGGATGCAGGTTGCCTTTGAAGAGGCCAAGCATTTCCGTATGGTGCGCAAGCGCCTCAATGATCTGGGCGCCGACTATGGCGATCTGCCCGCCCACGATGGCCTCTGGCAGGCAGCGCACTCGACCCGCAACGATCTCACCGCCCGCCTTGCCGTCGTGCCGCTGATTCTCGAGGCGCGCGGACTGGATGTTACGCCTGCCCTGCAGGCCAAGATGCGCGAAACCGGCGATCTTGAAAGCGCGGCGGTGCTCGACGTCATCTACAATGACGAGAAGGGCCATGTCGCCGTCGGCGCCAAATGGTTCCGCTTCCTCTGCGCCCGTGAAAAGCGTGATCCAGCAAGGACTTTTCAGGAATTGGTGCGTGCCAATTTCCGCGGTCCGCTGAAGGCGCCGTTCAATGATGTGGCGCGCGCCGAAGCCGGGCTGACGCCCTCCTTCTACAGGGCACTGACCTCGACCAGCCAGAGCTGATTGGTAAGCTCTGGCTTGCTGACGTAAACCGGCTGTTAACCATAAAAGTATGTAATCATCTCCCAATGGGGCAGGCGCTAAAAAGCGAATCTTCGGGGGATCCTCGGTGACGAACGGACATCACAGTCGGGTATTCGGCAAGAGGTCGCAGGAACACGTCCTTATTCTTGCGAGTGGCGACAAGGTGCGTCACATGACGGTCAAACCCTGGATGGCGGCATTGGCTTTCTGCTTCGTCGGGGTCTTTTCGATCGGCTATCTGCTCGCCACTTCCTACCTCGTATTGCGCGACGATCTGATCGGCGCGACCATGGCCCGCCAGGCCCGTATGCAGCACGACTATGAGGATCGCATCGCGGCACTGCGTGCCCAGGTCGATCGCATCACCTCCCGCCAGCTTCTCGATCAGCAGGTCGTCGAGGACAAGGTCGACAAGCTGATGGAACAGCAGATGGCGCTTACCTCGCGCCACGGAAAGCTCGACAACCTGCTCGACCGAGCCGAAAGCTCCGGTCTGACGAGCAAGGATGCTCCGGCGACCGATATCCCGGCGCAGTCCTATGCGCCCGACATCAAGGACAAACGCGCGTCGCTGACCGGCGGCGCGCAGGCAATTGAAAAGATGCTGGCAGGCGACGGCAAACCGGCCGACGCCGAAACCCCTGACAATTCCACCCTTGCCTATGTTCCCGCAGAAGAAACCGTCGGCGATCGCGCCGACCGCATCTTTTCGAAGGTCACGCTCTCGCTGAAGACCGTCGAGCAGGATCAGAAGAGCCGCATCGACCAGCTGACGAGCGACGCCGGCAACGCCGCCAATACGATCGAAGGCGTGCTGGACCGCTTCCATATCGCCGTTCCGGCCGAGACGATCGCCGCCAAGGAAGACGAAGACGCAGTTGGTGGCCCATATGTGGAGCCCGAAAGCAACGACGATTTCAACAATTCGCTGATCCAGCTCGATGGCGCGCTGACGCGTCTGGAAGCGGCGCGCAGCACCGCGGAATCCCTGCCCTTCCGCAATCCGGCCATCGGCAAGGAAGTCACCAGCCCCTTCGGCAACCGGCGCGATCCGTTCCTCGGCCGGCTTGCGCTTCATTCCGGCATCGACTTCCGCTTCTCGCCGGGGGAAAGGATCCGCCCGACCGCGCCGGGCAAGGTGATTGCAGCCGGCTGGACCGGAGGCTACGGCAACATGGTCGAGGTCGATCATGGCAACGGCATTTCGACGCGCTACGGCCATATGTCGGAAATTCTGGTCAAGGTCGGCGATGCGGTTGGCCGCAACAATGTCATCGGGCTTGCCGGCAGCACGGGCCGTTCAACGGGTACGCACCTGCATTATGAGGTGCGCCAGGATGGACATGCGGTCGATCCGATCTATTTCATGAATGCCGGCCTTAAACTTGCCACTTATATAAAATAGCCGGTCGCGGTAACGAATGCTTCACCTCGCTACCTGGGGTGGAGACGCTATTCCTTGACTTGCCGGCCGTTTCGGAATATGTCGCCCACATTGCGGCATGCAATCCTGCCGACTCGCCAGAGACCGGCCGAACGAAACGGAAACAGTTTTCCCTTTGACGACATTTGCTGAACTTGGTTTGAGCCCCAAAGTGCTCTCCGCTGTTACCGATGCGGGCTACACGATCCCCACTCCCATTCAGGCCGGGGCAATTCCCTTCGCGCTGGAGCGCCGCGATATCTGCGGTATCGCGCAGACCGGCACCGGCAAGACGGCTTCCTTCGTTCTTCCCATGTTATCGCTTTTGGAAAAAGGCCGTGCCCGCGCCCGCATGCCCCGGACCCTTATCCTGGAGCCGACCCGCGAACTGGCCGCCCAGGTTGCCGAAAATTTCGAAAAATACGGTAAGAACCACCGCCTCAACGTCGCCCTCCTCATCGGCGGCGTTTCCTTTGAAGATCAGGATCGCAAGCTGGAGCGCGGCGCGGACGTGCTGATCTGCACCCCCGGCCGCCTTCTCGACCATTTCGAGCGCGGCAAGCTCCTGATGAGCGGTGTTGAAATTCTCGTCATCGACGAAGCCGACCGCATGCTCGACATGGGCTTCATTCCCGATATCGAACGCATCGCCAAGCTGATCCCCTTCACCCGCCAGACGCTGTTCTTCTCGGCCACCATGCCGCCGGAAATCCAGAAGCTCGCGGACCGCTTCCTGCAGAATCCGGAGCGTATCGAGGTCTCCAAGCCGGCCTCGGCATCGAGCACGATCACGCAGCGCTTCGTCGCCTCGCACGACAAGGATTACGAGAAGCGCGCTGTCCTGCGCGATCTCATCCGCGCCCAGGAAGATCTCAAGAATGCGATCATCTTCTGCAACCGCAAGAAGGATGTCGCCGAACTCTTCCGTTCGCTGGACCGCCACGGCTTCTCCGTCGGCGCCCTGCACGGCGATATGGACCAGCGCTCGCGCATGACCATGCTTTCCAATTTCAAGGACGGCAACATCAAGCTGCTCGTTGCCTCCGACGTCGCCGCCCGCGGCCTCGATATTCCCGATGTCAGCCACGTCTTCAATTTCGACGTGCCGATTCACTCCGAAGACTATGTTCACCGCATTGGCCGTACCGGCCGCGCCGGTCGTTCAGGGGCTTCCTTCACCATCGTCACCCGCCGCGACCAGAAACATGCCGACGCGATCGAAAAGCTGATCGGCGAAAAGGTCGAATGGCTGAGCGGCGATCTCGCCGCCCTGCCGCCGGCCGAAGAGAGCCGCGACAGCGAGCGCTCTCCCCGTCGCGGCAAGGGCCGTGAGCGGGATAAGGATCGCGGCCGCGAGCGCCGGTCTTCGAGTCATAAATCTGATATCAACGCCGAAGATAATGGTGGCGAAGTCGTGGAAGCAGCAGCAAAGGCCGACAGCGTGAAGAACGAGCGCAAAGCAGAACAGAAGCCGCAGAACAATGCGCGCGGCGGTCGGCCCTATCCGGCAAACGACGACAATCGCGAGCGTCGCCGTCACCGTGATCATGACGATGGCCCCACACCGGTCGGGTTCGGCGACGACATTCCTGCTTTCATGCTGATCGCGGCCAACGCCAAGATCTGAGACCCTCAATGGGCAAGCCCGGCATTGATTTCCCAGGCCTAGGTGTAGGCCTGGTGATTTTGCGCGACGGCAAGATCCTTCTGTACAAGCGCGTCAATCCGCCTGAAGCTGGCTACTGGAATATCGTCGGCGGCAAGGTTGACCATATGGAGCCCGCTGAGGAAGCCGCGCGCCGCGAAGCCGAAGAAGAAACGGGCCTCACAATCGGCCGCGTCGAGCGGATCGGCTCTACCGAGCAGATCATCGAGGCTGACCGCCAGCACTGGATTTCCCTTCTCTATATCGCCCGCGAAGTGACGGGTGAGCCGCAACTGACGGAACCGGACAAGCTGTCGGATTTCGGCTGGTTCGGTCTGGCCGAGCTGCCGGAGCCGCTATCGGCTTTCACGAAGGCCGCGATATCGGCTCTTCCGGCCGGCGAATTGCGCTGATCATTCGGCCCGCAGTGCGGCCTCATAGGCAAGCCGCACCCAGCGTGCCATGACATCTGGGTCGTCATAGGCTTCGTCGGGGATGCTCCAATAGGGCATTTTCACCGCAGCGCCCTTCTTGCCCTCGTAGAACCATTGGCTGGCACCTGCCGCGGCAAATTCCGGTGCACTCTCTTCATCCGCCTTCAGCAGGATTTCGTCGCGCACCTCGAGCGCCAGGATACGGCCGAGATGGTAGATGCCCTTGCCGCCGAACATGCGCTTGATGGTGACGGGTCCAAGCGACTGAAACATTTCCTCGATGCCGGCATTGTCCATCGCTTCAGACCTATACCGAGTGATAGCCGCGGTTCAGATAAAGCAGCGCCGGATGTATTTCGGTAAAGCGCACGGCAGCGACCTCGCCGAAAATGACATTGTGGGTCGGCATTTCCTTGATATCGGTCACCCGGCAATCGAAAACGGCAAGTGCATCGGCAAGGACCGGCGCGCCCGTTACCAGCGTCTCGAAGCGGGCGCTCTGAAAACGCTCGTCGTTTTCGAGCTGCGTGCGGCCCGAAAAGGCATCGGCAACGCCTTCATGGTGGGCGCCGAGCGAGTTCAGCGCGAAGATGCCGCTGCGCCAGAAGATCTCGTTCTTCACATTGGTATTGTTGAGGCAGACGAGAACCGAAGCCGGATTGTCGGAGACCGAGCAGGCGGCCGTGATCGTGACCCCACGCCGCGCTTCGCCGAGCGCCGTCGTCACCAGCTGCACATGGCCTGCATAGCGGCTCATGGCATCGCGATAGAGGCCGGGATCGATATGCTGCCTGTTCAACACATGCTTCTCCACAATCAGTGTCTTGTTTTTGTTATTTTCCCAATATGGCGGGCATCGGTTACATTTTCTACAATAGCACCCGCCAAAAGCTGCAGAATACGCTTGTTTTTCTTTGACGATTGCCGCCGTGCGGATAAAAGGGCATGGACAAGACGAGAGACCTGCACCTTTCATGATGAGCCTGCGTGTCATAGCCGCCCTTCTGTCGCTCATGGCGTTGACGGCCGAAAGCCGCGCGGCCGGCGTGACGATTGGCGTTGTCGCGCCACAGGACGGCACTTTTGCCTCGCTTGGCGCCCAGATTTTTTCCGGCGCGAATTTCCAGATCCGACAGGCGGTCGATACGGTCGTTCCTGTCCCCGAAACCTGCCAGGACAATAGCGGCCAGGCGGTCGCCGATGCACTGATCGCAGCCAAGGTCCAGGTCGCTATTGGCTTCCTCTGCAGCGAGACGCTGGAAGGCGCCCTGCCGAAGCTGAAGGACGCCAATATTCCCGTCATCACGGTGTCCGTGCGCTCGCGCATCCTGATGGAGGATTCGCTGAAGAACGGCTGGCCTCTCTTCCGTCTGGGCCCGCAGGACAGCGATGAAGCCGCCAAGGTCATCCAGATCATCCTGCAGCAATGGACGGCGTCTCCGATCGCCCTTATCGAAGACGGCACGATCCACGGCCGCGAACTGACGGAAGCCGTGCGCAACGCGCTCGAAGAAAATGGCCTGAAGCCCGTTTTCACCGATACCTACCGGCCGGGACAGGAACAGCAGATCGGCCTCGTGCGCCGCCTGAAGCGGGCCGGTGCCACCAAGGTCTTCATCGGCGGAGACAGAAACGATGTCGCCACCATCGCCCGTGACGCGAAGGCCGAAAACATCGCGCTCGACATTCTGAGCGGCGATGCGATGCGCGCGGCAAACCAGCCGCTCGCGCTGGCAGATGGCGTGCGTGCCGTCGTCATCCCCGAATATGCGCTTCTGCCGGATGCAGCCGCGGCCGCCGAGGCCCTGCGCGCCGCGGGGACCGAGCCGGAAGGTTATGTCCTGCCGGCCGCAGCCGCAGCGCTGATTGCCGATCAGGCTGTGCAGGCGGCGGTGGCTGAGGGCAAGCCGGTGGCGGAAAAGCTTATCGGGACGCAATTCAATACGCCGATCGGCCCAGTGACCTTCACACCGGCCCATGAGCTGGCGCAAAATCCCTATCGTCTTCTCGAATGGCGCGGCGATGCTTTCGTTCCGCCGACCGACGGGACGGACTGACCTGTTGAAACTTGCCGTGAGGCGGCGCGCCTGCTGACGGTTGAGATGGAGATCCAGACCCATGACGACACTGCCCATCCGCATCGCCCCATCGATCCTGGCCGCCGATTTCGCAAAGCTCGGCGAGGAAGTGCGCAACGTTACCGCGGCCGGCGCCGACTGGATCCATCTCGACGTCATGGACGGCCATTTCGTGCCGAACATTTCCTTCGGCCCCGATGTCATCAAGTCGCTGCGTTCCTATACGGATGCGACCTTCGACTGCCATCTGATGATTTCGCCTGCAGACCCCTACCTGGAAGCCTTCGCAAAGGCCGGCTGTGACCGCATCACCGTGCATGCGGAGGCCGGACCACACCTGCACCGCTCGCTGCAGACGATCCGCCATCTCGGCAAGAAGGTCGGCGTCACGCTCAATCCGGCAACGCCGCTCTCGGTGGTCGAGAACGTGCTTGACGATGTCGACCTCATTCTCATTATGTCCGTCAACCCCGGTTTCGGCGGCCAGAAATTCATTCCGGCAATGGTAGACAAGATCGCTGCGGCAAAGTCACTGATCGGTGACCGCCCGATCGAGCTTGAGGTGGATGGCGGCGTGACGGTCGATACCGCACCTGCCGTGGCAAAGGCCGGCGGCAACGTGCTCGTTGCCGGATCGGCAATTTTCAAGGGCGGCTCGGTCGAGGCCTATCGCCAGGCCATTACCGCCCTTCGCAACGCGGCTGAGGGGGCTCGCTGATGACGAAGCGCATGTTCATGGGTGGATTTCTTGCCGCCCTGCTGACCGGCATGGCTGCCACGGCCTCAGCCGGCGATATCGCCAATGTGCAGCCTGTCGGCTTTTCCGCCGATGGCAAAGTCTTTGCCTTCCAGGAATTCGGCATGAAGGATGGCAAGGTCCCCTATTCGGATACCTATTTCATCGATACCGACACAGGTGCCGATCTTGAGGGCACGCCCTTCCATCTGGAATTGACGGACAAGGATGCCGATCTTTCCAAGGCCCGCCGCCAGAACCTGACGGCAGCACGCCAGCAGATGGACAAATACGACCTTCTGACCAATCCGGGCCTGATCGCCGCCTTCAACCCGCCGACCGAGCTCGGCTCGCCGATGAAGACGATCCGCTATACGACGCTTGCAACCGACGGTCCTGCGCGTGGAGCCTATACGCTGCTGCTGGGCGATGCCCAGGTCGCGACGCCCGATGCCTGCAAGGGCATGAACCACGTCGTCGGCTTTACGCTGCAGCTCATCGAGAAGGACGGTGCACCGAACCGCCAGCTCGTCCACGAGGACAAGGCCATCCCGGCCGACCGCGGTTGCCCGGTGGAATACCGCATGGGCGGCGCCCTCGTCTATCAGCCTGAATCGGGCAAGCCCGTCCATATCGCCCTCATCCTGGCGCTGAGCGCTTCTCCAGACGGCCGCAACGGCCGCTGGATCGCCGTTCCGGTACACCCCTGAGAATGAACCGTCTTCGGGCGGCGTGGCCGCCCTTATCCGAACTTTTCATCGGCGCCCCGCTCTGGGGCGCCCAGATGCTGGTCTCGGCAATGGCCGGGCTCTACCTGCGCAATGGCATGGAAACGAGCCATGTGCTCGATCTGGCGCTGCTCTATTTCGGCGGCGGCCTGCTTTCCTGGCCCTTCAATCTGATCGCCGGGCGCTACTTCGCGCTCCGTCGAGAGATGGAGACGCGTTTCGCAGCCTTCTTCCTGGCGATGACGATAGGCACGATCCTCATGACGGCCTTTCTCTTCGCCATGGACTACCGGATCTTTTATTCCCGCTGGCATTCGCCGCTCGGTTCCGTCATCTGGATGTTCCAGTTCGTCTTCACCGGTGCGAGCGCCGTCTACCAGTTCCTCGTTCTCGGTCTGGGACTGTTTTTGCCCGTCGGTTTGGTCTGTTTGCTGGCCACCAGCTACGCTCTTGCCAAACGCATGCGTTGAGATTGCCGGCCGTCTTTGCTACAGGGGCCGCAGCTACTGTCACGAAATGAAGGCGCTCGCCCATGATCCCTCGTTATTCCCGGCCCGAGATGGTCGCCATCTGGTCTCCCGAAACCAAGTTCCGCATCTGGTTCGAGATCGAGGCTCATGCCTGTGATGCGCTTGCGGACCTCGGTGTGATCCCGAAATCGGCCGCCGCCACCATCTGGGAAAAAGGTGGCAAGGCGACCTTCGACGTTGCCCGCATTGATGAGATCGAGGCCGTCACCAAGCATGACGTCATCGCCTTCCTTACCCATCTTGCCGAAATCGTCGGCCCCGACGCCCGTTTCGTCCACCAGGGCATGACCTCGTCGGACGTGCTCGACACCACCCTGAACATCCAGCTCGTGCGCGCTGCCGATATCCTGCTCGCCGACATGGACCGCGTTCTCGCCGCCCTGAAGGCCCGTGCCTTCGAGCACAAGGATACGATCCGCATCGGCCGCAGCCATGGCATTCACGCCGAGCCGACGACGATGGGCCTCACCTTCGCCCGCTTCTATGCCGAGATGAGCCGCAACCGCGCCCGCCTCGTCGCTGCCCGTGCGGAAATCGCGACCGGCGCCATTTCCGGCGCCGTCGGCACCTTCGCCAACATCGATCCTGTCGTCGAAGAGCATGTCTGTGCCGCCCTCGGCCTCGTTCCCGAGCCGGTCTCCACGCAAGTCATCCCGCGTGACCGCCATGCGATGTTCTTCGCCACGCTCGGTGTCATCGGCTCATCGATCGAAAATGTGGCGATCGAGATCCGCCACATGCAGCGCACCGAAGTGCTGGAAGCGGAAGAATTCTTCTCTCCGGGCCAGAAGGGCTCGTCGGCCATGCCGCACAAGCGCAACCCGGTCCTGACCGAAAACCTGACGGGCCTGGCTCGCCTCGTACGCATGTCGGTCGTACCCGCAATGGAAAACGTGGCGCTCTGGCACGAGCGCGATATCAGCCATTCGAGCGTCGAGCGCGCCATCGGCCCGGATACGACCATCACCCTCGATTTCGCACTCAACCGTCTGGCCGGCGTCATCGAAAAGCTCGTGGTCTATCCCGAGAACATGATGAAGAACCTCGACAAGTTCCGCGGCCTTGTGCATTCGCAGCGCGTTCTCCTGGCGCTGACGCAGGCCGGCACCTCCCGCGAGGATGCCTATCGCCTCGTGCAGCGCAATGCGATGAAGGTCTGGGAACAGGGCAAGGATTTCCTTGAGGAGCTGCTGGCCGACGCCGAAGTGCGTGCCGCGCTCTCCGAGTCGGATCTCCGCGAGAAGTTCGATCTCGGTTATCACACCAAGCATGTCGACACGATCTTCCGCCGCGTTTTTGGCGACGCTTGATCGACACAAGACATGTCATGAGACGGCGCCCGTGAGGCGCCGTTTTCATTTTCGCTTCCGGGAAGCGGTCGCCGGTGCAGCGCGCTTCTTTTTCTCAGGCTTGTCTACCGGCGTATCGGCCGGCTCTTCCGATATCTCGCAAATCTCTGTTGCGCCTCGGCCTTTTGCGGCCTTGGCCACCAGGCGGTCGAGATGCTTTAGGTCCTCCTCGTCGAGATTTTCGATGCCGATGAAGCGGTTCTCGGCGTGGCTCGTGAGGATGATTTCGTTGAGCTTCGCTGGATGGCCCGTGTATCGCGTGTCTGCGCATTCTGAAGCACGAAGACCATCAGGAAGGTAATGATCGTCGTGCCGGTGTTGATCACCAGCTGCCAGGTTTCCGAATAGCCGAAGACAGGGCCGAGGGCAGCCCAGATGATCACCGCGATGAGTGCCAGAATGAAGGTTACCGGCTTGCCCGCCCACTCCGATATCTTCGTCGCGAAGCGGGCGAATGCATGGCGTACAGTCACCTTGAAATCCTCCTTCGAAGTCGGCGCAAAACAAACTCCAGGGAGGGTTCCGAGGTTCCAGCCTGTATCGAAAATCCGGGGTATCGCGTGAATTCGCGATCCCCCGGGAATTCTGGCGTCACATGGCTTCGCGGCTGATCAGCTTGCGGTAAAGATGCCAGGTCGCATGGCCGAGGATGGGGATGACCAGTGCAAGGCCGATGAAGAGCGGGATCGTGCCGATAACGAGTGCCACGGCTACGATCAGGCCCCAGAGCAGCACTGGTATCGGATTGATGAAGGTTGCCCGGACCGAAGCGACCATCGCAGCCACTGCCCCGCAATCCCTGTCGAGCAGCATCGGGAAGGTAACGACGGTGATCGCCAGAACGACGAGGGCAAAGCCGAGGCCGACCAGATTGCCCCACAGGATCAGCTGCATGCCTTCCGGCGTACCGAATACCTGCTGAACGAAGAGCGACATGGAGCGCGGGAAGACCTCTCCGAGGAGGTTTGCGTAGATGGTCTGCGCCGTGACCAGCCAGACGGTGAACATCCCAAACAGCAGGAGGCCGACGGCGATGATCGACGGCAGGGCCGGCGAATGGCGCACGTCGAGTGCATGTGTCCAGGAGGAATCGAGCCCGGCCTCGCGCCGGCGGCTGATTTCGTAGAGGCCGATCGCGGCTATTGGCCCGATCAGCACGAAGCCCGACATCAGCGGAAAGATCATCGGTGCGAGATTGGCGCCCGAACTCAGCATCGTCAGGAAGATGCCGGCGATCGGATACATGAGACACAGGAAAACGTAGTGCGAAGGCTTCTCGCGGAAATCCTCGAAACCGAGCCTGAGCGCGTCGAAGACGTCGGCAATGCTGATCCTGTTAACCACGGGCCGTGCGAAGTTCTCACCGGCACCCGTCATGACATGAAATGTCGTCATGGCTTTCTCCTCCTCAGCCAAGATGAGCCGGAGGCGAATGTGGCGGCACAAAGCGGGCCGACACGAGAACGCAACCGGCATGCAGCCACCATAGCAAATTTCTTGAGCTAAGTCGCTCTTTCCCTTGACATCGAGGTCAAGCTTTCTCACATCGGCGACATTATGAGAGCTTCAGACGCAGATATCCTCATCATTCCCGGCTATACCAACTCCGGTCCCGACCACTGGCAGAGCCGCTGGGAGGCAAAATTGAGCACCGCGCGCCGCGTCGAGCAGGCGGAATGGTCCAAGCCCGTGCGCGAGGACTGGAGCGTCCGCATCGCCGAAGCGGTCAATGCTTCTACTCGCCCCGTGGTACTCGTTGCCCATTCCCTCGGCGTGCCCTCGGTGATCCACGCAATCCCGATGTTTCAGAAGCGCGTTGCCGGCGCCTTCTTCGTGGCGCCGCCCGATGTCGCCAATCCCGATATTCGTCCGAAGCATCTCATGACCTTCGGTCCCTACCCGCGCGATCCGCTGCCCTTCCCCTCGATCACTGTCGCCAGCCGCAACGATCCTTTCGGCACTTACGAGCATGCCGATGATATCGCAAATAGCTGGGGTTCCTTCCTGGTGGATGCCGGCGAGTCCGGCCACATCAATGCCGAATCTGGTCACGGCCCCTGGCCGGAAGGCACGATGGTCTTTGCCCAGTTTCTGAGCCGCCTGCCCGGCTGAGGAAGCCAAAAAATCCGGCATTTCCAGTGAATTAAGCGATCGCTTTCTAAGCATTTCTTAATGGAAAGACCGCAGACTGCGCTGACGCCAGAAAAGCGAGAGCGCGCCCCGTGAAGCAAAGCCATCCGCCCAAAGCCGCCGCCGATGTCAATCGCGACGAACAGGCTGCTGACGGGTTCGCAAGCTACACCGACGATTCAGATATCAACGAGCGCGAAAGCCGATGGAACTACGCGCTCGTCGGTTCCGGCCTCGGCGTCTGGGACCACAATTACCGTCTCGACAAGAAATACTATTCGCAGACCTGGAAGAGTATTCGCGGCATGGCCCCTGACGAGGAGGCGGACGGCGAGTACGAAGCCTGGCTGCAACTCGTCCATCCCGACGATCGCGATTTTGTCGTCGACGCCATCGAGCGCCAGAATGCCGGTGATCCGGACTATCATGTCTTCGAGTATCGCGAACGCCACAAGGACGGCCACTGGGTCTGGATCGAGTGCCGCGGTGCGCCGGTCGAATGGGATGAGAACGGCACAGCCCAGCGCGTCGTCGGCACGGATACCGACATCACCGCACGCAAGGAAACGCAGGAGATGCTGGCGCAGCTCTCCCGCCGCCTCGACCTTGCTTTGCAGATCAGCGACATCGGCGTTTTCGAGGCCGACATCGACAACGGGACCGTCGAATGGGACGAGCGTCTCATTGCCATCTATGGCCTGAAGGGCATCGATCATCTCTCGGCCGTAACTGCATGGCCTGACGCAATCCATCCCGAGGATCGCGAGCGCGTGCTTGGCACTGTCGAGCGCCATGTCCGCGACCAGACCGGCTTCAATCACGAATTCCGAATCATCAGAGGTGACGGTGCCTTGCGCATCATTCGCGCCCGTGGTGCCTTCTTCGTCGACGGCAATGGCTGCCGCAAGCTGATCGGTGCCAATTGGGACGTCACGGAAGAAGTGGCGCTGCGCAACGAGTTGCGGCGCGCCAAGGATCTTGCCGAAGCCCGCAACCGTGAACTCGAAGCCGCCAAGGAAAGCATCGAGCATCTGGCGTTCCACGACTATCTGACCGGCCTGCCGAACCGCCGCTATCTCGACAAGATGCTGGAGGAACGCTCTGCCCATTGTCGCGAGGAGGGTCTGGCGCTTGCCGTCCTCCATATCGATCTCGACCGCTTCAAGCAGATCAACGACACGCTCGGCCACCGCGCCGGCGATCATATGCTGAAACACGCCGCCAAGGTGCTGCGCGACTCCATTCGTGCCACCGACTTCGTCGCCCGCATCGGTGGCGATGAATTCGTCGTTCTCTGCATCGTCGACACCGCGTCCAAGAAGATCGCCACCGTCGCCGAGCGCATCATCCGCGAGCTGCGCAAGCCCATCAAATACGAGGGACATGATTGCCGCTTCGGTGCCAGCATCGGTATCGCGATCGACAGCGGCCCCAAGCTCGATGAAAAACAGCTCCTGCTCAACGCCGATATCGCCCTCTACCGGGCGAAAGGCTCCGGCCGTAACCGCCACGAATTCTTCTCCAATGCAGCGCGCCGCACGATCCTGACGGCCAAGCGCCTGGCCGATGAAATCCTGATCGGCCTGGAGCGCAATGAATTCGTGCCCTTTTACCAGCCGCAGTTCGATGCCCGCACGCTTGATATCGCGGGTATCGAGACACTGGCCCGCTGGCAGCATTCCGAACATGGCCTGCTCGCCCCCGATCGCTTCCTTGACATTGCCGAAGACCTCGACGTCGTCTCCATCATCGATGCACTGATCCTGGAACAGGCAATCGCCGACAGGAAAACCTGGATCCGCGAAGGCTTCGCCATTCCCCGCATCTCCGTCAATGTCTCCGGCCGGAGACTGTCCGATCCGCAGCTCGGCAAGAAGCTGCGTTCTCTCAAGATCGAGCCCGGCACGGTCTCCTTCGAACTGCTTGAATCGATCTCGCTCGATGATTGCGACGAGGCGGTTACCGCCAATCTCAAGAAGCTGAAGAAACTCGGTATCGATATCGAGGTCGATGATTTCGGCACCGGTCATGCCTCGATCGTCAGCCTGTTGCGGTTGAGCCCGAAAACACTGAAGATCGACCGCGAACTAATCAGCCGGCTGCCGCAATCGGCCGAACAGCGCAAGCTCGTTCGCTCGATCATCGACATCGGCCGCTCGCTGAATGTTCTCGTTACCGCAGAAGGCGTCGAGACGGCCGATCACGTCCGCATCCTGCAGGAGCTCGGCTGCGACATGCTGCAGGGCTATGCCCTCGCCCGGCCGATGCCCGGCCTGCAGGTCCCGGCTTTCATCCGTGGCGAAAGCTGGCGGCGGTCGGAGGGGGAAGCGCGGGCGCTGCAGAGGGATCTGCGTCGATCGGTCGATCGGCCCGTCTCCAAGACGGCCTCCAGATAAAGCCCTGTATAAACCCTCCGAGATTTTGCCTTCATTCCACCGTAAAGAAAAAGGCGGTAGTCTCCTCCTGGCAAGATTTCGATTCTCTTTGCGGTTTTCCCGCCCAAGGCCGGAAACCGGGGAAGGAGTGACAGGCGGATTGTGAAACTCTCTCTTTTCCTTTAAGGGGACGCCACGAGATCGATCCACGCGCACTATCCCAAGAGCGCCAACAGTTAGAGAATAACCACAATGAACCGTCGCCGCCGTATCTACGAGGGCAAGGCAAAGATTCTGTATGAGGGACCTGAACCGGGCACGCTGATCCAGTTCTTCAAGGACGATGCCACTGCTTTCAACAAGAAGAAACACGAAGTCATTGATGGCAAGGGCGTCCTCAACAATCGTATTTCTGAATATATCTTCAGCCATCTGAACAAGATCGGCATTCCCACCCACTTCATCCGCCGGCTCAACATGCGCGAGCAGCTGATCAAGGAAGTGGAGATGATCCCGCTCGAGATCGTCGTGCGCAATGTCGCCGCCGGCTCGCTCGCCAAGCGCCTCGGCATCGAGGAAGGCGTGGTATTGCCGCGTTCGATCATCGAATTCTATTACAAGTCGGATGCGCTCGAGGACCCGATGGTCTCCGAAGAGCACATCACCGCCTTCGGCTGGGCCAATCCGGCCGAGCTCGATGACATCATGGCGCTCGCCATCCGCGTCAACGACTTCATGACCGGCCTCTTCCTCGGCGTCGGCATCCAACTCGTCGATTTCAAGATCGAATGCGGCCGCCTCTTCGAAGGCGACATGATGCGCATCATCCTGGCTGACGAAATCTCGCCGGACAGCTGCCGCCTCTGGGATATCGAGACACACAAGAAGATGGACAAGGACCTCTTCCGCCGCGATATGGGCGGTCTGCTGGAAGCCTATTCCGAAGTTGCCCGCCGTCTCGGCATCATCAATGAAAACGAGCCCGTGCGCGGCACAGGCCCCGTTCTGGTCAAGTAAGTAAAAGCAGGGAAAAACACGTGATCAAGGCTCGCGTCACCGTCACGCTGAAAAACGGCGTTCTCGATCCTCAGGGCAAGGCCATCGAAGGCGCGCTCGGCGCCCTCGGCTTCGGCGGCGTCGGCCATGTCCGCCAGGGCAAGGTTTTCGACCTCGAGCTCGAAGGCACCGACAAGGCCAAGGCTGAGGCGGATCTCAAGGCCATGTGCGAAAAGCTGCTCGCAAACACGGTCATCGAGAATTACGCGATCGCGATCGACTGACGATCATAGGCCCGCCGCATTGGCGGGCCTTCAGGATGAAGCGTCATGCGGGCAAAGCTGGAGACGGAAGTCTCGAAATTCATGAGCTATGTTTTGCGCCATGCGCCGGAAGCCGCAGGCCTGGCGCTCGATGCCGAGGGATGGGTATCCTTCGATGATTTCGAAAGGGCGGTGACATCGAAATATGATGTCACCCGCGACGATATTATCGGGATCATCGAAAACAGCCCGAAGAAGCGCTTTGCGCTGGTCGATAACAGAATTCGCGCCAATCAGGGCCATAGTGTCGAAGTCGATCTGGCATTGAAGGCGGTCGAGCCGCCGGCAATACTCTTTCACGGCACGTCGCTGCTGAACTGGCCGCTGATCGAGCGCGAAGGCCTGAAGAAGATGGAACGGCATCACGTCCATCTCTCTGCGGATGCGCAGACGGCGAAGGTCGTTGCAACGCGCCGCAAGGGCGACCATATAATCCTGCGTGTAGACGCAGCCCGCATGTTTTCAGAAGGGCATTCTTTCTTTGTCTCGGACAATGGAGTATGGCTCGCCGAAAGCGTTCCAGTTCAATATCTTTCGCCAAATGCGGGGACCTTATGAAATCAGCCGTCGTTCAACTTCCGGGCCTCAATCGCGATCGTGACATGATCGCCGCTCTCACCAAGATCTCCGGTCATCAGCCGGTGACGATCTGGCAGACGGAGACGGAAATCCCTGACGTCGACCTGATCGTCATTCCCGGCGGCTTCTCCTACGGTGATTATCTGCGTTGCGGCGCCATTGCTGCCCGCATGCCGGTCATGCAGGCAATCATCGAGAAGGCGAACCAGGGCGTGAAGGTGCTGGGTGTCTGCAACGGCTTCCAGATCCTCGTCGAGGCCGGCCTGCTGCCGGGCGCGTTGATGCGCAACGCCTCGCTGAAATTCGTCTGCCGCGAGATCAAGCTCGAAGTCGTCAATGCCGAAACGGATTTCTCCCGTGCCTATGCAAAGGGCCAGATCATCCGTTGCCCCGTCGCCCATCACGACGGCAACTATTTTGCCGATACGGAAACGCTGGCCGCCATCGAAGGCAACGGCCAGGTCGTTTTCCGCTATGCCGATGGCACCAACCCGAATGGTTCGGTCAACGACATTGCCGGCGTCATGAATACCAAGGGCAATGTTCTCGGCATGATGCCGCATCCGGAAAATCTCATCGAAGCCGCCCATGGCGGTTCGGATGGCCGCGGCCTCTTTGCCTCGGCGCTCGACGTCATCGCCGCCTGATTTCTGCCGAAGAGCAAGATAGATGCGCCCTCGCCTTTTCGCAGTCGTCACTAACGCCGCTGCCTTTGCCGCCCTTGCCGCGCTCGTCGCTGCCTGCCAGTCCTCGACACCTGTAACGGGGCCGGACCGGAGCGCGTTGTCGACCATGGAGCGTGTGGCGCTCGGCGCCAATAGCTGCTGGTTCAAGTCGGGCGACGCAGCTTTCGCCGCTTACAGGCTCGCACCGGAACTCAATTCCTTCTCCGGCCGCCCGCGCATCCTCGTGGTGCACAAGGGCAGCCCGGAAAGCCGGCCGCTGCTCGTGGTGCAGGCCGAAGGCAATCCGGCCAAGATGCAGGCCTTCGGTCCGATGATGTCCGAGCCGGCCGCCGGTCGCATCGCTGCCGACGTCACCCGCTGGTCGGGCGGCAACCGCGCCTGCAGCTAGAGCAATTCAGCAAAATCGTGCAGCGGTTCTGCGCCCGGAATTGCCTGAAATAATGGATGGAGCATTTCCCGTTTTCGAGAAAAGGGAAATGCTTCAGCCTTGATCCCAGAAAAACGACTTGCTGACCTCGCGTGCGGCATCGGAGTGCGACAGGCCGATATCCTTGAGCTGATCCGCCGTCAGTCCGCGTAGCGCCCGGCGTCCCTCCCGCTTCTGGCGCCACAGAAGCAAGCTTGCCCACAAGCGGCCGAGCTGAGTCGTGGCCGGTGTCTGCCTCGGGAGGACAATTTCGTGCGGGCTATCGATAGAGACAATCGATACAATATCACCCTTCATTTGAGGTACAACGGACATCCCTTGCTCCTGTTGTTTCCGTCTTCGTGATTGTCACATAGTCTTGACAGTGTTAGGGTGACAATCTATTCATTGTCACCATGACAAATTGGCTCCCAGATCTCTCGCAGGGCTCCGGCCCGGTCTATATGCGGCTCGCGGACAATATCGAATCCGCCATTGCTTCCGGTGCCTTGCCGGCAGGCAGCAAGCTGCCGCCGCAGCGAAATCTTGCCTATGACATCGGGGTGACAATCGGAACAATCGGTCGTGCCTATGCACTGGTCCATGAGCGCGGTCTCGTCGCCGGCGAAGTTGGCCGCGGCACCTATGTCCTCGACCGTGCCGATACGCCGCCGAGCGAGCAGGTGGATCCCGTTACACTTTCGCTGAGCGGCACCCGCATTGCGGATGCTCCGGCGAACAAGCTTCGCTTCGACACGACCGCCGCCCCCGATCTCGGTCAGGGCAAGATCATCGCCGGCATCATGGCAGAGATCGGCGAGCAGCATCTGGCGGAAATCTCCTCCTATTCGCGCAGCTTCCCGCGCAACTGGTTCGAAGCCGGCCGCCTGTGGCTGGCCCGTGCCGGCTGGTCGCCGGACGTCGAAAACGTTGTTCCGACGCTCGGCGCGCATGCCGCCGCCATATCGGTCATAGCCGCCGTGTCTGCGCCCGGTGACAAGATCGTCTTCGAGAACCTCACCTATACGCAGGTCAGCCGCAGCGTCCGCCTCCTCGGCCGGCGCACGCTGACGGTGGAGTCGGATGAGAACGGTGTCATTCCCGAGGATTTCGAGCGGCTTTGCCTACAGCAGCATCCGAAGCTGATCTTCCTGATGCCGACGGTCCACAATCCGACGCTTGCCATCATGCCCTACGAACGGCGCGTCGCCATTGCCGATATCGCCAGGCGGCATGGTGTATGGATCATCGAGGATGATCTCTATGGCGGCATGGCCAATGACGCTACGCCGTTGCTCGCGGCAATCGCGCCCGATCGCACTTTCCTGGTCAACGGCCTGTCGAAGTCGGTTGCCGCCGGCGTGCGTGGCGGCTGGGTCGCCTGCCCGCCGCATTTCGCCCAGCGCATCAAGGTCACCCACAAGATGGTCACGGGCGGCCTGCCCTTCATCCTGGCCGAAACATGCGCGCGGCTGATCCAGAGCGGCAAGGCGCATGAGATCCGCAATGCAAGCGTTGCAGAGCTGTCAGTCCGTGTGAAGCTTGCGCGCGAGCAGTTGCAGGGTTTCGAGTTCGAATCCCATCCGCATGCGCCCTTCCTGTGGCTGAAACTTCCCGAGCCCTGGATGTCCGGCACGTTCAAGAACGCCGCCTACCGGGATGGCGTTCTGGTAGACGATGAGGATGAGTTCAAGGCGGCCCGTGGAGAGAAGGTCTATCACCGCGTGCGCATCGGAATCTCCTCGCCGAAGGATAGAAACGAGATGTTGTCAGGGCTTATGATATTGAAACGTCTACTGGAAAACGGCGGCTCCGCCTATGATGGGGAAATCTGACCTGTTGCAATTTGGTGTCAGGGCCGTGGAAACGACCGCAACTGGAACACCCGCGCTTTACCGCTGATACCCGGATGTTACCTCTGTCCCATTCCGCTGTTTAAGCGGGAATCAAAGGACAGCAGATGAAATCCGATTTCCGTTCATGCCTGCTACGCCTGTCGAGTATCGCGTCAGCCGCAGTTGTTGCCAGCAGCTTGGGAATGTCATCGGCGCATGCCGCAGGCAGGATCTTCGACGAATTGCGCTTCGGCGCCTCCGCCTCGGTTCAAGGTGGTCATTCCCGAGAAGACGGCGTTTTCCCGGAGATTACGGCCCTCTTCGATCCCTTCGGTTTCGAGCAGGCCACAGGCTGGAAGCAGCAGCTCATGCATCCGCGCGTCCATGTCGGCACGTCGATCGGCACTGAGGGCGAAGCGACACAGTTTTTCGCCGGTTTCACCTGGACCGTCGATCTCAGCGACAAGATCTTTGCCGAAGCCGGTTTCGGCGGCGTCATCCATACCGGTGATATCAGGGGCAATGACGACGGTCCGGATCTCGGCTGTCGCGTGCTCTTCCACGAATATCTCGGTGCCGGCTATCGTTTCACCAGCAATTGGAACCTGACGGCGCAGCTTGCGCATTCCTCGAATGCCAATCTCTGCGACGGTCCGAACGACGGCATGACCCGCGCCGGACTGATGGTCGGCTACAAATTCTGATCGGCCGCGACCGTTCACGACATGGCTGCGAATTCTTTGATACCTGCCCCCTGTTGATGGCAGGCATTTTCCTGTCGCGCGCACTTCCTACATAAGCTAAAGACACGACAAACGCGCTGGGGCATGTCTGTTTTCCGTAAATCACAGGCACGCTCCATCTCTTTGTTTTCACGCAATCCGAATGCAAAACCGCTGCGCACTTTTGTTGGATTGCTCTAGGCAGGGATTTTCGAGAGCTCATGACCATTCCAAACACCATCCAGATCACGCCGGAACTCATCGCTTCCCACGGCCTCAAGCCGGATGAATACCAGCGCATTCTGGATCTGATCGGCCGCGAACCGAGTTTTACCGAGCTTGGCATCTTCTCGGCCATGTGGAACGAGCACTGCTCCTACAAATCCTCCAAGAAGTGGCTGCGCACCCTGCCGACCAAGGGACCGCGCGTCATCCAGGGACCCGGCGAAAATGCTGGTGTCGTCGATATCGATGACGGCGATTGCGTCGTCTTCAAGATGGAGAGCCACAACCACCCCTCCTATATCGAGCCCTATCAGGGCGCTGCGACCGGTGTCGGCGGCATTCTGCGCGACGTCTTCACCATGGGCGCGCGCCCGATCGCTGCCATGAACGCGCTGCGTTTTGGCGAGCCGGATCATCCCAAGACCCGCCATCTCGTCGCCGGCGTCGTTGCCGGTGTCGGCGGCTACGGCAATTCCTTCGGCGTGCCGACGGTCGGCGGTGAAGTGGAATTCGACGCCCGCTATAACGGCAACATCCTCGTCAACGCCTTTGCCGCCGGTCTCGCAAAGTCCAACGCCATCTTCCTGTCGGAAGCCAAGGGTGTGGGCCTGCCCGTCGTTTATCTCGGTGCCAAGACCGGCCGCGACGGTGTCGGCGGCGCCACCATGGCTTCGGCCGAATTCGACGAGTCGATCGAGGAAAAGCGCCCCACCGTTCAGGTCGGCGACCCCTTCACCGAAAAGTGCCTTCTCGAAGCCTGCCTCGAACTGATGAAGACCGGCGCCGTCATCGCCATCCAGGACATGGGTGCCGCCGGCCTCACCTGCTCGGCCGTCGAAATGGGCGCCAAGGGCGACCTCGGTATCCTGCTCGAACTCGACAAGGTGCCGGTGCGCGAAGAGCGCATGACCGCCTATGAGATGATGCTGTCGGAAAGCCAGGAGCGTATGCTCATGGTTCTGCAGCCGGAAAAGGAAGAGGAAGCCAAGGCGATCTTCGTCAAATGGGGCCTCGATTTCGCGATCGTCGGCAAGACCACGGACGATCTGCGTTTCCGCGTCATGCATCAGGGTGAGGAAGTCGCGAACCTGCCGATCAAGGATCTCGGCGATCAGGCGCCGGAATATGACCGCCCGTGGCGCGAATCCGACAAGCGCGCGCCCCTGCCCGCCAACCTCGTCGCCGCTCCCGGGAATTACAACGAAGCGCTGCTGCAACTCGTCGGTTCCGCCAACCAGTCCAGCCGCCGCTGGGTCTACGAACAGTATGACACGCTGATCCAGGGCAATTCGCTGCAACTCCCCGGCGGCGACGCCGGCGTCGTGCGCGTCGAGGGTCATCCGCTGAAGGCGCTGGCCTTCTCCTCCGATGTCACCCCACGCTACGTCGAGGCCGATCCTTTCGAAGGCGGCAAGCAGGCCGTGGCTGAATGCTGGCGCAACATTACCGCAACCGGCGCCCTGCCGCTGGCGGCCACCGACAACCTCAATTTCGGCAATCCCGAAAAGCCGGAAATCATGGGTCAGTTCGTCGGCGCCGTGAAGGGCATCGACGAAGCCTGCCGTGCACTCGATTTCCCGATCGTCTCCGGTAACGTCTCGCTCTATAACGAGACCAATGGTGTCGCGATCCTCCCGACCCCGACCATTGCGGGCGTAGGCCTGATGCCCGACTGGCGCAAGATGGCCCGCATCGGCAGCGCTGTCGAAGGCGACAAGGTTGTTCTTATCGGCACCGACGGCAGCCATCTCGGCCAGTCGATCTATCTGCGCGATATCGTCGGCAGCACCGAAGGTCCGGCTCCCGAAGTCGATCTTTTCGCTGAACGCCGCAACGGCGATTTCGTCCGCTCGGTTATCCGCAATGGCCAGGCGACCGCCTGCCACGATATTTCCTCAGGCGGCCTCGTGCTGGCGCTCGCTGAAATGGCGATGGCCTCGGGCAAGGGCCTCGACATCAGCCTCAGCGAAGGCAAGGGTGCGGCCCATGCCCTGCTCTTCGGCGAGGATCAGGCGCGTTACGTTCTGACGGTTCCTGGTGATGTCGCCGATTTCGTCTGTGCCAATGCAGAAGGCGCCGGCGTTCCCTTCCGCCGCCTCGGCACCGTCAAGGGCGATGCCCTCGTCGTCGACGATCTGATTGCACTGCCGATTCAGCAATTGCGCGATGCACATGAATCGTGGTTCCCTGATTTCATGGATGGCCGCGGCGAGCTTGTCGCTGCGGAATAATGTGCAAGGAGTAACGATCATGGCCATGAAACCCGGTGACATCGAAGACATGATCAAGGCCGGGATTCCCGGTGCCAAGGTAACGATCCGCGATCTGGCGGGTGACGGCGATCATTACGCTGCCGAAGTCGTCGCGGAAGTCTTTCGCGGCAAGAGCCGCGTCCAGCAGCACCAGATGGTCTATGAGGCGCTGAAGGGCAATATGGGCGGCGTCCTGCATGCCCTCGCCCTGCAAACCTCGGCGCCGGATTGACATGCTGGCTTCGGCCGACTGAGGATCTGAAATGAACAGACCCGGCTGGAAGGCTTCTTCCGCCGGGTCTCTTTGTTTTGAAACGGAAGCGATCGGTTTCGAAAGTACGCCTCTTCGCCCTTTCTTTACTGAGCTCTCAGGCCGGCAGCTTGTCGTGCTCGGGATCGGCAAAGACCGATGCCGGCATTGGGCCTGCGGTCAGCAGCGTGAAATCGAAGGAGGATTTCTTGTCCGGACCCAGCACATACTGGCGATGAACGCGTAACTGATCCTTGCGGATCTTCTTGTAGTGCTCCGGTGTCAGCATCTGCCGTACGCGGATATGGATCATGCGCGCTTGCGGCGCGTCCGGATGGCCGGACACGCTGACGACAGGCACCTTGTAGAAATTGATCGAGTCCGTCAGGCACTGCACATCGAGCCAGAAAATATCCGGGCACCGCGCAATCAGCCCGACGCGCGAGCGCAGGAGTGTCGCAGACGACATCAGCGCGCATTGCAGGATCGCGCAGCCAAGTGTGGCAAACACCACCCGCTTGCCCTTGAAGACATCCGGCTCCCGCTCCAGCAGAATGCCGACGACATGGGCCGCAACGCTGGAGCCCATGCTGTGCGAGGAGATGACATATTCATCGGCCTCTTCGTTGAGTGCTGCCCGCATCGATGTCGCGCATTGTTCGAGCCAGTCGTTGAAAACAGGCTTGTCCATGCGTGCGAGCGCCACGGCCATCTCCCAGTCAGCAAAAAGATGCAGCGTGTGGAAGCGCTCCGAGAACGGCAGGAAGCCGAAGATGAAGAAGATGGCCGCGAGCGGCGCGCTCCAGCCGATGTGCCAGACGGGTAGTCCGAGCAAATATTGCAGCGTCAGGATCTGCAGCGTGACGACGATTGCGAGAGCCGTCAGCAGGAAGGGAAAGATGAAGAAGAGGCCAAAGCGCCAGGCATGCCGGAAATAGCCGGCCATGCCGCCCTCGCGCACAACCTGCCAGAAGCTTGCAAAGCCCGCCGCGATGCGGCTTGCCGTATTGCCGGCGCGCAACCGCTGCACCAGCTCGTCATGGTCGAAGACATGGACGCGGGTCTGCGTCTGCCAGCCATCGGCGCGGGTGCCGACATCGAAGGAAATATAGGGACCGGCATCGGCAGTACCCGTCTCGATGTTATAGCCCCAGACGGATGCGCTTTGCCTTGCGGTACGCTCATACCGCGCCCGGTGCGCTGCGCCATCAAGTGGTTCAAATCCGGGGAAATGCAGCACAACCCGCTTGTCGATGAGTTTCATAGTCTTTTTCTTCTTTCCGGCGGGTTGAGTGCGCCGTTGCCAGGATGACGGGTTCGCCTGAAAATACGGCGAAAAACCGGATAAAACCGTCGAGCCGTCTTGCTAAGCGAACTCTTCCGGAATTCAATAGGGGCAGCTGCGTTTCGGCAGGGTCGAGGGGGATTTTGTGGGCAATCTCGTGAATGAACTGGTGTCAGGCGTCGTCAATAGCGTGCTGAAGGAAATCCTGAAGAAGACAACGGGCCGTACCACCACAACCAAGCGCAAGCGCCGCAAGGCAGCGTCTGCAACGGCGAGCCGCACCACCCGCAAGGCAACGCCGGTGAGTCGCAAGCCTGCTCGCAAGCAGGTCAGCAAGCGCCGCACGGCAGCAGGCCGCAGCAGGCAGCGCCGCGCCTAGAGCCTTTTCCACCGATACCGAGATTGAGCCGATCAAGGTCTATCGCAACGAGGCGTAACGCATAGGCAACAACCTGTGCCGCTAAGTGTCGCGGATTGGTCTTTTTTTGGTTTTCGCGGGTGGAATTCCGGCTTCCACATGCTATCTAAGGAAAACGATTGAAACGGCGGGCCTTTAACCTGCCTGTTGAAAGGATTAGGTCCCATGAGCGGTATCAACGAATTCATCGAAAACGAGATCAAGAGCAACGACGTCGTCCTCTTCATGAAGGGCACGCCGCAGTTTCCGCAGTGCGGTTTCTCCGGTCAGGTCGTCCAGATCCTCGATTACATCGGTGTCGACTACAAGGGCATCAACGTGCTCGCCGATTCGGAAATCCGCCAGGGCATCAAGGATTACTCCAACTGGCCGACGATCCCCCAGCTCTACGTCAAGGGCGAGTTCATCGGCGGCTGCGACATCGTCCGGGAAATGTTCCAGGCCGGTGAGCTCCAGCAGCACCTCCAGGAAAACGGCGTCACGGTCAAGACCGCCGTCGCCTGATCGGTCACCGGGCGTCCGTCCGGTTTCCAAATCTGTATCTTGAGTTCGAGGCGCTGCGCCAAGCAGCGCCTTGACCTGTTTATGGGAATTTCATTGTGACAGATTCATCACAAGCCATGTCCGCGGGTCGGCTGCCCATGGGCAAGCTGGAATTTATCGCGCTTGCGGCTTTCCTGATGGCAGTCAACTCGCTGGCCATCGACATCATGCTGCCCGCACTGCAGCAGATCGGCTCCAGCCTCGGCGTCGAGAACGAAAATCATCGCCAGTATGTCGTTTCCGCCTATCTTTTCGGCTTCGGTCTCGCCCAGCTTTTCTACGGTCCCCTTTCCGATCGCTTCGGCCGCCGTGTTCCGCTGCTGATCGGTCTCGGCATTTACGTCGTTGCCGCCTTCGGCATCGCTGTGGTCCCGACCTTTGCCGGGCTTCTGACGCTGCGCTTCATTCAGGGGCTAGGTTCTGCCGCCACTCGCGTCATTACTATTTCCATCGTCCGCGATGTCTACGGCGGAAGGCAGATGGCGGAAGTCATGTCGCTTATCATGATGGTCTTCATGGTCGTGCCGGTCATTGCACCGGGCAGCGGCCAGATCATCATGCTCGTGAGCACCTGGCACATGATCTTCGTCTTCATCGGCACCATGGCGACGGCCGTCGGCATCTGGATGTATCTGCGCCTGCCGGAAACACTTGATCCCGCCAATGTCCGTCCGTTCACGGTCCGCTCGGTGGCGCAGGGCTTTGCGATCTTCTTTTCCAACCGCATCGCTCTCTGTTACACCATTGCCAGCACGATCCTCTTCGGCGCGCTGTTCGGCTTCATCAACTCTGCCCAGCAGATCTATGTCGGCATCTACGGTCTCGGCGTCTACATGCCCGTCGCCTTTGCCGGAGTGGCGCTGTTCATGGCCTTCTCGTCCTTCATCAATTCTCAGCTGGTCGGCCGTTTCGGCATGCGCCGCCTCTCGCACGCATCCCTTCTCGGTTTCTGCGGCTTGAGTTTCATCTGGCTGATGGTGCAGATATCAGGGCCGCAGCCGATGCCTTTCCCGATCTTCATCGTCTTCTTCGCGCTGGTGATGTTCCAGTTCGGCTGGATCGGCTCTAACTTCAATTCGCTCGCCATGGAGCCGCTCGGCCATCTCGCCGGCACGGCTTCCTCGGTCATCGGCTTCATGAGCACGATCGGCGGCGCATTGATCGGAGCCATGGTCGGACAGGCCTTCGACGGCACGGCAACGCCGATGATCGCCGGCTACTTCGGCGTCTCGCTGATCGGTATCGTCTTCGTGCTGATTGCAGAAAAGGGCCGGCTGTTCAGGGCGCAGCATGCGCCGCTGTCGAAGGATGCATCACTTTCCAGCTTCAACGATATCGGGCACTGAGATCAGGCGCCCATATCAGCACTGAAGCTTTCAGACACATCAGGCGGCGGCACAAATTGGTAGGGGTTCGCCGCCCTCCCACACAATATTCGGCCGTTTTCCGGCCGCTCTTCCGTCATTCAGGGGGATACGGATGACTCCGACGCACAAACCGCACACGGAAAACCAGGGTTCTGCCCGCATTGGCATGGGCTTCTTCGAATTCGTGGTGACCATCGCCATCATGACCGCCAGCATTGCCATGGCAATCGACAGCATGCTGCCGGCGCTGCCCAATATCGGCCATTCGCTGGGTGTTACCAGCAACAATGATGCGCAGCTCGTCATCGGCGTCTTCTTCTTGGGCTTCGGCGCATCCCAGATCATATTCGGCAGCCTGTCGGATGCCTTCGGCCGCCGCAACATCCTGCTTGGCGGCCTTGCCTGCTACGTGGTCGGCATGTTTGCCGCTGCGGCCACCGGCAGTTTCGAAATGCTGCTGATCATGCGCTTCGTTCAGGGCATCGGCGGCGCGGCCGTGCGCATCACCACCATGGCGATCGTCCGCGATTGCTTCGGTGGCCGTGAGATGGCGCGAGTCATGTCCTATGTCATGATCGTCTTCATGATCGTGCCGATCGTCGCCCCCTCTGTCGGCCAGCTCATTATCACCTATGCGCATTGGAACTGGATTTTCATCCTGCTCGGCATCGTCGCGACGATTCTCTTCGTCTGGGCGCTGCTGCGCCTGAAGGAATCGCTGCCGCCGGAAGAGCGCATTCCGCTGTCCGTTGGCGCTGTCGCCGATGGCTTCAGGACGGTTCTCACCAACCGCATCACCTGCGGCTACATGATCGGGCTCACCATGTTCACCGGCGTCATCAGCGCCTATGTGATCTCGGTTCAGCAGGTTTTCGGTGAGGTTTACGGCCTCGGCGACTGGTTGCCGATCGCCTTTGCCGCAACGGCAGGCGGCATCGCCGTTGCCAACTTCCTGAACGGCATGCTGGTGCGCACCTTCGGCATGCGCCGCATCTCGCATGCTGCCATGCTGCTTTTCACTATCGTCTCGGCGGTCGGCTTTGTCGCAGCACTTGGCGGCACCCCGTCCTTCGCCTTCTCCTACGCCCTGTTCTCGATCCTGCTGATGATGTTTGCCGTCATCGCCACCAATTTCACCGCGATCAGCCTGGAGCCGATGGGCAATCTCGCCGGCACGGCAACGGCTGTCACCGGTTTCGTGTCGACGACATTCGGCGCCCTCCTCGGCGGCGGCGTCGGCCAGCTGTTCAACGGCACGGTCCAGCCGCTGTTCGGCGGTTTCGCGCTCTTCGGCGCGGTCACCGTCGTCATGGTTCTCTGGGCGGAAAAGGGCAAGCTGTTCACCCATCCCGGCGACAGCCCGCAACTCGACCCCGGTGCGGTTCACATGTAATGCTGCTTGAGGCCTAAAGCGTGCAGCGATCATTCAGCTTCGCTTGCCGCGTTTTAGGCTTTTGTTTTCGCAGTCGCTCTCGCAAGGCCGCTGCACGTTTATGTGCGACATGTCTTTGACCGGAAGTACACGATGAGCCGTTTCTGGAGCCCCCTTGTTCAATCCCTGACGCCTTACGTGGCGGGCGAACAGCCTGTCATTGAAGGGCTGGTGAAGCTCAACACCAATGAGAATCCTTACGGCCCTTCGCCGCGAGCCTTGGCGGCAATCTCGCAAGCCGTCAACGACACGCTGCGGCTCTATCCCGAGCCGACCGGCCTGAAACTGCGCCAGGCGATTGCCTCGAGTCATGATCTCGATCCCGGCGAAGTCTTTGTCGGCAATGGCTCGGACGAGGTTTTGGCCCATACGTTTCAGGCGCTCCTGAAGCACGAACTGCCCCTGCTCTATCCCGATATCACCTACAGCTTCTACCCGACCTATTGCGGTCTCTACGGCATCACCTTCCGCGAGATCCCGCTGGACGAGAAGATGCAGGTGCGCATCGAGGACTACCGCCAGCCCTGCGGCGCGATCATCCTGCCGAACCCGAATGCGCCGACCGGCTCGGCGTTGCCGCTTGCGGCGATCGAGGCGCTGGTACAGGAACATCCGGATCAGGTCGTCGTCATCGATGAAGCCTATGTGGATTTCGGTGGCCAGAGTGCCATTCCGCTCGTGCGGAAATATCCGAACCTGCTCGTCATCCAGACCTTCTCCAAATCGCGCGGCCTTGCCGGCCTGCGCGTCGGTTTCGCCGTCGGCCAGCGGCCGCTGATCGATGCGCTGGAACGGGTCAAGGACAGCTTCAATTCCTATCCGCTGGACAGGCTGACTCAGGCCGGTGCCGTGGCCTCCTGGGAGGACCAGGACTGGTTCGAGAAACATTGCGCGCTGATCGTCGCTAGCCGCGAGCGGTTGACCGCGGCCCTCGGCGAACTCGGCTTCGAGGTTCTGCCCTCCTCCGCCAATTTCGTCTTCGCTCGCCACAGCACCCGCGGCGGCGCCGAACTGGCTGCGGAGCTGCGCAAGCGTGCGGTGCTGGTCAGGAATTTCCGGGGGCAGCGCATCCAGGATTTCCTGCGCATCACCATCGGCACCGATGCCGAATGCGACACGCTCCTTGACGCATTGAAACAGATACTGGCCTGAGTTCGAACTCAGGCCAGTTCAGGCTTAGACGGTCACGATCTCGCGGCGGAAGATTTCCCAGCTCTCCTTGTCCGGCGTAATCAGCAACCCGCCGGTCACATGATGCGGCAGATAGGCCGAACCGTCGAAGCGGGCGGCATAGGCGCCGGCTTCCTGGCAGATCAGCGTGCCGGCCAGGTGATCCCAGGGCATCAGCTTGTTGTACATCAGGTAATGCACATGCCCGCCGGCAAAGGTGCGGTATTCATGTGCCGCGCAGCGGTAGTTGGTGAGGAAGCGAACCTTGGCAAGATTGCCAAGGATTTCGGCGCGCTTTTCCTGCGGCAGGTAGCCGGTGGAAGCCATGCCGACCATCTGGTCGAGCGCGACAGGTTCTGCCACTCGCAGCCGCTGCGCTTCGCCATCCGGCCGGCGCAGCCAGGCGCCGCCGCCCTTCTCAGCCATCACCCAGTCATCGCCCATCGGATCATAGATGATACCGGCAACCGTCTCGCCCTTGGAGACGACCGATGCCATGACGCCGAAGGCCGGAATGCCGGAAGCAAAGTTGAAGGTGCCGTCGACGGGATCGACGACGATGGCGAGATCGGCACCTTCGAGCTTGTCCAGAAGTGCTTCGTCAGCGGCAACCGATTCCTCACCGATGAACAATGCCTCCGGCCAGAGGCGCGCGGCCTCGGCTTTCATCATCCTTTCGGCCTGCTCATCGGCCTCGGTCACGAGGTCGGTCGCTTCCGTCTTGGCGCGCACATCGCTGCTGCCCAGTCGGCGAAAGCGCGGCAGGATCTCGGCTTTCGCTGCCTGCCGCAGGAGATCGGCAAGCTTCATCGTATCTATGGCAGTCGTCATGGCGGTTCCTTTCGGTTTATCTGTAGCCGACGATCTCGTTTCGGATCATCTGCCAGCTTTCCTTGTCGGGAGCAGAGATGATGCCGCCGGAAATCTCGCCGGGCCTGTAGGGCGTTCCGTCGAATTTGGCGGTATGGCCGCCGGCTTCCTGATGGGTCAGCACGCCGGCCAGATGGTCCCAGGGCATCAGCTTGGGGTGGCCGATGAAATGCAGCTTGCCCGAGGACACCATCCAATATTCGTAAGCCGAGCAATTGAACGCGAAGGTCATCTTGACCTTCGCCATATTGCCGGCAACGCGCGAACGATCCGGCTCTACCATATGGCTGCAGGCCATGGCGCCGATCATGAGGCCCAGTTCCAGAGGTTCCGCGACCTTGAGGCGGACAGGCTCGCAATTGCGCTTCCGCTGGAAGGCGCCGGCGCCCTTGAGGGAAACGACCGTGTCGCCGAGGACCGGATCGTGAATGATGCCGGCAACCGTTTCCCCCTTTACCGTCACGGCAAGGATCGTACCGAAAACCGGCATGCCGGCCGCAAAATTGAACGTGCCGTCGACGGGATCGATGACGAAGGCAAGATCGGCATCGGCAAGCGCCGGCACGACCGAACGATCCGCCTCATAGGCTTCCTCGCCGACAATGAGTGCCGAGGGAAAACGCTCGCGGATTGCTGCCGTAAGGTAAGCCTCGGAGCGCAGGTCGGCTTGCGTTACGAGATCGACGGAAGACGTCTTTTCGGAAACATTGGCCGCAGCCGCATTGCGGAAGCGCGGCATGATCTCTTCTTCGGCGACATGCCTGAGGCAATCACCGAGGAACTCTATGTCTTTGTCTGAGAAAATCATTTTGGACTCATTGCATGGAACTGCTGAGGCTCATAGCAAGTCCATTATGACGTTTGGGTGACGGCCAGCGCAGAAAAGTCGAAAAGTTTCGGATCGAGCAGGTGTGACGGGTTCACATGCGCGAGCGCACGCAGCATCGTGTCCTTGCGGCCGGGCATGCGGCGCTCGATATCGGCGAGCATATCCTTCATCGCATTGCGCTGCAGACCGTCCTGAGAGCCGCAGAGATCGCAGGGAATGATTGGAAACTGCATGGCGGCGGCAAACTTGGCCATGTCGTCCTCGGCGCAATAGGCGAGCGGCCTGAGCACCATCAGATTGCCTTCGTCGTTCAGAAGCTTCGCCGGCATGGCGGCCATCCGCCCACCGTGGAAGAAGTTCATGAAAAAGGTTTCGAGAATGTCTTCTCGATGATGGCCGAGCACCAGCGCGTCGCAGCCTTCTTCCCTGGCGATCCGGTAGAGATTGCCGCGGCGCAGGCGCGAGCAGAGTGAACAGTAGGTCGCTCCCTCCGGCACCTTCTCCTTCACGATCGAATAGGTGTCGCGATATTCGATGCGATGTTTGACGCCGATCTTTGAAAGGTATTCCGGCAGCACATGCTTCGGGAAATTCGGCTGGCCCTGATCGAGGTTGCAGGCGATCAGCTCCACCGGCAGCAGCCCGCGCCATTGCAGGTCGAGCAGCAGCGCCAGCAGGCCATAGGAATCCTTGCCGCCGGATATGCCGATCAGCCAGCGTTTCTGGCCCTTGAGCATGTCGAAATCATCGAAGGCCTGGCGCACCTGGCGCAGCAGACGCTTGCGCAGCTTGTTGAAGGAGACCGAGTGGGGCGCGTCGGCAAACAGCGCATGGCCGATGCCGGCTTCAGCCGCTTCCAGATCGTCGGCAATATTGGCTGCGATATTCATCTTGCTACCTGTCTGATGTGCCTGCCCTGCTTAGCAGAAAGCCGCCGGCCAACACAGCCTCAATCGCCGAAAACGGACCAGCCCGTACGCGCCGCCAGCATCTCCAGCGCCACGGCGCCAAGCTGCGAATTGCCGACCTTGTTAAGCCCCGGCGACCAGACCGCGATCGAAGCGATGCCGGGTGCCACCGCAAAGATGCCGCCGCCGACACCGCTCTTGCCCGGCAGGCCGACATGATAGGCAAAATCGCCCGATCCGTCGTAATGGCCGCAGGTCAGCATCAGCGCATTGATGCGCCGCGCCCGTTTCGGCGACACGACCGAATGGCCGGTTAGCGGATTGCCGCCGCGTGCCGCAAGGAACAGGCCGGCGCGGGCCAGCTGCTCGCAGGTCATGGAGAGCGCACACTGGTGGAAATAGACGCCGAGCACATGATCGACGGGGTGATCGAGATTGCGGTAGGAGCGCATGAAATTGGCGAGCGCGAAATTACGATAGCCGGTCGCCGTCTCCGAGCGTGCCACCTTGTCGTCGATGGTGATGGATTCGTCGTCAGCGAGGTAACGCACGAAGCGCAGCAACTCGCCGATCGCCTCGCGCGGCGCATGGCCGGCCATGACGACATCGCTAACGGCGATCGCGCCGGCATTGATGAAGGGATTGCGCGGGATGCCGTGCTCATGCTCGAGCTGGACGATGGAATTGAAGGCTGAGCCCGAAGGCTCGCGGCCGACGCGTTTCCACAGCCCCTCGCCCACCTTGCCGAGCGCCAGCGTCAGCATGAAGACCTTGGAAATGCTCTGGATGGAAAAGGCGACATCGGCGTGTCCGACGCTGTAGACCTTGCCGTCGACGGTGATGATCGACATGCCGAACTGGTTCGGATCGACCTTGGCAAGTTCAGGAATATAATCCGCCACCTTGCCCTCGCCGATACGGGGCGTCAGCTCCTTGTAGATGCTGTCGAGGACTGCCTGCAAATCCACCATCTTCCCTCCGGATACGAAAAAGCCGCCCCGAGAGGCGGCTTTTCCAGAATGCGAAAACGCCTCTCGCGATTAGCGAGAATAGAATTCGACGACCAGATGCGGTTCCATGACAACCGGGTACGGAACGTCGGCAAGCGTCGGAACGCGTGCGAAAGTGGCAACCATCTTGTTGTGGTCGACTTCGACGTAGTCAGGAACGTCGCGCTCTGCGAGCGAAACCGATTCCAGAACCGTAACGAGCTGCTTGGAGCGCTCACGAACTTCGATGACGTCGCCGACCTTGCAACGGTAAGAACCGATGTTGACGCGGACGCCGTTGACCGTAACGTGGCCATGGTTGACGAACTGACGGGCAGCAAAGACCGTCGGAACGAACTTGGCGCGGTAGACGATCGCGTCGAGGCGAGACTCCAGAAGACCGATCAGGTTTTCCGAGGTGTCGCCCTTGCGGCGGTCAGCTTCAGCGAAGATGGCGCGGAACTGCTTCTCGCGCAGGTCACCGTAGTAACCCTTCAGCTTCTGCTTGGCGCGCAGCTGCACACCGAAGTCGGAAAGCTTGCCCTTGCGGCGCTGGCCGTGCTGGCCCGGGCCGTATTCGCGGCGGTTCACCGGGGACTTCGGACGGCCCCAGATGTTTTCGCCCATACGGCGGTCGATCTTGTACTTGGACGATTCGCGCTTGCTCATCGTATTTCCTTTCAAAGTGTTAGGACGGTTTGTTGCCAAACCGCGCGAAGGAAACACGCCCTCCTTTGATCCCGTTTCCGGGAGCCGACAGGATCTTTCCATTACGCGAACGGATCTGATCCACGGGACATGTCAAATGAAACACCGGACATTGCTGCCCGGTGCTGGGGCGTCTTTAGGGATAAGTCACAGGATTGTCAAACAGAATCTGCCACGGCGAGGCCGTTATCGCCGGTTCGCTCAAGGGAGCCTGCGAGCTTGCGCAGCAGAGCGGCAAGCGCCCGGCGCTCGCTTTCCTCAAGCCCGCCGAGATGGGCGAGTTCCCGCTTCATATCTTCGCGGAAGGCGGCTTCTGCGCGGTCAATGCCCTCATCGGTCAGCGCTACCTCGAAGCTGCGCTTGTCCTGGGCCGATCGCTCGCGCCGGATCAGCCCCGATTTCTCCAGCCTGTCCAGCCGATGCGTCAGCCCGCCCGACGAGATCAGCAGAAGGCTGTAGAGCTCGGTCGGCGTCATCTTGTAGGGCGGCCCTGCCCTGCGAATCGTCGCAATTACGTCGAACTCGCCCCGATCGAGATCGAATTCGGCGAATGTCGCCTCGATGGAGGGCCGAACCAGATTGGAGAGCCGGTAGATACGCCCGAGGATGCTCATGGGCGTCGTGTCGAGATCGGGCAACTCCTTTGCCCAAAGGGTGCGTAGGCGATCGACGTGATCTTCCGTTTCCATCATGGCTCCAAACTATCTTGACGAGAAGATAAATTGGGTAAAGTATCTTCTTGAGAAGATAAATTCATAGCGAAGTCCGTAGCGTGATCCAAGGAGGAAATCATGTTCCATGTCATACCGCGTGAAAGCCAGCAGCAATTCGCCAACAGGACCATTCGCTTCGAGGGCCGGGATTTCGGCGCCCCGGTCTCGATCTTCCTGATCGACAACGAGCCTGGCCAGGGCCCGGACCTGCATGTTCACCCCTATACGGAAATGTGGATCGTGCGCTCCGGCAAGGCGCGTTTCACCGTTGGCGAAGAGACGCTGGAGCCCAATCCCGGCGATATAGTCATCGTGAATGCGGAGACGCCCCACTGCTTCAAGAATGTGGGAACAACGCGGCTGGAGCTCACCTGCATCCATGCCAGCCCCGAGATTATCCAGAGCTGGGTCTGAAGCTTATTCTGCGGCGCTCTTCAGGGCGTCGGTATCAGGCGCATCGGCCGAACCCGGTGCAGTCTCGGCCTGCAGGTCCGGGAAGGCGACGATGCGTTTGCCGGTAAAGTCCGCGTGGACGACGATCAGCCCCTGCTCTTCGAAATAGCCAAGCAGCCGGCGCGCGCGCCGGGCCGAATGCGTGCCATAAGCGCGGGCAATGCGGGCATCCGAAGGGCAGGCCTCGCCCCCGATCGCGGCCTTCGCCATCATCAGGAACACGCCCTGAAGATCGTCGGTGACGCCATTGGAGAGCGAAAGCGCCGTCGCCCAGGCTTCCCCTGCGGCCATGTCGGGATCGACGCCGGAGCGGGAAACCGCCACGCGCCGCCGGAAATCCTGCAAGGACATTGGGGCTCCCGGAACACGGCGCATGCGCAGCCGCACCAGGAATTCCTGATAGAGGACTGCATCCGTGCGGAAACCGGAGCCCGGATCGTCGAGGATCTCGGAGAGCACGCCGGAAAGCCGCTCCTCGCGCTCTTCGGCCGACAGTTCCGGCTGCGCCACACGCGGCTCGGCGGCCTGCATGGGGCTGGCGGCCGGCGTCGAGCGCGAGAGCTCGGCGAGAATATCGGTGGTCGGGCGCGGCGCCGGTGGAGCACGCCGTACGATCGGCCGCTGGAACTCTTCCGGATCCGGCGTGAAGATGAGGTCTTCGACATCCTGTGGCGAATCCGGCAGCGGCATCAGCTTCGGGCTGGAAGAGCGCGCCGATGTCTCGACATTGCCGATCTGGATCGGCAGCGGCCGACGCGACAAGGCAGGACCGAGGGCGACGAAATGGCCGCGCTTCAGATCGCGGAACATTTCCGCCTGACGGCGGTCCATGCCGAGCAGATCAGCGGCGCGCGCCATGTCGATATCGAGGAAGGTGCGGCCCATCAGAAAGTTCGAGGCTTCGGCCGCGACGTTCTTTGCAAGCTTGGCGAGACGCTGCGTGGCGATGACGCCGGCAAGCCCGCGTTTACGTCCGCGGCACATCAGGTTGGTCATGGCACCGAGCGACGCCTTGCGCGCATCTTCCGAGACATCGCCGCCGACCGAGGGCGCAAACATCTGCGCTTCGTCGACGACGACAAGAACCGGATACCAATATTCGCGATCGGCATCGAACATGCCGTTGAGGAAGGCCGCAGCCGCCCGCATCTGCTGCTCGATATCAAGCCCTTCCAGCGTCAGCACGCAGGAAACGCGATGCTGGCGGATACGGTTGGCAATGCCGGCAAGCTCGGCCTCGGTGCGCTCGCCATCGACGACGACATGGCCGAACCGGTCGGACAGCGTGACGAAATCACCTTCGGGATCGATGATGACCTGCTGTACCCATTGGGCCGATTGCTCCAGCAGGCGGCGCAGCAGATGCGATTTGCCGGAGCCGGAATTGCCCTGCACGAGCAGACGCGTCGCCAGCAATTCCTCGATATCGAGCGTCGCCGGGTTGCCGGACGCCATTCCCATATCGATGCCAACCTGCACGCCCAATTCCCCTTACAAATTCCAGCCTCCGTCTCTAGCAGATTCGCAGGCGCTGTTGTCGTCAAACCTTTAAAAACCCACAGGGAAAGTCAGGCCTGGAAAGACGTCCTACACCGCCTCGCGCTCGACGAGATCGCCCGCCATGTCGTTTTGCGTCGGAATCAGCAAACGGGTGCAGAGCAGGCTGACGAAGAGTGGTACCAGCAGGACCGCGAGCCCCACGCGCAAACCCAGGAGTTCGCCGAGAAAGCCGATGATCGGCGGCCCGATGAGAAAACCGCTGAGCGCCGCGAAGGAGAGTATGGCAACGCTTGAAGCAGGCGGTCGGTCGGTCAGCGAAGCGACGGCCGTCACCGCAAGCGGAAATCCGACCGAGACACCGACACCGACTGCTGCAAAGCCAAGCAGGGCAAGCGGCGTCGCCGGCGCAAGGAGAACGACGAGCATGCCGGCAAGCGAGGCGATGCCGCAGCCGCGGGCAATGGCAACCGCGCCGAAACGGCCTTTCATGTAGTCACCGCTGAAGCGCCCCGCAGCAACCATGAAAGCGAAAACCGAATAACCGAGACCGGTTTGGGCACCTTCGGCATTCATGACATCGCGGAGATAGACCGCCGACCAGTCGGCGATCGCACCCTCGGTCATCGTCACGCCGAAGACGAAGGCGCAGATCCCCAGCAGGGCAAGGCTTGGCGGCTTGAAGCCGGTCTTTGTCTGCGAATTCTCCGCATGGTGACTTTCAGGCAATTTCGGCAGGCGCAGGCTGGCGACCAGCGCGATCGGCAGGACGATGATCGCCGTGATCAGGATCGACCAGTGCGGTGAAAGCCCGATGGCGATGGCGCCAACGCCGATCAGGCTGCCGGCCATGATGCCGAAGCTCCAGAAGCCATGGCAGCGGCTCATGATGATCAGCCCCGTCGCCTTCTCCGTCACATCCGCCTCGACATTCATGCCGAGTTCCACCGTCGAAAGCGCGACCCCGACGATCATCAGGGCAAGGAAAAGAAGCAAGGCGCTGGGCGCGAAGGCCGGCAGCGAAACCACCGCAAGAAAGAAGATGAACCCATAGATGATCGCCATGCGCCCGCCGATGCGCGAGACGATCCGGCCGGCAAACGGGAGCGTGATCAGCGTACCAATAGGCAATCCCAGAAGGGCTACCGCGAGATCGGCGGTGCCGAGTTCGAGCTTCGCCTGGATATCGGGAATGCGCGGTAACCAGGCGCCAAAGGCGATCGGTTGCAGAAAGAAGATCAGCATCACAAGTCTTTGCAGCGGCACGGCGCATCCCTTTGCATCTTGAGCGGCAAACACCTGCTCGCGATTCCCCGCGGGGATCTTGCGTGATGAGACAGGGGAAATAAAGCGCGCAGTGCCCTATCGCGTGCTCAGGCCGAAACCTTGCATCAGCCGCCGCGTGGCAAAATCCGGATTGCCCGAGGTGAAGACGGCAAAGTCGAAATTGTCAGGATGAACGGCGTCCGCAACATGCGGTACCAGCGTGCGAGCGCGCCGCGCAATGGCTTCCGCCGGATCCAGCCAGTCCACCGGCCAAGGCGCAAGCCTTCGGAACATATTCGCCATGAAGGGATAATGCGTGCAGGCGAGCACGACGATGTCGGTCTTGCGCCCATCCTTCTCGACAAAACATTGGTCAATCTCGGTGAGCACTGCCTCGTCAGAAACGGCGTCACCGCGGATATAGGCTTCAGCCATGCGCGCCAGGTTTTCGGAGCCGACCAGCCGCACATGGCATTGCTGGGCGAAGGACTGGATGAGGTCGCGTGTATAGGCGCGTCTGACTGTACCGGGGGTCGCCAGCACCGAGACGAGCCCGGAGCGTGTGCGCTCGGCAGCAGGCTTTATCGCGGGCACAGTGCCGACGAAGGTCATCTGCGGAAAGGCGGCGCGCAGGTCGGCGCCCACAAGCGTAAAAGCCGTATTGCAGGCAATGATGCAGACCTCGGGATCGTAATCTTCAAGCAGCTTGGCGAAGAGGCCGATGATCCGCTCCTTCAGCGCCTGCTCCTCCCATCCGCCATAGGGAAAGCCGGCATCGTCGGCGATATAGATGAAGCCGCGCTCCGGCATCAGCACGCGCGCCTCGCGCAGCACGGTGAGCCCTCCTATGCCTGAATCGAAGACGAGGACGGGTTTCAGCTCATTCGTCGGCGCTGTCATCGGTGGGCGCTTCCTTGCGGGATCTGGTGGAACCGCCCTTGCGCGGGCTATTGCGCGAGAAGCGGTCGAGAGAGGAGATGACGCCGCGCAGCACGCTGATTTCCTGTTCCGTGAAGGCCCGGCGGGAGAGAACTGCGCGCAGGTTGTCGACCATTTTCGGCTTTTTCGAGGGCGGATGGAAATAGTTGCGGGAATCGAGCGCCTCTTCCAACTGGTCGAACAGGCCGAACAACTGTTCTTTGGTGGAGGGCCGCTGCTCAAGCGCCTGGAACGGCACTGCCTCCAGATCCTCCATGCCGGATTTCATCCATTCATAGGACATCAACAGTACCGCCTGGGCGATGTTGAGCGATGCAAAGGCCGGATTGACCGGAAAAGTGACGATCTCGTCGGCAAGCGCCACTTCCTCATTGGTCAGTCCCCAGCGCTCGCGGCCGAACAGGATACCCGTCGCCTCGCCTGCCCTGAAGCGGCTGCGCAGGTTTCCGGCGGCAAAGACCGGTGAGCGCACCGGCTTGTAATTGTCACGGCTGCGCGCCGTCGTCGCATAGACGAAGTTGAGATCGGCAATCGCCTCCTCGAGTGTCGCGAAGACCTTCGTGCCTTCGATGACGTGATCGGCCTTGGAGGCTGCGGCCTGCGCCTTCTCATTCGGCCAGCCGTCACGCGGATTGACGAGGCGAAGATCGGCAAGGCCGAAATTCGCCATGGCGCGCGCCACCATGCCGATATTCTCGCCCATCTGCGGCTCGACCAGAATGATAACAGGCCCTTCGGCCAAAAGTTGACGCTCGCTGTTGGTGCCCGCCATGGTGCTTATTTGTGCTTCCTATTCCTGATTTACGGGCGCAATAGCTTTGCCGGCCGCAAACGGCAAGTCCTGCGTCTCTGTCGGATAGAGCCGTTCGATGGTCGAGCCGATCATTTCGACGGCGAGTCGCGCCCCTTCCTGCCACAGTGGCAGGTGACGGCTGACGTGCCGCATCTGCTTGCGGGTGACGAGGAAACACTCCGAGCCGCGCGGCGTAAATCTGTCCAGAAGTCCGATCTCTGCGGTGATCCGTCCCTTGAGATCCTCGTCGACGGCATCGGCGGCGTTATTGCGGGCCAGAATGCGCGACCAATAGGTAACGGAGAGGAAAATCGCCAGCGTCTGGCGAATTTGTCCCGGCCTGGTGACAATGGACCAGGTGGAGCCGAGCGGGCGCGCCGAAAGCGTGATGTCGCGGTAGCAGGCATCGACCTTCTGCGAGATGACGATGAGCTCCGGCTGGCTCTTCTTTTCCGATACGGCCAGGAGCAGCTCCTTCAGGGCGTTGAACCACTTGGCGACCGCCGTATCGAGTGTCCCGCGCGTGCGTGCCGGCAGGACGAGGAAGGCGACGAGCGTTCCCGCCACCGCGCCGATCAGCGTCTCCTCCAGTCGCAACTTGAGGAGATCGAAGGTGAGGACACCCATCATGCCATAGACCAGGCAGAGAACGATCGAGATGAAGAAGGTCATCGTCGCATAGGAAATCTGCAGGAAATAGAAGGCAAGGAAGACGCAGACGATTGAAACCGCGATGGCGATGGCCAGCTGGTGCGTCAGCAATGTCGCCAGCACCAGGCCGAAAGCGATGCCGAACAGCGTACCGATTGAGCGCTGCAGCGCCTTGATAGCAGTATCGCCGCGCGAATTGGTATTGCTGAAAACGAGGAAGGACGCCAGCACTGCCCAGAACCAGCGTTCGCGGGAGAGCGCCAACCCAAGCGTCATGGCGATCGCCGCCGCGAGCGTGATCTGCAGGGCCGAGCGCATCAGCGGGTTCTTCAGCGAAAAATCGATCTGCGTTGATGGGCTGGCCTCCTTAATCGAGGCAATCTCGGCAAAGTCGGACCTGCGCCCGGCATCGATCGTCTCCGCAAGCTGCCGGCGTGCGGCACCCAACCAGAGCAACGCCCGCGCTGTCTCGCCCTGCGGCTGGCCTTCCATGTCGGCGACCGCCTTCTCCTGGGCCGAGAGCACTGCCTTGTCATCCTCGATCACCGCATGGACGAGCACAAAGGATGGCGGGCTTTGATAGCTCAGCACGATGGCGCTTTCGGTCGCCAGATGCGCATCGAATAGCCGGATCGCCAGTTCAGCGGCCGGTGCGGAAGCGCCATCGAAAACACCGCCCGGCGGGCGCGGAATGAAGCTCTCGGCCATCAGCACGACTTCCTTCAGCCGGTCCTCCAGCTGGCGCAGTTCCTGCCGGTCGGTCTCATCGACTTTCCCATCAGCAGCAAGGGCAGCGAGCTTGAAGAGGATCTGGTTGATGCGGCCCCGCACGCTCTCGAGCGATCGCAGCAGGTCGCGCCGCCAGTTGTCGGGCAGAAGCACCGCCCTCACCCAATGGCTGACGAGCGCCGAGACAACAGGGCCGACCAGGACGACGGGCAATTCAGCGATTGTCGGGTGGAAGTAGGAGCCCATGAAATAGGAAGTGAAGGCAAACATCCCGATCGCAAAGCCACGAGGACCGTAGACGCGCGCGGATGATGCGAGGAAGATCACCACGAGGAAGATGAAATCCGAGAGAACGCGCTGCGACTCCAGCGCCGCCGCGATACCGACGACGACAAGGCTTGCAAGGCAGCCGAGCAGCCTGGTGATGAGCTGGCTCGCCGAGCCCTTGTCGCGTACCGCGACTCCGCCTTCGATCGACAGCACGATGCCGAGACCATAGGACGCGATCGGCAACGGCACGATGAGCATGTGTATCGAAAGCAGGATCGCGAAGGAGAGCAGGATCGACAGAGTGACTCGTGACCCCATACGCAGGCGCGACAGCGCCGGGTCATTGGCAAGCAGCCAGTCTCGGAACTCAAAGCCGGAAATCACCCTTGCCAGTCCTCATGCGCGCGGGATGTGGCGAACCCGAGAGCGAGATACCGCCGCCTCGGCAAAAATCAAATCACACCAAAATGATGATGCCAAGAGTCATTAGCCGTCGTGTTCTTCGGAGTCGCCAGCCGGTGACCTCTTTGGCAGTCATTCGCCATTGGCGATCTGCACCATGGCCTCCTTGAGCGAGATCGGTCCCTGCCCCTCTTCGCCCTGGATCATGATGTCGTCGATGACGGCCTTGCCGCTCTCCTCGATTACCTCGAAACGCACGGTCGTGAAGGCATCCTTGTTGGGTGCGCCTTCCATGCAGGTCGCCGCCTTGAATTTCACCGTCACTTCGGTCGTGCCGTTTGCCGGCTGGCCGCTTTCGATGGAGAGATCCTGCAGCGGACAGGCATCCTGACCGTTGACGATGACGTCATAGTCGAAGGGCGAAATGCCGTCCTCGTCGGCCGCAGGATTTTGGGCTGCCGCCTTATATTTGTCGCCGAAATCCTTGCTGTAGAGCCGGCCGAGCATTCCTTCGTCGAAAATATCGATCCAGTCGCTGTTCTCGCCCGCCCAGTTTTTCTGCGTGTCCTTTATGATCTCCTTGACCGGCCCAGTCGCATCGGCCGCAAGTGAAAGGCGGGGTGCAAAAGACAGGGCGGCAACGAGGCCGGCGAACAGAACGGCGATCTTCTTCATGGCAAAATGTCCGGGACTCGGGGGGGCTTCTGCCGGCGAGACTAGCCATTTTCCAGCACTTGGCAATGGCGGCAAAAACGCTACGTCCCTGCCCGTTCTGCTTTGCGTTCCCGGCTCACAATGCTATAGCGCTCCGGACCCACATCACCCACCCGGGACAGCTGTCCCTTTCCTAAGCTTACGAGGCAGATACATGAAGAAGATCAAGGTCGCCAATCCCGTCGCCGATCTCGACGGCGATGAAATGACTCGCATCATTTGGCAGCTCATCAAGGATAAGCTGATCCATCCGTATCTCGACCTCGACATCGACTATTTCGACCTCTCGGTTGAAAACCGCGACGCCACCAACGACCAGGTCACGGTCGATGCCGCCAACGCCATCAAGAAGTACGGCGTCGGCATCAAGTGCGCGACCATCACGCCGGACGAAGCCCGCGTGAAGGAATTCAACCTCAAGGAAATGTGGAAGAGCCCGAACGGCACGATCCGCAACATCCTCGGCGGCGTCATCTTCCGCGAGCCGATCATCTGCCGCAACGTTCCCCGCCTCGTCCCGGGCTGGACGCAGCCGATCGTCGTCGGCCGTCACGCTTTCGGCGACCAGTACCGCGCAACCGACTTCAAGTTCCCCGGCAAGGGCAAGCTGACCATCAAGTTCGTCGGCGAAGACGGCACTGTTATCGAGAAGGAAGTCTTCAACGCGCCTGGCGCCGGCGTTGCCATGGCCATGTACAACCTCGACGAGTCGATCCGCGAATTCGCCCGCGCCTCGATGATGTACGGCCTGATGCGCAAGTGGCCGGTCTACCTGTCGACCAAGAACACCATCCTCAAGGCCTATGACGGCCGCTTCAAGGACATCTTCGAAGAAGTCTTCGAGACCGAATTCAAGGATCAGTTCAAGGAAGCCGGCATCACCTACGAACACCGCCTGATCGACGACATGGTCGCTTCCGCTCTGAAGTGGTCCGGCGGCTACGTCTGGGCCTGCAAGAACTACGACGGCGACGTCCAGTCCGACACCGTTGCCCAGGGCTTCGGTTCGCTCGGCCTGATGACCTCGGTTCTCTTGACGCCTGATGGCAAGACGGTTGAAGCCGAAGCCGCTCACGGCACGGTCACCCGCCACTACCGTCAGCACCAGAAGGGCCAGGAAACCTCGACGAACTCGATCGCTTCGATCTTCGCCTGGACCCGTGGCCTCGCGCACCGCGCCAAGCTGGACGACAATGCCGAACTCGCCAAGTTCGCCTCGACGCTGGAAAAGGTCTGCGTCGATACCGTCGAAGCCGGCTTCATGACCAAGGACCTGGCGCTGCTCATCGGCCCGGATCAGCCGTGGCTCTCCACGACGGCTTTCCTCGACAAGATCGACCAGAACCTGCAGGCCGCAATGGCCTGAGCCCTGTCAGCATAAAGATCGAAAAACCCGGCCATTGTGCCGGGTTTTTTGTTGCTGCCACTGTGCTCACTGATGCTAAATTAGCAACGCCTTTGAAAAGTAAGCCTCGCGTAAGTTGCAAAGCCTATTCAGAAACTCGCCTAGGCATGGAGGTTCTGATGGCCAAGAAGAGTTTTGTCCCCGAATTCCTGCAGCTTGTAAGGCTTCTCGCCCGCCGCGAGGGCCAGGATATGATTGTCTTTTACCTTGATCTTGCTTTGCTCGAGACCCAGACCCTGCACTACAATCAGCGCTGGCGATCCCTTCCCGGCCGGACCGCCGGCCCTGACGCAGCGCCGGCGACAGAGGTCATTTCCCGCGCGGCAGTGAAGGCGCCGCCTTCTCCAAGGGTTGAAATCTCCCGCGCCAGCGCTACGAAAGAAGCTTGGGAGAGAGGAAAGCAGGATGACCGAGGAAATCACCTTCTACACCAATCCGATGTCGCGCGGCCGGATAGCGCGGTGGATGCTGGAAGAAACCGGCATACCATATCATACCGAAGTCCTGACCTTCGGCGGGACGATGAAGGAACCGGACTATCTGTCCGTCAACCCGATGGGCAAGGTGCCGGCGATCCGTCATGGGAAGACGATCGTGACGGAATGCGCGGCAATCTGTGCGTATCTTGCGGACACGTTTCCGCAGGCAGGGTTGGGCCCGCAGACGGATGAGCGAGCCGATTACTACCGCTGGATGTTCTTCGCCGCCGGGCCATTGGAAGCGTCCGTCACCTTGAAGGCGCTCGGCTTCGAAATTCCGCAGGAGCGGCTGCGCATGGCAGGTTGCGGTTCGTTCGGTGATGTCATGGGCACGCTGGAAAAGGCGGTTTCGGCCGCCTCCCCCTATATTGCCGGCAAGCGCTTTACCGCTGCCGATGTTTATGTCGGTTCGCATATCGGCTGGGGTCTTGCCTTCGGCAGCATCGAAAAGCGCCAGGCCTTCGTCGATTATTTCGGCCGGCTTTCCGAACGCGATGCCTATAAGCGGGCAACGGCGCTGGATGAAGAAGCGGCGAAGGCGATGCAGGCGGCCTGAAGCAATTCCAGCAAAAGTGCGTAGCGGTTTTGCGTCCGGAATCGCGTACAGAAAAGAGCCGTTTACGCCAGCGGCATGTAGATATCCGTCCGCAATTCGGTCGGCGCGACTTCGCGCGGATTGTTGAGATATTCCTCGAACATCACGCGATCCCGGATCTGCCGGCCGGATGCAGGCAGCCACTGGGCGTAGAGCCACTGATAGGCCTTGTACATATCGGCGTAAGGCCCCTTGTGGTGCAAAACGGCATAATCGCCGCCTTCCACCATGCGTCGCTCCAGCGGCGCATTGGCGGTCATCTCCTCTCCTGCTGCGACACAGGCGACAGAGCGCAGCTTCTCGGGCTGCACGAGATCGGGATCGTCGAGATAGACGCCGATCATGCGCATCTCCGGCTTTGCGAGCCCACGGGCATAGAGCGCGCCGAACAGCGTCTCGAAGGCCTTGCCGATCTCCATATAGGAGCCGGTATGGGGAACGCCGATGAGCTCGAGCTGCGGGATGGTTTTCAGGGTGACATCAAACATGGCTGGTGCCTTTCCGGTGCGTGAGGGTTGGAACTGCGTGTGGCTTCCCTCTTTCCGGTAGCGTGCCGGCGGCATTCCATAGACCGATTTGAAGATGCGGTTGAAGGACTGGAGATTGGGATAGCCTGATCGCTTCGCAATTTCGCTGACATCAAGATCCGTACGGACGATATCGCCCGCCGCGCGATGCAGCCGCAGCCGCTTGACGGTTGCCGCCAGCGTCTCGCCGTAAATCGCCCTGTAGATTCGGTGCCAGTGATAGCTCGACAGGCACGCGATTTCGGCCAGCCGCTCCATATCGAGATCCTCGTCGAGATGATCGTGGATATAGGCCGAGACCCGTCTCAGACGGTTCTCGTAGAGCGCCCATGCCGTTTCACCCACCATGTCAAACCCTTTGCAAATCGATCGGCTCACCAAAGCATAGCCCGATTTGACAAATCCTGCTGACTTGAACCTTAGAGCGCCGTGCGTCCATTCGGACGCACAAAGGACGCTCTAACTCTTTGAATCTACGCGCTAGGCTTTTCCGAAAATCGATTCATATTTTCGGAAAAGCCTGGTGCTGGGAGCGAATCCTGCGTAGACCGGAATTCCGGCTCGAACCCAAGAGGAAGACTGATGCCGGACTTTTCTACATTGATACTCTTTGCCGCCGCAGCGTTGGTGCTCACTGCAACGCCCGGTCCCGATATGCTGCTGATTGCCTCCCGCAGTATCAGCCAGGGACGCACAGCCGGATTTCTGACCTATGCAGGCATTGCTCTCGGCACCTATTGTCACGCGCTCGCCGCAGCTTTCGGGCTCTCGCAGCTCCTCGTGGCCGTGCCCGTCGCCTACGAGGCGGTGCGTTGGGCCGGTTGCCTCTATCTGCTTTATCTCGCCTACAAGACGGTCCGCTCCGAAAGCACCTCCTTTGCGCCGGCCTCGACGCTGAGGCGACTGTCGGGACGGCGCATCTTCTTTGCCGGTCTTGCGACAAATCTGCTCAATCCGAAAATGGCACTCTTCGTCATCGCGCTCTTTCCGCAATTCGTGACTGCCGAGGGCGGTTCGATGGGTGTGCAGATGCTGGTGCTCGCCAGCGTGCTGAACGGTATCGGCCTTGTCGTCAACGGCGCAGTCATCCTGCTCGGCAGTCAGATCCGCTCGCGTCTGGGCTCGATGCGCCGCTTCCCGAAGCTGCCGCAATATCTGCTGGCTGGCGTATTCACCGGCCTCGCCTGCCGCCTCGCATTCCAGACGAGAAACTGACCGCAGGGCGTGCCGAAAACAAAACCGGCTGCGAAATCGATGATCTCGCAGCCGGTTCAAATTTGACCTGTTGTCAGGCGAATGCTCAGCCTGCAAGTGCTGCCGCAACGGCCTCAAGCGCCTCGTCAGCCTTGGCACCATCTGGGCCGCCGGCCTGCGCCATGTCGGGACGGCCGCCGCCGCCCTTGCCGCCGAGAGCAGCAGAAGCGACGCGCACCAGATCGACAGCGCTGAAACGGCTGACGAGATCGGACGTCACGGCCACGACGGCACTCGCCTTGCCATCGTCGGAAACACCGATCAGCGTCACGACGCCAGAGCCGATGCTTGCCTTGCCGTCATCGGCAAGCCCCTTGAGATCCTTCGGATCAACGCCGGCCACGGCCTTGCCGAGGAACTTGATGCCGGCGACCTCACGCACGGCATCGGCAGACCCACCCTGCCCGCCGCCCATGGCGAGCTTGCGCTTGGCATCGGCCAGTTCCTTTTCGAGCTTGCGGCGCTCATCCATCAACGCTTCGACACGCGAGAGAACGTCCGACGGTTGCACCTTCAGCGAGGCGGCCAGCGTCTTAACGCGCTCGTCCTGTTCGGCGAGATATTCGCGGGCCGATTCACCAGTGACCGCTTCGATACGGCGAACGCCGGCGCCGACGGCGCTTTCGCCAAGGATGCGCACGAGACCGATCTGGCCGGTTGCCGACACATGCGTGCCGCCACAGAGTTCGACCGAATAAGGCCTGTTGGCTTTGGCGCCATGCAGACCCGTACCCATCGACACGACACGCACTTCATCGCCGTATTTTTCGCCGAAGAGCGCCATGGCGCCTTCTGCAATGGCATCGTCGACACTCATCAGGCGGGTCGTGACCGGAGCATTCTGCAGCACGATCTGATTGGCCATCTCTTCGACGACCTTGAGTTCGTCAGCCGTCATCGGCTTCGGATGCGAAACGTCGAAGCGCAGGCGCTCGGGCGCAACCAGCGAACCCTTCTGGGCAACGTGGGTGCCGAGCACTTCGCGCAGCGCCTCATGCAGGAGATGGGTTGCCGAGTGGTTGGCGCGCAGGCGCGAGCGGCGGGCGTGATCGACTGTCAGCGCGACAGGCTCGCCGGCCTTGACCACGCCTTCGATCACCGTGCCCAGATGCACGAACAGGCCCTCGCCCTTCTTCTGCGTATCCGAAATCTCGATCTTGCCGTGGTCGGAAGAGATCACGCCGGTATCGCCCATCTGACCGCCGGACTCGCCGTAGAAGGGGGTCTGGTTGACGACGATCTGCACCTTGTCGCCGGCCTTGGCTTCGGCCGCGACGGCACCGTCCTTGACGATCGCTTGCACGACGCCTTCGGCCGTCTCGGTGTCGTAGCCGAGGAACTCGGTTGCGCCGTGCTTTTCCTTGAGTTCGAACCAGACGGTTTCGGTCGCCTTCTCGCCGGAACCTGCCCAGTGCGAACGGGCCTCGGCCTTCTGGCGTTCCATCGCATCGGTGAAGCCGGAGATGTCGACGCCGATTTCGCGGGCACGCAGTGCGTCCTGCGTCAGGTCGAGCGGGAAGCCATAGGTGTCGTAAAGCTTGAATGCGGTCTCACCATCCAGCATGTCGCCCTTGGAGAGATCGGCCGTCGCATCCGAGAGAAGCGACAGGCCGCGCTCCAGCGTCTTGCGGAAACGGTTTTCCTCAAGCTTCAGTGTCTCGGAGATCAGCGCCTCGGCGCGCACAAGTTCCGGATAGGCGCGGCCCATCTCCTGCACCAGCGTCGGCAGCAGCCGATACATCAGCGGCTCCTTGGCGCCGAGAAGCTGGGCATGGCGCATGGCGCGGCGCATGATACGGCGCAGCACGTAGCCGCGGCCTTCATTCGACGGCAGCACGCCGTCGGCAATCAGGAAGGCGGATGAACGCAGGTGGTCGGCGATGACGCGGTGGCTGGCGCTGCCCTCGGCCTTTACGCCGACTGCATCTTCGATCGTGCCGGTCAGCGTGCGGAACAGGTCAGTGTCGAAGACGCTCTGGACGCCCTGCAGAACGGCAGCCATGCGCTCCAGGCCCATGCCGGTATCGATCGACGGGCGCGGCAGCGGGTTGCGAACGCCAGGCTCGGTCTGTTCGAACTGCATGAAGACGAGGTTCCAGAATTCCAGGAACCGGTCGCCATCCTCTTCCGGCGAACCGGGAGGGCCGCCCCAGACATTCTCGCCCTGGTCGATGAAGATTTCCGAGCACGGACCGCAGGGGCCGGTATCGCCCATCTGCCAGAAATTGTCTGACGTCGGGATGCGGATGATCTTGTCGTCGGAGAAACCAGCGATCTTCTTCCAGAGCGTCGCTGCTTCCTCGTCCTCGGAATAGACGGTGACCAACAGCCGGTTCTTCGGCAGGTCGAAGCCCTCGGTGACCAGCTTCCAGGCAAGCTCGATCGCATTCTCCTTGAAATAGTCGCCGAAGGAGAAGTTGCCGAGCATTTCGAAGAAGGTCAGGTGGCGGGCAGTATAGCCGACATTGTCGAGGTCGTTATGCTTGCCGCCGGCGCGCACGCATTTCTGCGAGGTCGTCGCCGTCGAATAGGGACGCTTTTCGAGACCGGTGAAGACATTCTTGAACTGCACCATGCCGGCATTGGTGAACATCAGCGTCGGGTCATTGCGCGGCACGAGCGGGCTCGATGGAACGATCTCGTGGCCGTTCTTCTTGAAGTAGTCGAGGAAGGTCGACCGGATATCGTTTACACCGCTCATTTCATGCCCTTCGATGCTGCCAGCAGGCAGGTAAAATTAAATCCATCGGCTTTTATCGTCCGACCTTGCCACTGTCCAGCAACAAACAAAACCGGCCGCATTCTCGTGAGGGAATGCGGCCGGTTCAAATTCGTTATGTGCTAGGCTGGATTACATGTCGCCATCGCTAGCATCATCGCCGGCATCCGGGCCGCCATTCTGCAGGAAGCGGTCGGCGATCAGGCCGGCATTCTGGCGCAGCGCCGTTTCGATCTCGCGGGCGAGATCCGGATTGTCGCGCAGGAAGATCTTGGCGTTTTCGCGGCCCTGGCCGAGACGCTGGCTGTTATAGGAGAACCAGGCGCCCGACTTCTCGACGATGCCGGCCTTGACGCCGAGGTCGATCAGTTCGCCGGTCTTGGAAACGCCCTCGCCATACATGATGTCGAATTCGACCTGCTTGAAGGGAGGCGCCATCTTGTTCTTGACGACCTTGACGCGCGTCTGGTTGCCGATGACCTCTTCGCGTTCCTTGACTTGGCCGATACGGCGGATGTCGAGGCGGACGGAGGCATAGAACTTCAGCGCGTTGCCGCCTGTCGTCGTTTCCGGCGAACCGAACATGACGCCGATCTTCATGCGGATCTGGTTGATGAAGATCACCATCGTATTCGACTTGGAGATCGAAGCCGTCAGCTTGCGCAGCGCCTGGCTCATCAGGCGGGCCTGCATGCCCGGCAGGTTGTCGCCCATTTCGCCTTCGATTTCGGCGCGCGGCGTCAGCGCTGCCACGGAGTCGACGACGAGAACGTCGATCGCGCCGGAGCGCACCAGCGTATCGGTGATTTCGAGCGCCTGTTCGCCGGTGTCGGGCTGCGAGATCAGGAGGTTCTGCAGGTCGACGCCGAGCTTGCGGGCATAGACCGGATCGAGAGCGTGTTCGGCATCGACGAAGGCGCAGATGCCGCCCTTCTTCTGCGCTTCGGCAATGGTCTGCAGCGCGAGCGTCGTCTTACCAGAGCTTTCCGGACCGTAGATCTCGATGATGCGACCCTTCGGCAGACCGCCGATGCCGAGGGCGATATCGAGGCTGAGCGAACCTGTGGAAACCGTTTCGATCTCGACGATGTTCTCGTTCGAGCCGAGTTTCATGATCGAGCCCTTGCCGAACGACCGCTCGATCTGTGAGAGTGCCGCTTCGAGCGCCTTGCTTTTGTCCACCGATTTGTCCTCTACGAGCCGCAATGAATTCTGAGACATTCGATCCACCTTTAGGTTATTGACGCTGCTCTAGCAATGTCGCCGCTGATGCGAAGTTTGTACCTGATTTGTTCTTATTTCGCAATGGGGTTGCAAATAATTGAAAGAAAAAGGTAAAACGGCCTGTGTTCTATTTTTGTTTTATCGATGCAAAGCAACGGCTTAATGTCCCGCAGGCACTGAATCCTGCCGCTTTGCGCCGCATTCGATTCGCTTTCGAGGTGCAGAAATGAGCGGCAAGATTCTTGTCCTCGGCGGCGCCCATATCGATCGTCGCGGCCGTATCGCCGGTGAGACGGCACCGGGGGCCAGCAACCCCGGCTCATGGTTCGAGGAGCCGGGCGGCGGCGGCTTCAACGCGGCGCGCAATCTTGCCCGTCTCGGCTTCGACGTGACGATGATCTCCCCGCGCGGCGGCGATCCGATCGGCGAAATGGTGAGCGAGGCGGCCGACTTTGCCGGCATCAACGACCGTCCTTTCGTCTTCCTCGACCGCAAGACGCCGAGCTATACGGCGATCATTGAGAAGGACGGCAATCTCGTCATCGCGCTCGCCGACATGGAACTCTACCGCTTCTTCGTGCCGCGCCGCCTGTCGATCCGCTGGGTGCGCGATGCCTTCGCCGCCACCGATTTCATCCTCTTCGATGCCAATCTGCCGGAGGAAACGGCAGCCGCGATCGTTGCAAGGGCCAAGGCGCTCGGCAAGCCGGTCGCGGCAATTGCCATTTCACCGGCCAAGGTCGTGCGTCTCCTGCCCTGCCTCGGAGGCATCGACTATCTCTTCATGAATGAGGCCGAGGCTGCAGCCCTCACCGGCAAGCGGCCGGACGACGCTGCCGGCTGGCCGTCGCTGCTCGGTGACATCGGCGTTGGCGGCGCGGTCGTCACCCGCGGCCAGCGCGAGCTTGTCGCCTTCAAGAACGGTCGCGCACTTCTCCTGCAGCCGCCGATTTCTGACAATGTGGCCGATGTCACCGGTGCGGGAGATTCGCTCGCAGCAGGCACACTGTCTGCCTTGATGTGTGGCCATCCGCTCGAAGAAGCGGTCCGCCATGGTGCGGCGGCAGCCGCCCTCACCGTCCAGTCGCGGCATGCGGTGAACGAAAATCTCGCGCCGGACCTTCTTCGCGACATGCTTTCGCTTGTCCCGGCCGCCAGAATTCTGCAATGAAGCGGCAACATCGATAAACGGATACGGATCATGACCAAACCTATCTCGCCCCTCCTGCCGATCTCCTATTCCAAGGAAGTCGCCGCCGGCAAGCAGCGCGGCGCACCGATCGTGGCGCTCGAATCGACCATCATCACCCACGGCATGCCCTACCCCGGCAATATCGAAATGGCGCGTAGCGTCGAAGCGATCATCCGCGACCAGGGCGCCGTTCCCGCCACCATCGCCGTGATCCACGGCACGCTGCATATCGGCCTGGAGGCCGCCGAACTGGAACAGCTCGCCAAGGCCAAGGACGTGATGAAAGTATCGCGCGCCGATATCGCCTTCGCGATCGCCGAGCGCCGCACGGGTGCAACGACTGTCGCTGCCACGATGATTGCCGCGGCACGCGCCGGCATCAAGGTTTTCGCGACCGGCGGCATCGGCGGCGTGCATCGCGGTGCCGAAGAAACCTTTGACATCTCCGCCGACCTGGAAGAACTGGCCCGCACCGGCGTCATCGTCGTCTGTGCCGGCGCCAAGGCTATCCTCGATATTCCGAAGACGCTGGAAGTGCTGGAGACCCGCGGTGTGCCGGTCGTCACCTATGAAAGCGATGAATTCCCGGCCTTCTGGTCGCGGGCCTCAGGCATCCGCAGCCCGCTGACCCTGAACAGCCCGGCCGCGATCGCCAATTTTCAGACGACGCGCGAACAGCTTGGCATCGACGGCGGCATGCTGATTGCCAACCCGGTGCCGGAAGCCGACGAAATTGCCCGTGAGGAAATGGAAATCTATATCGAGCGCGCCCTCGACAGCGCCGAGCGTGACGAAATCACCGGAAAGGCGGTGACGCCTTACCTGCTGAGCACAATCTTCGACCTGACGGATGGCCAGAGCCTGAAGACGAATATCGCGCTCGTGGAGAACAATGCGCGGCTAGCGGCAGAGATTGCCGTCGCACTCGGCGAATAACCGATCGTCCCCGGGGTTCCCCCCGCCAATATTACTGAGAAATTTAAGGGGCGCTCCAGCGCCCCTTTTTCGTATCAGCTATCCAGCGTCTCTTTCACCGCCACAGCCAGTTGCTTCAGCGAGAATGGCTTCGGCAGGAAGCCGAACTTGGCTTCCGGCGGCAGGTTGCGGGCGAACGCATCCTCGGCGTAACCGGATACGAAAATGAACTTCAGATCCGGATAGTTCTTGCGCAGCTCGCGCAGCAGCGATGGTCCGTCCATCTCGGGCATCACCACGTCGGAGACGACGATATCCACCTTGCCTTCGAGCTCCTCCATGATCTCGAGGGCCTCGACGCCGGAGCCGGCCTCGTGGACCGTGTAGCCACGCGTCTCCAGCATGCGCTTGCCGCCGCGCCGCACCGCTTCCTCGTCCTCGACGAGCAGGATGACGGCGGAGCCCGTCAGGTCTTCGGGCTGCTTCGGCTGCACCAGTTCCACGACGTTCGCGCCACCTGCCGCAACTGCCTGATCGGCTGCCTCCGCCTCGGCGGCAACGGCCGGTTCGACGATATGGCGCGGCAGGAAGATGCGGAAGGTGGTGCCCTTGCCGACTTCCGATTCCGGCTGGATATAGCCGCCGGACTGCTTGACAATACCGTAGACCATAGCGAGGCCAAGACCGGTACCCTTGCCCACTTCCTTGGTCGTGAAGAAAGGCTCGAAGATCTTGTCCATGATCTCGGGCGCAATACCGGTGCCGGTATCGGTCACTTCCACCAGCACCATGTCCTCATGCGGCATGTAGGAGTAGTTGAAGGCCGCGACCTCGGCGGCCGGCAGGTTGCGCGTGCGCAGCGTCAGCGTGCCGCCCTTCGGCATCGCATCGCGCGCATTGACACTGAGATTGATCAGCACCTGCTCGAACTGCGAGAGATCGGTTTTGACCGGCCAGAGATCCCGGCCATATTCGACGTCGAGCTTGACGTTCGTGCCTGAAATCAGCCGGTCGACCAGCATGCGAAGATCGCCGACGACATCGGTGAGGTTGAGCACCGTCGGCCGCATCGTCTGCTTGCGCGAGAAGGCGAGCAGCTGGCGCACGAGAACGGCCGCACGGTTGGCGTTACGCTTGATCTCCATGAGATCGGCAAAGCTTGCATCGGCCGGCCGCGCCTGCAACAGCAGATGGTCGGAGGATAGCAGGATGGCCGTCAGCACATTGTTGAAGTCATGCGCGATGCCGCCGGCGAGCGTGCCGACTGCATTCATCTTCTGCGTCTGCGCCATCTGCGCTTCGAGCGCCTTCTGCTCGGTCACTTCCACCGCATAGACGATGGCCGCCTCCTCGGGCGCCTCGTCGCTCTGGTCGATCACGGCATTCACGTAGAAGCGGAAGAAGCGCGCCTCGTCCGTCGGCGTGCGGGAATCGATCGGCGCGATATCGCCCTGCCGGTCCTTGGCGGCGGCAAGCGCTGCGGCGAGCTGCGGCCGGTCGCTCTCCTGCACGATCGTTTCCATCAGCGCGCCGCGCTCCAGATCGTCACGCGAGACGATATTGGAGAACAGCTTCAGGAAAGGCGCATTGGTGCGCAGGATCTTGCCCTTGCCGTCGACGGAGGCAATCGCCATCGGCGTATTGTTGAAGAAGCGGGTGAAGCGCATGGCGGCTGCCGAGGCCGATTGCCCGTTCTCGCCATCCTTGTCGCGCGTGAGCACGATGGTGCGGCTTTCGCCCGGCGCCCCGTCGCGCATGGAAGTGACGCGGTGGATGATCTGCACCGGCAGGCTCTGGCCGTTCGATTTGCGCAGGTCGAGATCGAGCGTGACGGTCTTCTTCAGACCCGGTTCGGCCTGCACGGACTGGATCAGCGCCAGCCCCTCGCCGGCGACGAGATCGCCGATATTCATCGAGCCCGGCATGAACTTGGTGAGGTCGAGCCCCAGCCATTCGGCAAGCGTCGCATTGAGATAGAAGATTTCGCCCTTGCGCCCGGCGGAAAAGAAGCCTGACGGAGCGTGGTCGAGATAGTCGATCGCGTTCTGCAGCTCCTTGAAGAAGCGCTCCTGGTCCTCGCGCTCGGCGGTGATATCGGTGATCTGCCAGATCTGCAGCGGCTTGCCGTCGCCATCGTCAGGCTGCAGCAGCCGGGCCTTGAGACGATACCAATGTGCGCCGGCGCTGCTTCCCGGTCCGACTGCGCGCAGCAGGCGGAATTCCTCGCGCCCCTCCCGGCCTTCACGCAAGCCGTTCACGAGGCGGTAGAGCGCCTCATTCGATTCGCGGTGGCGCGACAGCAGCGTTTCCAGCGTCTGCACCTCTGTTGCCTTGCGTGCGCCCGTCAGCGCCCCGTAGGCGGCGTTGGCGTAGACGATGCGGCCCTTCTCGTCTGTGATCAGCGAACCGTCCGGATGGCTGTTCAGGAAGGCGCGCGCCAGGCTGTCGGACTGGCGCTGCGGCATGACCTCGATGAAGCCGATAACGGAGGAAACGAGGAAGAAGATGCCGACCATCGCGAGAACGCCGAGACAGCCGAGTACCAGCTCGTTGCCGAGCGAATCTTTGAAGAAGACGAAGGCTGCCGCCGCCGCAATCAGCACGATCGCCAGCAGAATGATGCGTATCGCCGTGCCAGAACGCCCCCCACGATCCACAAGCGGCGCGTTATAGTCGTCGACCTGACGCGATTTCGTCATCTATTCCTCGCATAAGCCCCTCCTGCCGCGCTCGCTAACATCGCTGCGAAACAGGAATCAGGCACTCTTTCCTTCTTATCAACTTGCTGCGCCCGCAAAAACAGCAGGTTTCGTCAGACTGCTTGAATTCACAGGCAAACGCGCCAGTTTTCTTGCAAGCCCGCTGGTGTAACCTCGAGAGCTTGCCGGCCAAATAACTGCACAACACGAAATCACCTTCGCCGGTGACTGGACAGACCCGGCGGCTCTTGCCTAAGGAGCGGAAAAGTCGTCTGTTGTGCCATAATGCGAAATGGAGTGAGTGCCTATGTTCGATGATGTTGTAGGAGCTTACGGTAGCCGCTTCCTGCTTGCCGCTGGCGGCGTCGGTATTGCCCTCATCCTGCTCATCCTGGTTCTGTGGTTCCTGCGCAACCGCGCGCCCTCGCCCTTCGTTCGTGGCGGGCGCAACCGCCAGCCGCGTTTGCAGGTGCTCGATGCCGCCGCCGTCGATGCCCGCCGTCGCCTGGTGCTCGTGCGTCGCGACAATGTCGAACATCTCGTCATGATCGGCGGTCCGACCGATATCGTCATCGAAAGCCGCATCCTGCCGGAAACCGAAGCCGAAAGCGGAAGTGATTTCCGCCCGCAGCCGGTCGAGGAGCGTTCACCCGCTCCGGAGCGTGAAGTCGTCCAGCCGCGCCGCGAGCCGCAACCAGCGCCGCAGCCGAGGCCGGTCGCCGCTCCCGTCGCACCGCCTGTGGCTGCAAGCGCCGAACCCGATCTCGAACCCTATAGCCCGGCACCGGCTGCGGTCATCGTCCCGGTCATCGCACCGCCGGCCGAGCCTATCCGTCAGCGCTCCGAGCTCCCGGTTGCTCCAGCCGTGGCTCCGCCGATGTCTGGGCAGCAGGCCTCCGCGCCACAGGTTTCTGCTCCGCCGCTGAGTGCCGAGCGCGATAGCCCGCAGCGCATGTCGCAGCCTCAGCCACGGCAGCCCGAACGCCCAGCTCCGCAACCGGTGCCCGATACCGCCAACGCTGCCGATATCCTCGATGCGGCCCGTCAGCGCGTGCTGCCGCAGCAGCGTATCGAACCGGAAGTATCCACCCCGCCGGCCCAGAGCATTCCCGCCGTCTCGCGCGGTGCCCCGGTCGCCACGGAAGATGGCGGTCTGCAATCGGCTGCCATCCGCCGGGATTTCCAGCGCATCCTTGATGAGGAAATCTCGGCCAATCCGGCCGCCGAGCGCGTCGTTCCCGTACCCAATGCGCAGCAGGCGCGCCCTGCCCCGCAGCCAGGTTCCCCTCAGCCCGGCTCGATGCCGCGCCGTGATCCTGAAATGGCGCCAATGACAGGTGCGGATGCTGCCCTTCAGAAGGAAGTTGCCCGCATCTTCGGCGAAATGAGCGTCAATCGCGACAAGTAGTCCGGGGTCGGATCGCCTGGAGCAAACCGGTAAAACAAAAAGGCACCGCGATCGTCCCGTGGTGCCTTTTTCAATTCCGGTCGGGAGCGATTATTCGTCCCGGTAAACCTTTTCGCGACGCTCGTGGCGTTCCTGGGCTTCGATCGACAACGTGGCGATCGGGCGGGCGTCGAGACGCTTGAGACCGATCGGCTCGCCGGTTTCCTCGCAGTAACCGTAAGTACCGTCTTCGATGCGCTGCAGGGCTGCGTCGATCTTGGAGATCAGCTTTCTCTGACGGTCGCGGGCGCGAAGTTCGATCGCCCGGTCGGTTTCTGAGGATGCACGGTCTGCAAGATCGGGGTGGTTTGCGCTCTCCTCGGCCAGATGGTCGAGCGTTTCACGCGCTTCTCTAAGGATATCGTTTTTCCAGGCAACCAGCTTGGCTCTGAAATAAGCTCGCTGGTTCGTATTCATGAACTCCTCGTCTTCCGAGGGAACATAATTGCTAAGATCGATCTTCTCACTCAACGCGATTCTCCTGAAGAACATCTCATCTGGCGGGGTGTATATCCCAAGGGCTATCCGCGATTCAAGCCAAATAAGACACGTAAACAGATTTTTAAATCTGTCACAAATTTGAGCTAACAGTCTATTTTCTCATCATTATTCCGAACCGAGATTTTTGCTTCGCCTTCAACATGCCGTGTTGAGCATGGCGTTTCGCACTATTGAAGGCCGGCTGGCAGTTGACGTTGCGGGAGTGCAACCGCTACTGAAAAGGCTCCGTTCGAAGCTGGATTTGCCCATGGCCGCCCTCCTGCCTCCACCCCACCGGATCTACCTCCTGCGTCACGCCGAAGCCGCCTGGGCCGAGCCCGGACAGCGCGATTTCGACCGCCCGCTGAACGAGAAGGGTTTCGGCGATGCCGAGATTGTTGCCGACCGCGCAGCCGACAAGGGCTACCGTCCTGATGTCCTGATCAGCTCGACCGCGCTTCGTTGCCGCGACACCGCCGAGGCCGTGCATCGAGCCATGGGCGAAACGCTCGACATGCTCTTTGTCGACACGCTCTATAACGCCTCCGTCGACACCTATCTCGAAATTATCGACGCGCAGGATGTGGGAAGCGTCATGCTCGTCGGTCACAACCCGACCATGGAGCAAGCCTTATTGGCGCTGATCGGCCAAAAGGCTATGGCAGCCTCTGTGCCGAAAGGTTTCCCGACAGCCGGTCTCGCTGTCATCGACTATGTCGCTACGACTTCGGCATGGCGTCTCGTCGATTTCGTCGTCGACTGAGCTTTCGCGCCGCTTCTTTTTCGGGCCGCGGCCCCTCCCTATATTGCAGGCAGTGCCACCAGGGATTCCGATTTGCCGCCACGCCTGACATCCTTTGCCGACGACGCGCTGATCGCGTTGGATAATCTTGCGGACCGCGCCAGCGGTCTCGTCAATCCGACCATCCGGCTCGGTGTCACCGGCCTTTCCCGCTCCGGCAAGACCGTCTTCATTTCCTCGCTGGTCCATAATCTCCTGCATGGCGGCCGCCTGCCGCTCTTCGAAGCGGTGCAGTCCGGCCGCGTTTCGGCGGTGCGTCTGGAGCCTCAGCCGGATGATGCCGTGCCGCGCTTCCAGTATGAGGATCATATCCGCGCGCTGGTAAAGGAGCGCATCTGGCCGGATTCCACCCGCGCGATCTCGGAGCTGCGCATCACGCTCGATTATCAGAGCGCCAGTTCCTGGACGCGCATGTTTTCCCCCGGCCGGCTTTCCATCGATATCGTCGACTATCCCGGTGAATGGCTGCTCGACCTGCCACTGCTCGGCAAGGATTTCCGAACGTTCAGCGAGGAAACCATCGCCCTTGCCGCAACCGGCATCCGCGCCGAGCTGTCGAGCGCCTGGCTGGGTCTGACGAGAGCGACGGACATCAATGCTCCCGCTGACGAAATGGTCGCCCGCGACCTCGCAGTGAGCTTTGCCGACTATCTGAAGGCCTGCAAGGCGGACGAGCGTTCTCTCTCCACCCTTCCTCCCGGCCGCTTCCTACTGCCCGGTGATCTCGACGGCTCGCCTGCCCTGACCTTCGCCCCGCTTGCCCTGCCGCCCGAAGGCCGGCCGAAGCATGGCTCACTCTGGGCGATGATGGAGCGCCGATACGAGGCCTACAAGTCCGTGGTCGTCAAACCCTTCTTCCGTGAGCATTTCGCCAGGCTCGACCGGCAGATCGTTTTGGTCGACGCTCTCCAGGCGATGAACCGCGGTCCGGAAGCCGTGCAGGATCTGGAACGCGCGCTGACCGATGTGCTGGCCTGTTTCCGCCCCGGCACCAATTCCATCCTGTCATCGCTGCTCGGCCGGCGCATCGACCGCGTTCTGGTGGCCGCCACCAAGGCCGACCACTTGCACCACGAGAGCCACGACCGGCTGGATCGACTCACGCGCCGTCTCGTCGATCGCGCCATCGACCGCATCGGCATGGCCGGCGCCGGCATCGATGTCATGGCACTCGCCTCCGTGCGCGCCACGCGCGAAGCCACCGTGCGGCGCGACGGCCACGACCTGCCCGTCATTGTCGGCACGCCTATGACTGGTGAAAAGATCGCCGGCGAGATCTTTGACGGTGAGCGCAAGACGGCGATCTTCCCAGGCGACTTGCCGGAAGATCCGCAATCGCTGTTCGAACGCATCGAAGCCGGCGACAGCACGGTCGAGCTACCCGATGTCAATGTGGTGCGCTTCCGTCCCCCGCAGCTTGAGGAAACCGGCGGCGGCATCAAGCTTTCCGTGCCGCATATCCGTCTTGACCGCGCCATGCAGTTCCTGTTCGGAGACCGCCTCGCATGAGCAAGCCGCCGATCGACCAGCCCAATCCGCCGCGTCGCGCCCCTGCCGCCTTCACCTATGAGGAGGAAAACGCAGCACCCGAATCCCCCCGCGCGGAACGCCGCAAGCCGGCAAGCTTTTCCGGCGAGGTGGTGCTGACGCCGGATGAGGAGGATCCCTTCCTCAATCCGGAACGGGGTCTGAGCCCGCTGCCGGTCGCGACTCCGCGCAAGCGCCGCACCTCCTTTGCCGGCATCGCCGCAGGCGCCTTCGGCATCCTCCTGTCGCTTGCCTTCGGCCTCTGGACCGACCAACTGATCCGCGACCTCTTCAGCCGTGCCGACTGGCTGGGTTACACGGCGCTTGCCGTGCTCGCGATCGGCATCCTCGCCGTTATCGCCGTCGTCGTCAGGGAGACGGCGGGCATGATGCGGCTTGCCGCGGTGCAGACCATCAAGGCCGAGGCAGACGCCGCGATCCTCGAAACCCGCCCCGCCAAGGCTCGTGCCGTCGTCGCCCGCCTGACGGGCCTGCTCGATAACAAGCCGGAAACTGCCAAGGGCCGCGCCACGCTGAAGGAAACCGAAAGCGACGTCATCGATGCTCCGCATCTGATTGCGCTTGCCGAGCGCGAACTCCTTGGCCCCCTTGACCGCCGGGCGCGCGCGCTGATCGTCAATTCCTCCAAGCGTGTCTCTGTCGTCACGGCCGTCAGCCCGCGCGCTATCGTCGATCTGCTCTACGTGCTCTATGAGGCCGCCCGCCTGATCCGCGCCATGGCCGAACTGTACGGTGGTCGCCCCGGCACGCTCGGCATGCTGAGATTGATGCGCGATGTGCTTGCCCATCTTGCCGTCACCGGTTCGATTGCCGTCGGGGACAGTCTCGTGCAGCAGGTGCTGGGTCATGGACTTGCCTCGAAGCTCTCGGCGCGACTCGGCGAAGGCGTGATCAACGGGTTGATGACGGCGCGCATCGGCATTGCCGCCATGGATCTCTGCCGCCCGCTGACTTTCAGGGCGCTGAAGCGGCCGGGAATCGGTGACTTTATCGGTGATTTGACACCGTCGATGACGACGCGAAACGGCAATCCTTAAGAAAAAGCTGGATTGCGACACATTCCGGCCTTCTTATCAAACCTGCAGAAAATTCCAGCGGATTCAATGCGCTACACGCGCCGCCTCAGAAACCTTGCCTAGCGAAAGCCCTGTATTTCCACGCATTTTGGCGCCTCGGAAAGAAAGGATTAACCATTTTTCGGCAAAACTTCGGACCAGTTCCCGAGTGGTGTTTGCCAAGGAAAATCCATGTACTCGCGCAAGTTTCTTTTTGTATGCGGCCTGGCCGCCGCGGCATTGTCTCCGGTGGCAGATGTCGCTTCCAACGCCACTGCCGCAACCCGCGACAAAGCCTTCTTCGAATCTATCGCCGGCACCTGGAAGGGACCGGGCGAAATCGTTGCCGGCAAGTACAAGGGCACGAAATTCACCTGCAATCTCGTCGGCTCGCCGGCCGATGATTCCGCTGCCGGCATCAAGCTCGACGGCACCTGCCGCGTCGGTGTCTTCAAGCAGCCGATGACAGCCGTCATCTCCCAGTCCGGTTCCACGTACAAGGGCAAGTTCCTGGACGGCGCCAAGGGCAAGGGCCTCGACGTTGTTTCCGGCGCCGTTACCGCAGATACCGTCGTCGTCGGCATCAATCGTTCCAAGCTGAACGGTGCGATGATTGCCCGTGTGCGGGACGACAAGACCATGAATGTCACCGTTTCGGTCAAGGTCGAAAGCCAGATGATCCCGGTTATCGGCCTGACACTGACCCGCCAGGTGGATGAAATGGCTGTCGGCTCGATCCAGTAAGCAATTCATTCGGATCGGATTTTCCTGAAGCGGCGGGTTTCCGCCGCTTTTGCTTTTTGGGCGTGGGGAACCATGAGCATTTGGTCGGGTTGTGTGCGGACGAACAACCCGGAGATCGATCGTGCCCCTGAAAGCTCTCGCCCTGAATGCCACGCTGAAATCCAGCAGCGGTGAGCCCTCCTCCACCGACCGCATGCTCGCCCTCATCGGCGAAGCGATGCGCAAACAGGATGTGGAGACGGAAACGATCCGCCTTGCTGACCATAATATCCTTCCAGGTGTGGCGTCCGACGAGGGACCTGGCGATGCCTGGCCCGATATCCGAAAGATGATTCTCGATGCCGACATCCTCGTTTTCGGCACGCCGATCTGGCTGGGACAACCCTCCAGCGTTGCCAAGCGCGCTTTGGAGCGTATGGATGCCTTCCTTGAAGAGACGGACGATCAGGGCCGTATGGTCTCCTGTGGCCGCGTAGCGGCAGTGGCCGTTGTCGGCAATGAGGATGGCGCCCATCACGTCTCGGCCGAACTCTATCAGGCATTGAATGATGTCGGCTTCACCATATCGGCCAATGCTGTGGCCTACTGGGTGGGCGAAGCCATGGGCAGCACCAATTTCGTCGATCTCAAGCAGGTACCTGAAACGGTCACGACGGCAGTCGACATGCTGGCGCGCAATACGGTTCATCTGGCGAAACTGCTCAAGCAGAACCACTATCCGGGCAAAGCCGAATGAGTGATACTCCAGTGGGCGGACACTGAGCTCCGCTCAAAAGTAGACATGAAAAAAGCCCGCTTCTGCGGGCTCCTTTCTGTATCGGTCAGGTTTTAGTTTGTGTTTTTGTGGCTCTGCTGACCGGCCTTCACATGCTGTTCATGCGTGCCGCCGCGGGTACCCGAACTGGATTGATTGTCGCGCGACGAAGCCTGCTGCTGCGAGCCGGTATTCTTGTGGCTCTGCTGACCTGCCTTGACGTGCTGTTCGTGTGAACCGCCTTGGTTTGCCATGATCAATTCTCCTTTCGGTAATTGTCTGCGAGAGCGGCTTGACTGCCGTCTCGTTAGGTCAACCGCTCGGGCGCCGCCACGTTCCCCATCTTAATATTTCGTGATGGTATCGGATCATTTCCCGCCACGCGCCGTTCTTCGTAAACGGCAGGCTTGCTCCTGCCCAGCTATGGAGACGAAGGCCATGAACGCAACCCACACGGATACGGAAACAAGGAGCCTGAAGCTCGCCAGGGAATATCTGCGCCTTGGCGGACACCGCCGCTCCAAGATCGACGACAACATCACCACTGTGCGCCAGTGGGAGAAGGATCCCCCGGAGGCTGAACGCTTCTGGCAGGAGCAGGTGCAGCCGCTTTCAGCAGCCGACCGCAAGCAGGTCGAGGATTTCCTGCCCAGCATCAATTCGCCTTGAATGCTCGAAGCTGCAGGTTCGATGCGCGAAAACTGGATCCATCTCTGCATCGACATGCAGAGGATGTTCGCGGAACAGACAGCTTGGCATGTGCCATGGATGGCGACGGTGTCGCCGCAGATTGTTGAACTCTCCGCACGGTATGCGGAGCGAACGATTTTCACGCGCTTCGTTCCTCCGCCGAGTGCCGATGCCATGCCCGGCATGTGGAGGACTTACTACGAAAAATGGCCAATGATGACGGGCGAGCACCTGCTGCCGGCGCTCGTGGACATCGTTGCCGAACTGAAGTCTTTCTCGCCGCCCGCCCGCTTCTTCAACAAGCGAACCTACTCTCCCTGGGTCGACGGCCGGCTCCACGAAACGCTTGCGCAGGAAAAGGTCCGGGCCATCGTCATCACCGGCGGCGAAACCGACATCTGCGTGCTTGCTGCAGCACTTGGCGCAATCGATCTCGGGTACCGCGTCGTCTTGTTGAAGGATGCCGTCTGCAGCAGCGCCGACGAGACGCATGACGCCACGCTCGAACTGCTGGGCCGCCGCTTCTCGGTGCAGGTGGAGATCACCGAAACGGATGCATTCCTCACCGGTCTCTGACGCATGGGCGAGGCTTACGGGCCCGTTCAAGTTTCGCAGCCTGCACTTGATGACCCCTTAAGTCTTGTGCCACCACTCGCGGCTCTCGTCTGCGATCTCGATACCCGCGATGTCGGCGCCGGCCAGCCAGTCGGAAACCGCCCTGCCCCTGACTACGAGTTCGGGCGCGATATCCGCAAGCGGCATCAGCACGAAGCCTCGCTCCGTCATGCGCGGGTGCGGCAGTTCCAGCCGCGGCGCATCCTGCTCGATACCTTCATAAGTCAACACGTCGATATCGAGCGTGCGCGGCCCCCAGCGCTCGATGCGTTCGCGCTTCATCTCCCGTTCGATCGACAGGCAGAGATCGAGCAGCGCTTCCGGTGCAAGCCGCGTTTCCACCGCCGCGCAGGAATTGAAGAAATAGGATTGATCGGTCTTGCCCCAGGGCGGCGTGCGATAAAGCCGCGAGACGGCAGCCACGCGGCAGTCCGGATGGCTGTCCAGCACCGCAAGCGCCGACGCCATCGACTTGACCGGGTCGCCGATATTGCCGCCGAGACCGAGCGTTGCGAGGCGGAATGGATTATCGGGCACGGTGCTCAACAGTCACCTGCACGAAATCGAGCACGCCGGGGATCGGCGCATTCGGCTTGCGCACCGTGATCTTGGCCCTGATGATCTGCGGGAATTTCTTGCAGAGGCCCTTGGCTATATCGAACGCCAGCGCTTCGATCAGGTAGCGCCGCTGGCCAACGACGATCTCCTCGATGATGGTAAAGGCGGTTCCGTAATGCACCGTCTCGTCGATGGAATCGTTTTCCAGCGCGCTGCCGGCTTCCACTTCCAGTTCTGCATCCACGAAGAAACGCTGGCCGAGGAATTCCTCTTCGGCATGGACGCCATGCCGGGCGAAGAAGGCGCAATTCTGCATCAGGATCGTATAGGTACTCATGACGGCCTCCCCCTAAGACATGTCGCGCAAAATTCTCTATCGATTTTGCGGTAACGACATGTGAAAAAACAGAGATTCAAAGTGCGGCATGCGGATCTGATGGATCGTGACACGCTTTGGAAATATCGTTCCGGGCAGCCAGCATAGCATCGGCTACGGCAAGCGCATCCCTGTTGATTGCGACATTGTGTACGCGGAAAACAGCCGCGCGCTGAATGCGCAACAGCGCGCTCGTCGCCGCCGTTGCCGCATCGCGCTCCGCCGGCTCCCGGCCGGTGACGGCGCCGAGGAACCGTTTGCGCGACGTGCCGGCGAGAAGCGGCAGGCCGAAGCGGTGCAGCTCTTCGAAACGCGCCATCAGCTCCAGATTTTCGCCCGGCGTCTCCTTGGCAAACCCAAAGCCTGGATCGAGCACGATCCGGTCGCGCAGCACGCCGGCTGCAGAAGCGATCTCGAGCGAGCGCTCGAGAAAGAAGACCTGGTCTTCGATGATATCGGCAAGTTTCTGCCGGTCGCGACCGGTATGCATGATGCAGAGCCCTGCCCCGGTTTCAGCCGACAGCGCGGCGATTTCGGGTTCTCTCTGCAGGCCGAAGACATCGTTGACGATATGGGCGCCGGCACTGATGGCTCGCCGCGCCGTTTCCGCGCGATAGGTATCGATGGAAATCAGGGCTTGCGTGCGTCCTTTGAGCGCTTCGATAACGGGCAGTACCCGCGCCTGTTCCTCCGCCGGGCTGACGGAGGCCGCGTCCGGCCGCGTCGACTCACCACCGATATCGAGAATGTCAGCGCCGTCTGCAACTGCCTGAAGCGCATATGCGACAGCCCTGTCGACCGTGTCGTAGCGCCCGCCGTCGGAGAAGGAATCCGGTGTCACGTTGATGATAACCATGATCACCGAGCGCTTGCCGAGCTCGATCTCGCGGCCATGGGCCACACGCCAGAAACTGCTGTCGAGCTGCTTCACCAGCCTAATCCCGTCGCTAAAGCGTGTCTGCGATCATCCAGATCCGCTTGCCACACTTTAAGCCTTTGTTTTACGTATGTCGTTATCGCAAGACCGCCGCGCAGTTTTGCGCGACATGCTTTATCGAAAAAAGGCCGCTATCCGATATTGCGCTTGTGGTGGCTATGCCCCAAGCTCCGCCAAACTTCAACACAGGTTCAGTTCAGAATGCCGCTTGCGTTGCGTTATATACGCCTTCCCGTCGCCTTTTCAGTGATTGCCCTTTTCCTCTGCGGCCCCGCGGCAGCCGAAGTCGTTGCGACGAAAAGCTATTCCTATTTCAATATCAAGGGGAAGACGGCAGACCAGCTGGACGATGAGCTGAGTCGTCGCGGCCCGACGGCGAACGGCTCCTCCGCCCGCCACCCCGGCGCCACCAAGATCCGTTTCGGTGGCGAGGCGACCTATATTCAGGAAGGTGGCCGTTGCCGCGTCGGCAACGTCAAGGTCACCGTCCACACACAGATCATCATGCCGCGCTGGAACAACCGCAAGGGCGCCAGCCGCGAGCTGTCGATGATCTGGGATGCGCTGTCGAGCGATATCCGGCGCCACGAGGAACGCCATGCCGAGATAGCCCGCACCCAGGCGCGCGTCATGGAACGCGAACTCAAGGCGCTTCCTTCGCAGCGCAGCTGCGAAGCCATGCAGGAACTCGTCTCGGATGCTTCGGCTCGCGGGATAGAGGAGCACGATAAGTTGCAAGCCCGATTCGATCGCGTCGAGGCGGTCAATTTTCAGAATCGGATGCTGAGACTGCTTAACAACCGACTCAAGGGCAAAGGCGGCGAAAGATAAGCCCTTTTTGCCTTCAAGGCGAGAACAGATCGTTAGCTGCGCAATGAAACTTGTGCGAAGCTTGTGGAACTCCCAGGCTTTTACCAATCATTTTTCATTCTGGTGGACTCAACCGGAACGCGGTAATATGACTATATTCGAAAGTGCAGTAAGGCAGCTGGCTTTCGTGACGGTGTTCTCCTGGCGCGTTCCGAAGCCGCGGGTGTTCCTCCCTCATCCGTAGGTAATGCGCCCGCCTCGCCTCGCTCGCCTCCGGCGTGCGAGGCTCTCTTTTTGGGAAAAGCCGCTATTTTGGGGATTTATGCCTGCCGTTCCGGCACGTGCACGGTGAGCCCGTCATAGGCGGCCTTCATCCTGATCTGACAGGAAAGGCGCGAGGTCGGACGCACGTCAAAGGCGAAGTCCAGCATATCCTCTTCCATCGCTTCCGGCGGGCCGACGACCTCGGTCCACTGCTCGTCGACATAGACGTGGCAGGTCGCACAGGCGCAGGCGCCGCCGCATTCGGCTTCGATGCCGGGCACGGAATTGCGGACCGCATTCTCCATCACGGTGGAGCCTTGATCGACATCGAGGTCGAAGCGCGTTCCGTCAAAGGCGACGATGGTAAGTTTAGGCATCAGGATGATTTCCGGTCTTTCATAGGAGATGGGCGGATTTTCTTCCGATAATTCGGCGCGTCAGTCAACATGCCGGTTTCGCCTGCAAACCTCGCAGATCAGGCAAGGCTCCGCCATTCTCAATGCGTCATCGAGGAAGTCGCAAAAAGACCCGCCGTTCCCAAATGGAACAGCGGGCCTAGCTTCTTGCTGACCTGTCCTGCCTTATCCGCGGCAGAGTTTCAGAATGAAATTCTCGGCATCGACAACGGCCGCACCGAGTGCTGCCATCGCGGCGACATCGCCATTGTTCTCTTCCACCGCTTCCGCTGACTGCGAAACCCGGAAGGCGCCGACTGAACTTGCCGCTCCCTTCAGGCGGTGCGCTGCAGCACCCACCCTAGCGGACTCGCCGCTGGCAATGTCCTGCAGGCAGGCGCGCGCCTGGCGCGCAAACATCTGGAGAACTTCGATTTCCACCGTCTTGTCGCCCATCGTCTGGCGCGCGAGATGGACAAGATCGATCGGCCGGATCTTGGAAGGCGAAGGCCCCGCGGAATTGTCGGGTGCTTCGAAAGCGATGCTCACTGCTGCCATTTGCCAATTCTCCCGTCTTGTATTGCCCGCGCTTGCTACTGTTGTGCGGTCGGAGAATGGCGATCCCGTTAAATTCCGGCACATTCGGCGTGGAAATCTAACCATATGGTTAACGTCCCTTAAATATCGCTAAAATATCGGCTTTTGGCCCGCTTCGAAATTTTAAAGGTGTTAACAACAGGTTAAGAGCGATGGAAACGCAAGGGTTCATTAATTGTGTAAGGCACCCAGATGTGTCACTACGATACTGTTGAGGCGGGCTCCTGCCGCGCGCCTTTGCCGTCAGAGTGGATAATGGTAGTGTTTTGATACCTTTCGTTTGCAAAATCGGCTATCTACTCTGAAATGACATGCTTATCCGTCCGTCTTGGGATGGAAGGCTGGAACGGCGAAGGTTCTTTCCGGGCGAAGGCGATGGCCCGGATGCGCTGCCGGACTTGCCGGGAATTGTGAGGCGTATCGGAATGGCGAATAACAAATACAATGAATCGATCGAGGACAAAGCGTTCAAGGCATTGGACGAGGCGCTTCAGATTGATTTCGGCCAGGAAAACGTGCCGTCTCGCCGCGGTAACGCGCCCCACGCCCCGGAGGCTAATGTGACTGACCCATCCAATGCCCGCAATCAGGCCCAGGAAGAAGCACAGCGCCGCCGCGGCCGCGCCGCCCGAACCGGCGACCAGCAGGCTCCGCGGGCACCCGCCTTCTCTCCGGCCAACGATGCCAGCCGCAATTCACCCGCCTCGCTTCTGAAGTCGCTGGAAAACGGCTCCAGCCGCTCTGCCCTGCGCACGGCCGCTCTCGTCTCGATCCTGTGGGTCGTCATCGGCCTCGGGCTGATGTTCATGCTCTATGCGCCGCAGATCTCGCAGATCCGCTCGCTGACCGATCTTGCCGCCCTGCCGGGCGTGATTGCCGGCCTTGTCGGCATCATCGTGCCGGTCATGATGTTCTATGCCTTTGCCATCATGATCTCGCGCGCCCAGGACATGCGCAACGCCGCCCGCTCGATGGCGGAAGTGGCGCTGCGCCTCTCCGAGCCGGAAACCATTGCTTCCGAACGCATCATGACGGTCGGCCAGGCCGTGCGCCGTGAAGTCTCCGCCATGAACGAAGGCATCGAGCGTACCATCGCGCGCGCCTCCGAACTCGAAACGCTCGTGCATTCCGAAGTGAATGCGCTGGAGCGCTCCTATGCGGATAACGAACTGCGCGTGCGCGGCCTCGTCCACGAACTTGGCTCCGAGCGTGAGGCGATCGTCAATCACGCCGACCGCATCCGCTCTTCCATCGCCGGCGTCCACGACCAGCTTAAGGAAGAACTGTCGCTGGCGACGGAAGAGATTGCCATCCGTCTTGCCACCTCGGGCGAAGCTTTCGCCTCGCTGATCGATACGCGCGCTGCTGCGATCATGGAGAAGTCGGACAGCGCCATCCAGTCGCTTGGCACGCTGCTTGCCGCCAAGACCGATACGCTGCTCCATACATTGACAGCCTCCGGTCTTGCGATCGGCAATGAATTCGACAATCGCCTGGACGCGCTGACCAGCACGATCAACGAACATGGTGAGCGCCTGCTCACCCAGTTCGAGACGCGCGCCTCGACGATGGATGCAAGCACCGAGCGCCTGAATGCCGCCCTGCAGGAGCGCACCCAGCAGCTCAACGAAATTCTGGTGTCCCGCACCCGCGAGATCAATCAGAGCCTGACATCAGGTGAACGCACGATCACCGGCACGCTCGACGACGTGCTCTCCAGATTGAACACCGCTCTCGATGAAAAGGGTGCGAGCTTCCGCCAAAGCCTGCAGTCGAGCGCCGACGATGCGGTCATGGATCTCGACGTGCGCTCCGGCTTCTTCGAAGAGCGCCTGCAGACGACCGTCGCCCAGCTTTCGACAGCCTTCGACGAACGCGTCGCCGAATTCACCGATGCCTTCGACAAGCGTTCCGGCTCGCTCGATACCAAGCTCATCGAAAGCCTCACCCGCATCAACGAGACGCTGTCCGGCAACGCGGATTCCATCGAAGGCATCCTCAATAGCAATATCGAGCGCCTTGGCACGTCCATGACCGAACAGTCGCTGGCGCTGGCGACGGCCTTGGCAACCGGTCAGGAAGTGCTGGACAGCACCCTTTCCAGCCGTGCAGACGAGATCACCTCGGCGCTGACGAACCGCACCGGCGAACTCGGCTCGGCGCTGAGCAACGCCACGTCAGAGATTTCGCTGGCGCTGGCAGCCGGCACGTCCGACTTGCAGAACAATCTCGCCGCCCGGGCAGCCGAATTCCGCGACACGCTGCAGACGACCACGACAGACATCACCACTGCCGTCAACAGCGGCACCGAAAAGGTGACCGGTGCATTCAGCGGCCGCGCCGAAGAGCTGAGCGGCGTTCTCGCCGCCCGCGCCGCCGAAATCACCGGCGCGCTGAAGACCGCGCATACCAACCTCGACAGCGTGATGGCCGAACGCGGCGGAGCGCTGATCGGCGCCCTTGCAGACCACCACAGCCGCTTCGACGAGGCGCTTTCGAGCCGTTCCGAAGCCATTATAAATACTGTCTCGGGCACCCATGACCGCCTCGCCGAAACCCTTGACGAGAAGGCGATGGCGCTGGCGATCTCGCTGAACGAGACGCAGTCGCGCATCGAAGACACGCTCTCGACCCATTCTGAATCGCTCATCAACGCCGTTTCCGGCACCCATGAGCGCCTTGCCGAAACGCTCGATGAAAAGGCGATGGCGCTTGCCATTTCGCTGAACGAAGGCCAGGCCCGTATCGAGGATACGCTGGCGACCCGCTCGGAAGCCATTATCGAGGCTGTCTCCGGCACCCATGAGCGCCTTTCCGAAACGCTCGACGAAAAGGCGATGGCGCTTGCCATCTCGCTGAACGAAGGTCAGGCCCGTATCGATGATACGCTGGCGACCCGTTCGGAGGCATTGCTCAGCTCCGTTTCCAGCACGCATGACCGCCTCGCCGAAACCCTCGACGAGCGGGCTATGGCGCTCGGCATTTCGCTGAACGAAACGCAGTCGCGCATCGAAGACACGTTGTCGACGCGTTCGGAAGCTCTGATCAATGCCGTCTCCGGCACGCATGACCGCCTCGCCGAGACCCTCGACGAGCGGGCCATGGCGCTCGGCATTGCGTTGAACGAAACGCAGTCGCGCATCGAAGACACGCTGTCGACGCGTTCGGAAGCGCTGATCAATGCCGTCTCCGGCACGCATGACCGCCTCGCCGAGACCCTCGACGAGCGGGCCATGGCGCTCGGCATTGCGCTGAACGAAACGCAGTCGCGCATCGAGGATACGCTGTCGACGCGTTCGGAAGCGCTGATCAATGCCGTCTCTGGCACCCATGACCGCCTCGCCGAAACGCTCGACGAAAAGGCCATGGCGCTTGCAATCTCGCTGAACGAAAGCCACAGCCGCCTGGAAGATACGCTGACAACGGGCGCCGACGCTTTCGCCAATGCAGCCGCCGGCACGCATGAACGGATCGCCGCAACGCTCGGCGAAAGCCAGCTCCGCATCGAGGAGGCGCTCGCCAATCGCGCCGAATCCATCGTCAATGCCGTCACGAACAGCGCCGACCGCTTGTCCGATACGCTGGACGAGAAGACGATGGCGCTCGCCATTTCGCTCGACGACGGCCAGAGCCGCTTCGAGTCTGCGCTCGAAAACCGCAGCAACTCCATCATGGATACCGTTGCGAATGCCGAAGAGCGTGTTGCCGGCGCCTTTGCCGACCGCACGGAAGCGATCCGCGCCGCGTATACGGATAACCAGGCACGCCTGGAAACGGCGCTCGCCGAGCATACGTCGACCCTGTCCGAAGCCCTCGATGCCGGCAGTGTCCGCATGGAAGGTATTATCGGCAGCATGACGGGCCGCATCGAGGATGGCCTGACCGACGCCCAGCAGCGTATGGCCGCCCTTGCCAACGATGCCGCAAGCAATGTCGAAGGCGGTCTTGCCGCCGCGCATGATCGTATCCGCGCCACGCTCGACGACCGCACGAATGCCATCACGCTGACGCTGAGCGAGGCCCATAACCTCATCAACGACACGCTCTCCGAACAGGCGACCTCGATCGGTACCTCGGTTGCCACGAGCATCAGCATGCTCGAGATGTCGCTGGAGGATCGCGAAGCTGCTATCCGCCAGGCCATCGACGGCAGCGCCCAGGCGCTCGAGGATCGCATGCGCGAAGGCGCCGGCCAGATCGCCGGCCGCTTCCAGGAAGCTGCGAACACGATCTCGCGTTCGGCCGCCGATTTCTCCGGGCATCTCGACCATTCCGTCGACAACCTGACGGGCCGCTTCACCGAAACCGGCGCCCGTGTCGAGGCCAGCCTTGCTGCCATCGAGACCCGCATTGCCGATGGCGTCGGCGGGCTCGCCGACAAGGTCGATGCTGCGGGCAACCAGATCTCCGGCCTCCTGGATGACGGCGTCTCCCGTCTGGGCTCGATCGGCGACGACGCAGCCCAGCGCATCGCCGCAACGCTCGGCACCAGCGCCGCAAACCTGACCCAGGCGCTCGACAGCCGCGGCGCCAGCCTGAAGGATGCTTTCGACGGCCGCGCCGCCAGCCTGACGGATGCACTGCAAGCCGGCAGCGCCAACCTCACCCAGGCCCTCGACAACAGCAGCGCCAACCTTACGCATGCTCTCGACAGCCACAGTGCCAACCTCACCCAGGCTCTGGACAGCCGCCGGGCACATCTTGCCGAAACGCTCGACAGCAGCAGTGCAAATATGGCCCAGTCGATCGACGGCCGGACCTCGGCTTTGGGCGACATGATGGATCGCGGCACTGCGCGCATCGAAGAGCGTCTCTCCACCATGGACCGCGCTCTGACCGTCGGTCTCGATGCCGTCAACCGCACGATCGAAGGCAAGGCAGCTGGTCTTGCCGCAAGCCTGCGCAACGCTGTCGCCGAAGCTGCCGAAGGCATGGATGGCGAAGCCACCAAGTCCTCCGAGCTGCTCAGCCGCACCGGCCAGCAGTTCGCCGAAGCCATGGACGAGCGTTCCTCGCAGATCGTCAATCGCGTCGCCGAGGCACAGAGCCGCCTCGCCGGCCAGGCTGCCGCCGTTGCTCAGACCTTCTCCGAGGCCGGCAACGTCATCGTCAGCAAGGTGGCGGAGGCCGAAAACATCGTCAGCAGCCAGGTCAGCGCCATCAACCACGCGCTGGCCGATGCCGGCCAGACGCTGGCCGCGCACGGCAACTCGATCCGCTCGACGCTGACGGATGCCGGCAGCCAGATCACATCCAGCATGGCCGAGGTCGACCGTGCGCTTGAGGCCCGCAGCAGCATCATTCGCTCCAGCCTGGAGCAGCGTGCCCGCGAAATCGACACCACGCTCACCGATATCGACAAGGCGCTGGAAGCACGCGGCAACTCGATCCGCTCAACGCTCGACGAGCGCAGCCGCGACCTGAACTCCATGCTTGCCGGCCGCTCCACCGAGCTGTCGCGCATCCTGGATGAGACGGCGCGTCCGATCATCGACCGCTACACGGACGCCGGTCAGGAAGCTGCAGCTCGCATCACCGCGGCAGCAAGCCTGAGCGCCGAGCGCCTGCGTGCGGAAAATGAAGCCCTCACCGAAGCCGTTGCCACCCGCGCGGAAAACGTCGCCAATGCCGTCGCCGCCATCGAGAACAGCCTGACGAACAACGTCAACGGTCTCGTTCAGCGCCTGTCGGAAAGCAGCGCCGCCATGTCTGTCATGATGACGCGGGCGGCCGATCAGCTGAGCGGCGTCGACAGCCGCCTCGGCGATACGACCACGCGCTTTACGGACTCTGCCGCCAAGGCTGCCGAAATGGTCTCCGCATCGACCCGCCTTCTCGAAGGCAAGGTCGACCGCCTGTCGGATATTTCGGGCCAGACGCTCGCGCAGGTCGGCAGCATCATCGGCCGCTTCGACGACCATTCGAAGGTTCTGGGACAGGCCTCGCATCTTCTTGCTGCCGCCCAGTCCGGTCTCGTCTCGACGCTCGAAGAACGCGAGACCGCCCTGCAGACGCTGGCAGCTGGCCTCGTGCAGCGTTCTGGCGAGATCGAAAAGACCATGCGCGGCCTCGGCGGCATGATCGAAACGGTATTCGAGCGCGCCGAGCAGCGTTCCAATCAGGTTACCGGTACGCTGCGTCAGAGCGTGCAGGCCTCGTTTGCCGATATCGGCCGCGTGCTTTCGGACACCGAGAAGCGCGCCGAAGAGGCAGCGTCCAACATGCGCGAAGCCATCAATCGCGCCGGCGAGGAAGCCAATGCCACGATCGACACCAGCTTTGCCAATGTCGAGCGCCGTTCGGGCGACCTCACCAACCGCCTGCGTGGCGGGCTGACGGCTTCGCTGTCGGAAGTCGAGCGCATGCTCGGCGAAGCCGGGCGCGCCTCCGATCATGCGGCGCAGAACCTGCGTGAATCGCTTCGCGATGCGATCGATGAAGCGGTCGGCCGCTTCTCGGGTGCAACGGAAGAGATCCGCCGCTCAGCAGCCGATATCCGCAACGAACTCGACACGACCCGCGCTGAACTGAAGCGCGGCGCGTTCGACCTGCCGGAAGAAGCCAAGGAAAGCGCGTCCGCCATGCGCCGCGCTGTTGCCGAGCAGATCAAGGCCCTGCAGGATATTTCGCAGATCGTTGGCCGCTCCAGCCAGCGTCTGGAAATCTCCGAGCCGGTCGCCCGCACGCTTGCCCAGGCAGAACCTGCGCCTCGCGTCACCCAGCCGGTGATCCCAACGGCCCCGGCCCCGCAGCCGGCACCGACAGCCCGCCAGTCGATCGAATCCATGGGCCTGCGCGGCGCCATTGCGCCCACCCCGGCTTCTGCGCCCGCGCCGCAGCGCCCGGTTGCCCAGGCTCCCCAGCCGGCACCTGCTCCGCAGGTTCGCCAGCAAGCGCCGCGGACGGAACCCACCAGTGGCGGCTGGATCAGCGATCTCCTGCGTGGAGCCTCGCGTGACGAGGCCGAAGAAGCGCCGCGTGCGCCGGCCCGCCCGGCAGCGGAAGCTGCTGCTCCGGCCCCTGCTCCCGCCCAGCGTGCCAATGATGCGCGCAACCCGCGCCATGTCGTTGAATCGCTGAACTCGCTTTCGGTCGATATCGCCCGCGCCATTGATCACGATGCCTCGGTCGATCTGTGGCGCCGCTACCAGCGCGGCGAGCGCGACGTCTTCACCCGTCGTCTCTACACGCTGAAGGGCCAGCAGACCTTCGACGAGATCAAGCGCAAGTACGACCGCGAGCCGGAATTCCGCACCGCCGTCGATCGCTACATCGGTGATTTCGAAAAGCTGCTCGCCGACGTCGCCCGCACCGATCCGAACCGCACGGTCACGCAGTCGTATCTGACTTCGGATACCGGCAAGGTCTATACGATGCTTGCCCACGCCGCAGGCCGGTTGAGCTGAGTTGCCGGGCAAAACCTGACATGGTGAGACAAAAAGGGTCATCTGTGGATGACCCTTTTTTATTGCCCCGGCTCCTTCATTCCGTCACAAACATCCCTGATCCGCATGCAGCAACGGGCATAAGGCCCAGCCAGACCATAGCCAAGCCACTTGCTTGCCACGACAGAGACCGTAGACATTGATGACCAAGACGACCTCCCGGCTGATAGCCGCCGCCCTATCCTCAGCATTTCTTCTGGGCGCGTTCATTCAGGCCGAAGCCGGCCAGGCAAGTTTTCTGGTGGATGTGCAGACCGGCCAGGTTCTCGAAGCGTCCAATCAGGACGATCTGAATTATCCGGCATCGCTGACGAAGATGATGACGCTCTATCTCACCTTCCAGGCGCTGCATGACAAACGCCTGACCTGGGATCAGAAGATCACCATGTCGGAAAATGCCGAGAGCAAGGAGCCGTTCAAGCTTGCCGTCGGCGCCGGCCGCAAGGTCACGGTCAAGGAGGCTGTCGAAAGCATCGTCGTTCTCTCGGCCAATGATTCCGCTGTGGCGCTCGCCGAACAGCTGGGCGGCTCCGAACAGGCCTTCGGCACACTGATGACGGAAAAGGCCCGTCAGCTCGGCATGAAGGACACTGTCTTCAAGAACCCGTCGGGCCTGCCGGATCCGGAACAGGTGACCACCGCGCGCGATATGGCCACACTTGGCGTTTCGCTGATGCGCGACTTCCCCGACGAGTTCAAGCTCTTCTCCATGCGCGGCTTCCAGTTCCGCGGCATGAAGCTGCGCGGCCACAACAACCTCATGTACCGCTACAACGGCGTCGACGGCATCAAGACCGGCTTCACGGATGCATCCGGCTACAACGTTGTGACCTCGGCCGCCAAGGATGGCCGCCGCGTCGTCGGCGTCGTCATGGGCGAAAAGACCGCCAGCCTGCGCGACGACAAGATGGCCGGCCTGCTCGACAGCTACCTGCCTTCAGCGTCCACGGCGACAGCCTCGGCAACGGGCGGCACGCCGACGATGACGGATGCCCAGCCGACGAAATAAGCGGTCGCGATACGCTAGAAACAAAAGGCCCGAAACCGTATGGCGGTTTCGGGCCTTTTCATTGAAATGAGATGCCTTAGATCGACTTCAGCGTCCAGCCGACGATCTGGTCGGTCACTGCCGTAAACGCTCGATCGAGCCCCTTCACGAAGCCCGCATTGTCACCGCCGGCAGCCGCCGTCGCGCGGAAGACCTGCTGGGCGCGCACTGTACCGTTGCGGTCGTTGAGGATCTTCACGGAGATCTCCACGACGGCCTTGTTGCCGGAGGAAGCATCGATTTCGAAAGATCTGATGTCGCTCACGACCTGATAGTCGATCGCCAGTCCCTGCCCCGGCTTGCCGACGCCGCCGAGCTTGCCGGAATTCTCGAAGGCTTCGACGAGCTTTGCCTGCACCATGCGCGGCAGCGTATCGCTCCACTGCGAGCGTGACAGATACTGGATTTCCGAGGGCGAAACGCGGATGACGATCTGGTCGCTGTTCAGCGCCTTGAGCGCAGTCGGGTCGGCAATCAGGATCTGCTTGTTTTTGGCCGACGGACCGCTGCCATCGACTGAGGCTGCCGAGAGATCATAGGTGTCGTTCTTTGCCGTCGTTCCGCAGCCTGCGAGAAGGGCTGCCGTCAGCGGCAAAATAATCGCCGTTCCGCGGATCCAGGAACGGCGCGACATCACATGCGATAGACCCATATTACGCTACCCCTGACCTCTGTTTTCTTTCCCGCAATTCCCGACCGAAATTGCTCTAGCGCCGTGTGCGCCCGTCATATTGCTTGACCGTCGGTCCGCCGAAGATGATCCGCTGCGGATTCTGGTCGAAATTGCTGATGGCATTGTTGAGATTGTTCGCCGTGCCGCGCAACTCATTGACCAGCGTCTGGACGTCGCTGAGCCCGCTGCCCGAGAAGCGCTGCAGGTTGTCGGCGATCGGCCCGATGCGCGCATTGACGCTGTCGGCAACCTTCTTGAAGGATTCGAGCGTCGCGCGCGCCTCGGTAAAGAGCGAATTGGTATTGTCGGAGCCGAGCAGAGCATCGACCTTGATGAGGATGCCGTCGACACGGGTCGAAGCCGAGTTCAGCTTGTTTGCCATCTGCTGAACATCCTGGATCGTCTGGTCGATATCCTTCTTCCGGTCCGCCACGGTGTTGGTGACATCGCGGATCGAGGCGACGGCAGCGCGTGCATCCTTCGTCGCCTGGGCGATATCGTCGACCGAACCCTTTATCTTGTTGGTGTCGATGGCGGCGACCAGTGTATCGACACGATCGAGTGTGACCTGTGCCTTTTTGCCGAATTCATTGTAGGTCGTCACCGTCTGGTCGACCTTGTCGACAAGCCCCTTCAGACCGCCGGAGGCGTCGGCTATGTCTCGGCTCACCTTCTCGGCATTGCTGAGGATCGTGTTGATCTTCTTCGCGTCGACCGCCTTCACCAGATCCTCGACGGCCGCAAGCGTCGAATCGACACGGCCCGAGACATTGCGCACCGTATTGGAGAGATCGCCTACACTCTGCAGGAAGCTGTCGATATTGCCGGAATTCTTGGCCAGCGCATCCGAGAAGGTTTCGGCATTCTGCAGGGTCTTGGTCAGCGGTCCGCGCGCATCGCGCACGAAGCCCTGCACATCGCCAACGGCATCATTGGCACGGTCAAGGATCTTGTCGGCAGTTGCGAGCAGGTTGGTGACGCTCGACTGGTCGGCGACGATGACGGCGCGTTTGCCGCTTTCCAGCGCCTGCTGGAGAATGTTCTTGTCTTCCTTGCGGCCGCCGGAAAGCTCGATATAGGCCGCACCCGTCAGGCCCTGGATTTCAAGCGCTGCCTTGGTGGAGGGATAGATCGGCGCATCCGAGCGAACTTCGGTAAAGGCCAGCGAATATTGCGGGTCGTCGGCATCGATCGAGAGCGTCTGCACCGAGCCGACCTGAATGCCGTTGAACCGGACAGGCGAACCGACGCTGAGGCCGTTGGCTGAGCCCGGGATGCGCACGATCAGCTCGGCCATCGGCCCGCTGCGGCCATATTCGGCCATCCAGTAGACGAAACCGAATGCGGCCGCGATCACCAGAACGGTGAAAAAGCCGACGATCGTGTAATTGGCTTTGGTTTCCATCGTCTCCGGTCACTTCCCGCTGTCATGCTGCGCCCGGGCCGCCGGCGCGTCGTCCTGCGGCACGATCGAACGCGCGCGCTTGCCCTTGAAGTAGGCCTGAACCCACGGATCGTCGTAGGCCAGCATGTCGTCGATCGTTCCTTCCACCATTACCCGCTTCTTTCCAAGCACGGCAATACGGTCGCAGACCGAGAACAGGCTGTCGAGGTCGTGGGTCACCATATAGACTGTTAACCCCAGGCTATCGCGCAGATTGGCGATCAGCTCGTCGAATTCCGCAGCCCCGATGGGATCGAGGCCTGACGTCGGCTCGTCGAGGAAGACGAGTTCCGGGTCGAGCGCCAGCGCGCGGGCAAGTGCCGCGCGCTTGATCATGCCGCCTGAAAGCTCGGAAGGATATTTGTCGGCCGCATCGGCCGCGAGCCCCACCATGCGGATCTTCAGATGCGCGAGCTCATCCATCAGCGAACTCGGCAGGTCCAGATATTCACGCATCGGCACCTGGATATTCTCCTTGACCGTCAGCGAGGAGAAGAGCGCGCCCTGCTGGAAGAGCACGCCGAGACGCATGTCGAGCGCATTGCGTTCCTGCTCGTTGAGCTCGTCGAAATCCTGGCCAAGAATCTTGATGGTGCCGGAACGGCGCGGCAGCAGGCGCAGAACGGTGCGCATCAGCACCGATTTGCCGGTGCCGGAAGCGCCGACGAAGCCGAGGATCTCGCCGCGGTAGATATCGAGGTTGAGCTTGTCGAGCACGACCTTGGAGCCAAAACCGACAGTGACGTCACGCGCTGAAAGCACGATGTCGCGATCACCGTTCCTGGTCTCTTCGATCGGTTGCTGATCCACGTTGTCCGCCATGTCAGAAATCGATCGCTGCATAGAACATCGCAAAAAGTCCGTCCATCAGGATGACGACGAAAATCGCCTTCACGACGGAGGCGGTCACATGCTGGCCGAGCGATTCGGCGCTGCCGCCGACCTTCAGGCCTTCGACCGCCGCGACGATGCCGATGACGAGCGCCATGAACGGCGCCTTGATCATGCCGGCCAATATGGTCGAAAGCGTTACGGCCTCATGCAGGCGCGACAGGAAGGTGGCGAATGTAATGCCCGAATAAAGATAGGCGACGGCAGCGGCACCCGCCAGCGAAGCAAAGTTGGCAATCACGGTCAGAAGCGGCAGCGCAACAGTGAGCGCCACCAGCCGCGGGAAGATCAGCACGCCGATCGGGTTGAGGCCCATCACCTTCAGCGCGTCGACTTCCTCGCGCATCTTCATGGAGCCGATTTCGGCGGTGATGGCACTGCCCGAGCGGCCGGCGATCATGATCGCGGTCAGAAGCACGCCGATTTCACGAAGCTGCAGGATGCCGACAAGGTCGACGACGAAGATTTCCGCGCCGAAATAGCGAAGCTGGAAGGCGCCCTGCTGCGCAATGATCGCGCCGATCAGGAAGGACATCAGCAGGATGATCGGAACGGCCCGCACACCCATATGGTCGATCTGGTTGACGATCGAAGCGGGCGACACGCCGCTGCCCCGGCCGAACTTCATCTGCGCACCGCGCACCGCCGATCCGAGGATGTACATGGCGGCGGCCAGATTGTCCCAGACATCAAAGGTCATCCGGCCGATCGGCGCGAAGACGCGCTCCATGAGCGAACCCTTTTCCTTCTGCTCGGACTCCTGCTTATCAGGCTCCTTGGAGAAGGTGGCGATCAGCTCGTCGATATGCTGGTTCGTGCCTTCGAAACGGACCGTCCGCCCCGCTTCTTCCTGTTGTTTCTTTAGCCGGCAAAGCAACCAGATGCCGGCCGTGTCGATATCGGTGACATTGGAAAGATCGAGTGTCAGGTCGCCGCTATTGCTGCGTGCGAGCTTGTCGAAATCCTGCAGGACGAGATGGAGGTTGGCGCTGCGCCAATTGCCTTCGAGATGCACATGCTGGCCCGAGCCCTCGGCTCGGTCGTCCACATGCAGCGAGGCGGCGTTGCGTTTCTCGGACTTCAAAATACTTGTGTCTTTCAATGCTTGCAGCGACAGTCCCGACTCGCGAACGTGATATTCGCCGCCCGGCGCGTTAATATACAGAAGCAACGCGCAATTTCCATGCTCGCAGGAGAGCAAATATGCCGCGCAATCTTGATATCCAGATGAATTCATTCCCGATTGCGGGAACTTTCACCATCTCGCGCGGGGCAAAGACCTCCGCAGAGGTGATCACCTGCACGCTGACAGAATCAGGTGCCAAAGGATGGGGCGAATGTGTGCCCTATCGCCGCTATGGCGAGACGACGGAAAGCGTGATGGCGCAGATCGAAGCGGCCCGCCCACTGATCGAGGATGGCATCTCCCGGGCCGCACTGTTGCATGCCATGCCGCCGGGCGCGGCCCGCAATGCCGTCGATTGCGCGCTGTGGGATCTCGAAGCCAAACTGTCAGGCCGGAGCGTTGCCGACCGGCTCGATCTGCGCAAGCTGAAGTCCCTGACGACAGCCTATACGATCTCGCTCGGAGAACCCGATGTCATGGCAGCCCAGGCGCGTGAACATGCCCAGCGCCCGCTTCTGAAGGTCAAGGTCGGAACTGGCGATGACGAAAGCCGCATTTTGGCAGTGCGCGCCGCCGCGCCCGATTCCGCCATCATCCTCGATGCCAATGAAGGCTGGCCGGAAGACAGGCTTGAACATCATCTTCGTATCGCTGCCGAAGCCAATATCGCGCTGGTGGAGCAGCCGCTGCCGGCCGGCCGTGACGACATGCTGGCCGAGATCGCTCGCCATGTGCTCGTCTGCGCCGATGAAAGCGTCCATCACACCGGCGACCTCGCAAGCCTTGCCGACCGCTATGACGCGATCAACATCAAGCTGGATAAGACCGGCGGCCTGACGGAAGCCCTGGAAATGAAGGAGGAAGCCCAGCGGCTCGGCTTCTCCATCATGATCGGCTGCATGGTCGGCACCTCGCTTGCGATGGCGCCCGCCGTGCTTCTGGCGCAGGACGCCGATTTCGTCGATCTCGACGGCCCGCTGCTGTTGGCCCGCGACCGCGAGCCCGGTCTGAATTATGCCGGCTCCCTCGTATTCCCGCCTGACGCCAGCCTTTGGGGCTGAAGATAATAGGCGATGATGACAAGGGCGAGCCCGAAGGCCGCGACACAGGCCATGACATAAAAGCTGTCGAGGCCGAGCGCGGAATAGATGTAGCCTGAGGCGATCGTCATCAGGCCGGAGGCCATGCCGATATAGAAGAAATAGGCACCCTGGGCCGAGGCTTCCTGCGTCTCCTGTACCGTCGCAACGATGCGCCGCTGCACGCCGGTATGCACGAAGGCATAGGTAAAACCGTGCAGGCATTGCAGCATGAAGAAGCCGATGAAGCTCGTTTCCATCGGGAAGAACACCCAGCGGCAGATGCTGACGGCGCAGCCGAAGCGGATCAGCGTCCAGGCATTGAAGCGACGGTTGAGCCGCCGCGACAGGAAGAACACCGTCACCTCGGAGGCGACGCCGGCGCTCCAGAGCAGGCCGACCGCTGTGCCCGAAAAACCGAGCTGGTGCCAATAGATCGAGGAGAAGGCGTTGAGCAGCGCATGGCTTGCCTGCTGTATGGAAACGCCGAGCAGCAGAAGCAGCAGATGCGGCTCGCGCAGGCCGCTGCCCGTCGTCGCCGGGAGATTGATCGGCTGGCCGCGCCGCCGTGTCGGCCCGATGCGCGGACAGAAAACCGCCATGACGATTGTCAGCGTGAAGCCGAAGATCATCACCGGCAGCACCATGGCGCCGCCCCATTTGCCGACCAGTTCGCCGCCGATCAAAGTGGAAACAATGAAGGCAACCGAGCCCCAGACGCGCATGGAGCCATAATCGAGCCCCCAGCGGCGCACCCCCGAAATGACAATCGATTCGACGACCGGCACATAAGGAGCGAAGGTCGCGCCCTGCAGCGCAAAGACGATCAGCACCGGCCAAAAATTCGTGGTCCAGTAAAGCGCTATGGCGGTCAGCAGCGAGAGGATGCCCGACCAAAGGAGCACATGCGCCCTCTCCTGCATGCGGTCGGCAAAGACCGCCACGATCGGGGCCACGAGAACGCGCACCACCATGGGTACGGCCAGAATCGTGCCGATCTGGTGGTCACTGAACTGGTGGTCTGCAAGCCAGACGGGGAAGAAGGGCAGAACGATGCCGTTGACCAGCAGCGGCGCGCTGTAGCACAGCGCGCTAAGCTGCCGGAAGCGCGGCGGCGCTCCCTCACCCGTCGAGGGATTTTGTGCGGGAATCATGATGGACCTGAAGGAAACTGACCGTTGCCTAACACATCCAATCCGACACGACTATGGCGAGAAATAGCCCGCCTGTAACGTTTCGGACATAACTCGAAACGATTTAAAAAATTAATTGGGCCTGTCGCCTGACGGCAACGGCTAAATTCATGATGCACCGGCCAGGCCGGTGCGGTACGCACACATTATTCAGGCAGCCTGCGGGGCGAGATCGCCCTCTTCAAGCAATTCGACAGAGGTCAGGGCCGGCACGTTGCTGGTCAGCGCACGCCAGGTAATGAGTTCGAACCGGCCGTCCTCATGCTCGACGATTGCCGTGCAGCTTTCGACCCAGTCGCCGGTGTTGATGTAACGGACACCGTCCATATCCTCGATCACGGCGTGATGGATATGGCCGCAGATGACGCCATCGGCACCGCTCTTGCGGGCTTCTTCGGCAACCACGCGCTGGAATTCGCCGATGAAGTTGACGGCATGTTTCACCTGCAGCTTTGCCCAGGCCGAAAACGACCAATAGGGCATGCCGAGGCGGCGGCGCACGGCAGCCAGCACGATATTGATGCGGATCGCCATATCGTAGGCCCAATCGCCGAGATAGGCGAGCAGCCGGGCATTGCGTACGACTACGTCGAATTCATCGCCGTGCAGGATCAGATACTTCTTGCCGTCGGCGCCGTCGTGGATGATGCGGTCGACGACTTCGATGCCGCCGAAATGCGTGCCCGGAAAGGCGCGCAGGAATTCGTCGTGATTGCCGGGAATATAGACGACGCGCGTACCCTTGCGTGCCTTGCGCAAGAGTTTTTGGACGACGTCATTGCAGACCTGCGGCCAGTACCAGCTGCGCTTCAGGCGCCAGCCGTCGATGATATCGCCAACGAGGTAGATCGTGTCTGCCTCATGGTATTTCAGGAAATCCAACAGGAAATCCGCCTTGGCGGCCTTCGAGCCGAGATGCACATCGGAAATGAAGAGGGTGCGGAAGCGCCGGGGTTCCATCATGTCTGTCACAAGCCTTTCCGCTCGTGTCCCATCGTTCTTCGTCTGGTCTTCCAAAATCAGACTCGTGTATCAGGAAGATGACAAACCGCAGGAAAGCCCTGCAAAGCCGCTCAATCCACCGATAAGAGCCCTTCCCGGTCGGACTGCCGCAGCTGACCGGGAAAACTCCGATGTCAGCTCCCCGTTACCATCAGATCAAAAAGTTCCACTGCGCTTATTTCCGTACTGTTCCCACGGGTCGATTGATGTATGGAGGAAGCTTCAAAAGACTTCGAACAACGCTGGAGGCGGCGATGGATCACCACGAAAAATCCAAATCGGAAAAGAATTTGACGGGCGGCAGCCTCGACGAGCAGGCGCTTTTCTTCCACCGCTATCCGCGCCCCGGCAAGCTCGAAATCCAGGCGACCAAGCCGCTCGGCAACCAGCGCGACCTGGCGCTTGCCTATTCTCCCGGTGTCGCCGCTCCCTGCCTCGCCATCCGTGACAATCCGGAGCAGGCGGCCGATTATACGTCCCGCGCCAATCTCGTCGCCGTCATCTCCAACGGCACCGCCGTGCTCGGCCTCGGCAATATCGGCCCGCTTGCCTCCAAGCCGGTCATGGAAGGCAAGGCCGTCCTCTTCAAGAAATTCGCCGGCATCGACGTCTTCGATATCGAAGTGGATGCGGCAGATGTCGACCAGATGGTTTCCACCGTCGCCTCGCTGGAGCCGACCTTTGGCGGCATCAACCTCGAGGATATCAAGGCGCCGGAATGCTTCCGCATCGAGAAGCAGCTGCGCGAGAAGATGAAGATCCCGGTCTTCCATGACGACCAGCATGGCACCGCGATCATCGTCGCAGCCGCCATCCTCAACGGCCTCGAACTCGCCGGCAAGAAGATCGATGAGGTGAAGATCGTCGCCTCCGGCGCCGGTGCCGCCGCCCTTGCCTGTCTCAACCTGCTGGTGACACTCGGCGCCAAACGCGAAAACATCTGGGTCCACGATCTCGAAGGCCTCGTCTATGAAGGCCGCGTCGAGCTGATGGACGAGTGGAAGGCGATCTACGCTCAGAAGAGCGACACGCGCACGCTTGCCGAAAATATCGGCGGCGCCGACGTTTTCCTCGGCCTGTCAGCCGCTGGCGTGCTGAAGCCGGAACTCCTGGCGCAGATGGCCGAAAAGCCGCTCATCATGGCGCTTGCCAATCCGACGCCAGAGATCATGCCGGATCTTGCCCGCGCCGCCCGCCCCGATGCGATGATCTGCACCGGCCGCTCCGACTTTCCGAACCAGGTCAATAACGTTCTCTGCTTCCCCTATATTTTCAGGGGTGCTCTGGACTGTGGCGCCGAGACGATCAACGAGGAAATGAAGATGGCGGCAGTGCGCGCGATCGCGGCCCTCGCCCGCGAGGAGCCATCGGACGTTGCGGCCCGCGCCTATTCCGGCGAAACCCCGGTCTTCGGGCCCGACTACCTCATCCCCTCGCCCTTCGATCCGCGCCTGATCCTGCGCATCGCGCCTGCCGTTGCCAAGGCTGCGGCCGAAAGCGGCGTAGCGCGCCGCCCGATCACGGATTTCGACGCCTATCTCGACCAGCTGAACCGCTTCGTCTTCCGCTCCGGCTTCGTCATGAAGCCGATCTTCACGGCGGCCAAGGTGGCGGAGCGCAAGCGCGTCATCTTCTCCGAAGGCGAAGACGAACGCGTGCTGCGCGCGGCCCAGGTGCTGCTTGAAGAAGGCATCGCCGAACCGATCATCATCGGCCGTCCTCAAGTCATCGAAACGCGCCTGAAGCGTTACGGCCTGCGCATTCGCCCGCTGCAGGATTTCGATGTCATCAACCCCGAGGACGATCCGCGCTTCCGCGAATATGTCGATCTTTATCTGCAGCTCGTCGGGCGCCGCGGCGTCATCCCGGAAGCGGCCCGTACCATCGTGCGCACCAACACGACCGTCATCGGTGCCTTGGCGCTGAAGCGTGGCGAAGCCGATGCGCTGATCTGCGGCCTTGAAGGCCGTTATGAGAAGCATCTGCGTGACGTGCGCCAGATCATCGGCAAACGCCCGAACGTGCGCGATTTCTCCGCGCTCAGCCTGTTGATCTCGCAGCGCGGCGCGACCTTCTTCACAGACACCTATGTGACCTTCAACCCGACGGCTGAAGAAATCGCCGAGGCGGCGGTTCTGGCCGCCGAGGAAATCAAGCGCTTCGGCATTACGCCGCGTGCTGCCCTGGTCTCGCATTCGAACTTCGGCTCGCGCGAGTCTGAAAGCGCAAGCAAGATGCGCAACGCCTTGCAGCTGGTTCGCGAGGCGGCACCGGATCTCGAAGTCGACGGCGAAATGCATGGCGAAAGCGCGATCTCCGAGGAGCTGCGGCGCCGGGTCATGCCGCATACTACGCTGCATGGCGAAGCCAACCTGCTGGTCTTCCCGAACCTCGATGCGGCCAATATCACCCTCGGTGTCGTCAAATCGATGACCGACGGCCTGCATGTTGGCCCGATCCTGCTCGGCACGGCGATGCCGGCCCATATCCTGGCGCCGTCGGTCACCTCTCGCGGTGTGGTCAATATGGCAGCGCTTGCTGTCGTCGAGGCATCGCAGCCGGCGTAACTTGCGCTGCGGCCGTCTGTGAAACGACGGCCGCTGACATCAGGCACATCAGGCACGCCGTATCGAGCGGCGTCCCTGATCCGACAGTTCATCCGCGCGTTCGTTGCCTTCAATGCCGGAATGACCCTTGCACCAGACAATTGTTATCGATGGATTCCGGGATAGCTCGATGTCGAGCGCTTTCCAGAGCTTGGCATCCGATATCGCTCTGTTTCTGGCCCTGCCGTTCGGATTGCTTTTCTTCCAGCTATTGTTCCTCCAGATGGGGCGCCAGCTGTTGCAGCCTTCGACGGTGTAGACGGAATCGGACCAGATGATCGCGGCTTCGCCGGGTACCGCGCGGCTGACCCAGATTGTCGCCTCAAGCAACGCGGTCAGTTCCATCGTGTTGTTGGCGCCATTCTCCACGCCCCCGAAACCGGTGCCTATTTCCACCCCATCGCGATAGGCGATGAAGGCCCACCCGCCGTGCCCCGAGCGAGGCTCAAAACAACCGTCCACGAAGAGGTGCAGGCCGTGCCCGGTTTCCGGTATTCCTGCTGTCGCCTCGGTGAGGTGAGTTTCGTCGGAAATGCCTGTCATATCAGCTGTCTAGAGATCAATAGACTCCCCGCGTGATTGCAGGAGCGAAGGTATGCAAGCATTAGGCTTGCTGGATAAGATTGCAAAAATGCGCTAGGAATTACTGCGAGCTTATTAAGGGAAATACGTTAAGACAAAGCGCGGTGGATTGAAGCCGCAATTCACCGATAGATGCTTTTCTCATTCCGGGACGACGTCGTGAAGCGCCGAAACCTGTATCTTGTTTTCTTTCTGGCATTCGCGGTTCCGGCAGCAGCTGAGACCAACGCGATCTGCGAAGATCTGCGCGGACGCCTGGCCGATCTGCCGCAAACTTTCGGCAATAATGGTCCCGAGATGCGCCAATATGCAGGCGCGCTTGCCGAACAGAATCTGGAACTGCGCAAGGTGCGCGGCGATCTGCGCCGATATGGCTGCACCTCCGGCAGCATGGTCGTCCTCGGCGGTGAGAATGCGGGATTTTGCGAGGAGCTCGAGCAGGCGCAAGCAAAGATGGTCGACAATATCCGCTATCTGCAGGACCGCCGTAGCGAATTGCGCCAGTCCGGCGCCGATCCGGCCCGCGAAGGCCTGATGGCGGCCCTCGAAGACAATGGCTGCAACAGCGACAGCTTTACAGAATCCGCGCAAGGTGACGCTTATGCACCCGCTCCTTCCATCGAGGAGCAGGCAATGCGCGGCGATACCTTCATTCCACTCGGCGGCGGTGAGCGTTACGGCCTGCCGCGGGCCGAAATGCTTTCGCCCGTCAGCACCATCTGCGTGCGCACCTGCGATGGCGGCTTCTTCCCGATCAGCAACAATACCACTTCGGTCGATTTCGGCCGCGATGCCGCAACGTGCTCGAAAATGTGCCCCGGTGTGGAGACGGAACTCTATTACCGGGATATTTCCAGCACCGAAGCCTCGAACATGATCTCGACGGCGACAGGCGCGCCCTATGGCGCGATGAAGAACGCGTTCGCCTACAAGACCCGCGCGCCTGGCGAAAAATCCGCCTGCTCGTGCAATCTCAGTGCCTATTACGAGGAAATGCGCAAGAGCCAGACGGCCTCTGCTCCGGCGCCTGAGCCGAAAAGCTCCATCACCACGATCCACACCGAAGCCCCGAAAGCGGCGAGCGCCCCGCCTGCCCCGCAGGCGCAAGTACCGGATCGTCCCTATAATCCCGCGAGCAACAAGGTGCGCCAGGTCGGCCCGCAATTCCTCGCCGGCGATCAGGGCAAGATCGATCTCGCCAATCCCGCGGCATCGGGCCCGCAGCCCCAACAGCAGCAATAATCACGATCTCGGTGCAATAGAAACCGCGCTATCAGCTGGACACGCGATGCTCTCTGAAGGCGGCTGCCAGCGTGCGTAGTGCCGCGCGCGATTTGGCGTCCGTCAGCGTCGAATGCAGCACGATCTCCGAAGACGGCAATGGCGGCAGGCCGAAACGCTCGCTGACTTCGACAGTGCCGACGGGGGCCAGGCGATAGGAGAAGGTTGAAACGGCAAGCCCGGCCGAAACGGCTGCGGTCACAGCCGAAGAGCCGCCGCCGAGGAACACTCCGGTCCAGGGAATGCCCGCCACATCGAGCGCGCGGGTGCAGACAGCCCGCACTCCGCATGTCGGCGAGAGTGCTGCAAGACGCAACGGCTCGCCGCGGCGATACTCGAATTGCGGCGTGGCGAACCAGCCGAAATGCTCAGGCCCCAGAACCTCGCCGTCGCGCCGATCTTCGTCCCGGCGGATGATCGCCGCATCCAGTTCGCCGCGATCGAAAGCCGCAAGCAGGGTGCAGGAATTATCGATCCGCACTTCGATCGTCAGACCCGGATCATGGGCGTTGAGGCGTGCAAGCAGTGTCGGAACCTCCGGCCCTGCTACATGCGCGGCAATGCCGATCGTGAAGTGGCGGCGCGACGAGGAGAGCGCCGCAACGGCCCTGTCATGGGCCTCGAGGAATTCCCGTGCGGCCTGTAGAAACACTGCCCCCTGCGCCGAAAGCCGCACCAGCCGGGGCGTGCGTTCGATCAGCCGGTGGCCGAGCCGCTCCTCCAGCCGCTTCAATTTGACGCTGATCGCTCCTTGCGTGCTGCCGAGTTCGTTCGCAGCGCGGGTGAAACTCTTGTTGTCGGCGATCGCCACGAAGGCCTGAACGGAATCGACATCGAGCATGGTTGAAACCAATCATTCGAATTTGTTGTGTCTGAAATATGTAATCATCCAATTTTGTAATGATCAAGTCCCGCCTATGCTGACGCAAATGGACCACAGCGGATGTCACGTTGTGCGCCTCAACGTCGAAAGGCCAAAACATGCCCCCTGATTCCCATTCATCCCCTCGTGCGCGGGGCATCATTGCCCTGCTGGCTGCCTGTCTCTCCTCGCTGATGTTCGGCCTCGAAATATCGAGCGTGCCGGCAATCCTGCCCACTTTGGAAAAAGTGCTTCACGCCGATTTCAGTGCCCTGCAATGGATCATGAACGCCTATACGATCGCCGTTACGACGGTGCTGATGGCCGCAGGCACATTGGCCGACCGCTACGGCCGCAAGCGCGTCTTCCTGATCGGCATTGCCGTCTTCGGCCTCACCTCGCTGATTGCCGGACTCGCGCAGGATGTTTCGCTGCTGATCGTTGCTCGTTTTCTGCAGGGAATGAGCGGCGGCTTCATGCTGATCTGCCAGGTAGCCGTGCTCTCCCATCAATTTCGCGAGGGCCGCGCCCGCAGCATCGCCTTCGGCTGGTGGGGCATCATTTTTGGCATCGGCCTGGGCTTTGGCCCGATCGTCGGCGTCGGCATCGTGGCGGTGGCCGGCTGGCAATGGGTATTCCTCATCCATGCCGTGCTGGCGGGCGTGACAATCGCTCTCGCGCTGACGGGAATTCAGGAATCGCGTGATCCCGCGGCCGGACGGCTCGATATCGCCGGCATCGCCACCCTTTCGCTGGCGGTCTTCTGCCTTGCCTTCTTCATCACCCAGGGGCCTGCTCTCGGTTTTGCGAGCCCGGCTGCGCTTGGCATTATAGGACTTGGCGCCGCAAGCCTCGTCGCCTTCGTCGTTGCCGAAAAGCTGAACCCGCGACCGATGTTCGATGCCTCGGTGTTCCGCATCCGCACCTTCTCGGGCGCCATTGTCGGTTCGGCCGCCATGAACATCAGCTTCTGGCCTTTCATGATCTATTTGCCGATCTGGTATGAAGCCGGCCTCGGTTACGGCAGTGTGGCCGCCGGCATCGCCTTGCTGGCCTATACGCTGCCGACGCTGGTCGTGCCGCCGCTTGCCGAGCGGCTTATGCTGCGCTATCGGCCGGGCATCATCATTCCCGGCGGCCTTTTCACGATCGGGCTGGGCTTCCTGCTGATGAAGTCAGGCAGTGCCGCCGCTGCGCCAAGCTGGCTGACGATGCTGCCCGGCGCGCTGCTTGCCGGCATCGGGCTTGGCTTCACCAATACCCCGGTCACCAACACGACAACCGGTGCGGTATCCAGCGACCGCGCCGGCATGGCCTCCGGCATCGACATGAGCGCCCGGATGATCTCGCTCGCGATCAACATCGCGGTCATGGGCTTCATCCTGTTCAGCGGCGTGCTCTCCCATCTGAAGAACGTCTTGCCGAACTCGATGGATGCCGGCGACCTGCGCCTGCTTGCCGAACGGATCTCCGCCGGCAGCATCGCCGCCCTGCCTGATATTCCGGCCGAGACGGTCCATGATGCGCTGGTCGCAGGCTTCGGCGGTGTCATGCTCTATGGAGCGATCGGCGTCTGGCTTCTCGCTGCTGCGAGCTTCCTCACCTTTGGCCATTGGAGGACACCGGCCTGCGCCAAGGATTGCAGCACCCAGCCGGCCGAGTGAAGCACACCCGCGCCGGCTCAGACCGGCGCGGCCTCGCCTTCCACCTGCCCCCAGCCGTCATGGAAGACCAGTTCTTCCAGCGCCACCCGCTGCCGCCAGCCTTTGACCGCCAGTTCCGGTTCATCGTAGAGCCGGTCGACGAAGCCGGCGCAGAGCCAGGCGACGACTTCGATATGATCGGGAATGCCAAGTATCTCCTTGAGGTCGCCCTCGCGAAAGATGCTGACCCAGCCGATGCCGACGCCTTCGGCACGGGCCGCGAGCCACAGGTTCTGGATGGCGCAGACGGTGGAATAGCTGTCCATGCGCGGATTATGCGTGCGTCCCAGCACAACGCTGCCGCTGCGGGTGGGATCGCAGGTCACGCAGATGCCGAGCGGCGCCTGGACAATGCCTTCAAGCTTCAGCGAACGATACTTTTCCTGCCGCTCGCCGGTGAACATGCGGGCCGCTTCCTCATTCGCCCCGAGGAACGCATCGCGCACGCGCGCCCTCACCTCGGCACTTTTCACCAGAATGAAATTCCACGGCTGCATGAAGCCGACCGAAGGCGCGTGGTGCGCGGCGGTCAAAAGCCGCGTCACCAGATCATCCGGCAAGGGATCGGGCAGGAACTGGCTGCGCACGTCACGCCGCGTCATGATCGCGTGATAGACGGCCTCGCGTTCGGCCGCAGAAAAGCTGGATGCCGGACAAACGGCATCATCAATGGGTCGCATCGTCAAATCCCCAACAACGCAACCGCCCGCCGTCCGCGCGGGTTGGGTCTATCTTGCCAGGCCGGTCTTCTGACTCGGCGTCCTCCGCTTGGCCGCTGCCTTCCCGGCCGAAAAGCCAGTGGCGTAGTTTGAACGGCGAGCGTCGGCCTTACAGCGTTGGGCACGTCCCGGTCTTTCACCGGATTCCCGATTCTCCCGCTGGTGACAGCGGGCACCTGACAGGCGATCTATGGCGCGGAAAGGGCATGGCCGCAAGCCACATGCGACATTCATTTCGTGGACAGGTTGAAAATGCTGGCCTAGAACGAGACCCTGATCCGAGCGGCGCCACTGGCGCCGAATCCCTTCTCCTTGCATCCCGGTTGCCCGTGTCCCGCCTAACGCCGATGATACTTGCGGTCGCCCTGTTCATGGAACAGATGGATTCGACCGTGATCGCCACCAGCCTGCCGGCTATAGCGGCCGATATCGGCACTTCGCCGATCGCGCTGAAGCTTGCGGTAACCAGCTACCTTGTGGCGCTTGCGATCTTCATTCCGATCAGCGGCTGGATGTCGGATCGCTTCGGCGCGCGCAACATTTTCCGTCTGGCAATCTTCGTTTTCATGGCCGGTTCGATCGCCTGCGCCTTTTCCAATTCCATCGCCGCCTTCGTCATTTCCCGCCTCATCCAGGGCGCCGGCGGCTCGATGATGACACCGGTCGGGCGATTGCTGCTGGTGCGCGGCACACCACGTCACCAGCTGGTGAATGCCATGGCCTGGCTCACCATTCCGGCGCTGATCGGCCCGATCATGGGCCCGCCGATCGGCGGCTTCCTGACGACCTATTTGAGTTGGCACTGGATTTTCTGGATCAATGTGCCGATCGGCATTATCGGCATTGCGCTGGTCACCCGCTTCCTGCCGGCAATTGAGCCACGCAGCCCGAAGCCGATGGATTTTCCGGGTTTCTTCCTGTCCGGGATCGGCTTTGCCGGTTTCGTCTTCGGCATATCCGTCATCAGCCTGCCGGCCGTTCCCGTCATTTACGGCTATGTCACCGTCGCGGTCGGCGTCCTCTCCGGCATCCTGTATTTCGTCCATGCCAGGCGCACGCCGCATCCGCTGCTTGATCCGAAAATGTTCCGCTACCCGATGTTTCGGGCGGCGATCCTCGGCGCCTCGAATTTCCGCATGGGGCTCGGCGCGCTGCCCTTCCTCATGCCGCTGATGCTGCAGCTCGGTTTCGGTCTAACACCGCTGCAGTCTGGCTCTGTCACCTTCGTCAGCGCACTCGGCTCCATGGGCTCGAAATTCGCTGCAACCCGCACCTATAACGCCTTCGGCTTCCGCAACGTCATCGCCCTCACTACCTTCCTTGCCGCAATCTTCCTCGGCGTGAACGGCCTCTTCACTGCTGAAACGCCGATCTATCTCATCATGGGCTCTCTTCTCGTCGGCGGACTGCTGCGCTCCATGGCCTTCTCAGGTGTTAACGCCATGGCCTTCGGGGATGTCGACGAGGCCGACAGCAGCCAGGCGACGGCCATCAATGCCGTGGCGCAGCGCATCTCCATGGCCATGGGTGTTGCAGTCGCAGGGACGATCCTGGAAGTGTCCGCGAGCTTCCACGGCGGCCAACTCACGGTCACCGATTTCCATATCGCCTTCTTTATCGTGGCAGGGATTTCCTCGCTCGCCTGCATCACTTTCCTGCGCCTGCCCGCCAATGCCGGCGATGACATGACGACACGCCGCGCCAAGCATGGACATGCCGAAGCGGCTGCGCCGGAAGATGCCCAGAGAGAGGCAATGGCCGAAAGCCGATAAAACTTCACAGGCCTGTCATTTTTCCTCACAGAATCCACGTGACAATTCCAATTCGCATGTCTACATAGGCGGCATGTCGATTTCGTCCGTTTACGCATCGCGATTTTATTCGTACCGCTGCTTCCAGCGGATGCGGGTCTGTGCGTAACCGAAACTAACGCGACGACACACCCGAACAGCCGCTAGTCAACCTGGCGGCTTTTTTGTTCCGCCACGGTATGACCAAACAGGAGAGCATACCGTGACTGACACTATTGATGATCTGCGCATCGTCGAGATCACCCCGCTGACCAAACCTGCCGATATTATCAAGGAAATCCCGCGTGACCGAGCGGTGACCGAGACCGTGACCGGCACGCGCGACACGATCCATAATATCCTGACGGGCAAGGACGACCGCCAGCTGGTCATCATCGGTCCCTGCTCGATCCATGATCCGGCAGCCGCCCGCGAATACGCCTCCCGCCTCGTTGAGCAGCGACGACGCCTCTCCGGCGATCTCGAAATCGTCATGCGCGTCTATTTCGAAAAGCCCCGCACCACCGTCGGCTGGAAGGGGTTGATGAACGATCCGCATCTCGACGGCAGCTACCGTATCGAGGAAGGTCTGCGCCTCGCCCGCCGCCTGCTGCTCGACATCAACGCCATGGGCCTGCCGGCCGGCTGCGAATTCCTCGATACGATCACGCCGCAATACATCGCCGATCTCGTCAGCTACGGCGCCATCGGCGCGCGTACGACCGAAAGCCAGATCCACCGTCAGCTCGCCTCGGGTCTCTCCTGCCCGATCGGCTTCAAGAACGGCACGGACGGCAGCGCGCGTGTCGCGCTCGACGCGATCATGGCGGCTTCCCAGCCGCACCATTTCCCGGCTGTCACCAAGGATGGACAGGCAGCGATCGCCTCCACCCGCGGCAACGAGGACTGCCACATCATCCTGCGCGGCGGCAAGCGCCCGAACTATGAGGCAGCCGACGTCCAGGCCGTCATCGCCGAGGCAACCAAGCTCGGTGTCGACCCGCGCATGCTGATCGATGCCAGCCACGCCAACAGCGGCAAGGATCCGATGAACCAGCCGAAGGTCGTCCACGACGTCGCCGGCCAGATCGTCGCCGGCAACGATCACATCAAGGGCATGATGATCGAGAGCAATCTCGTCGCCGGCCGTCAGGACCTCGTTCCCGGCAAGCCGCTCGTCTACGGCCAGTCGATCACCGACGGCTGCATCGGCTGGGACATGTCGGTCGACGTTCTCGAGGATCTGGCTCAGGCCGTCCGTGATCGCCGCAAGGCCGCTGTTGCGGCTTGATAGGCAGCATCAAGCGCGGCGGGCAGACACCCGCCGCCCATTCACATAATGCCGATATTGCGCCGCCTCTCCTTAACCGGTGAGGCGCCCGATCGCCAGTGAGGCTTTCACGAAATGCGCCTGTGCAAGCACTTAGAGGCGACAAGCAAATTATAATCGGCCACCGCGCGGATAGAGTCGAGATATTCACTCTCGTCGTCAACGACGTCACTTAAAAACAGGTGCGCAATCTTGTCCTGTGACTGGAGCGCGACCTCCTCTTCAGGCGAAAGTGGCAGATCATCGAAGAAGTTCATGGCGTTGTAATTTCTGAAGTAGGTCTCGTTGCCACAAGCATATTTAATATCATGCTGAATATAGAATTTGGCTATGGGGAGCGCCATCTGGTTCAGAGTTTGAGACTCCTGGTATTTTCCGAACCATCGCAGATACTCGACCGGAAACATAACAAACAGTAAAGTACGGCAGCAGATCAGGCAGGCGAATGCCGCGAGCAATACCTTGCGCATAGTTGTGTAACGATCCCTCTCATGAACGGGTAATGCCTATTTCAGAAGGGTCGCGTGAGGCTTGAGGCGCCACCGCCATCATCAAATGGCGGTGCGCCCTCTCAAGATCTCGCCGGAAAATACCGTACGAAAGCGAATTCCTCGCCATCGGGCGACCAGTTCGGCACGTTGATCGTGCCCTGCCCGCCGAAAAGCTCGAACAGCTCCGTCAGGTTGCCGCCATCCATGTCCATCATCCTGAGGCGCACATTGAGATCGCGCGGATGATCGAAGACGTCGGGGTCGTAGGAAAGGATCAGCACCTTGTCATTGTTGGGTGATGGATGGGCGAACCAGTTGCCGTAATTGTCCGATGTCACCTGCTCGAGACCCGTGCCGTCGGGGTGGATGCGCCAGATCTGCATCAGCCCGGTGCGGCTGGAATTGAAATAGATCCACTGCCCGTCGGCCGACCAGTCCGGCCCGTCATTGCGGCCCTCGCCATGCGTCAGCCGCTTCTCCTCACCACCATTGACCGAGATCGTATAGATATCGAAGACGTCGTTGCGGATGCCGCAATAGGCAAGCTCGCGCCCGTCTGGCGACCAGCCGTGCCAGTAGGACGGCAGGTTCCTGGTGATCAACCGCGGCTTGCCGCCCTCGATCGGCAGGATGTAGATCGCCGACTTGCCGAACTCGGTCTTGTCGGAGATGACGATCAGTTCGCCATCGGGCGAAATACCGTGGTCGTTGTTGCAATGGACCGCGAAGCCGGTATCGACACGCTCCACCAGGTCGCTGCCATCGAGACGCAGGCGATAGAGCAGCCCGTCGCCATTGATCAGCAGATAGGCGCCGTCGCGCGAGAAATTCGGCGCCTCCACCAGCGCTTCCGTCTGCCAGATGACACGGCTTTCGCCCCGCCGCACATTGTAGATTTCAACTGAGCTGCGCATTCATCCCTCCCAGATATTTGAAGCGTCTCAGCGATCCCGGAACCGGTTGGTGATCGGGTAGCGCCGGTCGCGGCCGAAATTCTTCTTCGTGATCTTCACGCCCGGTGCCGACTGGCGGCGCTTGTATTCGGCGAGATAGAGCAGATGCTCGATGCGGTGCACCGTCTCGACATCATGGCCGCGCGCCACGATCTCCTCGACCGCCATTTCCCGTTCGACCAGGCATTCAAGAATGTCGTCGAGCGCTGGATAAGGCGGCAGCGAATCCTGGTCCTTCTGATCCGGGCGAAGTTCGGCCGACGGCGCCTTGTCGATAATATTCTGCGGAATGACTACACCTGAGGGGCCGAGCGCATCCGGCGGCACATTCTCGTTGCGCCAGCGGGCCAACGCATAGACCTGCATCTTGTAGAGGTCCTTGATCGGGTTGAAGCCGCCGTTCATGTCGCCGTAAAGCGTCGCATAGCCGACCGACATTTCCGACTTGTTGCCCGTGGTGACGACCATCGAGCCGAACTTGTTGGAGATCGCCATGAGGATGACGCCGCGTGCGCGGCTCTGCAGGTTTTCCTCGGTGATGCCGCTGTCTGTGCCCTCGAAGAGATTCGAGAGCGCGGATGAAAAGCCAGCAACCGGTTCTTCGATCGGAACGATGTCATAGCGGCAGCCAAGCGCCTTGGCGCAATCGGCGGCGTCCTTGAACGAATCCTCCGATGTATAGCGGTATGGCAGCATCACCGTGCGCACCCGCTCTTCGCCGAGCGCATCGACGGCAATCGCCGCGCAGATCGCCGAATCGATGCCGCCGGAAAGCCCGAGCACGACATTCTTGAAGCCGTTCTTGTTCACATAGTCGCGGAAACCGAGCAGGCAGGCGCGGTAGTCGGCTTCTTCGCTCTCGGGTATGCGTGCCATCGGCCCTTGCGAGCAATGCCAGCCGTTTTCGGTGCGTTTCCAGGTCGTCACGGCCAGTGCCGTTTCGAACTGGCTGAGCTGGAAGGCGAGCGACTTGTCGGCATTGAAGGCAAAGCTTGCGCCATCGAAGACGAGCTCGTCCTGGCCGCCGAGCTGGGCGGCATAGACCATCGGCAGCCCGGTTTCGATCACCTGTTTCAGCACGACCTGATGGCGGATATCGACCTTGCCGCGATAATAGGGCGAACCGTTCGGCACGAGCAGGATTTCCGCCCCGCTTTCGGCCAGCGTCTCGCAGACACCGAGATCACCCCAGATATCCTCGCAGATCGGAATGCCGATGCGAACGCCGCGGAAATTCACCGGACCCGGCATGGCGCCCTGATCGAAGACGCGCTTCTCGTCGAACTCGCCATAGTTCGGCAGGTCGATCTTGTCTCTGACGGCGATCACCTTGCCGCCGTCGAGCACGGCGATGGAATTGTAGCGGCCCGTCTCGTCCTGGCGCGGGAAGCCGATGACGACGCCCGGTCCGCCATCGGCGGTATCGGCCGCGAGGCTTTCGACAGCCTTCCAGCAGGCTTGGATGAACGCCGGCTTCAGAACGAGGTCTTCCGGTGGATAGCCCGAGATGAAAAGCTCGGTCATCATGAGCAGTTGCGCGCCCTGGCGGGCTGCATCGGCACGCGCCTCGCGCACCTTGGCAAGGTTTCCGGCGACATCGCCCACCGTGGGGTTCAGCTGGGCGATGGCGATGTTGAACGTATGGGAGAGAGCGTTTTCCTGTGTCATGTCATTCATTTAATCCGCCCCTTCGTGCACCGCAATAAGCGGCGTCAAAAGCCGTATCGATCTGCGGCGAAAATTTGATGAATGCTGACTCACACCTCTGTTTGCCTTGCGCGACGCCGATACGCATTGCAATTTGCGGCAGTGGCGGAATACTGCGCGCCAATTCGATCCATTCCCGGGACAATGCCATGTATAATCTTCCTAATTTCGTCCACCTGCATTTCGGCAAATCGGCCGAAGAACTGGGTGACATCGAAAAGCGCGTGCTGGCCAAGGCACATGAGCGCAAGATCATCTCCACCGACATCAACGCTGCCATTGCTGCCGAATCCTCCGTCGGCCAGCGGTTGGCGGATGGCATCGCCCGCGTCGGCGGCTCATGGTCTTTCATCCTCGCCTTCCTCGCCTTCCTCGTGATCTGGACGGTCATCAACACGGTCATCCTGATGACCCGCGCCTTCGACCCCTATCCCTTTGTTTTCCTGAACCTGATCCTCTCCATGCTCGCCGCCATCCAGGCGCCGATCATCATGATGTCGCAGAACCGTCAGGCCGAACGCGACCGTTTCGAAGCGGCCAAGGATTACGAGGTGAACCTGAAAGCCGAACTGGAGGTGCTCTCGTTGCATCAGAAGATCGACATGCGGGTTCTGACGGAACTGACCGCGCTGCGCGAAGACGTCTCCCGGCTGAACGCAATCCTTGGGGAACGCGGACAGGCTTGACGCCGCTAAAATAGCGTGGCCTTAAACATCTGAAATCCCCTTGCAATTCCCGCGCTGCCGCTGCGTTTCATTTGACAGGGCGCTGCTATTGGGATCAACCTGCCGGCACCACCGCAAGGGGCCGGGTTTGGAAGAAGAGTTTCACTTCGGCGCATTTTCGATCGTGCCCGCCAGGCGCAGCCTGATGCGGGACGGTTCCGCCGTGCCGCTCGGTAGCCGCGCCATCGACATACTCCTGTTTCTGCTCCATCATCCGGGCGAGTTGAAGACCAATGCCGAGATCGTCAGGCAGGTCTGGCCGGAGACTTTCGTGGATGAAGCCAATTTGCGCGTCCATGTTTCGGCGCTGCGCAAGGCATTGGGCGACGTCAGGCGCGAGCCGCAGTTCATCGCCAATGTGCCGGGCCGCGGCTATACGTTCATCGCTCCCGTCAACCGCCGCAGCAACGGCGCTGAGCCTGCCGCCCCCTCACCGATACCTCAGAAATCCCGCCCGGAACGCCTGCCTCGGCGCATCTTCGGCCGCGAACAGACGATCGCGGCCGTAACCGGACAGCTTGCGAAGAGCCGGCTGGTGACGATTGCCGGTCCTGGCGGCATCGGCAAGTCCACCGTCGCCCGCGCCCTGATTGCGCGCGGCGGCTTCGAAGGCGAAATCGTCTGGATCGACCTGTCGGAAGTCGCGACCGGAAATCTTGTGCCCACCGTCTTGGCGTCTGCGCTCGGCATCCTCTCCCGCAGCGATGACATCGTCAGGGAAATCGCCGTCCATCTGCAGCCACGCAACCTCCTGCTCGTGCTGGATAGCTGCGAGCATGTCGTGGCCGATATCGCCGAGCTTGCCGAGGATCTGCTCGCGGAAGCACCCGATCTGCATATCCTCGCCACCAGCCGTGAGCCGCTGCGCGCCGATGGCGAACGTGTTCACCGCCTGCTGCCCCTCGACCTGCCGGCGTCCGCCGTGACAGCGGAAGCTGCTCTCGTCTCGCCCGCCGTCCAGCTCTTTGTCGAACGCGCCGATGCCTGCCTCGGCGGTTACGAACTGACGGATGAGGATGCTGCCGATGTCGTCGATATCTGCACGAGGCTCGATGGTATCGCACTGGCAATCGAGCTTGCCGCCGGCAGGCTGGAGTCGATGGGCATTGCCGCCCTCTCCCGCTCGCTGTCCGACTGTTTCCGGGTATTGACCCGCGGCCGGCGCACGGCCCTGCCGCGCCACCAGACGCTGCGCGCCACGCTCGACTGGAGCTATCTCATCCTGTCGCAGCAGGAGCAGCAGGCTTTGCGCGAACTTTCCGTCTTCCGCGGCCGCTTCAGTGGCAGGGCCGCAGGTGCCGTGCTCTCCGGCAGTGAGCCAGAGGATCTGCTTGCCGCCCTCGTCGCCAAATCGCTGGTCGTGGTCGAGAACGCGACCGACGAAACGCTTTACCGGCTGCTGGATACGACGCGCCTCTATGCCGGTGAGAAGCTTGCCGCATCGGGCGAGCTCCCCGGTGCCATGGCCCGCTTCTCCGCTCATCTCTCCGTCGCGCTCGAAAGCGCCGAGCAGGATCTCTACGCCGCCCTGCCGGAGGAATGGCCTGACGATTTCGCCCAGCAGGTTCCGGGTTTGCGCGCAGCCGTCGACTGGGCCTTCGGTCCATTCGGCGATGCGTTGCTCGGCGTGCGTCTGACGGTCGCTGCCCTGCCACTCTTCTTCCGCCTGTCGCTGCTTGACGAATGCCTGGCCGCGCTGACCCATGCGATCGCCTTTCTCGATGCCCGCCCAGGCCTGGATGAGAGGAGCCGCATGAAGCTCTATGCCGCACTGGGCTGGCCGCAGCTGCGCGCCACCCATGCGCCGGAACTCGGCGTCGCTGCCTGGACGACGGCCAGGCGCATTGCCGAGGAGCTCGGCGATATCGACCATCAGTTGCGCGCCATCTGGGCGCTCTGGGTCGACATGCTGAACCGCGCCGAGCCCCGCCAGGGGCTGGAGCTGGCGGCGCGTTTTACAGCCCTTGCTCCCTCCTCCTCCGATCCGAGCGATATCATCATCGGCAGGCGCATGAGGGCCGCAACGCTGCATTGGCTCGGCCGCCATGCCGAAGCCCGCGATGAGCTTCTGGCCATGCTGGCCGACTACGAGCATGTGCCTCAGGCGCACCACTCCGTGCGCTTCCAGTTCGACCAGCGCGTGACGGCGCGCATCATCCTGGCCCGTTGCCTCTGGATGTCGGGCGACGAGAAGGCCGCGCTGGACGAGGCCGAAGAGACAATGCGCTACGCCCGCGAGATCGGCCACAACCATTCGATCAGCAATCTGCTCGCCGAGGCCGTCTGCCCGCTTGCGCTTCTCTCCGGCAATGACGAAGAAGCCGCGAACGCGATCCGGCTGCTGCGCGACCATACTAAGGCCCTGTCTCTCGATGTCTGGCACACCTATGCCGACAGCTTCGAGGCGGAGCTGCATCTGCATGCCGGCGAATACCGGCTCTGCCTCGCAAAGCTGCGTCCGGCGATGGATATCCTCGATCGCGCCGGCTTCAACCTCTTCCGCACCTACTTCCAGTCCATCGAGGCGCGAGCCCTCTCCGGCCTCGGCCAGCATGTAGAGGCCGGCAGCGTAATCGATGCTGCGCTTGTCCATTGCGATGTCTCGGGCGAGCGCTGGTGCCTGCCCGAACTCCTGCGGGTGAAAGCGCTGGTCACCGTAAAGGGACAAGGCCCGGACGCACTGGATGCCGCTTCGGCGATCCTCGAAGTGGCACGCACAGCTGCAAGACAGGATCGCGCCGCCGGCTGGGAACGTCGCATCAACGTCGAACTCGAAGCCCTCGGCCATGAGCCGGCGCAGCTTTCGGGTGCTGCGGGCTGACCCCTTTACACCGATTTACAACGATCAACTCGTCCGCCACTCGCCATCCGTGCATCATTGCCCTTCAAGAGGAGCATGCCATGGACGGCGACATACCCATTCGTTTTCTGATCGTTCTCGCCATGAATGGAGATAGCAGCGAGGCCCGGATCTCACGCCTCGCGCCGGCCTATTATCTTTTCAGAGACGCACATGCAGAAGTCGTCCTCGCAACCCCGTCAGGCGGATTCCCTGATCTGACCAGCGAGTTGCGTCAGACCGCGCATCCGGAACCATCGACCCGCCGCTTCCTCGCCGACCGCTCTGCCCGAGATGATCTCGCCGATACGCTACATCTCGGCCAGATCGTGACGGAGGATTTCGATGCTGCCTTCTGTATCGGTCTTTCCGGTCCGCTCTGGTTGGCCGATGGCGTTGCAGCCACGATCCGCACTTTCCTGACCTTGGGCAAGCCCGTCGCCATCGTCCCCGGCAGGCATCTGGACATAACACCTGAAGGTGCTTCCGCCGGTCTTCTGATCCTCGGTGATAGCCAATCCTCTCCGCTTCTATCGGCCCATGCCTTGCTCAAGGTGGCGCTGGAACAGCGCAACGCCCGGGCAACGGGCGACTGAAAGCCTCTCTCAAGGTTTGCAAAGAAACATTTGCAAAGAATCGTTTGCGATATTAGGCTGTCACCATGAAACCGCCAGTCCCTACACAGGCGTCAGCCACCTCGCGTAACGTCAGCGAGATCGTTCCCGATGTCACCGCGCTGAAGGCGCTCGCCCATCCGGTGCGCCTGCGCATGCTCGGCATGCTGCGCATAGATGGTCCCGCAACGGCAACCCAGCTTGCCGCGCGCCTCGGCCTCAACAGCGGTGCCACGAGCTACCACCTGCGCCAGCTCGCCCAATATGGTTTCATCGAGGACGCGCCTGCGACATCGCGCCGGGATCGCTGGTGGAAGGCGTCCCACGAGATCACCTCGGTGCGACCGGCGGAAAGCGAAGGTGAGGCTTTCGACATGGACGTCGCCTTCGCGCAGGCGATACTCTCCCAGCAGGTCGGCCAGATGCAGAAGGCCGCCGAGGAATATGCCGAACTGCCGCTCGAATGGCGCAAGGCCAGCACCGCAAGCGACATCGTCATTCCCTTGACCGCCGAGAAAGCCGAAGCCCTGACGACGCGGCTGAACGAGTTTCTCATGGAAGCGATGCGTGAAGCCCCGGCCCTTGGCGAGCCACTGCCCGCCGACACGGTGCCTTTCACTGTCATGCTGCACGCCTTTCCCTATCCGGGCCGCCTGCCGCATGGCGAGGAAGAGAGCGAGCCATGAGCCGCAGCCCCTTTGTCGCGCTCGCAGTTGCAGAAACGCTCTCCCTTTCGGGCACGCGCCTCTCGGGCATCGCCATTCCCTGGTTGGTACTGAGCACCACAGGCAGCGCCATGCTGACCGGCATCGTCGCCATGATGGAAATGCTGCCCTATGTCGTCGCCAAGGCACTCGGCGGTCCGATGATCGATCGCGTCGGACCCAAGCGCGTCGCCATCGTTTGCGACAGCGCCTCGGTGATCACGGTCGGTCTCGTGCCGCTCCTGCATCTCCTCGACCTGCTCACCATGCCGATCCTACTGCCGATCGTCTTTGTCATGGGGGTGCTGCGCGGCCCCTCCGATGCTGCAAAACAATCCATGGTCCCCGATATTGCCGGGCTTGCCGCCGTGCCGCTGGAGCGTGTCACCGGCGTCATCGGCGTCATCGACCGCCTCGCATCGACGGTGGGGGCGGCAGGTGCCGGTGGGCTGATTGCCCTTGTCGGGCCGAGCCAGGCGCTGGTGGTCAACGCCGTCACCTTCGCCGCTTCCGCGCTGATCGTCGCTATCGGCATTCCTGCAATTCGGCATGCAGTGAAGTCCGCAGCATCCGGCATCAAGGCCTATGGGCGGGAACTCGCGGAAGGCTGGCACTTCATGCGGCGTGATGCCGTGCTCGTCGCAATCGTGCTGATGGTAGCGACCACCAACTTGCTCGATCAGGCCTACTATGTCGTCCTGGTTCCGGTCTGGACCCAGGGTTCGGGCCATGGCCCGGCCCTGCTCGGAACCCTGTTTGCCGTCTTCTCCTGTGCGTCGATGATCGGCGCTGCGATTGCCGCCATGATCGGCGAGCGCCTACCGCGGCTTGCCGTCTACACGGTCGCCTTTCTGTTGACGGGTTTCCCCCGCTTCCTGGTCTTTGCAATGGACTCCCCACTCGCCCTGATCTTCGCGATCCTCGCGATCGGCGGCTTCGCCTCGGGCTTCCTCAATCCCATTCTCACGGCTGTGCTTTTCGAGCGCATCCCGAAGCCGCTGATGGGGCGCGTCACCTCGCTGAATGCCGCACTCTGCTGGGCGCTCATTCCCTTCGGCGGCCTTGTCGGCGGCGCGCTGATCGATGGCTTCGGCCTCTCGGCCGCACTTTTCCTGACGGGCCTTGCCTATCTCGTGACGACGCTTGCACCGCTGGCACATCGCAGTTTCCGCGGCTTCGACAAGAGGCGGGCGGGTGACGTCGCGATCTCCTGAACAGATCGCAAGCGGTGCATGGGCAAAGGTGCCTGTTTCCGCTATTCGGTCATGAGCGAACCATGCCGGGGGACGACGATGCCGATTTCAGAGGAAATCCCGCTTGCCGGCGGCAATGTCAATGCCGGCGTTGTCAGGGTTGGCAATACTGTCCGCCGTGCGATCGGCCCAAACAGCGGCAATGTCCACAAGCTCCTGGAGCAACTGGAGAGGCGAGGCTATGGCCATGCCCCGCGCTTCCTTGGCATCGATGCCAGCGGAAGAGAAATCCTCTCTTACATGGCGGGTTCTGCGACGATGCCGGACACGCTCTGGACGAATGATGCCGCGCTCGTCGAAGCCGTGGGCATGTTGCGGCAATTCCATGACGCGACGAAAGACCTGGATTTCGTACCCGATGGCAATTGGGCCTACACCTACCCCATTGCCGACCGCAACGACGTGATCTGCCACAATGATTTCGCACCCTACAACATGATCTTCCGGGACGGCCTTCCGATCGCGATCATCGATTTCGATCTGGCAGGCCCGGGTCCGCATTTGCGAGACCTCGCCTACCTTGCATATTGGTTTGCCCCGCTTTCCTTTTCCTCCGAAGACCTGGCCGAACACGCCGCCCGCGAACTTGCTTCCGGCAGCCCCCGGCTCAAGCTGCTCTGCTCGGTCTACGATACCAACGATCATGCCGCCCTGCTCGATATGGTGGCTGAGGTGCTGGAGCACATGGGTGATGAGGCGGCGGCCGAGAAGATGGTTGGCCGAGACGCCGCGGTCAGATTGCGCGACGGCGGCCACTTCGAGCATTGGCGCAGGGAAGCAAGATCGTTCGAGGAGAACAGGCAGGCCGTCCGGCGCAACATGCAGCGGCTCTGAGAAGAAAAACCTGCTGATAACATATTGTGTTCATGAGGTAATTACGCCTAATGGCGCATTGCTGTCATTATTGCTTTGCATCAATTTACGACGGTTAACTCGCATCGCCGCCGGAAGTGGGGCAGCTTGTTCTCGTCGAAGAGGCGCGGAGAAGCCCACACGGAGGCGATCATGCCCACAGCTGAGAATGAACGCAGCATTGCACTGACAGCGGATGCCACACGGCGGGACGTTCTTCTGGCAGGCGGCGCGGCCATTGCGGCCCTCGCCCTGCCGAAAACCACGCTTGCCGCAACCAGTTCAACATCATCAGAAAATCGGAGCCAGACCATGCCTTTCATCAAGACCAAGGACGGAACTGAAATCTTCTACAAGGATTGGGGTTCGAAGGACGCCCAGCCGATCGTCTTCCATCACGGCTGGCCGCTCAGCGCCGACGATTGGGACGCACAGATGATGTTTTTCCTCGAAAAGGGTTTTCGCGTCATCGCCCATGACCGCCGTGGCCACGGTCGCTCCACCCAGACATGGGAAGGCAACGAGATGGATACCTATGCGGCTGACGTTGCCGCACTGACCGATCACCTCGATCTCAAGAATGCCGTCCATATCGGCCACTCGACCGGCGGCGGCGAAGTCGTCCACTATGTCGCCCGCGCCAAGGAAGGTCGTGTCGCCAAGGCCGTGATCATCGGCGCCGTGCCGCCCATCATGGTCAAGTCGGACAAGAACCCCGGCGGCCTGCCGCTCGAAGTCTTCGACGGCTTCCGCGCAGCCCTCGTTGCCAACCGCGCCCAGTTCTACCTCGATATACCCACCGGCCCCTTCTACGGCTTCAACCGTCCGGGCGCCAAGGTCAGCCAGGGCGTGATCGAAAACTGGTGGCGCCAGGGCATGATGGGCGGCGCCAAGGCCCACTATGATTGCATCAAGGCCTTCTCGGAAACCGACTTCACCGAAGACCTTCAGAAGATCACGGTTCCGGTTCTCGTCATGCATGGCGACGACGACCAGATCGTTCCCTATGCCGACTCGGGACCGCTCTCCGCCAAGCTCCTGAAGCACGGCACGCTGAAGACCTATCCGGGCTTCCCGCACGGCATGTGCACCACGCACCCGGAAGTCATCAATCCGGACCTCCTGGCCTTCATCAAGGGCTGAGTTTTCTCTCGAAGAGTTGCCGGCGCGCCCTTGTGGCGCGCCTTTTTCTTCCTGATATGCGGTATGGTTGTCTGGTATGGTGTCGCGGCATCAGCCGTAAAGAACTGAAAATAAATGTAAATAATTGATAATATTGAATTTTATAGGCGAAGTCCTATCGGTGTGCTGTTATTGTCTCCTCATGGTGATACCGAAGAGGAGACGAGCAGATGAGCAATCCGGATAATCTCGGCCTGTCGGCCACGCGCCGTCAGCTTCTGGCCGGCGCCCTCTCGGGCGCGGCGGCCCTTGTCCTGCCGCGCGGCACCCATGCGGCGGAGTCCTTTCGCTTTACGCACGGCGCCTTCGATATCACTGTCGTCAGCGACGGCTTCATCACCCTGCCCGCCGACGTCCTGCTTCCCGACGCGACGCCGGAAGAGCGCCGGCCGATATTGGCGCAGCTCGGCGGCGATGCGGCGGGTGCGCCAGTCCAGGCCAATATTCCGCTCATCCGCCACGGCAGCGATCTGATCCTGATAGACAACGGTTCCGGTACGAACTTTCAGGCAAGCGCCGGCAAGCTCGCCGCCAACCTGAAGGCAGCAGGCATCGAGCCGGAAGCCATCACCAAGGTGATCTTCACTCACGCCCATCCCGATCATTCGGGCGCAACGACCGTGGCCGGCGGCAAACTGCTCTATCCGAATGCCCAGTATTTCGTCAGCGAAACAGAATGGAACTTCTGGACCGACAAGGACTACGAGACCCATATGCCCGCCGTCCTGCACGATTTCGCCCGCGGCGCGCAGCGCGATCTCTTTGCGGTGAAGGACCGGCTCACCCTCGTCAAGCCGGGTCAGGAAATCCTGCCTGGAATGCAGGTGGTCGAAACATCGGGCCACACGCCGGGCCACATCTCGCTGGAACTGGCCGGCGACGGCAATCTCCTCATCACCGGTGACGCCTGCACCAATGACGTGATCTTCTTCGAGCACCCCGCCTGGCATTTCGGCTTCGATACAGATCCCGAAACCGCCCTGAAGAACCGCCGGATGCTTCTTGACCGTGCTGCGTCGGAAAAGATCAAGCTGCTCGGCTATCACTGGTCCTATCCGGGCGTCGGTCATGCCGAACGCAAGGACAGCGCCTACCGCTTCGTGAAGGCCTAAAGCAATTCCAGCAAAAGTGTGCAGCGGTTTTGCGTCCGGAATTGCGTGAAACAAAAAGCTCTACGGCCGTCCCGCAGCATATTGCGGAACGCCATCTGGAATCTCGTAGAAATCGCCCTTACCGGCACAGAAGATATGATAGCCGAAGCTGAGCCCGTTCTGTTCGTCGAAAGCGCCGGCCAGGATGGAAATAGCCGGCCCGCCCAGCCTTTGCCAGAACAGTGCCGAACCGCATTGCGAGCAGAAACCGCGCCGGGCCTCATCGCTTGACTGATACCAGCGCAGGTTTTCCTCGCCTGTTATCGTGACGGCCGAAACCGGCACGTCGGCCGAGGCATAATAAAGCCCTGTCTGCCGCCGGCACTGCGAGCAATGGCAGCCGACCAGGACATCGGGCCTCTCCCGCGCTTCGAACCGCACTGCGCCGCACAGGCACCCGCCCGCATGATGTTCGTTCATGTCCGTTCCCCCTGAAATAGTCCGGGAGAGTGACGTCGGTACAACAGCCAGTCAAATCCAAAGCGCTGATCAAAGGCTTCAGGAAAACTGATGCGTTGGAGCAGAGCATCATCAGTTGCAGGGCGATCTGTCGATGCCAGCATGATGGATATCCTTTCGGCTGCCGCAATCGCCGCCAACCAGAAGAAGCAGGTGGCCGTCAACCTGAGCGCCGCAGTCCCCGGCATTGCCGGCACGAAACTGACGCTCGCAATCGGCGAGCCGCCGAAGGAACTGGCCTCCACGCCGTCGGCACCACGGGTGCGGTCGTACGCACCGCCCAGGTGCGGCTCGCATTTGAACTGAATGTTCTTGGCATCAGCTCGATTGCCGGCATCAAGCTGCGCAGGACATTTCCGCCAAGACCATCAAGAATGTTTCGACCAGGGACACGCTGACCTCGACGGTCACCAGCCTGCTTACCAATACCGACATCCAGGTCACCATCCTCGGTCTCGGTATCGGCCTGCCGAAGGCCGTCATCCAGGGCGCGGTCGCCGATACGCTGACCGGGCTTGCCAAGCCGCTCGACGAGCTGCTTTTCAACACGCTGACCCTGCTCGGCGTCAAGATCGGCGAAGCCGATGTGCGGGTGACGGATGTTCGCTGCCAGCAGTCGGTACTGGTGCAATAGCGATGAGCACCGAACCGGCTCACCCCATCGGGGTGCCCTGATGGAAGACGATCTTCCAACCATCGGCGGCCTGACGCCAGATGGTCGAATGGCGCGTTACGCGCTGCGGCTCCTCGAGAATGTAGGAGAGAAGGAAGAGCCTGTCCGCCAGCACCGTGATGGTGAAATCCCGGCAGGGCCAATCATGCGGCTCTGGCCCTTTCTCGTAGCGCGCAAGCGACGTTTCGATCGCATAGCCGCGCTGATAGACTTTTCCGCTCGCACCGATCTGCCAGAAATTGCTATCGGTCATCCGTTCGAGATCGGCACGCGACGTGCCGAATTCGCGCCGGTGAAAGATCGGCTCGCGGGCCGCAAGTTCTCTAAGAATATGGTCCAGATCCATGTCGCTCATGACGGCAGAATGCATGGATGAAGCGTTGCTCGCAAGGCGAGCGGCCGATTTGACAAGCGCCGGTCCCGCGGATACGACGTCAGCCATGAGTTCCAACAGCGCGCCTCTCTCCCGTCTCGACCGCACCTGCCCGCAGGTTGCCGTTCTGCGCGCTTTTGGCGGACGAGGTCTCCGCGTCCAGCCGTAGCGTCCGGATGCCCTGATGCGTCCGGCGAACTGCTGGACGTAAAGCCCCCATCCTTCTGTTAGGGCTGCCAGGGAGACAGGCACCGTGCTCAATCTTTTCAATGTCAATTCGTTCGTCCACTGGGAAGAGCGCGAAATCAACATGGGTGACCACATGGTCCGTTTCTTTTCCGAGGAGGTGCGAACCTTCCTCCGGTCGGTCAACCCGGCCTGGGATGTCAGAAGGGTCGAGGCGCCGGCGCTGACGCCTCGCGCCCTCATTTCGGACGCCTACACCAATGCCGATATATGGGCGCAGGAGCAAATGACCGAGACCGAGGCGCCGCTCGTGCTGAGGCCGGAAACGACGCCCTCGACCTACGTCTATATGCAGCACATTCTCGGCAATCATTCGAGAACGCGTCTGCCCCTCTGCGTCTGGCAGGCCGGCCGATCCTACCGGCGCGAACAAGAGCAGCCGACCAAGCACATGCGCCTGAAGGAGTTCTGGCAGCTGGAATTCCAGTGCGCCTACACGGCTGACAGCGGCAACGACTATCATGCCGCCGCACTGGAGCCTGTGCGCCGAATGATTGCCGCGCTCATCCCGCTGCCGACCCGCATCGTGCCTTCCGACCGGCTGCCCGCCTATTCGCAGACAACAGTCGATGTGGAGGTGGATAACGGCGACAAGTGGATGGAAGTCTGCTCTATCTCCCGCCGCACGGATTTTCCCGAGCGCTACAGGACGCAGCCGAAGAAGGGGCCGGTTGTGGAACAGGATGTTCTCGTGCTGGAAATCGCCATCGGCCTTGATCGCTGCGTCTACAACTGGGATCTTGCGACGAGCCTGTAAGACATTGCGGGCCGCGTTTATTCAGGAATTCGGCCCGCACTTTAAATATAGATATATCTATATGTATTGTCCGGTCTCAGGCAATTGACTTCGATTAGCCACGCATATCACCGGCCAGAGCCTGTTCTTGAATCTCGTGGAAGATCGAACACCATTGTGGGTGGCCCAAATCGTCTAGCGCCTCGGCCTGAACGGGCGTGGCCCACTGCGCCGCCGTATGTTCATCTCCAAGCAATACAGGTTCTCCACCCTGCCATTCGCTCACGAGGAAGAGATGATAGATCGTGTCTTCCTCGGGCTGCTCGGCGAGCTTTCGAAATCGGGATGGGGTCAGGCCAACTTCCTCTTTTGCCTCGCGCACCATTGCCGCCGCGGGGCTCTCGCCGGCTTCAACATGGCCGCCGACCAGATCCCAGCAATCAGGAAAGCGCTCTTTGTGCCCTGCACGTCGGACCAGCAGAACCCGTCCTTCCCGCCAGAAAATGGCGCATGCAATTTCAGTCAAGACATTCCCTCTCGGTGCGTCTGCAATTTGCCCCGACAAGAAGCGAAAGTCACGGCCCTTGCCGAAGCACGTCATCGTCAGCCAATTTGCGAATCTGCGCGCATGCCCACGTAAGAGAGGAAGGCATCCTTGGAAATTCCTGCACAGTTCCATGTGTCCGAAACATCCGGCTGGCTGGTGAACCATCGTATCAATTCCGCCCTGCCCGGCTATCTCATGGTCAGCTCGCGAAGCTTCACCAACGATCTCGCAGACCTGTCGGCTGAAGCCTTGTGCGAGCTCGGCCCGCTATTGGCGAAAGCTCAGCATGCCCTCGGTAAGGTGCTCGGCGCAAAGCGCGTCTATATTGGCCGCTACGGCCACTCGCCCGGCTTTCCCATCCACTTCCACATCATCCCGATCTACGGCTGGGTGGAAGACCTCTTCTGGCAGGATCAGCGCTACCGTCTGCTGCAGACCTTTGCCGAAGGCCCGGGCGAAACGCCGACCGATGGCGCCGAGCTGACCTTCTTCATCTGGCGCGAATTCTGCGAGCGGGCCGAGCCGCCACAGATAAAGGGGCCATCCGTTACCGAGACGATCGAATTGCTGAGAAAGACATTGCGCGCATGACATTCGCAGACCAGGCATTCACAATATCAGTCGATCATATTCATTGCCGCTGCGCCGGAGCCTTCCGGCTCTCCGAGCCGGTCGAGGCGCTGCGGCGGGCCGGCTGGGATCGCTTCATCGAAAGACACCCAACGGCCTTCGACGGGCAGCTCCTGCGCTTGGCCGAGCATCGCATCGAGAATGGCGAATTGACCATCATGGCCCAAAGCACGAGCTTCTCCGCCTATGTCGTGACCCGCCATGCCGGCTTTGCCGCGGAGCACCCCGACGCCGAGCGCTCCGATCCGCTTGGGCTCACCATTATCCTTGTTACCGCGGACCAGCAGGTGATCGTCACCAAGCGGAGCCTGACTGCGGAGCAGAATCCAGGCGCCCTTTATCTGATCGGCGGTTATGCGGAACCGGGTGCCAGCGAAGAAGTCGATCTCTTCGACGAGGCGGCCCGCGAACTTGCCGAGGAGGTTGCCGTCACCGATATCGATCGCTCCGCCGCCTTCGCGATCGGCCTCGCCTACGATCCCGTCCATTGCCACCCCGAGCTTTTCATTCTGGCATCGAGCCGCTCCACATCAGCCGTGATCCTCGATGGCGCCCATCATGCACCAGACCGCAACGAGGCGGCGGAACTCTTCGCGTCACCGCTGAGTGATATCCTGAACGACGATGGTTTCCTGCCCGACGCGCCCAGGACATGGAGCTTCGTCAAGGCTCGGTCTTTCCTGCAACGGCATTTCCGTCAGCACCATGCCCTTTGACATCGGCGAGCGGGCCGCCTGCCGTGTGAGGCAGCCCGTTCGCGATGGCATTACGGTTCCGGCCGTAGCAGCACATGTTTCTTCCGGCCGACCGACAGGCGGATGACGCCCTCCTCCATGTCGGTATTGGTAAGCCGCATGGCTTCATCGGAGACGTTGCTGCTGTTGACACGCACGCCGCCGCCGAGGATCAGCCGCCGCGCCTCGCTTTTCGACCTTGCAAGCCCCGATGCGACAAGCGCATCCGGCAGCGGCAGGCCCTGGCGCAGCAGATCACCCTTGGTGGTAACCGTCGGCAGTCCCGCAGCGGCCTCGCCGTCTTCAAACATGCGGCGAGAGGTCTCGGAGGCTTGCGTCGCCGCGTCTGCGCCATGGCAGAGCGGTGTCACCGCGTCGGCAAGCACCTTCTTTGCAACATTGATCTCGGAGCCGCGCAAAGCTTCCAGGCGCGCAATCTCGTCAAGCGGCAGCTCGGTGAAGAGCCGCATGAAGCGGCCGACATCGGCATCCTCGGTGTTGCGCCAGAACTGCCAGAATTCGTAGGGCGACAGCCGATCTGCATTCAGCCAGACCGCACCCGATGCGCTCTTGCCCATTTTCGCACCCGACGCGGTCGTGAGCAGCGGCGCCGTCAAACCGAACAGCGTTCGCCCGCCGGCACGCCGCCCGAACTCGACGCCGCTGAGAATATTGCCCCATTGGTCCGAACCGCCGAGCTGCAGCAGGCAGCCATGCGTTTCGGCAAGCACGTGAAAGTCATAACCCTGCATGACCATGTAGTTGAATTCGAGCAGCGAGAGCGACTGCTCTCGCTCCAGCCGCTGGCGCACGCTCTCCGAGGTCAGCATCCGGTTGACGGAGAAATGCGGACCGACCTCGCGCAGGAAATCCAGGTATTTCAGGCCACCAAGCCAGTCGGCATTGTTGACCATGAGCGCATCGGTCGGCCCGTCGCCGAAGGTCAGGAACCGCTCGAAGATGCGCCGGATGCCGGCGAGATTGGCGGCGATCTGTTCTTCGCTGAGCAATGGCCGCGACGTATCGCGAAAGCTCGGATCGCCGAGCCGCGTCGTGGCGCCGCCCATCAGCGCGATCGGCCTGTGGCCGGTCTTCTGAAACCAGCGCAGCATCATGATGGGGATGAGATGCCCGACATGCAGGCTGTCGGCCGTGAGGTCAAAACCGTTATAGGCTGTCGCGATCCCGGTGCCGAGCCGGTTGTCCAGGGCTTCGAGATCAGTGCATTGCTGGATGAAACCGCGCTCCGCGAGAACGCGCAGAAACTCCGATCGAAGCTTGATGGAAGGCTGAAAATTGATGGTCATGAGGGTCTCCAGTGGGGCCGTCAGGCCGGAGACCTTCTGCTGAAACACGCGCCGCCGACCGTGCGGCGTTCGGGTTTTCGAATAGATGACCGTCGCCGCTCTATGGGAGCAGCGCGTAATACAGGCCGGACAGGGTCGGTACATGGGTCATGCGCAATGCATACAGGGCGCGTGGTGTCACGACAAGGGCCTCGGTCACCGTCTCATGGCGATCGGCAGCGCAGGCTGCGAGACTGCAGTCTTCATGAGATCGACGATACCATCCGGGAAAATGACGTCGGCACTGGCAAGCAGTTCTTCCGTCGACCACCAGTGGTGATCCGCCATGACCTCTCGTTCCAGATCCGTCCAGCCGCTATCGGAGATCGCCCCACGCTGAGTCCGCACCACAAAAAACTGCTCCTCGGCGCGCACCATCTCGCCATTGTGGAGCTGAAATTCGAAAGACCGGCTGTCGATCGATGATCCCACCTGATCCACATGGAGGCCGGTTTCCTCCGTGAGCTCGCGCAAGGCCGCGGCCTCGAACGTCTCGCCCTCCTCAAGCCCGCCGCCCGGCGTTGCCCAATATTGCCGTCCCGCAAGCGCGCCCGATCTGAAGACGAATTTGAAAAGCAGGACGCACCCGAACTGATCGAGCAGAAGCAGCCGCGCGGCCGGACGTGTTCGCATCAAACTTACCTCTTGTGTCATCGCTCATGAGAATGGCAATGGAAGAAAATCGCAACCTCCGGTGAAAAAAAGCATCAGATGCTTCGTTTCGGCTTTCGTTTCGCAATCGTCGTCTTTCTGACCCTGCTCACACAGATCGGCGGTATCGCTTATCTCGTCGGCATCGTGGTTGCACGCCTTTGGGCCGTGCGCAGATTTGTGCCGAAGCTTGCAATCTTCCTGCTCGTCTATACCAGCCTGACGATTGTCACCAGCATCGTTGCGCCGATCTTCGGGCGTGTTCCCCTGTCCTGTCTGGCAGACGCTGCAGACAAGCTTGTCTTCCGCTCACCGATCTACTGCGCCCTCAATCGAAATTATGTCACGCCTGCAGTGCGCGATCTGGCCTATGCCCTTGCAGACAATATGGACAGGCAATTCCCCGGCGCGACAACGATCGCACTGGATGCCAATTTTCCCTTCCTGACCGGCTTTCCGCTGCTGCCGCATTTGTCGCATACTGACGGCAGGAAGCTCGACTTCGCCTATTATTACGAGGATTCCAGCGGTAGTTTCCTTGATGGCGTCACCCGCTCGCCAATCGGCTACTTCGCTTTCGAACAGCCCGCCAATAGTGATGAGCAGCCATGCGAGGGGCGGAACGACTGGCTGACGGGGCGTTGGGACCTCGATTTTCTCCAGCCGCTTTTTCCTGCCTACCGGCTTCAGAAGCAACGGACAGTGGCGGCGGTGAATTGGCTCACCACCGAGGGCGTGAGCCGGTTCGGAGTGGAGAAGGTATTTCTTGAACCGCATCTGAAAAAAGCGCTCGGCATCACCGATGATCATGTGCGGTTTCAGGGATGCCGCGCTGCGCGTCACGACGACCATCTTCATGTTCAGTTGCGGTGATGCCCTCGCCTCCCTTATCGGTGGGCTTATCACAGGGGGTAATGGCGATGCCTGTGACTCCACAAACAAAAAGCCCGGCTCTAGGCCGGGCTTTTCAAACTCTATCGGCTAATCGCCTCAGGCCCTTGCGGCCATCCGCTTCTCGTCACGCCCGCCCTTCATGCGCTCGGCCAGCAGGAAGGCCAGCTCGAGTGCCTGGTCGGCGTTGAGGCGCGGGTCGCAATGGGTGTGATAGCGATCCTGCAGGTCCTCGGCCGTGACGGCGCGGGCGCCGCCGGTGCATTCGGTCACGTCCTTGCCGGTCATCTCGATATGGATGCCGCCCGGGTGCGTGCCTTCGGCACGGTGGATCTGGAAGAAGCTTTCGACTTCCGAGAGGATCCGTTCGAAGGGCCGCGTCTTGTAGTTGTTGAGCGTGATCGTGTTGCCATGCATCGGGTCGCAGGACCAGACGACCTTCTTGCCCTCGCGTTCGACGGCGCGGATGAGCTTCGGCAGGCTGTCGGCGACCTTGTCATGGCCGAAGCGGCAGATCAGCGTCAGGCGGCCGGCTTCATTGGCCGGGTTCAGCGCGTCGATCAGCTCGATCAGGTTGTCGGGCTGCAGCGACGGGCCGCATTTCAGGCCGATCGGGTTCTTGATGCCGCGGAAATATTCGACATGCCCATGGTCGAGCTGGCGGGTGCGGTCACCGATCCAGATCATGTGGCCGGATGTGGCGTACCAGTCGCCGGAGGTGGAGTCGACGCGGGTCAGCGCCTCTTCGTAGCCCAGCAGCAGCGCCTCGTGGCTGGTGAAGAAATCGGTCTCGCGCAGGCTCGGATTGTTTTCCGAGGTGATGCCGATCGCCTTCATGAAATCCATGGTTTCGCTGATGCGGTCGGCAAGCTTGCGGTAGCGCTCGCCTTGCGGGCTGTCCTTGACGAAGCCGAGCATCCACTTGTGCACGTTGTCGAGATTGGCATAGCCGCCCATCGCAAATGCGCGCAGCAGGTTCAGCGTTGCGGCCGACTGGCGGTAGGCATCGAGCTGGCGCTCAGGGCTCGGGATACGGGATTCCGGCGTGAATTCGATGCCGTTGACGATATCGCCGCGATAGCTCGGCAGCGAAACGCCGTTCTGCGTTTCCATCGGCGCCGAACGCGGCTTGGCAAACTGGCCGGCGATGCGCCCGACCTTCACGACGGGAAGCTGGGCGCCAAAGGTCAGCACGACGGCCATCTGCAGGAAGGCACGGAAGAAGTCTCTGATATTGTCGGCGCCGTGCTCCAGGAAGCTCTCGGCACAATCGCCGCCCTGCAACAGGAAGGCATTGCCTTCGGCGACATTGGCAAGCGCGCTCTTCAGGCGGCGGGCCTCGCCGGCAAAAACCAGCGGCGGATAGGTGGAGAGCGTGGCTTCAGTCGCCGTCAGCGCGGCCGCGTCGGGATATTCCGGAACCTGCTGGATTGGCTTGTTCCGCCAGCTGCTCGGGGTCCAATTCTGTGCCATGTCGCTCATCTGCTTCCCCACCCGGTTTACCCGGATGCCTGCCCGTTAAAGAATGCGGCGGCTTATAAACCTTTCGGCTTCCCTTGCCTAGTAGCGCATTCGGCGCCCCGAAAGAGTTTCCATCGCCGGCTCGCAGCGTCACTCCGGCTGCGCCAATGCGACGTCGAACCCGGCGTTAAGGCGATATATACCATGCTATTTTCCGGCTAATTTAGATTTCGTATGTAAAGCAGACCCTAATAATATAGGGGTTGAGCATGGGTATCCTTTCGTCCGCGTTCCTTTCGGACCGATCCGGCAATTTCGGCATCATGACGGCGTTGCTGATGGTGCCGCTGGTAGGCTCCGCCGGTCTGGCGCTGGACTATGCCCATGCACTGAGCCTGCGCACCGAGCTCTATGCCGCGGCCGATGCTGCAGCCGTCGGCTCGATTTCCGAAAAATCGGATGCGGTGGCGGCTGCCATGACCATGCAGGGAGACGGCACCATCTCGGTCGCCAAGACCGATGCCCGCAGCATCTTTTTCTCGCAGATGTCCGGCGAACTGACCTCGGTGGCGGTGAACCTGAGCATCGACGTCACCAAGACGGCCAACAAGCTCAATTCGAAGGTCACCTTCAGCGCCTCCGTACCCACCACCTTCATACATATCCTCGGCCAGGACTCGATCACCATATCGGGCTCGGCGACGGCGGAATATCAGACCGCATCCTTCATGGATTTCTACATCCTTCTGGATAACACGCCGTCCATGGGTGTCGCCGCAACGCCGACCGACGTTTCCAAGCTGCAGGCCAAGACCGGCTGTGCCTTCGCCTGCCACCAGATGGACCAGGCCTCCAACAACTACACGATCGCCAAGAGCCTCGGCGTCGCCATGCGTATCGATGTGGTGCGCCAGGCAACCCAGGCGCTGACCGATACGGCCAAGACAGAACGCGTCAGCGCCGACCAGTTCCGCATGGGCGTCTACACCTTCGGCACCAAGGCCGAGGACGCCAAGCTGACGACGATCTCAAATCTCACCTCGGATCTGACGACGGTGAAAAACTACACCAACGCCGTCGACCTGATGACCATTCCCTATCAGAACTACAATCAGGACCAGCTCACCAGCTTCGACAGTGCTATGACGCAGATGAACACCATCATCGATCCGGCCGGCGACGGCACGTCGAACACCAAGCCCGAAAAAATCCTGTTCTTCGTGTCGGATGGTGTGGGCGACAGCTACAAGCCTTCGACCTGCACCAAGAAGACGACCGGTGGCCGCTGCCAGGAGCCGATCGACACGTCCTTCTGCAAGCCGCTCAAGGATCGCGGCGTCAAGATCGCCATTCTCTACACCACCTACCTGCCGCTGCCGAGCAACAACTGGTACAATACCTGGATCAAGCCCTTCCAGAACGAGATACCCACGCGCATGGCCGCCTGCGCCTCGCCGGGCCTCTATTTCGAGGTGTCACCGACCGAGGGCATTGCTGATGCCATGAAGGCACTGTTCCTGAAGGTTATCCGCGCGCCGCGCCTGACGAGCTAAGCATGTCGTCCAGCCCTGTGAAGCCGTTTCGCGACAAGGACGGCATAAGACAGGGATCACCCTCGCCTGCCGCCTGTGCGGCAGGAATCAATTCATGAGGATGGATCAGACGCGCTTGCCGTCGCGGATACGGTAGCTCGGCGCGTACATGGTCACCAGTTCTTCGGCTGCCGTCGGGTGCAGCGCCATGGTGCGGTCGAAATCGTCCTTGGTGCAGCCAGCCTTCAGCGTGACGCCGAGGATCTGCGCCATTTCACCGGCGTCATGCCCGAGAATATGGGCGCCGACCACCTTGCGGCTTGCGGCATCGACGATCAGCTTCATCATCATCTTTTCTGCCCGGCCCGAGAGCGTTGCCTTCAGCGGCCGGAACTGGGCGCGATAGACTTCCAGCTCCTTGTAGCGCTTGGCCGCCTCTTCTTCGGAAAGACCGACCGTACCGATCTCCGGCTGCGAGAAGACCGCCGTCGGGATGAGGTCGTAATCCGGCTTGGTTGGATTGTCCTTGTACTCCGTCTCGATGAAGCACATCGCCTCATGGATCGCGACCGGCGTCAGCTGTACCCGATCGGTGACGTCGCCGAGCGCATAGATGTTCTCGACATTGGTACGAGAATAATCGTCGACGATGATGGCGCCGCGCTCGTTGACTGCAACGCCCGCCTTTTCGAGCCCCAGCCCCTTCGTGTTCGGATCGCGACCAAGCGCAAGCATGACGATACCGGCGTTGAGCGTGCCGTTCTTCAGCGTCTCGATAACGAGGCCGTCTTCACCCTTCGTCACCTTCTGCATCACGTCCTGGCAGAGGATGCGGATGCCCTTGGCGACCATTGCCTCATGCAGCCCGCGGCGCAGGTCCTCGTCGAAGCGTGAGAGGATTTCGGTACCACGATAGATCAGCGTCGTCTCGACGCCGAGCCCGTGGAAGATGTTGGCGAATTCGACGGCGATGTAGCCGCCGCCGGCAATCAGGATCGATTTCGGCAATTCTTCCAGGTGGAAGGCCTCGTTGGAGGAAATGCAGAGCTCGTGGCCGGGCAGCGCCTCATGCGGGTTCGGCCTGCCACCGGTCGCGATCACGATGGTCTTGGCCGTCACCGTCTCGCCCGTCTTCAGGAGCCTGATCGTATGCGCATCGACGAGTTCGGCGCGTGTCTCCAGGATTTCGGCATTGGCGCCGGCAAGGCCCTTCTTGTAGAGCCCTTCCAGCCGCGCGATCTCATTGTCCTTGGCCGCGATCAGCTTCTGCCAGTCGAACGCGCTTTCGCCGACGGTCCAGCCGAAGCCGGCCGCATCCTCGAAATGTTCGTGGAACTGCGAAGCATAGACGAAGAGCTTCTTCGGCACGCAGCCGCGGATCACGCAGGTGCCGCCGTAGCGATATTCCTCGGCGATCGCCACCTTCTTGCCGAGCGAGGCTGCAACGCGCGCGCTGCGCACGCCGCCCGAACCGCCGCCGATGACAAAGAGGTCGTAGTCGTAGGAAGGCATGATGATCTCCGGAGGGAATCGCTGGACGGGTTTTCAACATATAGGTGGCAGCGCCACAAAAACAAAAGCCCGGACGAGGCCGGGCTTTTGTCGAAATGAAGGATGGTCTTACTTCTTGGCAGGTGCCGGAGCAGCGGGGGCAGCCGGCGCTGCTGCCGGAGCCGGCGTTACCGGGCTGTCGGTTGCCGCCGGCGGAGCCTTGATGACCTTGGAAAGCTCGGCATTGCTCTGCTTTTCCAGATCACGGGAAATGCCCTGCGCCCAGATATCGGCAGCCTTGGCGGTTTCACGCGAAGCGACGGGGCCGTCGCGCAGCAGCTTCTTGCCGACGTCGGAATTGTAGAAGTCGGCGATCGCCTTCAGCTCTTCGACCGAGAAGGCCTTGGCATAGGTCAGAGCCGCTTCTTTTTCGAGGTCGGCACGACGCGGTGCCAGAGCCAGAGCCTGGGTGTCGACGGTCGCAGTGATCACGTCCTGATAGTTCGGCGAGTCCTGGATGAGGCCGGCCTTCAGGCGCTCGGCCAGACCCGGCAGGATATTGTCATACTGGGTGGTGGCGCCGATGGCATCCATGGCTGCGCGGGCAGCCTTCAGCTGCTCCTCGGAAACTTCCTGCGCTCTTGCGGCAGAGCCGAAGGCAAGCCCGGAAAGAACGATGGTCGCAGCGGCAAGACGGCCAAGACCTGCAATGTTCATCATGAGTTTCTATGCTCCTGTTATCTGTTTGCCTGCAGCGTACGGGCGCCTGCAGGACCGGCAATGATCGCAAGCGCCGCCATGTTGATGAAAAGCCCGTGCTCCACGACACCGGGTATGGAATTCAGTTCCCTCGCAAGCGCCTCTGCATCAGGAATGCGGCCAAAAGATGCATCGATGATGTGATGTCCGCCGTCGGTCGTAAAGTCTCCGTCACCGGACTGACGCAGCGTCAGTTCGCCGGAAAGCCCAAGGCGCGAGGCGGTCTTTTCGATCGCCATGCGCGTCGAAACGAGACCGAAGGGATTGACTTCGATCGGCAGCGCGAAAGCGCCGAGCGTCTCGACCAGCTTGCTCTCGTCGGCAATGACGATCATCCGGCTCGAGGCTGCAGCGACGATCTTTTCGCGCAACAGCGCGCCGCCGCCGCCCTTGATGAGCCGGAGTGCCGCATCGACCTCGTCGGCACCGTCGATGGTGAGATCGAGCTGCGGCAATTCGTCCAGCGATTTCAGGGGGACACCGAGTTCGACGCAGAGCCGCGCCGTGCGCTCGGACGTCGGAACGCCCTCGACCTTGAAACCGGCGGCGACCTTTTCGGCGAGCAGGCGGACGAATTCTTCAGCCGTGCTTCCCGTCCCGATTCCAAGCCGCATGCCGTATTCGACATGGACGAGTGCTGCCTCGGCGGCCTTGATCTTCATTTCGCGGGCATCCATGCGCCGCCAGCTCCTGATATTGCGTTTGATGTGCTGTTTACACGGCTCGTATTGCAAACGAAAGCCAAAATCATCGTCCTGCGATTGAAAGCCACGCGTTTCGGCTGCGACTTTTCCGTCTGCCGCCGCGCCGTTGCTTTTCGCCTGTTCATCGCCTACTCCCGGATGACCCTACTCCGTAAAGAGGCACGACTTTGACCCCCGCTCCCGAAAATGCCGGCCAGGCTCCCTCCAAGAATAAAGGCCTCGTCGTCTTCGATCTCGACGGCACGCTGCTCGATACCCATGTCGACCTGGTCGAAAGCCTGAACTACACGATCGCCGCTCTTAATCTTGAGCCCGTCACCTATGACGATCTCACGCATCTCGTCGGCCAGGGCGCCCGTGTGATGATCGAACGCGCCTGCAAACTGCAGGGCCGCCCGATCTCGTCGGAGGAACTCGGCCCACTCGTCGAGCGCTTCGTCGCCCATTATAGTGCGAACATGCCCGGTCATACCGAGCCCTACCCTGGCCTCGTCGCTGCCATGGACCGCCTGAAGGCCGATGGCTATGCGCTGGCCGTCTGCACCAACAAGCTGGAAGGTCTCGCCACCGGTCTTTTGGAGAAGCTCGGCCTGACGCATTATTTCGAGGCGATCACCGGCGGCGATACGTTCGAACATCGAAAGCCCGATGCCAGGCATCTGACCGGCACGATCGAGCGCGCCGGCGGCCATGTCTCCCGCTCGGTGATGGTCGGCGACAGCATCAATGACATTGCGGTGGCCAAGAACGCCGGGGTGCCTGTGATTGCGGTTCCCTTCGGCTATTCGGATGTACCGGTGTCGAGTTTGGCCCCGGATGTGATCATCACGCACTATGATGAGCTGACGGTGGAATTGGTGGAAGGATTGCTGAAGGGGGCTGAGGCAAAGGTTGCTGTTTGAGGGCTGATAGAGCTGGCCGTGCCGATTGCGCTTAGGGCTCCTCTCTTCTCAACTCGCACCCTCAAATACAAGACGGGCGGCCCGAAGACCGCCCGTCAAAATCCTCATCCGGCGTCAAGCGTCAGATCTGCGCCTCACGCGACTTGGTCGTCACATCGAATGCCTTTTCCACATAGGCATCGCGGCCATAGACGTCGTCGAAATACTCGATCACGCCGTCCTTGTTTGGCCATGCGGTGAAATAGGACACGTAGACCGGAATCTTCTGCGGCACCTTCACCGCATGGTTCTGGCCGGTAGCGATCTGCTTGGCGACGTCGTCGACCGTCGTGCCGAGAACGGCAGCGGCCATCGCGCGCGGATCGGACAGGCGCACACAACCGTGGCTGAGTGCACGCATGTCACGCTTGAAGAAGCTCTTCGAAGGCGTGTCGTGCATGTAGATGGCGTGGCTGTTCGGGAACAGGATCTTCAACTCACCGAGCGCATTGTCGCTGCTCGGCGGCTGGCGGACCGAGATGTTCTGGGTCGAGCCGTACCAGTCGACGCTGGAGGACGGAACGGCGCGGCCGCCGACTTGGACCTCGTAGCCCATCTGGTCCAGATAGTTCGGGTCCGAGCGCAGCTTCGGCAGCATCTCGTTGATGATGATCGACTGCGGCACGCCCCAGAACGGGTTGAACTCGACAGTTTCGATCTCGTCGTCGAAGAAATAGGTCTGGTTATTCTTGCCGCCGACGACGGTGCGCATCGCAAGCTGCTGCTTGGAGTCGTTATAGTAGTAGGCCATGAAGGCCGGCTGGTTGATCATCACGTAGCGCGGGCCGAGATCCGCGGGCAGCCAGCGAGCCTGCTCCATGGCGACGACGAGCTTGCCGATCCTGGAGCCGTTCGAGTCGCCGCCAGTCATGGTGCGCACGGTCGCCTGGCCGATCACGCCATCGGGCTTCAGGCCATGCTCCTTCTGGAAGTCCTCGACCAGTGACACGATGTCGGGCGAATAGTCGCTGCTGCCGGTATAGGCCGAGAAGGTGGCAGCATGCGCCGTCTTCAGCTCTTCCGAACCATGCTTCTGGATTGCCTTGACGATATTGGCCACTTCCGGCGAGCTGTCGCCCGGCCGCAGCAGGCTGTCGAGCGAAATGGTGATCTGCTCTTCATAGCCGCCGCCGAGGCCACGCAGCTTCGCAAGCTCGGCCTTCAGCGCCAGGAACTGCGTGCCGTCGGGGTTGCGGCTGGAAAGATAGGCCGCAACGTCAGGGCTCATGCGCGACAGCTTCAGCACCGGATCGAGCTTGACGACCTTGCGCTGGAAATCATGATAGCCGGAGAGCTTGTTCGGATCGACGCGGCCGCGAGTCGTATCCTGCACATAGGAGAGAACCTTGGAGGAAAGCGCGAGCTCGAACTGCGTCAGCGCACGGTCACGGACGTCAGGATCCGGATTGGCCGGATCGATGCTCGGCTCGGATACTGCGTAATCGGCGGGGTCGAGGCCGACGCTTGCCGCATCGGCGAGTACGCTCAGCGCCGCCTTGCCGCGCTCGTTGACACCCTCGCCGGACACCCAGACCAGCGGGTTCTTGCCGTCGCCGTAATAGCCCTGCAGGGCCTTGGCGACATCCGGATTGGCGCGGACCTTGGCTTCCGTCAGAAAATGGCGCTGCGGAGCGCCGTCGGTGGTGGTCGAACCGGAGACGTCGGCGACTGCACCGGTGACGACGGGATCTGCAAACTTCGTCGTGTCGACGATCTGCAGCGTTTCGGCCTTGTAGGTGTAATAACGCGGGCTGGAAACCTTCGGCAGCGCCGCTTCCGGATCGATATCGCCGCCAAGCCCGTTACGATTGCCCGGATTGCCACGCATTGGAGCCGAAGGGTCCATGATGATCGTGCTCTGACCGCTTCTTGCCCGGTCGCCGCGCAGCATATCCATCAGCGTATAGGCATGCGCAGGAATCGCGCCCATTACGCAGGAAAGTGCCAATGCGGAAACCGCGCTTTTCAAAACGAACTTCATCTTGTTTTCCAGTCCCAGTATAATGCTGTTGTCGAGCAAATGGCTCAGATCAATTCTTCACGGCAGCCGCGGCCCATTCATCAGAAACCGGCCTGAGGCGCCAGCGTTTTCAGGCTCAACTTTGTGTGACGGAGTCGAACGCAAGCGCCGTGCAGCAGTTCACACAAAATTATGAAATTATTAGTTAATTTTTTACCGAATTTTCCGGTTTGAGAAAGTGCGCTTTCTGTCGCTATTTGCATTAATTTCCCTGCGTGGCCGAAAAAACACGCCGCTGAAGCGCCTGAGCGGGGATGCAAAACATGAGATCCGTCTTCAATATTTCGTATGGCGTCTGGTTTTCTTGGCAGGTTTTCCACCCTATAAGTCCTCATCTTCAAAGACTGCCCAACAGCATGTGACAGGAAGGCATGAGCCATGAGTTCAACCCGCACCGAAACCGACACATTTGGCCCGATCGAAGTCGCCAGCGACCGATATTGGGGCGCGCAGGCGCAGCGTTCTCTCGGCAATTTCAAGATCGGCTGGGAAAAACAGCCGCTCTCGATCGTGCGTGCGCTCGGCATCGTCAAGCAGGCGGCCGCCCGCGCCAACATGGCGCTCGGCCAGCTCGATTCCGACATCGGCAAGTCTATCGTGGATGCCGCCCAGGAAGTGATCGACGGCAAGCTGAACGACCATTTCCCTCTGGTCGTCTGGCAGACTGGTTCCGGTACGCAATCCAATATGAACGCCAATGAAGTGATCTCCAATCGCGCGATAGAAATGCTCGGCGGCGTCATGGGTTCCAAGAAGCCCGTGCACCCGAACGATCACGTTAATATGAGTCAGTCGTCGAACGACACCTACCCCACGGCCATGCATATCGCCTGCGCCGAACAGATCGCCCATCACCTGCTGCCGTCCTTGAAGCATCTCCATGCCGCGCTCGACATGAAGGTCACGGAGTTCAGCCACATCATCAAGATCGGCCGCACGCACACGCAGGATGCGACACCGCTCACGTTAGGTCAGGAATTCTCGGGTTATGCCGCGCAGGTGGGCTCCGCCATCAAGCGTATCGAAATGACCCTGCCCGGCCTCTGCGAACTCGCCCAGGGTGGCACCGCCGTCGGCACCGGGCTGAATGCACCGGTCGGTTTTGCCGAAAAGGTTGCCGAAGAGATCGCCGTCATCACCGACATGCCCTTCGTGACCGCGCCGAACAAGTTCGAGGCCCTCGCCTCGCATGATTCGATGGTCTTCGCCCATGGTGCGATCAATGCGGCAGCGGCCGCCCTCTTCAAGATCGCCAACGACATCCGTCTGCTCGGCTCCGGCCCGCGCGCCGGCCTCGGCGAACTGGCCCTGCCGGAAAACGAGCCCGGCTCCTCGATCATGCCCGGCAAGGTGAACCCTACTCAGTGCGAGGCTCTCACACAGGTCTGCATCCACGTCTTCGGCAACCACGCGGCTCTCACCTTCGCCGACAGTCAGGGCCATTTCGAGCTCAACGTCTACAATCCGATGATGGCTTATAACTTCCTCCAGTCGGTGCAGCTGCTCGGTGACGCCGCCGTCTCCTTCACCGACAATTGCGTCGTCGGCATCGAGGCCCGCGAGGACAATATCAAGGCCGGCCTCGAGCGCTCGTTGATGCTGGTGACCGCCCTTGCCCCGAAGATCGGCTACGACGCCGCCGCCAAGATCGCCAAGACCGCCCACAAGAACGGCACGACGCTGAAGGAAGAGGCCTTGGCGAGCGGGCTGGTGACGTCGGAAGAGTATGACGCGATCGTGCGCCCGGAGACGATGATCAGCCCCAAGTGAGTTGATGAATTGAAGTATGAAAGGGCCGGCTTAGCCGGCCTTTTTTGTTTGGTGGAGCAGCGCCCCTTCCTCGATCGCCATGTCAGATAACCAGGACAGTGGTGCGCCGTGGCCCCCTCATCCGCCTGCCGGCACCTTCTCCCCGCAGGGTAGAAGGGGTGTCTTTGCGGCGTCTCGTTCCCCATCAGACGTTCCATTCGATCGTTGACGGTGACACGGATACCCCCTTCTACCCAGCGGGGAGAAGGTGGCCCGAAGGGTCGGATGAGAGGGCTAGGACGCACGACCTCGCTTGTCATCTGCCCTGATGCGTAGCGAAACCACCGCGGAATTTTCACCACCAATCCCCCACCCTTCCCAATTGCTTTTAGCTCCAGCCAGATTTAGACCCGTTCCAAACTATCGCACCCAGAAAGGTCACTTCGATGGCTGACGATCTCTTCCCACTTGGCACCGACAACACCCCCTACCGCAAGATCAGCAGCGACCATGTCTCTGTCGATACTTTCAAGGGCCAGGAGATCCTGACCATCGATCCCGAGGGTATCCGCCTTCTTGCCGAAACCGCCTTTGCCGACATCAACCATCTGCTGCGCCCCGGTCACTTGAAGCAGCTGGCCACAATCCTCGACGATCCCGAAGCGACCGACAATGACCGTTTCGTTGCCTACGACCTCCTGAAGAACGCTAATATCGCCGCCGGCGGCGTGTTGCCCATGTGCCAGGATACGGGCACTGCGATCATCATGGGCAAGAAGGGCCGCCGCGTCTGGACCGAAGGCGGCGATATGGCAGCCCTCTCCAGGGGCGTTCTCGACGCCTATGAAAAGAAGAACCTGCGCTATTCGCAGCTCGCGCCCATCAAGATGTTCGAGGAAAAGAACACCAAGAACAATCTGCCGGCGCAGATCGATATCTATGAGGAAGGCACCGACAGCTACGACTTCCTCTTCGTCGCCAAGGGCGGCGGTTCGGCCAACAAGACCTTCCTCTTCCAGGGCACGCCCTCGCTCCTGACGCATGATCGCATGCTGGACTTCCTCAAGGAAAAGATCCTCACCTTGGGTACGGCAGCCTGTCCCCCCTATCATCTGGCTGTTGTCATCGGCGGCACCTCGGCCGAGATGAACCTGAAGACCGTCAAGCTTGCCTCCACTCGCTATCTCGATGAATTGCCGACTGAAGGCTCGGAAGACGGACACGCCTTCCGCGATATCGAGATGGAGAAGGAAATCCACAAGCTGACGCAAAGCCTCGGCGTCGGCGCCCAGTTCGGCGGCAAGTATTTCTGTCATGACGTGCGCGTCATCCGCCTGCCCCGCCATGGCGCCTCGCTGCCGATCGGCCTCGGCGTCTCCTGTTCCGCCGACCGTCAGGCCAAGGGCAAGATCACCCGCGATGGCATTTTCATAGAGCAGCTGGAAACCGATCCGTCCAAGTACCTGCCCGAGATCGACGAGGCTAAGCTCTCCGAGTCCATGGTGCGTGTCGATCTCAACCGGCCGATGGCCGATATCCTGGCCGAGCTTTCCAAGCATCCGGTCAAGACGCGCCTGTCGCTGACGGGCACGATCATCGTCGCCCGCGACCTCGCTCATGCCAAGATCCGTGAGCGGCTGGAAAAGGGCGAAGGCATGCCCGACTATATGAAGAACCACCCGGTCTATTATGCCGGCCCGGCCAAGACGCCTGCCGGTTACGCCTCCGGCTCCTTCGGCCCGACGACTGCCGGTCGCATGGACAGCTATGTCGACCAGTTCCAGTCCTTCGGCGGTTCCATGGTCATGCTTGCCAAGGGCAACCGCTCGCGCGCCGTGCGCGAAGCGTGCAAGAAGCACCAAGGCTTCTATCTCGGCTCCATCGGCGGCCCGGCCGCCCGGCTGGCGCAGGATTGCATCCGCAAGGTCGAGGTGCTGGAATATCCCGAGCTTGGCATGGAAGCCGTCTGGAAGATCGAGGTTGAGGACTTTCCGGCCTTCATCGTCATCGACGACAAGGGCAACGACTTCTTCCAGGAGCTGAATCTGGGCTAAGGAAGTCCGGTGAAGGGCGATTGGCCGAGTGCCATTTCGCCCTGACAAACCCCATATTCTACCGCACCGAAGCCGCCTGAGGCCCATCGAGATTGACGGCCGTCATGGACGGGACTGGTGGCTTCTCCAGCGCGGCGATATCGGCAGCGCTCAGGACATCCTCTGCCTTTACGCTGGCGACGATGTCTGTGCTGAAGATGCCGTTGAAAAAGCCACTCTGCTGCAGAAGGAAGATGGTGCCGGCGAGAACGGCGAGACCAAGAATGACGGGTGACGTGTAGCGAGACGATTCCATGATCTCATGCCCAAAGACGGGGACCGCGATCCGGTCCCCATGAATTCGATTTCCTGAGATGGAATCTGTGGTCTCGCCATGCCGGTCTGTAGATCAGACAAAAGATACCGACCGTCAACAAAGCGAAAACAATCCCTAAAAAGAGAAAACGATTGAACTTTTTTGGAACACCTCGCGCATAAGAGGTGTCTCCGTTGCAGTCGAACTTACAAATATTTGTGAAAAATCATAGGGCTGATCGTAGTATTGATGCCCGTCAAACTTATCGTATGTAATCTTTGGTATATGTCGCTTTAATCATTTCCCAAGAAATCTAAGGTAACAAATAGAAGATTGCTTAAGAATTGGATGAGGAGTTGCCGGATGAACACGGCTGTTGCGCCCAAGGTGCAGGTTCCCGATGTGGCGGGTCAGATCACCTATGCCATGCGCTCCATGGGCGTTGCGCCAATTCCCCGCAATTACGAACTCTTCTACGAAGCCTATATCGGCTCCAACCCGGCACTCACCCGCGACCTTGCCGCCCTCGGCAGCCAGGCGACGCAGGCCGAGCTCGATGCTCTTGGCTCGCAGCATTGTTCCCACACGGCGCCCGCCAAGATTTTCGACGATGCCCACAGCCGCATCGCCGGTGAGCTGGAAGGCCTGCTGCGCGTGCTGCGCCAGGAGCAGACCTCGCTCGAAAGCTACAATCGGCTGCTCAACGAGACCTGCAAGCGCATCAGCTCCAAAAGCACGACGAGCGCCGACCTGATCGAAAACGCCATCGACCTGCTCACCCAGGCAACTGGCGATACGATCACCCATGGTGAAAAGACCGTCGAAGACATGGTTCAGCGCTCGCAGGAGATGGATCAGGTCCGCAAGGAACTCGACGAATACAAGCGCATCGCCAATACCGACTCGCTGACGCGCCTTTCCAACCGCCGCGCGTTCGACGACCGTCTGGCGGCCGTCTTCAACACTCCGGCGCTACGCCCGGTAACCGCCCTGCTCCTGGCCGACATCGACAATTTCAAGAAGATCAACGACACCTATGGTCATCCGGTGGGCGACAAGGTGCTGGCGACAGTCGCCTCCGTCATCCGCAGCAACGTCCGCCGCGACGTCTTCGTCGCCCGCACCGGCGGCGAGGAGTTCGCCCTGATCATTGACGGCAATACGCTGGAGGAAGTCACCGCGATCGCCGAGCGCATCCGCCGGACGCTGGAATCGACACCCTTCAAGAATTCCCGCACGCGTGTCAATTACGGCCCGGTCACCGTCTCCATCGGCATTTGCATGGCCTCGCATGCCGACGATGCCGGCGAACTCTATTCCAAGAGCGATATCGCGCTCTACAGCGCCAAGAACGCTGGTCGTAACTGCACCGCCGTCTATGAGGACGGCATGCAGAAGGAGTTCACCAAGAGCTGGCTGATCTACAAGGCCTGATTCCTGGACCCGATGAACTGGGTTTTTCGGCGGCCGCGACGGCCGCTTTTTCTTTGTGTCCGCTCGGCGGCGCACGGCACGAGCCTCAAACCACCTCGATCTGAAAATCCGCGCCCTCCCAGCGCTGCGCATCTGCCCAGAAAATCGTGAAGTCGATCTTGCCGGAACCAAGCGCCTCCGTTGGCAGGTCGAAGACATGGGTTCCGAAAGCGGTGTCACGGCACGGGCTGTCGGTAGCACTTGCCCACCAGTCGGTGGACCAGCGCACCAGGGCGGGTGACGGCAGTTCGATGCGCAGCTTGCGTCCGGCCGGCATACGGTCCTGCCGCGCCGTCAGCCGCCACGAGAAAGGCGCCGGTTCCGGTTTTGCCGCTACATAGCGGGCAAAGGTCTGGGGCGGCATATCGAAGATCACGCCGTCGCGCAGCGATCGCAGCAGCTTGATATGTTCGGCATGCGCCCAGACGAGCGGCATGGCGCTGCCGGAGGGTCGGCCGAGGAAGAGTTCGCGCCGCGGCACGTCTTCGCTGTCCCAGATCTGCTCCGGCAGGAGCCCGCCTTCGCTTGCCGAGGCTTCGAGTGCTGCGAGCATTCGCCGCGCCTCGCCGGCTCGCCCGGCAGCGAGTTCATAGTGGGCGCGCTCGCCGGTCAAGAGCGGCCACAGCCGTCCGACACCACTGCCGGCAAAGGGCGCGCCGTCGATGCGCTCGCCATAGCCATCGTCATTGTAGCGATACCAGTAGGGACCGGCAGGAAGGTCGCGGCGCAACTCCGCATCGATCACGGCCACCGTACCAAGTATGCGCGGATCGTCGGCGGCCCGCAGGCCGAAACGTACGAGCGCCAGCGCATCTGGACTGATCAGCAGGTCCGCTTCAAGCACCTCGCCGAGATCGTCCCGATTGCGGATCGGAATGAAGTCACGCCGCAGTGACGGGCTGCTACCATCGGTCGCCGAGGCGATGCGAACATAATAGCCTTCGACGCCGACACGGCGCGACAGCTCGGTATCGGTGGCGTAAGTCCATTCCTCGATGCGCTCGTTCCAGCCGTCAGCCACTTCGCGCAGATAGCGCGCCGCATCCAGCCGCCCGGCCGCTTCCACGGCATCGGCCGCTGCAAGCAGGCCGGCAATCTCGACAGCGAGCGTGAAAGGCGAATAGCCGGCATCCTCCTCCCACCGGTCTTCCTGGGTGGCAGGCCCGTTTCTGACGATATAGCCCGCCGCAGCCTCGATCATCGGCAGATAGCGCCCCCGCTCGGCGGCATCGATTGCGCCTGCGCGCAGCAGCATGTCGTAGAGCAGGATCGGAAAGGCCGTCTCGTCCATCTGGATGCCGTTCCAGTAAGGCCGGCCATCGAGCCAGGCATTCTGCACCCAGTGGCCGTCCCCTTCCTGGATGACGGCGAGATAGTCGAGCACGGAGCGTGCATCCGCTATGGCCCCGGCTGCGAGCAGTCCGCCCGCCGTTTCCACCAGATCGCGCGTCCAGACCAGATGATAGCCGCCAAGGTCGTCATCGCTCTTGCTGAAGCCCCAGGGGATGGAAAGGCTGGCAATGATGGCGCCGGAGGCATCGTCCCGGTGGGTGGCGAGCACGCCGGTGCTGACGCGGTACCGGTTCAGCTGGGTCGGATCATGCGGCTCGTCGAGCGCTAGCAGTCCGGCCTGCCATTCCCGCCAGCCGCTGCGATAATGTTTCAGCGCCGGCTCGACGCCCTGTTCCAGGCTGAGCAGCGTACGCAGGGCCGCCTCCTCCGGCTGCGTGCCGAAACCGATGGCGATCAGCGCCCGTCCCTGGTCTGCTCGGCCCCCGCTAGATTGAATATCCAGTGTCCCCGACAGCGCGATGTTCCCGGAGCCGGCATAGCAATATTCCTCCTTCAGTCCCTCGCCGCGCGACAGCGTCTGCCAGCCATCGGAAAAGCCCACATAACCTGCCGAGCGCGCAAGCCAGGGCACAGAAGCGGCGACGGCGAGCGAGCGGCCGGAACCCTCGGCAAAGAGCATCGGCCTGCCCTTGAAATCGGCATACCAGCCGGTGTTGTCTGCGCCGCCATTGACGAGATGCGGAGCGATCAGTGCGTGCAGCCTGTAGTCGGAGAGACTGCCCGTCAAAGCCTCGAAGCGGATGTCCTGCAACACCACTTCGCGCTCCGGGTCGGAAAAGATGGTCTTGGTAATGCGATAGCGACCGTCGCGGGCGGTATTGACCAGGCGGAAGCCCGGGACGCCGTCCTCGATCGCCTGCACGCGGTGATCGGCGTCACGCTTTTCTTCGGAGAAATAGCCCTGCGCGGTAACGATGAAGCCGAAATCGCGGACACAGGCCATGTCGAGCCGCGGCGCGTAGATCTCGTTCACAATGCCGTGGCTCGTGGTGAACCAGACGCAGCTCGCCGAGCTCACTGATGTGCCGACCGCACTCTTGTCGCTGGAGGTCCAGCGGGGCTCGATGCCGGGAGCACCTGGTGGTTCGACGGAACCGGGTGGCAGTTTCGGAAAGGCCAAGTGCTGTTCCTCCGCTTAAGGGTTCTCCACTGAATGCGCTATCCTGAGATGAAATTGGGCGATCCGCAATATACCGGGCTTGACAGCCGGCACCTATCTTGCGCCCGATAGAATGGCGCGGGAAGGATTGAGGCCACCCGGAGAGGAGCGCCAGCATGACGGACATGACGGAAGCACCAGATGCGACTCAGGCAGGCGAGCATGGCAAGGAGGCGGCCGCATCGGCGAGCCGTATCGTGCTTGCCGTCGATATCGGCGGCTCGCATGTGAAGGCGGAACTCAGCAGCGGCAGCGAGCGGCGGTCGGTCGTCTCGGGGCGCGAAATGACGGCGGCAAAGATGGTCGCCGCCCTCAAGGATCTCACCGCCGACTGGCACTATGACGTCGTCGCCATGGGCTATCCCGGCCCCGTCTCCGCCCACCGTGCCGCGGCGGACCCGTTCAACCTTGGTCCGGGATGGAAGGGTTATGATTTCGAGCAAGCCCTCGGCAAGCCCGTTCGCATGGTCAATGACGCGCTGATGCAGGCGATCGGCAGCTACGAGGCCGGCCGTATGCTTTTCCTCGGTCTCGGCACCGGCCTCGGCTCGGCCCTGGTCGCGGACAATGTCTGCCTGCCCTTGGAACTGGCGCATATGCCCTACAGGAAGAAGACCTTCGAAGATTACGTCGGCGAACGCGGTCTGGAAGGTCGCGGCAAGAGTAAATGGCGAAAATCGGTCTTCGACGTTGCCGATCGCCTGAGTGCTGCCCTGTTGCCCGACTACATCGTCATCGGCGGCGGCAATGTCGGACGGCTCAAGGATTTGCCCCCGAAGTGCCGGCGCGGCAACAATGACAATGCTTTCCGCGGCGGTTTCCGGGTCTGGCTGGACGATAGCCTGCGGCTTTGAATTCAGTCTCTGGCGATGGTCATGACCTGATCGAACCCCAGACCAGTTTGGTCTTGACTGTGAAACTGATTTTTCCGGCAGAGGCATAGGGGGCGAGAATTTCCCTGATCTCCGCATCGAAAGCCTTCATCCTGTCGCCGAGGCGCGATGGCGCGAATGTATCGCGCGAATGCTGGCAGCGGATAAAGTCTTCGACGCTTTGCTCAAACGGGGCGGATAGAAAGTTCTCGGAACCATCGATGTCGAGGAACGCCTTGTAAGCCGACCAGCTCTCCTCCTTGCCGACGGGGTCGAACGCCTTGCCAGTCATGGCAGGAACCCACCTTGCAAGAAACGAGTGCCAATCGGCCTCCCAGGCAGGTTGGAAGGGCGCATCTCCTGAAATCACCGCCACCTTGTGATCGGCAGCCGCATAGGTTTTCAGCCGCGAGAAAAGGCGCCCGTGATCCATCCAGTGAATGCTGGCGGCGGCGACGATGAGATCGGGACGATCGGGGATGTCGATATCCTCGGCGAAACCCACGATCCAGTGAAGATTGCGCGCCCGGCCGTCTTCCAGGCTCTGACCGAGTTCGATCATGTTGCGGGACGGATCGACAGCTATGACCTTGTCGAAATGCCGCGAGAGAGGTCGCGAAACCTTGCCGGGGCCGCAGCCTATATCCAGCAGACAGCCACGTTTCGGCGCGATGGCCAGCAGCTTCTCGTAGATCGCCTCGGGATAAGGCGGGCGATAGCGATAGTTGCTGACGACATCGGCATCCTCGAAGGAAGCCCCTGCACGCGCATGCTCGACCATGGTAGGCTCCGCCTCTAGTGACAGTCGAGAACCATCCGATAATTCAAGAAGATGTCAGTATGGTAACAAGTGCGACGGAGGGCTGCAAAATCGAGCGGCTCCAAGGCCGGATAAACGGTGCATTCGTTTTCAGGCCAGATGCGGGCGAGACCGGCGTCGTCGTGCTCGGCGGTTCCAGCGGCAGGGTCGATACCGACCGCGCCAGGCTCTTTGCCGAGGCCGGCGCAAAGGCATTGGCGTTGCAATGGTTCGGCGCAATGGGGCAACTGCCTGGAATCTGCGAAATCCCGTTGGAGACCTTCTGTGAGGCAATCGACTATCTGATCTCGCGCGGATGCCGGCGCATCGTCTTCGTCGGGACATCGAAAGGCGCAGAAGCCGCGTTGCTCGTCGCGATCCGGGACCCGCGCATCAACGCCGTTGTCGCGATCAGCCCAACCGCCTTCGTCTGGGGTAATATCGGCCCCGGCAAAGACGGCGTGGAATGGCCCGAACGCTCGTCCTGGTCCTGGAAGGGAGAGCCGCTGGATTTCGTTTCCGCCGACACTGCCTGGGAGCGGGACTATCGCGACGGGCTGATATCCTATCGTTCCTTTTTCGAAAAATGCCTGAAGACGGACCGAGAGACCCTGGGGCGGGCCGAGATCCCCATCGAAAAAACCGCCGCAGAGCTCATCCTCGTGGCCGGTGGTGATGATGCGCTCTGGCCATCGGAGAGGTTCGCACGCGAGCTTGCCAGCCGTCGCGAACGAAGCGGCAGGCCGGTGTCACTGGTCGTTGATACCGAGGCGGGCCATCGTGTACTGCTCCCGGGCGAGACGACGCCTCGCTCCAGCCTTCGTGCTCATGGCGGCAGCGACATTGCGGATGCAAGGCTTGGCCTGATGGCATGGGCGGCGATAGAAGCCGCTTTATCACCAGGGGATTGATGGCCTGGCACCGGTCAGGCGGAAAGCTGCAGCAGGATCGCACTTGCCGCCATCAGCACCACCACAATCCATGGCGGCGCCTTCCAGATGACCAGCAGAAGAAAGCCAGTCAAGGCAAGAGCAAAATCCGCGGATGTCAGGACCGCGCTTGTCCATACCGGATTGTAGAGCGCTGCACCCAGCAGGCCGACCACGGCGGCATTTGCGCCACGCATGGCCGCCTGCGCCAGTGGATAGGCGCTGAGCCTGTCCCAGAAAGGAAGGGTGCCGAGCAGCAGCAGAAAGCCGGGCAGGAAGATCGCCACCAGGGCGATCGCTGCGCCTGCGACACCGTTGGGAGCCGGCGCCACAACCGCCCCGAGATAGGCCGAGAAGGTAAAGAGCGGACCAGGCACGGCCTGCGCAACACCGTATCCGGCGAGAAACGCATTTTCGGAAACCCAGCCCGGTCTCACGACCTCCGCCTCGAGCAGCGGCAGGACGACATGGCCGCCGCCGAACACCAGCGCGCCCGAGCGATAGAAGGCATCGAAGAGGCGCAGCCCCTGGGAATCGAAGGCAGCGACGACAATCGGCAGTCCGAATAGCAGGAGCAGGAAGGCCAGCAGGCAGACAATGCCGGTTGATCGCGATATTCCGAACGAAAACCCCGCCTTGTGTTCGACGGCGGCCTGGCGACAAAGCACGAGCCCGGCAATTGCACCCAGGGCGATGGCGGCGAGCTGGCCGAGCGCGCCCGCGGCTGTCACGATGAAGATCGCGGCCAACGCAACGGCGGCGCGTGGCTTGTCGGGTGTCAGCGATCGCGCCATGCCCCATACGGCTTGTGCCACAACGGCGACGGCAACGAGCTTCAATCCGTGCAGCAGTCCCTGTCCAAGTGGATTGTCGAGCGCGGTGGCGGCGGTTGCGAAGATGAAGAGGATCAGCGCGGACGGAAGCGTGAATGCACTCCACGCCGCAAGCGCGCCCAGCGGCCCACCGCGCAAGAGGCCCATGGCAAAACCGACCTGGCTCGATGCGGGACCGGGAAGGAACTGGCAGAGCGCGACGAGATCGGCATAGCCCTTCTCGTCGATCCATTTCCGCCGCGTCACGAGCTCGTTGCGGAAATAGCCGAGATGCGCGATCGGTCCGCCGAACGATGTGAGGCCAAGCTTCAGAAAGGCGCCAAACACCTCCGCAGGCGTACCCGCCGGTGGAGCCGCTGTCTTCTCCCTGGTCATTTCATTCGCATCCACGCCAATATCCCCCATTGTCCGCCCCGTATCCTCATCATCAATGACGGCGCGATGACAACAGGCGATTTTCGATATCTGTCAAATAGTGGTCGCGGCCCCGGTGCCCGCGGCAGCGAGGCTGAACCGAGGCCGGGCGTTCATGTCGATGGCGGCATGGACTGGATTGCCTGGCGGACCCGCGCTCTGGCAGGCAGCGTCATGGCAATGACGCCGGCCATGATGCAGGCAAGCCCAAGGCCTGCCGTCGAAGACAGCGTTTCGCCGAGGAAGACGACGCCGATTGCAACGCCGATCGGCACCCTGAGATAGGCCTGGGCCGTCGCGCCGACCGAACCGAGCGTCTGCACGAGGCGGAAATAGATCACAAAGGCGAGCGCCGTGGAGAAGACCGCGAGGGCAAGGAGCGCGAAGATCGAATCGAGGCTGGGGCTCAATTTCCACGGGGCATCGATGACGATGCTGATGGGGATGAGGATCACCGCCCCTGCGAGCAACGAACCGGCGGCCGGCATCATCGGATCAAGCCCCCTGAAATTCCGCCCGAAAACGGCAGCGCCCGCATAGCAGATCGTGGCGGCAACGATTGCAAGCTGCGCCCAAAGCCCCTGCCCCAGAGTGTCGAGCGCGCCAAGGCCAATGACCAGCGCGGTGCCGGCCAATCCCGCCGACACGCCGAACAGTTTGCGGCCTGTGAGGGCCTCGTGCCGGGTAACCAGTGCCGTGATTAGAAAGGCAAAGATCGGCGTCGTCGAATTCAGGATCGCCGCCAGGCCGGCATCCGTCGTCCGCTCGGCCCAGGCGATCAGCGTGAAGGGCAGGACGCTGTTGAGGCAGGCCTGAAAAAGAAAATAGGTCCAGGTCTTTCGATCGCGGGGCAGTTTGAGGTCACGCCAGCTGATGATGGCGAGAAGCAGCACGCCGGCAACGAGTGTTCGTGCGGCCACCAGTGTCAGCGGCGGGATGGTTTCGACGCCGATCTTGATGAAGGTGTAGGAGGCTCCCCAGAGCGTCGAAAGCGCCAGCAGCAGCGCCAGTTCCGTTGTCATCATCGCCGTCTTTTCCATCGCAGTCCCATTCGTCAGCCGTGCAAAACCGACTGCCTGTTTAACGGGTGCGGGCGCGAAATGCTTCGATACGGGCCGAACTGTCGATGGAAAAGAAAGGCTTGGCGGGACGCGCGCGGATCATGGCGCGCGCCCCAATGTTTTCGATGCCTTTAGCCTTGTCACTGAGCGGCGAGCGGAGCGGCTGGAGCCGCACGTGTCACCGGCGGCGGGTTCCACTTGCCGATCAGCGCCGTCCCCTTCGGCGCGTAAAGCCGCATCGTCAGATTGTACGGGCCGTTCGGCGCCGGCAGCCAGTTCCATTCCTTGTCCTTGCCGGGGCTTTCCGTCTGGAAATAGAGGTCGAGTGAGCCGTCGGCATTGAACCGGAACGGCATCCAGCTGCTGACGGCGAACCGGTTGAGCGGATTGGCGACCTGGAAACCGTCATTGTCATAGAGGGTGACAGACCAGAAAGCATTGACCGGCGGGATCTCCTCCTTCTCGAAATGGATCGTATAATTGCTTCGTCCATCGAGCGGGTTGCCGCTTTCATCCGCAAGGTTGAGCGGATAGATGGCGTCTTCGGGCAGATTGGCACCAAGCCCTTGTTGCGCCACGATCGCCCGTTTCAGGTAGTAATTGCCGTAGACGCCCATCGTGTCGGTATTCATCGACCAGCCGTTGACCACGCGGGCCAATGTCTTCAGCTTCCAGCCCATCAGTGCCTGCCCATCCTGTGGCGCCGTCTTCAAGGCGTTCTGGACGACAGGATCGGCCTTGGAAAGATCGAAGCTCTTCCCGGGCTCGATGCCGATCCGCTTCATGCGGGCAATGATCGGCTGATCGGTGCTGTGCGGCGGATGAAGTTTCAGGAGTTCGGCAGCATAGGCGAAATAGTCTTCCGCCGACGCCGTGTCGACCTGCGTCTTCGGTGGCGTCTTCATGTCGATGGATGGGTCTATCTTGACCGCGGCCGGCTTGGCGTCCGTACCCCACTGCGACAGCGGGGTGATCTTGTAACCGTCCTGGATCTTGTGGACGGTATCGTAATCATTGGGGCCATCGGTCTTGGTGCGGCCGATGATCCAGACATAGGGCGTCGGAGCATCGATCCGTTCGGTCCCCTCCGGCAGCTTGAATTCGCCGAACGTGCCGCGAAGTTCTGGCCTCCAGCCGGGCGGTGCGACCAGGAAGTTTCCGGCGGATGTCCCGGTCGTGCGCCAGCCCGGCGCGGCAAACACATCCGTCCACATATCCAGCATCGGCAGCAGATAGTAGCGGCCCGCCGTATCGGGCGCGGTCACGACCACCGGCTCCTTCGTCAGATCAAGCCAGCCGCTCGAATAGAGCGTATCGAAATTTGGCCGCACCACGGCTTTCATGTCCGCCGCCGGAAATGCGCGGATATTGTTGAACTGATTGGGCGGCCCGCCGATCGCCCCTTCCTTCGCTTCCATGTTGGTCAGCTGTTTGCGCGTAATATCCATCGTTATCAGCGGATAGAAGTAGACATAGGCTTCGATGCCGATCTGCCGCGCTTCCTCTTCCGTCAGAGAAGCGGCCGCGGCCTCCTGTGCAGCCGGAATGGCCATCGAAGCGATTGCCAGAAATGCGAACGACATAGGTGTCTGCAACAGGCTTTTGATTCCAAACTGGATTGTCATGTGCGTTTCCCCCGGAACGAAATGTAGAACGTGGCAGGACTTCGATTGACGTCGGGCATCGCTGGCAAGACCAGGATGCAAAGATACTGGGGACCTACTGGCGACCCATGAAAAGCGAAACATACCGGGCGTATATCCGGAAGTACGTTACAGTAAACGGCGCCGTAAATGGCCGGGATACAGAGCTTTGTGCTTCTGTCGGGTGCAGGCTATTGGCTTTCCTTGAAGACCCTTCCGCAAATGTCAGGTGAATGCCATAACTCGAATCCTGACACGGAGGAGGACGACATGACTGAAATGACGGTTCTTGCATTTGCGCTTGTGGCATTCATCGGCATCGCCACACCCGGCCCGACCGTGCTTCTCGCCCTGACGAACGGCTCGAAATTCGGAGTGCGCCGGGCGATGTCGGGCATGATTGGCGCTGTCCTGTCCGACTTCGTGCTGATCGGTGCGGTTGCCCTCGGGCTCGGTGCTCTGCTGGCTGCCTCGGAATTCTGGTTCACTGTCGTCAAATGGGTCGGTGTCTGCTACCTCGCCTTCCTCGGCGTCATGCTGTTGCGCTCGAAGGGAACGCTTGACGTCTCGATGCGCTCTGAAAGCGGCAACACGTCCGCTTCGCCGGTGACGATCTTCCTCAAGAGCTTTCTCGTCGCCGTCACCAATCCCAAGGGCTATCTCTTCTTCTCGGCCTTTCTGCCGCAGTTTATCGACCCCGCGGGTCCGCAGATCGAGCAATATGCCGTGCTCGCCCTCGTCTTCGCTGCCATCGATTTCATGGTCATGTTCGGTTACGCGTTGCTTGGCTCGCAGGCCGTCCGGCTGCTCAGGAAATCGGGCGCGCTCTGGCTCGACCGGATCTGCGGCGGTGCCCTGCTGACGCTTGCCGGCTCGCTGGCGCTCTATCGGCGGGCGACCACCTGACAGCCTGCCGATTTACAGCGAGTTTACGGTAACGTACTTATCCGAGCTCTCCCGATCTGCATTCAATGGCCCTGAGGGGACGCCATTTCGGCGGCCGTAACAGGAGGGCTCATACATGCCTGGAGTATGGAGACTGGCAGGTGCGGTGGCGATTGCCGTCATCGCCGGGACGTGTGCCGCCAAGGCCGACACGGTCAGCTATGCCGATGCGATCACTGTACTGGCGAAGGATTGCGGCAGCGATATCAAGAAACTCTGCAAGGGGCTGAACCTCGGCAATAACCGCATTGCCGATTGCCTGGCGCAGAATTCCGCCAAGGTCTCGCCGACCTGCACATCGACGCTGGCAAGCGTTGCAGCGTCGATCCAGAAACGCGAGCAGGCGCAGACGAGCTACAAGCAGGTCTGCGCAACCGATATGGCGCGGCGCTGCAACGGCGTCAAAGGCGACGGCTACATTCTCGCCTGCCTTGCCGGCAAGACGAAAACGATCAGCAAGCAATGCAGCCAGACGATCACCGATGCGGGCTGGAGGTAAGATCATGACCATGAGAAAAACCGCCCTCGCCGGCTTTGCCGCGGCCTTCCTTCTACCCGCCCTTGCACTGGCCCAGCAGGTTTCCGAGCAGCGCATCATCACCGGCCTCGGCAAGTTGCAGGGTGCTGCCCCGATCGTCGATGTCGAGATTCTGCGGCAGGAGGCCATGAACGGCTCCGGCAAGCAGATGTCCGGCCTGCCGAACTGGAGCAAGGTCGCGCGCCTGCCGCAGATGGTGGTCGAGATCGCCTTCGCCAACGACTCCGTTGCCATCGAGCCGGAATCCTACCGCACGCTCGGCATGATCGCCGATGCGCTGCACCACCCGAACCTCTGGGCTTACAAGTTCCTCGTCGTTGGCCATACGAGCTCGACCGGAACCGACCAGCACAATCTCGATCTCAGCCAGCAGCGTGCCGATGCGATCAAGGAGATCCTGTCGACCACATTCGCCGTCGATCCCGGCCGTCTCTATGCGGTCGGCGTCGGCGAATATTTCCCGATCGACGGCTCGAAATCGGAAGCCGCCAACAACAGGCGCGTCCAGCTCTACAATCTCGGCGTCTTCACGAAGAAGCCGTGAGGCTCAAAAATGCCGGTGTCGTCGCTGCCGGCATGCTTGGTCTGCTAGCCTTCACGCTGGCGCGAATGGGCGCGCCAGGGCCTTGCGGGCGTGGCAGGGCCGCCAGCCGCATCGCAGGGAATACGGTTCGGCGGCGTGTCACCACCGGGTGATGTTGCCGAAAATCCTATTTCTGCACCGCTTCGCCGGCATCCGAGCGTTCGCCCATCCGCGCCACGAGCAGCGAATAGGCCACGTAATATTTGTAGATATTGCTGACATACTGGACCGTCTCCCGACCGACGATCTCGGACGCCGCATTCTCCACATTGCCGAACCAGACATTGGGGTCGAGCCCCATCGCCTTGGCCTTGTCGCGGAATTTGTGCAGATTTCCCGGCCCCGCATTATAGGCGGCGAAGGCAAAGAGCTGCCGGTCCTTGGGTGTGAGCCCCTCATCATCGATATAGGTATCGATCAGGTGACGCAGATATTTGGCGCCTGCCTCGACATTGCGATCGGGGTCCTTGTCGATGCCGCTGATGCCGATCACCTTGTCCTTCGCCGTCGAAGGCAGCATCTGCATGATGCCGACGGCGCCGCGCGGCGAGCGACGCGACTGGTCGAGCTGCGATTCCTGATAGCCTTGCGCCATCAGCATCAGATAGTCGAACGAATAGCTGCCGCCATATTTGCGGAAGATTTCGGTGAGCGTCTGAAAACGTGCGACATCGGAGGGCGAGTAGGCGCGTTTGACGATCTTGTCCTGCTTGTAGAAGGTGTTGCGCAGGATGTTGCCGAAGGTCGTGCCCACTTTGTGCGTGGCGACGAAGGCGTTGAGGTCCGCCTTCAGCTTCGGGCTGTTCTTGCGGATCGCCCAGGCTATCCTACCCTGCGATGACAGGACGATGTCGTGGCGCACCTTCATGTCGCCAAAGACGTGCGTCCAGATATCGGCCTTGTAGGCATCGACGGTCGTGAAGGGCAAAAGGTCGGCATTGACCATCTCCATTAGGTCCTCGTCTTCGAGGCTCTCATCCATCAGGTCGATGATGATCTCGGGCTTGCCCGCCGCGGCCAGCGCCTTGTTGCGCGCCAGAAGATGTTCGTAGTAGCTGCTGGAGGCGCGCACCGCGATATGCTGGCCGGAGAGATCGTCAAGGCTGGCAATCGCCGGGCTGTTCGGGGCGCTCACCAGCACTTCCTCGGCATTTTCATAGAGCGGATCGGCAAAATCCACCTGCGTCAGCCGCTCGTCGGTAATCGTCAGATTGGCCATGACGATATCGCCATAGCCTTCGTTCAACGCGTCGAGCAACCTGTCGCGCGGCATCGGCACGAAGACGATGGTGATGTGGTCGATCTGCTTCTTGCGGTCCTTGTTCAGGACCTTTTCAAGCTCCAGCCCGAATTGCACCGCCGTGCCGTACTGGCGACCCTTGTCGACGAAATAGATCGTCTTGCTGTAGGGCACGAGCACACGCACGATCCGGCGCTCCTTCATCGCGTCGAGATCGATCACATGCTTGTCGATGAGGGCCGGTTTCTCAAGCGGTGCCGGGGTCTCGGCCAGAGCAGCCCTGGTCCCCAGCGATACGGCAGCCAGAACGAGGACGAACAATACCTTCAAAAACGAGCTCATCGAGGCCTCCCCAGCATCGGCCATGAACGCATTCTATCGCTGCGGTTTTGATCTTATCCGCCGCGGGAGCTCCGGCCGCACTCCCGCGACGGTCTTGCGAGACCTATTGCGGCGTGAGCCGCTCAAGATCATTCAGCCGTTTCAGCGCCGCTTCCTGCCGCAGAAGGCTGTAGTTGATGCCGCTCGCATTCAGCGAACTGCCCTCCTGATAGGGGTATTGGTTGAAGTCGGAGAAGAATTCCTTGATCTTGCCCTGCACCGGCACGATCAGCCACATGTTGCGGGCAAGGAATTCGATGGCGCCGCCACCCTCCTTCAATCCGCGCTCATAAGGGTCCATGCGCAGATTGGCGATGCTGGCCCAGGCGGGCACCTCGCGCGTTGCCGTGGCGATGTTGCCTTCGCTATTGACCGCGAAGCTGAGCTTCCAGTCGTTCCACCTGATGGCGTTGAGATTGCCGCCCTGATCGAAATAATAGACGGAATCGCGCGGGCCGGATTTGACTTCGCCTTTCAGCATCGGCAGCAGATTGTAGCCATCGAGATGCACCTTGAAGTTCTTGGCGCCCGAGGCGAAGCCGACCTTCATCTGCTCCTTGAGATCGTCCATGCCGGCAGCCGCCGCAAATGTCGGCATCCAGTCCATCAGCGTGACGATGTCGTTGACCTCGGTTCCGGGCTTCACGACACCGGGCCAGCGCACCATCATCGGAATGCGGAAACCGCCTTCCCATGTCGTGCCTTTTTCGCCATGGAACATGGTCATGGCGCCATCGGGCCAAAGCGCGATCTCCGCGCCGTTGTCGGTCGTGTAGAGAACGATCGTGTTCTCGGCGATCCCGAGTTCGTCGAGCTGGTCGAGCAGCTGGCCGACATGGCCGTCATGCTCCACCATGCCGTCGGCGTGGATGCCCTTGCCGGTCTTGCCGAGCGAGTCTGCCTTCAGGTGGGTGAAGACATGCATGCGGGTCGAGTTGAACCAGCAGAAGAACGGCTTTTCGGCCTTGGCCTGCCGGCCGATGAAATCCTTGGCGGCGGCGAGGAATTCTTCATCCACCGTCTCCATACGCTTGGTATTGAGCGCGCCGGTATCCTCGATCTTGCCGTCCGCCGTCGATTTGATCACGCCGCGCGGGCCGAACTGCCGACGGAAGGCCGGGTCCTTGGGATAGAAATAGCCCTCCGGCTCTTCCTCGGCATTGAGGTGATAGAGATTGCCGAAGAATTCGTCGAAACCGTGCTTGGTCGGCAGATGCTGGTCCTGGTCGCCCAGATGGTTCTTGCCGAACTGGCCGGTGGCATAACCCTTCGTCTTCATCACATCGGCAATGGTCGGCATCCAGTCCTGAATGCCATGTGGGTCGCCCGGCATACCAATGGTGAGAAGACCGGTACGGAACGGCTCCTGACCGAGAATGAAGGAGGCGCGCCCGGCCGTGCAGCTCTGCTGGCCGTAGGAATCCGTAAAGATCGCCCCTTCCCGGGCAATACGGTCGATATTCGGCGTGCGATAACCCATCAATCCCATCGTATAGGCGCTGATCTGCGGAATGCCGATGTCGTCACCGAAGATGACGAGAATATTCGGCGGCTTCGTGGAGCCGCCGGTCTGGCTGGCCGTGTTCTGTTGTGTCTGGGCGACCGCCGGCCCGGTCGCAGCTGAAACGGCAAGAGCCGTGAGCGCCAGCGACGTTCCGCCCAGCAGAAGATCACGGCGGCTGACGGGAACGATCGGGTCATCCTGCTTCTGAATATCGACGTCGTTCATCGAATTTTCTCCTTGAGATGAAACCTGCACGGGAATGCTTTGCCAATTTCCGTGATCGCGGAAGTACGTTACGGTAAACATCGGCCGTAAACTTACGCTGAGCCGAACGGCACTTGAGCTTCATGACGTCATCCCCTGCGCCGGTGCCATCGAGGCGCAGAGCGGCGATGAAGTTGCGGCCCGGAACGGTCTGGATCCAGTTGCTGCCGGGCGCTTCTGCAGGTCTAATGGCTCCGAAAGCCGTTGACAGATGGCAGCAACTGCCTTGCCTCCGGCATCGATACATCCGTCACGTTCTTGAGCGTTGCATGGCTACAATGTCGGCTGGAATGTCGGCAAGGCGCGGGACAGACCGTCCGGCACGCCCATCTACATGTCATCGGCCGCCTTGCCGACGAGCCGTTTGCGGACCGCGACATTTGCCATCACCTGAAACAGGCAAACAACCGGCGGACTTGGGCGTCAGCGCGACCAGGGGTCGGTCTTGATCTCGCCGTCCGTCTGCAGACCTTGCAGGATATCGATGAGTTTCGGCGCCATGTCCCTGATTTCGGTCATATGAATGGCTGTCAGCCGCTTCAGCACATCGTCTGCCTTTGCGGTCAGCTCCAGCGTCTGGCGCCGTTTGTCGGCGGGGTCGGTCTTGCGGGAGACGTAGCCCGCGGCCACCAGCCTCCCGACCAGTTCGGTTGCCGAATGCGGGGCGATCAGCAGCCGCTCGGAAAGCAGGCCGATCGTCATGGCGTCTTCGCTGCGATGGCCGCGGATCGCAAGCAGCGCCTGATGCTGCTGGGTCGGCAAGCCCTCCTCCTGCGCGGCGGATGCGCTGAAATCCATGAAGCGGCGCAGCGTGTAGCGCAGGTTGGAGAGGGCCTCGTAATCGGCATCCGTCAGATCGTTCCTGGGCTTCTTCACCATGCCTCCCCTGCGATCATTGCATCCATGCTGCCACTTCCATCTGCCGGTGATCCTGCAGCATGCGCAGCGCCTGCATAAGTTCCGGCGCCATCTCGCGGATCTCGTAGAGATGGGCCGATGTCAGCCGACGCAATAGCTCTTCTGCCTGTGCTGTCAACAGCACGACCGGCCGGCGTTTCTGCTTCGCCTCGATGGTGATATGGCCGGCCTCCTGCAGCGAGGCGGCAAGCTCTGCGGCCTCGGGCGGCGAGAGGAAGAGCCTGTCAGCAAGCGCAGACAGGCTCATGCGCCCGCCGGCGCCGAGCCCCTTGATCGTAAGCAGCGCCTGATGCTGCTGCCGCGTCAAGCCGAGCTTTTCGGCCGCTTTCCCGCTGAACTGGCGAAATTTGCGGATCCTGTATCTCAGATTGGCGAGCGCCTCATATTCGGTTTCCGATAAGGCGCGGTCTACGTTCGGCATGGTTCCAGCTCCTGATTTTGGCTGTTGATTTATATCGTACTACGATATATTTGCGACGAGAACGAAGCCGTCAACAGGACCAGCAATGCCTCCCCAAAAAAATGCTCATCGCCCCCATGATTTCATGGGTGGCCTCTCCCGGCGCGAGGCCGGGGATTTCACCACCGACAAGCGCGTTCTGGCCCTGGTCGGCATGGCCTTGATCGTCGGCACGGGCGGCGCCTTTGCCGCCTGGGTTCTGGTCAGCCTCATCTCGCTGGTGACGAACCTCGTCTGGTTCCACCGTTTCAGCATCGCCGCCGTGTCGATGGCGCAGGCGCCGCGCTCCGTCTGGATGGTACTCATTCCCGTCATCGGTGGCCTCGTCATCGGCCTGATGGCCCGCTACGGCTCCGAAAAGATCCGCGGTCATGGCATTCCCGAAGCAATTGAGGCGATCCTGATCGGCGGCAGCCGCATGTCGCCGAAGGTGGCGGTCCTGAAACCCCTCTCCTCTGCCATCTCGATCGGCACCGGCGGCCCCTTCGGCGCGGAAGGCCCGATCATCATGACGGGCGGCGCAATCGGCTCGCTCTTTGCCCAGTGCTTTCATCTGAGCTCGGCCGAGCGCAAGACGCTGCTGGTCGCCGGTGCCGCCGCCGGCATGACCGCGATCTTCGGCTCGCCGATCGCCGCAATCATGCTTGCCGTAGAACTGTTGCTGTTCGAATGGAAGCCGCGCAGCTTCATTCCCGTTGCGGTCGCTGCCTGCGTCTCGATCTGCTGGCGCCCCTTCCTGTTTCAGGCCGGTCCGCTCTTTCCCAAGCAGTTCCATATGGATCTGCCGTGGTGGGGCATCCTGCTCTGCGCTGCAATGGGCATTATAGCCGGGCTGCAATCCGGTATCCTGACGACGCTGCTCTACAAGGTCGAGGATCTTTTCGAGGCGCTGCCGATCCACTGGATGTGGTGCCCTGCCCTCGGCGGCCTCTTCATCGGCCTTGGCGGCCTGATCGAGCCTCGGGTGCTCGGCGTCGGCTACGACATCATCGACGGCCTGCTGAACAGCTCCATCCTGCCGGCGGCGGTGCTGACGATCCTCCTGGTGAAAGCCGCGATCTGGCTTGTCGCCCTCTCGTCGGGCACGTCAGGCGGCGTGCTGGCGCCGCTGCTGATCTTCGGCGGAGCGCTCGGCTGGCTGGTCGGCCTTTTCCTTCCCGGCGATCCCGGTTTCTGGGCGTTGCTCGGCATGGCTGCCATGATGGGCGGCACCATGCGTGCGCCGCTCACCGGCACCTTCTTTGCCGTGGAACTGACGGGCGACGTCTCCTCGCTGCTGCCGCTTCTGGCGGCAACCGTTTCCGCCTACGCGGTGACGGTACTTCTGCTGCGCCGGTCGATCCTGACGGAAAAGATTGCCCGCCGCGGCCAGCACATCACCCGTGAATATGGCATAGACCCTTTCGAGTTCTCCCGCGCCCGCGACATCATGATCAGGGAGGTCGATACGTTCCCGTCGGATATGACGGTGGGTGACGCGACCCATTTCTTCACGGCGACCGCGAAAACCCACCGCGTCTATCCGGTCGTCGATGGCAGAGGCATCGTCAAAGGCCTGGTCTCGCGCGGCGATGCGCTGCGCTGGCAACAGGATGGGACGCTTGCCGACCAGACGCTCGGCGATCTCGTATCCGACACCTCCCTGCCGCTCGCCCACCCGGACGATACGGTCGGCTATGTCGCCGACCTGATGCTGGCGACGGACGCCGGTCGCATCCCGATCGTCGATCCCGAAAACGGAGAGCTGCGCGGCCTCGTCGCCCGCAAGGACCTGCTGCGCCTGCGCCATTCGCTGAAGGCAACCGAGACGGAGCGTCAGCCCTATTTCGGACCACGAAGGCAAATGGGCGAAACACGCACCTGAGGCTCAGACATCTGATTGTAGGTGAAATCCGCCGTCAGCCTGTGACGGCGGAGAATGACTTGGGAATTTAGCGTCAACGCAGGCCTCACCTGTATGCGTGATCTATGGTTGTCCCTTTTTGCAATGCGCGGAACAGGATGAGGCCCAGAGCAACGGCGACCAAATTATAGAGTGTCGCGACCGCGAATGCCGTCCCATAGGCACTGGCGGTTCGAACAGCGGAATCTGGTTCTGCGCCGCTCCCGTTACTGATGCCGAACAGGATCATACCGACGATCGTCACGCCAAAAGCCGAGCCTGCGGTTTGGATGGTGCTGAAAACGCCTGACGCCATCCCGGCTTCAGTATCTGCAACAGTGCTCAGAACCATGTTGAGCAGAAGCGGAATAATGATTCCCTGGCCGAACCCCTGGAGGATCACTGAGACAGTCAACGCCGATCCATCTCCGCCGACAAAGCCGTCGATAACCGCGATCAGCAAGCCTAAGCTGAAGACGCCCATGCCAAATGTCGGCGCCCCATGCTGCAGCCGTTTCGCAAACCAGGCGGAAACCACGGAACCGGCAAAGAACGCGACAGTGGAAGGCAAGAACAGCATGGCCGCCTGAAGAGGGCTCTGGCCGAGGCCGATCTGCAAGAAGATCGTCAGAGACAGCGAGAACGAACTGATCGCGGAGAAAAATAGAAACGATGCCAACATGCCGAGGGCCACACCGTTTTTCTTGAACAGCAAGGGATCAATGATTGGGATGCCGCCGCGCCGCCTCACGCGGTTTTCGTAGGCAATGAAGGCCGCGAACAAAGGTACGGACAGCAGTAGGCCGAGGACCGTCCACCATGGCCAATGTTGTTCCTGTCCGACCATTGCTGGCAGGAGGATCGCCGTGAGTGCCGAGGCGCCAAGTAGTGCGCCCATGAGATCGAGCCTTGCCGATGTAGCGTCTCTGGTTTCGACAATGAACCATTTCCCGGCAATGAGGGCGTAGGCGGCGATGGGAAGGTTGACGAAGAAGATCAGGCGCCAGTCGAGGCTGCCAATGTCGAGTGCCATCAAGCCGCCGCCGAGCAGTTGCGAGGCCGCACCTGCGATACCTTGCACCGCGCCCATCACGGCAAAAGCCCGCCGACGCTCGTCACCATCGAACAACAATCGCAGCGACGCGTAGACCTGCGGCATCATCAGGGCTGCGCCGATGCCCTGCAGGGCTCGGGAGGCGATAAGGCTCCAGGGAGATAAAGCGACGCCACACAGCAGGGATGCCAGCGCAAAGATTGCCATGCCGGAGAGAAACATCCGTCGACGGCCATAGAAGTCGCCGAGCCGTGCGCCATTGAGCAGCATTGCGCCGTAAGAAACGCTGTAAGCCACCATGATCATCTGCAATTCGGCATTCGAGGCGTGCAAGTCCCGTTGGATGTTCGGCAAGGCCACATTGACTATGAAAAGGTCGAGGATGGTGACGAAATTTCCGGCTAGCAGCACCGCCAGTGATGAATTGGCTCCTGCCCACTGTCGTTCCTTTTGTGTCAACTTCATCTTTTTCTCCGGCTAAAGGAAAGCAGAAACCGAATTGGCTTCCTGTCGGAGGAAACGATATTCTGTCTTCAATATGGATCAATCGCCGGGTATGGACTTACATAAAGGACAAAATGTCCTCTTTGATATAAACCATGGATAGTCTCAGCAGCCTTACCGCCTTCGTTCATGCCGCCGAGCGACACAGCTATGTCGCGGCGGCCCGCGTCGCCGGTGTTTCTCCATCGGCCATCGGAAAGGCCATCGCTCGCCTGGAAGCGCGGCTTGGCGTCCGGTTGTTCAACAGGACGACGCGCAATATCAGCCTGACGGAGGAAGGTTCAGCCTTCTACGAACGCTGCAAGCGCATTATCGATGATCTCGAAGATGCGGAGACGAGCATTATCGAAAGCCGGAAACGCCCGAAGGGGCGCCTGCGCGTTAGCGTTCCGCATATCGTCGGTCATCATCTCCTGATGCCGATCCTGCCGGCCTTTGTCGAACGATATCCCGAAATCGAGCTGGATATCGACTTTGAGGATCGCGTCGCCGATCTGGTGACAGAAGGGCTGGATGTTGTCATTCGCAGCGGAGAACTTGCCGATACTGGTCTGATCGCCCGTCGTCTCGGTGAGCAGCATTTTGTCGTTTGTGGAAGTCCCGGCTATTTCGCTCGCCATACGCTGCCGACAACGCCAGCCGATCTTGCCGGGCATGCCTGCATACATTTCAAATATCCAACCAGCGGTCGCCTGGCGCCCTGGGCTTTTGCTCCTCCGAACGAAAAACTGATCTTGCCGAGGAGCCTGACGTTCAACAATACGGACGCAGGCTTGCAAGCCGCGCTGGATGGTTTGGGCATTGCCCATTTGCCGGTCTATGTGGCGGCGGCGCATGTAAGGGCGGGATTGCTCGTCCCCGCCCTGACCTCATACATGGTCGCGTTTGGTTCACTGTCTCTCGTCTGGCCGTCAAATCGCCAGTTATCACCGAAGGTTCGGGCCTTTGTGGATTTCGTAGCCGAGCATCTCGCCGATCGACCTCGCGAAATTCCTGATTTTCGTCGGAAATAAGCAGAACTGAGATCGCTCGTTAAATCTTGCTGCAAATATCAAACGCAAAAGTCCACCTTCGGAGAGGATTCTTTGTGTCGACCGCGCAGATCGGCGGGTATCGATCCGCCGAGGTGCAACGGCATTGCAGTTACTTCATCATTCCTGTCAGTTCGCCACCCACAGGATGCAGGCGACGCCAGCAAAGAAGACGGCCAGAACCAGGGCGAGCCTGACGAATATCCAGAGATCGTCTGCGTGATCGAACGCGACCCCGGTTCTGTTCTGCGTATTCCTGGACGGATGAGACAAGGTCACATCGCGCATGCGCGCCTGCATGTAATAAGCCCACCAGCGACCGTACATAGCCATTCCTTCCGATCAAAATGCACTTGTCCGAACGGACGATGCAAAGCTATCGGTTCGCGCATATGTTTTCGATTGGAGCAGACGGGAAGCGGCATAAGCGTCGTATAAGGACGCCAAGACGCGTTCGTCCGGCAGAGGCTTTATGCGGCCTTTATGAAACGCCGCCTTTTTCCGCATGGAATTCAAATACGACGCGATCCACTTTCCTCTCAGAAGGATTGTGGTCATGTCTCTTGAGAAGAATTTCACTGCGTCGCCGGCCGAAGCCTCGATTGCCGACATTGATATCGAAGAAGGCCTGGATTTCTCGGAGGTGCCGCCGGCCGTCCGTTATGTCATCTGCCTCCTCATGACCGTGATGGCGACAGCCATTGCCGCGGGTTTCGACCGCTATGAGGCCATTCCCAACCTGTCGCTTATCTATGTCATTCCAGTCGTCATCGGCAGCGTGTTCTTTGGCTTTGGGCCGGCGCTGTTTTCAGGCGTCCTCGGCGCGCTCGCCTATAACTTCTTTTTCACCGAGCCGCGTTTTTCGCTTGCTGTGGCTGATAGCGCCAATATCTGGGCGATCGTTTTGCTCTTCGTCGTCGCCTGCATCATCAGCGCCATCACCGCCTGGGGACGTCACAAGAGCATCGATCTCGAGAGAACACGCCGCATGCAGGCTGCTCTGAAGACCTATGCGGGAAAGATGACGACAAGCCGCTCGCTGGAGGACTCGACGACGCTGACGCTTGCTGCCGTCACGGGCTTCTTCCAGTCGCCGGTCGTCGTCATCATCCGAGAACGGGCGGATGGCAAACCGAAGGTTACGGGCGCAGAACAACTGTCGGCCATCGAGATCGAGGCTGCAAGATCCGCGTGGGATTCGCGCCTTGCCGTCACTGGCGGCGTCTACCCCTATGACGAATCCCGCTTCGACTTCTGGCCCGTCGCAAACGCCTGCGGCCAAAGTGCCGTCATCGGCGTCGCCTTCGATCCGGACCGGCGCCCGGCCAATCCCGACGGCATGATGGATATCGTCGCCCTGGTCTTCGGCACCGCGATCGACCGCTATCGGGCTTGAAGCCCGGGCCTGCGAGTTTTCACGCTGACAGTGGCAGCGAGCACGCTTTGGCACTTATGCAATTCTTATCTGCCCTGCCCCGCGGCAATATCGATTTCATATGGGCTTTTCGGGCAAATTCCCTCGGCAATCCAGTCGAAGACCTCGAGGAAGAAACCTATGTTCGGCCGCAACGGCGTAATTTACCTGGCGCGTGAACGCGAAATCATTGCCGGCAGCGCCCGAAACCGGAAGACCTATCGGCACTTTCTGGCGAGCCTTACGACTGCGGTCGTTCTGTTTCTCCTGCTGGCCGGTGCGATCGCCATCAGGCTGATGCCGCACGGCACCTCCTTCTAGACCCGACCTGTTCAGCCTGCGGCTGCAAAAAGCGTCATCCGATCGGGCCGGCATATTGTTCCGGCGGCAGGCCATCATGCGAGCGCATGATGGCCGCATGGCATTACCGGCCGAGCCAGCGATATTCCTGGATAGAGGCCTTGCCGGTCTTCTTGTCGTAGAGGCAGATCAGGTTGACGTTCTTGACCTTGCTCTTGCCCTTGCCCATCGAGCCGCGCAGCAGCACGGCAACCTTGCCCGTCGCGTCGTCGAAGACGATGGGAGCGGTCGCCTCTGGCGTATCCATGCCCGACTGGCCGATGCAGGTGCCGTTCACCTTGGCAAAAAGCGCATTCCACGCGGCATCACTGGAGGCAGCGGCAAACTGGGCCGATACCAGCATCGCGGTTGCCGCAATCGTCATTATCTTGATCATTTTCAAACCCTTGTTGAACGGTCGAATCGCCCATCGCGTGGGACCTGCTTAGTGATAGGCGAGCGGGGCCAAAACAAGGCGGCGGGCATCATACGGCGCGACGCCCGACGATCAGCCTATCTCCGCCCGCAACCAGTCGAGCGCCGCGCGAACGCCGGCACCGGGCGGCTGATCACTGCTCGTGACCATATGGTAGGTATGGCCGGCAACTGCAGGGCCGAACGGCTGGACCAGATGACCGGCCGCCAGCTCCTCCCGCACAAGCGCAAGGCTCAGCAACGCTATACCCTGGCCGGCAACGGCGGCCTGAATGGCATGGCTTTCATCCGAAAAGTGCAATTGTCCACGGGGCGAAGACGGGGCAAGACCGGCTGCCGAATACCAGCGCTCCCAGGTCGGATTGAGCGGGTGTTGTCGCCGCCATTGAAAATGGATGAGCGGCACCTTATCCAGGTCGCCGATCCCCAGCGGACCGAGCCGGGGATTGACGACGGGGGCGAAGTCATCGGCAAACATTACCTCGGCACTCAGGCCGGGATAGGGGCCTCTCCCGTAGCGGATCGCGATATCGATACCGGTCTCGGTGAGACTGACCGCATCGTCGGAAGCGTGAAGTTGAAGGTCGATATCCGGATACAGGGCGTGAAAACGCGCCACGCGCGGAACGAGCCATTTGGACGTGAACGCGCTGGTGGCCGAAATCGTCACCCTGGCGCGTCTCTGGACCTGAACAAGACGGTCGAGCACTGCCTCGACGGCATCGAACCCGTCCCGCAGGACGGGATAGAGCTGCACACCCGCCTCCGTCAGCACCACCTTGCGGACCTGCCGGTTGAACAGAACAAGGCCGGTGTGATCTTCCAAGGACCGGATCTGATGGCTGATGGCCGTCGGCGTCACGCCGAGTTCCTCCGCCGCTCGCTTGAAGCTCAGCAAGCGGGCGGCTGCCTCAAACGCACGCAGCGAGGACAGGGGTGGAAGTTTGCGCATGACCATGACGGACGAATTCAGTTCACCTGATAGCTGATGATTTGGAATTTGTCGAACACAGGATTTCCAGATCATTATCCCGACAAAGCCGAGGTCATCAAGATGATCTGAACTTGATCATCGCCGCGCAAGGAGCAATCAATGTTTGAACGTGTCGTCACCCAACCGGACAATTATGAACCTTTCCTGCTGTCGCAGGGCATCAGGTTCGGCAATCTCCTGTTCATCTCCGGCCAGGCCGGTGCCGATGACGAGGGCCGGATCGTCGACGGCGGTTTTCGTGCACAGGGAGAGCAGGCCTTCGCCAATCTGCGCCGCGCGCTCGAAGCCGGCGGCTCGAGCCTGAAGGACGTTGTCAAGGTGACGATCTTCGTCACGGATATGAGGCATTTCCCCGATGTTGTAGAACTGCGCCGCAAATATTTCTCCGAGCCCTACCCCGCGGACACGATCGCCGAAATCACGGCGCTCTATGACCCCAAGGCGATGATCGAAATCGAAGCGATTGCCGCGACCGGCGGCCCAAGCCGCTGACAAGCGGCGTCAACGTGGCACCAGACACATCTCCGCCCCGAGCAGCAGCAGACAGATGAGGAAGCCTCGGCGGAACGTGTCGGGCGCAATTCGCCCGCGCAGCACTTGCCCCGCCCACATGCCGGCCAGCGCCGGAAGAATGGCGAGGCAGGAGAGCGCAAGATTGCCCGCTTCGAAGGCGCCACGCAGCCCGAGCGACGCCGCAAGGCCGAACGTCGAGACGGTGAAGGACAGGCCGAGCGCCTGGACCAGATCATCCTTCTCAAGCGCGAGCGCTTGCAGATAGGGTACGGCGGGAATGACGAAGACGCCGGTACCGCCCGTCACCAGTCCGGTGGCAGCGCCAATGGTGGGCGAAAGCCAAGGTTCCATCGCCCGTGGCACGCGGATCTGGCGGCTGAACAGCGCATAGGCGGCATAGAGCACCAGCGCGGCGCCCAGACATCTGGTCGTCAGGCTGGTATCGCCTGTGGTCAGCAATGCCGATCCGAGAAGCGTTCCCGCAACAACTGCTGCCATCATCGGCCAGAACCGTCGCAGAAGCGGAAGCAAGCTCGGCCCCGCGAACAACTGCCAGATATTGGTCACTGACGACGGCGCAATCAGCAGGCTTGCCGCCGTCAGCGGCGAGGTCAAAACACCCAGGACACCCATTGCGACCGTCGGAAGTCCCATGCCGGTGACACCCTTGACGATGCCGGCGACAAAGAACGTGGCGGTGACTGCTGCGAGAAAGGTAATGGAAAGATCGGGCATGCCGCATCGGTAGCAGCTTCCAGTATCGGCACAATGCGGAAGTCCCTCGCCCAGCCTTCGGCTGGTCCGAAGGCTGAAAATAGCCTATCCTTGAAAAATGCGTTTCGATCTGACTGACCTTCGCCTTTTCCTGGCCGTCGTCGATGCCGGCAGCATTACCCATGGGGCGGCAGACGTGGGCCTCTCGCTCGCCGCTGCCAGCGAACGCCTGCGCGACATGGAGGCGCTTGGCGAAGTCGCCTTGCTTGAGCGCGGCCGGCGCGGCGTCTCGCCGACTGAGGCCGGCGCGGCACTTGCTCATCATGCCCGCCTGATCCTCGGCCAGCTCAGGCAGATGCACGGCGAACTCGGCGAATATGCACGCGGGCTGCGCTCGACGATCAGCATTCTCGCCAACACGGCCGCCATATCGGAACACCTGCCAGAAAAGCTGGCTCATTGGATGGCAGCCAACCCGCAGGTGGATCTGCAATTGAAGGAGCGCCAGAGCGTCGAGATTGCGAGAAGTGTCGCAGCCGGCCATGCCGAGATCGGCATCCTCTCTGCCGCGGCTGAGATGGCCGGCCTGACGGCGAGACCTTTCGCGACCGATCGGCTCGTCGTCGTAGGCAGCGGCCATTCTCTGGCGCAGGAGAGCAGCGTCCGTTTCGCCGATCTCGCAGGCGAACATTTCATCGCGCTTGCCGGCGGCGCCCTTCAGGATCACATCGATGCCCAGGCGAGCCGCATCGGTGTCAGGCTCAAGATCCGCGTGCGGCTGCGCGATTTCGAGGCCATCTGCCGGCTGGCCGGTGCAGGCGCCGGCATCGGCATCGTGCCGGATACGGCCGCCCGCCGTGCGAAGCGGTCATGCGGAATTGTCGTTGTCGGCCTGGCGGACGATTGGGCAACCCGACGGCTGGTGGTCTGCACGGCGCAAGGCGCGGACCTGCCGGTTCACGCCCGCAACCTTCTGGACCATCTGACATCGGCCTGAGCAATGTCTGGGTGTCCGACGATCAGGCCCTGAATTGCTCGTCGAGCCAGTCCAAAACGCGCCTGTTGAGCAGTGACCGGTTCTTCATCTCGCAATGGCCATCCGCGCCCTCTGCGGCGGTGAACCGCATCAGCGTCTTCGGGCAGCGCAATGCAGCGAAGAAGAAGCCGGCGTCGGCAGCAAGCCCATCATTCTCGGCCTGGGTGATCAATGTCGGGCACTGGATGCGCTCGGCATGTCCCCGCATGGTGAAAAGTTCGGCCGAGGCGAGGAAGGCCCTGAGATTATCCACTCCATGCACCCAGAAACCGCGTTGCACCACCTTCCAACTCAGCACCGGGTTGGCGCGCAGGAAAGCGTCCATCGTATCGAGCAGTTTCTGGTCGAGAGCGCCGAGATCGGCCGCCGCTTCCGCCGGGACGCCGAATTTCTGGATGATGACCCGGCGAAAACCATCGGCAATGCTCCACGTGCCAGGATCGGCAATGAGCGCGGCAATGCGCGGCTCTCCCGCCGCCCCGCGCGGCGCGAGGAGCCCGCCGAGGCTCCAGCCGCTGAGCGCGATCCGATCAGGGTCGACGAGCGGATGGTTGACCGCAAAATCCACCACCGCCCTGATGACCACGTCCCAGTCCGGCCGCAGCGGTATGCCGTGCTCGTAGAGCATGGCGCCCTGGCCGGGACCGTCGAAAAGCAGGCTGTGATAGCCGCGCCGCGAAGCCGCGACGGCGCAGGCGAAATAGGTGTCGGTGATGGTGCAGTCATAGCCATTGTTGAAGATGACGAGCGGCCGCACCTCATGCTCGAGACCCTGTGCCGGGACGAAATATCCGGGCATCGGCGTCTTGCCGAATGGTATGGCGAGCGGCTCGATCGTCGGCGCCGAGAGCGCAAGCCCTCTTTCCAGTGCGTCCGTCTGCTTGCGGAAGGCGGAAAGCAGGCGCGGATCGACGGGCGCACCATAGAGCGGATGATAGGAAGCCGCATAAAAGACGCTCGCTCTCAGATAAAGCTCGCGTGCGCTGACCTTATGGCCCCTGGAGAGCGCTGCCTCGGCCTCTTCTTTCAGCCGGTCGCCGGCCGAAATCCAAGCCTGGTAAAATGCGCCGTCATCGCCATCCCCGACGGCTTCCGCCACAGCCCGGATCTCGCCGAAATCCGCCCCGCCATAGGGAATATAGGCAATCGGCCAGCTGCCGAAATCCTCATGCAACTGGTTCCTGAACAGCATGCTCATCGCCAACTCCACCAATGGCTGCCGCCGCAGCGATCGCAATGACTATAGTGGCGGCTTTCGACCCTGTCACGAAAACGCGCTTACCTGAGACATTATTGGAGGTTGTGCTCATGCTCTTCCCGTGCAAGGCTGTTGAAAGCGGGAGGTAACTGTCATGAACGGTGCAGACAGCCTGTGTGATACGCTTCTGGCAAACGATGTCAGCGTATGTTTTGCCAATCCCGGTACATCGGAAATGCATTTCGTGGCGGCGCTCGACCGCAAGCCCGAGATGCGTTGCATCCTCGGTCTTTCAGAGGGCGTGGTGACGGGCGCAGCCGACGGCTACGCGCGCATGACCGATCGCCCGGCCGCGACCTTGCTGCATACCGGGCCGGGCCTCGCCAATGGCCTTGCCAATCTCCACAATGCGCGGCGCGCGCGGATACCTGTCATCAACATTGTCGGCGACCATGCGTCCTATCATCTGCCCCTCGATGCGCCGCTGACATCCGACATTGAGGGCCTGGCAGGCACGATGTCCAACTGGGTGCACCGCATCAGCAGCCCGGAAGATATTGTCGGCGCGACGGAGGCTGCCTATCGCGCCTCCTTGTCACCGCCCGGTGTGGCAACGCTCATCCTGCCGGCAGATGCCGCCTGGGGCGATGTCGAAGTGGATCAGCCGATCAGGCTGCCCCGGCCGGAGCCTCATGCCGTAAACATGGACAGCGTGCGCGGGGTTGCCGACGCCATCAGAGATGCGCCCGGCGAGGTCGGCATTCTTCTCAGTGGCGCGGCAGCCCGCGCAGACTCCCTGGAGATCGCGGGTGCAATTGCGGCTGCCAGGGATGTGCGTCTCTTCTGTGAGATGCAGCTGCCAAGGGTCGAGCGCGGCCGCGGCCGTGTCGCGCTCACCCGCATCCCCTACCCGATCGACGCCGCGCTGGACCTGCTGGCCGATATCGATGTGCTGGTGCTCGCGGGCGCGCCGGAGCCCGTCGCCTTCTTTGCCTATCCGGGAAAGCCCGGACGGCTGGTGCGCAAAGGCTGCAAGGTTTTGACGCTTGCCAGGCATGGCGAGGATCTGAAAGGAGCGCTGGAGGCGCTGCGGGATGAACTCGACGTCAGGCAGTCGCTGCCTCAATCGCGGTCGCCGGTGCTTTCCGACGATATCGTTCCGTTCGGACATCTGACCGAAGATGCGATCGCCGTGATGGTGGCGGCGCGACTTCCAGACAATGCCATCGTCTGCGACGAAGGTGTCACCTCCGCCCGCCGTTTCTTCGAACTTTCGTCCGGCGCGGCGCCGCATGACTACCTGATGAACACGGGCGGCTCGATCGGCTGCGGCATTCCGCTGGCAACGGGTGCAGCGGTTGCCTGTCCCGACCGCAAGGTCATCAACCTGCAAGCGGATGGCAGCGGCATGTATACGGTCCAGGGCCTGTGGACGCAGGCGCGTGAAAATCTCGACGTGATCACGATCATCTTCGCCAACCGCGCCTATGCCGTGCTGCATGCCGAGATGCGCAATGTCGGCGTCAACGGCATCGGCGAGAACGCCCGGCGGATGATGAACCTCGATCACCCGGCCTGGGACTGGGTGTCGATCGCCAAGGGCATGGGCGTCGATGCCGCAGGCGCCCATAGCTGCGAACAATTTGCCGATCTCTTCGAAAGCGCACTCAGGCGCCGCGGACCGTTTCTCATCGAAGCGATCATTTGAGCGTTCAGGCGACCCCGGTTGGCAAGGCGGCGATTGCGACATAGCATCTCCGCCTCAAGCCGAAAGCCCCTGCCAAAAGCAAAGACAGATCATGACAGCTTCATCCTTGCAGACCTCGCCGCAGATCCTGCTGACCAGCGCTGGACGGGCGTGGAATGGGCTCGCGGCCGAATTCCTGCATATCCCGCGCGGAATCTCCCGCGTTCCGGGGGGTGACATGCATCGTCTCGGCATCCACTTCGGTCCGCCCGTCAATGCCGATTGCCACTGCGGCGGCAGGCGCATGCGCCGCGTCCAGAAGCCGGGCGATATCGATGTCGTCCCGGCCGGCCTCGACGGGTCCTGGGAGGATGATGCCGATTGCCGGATCCTGCGTGTGAGTCTCGACCCCTTGCGGCTGCAGCAGGTCGCGGAAGATCTCGGGCGGGATTTCAGCGAGATCGAGCTGCAGCCAAGATTCCAGCTGCGCGATGCCGGCATCGAGGCGATCTGCCGGGCGATCAAGGCGGATCTGGAGGCCGATATTCCATCAGAGCCGCTCTATATCGACCTTCTCGCCAACGCGCTCGCCATCCGGCTGATCGAGACGTCGAGCGATGGCGCTCCCGGGCCAGAGATCGGTCGTGAACAAAAACTCTCGGCCCGGCAATTGCGGATGCTGACGGAATTCATCGAGACCCATCTGGACCGGAAGCTGCATCTGGCGGATCTGGCTGTCGTTGCCGGCGTCAGCGTCACAAGGCTGAAGAGCCTGTTTCGCAACAGCACTGGCCTTTCCGCGCACCAATATGTCATCCGCCGCCGCGTCGAATATGCCCGTGCCCTGATGACGACGACGGATATGGCCGCAAGCGAGATTGCCCTTGCCGCAGGCTTTGCCCATCAGAGCCATATGGCGACGACCATGCGCCGGCTCATCGGCCAGACACCCGGAGAGATCTTGCGCGAAGTGGGCGAATTCCGCCCGAAATTGCAAAGACCGGCCTGAATTTGTGCGACGCCTTCGGTGCTGCCCCCTAGTCCTTGCGCGTCACCAGCAAGGAGAAAGACATGATTGCAATCCTCGGAGCCGCCGGAAAGATCGGCTATTCGACCGCCAGGACGCTGCGCGAGGTAGGGGTGCCGGTGCGCGCCATCCTGCGCGATCCGGCAAAGGCTGACCGCCTGAGCGCCATCGGCTGCGAAGTCGCATTTGCCGATCTGCAGGACGCCAGGGCGTTCGCCGCAGCGATATCGGATGCCGACAGCGTTCAGGTCATTCTGCCGGCCGACCCTCGGGCCGAGGACATAAAAGGCGATATGCGCCGCTCGATCGAAAGCATTGCCGGGGCATTGGAAGAGGCGCGCCCTGCCCTCGTGCTTGCCATTTCCGATTACGGCGCCCATCTCGGCGAAGGCTTCGCCATGCCGAGCATGTTCTACCAGTTCGAACAGCGCCTTCGCCAGCTGGATATGCGCCGGATCTTTCTGCGGTCGGCCGAGCATATGGAAGGCTGGGGCCGCGTCGCGCCGATAGCGATCGCAACCGGCATCCTGCCGAGCTTTCATGACCCGGTCGAAAAGCAGATCCCAAACGTCTCGGCACAGGATGTCGGCCGCATCGCCGCCGATCTCCTGCTTCGGCCCGACATCGAGACGCGCGAACAGACCGTTCATGCGGAAGGCCCGCGCCGCTATAGCGCAAGCGACGTGGCCGCAGCGCTGAGCCAGCTGCTGGGGCGCACGATTACGGCCGAAGCCCTGCCCCGCTCGCAATGGCGGGAAAGCCTGGGCCGGGTGATGAGCGCCAGCGCTGCCGATCTTCTGACCGAGCTTTATGAGGTCCACAGCAGGGGCGGCCTCATCGAGGTCGAGCCGAATGCGCTCGATATCCGAAAAGGCTCCACCGAACTTGTCGACGCACTGAGGCCTATTGTCGCCGAACGGTGACTTCAGGGAGGGTCGTTCCGGCAAAACGGAACCGAATAAGGCTGAGGGGATTTATCCCTCAGCAGAGGAGATTCCGATGATCCGCAAACTGAAGTCAGGCGAATATCGTCTCTATTCCCGCAAACCCGACGCCAAGACGAACAAACGCAAGAACCTTGGCACCTTCAAGACCCGGGAAGCGGCTGAGAAGCATGAACGCGAGGTGCAGTACTTCAAGCATCACTAGAGCAATTCCGGCGAGAATACCGAGCACCAGCGATAGCGCCGTTGGCGCCGACAACGGCTCAAGTGTACGGCAGATCGCTTTCGCCTCAGCGGCCAACCGTACCCTTCGAATCATCCTGATATGGGCTGCTGCGGTTGGGGTCGCTGTAATAAGTCCGGTAGCCGCCGCTCGAATAGGTCTCTCGATAGGTGCCGTTGAGCTGCTGATGCGTCTGCGAATAGAGATCGCCGTTTCGATAGGTGTTATAGCCGCCGCCGAGATTCTGCTCCCTGATATAGGTATTGCCTGAACTGTCGGTGGAACACGGAGCCGAAACCAGCTCGCACGATGCAGACGCGCTCCCGGCCGTCAGCAAGAAAATCCCAAACAAAACCGTCTTCATTCAACTCTCTTTTCGCGAAAATAAACGCCACGCACGCATGCAATGTAACTGAACGGCAAAAAAGAACAAACAGAAAACATCCGGGCTTCAATTTGCCCTTCGTCCAATCGATCAAATGTTAAACTGCATCTGCGATCATCCCGATCCTCGAACCGACAGGCGGCGCAATGATGGGTGAATGGTTGACGGCGGCAAAACGATGGGCGCGGAGCGTGAAGCGCGATGTCGTCGCGCTCTGGATTGCCGCGCGCGACGATCGCACGCCCCTGATGGCCAAGATCGTCGCCGGCGCGGTTGCTGCCTACGCCCTTTCCCCTGTTGACCTCATACCCGATTTCGTGCCGGTGCTCGGCTATCTCGATGATCTCATCATCGTGCCGCTCGGCATCCTCATCGCCATCCGCCTTATTCCCGCGCCGCTGATGTCGGAATTCAGGGACATGGCCACCGAGCGCACGCAGCGCCCGGTCAGCCGTTCGGGGCTTGTTGCGATCGTGATCGTCTGGCTTCTCGCAGCCGCCCTCTGCCTCTGGCTTGCGCGGGATCTGTTTCGTCACTGAAGCGAAAGCGAGTTTACCCGGCCTATTCCCGCACGAAGGCGCTGCGCAGCCAGTCGAGGAAATGGCCCGCTGCCGGCGACAGCGCACGGCCAGGCTGAATGACGGCCACGAAACCGTTCTCGTAAGTCAGGAATTCCGACCGTTCCACCAGCTTGCCGCTTTTCAGCTCGTTCAGCGCAAATCGCCGCTCCACCAAAGCCACGCCAAGCCCGCTGACGGCGGCGCTGACACAAAGATACATATGCGGGAAGTAGAGCTCCGACTGCGCGGAGATCCTGTGCCCGGTCGCCGCCTGCCAGTTGGTCCATTGTTCGCTCAAACTGTCGGGCGAAATGCGGGCCGGGAAGCTGAAATCATCGCCATCGGTACTGAACGGATAATCCGGTGCCGACACGAGGCCAAAGGAAACGGAGGCGAGCGGGATATGCTCGCGCCTGAACTGCGGCCGTGACAGCCGATCCCAGCTCAGCATGATATCCACCCCGTCCCTCGCCCGGTTCGGGCCGGCGTCACGGGCGCTCGATGACATGGTCAGCTGCACGCGGCAATTCGGATAGAGGCTGTAGAATTCCGCCAGACGCGGCACCAGCCAGACCATGGCGAAGGTAGCGCTGCAGGAAAGATGCACGCTCGCTTCGTTCCGGCTCGACTTCAGCTCCTGATAGCGCTCCTCCAGAAGATCGAAGGCCCGCGACACCGTGGTGAAGAAGGCTGCCCCATCCTCATTCAGCCGAAGGCCGGTGCCCGACTTCTCGAACACGGGAAGCCCAAGCTGCTCCTGCAAAAGCTGAAGCTGCTTGGAGACGGCACCGTGCGTGCGCCCCAGCTCGTCGGCTGCCCGTGTCACCGAACCGAGACGTGCAGTGGCCTCGAAGGCCCGGAGATAGGAGAGCGGCGGCAGATGGCGGGCCATGGTCTTCTCTTGTGTGAGTTTTTCTAACGGATGACGTGAAGATAACGCGCTTTTTCGAATTCAGATATGGGCATAAAACCATGACACAAGAGCAAAGTGAGTGGAATCTTCGCCTCCACCTTCGTCAATCATAGGTGAGTTTTGCCAACAGAGAAAGGAAATTTCATCATGCATGTGACCGACACGCTCCGCATGTGGCGCGAACGCTGGACCGAACGTCGTCTCTTCGCACGCGAGCTGGATACTTTGCCCGACGAAACGCTCAGGGATTTCGGCATGACCCGTGAAGCCGCCTTCGAGCAGAGCCACCGACCCTTCTGGCGTGCGTAGGCGGCGTCCCTACCCGAAAGTCAAACTTCACCGTTCCGGCGACATCAGCGACGGAACCTCGAAGCGGTGTGCGCAGTTATCCTGATGGTTGTCTGCGAGTTTCACCCATGTATGTCATCCTTGGCGCATCCGGACATATAGGCTCTGTCGTTATCGACGCATTGCGGGCGTCGGGCGAGAAAGTCATCGCTGTCGCTCACAGTGCAGACAAGGCCGCCGCCATCGCACGCGACGGTATCGAACCTGTCGTCGCCGATGTCACCGATACCGGGCAGCTTCGATCGATCCTGCAAAAAGGGCGTCGCGCTTTTCTCTTGAACCCGCCGGCCGATATCAAAGGCGATACCAACGCCGGGGAACTGAAAACCGCCAGCAGTATTGCCGCCGCACTTGAAGGATCCGGGCTGGAGAAGCTCGTCCTGGTGTCCACCTATGGAGCGCTTGACGGCGCCGGCATCGGCGATCTCTCGGTGCTGTACGAATTCGAACGCCTCGTGAAGGCAACCGGCATTCCGGTCGCGATCAATCGCGGTGCATATTACTTCACCAATCTCGACATGCTTCTGCAGCCTGCGAAAGAGACCGGGCGCCTGCTCACTCCCTTCCCCGAGGACATGAAGATACCGATGGTTTCTCCAAGGGATCTGGGGGAAGCCGCCGCTGCACGCCTCAGGAGCCCGAGCGAGGATATCGGGATAGACCATGTCGAAGGTCCGGAGCGTTATTCCTTCGCCGATGTCGCCAAGGCGTTTTCATCGCGTCTCGGCCGCCCGGTTAGAGCCGAGACGATCCCTCGCGAAAGGTTCGAGGAATATTATCTCGGACTTGGCTTTTCCTGGGCTGCCGCCCGTTGCTACGCGAAGATGGCAGAGGTCACCATCGATACCGGCTTTGAAATGCCCACCCGCCGCCATTGGGGCAGGACGACGCTGGATCAGCACCTCGAAGCACTTCAAGAAAATCAGTGACGAGAGCATCTCGCAGATACACGGCGATACAAAAAACGTCCTCCGCTGAAACATTTCCAATTCATCCGTCTGTTCATATGAACCCGTCGCCCGGTTGCGGGCCTAGCCATCTGACGGAAGGACAGACAGATGAGGACCATCATGATCATGGCAGCAGGCGCACTCCTCGTTGCGGGTGCAATGCAGCTGACCAAGGCCAACGCCGAGCAGCCCATCCAGCGTACCGATCTCGTTCAGAACGACATCGACGTGCCCGGTCACGAGGCTGTGCAGGTTCGCGTCGACTTCGCCCCCGGCGCCTTCGCCGTGAAGCATCACCATCCGGGCGAGGAAATCGCCTATGTGGTCGAAGGCACGCTGGAATATGAGCTGGACGGACAGAAGCCGGTGACGCTGAAAGCCGGCCAGTCGCTGTTCATCCCCTCGGGCGTTGCCCATTCCGCCAGGAATGTCGGCGACGGCAAGGCCTCCGAACTCGCAACCTATATCGTCACGAAGGGCTCGCCGCTCGTCGTGCCGGTGAAATAGCCTGGTGCCAGATGCAGGTCGGCGCCCATGGCGGGCGCCCGGCCCGGTTCGCCTGGATCAGCCGAAACCGTGGCCTCCCCAAGGACTCGCAACCGCCGAGACTTGCTCTGCGCCTCCGTCATCCTCCTTGCGAGACGACGGACCCGGCCATGAGTTCCAGATCGGCCTCCGAGGCGTTTCCAATGACCCACGGGCAGGCATAATAATCTTCAATGCGGTCGATAATGCCGCCGACGACATGGACGCGAACCGGCCATGCGACCCGCCACAGATCTCCTTGCTGGAAGAGCACGAGCAGGACGGGCTCCCCGTCGATCGCCCCAAACTCCATGGTCCACGGTTCCGTGTTTTTCTCGTATTCGACGAAATAGGGAGAGTTTCTGAGCAGACCGTCGAAGCAGTCGGCGACCCGCAATCGGGCATCGGCGCTGGTGAGACCCCGCACACCATCCCAATCATGGCGGTTGAAGAGGTCAACATAGCGCTGCAGGAGCAGCGCCGTGTCGGGATCAAGCGGGCGGCTCGGTTCGCCGGTCGGTTCAGCGGGCAAGCCGGCGAGCTTCGCCCGTCCACGGGAGAGCGCGGCTTTGACGCCGCCAACCGTCGAATCCACGAGTTCTGCGGTCTCCTCCAGCGAATAGTCGAACACATCCTTCAGGAGGACGCAGGCGCGCTCTTTGGGCGGCAGGCTGCCGACCAGCCGTTCGATGGCGCGACGTGCATCACTCGCAGCCGGCTCCGCGACGACGACGCCGATGTCATCCGAATAGGTGCTCTCCGCGCGCTCGCGCGCATCGCGCCGCCTCAGAAAGTCGATGCAGCGATTGTGAGCGATGCGAAACAGCCAGGACTTCAGCCTGTGGGCCTCATCAAGTGTCTCGATCTTCATGTAGGCCTCGAATAGCGTTTCCTGCATGAGATCCTCACCGTCGAGCCGTGAGCCGGTCATGCGGGCGCAGTAGCGATGCAGTTGGGCACGAATGTCTGACACCGTCTCGAGGAAGGCTCGATATCGCACGTCGAATAGACCGATCGGTCGCTCCCGCATGTCCTTCACCTGTCACATCCCAACGTTTTTGAGGAAATAGATACGAGTCATGCGACTTCGCGACTTTCAAGGCGTGCTGCCGCGGCTCCGGTCAGGCCGAGCTTGGGGCGAACCCACTGTGCAAACCGCTCTATCGCGTCATCGGCTTCGGGAGCGCGGCCAGCCATCATCTGGAACGAGTGCAGCATCTCCGGAAATACCTCTAGGCGCACCTCGACGCCCGCAGCCTTCGCACGGTCTGCGAGCACTCGGCTGTCGTCAAGCAGGGTTTCGTCTTCGCCAGCTTGCAGACAGATCGGCGGCAAGCCCTTGAGATCGGCAAAGATTGGACTGGCGAGTGGATTTCGAGCATCGGCTCCTCCGAGCACCTGTGATGCCAACATATCCACGGTCGCCTTCTGGAAGAAAGCGTCCTTTTCGCGGTTAGCCTCGTAAGACAGGCCGCTCGCCGACAGATCGTGCCAGCCAGAGATGCTGAAGAGCGCGGCCGGCAGCGGCCGTCCCGCATCACAAAGTTTCATCGCGGCTGCAACGATCAGGCCCGCGCCAGCGGAATCGCCTGCACCTATAGTGTGCTCCGGCCCGATGCCCTGCTCGGCCAACCACTCCAACGCGGCCACGACCTGCTCGATCTGCCGCGGGAACTTGCTCTGAAACGAGTAGTCGTAACTCACGATCAAAGCGTAGCAGCCTACCGCCTTGGCGAGGTGTCCGACCATCTTGCGATGAGTCCAGATCGACCCGCCAACATAACCGCCGCCGTGTACGTAAAGCATGACGCGATCCCTGGCCGCCAGTTTGGGCTGCACCCACAGCGCGGTCTTGCCGCCGAGGTTCGCCTCGATGTAATCGACGCCGCCCGGTTCCGCCGTCAGAACCGACCACTCGGAGACTTCCGGTGTCAATTCCCGACCGTTGCGCCAAGCTTCCGCGTTCGTTTCGTAGTATATCTTGTTTGCCAAACTCTGCTTGCTATCCATTGTCACGCTCCAATTCGTTAAGGGGCGACGTCGAGGACGACCGCCAACAATAACCAAGACGGACGATCGCGCCGAAAGGATACGTGGCCAGCAGATTTGAATTTCAGTACGGACTCCAGACCAACTGCGTCGGACCGCTCGAATGCGGAAGATGCGGGCCACCGCGCCGGCTGGCGGATGGCCGGCAAATCGCGGAGGCTCAGCCCGCAGCCCGGGTTGTCACGGGATTTTGCGCCGCTCTCCGCGCCTCGATATAGGTCCGCAGCGCAGCCGGTTCGTCCGTCTGGATCGTGCTGATTCCGGCGTCCATGAGGCGGCCCCAGATGGCGTCGGGTTCGGTCAGCGCCCGGGGATCGGTCCACTCGCCGCTCGCCGCCATATCCAGCGTATTGAACCAGATTGCCATATCGGCATCTTCGAAGAGCTGGCGGTTGCCGGCGATCGTCTCGAGATGATCGAAGCGCAGTTCGCACATGAAAGGCTTGATTTCCGAGAGCAGCGAAAGCCTTTCGCTGACATCGCCGGCGGTGAAATAGGCCATCGCCATGAAGGGCACGCCTTCTATGTTCTGGGCGCGTACCCAGTCGAGATCTTCGCGGGTCATGACTGTCGTCTTCAGGTCGACGGATGACGCGACGCCCATGTCACGGGCACAGGCTGCCACCTCCGAGAACAACCTGCGATCCTTCAGGTCGAGATCAGCGAAGATGCGTCCGCGAATGGTCTCGAACACCTGCTTCAGCGTCGGAATGCGCTGATCGGTGAGAGCGCGGCCCTCGCCGCCATTGTCTTCGCGCAGCGCAATCGCCTGGAGTTCGGCCATGGTGAAAGTCTCGGCATCGCGATCGATGCCGGCCATGCGCAAGAGCGTATCGTCATGCATCAGGAAAAGCTCGCCATCCGCGCTCTTGCGCACGTCGATCTCGACAATATCGGCGCCGACGGCAATGGCCTTCTCGATCGCTGCCAGGCTGTTTTCCGGCGCACCGTGCCAGGCGCCGCGATGAGCGACGATAGCGCAGGAACGGTTCGGGTCGGCGATGAAGTCTTTGTAGCTCATGGTCTTTCCTTATGTGTCAGCCGCGGCGGCTGGCGAGGTATGATTTGAGGGCGACCGGTTCGTCGGTCTGGATCAGGGAAACGCCGGCTTCGATCAGCCCGCCCCAGATGGCGTCGGGATCCTGCATGGCAGCCGTGTCGGTGAAGCCGGCAAAGGCGACGGAATCGAGCGTATTGGCCCAGAGCGCCATGCCCGTCTGGCGAGCGTGGAGCGCGGCGATATCCTCGACGCGGTCGAAGCAGACTTCACAAACGGCAGGCGCAAGCTGGAGCAACAGATCGAGCTCCGCCTCGGCATGCGTAGCGCCGATCCGTGACTTGGCCATGAACAGCACGCCATACGGGCTAACAGTCTCGCGCACCCAGGCAAGATCTTCGGGCGTTCGAAGATTGCCCCAGAAATCCACCTGGGATTCGACATCGAGATCGCGCGCGCAGGCGATGACGTCGGGGACGATGGCACGATCCTTGACATCGAGATGCAGGAAGATGCGATCGCGCGTCAGGTCGAAGAGCTGCTGCAGGCTCGGCAGCCTCTCGCCGGTCATGGCGTTATTCTCGCCACCGTCGCGGTTTCTGAGCGTGAGACCTGCGAGCCGTGCCGAGCTCAACGCCTCCGGCGCCTCGTCGATGCCTGCCATGCGCAGCAGCGTCTCGTCATGCAGCAGGAAGAGGCCGCCGTCCGCACTCCGGCGCACGTCGATTTCGACGATATCGGCACCGGCGCGGATCGCCGCTTCGATGGCGGGCAAGCTGTTTTCGGGTGCGTCGCGCCAGATGCCGCGATGCGCCACGACTGCGCAGTCCCTGTTCGGGCTGCGCACATAGTCAGTGTAGTTCATGGAGAGGTCTTTCAATGGCCGGCGAATGCATCCGCAATGGCGCGCCCCGTTTCGCTTTCAAACAGGTGCAGGCGGGATCGTGGGAAGGAAAAGGAAAGTTCCGTGGCGGCATCGATCTGCGCGCCGAAGGGCGTGGCGATACGGATGGAAGTGCCCGCGAGATCGACGGCCAGCACCGAATGCGAGCCGAGATCCTCGAAATGCCTGAGGCGTCCCTTGATCCTACCGTCGGCGCTGATGGCGATATCTTCCGGGCGGATGCCGAGCTGGAAATTGCCAGGCCTGTGGTACTCGGCGACCACCTGCCCGTCTGCCAGCCGCAGCACGGACCCGTCTGATGTCACCGGCAGGATATTCATCGGCGGCGCGCCGATGAACTTGGCGACGAAGACCGAGGCCGGGCGATGATAGATCGCCTTCGGCGTATCGAACTGTTCGACATTGCCCTTGTTGAGGATGAGGATCCTGTCGGCGAGCGTCATCGCCTCCACCTGGTCGTGGGTAACGAAAACGGTCGTTGCTCCGATGCGCCGATGCAGGTCGGCAAGCTCGACGCGCATGTCGTGGCGCAGCTGCGCATCAAGATTGGACAGTGGCTCGTCGAAGAGCAGCACGCCGGGCTCGCGTACGATCGCCCGGCCGATCGCCACACGCTGGCGCTGGCCGCCTGAAAGCTGTCCCGGTTTGCGATCGAGATAGGCGGCCAGTCCCAGCATCTCGGCAACGGCGCCAACACGTTCCCTGCGTTCAGCTTTCGGCAGGCCGGCGACACGCAGGCTGTAGGCCATGTTGTCAAAAACGGTCATATGCGGATAGAGCGCGTAGTTCTGGAAGACCATGGCGCAGCCGCGCTGCTTCGGCTCCAGGCCCTGCACCTCGCGGTTGCCGAAAAGGATCTTGCCGCCGCTGACGGCCTCGAGGCCTGCGATCATCTGCAGCAGCGTGGATTTTCCGCAGCCGGACGGGCCGAGAACGACGGTGAATTCGCCGGCGCGCAACTCGACATCGAGTGGCGGGATGACGGTCGATTTCGCGTCATATGCCTTGGTGACGCCTGCGAGCGTGATGTTGGTGGCCGCGCTGCGGATAGCGGTATCGATGGCGTTCACGTCATTTCTCCGAAAGAACAAGGCCTTGCACGAGGTAGCGCTGCAGGAGCGCAATCATCGCAAGGGGAATGATCGAGACGACCACGACACCCGCCATGATCATCGGAAAGTCGGGAATCTCGCCCTCCATATCGGGCGCGAGCCGTGCAAGACCGACGACGGCGGTGGTCATCTCGGGTTTCGAGGCGGCAACGAGCGGCCAGAGATATTGCGTCCAGCCGCTGAGGAAGGTCAGCACGAAAAGCGCCGCAAAGCTGCTGCGTGAAATCGGCAGCAGGATGTGGAAGAGGAAGCGGATCGGCCCTGCCCCATCCATGCGCGCTGCCTTGAAGAGATCGGACGGCAGCGTGCGGAAGAACTGCCGGAACAGGAAGGTGCCGGTTCCATGCGCGACAAGCGGCGCCACGAGTCCGAAATGCGTGTCGAGCACGCTGAGTTCGAGGTGAAGTGGCGCGCCGAACAGGCTTTCGATCAAGGCGTTCGCCCCGATCAGATCGAGCAGTCCATTCAGTGGCGAGAAGATATTGGCCGCCACCTGATAGGTGGTGATCACGCGAATATCGATCGGTAGCATGATCGTCGCCAGGATCACCGCGAAGGCAATACCTGCCCAGCGGATGCGGAAATAGACCAGCGCATAGGCCGCAAGGAAGGACAGCGCGCAGGTAAAGAAAGCATCGTAAAGCGCAACCAGCATGCTGTTCAGCATCTGGATCGGAATGCGGGTCTCGTTGAAGACACGCGTGACGTTGGCGACGAACTGATCACCCGGATACCAGGCAAGCCCGTTGCGAAGCAGAAACTCATAGGACTGTGATGCATTGGCAAGCGTCAGATAGAGAGGCCCGAGAATGAAGACGATGCCGATAAGCAGGATGGCGCTGGCGACGAAATTGAGCGAGCGGGCATTTTCGATCATGGCTCTCTCCTACCGTTCATAATTGACGCTACGGCCGAGAAGCAGGAACTGCGCGGCTGTCAGGATGACGACGAAGACCATCAGGATGGCCGTCTGCGTGGAAGCGCCCGAGAGATCGTAGCCGCTGAAGCCATCGGTATAGATCTTGTAGACCAGCAGATTGGTGGCGCCGCCCGGACCGCCCTTGGTGATCGTGTCGATCAGCGCGAAGGCCGACGTGACGCTTTCGGTAAACTCCAGCACCAGCGTCAGGAAGAGCTGAGGCATGATCAGCGGCAGCTGTACGTCGAAAATGCGCCGCCACGGCCCTGCCCCATCCATGGCCGCCGCCTGAAACATGGTGCGCGGGATGGATTGCAGGCCGGCAAGCAGGATGACGAAATTGAAGGGAATGCCGCCCCAGACATGGGCTACGATGAGTGTGATGAATGCGTCAGTGCCATCGAGGCCGGGCGCCCACGCCCCCGGAAAGAAATGGTTGATTGGCGCCAGAATGCCGACGAACGGGTTGAAGATGAAGGCGAAGACGACGCCGATCGAAGCTCCCGCCACCCCCTTCGGCCAGACAAGCACGTTACGCGCTGTCAGCGACAGACGGATCTTTCGGTCGGCGGCAACCGCCAGGATCAGCGGCAGTGCGACGGCGAGCGACGAGGCAAAGACCATGAAGATAACTGTGCGCCAACCGGCATTCCAGAATTCCGGGTCGGCAAGCACGCGGCGGAAATTATCCCAGCCGACGAATTCCGACCCGCCGCCGAATGGCCTTTCCAGAAAGAACGACCAATAGAAGGCCTGCACGATCGGCGCATAGAAGAAGATGAGGATCAACAGCAGCAAGGGTGCGGCCAGCAAAGCCGGCAGCCAGCGATGGCTGAAAAGCGAGGATTCCGACGTCATCACGCATGTCCATTTCGAGGAAGCCCGGTGCGGCGACGGGGAGCGCCGCACCGGCCAGGGATCAGGGCAGCTTTGCCGTCTTGTAGGTCTGCTCGAAGCGGCGCAGCAGTTCGTCGCCACGCTTCTTGGCATTGTCGAGCGAGACCTGCGCGGTCTGTGTGCCCGCAAATGCCTTCTGCGTTTCCTCTATAAGGATCGAGCGGAACTGCACGTAGAAGCCGAGGCGAATGCCGCGTGTATCGGGCGTGCCCGGCTCGTTCATGGATTCGATGCCGACACCGGCCGTCGCATATTTGGTGGTACGGGCATCCGGGCTTTTGGCGATGGCGTCGAGCACGTCATTGGTGACAGGCACGTAACCGGTCGAAGCCGTCATGAACATCTGCTGTTCCGGCTTGCGCAGGAAGTCGAGGAAGACCTTGGCGCCATCGATCTCGGCCTGGTCGTGACCCTTCATGATGTAGATGGACGCGCCGCCGACGAAAGTGTTGTGGCGCTCGTAGCCCTTGTACATCGGCGTCAGGCCGACGGAGAGCTCATACTTGCCGGCAAAGGCCTTTGCAGAGTCCGTGTAGGAGCCGGAGGAATTTTCCATCATGGCGCATTCGCCGGAATTGAATGCGGCCGTATAGTTGCCGGCCTTGGTGTCGCTGGCGATCTTGACCAGGCCTTCCTTGCGCCAGTCGATCAGGTTCTGCAGGTGCTTTGCAAAGAAGGTTGTGTTGAAGACATATTCGGCATCGAGACCATCATAGCCATTATGCTTGGAGGCGATCGGCAGGCCGTGACGGGCGGAGAACTGCTCGAACATCGACCAGGGCTCGCCATTGGTGACATAGGGGCATTCATGGCCTGATGCCTTCAGCTTGCGGGCAGCCTCGATAATGTCTTCCCAGGTCTTCGGCATCTCGGTGACGCCGGCTTTCTCGAGCTCCGTCTTGTTGACGTAGAAGAGCAGCGTCGAAGCATTATAGGGCTGCGAATAGAGCTTGCCGCCTGACGTTTCGTAATAGGAGCGCGCGCCCTTGATGTAATTGTTCCAGTTGACATCGGGCAGTACATCCTGAACCGGAACGACGGCATCCGACAGAAGCAGGTCGAGCGTGCCGGCATCGAAGAACTGGATCAGCACCGGATGTTTGTTGGAGCGGTAGGCGGCAATCGCCTTCTGCATGGAGACTTCATAGCTGCCCTGCCCGACGCAGGTCACATGGTCTTTCGACTGCGACGCGTTGAAGGTGTCGCATTGTGCCAGGATCGCCTTCTCGACGCTTCCCGTATTGCCGTACCAAAATTCGAAATTTGCAGCCTGCGCGGAACTACACGCAGCCGTCATCAGGGCGGCAGCAGCCACCAGAATGGAGATCTTCATAATACCCTCGCCTGAAATGTGAGACCCGCCGGACCAGCGTCCGGATCGTCAACGGCGGCTTAATACACTTTGTGTGTAACAACTGGATGACGAGATTTGGCTTGATCGGTTACGCGGGGCCCGGTATCTAGGCACCTGCGGTTGCCATCTATGTTGCATTTACACTTTTGTAGTATATTCGAGGTGCGTGATGCCTTATTCTCCTGAACCGTTGATTGCTGCCCGCTTCCGGCGTCCGGGAGAAGAAATCGTCGTCTCCGCGAATGAGCGCAGCCTGCTGAAGCTCATCTGGCGCAATCCCGGCCTGTCACGATCCGAGATCACCGGCCACACCGACCTTACGCAGCAGTCGGTCCATCGCATCATCGACCAGCTCGTCGAGCGCGGTATCGTTTCGCTGGGGTCTCCCAAGCCCGGCCTCGGCCGCGGCCAGCCGAGCCCCATGCTCAGCCTCAACGGGCGCCACGCCTATTCGGTCGGCATTTCCGTCAATTCCGACGTGGTCGATATCTGCCTGGTGGACCTGTCAGGCAATGTGCTCGGCGAAAGCGACATCTCGCTGAGGGAGCTCAGCATGAACCAGGCGCTGGATCGCGTGCGCGACCGCATCGCCGAACTGCAGCAGTTGAACGGCCTCGATGACGAGACCTTCTTCGGCATCGGCTTCGGCATTGCCGGCGCTCTGATATCAGGGACAAAATATAATGCCTCGATGCCGCTGCATGAATGGTCGTTGATCGAGCTTGGGCCTCTCCTGAGCGATCTCTTCAAGAAGCCCGTCTGGCTCCTGAACGGCGGCAGCGCCGGCGCAGTCGCCGAGGCGATGTTCGGCGTCGGGCGTTTCATCAAGCATTTCGCCTATCTCAGCTTCAACTACGGCTTCGGCGGCGGCCTGATCAACGACGGCGAACTCCTGGCCGGCGGTAACGGCAATGCCGGCGAATTCTCGGGCATGTTTGACGATGAGGAGACCACCCGCCGCCCCGCCCTGCAGCTGCTCCTGGAGAAGCTGAAGCGCCACAATGTCGACGTGCCGTCAATCCCCTATCTGCGCAAGCATTTCGATCCGAAATGGCCAGGCGTCGTGGAATGGGTCGAGGAGATCACCCCCGCCTATAACCGTCTCGTCAATGCCATCTGGGCGATCTACGACCCGCAGGCGATCGTCTTCGGCGGCCAGGTGCCGCCGGGATTGGCGCAGATGCTGAGCGAACGCACCGAACTTTTCGGACGCCCGCGCTACGGCGTGCCTCGCCCGCACCCGAAACTCATAGTGTCAGACATAGCAGGAGACGCCGCTGGCATGGGCTCGGCCATCGTTCCCTTCAAATCGACATTCTACTGAAGAGCCTACTCGCTTGAGCGACCGCTATGTCGCATCTTCATCACCGGGTTCTGATAGGCGCTCCGCCAGGCGCAAAGAATCAACCTTTCAGTGTTTTAGTCGCCGCTGAATCGCGAAAGTTCCCATTTACGTCCGTTTGACCACAGACTCAGCATCGGGATAAGTCGAGGAAAGGTCTACATTTTTTCGTTTTTGTTACGCTGAGGCGATACACGTTTACGGTAACAAGGTTCCTTTAGCAGGAAGACATGAGCTAATCTTCGCGCATAAGTGACGGAGAGATGCTGATGTTCAATCTGTCGTTGGCGGAATCGCCGAGGAAAAGAAGACCATTCAACAGCCTGTTGCTGTTCCTGATGTCTTCGGCGGCTTTCCTGGCGTCGTCCTGGCCGCATATGGCGCGTGCCCAGCAGGTTTTCGCTGACGGCACCACCGTCATCGCCAGCGGCGTGATCGACATGGGCACGATCAACGGAGACGCCGGCATCGCCCTGCGGGCCCGCAATAACGGCACGATCCAGAGCTTCTCTCCATTGACGATCATAACCCGCGGCAGCAGCGCCATCGGCGCTCAGGCGCTCTCGAATTCTCGCATCTATCTCTTCGACGGCACCACGATCCACACCACCGGTAGCCAGGCCGATGGGATCGTCTCCTCCGGTGCCGGCAGCCTGGTGACGGCCATCGGCACGGACGTTCTGACGGAGAACATCGGTTACGGCCTCATCGCCGGCACGAACGGCCGCATCCTGATGACGAACGGCTCCGTTCGAGCTCTGACTGGCACAGGCGTGGCCGCCTTTACCGGCGGCCAGGTTACGCTCGAAAACAGCATTGTCGAGACTGGGTCCGGTCTGGCTCTTTGGGTCAATCCAAACTCCAGCATCATCGGGACCGGTGTGGCAGTCACGTCCAACACAGTGCAGGGAGCTTACGTCCAGCAGGGCCTTCTCTCTCTGACGGACTCGTCGATACGCAGCAGCTCCATAGGCGTCCAAACCGCGACCGGCGCAACCGTGACGTTGAACAACACCGCGGTCAGCACCACCGGGACTTCCGCCTATGGCGTGTATCTCAGCGGCGGTAGCGCCCTTACGATGAACGGCGGCTCGATCGAGACGGCAGGCAGCGGCGCCAGGGCGATCTATGGCGGCCCGGGCACCAACACCGCAACGATCACGGGTGCGGATATAACGTCGTCTCGTTCGTCGGCCATCCTGGCGTTTGGCGCTACCGCCGTCTTCAACGTGGATCTGATCAATTCATCGATCATCGGAAATCCATTGGCCCTCGAAATCGGTGGCGGTGCGACGCTCGCTCTCGACGCCTTCGGCTCGCAGATGACAGGGGCGGCCGTCACGGCGGCCGGCAGCACGTCCAATGTCGCCCTGTTCGACGGGACGGTATGGAACCTCACCGGCAATTCCAACATCACCGCCCTTTCCAACGACGACAGCCTGATCCAGTTCAGCGATCCCGCGGGAGGCGCCTACAAGACGCTGACGGCCGTGAACTACGCCGGCAACGCGGGCCGCATCGGACTGAACACCTATCTCGCTGCAGACGGGTCGCCGTCCGACCTCCTGATCATAAACGGCGGGACTGCGACGGGGACGACCGGTCTATTGATTTCCGACACCACCGGCGGCGGCGCGTTGACGACCGGGAACGGTATCCTTGTCGTCGACGCCATCAGCGGGGGCGTGACCGATAGCGGAGCATTCCATCTCGCCGGACCGGCGGTCGCAGGTCCCTACGAGTATTCGCTCTACCGCAGCAGCCTCGACGCCTCAGGTCCGCAGAACTGGTACCTCCGGTCGGACCTTTCACCCTCTCCTCCCGGGCCGGGGCCGGAACCGACGCCCGATTACCGTCCCGAAGTCTCTCTTTATGCCGCGATACCCGCGATGGGGGCGATCTACGGACGGCACCTGATCGATACGCTGCACGAACGCGTCGGTGAGGAAGAGCAACTCGGCAGCCGGGACGACGGCGGAGGGAATGAGACTTTTAACGGCTTCTGGATGCGCGGCATCGGCCATTGGGGGCATCGTGACGGCGACCCGAACGGCATTTACGATGGCGCACCGGAATTCGACTATCGTTTTGGCGCTATGCAGGGAGGGCTCGACTTCTATAGGAGCGAGACGGGCAGCGTCACCGACCATGCCGGCATGTATCTCGCTTACGGTCGCGGCGTGATGGATGTGACCCAGGACAGGTTGATCGAAACCAGGGATGCAGGCCGGAACGAGTTCAATGCATTTTCCGTCGGTGGCTACTGGACGCGCTTCGGCGAGAACGGCTGGTATCTCGACGGCGTCCTGCAGGGCACCTGGTACGACATGACGACCAGATCGAACCGAGCCACCGAGTTCGGGCTTCCGGATCAGGATGTAGACGGCTTCGGTTTCGCCGCCTCCCTCGAAGGCGGTTACCCCTTCGACCTTGGCAATGGGTGGCAGCTCGAGCCGCAGGCGCAGGTCGTCTGGCAGACCATCCACATGGGCGACTTCAACGACGGTGCGGCCGATATCCGCTACGACGAGCTGAACTCCCTGGCTGGGCGCATCGGCGCGCGGATCGCCCGCACCTGGGAGGCCAAAGAAGCGACAGCCACGGAGCCTGCCCGCCTTGCGACGATATGGGGACGGGTCAACCTCTGGCACGAGTTCACTGCAAAGGCGCAGACGGAGATCTCGTCGGCGGATGGATATGTACCGTTCTCGACCGATCTCGACGAGACGTGGATCGAGGTTGGCGTCGGGGGAACGAGACAGGTGTCGAACAACACCTCGCTGTATGGCAACGTCGGCTTCAGTACGAGTTTCGACGGCGACAACTACGCCTGGAACGGCAAGGTCGGCTTGCGCGTCAACTGGTGAATCCGGCGCGATGCCGGCGGCTCAGGTAGCAAGGTCAGGGCTCAGGCGCATGCTCGTTTTCGTCATAGAGCCGGACATCGGGTACAGCGGGCAGCCAGGATTCGCGCCTGATAGTCCAGACTTCGACCATCGGGTGGATGTCGTTCGGTGCCTGATCCAGGGTGCCGATGAAGACTTCCACAGCGTCGTCGAGCATGAAGAACAGCCGAGAGCCGCAGATCGGGCAGAACGACCGTTTGTCGTAGGTGCTGATCTCACCGTCCATCTTGAACTTCGAGCGCCGCCAGTTCGCTGTGGCCGAAAAGATCGAGCCCGTCAGCTTCCGGCATTTGGTACAGTGGCAGAGCCCGGACTGATATGGCTCGCCTTCGACTTCGTAGCGCACCGCGCCGCACATACAGCCACCCATCCTCACGCTTTCCGTCGCCATCGCTTCCTCCACGCATCAAGCCACCGCAGAATAGCTGACAATGCGTCGAAAGCAGCCGGCTTGTCGGATGCGGCTCCAGGTGTTACCAATTCCGCATGGACAGAACCGTGATCAGCACGTCGGTGATGATGATGCCGCGCTCATAGCGTGGCGGGTTTCGTGCGTCCATAATGCACCAGCGACCGCCCTCGAGGCGGTCTTTTCATGAGTCGATCCGTCTCGCGGGGCAGCTAGCCCTCGAAAGGATCAACAGATGAACAAGATCTATATTACCACTTCGATCCCCTATGTGAACGCTGCCCCGCATGTGGGCTTTGCGCTCGAACTCGTGCAGGCCGATGCCTATGCGCGCCACTTCCGACTGCTCGGCCGCGATGTGCGGTTCCAGTGCGGTACCGATGACAACAGCCTGAAGAACGTTCGCTCGGCGGAGGCTGCCGGCCTGCCTGTGGCGGATTTCGTCAATGCCAATGCCGACCGCTTCGAACAGCTGGGGATACGGCTCGATGTCTCCAACCACGAGTTCGTCCGCACTTCGCGCGACTCGCGGCATGTCGCCTGCGTGCATGCCCTGTGGAATGCCTGTGCTGACAATGGCGACCTCTACCGCAAGGCCTATGAAGGCCTCTATTGCGTCGGCTGCGAGCAGTTTTATGAACCATCCGAACTCATCGATGGGCGCTGCCCCGAGCACCGCATTCCGCTCGAACTGGTGCGGGAGGAGAACTGGTTTTTCCGCCTCTCCCGCTATGGCGACCGGCTGCTGCACCTCATCGAGAGCGACGGACTGAAGATCGTGCCGGCCCACCGGCGCAACGAAGTGCTGGCGCTGCTTCGGCGCGGCCTTGAGGATATCAGCGTCTCGCGTAGCGCCGAACGGGCGCGCGGTTGGGGTGTTCCCGTGCCTCTGAGCGATGAGGTCGTCTATGTCTGGTTCGATGCGCTGGCAAACTATCTGACCGGGCTCGGTCATGGCGCCGATGAAGAGCTCTTCAATCGCTACTGGACCGCTGGCGGTGAGCGCATCCACGTCGTCGGCAAGGGCATCTCCAAGTTCCATGCCATCTACTGGCCGGCCATCCTGCTCTCGGCCGGTCTGCCGCCACCGTCGTCGATCCTTGTGCATGGCTATGTGACGGTCGACGGCAGAAAGATCGGCAAATCGGCCGGCAATGGCATCGATCCCAATAGCGTCATCGATGCCTATGGCACGCCGGATGCGCTGCGCTATTACCTGCTCCGGCATATCCGCTCGGGCGATGATGGCGACTTCTCGGCCGAGCGTCTGGAGGCAGCCTGGACAGGAGAGCTCGGCGGCCAGCTCGGCAATCTCGCCAACCGGGTCCTGGCACTGGTCTCGTCAGCTTTCGAAGGGGTCGCTCCGCCCCTGCAGAAGAGTGATTTCACGCAGGAGGCGGCACGGCTTCCAGCGAAAGTGGCTGAGGCCTTCGACGCTTATGAGCTGCATGTCGGCCTTGCGGATATCTTCGCCTTCGTCGGCGAGGCGAACCGGCGCTTCGCCAAGGGTGCACCGTGGGTAGATGCAAAGGCACTTGCGGGGGATCTGACGACGGCGGAGAGGAAAGCGACCGGCGACCGCCTCGGTGCCTGCATTGCCGAGCAGGTCTATGCGTTGGCGGTGGTGGCGCGCTGCCTCTTGCCGTTTCTGCCGCGCTCCGCCGTGGCATTGCATGGAAGATTGGGAATTGCGGTGCCTGAGGTGTACAGGGCGCCGCTTGTGATTGATGGAGTAAAGACGGCGTCGGAAGCTGTGCTGTTTCCGAGGAGGGAAGCAGCCTCACGACATCACGGCAAGGCCCCTCCCCAACTCCTCCCCACAGGTGGAAGGGGCTAACTCCTTACTTCCTCTCAAACCTCGAAGGTCTAGAGAGCGGGGGCCGCAAATTAAGCCCTCCCCTGTGGGGAGGGTTTGGGGCGGGTTCCTTGTCGCCTCTAAAACAATCCTTACGCAGCAACCCCCTCACCACATCGTCTTCGCAGCCCGCGCCGGCCATTCGCGATCGTAGGTTTCGTGGTCGAAATCCCCAACCGCATCCTTCAGCATCTGACCGGGCGTCGGCAGATTGGCAGGGTCGACGAAATGTTCGGCATTCCAGAGCTCGGCGCGCATCACCGCGCGGGCGCACTGGAAATAGACCTCGACGATGCTGATGACGATGACCGTGCGAGGATGCTTGCCGTCCATCTCGAAGCTTTCGAGCAGCGCCTCGTCATTGGACACTACCCCGCGCCCGTTGATGCGCATCACCGTGTTCGAGCCGGGAACGAGGAACATCAGCGAGAGGCGCGGGTCGCGCACGATGTTGGAGAGCGAATCGACGCGGTTGTTGCCGCGCCAGTCCGGCAGATGCAACGTGGTATCGTCGACGATACGCACCACACCGCCGATATCGCCGCGCGGCGAACAATCGAGCCCCTCAGGCCCGATAGTTGCCAGCGCCACGAAGGGCGAGATCTCGATCATGCCACGGTAGAGCGGTGTCAGCGCCTTCGTTACCTTGTCGACCGAAGCCTGCGACAGCCCGCCTCCATAGATCGCATTGAGCTCTTCGATCGTGCTGATGATCTTCATCTGTGTCCTGCCATGGTATCGGCCGCCTGACTTGCGGCCGGCCGGACGCTACACCGATGCGCGCCGCGCCGGAAGCTCTGATATCGGAATGATCTCAGCATCTTTTTTGATGTCTTCGTCGGCAAGGAAAGCCACGACTTCGCCGAGAACCGTTCCTGCCGACATGATGCGCCGGTGGCCGAAGCCGTTCGCCCAGGAAAGCCGCACGTGACTGCCCGAAGCCGCATAGCGCCGCGCGTGGGCGGCGCTGACTTCCTTGTCGTCCTCGGCATGAATGACGAGCACAGGCTTGCCGATGCCTGCTGCCGTTTTTCCCGCGTCGAAATCCTCTAGTCTCCGGCCGGTGATACGCTGCACGGCATCCTCGAGCGCGGCCTGTGCGGCCGATTTCAGCCGCAGGATCCGTCCGAAATCGGTAAACAGCCATTGCATTTCACTCGGCGAGCCGATCAGCACCATGCGTTCGCACGAGACGGGCTTTATGTCCGGCAGAATGGCGGAGGCCGAGACCATCAGCGCGGCGCCGCCGAAGGAATGGCCGATGACCGCATCGAACCGTCCGAAACGCGCTTCCGCCGCCGCAATCGCCTTGACCGCCAGCCCCATATGCAGGAAGCGCCCGCCGGCGCGGCCGTGACCGGGGAAATCGAGCGCGATCACTTCGGCGCCCGTCCCGGCAAGCATCGTCACCAGATCGGCCATATAAGCCATGCCGGAGCCCCAGCCATGGGTAACGAGATAACGCTTGCGCCGCCCGAGCGCCCCGCCATTCAGTCGGTACGCATGCGCGCGCCTGCCTTCGACGGGCAACGTGAACTGCTCCGCGCTGGCCAGCCTGGCGACACCTGCTGCATACGCTGCCTTGGCCTTCTCGCCTTTCGGTTTGGCGGATGGCGTTCGGCAGAACAGCCGGAAGGCCGCCTCGCCGGCAAGGCGTGGGGAAACGGCTTGCATGAGCGAAAATCCGAGGCGCGTGACCTCCAGCGCAAATTTTGCCATGATAGGATTCCGATAATGTTCAACACTGAACAATAAAGTACAACGATGAACAAAAATCAATCCCTCCCCTGGGATCATCCGCGTTTTCGCAGCTGGATCGCGGTGGCTCGCGCCTGCCAGCTCATGCAGCAGTCCCTCACCCGCTCGCTCTCCGATCTCGACATCAAGCCGCCGCATCTCGATATTCTCGTCAATCTCTACCGCTTCGAAGGCATTTCGCAGCAGGAACTTGCCCGCAAGCTCCTGGTCGGCCGCTCCAATATGAGCATGCTTCTGCCGCAGATGGAAAAGCGCGGCCTGATCCTGCGCCGCGACGACGAGCGCGACAAGCGCGTGCTGCGCCTGCACCTGACGCCCGAGGGACGCAAGCTGACCGAGGAGGCCATGGCGATCCAGACCGCCCTCATCGAGCGCACGCTCTCGGCAGAACCGATCGAGCAATGCATGGCAACGGCCGATTCGATGGAGCGCATCATCGGCGTGCTGCTGCAGGATCTCAGGGACGAGGATTAGGGTAATTCCATCAACCCGTGCAGCAGCTTTGCGTCCGGAATTGCCTTGATAACGACTAGGCCACGTCCAGCAGATCCGTCCCGTAGGAATTGTCGATCAGGCAGAGCCATTTGCCGCCGACCTTGTGGAAGACATAGGTCGCGCGACGTGTGATAGCCGTGACTGCGCCATTGGCTCCTGTCGTCTCCAGTGTCGCCTCGGCAAGGACAAGCGCCGTATCGCCGCCTTCGACGATCTGCATCCTGGCCTGCGCGATCTTCAGCGAGTGATTGAAATAATCGGCGATCGCCACGAATGCCGCACGGATCTTCTCCTTGCCCGAGACCTCGAGTCCCGGCTTGACCACCAGTGTCGCCTGCTCGTCGTAGAAATCCATCAGCGCATCGAAATCCTCGGCCATGATGGCGCGGTCGGCAGCATCGATAACGTCTCTGAGTTCATGAGATGACATATCCGTCTCCTGTAGGGCCGGGCGACGGACAAAGAAAACCCGCCTCGCCGGCGGGTCGCATTCTGGAAGCTTTATGCGCGCAAACCCACCATTTACAAGATGGTGCGAATAATCAGCGGGCGGTTGGCGCAAACCTGTTCCATGCGCCGGTTTTCTCACAGGATCGGAATACTGTCCAGCCGCCTCAGTGCAGCGCCGGCCCGGCCGGCGCTTTCGTCAGCGACTTGTACTCCCAGGCCGCCACGACAATCAGCACCAGTGCCGCCAGGATGCCCAACACATAGACTTCCATGAAGGGCGCGAAGAATGTGCAGAGGATCAGGATGACGATGCCGGCGAGATGGGATAGCGGCATGCGGCCGCTGGTGGCGCCCTTGAACCAGAGATTGCCGACCAGGAACAGGCCGGAGCCGCCGAGCACGGAAGCAGCGATGGCGAGGCTGCCCCTGTCATATGGATGCTCGAACATCCATTCCACCGCCACCGCATGCACGATGATGCCGGCAAGAACAGGGATATGCGCGTAGGTGAAGGCCTGCCGCGCGAGACTGCCGGGCGTATCGGCATGTTCGATACGGTGCGCCGCCCGCTCATGGCCGAAGCGGAAATAGAGCCACCACATGGCGACCGTGCCGATGAAGCCGATCAGGAAGACGACGCCGGTGATGGCGGAAAATTCCATCTCCGAGAAGGTGCGGCCGGAAACGAGGATTGCCTCGCCGAGGCAGATGATGATGAAGAGCGCACAACGCTCTGCCATATGGGCGCCGGAAACGTCCCATTCCTCCGTCTTCGACCGGCCGAGACCGGGTACGGCAAAGGCAAGTGCAGGTCCTGTATATTCGATCAGCAACGCGATCACCCAGCAGATCAGCCGCGCTTCATGCTCCAGCAGACCGCCTGCAATCCAGAACACACCGGCCGCCGCAAGGTAGATGGTGATGCGCACGAAATTGATGACGGCCGAGCGGCCTGCAGCCCGCATCGCATAGGTGGTGAAGAGCGAGCGGCCGACCTGCATCAACACATAGGCCGAGGCGAAGAGCAGACCCTTCTCGCCGAAGGCCTCGGGAATGGAAGCCGAGAGCACGAGGCCGAGCAGCATCAGCACGACCAGCATCGATCGTACCGGCATGCGCTCCGGGTCCAGCCAGTTCGTGGCCCATGCGGTGAAGATCCACACCCACCATACGGCAAACATCATGAGTGCGGCTTCGGCAGCACCGAGCAGCGTATAATGCGCAAAGAGCGCGTGCGAGAGCTGGGAGACGGAAAAGACGAAAACGAGATCGAAGAAAAGTTCCAGGAATGTGACCCTGCTGCCGGTATGCCCATGGGCCCGCAGCCAGCTCTTGTTATGCGTTTGCGTCATGTGCCCCCCGGCAGCCAGTGATATTCAAAACATTTCCAGCAAAAGTGTATAGCTCTATCGCGGCCGTTCGGTCACATCGCGGCTCATCCCCTTTTCCTTGAGCTCTTCTTCATAGGCGGAAAAGAGTTCGAAGCCGCGTTCGCCGAGTTCGCGCAGATATGTCCAGGTATATATGCCGGTATCATGCATGTCGTCGAAGCCGATGCGCACGGCATAGTTGCCCGTCGGGATCACGGACACGATGGCGACATTGCGCTTGCCCGGCACCGTGACCTTCTGCCCTGGCCCGTGCCCCTGCACCTCGGCAGAGGGCGACAGTACGCGCAGCAGCTCGGCCGAGAGATCGAAGCTCTGGCCGTCATTGAAGCTTATCACCAGCCTCTGGCGGTCCTTCGAGATCCTGATTTCGGTCGGCCAGATATCGCTCATCTCAATGTCCTCTTCTGATGCGAGGAGTAGGCGCTGATCTTTTTCGGCGCAAGCGCAAATTCGCTTGATGCCGCGGCCTGTTTCCCTTGACGCCACAATAGCATATGCCCACATTGAAACGAGTACGGAGACAGACGTGAACAGCAGTGTCGGAACGATTGGCAATGCCTCCCCGCTGGTAGCTGGCGCAGGACCGATGATCGACCCCTTCGGTCGTGCGGTGACCTATCTGCGTGTCTCCGTCACCGACCGCTGTGATTTCCGCTGCACTTACTGCATGGCGGAAAACATGACCTTCCTGCCCAAGAAGGATCTGCTCACGCTGGAAGAGCTCGACCGGCTCTGTTCCGCCTTCATCGCCAAGGGTGTGCGCAAGATCAGGCTGACCGGCGGCGAGCCGCTGGTGCGCAAGAACATCATGCATCTCGTGCGCCAGCTTGGAAAGCAGATCGGCTTCGGCCTCGACGAGCTGACGGTTACCACCAACGGCTCGCAGCTCGCCCGCCATGCGCAGGAACTCTTTGATTGCGGCGTGCGCCGCATCAACGTTTCGCTCGACACGCTCGATCCGGACAAATTCCGCAAGATCACCCGCTGGGGCGATTTCGCCAGGGTGATGGAAGGCATCGATGCAGCCCAGAAGGCCGGTCTGAAGATCAAGCTCAATGCCGTGGCGCTGAAGGATTTCAACGAGGCGGAGATGCCGGACATGCTGCGCTTCGCGCATGGCCGCGGCATGGATCTCACCGTCATCGAAACCATGCCGATGGGCGAGATCGAAGAAGACCGTACCGACCAGTACCTGCCGCTCTCCAAGCTGCGCGCCGATCTCGAACAGCAGTTTACGCTTGAAGATATCGATTACCAGACCGGCGGCCCTGCCCGCTATACCAGGGTCGCGGAGACCGGCGGCCGCCTCGGCTTCATCACCCCGCTCACCCATAATTTCTGCGAGAGCTGCAATCGCGTGCGCCTCACCTGCACCGGCACGCTCTACATGTGCCTCGGCCAGAATGACGCTGCCGACCTGCGCTCCGCCCTGCGCGCCACCGAAGATGACGGCCTGCTCCATGCCGCAATCGACGAGGCCATCACCCGCAAGCCCAAAGGCCACGATTTCATCATCGACCGCACCCATAAACGCCCGGCTGTCGCCCGGCACATGAGCGTTACGGGTGGGTGAGGTCCGGTGCCGCGCAGCGGCAGCAATCGATCCAGTGAATCGATTGCAGGACCGAACGCCCGAAGCCATGCGAAGGGCCGGCAAAGGCCGGTGCCGCGCAGCGGCAGCAATCGATCCAGTGAATCGATTGCAGGACCGAACGCCCGAAGCCATGCGAAGGGCCGGCAAAGGCGGGTGCCGGCTGTGATCGACAACCACACCCGCCGCACCGACAGGCTGCTGCTGCGCCCGCCGATGTTGGAGGATCTTCCCTTTCTGACGGAACTGTTCGCAAAACCTGAACTGGTGGCGCATCGACCGGTGCCCCAGCCGGACAGCCCCGAGGAAAGTGCTGCACGACTGGCAAGGGACATGGCGCATTGGAAGCAGCATGGCTTTGGCCGCTTTGCAGTCGTCGCCGGTGGTGAACTGATCGGCTTTGGCGGAGTGACCGTGTCGAACGAGTTCGACGCTCTCAACCTTTCATATCACCTCGATCCGCGAAGCTGGGGGCACGGTTACGCAACCGAACTCGTTTCCGGCATTCTGGCCTTTGCCTTCAACGAACTGGGTGCCCGGCGGATTATCGGCCTGGTACGGCCGGCCAATCCTGCATCCCGCCGCGTTCTCGAGAAATGCGGCTTCGGTTTCGAGCGCGAACTCATGCTCCACGGTGCGCCAACGAACCTTTACAGCCTTCTATCCCCGAGCTCCGGATAGGCTCTTGTGCTGGCGCGGCCCTATTCGAGGATCGGCACATGCGGCGCCGCCGACCGCGGCAAAACCCCGGTCAGTCGCGGATCGTCCGCGACCTCGATCATGAATGCATAGGGTTTGAAACCGGACCGCTGATAGAACGGCAGTGCATTCGGATGGTCGAAATGACAGGTGTGCACCCAGAGCCGCTCGATCGGATGCGCCCAGGCGATGGATAAGGCGTGATTCATGAGATAGCGCCCCGCCCCGGTGCCAATGGCGCTTTTGCTGAGGCCGAAGAAGACCAGTTCACATTGGCCGGGCTGGCGAAAATCAAGTTCCAGCATTCCGACTTGCCGGCCGTCCGAGAGCAGCACGTAGATCTCCACCAGGGGGTCGCCGATAATGGCCTTCAGCGCTTCATCGGTCATGACCAGCCGGGAAACCCACAGCCAGTCCTCGCCGATCGCCCTGAACAGCTGCCGGTATGTCTGCGGATCGGGCGCCGGCATCCTCTCCAGGGAAAGCCCTGCGATATTCCTTGCCTCCCTCGGCAGCGGCTTCTCGGTCATTTCCAGGCAGGTGACGGCGTTGGCAAGCTTGCCTCGGGGAACCGCAGAATATCCCATCGGGAGCTCCGGGTTTGACTTATCTGGTTTTTCCGCAGTGCTCATGGTTCGTATATCCGCTGTGCTCGGTTCCAAGATATCTAACGGAGAACAGGATTCGGCCATTGCATCAACACGGCGTGCCGCGGCTGATGGCGGACACAAAAAAAGCCCCGCGTGAGCGGGGCCAAGTCTATGTGAGTGGAAGACTATGATATCGGATTGTTATCAGTGCCAGGTCTGGCTGTCGTACCAGGTATCGACATCTTTGCGGATACGGTCCTTTTCGTAGCCGTAGCGTTCCTGCAGCTTGCCTTCGAGCTGTTCGCGGCGGCCGTTGATCTGGTCGAGGTCGTCGTCAGTGAGCTTGCCCCACTGTTCCCTAACCTTGCCCTTCATCTGCTTCCAGTTGCCTTCAACACGGTTCCAATCCATCGCTGTTCTCCTTTGTTGGACATGGTTGGAAAACGACCGGGTCGGCTAATTGTTCAAAAGAAAAACCCGCGGTTGGAAAACCGCGGGCTCTTTGTGATCTCATTGCCGATGCACTGACTTAAGCAGCGCGGCCCGTCCAGCGCCCTTCAGCGCGGCCATATCCATGCACCGCGCCCTCCTCGCCGGTGCGGAAGCGGTTGACCTTGTCCGAGAGCATGTCCACACGCTGGCGCAAGCCCTGGATTTCGGCATTGTTCTCTTCCACCATCGCCGCATTCTGCTGGGTGATGAGCTCGACGTCATGCACCGCCTTGCTGACCTCGTGAATGCCGGTCGACTGTTCGCCGGTGGCTGCCGAAATCTCGGAGACGAGGCGTTGCACGCCGCCGACATGGTCGATGATTTCGGCAAGCGCCTGGCCGGTTTCCTCGACGAGCTGCACGCCGCTCTGCACCTGGCCGGAACTTGCCGAGATCAGTTCCTTGATCTCGCGGGCGGCCTTGGCGCAGCGCTGGGCGAGTTCTCGTACTTCCTGCGCCACCACTGCAAAGCCACGTCCCGCCTCGCCTGCCCGCGCGGCTTCCACGCCGGCGTTCAGTGCCAGCAGATTGGTCTGGAAGGCGATCTCGTCGATGACACCGATGATGGTGGCGATCTTCTCGGACGAGCGGTTGATTTCGCTCATGGCGTCGACGGCCTTGGCGACCACTTCGCCGGAACGAGTTGCGAAAACCTGCGTCTCGTTGACCGAATGCGCGGTCTGCTTGGCGCGGTCGGCGGTGGAGCGCACGACGTCGCTCAGGTGTCGCAGCGCCCGCGAACTTTCCTCAAGGGCGGCCGCCTGCTGTTCGGTGCGGCGGGCAAGGTCGTCAGCCGAGGACGCGAGATTGCCCGTGCCGCCCTTGATCTCGACGGTGGCGCCACGCACATCGGCAAGCGTCTGGCGCAGTGCCTCGACGGCATGATTGTAGGTATCGGCCATATCGACGAAATCGGCAGCGAGATCGCGGCGCATGCCGATCTCGAGATTGCCCTCGGCCAGCGCGTTCAGTACGTCGGAGAGCGCATGCAGCGCCTGCTTCTGCTCGGCCTCGATGCGAGCGCGTTCGGCGGCGCGGCGGCTTGCCTCATCGGCGGAGAGCGCACGGGCACTTTCGGCCTCCCTCTCGAGCCGGACGTTTTCGACCGCAGCGTCACGGAAGACGGCAACCGAGCGCACCATGTCGCCAATCTCGTCGCCCCGGTTGCGGCCTTCGATGGCAACTTCGAGATCGCCATTTGCAAGCCGCGTCATCACGTCGGAGACGCGCTTCAGCGGGCCGCGCAGCGTCTCGACCAGCATCAGGCCGCCGACAATGGCTAGCAGCGTGCCGAGGATCATGGCAAAGACGGAAACATTGGCCGAACGCTCGCTGTCCTCCTTGCCGAGTTCCTGTGCCTGGCTGACGAACTGGCGAAGAGCGGCCATGGCGCCGGAAAGGATTTCGGAGGATTGCTGGCGGGCCGCCTTCCAGTCCGCCGCAGCCTTCAGCATGTCGGCCGAACCGGAGGTCAGCGAAGCCGCAGCCGGGGCAACATTGTCCGCAAAAGCCTTCATCACCGCATCATTTGCACCGAGCGCCGAGATCTTTCCGGCGGTTTCGGTCAGAGCCTTGAGGTCGGCAAGAACCACGTCCCGCGCGGCCGCATCACGCGCGCTCAGCATCTGGCTTACATGCACCTGCAACCGGTCGGCACCGTCGCGCACCTGATCGACGGAGGTCAGAAGCTCGCGCTGTTCGGCAATGCTCTTGTCGAGGTTGACGAAGCGGGCCGCCGCCGTATCGCTGTTCTTGGCCGATTGCAGCGTCATCTGCCCCTCGGTGTTGACGAAGCCGGTCAGGAGCGGCGCCATGCCGGAGGCCTTCTCATCCGGTGTGCCGGTGCCCTTCAAGAGCGCATCGAGCTTGCCGGCCGTTTCGGCGACCTGCGCTATCAGCGGCTGGCCGTCCTTGGAAACCATGGCCTTGGCGATATCGAGCTGCTTCAGGATCTCGGCAATATGCTGCTGGGCGGCTTCGATCTGCTCCTCGGGCGTAAAGCCCATCTGGATGTCGACGCGCATCGCGCCCATGATATCTGTAAGCGACTTGAAGGCGGCAGAATCGTAGAGCAGCGCCTTGGCGAAGATTTCCTTGTCGGTGAAGTCCTTGCGCACCAGATCGGTCTGGCCGCCGGCTTCATCCGCAGCCGCCGAAATCGCCTGCACCATCGTGTTGATGGCCGCAACGCTTGCATCCTCTGCCTGGCGCAGGCCCCACAGCGTCTCCTGCTGCTTGCGCATGGCGGAGGCCAGGCCGCTGACTTCGGTGAGCTGGCTGCGCTGGTCGTCCGTCTTCAGCAGCCCGTTGAGGCGTAGCACGCCGCTCTCCTGTGCATCGATCGCCTTGCCGAAACCGGCCTTGCTCGCATCCGACGGATCAGAGACGAACTCCTGCAGTGCCGCCTGCAGGTTCTCGAAATCGGAAATGTTTTCGATCGTGGCGCGCGTCACCGTCATGTGACCATTCAGGATGTTGGCCGTGTGGTAGCCGAGGATGCCGACGCCTGCGATCAGCACGACAAGCGGGATGACGAACAGCAGGACCTTGGTGACGATGCGACGGCTTTGCAGAAGTCGGTCGATGAAGTGCATGGATGCGGCGCCTTGAAGCTGATGGTACCGTCCAGTCCGCAATCATTCCGGATGGTTCGGCGGCATCCTCCATCATGGAGAGTGATGGCATATTTCGCCGAATCGGTTGATACAACCTTAATCGGCAACCGGAAGATTTGGGAATTATCCTTATATTTCTAATATTTGCCGCAACTGCACAAGGATTTGCTTTACCTTGCGGCAGGTTGTACTGCAGTGCAGCATCGAATTATCGGAAGTGTGGCATTCCTCCGATACCCTTGCCCGCCGTTCCCTTCTAAAAGGGCTTGTAAGGTAAGGGAATCTCCAGCATGCCGCGATCACGCAATACCGAAGGCGCCATCTGCATGAGCATGGCGATGGCGGGCTTTTCCGCAAGCGACGCACTCTCCAAATCCGTCATAGCCTACATGAATGCCGGCGAGATCATGTTTCTGCGTGGCCTCTTCACCAGCATCCTCGTCTATCTGATCGCCTGGAAGCTGGGCGCGCTGCGGCCTTGGCGCGTCATGCTCAAGCCTGTCATCGCACTGCGCATCGCCTGCGAGATCATCGCTGCCGTCACTTACATTACCGCCCTCGGCATGATGCCGATCGCCAATGCCTCGGCGATCCTCCAATCTCTGCCGCTGGTCGTCACCTTCGGCGCGGCACTTTTCTTCAAGGAACCGGTCGGCTGGCGGCGCTGGCTGGCGATCCTCGTCGGCCTTGCCGGCGTCATGATCATCATCCGCCCCGGTCCGGAAGGTTTTACCCCGGCCGCCCTCCTCTGTGTCGCCAGCGTTGCCTCCACCGCAGGGCGCGACCTAGCCACCCGCGGCATCAGCAAGGAAATTCCCTCGCTGATGATCACGACGGTCACGGCGGTCTCGGTCGCAATATTCGGTGCGCTGATGATCCCTTTCCTCGGCGGCTGGGAACCGGTCAGCGTCACTTCGCTTTCGCATCTGCTGCTCGCCTCCGTGCTGGTGCTGGTCGGCTACCAATCGGTCATCCTCGCCATGCGTACTGGCGAAATCTCCTTCGTGGCGCCCTTCCGCTATACGAGCCTGATCTTCTCGTCCCTTCTCGGCTTCGTCTTCTTTGCCGAAGTGCCGGATTTCTGGACGCTCGTGGGCGCCGCTATCGTTATCGCATCAGGCCTCTATACGTTCTATCGTGAGGCCAAGCGTCACGTGCCGCCGGTCGCCCAGGAATCGGCGCCCCGTTCGCCCGTGTGATCGTCAGAGGTACCGCCATGACCGACTTCGTGCTCGACCAATCGACCATTCCAGGTGTCGTGCTGGCCGGCGGCCGCTCATCGCGCATGGGCCGCGACAAGGCGGGCGTCATGCTTGGCGGCCGCAGCCTGCTTTCGCATGTCCTGGCTCGCCTCTCGCCGCAGACGGCGGAGATCGCCGTCAACGCCGACACGGCCGTCGGACACGACCTGCCCGTCGTCTCCGATCTTATTCGCGGCAAGGCGGGGCCAATGGCCGGAATCCACGCGGCTATGGTCTATGGCGCCGGCCTGCCCGCTACGCATGTCGTGACCGTCTCTGTCGATTGCCCCTTCTTTCCGGCCGATCTCGTTAGCCGGCTTATGAATGCGATAAGCCATCCCGAACAGATAGCGATTGCTGCCTCCGAGGGCCGCAGCCACCCGGTCTTCGGCCTCTGGCCGACCGCGCTCGCCGCCGACCTGGAAGAATGGGTCAAGGTTGACGAGAAGCGCCGCGTGCGCGACTTCCTCTTGCGTCATGACGTTACGGAAGTGCCCTTCCCGCTGCATCCCACCCGCGCCAGCCTGCTCGATCCCTTCTTCAACATCAACACACCCGATGATCTAATCGAAGCCGAGCGCTGGCTGGAGGCGCTGGGGGGATGAAGCAAGATGGAGGGATAAAGGAAGGTGGGGCAATGACACAGAAAATCTTCGGCATCGCCGGCTGGAAGAACTCCGGCAAGACAGGTCTTGCGGTGCGCCTCGTCGAGGAATTCACCCGCCGCGGCTATCGCATTTCAACGATCAAACATGCCCACCACGATTTCGACATCGACAAGGTCGGCGCTGACAGCTACCGCCACCGCCAGGCCGGCGCCCACGAGGTGACGATCGTCTCCGGTACCCGCTACGCCATCATGCACGAGCTGCGTGGTGCGGCGGAGCCGAGCTTCGAGGAGATCCTGGCGCGGTTGGCGCCCTGCGATCTGGTACTCATCGAGGGCTACAAGCGCGAGCCGATCCCGAAGATCGAGGCGCGGCGGCTCGAATCGGCAAGGCGTGACCCGCTGGCGCCCGAGGACCCGCATATCGTGGCGATTGCGGCCGATCATGTGGTGGACGACGCGGCGGGTCTGGTGGTGTTTGATCTCGATGATACCGTCGCGATTGCCGATTTCGTGGCGCGCACGGTTGGGCTTGGGGCTCCGGTTGGCGTTTGAGGAAAGGTATGAGACGGCCTCCGGAATCGGGTGTGTTGTTTTCTGCTCACGGCGTGCCGTGGGACACCCCCCTCTGGCCTGCCGGCCATCTCCCCACAAGGGTGGAGATCTACAAGCGGCCTGACCTTCGCGTCTCTCTACCGTTTTGCCGGGCTGCAACGCGAATAGTTTGGGGAAGCCGGTGCGCCCAGCCAATCTCCACCCTTGTGGGGGAGATGGCCGGCAGGCCAGAGGGGGGTGCCACACGGCACGCGCCCTCGCCTCTTCCCAGAAAATCCAAAAAGAAAGGGCGAGGCCTCGCGACCTCGCCCTCCTCATAACAGTCCGGCGCCCTCTTACCTGTTCTGTGCCACCGGCCGCACCAGCGGCGTGACACGGCGAATGGTCACACGGCGGTTCTCCTGGTTCGGCCCATCCGTATTCACCTTCAGATAGCGCTCGCCATAACCCTGCGTCGCAAGGTTCTCCGGCGGAATGCCATAGACATCCGTCAGCACGTTGGCGACCGATTCCGCGCGCTGGTCGGAGAGGATCAGGTTGCTCTGGTCCGAACCGACAGCATCGGTATGGCCTTCGATCAGGAAGGTCTCGCTCTTGTTCTTGTCGAGCACTTCGTTCATCGCATCCGCCACCTTGCGCAGCGTGCGGGCCTGGCTCATCGGAATTTCCGCGCTGCCGGTCGCGAAGGTCACCGTATCCAGGTCGATACGGCGCACCTTGTCGCGGATACGAGCGGAATATTTCACCTCGTTCAGCGAATAGACGCGTTCGACCGGCTCGACGGGCGGCTCGCTCAGGAACTCGTAATAGTCACGGTCCGGATCGGTGCTGGTGTCGATGATATAGTCATTGAGCGGCACGCGCAGACGCATCGGCGGCAGGTCGGCACCCGGATCCTCGAAGTAATCGCGGTCCGGATCCTCATAGAGCTCAGGCGAATAGTAGAGCACCTCTTCCCGGCCGCGTGCATCTACCCGTGAGCGCTGGATGATGTCGCCGTAGCGATTGCGGAGCGTCACGATGCGATAGCCCTCAGGCCGCATGATCGTCTCGCGGTAACGGTCGCCCGAAAGCTCCTCATAGCTCGGCCGTTCGCCGTCGCGCAGGAACCGGCGATCGTCGTCGCTGCGCACCACGGTGCGGTTGCCGAACTGGATGATGACGCGGCTGTCGTCGGTGCGCTCGCCGTAGCGCGCGCCGTCAGGTTGCGCGAACTGAGGACGGCGATCGATGCGCCGGCCTTCCTCGCGGGTGATGGCCTCGATCTGTACCGGCGCACGCTGCCGGGTGCCGCTCAGCGACTGAGCTTCGGCATCGGAGGTCGGCAGCTTGAAATCCTGGCTGTCGGCGCGCTGGCGATCCCGGTCGCGGCGGCCCTGCCGGCCCTGGCTGCGATCGGCATCCTTGTCGCTGTCGAGAACGGCGGCACCGTTCTGAACCGGCAACACGATGGTCTCGTTGCTCTTGGCAGGATCCTGGGCGATCTCCTTGCGGCGCTCCAGCTCCTGCGGTGTGACCTTTTCGGGCGCCGGAATGGCCTGTTCGGCCTGCTGCGGCGCAGTGGCTGCCGGCGGCTGGCCGGGCTGCGGAGCGTTTGCGGCAGGCTGTTCCGGCTGGACCTGGCCGGTGGCTGGCTGCTCGGCCGGTTGCTGGGCTTGACCTGCTGCAGGTTGTTCAGCCTGGCCAGCGGCCGGCTGTTCGGCAGTGGCGGGCTTTTCAGCAGTCGCCGGCTTCTTGGTCGGAACGGGCTGCTCGGCGGCAGGCTGTTCTGCGGTCGCAGGCTTCTCGGCCGTTGCGGGCTTTTCAGCGGGAGCCGGTGCTTCTCCGGCCGGTGCTGCCTGCTGCTCGGTGGCAGCGGGACGCTTGCCGCCGGCCGGGCGCTTGCCACCCTGCTGCTCTGCAGGCTGTTCCGTGCTCTGCTCGGCGGGCTGCTCTGTTGTTTCGCTCTTCTGGCGCTGCGGGCGCTGGCGCGGTTTTTCAGCGGGCTGATTCGCCTCGCCTGCGGCCGGGGCTTCGGCAGCCGGTTGCTGCGCCTCAGGGGCGGCCTGCTCGGCATTCTGCTTGCGGTCGCGCTGGCGCTTCGGCTGCTCTGCGGGTGGCTGCTCGGCTTGCGGCTCGGCCTGCTGTTCGGGCTGCGCCTGACGCTGGCGCCGCGGCTTCTGCGGCTCTTCGGCGGCAGGCGCCTGCTGGTCGGGTGTTGCCTGTTCGGGCTGGGCTTCCCGCTGGCGGCGTGGACGTGCGGGCTCCTCAGCCGCAGGTGCCTGCGCTTGGGGCTCTGCCTGCGGTTCGGGTTCGCGCTGACGCCTGGGTTTCTGTTCCGGTTCCGGAGCGCTTTCGGCGGGCGCCGCGCGCTTCTGCGGCTTTTCTGCAGGCGCCTCCTGCTGCTGTTGCTGCTCTTCCGCTTGCTTCTTCCTTTTCAGAAGCTCCTCTTCGGAAGGTGCGTCCTGTGCCACCTCGTAGCTGCCCCCGATAAGGGGATTGGCGACGGTGCCGACAGCGCCGTGCTCAACCCCGCCCACTGCGGCGTAAGCGCCTACCGGCGGCACCACCAGGGTAAGGGAAAGCAGCGGAAAGGCCGCACTGGCAAACAGTCTGGATTTCATGCCCATCAGGGGTTTCCTCGTCCTTATTTTGACTTCAACCGGGGCTGACTGCCCCGCAATCACGGCTTTTTGTGCACTAAGCGAAGCACAAATCGTTAAAATGCAGATTTGTTCCTGACGCTAAGAAGGACGGGATTAACCTTGCCTGAACACCTCGGTCGGGCCCTGTTCATCTCGGCTGCCGGTTGCAACGCACAACTGCGCGGGGATTCCTGTTGCAATTTTGCGAAAAAAGGTTTGATTATCGCCGCAAGACGGTGGTGGCACCGTCGAAGTGTGCGGCCGCCGGCGAACAACAACAAGACCCGGCGCCACCAACAGAGAGGATCCTCATGCGCATTTCCACCAAGCTCCTTGCTGCAGCTTCGCTAGCGGCAATGTCCCTTTTTGCCGGCGCAGCACTTGCTGACGGCGAAAAATACGTGATCGGCACGGACTCGACCTACCCGCCGTTCGAATTCGTCGACGCCAGTGGCACCATTCAGGGCTTCGACATTGATATCGCCAAGGCACTCTGCGCCGAAATGAAGGCTGAATGCTCGTTCGTCAGCACCGACTGGGACGGCATCATCCCGGCGCTCAACGCCAAGAAGTTCGACATGATCGTCTCCTCTATGTCGATCACCCCGGAGCGCCTGAAGCTCGTCGACTTCTCCAACAAGTATTACAACACCCCGCCGGCAATCGCCGTGCCGAAGGACTCCACCATCACTGACGTTGCCGGCCTCAAGGGCAAGGTGATCGGTGCGCAGACTTCCACGACCCATGCCAACTACGCCGAGAAGCACCTCGCCGACACCGAGCTGAAGCTCTATCCGACGGCTGACGAGTACAAGCTCGACGTTTCCAGCGGCCGCGTCGATGCCGTCATCGACGACGTCGTCGTTCTCTCCGAGTGGGTCAAGTCCGACGCCGGCTCCTGCTGCAAGATCCTGACGACCCTGCCGGTCGACAAGGAAATTAACGGCAACGGCGCAGGCATCGCCATCCGCAAGGGCGATCCGCTGAAGGAAAAGCTCAACACGGCGATCGCCGCTATCCGCGCCAGCGGCGAGTACAAGAAGATCCAGGACAAGTACTTCGATTTCGACGTTTACGGCGAATGATAAATTCGGTATCTGGCCGATGAAGGTGATGGCGGAAGACTTGCTCTTCCGCCATTTTTTGTTCGGCAACACGGCGATGTCAAAACGGCAAAAGCCGTGAGAGGAATTCTCATGCGTATTTCCACGAAGCTCCTTGCTGCAGCCTCGGTTGCGGCATTGTCTCTCTTTGCCGGCCCGGCTCTCGCCGACGGCGAAAAATACGTCATTGGCACCGATTCGACCTACCCGCCATTCGAATTCGTCGATGCCAGCGGCACCATCCAGGGCTTCGACATCGATATCGCCAAGGCCCTATGCGCTCAGATGAAGGCCGACTGTTCGTTCGTTTCGACCGACTGGGACGGCATCATCCCGGCGCTCAACGCCAAGAAGTTCGACATGATCGTCTCGTCGATGGCGATCACCCCGGAGCGCCTGAAGCTCGTCGATTTCTCCGATCATTTTTACAGAACCCCGCCGGCCGTTGCCGTGCCGAAGGATTCGACCGTGACTGATGTCGCCGGCCTCAAGGGCAAGGCGATCGGCGTGCAAATCTCCACGACAAACGTCACCTATGTCGAGAAGCACTTCGCTGACAGCGAGTTGAAGCTTCACCCGACGGCTGACGAGTACAAGCTCGATGTTGCAGCCGGCCGTGTCGATGCCGTCATCGATGACATCGTCGTCCTCTCGGAATGGATCAAATCCGGTGACGGCACCTGCTGCAAGATCCTGACGGCCCTGCCGGTCGACAAGGAAATCAGCGGCAACGGCGCCGGTATCGCTGTCCGCAAGGGCGATCCTCTGAAGGAAAAGCTCAACACGGCGATCGCCGCGATCCGCGCCAGCGGTGAGTACAAGAAGATCCAGGACAAGTACTTCGATTTCGACGTTTACGGCGAATGATAAATTCGCTATCTGGCCGATGAAGGAAATGGCGGAAGGCTTGCTCTTCCGCCATTTTTGTTTGACAAAGGTGGCAATATCAAAACGGCAAAAGCCGTGAGGGGATTTCTGGCATGGGCGGATTGTTTTCCGCGCTCGGCTCCTTCTGGAGCCTGCTTGTGCACATCTTCGATCCGCTGTGCGGACCCGTCGGTATTTTCACCTGGTTGGCCCCGTCGACCATCCTTGCCTGTGGCGACACCGGCTGGGGCGACGAGATCGCGCTTGGCCTGCAGGTCACGGTTTCGGTGGCGATCGTCACCCTGCCGATCGGTCTCGTCATCGGTTTCCTCGTGGCGCTCGGCCAGCAGTCGGAAGAGAAGTCGCTGCGGCTGGCAGCCGGCATCTACACCACGATCTTCCGCGGACTGCCGGAACTTCTGACGCTCTTCATCATCTATTACGGCATGCAGATCCTGATCCAGTATCTGCTCGACATTGCCGGCTATGAAGGGCCACCGGTCGAGATCAACGCTTTCGTCGCCGGCGTCATTGCGCTGTCGGTGGTCTTTTCCGCCTATTGTTCGGAAGTGCTGCTGTCTGCCTTCCGCGCCATTCCCAAGGGCCAGTATGAGGCGGGCGATGCGCTCGGCCTGCATCGCGGCCGCACACTGCGCCTCATCGTCCTGCCGCAACTGGTGCGTATCGCCCTGCCCGGGCTGACGAACCTCTGGATGGTGCTCTTGAAGGATACGTCCTACGTCTCGATCATCAGCCTCTCCGATATTCTGCGCCAGACGAACGTGGCCGTGCGCGTCACCAAGGAACCCTTCTTCTTCTATGGCATCGCCTGCTGTCTCTATCTGGTGCTCGCCATCCTCTCCTCCTTCCTGCTTGTCTATATCGACCGCTGGGCCAAGCGTTCGGAGGTCCGCCGTTGAGCTACGCTGAAAAATTGATCGCGCCACAAGCTGCACCGCGCGCGGTGGCAAAGCCGATGACGCCCGCCCGCCTCACCGGCTACATCCTCGTCGCTTTCTGGGCACTGCTCGCAGCCTTCCTGATCCTGACCGTCATCAAGGGCTGGGATCCGGATAAGTTTACCCGTTACGGGCCGCGCTACCTGCACGGCCTCTGGATCACGCTTTCCATCGTCGCCCTCTCGGTCGTGTTCGGCGCCGTGCTGTCATTGCCGCTCGCCATGGCCCGCATGTCCGGAAACCGGGTGCTGAACGGACTGGCCTACTGCTACATCTATTTCTTCCGCGGCACGCCGCTTCTGGCCCAGCTCTTCCTCGTCTATTACGGCCTCGGCATCTTTCGCCCGCAGATGGAAGCAATCGGCCTCTGGTGGTTCTTCCGTGACGCCTGGTATTGCGGCGTCTTCGCCATGACCATCAACACCGCGGCCTATCAGGCGGAAATCCTGCGCGGCGCCATCGAAAGCGTGCCGCATGGTCAGCATGAGGCGGCGGCAGCACTCGGCATCCACAAGCGCATCGCCTTTTTCAAGATCGTCCTGCCGCAGGCCTTCATCGTGGCGCTGCGCCCCTATGGCAACGAGATCATCCTGCTCATCAAGGGCTCGGCGGTCGTCGCCATCATTACCGTGCTCGACCTCATGGGTGAGACGCGCTACGCCTTCTCGCGCACTTTTGATTACCAGACCTACCTGTGGGCGGCGATCTTCTACCTCGCCATCGTCGAGGCGCTTCGCCACCTCTGGAACTGGATCGAACGCCGCCTGACGCGTCATCTGAAGCGCTGAAGAGGCTGGCAGCACTCCCCGATGATCGCTGCTAAGGCTTTGAAATTAAAAATAAATAGCTCTTTTATGCGCTATCTGTCAAGCTTCGGTTAACCACCGCATGATCTCATATCATGTGGCGCTAATTAGCGCTAAGTGGGAACAAGAAGAAGCGAGACAAAATGCACAAAGACATGGAAAAACAGCTCAATGGTTATGGGCTGACGACAGCGCAGATCCTCTACCACATGCCGGATCATCCGGCCTTTCTCCAGACCTATATCTGGCAGGACTACGACCTCGCCCCGGACTTTCCGGAAATGCGCGGTTTTCTGAAATTCTGGCAGGAGAAACTGGACGGGCCGCTGCATTCGGTACGTTACATTCACCGCAGGCTCATTTCGGCAACCGAATGGCGCTCTCTTAAGGGTGAATTCATATTGCACTGAAAATGCAGTTGCGATGGTAGGCTGCGGGCTCTAAAACGCCCGCATGAACAAAAAGAAAGTCGACGAAGAGGCTCTCGCGGAAGCCTATAACCGCGCTCTTGCGCTTGAGAAAGCCGGTGATGTCGATGCGGCCGTCGAGGCTTACCAGGAGGTCCTGGCAATCGACCCCGACGATCACGGCGGCGCGGCCGTCCGTATTGCCTCCATGGGCCGCGGCGAAACGCCAGTCCGTGCGCCGGACGCCTATGTCGAAACCCTCTTCGACCAGCATGCCGAAGTCTTCGAGGATGTGCTGGTGGAGCAGCTCGGCTATCACGTGCCGATGCTCGTGCGTCAGCGCCTGCAGGATCTGAAGCTCGGCCCCTTCAAGCGCATGCTCGATCTCGGCTGTGGCACGGGTCTGACGGGCAGCGCGCTCAATGACCTCTGCGAAGAGATGATCGGAATCGACATTTCCGAGAACATGGTCGTCATCGCCGACGAGAAGGAAGTCTACGAGACGCTCTTCGTCGCCGAGGCCGAGGATTTCCTCGATGATAATGACGAAGACCCCTTCGATCTCATCACCGCGACCGATGTGCTGCCCTATCTCGGCGCGCTGGAACCGCTCTTCTTCGGCGCCGCCGAGAATATGAAGCCCGGTGGCATTTTCGTCTTCTCCTCGGAAACCCTGCCCGAAAGGCTGGCAGACGGCCGCCCCTACATGGTCGGCCCGCACCAGCGGTTCATCCATACGGAGACCTATATTCGCGAGCGCCTCTCCGCCACCGGCTTCGAGCTCCTCGAGATGCTCGAAATCAACGTGCGCATGCAGGAAGGCCAGCCGAGCCCCGGCCATCTGGTCACGGCACGTTATAACGGCTGAGTCTGCCATCTGGCATTTTGCGGGCGCCTTGCTTATGTCCTGAGCTGAATTTCTCAGGAAAGGTCAAAGCATGGCGCTCGTTCTCTACCAGCATCCGCTTGCCTCCTTCTGCCACAAGGTGCTGATCGCGCTTTACGAGAACGGGACGCAATTCGAAAACCGCTTCGTCGATCTCGCCGACGAGCAGTCGAGCGCCGATCTCCTGCGTTTCTGGCCAGTCGGCAAGATTCCGATCCTGCGCGACGAGACGCGCGACAGCACGGTTCCCGAAACCAGCATCATCGTCGAATATCTGGACCGACACTATCCCGGCCCGGTTCAGCTCGTGCCCGAGGAAACCAATGTCGGCCTGCAGGTCCGCCTCTGGGACCGCTTCTTCGATCTCTATGTACAGGTGCCGATGCAGAAGATCGTCATCGACCGGCTGCGCCCGGAAGGTTCGGCCGATCCGCATGGCGTCAACGAAGCGCGGGGCATGCTGTCGCTTGCCTATGACATGGTGGAAAAACAGATCGACGGCAAAGCCTGGATCACCGGCGACGCCTTCACCATGGCCGATTGCGCCGCAGCACCTGCCCTCTTCTATGCCCGGACGCTGGTGCCTTTCACGGAGAAGCGGCCGGGGCTGGAAGCCTATTATCGCCGCCTGCTGGAGCGCCCCTCCTTCGCCCGGGCGCTGAAGGAGGCGATGCCCTATTTCAAGTTCTACCCCTATAAGGAAAACCTGCCGGACGAGTTTCGGCCCCAGGAATAGCTTGCGCCCGCCATCCTAGTGAGCGTTCGAGTAACCGGGCTGCTTGGACGGATGCGCCTGCGCAAACTCCGGCATGTCGAAGCAGCGCTTCCCAAGCGCCGCCACGGCCGGAAAGGCTGCGAGGTCAATCTTGTTGAACTCGGCCAGGACGATCTGGCCGGCGATGCAGATATCGGCAATGCCGGGGGTCTCGCCCAGCGCGAAGGGTGTGGGCGGGCGCCGGGTGAGCAGGCGTTCGTAGGTCGCAATTCCCTCCATCGTCCAATGCCGGCCCCATGCCTCGATCGCGGATGCATCGGCGCCGAGGGCCTCGCCGAGATGTTTGCGCACACGCGGCACGATCAGCGGATGGGCATCGGCGATGGCAACAAGCGCCAGCGACCGGGCATAGGCTCTCTCTTTTGCGTCAACCGGCATCAGCCTTGGCTCGGGATGGATATCGTCCAGATATTCCATGATCGCCAGCGACTGGAAGAACTGATGACCATCGTGAACCAGCGTCGGCACGACATGCTCGGCGTTCACTTTCGCATAGGCGGCATCGAACTGACGCCCGGAGAGGATATCGATCTCGATTTCCTCAAACGCCAGTTTCTTCAACGCAAGTGCCACACGGACGCGGAAAGCGGCGTTGGAGCGCCAGAAGCCGTAGAGTTGAATGGTCATGGGAGTGATCCACTGTAATGAGTGCCAGGTCTCGCAATGATGCGAACCTGCCCAATCTAGCGGATGACCTACCCACGTGTCTCGCCTCGCGGGATCGCAGCGACGCAATGTCACTTCGTCGACACTCAAGCGCCTTGCTCTGAAAGAGGATGACTGGCGGACCTAATGCCCGCCATCACTGCCGAGAATGGCCGAAAGCAGCCGCCCTTCCAGCTCCGCGAGCGCGGGATTGCCGTGACGACGCGGATGCGGATAGGGAATGGCGAGATCGAGCGAGATGCGGCCTTCTTCCAATACGATGACCCGGTCGGCCAGATGCACCGCCTCGCTGACATCGTGGGTGACGAGCACGGTGGTGCAGCCGAGTTCGCACCAGACGCGGTTCAGCAATTGCTGCATGCTGATGCGGGTCAGTGCGTCGAGTGCACCGAGCGGTTCGTCGAGGGCCAGAATGCCGGGCTTGCTGACAAGCGCGCGGGCCAGCGCCACACGCTGGCGCTGGCCGCCGGAAAGACGCGCCGGCCATTCGCCGGCCTTTTCGGCGAGCTGAACTTCGGCAAGCACAGCCTTGGCTTCTTCCCGCGCCCGCTTCTTCTCGATACCTTCGCCGAGACCGACGACGACATTGTCGGCGACACTGAGCCAGGGAAGTAGCCGGGGCTCCTGGAAGACGATGCGGGCATTGGGCTGCGTATCGCTGCCATCGGCGCCTTCGAAGCGCAACTCACCATCACTTGGCTCATCGAGGCCCATCAGGATGCGCAGCAGCGTGCTCTTGCCGCAGCCGCTCTTGCCGATGACCGCGACAAACTGGCCGGCGGGAATATGCAGGTTGATGCCACGCAATACCCGGTTGGCACCAAAGCTCTTTTCGAGGCCCGAGAGTGTGATGGAGGCAGCGCCCTCGCCGGCGGCGATCGGCTGATGCTCGCCATATTCGGCTGTATCGACGGGATGGAAACGCTCACGCGAGATGACGGTCATCGCACTAACTCCTATTTCGCGTAAGCCGGGTTCCACTTGAGCGTCTGGCGCTCAAGGGCACGAGCGACAACATCGGCGAGCTTGCCGAGAACCGCATAGATGACGAGCGCGAGCACCACGACATCGGTCATCATGAATTCGCGGGCATTGTTGGCCATATGGCCGATGCCGGAGGAAGCGGCGATCGATTCCGAGACGATCAGCGTCAGCCACATGATGCCGAGTGCATAGCGCAGCCCGACGAAGATCGACGGCAGCGCGCCGGGGAAGATCACCTTGCGGAACAGCGTCCAGCCACTCATGCCATAGACCTTGCCCATCTCGATCAGGTCGCGATCGACATTGCGCACGCCGTGGTAGGTGTTGAGATAGACAGGAAAGAGCACGCCGAGCGAGGTGAGGAAGAGCTTCGATTCCTCACCGATGCCGAACCACAGGATGACGAGCGGGATCATCGCCAGATGCGGGATGGTGCGCAGCATCTGCAGCGTCGTATCCGTCAGTTGCTCCGAGAGTTTCGACACACCATTGGCAATGCCGAGCAGGAAGCCGATAGAGCCGCCGACGAGCAGGCCGGCAAAGGCGCGTGCGGCGCTGACCAGCACGTCCTCGGGCAGTTGCCCCGAGATCGTCGTCGTCCAGAAGGCACTGGCGACATCGGCCGGAGACGGCATGATGCGCGAGGAAATCCAGCCGACGAAGCAGCCGAGCTGCCAGAGTGCGATGATTGCAACCGGCACCAAATAGGGCAGCAGCCTGTCACGGCCGGGCAGCGGAAGGCGAAAGCCCGCCCTGCCCTTGTCGGTATCGGCGGCAGCCCGCGCAAACGGCGTATCGAAAGTCGACATGAATATCTTCCTCGCGCTTTGCTTCAGTGCAATTCCGGGAAACCGTGCGGAGTTTCGTGTCCGGAACTGCGTTGGTGAATGGCCCCCGATCAGGAGCCCGAGACGACCTTCAGGTTGCCGCCATGGCTGCCGCCGGCAAAAACCTTCTTGCGGCCGAACTCGTTGTTGAAGCTGAGCCGCTGTTCGTCCCTCTCGATGCCGAGTTCCGGGAAGAGCAGTTCGGCGACGCGATAGGCTTCTTCGAGATGCGGATAGCCGGAGCCGATCACCGTATCGATGCCGACCTCCTGATATTCGCGCAGGCGCGCGGCAACCGTCTTCGGCGAGCCGACGAGGGCAGTACCCGCACCGGCACGCACCAGGCCGATACCGGCCCAGAGGTTCGGCGATACTTCGAGCTTGTCGCGGCGGCCGCCATGCAGCGCAGCCATGCGCTTCTGGCCGACGGAGTCGGATTCCTTGACGAAACGCTCCTGCGCTTCGGCAATCGTCGCGTCATCGAGATGGCGGATCAGGCGATCGGCGGCTTCCCATGCCTCCTCGTCCGTCTCACGGACGATGAAATGCAGGCGGATGCCGAAGGAAACGTCGCGGCCCTTGCCGGCGGCGGCAGCGCGCACCTTCTGCACCTTCTCGGCAACCTGTGCCGGCGGCTCGCCCCAGGTCAGGTACTTGTCGACACGGCCGACGGCGAAATCGATGCCGGCATCCGAGGAGCCGCCGAAATAAAGCGGTGGGCGCGGAGACTGCACCGAGGGGAATCCGAGGCGGGCATCGGTCGCCTTGATATATTTGCCGTCGTAGCTGGCGACACCCTTTTCGAGCAGTTCTTCAAAGACATGGAAGAACTCGTCGGCATGGGCGTAGCGCTCGTCATGCTCCAGATGGATACCGTCACCGGCAAGCTCGGCTGGGCTGCCGCCAACGACGATATTGAGCAGCAGGCGACCGTTAGAGATACGGTCGAGTGTCGTGGCAAGGCGGGCATAATAGGCCGGAGATGCCGTGCCGGGGCGGATCGCCACCAGGAACTGCAGCTTCTCGGTCCGCGCCGCGAGCGCCGAAGCCATGACGAAGGATTCCTCGCAGGCAACGCCGGTCGGCAGCAGCACACCGGAATAACCAAGACGGTCCACCGCCTGGGCAATCTGCGTGAGGTAACCGATCTCAGGCGCGCGGTTGAGGTCGGTGGAGCCGAGATAGGTGCCGTCGCCGGAGGTCGGGATGAACCAGAGAAAATTGATCGGGTCGGATGAAGCGGTCATGAGCGCATTCCTTTCTTATACATGTCTGAAATCGGTCCGGTTACCCGATCAGCTGGCTTTCGGATGCCACACGATATCGCTGATCGTGAGCTGCTTCGGCACGATCTTGAGTTTGTAGAAATCGTCGGCGAGCGCCTGCTGGTAGGTGAGCGCCGCATCCGGAACGAGCGAAACTTTGCCGAGGTCGGCCTGGCTGCGGGTGAGTGTGACGCGGGTGATATCGGCCGGCACGCCGGTGATCTGGGCGAGCGCCTTCACCGTGTCGTCGAGATTGGCCTGTGCGGCCGCGCCTACCTTGGCAAGCTCGTCGATGACATCGACGATCACTTCGGGATTGGCGTTGGTGAAGGTGCTGTTTCCGAGGAAGTAACCCCAGTTGTCGAGCAGGCCTTCCGAAGTCGTCAGCACCCTTGTTTGCGGATCGGCCTCCGCAACAGCGAAGAAGGGATCCCAGATCGCCCAGGCATCGATGCTGCCGGTCTTGAAAGCGGCACCTGCATCCGGCGGCGGCAGATCGACTTCGGTAATATCCGACAGCGAAAGCCCTGCCTTCGCGAGAACCTTGAGGGCGAAATTATGGGCGCTGGAACCGCGCTTGTAGGCGACTTTCTTGCCCTTGAGATCCTCCAGCTTCTGGATCGGCGAATCCTTCTGTACCAGCAGGCCGTGGAAGGCGGCAGGGCCGCGATAAGCGCCGACATAAAGGAGATCACCACCGGCGGCCTGAGCAAAGAGCGGCGGCACATCGCCGGAGACGCCGAAATCGAGTGCGCCGGCACCGACGGCTTCAAGCAGCGGCGGGCCGGAAGTGAATTCGTTCCACTCGACGCTTACACCCCTGGCCTCGAGCCGTTTTTCAAGTGCGCCTGCAGCCTTGGCAAGCGGCAACACGCCGAACTTCTGCCAGCCGATGCGCAGCGTCGTGGCCGCAGCCTGTGCGGAGCGAACCTGCGGCAGAATGGTCGTTGCGGCCGCAGCACTGAAAAGCCCGAGTGTTTGTCTGCGTGTAAACATGAAATCTCTTCTCCGTCCTCGTGGCTTTCGGCGGTGACCTTTTGCGAACCAAAGTCGCGAACCGGTCGCCCTTGGTCATGCGGAGATACTGACATAGACGACTAATTAGATCGACAATATCAATTTGCTATTCTAACTCGGTCTGGAGAATAATTTTGCCCGGTTCCGCGGCATGGGTATGTTCCCATGCCGCGGTTGCCCGGCCCTGCCCCAGCGCCACCCCAAGCCGCAGGAGAGACGAGCTTGCCCGGCGGCTGGCTTGGTCAGCTCGCTCGAACTGACGAAATCAGCTACCTCGGCGGCTGACTTGGTCAGCTCGCCTTCGGACGCCAGACGATATCGCCGGTTGTCAGCTTCTTAGGCACGATGCCGAGATTGTAGAATTCGTCGGCCAGCGCCTGCTGATAGGCGGCCGCCGCATCGCTTACCGTTGTCACGCTGCCGAGATCGGCGCCGGGACGCTGGAGCGTCACCCGCGTAACATCAGCGGGAACGCCCGTTATTTCCGAGAGCTCCTTGACCGTCGCGTCGAGATTGTCCTGCGCCGAGCGGCCGACCTTGGCGAGCTCATCGAGCACGTTGACGATAACAGTACCGTTCGCGTCGGTGAAATCCTTGTTGGCGAGGAAGAAGCTGTAGGAATCGACGATGCCTTCGGCAGTCGTCAGGATGCGTGTATCAGGATCGGCTTCGGCGATGGCGAGATAGGGATCCCAGATCGACCAGGCATCGATGCTGCCGTTCTTGAATGCAGCAGCGGCATCCGGCGGCGCAAGATCGACCTGCTGCACATCCTCCGGCTTCAACCCCGTCTTGCGCAAGGCCTTGACGGTTACGTTATGAGCGCTGGAACCGCGCTTGAAGGCAACCTTCTTGCCTGTCAGATCCTCCAGCGTCTTGATCGGCGAATCCTTGCGCACGAGGATGGCCGACCCCGCCGGGCTGCCGCGATAAATGCCGACATAATAGAGCGCCCCGCCTGCCGCCTGTGCAAAGAGCGGCGGCACGTCGCCCGTAGCCCCGAAATCGAGCGCTCCGGCGCCGAGCGCTTCAAGCAGCGGCGGGCCCGACGTGAATTCCGACCAGCTGACGGTGATACTCTGATCGGCAAGCCGCTTCTCGAGCGCCCCGCGGCGCTTGGCGAGCGCCAGCACGCCATTCTTCTGCCAGCCGATACGGAACTCCGTTGCCGCAGCCTGCGCCGAGCGGACGGATGGCAGAATGGCGGTGGCGGCTGCGGCTCCGAAAAGCCCGAGCGTCTGTCGACGTGTGATCATCTCTATCCCCTTTGTCCGGCGAGCTGGTGCTCCTGCTGCGCTCGCTGCCTGTTTCGATGGGGAAATGATGATTTAGTCTATAAATTAGATCGACAACTAAATTTGTCATATTCACGATATCTGAAACTTTCCAGACCCTGTTTTGTCGGGCTCGGAGAAATTTTGTTCCAACGGAGGTCGCTTCTCTCCGCCGAGTGGCTTTCCGCTGCCCGCCGTTTCCGCTAATCCTCTGACCCTGTTTGCAAGCGGTTATGGAGGACAGCATATGGCGAAAGTCGCTTTCATCGGTCTCGGTGTCATGGGTTTCCCGATGGCGGGACATCTGAAGACAAAAGGCGGCCACGATGTCACCGTCTATAACCGCACGTCCGAGAAGGCCGCCGCCTGGGCGGAGAAATTCTCCGGAAAGTCCGCCCCGACGCCGGCTGAAGCTGCCGAGGGCTGTGATTTCGTCTTCGTCTGCGTCGGCAATGACGACGATCTCCGTCAGGTGACATCGGGCGAAAGCGGCGTGCTGAAGAGCATGAAGCGCGGCTCCGTTCTCATCGACAACACCACGGCAAGCGCCGAAGTCGCCCGCGAACTCTACGAGGCGGCGAAGGCAAAGGGTGTGGATTTCATCGATGCCCCCGTTTCCGGCGGCCAGGCAGGCGCCGAGAATGGCGTGCTCACCGTCATGTGCGGCGGTGATGAGGCTGTCTTCGAAAAGGCAAAACCGGTCATTGACGCCTATGCCCGCATGGTCGGCCTCATGGGGCCAGCCGGTTCCGGCCAGCTGACCAAGATGATGAACCAGATCTGCATCGCCGGCATCGTCCAGGGTCTTGCCGAAGCCGTGCATTTCGGCAAGCGCGCCGGCCTCGACATCGAGAAAGTGGTTGACGTCATCTCTAAGGGGGCCGCCGGCTCCTGGCAGATGGAAAACCGCCACAAGACGATGAATCAGGGCAAGTATGATTTCGGCTTCGCCGTCGACTGGATGCGCAAGGATCTCGGCATCGTCCTGTCGGAGGCACAGCGCAGCGGCGCCAGATTGCCGCTGACCGCCCTCGTCGACCAGTTCTATGGCGATGTTCAGGCGCTCGGCGGCAAGAGATGGGATACGTCCTCGCTGCTCGCCCGTCTCGAAAAATGATCGGCCCGTCTTCGAGCGCAGCAGAGCTGATCGCGCATCTTCTACCGCTGCGCTCGGAAGACAATATAGCCGGCATGGCGCGTTTCGGCATCGTTACCGAAACCGCGATCGGCATTTCCAATCCCGATCTGCAGAGGATCGCCCGGCTCGCAAAGAAGAACCACATCAGGGCAAAAGAACTCTGGGCAAGTGGTATCCGCGAAGCGCGCATGCTGGCGCTCTACACACTCGAGCCGAAAAGGCTGACGGATGCGGAGGCGCGCATCCTGGTGGCGGACTTCAATTCCTGGGAAATCGTCGACTGCGCCGCCGATGTCTTCGTCGAGGCCGATCTCGACGCGCTAATTCCGGAATTCGCCGCCGACAGCAGAGAATTCGTCAGGCGAACCGCCTTTGCCATGATCGCCGGCGCCGCCGTGCATCGCAAGAAGGATACGGATGAAAGCCTGCTGGCCTACCTGTCGCTGATCGAAGCGCATTCGACAGATGACAGAAACTTCGTCCGCAAGGCCGTCAACTGGGCGCTTCGCAACATCGGCAAACGCAGCCGTGCCTGTCACGCCCCTGCCCTGATGCTGGCCGAACGCCTTGCCGCCAGCGCCGACAAGACCGCGCGCTGGATCGGCAAGGATGCCGTCAGGGAATTGACGAGTGAAAAAATACTGGCTCGCCTAAGGTAATCCTTATTCTGCGGCAAGTGCAGCGCTGGTCGTAACGATCTGATGCTGCTTGGATTTTTCGACCAGGAAATCGATGAGCGCCCGCACTGCCGGCGGCATGCCCTTGGTCGTCGTGAAGACGAGATAAAACTGGCTCTCCACCGTCTGCCACTCCGGCAACACGCGAACCAGCCGGCCGGACTGGAGGTCCGGCGCGCAGGCATGCTCGAGGATGAGCCCGTAGCCCACACCCGCGCGTGCGGCATCGAGGATAGCCGTCATGCTGCGGCAGGTGAGCCGCGGCTGATGCCGCACCACCTTCTTCTCGCCATCCGGTCCGACCAGCTCCCAGGTATGGAACGACATCCAGGCGGTCATCGCGAGCGTTGGGGCATTGCCGAGATCGTCGACACTGGTGAGTTCGCCCATGCGTTCGATCAGCGAAGGGCTGGCGACGAGGATGCGCCGCGCCCGGTCGAGCTTGCGCATTGTCAGGCTCGCCTGTGTTTCCGGCTCGCTCGCCGCGCGGACTTCGACATCGATGCGCTCGTTGATGAGATCCGTGCGCCGCTCGGAACCGACGACCTGCAGCTTGATCTTGGGGTAGCGCTCCAGGAATTCTGGCAGCACGGCTCCTAGGGAAATATCGATGAGGCCGAGCGGGCAGCCCATGCGCACAATTCCCTGCGGATCGGACTGGGCCTCCGTAATGATCGACTTGGCGCGATCCGCTTCCCTGAGAATCGTCTGGCATTGCTCATAAAAAGCCTGCCCGATCTCCGTCACCCGGAAGTGACGTGTGGAACGCTCGATCAGCCTCGCGCCGAGGCCATCCTCCAGGCGACTGACGCGCCTGCTCAGCTTGGATCGGGGTATTTTTAGAGTTCGGCTTGCGGAAGCAAAACCACCGCTGGAGACGACGGCGGCAAAATAGAAGTAGTCATTAAGATCGTCCATTATCGAAACCTACCCGAGAGTAGTAATGAATGCCAGCCTCTGAAATGCTTATAGCGTCTCACCTGTTACGTTACAGTCACATTATCGGCATCGAATCCCGACAGATGAAACCTGTCCCGATGAGCAAACTCGCCCGATGAAATTGCATCACGAAAAGATGCACATCGCGCAACAAGATAGGGCGCGATTTACCGGGGCCAACGAATACGGCGATAATTTAAAAAGGTAGGCGACGTTGGGAAACCGGAGGAAAGCCTGCCGACAAGGTGAAACCGGTAAGCGTGGCGGCGCTCCTGGCTTCATGACCGCTTTCAACTGCAAAGGACTGGCCCAGCAGGGAAAACCGGACCAGTCCCTCGTTACTGATCGGAGGTCATTCTGATCAGAAACTCGTGGGTTAGGAGACCCCCGGCACGAAGCCGGGGGTTCCGTCGTTCAGATTAGAACGAGCGCTGCAGACGGAAGTAACCGGTGGTTACGTCGTCGCCATCTTCCGGATCCAGGTACTGGACGGAAGCCTTGGCGTAGAAGTTGTCAACGATCTGGTAGTCAACCGTCAGACCGGCCTTCCAAGCATCGCCGAGACCGTCGAAGTCATCCGGAACATCCTTGCTGCCACCGAAGTAGTTGCCGTAGTACTGAACACCAGGGGTGATCTTCAGCTTGTCCGTTGCCTTGATGGCGTATTCGGCAGCAATTGCCCATTCAGCAGACGAGTAGTAGGAGTTCGGGCCGCTGGAGTAGACAGCAGCGAGGCCGAGCGTGCCCGGACCAATTTCAGCCGTACCCATTGCGCGGATTGCGCCGTCTTCGTTGTCGAAGTCCCAGCCGCCGGTAACCTGGTAGCTGAATGCGCCAGCCGTGCCGCCGATGCCGAAGGCAACGCCGACGTTGTTCGGAGCTTCGTCAGCCGTGAAGACGCCGGTGGCGGGATCAACGGTACCCTTGAAGACGCCGTCTTCCAGTTCGTCGACGCTGATGCCAGCGTAGAAGGAACCGGTTTCGTACTGATAACGGATGGAGTTATGCAGCGTTACGACAGAACCGATATCGTCCGTTTCGCCGGAGAGACCATCGTCCCACCAGGAGTAGAAGAGACCAGCGCGGAAGCCAGCAACGTCGAGGTAAGCGGAGTCAAGGATCGTTTCCTGGCTGGATGCGTTGTCGGCATTGGCCTGGAGAACGATAACGCCGGTGAGCGGACCGTATTCGGTGTCGCTCTTAGCCGTGAACTGAACCTGACCACGGGTTACAGCATCCCAGCTCGAGTCGTTGGTGGAGCTGTCGCCGCCGGCGTTCGGGCCGACGTTAACCTGGAAACGAATGTAACCTTCGATCTTAAGGCAGGTTTCCGTGCCCGGGATGTAGAAGTAGCCGGTGCCGTAAGCGTCGCAGACGCGAACGTACTCAACCGGCTCCGGCTCGGCAGCAACGATTGCGTCTGCTGCGAGTACCGGGGTCGATGCAGCAAATGCTGCTGCCGACGCAAGCAATACCATCTTGATGTTCATTGTAGAATTCCACTCCTTTGTCGATCGGGGCTTTACCCTGTCTCCGAAGATCCAAAGCCGACCCGTTTGAACAGCCTCACGGCGTGCGGATCGATCGAACCGCCGAACGTTCATCCCACAGACATCTGAGTGTAGCAATTCGTGAAGGGCGCCAACTCACAGCCGGAGCATGCTTTCTGCTTCAGGCGTGGTTTTTATACAACAATTTCAAGGAGATAAATAGTTAACGCAGAAATGCCGCCGCGGTAGCCAGTGGCTATCGCAAGCGGCAAAAATAATCCTCCCAAGGCATCGCGAAAAGGGAGCGGAGCTCGAACGCTTTTTTGCGATGCAGCCAAACACTAGCGCCGGCTAACGACTATATAAAGGTCGGAGATTAGGACATAGTGTCCTGAAATCGAACCTAATGGTGCAGATAACGACCACTAGTCGATTTGAAGCCTACTTTTCGTTGCGAAAACAACCAAAAGTAAGAGTTTTGGCGCCACTCAAGCGTTTCGCCAACCGCACAAAAAATCGTGTACAGTGCGATACTGCACTGCACGGACATTATAATAAGTGCTCCAGATGCCCCCGGACCACCTCCTGAACCTGCTCCCGTGCCTCCCAACGGCTGAGCTGATTCATGACCCGCGTGAATTCGCATGGTTCCATGACAGGAAGATTACAATTTGGAAAGGTTTCGCGCTGCCGTCAAGTGGCTCCCGCTTCGGGATCACTGTCAGAAGTCACTGATGAACTCTGATTCTCTCTGTGCAGCCTGTCTCCGGAGGAGCTTGTATCTCCTCGCCGGGTGGGCGCGATTCGCTCGCGCCTGCCTTAAGTCATATGCGCTGTCGCGAAGCGCCTGCCCTGCTCAGTCCTCGTTGGACTTCGCGTTTTCCAGAAGCATGTAGTCGAGCGGCAGTTGCGTCGAATATTTGATCTGCTCCATCGCGAAAGCAGAGGAGACGTCGCGAATCTCGATCTTGGCGATCATTCGCTTGTAGAAGGCGTCATAGGCAGCGATATCGGGCACGACGACGCGCAGCAGATAATCCACGTCGCCGCTCATGCGGTAGAATTCGACCACTTCCGGGAATTCCGCCACGACCTCGGAGAAGCGACGCAGCCATTCGATGGAGTGGGTCGCCGTGCGGATCGACACGAAGACCGTAACCTTGGTGTTGACCTTTTCCGGATCGAGAATCGCCACCCGGCGCTTGATGACGCCGTCTTCCTCCATTTTCTGGATACGCCTCCAGCACGGCGTCGTCGAAAGCCCGACCTTCTTGGCGAGGTCGGCCACGGCGAGCGTCGAATCTTCCTGGAGCAGGCGCAGTATCTTTCGGTCGAGGCGATCCATGCGAAAACAAGTCCCTTTCGAATTATTTTCTTTGTATAGCGCGATTCCGGCCGGCGAAAAGAATTTTGTTTCAGAATGCCAGCATTTTGATTCGCCGGCGCAGCTCAGGAAGCAGTTCCTCCTCAAACCATGGGTGGCGCTTGATCCAGCCCGTGTTGCGCCAGCTTGGATGCGGCAGAGGAAGAATCAAAGGCTTTCCCGGCGCGCCGAGGCTGTCACGCCAGGCCCGCACCGTCTCGGTCATGTTCTCGCGTCTGAAAGCCCCCATATGCCAGGTCTGCGCATAACCGCCGACGGCAAGCACCAGTTCGATCTGCGGCATGGCCGAGAGCACGCGATCCCGCCAGACCGGCGCGCATTCGCGCCGCGGCGGCAGGTCGCTGCCCGCAGCATCATAACCTGGAAAACAGAAACCCATCGGCACGATCGCGAATCGATCCCGGTCGTAGAAGGTCGGCCGGTCCACCTCCAGCCATTGCCGCAACCGGTCACCGGAGGCGTCGTCGAATGGCAGTCCGCTTTCATGCACGCGCAGCCCAGGCGCCTGGCCCGCGATCAGCACACGGGCGCGGGAAGAAAGCACGGCAACCGGACGCGGCTCGTGCGGCAGCCGGTCCTCGATCCCGCGCAGCGGCGCATCGCGACAGATCCGGCAGGCAGCGATCTCGGCCCGCAGCTCGTCCAATTGCTCCTCGTTCAATGCACTCTTGATTACCATCCCGTCCATCCGCCGATCAGCCGCCGGAGCCCTGAACTCTCATGTCGGGCCTGATCCCTGACATCGCGCGGCATCTCAAAATGACCGGCCCAGAGCCCAAGCTTTTGGCCCCTCGCCTTACCTTCCTCCTGCTGATAACCGCCATAGGAAACCGCCATCCCGCTAGCAACCATGCGTGCATTGATATTGCCGGCCTTGTTGCGGCAAGTGACAAGCAGCCTGTCGTAGCGATCGCGCTCGTTTCCGCCGCATTGCGTGGCCTCGTCAGAAACCAGTTGCTGCAGCGCATATTGCGCCTGCCTGCCACAGGCCCAGTCCTGCCCCTGCCGCTCGCAAGTCTGCGACAGTTCCGGCGCATCGATGCCATCAAGCCGCATGCGCTCGCCATCGAGAACGAGGCTGTCGCCGTCGGCGGCGCGAAAGGCGCCCTGGTGCCGGATGTCGGGCCTATCGTTGAGCTTGGCCGCGATTAATACAACGAGAACAAGAAAAGCCAGAGCGGTTGCACCGTCCCGGGTCAAGACCAGAAGCCGTGCCACGCTTTTGCCTCCTTGAAAAACAAACCCTTGGCAAAGATGGCAAACATCTTCTTAAGAATTTCCGGTTAAGCTCTTATTCATCTGTGGGACAAGTTTCAACGTGCACATGAGTACCGGCGTCAGCACATCAACCGACAAGATCATTGTCGACAAATCGCGCGGCCACCGCAACAAGGCGGTTTCCAAGGCCGTCCGGCAGACGCGCGAACGCTTGCAGTCCGGCCATGCCTCAAGCTCCGCCTTTGATCGTGACGTGCTGCAGATGTATGTTGCAGCTGTCCTGCAGGGCGCGGCGATCATGCCGCCCTTCGTCATTATCGTTGCAGCACTCGGCACCTATTTCGCCGAGGATGCGAGCTTGTTCTTCTGGGCGTTGCTGACGCTGACTTGTCATGCTGCCAATATCCTCCTGGCCCGCCGTGCCAGAAAGCAGGAGATTACTGCCGATACGGTGCGCCGCTGGCGCAACCTGTTGCTGGCGGGCCAGTTCCTGATCGGTTGCTGCTGGGCGGTGTTCGCCTTGCAGGAGTGTTCAGCCTGCGAACCTTCGAGCTTCACCCTCTATAAGGGCGCTACCCTGCTGATCGCGCTGTCGGTCGCGACCATGTCGAATTTCATGCTGACGCCCGCTGTTCTTGTCGGTTTTGCGCCTGCTGTCGTTGCGCTCGCGGCAAAAAGTGGCATTTCGCGCGATATTCTCGAACTCTGCCTGACCGGCGTCTTCACCACGACGGTCGTCTTCTTCAATTACATCAGCGACCGGCTCTTCCAGTCCAGCCTTAAGATTCTCTCCTTCCAGTCGGAAAAGGATGATCTGATCGCCGAGCTGGAAGTGGCGAAATCCATGTCCGACGAGGCCCGCCGCCGCGCGGAGGAGGCAAACCTCGCCAAGTCGCGCTTCCTTGCCTCCATGTCGCATGAACTGCGCACGCCGCTGAATGCCATTCTCGGTTTCTCCGAGGTCATGTCGGCGGAGGTCATGGGGCCGCTCGCCAATCCGACCTACAAGGAATATGCCGGCGACATCCATCGCTCCGGCCAGCATCTGCTCGATTTGATCAACGAGATCCTCGACCTTTCCCGTATCGAAGCCGGCCGATACGAGCTCAGCGAAGAGGCGATCTCGCTGCTCGATATCACCGAAGACTGCATCGGCATGGTGCAACTTCGCGCCCGCGCCAAGAACATCACGATCCACGATCAGGTCGAGCGCCAGCTCCCGTCGATCTGGGCAGATGAGAAATCCATGCGCCAGGTCGTGCTCAATCTTCTTTCCAATGCCGTGAAATTCACGCCTCAGGGTGGAGAAATCAACGTCAAGGTCGGCTGGACTGCCGGCGGTGGTCAATACATCTCGATCAAGGATAACGGCCCCGGCATCCCCGAAGAAGAAATCCCGGTCGTGCTGTCGGCTTTCGGCCAGGGATCGATTGCCATCAAGAGCGCCGAACAGGGCACCGGCCTGGGCCTGCCGATTGTCCAGGCGATCCTTGCCAAGCATGACGGCCAGTTCATCCTGAAATCCAGGCTGCGCGAAGGCACCGAAGTCATCGCCATCCTGCCGGCCAAGCGCGTGCTGCAGAGCATCCCGGCCGTGGAAGAAGCGCAGCCCGTCACCAAGAAGCGCAAGAGCTTCGCCTAGTCATCTCATTCTTTTAGAAGAATAGATGCTTGATCACGACGAAGCCGAGATAGAGGCAACAGGCGGCGATCATGCAGCTCACGGCAAAAGAGCCGAGATCCTTGGCATGTTTGCCGACGATGGAGATCTCAGGTGATATCCGGTCGATCACTTCCTCGACCGCTGTATTCATCGCCTCGATTGAAAAGAGTCCGAGGAATAGCACCGTCGTGATGACGAACTCTGCGGCATCCGCACCGATCAGGAAAAGCAGGATCAGTGCCGCGACGAAAAAGCCGATCTCCTGCCGGAAAGCCGATTCCTTCAGCACCCGCTGGAAGCCGGCGAGTGAATAGCTTGCCGCTGCCAGGAAATGGCGAAATCCTGTCTCCTTGGTCACCGCGGGTTTGGTCAACGGCCTCTCGTTTTCCCCGCGCCGATCCCCGAACCGGCGCTCTGTTTTTAAGCGAATACGCAGATACCGTGTCGCTGGCTCGCGTGCAAGCAATGTGCAAGCCGGCTTGGCGGCTCCAGCCCTAGTGTTTTCCGGAGACACCGGCCTGGGCGAAGGTCGCCATGCCGGAATGGCAGGCGGCGGCCGCCTTGACGATGCCGGCGGCAAGTGCTGCCCCCGTACCTTCGCCGAGCCGCATGCCGAGCGCCAGAAGCGGCGTCTTGCCGAGCTGCTCGATGGCGCGCAGATGCCCCGGTTCGGCCGAGACATGCCCGATCAGGCAATGGTCGAGCGCTGACGGGTTGGCCGCCCGGAGGATCGCGCCGGCCGCTGTCGCCGTGTACCCGTCGATCAGCACCGGAATCCGCTCCATGCGCGCCGCAAGAATTGCACCTGCCATCGCTGCGATCTCACGGCCGCCGAGCCGGCGCATGATTTCCAGGGGATCGTCGAGGTGATCGCTGTGCAGCTCCACCGCACGCTCGACGGCATCGATCTTGCGTTCCAGCATCTCGCCTTCCGAGCCCGTTCCGGGGCCGACCCAGTCGCGCGCGGTGCCGCCGTAAAGCGCATAGTTGATCGCGGCCGCAATCGTCGTATTGCCGATACCCATTTCGCCAATGCAGAGCAGGTCGGTCCCGCCGGCGATCGCTTCCATGCCGAAGGCCATGGTGGCCGCACAGTCGCGCTCGGAAAGAGCGGCTTCCTCGGTGATGTCGCCGGTCGGATAATCGAGCGCCAGGTCGAAAACCTTGAGGCCGAGATCGTTGGCCACACAGATCTGGTTGATCGCCGCCCCGCCGGCTGCGAAATTCTCCACCATCTGCTGCGTCACCTCAGGCGGGAAAGGCGTGATGCCCTGCCGCACCACACCGTGATTGCCGGCAAAGATCGCCACCAGCGGCCGGTTGACGGCGGGCGCCCTGCCCGTCCAGGCCGCGAGCCAGAAGGCGATTTCTTCAAGTCGTCCAAGAGCGCCCGGCGGCTTCGTCAGTTGCGCGTCGCGTTCGCGGGCGGCGACCAGCGCACGGGCATCCGGTCCCGGCAGGTCGCGAATAAGGGCGCGAAAATCGTCGAACGGCAGGCCTGAAACGCTCATCTGGATGGCTTTCCTTGTATTCTTGTCTTTTCCCGGCAAATCGGGTTCTTTGCGTGGCGACTCTCTTAAAGCGACGGGCCAAGAGGAACAACCTCAAAAGCCGCAGCAAGACAAAGACGCCGGGAGAGACAGGGGACCGCAGGAATGATCCGGAAATGATAAAAGCCATCGTGGTCGATGCCGCGCGCGCCGTGGCTTTCCTGAGCCGTATTCCGATGCCGCCATGGCTCTTTGCCGGCTATGACGGCAAGCTTGGCCGGCTGGTGCGTGTCTTCCCGCTTGCCGGTCTCCTCATCGGCGCCCTGCCCGCGCTCGTCTTCCTGCTGATGCTGGCCTTTCGCGCCGACCGCCTGATGGCGGCGCTCGTCGCCCTCGCCGTGCTGACGATCCTCACCGGAGCGCTGCATGAAGACGGGCTTGCCGATACGGCCGACGGCATCGGCGGCGGCAAGTCGCGCGAGCAGAGCCTGATCATCATGAAGGACAGCCGCATCGGCAGCTATGGGGCGATCGCCCTGATCCTCTCCTTCGCTCTCCGGGCCTCCGCACTTGCCGCCATTGCCCGCGAGGCAGCACCCTTTGCCGCTGCTCTTGCCATTCCGGCCGTTGCCGCGCTCAGTCGCGGTGCAATTGCCTGGCACTGGCAGCGCCTTCCCGCTGCAAAGCCGGATGGCCTTGCAGCCTCGGCTGGCAGCCCCGTCGAGGCGACGATGCAGATCGCGCTCGTCGTGGCAGGCTTTATCACTGCCATGCTCGTCTGGCCCGCGCTCGGTCTGCTTCCCTTCGTCTCGGCTCTCCTCGCCGCCGGCCTCTCGACGCTTGTCTTCACCTGGTTTATCCGCCGCAGGCTCGGCGGCCATACCGGCGACACGCTCGGCGCCACCCAGCAGATTTGCGAGGTCGCGGCTTTCTGCGCCCTTGCCATGGCCCTCTGAAATCACGATATGACGCTCATGCGAACACCCTGCATCCGCATATGCTCCCTGGATCCTCTCACCGGTCTCTGCGCCGGATGTGGCCGCACAACGGATGAAATCGCCGGCTGGATGCGCTTTTCCGACGAGGACCGCGAAACCATCATGAACAGCCTGCCCGCCAGGCTCGCAGCACGTGTTCCCGAATCGGCGAAACCTCTGGAGGCGACGGCCTGATGCGCCTCATCATCCTGCTTGCCGTCATCGGCATTGGCCTTGCGGTCCTGCTCTTCAACAGTGATCAGACTCGTATTTTTGGACTGGCAAGCGACGATTTCGGCCGCTTCGTCTACCTGCTGCCGATCGCCCTGATGCTGGCTGCCGGTATCGTGGGCAGCCGTCGAAACATCGGCCAGACCATGCGGCAGTTGATGATCTGGCTGGTCATCATCCTGGCGCTCGCCACTGCCTATCTCTACCGGCAGGATGCGCTTGGTGTCGGCAACCGCCTGCTTGCTGGTCTCGTGCCCGGCCGTGCTGTCGTCGTCACAACGAGCGAAGGCGGGCAGGAAGTCATCGTGCACAAGATGCTGAACGGCCATTTCGAGGCCGAGGTATCCGTCAACGGTCAGTCCGTGCCGATGCTGGTCGATACCGGCGCCAGCATGGTGGCGCTCTCGCACGCCGATGCGTTGCGCATCGGCATCGATCCGAAGCAGCTCACCTACTCCATGACCGTGATGACTGCCAACGGCCGCGCTCGCGCCGCGCCCATCACCCTCGATCAGGTGGCGATCGGCCCCATCGTGCGTCACAATGTTGCCGCCACTGTCGCCGAAGATGGCAGGCTCGACCAGAGCCTGCTCGGCATGAGTTTCCTCGAAACGCTGGGCTCCCTGCAGATGCAGACGGATGAGCTGAGGATGCGGGACTAACGGTCAATGGTGGCCATGATCCAGTCCGCATAACGGTTCCCGGATATAGTCCCGGTCACCAGCGCTGCATCGAGCCTCCGCACCTCCTCAGCGTCCAGGCGGATAGAGGCAGCAGCAACATTCTCTTCCAGATAGGATCTGCGCTTGGTGCCGGGGATCGGCACGATATCGTCACCCTTGCGCAGCAGCCAGGCGAGCGCGATCTGACCGGGCTTCACGCCCTTGTTCGCGGCTATGTCGAAGACGATCTGCGCCGCCTGCATGTTGGAATCGTAGTTTGTGCCCTGATATCGCGGGTCGATCCGCCGCGTATCGCCTTCCGGATAGTCCTCGGCCCGCTTCACGCCACCGGCGAGGAAGCCGCGTCCCAGAGGGCAGAACGGTACAAGACCGATCCCAAGCTCGCGCAGGACCGGAATGATCTCAGGTTCCAGGTTCCGCTCCCAGAGCGAATATTCGCTTTGGAGCGCAGAAACAGGATGGACGGCATGGGCGCGGCGAAGATTGGCGATACCGACCTCCGAAAGCCCGAAGAAGCGCACCTTGCCTGCAATGACCAGATCCCTGACCGTGCCGGCCACGTCCTCGATCGGGACGCTCCTGTCGAGGCGGTGCTGGTAAAGCAGGTCAATATGATCGGTCTGCAGCCGGCTGAGGCAACCCTCGACAACCCGGATGATGTTCTCCGGCCTGCTATCTGTGCCGACGATCCTGTCACCGTCGAAGCGTGAGCCGAATTTGGTCGCGATCACCACCCTATCGCGCCGATCCCTGAACGCCTTGCCAAGTAGAGCCTCGTTCTTGAATGGGCCGTAATTCTCGGCCGTGTCGAAGAAATCGCAACCCAGCTCGATGGCGCGGTGCAGGGTCGCGATCGATTCTGCCTCGTCGGCTGGCCCGTAGGACTGGCTCATGCCCATGCAACCGAGGCCGATTGCTCCGACTTCCAGTCCCTGGCTGCCAAGTTTTCGTCTGCTCAATGTCATGAAGATTCTCTCTGTCCAACACCGCCGGTCCGGCGGCATAGATCAAAGTTAGAACTGTCAGGTCGGATTATGAATGCTTGAACGGGTGAAATACTTGCGCGATAGTGCGGGAATGCCTTCCGATCCCTTCTCCGATATCCTGAAATTCACCAATGCCGAAACACTTGTCACGGGTGGGTTCACGGCTGGAGGTCCCTGGGCAATCCGTTTTCCGGTGCCGAAGACGATCAAGTTCTTTGCCGTGGTGAAGGGCAGCTGCTGGGTTGATATCGATGGTGAGCCGAAGCCGATGCTGTTCGAAGCCGGCGATGTCGGCCTTCTTTCGGCGCGGCGCTCCTTCGTGCTGTCGAGCGCACTTGATGTTCCCGCGGTCGACGCGATGAGCCTGTTTTCAGGTGCCGGCCGCTCGACCGCGCAGCTTGGCGATGGCGATGACTTTGCCCATATCGGCGGCCATGTGCTGCTCGATCCCGTCAGCGGCCGCTTGCTGGCCGATGTCCTGCCGCCCTGGATCCACATCGGCGCAGCGTCCCTGCAGGCTTCGACCATCAGATGGATTCTCGACCAGCTCGTCAACGAACGGGCTTCCACAGAGCCCGGCGCTCGTCTTGCCTGCGAGCAACTTGCCCAGCTTCTCTTCATCCAGATCCTTCGCGCCCATCTGAAAACGGCGGCGCTCATGCCTCCCGGCTGGCTACGGGCGTTGTCGCATCCCCGCCTCGCACCCGCACTGCGCCTCATGCATGGTGACCCGACCCGTTCCTGGCATTTGGATGAGCTTGCCAGTGCCTGCGCCATGTCGCGCACGACCTTTGCTTTTCATTTCCGCACGATCTCGGGTGCGGCCCCTCTGACCTATCTCGCAGGATGGCGTATGCACCTTGCCGAACGGGCGCTCAGGGAGGAAACCACCCCTGTCGCCGTTATCGCCCGCTCGCTCGGCTATACGTCCGAGAGTGCCTTCAGTAATGCCTTCAAGCGCATGACAGGTAGCTCGCCGAGGGCCTGTCGCGATGCCGCGCGTTCGCAGTCCGGCTTAAACCGGACCAATAGAGAGGCTGAGGAGATAACGAGCCTTTGAGACGCGGACCGAAGGCCGCACCCGCCTTGCGGCAGCGGCCGTCCCGCCCTAATCTCAGTCCATCCCGCCAATGAGGTCTCTCCGCCAATGTCCATCACAATCGCATTGTTCGGTGCCGGCGCCATGGGCAGTGCCGTCGGCCGCCGCCTTGCCGAGTCCGGCGCCAAGGTCATCACCTTTCTCGATGGACGCAGTCAAGCGACAATCGAGCGCGCCCGAGCCGCTGGCCTCATCGCCGCTCCGCTTTCGGCGTTCACCGAGGCCGATATCATCCTCTCCATCGTTCCGCCGGCAGAAGCGCAGAAGGTTGCGGATCTCATCGCTCCGGTGCTGCGCGACAGCGGCAAAAAGCCATCCTTTGTCGATCTCAATGCCATAAGCCCGAAGACCATGGAAACGCTGGCCGCGGGCCTCGCTTCCTCTGGCGCCAAGGTCATCGACGGCTCGATCATCGGCGGCCCGCCGGTTCCCGGCAAGGCCGGCCCGGTCGTTTGCCTCTGCGGTGATCTCGCCGGCGAACCCGATCTGCTCTCCCGCTTTGGCCTGAAGATCCGCCGCGTGAAAGGCCCCGTTGGAGCCGCCTCCGCGTTGAAGATGTGTTACGCCGGCATCAACAAGGGCATCACCGGCCTCTCCGCCGCCATGCTGCTTGCGGCCGCACGCTCTGGTGCCAGCGACGCATTGAAGGTGGAACTGGCCGAAAGCCAGAGCGAGCATCTGAAGCGGCTGCGCCAATCCATTCCGGACATGTTTCCGAAGGCCTATCGCTGGGTGGCGGAAATGGAAGAGATTGCCGAGTTCCTGGGCGAAGACGATCCCGCCGCGCTCATCTTCAAGGGCATGGCCGGCGTCTTCCAGACAATCGCCGATGACCGCACCGGCAGTCGGGAACTGATCGCCACCCTTGAGCGGATGCTCGAAGACGGCGATTAAACCGCTCACAGGCCCCGCACGAAATCGATGATCGCGCGGCTGACAATGTCGGGCCGCTCCTGCGGCAGCCAGTGGCCGGCGCCGGGAACGAACTGCGTCGCCCTGAGGTCGGGCGCGAGTTGTGGCATCGCGCCGATAATCTCCCGCATTCCGGGGATGGCAAGGCCTGTATCGCGTTCGCCGGCCATGAACAGCGCGGGGATCTCGATCTTCAGCCCCGCAAAAGCCTTCTGCAATTCCCAGTTCCGGTCGAGGTTGCGATAGTAGTTCAGGCCGCCGCGAAAGCCCGATGCCTTGAAGGCGTCGACGAACGTATCGAGATCGGATTTCGGAAGCCAGGCGGGAAGCGTATCGCTTTCCGGCAGATCGGCGAGCAAACCGGAAGCGCGCGAGACCATGCCGAAGGGATTGGGCGTTCCGTCGCCCGGCAGCCGCGGGCCCGCCTCGCCGCTTGCGGCGCCATAGATCTTGCGAAGCGTGACCTCCACATTCCGCTCGAACTCGGCCTCCGCCGATCCCGGCTGCTGGAAGTAGAGCACATACAGCAGATGATCTGCCGTGGCCGGAAAGATCTTCGTCGGCGGTATCGGCGGCTGACCCATGAGAGGCACGCTCATCGCGACGACACCCCGGAACCTGTCCGGACGCATCAGCGCGGCCTGCCAGGCAACCGTCGCACCCCAGTCATTGCCGACGATGACAGCCTGTTCCGCACCAAGCGCATCGACGAGCGCCACCATGTCGGCCACGAGATCGACGACCGTATAGGCGCCGGCCTCATCAGGGCTTTCCGTTCGGCCATAACCGCGCATGTCGGGCGCCACGGCATGAAAGCCCGCCCCTGCAAGTGCGGTGATCTGATGACGCCATGCATGCGATGTCTCGGGAAACCCGTGGCACAGCAGCACCAGCGGCCCCTCGCCCGCTTCGGCAATGTTCATCCTCAAGGTTGCGGTTTCGATCATGCGCTGCTGCATCGCTGCCTCCTCGACAATAAGCCCGTCGCCCTCGGAAAAATCGGATCCGGACGACATCGAATCTTTAATTCCGTATCTTTTTACGTTACAGAATATGGGAGTCAATAGACCGTAACATTATTTGTTACGCTATGGAGAGGCGCAGATGCGGCAAGACGGAAGACTGGCGCGAATGATCCATGTTCTCGTCCATATGGGATTGCTGGGCGGCAGGGAAACGAGCGAGCGCATCGCCCAGATGCTCAACACCAACCCTGTCGTCGTCCGCCGCACCATGGCCTCGCTGCGCCAATACGGCATCGTCGAATCGGAGGGCGGCCGCGGTGGCGGCTGGTCGCTGACAAGGCCGTTGGCAGAGATTACCATTCTGGATGTGCAACGCGCCCTGCAGGGCGAAACGATCCTCGATGCGCCGCTCTCCAACGATCACCCGTCCTGCCCCGTTGAGCGCGCCGCCAATGGCAAGCTGCAGCGCGCCTTCGAAAGCGCCGAACAGACGCTGGAGCAAGAATTCCAGAAGGTGACGCTGGCCGAAATCGGCGACATCGCCATGGCCACCGCCCAGGCGGAAAAGCGGGCGTGACACTCATCCGGCTGCTTGCCGACGGCGCGTGAATCTGCCAACTTTCAGCAAAACAACAAGACCACAAAGAACAAGAAGAAACTCCTAGTCTGGTGGCACCACATCCCGATCGCCTTCCCTGAAGGTCTCAGCGTGTCCGGTGCGACAGGAGTTACATCATGACTGGATTCTGGCCCTTATTCGTCGGCGGCGTGGTCCCCGCCGTTCTCTGGGGCATCACCGCTATTTTCCAGAAGCAGAGCGCCGTATCGGGCGTCGGCTCTTCGGCCTATCTCATCGCCTTCGGCCTGACGCTCGCTGTAGCGGGCGGCATCTCCGCCCTGATCTGGCGCCCCGCGCCCTGGACGGCAGAAGGCATCGGCTTTGCCGCCACCGCCGGCTTCTGTTTTGCCCTTGGCACCGGCCTCATCAGCTTCGCGCTCTTTGCCTACGGCGTGCCGGTCTCCAAACTCGCGCCGATCTGGAGCTGCAACGTCCTGGTGACGCTCGCCGTCGGCGCGGTGTTTCTGGGAGAGGCTGCTGAGATCGATATCATCAAACTCTCTGCCGGCACCCTGCTTATCATCGGCGGCGCTATCCTTGTCAGCAAGGCCTGACGCCTGCCTTACCGGCAGCCGTAGCTGCGGGTAACGACGGTCATCACCAGATCGTCGCCCTCAGCACTGCGGACGCCCGGATTCTCCTGCAGGAAGTGGCACAGCATTTCGCCGATTATGATGGGTGTCGTGCCCGGCGGCAGGCAGATATTCCACCCGACCGAATGGCCGAGACGGGTTATACTGACCATCGCCTGCGGATCCCCGGCCGCATCCGCGAACGAACGCCGCGCAAGAAACTCATCCCGGTTCCATTTGTCGAGCCAGCCGGAAACATAGCCGATGACGAACTGCCGCGAACCGCCACAATCCGAAAAGAGAAGGTCGCCGCTGGCATACTCCATCGGCGCCTTGGCCGAGACAGTCGCCAACAGGGTTGCAATGAGAATGCCCGGCATCTGATCCCCCGCCCGCATATCGATGCCGGAAACTCCAGCCCGAACATGTCGGAATTAAGCTGGAACTGTTACCGATCCATGACGTCGGAAAAGATGGTAAATGCCCGAACCGGAACGGAAATTTCTTCTTAACCGGGGTAAATAGCCTTCAATGCCCCTTGCCGTGCAGCAGCACGTCAAAGACCATCTGCTTGAATGTCTCGAGCGGGGCTCCGCTACGGTCCGCGCGCATGCGCAGAAGCGCCCCTTCCCAACTGTTCAGGATGAAATCGGCAAGTGCTCCGGCCGGCAGTTCGCCAGAGAGTGTGCCGTCTGTCTGCGCTTCGGACAGACATGCCGCAATCACCTCGCTCCAGCGGCCGAAATGCGCTGCCACATGCTGGCGGATCAACTCGCTGTGGTCCACCGTCTCGGCACTGAAATTGCCGAGCACGCATCCCTGCGTATGACCTCTCAAGGCAAAGGACGCGGTGCGATCGTCGAAAAAGGCCTTGAGGCGGCGAAGCGGTGGTTTGTCGTGATCGGCAAGGAAACTCGTGAGCCGGGCAAGCGCCTGCTCGGAGTAGCGATCGGAAACCTCCGCCCCGAAGGCCTCCTTGCTCTCGAAGTAATTGTAGAAAGAGCCCTTCGGTACCTTGATGTCGTCGACGATCTTCTGGATCCCGGTCGCGGCAAACCCATGAGCATGGATCTCCTTCAGACCTGCCTCGATAAGCTTCTCCCGCATGTGCATGTTCGGCTTGGGGCCGCGTCGAGCCGGCGTGTCTGCGTCCATTTTTCCTCTTGAACAATTATAGACGACCGGTCATATATTTATTGTTTCGCAGCAAAAAATCAAGCTCGATCCCTCGCCCTGCCGCCAAAACTCAACTGTTCAAGGAATTACCGCCATGAGCTCGAACCCCACCCCCAGCCTGCGCTACGATGTCCTGACAATCCGCCGCCCAGGCCTCAGCCGCGATGTGCCGGCTGGAGATCCCGCGCTTCGATGGGTCGCCAATTCCGCCACGCTGATCTCGGGCGAACGTGATGCCGTGCTCGTCGACACTTTCCTGACCGAACCGCAGACAAAGACGCTCGCCGACTGGGTGGAGGCGAGCGGCAAGCACCTGAAGGCGATCTACATCACCCACGGCCATGGCGACCATTTCTTCGGCATCGGCGCTCTGCTGAAGCGCTTCCCCGATGCGAAGGCTTATGCGGTCTCAGATGTGGTGGAGGCGATGCGCCGCCAGAGCGAACCCGACATGCTCGACGGTTTCTGGCGCAAACTCTTCCCCGGCGAGATCGCCGAGACCATGGCCGTCGCGGATGTGCTTGAAGCACCCGACCTGGAACTCGAAGGCCACAAGCTGATCCCGATCGATGCGGGCCATACCGACATGTCGCACTCGACCGCCCTGCACGTTCCCTCGATCGGGCTCATCGTCGGCGGCGACGTCGTTTATAACGGCATTCACTGTTACCTCGGCGAAACCACGCGCGAGAGCAGGCAACATTGGATCGAAACGCTGGACCGGCTGAAAGAGCTGAAGCCGAAGGCCGTCGTCGCCGGCCACAAGATCCCCGAAAATGACGACAACCCCGATATCATCGACCAGACGCAGCAATACTTGCGTGATTTCAACAGGCTTGAACTGGAAACGACGACAGCGCGGGAACTGTTCGACGCCATGCTGACGCTCCATCCCAACCGTGCTAATCCCGGCTCGCTCTGGGGCGCTGCCAAGGTCACCAAGGGCGCCTGACTTTCACGCCGCATCAGAGCGTGACGAGATCCGCGTGGCCGAACCCTTTGGAATAATCAAGCACCGAGATCACCTTCGGCATGACGCGGAAGATAAAGATCTGATCCCGCGTCGGCATGGCGACCGCCAGATCCTGCTGGACGGGATATTTCGCCGGCATCATGCGGAGCACCCTGTCGGCCTCGTCAGGGTCTTCCACCTTCTCGGCAAAGGCCGCCATCGACAGGCCGGTGATCTGCATCAGCTGGGCTACATCCGGGTTGATCGTCAGCGACAACCTTTTGTCCCGCGCCAGATTGGCGGCTTTCTGGCTGTCCGGGCTGCAGAGAAAATAGAGCGTCAGCCCGTCATTGACGTAGCCCACCGTCGTCGTCTGCGGCCAGCCGTCTGGCCGGAGCGTCGCAACGCTCATGATCCGTTGCCCATCCAGGATCGCCTGGATCGTCTTCCTGATCGCCTCGTCCATGGCTCGCTCCGTTCAGTTTGCTGGCTGAAGCATGGTTTGCTGCTCGGCATTCCGCATTGATCCGTATCAAGGCGAATATCGATCTGGATTAATTCCAAATATTCCGTATTATTACAAAAAATGATCAGGATAGAGAATAATACGGACCATGTCGGAAGAGTTCTACACCGCTGAACAGGCGGCCGAGCGGCTGAAACTGCACCCGAAGACCCTGCTGCGGCTCATCCGCGAAGAGCGCCTGCGCGCCACGCGCATCGGCAAATCCTACCGCATTCTGCGCTCCGACCTCGAAGCCTTCGCCGGTGTCAGCAACAGCGCCACGGCCCTGCAGGCGGAGGTCTATGTCACCAGCATCGTCGAAGTGCCCGATCTCTCCGCCGACATGTCGAGCCGCCTGACGGTGCTGATGCAGGCCATGCTGATCTCGCGGCATCGCCGTCCGCACGCCCTGCAGTTCAATGCCGTCTATGACGCGGAACGGCAACTCCAGAAATTCATTCTGATCGGTACGCCGTCGGATACGGCGGAACTGTTGAACAGCCTGGACGCTTATCTGAAGGCGCTCCGCTGACCCGAAGGGAGACATTCCGTGAGCAACGATATCAAGCTCCTGCACGGCTTTCGCGTGCTCCTGCGCAATCCCGATGGCAAGCCGTTATCGGCTGAAAGCGGCATCAATGATCTGATCGGCCACGCACTCGGCGAATCCGTCGATTGGGTCTTGCTGCCGGTACCGCGACTGCCGGAGGGTTTCCTGACGCTCCGCTCGGGCATTGCCGGTGCTGCGATCCAGAAATTCGTCAATTACCGGGTTCGTGTCGCCATCATCGGCAGGATCGATGCGGAGCTTGCCGCAAGCAACGCGCTGCAGAGCTTCGTTCTTGAAGCCAATCGCGGCACGACCTGCTGGTTTCTCGATACGACGGAAGAGTTCGATGCCAGACTTTCAGCCTTCAGCACGCCGGCATAAATCACTGATTTATCGGGATAATGCCGGCTGTCGCGGCAGACTCACGTTGCGGCATGTTCAGACCGACGGCTGTCCCACCATTTCAGCACCCTGAGCGCCCTGAGCGTTACCCAGCGGGAGGGCTCTCCCTCGCCGTCATCCATGACGAACCAGGCCCTGCCGGACACGCGCCAGTCGAGCGGCCAGCGGCCATCTTCAAGTCGCCGCAGCCGGAGGTATTCAATTGCCTCTTTCAGCCGCATATCGGGAGCAGCCCCGGTCTGCAGGCTTGAGGCGCGAAAGTAATCGAGCGCCCGCAGCACATCGAAGCGCCAGCGGTTCGGATGCAGGAACTGCATGAATTTTTCGTCGACCGGTTCGCCGGTGCTGAGGCGCCGCATCAGGTGCCGCGCCAGCAGATAATCCTCGCCTGACCGTCTTGCCTCGCGCGCTTCCTCGGTGCCGCCGGTAGTCCGCTCATATTCGAGAAGTCCTTCCAGCACATTGATCGTCGTGTGGAAGGAGGAACGCATCGAGCCATTCGCCCGCTCGCAGTTCCAGCCGCCATCCGACTGCTGCTCACCGAGCAATCTTTTCACGATCGGCGAGATATCGACGCCGAAATAGGCGCCGTCGCCAACGGTGCGGCCATTGATGCATTCCTCCACCTCTCCTTCCCAGAAAGGCTGTCCGCCCTCGTCCCAGCGGCAATTGGCGCCGATGAGTGCGACAGTTCTCCGTGCGCTTTCGGAGCGCGGGTCGAGGCCGAATTCGCGAAGCTGCGTCAGCGAGAAATTCGTTGCCGTCCAGGGCTGGCCGGTTGCCTGCCATTCCTCGCGCGTGAAATCGCTGGGCAGGAAGGAACCGCCCGCCCATTGCCCATCGGCATCCTGAAAGGACAATAGCTTGGCGCCCCACCCCTCGCGCTCGACCTTCTGCCGTTCGGCGGACCAGACGGGTTCAGGCGCGTCCAGAAGATCGCGCAGCACCTGCCAGCGGATGGCCGGGTCGGAGGCGAGCAGCCAATCGATCACGGATGTCTCAGATGGCATCGGCAAGGCTCCCGTCGCTTGCGAAGACGGTCTTAAGTTTGGCCAAGCATGTGTCTGCCGTCAATATTGCGAGGCTCGACGCGAGGATTCCAGCCAACCGGAGACTCCCTCGGAGCAAGGCCACCTGATATAGGAGTGCCCATCCTTGCCACGGAGCGCACGGAGCTCGCGATGAACCCACGCCAACTGAAGACCTTCCTTGCCGTCGCAAAGCACGGCAATATCACCCGTGCCGCAAGCGAGGCCAATCTCGCCCAGTCGAGCCTCAGCGATCAGATGCAGGCGCTCGAAGAGGAATTGGGCGTCCCGCTTTTCGAGCGTTCCCGGCAGGGCGTGACCCTGACACCGGCCGGTGACGCGCTGAAGGCCTATGCCGAAGAAATCCTTGCCCTGAACGACGAGGCAAAGACCGCAATCCGCGCAGCTGCCGGTCTCGAGAAACAGGCCCTGACGATCGGTACGCTCGAAACCATCGCAGCGGAAAAGCTCGCCGCCTTCCTGTCGCGTTTTCGCGAGACGCATCCCGATATCGGTCTGACGCTGAAGATCGGCGGCAGCGGTGAATTGCAGCGGCGGCTGGAAGACGGCTCGATCGACATCGCCTTCACCTTCGACCGCGGAGAGCAGGATGGACGGTTCCAGACACGCCTCGTCTCGCGCGAGCCGCTAACCCTGATAGCAGGCCGCAATACCCGGGTGATGCCGCCCGCAAACCTCGCTGACGTGAGCCGCCTGCCCTTCATCGCCACCGAAACCGGCTGCGTCTATCGCCGCGTCTTCGATACTGCCTTTGCCGAGGCAGATATTGCCGCCCCTGATATCGTCACCCAGGCGGACAGCGTCCAGACGATCATCCGCCTCGTCGCATCCGGCGCCGGTTACGGTCTTGTCCCGCGTCTGGCCGTCACTCCGGCCGCCGAGAGCAGCGATGTCGTGGAACTGCCCTGGCCAGGTGATACACCTGCTGCGTCGCTGATCATGCTGTGGCGGCGCCGGCGGGTGCAGCCGCCGGCGCTCTCTTCATTGATTGCCATGGCAAGCGAAGACCTGCGGTCGGTCAGACCAGCCGATGCCCGCCTTCGACATGCAGGATAGTGCCTGTGGCAAAGCCGTTGCCGATGAGGAAGCGGATCGCGTCGGCAATATCATCAGGCCGACCGACGCGACCCGCAGGCAGCCGCTTCGCCATCGCCTCCAGCGTTGCCAGCTTGGCATCGCCGGCAACGAAATTCCAGATCGGCGTATCCACCCAGCCCGGTGACACGGCGTTGACGCGCAGAGGCGCAAGTTCGACCGCGAGCGCCCGCACCAGTCCCTCCAGCGCCGCATTGACGGCCGCAACGACGGAACCGCGCGCCGCCGGCCGATAGGCGGCAACCCCCGACGTAAAGGTGATCGAGCCAGACGGCGGCAGGCACGGCGCGCCGTATTTGGCAAGCAGCAGCGGCCCGTAGAATTTGCTCTCGACAACCCGCTGCGCCGCCGCAAGCTGCAGATCCGGCAGCAACTGATAGGCTCCCTCGATATCCGCCGCCGTGCTGACGATATGGTCGACCGGCCCGCAATCGCGGAAGAAGGCCGCAATCTCCTCTTCACGAGTGAGATCGAGGGCCGCGGTGTTCAGATCAGCAGGGTCGCCGAGCGTCTGCCGCGCCGCTTCAAGCCTCTCCGCACTGCGCCCGGCAATCGTCACCCGCGCCCCTTCGGCCAGCAGCCGTCGCGCCAGCGCCAGCCCCATGCCGGAACTGCCGCCTACGATGATAATCCTGGCGCCTTCCAAATTGATATCAGTCATCTGCGTCTCCTTCTTGTCTGGAAGAGCAGATGCCGCGTGCCGGGCGGCAAGAAAAACGGAAGAAACCGATGGCGCCATCGGTTTTTCCGATGATGCGTCCGGCGCGCCGTCGATGCTTCAAGTCGGCCAGAACATCCCGGCGACGGCACAGCCGAGCAGCACCGGAATGACCGCCAGCCTGAACCGGAAGATCGCGATCGCTGCCGCAAGGCTCAACAGCAGCGATGGCAGCGACAGCGACGCCCAGACGGGCAGCTCGATCGAGAAGGGTCCGAGGCTGTGAACCGCGGCGCTCCTGAACAGGAAATGCAGGCCGAACCAGATCGCGAGATTGAGGATGACGCCGACCACGGCCGCCGTGATGGCCGACATCGCACCGGCCAGGGCTGCATTGCCGCGCAGCTTCTCGATGAAGGGAGCGCCGAGGAAGATCCAGAGGAAACAGGGAACGAAGGTCACCCACGTCGTCAGGATGGCGGCGAGCGTGGCGGCTGTCATCGGACCGAGGCTGCCGGGATCGCGATAGGCGCCCATGAAACCGACGAACTGGAGGACCATGATCAGCGGACCTGGCGTCGTTTCCGCCATGCCCAGACCATCCAGCATCTCGTTGGGCTTCAGCCATCCGTAGTGCTGGACGGCTTCCTGAGCCACGTAAGCGAGCACGGCATAGGCGCCGCCGAAAGTCACCATCGCCATCTTGCTGAAGAACACGCCGATCTGCGTGAAGATGTCGTCGGGTCCGAGAAGGAGATAGAGCAGCAGTATCGGCAGCAACCAGAGTGCCAAGAGCGCCGACGAGATCCTCAGCGACCACAGAAGGTTCGGTCGCGCATGCAGAGGTATCTCCTCTCCGAGCAGGGCATCGGAATCGGATAGAGCCGCGCCGCCAGCTGCCTTGTGCCCGCCGTCACCCTGGAACAGGCGGGAACCCGACTTCGATCCCAGGAAGCCGACGATGGCAGCGGAGAGGATGATGACGGGAAAAGGGACATGGAACACGAAGATCGCCAGGAAAGCGGCTGCCGCGATCCCGACCATTGCCCTGTTCTTCAGTGCGCGGCCGCCGACCCTGACGACCGCCTGAATGACGACGGCAAGCACCGCCGCCTTCAGGCCGAAGAACAGGCCCTCGACGGCATCGACACTGCCGAGGCTCACGTAGAGATAGCTGAGCGCCAGAATGGAGAGGAAGCCCGGAAGCACGAACAGGATGCCCGCGACCAAACCACCGGCGGTCCGGTGCATCAGCCAGCCGATATAGATGGCAAGCTGCTGCGCTTCCGGTCCCGGAAGCAGCATGCAGTAATTCAGGGCATGCAGGAAACGCTGCTCGCCGATCCACCTCTTCTCATCGACGACGATGCGGTGCATCACGGCGATCTGCCCGGCCGGTCCGCCGAAGCTGAGGGCTGCAACGCGCAGCCAGACGCGAAAGGCCTCGCCGAAGGTGACGCCATGCGGGTTCGGCGACGCCCCGGTATCGGGCGTCGCATGGGTAACGGCACTGCTCATGTCAGCCTCCCTTTTTCGCGGAAGGCCAGTTGTGCGTTTCATCGGTGGCGTCGCGGCACCAGCGGTAGAAGGCATCATAGAGCAGCATACCTGCATCGAGCTGCTTGAGATCGTCGACGAACATGCGCGACAGGCCGAGCGAAGCGGCGAGCAGCCCGGCCACTTCAGGGGCAAGGTCCGGCCGGGCGGTATCGGCGCCGCGAACGATCCTCGCGAGCCTCAACATCGGCTCTGAGGCAAGGCCGAATTCCTCGATCATCACATCGAAGGTGCAGAGCTCGCCGCGATGGCTCCAGAAGACCTCCTCGATATCGAACGGCACGGCGGCGAAGCGATCGGCAACCAGGGCGACGTCCGATGTCGGCACGAAGAGAAAGACCGCCGAAGGATCGACGAAACGCCGGATGAGCCAGGGACAGGCGATGCGGTCGATCTTCGGACGCGCACGCGTGACCCAGACGGTCCGCCCCTCCCGGTCGCGCGGCGGCAACCTGTCGACGGGCACCGCCGAGCCGCCGGCCCTGATCCAGGCCTCGAAGCCGCCTTCCAGCACTTCCGCAGTGCCCCCGGCATGCCTGATGTGGGCGGCGACCCCATGGCTGAGCTTGCCGCCGGCCTGGCAGACGACGACCACCGGCCCGGCAAAGCCTGCCGCCCATTCGCTGACATCGGTGTGAGATTTCCGGATCGAGCCCGGCACAAGCCGCGGATCGCGGGCGAAATCCTCCTCGATGCGCACGTCGACGACGACAGGCGCATTGGGTGTGCCGACGATACGGTTCAATTTGTCTGAAGATATTTCGAGAAATGATGGCATGACGCGTCCTCCGGTGTTCGGTTTCATGGACGCGATTCTTCGGCATGTCGCCTCGTGGGGTGATCGCAACCCCATATGATTTTTATGCGCGCCGCCGTTTTTCGTGTCAAGCTTCGGGAGGGGAATGCCGCCCGGTCCGTCAGACCCTCTTGCGAGGTCATTAAACGGGGGCCCGGTCGAGAATACGCCTCATAGGCTGTGCCCAGCCGTTGACGATCGCGGTGGTCGTATTGCCTACTACTGACACCGAAGCTGGGGCGCGCATGGATCATGGACAATCTGCCTGATATCGTCAGCAAGCGCGATCCGGCGATCACCGTCAGGCGTATCCTCAAGGTCAATCATGCCGGCGAGTTCGGCGCCATCCGCATCTATGGAGCACAGATCTGGATGGCGAGCCGGCTGTTTCCGGATATCGTCCCGGCGCTTCAGGACATGCGGGATGACGAGATCAGGCATTGCCGCCTGTTTCGCGAGGCCATGCCGCCAAGGAGCGCCAGGCCTTGCCGTGTGATGGGCTTCTGGAGCCTCGGTGGTTTCGTCCTGGGCTTTCTCACGGCCCTTGGCGGGCGCAACATGGTCTGGATCTGCACCGAGGCGGTGGAAAGTACCGTTCATCGCCATCTCGAAGATCAACTGGCCTTCGTGAAGAACCGAGATCCTGAGCTTCATGCGCTCATCGCTTCGATCCAGGACGAGGAACTCGCGCATCTGCGCGAGGCCGAGGAAAAGCAGACAGGGCGCGGGCTCGCCCACAAGCTGCTACTGCCCGTCATTGGCGCGCTCACCGATCTGATGATCTGGCTGTCGACCTGGGGCGATTCGAGCTGGATGCGCGCGGAGATCGCGCGCTCCGGAAAGGCCTAGCGCCTATCAATTCCGCCCGCCATTCGCCCTGATCACCTGCCCATTGACCCAGCCGCTCTCGGCACTCGCCAGAAACGACACGATCTGCGCAATATCCTCGGGCTGCCCGAGCCGGCCGAGCGGGATTTCATTCGTCAGGCGCTGGATCAGCTCCGGCGATCGGCCCGAGAGCAGCAGTTCGGTCGCGACCGGTCCCGGCGCCACGGCATTGACTGTGATGCGGCGGGGGCCGAGCTCCTTTGCGAGGATATGCGTCATCGCTTCCACCGCCGCCTTGGTCGCGGTGTAGACGGCATTGCCCGGCGAATAATGGCCGATAATGCTGGTCGACAGATTGATGATGCGGCCGCCCTCGCGAAGGCGTCTTGCGGCCTCGCGCATGCCGTTGAAGGTACCGGTCAGGTTGACGGCGACGAGACGCTGGTAGTCTTCGTCGCTCACCTCAGAAAGCGGGCCAAAGGTGGTGACGCCGGCATTGTTGACGAGCACGTCGACAGTTCCAAATTTCCCCTCTGTGTGCTCGAAGAGCTCGGCAACTGCCTGCGGGCTCGAGACATCGGCGCCAAGCGCCAGCGCCCGGCCGCCGGCGGCCGTGATGGCGGCGACCACTTCTTCTGCCTGCGCGGCGCCTGCCGCATAATTGACGACGGTCTGGAAACCATCGGCTGCGAGCCGTCTGGCAATCGCCGCGCCGATGCCCCTGGATGCGCCGGTGACGATGGCGGTCTTGATCTCGTTTGACATGGACAATTCTCCGTTCTGTTCCGGCGCGGTTGATCGCAGGCACAGCAAGGGATATGCGCGTCACCGGTCCCGGTGATGCGTTCCAGTCTCCAAATCCCTTTGCTGAGTACCGCTTGTGCGCTTGATCTGACGGATATAATGTGAGCGATAACTCGCCTTCGCGCTACTCGCATTTCAAGGCCCGTTCCAGCAATGTCCGAAAGCCCCTACAAGAGCCGATCCTCGCCCAGAAAAGCGCCCAGACAGGCTCGTTCGCTTGCGACGGTCAGCGTGATCGTCGAGGCCGCGGCTCGCATTCTGGAGGAGCGCGGCCACGAAGGTTTTTCCACCAATGCGGTGGCAGAAAAGGCCGGCGTCAGCATCGGCTCGCTCTACCAGTATTTCCCGCGCAAGGATGCGCTGATCGGCGCGCTGATCCTGCGGCAGACCATGTCACTGATTGGAGATGCAGAAAGTGCTGCCTGCGAGCCGACGGGGGAAGCGGCGCTCTCCGCCCTGATTGACCCCTGCGTCCGCCAGCAGCTCGAACGCCCTGCCCTTGCCCGCCTGCTCGATTACGAGGAGGCCCGCCTGCCGCTCGATGCGCAAACCGATCGCATCAAGCAACGCTTCCTTGAACTCACCCGCAATACGCTGGCGCGGCCGGACATGCCGCCGCAGCCCGATATCGATATCGCGGCACGCGATGTAGTGGCAATCATCAAGGGCATGATCGACGCCGCCGGCGAGCATGGCGAAGAAGACCGGGACGGGCTGGCGCTGCGCGTCAGACGCGCCGTGATCGGCTATCTCAGAGCCTCCTCGGAAGGCAGATAATTCCGGACCCTGATTTCGGTCGGCAAAAAGAACCCTCGGTCCGGGAGTGGAACCGAGGGTTTTCATTTGCAGGAGTGAACGCAGCGATCGCTGGGAACGATGAGCCTTCGAGTGGGGGACAAGGCTGCCGCGTTGGATAAGAAACGAGCCGTGTCGAACTTGGTTCCTTAAAAAGTCACAGCTCCGGCAGCTGGCTCAACAGAAAGTCCGCTCGCGCCGGGACATCGATCTTCGGCAGGATGACGACGTCGTAGCCCATTTCGGGATAGGCCGTGGTCAACCGGTCATATTCGGCAACCGCCTCTTCGAAACCATGCCGCCGCTCGGGGTCGTGGACATAGATTTCCGGCCAGGGCGGCGTCAGAAACACCGTGTGGTGATAAGGGTGTTGATCCCGCAGCGTCTCCAGCATCGCCTTCCCGGTCGTGGCCTGAAGGGCAGAAGCGGCGTCGATCAGGCCGCGATCGAAAAACGTCCATCCGGGCTGGACTTGAGCCAGCTTCCGATCCTCGAGCGCCATCGCGATCGCCCGCCGGGCAAAGGCGGCCGGGTCGACCCAGGGCAAGGCAGCACCCTGCCCGGCCAGTTCCTCCCTCACGATGCGGCGTCCCGGCTCCTCGACGGTGGCGTAGCCGCGCCGGGAGAGCTCTTCGAGCAATGTGGATTTCCCGCCGCCTGAGCAGCCGGAAATAACGACGCATTTGATCATGGAACTCTCCGATGAACGGATGATGAGGAAAGAAGCGCGACGCGCAGACGCGGCTATGTGCCGATCTCCAGGTCGAAGACATGACCCTGCCTGCCGGCCGAGCAGCGAAGCGAACCCCTGTGTATCGCAGCGATGCGCGCCACGATATCCAGCCCGATGCCCATCCCGTCGGCGCGTGCGGCGACATCGGCGCCCTGCCTCAGGCCTGCCGGATGCCGGTCCTCGACGCGGATCAGATCATTGCTGACCCGCACGACGATGCCGGTATGGGCAGGCGTGTGGCGAACGGCATTGTCGATCAGGTTGCGAACGGCGTCCTTCAGCAGGGCCGGCACACCCTGTACTATGGCGGCATCGACCTGCGCCGAGAATTCCAGCGAGTGATTGTTTTCGTAGACCCAGGGCGCCAGCTGTTCCACCACGCTGGACGAAAGCTCGACAAGGTCGACCTCCTCGAACATGCCGTGATCGAATGTATCGAGCCGCGCGAGCGCGGTGATCTGGCTGACGAAACGCACGAGATCGTCGAGATCCGCTTCAGCCTTGCGCGCCCGCGGATGGTCGATATGGCCGAGCTCCAGCTTGATTGCCGCAAGCGGCGTGCGCACTTCGTGCGCGATGCCCGATGTCAATATCTTCTGGGATTTCATCAGCTCGCCGACACGCTCGAAGGCCCGGTTGACGGCCTCGGCAAGGTGGGCGACTTCGCGCGGCATCTCCTGGAATTGCAGATGCGAGCGTGAATCCATCGGGTCGATCCGTTCGGCCGCCTCGGCCGCAGTCCGCACCGGCTTCAGCGCCTGCCGCACGGAAAGCAGGGTGGCGCCGAGCACGAGCACCAGGAGGATGCTCATCGGCACGATCATATGCTCGATCACCTCGTTCCACAGGACATCCGACACCACATCCTGCGGATCGCCCATCGTCGCGACATCGACGACGAAGCGCCGCTCGCCCACCATGAAGGCCCGCCCGCCCACCAGCGTCAGCGGTTTGCCGGGCTCGAGCGACCGCAGCCAGAAATCCGGAGGGTTGACATCAGGCGGCAGGAAGCGGCTCTCGCAGGCAGCGTCGCAGGACTGGAAGACGAACCCGCCGTCGGCCTCGCGGATGCGGGCCACATAGCCTGTCTGCGCCTGCCCATAACGCCCCTCGACAGAATCGGGAAGCCGGTAGCGGATGGTGCCGTCCTCCACCGCAATGCCGGAGGCGAGCCGTTCGGTTTCCTGCTCCACGAAGAGCCGCGAGAGCTCCCCGACATTCCAGTAATAGTCGGAAAAGATCACGGCGAGCTGCAGCACCATGGCCAGCACCGCAAAGAAGGCGATACGCCGGGTCAGGATCGCACCCAGAGTCGGCGATGAGAGCCTCATGCACGCACCTCCCGCATCATGTATCCGACGCCTCTGACGGTCTCGATCAGCACCTGTGTCGGATGCCCTTCGAGCTTTCTGCGCAGCCGGGAAACGGCAAGTTCGACGGCATTGCTGCTGCGTTCGTCGCCGAATTCCGAGAACGCATGCTCGATCTTCGGTTTGGGCACCACTTGCCCGCCGTTGCGCATCAACAGTTCCAGAAGGCCCTTTTCGGAAGGCGCGAGCGCAATCTCGTCGCCAGCGCAGATCACCTGGCGCGAGGCGAGATCGTATTGAAGGGCGGCGAATTCCAGGACCGGCATGACGGTTGACGGCGTGCGGCGCGTCAGCGCACGGATGCGGGCGATCAATTCCCCATTGTGAAAGGGCTTTACGAGGTAATCATCCGCGCCGGCATCGAGCCCGGCGATGCGCTCGTCGACTGCGCCCCGCGCCGTCAGCACCAGGACCGGCATCTGGACCCTCGCGGCCCGGAGCGATTTCAGAAATGCGATCCCGTCCTCATCAGGCAGGCCGAGGTCGAGAAGCAGCAGGTCATAATCCGCTTCCTGCAATGCAAGCCGCCCCTCCTGCGCCAGGGCGAAGGCATCGATCTTCCAGCCGGCGTCGTGGATGGCTTCGCAAAGCAGTTCGCGAAGCCGGGAACTGTCCTCGATCAGCAGTATCCTCATGCCCTCTTTCGACCCGTGACCATCGACCAGACGAGATTCTCCCTGTGCCTCCAGCTTTCGATGATGGCTGCGCCCGCGTGGACGAAGGCAAGCACCATGATGCCGTTTGCGATCGTGCCGTGCAGTTTCTCCAGCCATTTCTCGCCCCAGAAGGCATCGAGCGTCGTCATCCAGCCGGTCAGCACCGTTGCCGCCAGCAATGCCATCAGCAGCAGCATCATGACCGATGCCAGCGGATTGTGACCAAGATAACGTCTTTCACTGCCGTCGATCATATCAAAGATCTGCTCCATCACCCTGCGCGGCGTCGGCAGGAAATCGGAAAAGCGAGCATGTTTTGTACCGACGAACCCCCAGAGGATGCGAATGACGATTGCCGTAGCGACGACATAACCCGTGATGCGGTGCCAGTATTTGCCCTCTTCGAGAATGAAGAGGTTGAGCGTGCAGGCTGCGACGATGATCCAGTGGAACAGCCTGACGACCGGGTCCCACACCCTGATGGTCTGCCTGGCGGCATCGGAGGGCACCTGGCCCTCCTTCTTCGACGAGATGGCTGTCATCGCTCAATCGCCCTTCTGGACGATATCGCCGGAGATCGGATTGAAATAGACCTCGGCGCGTTCGCCGTTCTTGTCCTTGCCGTAGATCTCGTAGCAATTGCCGGTGATTTCGAAAGTCTTGACCTTGTAGCCCATGGCCTCGATCTTCGCCTTCATGGCGGCCTCAGGCATCCATTTGGATTTCGGCTCCTTCGTGCAGCTCGGGCTTGCAAGCGCCAAGACGGGCGAGAGCGACAGGATTGTGAGAGCGGCGACCAGTTTCAGCTTCATGATTTTACCCTTTTGCAGAAGCCCCTTGCGGGCGACGGCAAACGGGTAGCGCGGCGAAGCTGTCTGTTTGCTGTCGGGGACGGAAGACGAGTTCCTGCCGCCGACAGCTGCCCTCGCCGTCTATTCGCCGCGCGGCAACGGTCGCAGAAACAGGCGCTCGTAGCTCTTGAACGGCGGATCGGCCCCGAAGCGCGCATTGGCCGCGATACTGTCCGGATCGGCGGCGACGCTGGCGCGGTAGCCGAGATAGGTCGGCTCGTCCGGAAAGGTGAAAAGAGCGATTGCGATATTGCCTGCCCCATCCGCCCCTGCACCCGGAAAGCTCAAACCCGCGCCTTCCGGCTTTTCGCGCGGCATGAAATAGCCGTGATGTGTTCCGCCATAACGCTCGATCAGCCGGACCCAGACCTCGGCATAGGCTTCGAATTCCATACGTTTCTTCGGGTCGAGGCGGTAACGCACCTCGCAGGTGACAGGCATGCTCGACATCAAGGACATTCCTCCCCCGTCACATATAGTTCACGAGCTGATACCTGCCATGGACGCGCAGACGGATCTCAGGGAATTCCGGCAAGCGCGGCCGGTGCTTGGAGGGGGATCGAGCCGGCGAGCGGGCCGCTTGCTCAGCCAGCGTGCAGGCGCGATGCGGATCAAGTTCACTCAGGAGCATCGTGCGGGCCCGAAGGAAGCAAGCGCCCGAAACACCACTGAATTTTCCAGCTTGCCGCGAATCGCGCCGCTCGCTACCTCTCGGGCAAGGCTCGACCCAAGCCTCCTCCCTCCATCCGGGAAAGCATCGTCCATGCGGGGTAATCCACCATCGAACCATCTGTTCGAGCACCGCATAAGGAGGGGTTGCGTTTCCGGCTCGCAATGGAGGTTTGAATGAAACTGTCTGCACCCATCTATCAGCTGAAGCGCCGGGCGAAATTGCTGGCGCGTACGGATACGATCCCGCTTCATCAGGCGCTCGATCGTATTGCGCAGGAGGAAGGTTTTACGGCCTGGAGCCTGCTTTCTTCCCAGCATGAGCCATCTGCATCATCCATGCTGTCGCAACTGGCAGATGGCGATCTGCTGCTGATCGCCGCCCGTCCGGGCCACGGCAAGACCCTGCTTGGCCTGCAGCTTCTGCTCGATGCCGTCAGCCAGGCACGAAGGGCAACCTTCTTCACGCTCGAATATACCCATCAGCAGAGCATGAACCGCATCCATGCCCTGCCCGAAGGCGAAGCAATCGGGGACAGGATCGAGATCGTCACCTCGGATGAGATCAGTGCCGATTATATCATCCGCCATCTCGCGGGCGCGCCGCGGGGAACAGTCGCAGTCATCGACTATCTGCAGCTTCTCGACCAGCAGCGCAGCAAGCCGGCCCTGTCGGAGCAGGTTTCGGCCCTACAAAGCTTCGCCCGGGATACGGGGGTTGTGCTGGCCTTCATCTCGCAGATCGACCGGTCCTTCGAGGCCGGCGGCAAGGGCTTGCCGGATCTTGGGGATGTGCGTCTGCCGAACCAGCTTGACCTCGGGCTCTTCACCAAGGCCTGCTTCCTGCACAATCGCGAAGTCCAGCTTCAGCACATAGCCTGAGTCATTCGCGGGGGCCGTTATCCGTCAGTTGCCGGCCCCCGGCTTTCTCGTGACTGTTGACGTTTCAGTTCTCAGCCGCGATAGCGCAAGGAATCCACCACTATGGCGAAGGCCGGCGTCTGATGGCGCCGGCTGGGATAGTAGAGGTGGAAGCCGGAAAAGGGTGGACACCAGTCTGCAAGCACGCGGGTCAGGCGGCCCGCTTCGAGATCGTCGCGGACGCGGTCCTCCAGCACGAAGGCGAGACCGGCACCGGCAATGGCCGCCTTGACGGCCAGCGCGCCGCTGTTGACCGCAAGCTGGCCCTCCACCCGCACACGCAGTTCACGCCCGCCCTGCTCGAATTCCCAGGCATAGAAACCACCGGCCGTCGGCAGCCGCAGATTGATGCAATTGTGCTCCGTCAGCTCATGCGGTGTGCGCGGGCGGCTTCGCTTCTCGAAATAGTCGGGGGAGCCGACGACGGCATCCTGACATCCGGGCCGATCCGCACGGCCACCATGTCCTTCGCAACTTGTTCGCCGAGCCGAACGCCGGCATCGAGACGCTCGGCGACGATATCCGTGAGGCCGTTATCGACAACGATTTCGATCGCGATATCGGGATATTGCGGCAACAGCTTCTGCACGGCCGGCATGAGGACCAATTCGGCTGCCTGTTCGCCCGCCGAAATGCGCACGCTACCCGAGGGTTTTTCACGTAGCGCCGATAGCTGCGCGAGTTCCGCACTGATCTCCTCAAGTCGAGGCCCGACAGATTGGATCAGACGCTCGCCTGCATCCGTCGGCGACACCTTGCGCGTCGTGCGGGTGAGCAGCCGCAGACCCATGCGCTCTTCGAGCGCGCCCACCGTCTGGCTGAGAGCCGATTGCGAAATGCCGAGCAAGGCGGCGGCTCGCGTGAAGCTGCCCTCGCGCGCGACGGCCAGGAAAGCGGAGATATCGTCAAGATTGGTCCGGGTCATTCATAAGCTGCCCTAATAGGTTCATGCGGATTTTAGCTTCTAATCGCAGAACTGCGTAGACGCTACATGAAGATCGGCAGGAAAGGATACGCCCATGCAGATCAAGCGCAGCGGCTTCGCACCCTCGGTCCCGGGGCCGGAAGCCTTTTTCACCGGGACAGTGCGACTCGACGCCCGTTTCGACAGCGACGATCCCGACCGGGTCGGCGGTGCCACCGTGACCTTCGAGCCGGGAGCACGCACCGCCTGGCATACCCATCCGCTCGGCCAGACGCTGATCGTCGTCTCCGGCCTCGGCTGGGCACAGCGTGACGGCGGCCCGATAGAAGAAATCCGGCCGGGCGATATCGTCTGGTTCGCACCCGGCGAAAAGCACTGGCACGGCGCCACTGCAACCACCGCCATGAGCCATATCGCTATTGCCGAAAAGCTCAACGGCAGTCCGGTCGACTGGATGGAAAAGGTCACGGACGACGAATATCACCGGATGGAGACACGATGATGCAGAAACGCAAACTCGGAACGCATGGTCCCGAAGTCTCGGCCCTCGGCCTTGGTTGCATGGGCCTGAGCTTCGGTTACGGCCCGGCAATGGAAAGGCATGCGGCGATTGCTCTGATCCGCACTGCCTTCGAGCATGGCGTCACCTTTTTCGATACGGCGGAAGCCTATGCCCAGGGAGCCAATGAAGAATTGCTCGGCGAAGCACTCGAACCGTTCCGCGGAGAGGTGGTGATCGCCACGAAATTCGGCTTTCGGGACGGCGATTCCAGCAAGGGTCAGGACAGCCGCCCCGAGCGCATCCGAGAGGTGGCGGACGCCGCCCTGAAGCGATTGCGTACCGACAGGATCGATCTCTTCTACCAGCATCGCGTCGATCCCGAGGTGCCGATGGAAGAGGTTGCCGGCGCGGTGAAGGAGCTGATCGCTGCCGGCAAGGTCAAGCATTTCGGCATGTCGGAAGCCGGGGTGGATTCGATCCGCCGGGCCCATGCCTTCCAGCCGGTCGCCGCCCTGCAGAGCGAATATTCCCTCTGGTGGCGCGAGCCCGAGAAGGAGATCCTGCCGCTGCTCGAAGAACTCGGCATCGGTTTCGTGCCCTTTAGCCCCCTCGGCAAGGGTTTTCTGACGGGCGCAATCAGCGAGAGCACCAGTTTCGACAAGACGGATTTCCGCAATGTCGTGCCGCGCTTTTCGGAAGAGAACCGCAAGGCCAATCAGGGCCTCGTTGCGGTGCTGAGTGGGATCGCCGCCGCCAGGCAGGCGACACCGGCGCAGATCGCGCTCGCCTGGCTGCTTGCCCGTAAGCCATGGATCGTGCCGATCCCCGGCACCACCAAGCTGCACCGGCTGGAGGAGAATATCGGCGGCGCAGCGATCGAACTCACGGCACAGGATCTGCAGGAAATAGAGACCGCATTGTCTGGTGTCACCGTGCAGGGAGATCGCTACCCGGCCCACCTGCAGGCCCGCGTCGGCCGATAGGCTGCCAGCACTGAAAGGAACGACCATGACTGACAATATCAAGGGAAAGACGGTCGTCATCACCGGCGCCAGCAGCGGCCTCGGCGAAGCGACCGCCCGCCATCTCGCCAATGCCGGCGCCAAGGTGGTGCTCGGCGCCCGCCGGATCGACCGCCTGAAGGCGCTGTCCAGTGAACTCGGCCTCCCCGAGGGCTCCGCCATCGAAACCGACGTGACCGAGGCCGGACAGGTCAAACACCTCGTCGATCAGGCCGTGCGTCTGCACGGGCGGATAGACGTGATCGTGAACAATGCCGGTCTGATGCCGCACTCGCCTTTGGAGCGCGGCAAGATCGACGACTGGGACCGGATGATCGACGTGAACCTCAAGGGCGTGCTCTATGGCATTGCCGCCGCCCTTCCGCACATGACGGCGCAGAAGAGCGGCCATATCGTCAACGTCTCGTCGGTCGCGGGACACAAGGTCCGCCCCGGAAGCGCGGTCTATGCGGCGACCAAGACAGCCGTGCGTGTCATCTCCGAGGGCCTGCGCCAGGAGGTGAAGCCCTATAATATCCGCACGACGATCGTCTCGCCCGGTGCGGTAGAGTCGGAACTGCCGCAGAGCATTACCGAGGCCGATGTCGCGGCCGGCATCGCCGATTTCTATGAACGTTATGCCATCCCGGCCGACAGTTTCGCGCGGGTCGTCGCCTTCGCGATCTCGCAGCCCGAGGAAGTGGATATCAACGAAATCCTCTTCCGCCCGACGGCGCAGGAGCTTTGATAGAGCTTCAGCGGGAAGTTGCAGAAATGCCGCATGGGGCAGCGTTCGTCTCTGCCATGCGCCGTACGTCTCCCTCTCCCGGCGATTGTTTGCTATTGATCCGCTCGAAGAGCATTGGCGCATCGAGGTAGACTTTGCCTAAGTAAGAACCGGTCTCAACCCAGTTTCACCCGTACGGCCTGGCGGCCATGGCTGCCGGCGTATGAATACGTTCATCGGGTGGCGGCAAGAGACCGGTTTGGCATTGTTCCGATCGCCAGCAACAGCCCCGCTGTCTCTGCTCTTCAGCCACCCAAAAGCATCGCCACGCCGCGCCCGATAGGGCTTTCTCTCGCGCCATCTTGGTGAACTTCCGAACGGAAGACCAAGACTTATGTGCGATACCCTACGGGTCCGATGGACCGTAACGCCGAAAACCGCTCCCCAGCCCTGGATTGCCTGTGGCGGATGCGGTGGATTGAGAGCCTTTCGATCCAGCGACAAGATCCGGCTCAATGCCAATGGCCGCCGGCTGGATGCCTGGCTCATCTACAAATGCCTGGCCTGCGACAAGACCTGGAACCGGCCGCTCTTCGAGCGTCAGAATGTCCGCGATATCGATCCGGCCGTTCTGCACGCGCTGCAGTCCAACGATCCGGATTGGATCCGGACGGAGAGCTTCAACATCGAAGCCCTGAAACGCAAGACCGAGCGCATCGACGAATTCCCGGAATTCGACCTCGTCAGGGAGGTGCTGCGCGAGACTGCCGGCTGGACGCGACTGGAGATCGAGCTCGCTGTGCCGTTGCCTGCCGGCATACGCCTCGACCGCCTGCTGGCCTCCGGGCTGGAGATGTCGCGCACGCGGCTGCAGGCGCTCCACGAGAAAGGCCTGCTCCGGGCGCATCCGGATCGCGCCGGCCTCTTGCGGCGGCGCATCAGGACCGGCGTCGAGGTGATGGTCGACCTTTCAGCCGTCCCTGACCGTGAGCTCTCCTGGGGACCTCTTGCAACCGGCAGTCCCCGCTAGTCTCTTAACGCAAAGGCCCGCAGTGGCGGGCCTTTGCAACTGCGCCTGCCCGCCAGGGCGGCGGCGATCAGGTCAATCCTGGCAATGAGGCGAGCGACACGGCTGCATCGGCCCGCGGCCGCCGTCCATGGATGCGATGGGGTTTCAGTCGGTCCTGCGACGTCAGCGGATTGTCCGCATCGATTGCGCGGAAGATCTCCTGCAGTTCGGGCTCATCGACGAGAGAGGCCGCGTCCGCCGGCGAAATCCAGATCTTCTGCCTCTCCCCATATTCGCGGAAATGCGTGGTCTCGCTCTCCAGCCGCAGCAGATGCACCGAAACCGTCAGCGGCTGCTCCTGGTCCTTCAGATAGCTGTAATAGCCGAGCGGCTTCTTCCTGACCTTGCCCCTGACGCCGGCCTCTTCGGATGCCTCGCGCTGGGCGCAGCGATAGGGCTTTTCCTTCTTCTGGAGATAGCCTTTCGGGATCACCCATCGTCCGGTATCGCGGCTGGTGATGAGCAGGACGCTCAGCCTCCCGCCCCTTTCCACGCGGCAGCAGATGACACCGCACTGGTCGACCCCGCGGCGGCCTGTCCTTGCCGGAGTTTCCACATTCAATTCCGATAAATGCCTGTATGGATGCATCTTTCGCTCGTCTTCGCCTTCTCCTTGCATGGAGAATAGAGCGCAACATCGGATCGAAAATAGTAGCCCCTAAAATTAAGGTATCCGGTGCATCCGGCGGCCGTCGACCTCAGGCAAACAGGCTTGCAATTCCATAGCAGGCGGCGGCGATGGCAGCGGCAGCCGGCATTGTGATGACCCAGGCGATGACGATATTGCCGGCGACACCCCAGCGCACGGCCGAAAGACGCCGCGCTGCTCCCACCCCGATGATCGCGCCGGTGATCGTATGCGTCGTCGACACGGGAATGCCGAGCCAGGTCGCCGCAAACAGCGTCAGCGCGCCGCCGGTCTCGGCGCAGAAACCCTGCATCGGATTGAGCCTTGTGATCTTCGAGCCCATCGTATGCACGATCCGCCAGCCGCCGAAGAGCGTGCCGAGCGCCATCGCCGACTGGCAGGAAATGACCACCCAGAGCGGCACATGGAAGCTCGGGCCAAGCTGCCCCTGGCTGAAGAGAAGAACGGCGATGATGCCCATCGTCTTCTGCGCATCGTTGCCGCCATGGCCGAGCGAATAGAGCGATGCCGAGACGAACTGCATGAAGCGGAACGTGCGATCGACGGCAAACGGTGTCTGGCGCACGAAGAGCCAGGAGACGACGAGGACGAAGAACAGCGCCAGCAGGAAGCCGATCGCCGGTGACATGAAGATAGCGCCAACCGTCTTCAACAGGCCGCTCCAGACGATGGAGCTGAAGCCGACCTTAGCCCACCCTGCTCCGACGAGCCCGCCGACCAGCGCATGCGAGGAGGAAGAGGGAATGCCGAACAGCCAGGTGACGATGTTCCAGACGATCGCCCCCATCAGCGCCGCAAAGATTACCTGCGGGGAAACGATGGCCGGATCGATGATGCCGGTGCCGAGCGTTTCGGCGACATGAAGGCCGAAGAACAGGAAGGCGATGAAATTGAAGAAAGCCGCCCATCCGACGGCATATTGCGGCCTGAGGACCCGGGTGGAGACGATGGTCGCAATCGAGTTTGCAGCATCATGCAAGCCGTTCAGGAAATCGAAGAACAGCGCGACACCGATGAGCCCGATCAGCAGCGGAAGGGAGAGAGAGGCTTCCATCAGACGTTCTCGATGACGACGCCGCTGATTTCATTGGCCACGTCCTCGAACCGGTCCACGATCTTTTCTAGATTGGAATAGATCTCGCTGCCGATCATGTAGGCCATGGCATTGCCGCTGGCCCCATGCCGGCGATAGAGGTCTTTCAGCCCCTCGTCATGCAGCTCGTCGGAACGCCCCTCGACCCGGGTGATCTCCTCGGCGATGACGGCAAGCCGCTGCGCATTGGCCCCCATCTTATTGAGAAGCGGGATCGCCTCCGCCATCAGGGCCGCTGCCTTGACGATCTCCCCGCCCATGTCCTGCATCAGCGGGTCGAAACTCGTCCGCTCGAACAGGCGGATGATCTTCACCGTCTTGTGCATCATGTCGATCGCATCGTCCATCGACTGGATCAGGTCCTTGATATCGCCGCGATCGAAGGGTGTGATGAAGCTGCGCCTGACGGCCACAAGCACTTCGCGGGTGATGTCGTCGGCCTGGTCCTCGAGCGCGATGATCCGATCGCAATTTTCTTGAACCGCCTCGCCTTTCAGCAGCCTTTCCATCGCGTGCGCGGCGGCGACGACCGTTTCGGAGTGCCGGCAGAACATGTCGAAGAAGCGGTCCTCCCGCGGCATCATCTTGCGAAACACGCTCATCATCTCGGGCGATCCTTCCTGAAGCGGACATGGCAGTCACACGCGACTGTCACAAATCTGTCATAAAACGTCGCAGGCAATTGATCGAAAATGCAGAAATTGACAATGCTTGATGTCATGAAATCCAGCAAAAAAGGCGCAAAACCTCGCGCCGCCACCCCAAAGCCGCTGCTGAAGCAACTTGCCGAAAGGCCCGAGAAGCTTTTCTCTGGCGCCTTTCGCCAGCAATATGGCGCTCTCTGCTTCCGTTATCGAAACAACGATCCCGAAAGCGATCATCGCGACATCGAAATCCTCGTGGTCACCACCCGCGACAGCGGCCGCTGGATCATTCCCAAGGGCTGGCCGATGAAAAAGAAGAAGCCGCATGAGGCGGCCGCCATCGAGGCCTGGGAGGAAGCCGGCGTGCGCGGGACGGTCAGCAAAAAGCCGGTCGGTCGCTACACCTATCTCAAGGAACTGGACGATGGCGACGTTGTTCCCTGCATCGTCGATATCTTCCAGATCGAGGTAGACCGCACGCAGGGGCAGTTCCGCGAGGTCGGCCAGCGCGTGCTGGACTGGGTGAGCCCGGATGAAGCGGCCCGACGCGTGCGCGAACTCGAACTGAAATCCCTGCTTGTCGATTTCCGCCCGCGGTACGGCAAGAAGAAGGGCTGACTGGCAGACATCCGGATTTTGTCAGCACTTATCGATCCGCAATGCGATGTCACCGATCCAGCCCTACTCCCGGTCGCCCCGCTTCTCCTGCGACATGAGTCGGCTGAGCGTGCCCGCCGGGATCGCATCGGCCGCATAGTCAAAGGTCCCCGATGATTTCACCTCCTCGGCCGCCCGCAGCAGTGCGCCAAGCGCCGCGCGAGCAAAGGATCCGCCCACGCTCACACGGCGCACGCCCGCCGCCGAGAGTTCGGCAACGCTATAGCGCGGCCCCTTCAGCCCCATTACCACATTGACGGGCTTGTCCACGGCAGCGCAGACGGTTCGGATGGCGTCGATATCAGGCAGGCCGGGTGCGTAGAGCACATCGGCGCCGGCTGCCGAGAAGGCTTGCAGCCGCCTGATCGTGTCATCGAGATCGGGCCGCCCCCAGAGAAAATTCTCTGCCCTCGCTGTCAGCAGGAAAGGCAGTTTCCGCGCGGCTTCTGCCGCCGCCTGGACCCGCTCGACGGCGTGCGAGAGATCATAGATCGGCCTTGCCGGATCGCCGGTGGCATCTTCGATCGATCCGCCGACCAGCCCGACCGCAGCGGCCAGCCGGATCGTTTCGGCGCAGATTTCGGGTTCTGCGCCGAACCCGTCCTCGAGATCGGCAGATACGGGAAGATCGCTCGCCCCGACGATCTCTGCGGCGTTGTCGAGGATCTCGCCGCGCGTCAGGCTCGCAAAGGAATCCCGCTTGCCCTTCGAAAAGGCATAACCAGCGCTGGTCGTCGCCAGGGCCTCGAAACCAAGGCCTGCCAGGATCCGCGCCGAGCCGGCATCCCATGGGTTCGGAATGACAAATGCCTCATCCCGTTGATGCAGCGCCTTGAACCGCTCGAACTTCGTCTGTTGCTCCGCCACGACTCTCCTCCGTATATAACAGCGAGGTCAGACTAGCAGTCGCGAACAAAATGTGAACAACTTTGTGCCGCCTGTACGGATTTTGCCGGTGGCGGTCCCCCGTCAGTTCCGCAGCCTGTACCCGGTCTTGAATATCCACCCGAGCGTGCTCAGGCAAACCACCAGAAACAGCGAGATCATCCCGAGGCTGACCAGCGGGTTCACATCCGCAATCCCGTAAAAACTCCACCTGAAGCCACTGACCAGGTAGAGCACCGGGTTGAAATGGCTCACCGCCTGCCAGAAGGGCGGCAGCATGTTGATCGAGTAGAAGCTGCCGCCGAGGAAGGTCAGCGGTGGCACGACCAGCATGGGGATGAGGTTCAGCTGCTCGAAATTCGTCGCCCAGATGCCGATCATGAAGCCGAACAGGCTGAAACTGATTGCCGTCAGCAGGAAGAACAGCACCATCATGAAGGGGTGCTCGATGCGGACATCGACGAAGAGATTGGCGGTCAAGAGGATGATGACGCCGATGATCAGCCCCTTGGTCGCCGCCGCCCCGACATAGCCGATCAATATTTCCGTCATTGCGACGGGCGCCGAGAGAATCTCGTAGATCGTACCGGTGAATTTCGGGAAATAGATGCCGAAGGAGCCGTTGCCGATGCACTGGCCGAGCAGCGTCAGCATGATGAGGCCGGGCGTGATGAAGGCACCGTAGGAGACGCCCTCAACCTCCTGGATGCGCGAACCCACGGCAGCGCCGAAGACGATGAAATAGAGCGAGGTGGAAATGACGGGCGAAATGACGCTCTGCAGCAGCGTGCGCCGCGTGCGCGACATCTCGAAATAATAGATCGACTTGATCGCCTCGAAGTTCATTTTGCGGCTCCTACCAGCGATACGAATATGTCTTCGAGCGAGCTTTGCCGCGTCGAGAGATCCCGGAAATGGATGTTGTTCTGGCCAAGCCGCGTCAGAAGTGACGCCACGCTCTCGTGCTCGTTGCGGGTGTCGAACTCGTAGACGAGGCGATTGCCCTCGGCCTCGATCGACAGGCCGTTGCCGGCAAAGCAATCGGGGAGTTCCTCAAGCGGGTCGTTGAGTTCGAGGATCAGCTGCTTGCGGCCGAGCTTGGCCATCAGCGCCTGCTTGTCTTCCACGAGCAGCAACTCGCCGCCATTGATGACGCCGACGCGATCGGCAATCTCTTCGGCCTCTTCGATATAGTGGGTCGTGAGGATGATGGTGACGCCCGAGGCGCGCAACTGCTCGACGACATGCCACATGTCCTTGCGCAGCGTCACGTCGACGCCCGCTGTCGGCTCGTCGAGAAAGAGGATGGAGGGCTCGTGCGACAGCGCCTTGGCGATCAGCACGCGCCGCTTCATGCCGCCCGAGAGCTGGCGCAGCGTATTGTCCTTCTTGTCCCAGAGGGACAGGTCGCGCAGCACCTTCTCGATATGGGCCGGATTGGCCTTCTTGCCGTGCAGCCCGCGCGAAAAGCTGACCGTATTCCACACCGTCTCGAACTGGTCGGTGGTCAGTTCCTGCGGCACCAGGCCGATCAGGGTGCGCGTGGCGCGGAAATCCTTGACCACATCATGTCCGTCGACCACGACCGTGCCGCCGCTCGGATTGGCGATGCCGCAGATGATCGAGATCAGCGTCGTCTTGCCCGCCCCGTTCGGCCCAAGCAGCGCCAGGATTTCGCCGCGCTCGATTTCGAGATTTATGCCCTTCAGCGCCTGGAAGCCATTTGCATAGGTCTTGGTGAGATTTTGGACGGAAATGATCGGTGCCATAGGCGCTCTTTGCGGATTTCGTGCGATTTCGGCCGCTATATAGCCCCTTTGTGAAAGTTTGACATCCCGGGCGGGCCGAACACTGAATTCACACCGTCAGCCTATCCGCCGACAATGCCGAGACGCCCATCCACAGCCCAGATCGGACGATCAAAAGAAAATCGTCTGCCGGAGGCCCATGTCATCAAGCGGTGATGTTCGTCCTTCATAAGGAAGCCCGAGGACAGCACCGGTCTCCGCCCGCCGCCCACCCCTTTGCGGAGCCGCCCTCATGGCGATCTCGTTACGCCTTTTGCTGCCCTCGGCATTGCAGTGAAATTTATTGTCAGTCACGAAATGCAAGGAACCGGCTCAGTATCCCCTGTTTAGCCGCGTTCGTCTAAGCCGGCCTTGGGCCGGCTTTCTTTTTTCAGCAGATGAGAAACAAGGTCTCCGGCCCACGTTGTTTCGCTCCGGCGCACGAAAGGTTACCTTAAGGCGAAAAATAAACGGGTCGCCTGCCTGCCATTGCCGACCTATTGTTGTTCTTCTCGGCCCCGCTTTTCGGGCCGCACTCTGATAGGATGAGCGATGCCTGATATAGCCAACCGCGTCATGGCCGTGCGCCAGCATGTCGACGAAACCGTTGCCGCCGCGATGGCGCGTCTTATTGAGGAAGCGCCGGATTTTGGCCTGAACCGCGTCAATCCGCTGGCCTTTGCGCGCACGAACGGGCTCGGCGAGCAGGAGAGCATCGCCGCATTCCTGCATGCCACCCAGCACGGCCTTTTCGAACTCTCCTGGAACGTCGTCTGCCAAAGCTGCGGCGGCGTGCTCTATCAGGCGGAGTCGCTGCAGGGCATCGACCAGCATCACTATAATTGTTCCTTCTGCGCGCTCGATTGCGAACCGACGCTCGACGAGACCGTGGAGATCACCTTCACGGTCGATCCGCGCATCCGCCATATCGCCGCCCACGATCCCGACAGCCTGCCGCTCTGGGACTATACGCGACAGATTTTCTGGAGTTCAGGCAGCGATCTGCCCGAGCATCTTGCGCCCATCGTCAGCGAGGTCGTCCTCGACGCGTTCGAGATTGCGCCGGGTGCGCTCATGGGCCGCCAGGTTGAGATGCGCGAGGGCGTGGCGATCCTCTTCGATCCCGTGACGCACAGCTCGCGATTCCTGGAAGTGAGCGGCGAACCGGCCGAGGGCCAGCGTCTGTCGATCGAGCTCGACGATGCGCACCAGGCCGGCGAAACGCTGCGTGTGGCACCGGGCCTTCTGATGCTCGATCTCGAAAACCGGACGAACCGGAGGACAATGCCGATCCTCTGGATCGCCGGCAATACGCTGGAAGCGATCCTGACGCGGCGTGTGCCAGTCCTGACCGCCAAGCGGCTGCTCACGCACCAGACTTTCCGGGATATTTACCGTACCAATGTTCTCGATCTCAACCAGCGCTTCAGGATCACCAGCCTGACCTTCCTGTTCACCGACCTGAAGGGATCGACCGAACTTTATGAGCGGATCGGCGACCTTGCCGCATTCGATCTGGTACGCTCGCATTTCCAGCTCATGCATCAGGTCGTCTCCGCCCATGGCGGCGCGGTGGTCAAGACCATCGGCGATGCGATCATGGCAACCTTTCCAACCCCGGCGCAGGGCGTGGCCGCCGCACTCGACATCCGCAAGGTGATCGATGAACTCAACCGGCGCGACAGTCGCGACGACCTGTTCCTGAAGGTCGGCCTGCACAGCGGCCCGTGCCTTGCCGTGCTGATGAACGAGCGGCAGGATTATTTTGGTCAGACGGTCAATCTGGCATCGCGCCTGCAGACGATCGCCACCCCGGATATGATCTTTGCAACGACACCTGTGGTCGAGGATGAGGAAGCGCGCACATTGCTTGCCGCGCGTGGTCGCAGCCTGCACGGCACAACCGCTTTTCTACGGGGGCTCAGCGGCGAAATACCGGTCTACGGCATTCCTGCGTGAGGCTCGCGTCGTCAAAGATCCCGGTACATGACGAGCGCGTCGACAAAGCCAAGGGTCGGATGCCGGAACGCCCCGGGCAGCCGGCCGACCACTTGAAAATCGAGCGACTGCCACAGCCGCACCGCCCGCTCGTTGGAACTGACGACGAAATTGAACTGCATGGCCCGGAAGCCGCGCTGGCGTGCATGGGCAAGCGAATGCTGGTGCATGATGCGCGCCACACCCTGCCCCGCCGCCGCGGGTGCCGTCATATATCCGCAGTTACAGACATGGTTGCCGCCGCCCGCCTGATTGGCCCTGATGTAATAGGTGCCGATAATGCTGCCGCCGTCATCGGCGACGAAAGTTTCCTTGCCGGGGGCGAGCCAGTAATCGAGCGCATCGGCCTCGCTCATGTCGCGGTCGAGCGTATAGGTTTCGCCTGCCCGGATGACAGGTTCCAGGATCGTCCATATAGCGCTGCGGTCTTCCGCTCTGGCAGGTCGGATCAGCATGGCCGGATGTTGGCATGAGCAGATGCTGCTCCGCAACTGCGGCATGGTGCCTGCAGGGCTGCGGCGGAACAAGAAAACGTGACGGCAGATGCCTCAGTCGTGGATGCTGTCGAGGATATCGTCGAGAAGGCGCTCGGCATAGCGCATCGTTTCGAACTGCTCGTCCGGCGACAGCTTGTGCGCGACGCATTCCGCGCGGATGGCGGTCCTCAGCTTCGCCAGCAGAGCCGCCTGTTCATAGGGCGTGAACGCGCTGTCGCGCACGGTGATCTTCGCGATCGTCTCCAATATCGCGATCCGCCCTTCCACCTGCCTCGCCGAGCCGACATAGTATGGGTGGTGCGACCTCAGGTTCCGGCGCGGGAATGTCACGACATTGCTCATCGGCCGCTCACAGGGCCGGTGTCTTGAAATCGGAGCCTGACAGCGAGGTGTGCAGCTTGTATTCGCTGTCGGCACCCTGCCGGTAAAGGTCGATTGTCACACGCGCGAGTTCACGTGCCTCTGTGCAGTCGCGCGACAAGCCGCGTTCCGCGCAAAGTCTGTCGAAAGCCTTCTGCACGATCGCAAGCTCCACGGCACCGATCCAGCGGTCCGCAGGGGCATCCGTTCCGATCTTCGGTTGCATGATCTCCTCCCGATCGCTCCATAAAGATGCTGCCAAACGCACGAGGTGGCAGAGAGTTCCACACAAAAAACAGGACGCAAAAATATTCCTCGAGACCGCTCCGCAGGGCCGGAATCACGGCCTGCAAGCCAGCCCGCAAGCGCCCCGGAAGGAAAAACAAACGCGTTGAAACTTTCTGCGTTTCCCTTTCCCGGGCCCCTACTGCCCGGCGCCAAAGAAGGCGAGCCGGGTGAAGATCGTATAGTCCGCTTCCGAAACCATCAGCGCCACGAAGACAAGCACCAGCAGCGGTGGCAGCAGGATGGCATAGACCAGCGCCAGCCGTTCCCAGGCCATGTGCATGAAGACGGCGACGATGAGCCCCGCCTTCAGCATCATGAAGAGCAGGATCAGCGTCCACCTGAGATGGCCCTGGATGCCGAGATAATCGACCATGTAGGAAAAGGCGCTGAGCACGAAAAGCAGGCCCCAGACCACCAGATAGAGCCGGATCGGGTGCTGCTGTCCGTGTTCCTGTGCCTGTACCGTCGGGCTTTGCGCATGTGCCGTTGTCTCGCTCATGACGACCTCACCACAGATAGAAAAACGCGAAGATGAAGACCCAGACCAGGTCGACGAAGTGCCAGTAGAGGCCCATGATCTCGACGGCCTCGTAGCGGCCTTTCCGGCTGGTGAAGAAACCGCGTCGTTCCACATCGAAATCGCCCCGCCAGACCTTGCGGGCGACGATGAGGAGGAAGATGACGCCGATGGTGACATGCGTGCCGTGAAAGCCCGTGATCATGAAGAAGGTCGAGCCGAACTGCGCAGCACCCCACGGATTTTCCCAGGGTCGGACGCCCTCGGTGATCAGCTTCGTCCATTCGAAAGCCTGCATGCCGACGAAGGTTGCCCCGAGAAGTGCCGTCAGCAGCATCAGTGCCGCAGTGGTGCGGCGTTCGCGGCGGTAGCCGAAATTGACCGCCATCGCCATGGTGCCGCTGCTCGAGATCAGCACGAAGGTCATGATCGCGATCAGGATCAGCGGAACGTCCTCGCCGCCGATATGCAGCGCGAAGACCTCGCTCGGATTGGGCCAGGCGACCGGCGTCGACATGCGGGCCGTCATGTAGGCGATCAGGAAACAGCCGAAGACGAAAGTATCGCTGAGCAGAAAGATCCACATCATCGCCTTGCCCCAGGAGGCGGTCTTGAAGGCGCGCTGGTCCGAGCTGAAATCGGCCGCGACGCCCCGCAGGCCTGCTGGCCTGAGGCTTGTTTCGTCGTGTGTCCCGATAGTCTGTGCCATCTGCGCCTCCTGAGCAGCCCCTGGTTCTAGTTAAGCAACGTGCGGCAAAGATCGACGAAGTCATTCGCCCAGCCGGCAAAGAGCGCGAAGAGCAAAAGCCAGACGGCGAGCATGAAATGCGAATAGATGGCCGAGAGATCGACGCTGAGCTGCAGCCTGTCGGGTTGAACATTTGCCGAAAATGCCCTGACCGTCGTATGTGCGAGCACGGCAAGCCCGCCGAGAATATGCAGGCCGTGCAGGCCGGTCAGCATGTAGAAGAAGCTGTTGGCGGGATTGTCGGTCAGCACATAGCCGGCTGCGGTCAGCTCCCGCCATGCCTGGATCTGCCCGATCAGAAAGAAGACGGCAAGCGCAAGCCCGGTCACGAGCGCCGGCCGCAGGCTTTCCATGCGCCCATGCTGCGCTTCGCGTCTGGCCCATTGCAGCGCCAAACTGCTGAGCGCGAGCGCTGCGGTATTGATCCAGAGCAGTCGCGGAACCGGCATTCCCCACCAGTCGGCCGACGCCATGCGCATGAAATAGGCGCTGACGGCGAGACTGAAGAGCGCGCCGACGACGCCGAGGAACACGAAGAGGCCGAGTTTGACCGCCGGCACCGGTGACTGCTGCCTGACGGTATCGTCATGCGCGGGCAGCTGCACAGATCCCGTTTCCAGCCAGGGCTTCGAGGTCAACCGCTGCCCGGAAAGCCACCAGATGATGATGGCGGCCACCGCGGCAAGGAAGATCAGCATGACGTTCATGCCGGAACCTCCCGTGTGACGCCGCCGCTTGCCGGCACATTCTGCGGAATGAAATCCTCCGCCGCTCCCGGCACGCTGTAATCATAAGCCCAGCGGTACACGACAGGCAGATCCTTGCCCCAGTTGCCATGCGCCGGCGGGGTCTGCGGCGTCTGCCATTCGAGCGTCGTCGCCCGCCACGGATTGCCGCCCGCCTCCCTGCCCCGGAAAAGGCTCCAGACCAGGTTGAACAGGAAGACGATCTGTGCCGCCCCGACGATCAGCGCCATCACCGTTATGAAGACATTCAGCGTATGGGCCGAGGGCGGAACGAAGGCCGTCTCCCCCATCTCGAAATAGCGGCGCGGCACGCCGAGCAGGCCGAGATAATGCATCGGGAAGAAGATCGCATAGGTGCCGAGGAAGGTGATCCAGAAATGGATCTGGCCGAGAGTCTCGTTCAGCATGCGTCCCGTCACCTTCGGATACCAGTGATAGATCGCCCCGAAGATGACGAGGATCGGCGCAACACCCATGACCATGTGGAAATGCGCGACGACGAACATCGTATCCGACAGCGGTACGTCGACGACGACATTGCCGAGGAAAAGGCCCGTCAGGCCGCCATTGACGAAGGTGACGATGAACGCGAGCGCAAAGAGCATCGGCAGCGTCAGGTGGATGTCGCCGCGCCAGAGCGTCAGCACCCAGTTATAGACCTTGATCGCCGTTGGAACGGCGATGATCAGCGTCGTCGTGGCGAAGAAGAAGCCGAAGGCCGGGTTCATGCCGCTGACATACATGTGGTGCGCCCAGACGACGAAGCTCAGGGCTCCGATGATGACGATCGCCCAGACCATCATGCGGTAGCCGAAGATGTTCTTGCGCGCATGCGTGCTGATCAGGTCCGAAACGATGCCGAAGGCCGGCAGCGCGACGATATAGACCTCCGGATGCCCGAAGAACCAGAACAGGTGCTGGAACAGGATCGGGCTTCCGCCGCCATGCTTCAGCTGCTCGCCCATCTCGACGATGGCGGGCATGAAGAAGCTGGTGCCGAGCACGCGGTCGAACATCATCATCACGCAGGCGACGAAGAGGGCCGGAAAGGCCAGGAGCGCCATCACCGTCGCGGTGAAGATGCCCCAGACGGTGAGCGGCATGCGCATCAGCGTCATGCCGCGTGCCCGCCCCTGCAGCACCGTCACCACATAGTTCAGGCCACCCATGGTGAAGCCGATGATGAAGACGATCAGCGAGCTGAGCATCAGCAGGATGCCCCAGTCCTTGCCGCCGGGCGTGCCCGACAGGACGGATTGCGGCGGATAAAGCGTCCAGCCCGCCCCCGTCGGGCCGCCGGGTGCGAAGAAGCCGGCGACCAGGATCAGCACCGCAAGCAGATAGATCCAGTAGCTCAGCATGTTCGCGTAGGGGAAGACCATGTCGCGCGCGCCGACCATCAGCGGAATGAGGTAATTGCCGAAACCACCGAGGAAGAGCGCAGTGAGCAGATAGATCACCATGATCATGCCGTGCATGGTGATGAACTGGTAATAATGATCGGCATCGATGAAGGAGAGAGCGCCGGGAAAGGCGAGCTGGATCCGCATCAGCCAGGAGAGCACCAGCGCCACCATGCCGATCGAGATGGCGGTGATCGAATATTGCACGGCTATGATCTTCGCATCCTGGCTGAACACATATTTCGTCCACCAGCTGTGCGGATGATAAAGCTCGACATCCTCGACTTCGGCGGATGGGATGCTGCCGGATGGAATCTCGACCATGATCTCTCTTCCCTTCCTTTCCCGATGCGGCCTCCGGCCGTCACCCGCCGCCTCAGTTTGATGGCGGCGGTTCTCCCGACGATGCAGTAAGCTGGGTGAACGTCTGCTGCTGACCAAGCCAGGTCTGGTAGTCCGCGTCACTGTCGACGATGACGGTTCCGCGCATCTGCGGATGGCCGACGCCGCAGAGTTCGGCACAGAGAATCTCGAAGGTTCCCGTGCGCGTCGGCGTGAGCCAGAAATAGGTGACCATGCCGGGGATCATGTCCATCTTGGCGCGGAATTCCGGCACATAGAAATCGTGGAGCACATCGACCGAGCGCAGCAATATGTGCACCGGCTTGCCGATGGGCAGATGCAGCTCGCCGCCCTCGATGATGATGTCGTCGAGGCCGCTTGCATCGTTCTTGTCGAGGCCGAGCGGGTTTTCGGCGGTCACGTCACGCGTCTCGGCGCGGCCGAGCTTCCCGTCCGCGCCAGGCAGGCGGAAGCTCCACAGCCATTGCTGGCTGACAACTTCCACCGATGCGGCATCGGGCGGCACGGTGATGAACTGTTTCCAGACGATCAGGCCGGGCGCCAGCATGGCGGCGACCCCGACAGCCGTTCCCGAGGCAAGCAGCACTTCCAGCCTGCGGTTCTCGGGCTCGTAATGCGCCCGGTTGCCCGGCTTGTGCCGGAAGCGGAAGACGCAATAGGCCATGAAGGAAATCACCGCGACGAAGACGATGCCGGTGATCCAGAAGGTGATGACGAGGGTGCTGTCGATATAGCTCCAGTTGGACGCGATCGGCGTCCACCACCACGGGCTCAGCACATGGAACAGCACGGAGCCGACGACAACAAGGACAAGGATCAGCACAACAGCCATTTCCGCTCCTCCCTGAGCAGTCGACCGTGAAACCGTATTCCGCAAAAGTCCGTTTTTATTATCGCATAACTGGAAAATATCTGCAATTACGGCAATTTAGGCATGTGCCGTCAGCCACCACCCGGCATTTGGATTATGATCCGTCACTGGGAATATTGCTTGAGATAAGCGATGAGATTGGTGATCTCCTGGTCGTCCTTGACGCCGACGAAGGCCATTTTCGTGCCCTTCACCTTTGCTTTCGGATTGTGCAGGTAGTCGCGCAGGGTCGCCTCGTCCCAGACGAGACCGCCCTCACCGGCGGCCTTCATCGAAGGCGAATAGGCGAAATTGGGATGCGTTCCGGCCGGTCGGCCGAACAATTTGTTGAGCGACGGGCCGACCTTGTTCGTATCGGAATCGACGATATGACAGGTCGCGCATTTCTTGAAAACAACGGCACCCGCTGTCGCATCGCCCTCCTGCGCCCCGGCGCTGCCGGGCGAAAGGGCAATCACGGATGCACAGATCAGCAGAATAACACGGTAATCCACGGCAAACCTCATCCTCCTCAAGGTTGCCCCGCCACTCGCACCCTCCGCTGGCATTCGCGCGGATGGTGGTTGCGATGCCTCAAAGCTTAATCCTTCGCGGGAACAAGTCAATCGGCCCGCAGTTCCGGCCCGGGCGACGGATGGACGCGGCGGACGGGAACCTGCTGCTGGCTCGGATGTTCGGCAAATGTCGGGAAAGGAAAGGCAAGACCATGACAGCGAAAGAATCCGGATCTGTCGATGACGGTGCCAAGGCGAGAATCTTTTCCGCCGAGGATGCGCGGGGCGGAGAAATCATCCTGCGCACGAAAACGAGGCGCGTGATCTTCATCGCCGGCCTCGCCGGCTGCGTCCTGCTCGGGCTGGTCGTCCATGCGCTTACATGAATCTCGACAGCAAGCTCGCACACGCGGACGCGGTGCGGAACGGTTCATCCCCGGTCTCGGCGTTGCGACGCTCTTTCTCGCCGCCCTCAGCCTCGGCCCGTCCTACGCCCACGTTCTTGAGGCAGGCCCGCGGCTCGCCATCTGGTCGCCCGAGCTCTGGCGGGAAACAACTGTCTTCAACGGCCAGTTCGAGTATTTCGCCGTCGTCGGTGCGCCGGTCGATCTCGCGGCGATTGTCTTTACCGTCCTGCTTGCCTTCCTTCTGCACGGCAGGCGGCCGTCCGTCGCACTCGCTCTCGTCGGGGCGGCTCTTTTCATTGCCGCGCTTGCGGCGTGGTTCATCCTCGTTGCGCCCATGAATGCCGTCCTGGCGCTCTGGGCGGCCGGGCCGCTGCCGGCGGATTTCGAAGCGGTGCGTCATCGCTGGGAAATCGGTCATATGGTGGTGGCGGCGCTGAAGGCTTTTGGCTTCCTCTTCGTCTCAGCAGCCCTGCTCTTGCCACAACGCTTGCGTCGCGACACGTGATATCAGGCCTCGTCATAGTTCAGCCAGCCGACGCCGGCAGCATCCGCCGCTTCGACGAAGGCTTCCCGCGCCTCGTCGGGCAAGAGATGGCCTTCCGAGACCGCCGCGAAGGAGGCCAGCGCGTGCTCGAAGGCCGGACCGTGGGTGACAGGCCATTTGTCGGCAAGAAGCGCTGCCGCATGGCCCGTCCCGCGAACGGTGATAAGGCTCTCCTGGTCCGGAAGCCGGATGTAAAGGGGTGTGGTCCAGTCTGACATGTGAATAGCGGCGCTGCCCCGGATCGATCGTTCGCGCCCAACACGGCGACCCGAATAAAGTTCCCGCCCCGGCATTCCAGGAAAGATCACCATTTGGTGACAAGCCTGAAACATCGGTGCGCATAGGCTGCATGGAGCTCGACTGCCGACACAACTCCTGCGAAAATCGGCGCTAATCGGGAACTTCGGCCGTCGTATCGAGTCTGGTGCACGACGAAGGGGAAGATCATGGACAGGGCCATCTATGCAGCCGGCGATAATATATTGCGCGGAAGAATGGACGAGGAGGCGACACGGCATCTCACCCCTTACCTGGAACCGCTTGCCCTGCCGCGTGGCTATGCGCTTTCGACCTCGGGCCATCAGCTGAAACATTGTTATTTCATCGAGGACGGCATCGCGTCGATCGTCGCGCGATCGGTGGCTGAACGATCAAGCGAGGTCGGCATCGTCGGGCGCGAAGGCATCGTGCCGCTGGCGCCGATCCTCGACAGCACGCACGCGACCTTCGACATTTTCGTGCAGGTGGAAGGCCATGGTTCGCGCATCGCCGTGGAGCCGCTGCAGGAGGCCCTGAGGGCCGTGCCATCTCTGCGCAGGCTCCTGAACCGTTATGTCCAGACATTCATAGTACAGGCGGCTTTCACTTCGCTTGCCAACGCCAATCACTCCATCGAGGCACGGCTGGCGCGCTGGATACTGATGTGCCACGACCGTATCGATGGCGACCACATCGGCCTGACGCACGAATTCCTGGCTCTCATGCTGTCCGTCAGGCGCGCCAGCATAACCACCGCCCTGCATGATCTGGAAGGCAGGCAGCTGATCTGGTCGGAGCGCAGCTTGGTTACCGTCCGCGACCGGACGGGCCTCGAGGAATTCGCCGGCGATTCCTACGGTCGCGCCGAGCAGGAATATCGCCGGCTGATCGGCGAACTCAGACAGCCGCGGGCTCTCGCGAAAGTCCAGGCCGGCGATAATCAGGCCTATTGATAATAGCCGATATCATGCGCAATGCGTCGGCGGGCGCGGTTCACCCGGCTCTTGATAGTGCCGATCGGGCAATGGAAATGGTCCGCGGCTTCTTCATAGGAGCGCCCGTCCACGAAGACGAAGGCGAAGGCGGCGCGATAAGGCTCCGGCAGGTGTCCGCAGGCAGCCTCCAGTTCGTGGCCGCGCAGGTGCCATTCCTGGTCGGCCGGCACGCTGCCTTGCGAGGAGGCGCATTCTTCCGAGCCCAGCGTCTCGCGCTGCCTGAGGCGAAAGCGTGTGCAGAAGGCGTTGCGCATGATCGTGAACAGCCAGGATTTCATCTTGGTGCCCTGTTTGAACTGGCCGATGCTGCCAAGCGCCCTGACGAGCGTTTCCTGTACGAGATCATCGGCATCCCCGGACGATCGGTAAAAGGTGCGGGCAAATGCTCTCAGCGCCGGAATATGGGCGACCATCTCTTGTTGAAGCATTTCGTGGGAATCTTGCATGTCCTGGCTCCCTGGCCCCGGATGTGAACCCGCGGGCTCTTATTCTGGAGAAAGGGGGCAACCTGCTGTTCGTTCCGCCAGCGGGCCACTTTGTACGCTACCGCACAATGGGATGCCGCTGCGAGCCAGGCCGGATTTCAGCCGCCGTTTGCGCGCGGCGCAAAGAGAGCCTCGCCGATCTCGGCAAGTGCGGCGGGGCTCTCGTTGAGCCGGTAGCCGCCATAACCTGGTGCAATATCCGCATCGGCATGAAACATCGCGAAAACAAAAGATATTCTTGTGTCCTGCAGTCGCTCGGCGAGCGGGAATGCGGTTTCGCCTTCGATGCGGATATCCAGGATGGCGCCATCGATCCTGACGATGTCGAGCAGCGCAAGGCCGATTTCGACGGAGGCGGCAGGCCCAACGATGACGACGCCGGCCTGCGTCAGCGCAAGCCGCACTTCGTCGGCGACCAGATCGCCGCTCTCGACAATGAGCAGATGCTTTCCCGCCATGAGCCCGAGATCGCCGATCTCCATCCTTCCCCGCAGTCGCCTCATCCCCCGGGATCAGGCCGAGTATTCCTAACTGCGAAGTGCCTTAATGGTTTCCGGCAGGATGCGAGGATATCCGGGGCCGGCCTGCGGGCGAGGCAGAAGTATGCGACATGCCGCTGTCACGACAGTAAGTTGTAGACTTCGGCAAATTCTCCATGCCATCTAGCGGTCGTACCGCCGCTCCAAAAGTTTTATCCATGTTTCGCGCTCTGCAACGCCTTAAATCCTGTTTTAAAAGCCAGACGAAAATGACCAGAACCAGTTCCGTCGCGGCGCCCGAAAGGCACCCCGACGCGGACGCCTATCGCATCTACACCCGGCAATTCGATATCGTCATCGATGCAGACAAGCTGCATACCGTTCTCGGCAAACTGGAAGGCGCCGACCAGATCCAATACCTGGGTGCCTGCCGAACGTTCAGTTATGCGCTGACGGATTGGCGAACCGGCGCGACCGTCAAGGCACTGGCGGCATCGGACCGCATTCGTTCGGCAAAGACCGCTGAGGAGTTGTCGGAGATGGCAATCACCCTTCTCGTCGATCAATCGGGTTCGATGAAGGGACAGAACATATTGCTCACGGCAGCAGCCTGCGACATTGCGCTGGATTTCCTCAAGAATCTGGGCATCGCTACTGAACTGCTCGGCTTTACGACCGTCCGGTGGAAGGGCGGCAAATCCCGCCAACTCTGGCGAAGCAGGGGCAGGCCGCGATTGCCTGGACGCCTGAACGATACTCTGCATATCATTTATAAATCCGCGGCCGCACCCCACTGATCAGGCGGAGGTCGTGCATTGGAACCCATGCTTCGCCCGGACCTGCTCAAAGAGAATATCGACGGTGAAGCGCTCGAATTGGGCGGTGGATCGGCTGGCAGCAATCAAGAAGAAGAGAAAGGCGCTGATTGTCCTCTCCGATGGTGCACCTGTCGATGATGCAACGTTCTTCCACAACGAGGACACCATTCTCGACCGTCACCTGCGCGAGGTAATCGGACGCGTAGAAGCCGCCGACGACATCAGGCTTTACGGGCTCGGCATCGGCCACGATACGACCGGTTACTATGAAAATGCACAGATCATCCAGTCGGTCAGCGATCTCGGCACCGTATTGATCTCGACCCTCGAAAAGGCGATCTGCGACACCGCAGCATTGCCGGCAAAGACCTTGACCGAAGAGACGACCAACGAGGACAGGACATGAGCGACGCCATCGAAACAATCACCCTCTGGCGTCCGGTTGGTCCAGAGGAACTAGCGCTCATCCGCGATCTTGGCATGCGCGGATTTCCGCCCCGCCTGCCCGATCAGCCGATCTTCTATCCGGTGCTTTCTCAGGACTATGCCGTCAGGATCGCCCGTGACTAGAACGTGCCTCGTAGCGGCGCAGGATTCGTTACGAGATTCGAGGTCCGAAAGGACTATCTCGACGGATACGCGGTACAGGAAGCCGGCGGTCGGGCACATCTCGAATACTGGATACCCGCTGATGAAATGGACAGCTTCAACGCTGCCATCGTCGGCGTGATCGAGGTGACGCAGACCTTCCCGTGATATCCACCTACTTGCAGACGGCTCTTCCGCCCCTGCGCGACATGAGATCGAAGTGGAAATGGTTGTAGTGTTCCGGATTGTAGCCGGGGCCGAGCACCGTCGTGAAGTAATTGCAGCTGTCGGTGCGCACGGCTTTCAGGAGCCGCCCTTCGCGGAAGGAGAACAGGCCCTTCTTGCGCACGTCGATCTCATGACCGTTCTTCAGTACGAACTTGCCGACATCGATGGCGTTGCCCTTCGCATGTTCCGAAATCGGATTGTATCTCTGGCGGCTGTTGTTCATGCGCCGGCAGGAATAGCCGCCGAGCGGCACGATCGTCTGAATGCCGGTCCAGTAACGAAAGCGAGCCGAAGGCGCGAGTTCGTTCTTCACCCATTTGGCGAAGGCAAGCGTCACCTGGCAATTCAGCGTCACCGCCGGCTTGACGCCGATATTGCCGGAAAGGCCCTTCAGCGACACGGGATAGGGCACCTGGCAGGCCGGCCCGTTGGAGATCGGCGGGCGGTCATCGAAGATCACGCCCATGCGTTTCAATTCGCGCCGGCAGGAGAGCTCCGAGGCCGGCATGACGCCGGGATCGATCGGTGCGGCCCGTTCACTCATCATCGGATTGTTCGGCCGCAGCATGGCGACCTCTTCCGGCTCATCCTCTTCCGGAACGCGGGTCGGTGCCAGCACCGGGCTGCCGTCGCTCCAGGTCTGGGCGCGATTGCCGGCAGCGCGCATCGGCGCGCGGCTCATCTGCGCGGCAACCGGCTGCGGCAGGCGACCCTGGTTGAGCTGTGTCGGGTTATCGGTGCCGATACCGTCGACAACAGGTTCGGTGGCATTGCCCTCGGCAATCTGCTGCTGCTCGTCCTGCGCCAGCCCGACGACCTGCTCATTGCCCTGCCCGGCACCAAGTTCCGAATCCATGTTGACGCCACCCTGGGGGATGGCGAGCGGCTTCACGCCGCCCCAGTTGCCATTCGGTGCCTGTTGCGGCTGGCCCTGCTGCGCGAGCGCCTCGTCGCTATCGATCATGGGCAGGCGCCGCTGCCCCTGTTGCGGCGCGGCCATCGGGGCCGACTGTTGTCCGGGCGCGCGCATCTGTTGGCTCGTCCCGGCGAGGTTCGGCGTGTCGAGATAATCGATCTGTCCCTGCGTATTGCCGACCGGCGCGCTGGCTGCGGGATAAGGTTGCTGGCTCTGGACCGGCGCCATGCGCAAGGCCCCGCCCCGCGGCGGCGTGATGGAACTGACGCGCGTGCTGCTATCGACATTCTCGGGCGGCACCAGGCCGTCGCTGATCGAACAGGTCGTCAATGCCGCAGAAAGCAGGAGTGGCAAGGCGGTACGCTGGAGAAGGGAAAGAAACGCCATACTTATCGCTTCCGCATGCGGCCTGTGATCTGAAAACCTCGATTCAAATTTAGTTAAAAACGGTGAATGAAAGCTTTACGTGTGGAGATTGGCTGATCCGGAGCGCTTGCACTCGCTAGAGAGGTATCTCCGCACCGTGGGATCATGTGCTCCTGCGCCATAGGCGGGCCGACCCGAAAAATGCTGATCCTGCTTCGAGCCCTATTGGTATTCCCGGCCAGCACCATAGCTGCTGCATCATGAGCCCGGTCCATCAGGAAACCAGCCTATGGAAGCAGCAGTAAGGAAACTGTTCAAGCGGTATGAACACCTGTTCCGCCAGGGGCTCACGGGCAAAGCCGATATGGGTGAGGTCGCCGCCCTCTATGCCTCGGATGTCATCGCCGCCTCGCCTTCCGGGGTCATGTCCGGCAAGAATGACGATGAGCTCAAGCGCATGATGGCGAAGGGGTATGAGCGTTATCGCGCCATTGGCACCAAGGATATGATGCTTCGCCATGTCCGTCTCTCACCGATCGATGAGAGCCATTGCGTGGCGCATGTCGCCTGGAGGGCGACTTATGTCTGTGAGAGCCAACCGGACACGATAATCGACTTCGACGTCCACTATCTCGTGCAGGTTCTGGATGGAGAAGCGAAAGTCTTCGGCTGGGTTTCGGGCGACGAGCAGGCACTCCTGAAGCAGCACGGTATCGGCTGACGCCTTCCTCTGATCTGCCTTGGAATAAAAGAAAGGGCCGCGCAATGCCGCGGCCCTTTCTCGTCAGATCGTCACCCGCTATCAGGCAGCCCGGCCGTACCGCGCGCCCTGCCCGGCCTGGCCGCGCAGCTGGAACTTCGACAACAGCGACCGCAGCTGCTGGCTTTCCTCCGCCAGCGTCTGGCTGGCGGCCGTGGTCTCCTCGACCATCGCGGCATTCTGCTGGGTCATCTGGTCCATGTGGTTGACCGATGTGTTGATCTCCTGCAACCCGGTCGCCTGTTCGCGGGCGGCCGTCGCAATCGAGTCGACATGGGCGTTGACCCGGTTGACCAGCGCCTCGATCTCGACCAGCGCGTCACCGGTGGAGCGCACCAGCGCCACGCCGCCTTCGACTTCGGTTGCCGAGCTCGAGATCAGCGCCTTGATCTCCTTGGCCGCATTGGCCGAGCGCTGCGCCAGTTCGCGCACTTCCTGCGCCACGACCGCAAAGCCGCGACCAGCTTCGCCCGCACGCGCTGCTTCCACGCCGGCGTTCAGCGCCAGGAGGTTGGTCTGGAAGGCGATCTCGTCGATGACGCCGATGATCTGGTTGATGCGGCTCGAACTATCCTCGATGCGGCTCATGGCCGAGACGGCGTTGCGGACGATCTCGCCGGATTTGCCGGCGCTCGTCTTCGTTTCCGCCACCATGCTGCGTGCCTCGTTGGCGCGCTCGGAAGCCGTGCGGACCGTCGCGGTGATCTCGTCGAGCGCCGCTGCCGTTTCTTCCAGCGCCGCGGCCTGCTGCTCGGTGCGCTTGGAGAGGTTGTTGGTCGCGTCGCTGATATCGCGGGCGCTGTCATTGACGATGTGGCTCGATTCCGCGATCGCGTTGATGACACTGTTCAGTGCGTCGACTGCCGCGTTGAAGTCGGAACGGAGCTTGGCATAATCCTGGCCGATATCGTCGATCGAAACCGTCAGGTCGCCGGCCGCAAGCCGCTCCAGCCCGGCGCCGAGCGCGCGCATCGCCGCCGTCTGGCGCTCGGAGGACGAACGCAGGCTCGCCTCGTTGCCGCGCCGCTCGCCTTCGATCTCCCGCTGGCGCTCATCTTCGCGAACGCGCAGTTCGGCGCGCTCGGCAACGGAGTCGCGCAGCACGATCAGCGATTTCGCCATCTGGCCGATCTCGTCGCGACGATCGGCATCCGTGATGTCGACGCTCGCATTTTCATCGGCAATCGCGTTCATCGCCTCTTTCAGGCGGGCGACCGGGGCCGTCACGCTGCGCACGATCGCATAGGCGAAGGCAAGGGTGACGAGGGCGCCGATAAGGCCGACTACCGCCGTCCAGGTGGCGTTCTGGCGATAGAGCGCTGCAAGATCGTCCGCATAGACGCCGGTGCCGACGACCCAGCCCCAGGGCTGGAAGCCCGCCACATGCGAATATTTGAGGACCGGCTGATCGGCACCCGGCTTCGGCCAGTAGTAATCCACGAAGCCCTGCCCGCTTGCCTTCACCGTATTGACGAACTCGACGAACAGGAATTTGCCGTTCGGATCCTTGTTCTGCGTCAGATCCGTGCCGTTGAGCTCGGGCTTGACCGGATGCATCACCATGGTCGGATGCATGTCGTTGATCCAGAAATAGCCGGTGCCGCCGCCATAGCGCATGGAAGCGATCACTTCCTTGGCGGCCGCCTGCGCCTGCTCGCGGGTCATCGTGCCGGCCTGCTCAAGCTTGTAATATTTGTCGAAGATGGCGAGCGCGGTAGCATCCATCTGTGCCAGGCCGGCTTTTCGCTCGGCCTCCAGCTGCCGATAGGAATAGTTGAGGAAGAAGATCATCGTCGCGGCAAGCACGACAAGTGCGAAGGCGACGAGGCCGTAAAGGCGGGTAGAAATCCTGATGTTGCGCATGGGGTTCCGGCAGCTCTCATGTGTGACAATCAGCAGATACTGATATGAGCCGCTTACCGGACGGTAAAACTTGATTAGATCTTGATGAAATAACGCTACGTGAGGCAAATGGGCGCGGCACGCATTTGAGCTTCAAGTATCTGAATCAAAAGGAAATTTCGATGGTCATGATTTTTCCGCGACGAGCCACCATTTTTTAGGGGGCATTGTCGAATCCGGCGTTTTTACGGGCTTCCGCACCACTTGGCCTTTGCATTAGGGTGATTCCAGATGAATCACCGGCGAGATGGGAGACCTTGATGACCGATGCCAAGCCGACAGGCGAACTTACCTTGCGTACGCTTGCCATGCCCGGAGACGCCAATCCGGCCGGCGATATTTTCGGCGGCTGGGTCATGGCGCAGATGGACCTTGCAAGCGGCATCCGCGCCGCCGAGCGCGCAAGGGGCCGCGTCGTCACGGCCGCGGTCAAGGAAATGGCCTTCGAACTTCCGGTCAAGATCGGCGATACGCTCTCCATCTATACTCATGTGGAGCGCGTCGGGCGCACCTCCATCACGCTGCGGGTGGAAGCCTGGGCGCATCGCTCGCGTTATAACCAGCAGGAAAAGGTCACCGCCGGCACCTTCATCATGGTGGCGCTCGACGAGGACGGCAAACCCAAGGTCGTCCCCCAGGAGTGAGATGATGCAGGCGGCCGCGACACCGGAAGTCTACGTCTACATCCGCACCGTGATGTCGATGGTGATCGGCCTCTCGCTCGCCCGCCTGCTGACCGGCCTCGGCGGCATCGTGCAATCGCCCGGCAAATTCCGGGTCTACTGGGTGCACCTCGGCTGGGTCGCTTCGATGTTCCTCTTCATCATCCATTTCTGGTGGTGGGAATATCGCCTGCAGTCGCTCGCCGTGATCTCCTTCGGCGTCTACCTCTTCCTTATCAGCTTCTGCTGCCTGTTCTTCTTCCTCTGCGTGCTGATCTTCCCGACGACGATCGAGGATTACGGCGGCTACGAGGAATATTTCATCTCGCGGCGGCGCTGGTTCTTCGGCATGCTGGCCGTGACCTATGTGGTGGATTTTCTGGACACGCTGCTGAAGGGCAAGGCCTATCTGGCAGCACTCGGGTGGGAATACCCGGCGAGGAATGCGGTGTTCATCGCGCTGTGCATCGTGGCGGCCTGGACGGCGAACCGGCGGTTTCATGCTGTATTCGTAAGTGCGGGCCTGCTCTATCAGATCACCTGGATTTTCAGGCTGTATGATTTGATTTGAGGTCTCTCTTCCCGTCCTGCGACAAGCATGGGAATGCTGGAGGCTGGGAAAGTCCTCGCCTCAAACCCGCAGGAACTGTGATCCCTTGTCGAAACTCAACCCTGGAAAAATCTTCCCGGTCAGATCGTCAGCCGACACATCGAACTGTCGGTAGAGCATCGCCGCCGCCAGCTCGCGCACATCTGCCGTCGGCATCAGGTCGCGATCGTCGAGCAGTGCAGCGTCCCCAAGCCCCGGCCACTTGCCGAGTATGCGCCCACCATCGATCGCCCCGCCCGCCAGTACCGCGCAGCCTCCCGTACCGTGATCCGTTCCGCCGGAACCATTCTCACGCACCGTGCGGCCGAACTCGGTCATGGCGAGCACGACCGTCTTCGACCACAGATCCGGCCCCATCGTGGCTTTCAGCGTCGTGATCGCCTGCGCCAGATCCTGCACCGGCCGCTTGAACTGGTTAAGCTGGCCGATATGCGTATCCCAGCCGGTAATCGAGAAGCTGGCGATGCGGTAGTCGCCCTTCAGCATATTGCCGGCAAGAACAGCCACATCGGTGATCTTCTCGCCGCGCTGGGCTGATGGTTCCGCCATAATGGAAGCGCTGTTGGCGCGCATCGCTTCATCCATTGCTTTTGCGAAAGCCGGATCGCCGGCATAGAGCCGCATGAGGAACTGCATTTCGTCCCTGGCCGGCCCGAGATTGGAATCCGAGGCCCAGACATCGACATTGTTCGGCCCGGTCAGGATCAGCTCCGTCGAGGTATTGACGTCGATCGCCTTGCGCGCATCCGAACGCGGGATCACGGCAAGCGCCCGATTGAGCCAGCCGGTCTTTTCCTCGGCTACATGCTCGCCGCCGGATTCCAGCATGTCCTGCCCGTCGAAATGGCTGCGCTGGTCGCGATAGGGCGTGGAAACAGCATACACGAAGGCAAGCTCCTTGCTCTTCCACAGCGGCATCAGGTCGGCCGCCGCCGGATTGAGCCCGAAATGACCGTCGAGATCGAGAAGCCCCTTGTCCGGCGTCAGCGACAGCGTTGGCCGCAGGGCCGCAAAGCCGGCATCGCCATAGGGCTGCACCAGATCGAGCCCGTCCATCGCCCCGCGCAACACGATCGTCACGAAGCGCTTGTCGCCCGGCATCGCCGCGAAGGTCACCGGTGTAAAAATGGGGGCTGCGGCAAGGCAGCAAGCCGATGTCAGAAAACCACGGCGTGAAAGCATAAACTCTGTCATGACGGGCTCCTATCGACGATTGAATTCGGGGGACGCGAGAACCAGCGTCAGTCCGCTCACCCTGTTCGGCGCTTGCGAGACGACGCGGATCGTCTCGTCGCGGGCGGCATCGGCAAGTGTTGCCTTCAGGAAGTCGCGCGGATCGACATCCTTGCCGAACTGGGCACTGGCGCGCCGCGCCCAGGACAGACGCTCGGACAGCTGGCTCGCGGTGATCCAGGCGGAAAAACTCTCCTCGAAGCCGGCCGGGCTTGGCGGCAGCCATGTCGGCTGGCCCATGCGGCGCAGAGCGCCCTGCCCGAGCGCACGCGCCATCTGGAAGGCCTTGCGCCGCTTGATACGTGCCTCATCCTCGGAGCTCGGCGGCGCCTGCATCATCGCCTGCCCGTCGGCAGCGGGCGCTGCATCCTTCTTCGGCATCGCCATCATCTCGTCATTGTCATCATCGTCCTGCTGATAGGCCTGCATGAAGGCCGCGACATCGCCCGCGCCAGAACCGCTATTCAGCGCCCGCAAGCCGGTGACGATATAATCGAAAGGCTGGCGCGCCTTGGCGCCTTCATCTCGCCACGCGGCCGGATGGTCGAGCATGGCGCGGTAGACGGCAGCCAGATCCCCATCCGTCTTCTTCCACGCGTCGCTCATGACCTGGATCATCTCCTCCGGCGGCTGGTCGGAGATGAAATGCACTGCGAGCTTGCGGCTGATATGCGCAGCCGTCTTCGGATGGACCGCGAGATCGTCGAGCATGGCAAGGTAATCCTTGCGCGAGCGCTTGACCCCGCCATAGCTGACACCGAGCACCTGATGTTCGCCGGGCTCGGATATCTGCGGCCGGAAAGCTGTCTCCATCGCCTGCTGGTCGACAGTGAGCCCCGTCAGCACCATGGCTGCAGAGCGAACGTCGGCCTGCGTATAGCCGCTGCCGGCACCGAGCGTGTGCAACTCCAGAAGCTCGCGGCCGAGATTTTCGTTCAGCCCCTTGTTGCGCCGCATGCCGCCCTTGGATTCCGGCCCCAGCGACTGCGCCTGATCGAGATAGATCAGCATCGAAGGATGCTCGGTGGCGCTACGCAACAGCGTCGAAAACCTGGCCCCCATATAGGGCCGGATCGCCTCTGCCTCGTAGAGCGGCACGATCAGCCGCATCGGCAGGCTCTTGGCGGCACTGGTGGAAAAATGATTGGTCCAGAACGTGGCCAGCCGCTCGTTGAAACCATCGGGAGAAAGGACCGCCTGCATCAATCGCGCATTGGCATCCATCTGGAAAAGCACCTGCGCGCGGCGCTGCAACAGCCGCCGCTGCTGCCGCCGGTCGAGATCGTCGCCATTGGCCTGCCGGATCTGTTTCAGCCTGTCCTGGAGGTCGAGGATCTGCGTATGCCGCGCCTCGATACCGCCGACGGGAAAGCCCGGCACGCTGTTCGCGCCGCGCGTCACCTGCCCGATCAGATCATCCTTCGTCTGCGGCAGAGCCTCGCCCGGTCGTCGCCCGTAACCGAACCGGATCGCTGCCATCGTCGGAAAAGACAGGCTCATGACCATTCACCTCCTCATCACCAGATCGTGACAGGGTCTCAGCCAATTGCGACGGCACGGTGTAGTAAATACGGCGATTTTCCGACATGGACGATTTGTAATCTATTGAAATCGTTGGAACAGTCGCTCAGCAGCCCCTGTTGACCGACACCACCCGCGGGCTGGACATGTCGCGCGGCGGCTCGCCTTCGACCATCACCTTGTTGCGCCCGGCTTCCTTGGCCGCATAGAGCGCCTTGTCGGCGCGGGCGATCTGCTCGTAGAGGGAATGATCGGCGGCATCGGCGCCGGCGACACCGAAGCTGGCGGTAATCTTGCCGTCGAAGCCGCTCGCCTTGCGGTCGACGGCCGCAAAGGCAAGCCGCACCCGGTTGGCGAAATCGGCGCCTGCGGCCAGCGGCATTGCCGGCAGGAAGATCACGAATTCCTCGCCGCCGAACCGCGCCGCGAAACCGCCTTCCGGCATCCGCGCCAGCAGCATTTCAGCAAAGGCGCGGATCACCTCGTCGCCCGGTCCGTGGCCGAGCGTATCGTTGACCCATTTGAAATTGTCGATGTCGCAGATGATGACGGAGCCTGCGGCCCGGCCGCGCTCTGCCACCATGCGGTCGAAGCCGCGCCGGTTCAGCATGCCGGTCATCGGATCGCGCTCGGCGATATCGCGGTGCATTGCAATGGTGTCGACCGTCGTTGCAGCAAGGGCCGAAAGCGCAAACATCAGCGCCAGGATGGATGTCGAGGCCTGCATCGCGAAAGCATATTGCGAAGAGATGAAATCTCCGTGGCCGCCATAGGATGGTACCACGAAGACGAAGATGACATTGCGGATAATGGTATCGGCAATGACGAGGCTGGAGACGACAAGCAGCAGCGTGTCGGCCGTATGGCGCATGTGCCGCAGGCTGACGGTGACGGCAAAGCCGAGCAGCGCCGCACAGGCGAGATCGTTCAGCAGAAACTCCGCCGGAACATTGCCGGCCACCAGCCCCGCATAGAGCATGCCCGCGTAGGTCACACCGGCAAAGGCAAGGCGCGGCTGGAGATAGGAAGGCCGTTGGAAACGGGCGAGCATGGCGCCGGAATAGAAGACGAACGCGAGAAGGAACAACGCATCGGCGATGGCGGATGCAACGCGCTCCTGCAGCAGGCTGTCGAAAAGCGGAACGGAGAAGGCTGCCGACGCAAAAAGATAACCCGGCCCCCACAACTTCGCTTCCCGCGACCCGAACCGGCCGACGATCAGAAAGGTGCAGCCGAAAATCAGCATCATGACCGGCAGCAGGAAGGCGAAATTACTATCCATGAACCCTCGCGGCGGTACGCAATATAGAACCGGCGCAGGCAAAAGGTAGGACAATGATCTTAAAAAAGGAAAAACCGGGCGGGATCAGAAATACCTGGCAGAACTAGGCATCGCCTGGCGCACGCCTGCCCGTGGCTCACAAGGAAAGGCCGGCAGCCCTGGCCGCCGGCCTTCACAGCCACAGGCAGCGCTAAACTCGCATCGCGCCATGCGGCTCCTCGGCCTCCTCCGTGCCGAAGCGGACATCTTTCTTCTCGTATCCCAGGCCCGAAAGCGCTGCGACGACGATGGCAACGATCACCGCCACTATGACCAACGCATAAGCGTAGTCGCCGTTCCAATGGGCGGCGAGGTCCGCCTGCATCGTGGCGTTGCCCGAGGCCAGCAGATTGCCGAGCTGGTAGGCGAAGCCGGGGAATGTGCCGCGTACCTCGTCTGGCGAAAGCTCGTTGAGATGTACAGGCACGATGCCCCAGGCGCCCTGGACGAAGAACTGCATCAGGAAGGCGCCGAGCGCGAGCAGCACCGGCCCCGGTGCATAGGCCCATAGCGGCGCGACGGGCACGGCAATCAGTGCGGCGATGACGATCGCCCGCTTGCGGCCGATGCGTTGCGACAGCGCGCCGAAGAACAGCCCGCCAAGAATGGCGCCGATATTGTAGACGATGGCGATCGCGCCAACCGTATAGCTTGAATAGTTGCGCTGGCTTTCGAGGAAGGTCGGGTAGATATCCTGCGTGCCGTGGCTGAAGAAGTTGAAAGCGGTCATCAGCAGCACCGCCCAGATGAAGAGCGGAATGTTTTCGCGCAGCACGGTGAGAAACGGCCGGCGCCCCTGCTGCTGTCGCTTCACGAAGGCCGGGCTCTCCTGAACGTTGCGGCGGATATAAAGCACCAGCAGCGCCGGAGCGACGCCGACGAAAAACATGCCGCGCCAGCCGATCACCGGGAAAAGCAGGAAGAACAGCAGCGAAGCCAGCAGATAGCCGGAGGGATAACCTGCCTGCAGAATGCCCGACACGATGCCGCGGCTCTCCTCCGGCACTGTCTCCATGACGAGCGAGGCACCGACACCCCATTCCCCGCCCATGGCGATGCCATAGAGGGCACGCAAAACCAGGAACATGGTGAGCCCGGTCGAAAAACCGGTGAGGAAGTCGAAGAGCGAATAGAGCATCACATCGACCATCAGCGTAATGCGCCGCCCGTAACGGTCTGCCGCAAGCCCGAAGATCAGGGCGCCGAGCGCCCGCATGGCAAGGGTCAAGAAGATCGCCACGGACACCGCGGGAACGTCGGTATGAAACTCCTCGGCGATATATTTGAGAACGAAAACGAGAATGAAGAAATCGAAGGCGTCGAGCATCCAGCCGAGATAGCTGGCGATCACGGTATTGCGCTGCTGCGGGGTGAGCGCGCGCAGGCTTGCCAATGCGGACATATGTATTTCCTCCGTCCGAAAGCGGCGGCGAGCGGGCAATTCCGGATGCCGTCGGAAGGGGTGTCAGGGTGGGCATGCTGCCGGGAGACAGCGAGGCGGAAACGTCAGGATAGCTGACCGTGTTCCATCACGTTGGCGCGATTGGGAATTGTGCGGGTTCGTCATAACCTGCCCTTGAAGTGTTCAGGGCAGCGGGACAGGATTGTCGCTGAGTGTTCTCAGATAAGCGATGACGTTGACGCGATCGGCTTCTTCGGGCGCGCCGCGAACGTCCATATTCACGCCTGGCGTCGTGAGAGAGGGTCCTGCGATGAAGATATTGAGGTCCTCGTAGGTCCATGGCCCTTCCCAGTCCGACAGGGTTCGCGAGTAGCCTGGGAATTTCGTCGAGGCCTTGTCCCGTCCCACCACGTTCCACAGGTTCGGCCCTTTATTGGGTACGTCCTGCGGACGTTTGACATGACAGCCGGCGCAATTGGATGCGAAGAATGTTGCACCCTTCGCCGGGTCGCCATTTGCCAGCTTTGCGGAAATCGGCTCGGGCTTCTTTATGATGACGCCGTGGGCCAACAGGTAGTCGGCGATATCGGCATGATCGTCGTGCCTTGCAAGGTGATAGGCAGTGATGATGCTTGGCAGGCGCGCGGGATCGCCACGGACCCATATGGCGTTGACGTCGGCACCGGCTTCAACCAGGAGCTTGACGCAGTCCAGACACCCGCTCGCGACTGCGAAATGCAGCATGCGCTCGCCCCTCGCTGCCGCATTGGGATCGGCACCGTGCGCCAATAGTATCCGGATGAGGTCGGGGGAGCCCTTGAGGACGGCACCGGTGATCGGCAGGCCAATCGCCGACTCGTGGTTCACATTCGCCCCGCGCTCGATCAGTAATTCTGCTGCCTGCGGATGATCGCTGCGAACGGCTAGAAATAGCGGAGTGGCTCCCTTGTCCTGCTCCTCGATGTCAGCCCCCGCATCAAGGGCTGCCGCGATCGCAGCCAGGTCGCCCTTGCTGACCGCGTCGTGAAGCGGACCAGCATGGGAACTCGTAAGAACGATCAGATAGATGAACACGCTTGCCACGAGCCCGCGCATCTTGCTGTTCCTTGCCGCAAATTACGATCGACTAATATACACCCTGTCTCCTTGACCAAACAGCAGGAACAGGTTCGACAGCCTTGGCGGCGCTCAAGCTTTTGAAAAAACGCCATTAAAAAGCGAGCCTGCAGCCACCGTCGCAGAGAACTCGATCGGGGAGATCCTGGACATCCTGAGAGCGAGACGCCGTTATGTCCTGGTTTCCGTAAAGGAAACCGAATTCGTGCCGTCTCACGAGCGGCGCAAACGTCCCTCGCCGCCCATCCATCTGAGCCAGGGCCCGACATGAAACAGTCCCATCAGCAGATACATCGGCACCATGCCGCTGAAGAGCGGTGATCCATCCATCGGCATGCCAGCCATCGAGCAGATCATGTCGGCCGCCGGCTCGCTTGCCGAAAGTGCGGCCATGACGGCAAATGTCGGCGCCGCCGCAAAAGTTAGCCCGCGCGCAATGCCGGATAACAGGATGGAGCCGGCGGAATTGCCGGCTCCTGTGGAGACTGACGGGCGCATTACGCTGCCTCGTAGCGGTCGTGGTGGCGCCACCAGACGCCTTCCTCGTTGCGGCCCAGTGGCGCGCGATCGAGCCACTGGTACATGGCCCACACGCCATCCACCCCTCGGGCATAGGAGGAATAGGTATGGTAGATATCGCCGCCCTGCATTACGAAGGCGCTGAGGCCCGGCCGCTCACGGGCGAAGGTGTTTATATCGGTGCCGGTCATCGAGGAGATGAGGTCGTCCGGGCTTTGCTCACCACCTGGCTTCTGTTGCTGCAGCACGGCCGGGATCGGCGGTTCGCGGCGGAAGTTATATTCGATGCCGCCGCTCTGTTGTTCCTCCGGCGTGAACCAGACATTGAAGTCGCGGTTGAAATCGCTTGTTGATGACGAGGCCCAGTCGAAGGTCCAGCCCATGCGCTTCTTGAACTCGAGAAGCTTGTCGAGCGGCGCGCGGGAAACGGCGCTGAAGGCGACATCGTGGTTTTCGAGGTGAACGGTGACGCCGTTGAAGCCATCGGCGATCGACGAGCAGGACGGGCAGCCGGCCGTGTAATCTGGGCCGAACATGAAGTGATAGACGAGCAGTTGCGAGCGGCCTTTGAAGAGGTCAGCAAGCGGCACGATGCCGGCTTCGGTCTCCAGCTTGTATTCCTTGTCGATCTTCACCCAGGGCAGTTCCTGGCGCTTTGCGGCGATCTCGTCACTGCGGCGTGTCAGTTCCTTTTCCTGTTCCAGGAGCGCAATTCGGGCCTGCAGCCATTCCGCCCGTGTTCCGGTCTTGTGCATCATCATGGTTATTCTCCTCTCATTGCGTTGAAACGTATCCGACGGCGGGCCGTTGCCTGCCGATGGGGAATAAACTAGGTCTTGTTGCCCGAGGGGTGGGAGTTACAAGTGTGACGGGATTCCGATGGACTCGCTGATTACAGCCGCCGCACAGGCGCTGGCGGTGGGCGATGCACTGGGGGCGATGAAGCGCGTGGCGCTGCGCGACGACCCGCCGGCGCTCGCCCTTCGGGGCATCGCCATGGCCCAGCTCGGCGATCTCGCCCGCGCCAAGGCACTGCTGAAGGGCGCTGCCCATGCCTTCGGCCCGCGCGAGGCCGTGGCGCGCGCCCGCTGCATCGTGGCCGAAGCCGAAATCGCTCTGGTCTCGCGCGATCTCGCCTGGCCGGAAAAGGCGCTGGAAGGTGCGCGCCTCACGCTCGAAAGACGCGGCGACCGCGTCAACGCGGCCCACGCCCGCAACCTGCAGATCCGCCGCCTCCTTCTGATCGGCCATCTCGATGCTGCCGAAAAGCTGCTCGCCGATCTCGACCCCTCGCCGCTGCCGCCGGCTGCCCGCGCCGGCCATGAACTTGCCGTCGCCGGTGTCGCAATCCGCCGGCTGCGCACGGAGCCTGCGCGCCAGGCGCTGGCCCAGGCGGCAGACGCGGCGCAAAAAGCCGGCATACCGGCACTTGTCGTCGAGGTGGGAGAAGTCGCAAAAGCCCTGGAGGCGCCGGCCGCCCGCCTGATCGATGGCGGCACGCAGCGCCTGTTGCAGCTTCAGGAGGTCGAAGCGCTGCTTGCCTCCGATACGCTCGTCATCGATGCCTGCCGCAACGTGGTGCGCGCCGGCAGCGCGATCGTGCCGCTCGCAAGCCGCCCTGTGCTGTTTGCGCTCGCCCGCACGCTCGCCGAGGCCGCACCGTCAGATGTCCTGCGCTCGGTTCTTCTCGCCCGCGCCTTCCGCGCCCGTCACGCCGATGAATCCCACCGGGCGCGGCTGCGCGTCGAGATCGGCCGGCTGCGCGCAGCACTTGCCGATCTTGCCGAGGTCAAGGCGACGAGCCACGGCTTCATGCTGCTGCCGCAGGACGGGCGCAAAGTCGTCGTGTTCGCCCCGCCGGTCGAGGAGGAGCACGCCTCGCTGCTGGCGCTTCTCGCCGATGGAGAATCCTGGTCGAGCACGGCTCTGGCAATTGCGCTGAGCCTGAGCCCACGCACGGTGCAGCGGGCGCTGGAAGCGCTGCAGGACGCCGGCAAGGTGCAGTATTTCGGCAATGGCAGGGCGCGGCGCTGGATGATGCCGCCGGTCGTCGGCTTCCCGACAACATTGTTACTCCCGGGTCCGCTGCCCAGCGACTAAAAGTAGTTCCGGCAAGAGTGCGTCGCGGTCTTGCGACCGGAATTGCACCGGGCAAAGAGCCGGCGAGAAAGGGGATGGAGCGCCATGAAGACATCACAGGCAGAGATCATCAGGGAATACGGACCCTTCGAGGGCACGCGCAACATCGGCGGCGTCACCTATGACGGCAGCAAGGTCTGGTTTGCGGCGGGAGAAAACCTGCGGGCATTGGACCCTGAGAGCGGCGCCGAGCTGCGTGCGATCGATGTCGCCGCCCATGCCGGCACCGCCTTTGACGGGCGCTACATCTTCCAGATCGCCGAGGACAAGATCCGCAAGATCGATCCCGAGACCGGCGCGGTGATCGCGACCATCCCTGCCCCCGGCAAAGGCGCCGATTCCGGCATGGCCTGGTGCGAAGGCAGCCTCTGGGTCGGCCAGTACCGCGAAAACTGCATCCACCAGATCGATCCGGAGACCGGCAAGATCCTGCGCACTATCGAATCCAAGCGCCATGTCACCGGTGTCACCTGGGTAGACGGCGAGCTTTGGCACGCCACCTGGCAGGACGACAAGAGCGACCTGCGCCGCATCGACCCCAAGACCGGCGACGTGCTTGAACGGCTGGAGATGCCCGAGGGAACCGGCGTTTCCGGGCTGGAATCCGATGGGGCCGATGTCTTCTACGCAGGTGGCGGCGGCAGCGGCAAGGTGCGGGCGATCAGGCGGCCGCGGTGAGGTTTCGGGTGGCAGGCGGCCTTGGAGTTGAACGGGCGCCGCTGGCAAGACACCCTCTCTTCAGGCCTGCCCCAATCAAACCAGGCGGATCGTCACGTCGATATTCCCGCGCGTCGCCTTCGAATAGGGGCAGATCTGATGCGCCTCCTCGATCAGCGACTGGCCCACATCGCGCTCCACGCCGGGAATGCCGACATTGAGCCGTGCCGTCAGGAAATATCCGGCATCGGAAAGATTGAGATCGACTTCGGCATCGATCGTGACATCGCCTGACAATGCGATCTTCCTCTTCTGCACAATGATGCCGATTGCGCTTTCGAAGCAGGCCGACCAGCCGGCGGCGAAGAGCTGTTCGGGGTTGGTGCCGATCCGCGCCGAGCCGGGCACGGAGAGGCGCAGGTCGAGGCGGCCATCGGAGCTGCGCGCAACGCCGTTTTCGCGCCCGCCACTCGTATGGGTCTTGGCCGTGTAGAGCACTTTCGAATGCTGATCCATGGATTTGCTCCTTTGAAAGTTTGATTGAAACTGCGACTGCCGAAAGGGCGCAAGGCGCCCTGCCCGTTCACGCGAGCCCGGTGCTCTGCGCCGCCTTGATCGCCGCGACGACCTGTTGCGTCGTCACGATGGCGCTTGCATAGTTCGGCATGTTGATGACGAGTGCGGCATGCATCATCTCGTCGGAATAGTCGGCGATGGCGTCTTTGACGACTGTCACGTCGTAGCCGAGCTCGGCGGCGAAACGGACCGTTGCCTCGATGCAGGTATGGGCGATCAGGCCGATGACGATCAGCCGGTGAATGCCTCGCCGCTTGAGCTGGTTGTCGAGGTCGGTATTGGCAAAGCCGCTGGAGCACCAATGTTCCGAGGCCACGACTTCACCGGACGCCGGCACGAATTCGGCCTTGAACTCGCCACCCCAGGTGCCGAATTCGAATGTGCGGCGGTTCCAGGCGAGCTTCTGGATGGGGGCGATGTATTTCCAGTTTTCATAATCGCCCTCGCGATAGCGGTGGTGCATGGCGAAGAATACCGGAAGCTTTGCCTCGCGTGCTGCCGTCAGCACCTCGAGCATATGCGGCACGCAGTTATTGGCCTCGGCCACGGCCTGGATGCGCGGCCAGATCTTGCCGCCTTCGGAGATGAAGTCGTTATAGGGATCGACCACCAGAAGGCCGGTAATGTCGCGCTCATAGGAAAGGTCTATCATCCCGCTCTCCCTAGGCTCATGCCGCTTTGGATGGCTGGCTTCGCAGCGCGAAACGCTCGATGCTGGCAGCAAAGAGCGGCGTCTCGCCCTTGTTGTGGGCAATCGACATCGGCTGGCGCTGCGTGCGGAACACCTCGAAGGGAATGCCCTGCCGGTCGAGGAAGGCCATCATTTCGTCGGTCGCGAAGGACTGCACCCGGTTGGTGAACTCGCACCTGCCGCCGTCGATCGCCTTGACGCTGAGTTCCCAGGTCACATGGATGGTGAGGCGGCCGGTCGGGGTGAAGACGTCGGAGTCGGAATCGAGGATCAGGTGATCCTTCTCGGCAAGCGTTTCGACATAATGCTGCACCATCAGGCTGCCGCCGATCGTCTCGACATTGATCGACATGCGCGTGCCGTCGGGCGCCGTCGTAAAGCCGGCGGCGATATGGGCGGGCGAGCAGGACTGGTATTCCTTCTCCGGCAGCGTGAAGCACCATCGAGGAATATCGATCTTCTCGATCGGCGCATTGATGATGGCGCTAAAGCTGGAATCGACGATCTGGTTATCGCTCATGATCTCTTTCCTTTGGGAAAACAGGGTTGGCTTTCAGGGAAAAGCGGCGCGGACTGCCGCGCCGCGGGCTCCCCCTCAGATCTGATCGCGCAGCGACTTGAAGGAGGCGCGCAGCTCCTCGGTAAACAGCTCCGGCTGTTCCCAGGCGGCGAAATGCCCGCCCTTGGCCGGCCTGTTGTAGTGGATGAGCTTCGGATAGGCCTTTTCCGCCCAGCTCTGCGGCGCCTGGTAGATCTCGTCCGGGAAGGCGCTGATGGCGACCGGGATCTTGATGCCGCGCGGATCGAAGAAGCCGCCGGAGGGGAAATGCGCATTGTCCCAATAGAGCCGCGCAGACGAGATCGCCGTGTTGGTCAGCCAGTAAAGCGTGACATTGTCGAGGACATCGTCAGGCGTCAGGCCTTCCTTTTCTCCGTTGAAGGATCGGGCGATCATTCGGTAGCTCCGGATGTCGTGGTCAAGCATCCACGAGGCGAGGCCAACAGGCGAATCCACGATGCCGTAAAGCGTCTGCGGCCGGTTGTTCATCTCGATCGCGTAACCGAGCCCGTTCTTGTAGAAATCGTCGAGCTGTTCATAGGCGCGTTTTTCATCGGCCGTGAGATCGGCCGGCGCCGGCGCCCCTGCTGACAGCAGCTTGGCGATGTCGGCAGGCACGGTGGCTGCCATGTTGGTATGGATGCCGATAAGGCCGGCAGGCTCCTGCACCGCCATGAGCTCGGTCACCGCATTGCCCCAGTCGCCGCCCTGGGCGACATATTTGGTATAACCGAGGCGCTGCATCAGCACGGCCCAGGCCTTGGCGATGCGTGGCGGGTTCCAGCCCGCTTCCTTCGGCTTGCCCGAGAAGCCGTAGCCCGGCAGCGAGGGAATGACGACGTGGAAGGCATCGGCCTCGGTGCCACCGAAGGCGGTAGGGTCGGTCAGCGGCTTGATGATCTTCATCTGCTCGATGATCGAACCCGGCCAGCCATGCGTGATGATGATGGGCAGCGCCTTTTCATGCTTGGACTTCACATGGATGAAGTGAATGTCCAGCCCGTCGATCTCGGTCATGAACTGCGGGAAGGAGTTCAGCCGTGCCTCGACCTTGCGCCAGTCATGCGCCCGCCAGTATTTGGCGACTTTCTGGATCGTATCGAGCCGCACACCCTGCGTATCGTCGGAGACTGTCTCACGGTCCGGCCAGCGGGTTGCGGCAACGCGCCGGTGCAGATCCTTCAGCTGCTCGTCCTTGAACTTCACATGGAAGGGACGGATGGCCTCGGGGTCGGCCGCAGCTGCCAGAGCTGACGGCATCAGCGCCATCGTACCGGCGGCGGCAAGTCCAAGCGTTGCAGCGCCCAGCAGCATGCGGCGGTCCTGATCGATCTCTTCGACATCGGTATGCATGGCGATCTCCTTGAATTCGGGAATGTTCCGGCACTTTTGTGCTGGCAGGAACCTACGGGAGAAGGCGGCGCATAGCCCGTTAGGGCTTGTTAGAGGCTGTTAGCTCTTGCAAGCCGCACGCGGAGATCCGCTAAACGGGCACTCATTGCGCAAGCACTTATCAGAGGTCGCAAAGCTCGGGACCGCGAGGGCGAAACAAGGCGATTGCCGTATGGCGCAGGCCAGATACTTGCTCTAAAGTCCGCCCCGCACAGGGGCTGGCGGGGAAGAAACGCCGTGGCGAATGGGGTGGACGAGGATATCGGCGGATTTCGCTTCGGCCCGTTCCGGCTGGCCGTCAGCGAACGGCTGCTGACGAAAGACGGCGCTCCCATAGAGCTCGGCGGACGCGCGCTCGACATCCTCATCGCACTCGTGACCGCCCCCAACGAGATCATCTCCAAGAAGGACCTGATGGCGCAGGTCTGGCCCGATGCCCTGGTCGAGGAAGGCAGCCTGCGCTTCCACATGACCGGCCTGCGCAAGGCGCTCGGCGACGGCCAGGCCGGAGCGCGCTACATCACGACGGTTCCCGGGCGCGGCTATTGCTTCGTAGCGCCCGTTTCGCTGGCGCCTGCAGAACGGAACGGCCCATCCGCTGCCACACCGCATTTTCCGCATGCCAATCTACCCCCGCGCCTTGGCCGGATGATCGGCCGCGACGTTGACGTGATGAAGCTCGCGGCACAGCTGACGGATTCCCGTTTCGTCACCATCGTCGGCCCCGGCGGCGTCGGCAAGACGACGGTCGCGATATCAGCCGCCCATCAGGTGGCGGAGGATTTCGCCGGCCATGTGCTCTTCGTCGATTTCAGCGTGATCACAGATCCCGGACTGGCGGCCACCACCATCGCTTCCATGCTGGGCTTGTCGGTGCAGGCCGAGGACCCGACGCCGGATCTGATCCGTTTCCTGAGAGACAAGCGCTTCCTGCTGGTGCTCGATACCTGCGAACACCTCGTCGAGGCGATCGCCGCCCTGGTCGAGACCATCCTGGAGGCCGCGCCCGAAGTGCACGTACTCGCCACCAGCCGCGAGGCATTGCGCATCGAGGGCGAGCGTATCTACCGGCTGGACGCACTGGCCTATCCGCCGGAGACCCCCGGCTTTTCCGTCAGCGCGATCGAGCAGTTTCCGGCAACGCAACTCTTCATCGAGCGCGCCATGGCAAACGGCGCGCATCTCGATGTCAGCGATGCGGAAGCCGCCATTGTCAGCGATATCTGCCGCAAGCTCGATGGCGTGGCGCTCGCAATCGAGCTCGCCGCCCGCCGTGTCGAGGCCTATGGGCTGGAACAGACGGCAGCCCTTCTCGACCAGCGCCTGACGCTTCTGTGGCATGGCCTGCGGACGGCGCCGCCGCGCCAGCAGACGTTGCAGGCCACGCTCGACTGGAGCTACAGCCTGCTCTCGGATCTCGAGCGCGCGGTGCTGAGGCGGCTCGCCGTCTTCGTCGGCCATTTCACGCTGGATGCCGCTCTTGAGGTGGTCACGAACGACACGCTCGACCGCGCTGCCGTCTTTGCCGCAATCGACAGCCTGGTGGAAAAATCCATGGTGGCCGCCCGCCCGCTCGGCGCCATGATGCGTTACCGGCTGCTGGACACCACCCGCGCCTATGCGATCGACCTCTGCACCGATACGGCCGAATGGACGGAGCTCTCCGGCCGTCATGCCGCCTATTTCCGCCGCTGGCTGGAACAGAACGGCAGCGAATGGTCGACATTGTCGACCGCCAACGAGCGCGCCCCGCATTTTGCAGCGATCAACAATGTGCGCGCCGCTCTCGACTGGTGCTTCGGCGACACCGGCGACAGGCAGATCGGCATCGGCCTTGCCGCTGCGGCCGCCCCCGTTTCGCGCGCCATGGGGCTGCTGCCGGAATGCCACCGCTGGACCGAACGCGCGCTGCAGGCGCTGGACGAGACGACGCGTGGCGGCAGCGAGGAAATGCAGTTGCAGGCCTCGCTCGGCGTCTCCATGATGTTCACGCGCGGCCACCATGAAGCCACCGTTGCCGCATTGAACAGAAGCTTCGAGATCGCACAGATGCGCGGCGATTATCTCAATGCCGTGCGCCTCATCGGACCCATCTATTTCTATCACCTGCGCAGCGGCGAACAGAGGCAATGCCTGCTCCAGGCAAAACGCTGTGCCGAAATTGCAGCGACGCTTGGAGACCCGGCGGCAACCGCACTTTCCCACACGCTGATGGGCGTCTCGCTCTGCGTCATGGGAGGGCTGGCCAACGCGCGAGTGGAGTTGGAAACCGTTCTAGAACCCGACAATCCGCCTGCCAGCCGCCAGATTCATTACGGCTTCGACCATTACAGCTGGGCCGGCATCGGCTGGGTCACGGCCCTCTGGCTGCAGGGTCATACGGCACAGATGCGCGACGCGATCGACGAGGCCGTCGGGGAAGCGGAAGCCATGCGCCATCCCGTCGCTTTCGCAATCGTCATCAATGCAGTGGCAGCGCTTCTCTGGGTCGGCGATCTCGATCTCGCCGAAGAACATCTGGACTGGTTCGTCGCGCGTGCCGAAACCCATTCGACCGGCCCCTATCTCCATATGGGCAACGCCTTCAAGGCCGAGCTTTCCATACGCCGCGGTGATGTCGAAACCGGTGTCGCCACCTTGCAGCGCCACCTCGAGAAACTCCACGCCGCCCGCTTCGAGCTCTTCTCCATCCGCTTCAACATCGTCATCGCCACGGCGCTTGCCGAAAGCGGCGGCTTTGCCGAAGCCTGGTCGCTTGCCGAGGAAACCAGCCAGGGGATCGAGGAGAAGGGCTATACTTCCTACCTGCCCGAACTCCTGCGCCTGCGCGGCGCCATCCTGCTGTCGGCTCCCGAACTCAGCAACATGTCGGCCGAGGACTATTTCACCCAATCACTGCAACTCGCCCGCATACAGGGCGCCAAAGCCTGGGAAATCCGCACCGCCACGGACCTCGCCACCCACTGGGCCGGTCGCGAGCGCGCCGGAGATGCGAAGGCGCTGCTGCGGCCGGTCTACGACAGTTTCACCGAAGGCAGGGACACACCGGATCTGAAGGCCGCGGCCGAGGTGCTGGCAAGGCTCGGCTGAATGCCGGCGCAGTCTTGAGACGCCTGACATTGCGACGCGCCGGGGCTTGCCCCGGCATTCGAAATCCCCAGTTTTCAGCGCATGCCAATCAACCACGCCAACAGGGAGAAGCAGCATGAAAGTCCTCATGGTTTTGACTTCGCATGACCAGCTCGGCAACACCGGCAAGAAGACCGGCTTCTGGCTCGAAGAGCTTGCCGCACCCTTTTACGTCTTCAAGGAAGCCGGCGCCGAGATAACGCTCGCGTCTCCCAAGGGCGGCCAGCCGCCGCTCGATCCCAAAAGCGACGAGCCGATGTTCCAGACCGACCTGACGCGCCGCTTCAATGCCGACGAACCCGCCAAGGCGCAGCTCGCCAGAACGGTTCGCCTCGACAGTGTCAATCAGGCCGATTTCGACACGGTCTTCTATCCCGGCGGCCACGGGCCGATGTGGGATCTCGCAGAAGACCCGAATTCCATCAGGCTGATCGAGAGCTTCATCGCCGCCGGCAAGACCATCGCCCTCGTCTGCCATGCGCCAGGCACCCTTCATCGCGCGAAGAAGCCGGATGGCACGCCGTTCGTCGCCGGGCGCACGGTCACCGGCTTCACCAACGGCGAAGAGGAAGCCGTCGGCCTCACCAAGGTCGTGCCCTTCCTTGTCGAGGACGAGCTCCTGAACCTCGGCGCCACCTTCTCCAAGGTGAAGGACTGGGGTGTTCACACCGTTGTCGACGGCCAGCTGATCACCGGCCAGAATCCCGCCTCGTCAGGCCCGACGGCGAGCGTGCTGCTCGAAGCGCTTCGCAAGCAGGGCAAGTGACAAAAGCGGATTGAGGGAACGCGATCGGGCGCTTCCCTCTCTCTGCCCGGCCAGCCCGCAACGGCAACGAAACCTTAACCATAACCGGACCATTTCGGAACCGCTTCCCATGGCGGGAAGTTTCCCTGCCGTAAGCAAGCAGGTGGAAATGACATGGTTCAGTGGTTTCGGGAACGCTACGTTTCACGCGAGGAGCATCAGCAGGTCGTCGATTATTATCGCAAGCTGGTGGCGCAGCTCTACGGCAATGTGCGGGACCTGAGGGCGCTGGTCGAGGCGCAACGGGCGGACACTCCCCAAACAATGGAACAGCCTGCCGAAGCCTCCACTGAGCAGGCCGAGATACCGCAGCAGAAAAGGGACCTTGGACCGAATGTGATCAGCATCGGCTTGTATCGCGATCGCCGGAGGTCCGGGATCTAAAGCGGCTCCGGCACAAGTGCACGGCGGTATGGAAACAAAGGTTTGCCGCGGCTATCCCGGCACCCTGCCCCGGCACGCCCAGGCGACCGAGGCAAACGACCGCGGCCCGTCCGGCTCTCCGGCCTCGTAGGCATCCCTCACCGAGGCATCGACCCTCCTGCGCATCTCCGCATCCAGCCCAGCCACATATTTGCCGAGCGGACCTTCGCCCGAGGCGATCGGATCCCAAAAGTCGGCAAACGACCCGTAATCCATGCGGATCGTCAGCGAGGTCTCCTCGACATCGACAAGACCATTGCCGACAAAGCTCGCCTTCATTTTTCCCGGCTGCGTCATCGGCTGGAAGCAATAGCGATGGCGCATCGCCCGCGCATTCGCGTCGATCATCGTCACCGTATCCCACATCATGCGCATGCCGGACATGCCGCCATAGTGATCCCAGACGGCGGCGGCGACGACACCGCCAGGACGCACGACGCGCCGCATCTCGGCCACAGCCTTGCCGGCCTCCGGCACGAAATGCAGCACGAGCAGCGATAGCGCCCGGTCGAAACTGTTTTCCTCGAAGGGCAGCGCGCAGGCATCCGCCTCGCGAATAGCGATGCGCGGGTCCGTATTGCGCCGGCTTGCCGCCTCCACGAAGACGGGTGAAAAATCGATGGCCGAGATCGCCTTCAGGCGGGGATTTTTCGCCAGCGTGAAGGTGAGGCTTCCCGTGCCGCAGCCGACATCGAGAATGCTTTCCCCATCCGCAAGCCCGGCGAAATCGACGAGCCCGGGGGCGAGCTTCTTGCTCCAGCGCCCCATCAGCTGCTCGTAACCATCGGCACTTTCGACATTGAAACTCGACGGCATCGCGCTCTCCCTCAAAACGGGACAATGTCCGCTTCAACATTAGGACTGAGCGAGCTGCGCGGCAAGCAAATCGGCTCTTCTTGTTTCCACGCAATTACGCCCACAAACCGCGGTGCCGTTTTGCCGGAATTGCTCCTCAGCTACGAGCGCTCGCCTTTCCCTCTACATTCAACGGCTTACCGTCGATGCTTCCAGCAGCACCCGTAACGGAAGTCCCGACCCAAAAGGAACCAGCGACTTCAGTTTACGCCACGGCTAGTCGAGAGCGATATTCTAACTCACACTGGCGAGAAGGCGTCCAAGTGCGGCGTCGAAATCCTCCAGGCTGAAATTCTGCGGGTCGTCATGCCCGTCGCTCAGGCCCTGGTCTATTGCCGCATGAAATGCCGGAACGAGGCCGGTTTGGGCGCGCATGCTTGCCATGAGGTAAAGCAGCGCGAGCCGGTCATACTGGGTTGTCGAGAAACCGGGCGTTGGCGCGTTACCATCAGGCTGGCTCGGGTGCTTCCGGCGCGGCTGCACGTTCTCGATGTGCAGGAACATGCCGCGCGACAAAGTGCCGATCTGCTGCTCCAGCTTGGTTGCGCGCCACGGCACGCCAAAATCATGGCCGACATAGATCTCGCCCCGGCGGTTGAGGAATATGTGCGCCTTGGCGTTCGACGGGCTCTTGAAACCGTCGAGCCGATTGACCTGGTTGCTGGTATCGATGTCAGCGGGAAACTGCGCCACGTTCCCGAAATTCGGCGAACTCGTATCGTGAATGACGAAGTAGCGCGCCATCGGTGCCTGCGGATTGTTCGTGTTGCCGCGGGACAAAGGCGCGTCGAGACTGCCTCCGAGCCCGGCCTCGGTCAGTCCCTGGCCGGAAAGTGCCTGCCGCAGCTTCGTCTTGGAGATGGTGACCGGCTGGCCGATGAAGCCTGCGAGATTGGACGGCAGCTGCGCGGGCGTGGCGTCGACATTTCCCAGTATCTTCACCTTGCGCAGCAGACAGGATGCCTGTTCCCCAGGGCTTCCCGCAAAGGCCATGGTCTCTGTATTGAACTTGCATTTTCCAAAGGTCGCCGCGCTGAGCTGGCCGGTCGCGCCGGCAAGTATCAGAATGCTCAATGGCAAAAGGTAACGCATCGCAAACTCCTCTCCTGCTTGCGTGGGAACATCACGGGCACATTGCGCCGCCCGTCAGGTTGAGCTTCTCCTTGGCAAAGGCACACATTTTCGAGATGGCATTCTCCGGCTTCAGACCGGTGTCCCGGCTGCCTGGGTAGACGATGAAGATCACGTCATGGCCGAGACCGAAATTCTTGTAGGGATAAACGTGTCCCGGCCCGACGCAGGCCGTTTGATCGCTGTTCCACTTCTTGCAACGGCTTTCGCCGATTGCTTCGAAGACCCTGCTCGATCCCTCGCCGAGCCGCATGAAAGGACCACCATCCGCGATCAGAACCGGCGTCCACCGGTCCTTGTAGACGACGACGCCCATATCGCCGAGCCGAAGCCCGGTCTTCTCAGCGAACATGCGGCCCATTTCACCGCTCTTGTTGCCGGTTATCTTGGAAAGGCCGGCCGTCGGCATCACGATGAAGGGAATGCGGTCCGGATCGATTTGTGCGGATTGCGCGGAAGGATTGGAGGAGCCCGGCCACTTGTAAGACGTCTCCTTCAGATCGGTAGCACCGGGCAGACCGTTCCATGCCGCCCAGGATCCGTCGACGTCGAGCGCCATCTTGCTGCGCCAGTAGATCGCGCCGTCCTTGAGGCGCAGCAACGCCTTCACATTGCTGGGGTCGCGACTGCACAGATAGTACTGTTTCGATTCCGCGACACCAGGAAGCCTCAGGTTGAAACCGAGAAACTTGTCCTTCCTGCTCGCTCCGGCCGCGCCGTCGCAACCGACGAACTCTCCCCGGTAGGACTCGTCGAGCGGCGTCGCCGCGGAGAATTCGACGGCCTTGAGGACGTCGGCCGAGCTTGTCGGCGGTTCTGCGGCGTAAGCGTGAAAGGCGAGCACTGCAATGCCAAGCGTGACTAAAACGCGGGATAGTTGAAGCATGTAGAGAGACATGGTCTGCGGCTCCTCTGCTCGGCTTCGGTGCAACGTGAACGACCCAAGTCACTATTTCATTTAATCTTGGATTGTGCAATATTAACGACAATAAAAACAACTTTGTCTCCCCAGGTTGAAAGTATTTCCTCCAAAAATCTCGCAAGGACGGTAAAATGCGGCGGCTGCTTCTTATGACATCGAGAAACGTCGGGCTTGCCATTCTGCTCGCTGCCTGCGCCACGCGTATCACGCAGGCGGCAGAAACCGACCTGGCGTCGCTGACGACCGAAATGGAACACCGCTTCGAGACGCGCATCAGCGGCGGCCAGTATATGAGATCATCGTGCTCGCCGACGACGGCGGACGACTGGCCGGGTGTCGAACTCCAGCGCTGCACCTACAGGGAACTGAACACCGAGGCGACGGTGACGCTCGCCTTGCCGAGCGCCGCACAGCTGGCGCGCTGGACAGTCTCCGCCTGCCGCGACGCAGCAGCGACCGACATGAGGGCCTGCGCGCGTCATATCGAGAAGCGTATCTGGTCGGCTTCGAATGCCCAGTTTCCGGTGCGCGGCTATGTGATCGAGCCGCAGTCCGTGATCGGTGGCCCGGCAGACAGGGCTTACTGTTTTCTGTTCCGCGACGGCGTCACGGTAAGGACGGCCGCGGTGACGTCACGCCCGCCGCAAGGCGGCAAATGCGCTCCGCAATCTGCGGAAAATGATCCGATCACCCGCGCCTTCACCTATGGCCGGATCGCGTCGACCACCCGGGCCGAGCTGGCGCTCGCCCCCGGCGCTCCGAGCGAGTCCGCTCTGGCGGGCACGGCTTTTCCAGATGCGGTGCGCAAGGAATTCGTCGCCGCCTGGACCTCCGACCGCAACCGCCTGATCTCGGGTGCTGCTATTGCCGACAAGGCGAACGGGAAATTCCACTGACCGCGTTTTCCGCCTAGTTCATCGAAGCGATGGCGGCATTGAGCGCCGTCGCATAAGCCACCCACACCGCATAGGGCATGAACAGGACCGACGATATACGGTCCCGCTTCCAGGACAGGCCGATGAAGGCAAGGATCAGCAAAAGCAGCGGGATGATGATCATCAGCCCCAGGCTCGGGGATTTGAGGCCGAAGAAAGCGGGCGACCAGGCGAAATTCAGGACGAGCTGGGCGATCCAGCAGGTCATGACGGGTGACCGCCTGCTGCGAGCATAGGTGCGCGCGCCCGCTATGCCGATGAGGATATAGAGGATCGTCCAGGCCGGGCCGAACAGCCAGTCCGGCGGCGTGAACCAGGGCTTGGCGAGCGACTGGTACCATTCATCCGGCAGATTGATGAGACCGATGAGAAGCCCGCCGCCGAGCGTGAGCAGAATGAAGACGAGATAATGATCGAACCGGTGCAACAGAACCCCCGCGTGAGTGACGGTTGAAACTGGCGCCCGGCGGCCCGCCGTCAAGAGCGTCTTGCTCGGCTGCCGGTTTCCCGCTCGCTGAGCGTCTCGATCAATAACGCCGGAGTGCGCACCGCAAACGCGCTTGACGCTCAGCCCGAAGGCGCTTTCGCACTGACGGAGCAGCGTACCAGACTCGCACACTACCGCAGGGATTTGTTCACCTGATCGCGTTGGAGATGCCGGGAGCGCCTACGCAAGTCCGGTGAGTTAGGCTACAATTCGCCAATCTGCTTCCAGATGCAATGTGAGCAACCCCGGCCAAAGATCGGGGCACGCAAAAATTTCTCGCCATATCTCGTGCCGATACCACTGCGAATTTCATTCACCAGCGGAGGCGAATATGCCGTCAAACAAGACTTTGCAGGAGCTCATCGACTACACGACCGTCCGACCCTATGCCAGCGAACTGTTCGGCATCTACCAGCCGCTGCTCGGCTGGAAGTCGAAGCGGCTGGAACACCGGTTCAACGACGGTTTCAAGCAGGACAAGCAGTCGCTGCTGAACCGGCTGAGAACCCAGTTCAATCCGCAGGTCAGCATAAACTATCGCGAAGGCTGCCAGGTCGGCATCGACATAAAGCCTGGGGCGCTGGAGCTCGGCGAGCCGCGCACCTTTGACAGCGTCGTGCTTGAAACCGTGGCCAAGAAACTGCCGCCGCACGAGCAGTACAAGCCGGACATCTGGCGCGACATCATCAGCCGCGACACCATTGAATCGATCTTCACGCAGGTGGTGATCCCGCAATACAGCCGGCTCTACACCGAGCATTGCCGCAGCAACACCACGCCGGTGCGTCTCGCAATGAAGGCCGACAGGGGCGATGTCGACAGTCAGCGGGTTCTGTACCTGAAGGCGTTCGAGAGCCAGCTGCGCAACGAGTCCTCGCAGGCGGGCGCACTGCTCTACCTCACTGAGCATAATCACCACGCCCAGCTCGAACAGATCTTCTACAGCCTGAAGAACAACGCGCTGCAGGCCGCCAACCTCTCCGCCATCCTGGGCGCGCTCGAACTCGTCGACGGCTATCTGAGCATCGACAACCTGAACCCGCAGGACCAGGAGGACATTCGTCGCGTGGCGCTGTCGCCGATCAGCGTCGTGCACCTGTTCCGCCAGTATTTCTTCGAGCTGGATTCCTTCCTCGGCTCGCCGGTCAGTCACGTCTGGATGAGCCCCGGTTCCACCGTCGAGCTGATCGAGGTGCAGACGCGGCGCGTGCTGGTCGAAAAGAGCCTGGAAACGTTCACCGAAACCGTCACCAAGACGGAAAGCGAAAAGACCGAGCAGGACGAGATCAGCGAGGCGGTCAAGGAGGACAACAAGCAGGACATCAAGTTCGGCGCGAGCGTGACTGCCTCATACGCATCCGTCACCGCCACATCCAGCTTCGACTATTCCACCTCGCAGCAGACTGCGCGCGAGGAGTCGCACAAGCGCATGCGCCAGCAGACGGAGAAGCTCTCCACCGAGATACGCAAGAACTACAAGACCACCTTCCGCACCGTAACCGAGACGACCGACACGTCCAGCAAGCGTTACCTGCTCACGAACTCGACGCAGGCGCTGATCAATTACGAGCTGCGCCGGAAGATGCGCCAGGTGGCCGTGCAGGTGCAGGACGTCGGCACCTATCTCTGCTGGCAGACCTACGTCGATCGCCCCGGTGAATCGCTCGGCATCGCCGACCTCATGCACATCGCCAAGCCGGCAGAACTGGACGGTCTGCACGCGCCGGACGAGATCCCGATGCTGCAGCCCTTCAGCGAGAACAAGATGGTGACGATCCCCTTCATCTCGGTCGAGGATACCGACGCGGACAATGAGGGCGAGGTCTACAAGGACGGCATCGAGGTCGACGATTCCGAGGCATTCGGCAACCTCGAGAAGATCCAGGCCGATTTCCCGATCGAATGCATCTGCCCCAAGGGCAATTACGCGCTGACCGGCGTCGAGTTCGACGGCCAGGGCAAGCCGGTGGCGGCCTCGCGCAAGGGCGATATCGTCAACAACGCCGACAAGGCGAAATTCACGCTCCACCTCGACAGCGCCGATTTCCAGGGCCAGAACAGCGTGCAGGTGAAGCTCCTGCTGCACTGGACGCCGACCGACGGCGCCAATGACGAGGCGGTCAAGAAGAACAAGGAAAACGTCGAGGCTTTCAAGGCCAAGGAGCAGGCCGAGTATCAGAAGGCCTTCGTCCAGAACGCCAAGGACCGCATCAAGCTCACGCACCAGATCAAGCCGCGGCCGAGCGAAGACCTGCGTGAGGAAGAGCGCATCGTCGTCTATCGCAAGCTCATCCAGGACATGCTGATGCACGGCATCACCATGCCGGACGATCGCACCCGGCATGTCGTGGCCGAGCTGATCAACTCGATCTTCGACATCGACAAGATGCTGTACTTCGTCGCGCCCGAATGGTGGCGGCCGCGGCTGCGCGTCTACACCCAGCAGCTCGGCGAAACCAAGGCGGCGCCGAACAACTTTCTCGCCTCCTCCGCGTCCGTCTCCTCCGCGTTCAGCACGGTTACGAAGGCGGTCGCCAAGACCATGTACTCCTTCAACGCCAGCCAGCAGTCCGCCAAGCTTGCTCCCAGCACCATCGGTTGGGGCGGCATCGACGATCCGCTCCGCGACAACTACTACATAACCGAGGATTCCGAGCCCGCGAGGTTCGGCAGCTCCCTCGGCTGGCTGCTGCAACTCGACGGCGACGACATGCGCAACGCCTTCCTCAACGCCCCCTGGGTGAAGGCGGTCATCCCGATCCGTCCGGGCAAGGAGGAAGCGGCGATCAACTGGCTGAAGGGCGTCGAAGGGTTCAACGGCATCGGCGACGCAGACATCTACCAGACCAACAATCCCGACGAGAAGGATATCAACGGCAATCCGCTCAACGGCCAGAAGGTGATCGACGTGATCCTCGACCTGGCGAAGAAGATCCGTCGCAAACACGCCGAAGGCGTTGAAAACGGCCAATACCCGAAGGAAAGCGAGATCGCCGATCCGACGCTGGTCGACGAGGATAATGTGGTGACCTCGACGCCGATCGATCGTGTCTACGAGCACGGCTTCTATCCGCTGAAGGATGGTTTCCGCGCCAACGTCACCGGCAATTATGAAGTGTTCGACCAGTGGCTGGAGATCCTGCCGACCGACCAGGTCGTGCCGGTGGAGGTAAAATACGATCCCAAGACAGGACGGCAGGTGTGACGACCCGCTATGTCAATGCCAAGACGGGCAAGACCGGCGGCAAGTTCGACACAGCCTTGACCCCGGCGCGCAGCATCACGGCCGCCCTCAAGGTTGCCGTCGCCGGCGACACGATCGTGATCCAGGATGCCGAGAGCTACAAGGAAGGTGAGCTGGTGATCGACAAGCCGCTCACTCTCGTCAGCAGTTTCCTTCTGGCCAATCCCTCGGCCGATCCGACCGCGGCCGGGTTCGATCCAAAGAGATTGCCTGAGCTGACGATCAAGTCGGGCACGCGTGCGCGTGTCCTCCGCATCACCGGCACGCCCGCCACGCGCGCGAGCGCCGGACCGGTCGTGATCAAGGGGTTGCGCATCCGCGGCGGCCGGTCCCTGCACACGAGCACCGAACCAGCGCAGGGCGCCGGCGGCGGCATAGCGGTGGTCGATATCGACAATGTCACGATCGAGCGCTGTGTTTTCACCGACAATCAGACCGAGACCGCGCCGATCGGTTCCTGGCCGGAAGCCGACCGCACGGCCTTTCGCGACGCGGTGGTCGATCTGGTGGGCGCGATCTTCACGCCGACGGTGGAGTCCTTCATCAACACGCTCATCGACACCGCCAATTTCGCCCTCGTCCTTGCCGGTTATCCGAAGCTTGCGCATGTCAGCCGCGCCACGATCCTGACGGAAGTCGGCAAGGCTTTTGACGCAAAACTCGGATCGGGCCGGCCGAACCACTGGCTCGCCGGACAGGCCTTCGGCGGCGGCGCGGCAACCGTCTGGGCAAGCCCCACCTTCCGCCGCTGCCTGTTTCGCGGCAACAGTGCCGAAGGCCGCGGCGCAGGCGTCGCCGTGGTCGGCTATGGATGGCCGACGCTCGACGCCTGCGTGATCGACGGCAACCGGTCGGGAAATGTGGGGCGTCGCGACGGCGGCGGCGTCGGCTGCGAGGTGGCCCTGCCCGGCAAGCTGCCGCGCAACCTGTCGGAGATCGACATGGTGAAGTTCCTGACCTCGAAACTGGCGGCGGTGAAGGCGATCATCGGCTCGCCGCTGTCCTACATCAGCGTCTGGGACATCATCAACTATGCCAAATGGCTGGCCAATCCCGCTGCCCCGAGCCCGCCGGTGCGCGGCATCAAGGCCGTGATCCTCGACCTGATCAACGCGCGCTGGTCCGAAGCGCTGGACCACCTCTTCTATTTCGCCTCCACCTCGGCGCTCAGCCTCAACAAGTGGGACGCGTGGAACGCCGATGAAATCAAGCGTGCGCAGACGACGGCGGTCAGCATTTCCGACAGCACGCTGTCAAAGAACTGGTGCGCCGACGACGGCGGCGGGCTCTATGCCTCGGTCCTGTCGCGGGTCGACATTTCCAAGAGCAAGGTGCTGCAGAACACGGCCGACAGTAGCGGCGGCGGCCTGCGCTTCTCCATGGGCTCGGCGGCAAATGTCAGCGGCTGCGAACTGCTCGGCAACACCGCCGAAGTCAACGACCCCTCGGGCAAGCTGGTGGCGGGCGGCGGCGGCATGTCGGCCCGCAACGTCGATCTGGTGATCAAGGACACCCGCCTCGGGCCGACTGCCGCGGCAATCGGCCCGGATTCGAATGTATGCAGCGATCATGCAGGCGGCGGTTTCGCCTATCAGGCGGACACCGAAGGCATGCTCGCCGGCATCCCTGATCTGTGGACCGCCATCATGGTTGAAGTCTTCGGCGTTCGCGCCGTCAGCGTGATGATCAATTCGGGCTGCGCGATCGTCCACAACGGCGCCGGCTATACCGTACGCCGCGCCGCAATCGGCAGCGCGGTGAAATCCAAGGGCGGCGGTGTCTGGTTTGTCCAGGGCATATTCCCCGACGCCCCGAAGCTGACATTGAAGATCGATGCCGTGGCGACGGTCGTCAGCGGTAACATCGCGCAGACCAGGGGCTATCTGTCGAAAGTGCAGCCCGGCACGACCATCGCCACCGCCAACGAGGTCTGCATCCAGAACCTGATCGCCAGGCAGGAATGGACGGAAGTGAACTATGCCTCGCTGGTGAAGGCGGGAGCTCTGGATTTCAAGGCATGAGCTCAATTCGAAGCCCAGCCGTCCGCCTGCCCTCGGAAGCGTCGCAGGTCTGCTCTGTCAGGCATCCCGCCAGTAGCGTTTCGGCGCGCGGCCGAAGACGCGCTTGAAAGCATTGCCAAAGGCACTTTCGGAGGAATAGCCGAGATCGGCCGCAAGGCCCGCAACCGTCGCCTGCCCGCGCCGAAGCGATTCCCGGGCGCGATGCATCCGCCAGCGGGTGACGTAGTCGAGTGGTGCGATGCCGACCTGCGCCCGGAAGCGTTCGGCAAAGGCGGAGCGCGACATGCCGATGCGGCTTGCAAGCTCGCCCACCGTCCAGCGATATCCGGGGTCGTTATGAACAAGGCTGATCGCCTTGCCGATCTGCGGATTGCCGAGCGCGCCGATCCAGCCGGCATTTTCAGGCCCGACGCGGGCGACATGGGCGCGCAGCGCCTGCACCAGCAGGATATCGCCCATGCGTCGCGTCATCAGCGTCGAGCCCATGTCGCCGGCGCCGAGCTCCTCGTCGAGGGTCGCGAGCGTGGCGCGCAGAATGCCGGCCGCACGATCGTCGGCCGAGATATGGATGAAGGGCGGCAGCGCATCGATGAGCAGTTGCGCATTGCCGCCGGAGAGCGTGAAACTGCCGCCGATCAGCGCCGTCTCGTCGCCGCCGTGCCGGGCAATGTCTGAATGCTCCCAGTCGAAGAAGGCAATGCCATCCTCCGGCTCGCTCGCGAGGTCATTGGCGATGACATAGGCCGGCGCATTGGCGAGCAGGAATGTATCGCCGGCCCGAAGAGCAAAAGGCCGCTCGCCCTGCAGGATGATCCAGCAGCCTCCCCTGAGGACGGCGACGAATTTCAATGCCGGCTTCGGCGGAAAGCGGAAGGCCCATTGCCCGCCCACCTCGAAGCGCGTGCAGCGGGCGCTCTCGATATCGACGAGCGAAAACATATCGGACAGTGGATCGATCATGATTTCTGGACGATCTCGACGAAATGACGGAGCCGGCAGCATAGATTCTCCGGCCTGACGCTGCAATCCTTGGCTAACGGACCAAGGAGAACGAAGATGTCACCGATCAAGGACAAGGTTATCGCCATCACCGGCACCAGCAGCGGCATCGGCGAAGCGACCGCGTTGATATTGGCGCAGCGCGGCGCCAGGGTGGTACTCGGTGCAAGGCGCAACGAAAAGCTGGAAGGGCTGGCCGAGCGCATCATCGCCGCCGGCGGCAAGGCCATCCATCGCGTCACCGATGTCAGGAAGCGCACGGATCTCGAAGCTCTCGTGGCACTTGCCTGCGACACCTACGGAAAGCTCGACGTGTTGATCAACAATGCCGGCATTGGACCGATCTCGCCGATGGACGAACTACGCGTCGAGGACTGGGAGGAAATGATCGACGTCAATATCAGGGGGCCGCTCTATGGCATCGCCGCCGCCCTGCCCGTCTTCCGTCGCCAGGGTTTCGGCCATTTCGTCAACACGCTGTCGACGGCGGGCATCACCATCAAGCCGACCATGGCCGTCTATGCCGGCACGAAGAATGCCATGCGCACCATTGCCGAGGGCCTGCGCCGGGAGGCCGGCCCGAACCTGCGCGTCACCAATATCTCGCCGGGCTTCATCAGGACCAATTTCGCAGACTCGCTGACCAGCCCGGCCGTGAAAGCCGGTATCACCAAAAGCATGGAGGAGATGGCGATTTCGCCCGATGCGATCGGCCGTGCCATCGCCTTTGCCATCGAGCAGCCCGAAGATGTCGACGTCGGCGATATCGTCATACGCCCGACGGCGCAGGGGTGAACCAATACGAAGCGGACCGGCTTCACGCCGGTCCGCGTCGCGGGGTATCGTCGCCTGCAGATCATTTCCCGTCGAGAACACTCCAGTCAAAGCCCTTCGCCCAGTCGGCATAGCTGTGCCAGCCGACCTCGGGGAAATCCCGGCGCAATGCCGCGATATCGGCGGAATAGCCCGTGCGGTCGAACCATTCGAACATCAGCGCCGCATCTTCGCTCTGCTGGCGCATGGCCGCAATCGGCAGTTCCTGGAAGCGGATCGGCCGGCCGATTGCCTCGGTCAGAACCTTCGCCTGCTCCTCGCCGGAGAGTTCGTCACCGGCAATATCGAACCGTTTTCCGAAGACCTGTTCGCGGCGTTCGGCAAGGGCGGCGACGAAATGGCCGATATCGTCGATGGCGATCTGCTGCAGCTTGCGGGCCGGCGGCAGGGCTGCGGCATAGACGCCTTGTTTCAGTCCGCCGATCGACCAGGGCGCCACGGTATTTTCCATGAAGGCGACCGGAGCCGAAATCGTATAGGGAATGCTGAGCCCGGCCACATGTTGCTCGACCAGATATTTGCTGTCGAAATGCGGAATGCCGGTCTTCCTGTCGGCATCACCGACCGAGCCGTAAATGAGATGGCCGATACCGGCCTCCCTCGCCGCATCGGCGGCAATGATACCCTGGCGCGTTTCCGCGTCGATGCCGGCCTCATAGCTGTTGCCCATCAGGTACATCGTATCGACGCCCTTTGCCGCCTGCACGACCGAAGCCTTGTCATCGAGATTTCCGGCGACCACTTCGACGCCTGTCGCGGCCAGCTGCCGGGCGGCATCGCTGTCAGGCCTGCGGGTCAGGCCCTTGACGCGGTGGCCGCGTGCAGCGAGCGCGCGGGCGACGGCGCCGCCCTGCTGGCCGGTCGCACCCGATACGAGAATGGTTCTGATATTGCTCATCGCTTGCTCCTTGATCGCGGCGGGACCCGTGTTCCCACCTGTCGTTGCTGATGAAGCAAAGTTAGGCATTGTCGCATTGAGCCATAATGGCCTACAACTGCAAAACATCGTCCCATCACAAGCACCAATGATCGATCTCAACGACATAGCGATCTTTGCCCGCGTCATCGAGACCGGCAGCTTCACGGCTGCCGCCCGGCTGCTAGGCATGCCCAAGACGACGGTGAGCCGCCGCATCGCCGCCCTGGAGCGCGAGCTTGGCGTGCGGCTGTTGCAGCGCACGACCCGCAGCCTCAACATGACCGATGCAGGGCGGCTCTATTACGCGGAAAGCAGCCAGGCGCTACGGCGGATCGAGGATGCCAACCTGCGGCTGGCCGAAGCGCGCGCCGAGCCTGCGGGCACGATCCGCATATCGGCGCCGGTCGGCTTCAGCAGCCACTTTCTGCAGGAGGCGATCTTCGACTTTCTGGCGACCTATGCCAAGGCGAGCGTCGAGCTGCGCCTGACCGACGAGCGGCTGAACTTGATCGACAACGGCATCGACCTCGCCTTCCGCACCGGACAGCTCGAAGATTCCACGCTGATTGCGCGGCGGCTCGGCACCACCTACCGCCTGCTCTGCGCCAGCCCCGCCTATCTCGCCCGTTCAGGCATACCGGCGACGCCGGCCGATCTCGCTAGCCATGACTGCGTCATCGCCGGGCCATCGGCCAGCCATGCCCAATGGCTGCTGGAAGGCCCGCACGGACAGGAAACGGTTTCGGTATCGGGGCGCTTCGCCGCCAATGAAATGCAGGCGGTCAAGGAAGCCGCCGTCGCCGGCTACGGCATCGCGCAGTTGCCCTACGGCGTCGCCTTTGGCTGCATCGCCGACGGGCGTCTGCAGCGCGTGCTCGACGGCCATAGGACGGCGTCGGGCGGATTGCATGTCGTCTATCCCAGCAGCAAGCACCTCTCGCCGCTGGTCCGCGCCTTCATCGAACTCGCCGAAAAGCGGCTGCATCAGGCCGACGCGCAGAATATTCTGCCGGTCTCCTAGCGCCCGGACACACGCTGTTGCCAAATGCGCCGGACTGGCGGAAGCTGCCATGACACGGGAGTAACGGCAGGCATGACGACAGCAGCCATCACAGGACATCATGCAAAACCCGGCAGCGCCGGCATCTGCCGCGGCTGCTGGGACCAGATGCACATGCCGATCCCGATCGGTGGCCCGCTCTCGCTGCCGCTGCGCGCCTTCGGCATCACCAGAAGCAAGATGAATCCCGATATCTGCACGATCTGCGAGCGCTCCTTCCAATATGTGAAGAAGCAGCGCCACATCACTTCGGGCGCAACGATCCTGTTTGCCGATATCAGGGGCTATACCGGCCTGTCGGAACGCATTGGCGCGGTTGAACTCAGCCAGATCGTCAGCCTGTTCCAGACCCGAGCGGCCGAGGCGATCTGGGCAAACGACGGCATCGTCAACAAGCAGATGGGCGACGGGCTGATGGCGATCTTCAACTTTCCCATCAAACGCGAAGATCATGCCGCAGCCGCAATCCGGGCCGGCAGGGATATCCAGCGCCTTTGCGGCGAAGCGCTGGCCGGCATCGATGTCAGCGAGCCGCTGGGCATCGGTGTCGGCATCCATACGGGCGATGTCCAGATCGGCGAATTCTCAAGCTTCCACAGCGATTTCACCGCGATCGGCGGCGTGGTCAACCAGGCGGCAAGACTGGAATCGCAGGCACAGCCGGGCGAGATCGTGGTCTCGGCCGAAGCGGCCCGTCAGGCGCCGGCGCTCATGACGGGGAGCGAGGTACGGATGCTCTCGCTGAAGGGCTTCGAGCAGCCGGTGGAGGCGCGCATTTTACCGGCGGAGTGAGCGCGGCGGATGCCTCCCCCGTATCGGGACTGTCCAGCCGCCCTCAAGCGGGGCGGCCGGGCGTTGGCGGCGACCTCGCGGTCGCCACCGGTCAGGATCATTGCTGGGTCTGAGGCCGTGTGGATTTCGCCAGCGCCGCGCTCAGAACCGCCGCGACGACGATGTTCGCCGCAAGGGCCAGAAGCCCGGTATAGACGGTGAAGCTCGCGCCTCCGATGGTCACCGCATGCAGCGGCTTCCAGCCCGCGTCCCAGACGAGATAGGTGCCGCCGAAGAAGCCGACGAACCAGCCGGCGAGCAGGCCGGGTGCGCGGAACCAGCCGGTATAGAGGCCGAAGACCAGGGCCGGCAGCGTCTGCAGGATCCAGATGCCGCCGAGCAATTGCAGGTCGAGGGCAAACTGCGTCGGCAGGAAGAGGATCACGAGCAGCGCACCGATCTTGACGATGAGCGACGTGATCTTTGCGACCTTGGCCTCGCCCGCCGGAGACACGGCGGGATCGACGTAAGCCTTCCAGAAATTGCGGGTGAAGAGATTGGCCGCACCGATGCTCATGACCGCAGCCGGCACCAGCGCGCCGATGGCGATGGCCGCGAAGGAAAAGCCTGCAAACCAGCTGGAGAACAGGGTCTTGAACAGCGCGGGAACGACGTCGTTGGCGCTGTCCAGCTGCAGATGCGCGGCATGGCCCATGTAGCCGAGCAGCGCCAGCAGGCCGAGCAGCAGCGTATAGGCCGGCAGCAGCACCGCATTCTTGCGGATCGTGTTGCCGCTGTTGGAGGCGAAGATGCCGGTCAGCGTATGTGGATACATGAAGGCGGCAAGCGCCGAGCCCAGCGCCAGCGTCGCATAGGCGACATACTGGTTGGAGGCGAGCAGCAGGCTTCCCGAGCCCTTGGCCTGGAAGGCGGCATCGGCGGCATTGAAGACATTGGCGTAGCCGCCGAGCTTCGAGGGGATCAGTGCCACGGCGGCAATCACCACGATATAGATCATGATGTCCTTGACGAAGGCGATCAGCGCCGGTGCGCGCAGGCCCGCGGAATAGGTGTAGAGCGCCAGCACGATGAAGGCGATGGCGAGCGGCAGTTCGCCATGCAGGCCGAGCGCCTTGAGCACTGCCGTCATGCCGACGAGCTGCAGGGCGATATAGGGCATGGTGGCGATGACGCCGGTGGCCGCTACGGCAAGTTCCAGCCCCCGTGAACCGTACTGGCCGTGCACGACGTCGGCAGCGGTGACATAGCCGAACTCCTTCGCCCGCTTCCACAGCACCGGCATGACCATGAAGACGAAGGGATAGACGATGATCGTATAGGGCAGCGCGAAGAAACCGTAGGCGCCGACCGTATAGACGAGCGCCGGCACGGCGATGACCGTGTAGGCGGTGTAGAAATCGCCGCCGACGAGGAACCAGGTGATCCAGGTGCCGAACGAGCGGCCGCCGAGACCCCATTCATCGATATGGGCAAGCGTTTCGGGCTTGCGCCAGCGGGCGGCGACGAAGCCCATGATTGTGACCAGGACGAAGAAGAAGATGAAGACGGAGAGCGCCGTTACGTTGATGTCACTCCCCATCGCGCGTGCTCCTGTAGGCGACCCAGATCAGGGCTGCGGTGATCGGCACCCAGAGCAGCTGATACCAGTAGAAGAAGGGGAAGCCGAAGAGTTCCGGCTCGCGGAAATTGTAGAACGGCACCCAAAGGAGGCCGATATAGGGGATGAGCAGCAGCCAGAGCGCCGCCTTCCCGGTCGATTTCTGATTCACAATGATATCCTCTCGTCCTGAGCGCCCGGGCGCCTGCCCGGCCAGACGGAGAAAGATCTTGGGCCGACCCGGCGGCAAAGCCGCGGCGGGTCGTATGGCTGGCGGATTTTTCTCCCCTGGGCACAGATCCTCCGCTGTGCGCAAGCCTTGCTAGAACAGGCAGCGCACGCGCCTCAAGACGCGCGGCGGGGATGTTGGCGCCGGACTACCCACTGGTGGGTAGCTCCGCCAGCGCATCGGGATGCTCCAGTACGAAGCGCACGAGATCAGCGGTCGTGGAGACGCCGAGCTTGCGCTTGAGGTGCTTGCGGTGCGTCTCGACGGTCGCCTCGCTGATTCCGAGTTCGTCGCCGATCTCGCGATTGCTCTTGCCCGCAGCCACCAGCCGCGCCACCTCGTGTTCGCGCCGGGTCAGGCGTTCGCCTGTCGGCAGCGGACCGGTGTTGAGCAGCAGATCCCTCACGCCGCTGGAAAAATAGGTCTGCCCGCCCGCCACCGTCACGATCGCCTCCACGACCTCTGACGTCGGTACCTCCTTGAGCACGTAGCCCGCAGCACCGCGCATGATCGAAGACGAAATATACTCCCGGCTGTCGTGCATCGACAGCATGACGATACGGCTTTCCGGGCTCTCGGCCTTGATCAGCGTTATGGCGTCGATGCCGCTGGTCTTCGGCATGTTGATATCGAGGAGCACGACGCGCGGGCGCAGTGCCCGCAGGAGCGGCAGCGCCTCGGCCACGTCGTTTGCGCCGCCAACGACGCTGACGCTGTCGTAGGTGTCGAGAACCTTCCTCAGCCCGTCGACCACGACGGGATGGTTGTCGACCAGGAACACGGTGATCGGCGCCATCTTCGTCCGCCCCTTTCATACGGCCGCTTCAAGCGGCCATCTCATGCTGCTTTTGTCGCAGCGTCCGCTCGTGCTGCCGATCGCGGCAGCATCACCTGCAATTTCGTGCCTTTTTCCGTTCCGCCGATAATCACCATCCCGCCGAAATGCGCAACACGCTCGCGGATATTCTGCAGACCGAGCCCTTCGTTCTGCCTGATGAAGCCGGACGGCAGGCCGAGGCCGTTATCGGCGATCTGCATCCTGGCGCGCCCGTTCTCGCTCCATAGCCTGATTTCCAGCGCCGTGGCCTTCGAATGCCGTTCCACATTGTTCAGCGCCTCCTGGGTGACGCGAAAAAGAGCCGTGCGCGCGTCGGGCGAGAGATCGTCCACGAAGCTCTCCATGTCCATCGTCAGCGCCAGCCCGGTGCGCAGCGAGAATTTCTCCGCCAGGTTCTTGATGGCGGCAGCCAGCCCCATATCGTCAAGGACGCGCGGCCGCAGGTCATGCGAGATTTCGCGGATCTCGCGGATCGTGGCATTGAGCCCCTTGACGCTTTCGTCGATCGCCTCTTTCAGCTCCGTCGTTTCCGCATGTCGCCCCGCAAGCTCCATCGCGAAGCGCACGCCGAGCATGTCCTGCGAGATGCCGTCGTGCAGCTCCCGCGCCAGCCTCGCCCGTTCGGATTCCTGCGTGTCGATCACGCGCTGCGTCAGCTGCTTCAGCGCCCCGTCTGCCATCCGGCGCTCGTCGAGCGTCAGATAGAGACAGGTCGAAAAGACGATCACCACCGCCGGTACGGCAAATAGCGCGACGATGATGAAACTCTGCCGCGTGCGCTCGCGCAGCGCCGCGTTGGCCGCCGAGGTCTGGACCGCGACATCGTCCAGATAGGCGCCGGTACCCAGCACCCAGCCCCATTTGGGAAGCGCCACCACATAGGAGATCTTGTCGGCGACGGCCTCGGTGGAGGGTTTCTGCCACTTGTAGCGGTGATAGCCACCGCCGCTTCTGGCGGCAGCGACAAGCTCGCGGATGACCCGGTCGCCGTCAGGGTCCACCAGCGTCATCCAGTTCCTGCCGTTGCGGAACGCCTGCCGGGGATGGACGACATTGTTGCCGGCATAGTCGTAGACGAAGAAATATCCGTCCTTGCCGTAGTCGAGCGAATTCAGGATCGCGGCGACGCGCTCCTTGGCGGCGTCGTCATCCACCCCCGCGCCGTCGTAGGTCGACTGGATGGATGACATTGCCACACCGACGAGATTGGCGATCTCCCCTTCCTTCGAGCGCAGCATCGCTTCCTCGAACGCGGCCGAATTGCTGCGTGCAAGCTTGGCCGACTGCCAGGTGAGCAGCATGGTGACCGCGAGCGTGACCACGATCAGGGGGCCGACAGCGAGGACCAGGATTTTCGATCTGAACGTCATTGATACTCTTCCCGTCGTTCAACCGGCGGCACAGCGGCCCCTGGTCCTTGTGACGGAGTTTTGCCTTCGCCACAACATCGCCGGCCAGCCGCTCGACATCGGCGCCGGCATACAGATCGGAGAATTCTCCAGCTTCCACAGCAATTTCACCGCGATCGGCGGCGTGGTCAACCAGGCGGCAAAGGCGCAATCGCAGGCGCGGCCGGGCAAAAAACAAAAGCACTTGTATTTAAATCCGAACGTTCGTATTTTTATCCATGAAAACCGGGGCCCATATCTGTGACGCGAACGCGCAAGATCACCACTGACGATATTCTGGATGCTGCAGAGCGCGTGGTCGTGCGCGCTGGCGCGGCCGGGCTTTCGATCGATGCGGTCGCAAAGGAAGCCGGCGTCAGCAAGTCGCGCGTCGTCTATGACCACAAGACCAAGAGCGCGCTTCTGGAAGCGCTGGTCGATCGTCGTGTCGGGGCAGATGTCGCCCATATGCAGGAATGCGTTGACGCCGCGACGGATACCCCTCACCCGGAGCTTTACGGCCGCATTGCCGCTGCCGACAAGACGCTCGACGATACCGACCGCGCCGTGGCAATGGCGATCAGCGCCTCCATGTCGAGCGAGGAAAACCTGCAGCAGATCATCCGCAAATGGGTGGTGAGCGATCTGGCGGCCATGGCCGCCGGGCCGAAGCCGCGAGCAGCCTTGATGGCCTATCTGGCGCTGACCGGCTTCTATTGTACCGAACTTTTCGATTTCCACCGCTGGAGCGGTGGCGAGCGCCAGCAGCTGCTCGAGGATATCCGTAACGTCTACACAACGTTTCGCGAGCCTCCTGAAACGAAGAGCTGACCCTAGTTAAACTCCAAACCGGTTCCGGGAATGCCGTTGAGCGGTCTTTCCGATGGGAACTGCTTGGGAAAAATGACCTGAACAAGCCGCCCGGGGGGCGGCCAAAAAGGGAAAAGACTGATGTTGCGCAAGACCAGACTGCCGCGCCTCAAGGCGATCATGGCAGCCACCGCCCTCCTCGCATTCACCGCTGGTGAGACGCTGGCGCAGGAGGGCATGCAGATGCCGCCGGCCGCCGTCGGCGTCGTCGAGCTGAAGGCCCATGCCGTGCCTGTGGTCAACGAGCTGCCGGGCCGCATTGCCGCCACCCGTGTTTCGGAAGTGCGCGCCCGCGTCTCCGGCATCCTGCAGGAGCGCGTCTTCGAGCAAGGCACATTGGTCAAGCAGGGCGACGTGCTCTACCGCATCGATCCACGCATCTTCCGCGTCCGCGTCGCGAGCGCCGAAGCGACGTTGCAGCGCGCCAAGGCCACGCAGCAGAATGCCCGCCTGCAGCTGCAGCGCCAGCAGAACCTGAAGGAGCGCAATATCGCGACCGGCATCGATTACGATACGGCCGCCGTCGCCGTCGCCCAGGCCGATGCCGATGTGGCAAGCGCCGAAGCCGGCCTCGACGAAGCCAAGATCAATCTCGATTACACCGAGGTCCGCGCGCCTATTTCAGGCATCATCGGCGGTGCGCTGGTGACCGAGGGCGCGCTCGTGACCGCCGACGGCACCTCCAATCTGGCGCTCATCCAGCAGGTCGACCCCGTCTATGCCGACTTCACCCAGTCGGCCCAGGATCTCCTGAACCTCAAGCGCGCGGTCGCCGACGGCAAGCTTGCCAGCACCGCACCCGGCGAAGCCCGCGTCGAACTCGTCTTCGACGATGGCAGCCTCTATGCCGAGCCCGGCCGGCTGCTCTTTGCCAGCGCCAATGTCGACCCCAATACCGGACAGGTGACGCTGCGCGCCGAATTCCCCAACAAGCATGGCGATCTCCTGCCCGGCATGTATGTGCGCGTGCGCATCGAACAGGCCGTGCGCCAGGATGCGCTGACCGTGCCGCAGCGGGCTGTCACGCGAAACGAAGCCGGCCAGGCGCAGGTCTATGTGCTCGCCGAAGGCAACAAGGCGGAGCTTCGCCCCGTCACGCTCGGCCAGGTTCTCGGCTCCGAATGGGTCGTCGAGACAGGCCTGAAGCCCGGCGAAACCGTGATTGCCGATGGCGTGCAGAAGGTGCAGCCCGGCGCGACTGTCGCGCCCGAACCCTGGAAGCCGGACGCCCCGGCGGACACTTCCGCCGCACCAGCGGATGCTTCCGCGAGTGCCCCTGCTCCGGCAAAGACGGCGGAGTAAGAGCTCATGGCACAATTCTTCATCCGCAGGCCGATCCTGGCCTGGGTCTTCGCATTGTTCATTTCGATTGCCGGCATCATCGCAATCCCCTTCCTGCCGGTCTCGCAATATCCGAAGGTCGCTCCGCCGCAGCTTTCGATCTCCACCTCCTATCCAGGTGCCTCACCGCAGGAAATCTATCAGGGCGTCACCCGCCAGATCGAGGATGAGCTGAACGGCGTCGAAGGCCTGATGTATTTCGAATCGACCTCGGACAATTCCGGCTCGGTCAGCATCAACGCCACCTTCCGCGCCGGCACGGATATCGACCAGGCCTCGGTCGATGTGCAGAACGCCATCCGCCGCGTCGAAGCCCGCCTGCCCGCGACCGTGCGTTCGCAGGGCATCAACGTCGAAGAGGCAAGCTCCGGCTTCCTGATGTTCATCGCGCTGACCTCGACGGACGGCACCCGCGATGAAGTGGCGCTCGGCGATTACATCACCCGCAACATCATCGGCGAACTGCGCCGCATCGATGGTGTCGGCCGCGCCCAGCTCTTTGCCGCCCAGCGCGCGCTCCGCGTCTGGATCGATCCCGACAAGATGGTCGGCCTGAACCTCACGACCGACGACATCAACAACGCCATCACCGCCCAGAACGCCCAGGTCGCCGCCGGCCAGATCGGCGCCGCACCGAACCCGGTCACCCAGGACCTGACCGCAACCGTTCTCGTGCAGGGCCAACTGCAGACCCCGCAGCAATTCGGCGAGATCATCCTGCGCGCCAATCCCGATGGCTCCACCGTGCGCCTCAAGGATGTCGCCCGCGTCGAACAGGGTGCCGAATCCTACAATTTCACCAGCCGCCTGAACGGCCAGCCGAGTGCGGCGATCGCCATCCAGCTCTCGTCGACCGGTAACGCCGTTGCCGTCTCCAACGCCGTCAACGCGAAGATGAAGGAGCTTTCGCGCTTCTTCCCGTCGGGTATCGAATATTCCGTTCCCTACGATACCAGCCCCTTCGTCTCGGCCTCGATCGAGAAGGTCATCCACACGCTGATCGAGGCCGTCGCCCTCGTCTTCGTGGTCATGTTCATCTTCCTGCAGAATTTCCGCTACACGGTCATCCCGACCCTCGTCGTGCCGGTGGCGCTGCTCGGCACCTGCGCGGTCATGTATGCGACCGGATTTTCGATCAACGTGCTCACCATGTTCGCCATGGTGCTGGCGATCGGCATCCTCGTCGATGACGCGATCGTCGTCGTCGAAAATGTCGAGCGCATCATGGCCGAGGAAGGGCTGTCACCCAAGGCGGCCGCCCAGAAGGCGATGGGCCAGATCACCGGCGCCATTCTCGGCATCACGCTGGTTCTCTCCTGCGTCTTCATTCCCATGGCCTTCTTCCCCGGCTCGACCGGCATCATCTACCGCCAGTTCTCGCTGACCATGGTCGTCTCGATCCTGTTCTCGGCCTTCCTGGCGCTGTCGCTGACGCCGGCCCTTTGCGCCACCTTCCTGAAACCGATCAAGCAGGGCCATCATGGCAAACGCGGAATCGGCGGCTGGTTCAACCGCAATTTCGAGCGCATCACCGCGGGCTATTCGACGACGGTGACAGGCATGGCGCGCCGCGCCGGGCGCATGATGATCGTCTATCTCGCCCTCGTCATCGGCCTCGGCTACCTCTTCATCAACCTGCCGACCGCCTTCGTCCCGGATGAAGACCAGGGCTTCATGATCGTCGATATCCAGGGCCCGCCGGAAGCGAGCGCCAACCGCACGATCGAATCCATTAAGCAGGTGGAAAAGATCTTCCGCACCGAATCCGCCGTCGAGAATATCGTGGCGATCCAGGGCTTCTCCTTCTCGGGCAACGGCGCCAATGCCGCGCTTGCCTTCGTGACGCTGAAGGACTGGGCGGACCGCGGCCCCGGGAACACCGTGCAGGAAATCGCCAACCGCGTGAACGGCCAGCTCTTCGCCCTGAAGGATGCCACCACCTTCGCGCTCTCGCCGCCGCCGATCGAAGGCTTCGGCGCCACTGGCGGCTTCTCCTTCCGCCTGCAGGACCGCGGCGGCAAGGGCCAGACCGCCCTTGTCGAGGCGGCCGGCCAGTTGATGCAGATGGCGGGCAAAAGCCCGGTTCTGACGGGCATGCGCGTCGAAGGCATGCCGGATGCCGCCCAGGTGCTGATGGTGATCGACCGCGAAAAGGCCAACACCTTCGGCATCTCCTTCGCCGATATCAACAACGCCATCACCGCCAATCTCGGCTCGTCCTATATCAACGACTATCCGAATACCGGCCGCATGCAGCGCGTCATCGTGCAGGCGGATGACCGCGCCCGCCTGCAGATCGACGACGTGATGAAGATCAACGTGCGCAACGCGAGCGGCGGCATGGTGCCGCTCTCCTCCTTCGCCATTGCCCAATGGCAGAAGGGCGCACCGCAGATCGTCGGCTATAACGGCTATCCGACCGTGCGCATCTCCGGCGCGCCGGCTCCCGGCCAGTCCTCGGGTGCGGCAATCGCCGAAATGGAGCGTCTGGCTTCCCAGCTTCCCGAAGGCTTCGGCTTCGAATGGTCCGGCCAGTCGGCGGAAGAAATCACGTCAGGCAGCCAGGCGCCGATCCTCTTCAGCCTGTCGATCCTCTTCGTCTTCCTGCTTCTGGCAGGTCTCTACGAAAGCTGGTCGATCCCGCTCTCGGTCATGCTGGTCGTGCCCCTCGGCGTCATCGGCGCGGTCGCGGCCGTGATGCTGCGTGATATGCCCAACGACATCTACTTCAAGGTGGGCCTCATCGCGATCATCGGCCTATCCGCCAAGAACGCCATCCTGATCGTGGAATTCGCCAAGGATTATTACGCCGAAGGCAAATCCCTGCTGGATTCGGCGATAGAAGCCGCCCGCGTCCGCTTCCGCCCGATCATCATGACCTCGCTCGCCTTCACCCTCGGCGTCGTGCCGCTGGCAATCGCGACAGGCCCGAGCGCGGCGAGCCAGAACGCCATCGGCACCGGCGTGCTGGGCGGCATGATCTCGGCTACGGTGCTGGCCATCTTCTTCGTCCCGGCCTTCTTCGTCTTCGTGCTGAAGCTGATGAGGACAAAACGACCGGTCACTGAGCAGGAAACGCCCGCACCACAGGAAACCCCGCCAAACGCCCCGACCGTCCACCCCTGACCGCAGCGGCCGGTGCGTCATGCCTCCCGGGCTCCCTTGAGGGCCTGGGAGGCAGTTTCGAAGCCCGATCTACAGCAATGCGCCACATGGGGCCGAACGCGAACGCCCCAATCCTCCCCACGAATAGCAGGTCGGAGGGCGGGCCACGTGCCCGATAGCGGTTGTCGGAAATTTCGATTTTCCGGATCAAACCGACTTGACGAGCCGAATGATCGCCGGCGCCGGTCCGAATTTGGCGATCGAGGTCTTGCGAAAATCCAGGAAGTCCTGCGCCGCAAGCGCCTTGGAGAAAAGCCAGCCCTGGCCGAACGAGACGCCGTGCTCGCGCAGATAGGCGGCCTGCTCTTCCGTTTCGACACCTTCCGCAACGGCGAACAGTCCAAGCTCCTGTGCCATCTCGATAATATGCAGGGTTACGGAACTCGTCGCTGTGCCCCGCCCAATCATGTCGATGAAGGATTTGTCGATCTTCAGCGCATCCACAGGCAGCCCCTGGAGATATTGGAGGCTGGAATAGCCCGTCCCGAAATCGTCGATGGCAACCGAGTGGCCGGCTTTTCGTGCCCTCTCCAGATTCGTCCGGGCGGCTTCGACGTCCATGAAGCCCCTCTCTGTCGCCTCCAGCCAGATCTGCTCGTTGTGAATATCCGTGTTCTGAAGCTTTTCGGCGATCATGTCGATGAAGCGGCCCGATTTGATATCGGCCGCGCAGAGATTGATCGCGATATGCAGCCCCCTGTCGCTGGCGAGAACCGCTGACATATCCTTTACCACCGCCTCGACCACCTGATCAGTGATCGGCATAATCAGCCCCGTTTCCTCCGCAAGCGGGATGAAGAGATCGGGGCGGACCATGCTGCCATCCCGTTGCCGCCATCGCACCAGCGCCTCGGCGCCCACGCAGACACCCGTCGCCAGCTCGATGATAGGCTGGTAATGCACGATGAACTGCCGTCTGTGGATCGCAAACTCCAATTCGGCCCGCGGCGACAGCTTTCCCCTGGAAAACACCACGACCACAGCCACGATGAACGCGGCGATGAAAAGGCCGACCGGAAGAAACAAGGTCAGCTCCCGGCGAAGCTGGCCGTAGACCATGCTTGTCTGCTCCGAAGTCACAGCGACGACACCACCGCCGGATACCGACGCAAACATCCTCTCGCCGTCGATGCCCGTGACCTTGTTGTCGATATGCTGGCGGGCGAACGAAATATCCGGATCGTTGCTTCCATCGATCAGCAGCCCGCTTTTGTTGAAAAGCGCAAGTGATATGCCGCGGCCAAGCTCGACATCGACAAACCTTGAAGGCGTCACAAGGACATTGTGATTGCCCAGGTGCAGCGCCGTCATATGTTTCCCTCGGCTTACAATAGGCAGAATGCGAAGAGATACCTCCACGCCGTCAGCGGTCGTGTAATCCACACGCGGTTTCGCGATATCGGCTTCCGTGACGCCCCATGACGTGCACTTAAGCTTGCCATCTTCGAAATAGCCGATCTCCTCCACAGACGCCGTATTTATGGTCAGCACGCGCATGAGCGCGATGTGCTGCGGCGAGCAGGGAGTGACATTTGCGGCATCCACTTCGGCAAGTGCTGCGCGCGCATCGGAAAAAGTGAAACTTGCCCGCTCGACAGCGTCTTCGGCCTGTCGCTGAAGGCCCGACAGTTCCTTGCCGATCGCAATCTGCCATGAGGCATAGGCCATGACCGCCAGCGGCGCGACCGCCCCGACGACAGCAAGCACTATGCCCAGCGTGATGACACGATACCGTCTGGCTTGCATGAGTCACCTATAATTCAACTATAAGAACATAATCAGCAAGCATTAATCAAGAGGCAAACCAGCGGTCGATATTGTGTGGAAACATCGCCAAGGGGTTTCTTCTCAGCTGCCGCAGGAACCGCCATGAAAACCGGCGGCGTGAAGGCCGTCAGAGGCCACGTCATGGGTCGATGGCAGGAGGCCAGAGCGTTGTCCACGGCACAACCGAACAAACCCCAGCCCTCCGATAGACGCAGCATCCACCCCGCCCTATATCCGCCCCGCAAAAGCACCATTGCCGGGAGCGCCCCATGCCATCCACCTTCATCGCCAAGGGCGCCGACGCCTATGAAGCCAGCATGGGCCGCTGGAGCCGCAAGCTTGCAGACCCCTTCCTCGCCTTTGCCGGCGTGCCCTCGCACGGCCGCGTCCTCGACGCCGGCTGCGGTACCGGCAGCCTGACGCTGGCGCTCGCAGCCCATCCCGGACTGACCGCCATCGAAGCCCTGGATTTCGAGCAAAACTTCGTCACAGCCCTCAGCGCCCGCACGGATGACCCGAGGATATCGGCCCGCCAGGGCGACGTCTACGCCCTGCCCTATGACGAAAAGAGCTTCGACGCCGTCTATTCCCTGCTCGTCCTGCATTTCGTCTCCGACGCCGACAAGGCCATCACCGAAATGCGCCGCGTCCTAAAACCCGGCGCCACCGCCGCAGCTGCCGTCTGGTCCCATGACGGCATGCCGAGCTGGCGCCTCTTCTGGAACACGATCCGCGCCGTCGAACCCGAAGCCGAAGGCAACGGCATCCCCTCCGGCCCGAGGCCGATGACGGCGGAGGGCGAGCTGCGGGCGCTCTTTGCGAAAGCCGGCTTTGCCGATGTCACCGAGGCAAGGCTGACGATCACGATGAACTACGCCAATTTCGAGGATTTCTACCTGCCGAAAGTCTATGGGCAGGGACGGTTTTCGGCCTTTTTCGAGGCATTGCCGGAGGCGAGACGGGACCGGCTGCGGGAGGCGCTGAAGGCTGCCTATCTGGATGGGAGAAGCGAGGATGGGCCGCGTGGGTTCGAGAGCGTGGCCTGGGCGGTGCGGGGTGTGGGTTGACGAAGAAACAGTCGTGCTCGTGGAAAGCTCTAAACCTGTGAAACATCCAGTACGAATACATCAATTACCCCGCAAAGATGCGTGGGTATTTGCATTTCAATTCTCCGCTTCAGTTCTTCGGCACTCACGATGCCATGTTTTTTTAGGCCCGCGACCTTCTCGTCCGCGCCGAACCAGATGACAAGAAATATTCCTTGTTGTTCGGCGTCAGGATGAATTGAATAACGTTCATAAAGCTGAGCCGATGCGGCCGTATACAGATCTTCATGCCACTGTCCCTTGACCTCGGTAACAAGCAGTCGCCTTATCCCGCTAATAACCTTGGTGACGGTAAAATCGCTGCGATTTGCGGATTTAAGCTGATGCTCCGGCGTCACAGTAATGCTTTTCGGCTGAAGTCGAAGGCTTAAGCGCTCAGCTATGATTTCCGTGGATCTCACCTCGCCTAACCGTTCCCCCTTCTCGTAGAAACGGCTCGCCGAATTAAACTCGCCTCCAACTATCGCCCGTTGAAAATCCTGCAGTTCTTGAATCACCAGTTCTCGTAAGCCCTCCACCGTAACTACCGCATCGCGGTCAAGAAGATGCACCACCTGCAATGGCGAGGGAGCTTCAAAGTCTCTCAGAGCTCTATTGCGGAGTTGCCCAGCTCGAATACTTTTAAGGTCTTGATGAAAATCAACGTACCGAAGATCGTAAAGAAGTTTCTCAAGTACGGGGATCGCGCGGTCGGGATCGTCTGAACTCATCGACCAAATCACTTCGGTAAGAAAGCGATATGCGTTTTCAGCTTTGGGACTATCGGTGCCAAAATGGTCGGGCAATTCAACCTTGGGCCATTTGTCGACAAAGGCATCCAAGATCGCTTCAACTTTAACCGATGTTAGCTTTGGCCACCCCGGATGGTCGCCGCGGCTCATACGCCCCGAACGTTCGTAGAGCATCAGCACCGTATCCCTATCGGCTCTAAGCCAATCCCAACATGACGCGAAGGTATTGTCTAAGAAGTACCAGGATCGGATAAACCAGAACAATCGCTTTTGCTCGATATCTTCATTGTCAGTCGGATATGGCCAGAAAAATAGAAATTCAGCGCATCGCAGGGCTATGATTTCGTTTAATTTTTCGCGACTTCCGAACTGCGCCGCGATATCAAAAAGATTGCTCAATGAACGAAGATCCAGCCCTCGAGATCGCTCAAGCCATTCAATTGATATCGTCGCTCTCCAAGGGCTAAAGACCTCTTCATCCCGCAACAGCCTGACCTCGCATTGGGCACACCCCTGAATGAAAAGTTGTGGCTCAACGTATCGTCGTAAAAAAACCTCAACACAGCTGGCATCGGGAAAAATGAGACGATCTACTTCGGTCCGAAGCGCGTCGCGTTCTCCTTGAGAGACAGCATCGTAAGTCATACGAATGCCCGTGCGCAGGACTTGCAGAAGTCGCACCTCAACGTTTTCGAGTGTACCTTCTGCGCGCATGATCTCTACGCAAGCCGCGTACAGTATCATCTCTGAATACAGGCTCTTCGAGGAGCATTGGAGTTCCGCGAGCCGATGCAGATCGGGAACATGTTCGTCAATAAAGCTTAGACAATTTCTCAGAGCATTTCGAACAAGGGCCTTGTCTCCAAACTCCCGCTCAATTTTCTCCGGATGCATCAGCGTCAACAGAGCGAACCGAACTAAGAGACTCCAATGACGGCCACTCTCAACAAAATCCCGGTTATCTTGCACATATCTGATGTTCGCTGCGTGAAGGTCGTCCTCCTGCCTCCGCCGGCGTTTCATTTTGCGAGCATGCCTGAAACTTGGCAGTCTATGTTCCCGCTCGAATTGCGCCGCTGTTCTGTTGGACCTAGTCCACTCTCTTAGGAGCGGGAGTTTCTCTGACGCCTGCGCACGCATATGCCGCCGCAAGCTATCTGCACTCCTATCGGCTTTATCTCGATAAAATTGGTGCGGAACAATAAAGCTCGTCCATAAGTCAACATTATCTGTTCTAAACGCCAGATCGACTGTGAACCGATAGTCTTGCGGATGAAATCGCAATCCAGAATGGCAATACATATCAAAATTATGCATTCTTGTTCTAACTATGTCATTTTGATCCTTAAGAGTCTCGAACGCATAGGCAATTATACCTTGGCGTAAATCATCTTCCTGGAGCGCACGCACCGCGGCGCTTTGATCCGCACCTCTGCCTTCGTGGAAATTCAAATTTCTGACCCACTGCCAAACTCGCTTAGGATCATGTGGCGGCGGAGCCATCTCGAAGTAGCGATCCAACATCGAGCCGATGATCTTACTAATGCCGTTGCGACAATCACACTCGTAGGGTTTGGCGCCACAGGTGCAAGCCACGTTCCTACACAAACTGTCGAGTAGGCACTGTATGGTATCCAGCTCCAAACTTGCGATGAGCCGCTTCACAAAATATCGCGCTCCAATAGTTCGTTCGAGCCTTTCTCGATGACCGGGATAGAGGTGAGCACATACGCGGAAAAAACTCACGAAATCTGCAGTCCTAAATGTCCCCGGACCTAGCGCTTCAATAATACGGGCCGCAACATGAAGTGACGCTTGGCTTGCTTGAAAAACCAAAACGGCCAAATCAGGATAGCAATCATAGCCGTCCGCTCCGAGCAGACACCTGCTCGCCAGTTCCCGAATATGCTCCTCTTCATCCGGCGCGAGTAAGAGCTGCCGTAGCTCATCGCGCAACATTGCAACGGCAGGCGATCCGCACAAAAGCTCCAAAATCAACTGGCGCAGGTGCCCTTCATTATCCCGCGCCAACAGGGGTTTGATCTCGTCGATGATTTCTTGGGTAAAGAAACCCGCAACGCTAAATCTGCGCCAAAAGTCACCTCGTCGAAAGTAAGGGTCCTTTTCCTCAACGGCTCTCAATCGATTTATCAGCCTACGCTTTGAAGAAGGATCAAGCTGCGACGGATCGCCGTTGGCAAGTACCGCATATGGATCCAGATCAATCGCGGCTTCTTGGATCGACTTATTGCCAAGTGACGCCATCCATCCAAGCAAGCCCCTGAGTTCGTCTCTAACAGTTCGGTTCGGCGCGATAACTGACAGACATTTAGCGAGGCTGAGAGGATCAGAAGAGTCAGCAATCCTTCTTATTAGATAATTCGCTGCGCAATATTCCGAAACGATCTTGTGAACAGGCCGGTGCTGGTCCACTGTGTCGCCCGGTTTAAAAAGCCGCGTTGCTAAAATTCCCTCGACCGCGGTCCCCTTCTCGCTAAGCATGGCGAGCAAGGGATACATGCGGTTTTCGCTGAATTCATTGGTGGCGACACCTTCAGCGCCGGATAGCAGGAGTTTTGTAAAAACCTCCGAAGCGATCTCAATTTTTTTAGCTGCGGCCAGCGGCTGCCTGCTTCTTGCAACTTCTATATTCGCCTCTCTCGCTAACCGCTCGACAGCTTGTTCAAAAATTGATCGCTTGTCCGTAAAGCGTCTTCCACTTTCGAGGTATGCATCGGCGAACAACTTTAAAAACTGCGGATTTGGAAGCAGTGCTTGTAAATCAAATCGGGCAACTTCGTTTTGAAATGACGGAAAATCTTCGCCCGGAGCATGCTGCTCAAATATTGCGCTCTGCTCATCCTCATCAAACTCACAAAGTCTAACTACCAATGGCTCATGCCCCATAAACGCCTTGAACGCAGCTGTGGCTGCGTTATCCCATTCACTGGAGCGACTCGATATAATAAGGTGAGTGGGGTCTCCTTTTCTGACATTCCCAAGAAGTAGGTGAATTCCCGCGGCGTCCACTTTCGCCAACTCATCGAAGGCATCGATAATCAGCGTCGAGCTAATTTCAGGCGCACCAATCCGTGCGAACACGTTCGCTGTTACTACGGGCACGCTCAATTGACGAGAAAGACTCTTTAGCAGTTCAGTCTTCCCACCGCCGGGCTCTGCTAATACGACGATATATTTTGAAGCGCTCAGAAGCGCTATTTCGCTATATATCTTCTGGTCATCAAAAAGCTTGCGAGGCAGATAAAAGCTATCGATCATGCTGCTTTAAGTAGCAAGAAAACGCCTTTTCGTTAAGCCAACCCAAACTGAACGCACAAGAATTCTGCTAAAAATCAGCTTAACGCTCAAGAATTTTCTCGCGCCTTTACTGTTCATTTGACCTTCACTCCCCCACCACCCCACCAGCCTTCTTCCAAGCATCAATCCCCCCCTCAATATGACACGCCGTCCCCATCCCTGAATCCTGCGCCGCCTGCACGGCCATCGCCGACCGCTCTCCGAACGCACAGTAAAACACCACCCTCTTCCCCGTCGCCGCCGCCAGTTCATGCAGCATGCCGCCCGCTGACAGGTTCTCCTGCAGATCCGCATAGGGCGCATGCAGGGCGCCCGGGATCACCCCATGCCGCTCCCGTTCGCTCCTCTCGCGCAAATCCACGATGACCACATCGCTTCGCCCGCGCAGCCCCAGCGCATCCCGCGCACTCACCGCCCAGCCCTTGCGCGCGATCTCGTCCTGGTGGAGGCCGATGTGGATGTTGGCTGGCACGGCGACGTCCATCATCTTGGGGTTGGGCAGGTGCAGGTTGTTCATGAGGTCGACATATTCGTCGATCGATTTGACCTGCAGGCGCGGGTTGAAGCGTTTTTCCTCGCCGATGGTCGAGACCGTGTCGCCCTTGTAGTCGTGGGCGGGGAAGAGCAGCGTTTCGTCCGGCAGGCGCAGGAGCTTGTTGAAGATCGAGTCATATTGGGCGCGCGGATCGCCGTTCTGGAAATCGGTGCGGCCGGTGCCGCGGATGAGCAGGGTGTCGCCGGTGAAGATGCGGTCGCCCATCAGGTAGGAATAGGAATCGTCCGTATGGCCGGGCGTATAGAGCACGTCGAGGCTCATGCCCTCGATCGTCACCCGGTCGCCTTCGGCAACGCGCATGGCAACGACATCGGCCTTGGTCTGCTCGCCCATCACGGTGATGCAATGGGTCTGGTCGCGCAGCGCGCCGAGGCCGGTAATGTGGTCGGCATGGAGGTGTGTGTCGACCGCCTTGACCAGCTTCAGGTCCAGCTCGCGCACGAGCTGCATGTAGCGATCCACCTTTTCCAGAACGGGGTCGATAATCAGCGCCTCGCCGCCGCGCCTGGAGGCGATGAGATAGGTATAGGTGCCGGAAACACTGTCGAAAAGCTGTCGGAAAATCATGGTCGTCTCCGTGATGTGCTCATCTCGATCTCGCCAAGCGAACGGATACCGGCTCCAGGGCGCCGTGCGGCCGTTCGGACGCATAAGGGACGCTCTGTCTTTTCGATCTCCGCATCAGGCTTTCCGAAAATCGAATCCGAATTTCGGGCCGATGCCGTGGCCGATGATACGCTCGCATGGAAAAAAGCGGAATATGGGACGAGGACGGATGCACACTCCCGCCCTCGCCTCTTCGGATGACCTTCCCTAAGGGCAGGCTATTCATTCCCTAACGGGAGGCAGCAGCTTTCAGGTCAGGATCGGCTGCGGCACGATGCGGATATAGGGCTTCGGCTCCTTCCAGCCCTGCGGATAGAGCTGCTTTGCCTCATCGTTGGAAACCGAGCCCGCGATGATCACCTCGTCGCCCGGCTTCCAGTTCACGGGCGTTGCCAGGCGATGCTTGGCTGTCAGTTGCAGGCTGTCGATCACGCGCAGGATCTCGTCGAAATTGCGCCCCGTCGTCATCGGGTAGGAGATGACGAGCTTGATCTTCTTGTCCGGGCCGATGACATAGACATTGCGCACCGTCTGGTTGTCGGCGGCCGTGCGTCCCTCGGATGTCTCGCCGGAAGCGGCCGGCAGCATGTCGTAGAGCTTGGAGACGGTAAGCGTGGGATCGCCGATCATCGGGAAGTTCGGCGCCATCCCCTGCGTCTCGGCAATATCCATCGCCCAGCCGGAATGCCTGTCGACCGGATCGACCGAGAGGCCGATGATCTTGACGCCGCGCTTGTCGAATTCCGGCTTCAGCCGCGCCATATAGCCGAGCTCCGTGGTGCAGACGGGCGTAAAATCCTTCGGGTGGGAAAACAGGATGCCCCAGTCCTTGCCCAGCCATTCGTGGAAGCTGATCATGCCGTCGGTGGTCTCGGCGGTGAAATCGGGGGCGATGTCGTTGATGCGCAGTGACATGGTCTTGGTCCTCTTGGTTCGCCGGCCGCCTTGGCCGGGGTCGCGAAATCTGGGCTGATCCTCTTTGCGCTGCTCTGGGTGTGTTGCCATCGCCAGCGCCGGATGTACGATGGCGACATTACGCTTGCGCCCGTTCCTCCAGCGTTCCCCGAGCCAGCTTTCGCTGCGGCGGGCGGAAACCTCGGCACGGGCATTTTTTCGACATGGCATTTTCGAGACATTCCGGGCCGCGATCGGGCCTGATCTGACAGGGGCATAATGTGAAAATTTCTCTGGAGCTGCTCGGCCGCTTTGCGGTCCGCGTCGATGGTGCCGAAATCCCGGCCGCCGCCTGGAAGCGGGACCGCGCCGCCGCCATCATCAAGCTGCTGGCGCTCTCGCCCGAACATCGCATCCACCGCGAACAGGCGATGGAAGCCTTCTGGCCGGATCTGGATGCGGAAGCCGCCGGCGCCAACCTGCGCAAGGCGCTGCATTTCGCCCGCAAGGCGCTGGGCGCGCCGGACGCGATCGGCATAGCAAGGGAAATCGTCGCCTTCTCGCCCGACGTGGAAATCGAGACCGATGTCATCAGGTTCGAGACCGCCGCAAAGGCTGCGCTGCGCAGCAGGGATGCGGCCGAATGCGAGGCCGCGGCCGATCTCTATGGCGGCGCGCTGCTGCCGGACGACCGCTTCCTCGAATGGCTGGACGCACCCCGCCAGCGCCTGCAGCAGCTCTATGTGGAGACACTGCGCGCTGGCAAGCTGTGGCGCCGGCTGATCGCGCTCGACCCGACCGACGAGGAGGCGCAATGCGCCCTCATGCAGGCAGCGCTCGATGCCGGCAACCGCACGGAGGCGATCCGCCAGTTCGACCAGCTGCGCGAAAAGCTGCACGCCGAGCTCGGCGTCGGCCCCAGCCGGCCGGCAATCGAGCTTTACGAGCGGGCGCTGGCTCTATCGGGCGCGCAGCCGGCAGCCCCGGTGGAGCGGATCCGCGCCGCCCTTGCCTGGGCGCTCGTGCATCTGCAGAGCGGCGAGTTCGCAAAGGCTGCCGATCTCGCCCGCCAGACCCGCGCCGAGGCGCTGGATGCCGGCCTCGGCCGCGAGGTCGGCGAAGCCGGCGCCATCCTCGGGCTCACGGCCCATATGCAGGGCCAGTGGCGAGAGCTTTTCCGCAGCGAATTCACCGAATGGGTAAGGAAGCGCAGCGCCTTCGTGCCCGCGGTCTTCGATGGCCATCTCTGCCTCGCGGAATTCTGCCTGTGTGACGCCCGCGGCCACGGCCTCATTCACGAGAGCGCCGAGGAGCTGCTCGGTGTCGCCGACGAGGCGAAATCCGTGGCCGGCCGTGGCCTCGCCTGCCTCATCCTCGGCGAAATTGCCCGCTGCGCCGGCAATCTCGATGAGGCCGAACGCCTGCTTGTTGAGGCCGAGCGCCTGCATGTTGAAGCCAATGCCATATCCGGCCGGGTGCTGGTGCTGGAGCGGCTGGCCGAGATCGCGCTTGCCCGCGGCCAGAAATGGCGCGCTGCCCGCTTCATCCAGAAGGCATTTGCCGATGCGCAGGCCTCCTGGCTGTCAGGTCACCTGCTCTTGCGCCTACAGGCGCTCGCCGTGCGCTCCGCCACCAGCAAGGAGAAGCTCGCCGAAGCCATCCTCACCGGCGACCGGCTGCTGACCCCCGGCGCCTGCCAGCTCTGCTCCATGGGCCTGCGCACGGCATCCGCGATCGCGCTCGCCCAGGCCGGCAATCTCGACCAGGTCGATCGCCGCCTGAACGAGGCCGAACGCATTGCCGGCATGTGGCAGGGCGGCCCCTGGGCGGCTGCACTCTGGGAGGCGCGCGGCGTCCAGCGCCAGGCCCAGGCCAACAGAATCCGCGCCGTCGCCGCCTTCGCCGAGGCCGCCGCCCGTTACGAGGAACTCGGCCGGCCACTCGATCAGGCGAGATGCCTCGCCCAGATGGATGAGGCGCAGATGGCTGTGGCGGTCTGACAAGTCAAAAAGCCTGCCAAGTCTGCGTTTTAACTGTGCAAAAATTAAACAAATACCCGGCGGAAAGCTCCGCCGGGTATTTATTAAGCAACAGCTGAAATAATTTCGCCGCGATTTAAAAAGTGAAATTGCGGTTCCATTATTCAGGCCTACAATGTTCCACGCTGGATGCTGCAAACCCAGTGGAGAAGGGTTGCCCAACCTGTTGAACCGGGCGGCCCTTCTCCTTCCTTTACCGCAAGCGCGGATCTGTTGCTATTACATGCGTAACATCGTGAACAGGCATTGAAGAAATCCCCAGGGCGGACGGGGCTGCACGAGGACGTGATCTACTTTTTATTGAAGAACACAATCTGCGCCCTAGAACGTTCGGGGGGACGTTTGAGGGAATGTCGATGATAAGAGAGAAAATGTCGGCGAGTCAGACGCCGATGCAGGAAGAAGATGTCGCTCTTTGCCAGAGCGTCTATGACCATATCTGTGCGGCACGGCATATCGCCACGGACGGCGAACGCGAGGAACTGGCGATCCAGATCCTGCATTTCTATCAGCATGGCGTGAAGGACCAGGGCAGCCTGGAGCGGCTGTTGCTGTAGGTGGAAGACGGCGCATTGCGCAGGGTATCTGCCTATGGCAGCCCTACCCGACGGCCGCTCCTGCGTCATGTTCCGGCCCAACCCCGATCTCTGCAGCGAAGCAGACTGGCTTTCGCGCCTATGCTACACTCCCGCTCGAGAGCATGCTCATCGAGGGGACCGGCATGGAACGCAAGCTCGCAGCCATTCTCGCCGCCGATGTCGCCGGCTATTCGGCGCTGATGGAGCAGGATGAGGCCGGTACGTTCCAGCGGCTGAGGGCGGATCACAGGGAGCTGCTGGAGCCGGAAATCCGCCAACACAATGGCCGCATCTTCAAGCTGATGGGCGATGGATTGCTGGCCGAATTCGGCAGCGTCGTCGATGCGGTGGAATGCGCCTCCGCCCTGCAGCGCGGCATGACCAGGCGCAATGCCGGTGCTTCCGAAAACACGCAGCTGGAAATTCGGATTGGCATCAATCTCGGCGAGGTCATCGTCGAGGGCGAGGATCGTTATGGCGAGGGCGTCAACATCGCCGCCCGCCTGCAGGCCCTTGCCGAACCCGGCGGCATCTGTGTTTCGGGCAAGGTTTCGGGTGAGGTTTCCGGCAAGCTCGCCTTTGCCTTCGAGCCGATGGGCGAACAGCGGGTCAAGAACATTGCCGAGCCGATCGCCTGCTACCGCGTGACGTTCGATCAGGGCATGCCTTCCCGCACCGGGCCGCGAGCGCCGAAAAGAATCTCGATCGCCGTCCTGCCCTTCAGCAACATGAGCGGCGACCCGGAGCAGGAATATTTCTCCGACGGCATCACCGAAGACATCATCACCGACCTCGCGAAAATCTCCGGCCTGCATGTCATCGCCCGCAACACGAGCTTCACCTACAAGGGCCGGGCCGTGAAGATCGAGCAGGTGGCCCGCGAACTCGGCGTCGGCTTCCTGCTGGAAGGCAGTGTGCGCAAGGCCGGCGCCCGCGTGCGCATCACCGGGCAGCTCGTCGACGGCAGGGATGGCAGCCATCTCTGGGCGGAGCGCTACGACCGCGAACTGACCGATATCTTCGCCATACAGGACGAGATCGCCCACGCCATCATCGAGCAGCTGAAGGTCAGGCTGCTGCCAAATGAGAAAGCGGCGATCGACGCCACGCCGACGGAGGATGTCAAGGCTTACACCTATTACCTCCGGGGCCGGCAATTCCTGCACATGTGCTCGAGATCCTACATGCTGCTGGCGCGGCGCATGTTCTCGAAGGCCGCCGAGATCGACCCTGATTATGCGCGCGCCTATGCCGGCATCGCGCTCTGCGATTCCGTTCTCCACTCCTGGCAATATGCCGATATCTCGATCGATGGCATCCTCGCGACGAGCGCCAGGGCGTTGGAACTCGATCCCGATCTCGCCGACGCCCATGCCTCGCGCGGCCTCGCCCTGCAATATGGCGGCCAGCGCGATGAAGCCGCCGCCGAATTCGAGCTGGCGCTGACGCTCGATCCCGATCTGCATGAGGCAAACTATTTCTTCGCGCGCTTCTTCTTCGAAAATGGCGATTTCGAACGAGCCGCCACCCTGTTCGAACGCGCCACCCAATTGCGGTTCGACGACTACCGCTCCGCCGCGCTCCTGGCCTGCATCTATCTCAAGCTTGGCCGCCGCGCCGACATGCAGCGGGCCGGCCGGCTGGGCCTGGAGCGGGCCGAACGCGAACTCAGCCAGCATCCCGAGAATTCGAGCCCTGCCCAGCTCGGAGCATTGATGCTGGCCTATCTCGGCGAATGCGACCGCGCCAGGGAATGGGCGGCCCGCACGCTCGCCATAGACCCCGATGATCTCAACGCCATGTACAATATCGCCTGCGCCTATCTGAACATGGGAGACCAGGAAGCGGCGCTCGACCTCCTGGAAAAGGTCCTCCCGATCGCCTCCGTGCACCGCCACTGGTGAACCAGTGATCCGGACCTCGACACGATCCGCGATCACCCGCGGTATCGGAGGCTGGTGGAGATGACAGCGGCAGGCACCTGACGCGCCGTTCTCACGGTTGACCTCCGCGTACAAGCCCTACCTAAACCCCGGCTGACATGCTGAGGAGGTTAAGGTGACGGCACTCATCGAGGATTACGCCCTTATCGGCGATTGCGAGACCGCAGCACTCGTCTCCAGAAACGGCTCGATCGACTGGCTGTGTTTTCCGCGCTTCGACTCTCCCGCCTGTTTCGCCGCCCTGCTCGGCACGGAGGAGAACGGTTTCTGGTCGCTGGCGCCTTCGGGCTGCAAATACAGCACCACGCGCCGCTACCGCGAAGACACGCTCATTCTCGAAACCGAATTCCAGACCGAGACCGGCACCGCTGTCGTCACCGACTTCATGCCGTTGCGCGATGGCACCAGCGACCTGATGCGCATTGTCGAGGGCAAGAGCGGCACCGTCGCCTTCGATATGGAGCTCAACCTTCGCTTCGATTACGGCCGCACCGTTCCCTGGGTCACGCATGGCGAGGATGGCGGCATCACCGCCATTGCCGGCCCGGACAGGCTGACGCTGAATTGCGCCGTGCCGCTGGAAGGTCGCGGGCTGAGCACGGTCGGCTCTTTTGAGGTCGCAACCGGCGAACAGCAGATATTCACCCTCACCTGGTCCCCCTCGCACCTGCCGCAGCCTGCGCAGCGGCAGGTGGAATATGCGCTGCCGGACACCGAGGAATTCTGGCAGTCCTTTGCCGCGAAATGCCCCAAGGTAGGCAAGTGGACGGAACAGGTGAAGCGCTCGCTCATCACGCTGAAGGCGCTCACCTACATGCCGACGGGCGGCATCGTCGCGGCGGCCACGACCTCCCTGCCGGAAAAGATCGGCGGCCCGCGCAACTGGGATTACCGCTATTGCTGGCTGCGCGACGCGACGCTGACCCTGCTCGCCCTGATGAAGCTCGGCTATTACGAGGAGGCGAGCGCCTGGCGCAGCTGGCTGCTGCGCGCCGTTGCCGGTGCGCCGGCACAGATGCAGATCATGTATGGCGTCGCCGGCGAGCGCAACCTGCTGGAATGGCAGGTGCCCTGGCTGAAGGGCTACGAAGGCTCCGCGCCGGTGCGCATCGGCAATGCCGCCGCCGAGCAGGTGCAGCTCGATGTCTATGGCGAGGTGGCAGATGCCTTGCTGCAGGCCCGCAAGGGCGGCCTGCCGCCGCATCACCGCGGCCGCGAACTGGCCATCGCCATCCTGCCCTTCCTGGAAAAGGTCTGGGTGCAGCCCGACGAAGGCATCTGGGAGGTGCGCGGCGAGCGCCAGCATTTCACCTATTCCAAGGTCATGGCCTGGGTGGCCTTCGACCGCGCCGTCCAGATCGCCGAGGCGGACGGCGAGCCGGAAGAAGCCGCCCGCTGGCGCGCGCTCGCCGACCGCGTCCATGCCGAGGTCTGCGAAAAGGCCTTCAACGCCGAACTCGGCTGCTTCACCCAGGCCTACGGCTCGAGCGCGATGGATGCGAGCCTGCTGCATCTCGGCATGGTCGGCTTCATCGCGCCAGACGATCCGCGCTATGTGGCGACCGTCGAGGCGGTGGAGCGCAAGCTGCTGCGCGACGGCCTGCTCCTGCGCTACGAGACGCAGGAAGTGGATGACGGCCTTCCACCCGGCGAAGGCGCCTTCCTCGCCTGCAGCTTCTGGCTCGTCGACGCCTACTACATGATCGGCCGGCAGGAGGATGCGCTGCAGCTGTTCGAGCGGCTGCTGGCGATTTGCAACGATGTCGGGCTGTTGGCCGAGGAATATGATCCGGGGTCAAAGCGCATGCTGGGGAATTTTCCGCAGGCGTTCAGCCATATCGGGTTGATAAACAGTGCGCTGAACCTGGCGCGGGCCGAGGGGCCGGCGGATCAGCGCTCGGCGTGATGGGTGGAGCGGTTCCGGCTCTCTCCTCATTCCTGTGCATGCCTGTCACAAGCACAGGAATGAGAGTGGATAGGCGTGCTACGCCGTCTGCTTCACATAAATCTCGGGATCGAAATCAACACGCCTGGCCTTGCCATCAGGCGTTTTCAGGACAAGCTCGACGCCGCCCCCGATAGAATGCATATACCGCACGATCGAGGACAGAAGGACATCGTCAGCGCTCTCGATCTTCGAGACGGTATTCTGCGTCATTCCGGCGCGAGCGGCAACCTCCTGCTGTGTTGCCTGCATCGCCTTGCGCACTTCCGCCAGCGCCCTGCCTAGACGACGCTCCTGACGTTTCACATCGAGCCGGACGCGAACATCCTCGGGAAGTTCCTCGCGTAAAGTCTTCCAGTCAGTCATTGTTCTTTCCCTTCAGCCAGGATGCAAAACGCATATCGGCCTTGTTGATCAGCTGCTTGTAAAACAGTGCCTCGCTCATGCCCTGCTTGTCGCCGCCACAAAGGACAATGGCGCTCTGCGTGGGGTCGAAGGCGAAAGCAAATCGCCATACCTGTCTTGCAAACCTGACCCTGATCTCTTTCATATTCGCATGAGCGGAACCCGAGAGCGTATCAACCTCCGGACGCCCCAGAAACGGGCCGTCATCTTCCAGATGGTCAAGCACTTCACCGACCAGTTCTTTCAATCCCATTTCGAGCTCTTTCCATTCAGGAATAAAATCGGGATGGAATTGCACCCTATATGTCATCTATTGCCTCAAAATATATATTTAAAGATATAAAATCAAGTCGGTTGCTTCTGCCTATTCTCACTCCGTAAAGGTGAGCACCGTCGAGTGACCATTCTCGATATCGACGGCGACAAGGTAGCAACTATGTGTATTGGCTGTGAGTTTTCCGCCTCGCAGGTCCACGGCGACGAAGCAATCCAAGGCGGAGACGGGCGGGAGGATGGCCTTCCAGACGATACGCCCGCTCGCATCGACCCTTATGAGATTCCTGCCGTCCTTCACCTCCTCAAGCATGTAGTCGTAAAGCAGAATGCTTCCCTCGCCGTCGGGAAGATCGATGCGGTCCATGATCTTGTCAGACATCGCGCCTCGCAGTCGCGGCTGGTGTTTCGTTCCTGCTAGCACGCGCAGGGCACTTTTGTGAAATGCGTCTTTTTCCCGCGGTGCGATGGTGAGTTATTCACCGCGTGGACACGCGGTGGCTGGATTCCTGTGACAAGCACAGGAATGAGGGAGCTTGGGTTAGCGCCCCTGCCCAAAACGAGGTCGGCGCCGTTAAGAGACGCCACCCCACTATTCCAAAATCCCGAACGATTCATTCGTTTCCCTTTTGTACTCTCAACCCCTTCCATTTCCGCATGACAGCAGCCATATTCCGCGCATGGCAAAATCTCCGAAGAAATCCCCCGCCTCGAATGGTTTCGAGGAAGCTCCCCAATCGTCCTTTGAAGGCGCCCCGCTCAGCGGCAGTGTCGCCGACTGGGTGAAGCAGCTCGAAGCCGATGCCGAGCAGGCAGGCGTCGAAAGCCAGCGCGAAATCGCCTCCAAGGCGGGCAAGCACCGCAAGAAGGTGGAGAACGAGGCGCGCAAGCATACGGAGGCCGTCAGCGTCAACAAGAAGGCCACCGTCAGCAAGACGGCGCGCGGCGTTTCCATCGGCGGTTCGAGCGACCCGAAGACCCGCGCCGCGGCCGGCCTGAACCCGGTCGCCGGTCTCGATATCTCGCTGGAAGATGCTGGCAGTCTCGCCAATGGCGGCGTCACCGCGACCGTCGAGGCGCTCTCCAAGCTGATCGAAAGCGGCAACCCGCTGCACAAGAACGGCAAGATCTGGACGCCGCACCGCCCTGCCCGGCCGGATAAATCCGAAGGCGGCATCAGCATCCGCATGGCCTCGGAATACAGCCCCGCCGGCGACCAGCCGACGGCGATCCGCGATCTTGTGGGCGGGCTGGAAACGGGCGAACGCAGCCAGGTTCTGCTCGGCGTCACCGGCTCCGGCAAGACCTTCACCATGGCCAAGGTGATCGAGGAAACGCAGCGCCCGGCGCTGATCCTGGCGCCGAACAAGACGCTGGCCGCCCAGCTCTATTCCGAATTCAAGAATTTCTTCCCCGACAATGCGGTGGAATATTTCGTTTCCTACTACGATTATTACCAGCCGGAGGCCTATGTGCCGCGCTCCGACACCTATATCGAGAAGGAAAGCTCCATCAACGAGCAGATCGACCGCATGCGCCACTCGGCGACGCGCTCTCTGCTCGAACGCGACGATTGCATCATCGTCGCCTCCGTCTCCTGCATCTACGGTATCGGCTCGGTCGAAACCTATACGGCCATGACCTTCCAGATGAATGTCGGCGACAGGCTGGACCAGCGCCAGCTGCTGGCCGATCTCGTGGCCCAGCAATACAAGCGCCGCGACATGGATTTCCAGCGCGGCTCCTTCCGCGTGCGCGGCGACACGATCGAGATCTTCCCGGCCCACCTGGAAGACGCGGCCTGGCGCATCAGCATGTTCGGAGACGAGATCGACGCCATCACCGAGTTCGACCCGTTGACCGGCCAGAAGACCGGCGACCTGAAATCGGTGAAGATCTACGCCAATTCGCACTATGTGACGCCGCGCCCGACGCTGAATGCCGCGATCAAATCCATCAAGGAAGAGCTGAAGGGCCGCCTCGTGGAGCTGGAAAAGGCCGGCCGCCTGCTGGAGGCGCAGCGCCTGGAGCAGCGCACCCGCTACGATATCGAGATGCTGGAAGCCACCGGCTCCTGCCAGGGCATCGAGAACTATTCGCGTTACCTCACCGGCCGCGACCCCGGCGACCCGCCACCGACGCTGTTCGAATACGTGCCAGACAATGCCATCGTCTTCATCGACGAAAGCCATGTCACCATTCCGCAGATCGGCGGCATGTACCGGGGCGACTTCAGGCGCAAGGCGACGCTGGCCGAATATGGCTTCCGCCTGCCCTCCTGCATGGATAACCGCCCGCTGCGCTTCGAGGAATGGGACGCCATGCGCCCGGATACGGTCGCCGTGTCGGCAACCCCCGGCGGCTGGGAAATGGAACAGGCCGGCGGCGTCTTCGCCGAACAGGTCATCCGCCCGACCGGCCTCATCGATCCGCCCGTCGAGGTGCGCTCCGCCCGCAGCCAGGTGGACGACGTGCTCGGCGAAATCCGCGAGACGGCCGCCAAGGGCTATCGCACCCTCTGCACCGTGCTGACCAAGCGCATGGCCGAGGACCTGACCGAATACCTGCATGAACAGGGCGTGCGCGTGCGCTACATGCACTCCGACATCGACACGCTGGAGCGTATCGAGATCATCCGCGACCTGCGCCTCGGCGCATTCGACGTGCTCGTCGGCATCAACCTCCTGCGCGAGGGCCTGGATATTCCCGAATGCGGCTTCGTCGCCATTCTCGATGCCGACAAGGAAGGCTTCCTGCGCTCCGAAACCTCGCTGATCCAGACGATCGGCCGCGCGGCGCGTAACGTCGACGGCAAGGTCATCCTCTATGCCGACAACATTACCGGCTCCATGCAGCGCGCCATGGACGAGACGGCCCGCCGCCGCGAAAAGCAGGTGGCCTATAACGAAGAGCACGGCATCACGCCCGAAAGCGTCAAGGCCAAGATCTCCGATATCCTCGACTCCGTCTACGAACGCGACCACGTCCGCGCCGATATATCCGGCGCCTCCGGCAAGGGTTTTGCCGACGGCGGCAACCTCGTGGGCAACAACCTGCAGGCCCATCTCAACGCGCTGGAAAAGTCCATGCGCGACGCCGCCGCCGACCTCGACTTCGAAAAGGCCGCCCGGCTGCGCGACGAAATCAAACGCCTCAAGGCCGTCGAACTCGCCGCCATGGACGACCCGCTGGCAAGAGAGGAAGCCAAGGCGATGGAAGGCATCAGGCGAAACGCCAAGGCGACCCGGGAATCCCTTCCCCCCAGCGCGGGGAAGGTGCCCGGCAGGGCGGATGAGGGGGCCACACCCACCTCCCCCTCCTACTTCGCCAAACCCGAACTGGACGAAATGGGCGGCCGCAACGCCCGCCCGGTCCCCGCCGACGGCCAGACCCTCTTCCGCCGCAACACGCTGGACGAGATGACTGTGGGCAGGACGGAAAAGCCGGTGACCGGGCATGTGCCGGAGAAGCCGGACGCAGCCAAGGGCACGAACCGGTTTTCGCCGTTGCTCGAAGGCCAGCCGGAACGCGACGACGGCACCCGCCCGCTGGTGCGCGGCAAGACGGGTGTCGGGAGCTACGAGGACCCGGTCGACCAAAAGCGCAAGGGCCGCACGAAGAACAAGACCGGCCGGCCCGGCCGGTAATAAAGACGTTTCTTTTGCCGCCTATAAACGCCTGACACGATCAGGCGTTTAAGCCCCGAAGGAAACAGCGATGTCCTTTACCCTCCTGCGCTACATCCCCGCCGATCCCCATTGGCAACCCACCCCGGAAGCCGCCGCCAGGGCGGTCTCCCTGCTGGAAACGATGGCGCTCAAAGCGGACGAGATAAAATCGCGCTTCGAGGACAAGGTGCGCTTCTTCGACCCCGGCGAGAACTGGTCCGGCGTCGAATGCTACGCCTGCGGCGCGGATGCCTCGGGATGGTGGGGCCGCGCGATGGATGCGGCTTATGCAGCCGGGTTCAGGGATCTGGAGACCCCGGCGCCGTGCTGCGGCAAGACGGTGTCATTGAACGAGCTGCGCTATGGTTTGCCGGCTGCGTTCGGGCGGTTTGCGCTGGAGGTGAGGAATCCGGAGACGGCGGATCCCACCGAAGAGCAGGATCGGGCGGTGGGGGAATATGTGGGAATGCCGGTGCGGAAGGTTTGGGCGCATTATTAGGTGGTGGTGGATTGCCAATGTCATCTCTCTGCGACTTCGCCCGCAGCCGCCGATGTCCACTCCAATCTCACGCCTGCGAACCTGGAGGATAACAAAAAAGGATTTCATCAACGTCATTGCAACTTATCGATGTGGAATGTAAGGGAGCGATTAGTAATTACGCGATACTATCCGTTAAGATGAATCGGCCACAGTTTCTAAAGATGAAGATCAGCTATTCGGTACAAAATCTTCGACGCCTTACATCGGTCCCCATGATCGAACTAAGGCCAATTACTTTATTGCTTGGCCGGAACAGTGTGGGAAAGAGTACATTTTTACGATCGTTTCCTCTTATCAGGCAATCAGTTGAAACGAATGCTAGCGCGCCGATCCTGTGGTACGGCGACCACGTCGACTTCGGAAACTTCAAAAGCGCTGTATCTGATAATGACGTCGACAAACAAATTACGTTCTCGTTTGAAATCGACAACTTCACCTCCCCAGTCATTGCCAGCAATTACCTCAAATCTTTAAAAGCTACGGCGTCGCGGACGAAAGAATTCGGGAAGGTTATCGCCCGCTATGCAGTTCGTGGCGCTGAAGACGCCACCCAGCGCCACAGCTTAACGCTTGAAATTGCTGAGATAGAGGCCAAGCTTTGTTTGAAATTTGACAGATCAAATCGGTTTGTGTCGGAAGTCATACTTAATGACAAACATTTCAGCGCACTCACTGAGGAAAGCGGTCTATATATCCCATCGGACAAGATTTTCGGCACACCACTGTTCTTTTCTCGAAAGGACAACCTGCTCATTTCAGGAGGCCGCGTTACTGTTTTTCAGCGACTTCTCGTGAAAGAACTAAATTCTGTAGTGGACGGACGAATCGGTCATGCTCGAATTGCTAAGGAAGCCAGCCGCATCCTCGACAAGAAGATTCTAAATAAAGAAGCCTTAGCCTCGCTTCAGTGGACCGATACGCAAGCTTTCCGGAATATATATGCGAGTCTTGGCCGTTCACCGGATAGCATTTTAGCGCAAAGACTAGATGCAATTTGCCGTGCAAATCATGCTTTCATTTTGATGGAAGCTCTGAACAACGCGCTCGACGGGTACTTCCAAGGGGTGGAGTACATTGGGCCTGCGCGTGCGCGAAGTGAACGGTACTATAGACAGCAAGAATTGGCCGTTTCAGAAATCTCCCCTGACGGCCGTAATCTTCCGATGTTTCTTGCGTCGCTGGACGCGCGAAAGCTTAACGAGCTCTCCTCCTGGGTCGAGCGCGCATTCGATTACGGGATTAGCGTCCACAAAGAAGGGGGACATATTAGCATTAATCTTGAGCAAAACGGAAAGTCGATCAACGTTCTCGACACAGGGTACGGTGTGTCCCAAGTGTTGCCAGTCCTAACACAAATCTGGTGGATGCAGCAAAAAGACAGGGCTCGGAGAGCGCAATCTACTCGGCTGGACATTTTCAGGGTCCAAACGTTGTTGATCGAGCAACCGGAGCTCCATCTTCACCCCGCTCACCAGGCGCTATTGGCGGATGTATTTGCTGAGGCGATAGCAGACGAGGAAGCACCGGCACTCTCGTTCCTGATTGAAACCCACAGCGAAAGCATGATCAATCGCATAGGTGAATTGATCTCGACGGGTACCGTTCAAGCCGAAAAAGTTCAAATAGTCATCTTTGGGGATTCCTCGGACAGTTTGACCTCCAGCGACGTGACTCTTGCGACGTTTGACCAAGAGGGCGTTCTCCAAAACTGGCCCTACGGTTTCTTTAATTATTAACGCCTGGTGTTTGGATGATCGTGACGATTGATGCAACCACGGGCGAGTTCGGTGCCGCTAACGCAGCCGAGATGGAGTATCTATTCTCCGAAGTCCTCCGAGCAAGTATTCTAGGCAAGCACTTCGTCTTGCTCGACCGCGTCACATGTGATTGGGCGATGGGCAATTTAACTCTCGGCGCTCAGTACCAAGCCCATCTGCAGTTGCTTAAGCAAGAATTTACTCAGCGGGGAGCCATTCGAGCGGTGGCCGGTCAAATTCTCTCCATCAAGATTGGGGGAAATGGGCTGCAACCCGTCACCTCCCAGAAGTACGAAATCGGCCACAGGACTCTTTTGCAGGGAAACTACCTAGATGTGGCGGTGTTGCTTGTAGCAAATACAGCCAATGATGGAGAATTTTTAAAACAAATACTTAACATGACTAAACGAAATCATCCGATCGGGCATTTTGCGTTTGTTGTACGTCACGGGGGCGGATCGACAATTGTTGAATGTTTTAATGAGGAGCTGAATGCGCAGCGAATCACTATCTGTATTGTCGATAGCGATAGGCTTTCTCCACACAATTTTTCATCAACGACAGTAAGAGCTCTTCAAGCTTCAGCAAATCAAAACGCCTACGTCGGCGGTATATTTCCCACACCATGCAGAGAGATCGAAAATTTCATCCCCCTGGACTTAATAGAACGACATCGCCTTTGCCCCACTTATCCCGATTTTCAGAAATTAAAAGCGATCCTCCAGCGCCAAGATATTCAAGACGACGCACATAACGCGTGCTGGCTTTATTTCGATCTGAAAATGGGACTGTCGGGGCCAGCTTTATTGGCAAAGGGATTACAGGCAGATATCGAAGCGTGGATTCAACAACACTTCACGCCCGATAGCGAAACCTTCAATCAGACCAACATAGCCGGGTTCGGTACAAACATTTTGCGCACGTTCTTGAACTCAAACCCAGCAATGCGTGACTACAATGACTTCACCAAGACCTCGTTTTGGGCTGCTGTGTTTGCTCCACTCTTCGAAAAGATCGCATGGTTCCTTGCCGCCGACAAACGGAAAGCAGCCGTTTGATGCAAGGGAACCCAAAAATGGCACCTACACAAGCACGCGCGGCCATTTGTCTATATAGTAGGAAGTTGGCTGGATAGCTTCAATCCGGTCATTACTATTCCGTTTCATCCGCCACGCTCATTGCCCCCGCACCATCCCCGCCCTACCTCCACCCTGCCCCGCATTCGCGGGCACACCACCACACCCTGGAGCAACACATGGCGGCCTATACGACCGATGATGCGATGCGGGAGCTAGGTTCCATCCTCGCCAAAGCACCGGCAGGCGCGGTCAGTGGCCAATGGGAAGCGACCACCATGCAGGCCGGGCATTCCTCCCGCACGGGCGGCTTTCGCGATGCCGCTGGAAACCATGTGGAGGAAAGCAGGCCAGATAGCCTGAGCCGCATCGCCGATATCGTCGAGAAGCTGGAGGCCGGCGCGGCTGACGGTGGCAATGGCCCCGGCTTCAACAAGGTGGTGATCCGCTGGAAGAAGCCGAAGATTCCCTTCATGCGCGGTCAGGTGACGATCGAGACCAGCTTTGACCGGTCGATCGTGCCGCGCGGTGTCGATGATCCCGTCTATGAGGCGGCGGCATCGGTGCGGCGCGCCTTCTGGCAGTCCCGCGGCGCCGTCGATGCCGGCTTTGCCGCCGAGCGCGGTACGCCCAACAGCTATAACCAGACGAAATGGTTCGGCCCGCATCGCCGGGTGCTTTCGATCCGCGGTCGCGGCAACGATGGCGTCGCAGTGCTGCTGCTCGCCACCGACGGGCTTTCCACGCCCTGGGCGGGCATATCCGAGCCGGAGAACGGCGTCGAATGCGAGCTCTTCATGGAATTTGACGATAACGCGCTGGATGCCGAGGGCATCGACAGCTGGGGCAATCTGCTGATCAGCATCGGCGATCTCGTGGCCGATGGCCATCGGGTGGCTCGTGACGTGGAGCGTCACGGCGCCGTTCTCTTCTGCCGGCTGACGGAGGATTATCGGCCGTTTCAGCACATCATGCTGAGCCGCGATAACGGTCGCATCGAGGGCCTGCCTTTCGGTGTCGTGCCGCTGATCCGCGTGACCCCTGTGACCGAAGCCGAACTTGAGGGACAGGACCTCGACGAGGAATGGGGCGTGACGGCGGCCCGCAATATACTCGCCAGCCGTGGCCTTTCGCCGGCGCTGTGACGGCGCGTTCGGCGGCACTTCTTTTCACGAAACACCCTCCCTCCGCACCCGCGACTCCTGCTACACATCCTCACTCAGCAGAAGGAGCGCACATGCGCCTGTCCACCCTTATCCTCGGCCTAGCCCTGTCGGCGCTGATCGCCTCCTCGGGTTTCGCCGCGACCTACAAGACCCCGGAAGCGCTGCTTGACGCCCTCTACAGCTTCGACACGGACAAAGCTGGCGATGACGGCCCCTCGCCCTATTCGGCCTTCTTCTCCGATCATCTGAACGAGATGCTGCAGGCCGATATCGACAACACGCCGGATGGAGAAGTCGGCGCGATCGATTTCGATCCCGTCATTGCCGGACAGGATGGCAAGGCAAGCAATGTCGAGATCGGCAAGCCGATCCTGCTGGACGACCGGGCCGAGCTGGAGGTGCAGTTCCGCAACGGCCAAGTGGTGACGCTCTATTACACGCTGGTGAAGGAACATGGCGGCTGGAAGGTGGAGGATATCGCCGACCAGCAGGGCGAACAGCCGTGGAGCCTGAGTGCGCTGCTGAGTGAAACGCAGTAGGGGGTCCTGTTGGCTCCTGGATGGGTGCCCGCCAGTGACCTCATGCCCTCCTCGCATCGGCACGAGGGCATGAAAATGGCGGGGAAGCTTCGCCCCGCCCACGGCCGACCTCTTCCGGCCCCAACCGTCCGGTCGATGATGCGCTACGGCCGCGTTCCGCTATGCTGGGACTCGCGCCTCCCACCGCCACAACCGGAAACAGCCCATGCCAGACATCCGCATCGACCCTTTCCCCTCGCCTGAAGAATTCGCCGCCCTCTGGCCGGCCGCCTGGGACGGTGCAGAGGCGCCGGATTTCACCCGTATCCTGTCGCGCAGCCTTTCTCATCTCGGCGCTTATCATGACGGGCGGCTGATCGGCTTCGTCAATGTCGCCTGGGATGGCGGCATCCATGCCTTCCTCCTCGACACCACGGTGCATCCTGATTTGCGCCGGCAGGGTATCGCGACAGCGATTGTGGTGGAGGCGGTGCGGGTTGCCGGGGAGCGCGGGGCGGAATGGCTGCATGTCGATTTCGAGCCGCATCTGCAGGGCTTTTACCACGCCTGCGGTTTCAGGCCGACCGAGGCCGGCTTGATACGGCTGACCTAGAGCCGTGCTTAAGACAGAAGCGGCCGGTAGCCGCCGCCGGGCTCGCGCCGGGTCAGGAAGAAATGCAGGAGGTTGGCATAGCCGCGGGCATCGTCGATGGCGCGGTGCGTGTGCGGCACGTTGCCCAGCCACTCGCGCGGATAATGGGCGATATCGCATTCCCACGGGCTGCGCCCCGTCGCGCCCGCCACCAGCGACATGATGCAGAGCGGCGGATGGCGAAACAGGCGGTCGGCGATCCACGGCCCTTCGAATAGCGGCCGGCCGGTGAAGCGCTTCAGGTAATGATCGAGCCAGGGAGCGTCGAGCGTCACGGGATGGGCGGCAAAGATCGGCTCGGCCCGGAAGGCCTTCACCCAAGCGGTGAAGCGGGCCATGACCTCGGCAGCAGGCTCGGGATTTTCAGTCGCGGCCGCGAAGGCCTGCGGATGCGCCTGCCAGAAGGCCGTGGTCACGGGGTCGCGTCCGGCACCCTCGAGCGGCTGCAGCACGGCTTCGAATTCACCGAGCATCTGGCCGGTCTCGGAAACGGCGACGGAGGCGAAGGACAGCATCGAATGGGTGCCCGGTATCGGGCCGTCGAATTCGCAATCGGTGACGATGTAGATATGCGGCACGCGCGGTATGCTCCTGCTTCGGTGGTTGGGGGAGCATAGCGGGATATTTGCGCGTTGCCATCGGCTTTGGGATTTGGCGCCGCACTTCCTTCTGCAGAGCAATCGCCTGGCATGGGAGCGCTCAAACGCGGGCGCCCAACCTGCCCTCCCTTTCAACCGCCTGCGATGCTGCTCGCCCAATCACCCCATGCGACACGAAAACGCCCGGCCACATCATGATGACCGGGCATCTTCTCGACCCGCGCCGTATCAGGCTTAGTGGGTTCAGTTGTTGTGCGCTGCGCAGGCCTCGTCCATCGGCGTTGCATTGCTGGTGCCGCCCTGGGTCTGCAGCTTGCCGGGACCGGTGCCGCTGCTGCTTGCAGGGTCGGGGCAGTGAACCTTGTTCGACTTCATGCTGCCCATTTTCGTGCTGCCGGTCTTCATCTTGTCCGTTGCGACAGGCTTCTTGGCTTTGACGCCGGCGCCGCCGCCGGAATCAGTGGTGTTCTTGTCCATGGTGGCGCCTGTCGGGGCGGGGTTGGACTGGGCGAAGGCCGATGTGGCCATGCCAAGGGCGAGCAGCGTTACTGCGACAATTTTCGTGCGCATCGGTATTCTCCTGATGAGATCAGTTGCTGGTAGTTAAGGAACCGACGATCGCAGACATTGTTCCCATGAATTTGATCATGCTGCCCGGGCCTTGCCCCCTTCTCAATTTTCGAGCAAGCACCATCTCTGATGTCAATCACCAATGTTCGATCGTTTCGGAACGGCCAGAGGGGAAACAGGCCGCATAAGAGGCGCGGAGGAAACGATCCGCCGCACCCGCCAAAAACCACCTCCAGCCCGGAAAACCCCGCCGGGCTTTTTCTTGGCCCGGCTGCCACAGCGCGCCCTCATCCCTCCGCCATACCTGCAGGCTGCGCCGGTGCGGTCCATCGCGTTTCTCCCGTCAAAACCGCCCGATCCTTTCGGGCTCCACGGCGCGGCGCCGGAAGGCAGCCGGATCAGAATTCGGGGCCATGGTTTTTGCGCCTTGTGGCGGTTATCATCGCGGCCTGGAGACCCGTCAGGGCCTTGGTGTCTGGAGCTTCGACCTTGCGTTCCTATTCCTTCGGGCCGTACATCCTCACTCCTGAGCGGCAGTCGCTGGTGAAAAACGAGCGGCCGGTGCGCCTCGGCAGCCGTGCGCTGGAGATCCTGGCAGCCCTGGTGGAACGTCCCGGCGAAATCCTCGGCAAGACCGAACTCGTCTCGCGCGCCTGGCCGGAAACCTTTGTCGAGGAAAGCAATCTCAAGGTCACGGTCTCGGCCATTCGCCGCGCGCTCGGCGATGCCGCCACCGATATCAGCTATATCGCGACGGTGAGCGGCCGCGGCTATCGCTTCGTCTCGCCGGTGCAGGTCTCCTGGGATGGAGAAAAGCCGGTGCCTGCCGCAGCCATGCCGCCGCGTGCCCATAACCTGCCGGTTTCCACGACGCGGCTGGTGGGCAGAAGCGATGCGGTGAAGACGGCGCTGGATGTTCTCGCCCATTCCCGCCTTGTGACGATCGTCGGTCCCGGCGGCATCGGCAAGACCCGGTTGGCGCTTGCCGCCGCCGATGAGCTGACAGGCGCCTGTGAACACGGCATCTGGTTCGTCGATCTGGCACGGGTCAGCGATGCGGCGCTGGTGCCGACCTCTATTGCCGCGGCGCTGGGGCTCAGGGTGCATTCGGCCAATATCGAGGCAGCCCTTGCCGCCTTTGCCGCCGATCGCGAACTCACGCTGATCCTCGACAATTGCGAGCATGTGATCGAGGCGGCCGCCGCCTGCACCGAAATGCTGCTTGCCGCCGCACCAAGGCTGCGCATTCTCGCGACCAGCCGCGAGCCGCTGCGTATCTCGGCCGAACAGCTCTACCGCCTGCCGCCGCTCGAAACGCCGCCGCAGGGCATCGCGCTCTCCGCCGCCGAGGCGCTGGCCTTCCCGGCCGTCGAGCTCTTCGTCGAGCGCGCCGCCAAGAGCTTTGCCGGTTTCGAACTCGGGGATGCCGACGCGCCTATCGTTGCCGAAATCTGCCGCAAGCTGGATGGGCTGGCGCTGGCGATCGAACTCACCGCGCCCCGGCTCGATGCCTTCAGCGCCGGCGAGCTGCTCGATCTTCTCGCCGAACAGTCGCATCTGTGCAGCCTGCGCTCCGGCCCCGACCGCCACCATACGCTGGCCGCAACGCTCGACTGGAGCTACGGGCTGCTGGCCGAGCCCGAACGCATGCTCCTGCGGCGGCTCTCGGTTTTCGCCGGCGCCTTCAGCCTGGAATCGGCCTGCGCCGTCGCGGTCGACAAGGGCCATGCGCGGGCGCAGTGCATGCATGGCGTCGCAAATCTCGTCGCCAAATCGCTGATCGCCATCGAGCGCGGCGAACTCGGCACGCAATACCGGCTGCTCGACATGACGCGCCGCTACGCCCTGCAGAAACTGGCCGAGAGCGGCGAGCACGAGGCGTTGCGCCAGCGCCATGCCGAACACCTCCTGGCGCTTGCCGAACGCGCCGAGGCCGAGTGGAAGATCCGCCCGACGGCGCAGTGGCTCGCCGAATATGGCAGCAAGGTCGATGATATCCGCCTGGCGCTCGGCTGGGCCTTTTCCGGCAGCCGCACCACCGCGCTCGCCGTGGCGCTGACGGTCGCCGCAATTCCCTTCTGGGAGCATCTGTCGCTCGTCGAGGAATGCCGCGTCCGCGTCGAGGGCGCGCTCGGCAAATCCCTTGCCGGTCACAGAAGCCTGCGCGACGAGATGAAGCTGCATCTGGCGCTCGGCACGGCGCTCTTTCACACCTGCGGGCCGCTTCCGGAGGTCAAGGCCGCCTGGACGATGGCGCTCGATTGCGCCGAAGCGCTCGACGATGTCGAAAGCCAGATGAGCTGCCTCTGGGGCCTCTGCGACTACGCCACCTGGACCGGCGACCACCGCACGACGCTCTCAACCGCCGAAAGGATCAGAAAGCTCGCCGAGAGCATCGGCGATCTGGCCGCCCGCACCAATGTCGAGCGGCAGACGGGAACGGCGCTGCGCTATCTCGGCGAACTCGGCAAGGCCCGCCGTCATTTCGAACGCATGATCGCCCGTTACGTGCCGCCGGTGACACGTTCGGATATTGCCCGCTTCCAGCTCGACCCGCGCTCGGCCGCCCGCGGCACGCTTGCCAATGTGCTCTGGCTGCAGGGCCATCCGGAAAAGGCCGTCGCCATGGCCGAACGCCAGCTGCAGGAGGCGCGCGCCGCCCAGCACGCGCTGGCGCTCTGCAATGCCCTCATCCACACCACCTGCCCGATCGCGCTCTGGACCGGAGACCTCGCGGGCGCCGAGCCCATGCTCGCCACCATCGAGCTGCACATGGCCGAACATGCGATGACGATCTGGATGGCCATGGGCCGCTGCCTGCGTGCCGACTGGCTGCTGCAGGGCGGCAATCCCACCGGGCTTGCCCTGATGAAGGGCGCGCTCGACGAGCTGGATGAGGTGGGCTTCCGCATGCGCTGCCCCTTCTACGCAGGCATTTACGCCGCCGGGCTCGGCGAATACGGCGATGCCTCGGCCGGGCTTGCGGCCATCGAGACGGCCATCGCGCGCGCCGCCTCGACAGGCGAATTCTGGTGCATGCCGGAGCTCTTGCGCATCAAGGCCGATCTGCTGCGCCGGGAAAGTGCCGCACGCACGGTAGAGGACCGCGAAGCGCTCTATCTGCAGGCGCTCGATCTCGCCCAACGGCAAGGTGCGCTCTCATGGGAGTTGCGCATCGCGACGACGCTTGCCGAGGAGTGGTTCTGGCAGGGGCACGGCGCAAGGGCGAGCGATCTGCTGGCGCCTATCCATCGGCGCTTCGCAGACGGTTGCGAGACCAGCGACCTCATCCGCGCCCGCCTGCTCCTCGATGCCCTGCCGGCCGCAAGCGAAGGACACCGCCTTGCCGGCCAGCCGCATCAAGGCCTGTCACGCCCCGACGCGCTCGGGTGAGCGTATGCCGCGATCGAGCATCAGCAGAAGCGGCGCAATCGCCCCGATACAGGCAAAGACCGTCAGCGCCTCATCGTAGCGCGTTCCTCCATCGGCCAGGAAATGCAGCATGGCCGGGCCGAGGCCTGCGCCCATTGTCAGCGCCATGTAGTTGATGCCGAAAAGCTTGCCGAAGCTGCGCATGCCGAACCGCCGCGCCAGCAGGAAACCGATCGCATCGCCCTCCGCCCCGGTGGCGAGGCCGAAGAACACGGCACTGACATAGGCCGCCGCCTGCCCCTCCGAATTCAGAAGGATCAGATGGCCGACAACGGGTGCGAGGAAAGCGAGCGCCGTCAGCGGCACCGGCGGAAACCTGTCGAGCAGCGCCCCGAAGCCGAGGCGCATGACGATGAAGGAGAGCCCCACCATGCTCATCACGAAGGCCGCTTGCGCAGGCGCCGCACCACGGTCGGCGAGCTGCACCGGCAGCGAGATCGAACCTGCTGCCGCCGCGAAATAATTGAGGAAGAAGGCGGCCAGCATCAGCCAGAAACTCGATGTCCTCAGCGCCTGCGGCACGTCATGCCCCTCGCTGCGTGCAGCCTTGCTTGCCGCCGGCGGATCGCGGATGACGAAGAAGGCGACGGGCAGCGTGATCGCCATTGCCGCGATGCCGGCCGCAACGAAGGCGAAACGCCATCCCCAGAGCGAAATGATGAAGGCAAGTGCCGGCGGAACCGTGGCGATCCCGAGCCCGACGAAGGAGAGCATGATGCCGAGCGCAAGGCCGCGCCGTGCGCTGAACCAGCCGACGATCACATAGGTATAGGGCACCCCGGTCTGCGCAGCACCTAGCAGGCTCGCGATGGTGACGGCGGCGACGAAGGCTTGCAGGCTGTGCGATGTGATGCCGACGGCGGTCAGCCCGAGGGCCATCAGGATCGAGGATGCGATCAGCACCCGGCGCGGCCCGAACCGATCCGTCAGCGCGCCGACGACGGGCGACATCAGCCCGTTGACGATGGCGATCGGCGCCACGACGGCGGCGACCGCCGTCCGGTCCCAGCCGGTATCCTCGACAATCGGCAGGATGAAGACGCTGAAACCGTAGATCAGCACGATGCCGATGCTGAAATACATGCCGAGCCCCGAGCCGACCACGATCGCCGCCGGCCCGAGCCACGCTGTCCTTCTCTCCATGTCATCCCCTCCGGGCGCCAGCCCCCAGCGGCCGGTTTCCTTCTGGTGAAAGGTGAAACGGCCCATGCGCCTTCACCGAATTTCCCCGATCTTCACCCCGGCCGCAAGCGCCGCCGATCTAGAATTCCATCAATTGCCCGAACAGCAAAACCATCCGATATCCCGAGGAGAGAAGCATGTCACACGAGCAGATGAGCCAAAACCAGCCCGAAAACCCCGATCGCCGCACCGTACTGCGCGCCGCCGGCGGCGTTGCGATCGGCGGCATGGCCGCAGCCCTTTCGGTCAGCACCAAGGTGTCGGCGCAGCAGGCGCCGGCAGCTGCCCGCGACCCCGGTTCGCTCGGCGCCCGCCTGCAGGGCGTCCAGCATTTCGGCCTCACCGTGCAGAACATGGAGCGCGCCTATGAATTCTACACCGCCGTTCTCGGCGGCACGGAAGTCTTCCGCCACGGCGATTTCCAGGGTGATGCGGTGCAGAACACGCTGCTGGCCGACCAGGAGATCATCGCCAATACCCTCGGCGTCAATCCGCGCACCATCGGCGTGCCGGATCTGCGCGGCGGCGCCCAGCGCCTCGACGTGCGCTTCATCCAGTTCGACAATGTGGTGATCGAACTCCTGCAATATCGCGATGCCGACCAGCCGATGGGCGGCCCGAAAGCCTTTGCCGAGCCGGTGGAGCATATGAGCCCGGCCTTCCCGCGCATGATGCATATCTGCTTCTATGTGCGTGACGATGTCGACTTCAACCAGTTCATCACCGATCTCGAAGCGGAATCCGCCCGGCGCGGCATGACGCAGGTGCGCGCAAACCGCATCATCCGCGTCACCACGGAAGAGGAACGCAAGGCAGCGCCCCAGGACACCAACACCAACAAGGTGACGGTCGCCCCCTCCGACGGCTGGGAACTGATCTACTGCAAGGGCCCGGAAGGCGAACAGCTGGAATTCGTCAAAGCGCTCGGCCCGGTGAAGAAGCGCTTCGCCGACGCGCATGACGCGCATATGCGCCTCGCGAGCGCGAACTAAGCCCATCCCGCAATATTCGACATCCAGACCGCGGCTCCGTTGCGGGCCTTCGCGGGACAAGGAGACATGCCATGAAAACTCTTGCCTATCTGCAGATTTCGGCCCTCCTGCTTTCGGGCCTTTTTCCAGGCCTCGCCGCCGCCGAGGGCGGACCGGGCGCCGGCTATGCGAAGATCTCTGACGGCGCCTATTCGATCGTCGCCGAAGTGCGCGCCAAGCCCGGCAAGGAGGCCGAACTTCGCGCCGTCACCCTGCCCCTGATCGACCTCGTGCGCGGCGATCCCGCCAATCTCGTCTACTTCCTGCAGGAAAACCGGGAAAGCCCCGGCCATTTCATCTTCTACGAGATCTTCGCCAATCAGGCCGATTTCGAGGCTCACAACGCCATGCCCTACGTGAAGGACTGGTTCGCCAAGCTGCCCGATCTCGCCGATGGCGGCGTCAAGGTGATGCGCATGGAAGTGCTCGCACCCGCAGGCAAATAGCGGAAAACACAGGCAAGGAAACAGCGTCACCGCCAGGTGACGCAATCCTCAACGGATCAGGGAGTGGCGACATGAGACTTGAGGGCAAGGTCGCGTTGATCACGGGAGCGGCAGGCGGCATCGGCCATGCGGTGGCCGGCCTCTTCGCCACCGAAGGCGCCATTGTGATCGCCGCCGATATCAAGCTGCCGCAAAAACCCTATGCCGGCGATGTCGAGACGATCATGCTCGATGTGACCCGCGAGGAACAATGGGCATCGGCCGTCGCTGCCATCGTGCGCAAGCACGGCCGTCTCGACGTGCTGATCAACAATGCCGGCATCATCGCCTACGAGCCGCTGGACAAGCTGGAAATGAAGGACTGGCAGAAGATGATCGCCGTCGACCAGACCGGCGTCTTCCTCGGCATGCGCGAGGCGGTGCGCGTCATGCGCAAGCAGCAGGCAGGCGCGATCGTCAATATTTCCTCGATCTGGGGCAGCGCCGCGGTCCCGGGCGCCCATAGCTATCATGCCGCCAAGGGCGCGGTGCGCAACATGTCGAAGAACGCCGCCATGACCTATGCCGGCGAGGGAATCCGCGTCAATTCCGTCCATCCCGGATTCATCCACACGCCGCTGACCGACGCCCAGAACCCGGACCTGAACAGGATCGTCATCGACACGACCCCGATGAAACGCGGCGGCCAGCCGATCGAGATCGCCTATGGCTGCCTGTTCCTCGCCTCCGACGAGGCAAGCTTTGTCACCGGGGCGGAACTGAACATCGACGGCGGCTATCTCGCGCAGTAGCGCCGGGCGATGCGGGCCTGCTCCTCGCCTTCGTCATCGCCGCCGAGCAGGCGCTATTTGCCGACATATGCCTTCAGGAAGGCTTGAACGCTGGCGATCGACTGTTCCGCCGCGGCAGCATTATATTCCTCCACATGCCCGAAGACCGTCTTCGGCTTGGTCATGGCTTCATCATCGAAATCATGACGCGCGCCGGGATAGATATGCAATTCGACCGGCGGCCCCTTGCCGCTGAGATTGGCGATCCGCTGCCGGCAACGCTCCGCCGGGCTCCAGTCATCAAGATCGCCATTCAGGATCAGCGTCGGCACCGTCGCATCGCTCTCATGTGGCGCACAGACCGGATAGTAGGCAACCGCCGCCTTGAATTTCTCATCCATGAATTGCTCGTTTCCCTCGATCTTCGTCGCCTCCAGCGTCGCAATCCCACCCGCCGAGAAGCCCATCAGCGCGACGCGCGAGGCATCGACGAAGCCGCTCTTCGTCAGGAAGTCCAGCGCCCCATAGGCATCGAACACCCGATCGGGAAGATAGGTCTTGCAACTGTTCTCGATGTTGCGCGTGGTGAAACTGTCGACCACGAGTGTGACATAACCCCAGGAGACCAGCCGCTCCGGCCAGACGTCTCTCACATGCGGATGGATGCCCCCGCATCCGTGCATCAGCACGACAGCCGGAAACGGCCCGTCGCCTTGCGGGCGGGTGAGATAACCGATCAATGGGGTCGCCTGCGGTACCGGCGGCACCTCGCCCTGCTCTTTCGCCTTGCGCTCCAGAAACGGGCTCGGCTTCACGACGGCACTGTCGAAGTGCACGAGTTCGTCGGCTTGGGCCTGCGGAAGGATGAAAAGGGAGACCGTGAGACAGAGGAGGAACTGGAAGAACTTCACGGGATGACCTCGTTCCGGATGACAGGCTTAAGCCCACAGCGGCAACATGGATGAAGTGATGCGAGGGTCAAGGTGATGCGGCAGAGAGGCGCAGTGCGCCCTCTTCCCTCATCTCCTCCTCGTGCTGGCACGAGGGATGGCACAGAGATCCAGCGCGCCCAAGCCCTTGAGCAGGAGAGACTTTATTGTTCGCCGCTAGTGGTCATTCAGCGCGGGAATGACAGTATTGCCGATGTCACCCTCACGGGTACCAGAAGCCTTCACCCTCTTCGCGAGCCATCGCTTTCCAGGCACTGTCATGTTGCCTCACATCAGCGAAACGCCGCTCAACCGTCCTCAGAACCTTCTGATCATCCGTGATGACTTCGTAGAACGTACTGTCGATCGCCCGGATGACGACCCAGGCCCGGTCGGGGTTGGCCGGCAGCGATCCGGTAAACTCTCCCCATATGACCTGAAGCGTGTCCTGCGCCGCTGCCGCCAGATCCCGACCGCTCACGGGCTTGCCAGACTGCGCCATCGCATGCAGAAGCTCACCGCCGGGACCGTTGGCATCGAACCACGGATAGCCTGCATCGACCGCCGACACTTTCCATGAAGCCTTCAGGGAGCGAGGCACAAGGCACTGCAGGAAATCACGCAAATCGAAAGGAAGTGCTCGTTCGTGAGGGCCATAGATTCTCAAGGTCTTCATGGCGCATGACCCGAATGCGAGACGGTTCAATGGCTAAATGCGGAGGTGAACCCCTACTCCGCAGCCTCCCCCCGCTGCGGCTCCACCACCTCCACCGTCACCTCCTCCAGCGGCGCCAGAACCTCCACCTCATACGAGTAACCCTCGAGCATCGTATAGGTGTGCTCGATCGTCTCGATCTGCTTTTCCGTCTTGCGGATGGCGTCGGCGATGGCCTCGCTGCGGGCGCGCAGCATGGAGCCGAGCACGTCGGTTTCCGGGCGGCGGCCGAGGCGGTCTATGTGTTTGCGCACGCGGGCGCGGTGGCGTTCGAGCTCCAGGATGTGGAAGCGGCTCTTGACGATGTCGTCGGAGAGTTTGCGGCGCATGGCGGCCACGGGATCGAAGCTGCCGGGTTCGCGCTCGTCGAGGATCACCTCGTTGACCAGCGATTCCAGCATCAAGACGCCTTCGAGATCCCTGGGATCGGCAAGCTGCGGATCGTAGCCGGTATCGTCATAGACACGCCGGCGCACGGGATCCTGCAGCAGTTCATAGGCAATCTGCAGCCGGTTGAAATTGTCGACATCGCCACCGGCATCCGGATGCGCGCCCTTGGCGGCCTTGCGCCAGGCAAGCTTGATCGCCTCTCCACTGGCGTCGCGCTCCAGTCCGAGCATGGCATAAGGATCGATCACGCCGGCATTTCCTTCATTCACTGCTTCGTCCCTCCGAGACCTACCGGCTGGCAGACGCCGCATCAAGCCCCGAAACACGCTGCCATATTTGCGGCAGCTCGGGACGAAATTGTGGAACGGCGCCGATTTTCCCACAGATGAAAGGTTAATGCGACGAGTTTTCCCCTTTGGTGTGGCCGGCAGAAAGGCTCGATCCCACAGCACGGCCTGCCCTCGTTGCGAAGTTTGTGCGGCCGCTGCCTAAAAAAGCCATGGCCGGCCCGCCGCATACCTCGGCCAGCAGTAGTATCGAACCACGCCCAGGTTGCAAATGCGACCCCCGTCCCGCAATGATACAGATCCGTCAGCATAGACTAACGCTCTGCCAACCATTTGAATCATCATCAATTCTCGCAACCGCGAAAGACATGCCACAATATTACCGCTTGCTTTTTGCCCGAAATGCTGGCACCAACTGCGACACTCGGGCATTTCGCATGCCGGTGACTGGACTGAAGTGGTAATGTCCGGCTGGAGCGCCAATTCCGGTTGGGCGGCATGGGTGACACCCATGTGCGTAGATGTTCTTTCCCCGTACGTGACGTCTCGACTGACCCTTCGCGTCCGGCTTCCAGGCCGAAACGCGAAAGCTAAAGCCGTCCGCCTCCCCACCGCCGGGGGTGCGGATAAACTAACTACCAATGGGAAAAGGACTATCCCCCATGGCCACCAAGGGCACCGTAAAATTCTTCAACCAGGACAAGGGTTTTGGTTTCATCACGCCGGAAGGCGGCGCGAAGGACGTTTTCGTCCACATCTCCGCTCTCCAGGCTTCTGGCATCCAGTCGCTCCGCGAAGGCCAGCAGGTTTCCTTCGACACCGAGCCGGATCGCATGGGCAAGGGCCCGAAGGCCGTCAACATCCAGGCCTTCTGATCTGATTCAGGTCTTTCTGCTTCGGCAGGCGACGGCGCTCCGCAAGGGGCGCCGTTTTTGTTTGCGGGTTCAAGGTTCGGATTCCAAAGACCCCTCCCCAACCCCTCCCCACAAGGGGGAGGGACTAACCCGAGGCGCCACCTCGCTCCTTCCAAAACGTCTGACATGTGGAAAGCGGGTGCGGCAAGGTAAGCCCCTCCCCCTTGTGGGGAGGGGTTGGGGCGGGGTCTTCAACCACCCGCACGAAGCCGCGTGATCTGAATGCGATCCGCTACCCTGCAGCAGAATAATCCCGCGAAAACTCCCGAGCCGCCATCAAGACCGGCATCAGCGCCCTGCCCGCCTGAGACAGCCGGTATTCCACGCGTGGCGGCTGCTCGCCGAAATCGCGCCGCTCGATCAGCCCGTCCTCTTCCATCTCCCGCAGGTGCTGTGTCAGCATCTTCTGAGAAATACCCGGCATGTCCCGCTTCAGCTGCAAGGTGCGTATCGAGGGCTCGGCAAAGAGCCGGAACAGGATCGGCAGTTTCCAGCGCCCGCTGATCATCTTCATGACCCGCGCCACATGCGCAACCGAGCCGTCAGGCCCGAGGCAGGCGGAGCGCTCGTCCTGGTCCATGGGCACTTTTAAGTGCGTAATTGTGTCGAGCATCGTCCTGTTCTTCTGTGTTGCATCGACTCCAAGATAGGGACACGGCCATGGATTTGAAACTCGACGGCAGGACAGCGCTTGTTACCGGCAGCAGCAAAGGCATAGGCGAAGCGATCGCGCGAGGGCTCGCCCGCGAGAAGGCTACCGTGATCGTCCACGGCCGCGACAGGGGCGAAACACAGCGCGTGGCCCGTGAGATCATTGCCGAAGGCGGCCGCGCCTATGCGGTCACCGGGGACCTCACCCTGGACGAAGAGGTGGAGGGACTGATCGCCGAGGCTCGCGCGCTTGCCGGCCACATCGACATCCTCATCAACAATGCCGGCGGTTCCGGCCAGCCGGAGGATTGGGCCGCAAGTCGTCCCGCCTCCTGGGCCGAAGCCTATGACCGCAATGTCCTGGCAGCCGTGAGGGTCACCACAAGGCTGCTGCCCGACATGCGCAAGGCAGGCTTCGGCCGCGTCGTCAACATTTCCAGCCTCGCAGGCCTGATGCCGCCTGCCGGCAGGCCGGATTATTCCGCCTGCAAGGCTGCCATGAACGCCATGACCTCTTCCATGGCCAAGGCAGTGGCGACCGAAGGCGTGACCGTCAACACGATCTCGCCGGGCACGATCCGCAGCGCCCGCCTCGACGCCCGCTTCCGCGAGGTGGCCGCCGAGCGCGGCGTGGCTGCCGATGCCGCGTGGGAGACGATCGAACAGGCGGTGCTGCCGCTTTTCGCCGAAGTGCCGCTTGGCCGCGTCGGGACGCTGGAGGAGATTGCCGATGCCGTCTCCTTCCTCGTCAGCCCGCGTGCTGCCTATATTACGGGAGTGAATCTCCGGGTCGATGGCGGCATGATGCCGGCGATCTGACGCTGAGGAGCCGCCCCGCGCGACGAGGGGGTTGGGAGGCCCCCGGAAATTCGGCCGCAAATGCCGTCAGCTCAAAAGCCGGTTTGCGTCAATTGCGGTCATCGATACTATCCACGGGACCGCGAGGAGATTCTCCTGAGTTCCCAAGTTTCAGGGCATTGTGATGGCTATTGATGTCGAACTGACTACCTATCCCGGCCTCGATGAGCGCATCGTTGTGGTCCGGGCGGGTGATGAGGTCGACTGCGTGTTCGTACGCACCGAGCGGTTCAACGTTCTCGTAGACACGCTGGCCACGCCGAGCCTTTGTGCGCGGGCGATGGAGCTGCTTGCCGACCGAATTCATGATCGTCCCCTTGTGGTTATCAATTCCCACATGGATTGGGACCATTTCTGGGGCAACCTGGCCATCGGCAATGATGTGCCGATCATTGCCCACGACAAAGCGATCGAGAGACTGCGAGACCCATCCGCACAGAAAGAGCTTGCCGACAAGAGATCGCAGGAATCACGCTTCCACGACGTTGAAATCACAATGCCGACGATCAGCTTCTCAGGTGAAAGCATGACGCTGCACGGAGGGGATCTGACGCTGGAACTGCTGCATACACCCGGACATACGCCAGACCATGTTGCGGTCTGGATACCGGAGCTTCGGGTCTGCCTGGCCGTCGATGCAGTCGAATACCCTATTCCAGAAGTCTGGAGCCGATCGCCCGAAGATCTTCGCAGCCTTTGCCTGTCGCTCAGGAAAATCCGGGACCTGCAGCCACGTCACGTCATTCTTGCACATGGCCAAACCGCCGACCCTTCGATCGTCGAGCGCAACATCGCGTATTTCGGTAAATTGCGGGACACAGTCGCACAATTGCCGGAGGGCCTCTTGGTCCAGGACGCGTTGAATGAGCAGCCCGGCTGCAGGATCGAGGAGTTCGTCGCTTTTCCTGCTGGCATGCCCACGGAAACGCGGGCCTTCTACCGGCGCTGCCATAAGTCGAATCTGGATGCGGCCGTGGCTGCCCGGCTGGCAGGAATGGATTTTACCGGGTCGTGAGCTCTGAGTTCGGCCATCGGCACGAAACGGAGCAGTCCGCAAAGGCCCGCAAGCTGCCATTGGCGGAATCTTCCGCACAATGGCGAAGCGCCTCCTCGCGATTAACGCCCGGCGCGATAGGCTCCGATATACTCCCCCCGCTTCCAGAGCCCGGCACGTAACCGCGCCTCGACGCCTTCGGATGTCACCGCCCGCAGACACAACATCCGGTCGGCAATCGCCTCTCCCGGCTGCAGGATCTCCTCGATGGCGGCGGCCTCCTGCGCGGTATCGGCATAATCGGGCATGGCATCCAGGCGCCGTTCCGCAAGTCTCGCCGCTTCGTGCAACTCTCCGCAGAGCAGGATGAGCACTGTATCATCGCCCCCTGGGAGCGGGCAGGCCTGCATGCAAAACTCTCCTCACTGGACCTCGCTGTCGTCATAAAGTTGTACCCGTCATCGCCGCCAACAATCAAGGAAATTATTCCTATCATCGTTCACGATCCATAACGGAGGAGACTTTTCAGCGATCCGGAAAGCGCGAAAGCGGAGAAAGGCAAGGTCTGTCTTCCGCACCGCCGCCCGAGAATACAGCGCTCAGGCCGCCTCGCTGTGGCGTTCCACGAGCTCGGCCCATTCCATTGCCGCGTGCCGGCCGAGCACCGTCTTGTCATTGCCGATAACGGCGGCGATGCGCCGGAAGAGTTCGTCGGCAAAGGGCGCGGGCCTGCCGGATTCGGCATTGCCGGTCGGGCGAAGTACCGTGCCCTCGGCAAGATGGATCATCTCGACGCTGAAGCCCTCATGATCGCCCGAGAGCTCGGCCGAACCATAGAGCAGCAGGCCGTTATCGTTGCGGCCGAGAATGGGAATGACGAGTTCGTCGAAATCGAAGCGCAGGCAGAACGTGTTCATCGAACGACGACCTCCTGCTTGATGCGCTCCGCATGGATGAGCTGGCGCTCATGACGGCCGGCGAGCAGGACCACGAAGCCGGCGGCAAGAAAGAGTCCGGCCAGCGGCTGGATCATGCCGATGGCATGAGGGCGGCAACCGGCCTGCTCCGGCACCTTACCCCCTGTTCCGGAATGCTCAGACACCATGCGCCAGCTCCTGCATCGGCTTTGATTTCAGCGAAGCAGGAGGATGCGATGGCAACGGTTGTCGGATGGAATGGGGCGGCCGCCTATGCGTCCAGCGAGACTATATCCTTGGCGACGTCGGCGAGATCACTGTCGAGCTGATGATCGCGCCCCGGCAGCGCGCAGACGACCGCATCCGGGATCGCCCTGGCGTAAAGCTCGATATGGGCAAAGGGCACGGTATCGTCTTCGCTGCCGTGATAGATGAGCACGGGCAGGCCCTCCGGCAGGCTTTCGGAAAAGTCGTCGCACTCGGCAATCTCATCGCTCTCCCACCCGCCCTCGCCCATGAAGGGCGGCGCGATGAGGATGACCGCGCCTGGCTCGAATGTCGGCCAGTCCTCGGCAAGCGTATGCAGAAGCACGGTGCCGCCGAAGGAATGGCCGATCAGGATGGCGCCATCCTCAAGGGTTTGGAACTCGGCGACGATAGCAGCTTTCCAGGCCTTGTAATGCGGATCGCCCTCATCGGGCATGCGGGGATAGCGGATGGCGTAGGCATCGCCGAGTTCACGCGCCAGGCTGTCGACGAGCTTGTTGTCCCACTGGTCATGCGTGGTTTCGCCCGCGCCCTGGATGAAGAGGATCTGTGTTGGCATGGAAGTGTCCCCTGATGTCGCCATCAGGGAGATGGGTCATCGCAGCGGCAGGACAAGATTGATGGCCTACACCGCGATGGCGTTCTCTTTCGCTCAGGCAATCTGCCCGGACGTCGATCTCAGGAATTCGGGATTCCGAGAAGCTCCTGCTCGAAAGCCTCGACCAGCCCGTAAGGGGCCGTTTCGTCGAACAGAAGCATGGTGAGCTTGGAAGCCTCCACTGCCGCTGTCGTACTGCGCGCAAAGAGCTCCCTTTCATATGAAAGCAGTGCAGCATCGATATCGCCAGACGACGCCGCGATGGACTTGCCGAGTTCGGCGCCGTCATAGATCGCGAGATTGGCGCCTTCTCCCGACGGCACCATCAGATGCGCGGCATCGCCGAGAAGGGTCACGCCGGGAACCCGGCTCCATCGATGCGTCTCCGGCAGCGTGTGGATGATACGTGGCACCGGCCCCACGTCGCATCCGGTGATCAGCGCCGTCAGCGATGGAGCCCAGCCGTCGAATTCCGCGGCAATGCGGCTTGTGGCAGCTGCCCGGTCAGAGACGTCGATGCTGTCGACCCACGCCTTCGGCCTTCGCAGGGCGATATAGGCGTGCAGCACCCCGTCCGGCTCGCGATGCGCCATGATGCCCTTGCCGGGTGCAAGTGCGAACATCGAGCCGCCGCCAACAGCCTGCGCGCTGTCGGGGTGACGGACATCGGCATCGTTGAGCCATGTCTCGAAGAAAACCAGCCCGGTATAGGTCGGCGTCGCATCCGTCAGGAGCGGCCGCACTTTCGACCAGGCGCCGTCGGCGCCGATCAGCAGATCGGTCGTCACAAGCTGCCCGTCAGCGAATATGAGTTCGTGTCGCCCATCGCCAAGGGATCGTGCCGACGAGAGCTTGCAGCCCCAGTGCACCGTATCCTCCGGCAGAGACTCCAGGAGAATGCGCCTCAGTTCGCCTCGCTGCACTTCGGGACGCCCGCCCTTCCCGTCATCGGGATTGTCCATGAGGAGCGTCCCGTCCTTGTCGAAGAAGCGGGATTGCTGTCCGCCGGGATGGATAAGTTCGAGGAACTGTTCGTAAAGGCCTGCGTCCTTCAGGCCGAGCTGGCCGTTGAAATCGTGGATGTCGAGCATGCCGCCCTGCGATCTCGCCTCGGGAGAGGCATCGCCTTCATAGACCGTAGCGCGGATGCCGTTGATGTGAAGGACCCGCGCAAGGACGAGGCCGCCGAGGCCGGCGCCGATGATGGCAACAGGAATATGCATGTCAGTTCTCCGGAATTATTTAAAATGGAATGTCATTCCATAGTTGGAATGTCGTTCCATCCATGTCAAGGTGAGGCATGAGAAAACCCGATGGAAAGCGAAGACAGGATTCACTGACGAGGGAGCGCGTCGTCGATGCGTCCATCGCCATTCTCGACGAGGGCGGAGAAAAGGGGCTGACCTTCCAGGCCCTTGCAAAGAGACTGAAGACAGGCGCCGGCGCGATCTACTGGCATGTCGAAAACAAGAGCGACCTCCTCGTGGCTGCCTCCGATGCGATCGTTATCAACGTGATCGCCGCGCGTTCCGCCGGCGGATCTCCCGCAGGTAAGATCCGCGCCCTCGCCCTCGACCTGTTCGACGCGCTGGACGAGCGTCCATGGCTTGGCTCGGCCCTGGCGCAGGCGCCGGGATCGATGCCGACGATCCGCATCCTCGAACATCTCGGCCGGCAGGTTCGGGCGATGGGCGTGCCGCATGACGATGAATGGACTGTTGTGGCCGCGCTTCTGAACTATGTGCTCGGCGTGGGGGGCCAGAACGCGGCCAATGCCGAGATGGCGCGAATGCAGCATCTCGAGCGCGACGCATTCCTCGGCGAGATCGCGCTGAGATTATCGGCCCTCGATCCCGAGGATTTCCCCTTCGTGCAGAGCATCGCCCCGAAAGTGCCTGACCATGACGACCGCGCCGACTTCCTGACCGGTATTGACCTCTTTCTTGATGGCATCGCGCGAAGGATCGCCGGCAGCCTCGCGGCTTCGGGCAGCGCGGCAGGGAAAGAACAGCCGTAACAGGCAAGAGATGATGGAGGCGAGGAAACATCCTCGCCTCCAGCAACGGAAAGGCCGCCACGTCACCCTGCAGTGACCGCCTTGCTTCTCCGCAACACTACAGCGACGACAAACCCGCAGATTGCCGTCATTCCGCCGACCAAAAACACGCTGCCGTAACCAGCCCGGTCCGCCAGCACGCCGGCGAGCGGCCCGGTCAGTCCGTAGGCGAGATCCTGAAAGGCCGAGAAGCCGCCGAGCGCCGTGCCACGCAGATGCGGCGCCACGAGATGCACGACCTCTCGCCCCATGGCGGGAAAGATCATCGAGCAGCCGAGGCCGGTCATGAAGGCGCCGATGAGCGCCACAGTGGGATCGGCCGCCGTCCAGATCAGCAACTGCCCCATCGCCTCGACCGCAAGCGAAACCACGGCGACCGCGAGCCCGCCGTAACGATCCGGCAGGTGGCCGAAGAGGAGGCGTACCAGCACGAAGCCGCAGCCGAAGGCAGTCAGCCCGAGGCCGGCATGATCCCAGCCGAGATCGCGGAAATAGAGCGTGAAGAAGGAGCCGATCGCCGCAAAGCCCATGCCCTGCAGGCAGACGATCAGCCCATGCAGCCAGATGCGGCCGATGACGGCGGCAAGCGGCGGCCGCTCCCTGTCTGGATGGGCGGCGACGGCCGGCACGCTGCGGATTGCCGCAAGCCCCAGCAGGGGCAGCGCGGCGCCGACGGCCATCGTCCCGGCAAAGCCAATGTCGTCGAGGAGCAGCAGGCCGAGCGGCCCGCCAAGCCCGAGCGCGCCGTAGATCGCCGCGCCGATGAGCGCCAGCACCCGGCCGGAGCGCTGCGGCCCGACAAGCCCGATACCCCAGGCAATAACGCCGACGGCGACAAGGCTTTCGCCAAGCCCGATCAACAGCCGCCCGGCAACCAGTACGGCGAAGGCCGTGACCGGGTTCTGCAGCGACAGCCCCGCGGCAAGCGAGATCAGTGCACCCGCGACATAGAAGGCGAGGCCACGCTGCACGGCGACCTTGGCGCCCCTGCTATCCGCCAGCCCGCCGGCATAACCGCGGGTAAGGATGGTGGCGAGAAAGGCGATGCCGACGCCGAGACCCGCCCAGCCATTGCTCAGGCCGAGCGCACCCGTCACGAAGACCGGCACCACGGGAAGCGCGATCGCGACGCAGAGATAGGAGATGAAGAGGATCGCGGTCAGCAGGTAAAGCCTGGCCTGTTCGCGATCACTGGTAAGACGGAAAGCCATGAAAACCTCCTGGCTGTTCCCTCGTCGACGGGCACAAAAAAACGCACTCCGACCGGCGAGGATCGATAAGTGCGTTGCTTGACGTCAAACGCTTACGGCCAGAGGACTGGCATGGGCCGGGAGATACGGGATATGTGGGCGGGTGTCAACGGTTGAGGATCGTGGCAGCCCTATCGTCCCGGTGCGATCTCTGTCAGCACCCGCGTCATGAAGAGACTTATTGATGTCGCCGTATAGGGCGCAAAAGGCTCGCATGGCGCGTACCCGCCGCGGCGGTACAGCTGCTGTGCTTCGGTATTGCGCGTTCCGACTTCGAGCAGCATGGCCCAAGCTCCGAGCGTCAGGGCCTGAGCCTCCGCTCGCCGAAGCAACGCCATGCCAACACCCGCCCCCCGTGCGCCGGCATCCACGATCATGCGTTTGAGTTCCGTGGTTCCGTCACCGCGCTCAAACAGAACGCAAAGTCCGACCGCCCTCTCGGCGAGACGCGCAATAAGGACATGCGTGCCCGGCTTTGCCAGCGACTCCGCGGTGATCGGTCGCCGGTATTCACCCGGATAGAGGACAGAGGCGACAGAATCCGACTGTGACAGAAGTGCCGAGACTTCGCTCTGCAGCGCAGTTTCAATATTGACGGAAACCTCAAACGACACGCCGGAACTGACCTCATCGACATCAGAAAAGCGCAGCTGAATACGGCCGCCGCACCTTGTCAACAACCTCCCTGAAAAGCTACCGGTGTCAGATCGTGAGCGGCGTAACATCAGGGTATTATTGGCCGGATTGAGTGCTGAGCCCACAGCCTTCCTTCCTCATTCCTCTGACAAGCACAGGAATGAGAGAAGAGAAGGACGCTACCCTACCCGACCACCGGCACCAGCAGCAGCCCCAGCTGGGCCGATTTCACCACGGCCTCGTTGAACCGTGAGCGATCGACGAGAACATCCCGCTTCTTCCCCCACAACAGGCCGGCAATGAGGTTTCTCGCCTTGATGCCTTCGAGCTCCATCCGGCGTGCGAACCTGCGTATCTTGCTGAGCGGCAGGAAGACCAGGTCCTTTTCCGGGCGCACGAAATCGGCGCTCTCGGCCTCGGTTTCCAGAAACCGCTGTTGAATGACCGGCGCCGGCTCGATCTGGTAGGCGGCGAGCCAGGAGCAGTGCCAGAAATGCGCGTCGATCAGCGAATAGGTGGTGGTTTCGGAGAGCATGCGTTTTGCCGCCTCGGGGCCGATGACATAGCCTGCCAGCCCTACCCGGTTCTGATAGACGCGGGTGGCGCCAAAACCGCCGGCCTCATCCTGCCACGCGCGCTTGCGGTTGAGGATATGACGCCGTGGGGCGAATTCGAGGTCGTAGACGGTGTTCCATGCCTCGTTGCGCGCTTCGATATTGGCAAGAACGGCCGCGATATCGTCCGACAGCACCGCATCGTCTTCGAGGATGAGTGTCTTCGCACCATGCTCGACCACTGTTTGCCAGGCCTTGCGGTGGGAGTGGAAGCAGGCGATGTCCTGCCGCCGCGTCGGGCTCGGCCAGTTGCTGGCGGCCGTCTGGCATTCCTCGTCCGACAGGTCCGCCGCCTCGAATGCATCGAGAAACTCGTAGGAAAGGCCAAGTGCGGCCATCTGCCGGATCTGGAAGCTCCGCCGAACCTCCTCCGCCTTCCTGCTGATGATCAATATTCTCAAGAGAGCTCCCTGGCGCCCGATGCTGCCCCGCGCAAACATATAGCCATGTTCCGATGCGAGCAAAAGTGCGGAATTCGCCAGGGTCCGGACTCATGGCAGGTCGGCGGTGAGGCAGACCGCAACCCATCGCCCGGAAGATCCAAAGGGGCGAATTGCTGGGGGAAGAGATAGCGAGTAGAATCCGGGAGGTTAATTCGACCATAGGGAGTGGGCCAATGAGCAGACTGTTAATCCTGTCAGCCAGTGCCATCCTGGCACTAACGTCCGTGGCGTCCGCTGCGCCGGCTATGCAACCGCTAAAGATTTCCAAGGAATGCAGCCAGTACACCGGCGAGACCCCGAGCTTCTGCACCATTACGGAATCGAACCTCGCGGCGATCCCGGCAGGCACAAGGATCTTGTACTATGGGCCGGTGACCGGCAGTCCCCTTTTCGGCAGCAGCACGGCTGTTATTGCGGTCGGAAACGGAGACACGGCGGTCGGGTACTGCGTCACCTATGACACCGCCAGCCCGATGCAGGGAACCTGTGCGTTCCATGCCGGCAGCGGAACGCTTGCCGGCTTCCAGGCAGTCGTCAAGGTCACGGTCGACGACAAGCAGATCTATCACTGGGACGGGGGCTACCTACTCGGCGCCGCCAAGTGAGAGCGAAGGAAACGCTGCTCTCGTCCGGCTGCTTGCCGTGAATCCATACCCCGAGTCATGACCAGCCGGTGACAGTGGCGGCGCCACAGACGGCTGCAAGGAAGCTCGTCGCTGATCGATCGTACCCGGGTTGCTATCCGGCGGAAGTCTTGCCGTCGAAAACCGCGTACCCTCACTGCGGATAGAGCGTCGAGACGCGCCCGGCGAAATAATAGGCGACGATGCCGATCCATTCCCGGATGCCCGTCGTCAACAGGTCGACATTGTCAATCGGATGGCCGACGGACAGCGTCAGGCCCTCTTCACCGGTCGTGCGGTAATCTGCGGACCAGGGTGTGACATCCATGCCGAGATTGCGGAAGATTGCCACTGCCCGTGGCATGTGGAAACCCGATGTCACGAGCAGGCAGTGGTTGAGGTTCAGCCGCTGCAGGATCGCCCTTGTATTGATGGCGTTCTCATAGGTATCGCGCGACTGCGTGTCATATTCGACGCGGGCCGGATCGATATGGAAATCGTCGAACATCCTGCGGATGACGTCCGCTTCCTTGACGTAGCCGCCGAGAAGACTGCCATCGCCGCCGGACATGATGACCTTGGCATCGGGATAGACACCGGCCAGCCGCACCGTTTCGATATAGCGATCGGCTGCGTCATCCAGGTTGTAGCCGCCGCGCACGCCGTCGACCTTTGTCGCGATCCCGCCGCCAAGCAGGACGATGCAGGCGACATCGGCAGGTGCGGCCGGTCGCGGAAAACGATCCTCCAGCTCCTGCACGATCAGCGCACCTGATGTGGTGTAAAAGCTGACGAAGATGAGGACCAGCGACAGGAGCCCGGCCGCGATGGCGGAGCGCCGGAAGGAAAAGAACATCAGAAGCACGCTGAGCGCCATCAGGAGGAAGAAGATCGTCACCGGCTGGGAAACGATCCAGAAAATCTTGGCGAAAACAAACATGGGCGTGCTGGGTTCCTGCTGAAACGCGGCCACGAAACCTTATTCGCGGATTCGGGGCAAGTCCGGTTTTTCGTGTGAGGCCGCAGTGGCTGAGGAAAGTCTCTGCAGAGCGCAGCGGCGACCCGAGACCCTCCCCGCTTCGCGGTTCAACTCCTGAATTTACGCCGGAGTTTACCGTAACGTACTTCCCCGGCATGTGCACAATGTGCTTAGGACTCGGGCCTGCTGGGGAGCGGAAACGGAGGGTTTCTTTGAGACATCGTCAGAGGGAAAATCCGCAACGGCAGCGCTTTCGGGCGAGAGCCATGTTTGCCGTGACGGCATCGATCTTCATCGCTTCCGGCTCGGCGCACGCCGTCCAGGCAGCCGATCTCGTCATCGCCGTGCCCAACTGGCCGTCCGGCCAGGCGACCGCCAACATTCTCAAGGTTGCGATCGGCAAGACATTCGGCCTTGAGGCCGACCTGCGCGAGATGGGCGAGCTCAATGCCTTTGCCGGTCTCGAGAGCGGCGAGCTTGACATCCACCCGGAGGTCTGGCGGCCGAACCTCGATGCGGCGATCGAAAAATATGTCGATGACAAGAAGGCGGTAGTTCTGGCAAAACGCGCCGTTGCCGCCTGGCAGGGCCTCTGCGCCACCGAGGACGCCGAAAAGGCCGGCATCAAGAGTGTCAAGGACCTTTCGGACCCTGAAAAGGGCGCCCTGCTCGACACTGACGGTGATGGCCGCGGCGAACTCTGGATTGGTGCACCGACCTGGACCTCGGCAAGCATCGAGCGGGTACGCGCCCTGAGCTACGGCTACGCCAAGAACCTGGCGCTGGTGGAAGCGGAAGAGGATGTCGGCATGGCCGCCGTCGATGCCGCAGTCGCCACCGGCAGGCCGATGGTCTTTGCCTGCTACGCGCCGCACAACGTCTTCGAGCTGCACAAGGTGATACGGCTGCAGGAACCGGCCTATGATCCCGCAGAATGGAAGATCGCACCCGGCAGCGATCCTCTCTGGATCGAGCATTCGAAGGCCGATGTCGCCTGGCCGCCATCGGAATTCCACATCGCCTGGTCGGCAACCTTCGGTCAGAAACATGCCGATGTCGCCGCCTTCCTGCAGAAGGTCGACCTGACGCCGCAGGAAGTGACCATGATGACCTACGCGCTGCAGGTGGAGCGCACACCGCCTGCCGCCTATGCGGAAAAATGGGTGGCCGACAATGCCGCCCGCATCCAGGGATGGGCAAAGCCATGAGCCGGACATTGCAAAAAGCCGCCCTCGCCGCGCTCGCGCTTGGTTTCGCCGCCTGTGTCGCCCTTGCTGCCGGCACGCAGATCTACGATCCCAAGACGCGGCAATGGGTCGATTACGACAAGAACACGGCCCGCAAATATTTCGCCCGCAACAAGCAGGTTCCGGATGCCTTCCGCCGTCAGGTCGTGACCTTCCGCACGGCGGAGGAGCCGGGCACGATCATCATCGACGGCAACCAGCATTTTCTCTATCTCGTGCAGCCCGGCGGCCAGGCGATCCGCTACGGCATCGGGGTCGGGCGCGAAGGCTTCGGCTGGGCCGGTATCGTGCGCGTCGGGCGCACAGCCGAATGGCCGACCTGGACCCCGCCCGCCGAAATGGTGGCCCGCGATCCGAATGCCGCCAAATGGGCAGCCGGCCAGCCCGGCGGCCCGGACAACCCGCTCGGCGCCCGCGCCCTCTATCTCTATGCCGGCGACGCCGACACGATCTACCGCATCCACGGAACGCCGGAATCCTGGTCGATCGGCCTCGACGTATCCTCGGGCTGCATTCGCATGAACAATGACGACATCATCGACCTGCACTCACGGATCAAGGTCGGCGCCAAGGTCATCGTCCTGATGCAGGGCGCAGCCCTCTACAAGGGCGTCTGACGGTGGATGGCATCAGAGCGTGAGTGTTTCAAACGGGGGATCAACATGCGCATTTTCCTGAAGAGCCGGCCGCTTCCGGCCCTGCTCCTTTGCTCGCTCTCGGCATTGGCGGCCTGCCAGTCGGCCCCGCCGCCGGACCAGATGTCGCGCACGGCGGTCGAGACCGCGCCCGCCGACCTGCAGCTCCTCTGCGCCGATGCCGCCGCCAAGCAGGCCGGTCTCGACAGGGCGAAAATCCTGCCGACCGGCTCGCGCCCGGTCGAAGCCGGCGGCTTCAGCGTCGATCTCGATGCCTCCGGCCGCAAGTTCGCCTGCGTCATTGACCGCACGGGCGTGGTGAGGAGCGTTCAGCCGGCCTAGGCGCGGACCGCCTTCCGAAGAGACCCCCGAAGGAACCGCTGTGCCGTTGCGAGGTGCTGGGCTCGCCGCCTGGCTGCCGCCGTTCTCTTTTGAAAATTATCCGGACTGTCGGGTAATCTTCAAAAAAGAACGGTATGGTAGCAATACGGATCGGATCTGCAGCACCCCATTCATTCATTCGGTTACTATCTGTCTGAGGAGGAAGGTAAATGCCGTTTGCGGAATCTCAGGTCAACACATTCACGGTCAATTCTCAGTACAGTACTGTGACCACCCAGCTACCGGGCGGCGGATGGGTGATCACATGGGCCTCCACCATGGAGGATGGCAGCGGTACCGGCGTCTACCAGCAGGTCTTCGACGCCACAGGCTCCCCCTCCGGTCCTGAAACCCGAGTCAACACCATCGTCGAGGGCAATCAGGAGATGCCGGCCATCGCCGCCCTTGCCGATGGCGGTTGGGTCATTACCTGGGGAGACCAGGGCATCTCCACGCCTGGGGTCTATCAGCAGGCATTCAACGCTGATGGTACGCCGCGCGGCAACGAGACCCAGGTCAACACCTATGAAGGCGGGGGACAGGGGCTACGGTCGGTCATGGGGCTTTCTGACGGAGGCTGGGTCGTCAGCTGGCTGTCGGTAGGCCAGGGCGGGACCTATCAGCAGGCCTTCGCCGCCGACGGCTCCAAGGTCGGTGGAGAGACCCTTACAAACGCCAGTTCGATGGCGCCGCTCGATGGCGGCGGCTGGGTCGTTACTGGGACCCTGCAGGACGGTTCGCAAACCGGCATATTCCAGCAGATCTACAATGCCGACGGCACGCCGCACGGCGGGCAAACCCCCGTCAATACCTACACCGATTCCTATCAGGGCAGCCCGACGGTGGTGACACGTGACGGCGGCTGGGTCGTCATCTGGGGATCCAATGGCCAGGACGGTTCGAGCGGCGGGATCTATCAGCAGGCCTACAATGCCGATGGAACACGGTTCGGCACCGAGACACGCGTCAATACCACAACCGACGGCAACCAGGGCTACCATACCTCCGCCGCATTGGACGGCGGCGGCTGGGTGGTGATCTGGCTCTCGGGCGACGCCCACATGATGCAGCAGGCCTACAATGCGAACGGGACGCCACAAGGCGTCGAGACCCAGGTCGATACCGACGGCATGTATGCCTCGAACCAGAAGGTGACGGCTCTTTCCGATGGCGGCTGGGTGGTGACCTGGACGGTGATCGGCAGTTCGGAGACCTTCTATCACGTCTATCAGCAGGCGTTTAATGCCGACGGGACGAAAAACGGCGACGAGACGCTCCTCAACACGCTGACCCATACCTACAAGGATATGCCCCAGGTGGCAGCACTCGATGACGGCGGTTGGATCGTCAGCTGGGCGTCCGACAGTGATTACAACGACGTCAACGGATATAATGACGGCATCTTCCAGGTCCGTTTCGATACCGACGCCCATGCGGTGGAGATTCCCGGCAGTCGCATCTACGGCACCTATCCCGACAAGAACCTGGTCGGCACACCCGCAGACGACGCCATCTACGCAAGCTCCGGCAATGACACGCTGACAGGCCTTGCCGGCAACGATCACCTGGACGGAGGATACGGCCACGACCGGATGACGGGTGGCCTCGGCAACGACACCTACGTCGTCGACACCGCTGCCGACAGGGTGATCGAGCTGGCGGGCCAAGGTACCGACACGATCCTTGCGCAGGTGAGTTACTCGCTTGGGGCTAATGTCGAGAACCTCGCCTTCGTCGCGGAAGGCAATCTCTACGGAAGCGGCAACGCGCTCGACAACGTCATGACGGGCAACAGCGGCAACAATAGTCTCGGCGGCGCAGCGGGTAGCGACACGCTTTCCGGTCTCGACGGCAACGACTATCTCGATGGCGGCGCCGGCAATGACACGCTCTACGGCGGCTCCGGCGATGACATACTCGCTGGCGGCACCGGCGACGACACCATGGATGGCGGAGCTGGAAACGACAAGTACAAGGTCGACAGCGCCGGCGACGTCGTCCACGACACCGGCGACGACCCCTCGTATTTCACCGATATCATCTATTCCACCGCCGAGACCTATTCGCTCGCCGGAACGGGAGCCGAGAGCCTGATCCTCCAGGCGGGCGCCGTGACCGGTATCGGCGATGCCGGCAACAACCAGATAACAGGCAATGCCGCGGCCAACACGATTGTCAGCGGCGGCGGCAGTGACGGCCTGGCCGGCGGCGGCGGCGCCGATACTTTCGTCCTTGCCGCACCGAGCCCATCGAACTTCGTTTTCATCGGCGATTTCGGCGCGGACGACTTCCTGTCGTTCACGTCCAGCGACTTCCAGGGCATGACGGCATCCACGCTGGATTACCATGTCGGCAAAACAGCCATCGGCACGGACGCGCAGTTCTACTTCAACACGTCCGACCGCACGCTCTATTGGGACGATGACGGCACCGGAGGAGACGGCGCCGTCGGCATTGCCATGCTGAACGGAGCCTATGTCCTCCAGTCCGGCGACTTCCTGTTCGCCTGACGGGCGTCGACCACGGCAGGAAGGGCCTTTCTGTTGCCAAGGGACGAGCGGTTCAGCGACCGCTCGCCCTTTTGTCACCTTTACCCGGCCGCAGCAGGTTATTTGAACTCGTCATAAAGCGAGAGCAGCGAGGCCTGCACGGCGATCGTCGTCTTGATCGTTTCCGCCATTGCCGGCTTCTTGCTTTCTACGTCGATGGCATCCTGGAAATTCTGCAGCGTCTCCTTGGAAGCCTCCAGGGCCTGCGTCCGGATGCGCTCGACCATGTCGGCATCGAGATGGCCGACCTTGAGCGGCAAAAGGATCTTCAGCCCCTCGATGATCTCATCCTTGTCGATTGCCCCCTTGCCGGCGGGATCGAAGGTCGACCAGCGGTCTTCGGCGGCATCGATATCGAAGATCCTGTTGTCGGCATCGGCAAGCCGCTTTTGAGCGGCCATGTATTCGTCCTTGCTCATCATCCCGTCACCATCGATATCGGCGTCGTCCAGCGTTTGCTGGGCGGTGCGATCGTAGAGGTCGGCCAGCAACTGGTCGTCCGATTTTGCAGGAAGCGCGTTCGCCGCTTCCCCTGATGTCTTCTCGTATTTCTCCTCGCCGAAAACGGAAACGGCGACCCTGGGCATGGCATTGAAAACGCTGCGGACTGAATTATCGGAACCGACGATCACGGTGTCTCATCCTTCTGTTTGGCGTGTTGATGCGCGCAAACTGGAAAGCGGAGCTTGCATGAAACTGGCCGAAAACCTGTGTCGGCGCCTTGTGTTATAACGGTAACGAAATTCCCGAAACTGCAGCGCCCGGGACGGGAGGGCGGTCTATTCTCCCGCCTGCAGAGCCGGGGGATAGGCGGCACTGCCCTCCCCGCCGAGCCGCTCCAGCATGATCTCGATCAGCGCCCGCACCTTGGCCGGCACATGCGGCCCTGGCGGGCGCACCACGTAGATCGCGCCCTCGTCCAGATAGTATTCGACCAGCAGCGGCACGAGCGTGCCCTTGCGGATCTCGTCGGAGACGATGAAGGACGGCAGCTCCGCCACGCCGAGCCCGGCAATCGTCCAGCCCAGGTGCACCTCGGCATTATCGGTCAGAAGCCGTCCATTCGGGCGGATCGACACGATGCGCTTGCCGGCACGGAACTTCCATTCCGGAATATGGCGCCCAGAATAGATGATGCAGTCATGCGAAAGCAGGTCTTCGGGCTTCTCGGGGCGGCCGTTGCGGGCAAGATAATCGGGGCTGGCGACGATGAAGGGCCTGACCGGCGCGATGCGGCGCGCGATCAGCGAGGGATCGCGCAGCTCGAAGAGCCGGATCGCCGCATCATAATGTTCGCTGATGAGGTCGACAGCGCGCTCGGAGAAGGAGACATCGATCTCGAGGCGCGGATGGCGGCCGGCAAGCTCGGTCAGGATGGGACCGAGATAGCGCTGTCCGAAGGCAAGCGGTGCGGCGAGCCTCAGACGCCCGGTAACATCGCCGCCGGCATAGGTGGCGACCGCATCCCGCGCCTCCTCGAGTTCGGCGAGAATACGCCCGCAGCGCGCCTTGAATTCGAGCCCGGCCTCCGTGGCGCTGATGCCGCGCGTGCTGCGGTTGATCAGCCGCGCCCCAAGATCAGTCTCCATGCGCGCGATGCGCCGGCTGACGATCGACTTGGACACGCCGAGGCTCTGGGCGGCGCGATTGAAACCGCCGCTTTCGACCACCGCCACGAAGCTTCTGATATCATCCAGGTCGATCATCTATGTTCCACTGAGCGCAACACCCTGTTGCCGGAAGCGGGCATTGTGCCACCCTTTGCCCCGCTTTACCTTGGCTTCGACTCTATTCAGCCTGATGGCTACTATCATGACCGATATGGTGCCGCCAATGGCGGCCGCAGGTGGATGCGCGCCCGCAGAACGCGCGCGCCCGCAACGAAGAGGCATTGTCTCGGACAAACTATTGCACCCGCCGGAACATCCGGCCTGAAACATAGTGGCTGAGCGTATAGGAAGGGCAAATGGCCGACACGCCGATAGCGCGGAACATCGCTGCTCGATGGGATGACGCCAGACATGGCGAGCGCTCTGTCGCGCAGCCGCCGATCGTCGTCATCCAAGGCGGCGCTAACGGCGATCTGCCGGCAAGGCGTGCGCGCAGCGAGACGCACGCTACAGCCCTGATCCATCATCTTCCGGTCCCGGTCCTGCAGCTCGATCCCACGAGCCTCTGGGCACTGCTTTCCGGATCGAAGGCCAGGGGCGATGCCGAGCACTTTCTCACGGCGGGCATTTCGCAGGCAGGTCTTTTCGTCAGCGACGCCAACGAGATGGCCGTTTCCCTTTTGCAGGCATCCTCGTGCGACGACCTGCAGGGGCCGGCAAGCTATCTGTTTGCCCTATCGCCCCAGACCGGCAGGAGGCTGATGCGCGCATGGTTCGAGGGGACGAAGCTCTTCTCGGAGGTGATGAAGATGCGCAGCTTCAAGGGCGCCATGCTGGATGTCAAACTGTCGGTCACCTTCCCCTCGGCCGAAAGTCCCGAACCGCTGCTCATCGTGCTTACGGATATCACCGATCGGAGACAACCCGGCGAGCGCGAGGCCGACCCGCTGCATACGGCGCGGCTCTCCATGCTCGGCAGGCTCGCGACTTCGATTGCCCATGAGGTCAACCAGCCGCTTGCCGCGATCGTCACCGACTGCGAAACCGCAAGGCTGCATCTGTCACGCGACGAGCCGAACATCACCAAGCTCAAGGAGATTGCCGCGCGCATGGCGGCGAGCGCCCATAGGGCGAGCGAAATCGTCAAGCACGTCCGCGGCATGGCAAGCGGCCAGGCGACGATACGAAAGCCGCTCGACCTCAATGAGATCATTGGGGATGCGCTGTCCTTCGTCCGCCACGAGACCGATATGCACGCGATCCGCATTTCGGCCGCCTGCACTCCCGGCCTGTCCGCCTTCCTCGGCGACCGCATCCAGATGCAGCAGGTTGTCGTCAACCTGCTCCTCAATGCCATCGAGGCCGTCGTCAGCAGTGGCAAGCGGCCGCGCCGCATCGAGATTGCCACCAGCGCGTCGGGCCAGAGGATACACTTCTCCGTCCGCGACAGCGGCGACGGCATATCAGCCGTCGATCTCGGGCGGATATTCGACTGCTTCTACACCACGAAACAGGACGGCGTCGGCGTCGGCCTCTCCATCTGCCAGTCCATCATCCTCGACCACGGCGGCGATATCAGCGCCGCCAACCACAATGGCGGCGGCGCCCTTTTCTCCGTCTCGCTGCCGGTGGCCGCAACTGAGACCGATCGGTAGGCCCAACGCCGGCGTCGCACTGATACTGCAGATCGAAGTTGTGCATATCGGCACTGATGCCGGACCGAGCCTCCTGACCGCTTTCCTTTGCTGCGACTGGCCGCTATTGCGTGTCAGCTAAAACACAGGAAGGCGACCGATCATGACACGCTCCATCAAGTCCATCGCGGTATTCTGCGGATCGAACTTCGGCGCAACGGACGATTTCGCCGATGGCGCCCGCGCGCTTGGCCGGGCCATGGCGAGCGAGGGCATCGGCCTCGTCTATGGCGGAACGACCAAGGGCCTGATGGGCGTCGTCGCCGATGCAGTGCTCGAGGCCGGCGGCACGGCGCATGGCGTCATCACCGAAAGCCTGCATCAGCGCGGCCATTCGCACCCGAAGCTCACGACGGATGAAATCACGCCGACCCTGCGCCTGCGCAAACAGCGCATGGCCGAGCTCGCCGACGCCTTCATCGCGCTGCCCGGCGGCATCGGCACGATCGAGGAACTGATGGAGGTCTGGACGATGAACCAGCTCTCCGAGATCGATAAACCCGTCGGCCTGTTGAATTCTGCGGGCTTCTTCGATGCCTTTCTCAAGTTCATCGACCACATGGTGGAGACGAAATTCCTGCCGCCGGCGCATCGCTATTCGATTTCGGTCAATGCGGATGCGGGCGGACTGATTGGAGACCTGAGGGCGTTTCAGCGGGTCGACGTGCCCAAGTGGTTGTGAGGGACATTGCCGTCGACACCTTCGTTTGCTTCATGCCACACCTCGGCCTAAAAAGTCACCGCCATGGGTCGGCGAAGATCCTACCTATTGCGTGATCGAAGCATCGATCCTGAGCGAAGCCACGGCGTGACAGCTTCGAGCTACTTCCCGATCTCTTGTCCATATTTCATGACATCAGTCATGGTCGGCGGCTCGATCGTTTCAGGGCCGTGACCGGGCGCCCTTCTGAACATTGCTTCAAGCAAGGCACCCCGATCCTGCACTTGAGCAACATCCTGTTTGACCAAAAACAGATAGGTGTTGAGCATTGTTACGCGCTGGCGAGCATCATCCATGAGGAGCATCGATCGCATGTTAAAACGCACTATGAGTTTTATAGCCCAGATTATCGCACCAATCGGAACACCAAGAAGGAGCAGCCTACCTGCAGCAATCACAGTAGCCGTTACCCCCGTGGTTTGACTGTCGGATGCAATAATCGAGCCTTCTATCAATTTCACCAAATCAAGTATTTCATTTCGCCCTGCATAGGCGCCTACCGGAAGCCCAATAAGAATTGCCAGCAAAACAAACAGCGAGCCTCCATAGCTGATGGATGCCCATTTCGCGTGGGCACCCCAAAGCGCTTGTGTCTCCTTCAATCCTAGTTGCTCGCGAAGAGCAGTCGAGGCTGATGCGATTCTGCCCTTAACGTCGGAGAACTCCTTCTCCGAATTAGACATATCCTGTCGAAGGGAATCTCGATCCTGAGACACCGCCTCGAACTGCACTTTGAGCGTTGCCAGATCAGCTCTTAATTTCTCCGATGACGCAACTGCATCATCGATACGCATGTTAAGACCAGCAGCTCGGCTTTCTGCGTATCTCACTTGCCGATGAGACGCGTCGATCATTCCAAGTTGGGTCGCGGCCATACGAACCCTTGCTCGAACAAAGTCTGGAAAGCCATCATCGTAGGAATTCAAGACATAGACAAAAGCGTTGAGGTATGCCGCCAAAAGCGTCGCTACGAGGTCAACCAGAAATGCGGTCCTCGCTGGATCAACCGATGGCGGACTTTCGAGACGAGTGATGAGCTCATCGAACTCGCGTTCAAGCAAAATGGGTGTCAAACTTTTGAAGACGGGCTTGGGATCAACGTCGGCGGTCTGCGTATATTGTTCGATCGAGAGTCTTTGCATCACATGCGGAGCGATATCATCGCGCAATCGGTTCACCGTTCCAGAATATGGATTGGTTCCGCCGATACTGATGCCCTGACCTAAGGACCACAGATGGTTAGCAAAGCGTCGATGCACATCGTTTTGTTCGGTTCGAATGACATTGAGCGCAACGCTCGCACTTGAACCAATTGGAGTCGAACTCGTCAACTCACGGCGAGCGAAGAAGAGAACAATCAATTCCATTTGATCGGCAGAAAGACCCCAATCCATCGAAGCCCCCAAAGCAAACTAGCTCAATATAGTTGCGACAGCAAACAGTAAACTCAACCATCAGGATAGATTCAAGAAAGGTGGACACTTTGGACGATTGAACTTCCGATCCTCTTCATTAGTCCACCTCAGCGTCCCCCAAGCTCCTGCCCGACCAGCGACATCCAGTAGCGCACCCCATGCGCAATCGCCTTGTCGTTGAAATCATAGGCCGGGTGGTGCAGACCCGCGCTATCCCCGTTGCCGATCAGGATCATCGCGCCCGGCCGTTTCTCCAGCATGTAGGAGAAATCCTCCGCGCCCATCGACTGCACGTAGGTCGCTTCCACCCGCTCCTCGCCGGCTACCCGCGCAGCCGCCGCAACGATGGCTGATGTCCTGCCGGCATCATTGACCGTCACCGGGTAACCCGGCCGCCAGTCGATCTCGGCTTCCGTCTCGAACAGCTTCGCCGTGCCGTGCACGATCTCGCGGAACCGCTGCTCGACGGCCTTGCGCGTATCCGCCTGCATGGTGCGGATCGTGCCGCCGAGGCGCACGGAAGCGGGAATGACGTTCAGCGCCTTGTCGTTGCCGGCTTCCGAGAAGGTGACGGAAACGACGACGGGATCGAAGGGATCGCTGAAGCGCGAGGCGATCGATTGCAGCGCAGTCACCATATGGGCGCTGACGAGAACGGGATCGCGGGTCATCTGCGGTGCTGCCGCATGCCCGCCCTTGCCGTTGATGGTGATGACGAAACGATCCGCACCCGCCATGAACGGTCCGGCGCGCGTGGCAAAGGAACCGATTTCCAGGCCCGGCTCGTTATGCATGCCGTAGACCTCGTCGATGCCGAAACGCTCAAGCAGCCCTTCCTCGATCATGACACGCGCACCGCCGCCGCCCTCTTCCGCCGGCTGGAAGATCAGCACGACCTTGCCGGAGAAATCCCGCTTCTCGACAAGACATTTTGCGGTGGCAAGCAGCATGGCCGTGTGCCCGTCATGACCGCAGGCATGCATCCGGTTGGCATTTTTCGAGGCATAGGGAAGATTGGTCTGCTCCGACATCGGCAGCGCATCCATGTCGCAGCGCAACGCAATCGTCTTGCCCGGCCCCTTCGAGCCCTCGATGACGGCGACGACGCCGGTCCTGGCAAGCCCGGTCGTGACGTCATCGCAGCCGAATTCCGCAAGCTTGCCGGCGACGAAGGCCGCCGTCTCGGGCAGATCGAACAGCAGCTCCGGATTCTGATGGATGTGCCGGCGCCAGCCCTTGGCCTCTTCGGCGACGGCTTCGATGGTGCTCATGATGATGTCCTCGTGATGGTGCGGCCGGGCGTGGGAAGCGGCGGCCGAAGGTGGGGTGGCGCAAGATTAGCCGCTGAGGGGGCGGTTTGCCAACCGGGGTGCGAGAGAACCGACAATCGTCTATCGACATCTCCTCGAATGAAGAGCTTGCTTTGGGCACTCACGCAACCGTCGACTTTGGAATCCAACGGAAACGATGGCATGGGCGGCTCTCCGCGCCCATGCCATCGAAGCATTCTCTCATTCCGGCTGGGGCTGGCGCGCCTCACCCCTGCACGCTCGCCTTCCGATAGGCCGCAACGGTCATCCACACCGCCGACAGCAGGAAATAGAAGGCGCCAAACCCGGCATAGGGCGCAATGTCGAGAATGCTCGGCACCGCGGTCCCATAGGCCCGGCTGATCATGAAGCCGCCGGCGAGCGTCGATTGCGCGCCGCTGAGGATCATCACCCACTGCGCGCCGTAAATGCGCCAGCGCCGCACAGCCGCCGAAAGCTGCAGCAGGCCGGAGAAGATCGCCCAGATGCCGAAGACGGCGAGCACGGCGTAGGTGCTATCAAGCACGGCGATGATGACGGCGAGCGTAGTGATTGAGCTGACGGCAACGTTGAAGGTCTGTGCGGGGTTCGCCTTCAGTCCACCATTCGAGCGGGCGTCCACGAGGTTCGCCACCGCATCCCAGGCCGGATAGATGACGAGCAGCACCGACGCGAGCGCCGATTGGCTTCCCGACAGACTGGCCGCAAGAATGGCGGCGATGATCCAGCCGATCGAGAACAGCGCGCGGACGAAATAGTAGGATCGCAACCAGCTCGATTGCGCGGAAGATTGGTTTTGCATGACAGGCTCCTTGTTTTGTCTTCCTACTAGTAGGTAGATAACTCCGGAGAGTCAATCGCCAAACGCGCCGCCCGCTGTCATGATGAACACAAGCGCGTGAGCGAGCCCGCAGCGCCAGCTTGACGCTTTGCCTACCGGCAGATAGGCAAGCTGCATGGAACAGACGACTTCGGAAAAGATCCTCGATATAGCGCAGTCCCTCGTCGTGGCGGGAGGCTATAACGGCTTCAGCTATGCCGATATTTCCGAGGCGGTCGGCATCCGCAAGGCAAGCATCCACCACCATTTCCCCACCAAGGCCGAGCTCGTGCAGGTCCTGGTCGATCGCTATGCGCAGCGCGCCGAATCCGGCCTGAACTCGCTGCGCGAGCACGTCCCCGGCCCTGTCGATCAGTTGCAGGCCTATGTGAACTACTGGCAGAAATGCATTCTCGATGCCACGGAGCCATTCTGCGTCTGCGCCATGCTCGCGGCCGAAATGCAGATGCTGCCGGAGCCGGTCGCAGCCAATGTGCGCCGGCATTTCGAGAACCTGGCCGCCTGGCTGACCTCGGTGCTGAAGGCCGGCGCAGAGCAGAAGCTCTTCCGGCTCGCCAGATCGCCCGAGGAGGAAGCGCAGATCCTGATGGCCTCCGTCCATGGCGCCATGCTGTCGGCCCGCGCTCTCGGCGAGCCCAGCCTCTTTGCCGCGATCGTCGGCCCGCAGCTCGCCCGGCTCAAGGCCTAGAGGCACTCGCGGCCTGCGCCGATCTTTGGAGACGGGCTGCGGCAGTCAGATGCAGCCCGGGCGATCGTCATCTCAGCGAGAGCGATTTCTTCCGCGCCGCGGGCTTGCGCGGCGTCAACGGCAGGCCGGCATCGCAATTGCGCGCCACCAGCGTTTCGGTGACGGATTCGTCCGCATAGGTTTCCTGCATCCGGATATAGACCGCCGACAGGGTCGGATCGAGCGAGAGCGCTTGCCGGACCAGGGATTCGGCCCTGTCGGCATTGCCGCAAGCCATGCTGGCGGCAACCTGGTAGAGCGACTTGCGCCTGGTCTGGAACGGCAGCGTCACGGCAACGCGCATCATCTCTTCGAAACGTTCCAGCGCATATAGCGCCGCCACCCGCTCCTCGGTGATCCAGACCGGCAGGAAGGGATCGAGCGTTTCGGCGCGATCGAGCATTTCGAGGGCGCGCTCGGCCTCGCCGGCATAGACGTAGAAGGCAGCGCTGCGGCCGAGAATATAGGCGTCGTTCGGTGCGAGTTCATGGGCGCGGATGTGGTGATAGCGGGCCGAAACGAAGTCGCCCGATTTCATCTTGATCGCGCCCATGATGCGATGGGCTTCCGGGTCGGACGGGTCGAGGGCGAGCGCATGTGCAACCTGCTGTTCGGCCTTGTCCATGTCGAAGCTCGGCAGGTTGCTCCACGAGCAGACATGCATTGCGAAGGGACGGCCGAAACCGGGGTCGGCCACCATTGCCCGCTCGAACCAGCTCATCGCCTCGTGGATGTGAACATCCGCCACGCCCACCAGGCGGTGATGGTCGAGCCCGCGCAGGTAATATTCATAGGCCGTCATGTTCTCCGGCCGCTTCAGCCGTGCTGCCGCAAGTTCCGACTGTTCGATGCGTCCGGAGACCGTTGCCGCGACACGGGCGATGATCTCGTCCAGCACATCGAGCAATTCGCGAAACGGGCGCTTGATCCGGTCCGACCAGATGACGAGCCCCTCGCCCGTCTCGGTCAGCGCAATATTGACCCTGAGGTCCTCGCCCACCTGCCGGATCGAGCCGCTGATGACATAGCCGACGCCGAGAAGACGGCCGATCTCGACCGGGTCTTTCGTCGTCAGGGCGGCCGCCGCCGAGCGGGAACTGACGAACAACCCTTTCAGGCGGCTGAGTTCGAGCGTCAGGTCGTCGGTAATGCCCTCCGCCAGGAACCATTGATCCGCAACGTCGCCAGACGCCACGTCGAAGCGCGTCACCGCGATCGAGTTGGTCCGGGGAGACTGGGCGGCGCTGGGCGCGGAGCGCGTTGGAGCGAACTGATAGACGTGGCGGTCCACCAGTTCGGTGACCCGGTAGATCCGGATCGGCTCCAGAATCCCCTTCAGCCGTCTTTCGCCGATATCTTCGAACCCGCACGGCGAGACACGCCGCACCTGATCGTAAAGCAGCCCTGAAACGTCGATTGCGCCGGGTGGCGCGGACGCCTCGATGCGCGCGGCGATGTTCACGCCGTCGCCACGCAGGTCCGAGCCGACGACGACGACATCGGCAAGATGGAGGCCGAACCGCATGTCGCCGCCGCTCGCTCCGGGAAGCGCAGCGATCTCGGCGCGCGCCTCGATGGCGGACCGGAGCGCATTGACGGGACTGGCGAATTCCGCAAGCAGCGCATCCCCCGCCGTGCCGAACACACGGCCGTCATGGCGCTGGACGACGGTGCGAACCGTTTCGAGCACGGTATCGATCCGGGTAATCGCTCCCTCTTCATCTGTTTCCATCGCAGAAGTGGAGCCGACGAAATCCCCGACCATGATCGTGGCCAGCTTGCGCTGCATTCTCGATCCCTCCCGCAACAGAAGCCTGTGATGACGCAATGTAGCACATTAGCGGGCCTGGATGTTTTGCGATTGGCAATGCTTACGATTTGATGGCAAGCCGGTGAGACATTGGGCCGCTTCTGGCCCGAAACAGTCATTCGACGGTCCGACCATAAAAGGCGGATTCGCATCGCCTTTTCAGTCGATGAGGCCGCTTATGCAAGTTCTAGAAGGCGGACACTCGTCCTCGATGTCCAGCTACTTAGGATTGCCAAAGCGGCTCTACCCGCTCAATGCGATATCTCTTGTCAAATTCTTTGAGCACCATTTCCAGTGTTGCCTGGAAAGTACTCCGGTCGAACATCGTGGATTTAGGCTCATGAAGGTAGCGCCAATCGATGAACGCATCTTTGTGCTGGTACAGGACGTGACGAATACTGTAGTCAGTATGCAAGAAGTTGGGATGATATGGCGCCACTGATCTCTTGAACTCCGCGTCAAGTTTCTCCTGACTCTCGGGCTTAAGCTTATCAAACAGCTTCGCTAGGTCGTGCGATTTGGCAGTTTTCGGATCATCGAAGTCAAAAACGAACCACGCCTTGAGTGCCAGCTCCATCGACAGTGCCAGAAGCATAGGCTCCACGCCAACATGCACAAGTTGGCAAACACCATCGAGCTTTTCAACTTCTCGATCGGGGAAGCTTTGAGTCTTTAGCAAGATCCCTTTTGCGGCTTCGCCGATTTTTATGGCAGTCGATAGGCGAGCACTCATAAGAGGTCCTTTTGATTGATGCGACTTGATTTTGGAGACTGAGCGGAGCAATTGCAAGAAAGCTATCAACTAGGCCAAATGGCGCCGCGCGGCGACAATGCCAATCGTAGAGCAACTGGGGGTCGTCTTCAGGGCCTATCGGAAAGTGGATGGCGACCGAAAGTTGTGGCGTAAGTGGCGCAGCTGCCACGCGGCCAACTTGCGCCCTCATGTCGGCCACTTCGCTCTGTGGCGCTGCTCCCCAAAAGCTGCCGTTCGGGGCGCCTCTGGCCATGCCAGCAATCTAGATACGGAGCCTCAAAGCCAGCATATCGCATCGGAAATTAATGCGAAGGCATGCGCTTGGCCGCTTAAACGAATTGTGCCACCCCCATGAAAGTGCCAACCTTTATCTATGAACGTGACGCGGCGACAACACTATGTACGGCGACACTACCTTGAAGGATGGGCGAGCAGCGGCACCGTGGCGGTCGTGCGCAAAGATGGCGCTTCGTTTTCGACAAATCCTGCAAACATTGGGCAAGAGAGATTTTTACCGCCTCCCGGCAATAACTTTGGACGATGAACATTTCGCTCGGAAGATGATCGATGCTCCAGGGGGTAATCCGAGCTTAGTCAAACTCAACATGGGTTGGCTGGATGCCTTTGCTACGCCTTCCCGTTTGCGTAGGCTGCTTGAAGCGCGTGGTTTGATCGACGATGCGCTGGAAAAGGCGATCCGAGACGCCCTGACCTGGCGTAGTTGGCGATAATGCGTCGGTACTTACTACTCCCGTACGCCTAACGAACGGCAGCCATAGTCCCTTCTTGATCTAAAAACGGTCAGTCCTCTCGCGGCCCCAGATCGACCACATCTCCCTAGCTGAGCCCTCGTCCGCTTATAGCGCATAGTCGTCGTGCCCATCGGTCAGGCGCAGCTTGCGTGAGATCAAGGAAAAATCCGCTGACCGTGCCACATTCCCGGACGCATGACGGCGCCAGGCAACGAGTTCAAGCATCGATCCTGCGCACCCGAGAGGAAACACCCAGCGGAAATGGGAGGCGTGCGACCATGAGCGTTCCGGACGAGCCGATGGTTCAGCCCCGAATTCGCATTTCCGGCGAACCGCGCGCATGGATGCCCGACATCGGCTTGCGCTCGACAATCATGGCGGCGGCAGCAGTGGCCGGTCTGGCCGGTGCTTTCGTCCTCTTCCTGCTGGATTTCGGCTCGGCAAGCCGGCTGGCCCTTGCCGCAAGCACCTGTGTTGCCCTTGCCTTCCTGTTGATCGACATTGGTGCCAAGCTCCGAAACGGCGATTTTGGTCTTGACCTGATCGCAGCCCTTGCCATGGGCTCGACCCTCTGGTTCGGCGAATATCTCGCCGGGGCGATCGTCGCCCTCATGTATGCCGGCGGCCAGTTTCTGGAAGCCTATGCGCATCGGCGTGCCGACGAAGGCATGTCGGCCCTCTTGGCACAGGTGCCGCGCACCGCACTTCGCTTCATGGAAGACGGGCTGGAGGAAGTCCCCATTCCCGACATTGCGGTCGGCGATATGCTGATGATCCGCAGGGGCGATGTGATCCCTGCCGACGGTACTCTGATGTCGGAGAGTGCATCGATCGATCAATCCGTCCTGACCGGAGAAGCCTTTCCGGTGCACCTTGCCAAAGGTGCGCGGATCGAGAGCGGCGCCACCAATGCCGGAGACGCGGTCGAGATCAGGGTCGAAAGCCGCGCAGAAGACAGCACCTATTCCGGCATCGTCAAGCTGGTCGAGGCATCCCGGCGTTCGAAGGCGCGGATCGCGCGACTGGCCGATCGCTATGCGATCGCCTTTCTGCTCCTAACGCTGGCGATCGCGACCGGCGCCGCCATCCTGTCCGGCGACATGGCGCGCATCGTCGCGGTTCTGGTCGTCGCAACCCCCTGCCCGCTGATCCTCGCCGTTCCCGTGGCACTCGCGGCCGGAACCTCGAAGGCTGCCAAGGCGGGTGTGCTGGTCAAGGGCGCAGGCCCGCTGGAGATCCTGGCCGACGCCTCCGTCGCGGTCTTCGACAAGACCGGCACGCTGACGGCGGGCGATCCGGAAGTCGTCTCGATCGACGGGCCGGAAGGACCGGACAGGATCCTGCGTCTTGCCGCCTCGCTCGATCAGGCATCCTCGCATGTTGTCGGCCGCGCAATCGTCAGGGAAGCCCGGAGACGGCAGCTGGCGCTGTCACGTCCGACGGACGTATCGGAGCTTGCAGGCGCCGGCATTTCCGGGCTTGTCGACGGGATCAGGGTAAGCGTCGGCGGCGATAATTACTTCACGGCGGATGGCAGGCCCTCCCTTCCTCCTGAGAAAAAAGGCCGGATGCAGGCAAAGGTCTTCTTCGACGGACAGCTCGCCGGCGAAATCGGCTTCGAGGATCGGCTGCGCGGCGATGCGGTCGAGCTTGTCGGCAAGCTCCGCAAGCTGGGTGTCCGCCGGATCGTGCTTGCGAGCGGCGATGAGCGCAGCGTTGCCGCCGCCATTGCCGGTTCGCTGTCGCTGGATGCCGTGGAAGCGCGGCTCACGCCCGTTCAGAAGGTCGAGGTCGTCGCCAGGGAGCGCACAGCCGGAAGGGTCATGATGGTCGGCGACGGCGTCAACGATGCTCCGGCACTCGCAGCCGCAGATGTCGGCATCGCCGTCGGCGCCACCAATCTCGCGGCTGCGGCGGAGGCCGCCGATATCGTCCTGATCCGCAATGATCTGAACAGGATCGCCGCGGCAATCGAGATAGCCAGGCGCTCCCGCGCGATCGCCGTCCAGAGCATTTTCGCCGGCATCGGCCTCTCGCTCGTCGCCATGCTCTTCGCCGGCGCCGGTTTCCTGCCGCCGGTCACCGGCGCCATGCTGCAGGAAGCGATCGATGTGGCCGTGATCCTGAACGCGCTCAGGGCACTGCGCTAGATAGCGAGCCCTAAACCTTGCCCAGATGTTTCGGCCAGAATTCCTGATGGACTGCGGCGGCCTCCTCTTCGAGGTTCGTCGGTCCCTCGACGGTGACAATGCGCGCGCCGGTCTGCAGCACCGCCCGGCTCGGCACGTTCAACCCGATGCCGGCAATCTCGCCAAGCCGTACCTCCGAGCACGCAAATACCATTCGCCCGATGCCCGACCAGTAGATCGCCCCGGAGCACATCGCGCAGGGCTCCGTGCTGGTGTAGAGCGTGCAGTCGGCAAGATAGGCAGTGTCGTAGTGCTTTGCCGCCAGTTTGACGAGGTTCATCTCGGCATGGTTCGTCATGTCGTGGCCGGTAAAGACGCTGTTTTCAGCGCGAAGGATGACTTCGCCATCCCTCACCAGCACCGACCCGAACGGCTCGTCGCCGTTTTCCATGGCGGATTTCGAAAGCGCAATCGCCTCACGTAAAAAGGCCTCGTGGTTTTCCATCAGCGTCTCCCCCAAGAGCTAGAGCGGGATGATCTTCGCTTGGATGCGGGAGATTTCCAGGGGGCAGCAATCGCAGCAAGCAGGTTACTGAATGAAATTGTCGCGCTCGATCGGCCGCTTCATGAAGACCTCGGTGTGCCTGATCACATCAGGAATGTCCCGGAACGGCGGGCAAGGTGTGAAGCCGAACGCTTCGTAAAGCGACACCGCGCTCTTCATATAGACCGTCGTATGAAGCAGCAGCATCGATCTCGGCCCCTTGCAGGCTTCGGCCATGATCGCCTGCAGGAGTGCCTTGCCGATACCGCGCCCTCGAAAGGCCGGGTCCACATAGAATTTGTGGATCTCGGCCGCGCCTTCGTCGAAGGGTGCAAGGGCAATGCACCCTGCCGGTTCGCCATACCATCGGGCCAGCAGAAGCGGAGCGTCCGCCTGGCTGTACCTTGCTGCCAGCGCCTCGTCGTCCTCGCTATGGAAAAAGGTCGCTACCACCTCCGGCGGGATGTCATAGGCGCGGCATGCCTCGGCATCCCAGGCGCCAAACGACCTGCACAACTCGCCACTGATGGTGAAATCCTCAGCAGTGCATGCCCTCGAAATCGACAGCATTCGCATGTCCCCCGAACCAGCTCGACCTTCATACACATTTTCTAATATTCTGGACAGGGATCCACCTCCCTGTTGCCGATGGCATTTGCGCGAGAAGGCCGAAGTTCTCTGGTTCAGTGGGCAAGGAAGAGCGGCAGCTGGCATTCCTCGATCATCCTGCGGGTCACGCCGCCGAACAGGCTCTGCTGCCATCTCGGATGATTGTAGGCGCCCATGACGATCAGGTCCGCGCCCATGTCCACCGCATGCCGGGTGATGATCGCATCGGCGCTTTTGCCTTCGCTCGAGAGCCGATCGACCTGAACCCTGACGCCGTGCCGGGCAAGGAAGCCCGCTATGTCGGCGCCCGGCTCCTCGCCATTCGTGCGCATGCGCGCGACCGGGTCGACCATCGTCACATGAACGATCTCGGCTCTTTCCAGAAGATCGAGCGACTGGCGGGCCGCCCGCGCCGCCTCGTTGCTGGAATCCCATGCGAGCACCACGGACCTTGGCGACGCGGCGATGGCCTTTTGCCCGCGGTTGATCAGGATCGGCGTCGGGGTCTGGAAGAGCGCGCCATCGAAGATCCGCTTTCTGAGGTCGGCATCTCCTGCCGCGTCCGATCCCAGGAGCACGATATCGGCATAAAGCGCACGCTCGGCGAAATCCTCGTCGGCCCATGCAAATTCCGTGTAGAGATCCTGCACCTCGAACGAGAGATCGCTGCCCGACAGGGTCTCCTTGATCTTCGCGGTCGTGGTGGCGAGTTCGTCGATCTCGCGCTGCCTCTCATCCAGCCAGATGGTGGAAATGGCATCGTACTGGCTGAGCGACGGGGCCGCGCCGATGGAAACGGCAAGTGCGGTCAGATGAGCCCCGTAGGTGGCGCAAAAACCCGCCGCGCCTTTCAGGTCGCGCTCGAATTTGCTGCTCCTGAGGATACCAAGAACTGTGGTGATGGCCATGATGGCTGCCCTCCGTGATGGATATCCCCACGGTAGCGATCCGGCACGCCATGGTCTTTGACATCGGTCAACACGATCGGCCGGCAAGCCCGCCCGCCGGACATGGATGACGGGTCGAAAGGCGAGCTGAAAACGGCCCGTAACCTACCGTAAAATACGTTGCACCGCGGGGCGCTCCAACTATGCTGCAGGTGCTAACAAAACTCCGTGGCCGGCAGCGCCGCCCATGCGCAATGCGGACGAGGATCGAGACTATTACTTCCAGCAATTAGGTCTTTGAACTCCCGCCGAGAGCGGTGAGCCAGGAGGTTTGACATGTTTGGCATGTGGTACCCTTCCAATCTCTCGAAGTTTGATTTTGCAACCCAGTTCGGCCCGGCCGGCATGGCCTTCGATTATCTCAGAGACGCCACCCAGCGCAGCGTTCTCTTCTGGGATGTGATGCGAAAGCGCGGCAATCAATATCGTGTCCATTCGGAAGCGGCAGCACCCCATGTGCTGAGCTTCACGCCCGAGGTGCTACTGGACGGGCGCGACCTCGAGCGGCCGGTCAACTACGCGCTGGTTCGCATCGTCCCGCCCGAGGGCACGGACATCGACGAAACACGCCGGCCTTTCGTCGTGGTCGATCCGCGTGCCGGGCATGGGCCGGGCATTGGCGGCTTCAAGGCCGACAGCGAGATCGGTGTTGCACTCGCAGCCGGCCACCCCTGCTATTTCATCGGCTTCCTGCCGGACCCGATCGCTGGCCAGACGCTCGAGGATATCGCGCTTGCCGAAGCGATCTTTCTGGAAAAGGTCATTGCGCTGCATCCGGGCGCTGACGCGAAACCCTGCGTGATCGGCAATTGCCAGGCCGGCTGGGCCGTCATGATGCTCGCTGCCATGCGGCCCGAGCTTTTCGGCTCGATCATCATCGCCGGCGCCCCCCTTTCCTACTGGGCCGGCAAACGCGGCGAATATCCGATGCGCTATACGGGCGGCCTGCTCGGCGGCACCTGGCTGACGGCGCTGACCGGCGATCTCGGCCACGGCAAGTTCGACGGCGCCTGGCTGGTGCAGAATTTCGAAAACCAGAACCCCGCCAATACGCTCTGGACCAAGCAGTATAATCTCTATTCCAAGATCGATACCGAGGCGCCGCGCTATCTCGGCTTCGAGCAATGGTGGGGCAATCACGTCAACCTGAATGCGCAGGAAATCCAGTTCATCGTCGACGAGCTCTTTGTCGGCAACAATCTCGCCGCCGGCCGCATCGAGACCTCTAAGGGCGAGACGATCGATCTCAGGAATATCCGCGCGCCGATCGTCGTCTTCTGCTCCAAGGGCGACAATATCACCCCGCCCGCCCAGGCGCTCGGCTGGATCGCGGATCTCTATGACAGCGTCAACGAGATCCGCTCGCACGGCCAGACGATCGTCTACACGGTGCACGAAAAGATCGGCCATCTCGGCATTTTCGTCTCCGCCAGCGTCGCCCGCAAGGAACATGGGGAATTCTCCAGCAATATCGACCTGATCGATGCGCTGCCGCCCGGTCTCTACGAGGCGATTTTCGAAGCCAGGACGGATGCGACCGTCGGCGGCGACCTTGTCGAGGGCGACTGGATCATGCGCTGCGAGGAGCGGACGCTCGACGATATACGCGCGCTCGGCTGCAACAATGCCGCCGATGACAGGCGTTTTGCGACGGCGGCCAAGGTCTCGGAAATCAACCTGTCGCTCTACCGCACCTTCGCCCAGCCTTTCATCCGCGCAATGGTGCCGGAACAGGCGGCCGAAGAGATGCGCAGGCTGCATCCGCTGCGGCTGCAATACGAGCTGCTTTCCGACCTCAATCCCCTGATGGCGCCCATTGCCGACCTTGCGGTCGACGTGGAGGAAGAGCGTCGTCCCGTTGCCGCAAACAATCCCTTCCTCGCCTTCGAGCAGATCGTTTCACACCAGATCGTCGCCGGGCTCGACGCATGGCGTGAAGGGATTGAGGCGCTCAGCGAGGCGGCGTTCCTCACCGTCTACGGCTCGCCGTTCCTGCAGGCGGCGGTCGGCATCGATCCATGGAACGAGAAGCCGCACCGTCGCGCAAGCAAGACAGCGCTGCATGCCCAGGTGCTGAAAACGAGGATCGAGGAGCTGAGGGCGCGGATCGACAAGGGCGGCCTGCAGGAAGGTCTGGCGCGCAGCCTGCTTCATGTCGCCATGGCGCATGGCGCAGCTGACGAGCGCGGCTTTGCCGCCATCCGCCGGATGCGGCGCGCCGAGAACAACATGCCGGCGATGACGCTTGCCGAATTCAAGGCGCTGATCCGCGACCAGTTCCTCATGCTCGTCATCGACGAGCAGGCTGCCGTCAACGCGATACCGCAACTCCTGCCGGCGGACGAGGAAGCCCGCCGTCATGCCCTCGCCTCGCTTCGTGAAGTGTTGAACGCGCGCGGCCCGCTTTCCGGCGAGGCCGAGCAGCGCTGGCAGAAGATCGTCGACCTCTTCGGCCTTTCCGCAGCGCCCCTTGCCGGGCCGGTATCGCCAGGCAGCCCACCGCCGATCAGCCCGACACCCAGCAGCCCGACGCCACTCAGGGCCGTCAGGCGCGCAAAATAACCGGGCGCATCAGGGCTCGAAACGGTCATTCAACAGGGAGCGGAGGCACATGCCGGATTGGGAAAACCCTGGCGAAGCCAGGCAGCACGAAAAATACGAACGGCTGATTGTCAAGGCAAGGCAAGCGCCGCAGATGACCACCGTCGTTGCCCATCCCTGCGACGAGTCATCGCTGCGCGGAGCGGTCGAAGCCGCCGAAGACGGGCTCATGCGTCCGGTCCTCGTCGGGCCGGCGGAGAAGGTCAGAACGGTTGCAAAAGCGCATGCCATCGATATCTCGCCCTTCGAGTTGATCGATGCGCCGCATAGCGATGCGGCGGCTGCGAAAGCGGTGGAGATCATCCGCGAAGGCCGCGCCGACCTGCTGATGAAGGGCAGCCTGCATACGGACGAGCTGATGCGCGCCGTCACCTCGTCGGCCACGGGCCTGAGGACGGCACGGCGCATCAGCCATGTCTTCGTCATGGACGTGCCGAACTATTCCGAGACGCTCTTCATCACCGACGCGGCCATCAACATCGCCCCCGATCTCGATGCCAAGCGCGATATCATCCAGAACGCCATCGATCTCTTCACGGCGATCGGCCTCGGTACGCCCCGGGTGGCGATCCTTTCGGCGGTCGAGACGGTGACGTCGAAGATCCCCTCGACCATCGATGCGGCCGCACTCTGCAAGATGGCCGAGCGCGGACAGATAACCGGCGGCATCCTCGACGGACCGCTCGCCTTCGACAATGCGATCGATCCGGAAGCGGCACGCATCAAGGGCATCCGGTCCGAGGTTGCCGGCCGGGCGCAGATCCTCGTCGTCCCCAATCTCGAAGCCGGCAACATGCTGGCGAAGAACCTGACCTTCCTGGCGCGGGCGGATGCGGCGGGCCTCGTGCTGGGCGCGCGGGTGCCGATCATCCTGACATCGCGTGCCGACAACGTCAGGGCGCGCCTCGCCTCCTGCGCCGTCGGCGTGCTCTTTGCCGAAGCGCGCCGGCGTGCGGCGCCAATTCAGGGCGGTTGATGCCATGGACACGCTTCTCGTCGTCAATGCCGGTTCCTCCAGTCTGAAATTCGAGGTCTTCGCCGCCTCGGACCCGCTTGCGCGGCAGGTGAAGGGAAAGATGGAGGGCATCGGCACCGCGCCGCGCCTGACGATCAAGAACGCCGCCGGCGAAAAGCTCGCCGACGCCGACTATCCCGGCGAGACCGTTCCCGACCTGCCGGCGGCGATGCGGCTGGTCGGACAATGGCTGCGGGAACGGCACGAGGGGCGGCTGGTCGCCGTCGGTCATCGGGTCGTCCACGGCGGACCCGACCACAGGCACCCGGTGCGTATCGACGCGAACCTGCTGCGCGACCTCGAGCGCTACACGCCGCTTGCGCCGCTGCACCAGCCGAACAACCTGGCACCCATTCGCGTATTGCTGGAAAACCAGCCGCAGCTCGCCCAGGTCGCCTGTTTCGATACCGCCTTCCACCGCGGCCATGATCCGGTGACCGATCACTACGCCATTCCCGCCCATTACTTCGCCGAGGGTGTGCGGCGCTATGGCTTTCACGGCCTCTCCTACGAATATGTTGCCGGCAGGCTCGCCGAGATCGCACCGGATATCGGCCGCGGCCGGCTCATAGTTGCGCATCTTGGAAGCGGCGCCTCGCTCTGCGCCATCCATGAGGGCAAAAGTGTCGAGAGCACACTGGGCTTCACAGCTCTCGACGGCCTGCCCATGGGCACACGATGCGGGCAGATCGATCCCGGCGTGCTGCTCTATCTGCTGCAGGAACGCGGCATGAGCCCGGCGCAATTGCAGGATCTGCTCTACAAGGAGTCCGGTCTCAAGGGCCTGTCCGGCATCAGCAACGATGTCCGCGATCTGCTGTCGAGCGACGAGCCGGGAGCCGGTCTCGCACTCGATCATTTCGTCCATCGCATCGGCCTCAATGCCGGCATGCTTGCAGCAGCCCTCGGCGGTATCGATGCCTTCGTCTTCACCGCAGGCGTCGGTGAAAACTCGCCCGTCATGCGCGAGCGCATAGTCCGCAAGCTCGACTGGCTGGGCGCAACGCTTCATGAAAGGGCCAACGATGCCGGTGAATTGCTCATATCCGGCGACGACAGCAGGATCGCGCTCTACGTCGTGCCGACGGACGAGGAACTGATGATCGCACGTCATACTTTCGCACTTGTCGCCGCCTGACCGGCAGACCTTTCAACCAACAAGAGGGGCAGATGATGATCCCGGACGTGAAGGCCAAACTTCTCGAGGGCAAGCGTGGCCTGGTGGTGGGCATCGCCAACGACCAGTCGATCGCCTGGGGCTGCGCCAGGGCATTCCGCGCGCTTGGCGCCGAACTCGCGGTCACCTATCTCAACGACAAGGCCAAACCCCATGTCGAGCCGCTGGCGGACGCATTGGAAGCGCCGATTTTCCTGCCGCTCGATGTGTCGGTGCCGGGGCAGCTGGAAGCCGTGTTCGAGAACATCACCGCATATTGGGGCGAGCTCGACTTCGTTGTCCATTCCATCGCCTTCTCGCCGAAAGATACGCTGCAGGGCCGCGTCGTCGACGTGCCGCGCGACGGTTTCCTGAAGACGATGGACATATCCTGCTGGTCCTTCATCCGCATGGCCCATCTTGCCGAACCGCTGATGAAACGCGGCGGTACGCTCTTCACCATGACCTATTACGGCAGCCAGATGGTGGTGAAGAACTACAATGTCATGGGCCTCGCAAAGGCCGCACTCGAGAGCGCCGTGCGATACATCGCGGCCGAACTCGGGCCGAAAGGCATCCGCGTCCACGCCATCTCCCCCGGCCCGCTGGCGACACGCGCAGCATCCGGCATTCCCGAATTCGACGAACTCCTGAACAAGGCCGAGGAAACGGCCCCCACGCGCAGCCTCGTCTCGATCGACGATGTTGGCATGGCGACCGCCTTCCTGGCGCATGACGCGGCAAGGCTGATCACCGGCGATACGATCTATATCGACGGCGGCTATCACATCATCGATTAGGTCACTGACGGGTGACACTTTTGCCGGGAGTTCCCTAGCAGTTCGGGCGTACCTGCGCGGACGTGTCCGAGCCGGGAAGCCCCGAGGCGGTGCCGGTGCCGGTCATGCCGTTGCAATCGGGCGTTCCCCTGCTCATCCCGTTGCCTGTGCCGGAGGCGCCGCGCACGGACGGATTTGTCGTATCGGGATCGGGCACGATGCTGTTGGTGGTGCTGTTTGCGTCCGGCGCCAGCGTATTGCCGGTGCCCGTGCCTGTACCTGTACTTGTACCGGTGCCCGCGCCCGTCCCCATGCCGGTGCCGGATGTGCCGGGGCTGATGACGCCGCTGCCGGATGTACCGCCAGCACCGCCCGTGCCGCTGCCCGCACTGCCCGTGCCGCTGCCCGCACTGCCCGTGCCGCCGCCGACGCCTGAAGTCTGCGCCATTGCTGACGTCGCGAGGCCGATGGAAAGGATGGATGCCGTGATGAGCTTGAGAAGCATGAAAAACCTCCATTGCGCTTCATGGGTCATCAGGCACAACTTGGTACATCCGCCCAGGTTCCGCTCGTCACGACATGTTTTGGACGTCAGTCAACGCGCCCCGGCGTCCGAAAACGGACCGCAAAGGCGATTTACGCCCGCCCCTCCAGGGGCGCGGCAATGGCGTGGCGTGGGATCGATGTCGGGCTCGACCGTCATCAATGGCACAGCGCAAGGGCGCGCCCGCGCCCTGCGATATCATGGGCGCGATGGTGTTCGACCGAGAGAATGTCAATCAGGTCGGCCAGTCTGAAGTGATGCTCGACGCCGCCGACATCGATGTGAATCTCGCTGTCGCTGATGTGTAGAGCGACGGCTACAAAGTTTCTCTCTTCGCCTTCATCCAGTACAGATACAATAAACAGAGGCCCCTCCCTCTTTCGCTTATCCCTTTTTATAGAGTAAATCGGTGAATTCTTTATTATTAGCAGTTAATAATAATTTGTACTCAATACATTGCTGGAATTCAATATGGGGTGGGCAGAAGCCAGCCATGCGCTCATGTTCCGATCAAAGGCAGGCGGGCCGGAAGTTGCCCTATTCTTCACTTCTCCAGATGGCCGGGAGCATTGCGCAATTGCACTACGCCTGCGCCGCATCGCTGTTCAAATGGCCAGCCGCGCCCTAACTAAGGGCGGTCACCATTGTCAGGGAATGCGCCGATGACGATACCCACGACACTTGCAGACTGGCTTTCTCCCGATCGAACCGCATTGCTGGTCTACGATATGCAGATCGGCATTGCCCGGCAGGTGCCCGGCGCGGAAGAAACGGGCCACCGCATCGCCGAGATCGTCGCTGCCGCAAGACGCGCCGGGATGAGAATTGCCTTCTGCCGCCACCTTTCCCTGCCGAGGCCGTGGATGGGGTCGTTTGCGACGCGCATGGCAATGGCATGGCAGCGCACAGATGACCCCGAGGCCGTGAAACCCTGGTTTCTGAGGGACAGCGAGGCGGTTCGGATCATTCCGGAACTCTATCCGCAGGAACAGGATTTCGTGTTCGACAAGCTGGGCATGTCGGCTTTCGAGGGAACGCCGCTCGCAATCGCCATGCGCGATGCCGGCCTTTCGGCACTGGCAATCTGCGGAATTGCAATGGAGATCGGCATAGAGCCGACCTGCCGCCACGCCGCCGACCTTGGTATCGTCCCGATCCTGATCGAAGACGCATGCGGATCTGGGGACGCGGACGCCGCCAGACGATCCGTCGAATCCCTTCGCTTCATGGGCGACACCATCCTGTCAAACACGCAGGACTTCCTGTCAGCCGTCGCCCGTCCGCGCTAGCGCCGGCCCTCTTCGGCAGCAAAATCTTCGAATAGCGACCGCCGTCAGGAATCGTCCTGCGTGTCGCTCTCGAGCATCGTCATTGCCCGGAGCGCTGCGTCGTCACCCTTCAGGTGAAGGTAGTTGATAATGGAGCCGAGACTCGGATCGCACATGTCCGCAGGCATCAGCACGCCCGTCGTATTCATCTCGTCGCGATCGACAAATCCGTCGCCGTTGTGATCCATGCGGGCCTGCATGTCGACCGTCGGCTTGCCGTTGTCATCGAGCTTCAGTCCGGGCATCAGGACCTGATTGAAATCCGCGAACTCATCTGCATTCAGCTTGTTGTCACCGTCCCGATCAAGCTTCGTGAAAGCATTGTTGAGCATTTGCGACAATGGGTTTCCGGTAACTGGAGCTGTCATGAAATCGACCTTCAATATTGCCTGATTAAAACCGCGCGTTGAGCACGCACATACCAATAGGTTGTGAAACTGGCGCAAGGCTGACGGAAGGCTGCGGACGGGTCTCTACTTCCTGCTGTCCGTCAGCGCCGTCTTGTCCGAGCGCGTTCCGCCTTTCGCCAGGGAGCGCGGACTGTCCAGGAAGCGCGACAGCATGTTCCGCTTCCTCTTGCGCGGGACGAGATCGATATCGCTGACAAGTTTGGCGCCGCCTTTGCGCCGTTCCAGCGTGATCTTGCGGCTGTGGTAGACTTCGAGTTCGGCCCGGTGCGCCACGCTGAGGATGGTGACCTTTGGAAGTTCCCGGATCACCATCTCCATCATCTTGTCCTGGCTCTTCTCGTCGAGCGCCGAGGTCGCTTCGTCGAGCACGATGATATCGGGGTTGTGCAGCAGCAGGCGCGCGAAGGCGAGCCGCTGCTTTTCGCCGCCCGACAGGATCTGGTCCCACGGCGCCTCTTCCCCGAGCTTCTCGTTGAGGTAACCGAGCCCCACCTTGTCGAGCGCGCTCTTGATTTCGTCCAGCGACCAGGCGTCGGCGGCATTGGGATAGGCGACGGCCCGGCGCAGCGTGCCGGAGGGGATGTAGGGCCGTTGCGGCAGCATGAACAACCGCCTGTCGGCATGGAAATCGACGCTGCCGTGGCCCCATGGCCAGAGACCTGAAATGGCGCGCACGAGCGTACTCTTGCCCGAGCCGGATTCGCCGGCAACCAGCACCCGCTCGCCCGGCTCGATCTCGACCCGGGTTTCCGTAACCACGGCGGTTCCATCGTCCAGCGACACAGCCAGATCATTGAGGCTCAGCATCGCCTCGCTCCCGGTCTCGCCATGCTGGATGCGCCCGAGCGCATCACTCTGTTCAGCCCGTTCCAGGCCATCGAGAGACATCATCAGCGAGGCGACGCGCCGTGCGCAGGCGTTCCAGTCGGCAAGTCGCGGATAGTTGTCGACAAGCCATCCGAAGGCGGTCTGGACGATCGCGAAGGCCGATGCCGCCTGCATCACCTCGCCGAGCGACATGCTGCCTTCGAGGAATTTCGGCGCGCAGAGCAGCACCGGCACGACAGGCGCAATCAGCATCGATCCGTGCGATACGAAGGTCGTGCGCATATACTGGTGCGCAAGCTGCGCCCACTGATGGAGAACATTGTCGAAGGTCTTGTTGAGGTCGTTGCGCTCTTCCTCCTCGCCGCCGAGAAGCGCGATGCTTTCACCGTTTTCGCGCACATGCGTCAGCGTATAGCGAAACTCGGCTTCCACCTGGTTCTTGACCTCCGAAACCCGAACGAAACGCCGGCCGATGACGGCAATCGTCGTCGAGGTGATTGCGGCATAGAGCACCGCCGTGACCACGAGGAAGCCGGGAATGGTGATCGACATCCCGCCGACCGGCAGCGTCAGCGCGCCGCCGATCGTCCAGAGAACCACGATGAAGGTCGAGGCCGAGAGAAAGGCCGAGATGACGCCGGCGACAAAATCGACGGGCGATTCCGTGGCGATCCGCAGATCCTCGGAAATGCGCGCCTCCGGATTCTTGTGATCGCCGCCGATGAGGTTCAGCTGATAGTAGCGCCCGTTCGCCAGCCAGCGTGCGATCAGCGAGGTTGCAAGCCACCGGCGCCAGTGCCGCTGGATCATCATGCGGACATAGACCTGTGACGTCACGAGAATGACACTGCCGGCCACGAGCGGCAGGAAGATCGCGCTCAGATAATAGACGGTACCCGCATCGTGCCGCTCGATGGCATCGAATATGCCGCGGTTCCACCTGTTGATCCCATACTGGAAGCCGACATTGGCGCCGATCATGATCAGCAGCCCGATGGAACATGGCCAGGCGAAACCATCGCCCTTGCGGCTCCAATAGCCGCGCGCGCTGATCCAGAACCGCTTCAGCAGATATTTCTTGCGCGCCTCCTCGGCCTCCTCCGGGCTGAGCCCCGGATCGGGTTCGATAACATCTGGCGGCGGCGCGACCTCTTCGGTCGATGCCTTCCCCTGGCGCGTCTCCTCGACGCCATCAGCTTCGGCGCCGTCGACCGATTTCGATTTCAGTTTTGTTTCGGCCATGTGAGCGAAAACGGATTACCAATCGAAAGGTTTCACGAGCGCGGTCAAGCTTGGTGTCTGCTGGAAACAGGTAGGTGAATAGACGGCCGTGACCGGATCAAGAGGTCCGGGAAAAGCCGAACCGCTTCCTTTATGTGGCACTCGCCATCTGTCGGCCCCCGCCGTCAAATCCGTAGGCGCGCTGCACGAGAGCGACGCGAATTTCGTATTTCGAGTACCACTCTTCGCGGCCTCTTCGTTGTGCTTCGGCATGGTCGACGAGGGCTTTCCATGCGCGGATACTATCTTCGTCCTTCCAGAAAGAGACCAGTATTCCAAAGCCATCTGCCCCGCGCGCGCTTTCGAAGCCAAGATACCCCGGTTGCTGGCTCGCAAGTTCGGTCATTGCGTAACCGATCTCGCCATATCCATCGTCGACGTTTGTTCGCTGCGAGGTGAAGCTGACCATATAGTATGGCGGTTCCGGTAGCGCGGCTATCTGCATGTGATTTCCTCTGTTTTCGAGACGGAAGCAAACGTCGCCCGCCTTCGCCCGCTCGAGAGATGACTGCAAATGGGTGATGCTCGCCCGCAAGCGCTCAGGTTACGAAGGGCATGATATCCACGCCGTCACCGGGAAACACGGTGATGTGCGGATGGTCTTCGAACAATCGTGCGGCATCATCAGCCGTTTCCGCCTCCACCACGAGATAGCCGCAGAGTGGATTGAAGGCTTTGGCGATACCGTCCCTGGTTATGCGTGTCGTCTTGCCGACCATGCCACCTCGATCGAGGATGGACGCAGCGTTTTTTTCCTCCCACGCCGCCCACTGTGCAACGCCAACGGTATCGATCGCATCCTGCTCGGCTTTGGTCAGCTTTCGGAAGGATGCAAAGTCTTCGGGTTTCATGGTGTAAACGGCAAGAAAACGCGGCATTGACGCTACCTCCTGTGCTCAATTGTGCGTCAGCTTACACCCACTCGTCGGCAATCGCCCGCGCAGCCCCAGAGAAATTGCGACCGCTGCCTCGTTTTTACGTGCCACTATCCAGCAGCCAGCTTTACGCCGAGTAGAGCTCGCGGCCATTCGCTTCGATGGACAGCCAGCAGGATTGTAAAAATCCCCTCTTGTTTTCAGTTGGTTGCGATCTTTCTTCGATGGCTTGGGAATATTCGCCCCCGCTCCCCGATCTTGTCTGTCAGTGGCCAAAGAGTTGCTGTCACGGGACATCCGCGTGGCCGACGGCCAGGGAAAGGCGACATGCCTGGAGGGTCCATGATCTCATTGAAGCGATCGGTCGAGGTGGAGTTTATCTCCGATATCGTCTGCCCCTGGTGCGCGATCGGCCTGCACAGTCTGCTTGCAGCGCTGAAACGCGTGCAGGATTCGATAGAGGTGAAGATCTCATTTCAGCCCTTCGAGCTCGCCCCCGCCATGCCGGAAGGCGGTGAAGACAGCACTGCCTATGTCGCGCGGAAATATGCCCTGTCGGCAGCGGAGGCCGCGCGCAATCGTCAAACCATCCGTGCGAGAGCGGCCGAGGTCGGCTTCGATATGGCGTCGATCGACAGTCGGCGTCTCTACAACACGTTCGACGCACACCGGCTGGTTCATTGGGCCGAACTTGAGAAGCGCCAGATCGGTCTCGAGCTCGTACTTTTTGCAGCGCACTTCACCTATGGTGCAGATGTGTCCAATCTCGATGTCCTTGCCAATGCGGCGCAGGTGGTGGGGCTCGATCCTTCGGCCGCCCGCGAGATCCTCACATCGGGCGCTTACGCCAACAAGGTCCGATGCGCTGAAGCGGATTGGCATAGCCGCGGCATCCGCTCCGTGCCGACACTCATCCTTCAGCAGAAATACCGCATTTCGGGAGCGAGCAGGCCGCGCGACTACGAAGAAGCGTTGCGACGCGTAGCGGCCCAACAGCCGGGATAGGCATCAACTCACCATCCATTCCAATCGATATCGACAGGAGAAGACCATGATCACGCTCAAGAGCCTCGGTCTCGCCGAGGCGGACCAAATCATCAGGGCCGGCATCGCCCGCGCGTCCGAGATCCGCTCGCCCAGCACGCTTTGCGTTGTCGATGTCGGCGGAACTGTCATCGCGCAGGCGCGCATGGATGGCGCCTCGCTTTCGAGCGTCGCGCTGGCCTATAACAAGGCCTACACCGCCATCTCCACCCGCCTCGCGACGAGCTTCATCGCCACGATTGCCCAGCCCCACGGAGACTTTTACGGCATTGCCAATGGCCTCGACGGCCGCGCCATCATTTTTCCCGGCGGCGTGCCTGTTAGCATCGATGGAGAGATCGTGGGCGCGGTTGGCGCCAGCGGCGGCAACGGCGAGCAGGACGAGGGATGTGGCCCAAATGGCCGCCAAGGCCCTCTCGGGCAACTGATCCATTGCGGGAGACCAGCCATGACCACCATCATGATCACAGGTGCCGGCAGCGGCCTTAACAACGGTGCGGCCATCGAGCTCGCGCGGCGCGGTCACGAGGTGATCGCCTGCGTCGAGAACTATCCGCAGCTCCGCGCACTGGAGATTCAGGCAAGGAACCAGGGCCTCGCCCTGCGCATCGAGAAACTCGACGTCGACAATGAAGGCGATCGCAGGCGCGCCGCGTCATGGGACATCGACGTGCTTGTCAACGGCGCCGGCATTATCGAAGGCGGCGCCATCATCGACATCCCCGCAGAAAACATGCAGCGACAGTTCGAGGTCAATGTCTTCGGCCCGGTGCAGCTCACCCAAGGGATAGCGCGAAAGATGGTCGCGCGGCGCAGCGGCAGGATCATCTTCATGTCGTCGGTCGTCGGCATCCTCTCAGGCCCGTTCGTCGGCGCCTATGGTGCCTCGAAGCACGCTCTCGAGGCCATAGCAGAGACAATGGCCACGGAGCTTCAGGAATTCGGCGTGGAGGTGGCTGTCATCAACCCCGGCCCCTATCTCACCGGTTTCAACGATGCCGGATTCCTGGCCCCGAAGAGCTGGAACGACGACCCGGACGAGCGCGTGTTCAACTACGAGAAGCTGGCCTTCCCCTTCGAACAGTTCGAGCCGTCGACCGTATTCAACGCCATCGCCGACGTGATCACGGGCAAATCGCAGCTCTTCCGCAACATCGTTGCGCCGGAACTTGCAGACGGCGTTCGCGAGCAATCGCAGCAGGTATGGACCCGGACGACAACCGATGGTCTCGGCACGCGTGCCGGCCTGGTTCAGCGGTCATATGATCTGAAGCCGGAAACGCTCGTCACATCACTATAGGCAGGGGCATGGCGACCGCCGCAAAGCGCTCGATCACTCCGGCCCACCACTATGCTGCCGGCATGACGTCAGCACCCTCGATGACATAGGTCGCATAGCGATGGTCGCGGATCAGGCTTATCTTCTGCCCCCGCCATTCGAGCAGCATGAAATAGGAAGGACCATCGGACGCTTCGGCCGATACCAGCAATATTTCCCGGCCTTCCAGCCAGGCCGGCTCGATCCTGACCGGCGGATATTCGGCATAATAGGTGAAGAACCGGCCGACATCGGCGGCACCGGAGATTTCCGGCCGACGCGCCTGACGCAGCCGGACATCGTCGGCCAGCAGGCGGCGCAAGGCGTCCCAATCCCGGGCGTTGAACAGCGCTGCAAAGTTCAGGGCCTCCGGACTGGGCGGTGGCGCGACCTCGCGCCGCATGTCGGAGACGGCGCGCAAACTCGCCCGGCCGCGCGACAGATGCGCCTTGACGGCATCGACACTCAATTCGAGCAGCGCTGCGATATCCGCAAGCGACTCTCCGAGCACGTCCTTGAGGATGACCGCGCTGCGCTGCGGCACCGGCAATTCTGCAAAATGGCCAAGCGCTATCAGCACTGTGTCCTGCCGGATCAGCGCATCCTCGGGGCCGACGGCGCTGATATCGGCGAGATCGAAGGCCGTCTCGAGGGGCTCCGCCCGGCGTGTATTGCGCTGGCGCAGGGTATCGATCGCCTTGTTATGGACGACGCGAAACAGCCAGGGGCGCAGCGGCGTGTCCGGCGGGATCGAGCCCGCCGTCGCAAATGCCCTGGCAAACGCCTCCTGGATCACATCCTCGCCGTCGATGACAGACCCTACCAGACGCGCCGCATAGCGATGCAGCTCGGGGCGAAGCACATCCGCTTCGCTCGCGAGTGCTGCCAGCAGAGTTTTCCTCTCTTCATCCTTGAGGGCAGCGTCTTCCGTCATTCGATGACCGTCACTCCCGTATCTCCGCGCACCGCGTAGACCATCGCCTCGGCGAGATCAGTCCTGCCGATCAGGTCGGCGACCATATCGCCAAAAGCCCGTGGCGTCATGTCCGGCCAGGTGGCCGCCTGCTCGGCAAATGTCCGACCCGCCGCCGCGGCATAGGCACCGATGCCGGTATCGCCGACACCGGTTCCGGCAAACATCTGCCGGGGAACGATGACCCGAAAGCGCAAGCCCAGGCCGAGCTGCGTCGACAGGCCCTCGGCATATTTCGCAATGAACCACTGCGCGCGCTTGGCGCCCGCATAACCGCCAGACAGCGGCGAGCCCTGCACGGCGGCTCCGCTGGAAACCAGCACGACAAGCCCGCCCGGCGCCATCGGCAGGGTCAGGGCAGCCTGTACCCAGTGCAGCGCGGCCTTGACGTCCACGTTCCAGTTGGCGGTGAATGCCTCCCAGCCGATCCGGTCGATCCGCTCCATGGGCGGTTCCGCACCGGCATTCATGATGACGAGATCGGGTCGCCTCTCTTCCATGATGCGCCATGCCGCATCGACATCGGTTGCATCAGCCGACAGGGCCGTGAAGGCCGGTTGTTCGCCCGCCTCCTGCATGGCCGTCACGTTCCGGGCGACCACGGTGACGTCGGCCGCGCGCGCCACGAATGCCTCGGCAAGCCCCCTCCCCAAACCACGGCTGCCGCCGACAACAACAATTCGCTTTCCATCCAGATCCATCTCTCATCCTCATTCGGGTCGGGTCAGACCGTTCGACGACGGTCGCAACAACGACGTTCCAACGAGGCAAAAAGAGTCATCTCCATCTGCGATTTGTGGCGGCCGGCGTATAAAGATCCGGCTCGACCGAAATTCGAGGGTGATCGATATCGGCCTGGATCACCGCAGCGGCCATGGGTTCCGCCAACCCGAAGAACGGTATCCGTGAAGGGCGGCACGGATGATTGCGTGCAATTTTCTGATATTGTACATTCCCGCGACTGCATTGAAAGCTTCCGTCCGGGGTCTGTCATGCGAGGGGAACAACGATCTGATGGGCTGTCTGCGGCTCCCGGACGCGACGATGACGACCAGATCGTTCCCATCGCCGGCATCGCTTTTTCGTCTATCAAACTGATCAAGAAAAACAGCACGTGCAAACTGCGCAATCGCCTGCTCTACGGCATGGGCTCCACACATCCCGAAATCATCAACCAAGGCGGGGAAGCGGCTTCAGTCTGACTCTGGAGCCCCGCCGCCATTCCGGAAAGGACCTGCCAAGTGACCCAGGATTTCAGACTTTCCCGTCGCGGATTTTGTCTCTGCTGCGTGGCCGCCTCGACATTCGCCGCATCCGGAGGTTGGCTCAGCCCGAAACAGGTATTCGCGAAGGCTCAGGGCATCGTCGATATAATCCGCGACTCCGCCGCCAAGGAGCCGATCAAGGTCCATAAGGCAAGGGCTGGCGTATCGATCCTCGAAGGATCGGGCGGAAACATCGCCGTCCTGACCGGCGCAGACGGAAAGGTTCTCATCGATGGCGGCATCACCGCGTCCCGGCCGCGGGTACTCGAGGCCCTCGCCCGACTTGGCAAACAGCCGATCACTCATCTCATCAACACGCACTGGCATTTCGATCATACCGATGGAAACGCATGGCTGAACGCCGAGGGCGCGGCCATTCTGGCGCATGAAAACACCTGCAAACACCTGATGTCGGTCGTGAGGGTCGAAGACTGGGATTACGAATTCCCGCGACCGCCGCTCGCCGCCGTGCCTTCGGAAACCGTCGGCGACGAGATGTCCCTCAAGCTCGACAAATCCACCCTGATGCTGAAGCATCATCCGAATGCTCACACCGATGGCGACATCTCCGTCACCTTCGGCGAAGCAAACATCGTCCATGCCGGAGACCTCTACTGGTACGGCATCTATCCGTTCATCGACTATTCGACCGGTGGCGGGATCGACGGAATGATCAAGTCGGTCGAGGACATCCTGGCCAATGTCTCCAACGATACCATCGTCATCCCCGGTCACGGCCATCCCGTCAGCAACAAATCGGAACTCACCGAATACAGGACGATGCTGGTCGAGATCCGCGGGAACGTCTCCAAACTGAAAACCGCCGGAAAGCCGATCGACGAGGTCCTTGCCGCAAAGCCGACAGCCGAATTCGATGCAAAATGGGGGCAGTTCCTTGTCACCCCTGAATTGTTCACGCGCCTCGTCTATCATGGCGTCTGAGAAGATCGCGCAACGGGAAAGCTGTCAGCGCCGTCGCGAGATCCGCACCGTCAGGGAGGAGGCATGACGAAGCATCGTATCTATTCGGTCAGCGTCGCAAGCGTTTACCCTCACTATGTCGCCAAGGCCGAAAAGAAGGGCCGCACCAAAGCCGAGGTCGATGAGATCATCTGCTGGCTGACGGGGCACAGCCCGCAGAGCCTGAACGATCAGCTGACGCAGAAAACCAGCTTCGAGGATTTCTTTGCGCAGGCGCCGGCGATGAACCCGTCCCGGTCGCTGATATCTGGCGTCGTCTGCGGCGTGCGCGTCGAAGAGATCGAGGAGCCGACCATGCGGGAGATCCGCTACCTGGACAAGCTGGTCGATGAGCTCGCCAGGGGAAAGGCGATGGAGAAGATCCTGCGGGCATAGCCGCGGCCCGGCCCGTGGCTATCACTCCGCGTCTTGGAAACCACTCCCGCTGGCCGGAGCATTCCGGCAGCGGAACTGCTCTACCGGCCGACTGCGGCACCGAGGCTGTCAAGCGCCTCACGCACCCGCCCGCGTGCGGCCTCGGCAAGGCCGAGCACCGGACGCGGCGGCGAAAACCGGCCGAGGCCGATGAGATCGGCAATCGTATACATGACACGGAAACTGCCGAATTCCTTGAACAGCGCCCACAGCGGCGTGAAGGCATCGTTGATGCGCCCCGCCTCCGTGGTGTCACCAGCCTGCGCGGCCCTCGTCAGCTTCAGCGCCTCGGCGGGCAGCAGGCCCGCAACCACGCTGTACCAGCCATCGGCGCCTGCAAGCAGCGCATCCGCCGCAATCCAGTCGCCGCTATAGCCGAGCGCGAAACCATCCGGCGTCACCGCACGGAGACTTTTGATCTCGCCTGCAATATCGCCATTGGCCGGCAGCGGCATCTTCACCGCCTTGACGGTGCCAAGCCTGGCAAGCCGGGCGATCAGCTCGGCGCTGAAGGTGAATTTCGTCGTGCCCGGATTGTTGTAGATGCAGAGCGGCAGCTGCCCGGCATCGGCGACAGCAGCAAAATGCTCGTAGACCTCGTCGTCGGTGAGTGGCGTATAGGAGACCGGCGCGAGCAGCAGGCCATCCGCCCCAAGCTCCCGCGCATCCCTGGCGAGCGCCTGCGCCTCATCCGTCCGGAGCGCGCCGACACCGACGATAACAGGGATCTTGCCGCCAACGGCAGACATGGCCGCTTCCACCGCCCGGCGCCGCTCCTGGCGGGACAGGAAGGCATAGGCGCCGGTGCTGCCGAGCAACCCGATGGAATCTGCGCCCGCGGCCTCAATGCGGCCGAGCAACGTGGCGAGCGCGCCGGTATCGACAATGCCAGAGGCATCTGCCGGCGTGATCGGAAAGGCGGAAAGGCCATGGAAAAGCGGCATCGGGAACTTCCTTCTTACGCGCGTGACAGCAAGAGCTTCATGCCGGCGGCGCCGAAGACGAGCGCCAGCGTGCCCTCGATCCAGCGCCGCGCATGGCGATACATGCGGATCATCGGCGCGGTGGAGAAGACCAGCGCATAACCGCAGAAGATGGTGATGCTGAGAATGGCGCAGCCCGCAAGGATGACGGCGACGGTCGCCGGCGTCGCGCCCGGGCCGAGACCAAGCGTCATGGTCGCGATCCAGCCGAGCAGCGCCTTCGGGTTGGTCAGGTGCATCAGCAGGCCGCGGCGATAGAGGCTGAAGCCCGAGGCCGGCCTGATGGCATCGAGCGGCCTGCTCTGCTTCTCATCCGAGGTCATGGCGGATTTGCCGGCCCTGTAGGCGAGGAACATGAGGTAGAGCCCGCCGGCTATCTTCAGAACAACGAGCGCCTGCGCATATTGCGCCAGAACGGCCGAAACCCCTGTTGCCGCCATCGAGCCCCAGAAGAGCGAGCCGCTGACGACGCCCGCGGCAATCATCAGCGCCGACTGGCGCCCCTGATGCATGGCGACACCCATGATGCGCATATTGCTGGGACCGGGGCTGGCTGCGGCGATGATATAGGCGGTGAAGACAAGGGCAAGGTGATGCGGATCGACGGTCATTCTGGTTTCCCAAGGTCGTGATTGGCGCGTATGCGGCCGTCACATGCCGTTCAGGAGCTTGAACGCGATCAGCCACATCACGCAAGCGATGATGGTTTCGAGAATGCGCCAGGAAACCGGCCGTGAAAAGATGGGACGAAGCCAGGCCGCACCATATCCCAGAGAAAAGAAGAACAGGAAGGAGCTGCTCGCCGCCCCCGCGGCAAAGGCGGCCTGATGGCCGGCAAAACGCGTCGAGATCGTGCCGAGCAGGATCACCGTATCGAGATAGACATGCGGATTGAGCCAGGTCAGCGCCAGGCACATGGCCATGGTCTTGCCGAAGCTTGCCCCTGCCCCGTTTGCAACCTGCAGCGCGCCCGAAGACCAGGCCGCCGAATAGAGGCTTTTCGCCCCATACCAGATGAGGAACGCCGCCCCGCCATAACGCATGACCGGATCGAGAAAGGGCATGAGCTTCACCACCTGCGCCAGGCTGGTGACGCCGATGACGATCAGGATCGCATCCGAAAGCGCGCAGGCAAGGCAGACGGCAAAGACATATTCGTTGCGCAAGCCCTGGCGCAGGATGAAGGCATTCTGCGCGCCGATCGCCACGATCAGGCTGAGGCCGGCCACCATGCCGGTGAAATAGGTCGAGATGTCCATGATATCAGAGGGTTCCGTCGCGTTGTTGCAACGCTCCGTAGACCGATCGATCGGATTAGGCTAATTAATCATCCTTACGTCAATTAAGCGCAGCTTACCCATGATCGATTATCCTGCCCTTCGTGTCCTGCTTGCCGTGGTCCAGACCGGCAGCTTCGAAAGGGCCGCGGCCATCCTGAACGTCACGCCCTCTGCCGTCTCCCAGCGCATCAAGCAGCTGGAAGAGCGCGTGGGTGCTGCCCTCGTGGTGCGCGGAACGCCGTGCACGGCAACGGAAAAGGGCGACTGGCTCTGCCGCCACATGGAAAATGTCGGCATGCTGGAAAGCGAATTGCTGGAGCACCTGCCGGCGCTGAGCGACCGCGACAATCCCGAACAGCGCGTCACGCTGCAGATCGCCACCAGCGCCGACAGCCTCGGCGCCTGGTTTCTGGAGGCGATGGCCGAATTCTCGAAAAGCTCGAACTACCTGCTCAACATCTCCATCGAGGATCAGGATCACACCGCCGAGTGGCTGGAGCGCGGCCGCGTCATCGCCGCCGTCACCAGCATGGAAAAGCCGGTCGCCGGCTGCCGCCGCTACTCGCTCGGCGCGCTGCGCTACCACGCCGCCGCCAGCCCCGAATTCGTGCGCCGCTATTTCCCCGACGGCGTCACCCCGGAAGCACTAGCCCGCGCACCTTCCTTCACCTTCAACCAGAAGGACCGCCTGCAGGCGCAATGGATCCGCCGCACGCTCAAGACCGACGTCAACGTGCCGACCCACTGGCTGCCGGCCACACAGGGCTTTCTCGATGCCGCCCTGCTCGGCATGGGCTGGGGCATGAACCCGATCCAGCTGACCGAGGCCCACATCAAGGCCGGTCGCCTCGTCGAGTTGATTCCGGACACGCCTCTCGATGTCGTCCTCTACTGGCAGATCAGCCGGCTCGCCGCAGACCGGCTTGCGGGCCTGACGCGGACGGTGATCGAGGTGGCGAGGCGGTCGCTGGTCTGAGGGCGATCTCTGGGTTTAACGGCGTCTGCTTTGCGCCAGGAGCGTTCATCAGCGACGTCTTCTTTGCGCCAACAGGAGCTTTGCGCCCGCCGTCGTAAAATCTTCCTCTTTTCATGGGCAGGAAGTATAATCTCCGCTTAACGTCATCGAACGCAAATCTGGCACAGCTACGCGTGGGAGTTCCGCGAAAGCCAAGCGGCTAGCCGTCGTCGTAGCGCAACGGGACCACCTGGCGAATGTGGAGGAGACAATGGCACATGCGCTGTGGAGTCGCCGCATTGCTGCAGGGTTTCGGCAGATGCTGCTGGCGCTTTCGGGGGTCGTCGCAATTTTCTACGGCTTCCCCTCAGTCGCGCTCGCGGACCAGGGCGACATGCGAGACATTATTGTTCGCGAGTTCGAGGCGTTTGACCCCAATTATCGAGAACGGCGTCAGCACTATGCGGAGCGCCTCGAAGCGCTCGCGGCCGGGATCGCTGCCGAACAAGCTGCGGGCAACACTCTGCAATGCTCGGAGCAACTGTATCTCGAGGCAAAGTGGCTGCTCGGCTACACGGCAAACTGGAATGCGCTGGAGGACAAGCTGGAGCGCATCGAGCGGAGCTTACAGGATAAAGACCAGAACTTTGCCAGCGAGCAATCGCCGGTCGATGGCTTCTGGGGACTCTGCTATGATCAATGGTTCATGCGAGTAGGCGCGACGGCAACGGCGATCGGCCTTCTCACAAGCCAGGGCGAACCCCCTCACTATCGTTTGCGCCCGAGGCTGCGCACCGGCCGTGAACTCATCAACTATCTGCAGAGCCTGCTGATCTCGGACATCGAAAACACCGGCATCGACAACCGTGGCGAGCTAAGCAGCTTGATGACGAGTTACTCGACGGCAGCCTACAAGCGTGATCTCCAGGATATACTTTCCGGCTACGTAGCGCTCGACGAAAGCATAGACTGGGATGAAGCACGCGAGGCTGCATGGTTTTTTATCCACGGCTCACAGGATACCGCAACTGGCTATTGGGGAGCCTGGTACGTCATCGATGGCAAGATACGCAAGACCACCGATCTCAGCATAACATTTCATGTCGTGCGATACAGCAAGGGCGAAGTGGATCATTGGCCGCAGATCATCAGGACGACGCTTGCCATCAAGGACGATCCCTATCCGTTCGGGTGGCGCAGCGGTGGGAAGTTTAACAACCACAACCTCTATGATGTCGCCTCAATCTTCAAGTTCGGCTGGCCCCACATGAGCGAGGAGGAGCGCAGGAAGGCCCGCGATGAAATCCGCCAGATGTTGCTTTGGTCATTCGAAAACACTCTGAACCCGGACGGCACCTATCGGCACAATCCTGGTTACGGGGACTCCTACGCAGACGAATATTATTTCGGCGTGTCGCTGCTCGATGTTCTGGGCTACTGGAAGCCTGCAGAAAGGTTCTGGACCGATTATCCGCTTGAGCCGGCCTTGGCCGGTCGCGCCGACTGCTGCCTCATCAGACAACGCGTCAAGGCATATGGCTTTGAAAGCTGGGCCGGTGCTGGCGCTTTGGAAAAGCTCGAGAGGAGTTGCAGCGTCTGTCCCGCTCAAGCGGTAACGCAGCGCTAATCCTCATCGACGTCTATCCTGCCAGTCGAGCCAGCTCTGGACGCCGCGCGCGAAACTCCGGTCATTGGAGTGTCCGCAAAGGAGCCGAAAGCAGTCATTCGCTCCAAGTCAGATCAGTTGGTGGATCGTCGAGCGGTTCTTCGCACGGATCATGCCGGGACCACATGAATTCACGGACGCCCTCCGGGATAACCTGATTCCTGTTGCAATCCTCACTAGAATGCATTAGCTAATTCTTTAGGAAATATTCAAAGAAAAATTGAATACTACAAATCCACACGGATCGGCGTAATTAATACGCCAGTCGTGGCGGGATTTACTGTCCGCTTGCTATCGCGTTCATCATGCAACGACAGCCGCACGGTCGCGTCGTCGAGAGGCGAAGAAGATCATGATCAAGACGGTTTACTTCGCAACCAATCGCCAGCCGCTGCTCGATCCCACCGATCCGCAGCATCAGCGCATCATCGGTTTCGGCACGGAGCTCGGCCCGACCAGCGGCATCGATGTGCGCTATGGCAGCGCCAAGGTCGACGTCAATCTGTCGAGGAAGACCAATGTGATGGTGCCGGGCTCGCTTGCCGTGGCCAGCCAGCAGCTTCTCTTCGCCGAGGGCGAGGCGCCGACGCTTGGCAGCGACACGATCTTCGATGCCATCCGCGCCTCGATGAAGGCCGACAACAAGCCGACGATCGCCTTCATCCATGGTTTCAGCAACAGTTTCGTCGATTCCATCGAGCGCGCCGGGTGGCTCAGCGCCTTCTACGGGCTCGACGTCAACATGTTCGTCTTCTCCTGGCCGTCGCTCGCCTCGCTCCTGCCCATACCCACGCCATTCGGCGATTATGCCCATGACCGCAAGACGGCGGCGGCATCCGGCATCGCGATCGCCAGAACCCTGCGCCGCCTCAGCGATTTCGTCGACAAGCTCAGCGAGGAAGAACGCTGCGACCAGGCCATCCACCTGATCTGCCACAGCATGGGCAATTATGTGATGCGCAACGCGCTGCAGGCGCTGATGAAACTGCCCGAACCCGCCTCCCCGACGCTTTCGGCCGTCAATGCCATGACCTCGCTCGACGGCGCACCGTCATCGCCGCTCCGCCGCTATTTCGACAAGGTGATCCTGGCCGCCGCCGACGAGGATGCGGATGCCTTCGACGATCCCGCGAAGTTCAAGTTCCTGCCCCGGATCTGCCGGTCGATCACCGTCTACTATTCCGAGAAGGACTGGATCCTGAGCACGCTCAGCAGCGGCACGAAATTCAACGGCCCGCGCCTCGGCGCCGACGGCCCCGACAATATGGGTACGATCAGCGACAAGGTATCGGCCGTCGACGTCAGCGCCATCCTCTCTGCATCGGAGCCGCAAAATCATCAATATTACCGGGTCTTCCCGCAGATGCGCGACGACATAAAAGCCGTGCTGACCGGCACTGCGCCCGAAAAGATCGCCAATCGCCAGGCGATCGGGCAAGGCCGGTGGCGGCTGGTCAAGAGGGCCGGAAAACCCTCGTGAGCGGATTGCTTCGGCGTTCGGCCCCGGCGAGCCAACGGCACTTTCTGTCCGCTCTGCAGCCCGAAAGAAAACCCCTCCCCACAAGCGGGAGGGACTGGCCCTGAGCGCGGCGTTTCTCTCCCGAGACGCTAAAGATGTGAAGGAAAAAGGCGGCCGCACGTTAAGCCCCTCCCCCTCGTGGGGAGGGGTTTGGGGCGGGGTCTTTTCCGAGCCACAATCGCCCGCAAACATCGGCGCAAATCTATTTCGGCCGCCGCGTCCGGTATCATCCATCTTCGTTGCTCACTCCAGCTTGGCGCGGCTCGCGAACAATGCCATACCAAATGCCATAACGGAGCCAGGCATCGATGACCGGGAACGCTTCTCTGCACACATTCGCCATCGGCGATATCCACGGTCGCGCCGACCTGCTGGAGGAGATGCTCTCAGGCATTTCAGGCAAAGCGCGTGACGAAGGGATCGATTACCGGATCGTCTTCCTCGGCGACATCATGGATCGCGGGCCGGAGAGCCTCAGGGCGCTGGATCTCGTCATCCAGACGCTGCGCGACAGGCCGGGCTCGAAACTGATATGCGGCAACCATGACGCCATCCCGCTTCTGATCCTCGACGAGACGGACCCGGTCGCGCGGGCAGATCTTGTCAGCCACTGGCGAGACCTCGGAGGCAGCGAGACCATGCTCTCCTTCGGCCTGCCCCTTGAGGCAAGCATCACTGCAGAGGAAATCCGGAGCCGGTTCGGAGACGAACGCCTGCAATGCCTGCGCGATGCCGAGCGCTATGTCGAGCTCGACCACCACATCCTCGTCCATGCCGGCCTGAAACCCGGCATTGCCCTGGCCGAACAGGAGGCGCAGGCGCTGATGTGGATACGCGGCGAGTTCCTGAATGCCAGCGCCTCGTTCGGCAAGATCGTCGTTCACGGGCACACGATCACCGCGAGCGAACGCGTCGAGGTCTTCCCGAACCGGATTGCCATCGATACCGGCGCCTTTGCAACGAATATCCTGTCGGCGCTTCACATCAGCCCTTCAGGCGATGTCTCGGTGCTGCAGGCAACGGCGGCCGGCCCCGGTCCATGCCGTTTCCTGGAGGGCCGGCCCCTCACCCGGTCTCATGACAATGTGGATCTGCTGTTCTAGGCCTCGCCTGGAAATATCAATTCGGCTCCCGCCTGAACGGCACCAGATTGGATGCCGACCCCTTGGCAACATCCCCTCCGTCACGCTCGCCCGGCTCCGTGCGCCAGTCCGCCGTGATTTCCAGCCTGTGCTGGCTCGCCGGCATCTGGTCGCTGAAATAGCGCGTCGGCGTCGTTCCGAGCATGCGGCGGAACATGGCGATGAAGGCGCTGACGCTTTCATAGCCGAGATCCCCGGCGATCACGGTCACGAGCTGCCCGGCCGCCAGCCGCTGAAGCGCCACGCCGATATGCAGCTGCTGGCGCCAGCGCATGAAGGACATGCCCGTCTCCCGCTGGAACAGGCGGCTGAGCGTGCGGTTGCTGGCGCCGACCCGCGCGCCCCATTCGTCTATGGTGAAGCGCAGGCCGGGCTCGGCGACCATCGCCTCCGTCAGCCGCTGCAGCCTGCGGTCGGCGGGCATCGGCAGGTGGATCGGCTCGAGCGGCGCGGCGCGCAGTTCATCGAGAAGCACGCCCACCAGCCGGTTAAGCCGTTCGGGCGCGATATCCGGACTATCGGGGCGCGGCTCCAGCCGAAAGATCAGCTCGCGCAGAAAAGGCTGGACGAAGAGAATGCCGCATTCGTCCTGCAGTCCGTCGGTTAGTTTCGCGTCGACATAGAGATTGCCGATCCTGACATGGCCGCAGACGCGCCCGCTATGGGCGGTGCCGCCCGGAATCCACAGCGCGCAATTCGGCGGCACCGTCCAGACGCCGCCGGCCGCCCTCATCGTCAGCACCCCGCTGATCACGTAGAGCAGCTGCGCCTTCTGGTGGCGATGCGGCTCGGACTCGCCGACGAATGTCGTTTCGGTGATGAAGCTGAAGGCCGGCCACGACACATCGTCGATCCGCGCGGGGTCAAATCTATCCGGAATATCCATTGCCGATCCCCATTGCGAGCTCAACCGACGGCGCATTGCTTTATCTCAGAAGCCGGATTCAAAGTAACCAGGCATCGTCCCTGCTGCCGATGAGGCTGCGCCCCTTGCGCTCCGCCTCCTCCTCGTCCGTGGCAAACACGATCGCGAAGCCGAAGGCCTTTCCGGCCGTGACTGCCGCGATCTTGATGGCGGGCGACATCGGCCTGCCGCCATCGATGACGATCATGCCGCGGCAATAGGCCCTCATCCGGTCCTTGATCTTCTTGAAAAACAGCGCCCGCTCCTTGCGCTCCTCCTGCGTGTCCTCGTCATGATCGTCGGGTGCGTGATCCGTGACGAGCACGAAAGGCCGCCGCTGCTCCAGGAGAGCCTCGATCTGATCATTGATGGGAGTTTCGGCATTAGCCTCGGTGCGGATGAAGACGACAGGCAGGCGGGAACGATCCAGAAGCACGGGCAACGGCCTTTCGAGAGTGAAGCAAGTGAGGCGAGCCTAGCATTCTGCGCCGAAGCCGGATTTCGCGAAGCTGCCAACAAATGTTCCGGATCGGCCAAGTTTTGCGAGGGAGTTCGATGGCGGCGTTTCGGCTATCGCGCATGGTTGCGATCCGCCGAACGGCCAGGCACATGAGGATTGCATCCGCGAAATCTAGCCGACCCGCGAAAAGCCTGCTTCTTTCAATATCTCCTGCCCTTGATCGGATAGGAGAAAATCCCGCAATTCTATCGCATCGTCCGGAGCGCCCTTGTACAGCCCCAAACCATATTCGACCTTGGGAGAGAATTCCGCCGGGATTTCCACGACGCGGAAAGCTGGATCGGCCTCCAGCAGCCGGGCGTTGGAATAATAGCTCAGGAAAAGGTCGGCTTCGCCGTCAGTGATCAGATAACCGCCGCTCTTGCCGGGCGGTGTCGGCGGCGAATTGCGGCCGCCGACCAGTTGCCGCGCGCGGGCTTTCAGCGCCACGCCCATGCCTGGATGCTGCGCCTCCACAAGGTCGAAAACCTCGAAGGCGTAGTCCCCGGAAGGATCGTCGCCTGGCGTCGATGTGCCGATCTTCACCTGGGGATCTGACAGGATGTCGAGAAAATTCTCCGTCGTGAGGCCGAGATCGGCGCGTGCGATCACGCAAAGCCGATTGCGCGCGAAGCAGACGGGCTCTTCCGTGATGCCGAGGGAAGCGAGACGTCGCGGATGCGCCATATTGGCCGAAGCAAAAAGATGGAATGCTTCGCCTGCCTCGATCCGCTCGCGCAACAGGCCGGCAGGTCCAAGTGACAGTGAAATCCCGATACCCGTCATCTGCCCGAAAGCGCCGATGATGGCAGGAAATGCATGCCGCATGCTGCCAGCGGAGAGGACCTTCACGGATTGGGTCATCGACGTTCTCCTTTTCGGTCTCTTTGCCGGAAGAGCGGTACGAAAGCGGTTTCTTCGCGCTCACCGCTGCCGAGGCGCGCGGACAGGATCGGAATGCCGTAAAGCGCTTCCAGATAGGCTTCCGTCATCACCTCTTCGGTCGCGCCGAAGACGGTTCTCGTCTGCGGCAGCATGAGCAGCACCTTGTCAGCCACGGCGACCGCGTGGTTGGGCTGATGGGTGGTAAAGACAATGGCGAGCTTTTCACGATCGGCCAATTCGCTGAGCAGGGAGAGCACGACATCCTGATTTTTCAGGTCGAGCGCGGAAGCCGGCTCGTCGAGCAACAGAACCGCATTCTCACCCGCAAGCGCGCGGGCAATCAGCACGAGTTGACGCTCGCCACCGGACAAAGCCTCGATATTGCGCGACGCGTAGTCGGCCATGCCGGTGGCGCTGAGTGCCGCCATCGCCTTTTCCACATCGCGCTTTCGCGGCGTCTGGAAAACCGCGATATGCCGGGCGCGGCCCATCAGCACCACATCCAGTACCGAATAGGGAAAGGAGCCGACGAACTCCTGTGGTACGAAGCCGGTGCCCTGATTGAGTTCCACCCGGCCGGAGGTTGGCTTCAGAAGTCCTGCCAGAACCCGCAGCAATGTCGATTTTCCGCGTCCGTTCGGCCCCAGGATGGCGGTGATCTCACCTGCCCTCAGGTCGAAGTCGAGATCGCGGAACTGCCAGTGCTCGCCGTCATAGGACTGGCTGACGGCCTCGATGCGCAGCATGACCGGATCAGAATCCACGTGCGCCTCTCTGGGTCTGCTTCAACACCAGCGCGAAGACCGGCGTGCCGATCAGCGCGGTCAGGATGCCGAGCGGGATTTCCGTGGCTGTGGCAGTGCGGGCGACGGTATCGATTATCAGCAGGTAAAGCGCGCCGATGATTAGCGAGGCCGGCATCATCACCCGGTGATCGGGGCCGACCAGCATGCGCGCCATATGCGGCACGACCAGCCCGACCCAGCCGATAGCGCCGCTGACGGCCACCTGCGCCGATACGATGCAGGAGACGAGGATTAGGATCAGCCAACGGAGCGGCTCGACATTGACGCCGAGCGCGCGGGCATCCTCGTCGCCGATGGAGAGCAGATTGATGCGCCAGCGCAGGCCGAGCAGCAGAAAGCTGCAGATCAGTACCGGTGCGGCGATCAGCAGGAACTTTTCCCAATTGGCGGTGGCAAAACTGCCGAGCAGCCAGAAGACCATGGCCGGCAGCTTGTCCTCCGTATCGGCCAGATACTGGACGAGGCTGACGAGCGCACCGAAGAAGGCGGTGACGACGACACCGGCCAGTACCAGCGCCAGGATGTTGCGGCGCGCGACGATGCCGTTCAGCGCGTAGACCAGAACCAGGGCCGAAAGCCCGAAGACGAAGGCCGAGCCAAGCAGCCCGTACCGCGGAAAGCTAAAGAGGATGGCGAGCACACCACCGAAGGCAGCACCCGAAGAGACGCCCATCACCTGCGGCCCCACGAGCGGATTGCGGAACACGCCCTGCATCGTGGCGCCGGAGAGTGCGAGACCCGCGCCGGCCAGAAGCGCCAGCAGGATGCGCGGCATGCGCACCGTGAAGACGACATTCGCCTCCGTCGGCGTTACCGGCACGTCCGGCGGGGAAATCGGCGCCAAGAGGATCTCGATTACCCGCGCGAACGGAATGTCGTAACGGCCTATGCCAAGGGAAGCGACCGCGACGAGCGCCAGAGTGACCGCCAGTAACGCGATGATCACCGATGGCGGGCGTCGCGGGAAGACGTCGTCATTCATTGCGCAGGGCGATAGTCGGTGCGGTAGAACTCCTTGTAATAGGCATCGGCTTCCTTCTGCATGTCGATATCCTTGAACCGCTCGGGATAAAGTTCCTTCGCCATCCAGAGTTCACCGAGCGCCATCGCTTCCGGCATCGGATAGCCCCAGGCCTTGGCATATTCCGGCATCAGGTAGACCTTGCCGTTCTTGACGGCATCGATCGTCTGCCAGGAATCGGCCTTCCTGATCTCGTCGACGACGGCCGGATAACGCTCCTGGACGAAGATGACGGCCGGGTTCCATGTCAGGACGTCTTCCATCGACACCTGCTTGAAACCGGCGATCGAGTTCGCGACGTTGCGGGCGCCGGCGCGCTCCATCATCAGGCCGGTATATTTGCCGCGGCCATAGGTGGAGAGGTCCGGATTGGCCATGTAGGTGGCGACGCGTTTGTCTTCCGGGATGTCGGCGAGCCGGTCGGCAACGAGCTTGCGGGTCTTCTTGGTGGCCGCGATCATCTCCTCGCCCTTTTCCTTGCGGTCAAGCACGTCGGCGATCAGCCGCACGCCGGTCGCAAAACCCGCGTCGATCGCGGCCGGCTCGTCCTTGACGCTCGGATTGAGCTTGACGGCTTCGGCCGGCGGCACGTCGAGCAGCGAGATGGCGACGACGGCGAGGCCGGCATCCTCGATCTGCTTGACCATGTCGGCCGGCGCGTAGTTGGTGACGAACACCACATCCGGCTTCAGCTTCAGCAACTCCTCGATATTGACCTTGGTGAGGCCACCCGGCATTGCAAGGTTCGGAAGCTGTGGTGCGAGACGCACATAATTGGCGCCGAGCTGCTTCTTCCACTCGTCGAGTACACCGACCACCTTGTCCATCGCATCCATCTGCACGGCGATATTGAGCGTCTGGTGCTGCAGGATGACGACACGGCTGACGACGTCAGGGATGTGCACCTGTCGGCCGATCTGATCGGTAACCAGACGGTCGGCCCAGGCGGGAGCAGACAACAATAAACCACTGATAGCAATGGCGATTTTCGCAACGAAAGCGAGACGGGAGATCATGGGCGTAGGTCCTCGAGGATGGAGCCGACCGCTAGCATGATATTCGGCCGTATACAACGACGTTATATTCGACTGGATACGTCGATCGCGCAGGAACAAGGAGTGATGTCTGTCAATCGCGATCAAAGCGGCACGCGCAAAAGCGGCCGGCGCACGGCGACGAACAGCGTCTGCCTTGCCCCGATACCCGTCCTTTTCACTATCGAATGCGCGCTCAGTTCATTGACTTGAACGTCTCGAAGATCAGCGCTCTCAGCCAACGATGAACGGGATCTGAATCCATCCGCGGGTGCCACGCCTGGACGATGTCGAAACCCGGCACCGCGACCGGCAGGTCGAAAGTCCTGATCTGGCTTGTTGCGGCGGATTTGCGATAAGAATTCGGAATCGCGCCGATCAAATCGGATGCCGCCGCAACCGCGATTACTGTTGGAAAGCTTGGCACGATCAGTCTGACATCGCGGTAGACGCCGAGTTCGGCAAGCGCCCTGTCGACCGGGCCGGCAAAATCCGCATGCGGTGAAAACAGTACGTGGCCCCAGGCGGAATAGCTCTCGACCGTGATCGGATCTGCATCGAAAATTGGGTGTCCTGTCCGTGCAAGACCCACATACCGGTCTTGAAAAAGGGTCTGGCAACGCAGTTCCCCGCTCTCCGTCGGCAGGACCCCGATATCCAGATCCACGGCCGCGTCTCTCAAGGATTGAACGTCCTTGTCCGCTCGCGGCGCAAACCGAAGCCTTATCCCTGGTGCCGTGTTCGCCACAGCAGCGCTCAGGCCCGCGGCAAAAATAAGCACGAACGCCTCATTGGCACGGATGGTGAAATCGCGGCGCACCTCGCGGATTTCGACGCTCGACGGCGGACTGAGCACCGCTTTCACGGCTTCTCTCAACGAATGCACGTCTTCGGCGATCGCCAGGGCATGGGGCGTTGCGACCATGCCGCGCCCGGCCGGCACAAGGATCGAATCGCCGAGCGCAGCCCTCAATCGTGACAGCGTCCGGCTCATGGCTGATGTACTGAGGCCAAGCCGGCGCGCGGCGGCCGATACGCTTCTCTCGCGCAGCAGCGCATCGAGTGCCACCAGAAGATTGAGGTCGAGATCGGACATGGCTCAATTTACTCAGGCATGGCGCTTGATGCAACAGTCGTTTGATTTCGTTGCGTCTGGCGCTTGCAGCCGTCAAGGCCTAACTGGTCGGCCATCCGACAACGATTGGGAGTTTCTCAATGTCCCTCGCCTCCACCGCACCGATTTCTCAGGATGGCCCGGCATCGCCTCGACAGTACATGGCCATCGCACTCATCCTTCTCTCGGCTGTTCTCGTCGTTCTTGATGGAGCCATTGCCAACGTCGCCCTGCCCTCGATCGCACTCTCGCTGCACGTGGAAGCGGGCAGCACCGTATGGGTCGTCTCAGCCTATCAGCTGGCCGTGCTGGTCGCCCTTCTTCCGTGTGGCGCGCTCGGGGAAGTCTATGGCGCGCGGCGGGTCTTCCTGATCGGCGTCGCGCTGTTCACAGCGGCTTCGGCTGCCTGCGCCTTCGCAGGCGACCTTTCCCTGCTGATCCTTGCCCGTTTCGCGCAGGGCCTCGGCGCGGGCGCGATCATGGCACTTGCCATGATGAACCTGCGCTCAGCCTTGCCGCAGCACATGCTGGGTCCGATCATCGGCGTCAATGCCATGGTCATCGCGATTTCTTCCGCTGCCGGTCCAGGCATTGCCGGCGCCATCCTTTCCGTCACGACCTGGCCCTGGCTCTTTGCGGTCAATATACCGATCGGCATCATCGTGCTGCTCAGCGGCGGTCTGCTGGAGAAGATGCAGGGCACGAAGCGAAAGCTGAACATCAAGGCCTTGCTGGCCAACACGTCGATGTTCATCCTCTTCTTCTGCGGCACCGACCGGATAGCAACCGCACCGGCAAGCGGCACGGTCCTCATTGCCGCCTCGGTAGCTTGCCTTGTCATCCTGCTGCGCCTGGAACGCAAAAGCGATGCCCCGATCATTCCGACCGATCTCCTGGCGGCACCCGCATTCCGCGTCGCAGTCATCGCCTCGATATCCTGCTTCTGCGGCCAGATGCTGAGCTACATCGCGCTACCCTTCTATCTCCAGCACAGGCTGCACATGACCCCGGTTCTGGCCGGTCTCTACATGATGCCCTGGCCGGTTGCGACGGCGATCATCGCGCCATTTTCGGGACGTCTTGCAAACCGCGTCAAGACCGCATGGCTTTGCGCGACAGGCGGCGCGCTGCTGGCTGTCGGCCTCCTTGTGGCAGCTCTCTGCCCGCCCGATCCGAGAGGCATCGCGTTTCTGGTCGGCACTGTCATCGCCGGCCTGGGTTTCGGCCTGTTCCAGACGCCGAACAACCGTATTCTGCTGCTCTCGGCTCCGAAAGCCAGAAGCGGCGCGGCAGGCGCCATGCAGGGCACTGCACGGCTTCTCGGCCAGACCCTGGGCGGGATCTCCATGTCGCTGATCTTCGCGACATTGCCGCTCTCTGCCGCCCTCGAATTTGCGGTCGTCCTGTCGGCTGCCTGCGCGGCAATTGCCAGCCTGGTCAGCCTGAGCCGCGCCCGGTACGAACTGGCGGGACAATCTGGAACTAGCAGTCGATGAGCATTCTGTTGGCCAGGGCCGAAAGCATTCCTTCGTTCCCGGTCAGGTCGATCCCGCAGAACCCTCGCATGCCGACTGCAGCATCCCGAACAGCCAGCTGAGGCCCGCATCCATCATCGCGGCGCGCGGGGCGACAGCACTCAGCCGGAAACGCGGCAGCGGCAAAGGCGCGTCGACCGTCACAAGGCCGAAGCGCGGGGCGTAGATCCCGGCAAAGCGCCGGGGAACTGCGACCAGCATGTCGCTCTCGCCGGCGATGGCGAGCGCGAACATGAAGTTTGGCACAGTCAGCGCCATCCGCCTGCTCAAGCCCATCTGTTCGAGGGCCGTGTCGACGAAACCGTGCGGATCGCCACCCAGTGAAACGACGAGGTGGCGCATCCCGACATAGCGCTCGAGCGTCGGTTCCTCAGCGAAAGGATGACCGGCGCGCATGGCAATGACGAAGTCCTCCTCATAGAGCGTCAGGCTGTGAAAGCGCGCCGGAATGTCATCGGAAGGTACGATCGCAATGTCCATGGCGCGCGCTTCCAGCTCGCCAAACGCATTGCGCCAGGCTCGCGCAGGCGCGCTTTCGCCCTGCTCCGGCAGCAGCTGGCGTATGCTGATATCGACCCCAGGCGCAGACTTTTCCAATCCCGAGAGCAGCGCGGACAGGAAGACCGCGGAAACACCATCCGGCGCCCCCAGCGTGAACCGGCGGCTCGACCTCGCCGGATCGAAGGGCTCGGCTGTCGCAATCACGCTTCGCACCCTGGCGAGAATCTCGGCAACAGGTGCTGCAAGCTCCATCGCGCGCGCCGTCGCCACCACGCCTCTCGGCGTCCTCACGAACAGCGGATCGTTGAGCATCCGCCGCAGGCGCTGAAGCCCGTGGCTGACCGCTGACGGTGAGATGTTCAGCCGGTCGGCGGCGCGGCCGACATGGCCCTCCTCGACGACCGCTTCGAAAAGCACGAGGAGATTGAGATCGGCGCGCGAGAGATCAGTTTCATTCAGCATATCGCTGAAATCATATCATTGGCTTCAGCATCCGAAAACCGGCATTGCTTGAGCATGCAGGCTCCGCAGCCGCGCCTCTGAATCCCGGGCCGGCAAAGGACCAGACTAGCAAAGGACCAGGCTAGCAAAGGAAATCTCATGTCACCTTCAAGACGATCCCTTCTCGTTGCCGGCACCGCCGGTCTTGCCTCCCTTGCCGGCAATGTCCGCGACATCAAGGCCGATATGCCGGCAGCCGATCTCGCCCGGATATCGGAGGAGGCCAATGCCGCGCTGATGCGCGGCGATGTCGACACCTACCGGGCGCTCGTGCCGCGCACGCAGGACTTCACGCTGATGTCGCCCTTCGGCGGCACACCGTCCCACGAGGCCGGCTTCACCGAAAAGACCTGGGATGGCATGCGGCAGTTCTTCAGGAACGGCACGCTGAAACAGGAAGTCGTCCAAACCTATGCTGGCACCGACATGATCGTGCTCGCCGTCATCGAGCGCGCTCACGTCGAAGTCGGCGGCCTGCCCGCACAGGATTGGGCGTTGCGGGTGACGCTCGTCTACCGGCGCGAGGACGGAGAGTGGCGGCTTGCCCATCGCCACGCCGATCCGCTCGGCCATGCCATCACGTTGGAGCAATCGGCGGCACTCGGGCGTGGGGCCATATATTGAGGCGTGCTTTGCGCCGAGAGAAGATGTCGCGACAGAAGCAGAAAGGGAGCGAGCACCCTGCCCGCCCCCTTTACCAAATTCACTTGCCGGAAACCGAGTCCCGGAACTCCGCCAGGTCGCGGTTGAAGCGCGGTGCTTCCTCCAGGAATGGCGCATGGCCCGACTGCGCATAGATCTTTTCCCGAACGGCCGGATTGATCGCGCGGGCGCGCGCGATGCTCGGCTCGACATTCACCAGATCGTCCTTGCCGCCATAGAGCAGCAGCACCGGAACGTGCGCTTTGCCCAGACCCTCGGCAGCCGAAACGGTCATCGACGGAACCGTCCGCGTCATGATCCACGAGGCCATCGCGGCATTGGAGAGCAGGCGCTCGAAGGTTGCCGCATCCGGCTGCGTTGCAAAACACAGGGCCAGGAAGGTTTTGACCGCATCGAGATGCACCTTCAGCTGATCCGAGGCCATGCCGGCATAGACATCGGGATGCGCGGTGATCAGCGCAGCATTGAGTTCGATCACGCCGTCAACATAGACGACGCCGGCAATGGCGCCGTCGCCATAGGCGGCAAGATAGTTCGAGATGACGACGCCGCCGAGCGACCAGCCGACGAGGACAGGCTTGCGAACTCCGGTCTCCTTCAGGACCGCCGAGAGATCGCCTGCCCAGCGGCGCCCGTCGCGATAGGCCTCGGCATCGTCAGGCTTGCCCGACAGGCCGTGGCCGCGCATGTCGTAGCTGATCAGCCGAAACTTCTGCAGCTCGGGGCTGCCGACCTGCATGTCCCAGTTGAGATGGCTGCCGAGCAGGCCGTGGATGAAAACGATCGCCGGCCCGGCGGGATCGCCCGCTTCCTGAACCGCGATCTCGACGCCATCAGGCGCCTTCACCGTGTAATTCTTCTCCGCGGCCACCGCCACAGAAGACAGTCCCGCCAGCAGGACCACCACCAAGATACCGCGCATTATTCTCAACATGCCAAAATCCTTATGTTTAGCGATCACTACAAACTAACCGCTTGCCTTTTGCTGTCAAGCAGTCTTTAGTGATCGCTATGGATAAGGTTGTGAAAACACGCCGCGGCGGCCCGCGAACCTTCGACAGGGACGAGGCGATCGACATCGCCATGCGGCTCTTCTGGCGGCATGGATACGAGGGCGTCTCGCTGAACGACCTGACGGCGGCAATCGGCGTCGCGCCCCCGAGCCTCTACTCGGCCTTCGGCAGCAAGGCCGGCCTCTACCGCGAGGCGCTCGAACGCTATTTCGGCTTGCGCGGGCCTGTCTGGGATATCAAACCCACCACGACCCTTCAGGAGACCGTTGAAACCCTGCTCCACAAGGCAATCGACGCCGTCATCGACCCGGCCGGAGAGCGGGGCTGCATGATCTCGAGCGGCATGATCCAGTGCGGCCCCGACCATGCGGAACTCGCGCGCGAGCTGGCGGAACGCCGCGACACGATGCGCGACATGATCGCAGCAACGCTCGGGCACTGGCTGGACCGTGAACACGCTCTCTCGCTGGCCCGTTATCTTGTCGCTGTCCTGCAGGGCCTGTCCGTCCAGGCCTATGATGGTGCTTCGCGAGAGGAATTGCGCCAGGTGTCGGACGAAGTTGTGGCTGGTTTAAAGGCGAGAATGTCCAGCTAAAACAGCGCGCCTTCCCGATCAGGCCCGCCTGTCGCATCCCCATGAGGGCTTCATTCCTTTTCCGCGTCCCTGTCGCCATCAGAGGCCCTGGGCTTGCCGCGCGAACGCAGATTGTCGAAGCCCATATAGTGGTCGGCGTCGGATGTGTTCCACTTGCCGGCCAGATAGATCGCGGCAATGGCTACGGCAAAGATGAGCAGGACATAGAGCGTTTCCATATCTGCGATGTAGCGCGCAGATTTGGATCGGACAGTTCCGGGTGCTATCCCGCCGCTCTCAGGCCATTGCGAATTCGCCGGCAGGTGCCGCGCGATAGGCTTCCCGGCCGCCGACCCAGGTGCGGCGAACTGCCGGTGCTCCACCCTCGGGCCAGTCGACCAGCACGAGATCCGCCCGCTTGCCGATTTCGATGACGCCGCGATCGGCAAGGCCTGAGGCCTGTGCCGGGTTGCCTGACACGAGCGGCCAGAGCGCATGGAGCGGTGCCACGCCGTCGGCCTTCAGCCTTGCGAGGCCGAGCAGCATCGCCGGATAGTAATAGTCCGAGGCGAGAATGTCGCAGAGCCCCTCGCGGATCATGTCGGCCGCGCCGATCGAGGCAAGATGGCTGCCGCCGCGCGTCGCGTTCGGTGCGCCGAAGACGATGAAATCGCCGGCATCGCGGGCAGCCCGCGCCACCCTGCGGTTCATCGGGAATTCGCAAATCCGCGCGCCGCGCAGGCGGAAGAAATCGCGCGTTTCGATCTGGCTGTCGTCATGCGACAGCATCGGTGCGCCCGCAGCCTTGCCGAGGGCCGCGACTTCCTCGATCGCACCGGGCACTTCAGGACGGCGTTCCCACATGCTGCGCACGAGCGCCACCATGTCGGCCACCGGAATTTTTGCCCGCTTGGCGCGTTCGGCCATCTTCTCGGTGAAGCTGGGCGTTTCGAGATCCACGGTCGGGAAGGCCGGATCGAGGTCGAAGGGCCGCTCCTGCAGCGGGATCGACGGATGCAGCATCACCATCGACGTATGGTCGTTGAAGGCAATCGACGGCAGGCGCGGACCGGCAAGCGCCTCGCGAATGAGGTCGATCGCCTCGAAGCAGAAGGTTTCCCAGCGCAGCTGCACCCGATTGTCCACGGTCAGCCGCGGCGTGAGCGTGTCGAGCGCACGCACGATCGCGTAACCGGTTTCGACCGAGCGCAGCCCGGGCTCCCAGCTGAGCGTCAGCGCGTGATAGGCCGTGGCGATACCGTTGGCGGCAAGCTGGCGGTCGGTCTCGAGCAGCGCGGCAGCGACCGGCAGCATGGTGCCGGGCCGCGGCATGACCTGCCGCTCGAAGGCATCGCCATGAATATCCACGAAGGCCGGGCCGAGCAGATGGCCGCGTCCGTCGATGACATCAGCTCCGTCGCGCGCGCCGTCGATACCGGTGATCCGCCCGTCTTCGATACGCACGGAGGCGCTCTCCAGACGGTCGCCGAAAACCACGGTTGCACCCTCGATGATCACTGCCGGATTGTTTTGCTGCATGGCTCTCGTTCCAGGAAAAGGAAGGCGCAGCAGCTGAGTCCCTCGACAGGCTGCGCGCAGGCCGCCGCTTCTAACCAGCGGATATGACAAATTTGCGAACGTCACTGCGCGTCGGCACTATTTGATCGCGGCGGCAGCGCTCTTTCCTCCTCGTGCAATCCGGGTTCCCTGCCCGTATCGAAGCTGCTTTACGGACATGCCCGCGAATGGCACGCTCCATGACAAGGCGACGCTTCGGCAGTTGCTGAACCATGGTCCGGGATTCGATTCGTTTGCATTCCTGCACGCGGATCAGAGCAGGCAGCGTTAGATTGATGGCCAAGCAGTCGGAAAAGATCGGGGCGCCGCGGCGCAGACAAGGCAAGGGCGCGCCCGCCCGGTCTGCACGCGTCTCCGGGCCCGAATTCCTGCAGGGCCGGGATCGCGACATTGCCCTGATCGACAGGATGATTGCGCGGATCGACCAGGGCGGGTCGACGCTCGTGATCAGCGGCGAGCCCGGGATCGGAAAATCCGCCCTCCTCGAGCAGGCCAGGCACCAGGCCCGCGAGCGCGATCTGACGGTCCTGAGCATGACCGGCGTTCTGGCCGAGGTTCATCTGCCCTTCGCGGCGCTCGAGCAGGCGCTCCGCCCGCTGATGAAGGAGGCCGTCAACCTGGTCCCCCGTCAGCGATCTGCCCTGTTCTCCGCTTTCGGCATGCATGATGACACGGGCCCACCCGACATCTTCCTTGTGGCGCTCGCGGCACTGTCCCTTCTGACGGAAAGTGCGGCGCGAAGCCCCATCCTGCTCATTGCCGACGACGCCCAGTGGCTGGACGAGGCGACCTATGAGGTGCTGGCCTTCATCTCCCGCAGGCTGAGTTCGGATCCTATCGTTCTGTTCGTGGCCATGCGCGACGGCTTCGACCGCCTTTTCGACGATCCCTCCCACCTGCGGCTTCGGCTTTCGGGGCTCGGCGAAGCCGACGCCGAACACCTGCTGGACACCCATGCGCCTGATCTTTCGGCCGATCTGCGCAGCCGCTTCCTCCAGGAGGCCGCGGGCAATCCCCTCGCCCTCCTGGAACTGCCGCGCGACAGGCGAGCGGCTGATATCAGGGATACGACATGGCTTCCGCTGACGGAACGCCTGGAACGCGCCTTCTCGTCCCGTCTGGCAGATCTTCCCGCCGCAACCCGGATGCTGCTGTTCGTCGCGGCGGAAAACGACGGGACATCGCTCCACGAAATCCTGCGTGCCGGCAAAGCCGTATTGGGCGCAGAAGTGGATGTCAGTGCCCTGACGCCTGCCATTGCCGCCAGGCTGATCGACCTTGACGAAACGGAGGTTCGGTTCCGGCATCCGCTGGTGCGCTCGGCAATGCACCAGGCGGCAGATCTGGCGACGCGGCACAGGATCCATGCAGCCCTCGCCGCGATCGTTCATCAGGAGCAGGACCGGCATTTATGGCATCGAGCGGCGGCGACGATCGGACCGGATGAAGAACTGGCGGGCGAATATGATACGATGGCCGGCCGCGCCTTGCGCAAAGGTGCTGTCGCCATGGCAATCGAGGTTCTCGAAAGGGCGGCGGCCCTGAGCGGCACGCCGAAAGCCAGGAGCGACCGTTTCCTGCGCGCCGCCGAGCTTGCCGCCGATCTCGGCCAGCCGGAGCTGCTGGAGCGTCTGCTGCGCCAGGCCAATGTCAGCGAGGCTGATCCTGTTGCATCGGCGCGGATCGGCTGGTGCCGCGAGATGGGCCAGCCTCCGATGGTCAACGACCCCACGAAAATCCCCAGTCTGGTGGGCCTCGCCGCCGAGGCCCATGCTGCCGGCGCCACGGATCTGGCAAGCAACCTGCTCTGGCGCGCTGCCCAGCGCTGCTGGTGGAGCAATGCGCAGGCGGATCTTCGCAAAAGCATCCTGATGGCCGCAAACAGCCTCGACTTGCCCGACACCGATCCACGCCTGATCGCCATATCCGCTTACGTCGAGCCGCTTCACCTCGGGGGCGAGATATCGGGCAGGCTCCAGCAGCTTGCAGGCACGAGCAGCGGCAATCCGGTCGCGGCGCGCATTCTCGGCAGTACGGCCAATGTCATCGGCGCCTTCGACCTCGGCGTCGGTTTGCTGACCTATTCGGCTGCCGCCTTGCGCGATCAGGGACGGCTCAGCGACCTCGCGCGTGTGCTCTTTGCTCAGGCCTGGGCAGAAATGGAAGTCGGCGACTGGACGGGCGCGATGCGGGAGGCCGAAGAATCCGTTCGCTTCGCCGAAGAAACGGGAGGCACGCTCTGGATTGCCGCGGCCACGATCGTCAAGGCAAGGCTTGCGGGCATGATGGGCAATCTGGACCAGTCACAGGCCTATGCGGCCCAGGCCGAACGCCTGGTCGTCTCTGTCGGCGCGAGCTTCCTGCTGGCAATGCTGCAGATTGCGCGCGGCACGGCCGCCATCGGCGCGGGCCGGCATTGGGAGGCCTATGAGCATCTGCGGCGTCTTTTCATCCCCGCTGATCCGGCCTTCAATTCCGGTCTGCAATTCTTCGGTCTCGCCGATTTCGTGGAGGCCGCAGTCTTCTCCGGACACGCCGAAACGGCCGAGGAAGTAATCGAGCAGATGCAGCGTGTCGCCGGTCCGTCGCCAGTGCCCTGGGTCGAAACGATGCTGTCCTACGGCAGGGCGCTGCTCGCAACACCCGAGGAGGCCGAGCGGTTCTATCTGCAGGGTCTCGGGCCGGGCGCAGGCAAATGGCCTTTCCTGAGAGGACGTCTTCTGCTGGCCTATGGCATATGGCTGCGCCGCCAGCGCCGGTCCGCCGATGCGAGAGCGCCTTTGCGCGAGGCCCGCGACATCTTCGATGCGCTGAGCGCCCTGCCCTGGAGCGAGCGTGCGCGCGAGGAACTGCGCGCTTCGGGAGAAGCGAGCCGCAAGCGGACCGAATATGTCTGGGAAATGCTGACCCCACAGGAGCTGCACATCGCCCAGCTTGCCGCCGAAGGCCTGTCGAACAAGGAAATCGGCGCGAGGCTCTATCTGTCGCATCGCACGGTCGGCTACCACCTTCATCGCATCTTTGCGAAGACCGGCGTCACGTCGCGCTCGGCGCTGCGTCCCATTCTGACCGACGCCATCACGGCTGAAAGCTGACCACAGACCTGTCACCGGACTGGTCATTTGACAGAAGCGAAAGCTCCTGGCCGGGGGCTACCAATGCGGCTGCGTGCAACCTTCCCGGAGAGAAAGACCGTGAAACTCTTGCCCCTACTCGCAACCCTCAGCCTTGGAGTAAATCTCATGATTCAGCCCGCTCAAGCGGCGCCGGACGCTGCCACCGACCCGCGGATCGACCCCCAGGTCCGCGCCTTCCTTGCCGAGATCAACAAGGATCCAAGCCCGTTCTGGGAACTGCCGCAGCCCAAGCCCCAGGAGATCCTGACCGGGCTTCAGAACATGACGCCGGTCGACATGTCTGGCGTGACCACGACCGAGCAGACCATCACCCAGGATGGTCAGAGCGTGAAGATCTACATCATGAAGCCCGAGCACATCACCGGCAAACCCGGCGTGCTGCTCTTCATTCACGGCGGCGTCTGGATCGTCGGCAATTATGAAAATCATCAGCGCCTGCTGCGCGATCTCGTCGTCGGCTCCGGCCAGGTCGGCGTCTTCGTCGAATATACGTCCCTGCCGGAAGCACGGTTCCCCACGCAGCTCGATCAATCCTATGCCGCGCTGAAATGGGTCGCGGCCCATGCCGATGAATTCGGGGCCGATGGCAGCCGCATCGCGGTCGCCGGCAATTCTGTCGGCGGCAACATGGCCGCCGCCCTGTCCATCATGGCCAAGGACCGCAACGGACCGAAGATCAGCTTGCAGGTTCTGATGATCCCGGCGACCGATGCCAGCGTCGATACCGGCTCCTATCACGAATATGGAGAACAGCGCTTCCTGGCGCGCGCCTTCATGAAATACGGCTGGGATCTCTACGCGCCGGACGCCAAGACCCGCGACAACCCCTATGTATCGCCGCTGCGCGCCAGCATCGACCAGCTGAAGGGCCTGCCGCCGGCACTCGTCATCACTGCCGAGAACGATCCGCTGCGCGACGAGGGCGAGGCCTATGCCCGCAAACTGAAGGAAGCCGGCGTGACCGTGGCTGCCGCCCGCTACAACGGCACGATCCATGACTTCGTCCTGTTGAACGCGATCCGCAACGTGCCTTCCACGCAAGCCGCGATCGAACAGATCAGCGACAATCTGCGCCGCTATCTCGAACCCGCAACGCATTGATCAATGCGGCGACGCGGCGGCCATCAGCGCGCCGCGTCGCCTGCTTCCATCGATCCTGTCCGCACCTGTGCCGCCGCCTGACTCAGCTCAAAAGATCAAATGATTGAATGGCACACATCGACTGGAGACGATTGGTCGCAGGATCGGGCTCTGATACCAGAGAGCGGATGACCGCACGCCCGAAGACCTCATTCCTGTTCACCCTGATCGCCAGCGGAACCGTGCTCGGTATCGCCGGCACCGATCTGGTGCTTCCGGCCGTCCCGAGCCTGCCGGGGCAGCTCGGCGGAAGCATCGAGATTGCCCAGCTCGTGCTGGCCGCCTATGCCTTCGGCACGCTGGTCGGGCTGCTCACCTTCGGCGAACTGGGCGCGCGGTTCGATCCGCGCAAGCTGCTGATCTGGTCTCTTGCCCTGTTCGGGATTGCCTCGCTTGCGTCAGCGGAATCTCCTTCGATCGAATGGCTGATTGCCCTGCGCTTTGCTCAAGGCGCGTTCGGCTCCGGCCCGGCCGTCTTTGCGCCCGGTTTCATCCACGGCCTCTATCCGCACGACAAGGCGGCGGCCGCCATGGGACGGCTCGGTTCCGTCGAGTCGCTGGCGCCGGCGCTGGCCCCGATTGCGGGAGCCTGGCTGCTGGAATTCGGAGGCTGGGAGATTTCCTTCGTGCTTCTGGCGGCATCGGCGGCGCTGATAGCGGCAGCCGTCTTCTGGCAGCGCGCCGCCTTCCCGCACCCGCAGCAGATGGAAGAACATCACAGCTATCTCGCCATATTGAAGAATGGCGAATTCCTCCTCTATGCCGCGAGCCAGGCCCTGTCCCTCGGCGCGCTCCTGGTCTTCGTCTTCGGCCTGCCGGCTGTGCTGACCGGCCCCCTCGACAGGGGAATCGGGGATTTCGTCGTCCTGCAGGTCTGCGGCATAACCATGTTCATCCTGGCCGCGAATTCCTCCGCCTGGCTCGGCGCGAAATTCGGAACGCTGAGAACGATCCACATCGGGACGGCGATCATGCCCTGCGCCTTTCTCGCCATCTTCGCCTATGCTCTGACCGGCGCGTCCAGCCTTTTCGTTCTGGTCCCGCTTTGGGCCGCCTTGAATTTCGGCTTCGGCATCCGCGGGCCGATCGGTTTTCATCGGGCGATATCGGCAGCCCGCGGCGATCATTCGCGCGCAGCCGCAATCGTCATCGCCGCGATCCTCGGCATAGCAGCGCTCGGAACGACTGCCGTCGCTCCATTCATCGCCGTCGGCCTCTGGCCGCTGGCGATGGCCGGTGCGGCAATCTCAATGCTTGCGCTGCTTTCGCTGACCCCGCTCAAGGGCCACGATTGAAGGCCGCTTGCGAGTACATCGTGACGTCGTAAACTTTCTCCATGTCTTACGTCATTCAATCTTGACCGCCAGGAATATCGCCAATGGGATGGGAAGCACTCGGGCAATGGGGCGAAGACGCGGTTCGTATCGAACCGCTTACGGGTGGAGTTGCCAACGACGTGTCGAGGGTCCGCATCCGCGGTCAGGTCGCGGTCGGCCGTCTCGGCTCCAGGAGTGACGCCGATCTCGCATGGGAAACCGCGCTGCTCCAACATCTCGACCGGGAAGGCATGGCCGTCCCGGTGCCGATCCCGACGAGCGACGGCCGGCCGTTCGCCAATGGTCTGGTGGTGATGAAATACATGGAGGGCGGACCGCCGGAGACGCAGTCCGACTGGCGTCGCGTCGCCGACACGCTCCGCGAGCTGCATCGGTTGACGCAGGGCTGGCCGCAGCGCCCGGGCTGGCGCTCGTCGACCGATCTCCTTCATGCCGAAACCGGAACGAGGATCAACCTCTCCGCAATGCCGCCCGAGGCCGTCATCCGATGCCGGGCCGCATGGGCGCGCCTGGTCGGGCGCCGGACTTGCGTCGTCCACGGCAACCCGAACAATCCTGGCAACATCCGCATGACCGGCGAACAGGTCGCCTTGATCGATTGGGACGAGTCGCACGTCGACGTGCCCGACCTCGACCTGGTACTGCCCGGCAATGCCGCCGGTCTCGACGACGGCGCGCATGACATTGCCGCGCAGGCATCAGCCGCATGGGAGGCTGCCGTCTGCTGGCGGGACGAGTACGCAGTCAGGCGGCTTGCCGAGGTTCGCGCGGTCTGAGCCGTTTCGGCAGATCGACAGGCGGATAGCCCTCACCGGCGCGGACCTGTTCTTGATAACGCTGTGTCCACACCGGCGCCGATGGTTTTGCCCGCGCTCGCGTGCTATGGGGCGTCAGCCGAGGGAGTTTCCGACATTGCTTTCGCTTGAGACCGTCATCACGTTTGCCGCCGCAGCCACTGTCCTTTGCTGGGTACCCGGCCCCGATAATCTGTTCGTGCTGATGCAGTCGGCGATCTACGGCCGGGGTGTCGGGCTGTCGGTGACGGCGGGCCTGTGCGTCGGCCTCATCTTTCACACGGTCGCCGTGTCGCTTGGTGTCGCGGCAATTTTCCAGACCTCACAACTGGCCTTCGATGCACTGAAGTTCATCGGCGCCGGCTATCTGGTCTACCTCGCCTACAAGGCTTTCCGGGCCGTGCCGGACGAACTCGAAGCCGGGACCGCGAAAGCCAAGCCCATGTGGCAGATGATGGCGCGCGGCGTCGTCATGAATGTCACGAACCCGAAAGTCGCAATCTTCTTCCTGGCATTTCTGCCCCAGTTTACCTCCACCGCCAATGGCAGCATCGTTTTCCAGATGCTCCAGCTTGGCGGCATATTCATCCTCTGCGCCTTTACCTCTTTCGCCGTCATCTCGCTGCTTGCAGGCTCGATCAGCGCCTGGCTGAAGCGCTCCGACAGAAGTCAGGTCATTCTCAATCGCGTTGCCGGCCTCGTCTTCGTCGGGCTCGCCGCAAAGCTCGCGACGGCTCACCGCTAGGCGCTCCCCGGCATTCCTTTCACGTTCGCCACGCCGAACGCTTCCCCGTCAATAGAGCGACGTCCTGTAGGCCTCTTCGAGCGCGTCATCTATCTTGCGCATTTCGCCGTCATCGGCCGGAGCGCCGGACGTCTGGTCCAGGATGATCTTTGAAAGCGAGGGCATTTCGTTGCGATCCTGGAAGTGCTCCGGATCCCACAGATGCGAGCGCCGGAATGCCTTGGCGCAATGCAGGAACACCTCGCCCACCCGGACCAGGATCGCAAGCTTCGGCACGCGTTCGCCGACGCCCATGTCCGCGAGGATGTCAGGGTCGGTCACCAGCCTTGCCTCGCCGTTGACGCGAAGCGTGTCGTCAAATCCGGGGATGATGAAGAGCAGACCGACGCTCGGATTGGTGAGAATATTGGCCAGCGTATCCAGCCGATTGTTGCCCGGCCGGTCCGGGATCGCCAGCGTGTGCGGATCGAGGATCTTCACGAAGCCGACCGGGTCGCCGCGCGGGCTGACATCGGCCTTGCCATCCCGGTTCTGGGTGCCGATACAGATGAACGGCGATCGCCGGATGAACTCCTGGGCATGCTTGTCGAGCGCACCCATGCATTTCTGCGCCGCCAGCGCATGCGTCGGCTGAAACAGCTTCCGAAGCGCCTCCTCGTCCCCCACGACAAACTTTGGATCGACACTGAACTCCGTCATCGCATCTGCCTCCCACAGCATCCTCTTGTCGGACGATTGCTCGCCCTTGATATGACGTACGTACCTCAAATATAGGGTATTCGTCAAGGCGCGCTGTCCCGCCGGCCGGCCTCGGCGTCGGGACCGGCAAGGTTTGAATGCAGATTGGCCGGTGGCTATTACCTCCCTGTTAATTGCTGCAATACCGGGTTTTGCAGATGTTCGGGTCAGGCGCGGCCATGGGAGCCGCGATCCTCAACCTGATATCTGAAAGGTCATGCAATGACTCATTTTCCGATCCATAGCCTCGAAACGGCGCCTGCGGCATCGCAAACCGCCCTGCGCGGCCTCAAGGATGCCTTCGGCTTCATCCCAAATATCACGGGCGCCATCTCGACATCGCCCGTTCTCATCAACTGCCTGGCAGCGCTTTTCCAGAATGTGCATGGCGGCAGCTTCACCGAGCCACAGATCCAGGTGCTGCTGCTGACCAACGCCGTCACCAATGCCTGCGAATGGGCTGTCGGATTTCATTCGTTCCTGGCAATCGAGAACGGCATTGCGGCCAGCGATGTCGACGCCATCAGAAACGGCGGCTTGCCGGCCGAACCGAAGTCGGCAGCGCTTTCAAACCTCGCCCGCACCTTGATCGAGACCCGCGGACGATTGACCGAGGCGGACGTGGGCGCGTTTCTTCAGGCCGGCTTCGACGAGAGCAGACTGCTCGAAGTGATCGCCGTCATCGCCGCTTCTGCCATCACCAACTATGCCGGCAGTGTCACCCGCCCTGCCCTGGAGCCGCCCTTTGATGCCTACGCCTGGGTAAAGCCCTGATATAGAATGCGCTCGGCCGCCTCGGCGGCCAGCCTTCCGTCAGGATCGATCGCACGCCATGACCACTGCTTCAGACGTCTCACGGCCTTTCCATCCCGCGTCAGCAGGCATGCTGCTGCGCCAGTGGCGGGAAATCCGCGGCAAACCGCAGCTGGAACTCGCTCTCGATACCGGCATCTCTCAGAAGCACGTGAGCTTCGTCGAAACCGGACGAGCGACACCGAGCCGGCAGATGATCATCGATCTTGCCGACGGCCTGCAGATACCCCTGCGAGAGCGCAATGCCATCTTCCTTGCCGCGGGATACGCGCCGGTTTACCGCGACGACCCGCTCGACGCCGCCTCGATGCAGGGCATCCATCGTGCGGTCAGGCGAATGTTGCGGCAGCACGAGCCATTTCCGGCAATCGCCATGGATCGCTATTGGAACGTGATCGAGACGAACGTGTCGGCCCCTGCCTTCTTCAGCCGGTTCATCGATCTTTCGCGGTACCCACGGCCGCGCAATCTCCTGCACCTGATGTTCGATCCCGAGGGGATGCGGCCCTTCCTGATGCGCTGGGAGGAAACAGCCCGCAGTCTTCTGTCGCGGGTCAGAAGGGAAGCGATCGGTTATGTCCCCGACGAACGCACGCAGATGCTTATCGCCGAACTGATGGCCTATCCCGATGTCCCGCAGGACCCGCATTCCGGACCGGTCCAGGATGCCCTGCCCATGATCCCGCTCAGGTTCCGGACCGAACGCCATACGCTCAACCTCTTCTCGATGATATCGACGGTCGGAACGCCGCAGACGGTAACCGCCGAGGAAATACGCATCGAAACGATGTTTCCGGCCGATGACCAGAGCGAAAGCGTCTATCCGGACTTCATGAGCGGAAAGGACGCTGCCGGCCAAGATCGCCCTTGAGAACCGGCAGTGTCCTGACTGCGTACACAGCCGCCGCAGATCGCCGGATCGGGATCACCGCAACAGCGCGATGGAAGAGAGCGCGATGACGGAACCTGAAAGCACCGATCCGGATGCGAGATTGGCAGCGCGCAGCGGAATGCGCCCGGCCGACAGAAAGCCGGCGGAGGGACCTTCCCTTTGCCAGCCACAGCGATGCGTTCAGCAGGATCGCCGGTCACACCAGCTGCATCGCGACACCATGCCCGCAAGGAGTCACCGACTGCACCCTAGATATAAGGGGGCATGGCTTTTGATGGCAAACGCCATGCCCGATTGTTTTATTCTCGCTTAGGTAGATGCTTTCAGCCTCACTGAGCGCGGTGCTTTCGCCCCCGCCTCACGTCATCCGCCCGATTGCCGGCGGCAATGGATAAGAATTTAACATATTGATTTATATTCGTTTTGTGAATTGCCCGTAAATTGCGATCAGCCTACTCTCATTTCCAACCCGCCAGAAATTACTATTTTCCGCATTCAGCAGGTACGGTACGGAAACGTAGAAAAGCAACTAATCCTTGTTGCCGCCTGATTCCATGCGGCGTTTTATTTCCATCAATTTAAAGGGGTCAGACATGCGTGGCAGCGTTGTCGACACGAAGGTTTCCAGGAAAGCAGAACTTTTTTCGGGCGCAAGTCTTGCGACGCTGGCACTCGCCTCCTGTCTGTTCTCCCCGATGTCGGCCGTTGCGGGTAATTACACCGCCAGCAATGCCACCGAATTCGCCAACGCGGTTACAGCCGCCAATGGCGACCCCGATGGCAGCGCGACGATCACGCTGACGGGCAATATCGCAGGAACCATTGCCGCACTGCCCAATGCCACGAAGCCGATCAGCATCAATACCAACGGCTTCACCATGACCGGCCTGCAGATGATAACGTCCAACGGCAATACTCTGACCCTGTCCGGCACTATCGTCGGCAACATTGCTCAACGCGGGTTTTGGTACAACAGCGGCACTCTTACCTCGACATTGGTCAACAACGGTTCGATCACCGGCGGCGCCGACGGAAGCTCGACCACCAGTTCAGGCGTCGCCTACGCCGGCCCCGGCATCTTCATAAACAACGGAACGGTAAAAGGCGGCTCCAGTAGCGGCGCAGGGTCTGGCGGTGAGGGAATTAACGCCCTCCGAGCGCTCGCGGTCACCAACAACGGCTTGATCCAGGGCGGAAACAGCGTCTCCGGCAGCGGGGGCACAGGTGTCAATCTGGGCCAGTTGGCCACGGCCGCCAGCCCGGCCTCCCTGACCAACAATGGCACGATCCGCGGCGGCAACGGCGGCGCCGGTGGGGGCGTAGGCGTCCGTCTGGGGGTCGGCGCGACCTACTTCGAAAATAACGGCACGATCGTTGGCGGGAACAATGCTGCCGGGATCATCGTCCAGACGCCGAGTGCCCTGCTTATCAATAGCGGAACCATTCAAGCCGGCGCCGGCGGCAGCAACGCGATCTCCGTTGTCGCAGGCGCCACGACGCTGGAGCTTCACGCCGGCTCCAACATTATCGGCAACGTCGTTGGCGGCGCGGGTGTCGATACCTTCCGCCTCGGCGGCGCGGGCACCGACAGCTTCGACGTATCGAAGATCGGCGCAGCAGCCCAATACCAGAACTTCGACAGGTTCGAGAAGACCGGCACCGGCACATGGCTTCTGACCGGCAACGGCTCGGCGACAACAGACTGGACCATCTCAGATGGCACGCTGCTGATTGGCGATCACACCACCCCGACCTCCGTTATCGGCGACATCACCAATGCCGGCACGCTCGGAGGCAGCGGCACCATCATTGGCGACGTCGCCAGTTCCGGCACGGTTGCCCCGGGTAATTCCATCGGCACTTTGACCATCGCCGGCAACTACACCGGCAATGGCGGCACGCTTGCGATCGAGAGCGTGCTCGGCGGCGATGCCTCGCCGGCCGACCGGCTCGTGGTGACCGGCAATACGGCGGGCACCACCAATGTGCGCGTCACTAATCTCGGCGGCGGTGGGGCGCAGACCGTCGAAGGCATCAAGATCGTCGATGTCGGCGGCACCTCGGCCGGCAGCTTCTCGCTGCTCGGCGACTATGTTTTTCAGGGCGATCAGGCCGTTGTCGGCGGTGCATACGCCTATCGGCTCTATCAGAACGGTATCGCGACCCCTGCTGACGGCGACTGGTACCTTCGCTCGGCACTCATTGATCCCTCGGGAGTGGCAATCGGCCCCCAGTACCAGCCCGGCGTTCCGCTTTACGAGGCCTATCCCCAGCTGCTGCTCGCCCTGAACGGGCTTTCCACGCTGCAGCAGCGCATCGGCGACCGCTACTGGACGGACGACAACAAGGCCGCATCGGCCAAAGGGCCTGACAATGTCTGGCTGCGCGCCGAGGGCATGCATGCGAGCATCGAGCCCGACAGCAGCACCACCGTCGACAGCTACGACTACGATCTGTTCAAGCTGGAGGGTGCCCTGGATGGCGAACTCTATCAGGATCAGAGCGGCCGGCTGATCGGCGGCCTCACCGTCCACTACGGCACGATATCAGGCGATATCGACTCCTTCTACGGCAATGGCGATATCGACACGACAGGCTTCGGGCTTGGCGCGACGCTGACCTGGTATGGCGACAACGGCTTTTATGTCGACGCCCAGAGCCAGGCCACCTGGTATGACACCGACCTGAAATCCGACCTCCTCGACGGCGCCATGGAGAGTGGCAGCAATGGCTTCGGCTATGCGCTGAGCCTTGAGGCCGGACGGCGCTTTGCGGCCTCCGGGCCGTGGTCGGTCACGCCGCAGGCCCAACTCATCTATTCCTCCGTCGACTTCGACACGTTCAATGATCGCTTCGGCGCGCGGGTATCGCTCGGTGACGGCGACAGCCTGATCGGTCGGCTGGGCGTGGCGCTCGATCACGAGGAGACAATGCAGCGTACCGATGGCCAGACGGCACTGGCGAAGGTCTATGGCATCGCCAATCTCTACGGCGAGTTCCTGGATGGCACCGCCGTCGATGTCTCAGGCACCGGCTTTGAAAGCAGGAACGACCCCGTCTGGGCGGGCCTGACGTTTGGCGGCTCCTACACCTGGAACGACGAGCGCTACTCGCTCTATGGCGAAGTCGCCGCAAAATCCTCGCTGAAGGATTTCGGCGACAGTTACGCTTTCAGCGGCACCGCGGGCCTGCGCGTGAAGTGGTAGATGCGGCAAAAGCGTTTGCTCATTCGGCCAGCATATCGGACGTCAGTAGCGCTTTCAGGCCTTTTGGATAGAGGCCTGGCGAGCCGTCGAGATCGAGCGTTTTAGGGTCATACCATCGAGCGACCCCGAACGTTCCATCGCTTTCCTGGAAGGTGATCACATCCTGACCCTGATAGTCATTCGAGACGAAGCCGATCTTGAAGATGAACATGATCTCGTGGCCGCTCTCGCCTTCGAAGACATATATGTTTTCCATGACAAGCGGCCCTGAGAAAACCTCGACCTCGACGCCGAGCTCTTCCCTGAATTCGCGCCTCAAAGCAGCTTCCGAGCCCTCGCCGAATTCAACACTGCCGCCGAGCGGACGCACGCCGGCAACCCGCCCCTTCTTGTCATAGACCTCGGCCGCCAGAAGACAGCCGTTGCGCCAATGGAGACCAAGAGCTTTCAGATTGATTTTCGTACGGGGGGAACTCATGGGATTTTTGCACGCAAGAGGAACATGGCGCGCAAACTAGAAGAGCAGGCCGATGGCCGCAATGGGCAGTTGCAATTCTGATGTGAACGACCCCACGCGGAAAGAGCCGATAGCGTTTATCGAGCTCGCGGCCCCCTCATCCGCCCTTCGGGCACCTTCTCCCCGATGGGGCGAAGGGGTGTCGTTGCAAAGCCTCTCGCTCGTCTCAAAGCGTCTCTCGTTGCAAGCCGCGCCGCGTCCTCCCCCTTCTACCCAGCGGGGAGAAGGTGCCCGAAGGGCGGATGAGGGGGCCGCGGACGCACTCCCTTGCTCATTTTCAGACCTGGTAAGGCGATGGGGCCACAACCCTAATAGACGCTCGGTTCTGCGGCCCCTCACCCTCCCGCCAAAAGCACCCCATCCTCGAACACCTCCGCAAGCACCCGCGTCCCCGTCTCCGCCTCCGCCTCCGAAAGCCCGGAGAACCCGAGCAGCAGCCGCGACCGATCCGTCGAGACCACGTTCATGCGCGACAGCGGCATCACCACCACGCCCCTTTTCAGCGCCGCAGCAGAGACGGCGGTGTCATCATCCCAGCCGCCCGTGCTCCTCACCGTCAGATTGATCCCCTGATCCGGCAGCAGCACGCTCACATGCTCCGCCAACCGTTCCCTCAAAAACCCCGCCAGCATGTCGCGTGATGCGCGCAGCCGTTCGCGCAGGCGCCGCAGATGCGCCGGGAAATAGCCCTCCTCCAGGAAATCGGCGATCACCCGCTGCTGGAAGCTTGGCGGGCAGCGGTCGACGGCGGGGCGCACGGCGCGGAAGGCGGGCACGAGGTCGGCGGGGACGACCAGATAGCCGATGCGCAGGCTCGGCAGCAGCGCCTTGCTGAAAGTGCCGGTATAGAGAACGCGGCTCGCCTTATCGAGCCCGTGCAGCGAGGCGATCGGGTGGCCCTGGTAGCGGAATTCGCTGTCGTAATCGTCCTCGATGATCCAGCAGTCGTTCTCCTCCGCGTAAGCGAGAAGCCCGAGCCGGCGCGAGAGCGACAGCACCGAACCGACCGGATACTGGTTGGAAGGCGTGACGTAAAAGGCGGCGGGCGGCGCGACCGTGCCGTCGAGCAGCCGGGCGATATCGATCCCGTCGCCGTCGACCGGCAGGCCGGTGACTTCGATGCCGTTCAGGACAAGACATTGCCGCGCCGGCGGATAACAGGGATCTTCGACAACAGCCGTGTCGCCTGGCGTCATCAGCACGCGAAAGGCAAGGTCGAGCGCCTGCTGCGTTCCCGCCGTGATGAAGATCTGCCCCGGGCTGCAGCGCACCCCGCGCGAGACGGCAAGATGGGCGCTGATCGCCGCCCGCAGCAAATATTCGCCCTGGATATCGCCATAGCCTTCGAAGGCATAGTTCATATGCCGCGTCGCGATGCGGTTCAGAAGCCGCGCCGTGCGCTCGTCATGGGCGATGCGGCCGGTGACGAAGGGCAGCGCCTTCTGCGGCTCCAGGCTCGGCCCCCGCGTCAGAATTGCCGTGGCGGCGGCCGACACGCCGCGGCGGATCGGCTGGCTGCTGCCTGCGCCCGGCGGTTCGATGCGCGCCGCCCCCTCGGGAATGGACGAGGCGATATAGGTGCCGGAGCCGTGGCGGGCGACCGCAAAACCCTCGGCAATCAGGATCTCGTAGGCTTCCGCGATCACGCCGCGCGAGACCGCCCATTCCGTAGCGGCAAGCCGCGTCGATGGCAGGCGCTGCCCGCCCGAGAGCCGCCCTTCCGCAACGGCATTCCGTAACGCAAGGTAGAGCTGGCGCGGCAAGGGCGCCGATGACGCGGGATCGATATCAGGCCTGAATGCTGCCGATGGCCCCTCGCGTCTTCTCACAGCAGTCATCGGCTCTCCTGCGGCCATGCACTTATTCCCGTGGTTCATCTCGCCTCAAGCGATCCAAGTGGCCCACAGGAACATGACAAAGTGGCTCTGTCAAATACATCGGAATTACATCTAGTATGAGCCACTTTCTAACGGGATTCGCATTGCAGTGCCTGACGGAGACGACATGGATCATCGAGAACTCGACGTGCCCTATTTCAGCCAGTGGGAAACGCCCGAGATGACACTGCCGGTGCTGGCCGAAGGCGCCGTTGCGCTGCACCACGATGCCAACTGGAAAAACTCGGGCGCAGAAACGATCGAGGAATATGCGCGCTGGGCGGTCAACGTCTGCGGCATGGCCTGCCTGAAAATGATCCTGGCTGCCCGCGGCGAGGCGCATCCGATCCTCTCGCTGGCCAGAGCCTGCACCCGCTATGGCGGCTATGTCGTCAACGAGGCCGATGCCTCGATCAAGGGGCTGATCTATGCGCCCTTCGTCACCTTCGTGCGCGAGCGCTTCGGGCTTGTCGCCGAGGTGCGCACCGAGCTCCCGACGCAAACCATCCCCGAAATCCTCGCGACCCATCGCTTCTTCATCGCCTCGGTCAGCAGCTCCATCCGCTGGCCGGAGCGCGAGCCGCCGGGCAAGGGCGGCCACCTGGTGCTGGTGACGGCCGCCAATGAAGACAGCGTGCGCTTCCACAACCCTTCCGGCCATGAGCGCGCCACCCAGGCCGATGTCACCCTGCCGCTCGCAACCTTCGATCGCTTCTTCGCCAACAGAGGCATCGCGGTCAGCTTCTAGAGGTTTTGTTTTCGCGCAATTCCGGAGGCAGAACCGCTGCACGCTTTTGCCGGAATTGCTTACTTTTCAGGAGAATTCCAATGAGCCCTTCCCCATCCAGGTTGCGCATCGCCGTGCTCTTCGGCGGCCGTTCCAGCGAACACGACGTCTCCGTCATGTCGGCCACCAATGTCATGCGTGCGCTCGACCCGGAAAGATACGACGCCCTGCCCGTCTTCGTCACCAGGGATGGACGCTGGCTGCAAAGCCGCTTTGCCGATGGCGAACTCGCCAAGCCCTCTTCCGGCACCGAACTCTGCCTCTTGCCGGGCGGCCACGGCCGCCTGCTGGCGATCGGTTCCGACGGAAAGGCGACCGAAGCCGGCAAGATCGACATCGTCTTTCCGGTGCTGCACGGCCTGCATGGAGAGGATGGCGCTGTCCAGGGCCTCTGCCAGGTGGCGCGCGTGCCGCTCGCCGGCTGCGGCATCCTCGGCTCGGCAACGGCGCTCGACAAGGATATCGCCAAGCAGCTCCTGAAGGCGGCAGGCCTGCCGGTGGCCCGCTCCGTGACGCTCGATCAGGACAGCCCGCCGGCGCTCGAAACCCTCGAAGCCGCGCTCGGCCTGCCGGTCTTCATCAAGCCCGCCCGCCAGGGCTCCTCCGTCGGCGTGCGAAAAGTCTCCGGCAGCCAGGAATTCGCCCCTGCCCTTGCTGATGCCTTCAGCCATGACCGCAAGCTGATCGCCGAGGAATTCATCGCCGGCCGCGAGATCGAATGCAGCGTGCTGGAGGATACGAAAGGCGGCCTCTTCGTCTCCCGCCCCGGCGAGATCGCGCCTGCCGAAAGCCACGGCTTCTACAGCTACACCGCCAAATATCTCGACGAGAATGGCGCCGCCCTGAAAGTCCCGGCCGAGCTTCCCGCCGATGTCGAAGCGAAGATCCGCGACATGGCTGCCCGCGCCTTCCGCGCACTCGGCTGCGACGGCATGGCCCGCGTCGATTTCTTCCTGATGGAAGACATGCGCTTCGTCGTCAACGAGGTGAACACCATTCCGGGCTTCACCGATATCAGCATGTATTCCAAGGCGATGGCCGCAAGCGGCGTGGCCTATGCCGAGGTCATAGACAAGCTGGTGGAGCATGGGCTGGCCAGAGGGGCGTGAAAGCTTGCCTCGCCCCTTCTCTCGCCCGCAAGAAGGGGCGGCTTGCCCGCTCACCGCAAAGCCAGCGCCTCCAGCGCCGCCCGCATCCCGCCATGCGCGGCACCATTACGCTGCAGCATCAGCGCCTTCGCTGCCTCGCTCGCCTTGTCGGGATGGCCGCCGTCGAAGGGTGGTGCGGGATCATATTCGATGCCGAGCTGGATTGCCCGGGCGACATCGCCGCCGGCAAGTTCGGCGATGATCGTGAAGGCGAAATCGATGCCGGCCGTGACCCCGCCCGAGGTGATGATATTGCCATCGCGCACGGTGCGCGCCTTCTCATATGTCGCGCCGACGAGCGGCAGCAGATCCGTATAGGCCCAATGCGTCGTCGCCCGCCGCCCCCTGAGCAGGCCGGCGGCGCCAAGCAGAAAGGCCCCGACGCACACGGATGTCGCATATTGCGCCTGCCGCCCCTGGTGGCCGATGAAATCCACTGTCTCGGCATCGTCGAGTGCATCGACGACACCGGCGCCGCCCGGAATGCAGATCAGGTCGAGCGCCGGGCAGGTCTCGAAACTCTGCCCCGGAAGGAAGCTCAAACCTCGATCGCTCGCCACCGGCTCCAGGTTCTTGGCGATGACATGTGTCTTGACGTGAGGAAAGCGCGATGGAGCCGTCAGCGACGGCGGTGTTGAAAGCCGGCTGAGCACCTCGAACGGCCCGGTGAAATCGAGCTGGGTGATGCCGGGAAAGATCACGAAACCAATGTTGAAATCAGCCATGCCACTCCCCCCGAAATGATGCATGCGATTGCCTGGGCAATCATCGCATTTGCTGCCGGTGGCTGCAATGGCGAGCTGTTGCGGCCGGCCCTGCCCGTCCGCTTGTCGAGCATGGGTGGCCCGCACGCTTACACCCCGATTTACACCGGCATTTACGGTTGCGTACTTCCGCCGGCAGTTTGAGCCGTGGCACCCTTCGGCCCCGGAGCTCTGGGCTGGAGGTGACGCATGTTGCGCCTGGTGTTTGCATTGACGATCGGCCTGATGTCGGCGGGTGCGGCTGCCGCGCAGGACCATTCCGCGGCGCAGGAAGCGGAAGAGCGCCTGGCGCGTAGCCGGGCGACGGAAGCGGTGATCTGGGGCATGCCGGCGGTCAATACCCTGCTCATGTACGACCAGATGATCGCGGCCGGCGGCAAGGCCGGCGAGATCATCTACTGGGGCCGGCCGCTCGACTGGCACAATCAGACGCTGACGCCCAACCCCGATACGCTCTATTTCATGGGCTTCTACGATATCGGCAAGAGCGGCCCTGTCGTGGTGGAGATTCCGCCCGCCGGCGACGACGGCTCGCTCAACGCCAATTTCGTGACCCTGTGGCAGACCTCGCTCGAAGATGCCGGCCTGCTCGGCATCGACAAGGGCGCCGGCGTCAAGTTCGTGATCACGCCGCCAGGCTTCGAAGGCAAGCTGCCCAGGGGCCTTCAGCGGCTCGCCGCCGACACCAGTACCGGCTATTTCCTGATGCGCTCCAACCTCAGGAGCCATGGCGAGGCAGATGTCGAGAAATCGATCGCCTATGGCAAGCGCGTCAGGTTCTACCCCCTGTCCGAGGCAAAGGCGCCTCCGCAGACGGTCTACCGCGACATCAAGGACGCCGACTTCGATTCAACCATCAAATACGATCCGAGCTTCTTCACGCTGCTTGACCGTGTCGTCCAGAGCGAGCCCTGGCTGCCGCGCGACCGGGCGATGATCGACCAGCTGCGCTCGATCGGCATCGAAAGGGGCAAGCCTTACGCGCCCGATGCCGCGGCAAGAAAAGCCCAGGAGGAAGGCATTGCCGATGCCAGGGCCTGGCTCGAGGCGCGTTATGATGCGGGCTTTCCGGCCTTTTTCGAAGGCACGCACTGGACCATGCCGGCCCTGCCCGATGCTGTTCAAGGCCAGTCCACCACTTATGCCGAACCGGACAAATATGCCGTGGATGCACGCGGCATCGGCTACAGCTACGCCTATATCGCGATCAAGCGGCTTGGCGTCGGCCAGTTCTACCTGATCAACATCAAGGACAAGACCGGCAATAGTTATGACGGCGCCCGCGCCTACAAGCTGCATGTGCCGGCCGATGTACCGGTAAAGCAATATTGGTCCGTCACCGTCTACGACCGTGAGACGCACGCGCTTCTGAAGGGGGCCGATCGCGCCAGCCGCGCCTCCAATGCCGCCGAGATCAAGAAGAATGCCGACGGATCGGTGGACATCTATTTCGGGCCGAAGGCGCCCGAAGGCATGGAAACGAACTGGGTGCCGACCATTCCCGGCCGCCAGTTCGAGCTGATGTTCCGCCTCTACGGGCCAACGCAGCGCCTGTTCGACAAGGCCTGGACGCTGGCGGATGTCGAACCGATGTGAGGAGAGCAAGGTTATGGCCGCGAAGAAGACAACTCTCACTGCCGCGTCGGTGGCTCTGCTCCTCATGTCGGGCGCAGCATCCGGCGCCGATCCCATCAAGGTCACGCCGGATAATTTCGTGCGCGCCGAGAGCGACATGTACATGGCGGCATCGTCAGGAGAAGCCGGTCTCGGAAAGCTCTTCCACCGCCGCGAACCCTTCGATGTGAAACACCAGACGGTCGTTCGCGGCAATCGCGACACGCTCTATTCCAGCGGTGTCTTCGATCTCGATGCCGGACCAGTGACGATATCAATGCCGGATGCGGGAAAGCGCTTCATGTCGCTGATGGTTGTCAATGAAGACCACTATGTCACCGATGTCTTTCACGGGGCCGGCAGCCACACATTCACAAGAGATGGCGTGGGCACGCGTTACGTCCTGATTGCCGTACGCACCCTGATCGACCCGACCAAATCAGGCGATGCCGACGAGGTACACAGGCTGCAGGATGCCATCAAGCTCGATCAACCAGGCGGGCCTGGTACGCTGGACATGCCCGCCTGGGACAAGACGAGCCAGGATACGGTGCGCAATGCGCTGCTGGCGCTCAATACGACAATGGAAAGTTTCAACAAGGCCTTCGGCAGGAAGAGCGAGGTCGATCCGGTTCATCACCTGATCGCAACGGCCGCCGCCTGGGGCGGCAATCCGGACAGCGAAGCGACCTATCTGAGCGTCACGCCCGAGAGGAACGATGGCAAGACCCTCTACAGGCTGCATGTTCCCGGTGACGTGCCGGTGGACGGTTTCTGGTCGATCAGCCGCTACGACGCGGCAGGCTATTTCGTCGAGAACCCGTTCAACGCCTATTCGGTCAACAATATCACCGCCGCCAAGGGCGCGGACGGCTCCGTCGACATCCAGTTCGGCGGCTGCGACGGCAAGCTTGCAAACTGCCTGCCGATCGAGGCCGGCTGGAACTACACGGTCCGCCTTTACCGGCCACATCAGACCATACTGGACGGAAGCTGGAAATTCCCGGCTCCGCAGCCGGTGGATTGAACGGCAGCAATGCCGCCGCCTCGAAAGGCCTTCCTCAACCCGTGACCGATGGATGTGTTTTTGCGACTATTGGCAACTTTAGCGGGCCGACTGGGGAATTGTTAATGCCAGCCTGTTAACACCCGCCACCATCGCAATGATGGATTAGAGCATGCAGCCAAATACTGATTGCAAATCTCCGGGCTCAAAGCTGGCTTACACGACGCTTGGCATATTGGCGGGACTTGCCTTCTTCGCGGTCGGATCATCGCCGCTTGCGGCGCAGGGTACAGCTCCTGCGCCAGTCACTGATAACGCCGGAACCGTCGGCGAACGCGTGCAGGCCGCGACCGAGGCGCTGGTGCAGATGTTCGATTTCGGTGCGGATCTAAGCCCGAAAACGCTCATCGAGACCTTGCCTGGCGACTGGGCGATATTGCCGCCGGATCACGGCCTGCCGGCAAACAAACTGAAGACGTGGTGCAAGTTCAATAGCATCAATCTCAAGCAAACCGATCCACGCTATCCGATCTTTGACGGTCAGAGGGGCCCGGAGGGCATCGCCAGGCGATTTGAATTGCGCCTGTCTGTCGGTGCATCCGTCTACTGGATCTCCAATGTTCAGGATGAGATGCATGTGCTGGGTTATGACAAGCCCGAAGCCACTGAAATGGCCGGCACGCGGCGCAACCTGGTCATAAAGAACAGCGTTCAGCAAGGCGAGGTCTTTCCGGTAAACGATGATGTGGTCGGCTTTATCAATCAGCCACCTCCACCACGCCGACGTTTCTCGTCCGATGCCCGGGTGAGCCCGAGGATACGGCAAGGACCGAACGAAATATCCAGACCGTGAGCACGATCGCGGAAACGGTGGCGCAACGTGCCGCGTTTTTCTCATATGGCCCGGATGGGTCCGTCCCCTTTGTCAGCAAGATGCAGGGCAGCTGGACATTGGTCGATGAACCCGCCCGCCCCGAGGTGCGAAACAAGACACTCGCTGACCTATGTCATATCCGCCGCATCGAGATGCGGCCGGACCATCAGCCTCTGCCGATCCTGACCGCGCATGTCGCCGACACCTCTTCCGAGCAGGATCGCCCGGTGCCGGCATTGCAGGATGAATTCGAATTGCGGCTCGCCGGTGACGGTGAACTGCTGCGGGTGGCCCTGCATGATCCGCTTACCGAGGTGAAACAGGATCCCGAACGCTTTCGCGCTCCACCCGCTGCGAAAGACGACCTGGTGGCCAAACGCCTCCAACAGGCAGCCATTGCGCGCTACCGTCAGGCGACATTGTCCTTCGTATCGCCGGTGACGCTTGTTTCGATCGACGACGACACGTTTATTGAAACCCCGAAGAACCCATGGAGCCAGGCTTCCAGCTACGGCACTGGGCCCGCGGCCTTCAAACGCTATTGGATGAGATGCCCTGAAAACTGACCTGCTGAAATCATCGCCGTGCCCGTCGGCGATGCGGCAAGCGATAACCAAAGGATGAGCGAGGTCTTCGGTCACTGCGCAATCGGCGACGCCTGATCCCGAAGCTGCGCCCTCGCCGCGAGCATGATCTCGAAAAACCGCGGCAGTGGGCGCAGGCTGTCCAGGTCGTTGTCGTTTTCCATCCATGCCAGCAATGCCGGGCCGCCATTACGAAACACGCGAACTTTGGCTTTCGAAAGCTCTTCACCAACAGAAACGGTCGGGTGCGTCATCTCCCCGCGCCCTGAAACTGCCTTGGAACTAATGACCTGCGAGACTGTTCAAGCTATGACGTTGAGATGACGCTGACGTGCCCGGCTGACTGGGTAAGCGGTGCTTTTTGAGGAGCCTGTCATCATGAAGATTTCGTCCAGATTTCGTTCGGTCGCCGTTGCCGTCATCGCCACCGCGGGAGTTGGCGTTGCCGGCACCGCGCATGCTGATAGCGGTACGATCCGCTTCTCCGTCTACAAGGCCGCCTTCTTCGTCGGCGGCTCCGGAGGCGACGGCACGCTGACCTTCCATGGTCACCGATATCCAATTTCGATCGGCGGCATTTCGGGCGGCCTCGCCTTCGGTGCTTCCAAGACCTATTTCCAGGGTACCGTTAGCCACATACGCCGCGCTCAGGATGTGACGGGTGTATACGGTGCGGCGGGCGGCGGCGGCGCGCTCGGCAAAGGAGCCCAGGTGATCGTCATGACCAATGACAAGGGCGCCCAACTGGAACTGACGGGCAAGCAGGTAGGCCTGCAGATCAACGCCGATATCAGCGGCATGAGCATCTCGGTGAAGTAAGGCCGTCGCTCGGCCTGGCGCCAGGGACGGTCATTGCAAGCTGATATCTCCGGCGCCCTATTTCCAGGCGGGCTCGTTCTTCTTCTCGTAGTCGCCAAACGCCTTCTTCAGCCCGCCCAGCACTTCGGCTGCGGTCTCGAACATTGCCTTCAACTGCGGCTCGTCGACATCGACGATGTCTTCCCGCAGATGGTCCATCATTTCCTGAAGGCGCATCTGCATTTTCTGCGTATGGTGTCGCGGATCGCGATCGGCTTTGCTGTCCATCGGCAATCTCCTGGGGCTCTGCACCAGCCAAACCTTCGACCACTGGTCCCGGTTCCCGATTCGCGCACCACGGCTACAAGGTCCCGTCCGGGACGCTATATCCGATGCCATGTCCTGCCTTGTCCGCTACCGCCAAGCCTATCCGAAGGAGGATTTGATATGGCTACCGTCAGCGTTCGTTATATCGTCGACGACGTCGATGCAGCGATTGCATTCTATACGCAGTCGCTCGGCTTCGCGCTCACCATGCACCCGGCTCCGAGCTTCGCCATGCTGACCAGGGGCGATCTGCGCCTGCTGGTGAACGGCACGACGGGCCCCGGCGGCGCCTCGCAGCCGATGCCGGACGGGCGACGGCCCGAGCCCGGCGGATGGAACCGCATCCAGTTGGAGGTCGAAAACATCGAGACCGAGGTCGCGCGCCTGAAGGCATCAGGCGCCGGCTTTCGCAACGACATCGTTGTCGGGATCGGCGGCAAGCAGGTCCTCGTCGAAGACCCGGCCGGCAATGCGATCGAATTGTTCGAGCCGCCGAAAAAGCAGTAGAAGCAAAGCACTACACAGCATAGTTTATACGATGGTTGAGCTTCCCTTCCGCCGCTTTCGACCTGCTGCTGTGCCTGGACCGCAAGCGAGCGGCGCGTTCCGCCAAATATGGTTGCCCCCGATCGCATATGGGAACAATATACCTCCGCGATGCGAGATTGCCCCTCGGCCGAAGCCGACCGAGGCGACGACAGTCGATGTGTTCCACCTATCCAGACATTGAAATTCTCGCGGCTGTGTCGGTCTTGCGATCCTAACCTGGAACTCCGGCCCAAGAGGGCCGCGGGAGGAGAACCTGTTATGAAAATCGTCCTTATCGGAGGCACCGGCCTCATCGGATCGAAGACCGCGGCGCGTCTGCGCGAGAAGGGCCACGAGGTGCTGGCCGCTTCCCCGAAAACCGGCGTCAACACCATCACCGGGGAAGGATTGGCAAGCGCACTGGCCGGGGCCGACGTGGTCGTCGATCTCTCGAACTCGCCGTCCTGGGAAGATCAGGCGGTGCTGGACTTCTTCGAAACATCGAGCCGCAACCTGCTCGCCGCAGAACGCGACGCCGGCGTGAAACACCATATCGCGCTCTCCATCGTCGGCTCGGAACGGCTGCCGCAGAACGGCTATTTCAGGGCCAAGCTTGCCCAGGAAAGGCTCATCAAGGCATCCGCCATTCCCTACACGATCATTCATTCCACCCAGTTCATGGAGTTCCTCAAGGGCATCGCCGATGAAGCGACCGTCGGCACTGTCGCCCGTCTCTCACCGGCAGCCTTCCAGCCGATAGCCTCCGACGACGTTGCCGACATTGTGGCGGACGTTGCCCTTGCCAAGCCCATCAACGGGATGATCGAGATCGCAGGCCCGGAACGCTTCGGCATGAACGAGATCATCGGCCGTTACCTGAAGGCGATCAACGATCCGCGCACGGTCGAGGCGGATGTCCACGCGCGCTATTTCGGCTCGGAGCTGGATGATCGCTCGCTCGTGCCGGACGCGGGCGCGAGGCTCGGCAAGATCGGTTTTGCAGACTGGTTTCGCCTGTCCGGGCAGCCCCGCTAGCCCGGGGCTCCCGACACGCATTTCGCACGGCAACGAAGAGGGTTACGACGATGAATTCTGCCCTATCCGCATTGCTGGTGGCAGCCGGCATCTGCCTCTCCGGCACTCTGGCTATCGCCGCCGAGGACACGGCGAAGGTAAAATCGCTCATGAGCAAGGATCTTCCCGATTATCCGGGCAAGGAGGGTCTCATGATCTCGGTCGATTACGGGCCCGGAGGCTCCTCGCCCATTCACAAGCACGAGGCGGACGCCTTCGTCTACGTGCTGGAAGGCTCGATCGTGATGCAGGTCAAAGGGGAAAAGGAAGTGACCTTGCATCCGGGCGATACGTTCTACGAAAGTCCTTCCGACATTCACCTGGTCAGCCGTAACGCCAGCAAGACGAAACCGGCAAAGTTCATCGTCGTGCTGGTCAAGAAAAAGGGCGCTCCGGTGGTGATGCCCGTCAAATGACATCGCGACAGCGCCGGCCGGAAGCCCGGAAAGCCTGATGCGTGGATTGCTGATACGTTGGAAACAGGGAGCGGATCGATGAAGGTGACGGTCATGGGAGCAAGCGGGCGCATCGGAACGCGCCTCGTGGAAAGCCTCAGGCAGGCGGGGGCTGAAGTCGTCCTCGCATCCCCGACGTTCGGCGTGAACAGCGTGACGAGGGAAGGCCTGAGGGCCTCGCTCACCGGCGCGGACACTGTCATCGACGTGACGAACGCGGCATCCTTCGGAGACGATTCCGCGCTGGAATTCTTCCGGACATCGACCCGAAATCTGCTGGCTGCCTCAGCAGATGCAGGGGTCGGCCACTATCTCGCCCTGTCGATCGTCGGAACCCCGCACCTTGTCGAGAGCGATTATTTCCGCGCAAAGATGGTGCAGGAGAACCTGATCAGGGCGGCGCGCCGGCCCTATACGATCGTCCATTCGACGCAGTTCTTCGAGTTCATCAGCGGCGTGATCGACATGGCCGCCGATGGCAGCGATATCCGCCTTCCCTCCGCCTCCATGCGGCCCATCGCGGCCGACGACGTCGCTGACGTCCTCACCCGGCTGGCCTTGAAACCTCCGGTGAACGATACGGTGGAAATAGCCGGGCCGGAGCGGTTCGCCCTCGATGAAATCGCCCGCATCCTTGTCGCCGCAAACGAAGACATGCGCGAGGTGATCACCGACGAGACCGCGCGCTACTACGGCGTCGAACTGAACGACGACACATTGCTGCCGCGCCAGCCCGCCCATGTCGGTCCCGTCAGGCTCGCGGACTGGCTGAACCGGTCCATGGCCGATTAGGTATCGATCCCGGCCCGTATGTTCATGGCCGTCATGGACAGAAACTCACGCCTGCGGCGTGATGTTCTGGTTGAGACGAAACAGATTATGCGGATCGAGCCGCGTCTTCAGGCGCGCAAGGCGCTGGTACTTTTCCACGCCATAGGCATCCAGGGCGACGACCGTGCCGGCATCCGCCTGCTCGTTGACGTAGTTGCCCGCCATCGAGAGCTTCGAAAGCGATTTACCGGTGGTCCGCCCCCAGGCAATGCAGCACTCGTCATCGGCAGCGTCGTCCCAGACCGGCTCCGCAATCCAGTAATAGCCTGCTCCTCTTCCCGTATATGCCGTTGCGTCGTCCGCGATATCGGAGATGGCTCCGCCGAGCTGGATCGCATAGACCTCGGAATCCGCCGTTGGCGCATCGGCGACCGAGAGCAGCATCGTGTCGATTGCTTCATCGCTGACATCGGACCAGAAGCCGCCCTTGCAATAATATCGCCGCGACCAGGCGAAGTGCTCGTCGTTGCGGCTCTGGAGGGTAAGATAGGGCAGCCTGTCGATGCTCCCGACGCCGCCATCGGCCAGCATGCCGAAAGGCGACAGGGCCGCGTGGGCAAGGGCATCAGCCCCCGACCAGACCGTCGTCACGTTCAGACCCGTGGCGGTCACGGTGAAGCTGAGGGTAAAGTCGCGCGGTTGGCCATGCGCCTGCTCGCGCAGCGCCAGCAGGGCTTGCCGCATGCTGGCCGCAGGATAATCCCATCGGCCGACTGCGATGGAAGCAAGCGGATGCATCCTGAATTTGAATCGCGTAACGACGCCAAAGTTGCCGCCGCCGCCGCGAATGCCCCAGAAGAGTTCAGGGTCGGACGTTTCGCTGGCCCAGACGACATCGCCGCCAGCGGTCACGATCTCCGCGCCGAGCAGGCTGTCGATGGTCAGGCCATATTTCCTGCTCACCCATCCCATGCCGCCGCCGAGGGTCAGGCCCGCCACACCCGTATGCGAAATCACGCCGGCCGGCACCACATACCCTTCAGGAACAGTGGCTCGATCGAGATCGCCAAGCAGAGCCCCGCCGCCGACCTCGATCGTGCGCGCCTCCCGATCGATCGTGATCGCCGCCAGTTCCGATAGATCGAGGACAAGTCCGTCATCGCAGGTCGAAAATCCCGGAAGACTGTGGCCGCCGCCGCGCACCGCAAGCAGGGCGCGCGATGCAGCCGCCGCATGTATCGCTTTCCTGACGTCATCGACGCTCCGCGGGCGGACGATCGCGGCAGGCCGCCGGTCGGCGACGCCATTCCATACCTTGCGGTAGCGTTCGTAATCCTGATGGTCCGCCGTGATGACAGGGCCGCGGAGCCCTAACAAAGAAAGTTCCCTCAGCAGCAAATTGGACATGGCGCGTCCCCCAACGTCGCACAACCTCCGGCACATACTGACCCGATCCCGGGCATCAGTCGACCGAAAAATCAGACGTCACTAATATGCCAAACTATCTCCTCCGGCCTACGTTTTTATGTGACGACCTTCGATGAAGAGGATCTGATCTCGACGGGTTTGGGTGCCCTCGCCGGCTGGCAACCGGGCAGTCGCCAGCACACTTCGTCAGGCGAAGGCCAGACGGCAACGGCGAGGGAAATCAGCCTACGTTCGCGACATCGGTGGGCTGTCCGTAGGCGCTCAGGATGGCCCTGACGAGGCCGGGGAAGCGTTCCTCCACTTCCTGGCAACGCGAGTGGTTGCGCATCTCCACCCCCTGACGTTCGCCGCGGATGAGGCCAGCCTCGCGCAGCACCTTCATATGTTGCGACAGCGATGATTTGGGTATGACGCGCCCGCCGAGTTTGGAAAGCGCAGCGCATGTGCCGCTGGAGCCGAGCCCCGCGATCTGTGCGAAGATCGCCACACGCTCCGGATCGGAGAGCGCATAAAGGATCGCCTCCGGCTTCAAGTCCTCGATGGCTGGATGAAAGAGCGGTCTCATGAATTTGATATAGGGCTACTTGAAATCGAGATCAACAGTTCCGAATTTCTGAACTATGGAACAATGCCGTCAACCCCGGCGGCAATCCAGGTGGAAAGGAACTGATATGTCTAAGCTTGCTGGAAAAGTCGCCGTCGTGACCGGAGCCTCCAAGGGGATCGGCGCTGCGATTGCCAAGGCACTCGCCGCTGAAGGTGCAAAAGTGGTGGTGAACTACGCCTCGAGCAAGGCGGGTGCGGACGCAGTCGTCGAGGCGATCGCTGCCGCCGGCGGCAAGGCGGTCGCGGTGCAGGGCGATGTTTCCAAGGCGGAACAGGCAAAGGGATTGATCGACGCCGCAGTCAGGGAATATGGCCGTCTCGACGTACTGGTCAACAATTCCGGCGTCTACGAATTCGGCGCGATCGAAGAGATCACCGAGGAACACTATCACCGCCAGTTCAACGTGAACGTTCTCGGCCTGCTGCTGACCACCCAGGCCGCCGTCAAGCATATTGGCGAGGGCGGCAGCGTCATCAACATCTCCTCCGTGGTAACAAGCCTCACCCCGCCCGCCTCGGCCGTCTATACCGGCACCAAGGGCGCCGTGGACGCCATCACCGGCGTGCTTGCCAAGGAGCTTGGCCCGCGCAAGATCCGTGTCAACGCCGTCCTCCCGGGCATCGTCGAGACCGAAGGCACGCACACCGCAGGCGTCATCGGATCGGATTTCGAGAGCAACGCGGTCGCCCAGACCCCGCTCGGTCGTATCGGCCAGCCCAACGACATCGCCACGATCACGACCTTCCTCGCTTCCGACGATGCCGGCTGGCTGACCGGCGAAAAATTGGTCGCCGCCGGCGGTTTCCACTGATCGCCTGTTGATAGCGGGCGTGCCCTTTCACGGGCACGCACCCTGCCCCGGCTGCGTTTAAGGGCGATCGCACCACGGGACTATCGATACGGGCACTCCTGAAATCGGCGTCTCACATGGCCTGACCGGCGATGCAGCCGAACATCCTGAAATCGTGGAACGCGTTTTTGAACCACGCTTTCTGGCGGAGCGTCCCCTCATAGCGGAACCCGGCCTTTTCCAGAACACGGTCCGATGCCGTATTGCCAGGCAAGGTCCAAGCCTCGATGCGGTTCAGGGAAAAGTGATCAAATCCGCATCTCGTGACAGCCCTCACCGCTTCGGTCATCAGCCCGATTCCCCAGACCGAAGGGTGCAATTCGTAGCCGAGCTCGGCCCATTTCCAATGCTTGTCGATAGTGTTGAACCTGACAGCGCCGAGAAGCCGGCCCGAGACGCGATCCTCCAGGATCCAGGCGCAGCCCTTCCCCTTGGCATGGGCCTCGCACATCCATTTTATCGAGCGTCGGGTCTGGGCTATTTTCGGGGCATCCGGCCAATTCGAAAAGCGGGTAACCTCCGGGATCAGAATAAGCTCGTGGAAATCGTCGCAGTCGCCCATATCGGGCGAGCGCAAGTTCAACCTGTCTGTGAAGAGCCGAGGAAAACCGCTTTTCGAATGTCCCATGGCAGGATCAGGACGCCTGCGATTTTCTGTAGGCCGCAACGATCTCTTCGAGCGGCACCCCGTCGAGCATGGCGCCAGGCATGCGGCAGTTGGAAAAGGTGACGCCTGAGAGATTGATGTTCTGGAACTGTGATCCCGACAGGTTGACGTCGTTCACGTACCAGCCGGTCATGTTGCTGTCGTTGAATTTCGCACCGGAAAAATTGATCTGGTTGAACCATGTTCCCGTGAGATTGGCGTCGTTGAAACGTGATCCCGACAGGTCGGTGTCATTGACGTCGAGCCTTTGCGTCGTCCGATGCAGCATGATCTCATCGCCGACGACCGAGAAGAGCAGCGGCTTGTCGCCGGCATCCTGCCCGACCGCAGCAGAAAGGGTGTTCCAATCCTTCACGCCGAATTGCTTTGCAATCAGTTCCAGGCAATCGCTGTGAGACAGCTCGATCTTGCGATCGCTGAGAGCCTGCCGCAGGGCTTTCGCCATGCCCTTGATACCAAGTGTCCTGAGCATTCCAGTTCCTCCAGGGCAATCAAAACGTCAGAGCTCACATTGCTGACCGACTGCCGAAGGGCTGGAAGTCGAAGGGGTATCAAAAGTGTTTTCACCATACCAGGTTTGGCGTGAGCGGCTGGCAACACAAGGCCTTGGCGAAATTACTACCTGCCGCCCCGCAATTGTCAACAAGCCGGAAAGGCCTGCTTTGCCGATCCTTTCAAGGCACCGGCCCCGGCCTGCCCGTTCATTATCCGAGCCGGCCGGCGGCCCGCAGCGCCAGAAGGATGGACGACACGTGAAGGGCCTGCCCGATCAGGCCGGACTGCAATCCGTCCAGCACGTCAGGTATCGGAAGGGCATGAACGGTCAGGCCCTCCTCGCCGGCATCGAGCCGTTGCTGGTATCTGGGCTCGGCGCCGGTTGCGAGAAAGGTGTGAAGACGGTTCGTGTGGGAGGCCGGGTTCGGATAAAGCGTGCTGACCAATTGCCAGTTCTCGGCAATGTAGCCGGTCTCCTCCTCCAGTTCGCGGCGGGCTGCCTTTTCACTGTCGATATCCTGCTCGTCGAGGCCGCCTCCCGGTATTTCCAGGAAGAACCTGCCTGCCGCATGCCGGTACTGGCGAACAAGCAGGAGGCGATCGTCGGTGGTGATCGCGACGATATTGATCCAGTCGGGATAGGACAGCACGTAATAGGGAGAAATCCGCACGCCGCCCGACGTCAGGCAGTCGTCGGCCCGCAGATTCAGCCACCGATCCTGCAGGATCGCCGTGGATTTGATCACCGTCCAGCCGTCGTCCTCCATTCGAAAATTCTCCCGCTTCGAATTCGCCGATTTCCGAAGACTAAAGCATGTCGCGCAAAAGTGTGCAGCGGTTTTGCAGCAACGACATGCGTAAAAACAAGGACCTGAAACGCGGCAAGCGGATCTGGAGGATCGCGACGCGCTTTAGGTCGATGCGCGCCGGTCGGCCATGGCTCATGCCTTGCGAAATTCATTGCAGTTTTCGGTTGGCGTGTGGGAGTTTGCGTCAGTGGAAATCGGGCGCGAATCCAGATGGCGGCAGATCTCACCAGGCTTGAGAAATACTTCATTCCCTCCGGCGAGCCGGAGGCCCGACTGGAGATTGTTGCGGCAAGGCCCCGGCACGAAGGACCATATCCGACCATCGTCTTCAACCATGGCTCGACCGGACACGGCCACAACAAGTCCTTCTATAGGAGAACCGCTAGCCCGGCTGTCGTGGCGAACCATTTCGTCGAACGGGGCTGGATGATCCTCTTTCCGCAGCGTCGGGGCAGAGGCAAATCGGGCGGAGCCTATGGCGAGGGACTTGCTCCTGACGGTTCCGGCTATTCCTGCAATGTCGAAATCGCCATTGCCGGCTTCGAGCGTGCCGTCGAGGATATGGATGCTGTCGTGCGCCATCTGCGCGAGCGGCCCGATGTGGAGCAGAGCCGGCTTGTCATCGCCGGCGTCTCGCGCGGCGGCATCCTGTCGATCGCCTATGCGGGCATGCGCCCGGGGATCTTCCGGGGTGCGGTCAATTTCAACGGCGGCTGGCTCGGCCGAGGCTGCGCCAATCATGAGATCGTCAACCCGGCCATCTTCGAACTCGGTGCATCGGCCGGAATTTCGACCCTCTGGCTGCACGGCACGCATGACCAGTATTATCGGATAGAGCACTGCCGGGGAAATTTCGAAAGGTTCCGCTCGGCGGGCGGACAGGGCAAATTCATTGCGGCGGCCGCAGGCCATGCCCTGATGTTCAAGCCGGCATTATGGGCGAACCATCTCGATCAATACATGGAGAGCCTGTAACCGCTGGGCCGCCAGACAGGATGTCGATCCTCCCTTTGCTCAGCGGCGATGGAGGGAGACAGGCCAGGATGGTGCTGACCTCGCCCCAGATCGAGGTGTAATCCTCGACGTAATCCTCTGCAATTCAAGGATTATGCAGAAACGCGCAGCCCTATTGCTGCTGCTGCGCCGGCGGCGGGGTGCCGATCTTTTCCAGAACCTTCTTGGCGAGAGCCGGGTCGCTCTGTGCGGCCGTCAGGATCGACGAGTATTCCTCGACAGAGATGTCCTTGGAGGCTTCGACGGTGTCGACCATCTGCTTCTTGGCTTCTTCCTGCAGCTTCTGCTTCGAAGCCTCGTCCTTCGTCGCGCCGATCTTGGCCGAATATTCCTTCCTGACCTTGTCGACCTGCAGATAGGCAACGGCAAAGGCCTCGATTTTCTGATCGCTGACGGGTGCGGCTGCACCATTGTCGCCGCTCTGCCCCTGCATCGGCGCCTGACCCTGTGCCGACGGCTGCTGTTGCGCCTGGGCCATCTCCTCGGCGGATGCCGGGCTGAGAGCAAGCAGGCTGAAGACCACAGCGGTCATCGTTGCGACGGGTGTGTAACGAGTGATCATAGTCATTCCTTTTCACGTGCATGATTTGATCGGCAGCAGGACCGCCTCGGTCGATCGCTCAGCCGCTGGGGGCCGGCGAGATCGCAACGATGGACTGCCAAGAGGGCACGGTGCGGCGGTGGCGGGGCAATTTGCTGACGATTGAGCGGCAGCTTTGTGTCAGGGATCAGCCTGCAAGCGTCAGCCAGTCGCCGATCGTCGTCCCATGGTGCCGCGTGGAACGCTGGGCCGGAACAGCCGGGCGCTCGGTTGCCACGGTCTTGCGGATTTCACGCGGGCTCACTCCGAATTCATGGCTGAAGGCGCGCGTAAAATTGGCAGCGACGGCAAATCCTGCGGCCTCCGCAATCTCGGAGATCGGCCTGCCGTCGGCCGGGTTGCTCAGGTCCGCATAGGCCTGCAGCAGCCGCCGCTTGCGGATATAGTTCAGCACTCCGCCGCTTGCTTCGAACAGTTGGTAGAGCCGCGTGCGCGAGATGCCCACGGCGCGGCAGATGGCGTCGGGCGTCAGATTCTCCGATTGCAGGTTGAGATGAATGTAGCGATGCGCCCGCTCCATTATTCCCATGCCGGTCTGCATCTGCCCCGCATCCGACCTCATGGAGGCCGCCGCACATGCAACGACCATATCGGCGATCGTCTGGATGATGCGCGGCACCTCCCCGGTCGTCAGGCTGCTGAGCTTCGTTTCCAGGCCGGCGATATAACTGACGAGCAATTCAGCCAGGCTGCCGGACAGAAGCGTGTTGTTGGCGCCCTGGAGGATGCTTGCATCGACGGCCAGCAGTTCATAGGGCAGGAAGACGAGCACGGCGACGCTATCGGTCATGCGCCCGCGATAGGGATAACCGAGAGACCTGAAAAACACCTCGCCGGCAGCAGTTTCCGTGACGTGGCGGCTGACCTCGGTCCAGATCCGGCCGCTGCGAAGCAGGCCGACATTCCAATGGTCGATCGGGCTCGAACGCAGCATGGATTGATCGCGGCTATAGCCATGCGCCTGTGTATGCTGCTGGACGATCAGCATGCTGCCGAGATGCCAGCCGGTCTGTTCGGCAAGAAACCCGTCCTCGGGCGATTTTCCGTCCGGCAGACGCACATCCACGAGCGGCGCCATATGCGCACGCCAGGCCTGGAACTGGTCTTGCGCCGGCAGATCTTTCGTCGAGAAACGCAAGGGTACCAGCGCAGGCGCGACATCCGCACGCAGCTCCTTTTCCGCCGCCGGCTCGCGCGGCCACCGCCGCCGCTCCAGATGGGCCGGCCACGCCTGCCCCGCAGCGGGGTCATCTCCAGATCCAGAACCCGTAGCCATCCAATCCCTCCAGCGTGCCAACCGATCCGACCGGGCCGTTGAAATCGAAAATGAACAATCGCTTATTTACGGCAAGATCGCCACCGGAAACCGCCCTGGCCGGGAATCGGCGCGCGCCCACCCCTTTAAGTTGTTTATCATAATCCCTTTGGAGCAGAAATGTACGCAACGATAATTTTCAGGACGGGCGGATAACGACAATTGCGCCCCATGGCTGTATTTAAATAAGCACGGTCAATTCCCTGATGGAGACGGAATAGACCGGAATATTTCACCTGAAAGCGCCCGGCAGGGACGGAGCAGCCCCAGGTGAAGCGGCAAGAACCCAAGTAAAAACACAAGGATATGAAGAGGCAGTAATGAACTGCCCGGGAAATATTCGTGCGCGTTCTGCATAGGCTTCGGCCATTGCGGAAACTCTTCGTCACACAACCCGCAGCCGTCAAAAAGAATACTTATAACCGGCTACGGAGTCTTCCTTGATCACTCGACTGGGGGAGGATCGAGGCGATCGCTGGCAAGGCCATGTGAGGCGAAGTGAGGGGTTGCGCGCAAGTTCAGGCGCTTGAGTCTATGCGTATGAGCCTGATGCTGACGCGCAACCCCATTCTATCGAACCTTGAGAATTCTGATGCGAGCTGCCCGGTCATGGGCAAACGGAGGCTAAGATGATCACTACGGAAAACCAGAACTACGTCGAATTGAAAGTGACTTCGAACTGCCGCAAGGAAGTCGAAATCGCAATGATGGCAATGCTCGGCAATCTGCAGAAACACGGATGGTCGGCAGCCGAATTGGCACTGGCCCTTGCCGATGCCTCCGAAGAGCTTGTGATGCTGATCGCGAGCAAGACGGTGCGATCCAATTAGGCTGTCGTGACGCATTCGTCATGCAAGCCGGATCATCATGCTTTCGAGCTTGATGAGAACAAAGAGACGAACGGCGAGTTGGTCGTATCGCGCTGCGATACGACGCCGCTGTTTGAGCCAGGGAGAAAATCCCGTGGCACCCACATCGCGATGATCGCGAAATCAGCCCTTCATGATGAGCTCGCGCCCGATCCGTTTGGGAGGCTCGCTGCGTAACACGATCGCAGTGTTGACCGAGCCATAGCGGGCAACGGCATCGACGATGCCTTCAAGCTCGGCCGGCGACGGCACGATGACCTTCAGATGGAAGCAGTCCTCGCCCGTCAGCCTGAGAACCTCGATGACCTCGGGCATTTCGGAAAACTGCTTCAGGCAGGTCTTGATGTGTTCGTGCGTGGTGCGCAGGCGAATGATCGCCATCATTCCAAGCCCGACCGAAGCCGGATCGACGACAGCCCTGTAGCCGCTGACGATGCCGCGTTCTTCAAGCCGCTTCAGGCGCTCCGATGTTGCCGGCTGCGAGAGGCCGACTTTTCTTCCAAGTTCGGAAACGCTGATGCGCCCGTCGCCCTGCAGAATTTCGATCATGGCAATATCGGTTGGATCGAGCTCGGCACGACTATCGAAATATTTCGCCATCGACTTTGAATCCATCGGTTTGACGCAGGTTTTTCCGATGAATGCCAATTTATCCAATCCGAGTAAACGGTCATGTTTGCGCGATAACCACGAGAGGCGAAGCATGACCGCGATCATCCATCTGCCGGGCATCGGCAATTCCGGAAAGACCCATTGGCAGAGCCATTGGGAGAATACCGATCCCTCCATCCGCCGCTTCCAACCTGCGAGCTGGGACGAGCCTGATCTTTCCGACTGGATTGCGGCGCTGGAAGAGGCCGTGCGTGCGGCGCCAACGCCACCCGTTCTCGTGGCTCACAGCCTCGCCTGCCTGCTCGTCGCTCATTGGCATGACGTGTCCGATCTTCCGGTAAAGGGCGCAATGCTGGTATCCGTGCCGGATCCGGCCTCTCCGGCCTTTCCGTCACAGGCGGCAGGCTTTGCGGAGGTGCCCGGCAAGCGGTTTCGATTTCCGTCCCTCATCGTGGCAAGTACCGATGATCCCTATGGTTCGCTGCCCTATGCCGAGAGGCGGGCAGAGCAATGGGGAAGCGAACTGAAGGTGATCGGAGCGGCGGGCCATATCAACGGCGAAAGCGAACTTCGCGAGTGGCCGGAAGGTCTGGCGCTCCTGGGAAATTTCGCAAGCCGCCTCTAGCCCGGCTCGCCGGCATGGCCGCGCCTTGCGGCACCGGGACCGGCCGCGCCAGGCGGCCGGTCTGGGAAACCGGCGATTTACGCCCCTTCCGCACCGAGGGTAAGAAGCAGCTCGTCCAGCTGTTCGAACTGTTCGGGCAACCCGCCCTCCGCCCCGGAATTGGCCTCGAACGCTTCCTTCGAGGGATAGACTTCGCGCAGGACCAGCAGCGTCATGCCGTCTTTTTCCTCGAAGGTCACCGTGGTCACGGCAGCGTCATCGCTTTCCTCATTCGTCCAGACCAGGCGCGCGTTCGGTATCACGTCGAGATATTTGCCGAAGAATTCCATCGCGCTCGCGGCATCGTGGCCAAACGCAATACGGTAGCCGCCTCCGACGCGCACATCCATCTCGCAGGAAAGCATGGGCACGCCCATCGACTTCGGCGCCCACCACCGCATGAACAGCTCGGGCTTGGTCCACGCCTGAAACACGATATGTGCCGGGCCGTTGAATGTTCGCCTCACGACGAGTTCACGCTCGGACGTCCGTTCCACCGTCGTGGGGTTCTTCATGGGGGTAGGCTTACTCTCCATCGTCCTTCTCCTTCTGTTTCAGTTCCTCGACAAGCTTGTCCAATGCATCGAAGCGTGCGTCCCAGAGCTGGCGATAGCTCTCGAGCCATGCCGCCTCTTCCTCCAGCCGGCGCACACCGAGCTTGCAGGTGCGCACGCGCCCGACCTTCTGTGTGATGACGAGCCCCGCCCGCTCCAGCACGCCGACATGCTTCTTCATGCCGGTCAGCGTCATGCGGAACGTCTCGGCAAGGTCCGTGATCGACGCGTCTGCACGCCCGAGCTGCTCCAGAATGCCGCGCCTTGTCGCGTCCGAAAGCGCGGCAAACGAGGTATCGAGACGGGTTTGTGAATACTGAACCATGTGGTTCAGTATATAGCCTATGGACGGGCGGCGTGCAAGACACGGTGCGGGGCTGCCGGCGAAAAGACCCCTCCCCACAGGTGGGAGGGGCTATCACGGGCGTACCGCCTCGCCTCTTCCGCAACGTTGCGTATGGAGAAGCAGCTGCCGCACGTTAAGCCCCTCCTCCTTGTCGGGAGGGGTCGGGGTGGGGTTTTCGTCAGCTCAAAACAGCGCCGTCAACTGCAGCAGCCTCCTGCCCCTGCCCGATCACGGCAGCAGAAGAATACTCCCGGCCGACCGCCCGCTTTCCATCTCCTCATGCGCGCGGGCCACCTCCGCCAGCGCATATTCGGCTGAAATCTCGCAGACGATGCCCCGTCCCATGGCGGCGATCGCAGCTTCCGCAGCCTCGCGATATCGGCCGGGATCGGCGCACCAGGCCATGATGCTCGGATGCGAGAGCGATTTGCCGGGCCGCAGCTCCTCGACCGCAACGGGCGGTATGGGACCTGCGGCCTGTCCGATGGTAACGGCGGTGCCGAAGGGCCGCACGGCACGGATGGTCTGCAGCAGCATATCTCCGCCGATGCCGTCATAGGCGGCATCGACGCCGTTTCCGCCGGTCAGCCGCTTCACCTCGGCCACGATATCGGCTCCTCGCCCGACGATCAGGTGATCGGCGCCATAGGAGGCGGCAAGAGCCGCCTTTTCCGGCGAACTGACGGTGCCGATGACGGTGGCGCCGAGCGATTTCGCCCACCGCACCAGGATGCTGCCGAGCCCGCCGGCGGCGGCATGGATGAGCACGGTGCTGCCCTGCCCGACATCGGTGACTTTCCTCAGGAGCATATAGGCCGTCATACCCTTGAGCAGCGAGCTTGCGGCGACCTTTGCGGAGACCGCGTCGGGAAGCGCCATCACCCTCTCCGCCGCGACGATGCGGGTGGAGGCATAGGCGCCGGCAGGCGGGCCGGCATAGGCGACGCGTTCACCCGGCCGGAAGCCGGAGACATCGGGGCCGATCTCCTCGATCACGCCGGCGGCCTCCACGCCGATGACGGCGGGATAGGAAGGCAGCGCATAGATCCCCTTGCGGTGATAGACATCGAGAAAATTGGTGCCGACGGCCTGATGGCGGATCCTGATCTCGCCGGCGCCGGGGCTTTGTGGCGGCTGGTCCTGCAGCCGGAACCGGGTGACATCGCCGGGGGCGTCGAGCAGGACGATCTGGTCGGGCATCGGTCATTCTCCTTCATGGGGTTTGCGGATGGGGGCAAACTAGCCGCTAGCCCTGTGTGTGAAAATTCCCTATCGTCGCACAATGATTGGGAAGGAATTCACACATATAGACTGGGACGATCTCAGGCATTTCCTGGCGCTGGCGCAGGCCGGAACCTTTCTCGGCGCGGCCAGGCAGATCGGCGTCGAGCACGCCACGATCAGCCGGCGCATCGCCGCGCTCGAGAAAAATCTCGGCCGCAAGCTCGTCGACCGTCGCGGTCGGCGCATCATCCTGACCGGCGATGGCGAGCAGGTTGCCGGGCATGCGGCCCTCGTCGCCCAGCAGATGGCTGTCATCGAGCAGCTCGGCCGCGCAAGTGCCACGGAGACGCGCGGCCATGTGAGGATCAGCGCCCCGCCGGCGCTCTCGAGCGTGCTGCTGGCAAAACCCGTCGCCGCCCTCAGGCGCGAGCATCCGGGTGTCGAGATCACGCTTGTCGGCGAAAAACGCCTCGCCTCGCTGAACCGCCGCGAGGCCGATATTGCCGTGCGCATGTCACGCCCCGAAGATGGCGATTATGCCATCACCAGGCTCGGCGACATGGCCTTCCACCTCTATGCCGCGAAGGCCTATCTCGAAAGCGTGCCGGAAGCGCAATGGACCTTCATCGGCTATGACGAGGGCATGAACGCCTCGCCGCAGCAATTGCGCCTGACCGAACTCGCCGCCGGCCGTCCTATCGCAATCCGCTCTTCGGTGCTGGAATTTCAGGCCGCCGCCGCAAGGCTCGGCGGCGGCGTGGTGCTGCTGCCGGATTTCGCGGTCACGGATGCGGATGGCCTTCAGCGCATCGGGGACGAAAACGCTCTGACGCGGGAGATCTGGCTGGTGGTCCACGCCGAGATCAGGGACGTGCCGGCCGTGAGAGTGGTGATGGAGGCGCTGAAGGGCGCGTTTTGATGTCGTGCGGCTGGCTGCGATGCCCGGGTGCCTGACCTGAAAAGCACCGCAGCGCGCTGCCGGCGACCGAATGGCCTACTTGTTCAGGTCCTTTGCCATCTGCAGGTGATGCTCGAGCGCCGGGCGGGTCTTCGCAGCCCAGGCCTTCAGATCCGGATTGTCGCCTTCATCGCCGTAGCGCTTGAAGAGATCGACGGCATCCTCATGCGCCTCCTCCTGGTCGGCATGATACTGCTTGGTGAAATCCTCGCCCTGCAGGCTGCTGAGCTTGTCGAGCATCTCCTTCTGGGCCGATGTCATCGTCTGCGGGATCTTCGCCTGCACCTTGCCGCCGGAGACCAGCGCCTTCAGCTCCTGCGACGTCTTCTGATGGTCCTTCACCATCTGCTCGGCGAAAGCCTTGGTCGCTGCGTCCGAACGCGCGATGGCAAGCTTGCTGGAATCGATCTCGAACATGTCCGATGTCGCCGCCTCCGCAACGAAATCCTCTGTCTTCGGTGCAACCCCGAGAGCGGAATTGACACCGGTTTTCTCTGCGGCTGTCTGCGCAAGCACGGGCGATGCGATGAGCATGGCAAGACCGGCGATGAGAAAAGGCTTCATGATTGTTCTCCTGATTGAGGCGCCACGAAACGAACAATGCGCAGCCGCAAAAGTTCCGCTTGTCGCGAAATCAGGCCTCTAGACGCAACCGGCCCGAAGGCGCCGGCTTACTGCACGTGGCAGCTGGTGGATCGCCCGGGCACCTCCAGCTGCGCATCGTTGCCCTTGATCCAGAACAGCACGGTGCCGTCGGTGTAACGCGCGCCGGAACCGGACATGCCCTGCGGCAGACGGAAGCTCTTCCCGCCCGTGGTCAGCAGCACCGCGCTCGGCTCGGTCACGAAGCTTGCGGTGGCGCCTTCGCCGTCATCGCAGCGATAGATCACCGCCGCCTTGTCCTCGGCAAATGCCGGCGCAAGGCTCATCACAAGCACCGCACCTGCCAGAGCCAACGCACTGCTGTTCAACCTGCTCATGCCCGTCTCCTCGGTTGGAAATTGTGCGAGGCCGACGGCAGATGGCGGCCGCGGCCTTGCCGGCGGAACGAAAACCCCGAAGGGATTTTCGGAAGACCCACCTTCTATACCGCGACAGGCTCGCCACCGTCAAAACGCCCATCCGGCCAGAGCCGTAGGCACGGCGAGCCGGCTTGGCGCCCGCACTGACGCCCATTCTGCAGCATGACCGATGGCGAAAATTGGCACCGGATGTCGAATTCGCGCCTGCTCGCGCGTCATCTTGCTAGGGAGGCCAAGGAGAACAGCGATGACGATTACCACGACCGCCTTCGAATGCTCGCCGACTCCGCCTTGCTTTTGTCACCACCTTGACATGTATTCTTTACAAACAACGCCTACCATAGGTTCGGACAAGGAGGACCAGCTATGAATGAGATGACCGCATCGGATATGCTGAGGGATCCGCTGATCCGCCAGATGCTGCGCGCCGACAGGATCAGCCTTGCCGCTTTCGCAACCCTGCTCGATACCGCCAGCCGGCAGCTGGCCCGCCGCGCCGGCGAGAACGCTGCTCCGCGGCCCGCAGTTCCGGAGGCCCGATCCAGCGAGGCACTTACCACCGCCTGACTTCCCCATGCCCGACAAGGGCAGCAACTTTCCGCTCGCCTTAGCCAGGCGGGCTTTTTTTTGCGCGACGCCCTTAGGTGACCGCGATTGTGGACTGGCTCGCCTCACCGGTTTCGCCCGACGTCTTGCCTGCAAGATCGCCCGGCGTCTTGCCGGCAAGATCGGCCAGCATCGTCACCGCCAGATCGGAGGCGACATGGTGCGGCATGTGGCCGATCCCATCCAGCAGTTCAACCTTTGCCGCCGGATGCCTCTCCTGAAGCCAGTCGAGATGCCAGCGCGGTCCGATGATCCGGTCCTCACGGCCGAAGAGAACGGAAACCGGCAGATCCGCCGGAAGGCTCCGAAGCGGCTGCATGTCGCCGTTGAAGGCCCACAGTTCCTCGGCCATGGTGGCGATCGAGGCGGCATTGACCACATGCATGGCCGGCAGCGCGAAAAGCCCTGCGGCGACAGGATTGGGATGGGACGAGGTGCGCAGGCCGCGCTCGAGGAAATAGGACGACCAGCGGGCAATCACATGCTGGCGGATGACGGGGCCGACGAAGGGAGCGACGGCGCTGCGCAGCACGATCAGCGGCTTGAAGGGAACGGGCCGGCAGCAGGGAGAAATGAGAAACAGGCCTTTCAGCAGATCCGGCCGGCGGGCGGCCAGATGCAGGGCTGCCGCGCAGCCGATCGAGTGGGCAGCGAGCACCACACGCTCAAACGCCAGCGCCTCCAGCAAACGCTCCAGCCAGAAGGACTGGCCAAGCGGCCCGCGCTCGCCGGCAGGCAGTGCCGCGCTGAAACCATAACCCGGCCTGTCGGGCGCGAGAATGTGGAGGCCGCTGCCCGAAAACGGCGTCATCACCTCCTCGGCGATACTGCCGCAGCCATGCAGCAGCACGACGGGATCCGCACCCGCGCTGCCGCTTTCGAGCAAATGGATCTGCTCGCGGCCGGTCTGAACGATCTTGCCGACCCGCGGGGAGACAAGCGGCGAAGGAACGGGCTGCACGTACATCATGACGGCGAAAACGCGGATGCCCCGGCAAACGTTCCAAGCCCCGGAAAGCCTGCCGCTTGCAGAGGCTTGGAGCTGCGGACCTTCACACGCATGCCCTGCCCTTCATGCGACACCAGGCAGAGCCGCCGCAGCCGTCAGTTGTCGACGGCCACCGCATCGGCCGTGCCGAGATAGGCCGCGAGCTTGGCCCGCTCATGCCAGCCGGGATCGGCATTCCTGCCCATCAGCTCCGCCGGAACCTTCCAGCCCGGATCGACGCCTTCCATGTTCGGAAGCTCATGCGCGATGCCCTTGTGGCAATCGATGCAGGTCGCCTTGCCCGGCAGCAGGTATCGCGTGTGGATCTCGGCGGCGCGCACGGTCTGTTTCGTCAGGTCCATGGCGCCCATCGAGTGGCAGTTCCGGCATTCAAGGCTGTCATTGGCCTTCAGCCGCGCCCATTCGTGCTCGGCGAGTTCCAGCCGCTTGTCGAGGAATTTTTCGCGCGTGTTGATCGTCCCGAATATCTTGCCCCAGACTTCCTTCGACGCCTGCATCTTGCGCGCGATCTTGTCGGTCCACTGGTGCGGCACATGGCAGTCCGGGCATGTGGCGCGAACGCCCGAACGGTTCGAGAAGTGAACTGTGCGGCTCAGCTCCTCATAGACGTTCGTTTTCATTTCATGGCAGCCGGTGCAGAAGGCCTCGGTATTGGTCACTTCGAGCGCAGTATTGAAGGCACCCCAGAACATGACCCCGCCGACAAAGCCGCCGAGCGTCAGGAATGCCAGGCTGAGTGTCGTTGCCGGCGAGCGCAACAGGCGCCAGCACCACAGGACTATCGTTTTGATCCTGCCGATCATTGCTCGCTTCCCGCAGGCTTGAAGCCCAGCTCGCTCATATCCTTGAAGGTGTTCGGCACCAGCGGCTTCGCATCCGCCTGCGGCACGTGGCAGGCGGTGCAGAAATATCGCCGCGGCGAGACATCGGCGAGCATCTGCCCTTCCCGGGTCATGTAATGGGTGACGCTGATCATCGGCGCGCCGGAGCCTTCCGTCAGCTCGCGCCGATGGCAGGAGAGACAGCGATTGGCGTTTACCGTCAGTTGGTAGCCCTCGATCGAATGCGGGATGATCGGAGGCTGGTCCGGATAGTTCCGCATCTTCCTCAGGTCATCGATCACCCATTTGGGAACCGGCTTCGCCTCCTTGCTCTCCATCGGATTCTCGTTGCCGGACAACGAGGGCACCATCTGCGCGAGCGTGACGGTGCCGGTGAGCAGGAGAAGGGCGACGGCCGCGATCGCCCGAGCGCGCCTGGAGATTAGGCGACCGGAAGAAGCTTGACTGCGCATTTTTTGAAATCCGTCTGCTTGGAGATGGGGTCGGTGGCGTCGAGCGTGACCTTGTTGATCAGCTGGCTGGCGTCGAACCACGGCACGAAGATCACGCCATGCGGCATGCGGTTGCGCCCGCGGATTTCCACCCGGCTGATGATCTCGCCGCGCCGTGACTGGATGCGCACCTCCGCACCCTGGTTGAAGCCCAGCTTCCTGGCGTCGTCGCCGTTCATGAAACAGCGCGCACCGGGAAAGGCCCTGTAGAGCTCTGGAACACGCATCGTCATCGAGCCCGAATGCCAATGTTCGAGGACGCGGCCCGTCACCAGCCAGAAATTGAACTCGTCATCGGGCGACTCGGCGGGCGGCTCATAAGGCACCGCCAGGATGACCGCGCGGCCGTCCTTCTGCCCGTAGAACTTCAGCCCCTCGCCCGGCTTGACGTAGGGGTCGTAGCCTTCACGGTAGCGCCACCGCGTCTCCTTGCCGTCGACGACGGGCCAGCGCATGCCGCGCACCTGATGGTACATGTCGTAGGGTGCCAGATCATGCCCGTGCCCGCGGCCGAAATGGGCATATTCCTCGAACAGCCCCTTCTGGATGTAGAAGCCGAAGGCCTTGGCCTCGCGGTTCTCGTAGTCGGGCGAGACGTCCGTCAGCGGGAATTCGTCCACATTTCCGTTCTGGTAGAGCACCTGGTAGAGCGTCTTGCCCTTGTAGTCCGGGTTCTTGTCGAGGATGTCGGCGGGCCAGACCTCGTCGGTGGTGAAGCGCTTGGAAAATTCCACCAATTGCCAGAGGTCCGAGCGGGCATCGCCCGGCGCATTGACCAGCTGGTGCCAGACATGCGTGCGCCGTTCGGCATTGCCGTAGGCACCCTCCTTCTCCACCCACATGGCCGCCGGCAGAATCAAGTCGGCGCTCATGGCTGTCACTGTCGGATAGGCGTCCGAGACGACGATGAAATTGTCCGGGTTGCGATATCCCTTATAGGTCTCGTTGCTGGTATTCGGGGCTGCCTGGACGTTGTTGTTGACCTGCACCCAGTAGAAATTCAGCTTCCCGTCATGCAGCATGCGGTCCTGCTCGACGGCGTGATAACCGGGCTTGTCCGGCAGCAGCCCCTCCGGCACCTTCCAGATTTCCTCGGCATGCTTGCGATGCTCCGGATTGGTAACGACCATATCTGCCGGCAGGCGGTGGGCGAAGGTGCCGACCTCGCGGGCCGTGCCGCAGGCAGACGGTTGCCCCGTCAGCGAAAACGGGCTGTTGCCCGGCTCGGAAATCTTTCCCGTGAGCAGATGCAGGTTATAGACCATCTGGTTGGCCCAGACGCCGCGCACATGCTGGTTGAAGCCCATGGTCCAGAGCGACATGACCTTGGTCTTGGGATCGGCATAGAGTTCCGCGAGCTGTTCCAGGAAGGCGCTGTCGACGCCCGAAAGCTCGACCGCCTTTTCGAGCGTGTATTCGGAGACCATCGCCTTGAAGGCCTCGAAATCGATCGGCTCCATCTTGGCGGCGTCGGCGACACCCTTGGCCTTCAATTCCAGCGGATTGTCGGGGCGCAGGCCGTAGCCGATATCGGTCGTGCCCTTCATGAACTTCGTATGCTTGTCGACGAAGTCCTGGTTGACCCGGCCGGTCTGGATGATGTGGTTGGCGATGTAGTTGAGGATCGCAAGGTCCGAACCGGGCTTGAAGATCAGCGGTATGTCGGCAAGGTCCATGCTGCGATGCGTGAAGGTGGAGAGCACCGCGACCTTGACATGCTCGTGCCCGAGCCGCCTATCGGCGACGCGCGTCCAGAGGATCGGATGCATCTCGGCCATGTTCGAGCCCCAGAGCACGAAGGCATCGGCGTTTTCGAAATCGTCGTAGCATCCCATCGGCTCGTCCATGCCGAAGGTGCGCATGAAGGCGACCGCCGCGGACGCCATGCAGTGGCGCGCATTGGGATCGAGGTTGTTGGAGCGGAAGCCCGCCCGCATCAGCTTTGTCGCGGCGTATCCTTCGAAGATGGTCCACTGGCCGGAGCCGAACATGCCGAGCGCCGTCGGCCCCTTTTCTTTCAGCACGCGCTTGGCCTGCGCCGCCATCACGTCGAAGGCTTCTTCCCAGGTGACGGGCTCGAACTCGCCGTCCTTGGCGTAGACGCCGTCCCGCTTGCGCAGCAGCGGGCTCGTCAGCCGGTCCTTGCCGTACATGATCTTGGAGAGGAAATAGCCCTTGACGCAGTTGAGGCCGCGATTGACCTCGGCCTCCATGTCGCCATGGGTGGCAACGACCTGGTTCTCCTTCACGCCGACCATGACGCCGCAGCCGGTGCCGCAGAAGCGGCATGGCGCCTTCGACCATTTGATCTCCAGCGCCGCCACTCCGCCCGGCACCGATTGCGCCGCAGCGGGCGCAGCGATGCCGGCAGCCGTCGCGGCAATCGCCGCCGCCTGCGCCTTCAGGAGATCACGCCGCGTGAGTTCGGTCGTCATCATTTGTCTCCTCGATTTCCAATGCCTGTTCAAAAACCATGTGGGCGGCGAGCACGCCGTCCATCCCCGAAATGCCGATGAGCCTCTCCCCGAGCACCCCGGAATGCGGCCCCTCGATCACGACGACGATCTTGCCGGGCACCGTCGCGTGAACCTCCACCCCTTCGATCGCAACCAGACGCGCCGCGACATCTCCGGTCAGTTCCGGGCGGGTGATGACGACGGCGCTGGAGACGTGATGGCGGCTGTCAGACATGGGCTGTCTCCCGATGGCGCGGTTTCATCGCGATTGCATCGGCCGGACAGACCGAAATGCAGGCGCCGCATCCCGTACAGGCATGCGCATCGAGCTCCGGAACGAACGGCCCGCCGAGCCGCGGCCAGAATCGGATGGCGCCTTCAGGACAGCTGTCGCGGCAGGCCTGACAGTCGACGTAATTATTGGCGAGGCACCCGTCATCGATAACTGCATGATGGGCAAAGCTGCTGGCGGCACCTGCCGGAAAAACGCTCTCGGGACATCGTTCCGCGCACTGGCCGCAGAAGGTGCATTCCCCGAGCCTGAAGTCCACGGTCGGAACGCCCGAACGGATCGAAATGATCTTGGTGGGACAGGCATCGACGCATGCGCCGCAGCCCGAACAGCTCCGAACGGATGTTTCAGTCGCTCCGGGGGGAAGTATCACCCCGGGAGGAAAATTCGTCGCCGGATCTGCCGATGACCTGCCGGTCAGAAAACCGCGTCGCGTGCGTGTCGAGAGAACCATTGGAGATCCTCACTCTGCCGAGCCGGGAGGTGCGGCCTTGACCTCATGCGGCCCCGGCGGCCCGTAGACGATCTGGTACATCCAGACCACGAAGCCGTAACCGCCGACGACCCCGACAGCAACGACGGGCCAAATCCCGAAAGCGAGCACCGCGAAGGTCAAAAGCTCCCGCCTGCGCTTCCTCTTGAACTCTGCGACAGAATCCGTGATTTGAGCCACAACGCCTCCCCAGAGTTGCCGACGCAACCATTATGACACTTTAGGCGTGTCAGGCCAATCACCATCTCCTGTCGCGCCATCGCAGGCGCTGCACGTCCAGGAATCGGGTACATGAGAAGGTGTATCGCAGGCCCGCCCGGCAGTCCTTGACAGAGATCAAAGCAGACCGCCGACGAAAGTGAATCCACCTCTGCCAAGCCTCGTTTCTTTGTGACCGGCACGCTATCCTTCCACGGGCGGGTGATGGCGCAAGGCCGGCTCCGCTTGGCCCGCGCCGGGATTATTTCCATCGTCCCGCTGTCGGATTCAGGCCCGCCTGCCCGTCTTCCAGACGGACAGATCACGGAGGACAGAAATGACGATCACCATTACCGCCTTCGAACGCTCGCCCGATCGCGGCAAGGGCCTTGCGCGCGATATGCGCGTGCGCTGGGCGCTGGAGGAAGCAGGCCAGCCCTATGATGTCCGCCTCGTCTCCTTCAAGACGATGAAGGAGCACGCCCATCTTGCGCTTCAGCCCTTCGGGCAGATCCCGACCTATGAGGAAGGCGATCTCGCGCTCTTCGAATCCGGTGCGATCATCCTGCATATCGCCCTCAATCATGGCGGCCTGCTGCCCGACGATGCCAACGCCCGGGCGCGCGCGATCACCTGGATGTTTGCCGCCATCTCCACGATGGAACCCGTCATCGTCGACCGCGAAACCGCCAGATATCAGGAGGGCAAGGAGGCCTGGTACGAAGAGCGACTGGCCTACGTCAACGACCGCATCCGCAAGCGGCTCGGCGAACTGTCGAAACGGCTCGGCGATGCCGACTGGCTCGACGGAAACTTCACCGCCGGCGACCTGCAGATGATCTCGGTGCTGCTGCGGCTGGAGGGATCGTCCCTGCTGGAGGAATATCCCAACCTCTGCGCCTATATCGCGCGCGGACAGGCGCGGCCCGCATTCAAGCGCGCCTTCGAGGCACAGAAGGCGGTGTTCCTCGCCGTATCGGCCGGCGGGCAATAGCCGGATCAGGCCGATGGGCTGCGAGGTTTTCGGCCGCCCTGCGTCAGAATCTATGGTGCGTCATAGTAGTGGACCTCCAGCAGCAGACATCCCGTCTCCGATCTGAATGGTCCGTGAAAGACACCGGGCGGACGGCAGGCATAGGTATGGATGGAGAAGGTGGTCGCCAGTTCTGTTCCATCGCCGACGATCAGGTCGCCCTCGAGCAGATAGACCTCCTCCCAGTAATCGTGGACAAACGGCCGCTCGGTCCGCGCACCCGGGCTGAAGCGGAGCAAGCGGGTGCGGCTGCCTTTGCCCCCGGTCTCGTCCAGGCGTCCCGCCAGTATCTTCTGTTCGATGCCGGGCGGATAGCCGGAAAGACCATGCCAGCCGGTATCCATGTCGACGCGGTGGAACTCCTTGTGCTCCCGGAAGGCCGAAATCGGGAAGCTCATGCCGCCACCGCGGCATCGGCGGGACGCTCGCCCTCGAGCGAATAGGAATCCAGCATCTGGTCGACAAGCCTTGTGCCGGAATGCCAGTCGAAGGTGCGGAAGCTGTGGTTGGTGGTGACGAAATTCGCCCCGGCATAGAACATTTCGTATTGCGTATGGCGCGAGGCGAATTCCGAGCCGATCGCATCCCAGGCCAGCTTGAACAGCTTCACCCGTCCTTCGGCGCTGGTTGCCGGTGATTGCTGCGTCCTCTCGATCAGTTCCTTCAGCTGCGGGTCGGCGAAATCGGCGACGCTCGAAGGCAGCATGATCAATCCGCCGCCCGCCAGCTCACGCAGGGTCGAGATCACGGCGGGATAAAGTTTCTGGGTCAGCACCTGCGCCGAATAGAGCATGTGCGCATCCGGGATGAAATAGCGGCCGCGCATCTGCCCCTTGACCTCCATGGCGTGGACAAAGGCGTCGACCATCGCATTCTGGGCTGCCAGCGAGCCGAGGATCTCACGCACCTGCGGGAAATTGACGATGCCGTTGGTTTCGGCAATGCGATGCGCCAGCCCCGACAGGAAGCGCATCTTCACCATCAGGCGGATCTGCGCCTGATAGTTCTGCAGGACATGCGCCGGCGTGCCATGAAACTGCCGCTGGCACATCTTGATATCCTGGTTGATGAATACCCTGTCCCAGGGCACCTTGACATCATCGAAATAGAGGACCGCGTCGTTCTCGTCGAAGCGACTGGCGAGCGGGTTGTCGAACACGCTCACCGCATGTTCCTCGTAGGATTTGCGGGACATGATTGTCATGCCGCGCGCATTCATCGGGATGGCGAAGGAGACGGCATAGGGCTCATCTCCTTCCGAGAGCGGCTGGATGCAGGTCACGAGGACTTCGTTCGCCATGATCGCACCCGTCGCCAGCATCTTTGCGCCGCGGATCGTCAGGCCCTCCGCATCCTGATCGACGACACCGGCAGTCAGCGTGCGGTCCTGCTGCTGGCTTGCCGTCTTCGACCGGTCCGCCTGTGGATTGATGATCACGTATGTCAGGTAGAGGTCGCTGTCGCGGGCATGGCGATAATAGTCGGCCAGCGCATCGGCGCGCTTCGGATCATGATCCCGGAAGACATCGATCCCCATCATCATGCCGGACAGGCAGGAGGCGACATGATCGGGAGCACGGCCAAGGAAACCGCAATGCAGTGTGGCCCATGTCTCCAGCGCCTTGCGTCGCTCCACGAGTTCCGCGTAGCTCGCCGGCATCTGCCAGATCCGGCTTGCGCGGTCCCCGCTCTCCGTCTCGCAGGTCATGAGCGCCCGGTTCCGTTCCTCGCTCTGGAAGTCATAGAGCCGCGCCAAGGACCGTACCGTTTCGCGAAAGGCCGGATGCGCGGTGACATCACCCGCAACAGCGCCGTTGATGAACACCTGCCTGCCGTCGCGCAGGGCTTCGATATGCTGTGCACCTGTCTTCAACATCACTACCCCCTTCAATAGTGCGAGGCCAACGGCCACGATTGATCGGCGAATCCTTCATTTTCCAGGGCGGCGTAGCGGCCCTTGGAAAAGACCAGCGGATGGCGGTCTCGGAACGTGCGGAACGAGATGACTTTGCCTATGAAAAGAAGATGGTCACCGCCCTGATGGACGGCCCAATGTGCGCAGTGAAACACCGCCGCAGCACCCGGCAATGTCGGACCGTGCCCTGCCCGGGTCTCGCAGGCGATCCCCTCCCACTTGTCGGTCAGCGACCGCGAGAAGCGGCCCGACAGGTCCGCCTGGTTTTCCGAGAGAACGTTGATCGTGTAAGCCGCCGCCTGCTGCCAAAGCGGCAGGCTGGCCGCACGGCGATCGATGCTGAACAGGACCAGCGGCGGGTCGAGCGAGAGAGAATTGAACGAGCTGATCGTCACACCGAGCGTCTCTGTGCCGACGACACTGGTGACCACGCACACACCGGTCGGAAACTGCCCCAACGCCTGCCTGAATGCACTCACGTCGAAAACTGGTTCCATGTCCGGCCCCCCGGTGCTGATCTGAATTATCCGATTGCCATTCCTGCTTTCCTGTCAGCCTTAAGTTTGCGTCCGCGCAGCGGCTATTCCGCAGCCCGAGAGACGGCAGCCCGGCCGCCGAAAGCCGGCGCCCGCAATGCCGTCAGCGTCCTCGCCAGATGCTCGCCGACCGCCGCCACCGCCCGCGCCGGCTCGCCGGCCCGGATCGCATCGACAATTGCGCGATGTTCGACCAGGACCTCGTCGATCCGGCTGCCGACGGAGATGGCATGCACGCCCATCCTGACCTGCCGATCCCGCAGGCTCTCGTAGAATGTTGCGAGAACCACGTTGCCCGCTGCCCGCACGATTGTCCTGTGGAATTCCCGATCGCTTTCGATGAAGGCGACGGGATCGTTGCGGACTTGTTCCTGCCGCTCGATCATCCTGTCCAATTCATCGGCGACGCTGCTGCCGAAACTGCTTGCCTGCTGCGCGCACCATTCTTCCACAAGGCGCCGTGCCTGCATGATATCGTCGATCTCGGCCTCGGTGATCGGCGCGATGTAAGCCCCCTTCTTCGGCATGATCTTGAGCAAGCCGTCGGCTTCCAGCCGCAGGAAGGCCTCCCGCACGGGGGTTCGGGAAACCCCGGTCTCCCGGCAGACCTGCGACTCCGTCAGGAAAGTCGTCTCATGGCGGGGCAAGGTCAGCACGTGCTGCTTCAACCAGGCATAGACCATGTCCTGGGCGGCATCCGGCTGCGAAGAGAATGAAAGCGACATGGACCTGCTCCACGAGCTGATAAACAACTTGTATACAACATGCGTATCAGAATTCAAGCAGTTTCTAATGAATGCTATCGTCGGCGCGACAGTCGACGTCCTGTGCGTTTGCTTTTTGCTTCGATCGAGATCGAGCGGACAACTGCAAATTATGAATGTCGCCGCCGCATGTTCGGCGTATGATCCTCCCTGGCAATCTGGGGGGATTTCCAATGCGTCATCGCACGAGAATCCGCATGGCGACCAGCACTGTGGCTGCCCTGCTGTTCACATATTTGCTGCTTGCCTATTTCGTCATTCCCGAAATCTGGATTTTTCACGATGCCGACCGCGTTGCCAAAGTTGGCAACATGGTCACGACCACCGAGCAGGGTATTCCCGGCGACCCCATCAATGTCGGTCTTGTCGGTTCGAAGGAAGAGGTTATCCGGGCGTTCGCGGCGGCCGAATGGGATCCTGCCGACAAGATTACCCTGCGCACATCGATCGATATCGGGCTGAGCGTGGTGCTTGATCGGCCTGATCTCGATGCGCCGGTCAGCCCACTGCTTTTCGAGGGCAGAAAACAGGATCTGGCTTTCGAAAAGCCCGTCGGCAAAAGCGCCGACGAACGCAACCATGTTCGTTTCTGGCTGACCGAACAAACCGGCCCAAATGGCCGCCCGCACTGGCTGGGCTCGGCAAGTTTTGATCGCGGCGTCGGCTTCAGCCACGATACCGGTCAAATCACGCATCATATCGGCCCTGATGTCGATGCAGAGCGAGACCTTGTCATCAGCGACCTTCTCAAGGCCGGGCAACTTTTGTCGAGCTATGAGATCAATGGCATCGGACCGACCAAAGACGGTCGCAACGGCGGCGGCGATCCCTATTTCACCGACGGAAAGGCTCTCGTCGGCGTGCTTCGAAACCAGTAACGGGTCGCAGAAGCCGGATGCAGCATGATGTCCCCGGGAGCAGCGAGACGACGAAACAATATTTTCACTGGTTCAGTCAAAGCGCGTGTGTCAGTGTTTTGCAACCGATACGGCGCGTCTGGCGGTGAAGGTGGCACATGTCGACAATACAAGTCCCGGGACTGCTCTCCTTCACCATAGCGATCCTCGTGTTCTTCGCCGGCGCGAACCTCAATCGGCTCATCCCCGTCCTCACCCGCTGGAGCATCCCGGAGGCAGTCACGGGCGGGCTGCTGGCAGCGCTCGTGACGCTCGCCGCCTACGAGTTCTTCGATATCGAGATCAGCTTCGAGCTTGCCGCACGCGACATGCTGCTGCTTTACTTTTTCACCGGCGTCGGCCTGAACGCGCGGGTCTCCGATCTCTTTGCCGGAGGCAAGCCGTTTCTCATCCTGCTTGCCCTCACGCTTGCGTTTCTTGTCATCCAGAACCTCCTTTCCATGGGGGCGAGCGAAGTGCTCGGTCTTCCGCAAGGCATGGCAATCCTTCTCGGTTCGATTTCACTGATCGGAGGGCACGGCACGGCGATTGCCTGGGCACCTATCGTGTCGAGCCGTTTCGGGCTCACCAATGCTCTCGAAATCGGCATTGCCAGCGCAACGCTCGGCCTGGTCGTCGCCAGTCTGATCGGGGGACCAATCGCGCAGTATCTGATCGCCCGGAATGGCCTGAGCGGCCCCAAGGACCAGGAGCTGACGATCGGCGTGTCGCGGGATGCCGTTGCCGGCCAGGAAGACGATGTCAGCTACATCGGCCTGTTGCGCACATTGCTGGTGACAAATATTGCCATCATCATCGGCTACGCCCTGCACGAGCTTATCCTTGAAGCCGGGATCAATCTTCCGCTGTTCGTCGTCTGTCTGCTGGTCGCCATCGTGATGACGAACAGCATTCCGATCCTGGCTCCGAATTTGCCCTGGCCAGCACACACCCGCGGTCTGGCGCTCATATCCGATCTCTCTCTGAACGTATTCCTGGCGATGTCCTTGATGAGCATGCAGTTGTGGGCCTTGAGCGGACTGGGCCTTTCGCTCGCGATCGTGCTGGCGGTGCAGACGCTTGCGGCCATTATCTACATCATCTTCATCGTGTTCCCGGCCATGGGGCGCAACTACAATGCGGCGGTCATTTCCGCCGGCTTTTGCGGGATCTCGCTCGGAGCCACCCCCACGGCAATAGCCAACATGACGGCGGTCACCAAGATCCACGGAGCAGCGACCATCGCCTTCATCATCCTGCCGCTCGTCTCCGCATTCTTCATCGATCTTGCAAACGCAGCAGTGCTTGGGTTCCTTGTCCGGTGATTGGTCCTGCTCTCTCTGTGTCGTGATGCGAGGAGATCGCAATGGCCGATGCGTGGAACAAGGGCCATCTTGAGCGGGGGGCAGCGGTGTTGCCGCTGCCCCTCATGAAGGCCCTATCGGTCAATGCGCATAGCGATTAGCCGGCAGGATCGACTCGGCACGAGTCCGGTCGGCCGCCATCGACCAGATTTCCTCGGCAAGTACGTCGGGATCGATCGTCGTGAAGCGCCGATCATCGAGCGGCAGGCCATTTGCGGCCGCAATGCGAAGGCCTGTGGAATTGTCGATCATGGCACCGATGTGGAGCATCCCGGCGAACACGCCGCGCGCCTTGATCTCTTCGTGGAGGCCGAGGATGTATTTGCGTGTGGCGGCAAAGGCCGGGCCTGGGCCGCTCAATCCGGGCATTGGCGTCACCGCCGAAAGACCGTCGGCGACGATGATCGCCCCGTTGCCGCGAGCAAGCATACCCGGCAATACCGCGCGGACGACTTCGACTGGAGCCAAGGTCAGGATATTGACGAGTTCCTTGAGCAAGGCTGCCGTCAGATCGACAGCCGGAAGCATACGAAAGCTGCCGACAGGCGCGAAAACGGCGGTGTGAATTGGACCCGACTTCTCTTCGATCTTTTCTACCAAAGCCGCGATTGCGTCGATCTCATTGAGATCGCCGGGAAAGGCGGCCGCTTCTATGCCCTGCGCCGACAACTCGGACACCCTCTGGTCCAGAAATTGCGCGTTGCGAGCGACGAGGGCGACGCGGAACCCGGCCTTTCCATAGCGCCTTGCGACGGAAGCACCCAACCCTGTGCCGGCACCAAAAATCGCGATTGTTTTCCGGTCAGTCATAACATCTCCTGTGGTAGTATGTTTTACTGACTAGATATGTTTGCTAGACTGCATCGGCACAAGAACGCATAATTTTAGGGCCTGGTCACATGGATTTACCTACCCCGCCGCCGCAACCGGGAACGAGCATGGACTGTCGTCCAATCAGCCAGATGCTTGGTCGCATTGGTGACAAGTGGACGATCATGACGATCACGATGCTGCTGGATGGCCCAAGGAGATTTAACGAATGCGCCGGCTTATCGGGGGCATCAGCCAGCAGATGCTGACACGGACCTTGCGTGCCCTTGAAAACGACGGTCTCGTTTCCAGAAAGGTCTATCCGACAATCCCGCCTCAGGTGGAATATAGCCTTACCACCCTCGGCAGGTCGCTTGCCGAGCCTTTGACGCAGCTGACGCGCTGGGTTCTGTCGAACATGAGTGAAATTGAGCGCAACCGCCTGGAGGCTGCCAACGGTTCCCGCTAGATGAGAGCGCCACGAAAACGTTCGTCGCTTATCCGGGCCTCGTCATCCCCATCAATCGGCTGGCTGAACGGCAAATTCCGCGTCGGCCATGTGAATGAAGACAGGCGCTTGAAATTACATTAGCGCTAATATAATTTCCTGTCCATGAGCGACAAAGACAGGCCCGGTCTGGGCGAACTCCTTCGATATGTCGGCGAATTGGTGGACCAGGGCGCAGCCGAGCGCTATCGGGCCATGGAAATCGACTACCGCCCCCGCTATACGCCCGTGCTCCGTGCCCTCAGCGCAGGAGCCGTCACGGTGACTGATATCACGACCGCCAGCCGCCTGACGCAAGGGGCGATCAGCCAGACCGTGAGCCTGATGCTGAAGGACGATCTGGTCGTTCGGCACGATCTGGAAGACGGACGCAAGAGCGGCCTGAAGCTGACCAGGCGCGGACTGGAACTTCTGAAGAGGCTGGAACCCCATTGGGAAACGACGTTCCGCGCCATCGGCGCGCTTGAGACGGAAATCGGATTCCCGCTGCTCGACATGTTGGGCAGCCTTGCGGCCGCCCTTGAAAGACAGGGCTTTGCCGACCGGCTGGCGGATGCGGAACGTGCAGGAAAGACGGATGACTAGGAACACCTCGACAACCACTGCGAAAAACTGGTTCGACATGGGCGGCAGGGCCTATGCGTTGTTCAGACCGGAATATCCGGCGGGGCTTTCGAAGTTTCTGGCTGAGACCGTCGGCAGCAGGGGTTGCGCGGTCGATGTCGGATGCGGCACCGGGCAACTGACGCGACAACTCGCGGAGCATTTCCACAAGGTCATCGGCATCGATCCCAGCGAAGACCAGATCGCCAATGCGCAGGGTCCTTCGAACGTCGACTATCTCCGTGCCCCCGCAGAACAGCTCCCCCTGCCCGACGCAAGCGCGAGCTTGATCACCGCGGCGCAGGCGGCCCACTGGTTCGACCGCCCGCGTTTCTACGCCGAGGTGCGACGTGTCGCCGACGACGGCGCGATCATCGCCTTGCTCAGTTATGGCGTGATGCGGCTTGCACCTTCCGACCTGCAGCACCGGTTCGACAGGTTCTACAGCGATGAAATCGGTCCCTACTGGCCGCCGGAGCGCAAGCTTGTGGATTCCGGCTATGCCGACATCGAGTTTCCATTCGAAGAGATGCCCTATCCCGAAATGACGATCGATCGTGTCTGGGAGCTTGGAGAATTCCTGGGTTACCTGTCGACCTGGTCCGCCGTCCGGCGCGTGAACGAGGCCGGGCGCGATGATATTCTGGAGGGCTTCGTACGCGATGTCTCGTCCCTATGGGGCGAGCCAACGCGGAAGCTGCCGATTTCCTGGCCGATCAATATGCGATTGGGCAAGATATGAGACAGTCCGCCGAACTGCCGCCACTCTTTGTCGGGCTGCGTCATGTAGAACGGCTGCGTGTCGCCCCCATCCATACGGTTCCCGAGATCGACGATTCCTGGCCCGGTTTTCGTGACATGCCGCCGGTGCTGGCGACAGCAATCATGATTGCCTTCATCGAGCAGACCTGTGTGCAGGGCCTTCGACCTTTCCTTCGTCAGGGACAGCGCACCGTCGGCACCCATGTCAATGTCAGTCACGTCGCGGCAACGCCGGTCGGAATGAACATCACCGCGGAAATTGAACTGGCGGAGATCTGCGGAAAGTCGCTCCTGTTCAACGTAACATGCCGCGACGATGCCGGTCTTATCGGTGAAGGAACGCATCGGCGCGCCGTCATCGAGATGGAGCGCTTCATGAAGAGGCTTGACGAGAAGCGCCCTGCGCCTGCAACGAAGGCTCCCTAGGGGCTGGGCTCAACGATCCCGGGATCAACGATCCGGGGATCAATGCGAAACTGTTGAGAGTCCAGAGGCCGGCCGTCGCGGGCTGCAAGCTGAAGCTTCTGCAAGGGTTGCCGGTTCAGGCTGTCCACGATCGCATAGTTCAGTTCACCCTCTGCAAAGCAATGCTCCTCCCCCCATTGCCAGAGAGCGACAAGGACCACGCTCAGCTGGCGGCCTTTCGGCGTCAGGAGATAGAGATGGCTGAGTGCGGAGTCAGGGTCCGGCTCCACCGTGAATATGCCCTCTTCCACGAGCTTTCGCAGGCGAACCGAGAGGATGTTCTTTGCGAGCCCGAGGCTCTTCTGAAACTCGGAAAACCGTCGAAGCCCCTTGAAAGCCTCCCTGATGATGAGGAGCGACCACCAATCGCCGACGGCTTGCAAAGACCGCGCGATCCCGCACTGGGCATCCCCCATGTCAGTTCGCTTGCCCTTCATTTTTCCGCCTTTCATCCGAATTACGGTTGCAAAGTTAAACCATATCGGAATAGATGTCGATAGGTTTCAAAGTTAAACCTTTATGATCATCACGAACCGGAGGCTCTCGAAGTGACCGACCTATTGGATCTCGCAATCGAAGCGCATGGCGGCCTGCAACGCTGGCAGCAGATCGAGCAATTGCATGCGCATATCAAAGTTGGCGGCGCGGTCTGGCATGTGAAGGGCTGGCCGGATGTCTATGCCGACATCCACACCTCGGTCTCCACCCGTCGTCCGCACACCGAATTCACGCCCTTCCTGGAGAAAGGGCAGCATTGCGTCTGGGAGCCGGAGCAAACGGCTGTCGTTGCTGACAGCGGCGACGTCATCGAGCATCGTGCCGCACCGCGTTCCCTCTTTGAAGGACATACGATCGCCACGCCCTGGGACCGGCAGCACCTGATCTATTTCACCGGCTATGCCATGTGGACCTATCTGACGACGCCGTTTCTCTTCACGCTTCCCGGTTTCAGGACGGAGGAGATCGAGCCGTGGCAGGAAGAGGATGAAACCTGGCGCCGGCTGAAGGTAACCTTCCCGCCGACCGTCCCCAGCCATTCCACCGTGCAGACCTTCTATTTCAATGCGGACGGCCTGTTGCGGCGCCATGACTACAGCGTCGACATCATGGGCGGCACCAGGAGCGCCAACTATGCAAGCGATGTCAGGAGTTTCGCTGGTTTGAAAATCCCGACGAAGCGCAGGGTTTACGCAATCGGCCCGGACAACCGGCCCATCCTCGATCGGGTCGCCGTCTCGATCGATCTGCTCGACGTCGGCATCGAGCCGCAGCCTGCCCACTCGTGAGAGGCGGAACAGGAGTCAGCCATCACGCCCCCTTGACCATCCATGAACTCGTATCGTGATCGGGGTGCTGGTTGCTGCTCTCCTTGATCGCCGCAGCCCAGTCGGCGCCGTTGGTTTCGGTCGCACCGGTATTCTCTATGCCCGTGATCGTATCGAACCACCCCACCATGTTCTCGGTGCAGGTGCTGGCATGCGGCGGAAAGGCGTGCGGATCGTCGAGCGAACCGATCATCAGGTTGGTGCGGCCGTTTTCGAGGTGGTGGAAAAACAAGGGTGTGCCGCAATTGGCGCAGAAGCCGCGCTCGACTAGCTCCGAGCTCTTCCAGACTTGAGGCCTGCCGCGTGTCCAGGTAAGCGCATCGTCGGGCGCGGCGACGAGCGCGGCAAAGATGTTGCCCGAAGCTTTCTGGCACATGCGGCAATGGCAGAGATGCGAATTGTCGTGCATCGCGGTTGCCTGGTAGCGCACGGCCCCGCACTGGCAGCCGCCGCTTACTTCCCTCTCGATACGCTCCATTTTTTTTCCTCCTTCAAAACGCGGGCTTGGGGTCGATCTCTTTTAGGTTTTCGTTTTTTGATCGTCCAGCACAGCCGGCCTCTCCAGCCACGTAACCAAACCTAGGCCAGCCAGTCCGGTTTGCGGGCGACGCGCGACTGGTCCGGGCGGGCGGCGAGATCATCCAGCCATGCCAGCTCATCGGGTGGCACCTGCCGGCTTGCCTGCGGCGCCTCGCGCCAGCGATCCCACTCGGAGGTTTCCCGATCGTTCAGGACAAGGTGGTCGCGCAGGACATTGATCTTCACGAACCAGAGGCCGGTTGTGCCGCCATGGCCGAAGCTTGCGGGCTCGGCCTCTCCGCGGCGGCATGTCAGCCATGCTTCCCCTGCCATGAGGAAAGCGCTGCGGGGCATGTCGACGGCATCGAATTCAATGTGTTTCCTGCGTCTCAGCATCGAGTCAATCTGTGCATCGGCAAGCCGCCACTCGCCCGTCCCGCCATCCCGATATTCGCAGATCCAGTGATCTTCCCACTCCGTCGAAAAATAGGATGCGAAGCCGCATCGCACACGCGCGGGAACGCCCTTGCTCCGGAGAAATGCACAAAGCATGAGTGCGAAATCCCGGCATGTACCGACGGATCGCCTGTCGGCCGGCCGCGCCTGGGCGAGAGGACGGTCGTCGCGCTGCATGATGTCGGCAAGCCGTTCGGCGATCGGCAGGGTCTTGCGCGCGCTCGGCCCGAGCTTCGAGGCGTCGAGACCATAGTCCCCGAGCCAGCTGGAATGCACCAGGAGGCCCTGGACGATGCCGGCGAGAGGCCCGACCTCGTCAGGCAAAACTGCGATCGCCCTGGCGTGTTGGCCGGGGTCAGACATCGGCGTGTGGACGGTCCATCGATCGAGGCTGGTCATGCTGGCTCCCATTGATGGCTATGGTCGCCAGCCAAATCCATCATCGGGCCGCCGGCAAGGTCGGGAAACGGGCAATTCGACCACATCGCCGCCGTCGCGCAGCGAATTCATAGAATCTCGAACACATCGTATTCGACACCATCAGCGAGACGCTCATCGACGCTCTGGGAGGAGCGCCTCACGCCGCGACAGGTCATCAGGATCAGACCGCAGTCGTCAGCGGCGAGCAGGAGCCTGACATCCTGCTGAAACATACCGTCCGCGCGTCCGAGAAGGCGGTCGGAACCGATCAGCGGCGACGTCGTGATGGACGTGATCCGGAAGGCGGCCGTCGCAGTTCAAAGCGCCCGTCAGGTTTCCAACGACTCGAGGGAGGCCGCCGTAAAGTGGCCTCTCGTAAGCTTTGTTTGCCGCTATGCCGGTCAGCCGGCCTCGTTAGGCCGAGTATTTCACCGTCACGCCGCGCTGGCGAAAATATGCCTGCATCAGCTTCCTGCCTTGACGGTTGTTCTGCACGAGCCTGGCCGGATCGAATACCGCTTCTTTCAAACCCGCCCGAGCCAATGCCGCCTTGAGTGCAGCGATGTGTGTGTCGAGGTCGGCATTATCGGCATGCAGCGATTCATAGATGCGGTTTGTTGCATCCGCTACGGTCAGTTCGCTCACAATTGCACTCCTGTCATTGTCTGGCTGGCGCGCTTAGCACCTTTTTCAGCCTGATCCTATCGCAATGACAAACGTCCATGTCGATGGGCGCAACCGATTGGAAGATTGCGCCCGCTTCCCCCGGGCCCGTGCGGCCGCGGCTTCTACTGCCTCGCCAGGACGGTATGCGCCGTGATCGTGTAGCCGAACGGATCGACGAAGGCGAAATAGCGTCCGAACGGGCCGTCCTTCGGCGGGAAGGCTATGGGCACGTCGTGCTCGCAGAGATGCGCGTGCAATTCGTCGGCATCGTCGCAGCCGAACCAGATCGCGATGCCGACCCCGAGCTTTTCCGTATCGTCAAAATCCCCGATCGGCGTGCGGACGGCGAAGGGGATGGGCTGCGTTTCGAAAACAACCGCACCCGGAGGGGCTTTTGCCGAAGGCGTGAGCCCGACAATATCCTGGTAGAAGGTCCGTGCGGCGTCCAGATCCCTTGTCTGTATCCCGATGAAATCCGGTCCAATGAGGCGAGCCATGAGCTGTCTTCCCTTTTTATACCTGACGCAGTATCGTCAGGGGCCTGATATAATATAAGGACCCTGATATGTCCAGCCTGATTGATCCCCCGGTGGATGACACCTACCGTTCGCTCGGATATGCGCTGAAGCGGGCGCAACAGGCGCTGCGGGGCCATCTCGACAATGAACTTCGAAACATCGGATTGACGACCCCGCAATATTCGGTGCTGGCGGGGCTCGAGTTCAACGCGGGCCTGTCAAGCGCGGAGCTGGCGCGGCGCGCCTTCGTGACAGCGCAGACGATGCAGTCCATCATCGCCACACTCGAACGGGACGGCCTCGTGAAACGAACCGCCCACCCGGTGCATGGCCGGGTCCTGACGACGGAACTCACGCCGGACGGCCGGTCGGCATTGCGCGCGGCCCACGAGATTGTCGCCAAGGCGGAAGCCCTGACCCGAGACGCCGTTGCACCCGGCGATCCGGAGGTCATCTATGCAGCCTTGCTGCGGATAGCAGAAGCCATGCGGTGACCTCCGCATGGCAAGCGACCGGCGCGAATTGACGGCAACAGCCGTCTAATGCGCCACCGGTTTGGCATTCTCGCAGTCGGTCACCGGCACGACGATGCCGGAATAGAGCACGGGCGAACCGCTCTGGTCGCGAAAGGCCCGGCCGAAGGCCGCGACCGTCCGGTACCGGCCATCGCTGCCCTGGACGCGATAGATGTTCTGCTGGGCAATTTCGGCGACGATCGCCTGCGAGATCGTCTTTGCGAGATCCGGCTTGTCATCGGGATGGACTCGCTCAAGATAGTCTTCCAGCGGCAGGCCGCGCACCGTGGCGTCGGCATCCATGCCGAAAAGCTCGGCGAGCGCGCTGTCTGCGAAGACGAGGTTCCTGACGATATCCCAGGTATAGATCCCCGCATCCGAGGCCACTTCTTCGACGATCTCGAACGAGTGAACGGCTTTGCCAGTCATTGCCTGCATGTCCCTGCGACTATTTTAGTCGAAACTAAAGGTTTGACGGGCAACTTCAAGCTAGGGCCGACCGCAATGCGGGCACCATGGAAACGCACCCGGCCGCCGTTGCTGTATCAAGGGCCGGGTTGTCGTCGAGCCAGCCTTCCGGCGTCCCGCATCTCAGATATTCGGCTTCTGCCCTGGCCCTTCGCCGATGCTCAGCGCGCCATTTCGCTGAACGGACAGACATCATCCTCGAAGGGCACGTGCCTTCGACGAAACTGCGTGCCCTCCACGATCTCCGGCGCGCTGATCCGGTCCATGCGAAAATGGCGGAAATCCCCGCGCGCGGTATCCCAGCCGACGAGATACCAAAGTGGCGGCAGGATGAGCATGGCCTGCGGTTCGGCCTCGCGCAGCGTTTCCATTCCCCTGGCGTCACGGTAGCGGAACCGCAGATGCAGCCGCTGCAAAAATGCCGTCTCGAAGGCCGGCAGCAGCCCGGAATCGATCGAGCCAATGTCCGAAATATCCTGCCTGGGAGACAATTGCCCGACATAGAGGCAGTCGAGAAGCCGGCGCAGGTCCCGCACTTTCTCTGCCGAAAGCGCCTTTTCGATCTTCGCAAGCCCGGCATCGGCGAGATCGGAGAAGGGGAGCGAGCGTGCCGCGCGCATGGCCGCCACGCTGATCAGGAGCGCAAACACCTCTGTGACCGAGAGCCGGGCCGTGGTCTGCACCGATTCCGGGTCGAGCTGCAGCCCGCCACCCCGGCCGGATTCGGAATGGATGAGAAAACCCTGCTCGCGCAGCGCCCCGATGTCGCGCAGTACGGTTCGCCTGGAAGCACCAACCTCCTCTGCCAAATCATCGACTGTCGAGCTTCCGTTGCGCCTGAGGATGCGCACGATGGCGTCGTGTCTGAGGCGGATGTTCATTTGCGCCCCCTGGAGCTTTCCCGATATTCGGTGCCAAAATCTGGCACCGATTTACCTTAGGCGTGTCATGGCAACCCGACAAGGAGACAGACCATGACATCCCATCAAACCCTCGCCGCAACGCCTGTTATCGTGAACCCCTCCCATCTGCACGACCCGACACCGCACGGCTACAGCACGGCGGTCATCGCCCCTGCGGGCGGCCGGCTGGCCTTCATCTCGGGCCAGGGCGCGTACGACCGGAACGGCGCTCTTTCGCCTGACTTCGCCACCCAGGTGGAACAGGCTTATGCGAACCTCGCCGCCGTCATCGCAGCACTTGGCGCCCGCCCCGACCAGGTCGTGAAACTGACCGTCTACGTGGTCGGCCACGATATGTCGAAGCTCGGCATACTGACGGAGACCGTCACGCGCATGTTCGGCGACAGGCTGCCGGCACAGACGCTGGTTCCGGTGCCGAGACTCGCGATCGACCCAATGCTCTTCGAGGTCGAGGCTGTCGTCCTCCTGGATTGAGCGCCGCCCGCGCGAGGAATGGCTGGCCGGCTGAGTACCTTCGCCGGCCAGCCGGACCGCCGGATCAGCCGAGCCCCTCCTCGGCAAGGGCCTGCGTCACCGAAGGCAGCGTTCGCATATGGGCGAGGAACCTGCCGAGCGCTTCCGGCAGTTCGACGCCGGTCCTCGGCGCGACCGTCAGCACCCAGAACAGGTAGCAATCGGCAATCGTCATCTCGTCGCTGACCAGGAACGTCTTGTCGCCCATCTGGCCGGCAAGGATGGCGAAGGCCTGCGCGAGCTTTTCGCGGGCGCGCTCCTTCTCCGGCTCTGGGAAATTCCGGAAAAAGGGCTGGTACCGTGAGTGGATCTCCGACGACATGAAGGCGAGCGCCTCGAGCGCGCGCCAGCGTAAGATGCCGTCCCCGGGCAGGAGCTTGCCGCTCGTCTCGGCGATATAGGCCAGGATGACCTGGTTCTCCGTCAGGATCGCTCCGTCCTCGAGTTCGAGCGTGGGAATGTAGCCCTTGGGGTTGATCGACAGGAAATCGCGCCCATCCTCCGTCATCTTGTCATGCCGGATGCTGGTGAGCCTGTAGGCAAGCCCGGCCTCGATGAGCGCGATATGATCGGCAAGGCTGCAGGCGCCGGGATAGTAGAAGAGGTTCATGGTGGTCTCCTGGTGGTGACCCGCCCGCCGGCTTCGCCGCGAGACAAGGTCTCAGATGTTGACCACGGCCATTTATGGGACCTAAAATTATCCGTCAAAAGCATATCTTTGGGAGCTGGTCAGATGGATGTGACTGCAAGGCCGGCAGGCGCCGACTGCAGGGGTGTCAGCGAGATCCTCAGCCGGGTCGGCGACAAATGGACGATCCAGGTCGTCGTCGCACTTCGGCTGGGTGCTCTCCGCTTCAACGGGCTTAAGCGCCAGATCGGCGGCATTTCGCAGCAGATGCTGACGCGAACGCTGAAGACGCTGGAACGCGACGGCATGATCGCCAGAACCGTCCACCCCAGCACCCCGCCGCAGGTCGAATATACCTTGACCCCGCTCGGCCATTCCCTGTCGGAAACCGTCCGCCACCTGGCCGACTGGGCGGCTGAAAACAGGGGCAGCATCGAGGACAACCGCCTGCGCTACGACGCCGATCACCCATGAACCGACCTGCCTGTTCCGCAGGTGCCGCCAAAACCGCAAGATCGGTCGAGCGCATGCCCCCTGCCCGCGTTTAGTTGGAGCCGCCACGGAGGACGGAATGATGAAGGCGGCGCTTCGAAACTACCATGCCCGAATGCAGCGGGTGCTCGATCACATAGACCGGCATCTGGATGACGATCTGGACCTGGATGCGCTGAGCGCTATCGCAGCCTTTTCGAAGTTTCACTTTCACCGGCAGTTCTCGGCAACCTTCGGTCTGTCGGTGCATCGCTATGTCCAGCTCGCCCGTTTGAAGCGCGCCTCGCACCACCTGGCGTCAAACGGCGACCAGAGTGTCACCGACATAGCGATGGATGCCGGTTACGGTGCACCGGATGCCTTTGCCCGCGCCTTTCGGCAACGGTTCGGGCAATCGCCTTCCTCGTTCCGGAGATCGCCCGACTGGGCTCCGTGGCTTGCCGCCTTCGGGCCCCTCGAAAACGCAAGGAGCAAGCTCATGCAGATAACCTATGAAGAAGACGACGTGACGATCCGCGACGTGCCGCCAACCCCGGTGGCGATCCTGGAACACCGGGGCGACCGGGCAAATCTCGGCACCAGCATCGAGCGGTTCATCGCCTGGCGCAAGGCCGCCGGCCTGTCACCGGAGACGAGCCCCACCTTCAACATCTTCCGGTCCCCGAGGATCCCCGCCAATCCGGCCGATTACAGCATGGACATCTGCGTCGGCACCGACCGGCCGATCGATGCGGACGACGAGGTGATGAAATCGGGCGTGATCCCGGCCGGCCGCTGCGCGGTCATCCGCGTCGTCCACGATACCCACAACCTGGAGCCAGCAGCCCTCTATCTCTACCGGGACTGGCTTCCGGCAAGCGGCGAGGAAGCCCGCGATTTCCCGATCTATTGCCAGCGGCATTTCTCCTTCTTCCCTGATGTGCCGGTCCATGAGGTCGTCGTGGAATTGTTCCTGCCGCTGAAATAGCGCGAGCCGATGGCGGCCCGCCCTTCCGATCCCTGGGACGGGCGGGCCGCTTCAGGCTGTGCTTCCCGATGCGATGATCAGTCGATCTCCCGGCTCGCGCAGATTATGCCACCGCGCCTCCCATCCAGCTTTCCCGACCGGCCGCCTTCCCGTACAATCCCTTCATCACATGGGGGATTTCATCATGAGCGAAGACGCCTTCAACATGTCCATCCGCAAATTCCTGAAGGAAGTCGGCGTGACCTCGCAGCGCAAGATCGAGGAGACGGTGCGCGACGCGCAGATCGGCGGCAAGAAGCTGAAGGTCCGCATGACGCTGACGGCGGAAGGCACCGGCCTCAACCACGTGGTAGCAGGCGAAATCGAACTTCCCTGAAGCCTGTCGCGATCTCCACGCTGTCAGCGGCTATCAATATTGAGGCGAGACGCACGCCTGCCGTGGGCCGTAATAGGGCTGGAACGTGTTGTCGTAAGCCCTGTAGGACCGGTAACGCGCAAAGCACCAGCGTACATGGTCGTTGCCGCCATAGTAGGCCCGGGGATAGTAGTAGGTCCGGGGATAATAGTAGCGTCGCGCATAATATCGCGTCGAGCCGTAATAGTACGGACCGGAATAGCCGCCGTAGTAGCCGGGATCATAATAGCCGGAGCCATAATATCCGGAGCCGTAATATCCGGGCTGCGCCAGCATTCCGCCGATGATCGCGCCTGCGGCCAGGCCGCCGAGCGCCCAGCCCCAGCCGTCGCCGCCATGGTGGTGGTAGTATCCGCCGTGACCGCCATAATAGCCACCGTGATAGCCGCCATAGTAACCGCGGTAGCGTACCAGCTGCGCCTGCTGTGCCTCGACATCAGGGGCGGCGGCCATGGTGGGAAACGCCTCGGCCGGCAGTGCGCTCGCCAGCGCCGTTGCCAGCGACAGGGCAATGATTGAGAGCCTCTTCATTGGCTTCACCTCCGTCTGCATCCGCCGCGCGTCATTATACCGCGGAAAGGACGGCGTGGCACTCAATTTCCGGGCCTGACTGGTGCTCCTGGAGGGCTGATTTCAGTCGGCATTCCTCCCGTCCCGACAGCATCGGTCCGAAGACCGGCCGCAACTTCCGGCAAGCCTAACGTGACGTTTCAATGTGGAGCATCTTCACCCGGTCCCCTAACCCGAATGCAGCATTGACTGCCTGCCGCTCCGGCCTAGAATCATCAGCGGGTCGAACTGTCGGACTGGGGCTGGCGCATCTTGAGGAGGGTGCCATGCAGAAAACCGATAAGCAGAAAACCGATATGCAGCAACCTGACATGCAGAAAGTCGATGCACTCGTCGGTCGCCTCGTGGGCGATCTCGGCGCCAGTGTATCGGGCGTTCTCGTCGTGCTCGGAGATCATCTCGGACTGTTCCGGGCGATGATGGACGGGCGGCCGCGCTCGTCGATGGAGCTTGCGGAAACGACCAGTCTCACCGAGCGCAATGTGCGCGAATGGCTCGCCGCCATGGCGGCTGCCGATTACATCACCTATCACGAGGCCTCGAACAAATTCGCCATGACGCCCGAACAGGCGCTGGTCTTCGCCAATGAGGAAAGCCCCGCCTTCTTCGGCGGCGCCTTCGAGATCGTCCAGTCCATGTGGATGGACGAGCCGAAGGTGGAGGATGCCTTCCGCACCGGCAAGGGCCTCGGCTGGCATGAGCACAGCACCTGCCTCTTCCGCGGCACCGAGCGCTTCTTCCGGCCGGGCTATAACAGCCATCTCGTCACCGAGTGGATCCCGGCGCTGAAGGGCATGAAGGAAAAGCTGGAAAGCGGGGCGGAAGTCGCCGATGTCGGCTGCGGCCACGGCGCTTCGACGATCCTGATGGCCCAGGCATTCCCGAAATCGCATTTCCACGGCTTCGATTACCACGGTCCGTCGATCGAGCGGGCAAAGCGCGCCGCAAAGGACGCCGGTGTGGCCGACCGCGTGACCTTCAGCAAGGCATCGGCCAAGGATTTCCCGGCCGGCGACTATGATCTGGTTGCCATGTTCGACTGCCTGCACGACATGGGCGACCCTGTCGGGGCCGGCCGCCATATCCGCGAGACGATGAAAAAGGACGGCACCTGGATGATCGTCGAGCCCTTCGCCCATGACGGGCTGAAGGACAACCTCAACCCCGTCGGCCGCGTCTATTACGGCGCCTCGACGATGATCTGCACGCCCGCCTCCATGGCCCAGGAAGTCGGCCTCGGGCTTGGCGCACAGGCGGGCGAGATGAAGCTGCGCAAGGTGGCGCTGGATGCCGGATACCACCACTTCCGCCGCGCCAGCGAAACGCCGTTCAACATGATCTTCGAGGTCAGGAACTGAACGGAGCTGGGTGAGATGCGGGTCCAGGCCCTGACAGCGAGCATGTCAGGGCCTGGGCTCGTGCATGTTGGTCATTTGCCGTTCTGCCAAATCAGAATAGGCTCCATGCGAAGAACCTTGCCCCGAGAGCCTGATGACCCTCTTCTGGATTGCATCCCTTCCCTTCATGGCGGTCTTCATTGCCGCCCTGGCCATCGGGCGCGCGAAAAGCCTCTGGCTGCCGATCGCGGTTGCAGTTGCTTCACTGGCCGCAGGCACGCTCTGCCTTCATTCGATTATGGTCGCCCCGACCTGCGCGACCGGTGAAAGCGAATGCCTGGGCGCAACGGTGATCGCCTATCTAATCGCTGTCTTCTGGTGCGCTCCGGGCATCGGATTCGCGCTGCGACTTTACAGCCACGTGCGTTCGGACTTCCGGCGCGGGTAGGTTGCCCGCTCCCACGACCCGAACTAGTTCGCAAGCTGTTAAGTATTCATTCAACAACATGCTGTGAAGCGGGAACTATAACCGATTGCGCCGGTTATATTCGCAGCAAAGGATAAGGCCATGACCAGGGTCCTGAATTCACGCACAATCATTATTTCGGCAGATCGTCTTGATGATTGCAAGGAATACCTCGGAACCGACTTCCACCAGCTGATCGACCATGCTCTGAGCGTCGGCTGGTCCATCGACGAGGTCATTGTCGCACTCAGCGGCCTCGCAGAGGAAGAAATCGCCGTGCCGGAGCGAGCCGTCACCTTGCATTGAAATCCGCAACCGATCGCCATCATTCAGAAGGCCGGGCTTCGAAACCCCGGCCTTTTCGTGATCGCTCTGGGAATGTGGCCTGCAATGATTTGGCGGCCTCCATGAGGCCCGGCGCCATCACCAAACACAAAAAACGGCGCCCCGGAGAGCACCGCTTTATCATGCCATGGCAAGGCGAGGCACAGAGGCCCTAAGCCTTCTTGCCCGCTCTCGGCTTCTTCGGCGGCGCCTCGACCGCCTCCTGCGCGAGCCTCAGCGCGCGCAGCTTTTCGGTCTTCTTCTGCCTAGCGACAGCTTCGCTTTCGAGGATACCCTTGGCGACAGATGTCGTCTGCTCGGCCTTCGCCTGCGGCGAAAGCTTTTCGGGCTTGAAGAAAGTGTCTTTCGTCTCGGTCATGTTTCCTCCTTGTCGATGGAACGGGAGACCGGGAAGGCGTCAGCGGCCGCGAGCAATCACCTTCTTCTTCGGTGCCGGCAGCAGGCCTTCGCGCTGCGCCTGCTTGCGGGCGAGCTTGCGGGCGCGGCGGATCGCTTCACCCTTTTCGCGGGCGCGCTTTTCCGACGGCTTTTCATAGGCGCTGCGTTCCTTCATTTCGCGGAACACACCTTCGCGCTGCAGCTTCTTCTTGAGCACGCGGAGGGCCTGATCGACATTGTTGTCTCGGACGAGTACCTGCAAGTTTTCTCCTTAATCAGCGTAGCTGCTGTTACTTCCTGATGCGGATCACGTTCGAATTGATCCAGCTCGATTTCGGCTTTTCGGGCGCCGCCTCTGCTTCTGGAAGCGAAGGCGACGAAGGTGATGCCTGGACGTCGATGTCATCCTGGCGGATGCTGCGCTCGAAATTCTCGTTCTGAAACCGAACGCGATAGTGGACGAAGCCCTGCGCGGCCGGCAGAATGGACAGAATGTCGCCGGAGCCCAAGGGCTGCGCGCCGCCGAGAACACCATGCTTGAGCATGATGGTGTCACCCGGACTGTAACGACGATATGCCATGCCGTTCTACCCTCATGCAATGAAAAATAAAAGGCCGGGACTGCTCCCGACCTTCCCAGATCCTGACTTTTTTCAGGCCAGGCCCTGGCCTCGGTCAACGTCTCCGCGCGCCAGTACATCCGTGGTCGCGCGAAGTCGTGACAAGTTCTTATTCAGCGCGGAGGTTGTCGGCAGAGCTCTTGCCCGAACGGCGGTCCTGCACGATTTCGTAGCTGATCTTCTGTCCGTCTGCGAGCGAGCGCAGGCCAGCGCGTTCAACTGCAGAAATATGGACGAAAACGTCGGTGCCGCCGTTATCCGGCTGGATAAAACCGAAACCCTTGGTGGCGTTGAACCACTTGACTGTACCTGTATTCATAACGATCTCCTTTCAAAGCAACCGTTGAAACTTCCCGCGATACCCTGCGGGCTTGGGTCGATTATTTGGAAGGAAATCTGACGAGAGCAAATAGCTCCGCAACGACGTCACAAGCAATGGTCGATAACGGCAATATAAGGTCAATTTTAAATTTGGCAACAGATTTAGGCACAAAAACTTCGAATCACCTGCAAGTTTCTGTTGTAATATACTGATTTTTTTATGGAATATTATTCGTCTAGCGACTATTCGCAGGCGCGCTGCGGTGCGCCACCCCTGTCCGTGAGCCTCCTTGCCGCGATTCGCATCCGGCTTTCCGACACCATTCATCCTTGCTCGGCGTCCTCCTCGAACGGTTGGTGACCAGGTGGCTATCAACTGTTCGCAAGGGCGGCTGACCGCACACGGCGGGCTCCTCGCCCACGCGGCATATGGCCTTGGAACCGGCCGCGATGTAGGAAGGATCCAGGCGCCGCTCCCGCGCCTCCATTTGCAAGACCACTGGAACCCATATGGCGAAAAAGCCGGTTGAACATGCAGTCAGGATCCGCCCCGCCACATCGGCCGACATGGATATTCTCGGCGGCTTCGGCGCCTTGCTCGTTGCCCTCCATCACGAACTGGACCCCAAGCGCTTCATCGAAGCCGCCAAGAGCACCCCGCTCAGATACGGGCAGTTCCTGAAAAGCCAGCTCGCAGAGCCCGATGTCATCGTGATCGTCGCCGAAGACGACAGCGGCCTCCTCGGATATGCCTATGCCGCATCGGAGGGCTTCGACTACATGTCGCTTCGCGGACCGGCGGGCGTCATCCACGATCTCTTCGTCGATCCCGGCCGCCGCCGCGAAGGTGTCGGCCGGATGCTGCTGGAAGCGGCGATGGCCCGCTTGAAATCCCTCGGCGCCGAACGCTTCGTGCTCTCGACCGCCCACCGCAACGACGTCGCCCGCAGCCTCTTTAGCGCCATGGGCTTCCGCCCGACGATGGTCGAGATGACGCGAGAGGCGGACGAGGCTGACGGCTGACCAGAGCCAAAACCACACGTCCCGACCTCTTCACCGGTACCCGGCTACCTGCCTGCGGCATCCGGACCTCTCGCCTATATGCGCCATTGCGAATAAAATTGTGCAGTGCTGCTCTCCCGGCTTGCCCTCGCCTTCCGATGACGGTTTTTGGGAACTTCCGGCTGCAGGGAGGATTCCTTAGATGACGCTCCCCTCGCCCTTCCTTGCACGGCAGGAGTGGACCATGGCAAAGGCAACTGATTTGAAGACCATCCGAGCGCTTGCGATCGCGCTTTGCGCCTCCCTGCTTTTCAGCGGTGCGGCCAAATGGCCGGACCTGCCGAGCTCGGGCTTCCTGATCGGCCGCAGTGCCGCCCCCGAAGATGTCGACAACGGAACGGCGATCTTTGCGACCGGCGAGGATGCCAGGAACTACGGAAAGCCGATCGACATCGAAATCCCGCAATACGGCTATTTCCGCCAGGAAGACAAATACGTCATCATCCTGCAGGCCGAGAAATACGACGGCAAGAGCATCATCGGCGCCGAGACGTTCGACGGCGAAAAGGTGGTCGGCCTGATCGACGAGTTCGAATTGCTGGGTATTCACGCCAAATAGTCTGGCTCACCCGCGCACCGCTACCTACGCGTCCGACTGCGCCGGCGCCCAGCCCGTCTCGGCCGCCCAGCGGTCCGCCCGGCGGATCACCGCCCAGAGATGATCGGCCTTACCGTCCGTATAGGCCTTCCGATCGTCCCCATGGGCAGCGACGAGCGCGTGCTTGAGTGCGATATAGGCAGGGTGTTCTGCTGCATGGGCGCGCATGTAATCGCGAAACAGCAATGCCCATTGCTCGTGCCAGCTGCCGGAACGCCTGACATGGATATGCATGCGCTCCTGATCGGGACTTTCACGAAAATAACGTTTGGCGCGATCCGGATTGTCCTGCCGCCACACATAGCCGATGGCATTGAGCGGCATCAGCAGCCGCTCGAACGGTTCGAATCCGGCAACGGAAATCTGCATATCGATGACAGGCTTGGCGGCCATGCCCGCTATGGCGGTGGAGCCGATATGATCGATCCGCAGCGCGACATTTCCAAGCGCCCGGCGAATATCCACGGCCTTCGCCCGGAATTTCTCCGACCAGAGCGGCGACCAATCGGCAATCTCGATCGTCATGGCTGATGTCCCGGCTGTTGCGGAAAAGGATGCCCAACCGTGAATGTGAGCGCCTGCACCTGACGAGCCCAGGATAGACGCTTTAGGCCTCCGCGCAACGACAGCGGAATTCGCGGCTCTAGCAGCGGAAGCGCATGGCATAAAAAAAGAGGCTCGTCGGGAGAGACGGCCTCCAAGGTTGCGTCAAGTCGGCCCAGCTCCACAAGGCCGGCTTCCACCCTAGCCGTTAGCCTGATAATCGCCACCCCCAATCGGGTGATATTTGACCGGTTGATGACGATTTTCGGGAAAACCGAGAAGTTTCAATGATGTATTCCGTTGCGTAAGGCTCGCTTGGATGGTTTCTTCCTACCGCTTTCCCTAAGGTAAGCTGCAGGCGCCGACAGCGGAAAGACAGCATCGCCACGCGTCATGCCCGCCCCGCAGGCGACGGGCACGCGGCAATGGGCCGACTATGGCCACAACTGATTGGTTTCAACACATCAGGATTGGCTATAAGCCCGGACTGCGGCAACGACAGCGAGATCGGGCACATCCTTGGCTGTCGGCAGCATTGCCTGCAGATGTTTTATCCCTTCCCGCGGATCAAGCTGCCAGTTGTAATCCTTGCCGGGATCGAAGGCGATCTGCTGCAAACTGCCGTCGGCGAATTTCACCGTCAGGGCGGAATCCGGCGTCAGGTCCACGGTGATGCTGTCGCCGTCGCTTCCATCGAATGTAATGGTCGCCCTGTTGTCGGTGATGGAGATATGGGTGTTCTCCGCAGAGATGCCTTCGCCGAGCTCGAGCGTCGAGTCCGATCCGACAAGGTTCAGCTTGTCCTTGCCGTCACCGGCCGCATATTTGATAAGCGAGCCTGTTTCGGTCGGGATGTTGCTGCCCATTTCAGAGCGTCTGGCGGTGAGAGTAATGATATCGTCGCCCGTTCCTCCGGTGACGACATTGCTTGCGCCTGCGGTAATGCGATCGTCGCCTTCTCCGCCATCGATGGTGTTGGCCGAACCCGCCTCGATGATATCGTTGCCAGCTCCGCCCCTGATCGTGTTGTGGGTCGTGGCAGCCGTGATCTGATCGTCGCCGCTGTCGCCGTTGATGTCTGACCAGCCGCGGGTCACGATCGTGTCATTGCCCGCACCACCGCTGATGTTGTTGAGGCCGCCGGCGTCGATGTAGTCATTTCCGGCGCCGCCGCTGAACGAGGAGCCGAGCCCGCCCTTCATGATATCATCGCCATCCGTGCCGACGAGACCGGCATTGACGCCGCCGGCGATCAACTGCCCGCCGCTCTCCAGCAGGATCCGGGTGATCTTTCCGCTCGCATCCAGGGGGCCGGGCAAAAGACCAGCCGCGGTTGCAGCACTGAGAATCCCGTCCGGCGACGTCGGATCCTGCTCCTGATTTGAGCGAATGCCCTTCAGCAAGGTCAGGGCGGCCGAACTATGAATAGATGAAATAAATATCATGGTGCTTCCTCAAGGATCGCCCGCAGCCATCATCGGCCTGGAGCGCCAGTTGATTGCAGAGCGTCATGCTTGCCTCAAGAGTAACGGCACGACCCTAGGTGGCAGTTGGTTAACAAACGCAGAACGGGATATGCAGGATATTGAGTACCTGCAGTTGCGGGCGGCAGGGCAATTCCAGTGCAGCAGGTCGGTCAGCGTGCGCATAAGGCAAGCTTTGCAGGCAGAGATTAAGTTGCTCCCCGCTCTCGCCTTCTTTCCCGGTCATCAGCTACGAATTATCAGCCACGAGTCGGGAGATGCCATGCTTCGCACCATAATCGCCTTTGCCATGCTCCTTGCCGGTGCGTTTGCCGCGAAGGCCGAGGCGCCCGATGCGGCTGGCGCGCCGACGCCTGCCGATCCCTGCACACGCCAGAATTTCGAGGGCGGCAGCTATATCGTCTGCAGCGTCGATCCCGCAAAGGCGGATCTGCGCCTGTTCTGGAAGGATGCCGGGGGCAAGCCCTATCGCAGGTTTTCAGGCGTCGCCGATGCGGTTGCCGGCAAAGGACAGCGGCTTCTCTTTGCCATGAATGCCGGCATGTACCGCGAGGATTTCACGCCACTGGGGCTTTATGTCGAGGATGGCAGGGAGCTGATAGCGGCCAATGTCGAAGCGCCGCCCAAAGTGTCCGGCCCGGTGCCGAACTTCTTCAAGCAGCCGAACGGCATCTTCTATCTCGATGAGACCGGCGCCCATATCATCCCGACCGCCGATTTCCTGAAGCAGAAGCCAAAAACGCGCCTCGCCACGCAATCCGGCCCGATGCTGCTCGTCGCCGGCAAGGTCAACCCGATCTTCATACCCGGCTCGACCGACCGCACGCGGCGCAACGGCGTCGGCCTTGCAGCCGATGGCACGCTCCGCTTCGTCATCAGCGAGGGCAACGTGAATTTCCACGATTTCGCAAGGTTCTTCCGCGACGAGCTGAAATGCCCCGATGCGCTCTTCCTCGACGGCGGAAACGGCACCGGCCTCTACAATCCGGCGCTCGGCCGCAACGACACATCCTGGCACGGCGGCTATGGGCCGATCGTCGCGCTGGTGGGCGGCAAACCGGATTAGGCGGCGGCCCTCAGGCCGCCCACTCAGGCAGGCTGCATGGCCATCAGCTGCCGCGTCTCGACGATTTCGGCGAAATCCGATTTCAGGTGCGCCATCGTCACGTCGAAGATTTCCCGCGCCGAGAGATCGGCATCCGGCAGGTCGAAGCCGAGCACCGCGTCGCTGACGACGCTCATCTTGAAGCCGAGGTCACTGCCGGCGCGCACGGTCGTGTTGACGCAGAAGCCGGCGACCGCCCCCGTCACGACCAGATGCGTGATGCCGACCTCGTGCAGATAGCCCTCGAGCTCGGTGGAGGCAAAGGCCGACGACGTGGACTTGATGAAGACGGGCTCGTTCTCCCGCGCCTTCGCGCAGGGCATCGGCTGGTATCCAGGCGCTTTTTCGTTGAGCGCCGACCCTTCCGCGCTATCGCGGTGACGGACATGGATGACAGGCTTGCGGGCGGCGCGAAAGGCGCCGGCAAGGGCTGCGATATTCTCTCCCGCCTCGCCGTTCACGCGCTCGCGCCCGGCATCGAGCCGCTCCTGCATGACCATCTGCATATCGATGATGAGGAGTGCGCTGGTCATGGTTCCCTGGTCCTTTGCCGCTTGGAGGGCTTTGGAAAAGTTTAGCATCTGCTGCCGGCCAAGTCGCATGCAAAACAGGAAAACGGGCTCGACGGGTCATCACTTCTGCGACAGCAGACAGAAGCCTCAATGCCTCGCCCAGCCGGCGATCACGACAGGACGGCTTCGACGTCAGCCTCGTCGAGATCAGTCAGCGAGGTCTGATCAGGACGTTCCCCGGGCCTTGGGCCGGCTTCGACGCGCCGGGCTGCCCGATAGCGGCCGGGCGACAGGCCGTGGTGGCGATGGAACAACTTCGAGAACGCCGCAACGGTTTCGTAGCCAACGCGGCTTGCGATCCGGGCAATCCCCTCATCGCTTGATTCCAGCAGGAACGCAGCCTCCGACATCCGGCGTGCGATCAGATAGCGCTGCATGGACTGGCCGACGAGCTTGGTGAAACGAGCCGAAAACACCGAGCGGCCGAGCCCTACGCGATGTGCGAGGTCGCGAAGTGTCCACGGCCGATCCGGTTGCTCGTGGATCAGCTCGAGCGCTCGCCCAATATAGGGGTCCGCCATCGCCCCAAGCCATCCGCCTTCTCCCGGCCGGAGGGATTTGATCCAGCTTCGCAACACCTCGACGAAGAGCACCTCCGTCATTCGCGACAGCGCGACGCGTTGACCGGGACGTGCAAGCGCCGACTCGCTCACCATGCGGCGCAGGATAGCCTCGAGCCAGTCACCATCCATCGCCGGCTTCAGGAGAAGGACGGGCGGAAGCAGTTCCATCACGCTGCCGCGCGCCGGCCACGACAGGATGAAATTGCCGCAGATCATCGTCGAGAGCGGCTTCGTGCTGCCGCCGTGATGAACGACGCCAAGATGCGCGGGTCGGTCGAGGTCCGTAACCAGGAAAGGCGTCGTTCCGCTATCCGAGTAGATCAGATGGGGCTCGCCGCGTGTGATGACGACGAGATCACCCTCCGCCATCAGGAGTTCTTGCCCGTGTTCGAGCGCAAGCGTGGCTGAGCCGCGACTGAGATAATGGAACAGGGCGTAGGGCCGCTGCGGCATGGCCAGGTTCCAGGGATGACCGAGCTCGAAGTGAAAGAGCAGGGTTCCGCTAAGGCGAACGCGATCGAGCACTTCGGCGAGGATGTCCATGTCTGATGTTAATCCGCCGTACGGTCGGACACAATATCCGGACGATCGGGGCCTAACCTCCCGGAACTCTTCGTATTATTTCGTGTCGACGTGAGCCGACAGGCCACCCAGCAAGCAATCTGGAAAACTGCCGCAACACGTACCCAAGCGCCTGCCCTTTTCCATGGGGCGGGGTTGTCGGCATCCCAACAGGAGCAAGCAATGCGAAATAGACTACTCTTAGCCGCCACCGTTCTCGCCGCCGGAGCAGCGTTTGCCGCACCCGCCCATTCGGCCAAACTACCCGAGGGCGCGGCGCACAATATCGTGCTCGTCCATGGCGCTTTCGTCGACCAGTCAAGCTGGAAGCCCGTTGCCGACATTCTCACGAAGAAGGGCTATAACGTGACGCTGGTCCAAAATCCGCTCACGTCGCTGGCTGCGGATGTCGATGCCACCAAGCAGGCACTGGCAAAGCAGGATGGCAAGACCGTCCTCGTTGGTCACTCCTGGGCCGGCGTGGTCATCACGCAAGCCGGTGACGAACCCGAGGTCTCGGCGCTCGTCTACGTCTCCGCCTTCGCGCCTGACGTTGGAGAATCCCTGGCGTCCCTGGCCGCGCACGGCCCGGCAACCGAAGGCACCAATGCCATTCATCCCGACGACAAGGGCAACCTCTATATCGATCCCAAGGTGTTTCCGACGGCGGTCGCCGCCGACCTTCCCCTGAAGGTCGCCGAATCCCTCGCAAATTCGCAGCTTCCGCTCAACCACACGGCCTACGAGGCTCCGGTCGATATCGCAGCCTGGCACGACAAGCCGACTTTCTATGTGATCACCACGAAGGACAGGGTGATCGCGCCGGAGGCCCAGAAACTGTTCGCGGCCAGGATCAAGGCCAAGACCACCGAGGTGGCCGGCAGCCATGCCTCCCTCGTCGTCCACGCGGACGAGGTTGCCGCCGTCATTGAAAAGGCCGCGCTCGCGAAGTGACGATCCTGCTCCCGGTGCCACCGTGCCGGGAGCAGCTTTCCCCGCGCCCCCACCCCAGACAGCGCTCATACAGCCCCAAGACAACCAAGGGCTGAAGCCTCACAAAATACATTACACGCGCCAAAAAATGCGGCTATGATCCCGCCATCATAAGCCGGGATGGTGAAATGATTTCGTCGCTTCAAAACCTGCTTGCGGGACGTGTCGACGTTTGCGTCGTCGGCTCGGGGCCTGTCGGCCTGGCGCTGGGCATCGCGCTTGCCCGCTCCGGTCTCTCTGTCGCGCTGCTTGAATCCGGCGGCAAGACCATTTCCGAGAAGACGAACCGGCTGGCGGCAGCCGCCTCCATCAGCACCGACCACCATGCCGAAGCGAGCCTGACGATCCGCCGCGCGGTCGGCGGCACCTCGAAAGCCTGGGGCGGCCGCTGCGTCGAGTTCGACGACAGCGATTTCGATGGCAGGCCGGCGCGCGGCGATGCCCGCTGGCCGATCGAACACAGCGCCTTCAGGGCCTATTACGACGATGCCCGGGCCTTTCTCGGCGCCGAGCTGCCGGCAGTCGATATGCCCGACATGGACGGCGAATTCGAACCCTCGATCGAGAGCTGGGCCCGCGAGCCGGATATGGCAAAAGCGCACGGAGCGCTGATCGAGAACCTGCCGAACCTGCACCTCGTCACCCAGGCGACCGTGATCGGCCTCGATCTCGACCGCGAAGGCGCCCGCACGAAACGGCTGATGGTGTGGCATCGGGGCAAGCTGCATTCGCTCGGCGCCACGATCTTCGTTCTGGCCTGCGGCGGGCGCGAAAATGCCAGGCTGCTGCTGGCCGCACAGGAGATCGCGCCGCGGCTCTTCGGCGGCGTCGATGGCCCGCTCGGGCGTTATTACATGGGGCATCTGGCCGGCGAGCTCGCCCGCATCCGTTTTACCGATCGCAGCTTCATGGAAAAGATGTTCTTCCGCCGCAACGGCACCGGCGCCTGGTTCCGCGCGCGGCTGATACCGAGCATTGCCCTGCAGAACGAGCGCGATCTGCTGAACAGCGTCTTCTGGCTGCGCAGTCCGCCGCTGGAAGAAGTCTATGCGACGGCGGGCGCGCGTGCGACGCTGAACCTGTTCAAGGCCATCACCGGCAGGCGCAAGATGCGCCGCATGTCCTTCAAGTCGAAAGTATCCGATACCACCTCGCTGTCCGATCTCGTCGCAAACCCGGTGCAAAGCTTCAACGCCGCCCTGCAGCTGACGACATCAGCGCTCAAATCCGAACGGCAGCCGAATTTCTTCGTCAAGAACGGCGAGCATCTCTACTGGCTCGCCTATCACGGCGAGCAGCGGCCGGTCGCGTCCAACCGCGTGCGGCTGAGCTCCGAGGTCGATGAAACCGGCCTGAAGCGGCTCGCCGTCAGTTTCGACTTCGACGAGGAGGATCTCGCCTCGCTGATCAGGTGCCACCATGCGCTGGCGGAATGGATCGGCACAAGGCAGATCGGCACCTTCGAATGGCTTCACCCCGAAGACGGCCTGCAAACCGCCGTCCGCCGCCAGGCGCTCGACGGCTACCACCAGATCGGCCTGACCCGCATGGGCGCCTCGCCCCGCTCGAGCGTGGTGGACGGCAATTGCCGCTGTCACGACCTCGAAAACCTCTATGTCGCCGGCAGCTCGGTCTTCCCGGTGTCAGGACAGGCCAACCCGACCTTGCCGGCGGTGGCGCTGGCGCTCAGGCTGGCGGATCATCTGAAGGGGGAATTGCGGGCGGCGGGGGCGTGATGGTGCGCCTTGGGGCACCCCTCTGCCTTGCCGGGCTGCAGGGGTCGAGCCACGGGTCTCGACCCGTCCTTCGCCCCCCGAGGGTCACGATTTAACCGACGCCCCCGACGGCGACCCGAAACCGTTGCGCCTCTCAGAATTGAACCGCGATCAGCTCGGGAGGCTCCTTGTTGAAATCGGAATATCGAATCCACCGCGGCACCGCTTTGAACAACACGGCCCCTCTCTCGATGAACTCCCTGGCGGCCGGAAGGCTGTTGAGATAAGCGTCCTGGTATTGTTCGATATCCGCGGCAGGAACTCTTGTCGCCTCACCCTCGTATTGAACCGTGATATTGTCGTCCCATCCGACAACGAACGCGACGCCGGGACGCTCGGCGAGATTGTCGAACTTCCGCGTGTGCGTGAAAGTGCTGAACACGATCTCAAGATTGTCGCGCACCGAGAGGTCGATCGTAGCAGCCTCCGGCGTGCCATTACCATGGCAGGTCGCAATGACCGCCAGGGTGTGCTTCCTCAGGAATTCAAGGATCATGCGTTTCGTATGATCTTCGTCCATTGGCTCATCCCCCGGTGAGTATTCTCGATTTTTGTGCAGTTCCGTTTGACAGCCTGCCGGCCTCAGCGGAGTTTGGCCAGATGCGCCGCGTGCTTGAGAGATAGGCGTTCACCGCCCGACCCGGCCATTGATGCGTCCGTTCTAATCCCGTGCCTTCCAGGACGATTAACACATTGCTCGCCCTCGTTCGATGGTGGTGGGCGGCAACTGCCCGGAGATCGAACGGGCAATCGTCGACCGGGCAATGTCAGCCACGGCTGCGCGAATGACCTCCCGCATCCACGATCGCCCGAACGACCAGCGCGATGCGCTCGTCCCGCATGCCGGGCCGGATGCGCCCTGCCCGTTCGAGCGCGACAAGCCCGTGAAGGGCTGCCCAGAAGGTCTCGGTCACGATCTCCGCATCGGCGCAGAACGGAGATACGGCCGCGGCCAATGCCTCGAAACCGGCCCGAAGCTCCGGCCGTGTCTCGGCCTCGGCGAAGCGCAGCTGGGTCGGGAGGACAAACATGGCCTCGTAGAGCGACGGGCGGCTTTGCGCGAAGTCGAAATAGGCCATGGCGAGATCGGTCAGGGCCTCCCGCCTGCCCTTCGCCCCTTCCGCAGCTGCGCAAAGAGTGGCCGCGAGCTCTCTGAATCCCTCGATTGCGACGGCTGCCACGATCGCATCCCTGTTCTCGAAATGCGAATAGAGGACCGGCTGGCTGTATTCGATCTCCTTGGCCAGGCGGCGGATTGTGACGGCCTCCCATCCCTCGCTCTCGGCGATGCCACGGGCTGCCGCGACGATACGATCTTCGCGATCGGCGCGTTCCCGGCTCTTCCGCTCTGCGATACCCATTCCCCACCTCCATGCCCTGCCGCCTGAATGCAGAGATCATATCACGGCTTGAATATCTAGCAACGCTAGCATAAATGTTAGCACTGCTAGATTATTTAAAACCGCTAGAAGGATGGCGTGATGGATTGGCTTCTGAATGGGATCGGGCTGCTTGTGGCCCTTGCAATTATCGCGATCGGCACCGGCTATATTGCGAGCCCGACGACCATGGTGCGCAGCTTCGGCCTGCCGCTGCCGGGCGATGACCCGAACTTCCCTTCGTGGCTCCGCCTCAAGGGTGTTCGCGACATCGTCGCCGGATTGCTGGTGCTTGCCTTCATGGTCTGGGGCGTCCAGCGCGAGATCGGCATCGTGCTCTTGATCGAGGCCATCATCCCTCTCGGCGACATGCTGGTCATTCTCGCAGCGAAAGGCTCCACGAAAAGCGCCTTCGGCATTCATGGGCTGACGGCCGCGATCATGGTCCTGGCGGCCGTTCCCATGATTGCAGGTGCGCGCTGAGATGGTTCATGTTCTCTCACTCTGGTTCCTGTGTGCCGCGTTTTCAGGCGCCGGCCTCGTCAACGCCATCGGCACGTCAGGGATACGAAGCGATTTTGCCCGCTGGGGCTATCCGCGCTGGTGGGGCATCCTGACAGGCGGACTTGAGATATCGGCGGCCGCCCTGATTGCGTTTCCAGCCAGTCGAAGCTTCGGCCTGGTGCTCGCCACGGTCATCATCGCAGCCGCGATCGTGACTGTTCTGCGCCACCGGGACATGCAGCACCTTCCGCCGCTGAGCGTCTTCGTCAGCCTCATCGCTCTCGGCGCGATCTCGTCTTGAAACGGCCTATACCCTCGCGGGATTCACAGGGTTGCGCAACTCGAGGTAGCGCAACATCTGTTAGAACATTTCCCGGGCACCAATGATCTCTGACGGGATAATCCGCAATGGCTAATTGTTGTTATCGCGATCCCTGGTGCATCATTTCGCCGGCTGGTTGGGAAGACCAGCGGGAGATCATCGGCATCCAGGTGGAGGACGGAAACATGAAGCGCATCGCAGCTTTGGCAGTGGTCCTTGTCTTCGGCGCATTCCCCGCAATCGCCGCGACCGCGATGACGGGCAAGGAACTGACGGCCCTGTTGTCAAATGGCAAGGAACTCACCCTGGGCGGACCGAAGGAGGGGTATGCCGGCATGCTGTCCATATCGAAGGACGGGACCGCCAAGGGTCAGGTCAAGCTCGACAACGGCGACGTGATCCTGATCGAAGGCACATGGCACATTGCCGGCAACAAGTTTTGCCGAACCTGGAAGGGTCGGGACGCCGGAAAGGAAATCTGCGAGACCTGGAACAAGATCGGCCCGAACTCCGTGCGTGTCATGAACGGCAAGCGCGATATGGGCCTCAACTCGTGGTGATCGATGGCGAGGCCCCGTCCTCGCCTCAGTCAGCAGGTCACTCGCCCGGCAGGTCGCCGGCTGCCCGCAGTCTCGACATGCCGAGCTGCACGACCTTGATCATATGCGTCATTCGCAGCCCCCGGCCGGCCTGATACTCCTCGAGGCTGGGGCGCATGTGGACGAGATAGTCGAGTTCCCTGTGCCGCCCCTCCCGCGCCGCCTGGACACCGGCGGACCAGATGCGGTCGAAAAGCACACGCGTGCCGTCTCGGTTGGACATATCAGCCTTTTCGGATTGCAGTTCGGAAGCGGAATAGAACGAACTGGAGCGGCCAAAGTTCCCTCAGCCTTGCCTTTGGTACGGCAACGCACCCTTTCCCCGTCCGGGGCGCAAAAGACGGAACATTGAGAGCCGCGTCAGGTTGAGCCTCTGTCACAAAGCTCCAATTGAAGAGGCAATACCGATGTTTCTGAGAATCCTTGCAACGTCCGCCCTCGCCCTCACCCTGGCGGCCCCGGTCATGGCACAGTCTTCCGGCAGTTCAGGCGGCACCTCGGGCGGCACATCCGGCAGCGGCAGCAGCACCTCCGGCACCAATGGCAACAGCAACGGCACCGGCAGCAACATGAACGGCAGCGGCACCAACGGCGGCGCGACGGACAAGAGCACGACCGGCTCGACCAACAACGCCGGCAATCCCTCCAGCAACACCACCAATTCCGGCTCTTCGGGCGGCGACCCGAACGACTGCCAGCGCACGACCAACAGCGGCACAGGCAACCCGGCGCCGACCCCTTCGACGAATTCGGTCCAGCCGGATGCGGCGAACGCCTGCTGATGTCACCTCGCCATCAGCCCGGCTGAAAGCGGCCCGGCTCCCGGCGGGTAAATCTCCGCCGGGAGCCGGGTCATTCATGGCGCGGTGAGCATCACTTCGCCCGGACCGAGATGCTGGTCAGTTTCAGCCTGTCGTCTGCCGACAGCGGCTCAAGCGCCATGATCAGCGCCTCGCCGAGCGAGAACGCCTTCAGGTCAGACGTCCTGACGACGGTGTCGATCGTAAAGACAGTCTCGAAGACCTGGCGCTCCGGCAGGCCTATCGAATGTTTTTCGACCGCCAGCACCTGGAACGGATATGGCCTGACGGCGGCCGTGTGGACGGCGGCCAGCGCCATTTCGAGGTGTACGTTCACGAGATCGACGAGCTGCTCGATGTTGCTGAGAATACCCGCGCGGTCCTTCACCTCGCGGTGATGAGAGCAGAGATTGCGCGCGTCGCGCACCCTTCTGAACATGCCCATGAAGACTTCGAGGTCCAAAGGCGCGCCGTGATGAAGCCTGTCCGGTATCGAGGTCTTGAACTGCACCCATTGTTCGCGGATCAGCTCTTCGATGTCGGAGAGCTTGCTCCTCTCCAGCATCTTCCTGCCATCGCTCAAGGTCGGGATCAGCGTTCCGTGCAGTCCCTGCCCATCTATGCCTCTCAGCATGTTCTCGATCACGCGAGGCGTACCCGCCGTGACGCTAACCCCGTTGATATCGGAAAAATCGGAGGATTTGCCGCCGCGCTTGATGTGGGCATAGATATCGCTCCACCATTGGGGCGTGCCATAATGATGCTCCATCCATGCCGACAGATGCGTGCGGTAGGCCGCTTCGAACAATGACAATGCCGGAAAGAGCTTCGATTGCTCGCCGAGCTTTCGATAATAGGTGCGGATGATTTTCGGGATGAGTGCGGCAGCTTCGCACTTCGTTCCCGCCGCCTCGGCACGAGCCTTGGCCTTCGCGACGCTTCTGGCGACCCCGCGCAGTTCCTTCAATGCGCTGGTGAGGAAGTCGCCATTGGCCTGCGCGCAAAGAGCAGTAAACTGAGCTCTCTCGTAGATTTCCAGCTCGATTTCAAACTCTGCCAGCAGCCCCTCGGCATGCTTTTCGACGACAGTTTTCATGAACTTGCAACCGCGTTTGCTTTACGGTAGCGTTACACCCAATGGTTTGGGTTGCATAGATAATTTGCAACTGAATGGGTGCCATGGGGCTTGACATTGCCGGGGTGAACACTTACTTTCGATGCACTCCGTTGCGATGCCCTTAGGGGGGCTGTGCGCATTCTGCAGAGATTGCGACGCGAATGAGTCTAAACAACCCAAAAGAGGCCCTTCGAGGCCTCTTTTATTTTTTGTGCCCTCTGCACGACCACTCCCCTATTCCTCGGTCTCCTCGCCGGCAGGCTTGGTGCTGAACAGGTTCTTCAGCGCATTGGTCTTGGATTTCTGCGCCTTGCTGAGCTTCAGCGCGCGATTGGCGGCCTTGGCCTGTTCCAGCATCATTTCGATCTGGATCTGCTGGATCTCGGTCAGCCGTTCCCACTGCCGGTTCAGCAGGTGATCGACCTTTTCATGCAGGTGGCGGATTTCGAGTTCGGCCTTCAGATTGACCTTGTAATCGTTGAGCGCCCTCAGCCGGTCTTTCGCTTCCTGGCGGCGCTGGCTCATCATGATGATCGGCGCCTGCAGGGCGGCGATGGTCGAAAGGATGAGGTTCAGCAGGATGAAGGGATAGACGTCGAAGGCAGCCTTGTCGCCCAGCGCCAGGTTGATGCCCATCCAGACGGCGAGAAAGAAGCAGAAGGAGATGATGAAGGTCCAGCTGCCGCCGAAGGTGGCGACGACATCGGCGACACGATCGCCGAGCGAACGGCGTTCCTCGTAATCCTCTTCGATGTTTTCGGCGAGCGTGTCATGGCTCTTCAGGCTCTCGACGACCTCATCTTCCAGGTTGGAGAGCTCGCCGCGTTCGTCGCGCAGCAATTCGGCAATGTACTGGCCGCGATAGTCGTCGATCAGCTTGCGGCTGATATAATCGTCCGAGCGGAGGCCCGGATGTTTCTGCCGCACGAAATCGGCAAGCGCCGGGCGCAGATCGTCGAAATGGAAGGCGTCCTTCTTCTTCAGCGTCGCGCCGGTGATCGCATCCACCAGCTTGACCGACTTTGCCTTCGCCTGCGCCAGGCTCTTGGAATAGTCGTCCATCTCGACGGTGGCCGCCTCTCCGTGCCCCGCATCGAAGTCGACGATTTCGCCCGTCAGGTCCAGGGGCTTCTCTTCTGCCATCTGCCGATCCTCGCTGCCGATTTTTCGCCCGTCTAGCCATCAATTCCAACAGGATTGTGACATGCAACCGTCTCTGAATTGAGCAATATCTGCGGCAAATTAGCCGCCTCGCTACCGGGGGCAAGAAGAGGCCAAAACGCTTCGCAATGGTGGCAAGCCCCTCCCCGACCAAGTCACAAGTGGCGCGAGTCAGGGCCGGGTGAAAACAGGCAGAATTTCACTGGCTGCGACGGTGAAGATTCATTCGGCCGGACACCGCTAACCGCGCATCTGATATTCGGTGGATAGCAGGCCCATCATAAGGTCATCGTGCCACTTGCCATCTACAAAAGCTGTTTCCCGCTCTTGTCCCTCTACGATGAAGCCGCATTTCGCGTAGGCCCGGATTGCACGTTCGTTGTACGCGAGCACTCGTATGCCGATACGATGAAGTTTCAGCTCGAAGAAGGCATGTCTCAACAGCAGGTCGATCGCCTCGGTTCCTATTCCCATTCCAAGACGGCTACGGTCATAAATGGCAATCGCCATGGCCGCCCGCTTGTCCTCAGCGTTGATACTGTGAAGCTTTATTTCGCCAACCAAGCATCCTTCCACCTCGATAACCCACGCGTGAGGATTTTCTGCTTGGCCTTGAGCCCATCGCTTAGCAGCGTCTTTCGTCATTGGCTTCGCGTCCGCCAAGCTGACGCCGAACATCCTGACGATGTCGGGATCCGTACCCAGCGCGAACCGAGCATCCGCATCATCGGATGAAGCAGGCCTTAGCCTTACCCGTGCTCCCTGCAGAACAGTCATCGAAACGACCCGATATCAAGACAAGCCTAAAGCACTGTAGGAAAACCATAGCGGATCGCAATAACGGCTCATGACGCCGAGCGGTTATGCCGCCCAACCACACCTGCTGCCGATCCCGCCATTTCTATCAGCCCTCAGGGAAACACTATTCGTAATCGGGAAAGACTACCCTCTTGTCATCAGGCGCATCCACCCACGCTCGATAGGTTTCGTATTTCACGGCACCGAACGCAATTCCCTTGACCAAACGACGGCACACCTCTGCAGTCGCCTTCTCAGGAGGCATTCCGCTATCCCGCTCCACCTCCGTCCTTGCTGGACCGGCCATCGCTACCAACCCATTCTCAGTACATGCTTGGATAATTCGTGAATGGGTCGCCGGCTGCTTACGGATGATAGAAGCGTAGTATTCGAAGGTTTCACTGTTCCATGTACCGCTATCAGCCTGGGCCAAAGATGGCGTCGCGACCACTGTGATGAGTGCCGCAATCAATTGAATTTTGTTCGGCAAAGAATCCCCCGAAAGTTGCACAGGCAAGAAAAGCAGTTTCTGGATGTGAGCGCAACCGTTCACGCGGACCTCGACTGAAACCCAGCCGATGAAGACGGCAACCTGCGCCATTGCGTCGCTTCGTCGGTTCATTGCCGGTGCTGCGCAATGGCATATGTTTCGTCGCTGTGTTTTCGTCAGAAAGCGAGGACGTTTGATGTTCTGCGCATTGCCACGCCTGCCATTTGCCGGCTTCCTTTTTCTCTTCGGCCTGATCCTCGGCCCGGCATTTCTCCTCGGCGCGAGGGGCGCTCATGCCGATGACCTCCTGACCTACAGATGGCAGGGCGTCGACCGCACCGCGATCCTGCATATCCCCGCGGGCGCCGCCGGGCACCCTGCCCCGCTCGTCATCGTCATGTACGGGTCCGACGACAAGGCCGCCAACTTCCAGAAAAACAGCGGATTCGATGCCGTCGCCGATCGCGAGAATTTCATCACCCTCTATCCGGAAGCGATCGATGGCGCCTGGAACATCAAATCCAGAAAACCTGCCATCAACGGCGAGCCGGTAGACGACATCGGCTTCTTCCGCACCATGATCGACGATCTCGTCAGCCGGAAGATCGCCGATGGCTCAAGGGTCTATGCCACGGGCTTCTCCTTCGGCGCGCTGATGACCTATACGCTCGCCTGCGCGCTTCCCGACAGGATATCGGCGATCGCGCCCGTCGCCAGCGCGATCAACGAAGCGCAGGTCGAAGATTGCAAGCCCGGCCACCCCATGCCGGTCATGATGGTCAACGGTACGAGCGACGACGTGCAGCGCTACGACGGCTATATCCGCTCCTTCGGACGGCTGCTTTCCGTGCCCGAGACGACCGAATACTGGCGCCGGATCGACGGCTGCACCGGGGAGACGTCAACGCCGCTGCCGCATCTCAATCCGCATGACCTCACCCGCGCCAGTCTCGTGCAATGGACCGGATGCCAGGCCGATACGGGCGTTCAACTGTATCGCATCGAAAACGGCGGCCACTGCTGGCCCCGCCTCGCCAGGCCCGATACCGGCTCCGGCATGGACGATCCGCCGGACGGACCGCGTTTCGGGGGATGCAGCAACGATCTCGAGACGGCGGCCGAAGTCTGGAGCTTTATCAGCCGCTATCACGGCGAGTGACTAGGATCGGCAAGTGTGCTTTCAGGCGAAGCGGGCCGCCGATCGTGCTTTCGCCTTGGCGGCGACTTCCTCGCGGTCGCGGGGCGGTTGCGACGTCTCCATCGAATCGAGCAATTCACGGGCACAATTGGCAATCGCCATGACCGCGTTTTCGAACGCGGCCTCGTTGCGTTTCGATGGCTTGTTGGTTCCGCTGAGCTTGCGCACGAACTGGAGCGCCGCATCGTGGATTTCCGCGTCCGTCGCCGGCGGATCGAAATTGAACAGGGGCTTGATGTTCCGGCACATGCCTTTGCTTCCCTTTGATATCTTCGCCACGAAGGGCGTGGTTCCCCGAAAGTTAGTCCTGTGCGTGCCAATTGCAACGGACCATATCGCGATCATGCGGAAAGCAAAAATCGGCGGGATGGTTGTCGGTATTGCGCCGCCTCGAGCGTCCTTTGGTGCACGAGGCGATGCCTTGCAGAGTGAAACAGCAGCCTGGAGATCGGGAATATGGCGCTCAAGCGAATGGACAATGTGGGAATCGTCGTCGAAGACCTCGCAGAAGCGATCGATTTCTTTCGCGAACTCGGCCTCGAACTCGAAGGCCGGGCCATGATCGAGGGAGAATGGGCCGGACGGGTCACGGGCCTCGGCGATCAGCATGTCGAGATCGCCATGATGCGAACGCCTGATGGCCACAGCCGGCTCGAACTCTCCCGCTTCCTGAGACCGCAGGTCGTCGCCGACCACCGGAATGCCCCGGTCAACGTGCTCGGCTACCTCCGCGTCATGTTCGCCGTCGACGATATTGACGAGACGCTCGAAAGGCTGCGTGCGCGCGGCGCCGCACTCGTCGGCGAAGTCGTCCGGTATCAGGACACCTACCGGCTCTGCTACATCCGCGGCCCCGAAGGCATCCTCATCGGGCTTGCCCAGGAACTCGGGTGAGCTGAACGGCCAGGAGCAAGAATAGTGCGCTGGCCGTCGGCGACTTCGCCGGCGGCAAGTGCATATTTCTCAGCGTATTTGCCTTCCGACACGCTATAGTCGCGGCTGGCTAGCGGGAGGCGCTCATGGCTGACAACGACCGTTCACGGCATATTACCCAAGGCATTGCCCGTTCCCCCAATCGCGCGATGTACTATGCGCTGGGTTATGCGAAAGCCGATTTCGACAAGCCGATGATCGGCATCGCCAACGGGCACTCGACGATCACGCCATGCAATGCCGGACTCCAGCCGCTTGCCGATGCGGCAGTCGCCGCCATCAAGGCGGCCGGAGCCAATCCGCAGACCTTCGGCACGCCGACCATATCGGACGGCATGGCCATGGGAACGGAGGGCATGAAATATTCCCTCGTCTCGCGCGAGGTCATCGCCGATTGCGTGGAGACCTCGGTGCAGGGCCAGTGGATGGACGGCGTTCTCGTGATCGGCGGATGCGACAAGAACATGCCGGGCGGCATGATCGGCATTCTCCGCGCCAACGTTCCGTCCATCTATGTCTATGGCGGCACCATCAAGCCCGGTCGCTGGAAGGACCAGAGCCTTTCCATCGTCTCCGCTTTCGAGGCCGTCGGCGCTTACATCGCCGGGAGGATGAGCGCCGAGGATTTCGAGGGTATCGAGCGCAATGCCTGCCCGACAACGGGATCCTGCGGCGGCATGTACACCGCAAACACCATGAGTTCGTCCTTCGAGGCGCTCGGCATGTCGCTGCTCTACTCCTCCAACATGGCCAATCCCGATCAGGAGAAGATCGACAGCACGGTCGAGTCCGCGCGCGTCCTGGTGGACGCCGTAAGGGCCGGCATCCGGCCGCGCGACATCGTCACGCGCAAGTCGATTGAAAATGCCGTGGCGCTGATCATGGCCACCGGAGGTTCGACGAATGCGGTGCTGCACTATCTCGCCATTGCCCATGCGGCCGAGGTGGAATGGACGCTGGAGGATTTCGAGCGGATACGCCGCAAGGTGCCTGTCATCTGCGATCTCAAGCCATCCGGCCGCTACATGGCTGTCGATCTCCACTCTGCCGGCGGCATTCCCCAGGTTCTGAAGCTGCTGCTGAATGCCGGCCTCCTGCACGGCGACTGTCTGACGATCACCGGCAGGACGATAGCAGACGAACTCTCGGCCGTGCCCGACGAGCCGTCTGCCGACCAGGAGGTGATCCGGTCGCTCGCAGCGCCACTCTATCGCGAGGGACATCTCGCAATCCTCACTGGCAATCTGGCGGAAGGCGGCGCGGTGGCAAAGATCAGTGGCCTCAAGAGCCCGGTCATGACAGGCCCGGCGCGCGTCTTCGACGACGAGCAATCCGCTATGGACGCTATTTTGTCGGACAGGATCAGGGCCGGCGATATCATGGTCCTGCGTTACCTCGGGCCGAAGGGCGGTCCGGGAATGCCGGAAATGCTTGCCCCGACATCGGCCATCGTCGGACGTGGCCTTGGCGAAAGCGTCGGCCTCATCACCGATGGACGCTTTTCCGGCGGCACATGGGGCATGGTGGTCGGGCATGTCACACCCGAAGCCTTCGAGGGCGGAACGATCGCACTTGTCCACGAGGGCGACCAGATCACCATCGACGCCCATCGCCAGCTTCTGCAGCTCGACGTCCCCGATGAAGAGATTGCGCGACGCAGAAGCCTCTGGGTCCAGCCTCCACCGCGCTACAGGCGCGGCGTCCTCGCCAAGTTCGCGGCCCTGGTCCGACCGGCGAACGAGGGAGCCGTGACGGGCTGAGGCCCGCTTCGACCGTAAGGCACCCGCCGGGCAAGACCACCGACTGGTGGCATTGCTGATCCTCATTCGCAATCTCGACGCCGTCGGTCACAAGGACCACGGCTCGATGGAGGTGGAGAGCGCCTGGACTTGCCCCCTGCCCCTTGTTGACTCACCGACGGTTGAACAATAACTTGCTAATTCGGTCGTTAGGCTTGTCCTCACATGACGGATCAATCTCTTCAGCGTCGCCTTGCCGCCATCGTCGTTGCCGATGTGGTGGGATATTCACGCCTGATGGAGGCAGATGAAGTCGCAACGCTGGAGAACCTCAGGGAACTCCGTTCCGGCACGATCGAACCGGCGGTGATGCGCCACAAGGGCCGCATCTTCAAGGTCATGGGCGACGGCTTCCTGATCGAATTCGGCAGCGCGGTGGAAGCGGTCGCAGCAGCGCTGGAAATGCAGCTGGCCAACGCTGCCGTCGAGGCTTCCGGAGACCGGCGCCTGCTCTTGCGCATAGGCGTCAATCTGGGAGATGTCATCGACGAGGGTTCAGACGTCCTCGGCGACGGGGTCAATGTCGCGGCGCGCCTCGAGAGACTGGCCGCGCCGGGAGGCATCTGCATTTCATCCAGCGTTCACGGCGAGATCCTCGGCAAGATCGACGACCGGTTCTTCGATGCAGGCGAACGCTACCTGAAGAACCTCACTCGCCCGGTCCACGTGTGGCATTGGCCGGATGCGCTGCAGAGCATATTGCCGCTGCCGGAAAATCCCTCGATCGCCGTATTGCCGTTCACCAACATGAGTGGGGATGAAACGGACGCGCCTTTCGTCGACGGCTTGACCGAAGACCTGATCACCGACCTTTCCCGCACGGCCGGCCTGTTCGTCATCGCGCGCAATTCCGTCTACGGCTACAAGGGCAAGCCGGTCAACGTGAAGCTGGTCGCCCAGGAACTCGGCGTCCGCTACGTCCTGGAGGGGAGCGCCAGACGCGCAATGGGCCGTGTCCGCATCAACGCCCAGCTGGTCGACACGCTTGCCGGTGGGCACTTGTGGGCCGAGAGGTTCGACAGGACCGTGGAAGATGTTTTCGAGCTGCAGGATGAAGTCAACGCCAAGATCGTCGAAGCCCTCGTCGGCCGGCTGACCATCCCGCCGCAGCGCAACCGGCCGAAGAATTTCGAGGCCTACGACCTGTGTGTGCGCGCCCGCCTCCTGACGGAAGAGTCGCCGCAAACCGAGCGTGAGGCCCATATGCTGCTCCAGCGCGCGCTCAAGCTGGAGCCATCCTATGCCGAGGCGCTCGGCCTGCTCGCCTATAACCGCTGGCTGGCCTGGACGCATTTCGGCGAGCCCGAAGATCCCAACCGGGAGATGGCGACGACATCGGCGCAGAAGGCGGTCGACCTCGACCCCAACGATGCCGGCTGCCGTTACGTCCTGGGGACCATCCTGGCTTATGAGCGGCGCTGGCAGGAATCGGAGGCCGCCTTCGCCAAGGCCCTGGAGCTGGACCCCAACCACGCCGACACCTGGGCCGCCATGTCGGACATTTCCGTGCTGGACGGCAGGATTGCCGACGGACTGGCGCAGATCGAAAAAGCCCTGCGGCTCAATCCCCGTCCGGCCTGCTGGTATCTTTGTCATCTTGGCCAGGCGCAATACGCCGCGCGTGACTATGAGGCGGCGGCCGCGACACTGCGCAGGGAAGACACCTATCGTACCAACTCACGCAAATTCCTGGCTGCCACGCTTGCGCAATTGGGCCACCAGGACGAGGCGCTGCGAGAAGCAGAATTGTTCCTGATCGCCCACCCTCATTTCACCATCGCCCATTGGCTCAACTCCCAGCCGCTGCGCGATGCATCTGTGAGGGACCACTTTGTCGACGGCTTTAGGAAGGCCGGCCTGCCGGAGATGTGACGGGAGGGGTGGCTAGGGCGGACAACGGCATGCCCGTGATAGATGACATCCATAGGTCGGATGTGGTTAGTCCGGTTCTCTCGAAAGGTGTCTAATAGCCGATGTTACCGCTCCCGAGCTCGTTGCTGTCGAAACGGCAGCGCTAGTCTAATCAAAAACGACCATCAAACACATTGCTGATATGGCGGTTTCAGATCAATTGCGGACATCGGCAGACGGTCGCGCCCGAAACGCCTAGCCCAGTCTGGAAACCGGGATTAGGGCGTTTCCATCTCGGAAAATTTCAACTAGGTGCACGTTTTTGAGCCCATCCCAATATCGCGGATTGATATGCTCAAAAACAATCATCTGGAACTCTTTACCCATTTCATTTGCCGTGGTGATGAACTGGTCCAAAAGCCCCAGTGCCAACTTCACCTTCGCGACGTCGCTCTCGTCGACATCCTTCCCACCCCCCTCGTCCTCCTGATCATCCTCGCCCCAGTATGGTCTGGAGAACTGATCGATTATCAGGAACGGAGCCACGTGAATGCCGTCGTTCCGCATTATCAATTCATGCAGGCCCAGGAAAAGGAAGAGGTGAAGGAACATGTGATTGGAACTGCTGCCGACGTTTTCGGTCGAAGCGGTCTTGGGCTTGCGCAGATGGAGCTTCTTTTCCGAATAGTTAAAGGCGGAACGATAATCGCCATAGTTGCCGAGCGCCGCCTTCGTCAGTGTGATGTATTCCTGGATCGCCTCATCCAACGCTCTGGTGAAAAGCTCTTTTCGGTCCTCGACAGGTGATACCGTAAGGTCTTCGATTTGAGCTTCCAAGTTTGCGATCAACTCGCTGTTGTCTGGAGCCTTGTCTGACTGTGGATCGCTATACAGCTCAAGCTTGGCCTTAGTCTCGCCGATGAAGATGTACTTATCTTTGTCGTTTTCGAAACTTTCCATTTCGGCAGGCAAGGCTTGAAGGTCCTTTTCGAGCTTCTCGCGCTGAGATTCCAGATCTTTGATGATTTCGGAAATGTTGCTGTCTAGCGGCGTCTTTCGAGCAGTGGCGTCCTTGATCTCCTGTAGGCCTTGGGAAAGGTTTTTGAGAATGTCGTCGAACACGGATGTCCGAACCGTCTCCTCAAAATTCCTCATCAGATATTCAACAGGCTGGAGGCTGTCTGCTGTTTCCTTAAGGGTCGCCTTGTGGTTCACATATTCCGACGAGAACCTGCGGAGCCCCCTGATCTTCCGAGAAACGCGGTATATCTGTGAGGAAATTTCTTCATATTTCGCAGACACGTGCAGGTCGGGACCACTTTCCCGCTCTGCCACCATTTGCCTCAACGCGGTGACTGAAGTATCAGCGTCGGTGTTCTCGGCAACGAGCCCGTATCCTTTTGCCCGTGCGACGGTTTCGGCCAGCTGAGCGTTAAACTGCTCGCGCTTCTCCTCCGTTCTCGCCGACAGCTTTTGCTGGCGGGCAAGGTTTCGCTCCAACTCTCCGCGCTTCTCCCGCTTCAGGATGTTCTCGACTGTGTCGATGCCCACAGCGATATCGAATATGCGGGGTAACGCCTCTTGGTAGCGGGCCTGATTCTGCTTGTCGAAGAACTGGTCGCTATGCGTGATGATGTCTTGCGAGATGGTGTTGAAGAGCAGGAAATACCGGAGGGACACTCTCGAATTGGCCTGCAGAGTTCGCCCACCAAAGGGTATTTTTACGTCTTGGTCGATGCCGAAATCAGCGCTCAATAGCTTCTTCAAGACGCTCTCGCTGATATTTGGGATTGGCGCCGAGTTTGGCACCTCTCCCGTTGAAGAGAAGTAATAATCGGGCGACGGTGCCGTCCCGATCGGCGCGCGTCTCGCAAGCAGGTAGATTTTATCGTTTACATGTATGCGCAGCCCGTACCAGGCGACATTTTCATTGATAATGCTCTCAGAAATCCGATGGTTACTCGCGAACATGCAGTAGTCGACAATGTCCAAGATCGCCGTCTTACCAGTGTGACTTTCGCCGGTAATCACGTTGACCTTGTTCGGCAAGAACGTAACGGACCGTCTCTGTTCGGTCTTCAGCCAGAGTTGCAGGCTTTCGATATGGAATTTCACAGTTCGATCCTCGCATTGAGGTAGAAAACATCAGCATTGCCCGAGACCAACGCAGCTATGTTGGCTGACGCACGCTGGACGCGCTCGGCGCGTTTGCCCATGGACGCATCGAAGGGTAAGGCAGACGCGGCGACCGCCCCGTTATCTTTCAGTTGAACGACACCAATTTCACACAAAAGCTGAAGAGCATTCACCATAGGCGTCAACGACGCCGAGTATCGCTCATTGAAATTGTAGAAATATTCAATGTTATCGATTAGATACTGCTCAAAGCTGACGAAACGAAATCTGCGGTCAGCAAGCTTTTTCACCGTCTCGCGATGTGCAACAACGGGCAAGATCAAAGCGATTTTGGGAAGCGTTAGAAATCCAGCCTCTTTCAACACAGAAGATATAGCGAACGCATTGATACCAAGGTTATTGTAATATGAGCTAAACTTCACTTGTAGCGATCTTTCCAGTTACTCAACCAGCCGATCACCGGACGATCAGAAAGATCGTAGAATCCGCCATTGCTCATGGATAACGGAAGCTCCTGCGAAGCCAGCGTGAGCTTTCTCAGCCGCAAGTCCCCGAGAATCGCACGGGCAGATGCCCTCTCGTCGACGGCGGCCTGTTGGCCCGAATAAGTTTGGAGGAACTTGCCTTCCCACATAATGCTAGCTTCCTCCTCCAAATCGTCGATATCAGATTGAGTGATATCTCCGTCTTGGTTGAGCCGCTCCAAATTATCGCGAAAGTGCAGACGTCTGGTGGTGAACTTGGTGTGAAACTCGATGTTATCCGCCGCGACATCATCGATATCCACTAGTTGCCTGATGAACATCTGATCGGACAGATTGTCCGGCAGAACCGACGGAAACTCCCTAAAAAGCAGGGAGCCGCTCCGGGCCTTATCGAAATGCCGTCGGTATTTCTGGTTGAACTCGTCAAAGCTGATCGTGATCTTGTTGCCCGCCTTGACGGTGGCGAAGGAGTTTTGCCGCACCTCTGAGTCGACGGCGCTGAAAACGTCGTCAATTCGTGACTGGTGTATCTGCTTTTCAGCGATGGACGCTTTGCACAGATTGATGATCTCGTCCTTACCCAAGGCGAACGACAGCTGCTGAAAAAACCTCTCCGACACGGCGCTGTCGAGTGAGAGCACATCATTAATGTAACCCCGAATGACCAGGTCTTTGGTTTTCGCTTTAAGTGACGTGATATCAGCGACAAGCTCCGCATGACTCTTGGTGGCAGACTTGAAGGCTTCGATAGATATCAAGAGGGCGTTTTTGTCATTCTCCGACTTGTTGGACGCGAGCAGGAAGCTGGTCGTCTTAAGAAAGGCCAGCTGAGAATTCACCGACGCCCTTCCATCAGCCGGATCGATGATCAATTTGCACCAGTTCGAAATCGATTTCCAAAGGTCACTATCCAAGGTCGTAAGATTGATAGGCATTCCTTGCGTGCTCGTCTGAACGGTGTGTTTCAGCTGGACAAGTAGATTGGTGCCGTCGGGGCGCTCGACATGAACATCATCGAGAACTTCCAAGCCCACGACTTGGCCGCTCCTCAGATTTAGTAGCTCGTTGAGAAAGTAATAATACTGATAGTCGAAACCAATTGATTTATCTTCTGCACTAGTCGTATCGACCCGCGACCTTCCGCTCATGACCTACCAACAGAATTCCAGAAAACATGCCTCAAGTTGTCACACCGACACATAGCAGCTGCAAGTCGCTATTTCAATTTACCAACAATGGGTCTGGAGATCAGTTCCATGTCAATTTAACAGATTTGGTTGCTGATTTCGCCTTCTCGGGGATTGAGAAGGAAGATCTGGAGCTCTTTCTCGCTTGAATGATTCTCTTCCTGTCTAGAACCGGCAGGGCTCCGCAACTTTCGATCTAACTCAGTTCCGATCGTCTGAAATGTTCGAAAAGAAGGCGCAAAACTGTCCTTCAGCGAACCCTACCACGAAAGCCGCTTGCGCCCGAAAGCGACCGTGGCTGCCAGCGACTTCAATTTGGGCACCGACGCCCCACCTCCACGCCTCGTCCATGTGCTTGGGCTTGTTCCGGGGATCATCAAAGGGATTCCGCCTGCCCAAATCGCGGGCAAGAAGGGTTTCTTGCTAAGAGTGAGTCATCACCGCGCAGACGCGCGATGGATGGATTCCTGTGACAGGCACAGGAATGAGCCAGCTTGGGGCGGCGCCGGCGACCGCCTAAAACCAGCGCCGCCCCCATCCCCTGGGTGCGTCGCAGACCTCTCGCCCGCACGTCGCCGGCGGACCTCTCAGTTTGGTTCGCGGATCGCCTCAACCAGCCCGCGCAAGACTGGGTAGAGGAAATAGGACATCACCGTCCGGTTCCCGACCTTGGTTTCCGTCGAGACGGTCATGCGCGGCATCATCCGCACCGGCACATCAGAGGCATTCAGCCCTGTATCCGCGAGTAGGATGCGCGCCTTGAAGAAGGATTCCCGAACGCCAACGACACCCGCCGCGAAACTGCCCCCTGCCATTACATAGCTGCCTTGCATCATCGGAAGTATCCGTTTGCCCAAGAAGAGATCATAAGGCGCGTAGCTGATGTACATGAAAGTCTCCAAGATGGATTGGATCCCCGTAGTCCTCGTTATCTTCAAGCTTCTCGCATTGGGAATTGCCATGTTCTTCGCCATCAAGTGGCATTACGACCGAGGAGAAAAGGGCGAGAGGCGAGCGTTACTGCGCACGGGCGGCACGATGGTCGCAATGTTTGCGCTGGCGCTACTGGGCACGGGGCTCGTCGCCTTCGTCCTTGGCGGGATGCTTGGCCTGGACTTGAGCATGCCATGATCGCGTCGACAGTGTCGGGAGACTGACAAGACCGATAGCACTCTATCGGAAGAATGCTCTCTTCGCCGCGCACGAGGCAGCAGCGGAGAACCGGGCGACCGTCGCCTCGCCCATCGAAACCTCCAAGCTCGACGCTGGCGATCCGTTCGCCTACCTGTCCGCTACACTCACCGCTATCGTCAGCGGCCACAGAGCCAGATCGACGTGCTGATGCCGTGGAATTATCCGCGGCGGACAAGCGGCTGAAACCTGCTTTCGCCCAGACCGGACGTCGGCTTCGAAATAGCCGATCTACCATCGAGTTGTGTGATAAGTTGTGGCCTATCGACTTCGTGAGCGATGTCCTGCGCGAGGAGCTTGGCTGTGGCTGATGCACGAGAACTGGAGCGCCTCCTCTCGGACGCCAGGGCCGAGATCGACGTCTTGCGGCAGAGCGAGGCGAAGTTTCGTGCGGCGTTTGAAACCATGATCGAAGCCTGCTGCGTCTTCGACATGATCTACGACGACTTCGGCAGGCCTGTCGATTGGAGGATCGTAGAGGCCAATGCCGGATACGAACAGCAGAGCGGATTGAAGGATGTTGCAGGCAGGTTGGCCAGTGAATTCATGCCTGGAACGGAGCCATACTGGATTGAAATGTTCGGCAGGGTGGTTGAGACCGGAGTAGCCGAGCAGATTGAAAAGTGGCACCAGCCCACCGGACGATGGGTTCACAGCTCTACCGCACGCGTCGGCGGCTCTGGAAGCCGGCGCCTGGTCAGCGTCTTCTATGACATCACCGAACGCAAACGCGCCGAGATCGCCCTGCGTGAAAGCGAAAACAGGTTTCAGCAGTTTGCCAATGCGTCCTCATCCGGCCTCTGGATCAGAGACGCAGAAACGTTGAGAATGGAATTCGTCAGCCCCTCCATCGCGACGATCTATGGCACCGAACCGGACGCGCTCCTCGGCGACATCAAATACTGGGCCGCGATGGTCCTGCCCGAGGATCGGGAGACCGCAGGCCATCACATAGAGCAGGCCTGTCATGGTGACCCTGCGATTCACGAGTTCCGCATTCGGCGAGACGACGGTTCATTCCGCTGGATCAGGGACACGGATTTCCCCCTCTTTGACGAGAACGGCAATGTGCAGCGCGTTGGCGGCATCGCGGAAGATGTCACCGAAACAAAGATGGCCGTCGAGCACCAGGGCGTCCTGCTGCATGAACTGCAGCATAGGGTGCGCAACATCATGGCGGTGATCCGCTCCATAGCCGTCAGGTCTGCGGATGGGGCTGCGGATGTGGAAGACTACAAGACATCCCTTGCTGGACGTCTTCTGGCCCTGGCCCGGGTCCAGACCCTCCTCACGCGCCAGGCCAATGCGGGCGGATGGATGCGTGACATCCTCGAAAGCGAAATCGGGGCACAAGCGCACTCCGAAAATCAGTATGAACTGACAGGCCCCGACATCATGCTATCCCCCAAGGCCGTGGAAGTTCTAACCCTCGCCTTCCATGAACTATCGACCAACGCCCTGAAATACGGCGCGCTCTCGGTCAGCAGGGGAAAGGTGACTGTCACCTGGACCCTTTTCGAAAAGCGGGAAAAAACCTGGATCGCAATCGACTGGGTCGAAGAAGGCGCGCCATCGCGTGCCCCGCCGACCCGCCGCGGCTTCGGCTCGGAGCTCATCGAGGCCAGGATTCCCTACGAACTGCGGGGCACTGGAAAGACAACGATCGAGCCCGAGGGAGCCAGATGTCATATCGAGTTTCCGCTTCGCGAAGCTGAGAGCATTCTGGAAACCGATGCGCCCGTACCGACGCGGCTATACGGAGGAACTGTCGATATGACCGGAGCACCTGATCTGAGCGGCAAGACGATCCTCGTCGTGGAAGACGACTATTACGTTGCGTCGGACACTGCCGCTGCTCTGCGCGGCGCGGGCGCGATCGTTCTTGGACCCTCTCCCACAGCGGAGGACGCAGCACATCTGCTCGAACATGAGACCCCGACCTCGGTCGTTCTCGACCTGAATCTCGGCGGCGGGGGCCCGAAGTTCGAAATCGCGCATCGATTGCTGGAGCGCGGCATACCGTTCGTCTTTCTCACGGGATACGATCCGGACGTGATCCCCGATGACCTCGCCAATATCAAGCGCCTGCAAAAACCGATTGCGCTGCGCGAAGTCGTGGAGGCCGTCAGCAGGCTCTGATGCCCCAATACGGATGACCGCAACAGGCGCAAGGCGGCCAACCCTGAATCTCGGCTGCCGGCCCAATGCCGACCTCACGTGAGCCTTTCAGAGTTCGCTTTTTCGATTTGCCTTCGTGGAAGCACCCATCGTATGGATTTCCTGTTGCAGCATCGAATTGATACGGAATCCATATGGACACCCCGCCGATCATAGTCGACTACGCTCAGGTAATCCAAACCTCCCTTGCCCCGGTATTCCTGCTCGCTGGTACAGCGGCGTTTGTCGGAATCTACGTCACCCGTCTAGGGCGCGTGTCGGACAGGCTGAACGAGGCAACGGACACTCACCTCCCCCGAGAGAACCGGTTGCATCAGCTCGTCTATCTGCGAAGCCGGACTTTGATCCTCGAGGCCGCGGTCATACTTGGCGTGGTCGCCGGCATTTGTACCTGTTGCGCAATCCTCAACCTTCTTTCGGGCGCGCTGGCAATCCGGCTCCGGCCAGAAAATCTCGTGTGGTTCTTTGGTGGCGCGATCGTTTCCCTGATGTCTTCGTTGGCAGCCTTTCTGTTTGAACTCATCGTGTCGGGCCACAGCATGCTGCGACAGATCAGGATGGATCGAGATCGGGGTAGCTGAGGCATTCCGCAAGGACGCGTGCTGATCAAGGAAGTCGTTCGCCTGCTGTATGTCATATCGAGTTTCCGCTTCGCGAAGCTGAGAGCATTCTGGAAACCGATGCGCCCGTACCGACGCGGCTATATGGAGGAACTGTCGATATGACCGGAGCACCTGACCTGAGCGGCAAGACGATCCTCGTCGTGGAAGACGACTATTATGTTGCGTCGGACACTGCCGCTGCTCTGCGCGGAGCCGGCGCGATCGTTCTTGGACCCTCTCCCACAGCGGAGGACGCAGCACATCTGCTCGAACATGAGACCCCGACCTCGGTCGTTCTCGACCTGAATCTCGGCGGTGGGGGCCCGAAGTTCGAAATCGCGCATCGATTGCTGGAGCGCGGCATACCGTTCGTCTTTCTCACGGGATACGACCCGGACTTGATCCCTGATGACCTCGCCAATATCAAGCGCCTGCAAAAACCGATTGCGCTGCGCGAAGTCGTGGAAGCGGTCAGCAGGCTCTGATGCCCCAATGCGGATGACCGCAACAGGCGCAAGGCGGCCAACCCTGAATGTCGGCTGTCGGCCCAATGCGGACCTAAATGACACCTAGTGGGATCAGACAGACCCAGCAGCGCTAAGGCTGTCCACGTGATCCCGAATTGCTGCGGCACTTTCTAAAGGCGAGGCAAAAGTCACATCCAAGGTGAGCGCGTGCTGGTTTGGGATGTTAAGAACCACGGCCTTCTGGCTTCGGCCCCTTGAAGCCTCAACATTGATTGATTTCAAATGCTCCCGGCGCTCAGGGGATGAAACGCGACGTGCTAATTCGTCTTCGGCACAAAGCAGTCTAACTGGGACAAAAAGCGCATCGCACTTTCTGGCTGCATCAACAAACTGGCGGTAGGTCTGGGCGCTCCTTTCGTCTCCTTCGACACCCGCATGGGTGAAGATGAAATTTGCGGTGGGAGAGCTGTATTTAGCGATTGCGTCCAAGACGGTCTGCCGGACCTTTCCGGTATATTCCCATATTCCTTCTGGAAGCGGAGCGGTCCCGTCCTCATCCACAAGACGCAATATCGGATTGTTGAACCAGTGATTATCGACAACCTTTGCGGAGATAAGCAAACCGAGTTCTTTGGCGATTGTCAGTTTACCGACACCTGGGAACCCGATCAGCACCACGAAAATACTCATCGCCGCAACTCCCTTTGCATCATCCACATGAAATCAAACGGAGACTAGGCGACGTCTCGTATATCGCGCAATGACCGCAATTGGCGCAAGGTGGTCAAGACCGCCTCCGGCCCTTTGCTGCCGTCCGAGGTCGATCCGGGGAATGTGCGGCATGTGCCGGAATGCGCTGACGCAAATCAGCTCGCGAAGTAGCGCGTCGGCGTTGTGCCCAATGCCTTCTTGAACATCACGATAAAGGCGGTAACGGATTCATATCCCAGGTCGCTCGACACCCTCTGGACCGTCGCGCCGCTGGCCAGTTCGCGCAACGCGATGACGAGGTGCAGTTGCCGCCGCCATCGGCCGAAGGTCAGTCCCGTTTCCTGGACCATCAGCCGCTTCAGGGATCGCTCGCTCATGGCAACGTGTGCCGCCCAATCGACCAGGGTGCGACGGTCGCTCGGGTCAGCCATCAGCGCAGCAGTGATCGCGGCGATCTTGGGATGGCTGGACGCGGGCAAGTCCAGCCCCTGTATCGGCATTTGCGCGAGTTCATCCAGCAAGACCCGCACCATGCGGCCGACATGATCGTCCGGAGCCGAATTGACCGGTACATCCGCCAGCCGGAGGATCATCTCGCGCAGCATCGGCGACACGGACAGAGTGCAGCACTCCCGCGGCAGACTGGCCGCTTCGGGCTGAACGAACAGATAGGACAGGCGTGCGTTGGACGTGACCTGGTTGCTGTGGGGCACGCCGCCGGGTATCCAGATTCCGCAGTCTGGCGGGACAATCCAGATGCCATTCTCCGTCCTGCATGTGACGGCCCCGTGCAGGGCCAGGATGAGCTGCCCTTCCCTGTGCTGGTGCTGGGGCACTTCAGCCTCATAGTCGCTGAAGTCGAGGCGGACGGCGATGGCCGGGCGATCCGACCAGTCGGGATCAAACTCGTCGTAGCAGGAAGGCAGTTTTGCGGATTGGCCCGATTTCGAGATCATTTGGCATTATCTCCAAATTCGTACGGACAGCAATAGTCTACACCTCGGTGACCAACAACCGAAAGGAGACTGTCATGCGAATTTCCGTCGTCGGCGCCACGGGACGAGTCGGCGCCAAACTGACCCGGACCCTGCTGAGATCAGGGCATCAGGTCAGAGCACTGTCGAGAGGCGGCCCGGCGCTTGACGCACTGGTCGAGCTCGGAGCAGAGCCATTCCTCGGAAGCTTCGACACCGGAGCGGGAGAGCTCGACCGGTTTTTCCAGGGTGCGGATGCCGCGTTCCTGATGGTCAAGACCGATTGGAACAACATCGCGGGACACTACCCCGCCGTTGCCCGGCGTTTTGTCGATGCGCTCGAAAGATCCTCCGTCAAACTGGCCGTCAGCCTGACGGCCATGGGTTCGGACGTGAAGGGGAAAACGGGTCATTTCGAGTGCTTCCACGATCTGGACGAAAAGCTCAACGAACTCGGCAATATCGATCTGGTCCACCTGCGCGCCGCCTGGTTCATGGATGACGTATCGGCGTGGACGGGCCCGGTTGCCAGATACGGTCGCATTGCCTGGTTCTGCAAACCCGAGTTGAAGATGCCCTGGGTGGCGACCGATGACATCGCATCGCTGGCAGCGAAGGAACTGACCAATCCGAGGGGCAGACACCGCGTCTATCTCGAAGTCGGCTCGGAAGATGTCTCGATGAACGAACTGGCCGCGATCATTGGCAGGGAAATCGGCAGGCCGGTGGAGTACCGATACATCGAGACGACCCGCAAGGACGTGGAGGCCGAATTTCTGGCGCGGTTCGGGACGCCGGAGAAATGGCAGGACGACACCCTGAGCGCCGACGCGTTGAACAACGGCATCGTAAGGTTCCATGGGGAGCACGAGGATCGCCCGAAATTGCCCACGACGATGGAGGCGTTCATCGGTGACGTCTGGAAGCCGCGCTACCTGGAAGCGGTCAGAGCGGGAGACCAGCGAGAGACGTTTTCCATGTGGGCCGCCAGGGACTAGCGCTGGTTCTCTTGAATTGTCCCGGCAATTTTCTGTCCTTACCGGACGCTACCGCAAACTATTTTATTGCGGTGGCCATATGACCGCAATTGGCGCAAGGCGGCCAAGCCCAAAGTCGGCTGTCGGCCCGAAGCGGACAAGCCGTAGGGTCGGACAACCTCCCATTCACTTCCCCTGTCCCAACCGTGGCTCTGTACCTGCAACGAGCCTTTGAATGTTGGCCTGATGCCGAACAACGACGTAAAGCCCGCCAACAACTACGAGCAGTCGATAAGGAGTCGGGTGCTCCAGGCCGAAGACGAGCACGATGGCGGTTAGTGCGGCAAGAATCGAACTGAATGAAACGAGACGGAAGGCCGCGAGCGTCAGAATCCATACGGCCGCTGCGCCAAGCCCCACAGGAACAGAGATCGCCAATAACACGCCAAGACCAGTTGCCGCAGACTTTCCGCCCCTGAACCCCAACCATATTGAACGGCCATGGCCAAACAGCACCGCTAGGCCAGCAACACAGGTATACCAAGGCACTAAATACTGGGGGGCAATGTCCGGCGATGATGTGAACGATGGCTGCGCGATCAGCCAGGAACAGTAGCGGGCGGCGAAGAGTATTGCGGCTGCGCCCTTCAGGACATCTACGACAAGCACACAGAAAGCTGGCCCTTTACCCAAGGTGCGCAATACGTTTGTCGCGCCGGTGGATTTCGACCCGTATTCCCTTATGTCAATGCCGCGAAGCATCCTTCCCATGAGGTATCCCGTTGGGATCGAACCGAGAAGATAAGCGATGAGCAATCCGCTACTGAGTGCAATCCAAACCATAAGACTACCCGCTGCCGCCATCTCTAATAAGAGCGTTAGGGCATCCCTTCGGCACCAACGTCAAGTCTGCAATCGGCGTAAGGTTGCTCGAATATGGATGGCAGCTATCGGCCCCAAGCGGACATAGATGGTCGCCTTGACCCAAGGCCTCCGTCGCCACATTCAATTTGTCATTGCCTGCGGGAGGTCGAGAATTCCTCCCGATTGACCGCCCCCCAGTTGTCGTGTCTATTTGTCACCAGCATCCCGGCCCATGGCGTTTTGCCAGCTGGGCCAGTATTTTATTCCCGATCTGTCACGTTCATTTCAAGAATGGCTAACTTCCCGGAGGGGCGGCGCGATCATGGAACTGGCTAGATGTCGAGGACTCGCCGCAGCAATCGTCCTTTTTGCCACGGGCACGGCGTTTGCCGGCGAAACGCCCACGCAAACTCAGCGCGTACAGAAAGCGCTGGACGCCTGGCTCGCGGAACGCTCACCGCTCGAGGGTGTCACCGGCATCGCCGCCTATGTCAGCCTTGGCGCATCGGGTCCGAACATCGAAGCCTTTGCAGGCAAGACCGGAAGAGCCGATGACGATCCGCCGGTAGACCAGAATACCCTCTTCGCCATGGGTAGCACGTCGAAGTCTTTCGCTGCCGCGGTGATCCTGAAACTCGAAGCCCAAGGGCTCCTCTCCATCGATGACACGGTCGGAAAGTGGTTGCCGCAATATCCCGCCTGGGGCGGCGTCAGCATCCGCCGCCTTCTCGATATGACCAGTGGTATCCCGAATTATTCCGAGACCGAATTCATCTCGCGTAGCTGGGTAGAGCAGCCGAAACGCGACTTGACAGCGGAAGAACTGATCGCCGCGGCATATCCCGACGGCAGCAACAACCTGCCGGTGACCGAAGGGTATCACTACTCCAACACCAACTACATTCTCGCCGGCCTGATCGCAGCCAAGGCGACGGGCAAGCCCTATCAGGAGCTTGTCCGTGAACTCGTGATCGAGCAGCACGGCCTCCACTCCACCTTCTACTCTCCGGGGGCCTACCCACCGGACGTGATCGCCCGGCTGGCGCACGGCTATTTCGAAAACACCGCTTGCGCCGAATACCAGCCGTCCGACTGCAAGGAAAGTTGGAACAAGCCGATGATCGGTCGCGACGTGCGCGAAGACAGCACCTCCTGGGCTCAGGCCGCGGGCGGCGCGATCTCCAACGCGCGCGATGTTACCCGCTGGATGCGCGCCGTGTTCGAAGGCCGTGTGGTGCCGCCCAAGCAACAGGCCGAATGGATGTCGATGGTTTCGACCAAGACAGGTGAACCGATCACGCAGGTCAGCGAGGAGCATCCTCAGGGCTTTGCCCTCGGCCTCGTGCAGGGCATGATACCGGGCGGCCCGGCCTGGTTCTATCAGGGAATGACCCTGGGCTATCGCACTCTGTATGTGTGGTACGAGAAGGATGGCATTCTGATCACCGTACAGACCAACAGCCAGCCGGACGACGACGCAAACAAGCTTTCCGAGGCCGTCGAAGCAATCCATTCAGCGATCAAGACACAATAGACAATGGTCTCGACAAGGTTGGACGGCCGAATTGGCCCGAAGGGCAGTCGACGCTCACTTGAGAACACAGATTCCGTCCCGGAGGCAATCGATCTTGCGACGCTGGGCGCGGCCACGCGCGCTCGCTGATCAGCCCCACGACATATGCGCCCGGGCCTGTCGCCCAAAGCCGACGCAATCCCTTCACGCCAAAGTACCATCAGCCGAGGCCGCGAGGATCAGCTCGCAGACGGCGTTGAGGTCGCTGACAATACCGGTGCAGAGGGATTGGATTTCCGGCGTTGGGTGAAGAAGGTCGGGGACCATGAAGGTCATCATTCCGGCCGCGGAGGCAGAGCGAACGCCATTGTGGGAATCTTCCAGCGCGAGGCACAGGGCGGGATTGACGCCCAGTCTCTTCGCGGCAGTCAGGAACGGATCGGGCATGGGTTTGCTTGCCGCATAGTCTCCGTATGCAATGACCGCATCGAAACGGCCTTCCAGACCATGAGCCGAAAGATGGCTCCGGACGGTAGAGTGGGACGACGACGTTGCGATGCCTCGCGGCAGTTCGAGCTGATCGAGGACATCAAGGAGTTCGAGGACGCCGGGCTTCAGCTGGAGTTCGCTCGCCGCCAGCGCCGTGAAATGGGCCATCACCGCTTCCCCATATTGATCAACCGGGAAATCCGGTCCCATCTGCTCCAGGATCAGAAGTCTGTTGCTGGCCCAGGGTACCCCTATCGTGCCCTGGATCAGCGTTATCGGCAGGTTGAGCCCCTCCGCGCCTGACGCCGCGAGAAACGCTTGTTGATAGAGAGCTTCCGTATCGAAGATCAGCCCGTCCATGTCGAAGATCACGGCGGCGGGGATGTGAGGCAGCGTCATCGTTTGTCCATGCATGTATTTTCCTGCGTCGCAGTCATAAGCAAAAGCCGTGAAAGTTGGATCGTTCTTTTTCGATCTGGCGGGAAGTAATGCGTATAGCGCGGTACCCTGGGCACTTTGTCAAACGCCCAATCGGCGGTTCGCCTTTCGAACGACATGGTTGGGCCGCTGTCGGCCCTCAGTGGTCATCTCCAGATGGACGTGATTTCAGCGGCCGGAACGGCCCCGTTTGGCCTCGTTCAGCGACCGGCGCTCTGGCCACCGTCGACATGCAGGATTTCACCGGTGACGAACTCGGCCGAATCCAGGAACACGACGGCGCTTGCGACCTCGCCTGCTTCACCCATGCGGCCCAGGGGGTGGAAAGTGCCCAGCATTTCGTGATGTTCTTCAGGATGCATCGGTGTCTTGGTAACACCCGGCGCGACGGCGTTCACACGGATACCCTTCTTGGCATACTCGATCGCCAGCACACGCGTGACAGCATTCAGGCCACCCTTGGTAAGCGCCGCCAGCGCCATGTGACCGCCGCTGATACCGTTGTCGATGCTGCCGGTGATATTCAACACATGGCCGCTCGAATGCTTCTCCATTTCGGCGATGGCCAGCTTGGTGATGTGGAAGAAGCCAGCCATGTTCACATTCATGACGGCATTGTAGTCTTCGATGCTGTTTTCGGTGAACGGCTTGCCGATGAAGATCCCGGCGTTGTTCACCAGCGTGTCGACTCGGCCAAATCGTGCGACAGCCTCTGAAATGACGCGCTGGGCGGTTGCGGGATCACCGATATCTCCGGCGACAGTCACGATGTTTGGATCTTCCGACGGCTCGATCGTTCGCGAAGTTGCAACAATGCGGTAGTCGAGTTTCCGGAATGCCTTGACGATTTCAGCGCCAATGCCCTGCGAAGCGCCAGTGACGATAACAACTTTGGTCATGATCTTGTCTTTCCGTAAAATATCCTCGGTGCGGTTGCGCATGGAATGCGGTCGGACCGTGCTGAAGCCGACATATTGTTTGTTTCGCCGCCCGTGATAAGGAATCCCGATTCAAAAGCACTTTTCGGGAAACGCGAGAAATGGATACGATCGACGCGTTGCGCCTTTTCGTTGGCATTGCCGAGACAGGCAGCCTGTCCGCAGCGGCTCGTCACGCGTCAGTGGCTACCTCTACGGTCACGGTCGCGCTGCAGCAGCTCGAGGAACGGGCTGGCGTGAGCCTCGTCACCCGCTCCACAAGGCGCTTGTCCTTCACCCACGAGGGACGGCAATTCCTTGCGGACTCGCGACGCATCCTGGCCGACTGGGATGCAGCGATCGTAGGTGCGCGTGGTGCGCTATTGAGCGGACCGATCAAGATCACCGCCCCGCAGGAATTTAGCCAGCTCGGACTGGCGCTGATGGTCGATCGGTTCCTTCTCGAACATCCGGCTGTAAAGATCACACTGCATTTCGCGGACGACGTCGTCGAGTTGGTCGGCAACGATATCGATGTCGCCCTGCGCTTCGGCCCTTTGAATGACTCGAGCCTGATGGCGCGTTTGCTGCTGCGAGGCAGCAGAGTCGTGTGCGCATCGCCGGCCTACTGGAATGCGCGAGGCGTTCCTCGCAAGCCGGATGATCTCACGGAGCACAACTGCCTTGTGCACGCACGCCCCGACGCTGCCTCCGCCGCCTGGCCTTTCCTGGTGGAAGGCAAGCCGATATCGGTCCGTGTTCAGGGAGATCGCGTTGCCAACGACAGCGGCGCCCTCCGCGATTGGGCACTCGCGGGACGCGGCGTAATCAGGAGGGGAGCCCTGGGTATCCGGAACGAATTGAGTACCGGCCAGCTTGTAACCGCGCTTGATGTATTTTCAGTCGGGGACGCGAACCTGTATGCCGTTACGACAGGACAATTGCGCAACCAGAGGGTCATCGCATTCATCGATTTTCTCGAACAACAGCTTCTTGCTGCCTATCCCGCCGTACGCTGATGACCTACGTGGATTGATTTCCGCGCGCTCACAGTTCGGCGGGGCGATACGCCTCCGAATGCCGGCCGATTCCCGCTTTGACGGCGACCTTGTCACCAACGATCGAGAACCCGAATATATCCGCTTCTGGCGCAAGCCGATCAGGACCGCCGCCGGCCCCTTTGCTGCCGTTCGAAGTCGATCCGAGCAACGTGCGGCATGTGCTAGGATGCCGCACGAATCCGAAATGCGACAGGCGCGCTGCGAGGGGCAGTGTTATCGTAGCGGAATTCGCGCGACCGAGAGCCGACATTGTGTTCTTCAAAGGGGAAGACGAGGAAGATGCCGACAGCACAGCAACCCAGTCTGATAGTTCGACAGAAATCACCTGAAAACATCGAGTTTCCGTTTGCGTCGCTCTCCGATTGGCTGATCCCAGCCGAACTGTTCTTCGTGCGAAACCATTTCCCGTCGCCGGACCTCGATGCGCGAGAGTGGAGATTGCGCATTGATGGGGCGGTGGAGCGGCCGATCGAACTTGACCTCGAAAGCATCAAGGCGATGCGGAGCACGAGTTTGGCCGCCGTCGTCGAATGCGCAGGCAACGGGCGCGTCTACTATGAGCCGCCGCGGGAGGGGTTGCAGTGGCAGAACGGAGCCGTCGGCAATGCCGCCTGGACAGGTGTTCTTCTGCGCGAGATCTTGGAGATGGCGGGCGTCAAGCAAACCGCATGTGAGGTTCTGCTCACAGGCGCCGACAGCGGCGTCGTCGACGCGAACAAGAAAACGGCCTCTCCCGGCCCCATCGCGTTTGCGCGCAGTTTGCCGCTTGAGAAGGCCATGGCCGACAGCACGATCCTTGCCTATTCGATGAACGAACGGCCGCTGACGCGCGATCACGGCTATCCGCTGCGCGCGGTCGTGGGCGGCTGGTTCGGCATGGCCTGGGTCAAGTGGATCACGCATATCACGGTTGTGGAGCGACCCTTCCTTGGCTACTGGCAGGCGCGCGACTATTTCCGTTGGGAGCGCGGCCTCGGCGAACCCACGCTGGTCCCGCTTGCGCAGATGGAGGTCAAATCGCAGATCGCGCGTCCCGTACAGGGGGCGCATCTCATCGCCGGCCAACCGCACCGGATTTTCGGAGCCGCCTGGAGCGGAGAGGCTCCTATCCGGCAGGTGCAGGTCTGCACCGGAGATGGCAGGGGCTGGCGCGAGGCAAGGCTCCTCGAAACAGAACGTCCCTTTGCATGGCGCTTGTGGGAGTACATGTGGACCCCTGAAGACGTGGGGCAATATACACTGCGATCTCGCGCGACCGATGCGGCAGGGTGCGTGCAGCCCGACGTCCAGCGTTCCGACTGCGAGAGCTACGTGGCCAATTGGATCATTCCGGTGAAGGTTACGGTCGTTCCCGAGCCGAAGACCTACGAAGAGGAATTCGTGATCTGATCACCCGGCTTGGGGGAATGCCGGCTTTTGGCGCAACTGCGACCCGCGTTGTCACTCGAGTTCGCTTTGGACGCCGACGCCCGCCTCAAATTCCCCTCATCCCTGTGCTCGTCACAGGGATGAGGGAGGGTGGGGCAACGCCTCGTCCCTCCTGCAACGTTGGAGATCCGGAAGGCGGTGCGGCAGATTTTGCCTTTTCCGCGGGGCCGAAGGACGGTCGATACCCGCCCCTTACCCCCAAAAACAGGTTTGGGGGCAGCGCCGTGAGCGGCGGCGCGCCCCCATCCCATGGCGTGTGCAGAAGGCCCCTCGCCTGCACCGCCGGCGGACCTCTCAGTTTGGTTCGCGGATCGCGTCATCCAGCCCGCGCAGGAGCGGGTAGAGGAAATAGGACATCACCGTCCGGTTCCCCACCTTGATTTCCGTCGAGACGGTCATGCCCGGCAGCAGCCGCACCGGCACGTCGGAGACGTTCAGCCTTGTATCGGCGAGCAGGATGCGCGCCTTGAAGAAGGGTGCGGCCGGCGGCTGGGCGGTGGTGGCGTTCGGGTCCTGCTGCTGGCCGGTCACGAACGTGTCCTGGCTGATCGTGCGCACTTCGCCCGAGGCCGTGCCGTATTTCTGGAAGGGATAGGCATCGAGCTTGATGCGGGCTTCCTTGCCGACGGCGATGCGGCCGATGTCGCGGGTGTTGATCGAGACTTCCGCTTCGAGCGGCACGTTGATCGGCACCAGTGTGACGACCGGCTCGGCCTCGCGCACGACGGAACCGACCGAGCGTTGCGCCAGATCGAGCACGACGGCGTCTGCCGGCGCGGTCAGCGCCACCATGTTGCGGCGCAGCTCCATCTTCTTCTGTTCCTCCCCGGCCATGTCGCGCTGGCTGCGCAGGTCGACGAGCTGTTCCATCGCGGCGCGTCGGAAATCCTCGACGAAGGCCTGCCGGTCGGCGCGCAGTTTCGCATAGGCATGGGCCGCTTCGTCGGCCTTGCCGCGCACGGCGGTGATATCGGCCTCGACATCGAGGCGGGCGTCGCGCGAGCCGAGCATGGTGAGCAGCGAGCCGCTTTCCTTGTCATAGAGCTTCTTTCGCGTCGCCTCGATCTGCGCGAGGTTGTCGCGCCGGTCGTTGAGCACCGCTTCCTGATTGCGGTTTGCCGCAATCACTGACGATTGCCCGGCGATCTGCTGGTCGAAATTCTGCAGCTGCGCCATGTAGAAGGCCCGCCGCTGGCCGAAGAGCTGCACCTGCAGCTGCTCGTCCGGCGTATTGCCGGCGATCTTTGAATAATCCTCGCTGGTCAGCTCCGCCTCCAGCCGCTTCACCTGGGCGTCGAGGGCGGAAAACTTCGCCTTCAGCTGCCCGACATCGGCCTGGCTGAAGGTGGCGTCGAGCGTTGCCAGCGTCTGGCCGGCATGCACCACCTCGCCGGCCTTCACGTCGATCGTGCGGATGATCGAGGTTTCGAGCGGCTGCACGACGATGGTCGGCTGCGTGGTGACAAGCTTGCCGGGTGCAATCACCACCTCGTCGATGGAGGAGACGGACGCCCAGGTGATGGCTGCGGCAAGCAGTGCCGTGACGCAATAGAGCGTCATGCGGGCCACGCGCGGCGGCGCGCGTTCTTCCAGTTCGACGGCATCGGACTGGAACTCCGCAATGACAGGCGGCAGCGGCGGCCGGGCGACAAGCGCCCCGCCCTTGCCGGACCGGCCCTGTTCCGGTGGCCCCTTCTCGGAAGGGACAGGCATGTTTTCGTCGGATTTTCTGACATGGGCGTTCATGCGACCTGCCTCATCTGCTGGGCCCAGAGATGGCGGTAGGTCATGCAGCGCGACACGAGCTGATCGTGCCGGCCGATATCGGCGACCTTGCCGCGATCGATGACGAGAATGGCGTCGGCATCGACAAGCGTCGAAAGCCGGTGCGAGACGATGATGACCGTGCGCCCGGCAGCGATGCGGCTGAGATTGTCACGGATGATCGCCTCGCTGTCCGGGTCGAGCGCGCTCGTCGCCTCATCGAAGATCAGGAGCTTCGGATCGGTGATCAGTGCACGCGCGATTGCCAACCGCTGCTTCTGGCCACCGGAAAGGTTGGCGGCATTTTCCTCCAGCATCGTGTCGAAGCCGCGCGGCAACCGCTCGATGAACTCTTCCGCACCGGCGATGCGGGCGACCTGCATGATCTCCTCGATACTGGCATCGGGCTTGGCGGCGGCGATATTGTCGCGCACCGAGCCGCGGAACAGGAAATTATCCTGCAGCACGACACCGATGCTGGTTCTCAGGTGCACGAGGTCGATCTCGCGGCTGTCGTAACCATCCATCCGCACCAGCCCCTCCTGGCTCTGGTAGAGCCCCTGGATGAGCCGGGTGATCGTCGTCTTGCCCGAGCCGCTCTTGCCGACCACGCCGAAGACGCAGCCTGCCGGAATGGCGAAGGAGACATTGTCGAGCGCAGGTGCTGCATCCGGCGCATAGCGGAAGCTGACGCGGTCGAATTCGATGCGGCCATGCAGATGCGGCCTGACACCACGGCCGCGTCCCGCCTGCTCCGGCCGCTGGTTCATGATCTCGCCGAGCATGCGCACGGAGAGCGCCACTTCCTGATATTCATGCACCATGGTGACGATCTGCACGAGCGGCCCCGAAACGCGGCCGGCGAGCATGTTGAAGGCAACGAGCGCACCGATCGTCATCGTACCCGAGAACACGTCGAGCGCTCCGAGCCCGATGATCGCGACACTCATCAGCTTTTCCAGAAGCCCCGTCAGCGACTGGGCGATGGTGGAGATCTTCTCGACGCGGAAGCGCACGGATATCGACTGGGCCGAATAATCGTCCCACACCTTGCGCTGGCGCGGCTCAAGCGCCAGCGACTTGACGGTGCGCATGCCATGCACGGTTTCCACCAGCAATGCCTGCCGGTCGCCCTCGGCCTGGTAGAGCGCCTTCAGGCGGCGCTGGAACGGGCCGACGAGCATCATCACCACGAGCCCGACAAGGGCCGCGAAACCGAGCACCACGAGCGTCAGCTTGACGCTGTAGAGAAGCAGGATCGGCACGAAGACGAAGAGCGACACACCGTCGAGAAGCGTCAGGAACAGGCGGCCGGTCAGGAATTCGCGGATGCGCCCCGTCTGCTGCATATGCTTGACGAGAACGCCGGCCGAGGCCTGCTCGAAAAGCGCGATCGGAAGGTTGAGCAGATGGCCGAAAGTGCGGGTAGCGACGCGGATGTCGATCCTGTTCGTGGCGTAGAGCAGCAGGTAGCGGCGCAGGAAGCTGAAGGTAGCGTCGAAGATCAGCGCGATGCCGATACCGACGGTCAGGACGGTCAGCGTCGCATAGCTCTGGTGCACCAGCACCTTGTCGATGACAAGCTGGAAGAACATCGGCGTCATCAGCCCGAGCCCGTAGAGCACGAAGGCTGCGAGCGCGACATCGCGGAAGAAGCTGCGCTGCTTGATGATTTCAGGCACGAACCATCGGAAACCGAAGGGCCGGTCCTCATCCGACATGCGATAGTTGCGCTTGAGCAGGATCACCGAGCCGAGCCAGGCCTTGGCGAACTGCTCTTCGCTGAGCATCATCACCTCGGCGCGTGAGGCCAGCGGGTCGAGAACCCGGATCCGCTCATCCTCGCCCTCCCCGATAGCGCCGGCGATGACCACCCAGTTGCCGTTGGTCAGTTCCGCAAGCACGGGAAAAGCCTCGCCGAGCTGGAACAGGCCGCGCCAGGTGAGATCGAGATGCCTGGCCCTCAGGCCCGCATCCTTTGCCATGCGCAACAGCTGCCGCACGGCGACGGGATCGTTGCCGACGGCATAATCGTGCTGCAGCCGCTCGGGCGCAAGATCGACGCCGTGATGGCGCGCGACGAGCGCAAGACAATGCAGGTTCGTATGCAGAAATCCACTCATGGCCCACCCGAAACAAAAGAGACCGAGGCTCTACTCGCTGTCAGTTGAAGTTCGGCGAGGCGTTCGAAGCGCCGGCCTGCGTCGCCTGGATATCGGCCGCCGCAGCAGCGGACATGTCGCCGATGCGGCGAACCGCGCCCGCTTCGACGAGGCCGCCAAGCGCCTTCTGCATGAGATCGACCGCATTGGCGAAGGCGTCGACCGGCATGATGATACGCTGGCGGAAGACCGGCTTCGGATTGTTGTTGGCATCGCGGTCGGTCGCCGACAGCGACATCAGGTCGATGCGCACGATCGTGCCGGTGATGGTGATTTCGCCGATGCCGTCTGCATAAAGTTCGTTGCTCATTGTTCTCTCTCCCTCTGGTTGACGTCAAAATTGTTGGCCGGAAGCGGCTTCACACCTTTCGGCCCGATGCATGCATATCGTGCTGCCAGGCCGGAAACGGATCGCAAAGGCCGATGGCGCTCTCCGGGTCGAAACCCGTCTCCTCCCCGGTCAGGCAATCGTCGAGTGCCGCGCGGATCGCCGCCTCGTCGAAGCCGGAGCCGATGAAGACCAGCTCCTGGCGGCGGTCGCCCCAGACCTCGTCCCAATGCCTCTCGATCAGCTGGCGGAATTGCGGATGGCGCGGCCACTGCGCCTGCGGCACCGAGGCCCACCAGAAGCCTCTCGTCCCGATCCGGCATTGCGTGCCGGCAATCGACAAGAGGCCGATCTCGTCCGGCCGCGTCGCCAGCCAGAAATGGCCCTTCGCCCTGATGATGCCGGCAAGCGGCGCTTCGAGCACGCGGGCAAGCCGCGCCGGATCGAAGGGCCTGCGGCTGCGATAGACGAAGCTCGAAATGCCGTATTCCTCGGTCTCCGGCACATGGCTGCCCCAGCCGAAGAGCTCCTTGTGCCAGAGCGGATGGCGGGCAGCCTTGGCCTCGCTGAAAAGGCCGGTATCCATGATCGCAGACAGCGGCAGCTGGCCGAAGACAGCCTCGATGACGCGCGCATCCGGATTGAGCGCCGCGATCACCCGGCGCACCTCCGCAAGCGAGGCGCAGGGCACGTCGCCCGCCTTGTTGATGACGACGACATCGGCAAATTCGATCTGCTCGACCAGGAGCTCGACGAGCTTGCGCTCGTCATCGCCGTCGCGCCGCTCGCCGCGATCGGCAAGGAACTCGGCGCTCTGGTAATCGGCGAGAAGATTGACCGCGTCGACGACGCAGACCATCGTGTCGAGCCGGGCCACGTCGCAAAGGGCCGCCCCGCTCTCGTCACGGAAGGAAAAGGTGGCTGCGACCGGCAGCGGCTCGGCAATGCCCGTGCCCTCGATCAGCAGGTAGTCGAAACGGCCGGCGCTCGCCAGTCGCCGCACCTCGCTCAGGAGATCGTCACGCAGCGTGCAACAGATGCACCCGTTGGTGAGCTCCACAAGCGTCTCGTCCGTGCGCGAAAGGTCTGCACCCCCTTCGCGCACGAGATCCGCATCGATGTTGACCTCGCTCATATCGTTGACGATGACAGCAACGCGACGACCCTCACGATTACTCAGTACATGATTGAGGACAGTCGTCTTGCCGGCGCCGAGAAACCCGGCGAGGACGGTAACCGGCAATCTGTTGTCTGTACGCATCATCGATATTACTCGTTACACAGGCTTGGTCTGACATCCCCGCGGCCTCTGGAGCGCGCACCGCGCTCCAATTGTATTCACGCAATTCCAGCAAAACCGCAGCGCGCTTTTGCTGGAATTGCTTTAGGCCGCGAGTTGCGGTTTGAATCCCACATCCACATAGTAGTTCGTGCTGTTGTAGCTGCTGGTCGGGAACAGCCCGCCCGAGCCATAGGCATAGACGCCGTTATTGCCCGATGGCGCCTTCAGGTCGCCGTTGGTCACGTCGCTGCCGAAGTAGTTGCCGGTCGCCGAATAGTTGCCATTGGTCGAGTAGGAAACGACGTAGGTCGTGTCCGCCTGGATGGCGATCTGCTGGGTGAGCTGCGCGGTCTGCCAGCCGCTTGCCGTCTCGTTGTTGAAGGTGACGCTGCCGAGCAGAGTGCCGGACGCCGTCCACAGGTAGCCATTGTGCGAGCCCGTATTGTCCGCGCCCTTGTAGAAGCGGATGGAGGTGATCCAGCCGGCGGTATCGGCCTGGAATTTCATGCCGAGATTGACCGGCTGGTTGTCGTTGACGGAGACGACCGCAGGCGTCGCATTGGCGGCAAAGAGGTTCTGCTCCGGTCCTGCGGCCGGGTTGTTGACATTGAGCGCCACCTGCGCCGAGGACGTGCCGCCCTTGCCGTCCGATATCGCGTAATTGAAGCTTGCCGGCCCCGTGTAACCTGCCGTCGGCGTGAAGGTCACCGTCTGGGCCTGGGCATTCCAGCTGACCGAGCCGTTGACCGCACCGCTGACGCCGGTGATCGTGAGCGCATCGCCATCGGCATCGCTGTCGTTTGCAAGCAGCGCCGAGGCCTGGATGGTGACGGGCGTGCCGGTGCTGGTGGTGAAGCCGCTGTCATTGGCGGCAACCGGCACCGTGTTCTGCGCACCCTGCTTGTAGAGCACATCCACCCAGTAATTGGTGGCATTGTAGGACGAGGTCGGGAACAGGCTGCCGCTGCCATAGGCATAGACGCCGTTGCCGCCGCTGATCGAACTTGCCGGCGCCGTCAGCGCCCCGCTCGTATGATCCGTCGTGAAGTAGTTTGCGGTCGCCGAATAGAAGCCGTTGGAATGGTAGCTCGCCACATAGGTGGTGCCGGCCGTGACATTGATCGGCTGCGAGAAGGAAACCGTCTGCCAGCCGCTCGCCGTCTCGTTGATGAAGCTTGCCTGGGCGAGAAGCTGGCCGCTCGCCGTCCACAGCGAGGCGACATGCGTGCCGGTATCCTCGGCGCTCTTGTAATAGGTGAGCCCCGTGATCTGGCCATTGGCCGAGGCGATGAACTTGACGCCGAGCTCGACCGAGTTGGGATCGTTGGCGGCGGTTACACCCGACGTATCGGCGCCGGTAAACAGGCTCGTCGTCCCGCTGTCGGGCTGCGAATTGACCGTGAGGTTGACCGTGGCGGAAGACGTGCCGCCATGCCCGTCCGAGATCGAATAGGTGAAGCTTGCGACGCCGGTATAACCCGAGTTTGGCGTGAAGGTGACGCTGTTCGTCTGGCTGTTGAAGATGACCGTGCCGTTCACCCCGCCGCTGGCGCCGGTGATCGAGAGCGGATCGCCATCGGCGTCGGTGTCGTTGGCAAGCAGGCTTGCCGCGGCAATCGACAGCGCGGTGTTGGAATAGGTCGTATAGCCATTGTCGTTGGCGGCGACCGGCGCCGAATTTGATGTCGACTGGTTGAAGACGACATCCACCCAGTAGTTCGAGGACTGGTAGCTCGATGTCGGGAATGTCGTGCCCGATCCGTAGGAATAGACGCCGTTGGTGCCCGCAAGGCCCGTCAGCGCGCCATTCGTATGGGCGGTGCTGAAATAGCCCGATGTCGCCACATAGCTGCCGGTCGTGTGGTAGGAGGCGACATAGGTCGTGCCTGCCGTGATCTGCAGCGGGCTGGAGAAGGTCGCGGTCTGCCAGCCGGAGGCCGATCCATCCCCAAAGGTCACCGTCGCAAGCAGCGTGCCGTTCGCCGACCAGATCGAGCCGGTATGCGGCCCGGTATCGCCGGATGCCTTGTAGAAGCGGATGCCCGTGATCGTGCCGCTTGCCGAGGCCGAGAACTTCATGCCGAGTTCCAGCGCCGAATTTTCCTGGATGCTGCCGCCCGTCGGCCCCTCATTGGCGGTAAACAGGCTCTGGCCGGCCGGGCCTGGGTCGACCGTGAGGCTGACATTGGCCTGGTCCGTGCCGCCGCGCCCGTCCGACAGCGTATAGGTGAAGCTTGCCGGGCCGGCATAATTGGCAGCCGGCGTGAAGGTGATGGTGCCGGCCTGCTTGTTGAGGGTGACCGTGCCGTTGAGCGCATTGCCGACGGCGCTGATCGTCAGCGCATCGCCATTGGCATCGGTATCGTTTGCCAGAAGCGTGGCGATCGAGATCGTCAGCGTGCTGTTGCGCGAAATCGTCAGGCCGCTGTCGTCGCCGGCAACCGGCACGCTGTTCGGCCCTCCATCGAAGACCACGTCGACCCAGTAGTTGGACCCGCCGGGGCTGAGGCCCGGGAATGTCCCGGCATTGTCGCTATAGGCATAGACGCCGCCGCCATCGACAACCTTCAGCGAGCCGCTGGCATAGGTGCTGCCGCTGCCGAAATAATTGTCGGTGACGGAGTAGAAGCCGTTGCTGTGATAGGAGGCGACATAGGTCGTGCCCGCCGCGATCTGGACGGGCGAGGAGAACATCACCGTCTGCCAGCCGGAGAGCGATTCATTCGTCGATACGCCTGTTGCCAGCAGCGTCCCGTCGCTGGACCAGAGGCTGACGACATGATCGCCGATATTGTAGAAGCCCTTGTAGAAGCGGATGCCCTGCACGGAACCGGCGGACGTCGCCTGGAAGCGCAGGCCGAGCTCGACCGGATCGCGGTCGATCGCGACTTCGGTCGCCGGCTTTTCCGAAAGCGTCCAAAGGCCCTGCGTGGTCGGCAGCTTGACCGTGACCTGCTTGCCGGCCGACGGCGCCTCCAGATTGACGCTGTCGTCGACGGCGCGCGACATGATCGTATAGGTGCCGCTTGCCTGGACGACCCAGTTGAAGCTCCAGCTCTCGCGGCCGGTCGCCTTGAACCAGTGCTGGCCACCATCGGTGGAGACTTCCACGCCGGCAATGATGCCGCCGCCGAAATCCTGCGCCGTGCCTGTGATCGTCACGTGCTGGCCCTCGAGGAAGGAGGCACCGACGATCGGCGACGAGATCGTCGAGGTCGGCTTCAGCGTGTCGGTCGATTGGGTCGCGAGGATCAGGCTCGCATCGAGCGTGGTCGGCTGGATGCCCATGTCGGCAAACATGTTGACCATCGCCTGCTGCACGTTGCGGTCGGTCGAGGTCGCCGGACCCTGGTGATTGTCGCTGAGGCCCCAGGACCAGAAGACGGTGCCGGCGCCGAAGACCAGCGCGCCGCTTGCCGCCCGGTACATGGTGAGGCTGTGGGTGGCGACGGCCGAACCGACCGTTGCGCCGTAATCGCGCAGATAGGTTTCCACCGAGATCGACGAAAGCGACAGGTTGATGAGGCCATCCGGCCGGAAGCCGTTCTCGACATCGGAATCCCACTCGTAGCCGAGCAGGTTCTGCACCAGATTGTAGGTATCGCCCTCGTTGATCTGCGAGACATCCGTATTGCGCCAGAAGCGCAGCTTCGAATAGTCGTAGGGGATGGAGATCGTATCCTGGCGGTAGCTGTCCACCTGGAACATCGTGCCCGTCAGCGAATTTTCCGGCTCCTGCCCCGGATCGGCATAGCGCGGATCGCGCCACGTGCCGGTGCCGACATTGCTCGGATCCGAACTCGTGCCCCAGGTCTCCTTGTAGCAGACCATGGTGCGGTAGGCCTGGCCGCTGCCGTCGATGCTGCTTTCCCAGCGAACCTTCCAGTAGCACTCGTTGCCGCTCCAGAAGGCAAGGTTGACGCCGGCATCGCGGGCGGCCTCGACATTGGCGCGCTGTTCGGCAGACCAGTATTCGTCATGGCCGACGGAGAGATAGGCATCGTGGTTCAGCAGCAGCGCGCCGTTGCGCGTCGCATCGACGCCGGAAATATAGGAGACGTCGTAGCCGTTCTGCTCCAGCCACGAAATGGCCGAGGATTCGACGCCGAAAATGTAGTCGTGGCTGCCGCCGATCGGGCTCGTGTTGGTGATGATCGGACGGTTGTAGCTGACGGCCGAGGCGCGGCCGATTGCGGTCAGGCCGCAGCTGCAGTTCGGCGGCAGGTAGCCGATCATGTCGGCGGGATCGACAGGCACTTCGCCGTAGTAGAGGCTGGCGCCGCCCCAGGCATTATAGGCCTGCCATGTCGTATCCGAGGTCTGGAAGACGATATTGCTGGTCGAGGCATCGTCGCGCACGACGAAGGGAATGATGCTCGCATCCTCGACACCGTCCTCGCGCACCAGCTTGGCGAAATAGACGCCAGAGACGAAATCGGTAGGGATCTGCCAGCTGGCCGACACCGACCAGTTGCCGCAATCGATGAGGCCGAGCGACATGTCGACGATCGGATGCGGCTGGATCTGCGCCGTGGTCAGCTGCTGCTCGATCGAGTCGACCTTGCGCGCGCCGGCTCCGCCGTAATAGCCCATGCGGTAGATATCGATGCGGTAATGGGTGGAATCCGTCGCGATCTTGAAATCGACCGTTCCGCCGATATTGGTGCTGATTTCGGTGGCAAAGCCCTGGATGGTGCCGTTGCCGTCACCCTCGATGCCCCATTCACTGATGGGGTTGCCCTGCTTCATGTTCTCGAGCGCGATCTTGTTGAGCGTCGGAGCAGCGGCAGCCGCCGGCGCAGGGGCTGCGAGCGCAACCGAGCCTACGGGGGTCTCGGCCGAAACGCTCTCGCTCGGCTGCACCGAGATGGAGGCTATCGAGGTCTGAAGCTGTATCGACCTCGCGCCGGAACCGGCGGCAGGATCGGTCGGAGACGTGGTCGGGCTTGACGCGCCGGCATCGCCGGTAACGCCCGTCAACACGGGCGCCAGCGGCAGCGTCGCGGCCTCCTGGTATGGGTCCGGGCCGAGCACGGTGCGCTCTGTCGTCGTGGTTGTCGTCTGCAGCGCCGGCAGGAGCGACGCGGTCTTGGTCGACGTGTCCTGCGCGCCGCCATCGCCTGAAGGCGCTGATATTGCGCTCGGCGGTATCGAGGCCGTCTGCATGACGCCCGATGAGATCGACGCAGAAGGCTGCGTGATACTGCCTGTGAAGGAGGACGGGACGACGGCGCCGCCCGGATCGGTAAAGCTGCCCTGATTGGCAAAACTTAGGGAACCATCGGTACTCGTTGATGATACGACAGTCGCGGTTCCCAGCACTGCGCTCCAGGCTGACGGTACACGACAGATACTCAACGCTCCACCATATATGCTCAGGTACTCAAGACTACTAACCCGAATTCTCCGCATATGCGGCGTCCCCTTTCCCGTCCACCAGCCTCCTGGACCTGCCCCTCAACCGGCCCCACGAAGCAGTATTTCAAGACACCCATTCTGGCAGTTTTCGCGCGGGACCGTACGACAGCAATCAGGGGTATGCGGGTGGTGCCTCCCTACGTCCATATGATGATGCTTGCGCATGCTCGCGGGGCTTGGCGGCGGGTCTGCCTCGCGCAGGACGGGTTCGGAAAAGGTATTGCAGGGGCAACGGGATGGCGGTGGGGATGGCGGTGATGCCAAGGAGACGGCCCCTACATTTTCCGAGGTGCCGTGCAGCCCCCTCATCCGACCCTTCGGGCCACCTTCTCCCCGCCGGGGAGAAGAGGGAGCAAGCGGCGGAGTCTCATGTAACGAATAGGGCTTTGACAGGAAGCGGCGCGCGGCGACTCTGTCCCTTCTCCCCGGCGGGGAGAAGGTGGCCCGAAGGGCCGGATGAGGAGGCCACGGCCACCGACGTCACCACCCCTAGCCGCCGCTACCGTCCCACCCCTTCCACGGCCGCCACCGGCGCAATCGCCGCCCGGCCCTCCCCGGTCGCCCTGCCCGTCAGCGCAAAGCGCCGCAACGACAGCACGGGCTTCTCGACGACGTGCCAGGAAACGGCAGCGACGCAGAGCACGATACCAATTGTCACCGCCGTCAGCATGACGACGCCGGGGATCGTACCGACGAAGAAAGACGGCGCCAGGAAGATCGAAAGCTGGATGAACGGCACGTGGTAGAGATAGACGCCGTAGGAATAATCGCCGCGCCCGAGAATCTTCGGCAACGGCAGCCGCGACAGGCCGGCATAGATCGTGATGTAGGTGAGAACCGGGATCAGGATCAGGCGGTTTGCGACGCTTTCCGTGGCCCGCGTATCGAGCACGATCATCGCGATCAGCGCGACCGCGACGGAGATCGAGAAGAGCGCCCTGCTCATCGGTATCCGGCCCCTGAACTGGTAGGCGAGCACGCCACACAGGAAAGCCGTGATCAACTGGGCGCCGCGAATGACGAACAATGTATGGAGGCCGTATCCAACCCCTGGCCTGACCGGCACAAAATGTTCGATCGCAAGACCGGCGATGAGGAAAGCGGCAAGCAGCAGGAACGTTGCCGTCTGTCGTCGCACCACACCCGTTATCATCATGAATGCCATGATGATGTAACAAGTAATCTCCCAGGGAATGGTCCAGAGCGCGCCATTGACCTGCTGAATGGGATTGCTGGTGAAGACGCCGGGCAACTGCAACTGCACCATGCCGATGATGTTCATCAGATAGGCCAGGAAACCCGCATCGGTGAAGTATTCGCCAAGCGGCAGCGTGGTGACGGCCGGGCCGATAATGAAGGCGCAGATCAGGATATCGACCGCGAGAGCAGGAACGATACGCAGAGCGCGATTGAGCAGGAAATTCGCCAGATCGAGCCGCTGGGCGCTCGCCGTAATCAGAAACCCGCTGAGCGCAAAGAACATCGGCACGAGGCTATATTCGAAAAACCACAGAACCGGGCCGTGCGCAGTTCCATAATAGCCGTCTGCCGTGAGCACATGATAGAAGACGATGGTGAGCGCCAGCGCAAGACGCAGGAAATTGAAACCCGGCGCAATACCGTGATAGCTCGCCAGCACCTCGCCAAAGCTCTTCATCACCCCTCCGCAAAGCAGCCCCACACATCCCTCAGCCCGCCGAATGAAGCGCAACTACGCAGGTGGAAGGAATATTTGCGGATGCATCCTACATCCGAATTTTTCAACGAAGAGTTAGCGAACCCTGCGCGAAAACACAGCTTGTGCGGTATATTTTTGGGACGGACGGGTGCATCCATCTGGACGTGTCAGCCCCCGGGCCTCAGGCCGGAACATAGGTCAGCCTGATCACGTCCTCGTCCATGCGATCGCTCGCCACGAGGCGCAGCCGTGGCCGGGGCGCGGCGAAGAATGGTGTGCCGTGGCCGAGCACGACGGGATGGAAATAGAGCTGATATTCATCGATGAGGCCAAGATCGGTCAGGCTTCGCGCGAGCTCCGATCCGCCAATGCCGATCTCCCCGGCAAGCCTGTCCTTCAGCCCGCCGATGACCGTTTCGAGCCCCTCGCCGACAAGCGTGGCATTGGGGCCGACCGACTTCAGCGAGCGCGACACGACCCATTTCTGCCGGCCCCGCCACGCCGCCGCGAAATCGCGTGCCGCCGCGTCCCACTCGGCGTGGTCCTCGTCCCAATAGCGCATGATCTCGTACATGCGGCGGCCGTAGACGATGGCGGCAGCCCCCCGCACGCTCTCGATGAAGTGACGGAAGAGCACCGGACCGGGCGCAAACGCCTGATGATCGATGTATCCGTCCAGTGACACGTTCTTTCCGAAAACAAGCTTGGCCATGTCCTCTCCCTCCTCCGGAGCGCCGCGCGAACGCGGATCTGATTGCGTCATGCAATCAGTTGCAGGATAGCTCCACCGGTTTTAAATCGCAATCGGTTTCCGGGATCTCGATGGGCCGACGACAGCTCGTCGACGCCTCATCGGCAGGAAGATCTGTTCGCGCAGCTGACGGATAGCTGTGAGAGCGGGAATCCGGCAGTCATTTGCCTTGAGTTGCTTCGGTCGTAAATATTAATTCCAGATATAGAAATTCCACCCGAGGTATAATAACGTATAAATCGCAGCCATAAAGAACACATGATATATTTGTTCGGTTTCGACAAGAAATTCAATGGAATACATTCGATCTTTCATTGCGGACTGGTTTGGAACCTGGCAACATTTCTTCGCCTTGTGGGGATGGTTGCCTGCAATCTTGATTGCCGGTCTGATTTCGGGCCTGCTCGACGCCAAACAGGGCGCCAGGCTCGGACAGTTTGTCGGCATACCCCTTATCATGTGGGCGATCGTCGCCCTGACGCATGTAATTTACGCGCTGATATTGCAGTATATCTGGCCGCCCATAGAGGCCCGCCTCGGACCGCTTGTTCAAACGCAGTATGGAACGCTCTACGAGATCCTGGGGCCGGCAACCGGATTTTTTCTCCTGTCCTGCCCATTCGTCGTTCTCGTCTTGCTGCCGGGCGGCGACGGCAGGCTTCTCCGGGTCCTCAGAGTTGTCTTCGGAACATGGGCTGTGGTTGCGGGCTGCATCGGATTTTATCTCGCCGCCAACGGGCTGGGTAAAAATCTGGCGACGGCCTTCATCTATGGCGGCGCCATGCTGGGCCTGACGAGCTTCGACATATCGAAGCTGAACACGATGGCGACGCGCTATTCCTCCGAAACCCTGCTGCGCGGCTTCAAGATCCGCCGCATCGAGCGCGCCTGGGTCAAGGACCGGACTGTCGTCGTCCGTTTCGGTCTTTTCCTCGCCATCTTCGCCCTCTTCTGGTTCGGGGTCGTTTTGAGCGAGGCGGTGCTCACCACCTTCTATTCCGCCGCGATCAGCGGTCTTCTGACGATCATCGGCTTTGCAGCCCTGGTCTTCACCTTCATCTACGAAGCCATCCCGACCATGCGGCTGAGGCGCGAGGTGGCGGCGGACACGCGCTCCGTGCAGCAGGCGGCAACCATCGCCGTCGTTGCATCGATCTTCGGCCTGATCCTGACGAAAGGCGAGCTGGCCTTGGGCGCTCCGAACCCTGACATGATGGGCTCGATCCGCGCCGGGCTTTTCGTCTGCGCCTTCGGCGGCCTCGTCCTGGCGACAGAGACCGTCATGATGCTGTTCAGGCTGGTGGCGACGGTGCTCGCCGACCTCGGCAATGCCAATGCCCCTGCTACCGTCATCTTCGATGAATCGCGCACCCCTGACGTCAACAGCGCGACATCGGAAACAGCGACCGGACTGTCCGAGTTGCGCAATTGCCTTGAGGACCGTGGCTGCAACGTCATTCCGCTGGCGGATGCTCCCTGGGAGAGCCTGGCCGGCACCCGTCGCCTCATCCTGGTGATCCCGAGAGTGAACCAGATGCTCGGCAATGCTCTCTTCCAGGGCTATGCGCGGGTCATCGAAGACGGCAATATCCTGCTGATGCTGACCGACCCGCAGGACTGGGAACACAAGCGCGCCTTTGCGCAGCATTTCGGCTTTTCAGAACCTCAGCTCGTCCAGGGCGAGAGCTGGCTGCCGGTGCGATGCGCCGAGGCGGATGGCTCTGCAGGACGGTCCATCGGCGCCGTTCCGACCCCGCTGATCTTCCCGCAGGATGCCGGCGAGATTTCCCTCTTTGAACTGGCCTCGGGGGAGCCGGATGCCAACGGCCTGATCACGACCCAGTCCGTCGCCGTGGCGCGGCGGCTCGGAAATGGCTGGGTGGTCATCGCGTCTTCCGTGCCGGCCTTCCAGAATGCTCAGCTGCAGCAGAGCCGTGACTTCCGCCTCGTGCATGCGCTATTCGACCAGTTGATGCAACTCCTCCCCGAGACCCGGCCTTCGACCCTTGCGCCCCGGCGCCTGACGCCGAGGCTGGTGCATTGATGTCAGCGACCCGGCGACCGAAGAATTTGCTGCACATTCCTGCGCGACATGCCCTAGGTATCGGCAAGCCTGAGTTCGATAAGCTCACGCGCCAGCTCGTAGGTTCCGTCCTCGTCGTCGCCGGAGGCCTCGTCGATCATGTCGGCGGCGGCGCGGTAGACTTCGCGCTCTTCCTCGGGAGAAAGCAGGCCCTTGTTGCCAAGCACGGAGATGAGTGAATTCAGGACGGCGGCGGCCGATAGTGTCATTGCCTCGGACGTGAGACGCGTGGACTCTGCAGACATTTTACCCTCGATCGATAGAAGAACGCCTAAACAATACGTTGGGCCTTCAACAAGTTCCAAGTCGAGGTTACAGATCCGGCCCACCGCGGTATCGGGTTGATCTTATCGCGACAATAATGTCTGCACCACCCCCGAGGATTGCAAGAATTGGGCTAATCCGTCTAGGTAGATTTTATCTTGTGGATGTCATCATTTCGGCGATCCTGCCGGGGAGTTTTACCGCCATGCAACTTGGTTGACCCACACTGGCACAGCAACTGATAGTAGATTTAGAATTCGCTTACGCTGTTCTTGTTCGGGGGCGTTCGCTCTCCCTCCCCGGTGACATGCCTCACACTCCATCCTGACCGGGCAGCCCGCCATCCAGCCCCTTGGCAAACGCCTCGAAGCGCTTGTCATACGCTCCGAACGCCCCCTCCCCATCGAAAATACCCCAGTATTTCCGGAACGACGGCTTCTCGATCTGCCGCCTGAGAAATGTCTCCCAGCCCGGCCAGAAATGCTCTGCTATCTCGGGCGTCTTGTGCCGTTCCAGATAGGCGCGCTCGAAGATCGAGATCATCATTTCGTAGAAAATGTCCCGCCTGACGAGGTCGTCGGGCGAGAGGTCGGCGGGTTCTTCCTGCCAGGGGAAGATGCCGAGATGGGGGTATTCGACGGAGAGTTCGAGCAGCCGGTGATAGGCGTCGCTGATCGTCAGGTAGGAGCTGTTGAACTCCTGCTCCTTCGCTCTCACATGCTCGCGCCGCGCCTTGATGAGCTCGACGACGCCGGCGACGATCGCGACGAAGGTGCCGACGGCCGTCAGCAGCGAGATGAGATCGGCATAGTCGAGCAGCGCATTGTGCATTGGCGCAGGCTACAGCTTCAAGTCGGCAGGTCAATCGGGACGGGCCGAAGGCCGTGAAGGCCGGGGATTGTAGGCAGCCTCGTCATTCGAACTTGCCGCCCGCAATCCACTCATAGGTCCTGGCAAAAATGGATCTTTTGTCTGCGGCCGGCGCAATGGTTGCGCTGAGCATCAGCTGCTCTTGCCCATGTCTGGCAATGACGGGATCTGCATCCTTGCTGAGCGCGAAAATCGCCGCCCGCGCTTCGGGCGTGTCGATCGCCCCGAGCGCATAGGCGGCCTTTCGTGCGAGGACGCGGTTCTCATCCCACTCCAGATAGCTGGGCACCCATCGGGTGGCCCAGTCCAGATCTTCGACTGCGCGAGGCGCTTTCAATGCCGCAAGCGCAAGAACGATGTCCTCGTGCCTGTAGTGCCAGTCTTGCCGCAGCAGCGTGAGAAGTACATCCACGCTTTCGTCGTTAAAACCGTAGACATGACCGACCAGCAGGGCGGGTTCCACATATTCGGGAACTCTTGAGACAAGCGCCTCGACCATCAACGTATTTGCGAGAATTCGCCCATCGCTTGCCTCGCGAAACTCCCTCAGAAATGCCTCCTTCTTGCTCCGCTGCTCTGCGGGCTCGTCGGGCAGAAGTCGAAAAAACTCCCAAATCTGCTCGCACTCTTCATCCGTCATAACTAACTCGTTGTTCAAAATGAGAATTTGAAATTGCAAAGCGCCCCAAGCCGGGAGATTTTCGGGCCTATCGGCCCGTGTCAACGCGGTTCAGGAACGCCCGCACCCTGATCGTCAGCAGCCGGGTCGCATCCGCATCATAGGAGGGCAGCGAGCTGTCGGCGAAATAGTGCTGGTCGCCGGGATAGAGGAAAAGCTCGGCGTCATCGGCCTCCTCCACGATCTCGCGGGCGGCATCGATATCGCCCTCGCCGACGAAGACCGGGTCGTTGTCCATGCCGTGGATCTGCACCGGAACGCTGGCCGGCCAGGGTCCGAAGGCCCACTCGCCGCTGATCGGCAGGCAGGAGTAGAAAAGCAGGGCTCCGCGGGCGCCCGGCCGCGTCTGCGCGAGCTTCTGCGCCGGCAGCACCCCGAACGAGAACCCGGCATAGACGATCCCCGGAGGTAGTTCGTCGGCAAGGCGGACGCCGCGCTCCCGCATGGCGTCGAACCCGGTTGCACCGATATGGGCAAGACCCTCGGCGATGCTCGGAAAGGTGCGTCCTTCGAAGAGATCGGGCGTATGCACCTTGTGACCGGCAGCCCTGATGTCATCGGCAAAGGCGCGCACGCCGGCGGTCAGCCCCTGTGCGTGGTGGAACAGCAAGACCTCGGCCATTGAGAAACTCCGGGTGGGATGATCTGGCGCACGTTCGGCCACTCTACAGGCTCATCACCTCGCCGGGAAGTGCGGACGCGGTACGGAAGGAACCCCGGCGACCCCCGGTGACAAGGCCTCGGGATAAACGACCCGCAACCTCGAGCCAGGTACCCTGGCCACAGCTTCCGCCGCCGCGCCGACACCCATTCACTCGATGATCCCCGAGGTGCGCAGCACCGAAGACAGGATCGATCGTGCCCGCTCGCCCGCAGCCGCCAGCCAGGCGTTCAACGCGGCAGGCGCGGGCTTCTGTTCGGTCTCGTCTGCACAGGACCTGATGTCGCCGGCCGGGCGGGACACCGCTGAATTTGGGCCTGTTCCGTCGCTCTGCGCCTTGTCGGGCGTGCCGCAGGGAACGAGATAGCCCTGCTCCGGATCGACCGCATTCAGCAGGTAGAGATAGGCGAGCGCAGAAGACATGCTGCGTTTGGGGAAATAGGAGGCGAAGCGCGCCGTTGCCGTCGAGCGGTGGGAAAAGATCTGGTAGACGCGCCTCTGCACGAATTGCACCAGCTCGGGATCGTCTCTGCTGACAAGCAGCGCATAGGGTTCGTAGGTCAGATATTCGGCGCCAATCAACTGCTCGACCGCGCAGGGCGTATTGCGGGCGTTCCAGCTGTCGAGCTTGCCGAGGATCAGCTCCCGATCGCCCATGAAGACCGGCCTCAGGCCCGGATTCGGGCTGCAGAACCACTGGATGAGATCCCCGTAATCCTTCATCGGGCAGAAATGATAATCACGCCAGGATCTCTTCTTCTTGTCAGCATCGCTGAGTTCCTTCTTCTCAAGAGGGTTGCAACGCGGATCGGTGACGGCAGCGGATATCAATTTGAGCGGATCGGGCTTCAGCGCGTCGTCGCACAGGACGATCGATTGCGCGGTCTGATCGCCCGACGTATTCGGGCTCGACCCGCAAATCTTGCCCACGGTGCTGATGAGATTGTTCGCCATCTGCTGCGACGGCAGCGGTAGAAAGGATGTCGTATCAGGCAGGATCGAAAGGGGCGCGAGGTCCTTCGCGCTTTGGAGCGCCTTTTCAAGCGATGTCTTGAAATCAGGTGGCAGCTCTATTTCGGGCGATACGCTGGCATCATCCGGCATCGCCTTTTCAGACGATGCCGGGGCGGAAGCACGCGAACCGGGATTGTCGGGCAGCAGCATCGCAATCCTGCGCCTGACCGCCGCCGCCGCATCGAGGAAACGGCAGCGCTCGTAGAGTGCCTTTCGCTGGGGCGGTGCCAGCCCCTTGAAGAAGTCGACCTGGCAGCTCTTGAAGGCAACGTCTGCGGCCGTCGTTGCCGAGACGTAACCGATCACGACATCGCCGGCATAGGTCGTCGCTTCCCGCGAATACCGGACGAGATAGGAGACGCCGGAGGCAAAGACGATCGGCGAGTATATGCTGTTCCAGTCCCGTTTGGAGCGGCCATCGGCATCGTCGCCTGAATCGCCATTGGCGCTGATCGCCAATCCCGAAAAGCGCATGGTCACTGTATCGCAGAGAACCTCGACGGGCTTCTTGTCGCCGACCGTGTCCCCGTTCACCAGCTTGAAGCGTTCGGCCGTCGTGACCGACACTTCCTCGATCGTATATTCGCCGACCGAAAATATCTCGTGGCAGAGGTCCGCCAGATAGCCGATATGATGCGCCTTGCCGTGCCCATCACCGACGAGATAGGAGAACGGCTCGACATTGTCGCGGAAGCCGACGCGCACGTCGCGAGCGAAAACGGGCGTGCTCAGCACGAAGGTGGCGGCCATGAGGACCGCGCAGACAAACTCCGCCTGCTTTCGGTTGATCCGTCGCCGCGTTCGGCTGAAGCCGGGCTGGCCGAGGTTCCAGCTGGCGAGGAATACCAGGACCGTCAGGATGAGCCGGCTCAGCGTATCAGACCGCCGGCTGCATGCTGCGGTCGCAATTGTCTCCGCCCTGAAACAGTCGCCCGGCCAGCCGGGATCCCAGAACCAGCTATGGGCGATGGAGAGCACCAGCACCGAAGCGGCGCAGAGCACCGCATGGCCACGGACCGGCCTTCCATGCGCCCGCGCATCGGCCGCCGCCAGGCATATCGGCACCATGGGGAGAAGGGTGACGGCAAGGGTCGGATAATAGAGGATGAAGGGGGCCGATCCGCCGAAGAGCAGCGAATTGAAATGGTTCGCATTCTGGGCGATGGCAAAGGCCCGCAGCATCGCAACCCCGGTCAGTCCGAGGACCGAGGCGGCGAGCGCCAGCGCAAGGCAACCCATCATCTGCGACAGGCGCGAGGAATTTCTATAGTCCCAATCCTGCTGGGCGCCGACCCAGTCCTTGGTGTCCCACCGGTATTGACGCAGCGAAAAGGCCGCCAGAAGCGGCAGCCAGGTCAGCGAGGCGATCTTCAGGGTTTCGACCAGTGCCGTCAGCAGCACCCCGGCGAGGTTCGTCGTCTCCACATATTGACTGACGAGTTCCTGTGCGCCCTGCCAGGCGCTGGCGGCAAACAGGATGAAGACGGGGATGAGCGAGAGCAGCAGCCCCGCCTCCGGCCCGCTGCCGACGGCATCCGGCCGGTCGGTTTCGAGCAGCAGATCGGCAAGCGCATCGATCGGGTGCGCCAGGCCGGGCTTCGGCGCCCTGGCCGGCCCGCGAAAATCCGGGTCGCGCTCGAGGAAGATCGCCAGCAGCGTCACCAGTTCGAAACGGACCGCCGTCGCGTCCTTCATGACCTGCGAGATATAGTCGTCGAACCGGCTTTCGCTCGCGTCCAGATCGGGATTGTCAGGATTGGCGGCAGTGGCCGGATTGGTGGCCTTAAGATCGCCGGTTTCCTGCAGCCGGCGCTGAAAGCTGTTCAGCAGGGTATCGGCCTTATCGACGAACTTGGCTTCAGTGTCCCGCACGCGGGCTGAAACTTCGGCGCCCGGCCAGCTGCCGCGCGTCGTCTTCGCCCAGACGATCAGGAGCTCCAGCTGCGACAGTAGCGCGAGCAGCTCCCGGGTTCGCGACGTCCGCTTTCCGAGCAGCCACCTGACGCGTGGATAGCCATCGATCTGGGCCTGCCAGTTCTTGCGAAAGTGCCCCAGCATTTCGGCAAGCGAGCCCCTGCCCCTGTTGCGCAAATGCTCCCGGCGCTCGCCGCTGTGCCCCGGCGGTTCCTCCAGCGTGGCGATGAGGCTGCGGGTGGTCTGTTCGATGCGCACGGGAATGCCGGCCGCCCGGTAGGCGCGGTTGCGCAGCCACTCCTCGGCGATCCGCACCGGCGGCAGCAGATCCGCAAGCCCCGCAAAGGCGAAGGCAAGGGTCAGCGGCCATTGCGGACTGTCGAATTTCAACTCGGCAATATCGACGGAAATGCCGGCAACGGGGATCATCTGCGTTGCCTGGAAGATCAGCTTGCCGAAAAAGGTCAGCGACACATAGAGGATCAGCATCGCGCCGGCATAGATGAAATAGGCCCTGTGGAGCGAATTCTGGCCACCGAGGTCCGTCGGGTCGAAATCGCGCAGCGCTTCCGAAGTGGCATTGATATTCCGACCCCTCGCCTTGAACCGCGGCCAGGAAAAGAAGGCCACGAAAAAACAGCCGAAAGCGAAAGCGTAAAGGAAAGAGGGATGGAACCGAACGCCCATCATGGGCAGTTGCGGCATGTCGCTGATGGTCAGGCCCTGGTAGTTCCAGAGCGACCACGGGATATCCGCCGGCCAGGGATTATCCATCCGCCTCTCCAGAGATAGTGGCGCTCAAAGGTTCTCACGCGGAACCGGTCAGCGCCGGTGTATCCGGATTTTTCTGGCTAGCAGTTGCCGACATTCGGGTCGCAGGGCCCTGCCACTGCGGCAGGCGGAACGACAGCGACGGTCGATATGCAGAGGCCGATAGCGATGAGTAGTACGAAGATACGCATGTTACCCTCCCTAACTCACTTTATAGTAGCATAATTGAAGAAACAGGGAAAGAGTTTCTGCCGAAAGCGGCAGTCTGGCCCAAGGAAAGACGCTACGAATTAAGGATTTATCGTTTTGTTAGCCAATATTTTGACTTGAGTGGACTACTATCTATCATTGAGTTAGCAAGTTCGAAACTATAACGGGCCTGCATTTCCCGGCCTGGCTGGAGACCGAACTTGGCGTCTCGCACAGCCCGGAAAGCGCCGCCTCCCGGCTCAGATCCCCCGGATATTCGCCACTAACTCATTGATCCTGAATAAGAATTTCTGAAAATGCAGCAAAAACGGCCAAAATTCCGGCTAAGTCATTGATCCTGAATAAGTGATCCACTTACTCCCAAACTTACGCGTAAAGAAATTCAAATCAGGAGAAAGCCTCCGGCGACGGAAAAAAATATAAAAGTCTTTCCGCTTTCCTGCGTCACTTATTCAGGATCAAGGACTTAGCTGTTTTTTAGCCATGCAGGCAGCACGAGACCGCCATCGGGCCTCGCTGCGGCGATCCCGCCTGCCTCAATGATGATGGTCGCGGGAGCGCAGCCAGTGGAAGGAAAAATGCCGGTGGGCGTCGTCGCGGCGGAAGGCGTCGCGGATGTGCTGCGTGTAATACCAGCCCGGCGATGGCGCGGTGACCAGGTTTATGACGACCCCCTGAGGCACGTCGAAATATCGGCGGTGGCCTTTCAGCCGGTGCTCGATCTCGAGGATCCGCGTGACGGGATCATAGGTGATCTCGCTGATCAGATGCGATGCGAGTTTGACCGTCACCGCAACCGGGGGCTCATCGGAGGACCGGGCGGGATCATAGGACTGCGTTCCTTGCTCGCCGGTTGCGGCAGCAGGGTTTGCTGTATGCTCGTCCCGTTCCCCCTCTCCGTTATGGTCCCCTTGCCCGTTATGGCCCCCCTGCCCGCTATGGACTGGGCTCATCCCCGCCCCGCGCTTCCGGATTCCAGCGGGCGGTTCGAAGGCTCTATCTGGGATTCATAGAAATCCAGCTTGTCCTCGGCGATGCGCAGGCCGACGATATGCCCTTCGATGACATCGAGATGGGTATGCATGCTGCCGTCGGAAAATTCGACGACCAGCTTGGAAGGTTCTTCGCTATAGCCAATCCTGCTGATTTCCCTGTCCCGGTGCATCCTGTCAGATATACCGATAGCATTCTTAAGTTTTTCAAGCATAAGCGAACTCCTCTATTCTAATAAATCCTTGATTAATTCATTGCATGCGGCAACGATTATCGTTTAATTCAGTTAAATAGGGTGGTTAACGTCCGTATTTACGCGTAAAAGCTGCATTCCTTACTGTTATTCTTGCGCCGCCATCACCCGGGGCGATTTTCCTCCCGCTAGGTCAGGCACAGAAAGCGGCTGAGGCCCCAAACGCGCAGTTCCCCGAAAAGGTTCCCGCCGGCCGTTCACATTTTTTCCTTTCCTCCGCCCATTCATTGCGCCAACCGTTGCTCTGTTATCTCCCCGGCAAACCGGGATGTGATGGCATGAGCGAACTGACGGCGCGGCAGCAGCGCTTTGTGGAGGAATATCTCGTCGATACTGTCGGCGCGCAGGCGGCGATAAGGGCGGGCTATTCGGCCCGCGGCGCGAAGGAGACTGCCTGCAGGCTCCTGAGGATACCTCAAATTGCCGCAGCCATCGGCGAAGCGAAGGCCGAGCGCTCCGAGCGCACGCGCATCGATGCGGACTGGCTGCTGACGCGGCTTGCCGCCGAGGCCGAAGCCGATCTCGGCGATCTCTATGACGACAATGGCGATCTCCTGCCGATCCGGGAATGGCCCGAGATCTGGCGGCAGGGGCTGGTGACGGATCTCGAAATCTCCGCGCTCTACGAGGGCACGGGCAAGGAGCGCCGCGAAATCGGCCATGTGAAGAAGGTGAAGTTTGCCGAGCGGCTGCGCCGGCTGGAGCTGATCGGCAAGCATATCCGCATCAATGCCTTCAAGGAGATCATCGAGCACAAGGGCCTCTCCGCGCTCGCCGAGCGGCTGGAGCGGGCGCAAAGGCGCAGCGAAGAGGGCAATGATGGCGAGGCGGAATAGCGTGACACGCCGAAAGCCCCTGCCCGCCGCATCAGGCGAAATCAGCGATCCCAATGACGCGATCATCGAGCTTGCCGCCGCCTGCCGCTTCAGCCCGAAGCGCTGGACCCGGCTCGCCTGGGACTGGGGCATGGGCGAGCTCAAAGGCTATGACGGCCCCCGCCCCTGGCAGGACGAGATCAACGAGCTGATCGGCGCCCATCTTGCCGACCCCCGGACCCGCTATCAGCCGCTGCAGATATCCGTCGCCTCCGGCCACGGCATCGGCAAATCGGCGGAAATGGGCATGCTCTCCAACTGGGCCATGTCCTGCTTTGCCGATTGCAAGATCGTCACGACAGCCAATACCGAGGGCCAGCTGCGCACCAAGACGGCGCCCGAAATCGGCAAATGGTTCCGGCTTTCGATCACCGCCCACTGGTTCGATGTGCAGGCCATGTCCATCAAGTCGCGCGATCCCGAGCGCAGCGAAAGCTGGCGGCAGGATTTCGTCTCCTGGAGCGAGCACAATACGGAAGCCTTCGCCGGCCTGCACAACAAGGGCCGCATCATACTCCTGCTCTTCGACGAGGCCTCCAAGATCCACGACAAGGTCTGGGAAGTGGCCGAAGGCGCGCTGACGGACGAGGATACGGTCATCATCTGGATCGTCTTCGGCAACCCGACCAGAAACAGCGGCCGCTTCCGCGAATGTTTCCGCCGCTTCCGCCACCGCTGGACCGGCCGGCAGATCGACAGCCGCACGGTGCCCGGCACCAACAAAGAGTTCCTGCAACATCTCGTGGACGATCACGGCGAGGATAGCGATATCGTCAAGGTGCGCGTGCGCGGCCAGTTTCCGAGCCAGTCCGCCATGCAGTTCATCTCCGCCGACGATGCCGACCGGGCGCGCGCCGTGCACCTGCGCCCCGAGCAATATGCCTTCGCGCCCGTCATTTTGGGCGTCGACCCCGCCTGGACGGGCGACGACCCGACGGTGATCATGCTGCGCCAGGGCCTCTATTCGAAGCGGCTGGCGACCATTGCCCGGAATGACAACGATATCGAGGTTGCCAATCTCATCGCCCGGCTGGAGGATGAATACGAGGCCGACGCCGTCTTCGTGGATGCCGGCTACGGCACCGGCATCGCCAGCGCCGGTACCGTCATGGGCCGCTCCTGGCAGCTCGTCTGGTTCGGCTCGACGAAGGTGCTGGACCCCGGCTATTACAATATGCGCGCCTATATCTGGGGCCAGATGAAACGCTGGCTGAAGGCCGGCGGCGCCATCGATCCCGGCAATGAGGTTCTCTACCAGGACCTCGTGGGACCGGAGACCGTGGCCCGGCTGGACGGCAAGATCCAGCTCGAAAGCAAGGAAGACATGAAGGATCGCGGCCTGCCCTCGCCCAACGACGCCGACGCGCTGGCACTGACATTCACGCAGCCAGTCGTCAAACGCCTGCGTCACCGGTCGGAGACCGGGGTGAAGGCGGCGGTGGATTATGATGTCTATGGGTAGCGCGGCGTGGCGCAGTGGTTGCGCTTTTGCGCGACATGCTCAAATTACTTCAGGGCTTCGTCATAGGAGCGACGATGCTCTTCGACGACGGGCAGATTATCCCGGACCCACAGGTTGAAGCTCTCAAGAGCGTGCAGCACGCCGGCACCCATATCCGTTAGTTCATACTCGACGCGCGGCGGTACTTCGGGAAAGTAATGACGCATCACCATGCCATCGCGCTCCAGGTTGCGCAGCGTCAGCGTCAGCATTCTCTGGGTGATCCCGTCGATCTCTTTCCTGAGCGCTGAAAAGCGCAGCCGTTGCTCATCTGCGAGAGACAGCCGCCATAGAACATGCACAGTCCACTTGTCGCCCAGCCGCGTGCAAATCCCGTTTGACGGGATCGGCCTGAATTGTGGCTTGTCCTCTGGTCCCTGAAGGGAGCCGGGCCCGATACCATTGTCCAAGCGTATCATCCTTGTGCCTGACGCTGAAAAATGTGCCGTCTTCCGGCGATTTTCTACTCGTATATATGGACGGTCGTTGTTCAACGCGAGGGTTCCCAATGACCAATGACAAACATCCGATTCTCGTTTTCGGCGGCACCGGTCGCCAGGGCGGATCGGTCGCCAGAGCCTTGCTGAAAGCGAAGCGACCTGTGCGCGCACTTGTATTGAATACCGGGTCCCCGGCCGCGATCGCCCTGCGGGACGCCGGCGTCGAAATCGTGCCCGGATCATTCGAGGACGAGGATACTGTCCGGGCGGCGATGAAAGACGCATATGGCGTTTTCAGCGTGCTGCCGGCCAACCTGTCGGCGGAAGAGGAAGAACGTCTGGGGATTTCGATCGCCGACCTGGCCGTCGAAAGCGGCGTCGCGCATCTCGTCTATTCTTCGGGCGCCAGCGTCGGCGACAAGCCGACGGGTGTGGCGCGTTTTGACGCCAAGCCTCGCATAGAAGCGCATATCCACAAATTGCCTGTCACGGCCACCATCGTCAGGCCGATGATCTTCATGGAAATGCTCGTGCGGCCCGGATTCGGCCTGGACAAGGGGCAGTTGCTCTCTCTCATCAGGCCGGAGCATTCGATCCAGCTGACCGCTGTGGACGATATCGGCAAATTCGTTGCGGCCATGTTCGCCGACAAGCCCCGGTTCGGCGGCGTCACCTTGAAAATCGCAAGCGACAGGCTGACCGGCTACGAACTCGAGGCCGCCCTGAGCGAAATCGCCGGCCGCACGATCGCCTATGCGCGCTTTCCCGACGATGTTCTTGCAGCCAATGCCGACCTCGCGCACATGGCCAGGAGCCTGGAAGATGGTCCACTGGCAGAACGTGTGGATCTGGATCTCATGCGCGAGATCAATCCGGAAATCCTCACTTTCCGCACCTGGCTCGCCGGGATCGGCCGAAAGGCGTTCGACGAAGCATTGGGGTAGAATGCGGCAGACAACCCCTTTTGATGTCCGCAACGGGCCGGCGGTGGCGGCATTTGCGCTAACCGAAGCCGTGTCTCACCACTCATCCGGAGTTTTGGGAAGCCGCGTGCGGACTATGTACAGACGAAGGGGGATCAGAAGCATACATGCCCCGAAGAAGCCGAGCAGCAAGTAGGTCAGCCAGCCGCCCCAGTGATAGCCGGCCTTTTCGGCTATCGCATTCAGGATAAAGGCGCCTGACATCCCGACAGCTGCCCATCCGAACGGCAGGTGAGTATGCATGAATTTGTCCGCCATCCACCCTGCAACCAGGCCTACGATGATGGCAGTGACCCAGCCAATCTCCCCTTCTGTCATCCTTGCAATCTCCTCGCTTGAATGGGGACAGGAAGCCGATATTCGCTGGAAAGAATAACTGAAAGAACGCGCGCCATCCACTGCGCCGGCGCAGGTCGAAGGCGCTTCGAAGCGCTGTTCACGCCGCCCCGGCGGCTCCCATCGGCGCCGGAGCCTCTTCGAAACACTCGATCAGCATGTCCGTCAGCACCCGCACCTTCCGTGTGGGATGCTGCCCCGAGGGACGGATGACGTAGATGCCGGCGGGCGGTGGCGGGTAGCGTGTCATGACCGGAACCAGCGCGCCGGAAGCCAGATGGTCGCGGGTTACGCCATCGGGTATCCACGCTATGCCGACGCCGGCCAGGGCGGCGGCGGCGAGAGCGAGCGCGTTATCGGCCTTGAAGCGCCCGCGCGGATGAACCGTGATGATCTCCTCTCCGTCCATGAACTGCCAGACCTCCGTTGCCTGCATCAGGGCCTCATGGCCGGCGAGTTCCTCCGGCGTCTCGGGCGAGCCGTGCCTTCTGATATAATCAGGGCTTGCGACCAGCTTTCCGTAGAGCGGACCGATGCGTCTTGCGACCAGGTTCGAGTCCGGCAGATAGCCGACCCGGATCGCGCAGTCGAAACCTTCGGCGATGAGATCGACGAAGCGATCGCTGTAATACGCATGGATGTGGAGCTGCGGGTGGCGTTGCGCCATCTGCGCCAGCACGTGGGCGAAATGGCTGGGGCCGAAGGAAACCGGCACGGCAATGCGCAGCCGGCCGCGAAGATCGCCGGAAGGCAGGATCGTTTCCATGGCTGCGTCGATCTCGGAACCGACCCTGGCGGCATGGTCCCGAAAGGTGATCCCCGCTTCGGTGAGCGCCGCACCGCGGGTCGTTCGCGCCAGAAGCTGGACGCCGAGTTCGGCTTCGAGCCGGATGAGCCGGCGGCTGACCATAGACTTGGAAATGCCGAGCCGCCGCGCGGCGGGCGAAACGCCGCCGGCATCGGCAACTTCCACGAATGTCCTGAGATCTTCGATATCCACGGTTGGCGTTCCCCATCTTGCGACACAGCTCGGCAGAACGGGAGGCTACCGTATCGAAATCCGGAATGACAGTGTCCCTCTCGCAGGCGGCGCCGCTGTCAGCGCATGTCTGTCTCAATATCGAGAAACATCCAGACCGAACTCATACAAGACGGCAGCAGAGGATCCCTTCATGACCTTTCGTAATGGCCTTGCTTCGCTTCTCCGCCCGGAAGATTCCGTACTCGTCCTGATCGACCACCAGCCCTACCAGCTCGCGAACCTGAACAGCCATGACCCGCAGATGGTGGTCAACAATTCGGCGGCCCTGGCAAAGGCCGCCAGGGCTTTCGGCGTACCGACCATCCTGACCAGCGTGGTCGCCGGGCGCGGCGGCCTCATCTTCCCGCAGATCACCGATGTGTTCCCGGGCCAGGAGGTGATCGACCGGACCTTCATCAACACCTGGGAGGACAGGAAGGTGGTTGATGCGGTCAAGGCAACGGGCCGCAAGCAGCTGATCATCGCGGGTCTCTGGACCGAGATCTGCGTCGCCATGCCCGTCATCCAGGCGCTCGGCGAAGGCTGGGATGTCACTGTCATCACCGATGCCTCGGGCGGCACGTCGATCGAGGCTCACGAGGTGGCCATCCAGCGCATGATCGCGGCGGGCGCCAACATGATGACCTGGGTGGCGCTGGCCGCCGAATGGCAGCGCGACTGGGCGCGCACCGAACACGCCGACGAGCTGACCGACATCTTCAAGCAGCATGCCGCCGGCAGCGGCATTGCCTATCTCTGGGAGCAGCAGCTGCTCAACACGCCGGTGCCCGGAAAGGCAGGCTGACCTGAGCCGGGGATGACGGGAGCCCTGACTGCAGCGGCGAACAAGGCTTCGCCGCTTGCCGGGCTCGTCATGCCACCCGCTGCATGGCCCGTTCGGGCCAGAGCTGTCATGAACCGCCCAAGGCCTCGGTTGTCAGAGTTTCCGACAACAGGAAGCCGAATTTGCAATGCCATCGACCGGCAGGCATGCGGCGTGGGCAGCTTTGCGCCACAAGCGGTCATCAGATCAGTGTTGACGCCTATAAGTTGTGAAGGCAGTATCATCAAAATAAGCAAGTGTGGGATCAGATGATCATTTTTGCCGTCGCCATCGCAATTGCGGAGGTAGTGAACCCGGTTCGAATACTTGCGACCGCTCTTTCTGTGGCCCTGGTTTATTGGTGGGTCACTCCGAGAAGGCGCTTTGTAATTATCACGGCCGTACTCGCCTTCATTGCGCTGATGTTTAGCGTGGCGCAGCGCACGGCGATGGAGATCCCTTCAGATATTTTCGAGTTCAGTGTCGTTACCTTGGCAGGTCTCGTTGCGAACTGCATTATCTTCACACTGATATTCTGCGGCATCCGAGCATGGACGGCGTTTCATAGTACCACGTGGTGAATGCCATCGACCGATTTACCGCTTGATGTCCGCTTCGGGCCGCAAACGGCCACCCCAACTCCCCACCATCATATGCACTCGCGCAAAATCTTGTAGCGTGTTTAAGCATGAGCCGTGGGAGACGAAGAAGATGTCAGTCGAGAACCAAAACGTGAATTATGTCGAGATTTCTGAAATCCGGGCATTAACGGAGCGCCTGTTCGACAGGTTAAAGTCTGCGGGACTTGACCGCGTGCCGCTCAACCGGGGCGCTTTTTGGACAGTCTTTTTCGACGACGCGTTCATCGAAACAGCGCCAAGACCGATGTTGACCGACGTCGACGATTGCCTCGCCGATTTGAGGAATGAAGTAAACGCCGAGACAATGATCGGCTGGCATGCGCTTCACCATCTGTCCGAACTGCTAAGTTACGTCGCAAAGTGCGATTTAGACGGCAACTCAATTCGCTAAATCCCACCGCCCCATGATCTCCCGCCCAGTTGGCTTGGCCGTTTTGCGCCAATCGCAGACATGCCGATGCGACGAGCCTCGGTCCGCCTGTCTCGAAACCGGTCTTCTTGCCGCTATGTTGAAGTCCCGTCTCTTGTAAATTCTCAAGGTCGACTATCTTCGGGTCGGCTGCTTCCGGTCGCAAGAAGGTCTCGGCTTGCTGGAGACCGGGCGTCGGATGCGTGAATGAGAGCATGGGACTGGCCTCGGAAGAAACTGGATATGTCGAGAACGAACCGTCTGTTTGAGCTTATAAGCGTGCTGCGAGCACGCAGGAGGCCCGTCACGGCCCTCGATCTGGCACGTGAGCTGGGCATTTCGCTGCGAAGCATATACCGGGACATTGAAACGCTGCGGTCGTTGGGAGCGCCCGTCGAAGGACAGGCGGGTATTGGCTACTCTTTGGGTCCAGGCTTCTTTCTGCCGGAATTCGCATTTTCGCCGGATGAGCTGGACGCATTGACCCTTGGCCTCGCCTGGGTGCAGCAGCGCGCCGATCCTGCGCTGGCACAAGGCAGCGAAAGCGCTCTGGCCAAGATAATTTCCGCCCAAAAGAACGGCCCGGCGACGAAGGATGGGCCGCCTGCCCTCGCGGCGGCCTCGGTTTCCCAGCGTGTGGACCCTCCGCAGGCCGCGTCATTGCGCGATGCCATCCATCGACAGCGCAAAGTGGCGATCAGCTATGAAGACGCTCACGGCTCGCTCTCGGATCGCATCATCTGGCCGATCGCCATCGTCTATTTCGACGACGTGCGTGTCCTGGCGGCCTGGTGCGAACAGAGATCGGCCTTCCGCCACTTCCGCGTCGATCGTCTCCAGGTGAAGGCGATTTCGGACGAGCGCTACCCCGGTCGACGCCAGTCGATCATGAAACAGTGGCAGCAACAGGATCGCGACTGGCGCTCGTTCCTGCCAGTTTCTGGCACGGCGACCAGCTAACAATTGACCGGCGCACCCACACCCACTCCCGGTGCCGTGTCAAAGGAAAGTTAGATGGTTTCATTCTCACCCGCCGTGTTCGACGCCTTCCTGGCCGAAGACGACGATTCAGCCGTCGTCATGCTGAACCTCATCCGGTTCGAGCCCGATGGCGGCAAGCAAAGATATCTGGAATACCTGCGGATGGCGAAGCCGATCCTGGCTCGCTTCGGCGCGAAAATCCTGTTTGGCGGAAATGGCCTGCCTGTGCTGACGACCGGGCAGGAAAAGGGTTGGGATGCGGTCGTGCTGGTCCAGTATCCGCGCCGCTCCGCATTCAAGAACATGGTTGCGGATCCGGAATACCAGGTTGCCTTCAAGGTCGGAGTATCGGCGATCTCCGATATCGTCCTGCAGCCTCTGAAACCTGACGACGGTATGGTGTGATGGCGGGGAACGACAGTCGCGCAGCCCCCCCCGGCCGCCTGCACGGCGGCAGTATTGACCCGGCAACGACCGCTTCGCAACGGAGCGGTCGTTGGCGGCCACAAGGGCGGCATCATGGAGCGAGTGCCACAAGATTCCGGTGACCTTTGATGTCTTGCCTACGGAGCTTGGACGATCTGGTAGCGGTCGAGGTTGGCGGGTCGAAACCGACAACTAGCGACGACCGACGCGGTTAACTGGGCCACCCTTATTTACAGCAGTTCCCTGCGTCACCGTACCACGCGCTGCACGAGCAACCGGGCGCGGCCTCAGCACCACCCCGGGTCTAACGACGCAGCCCGCCGGATAACTGATATATTGACAATAGACGACAGCATTTGCGGTATCCATGGGCGGCGCCGTAAATCCAATCGTCAGAAAGGCAAGTGACGCAGCAGCAATTCGTTTCATATTCGCCTCCTATGTCTTCGATACTTCCCGAGAAGCACTGCGGTTGCTCCCACTCCCACCTGTGGCCTGATCAATGCCGTTGAACAGGCCACGGTGCGTACAAACGCTTTGATAATGCGCAACGTCAGGACCGGTCATGGCCGGCCTCCCACAAGCGGCAACATCATAACATTCGAACCAATTCTTGACCCGTAACATCACGTAGAATCGGTTCCGTGCTGCGATACCTGCGGCGGCTGATCGGCGTCGCCGACGGCTTTGGATGTCTCCTTTGGTCCGGAAGCGGTCGTTGGCTCGACAAAGGGCGGCATCATGGAGCGAGTGCCACAAGACCTCTGATGTCTTGCCTCCGGAGCTTGGCAATCGCGATCGTTTGGGAGCGGAATCATAAGTTGGCGCCCCGGTATCATCGCAATAGATCGCGGGTCAGATGGTGGCGACGAAAGGTGCTTAACCCCTCGGCACAATGTCACAAAAAAGGGGTACCTTGCGGCACCCCTCTTTCGTCCCCCAAACCGGAATCCCCCTCCCAGATGCAGGATCCCGGCCCCTCACAAATACCCCTCTCCCCCCTCATCTCTGTGTTCCCGGCCCAGCCCGGGTTATCTCACAGAGATCCAGCACTCTCCCCTTTCGGGTGCAGCAACTCCTACGCACTACATCTGAACCATCACTGCACAGAAGAGACGCTGCGATTCCTGTGACATCCTTTGCGCCAGCACGCGGGCACAGGAATGAGAGAGGAAAGGGAATGCGCCAGGCAAATAGTGAAGACACCGTCGCCGGGCCGCATCTCGGATATTTCCATTGAGGAAGGGCTTCGTAGCCTGAAGCCCCTCCTCCGCTTCGCTATGCCGGATCAGTTATGGCCGCCGCTCTTGCCGGGGCCACCGGTGCCGCTGCTGCCAGAGCCACCGTTGTTGCCATTGTTGCCGTTGTTGCCCGAGCCGCCGTTGTTGCCATTGTTGCCCGAGCCGCCGTTGCCGCCATTGTTGCCTGAGCCACCGTTGCCGCTGTTGCCGGAACCACTGTTGCCCGAACCGCTGTTGCCGCTGCTGCCGGAACCACTGTTGCCCGAGCCGCTGTTGCCGCTGCTGCCGGAGCCACTGTTGCCCGAGCCGCTGTTGCCGCTGCTGCCGGAGCCGCTGTTGCCCGAGCCGCTGTTGCCGCTGCTGCCGGAACCACTATTGCCCGAGCCACTGTTACCGCTGCTGCCGGAACCACTGTTGCCCGAGCCGCTGTTGCCACTGCTGCCGGAACCACCGTTGCCCGAGCCGCTTTTGCCGCTGCTGCCGGAACCGCTGTTGCTCGAGCCGCTGTTGCCGCTCTTATCGTTGCGGTCGTTTCCGCCCTTGTCGCCACGGTCGTTGCCGCCCTTGTCGTTGCGGTCGTTGCCGCCCTTGTCGCCACGGTCGTTGCCGCCCTTGTCGCCACGGTCGTTGCCGCCCTTGTCGCCACGGTCGTTGCCGCCCTTGTCGTTGCGGTCGTTGCCGCCCTTGTCGCCGCGGTCGTTGCCGCCCTTGTCGTTGCGGTCGTTGCCGCCCTTGTCGCCGCGGTCGTTTCCGCCCTTGTCGCCACGGTCGTTGCCGCCCTTGTCGCCACGGTCGTTGCCGCCCTTGTCGCCACGGTCGTTGCCGCCCTTGTCGCCGCGGTCGTTGCCGCCCTTGTCGCCACGGTCGTTGCCGCCCTTGTCGCCACGGTCGTTGCCGCCCTTGTCGCCACGGTCGTTGCCGCCCTTGTCGCCACGGTCGTTGCCACCCTTGTCGCCGCGGCCATTGCCGCCCTTGTCGCCACGGTCGTTTCCGCCCTTGTCGCCGCGGTCATTGCCGCCCTTGTCGCCACGGTCGTTGCCGCCCTTGTCGCCACGGTCGTTGCGATCTCTGCCATCGTGGTGGTCGCGATCCTTACCGTCGTGATGGTCACGGTCCTTACCGTCGTGATGGTCGCGATCCTTGCCGCCATGGTGGTCACGGTCCTTGCCGCCATGGTGGTCACGGTCCTTGCCGCCATGATGGTCACGGTCCTTGCCACCGTGGTGGTCACGGTCCTTGCCGCCATGATGGTCACGGTCCTTGCCACCGTGGTGGTCATGGTCCCTGCCGCCATGGTGATCGTGATCCCTGCCGCCATGGTGGTGATGATCCTTGCCGCCGTGGTGACCGTGATCACCGCCGTTATCGCCGGGGCCGTCACCGGGACCATCGCCGGGGCCGTCACCAGGGCCATCGCCGGGGCCTTCACCGGGGCCGGAGCCGCCTGGATTGCCATTTCCGTCATTGCTGCCGGTGTTCTGATTGCCGGAAGAGCTCTGGCTCGATGCCTGCTTGCCAGGGTCGGAGCGGTTGCCGGAGCGGCCGCCGAAACTGTTGCCGCTGCTGTCGTCATTGACCGTGCGGCTGTCATCGTCCTTGCGGATGGATTTCGTCGGCAGGCACAGTCTGGCCTCAATGGTACCCGGCGCTGCCGTGGCGCAGTTGACGACTGCTGGCGCGGCCATTGTGAGGCTGCTGCTTGCCAAAAGGTAAGCAACGGCGACGCTATACTTCGCTGCTTTACGGATCATCTTCTCTCTCCCAAAGTTAACAAATCGTTAACTGCGGGAATTCTTATATTAGCAGACCGTTAATTCCAAGAATAAACTGTGGATAATGGCACAGGTTCTTAAGCTATAGTTAATTACACAAGTAATAAATTTTATTAAAGTTTTAGTATAAACTGTGTTACCTTCCCCGCCGACAATAGAGGGGTGATTCATGCGATGGATTTTTTGCCTTGTTTCACTTGTGTTCTTTCCCGCGCAGTTTCAGGCCTTTGCCGGACAGCCTCTGCCGGTCGGCAGGAATATCGGCGCGCCGGTAGGCTTTGCCTCTGCCTGCGCGAGCTATCGCTGGCTTTGCCATGAGACATCCGCCGCACGACGCGCCCGCGGGCCGGCCGAGCAGGCGGGCATGCCGCTTCTGCGCAAGGTCACCCGCGCGGTAAACCTGCGCGTCCGCTCGACGGAGGACAGCTCCATCTCAGGAAACGGCGATGCCTGGACCCTGCCCGTCGGCGGCCGGGGCGACTGCGAGGATTACGCCCTGCAGAAGATGAAGGATCTCATCGACGCCGGATTTCCGGCAAGCCGCCTGGCGCTCTCGGTGGTGATCGGCCCGCACGACGAAAACCACGTCGTGCTGATCGCCCGCCTGGACGACGGCGATTACGTGCTCGACAATCTCAACAATGCCGTGAAGCCCTGGCGGGCGACGCCCTATACGTTTCTGGCGACGCAGGATTTTCGCGCACGAACGACCTGGCGCGTGACGCTGGCCGGGCCGCGGGCGGGCGAGTTTTCGTGATGGGAGATGACGGGTGCGGTAGGCGCCCGGAGCCCCCTCATCCGCCCTTCGGGCACCTTCTCCCCAAGGGGTAGAAGGGGTGTCGGGGCAAGGCCTCGCTTCCGATCAAACGTACTTCTCCGGACATTGCGGCTGCCCCCTTCTCCCCGGCGGGGAGGAAGATGGCGGGTGCGGTAGGCGCCAGGAGCCCCCTCATCCGCCCTTCGGGCACCTTCTCCCCGCGGGGTAGAAGGGGTATCGCGGCAAGGTCTTCCTTCCCATCAGACGTTACTTCGCCGGATATGGCGGCTGCCCCCTTCTCCCCGGCGGGGAGAAGGTGCCCGAAGGGCGGATGAGGGGGCTCCGGGCTCGCCTTGTCAGTCGTTTGACAAGACCCCGGCACTCACTCCGGATCCGCCGCCACGACGCAAGCACCGCATCGCCACGCGAGTATTTCTCCATCGCGCACCCTTCCTGACGCGTCTCCGCAACAATGCTAAAGTAAAATCCTCAAGCAATAGTCTGTGGGCCAAGTATCCGGAGGGGGATAGAATGAAGCTGACAAGAAAACAGTTCGGCATCGGCATGGTTGCCGCAGGTTTCGGGGCGGGAATGACTGCGCAGGCGACCGAAGTGCCGGACCAGGCCGCCAAGCCTCCGGCCGGGAACAAGCCTGCGGAAAACCTGCCGACGACGCCGATGGCAGCGCATCAGGCGAGCTATTTCTTCAAGAATTCCGCCTTCGAATATGTGCTCCTGACCAGTCTCGGGCGCGCCTATCACCAGGGCGGCAATGTCGGCAAGGTTCTCTATCTCACCCGCCAGATCGAGGACGGCAATTTCGACAGCGCCTACAGCGCCATGATATCAGCCGGCGACGAGGCGCTGACGATTGCGCAGGATTCGCTCTCCGGCCGCCACAAGGAAAGCGCCCGGCAGGCACTGCTCTGGGCGCAGAATTATTATGACAGCGCCACATACTTCGCCGATGGCACCGGCGATCCGACGAAGATCACCGCCGCCTGGCAGAAGATGGACGATTGCTGGCTGAAATCGCTCCCGCTCTTCGATCCGCCGATCGAAGAGGTGAGCATTCCCTATGAGAATACGGCGCTGCGCGGCTTCTATTTCCGCGGCAGGGGCACTGCGCAGAAGCGCCCGCTGCTGATCCTCGTCAATGGCAGCGATGGCTCGGCTCTCGACATGTGGATGATGGGAGCGGCCGGCGGCACCGCGCGCGGCTATGATTGCCTGACCTTCGACGGGCCGGGCCAGGGTTATGCGCTCTGGAAACAGGGCATGCCCTTCCGCCCGGATTTCGAGCATGTGGTAACCCCGGTCGTCGATTTCGCGCTGACGCTGCAGGGTGTCGATCCCGCGCGCATTGCGATCCAGGGCATCAGCCAGGGTGGCTATTGGGTGCCGCGCGCCGTCGCCTTCGAAAAACGCATCGCCGCTGCGATCGCCGATCCCGGCGTGACCGACGTCTCCGCCTCCTGGACGGCCAGCCTGCCGCCGCCGATGCTGGCGCTGCTGAACGCCGGCAGGAAGGAGGAGTTCGACGGCTATATGGCCAAGATGCTGGACCCGGCGACGAAGAACGCGCTTGCCTTCCGCATGCGACCCTATGGCGCCAGCTCCTATTTCGACGCCTTCAAGGCGACCATGGCTTACCGGCTGGATGATGTGGCTGGCAGGATCACCTGCCCGATGCTGATTACCGAGCCCGCCAACGAGGCCTTCTGGCCGGGGCAATCGCAAAAGCTCTACACGATGCTGACGGGGCCGAAGACGATGGCCGCCTTTGCGGTATCCGACGGGGCCGATCTGCATTGCGAGCCGGGCGGATACGGGCTGAGGGATCTGCGGGTATTCAACTGGCTGGACAAGGTTCTGGCGTGAGAACCGGGGCCTTTCGAACGATTGAGCCTCAGAACGACATCACCGCGCGGAACACCTGGCCACCCAGCGGCGTTTCCCCATCTTCACCACCGGAGGAGGGTTTCCCATGAGCATTCTCAACCGCATCAAGCGCGCCATTTTCGGCGAGGCACAAGCCACCGAGGCCGCAGCGCCCACACAGGCGCCCACCACCCCTGCCAGCGCAGCACCCACAGCCCCCGCCAGCGCGGCACCCACGGCAAGCGCACCGGCTTCGGCCGCGCCCGCTGCCCCCTCGCCGGCGCCGACCACCAATCCCTCACCTGCCCCGACCAAGGCGCAGCCTGTCGATATCGAGCAGATGCTGAACGCGGCCGTGAAAAAATCCGGCCAGAAGCTCGACTGGCGCCATTCGATCGTCGATCTCATGAAGGCGCTCGGAATGGATGCGAGCATGGCGGAGCGCAAGGAACTGGCCGGCGAACTCGGCTACACCGGCGATACCGGCGACAGCGCGAAAATGAACACGTTCCTCCACAAGGCGCTGATGAAGAAACTGTCGGAAAACGGCGGCAAGGTGCCGGCCGATCTCCTGGACTGAGTGCGAGCCGGACCGAGCGGCAGATGGCGTCGAGGCCCGGCACGGCGCGATCAAATTCAAATCCGCGGCCTGGTACCGGAGTGTTTTGAACCCGGGTTCAATCGTCTCCAAAATCTTGCGGCACAGATATTGTGATCGACTTTTGCGCGCGCAGAGCCTAGATTAGCGTAAGGTATTACCTTTGACTAAGGAGGCTCCTGTGGCATCGCCGACCTCGCTGAAGCTCGATGACGAGCTGAAGAGCCGCGTCCAGCATCTGGCCGAAGCCCGCCGCCGCTCCTCCCACTGGATCATGCGGGAAGCCATCGCGCAATATGTCGAGCGCGAGGAAAAGCGCGAGGCTTTGCGACGGCAGACACTCGACGCCTGGGATGAATTTCAGGCAACCGGGCTCCACGTCACAGGCGACGAGGTCGAGAAATGGCTTTCCAGCTGGGGAACTGACGACGAGCTGCCCGCACCCGAATGCCACAAGTAATCTTCTCGCCGGCAGCCATCCGAGACCTTCAGCGGCTGCGGGATTTCCTGGCATCGAAAAACCCGTTGGCCGCGAAGCGGGCGGGTGAGACGATCATTGCAGCGGTCAGAACACTCGGCCTGCATCCGCATAAAGGCCGCCTCATTGAGGACCTACCCGAGCATTACCGCGAATGGCTCATCGATTTCGGAGACAGCGGATATGTGGCCCGCTACCGCCTTGACGAGAAGACGGTGACGATCCTTGCGGTGCGGCACCAGAAGGAAGCCATGTTCTGATAGGAGTGACCTGCGTTTGCCGTGGCGAGATCAGGTTCCCCTGAAACAAGGTTCGCCCAAAACGGCTACGCCAGCCCGAAGGCCTTACGCGCCGTCGAACAGGCGTCATCGCCGGGAAGGCATGTGCGGCAGACGTCCGGCCTGAGGCCGTAGATCACGCATGATACTTGCGAACCGACGGTGCCCGAGAGCGCAGAGCAACGCTCTCCATCACAGCGCATGCCGGTCTGATCTGCCGAAACGAAATGCGCCGGCAGCAGATCGAGGTCCTCTTCGCTCTCAGTCGTGAACCTCGGCCATTCGCTCGAATAGGAACAGCACGCGCCGCAGGCCTGACAGTCTAGCTCTGTTGATAGGGTCATGGGTGGCTCTTACCACTGTATCGGCCAGGGATGCAAAGGCATCGGTGTTATGGCGGGCCGGCAACCAGGAACACGTTGGTCTTCTGAGAACCCGCGAGTCGTCGCCGGTGGCAGTCACGTCGCCGGCACCGGAAACAATACCGGCAGCCTCACTTCGCTTTCAGCGGCACCGGAAAATCGTTGCTGAGGTCGGCCAGGCACAGTTGAAAATCGATGGCCGTATCCTTCGAGCGCACCCGTTCCCCGTTCGACTTGACGTCCGTCACGTCGAGCTCGATCGGAACGGTGATCATCCTGTCCCCGTAAAACTGGTTGAAGGCAACACTGATCGCGTGAGAGGAACTCGTCGCTTCCATGAGGATTTTCAGCGCCGGGTCGGTTTCGAGGAGCATCGACGCGCTAACGGGCACCCTGGTGCCATATGGTTCCGAGCGCTTGTCCGGGTGGCTCTCCGTACCCGCCCCGATAAGATAGGCCTGCGAAGGCGCCGATGGCGTGAAATGGATCTCGCCATCCTCTCCCATCCAGGCCTCATCGACGATAAGGGTCAACGCAATACTCCAGAGGGAAGCTACGCCAGGCGTCTTCACGAAGAAACGGGTTTTGAGCAGATCGAGAGAGCCGGTCACCCGAAGATACTGTCCTGACCGATAGACATGATCCCTCGTGATCGCGACAAACGTATAGCTGCAGCCCCCAGTCCTGCCATCCTCCATCACCTGTGGTTCAGCCGCTGCATTCAACGTACCGTTCATGATATCGAGCAGCTCGCTCGCCTTTGCAGGCACCACCGCGAGGCAGGCCGAAAGCAATGTCCCGGCCAGCGAAATCCACTTCATGCCAATCCCCCGCCCCTTGATGACGGTGCACCATAAATGCCCGCGGCTGGTAGTCCAGCCCCCTCACGGCGACCACAAAAGAAATGCGCCCACCCATGCGGGTGATATCCACGTGCTTGTCCGAGGCGTAAAGTTTCTCCGGCCCTGATATCAGGAGCAGCAAGAGGAGGACGCAATGCCGACCATCCTGGCTCATCACGACGTCAAGGACGTCAAACACTGGCTCGCCTCACCCCGTCGCAAGCAAGTTTTCGAACCGATCGGCTGCACGAACATTCGCACCTTCGTCGATCCGCAATCGTCCAACAAGGTTGGCCTCGTCATGGACGTTGCCGACATGGGCCGGCTGGCGGAATTCATGAAGAGCAGGCAGGCGGCGGAGGCAATGGAATATGACGGCGTATTGCCCGAGACCCTGGTGATCCTCGTTCAGTCCTGACCAGGCAGCCTGGTTCGATCCGTCAGGGATCAATCGGTTCTGTCGGCGCACTGCGCCGGCAATCGATCCCCTCCGCCCATGCATCCTTTTTCCGCCTCGAACGTTTGAACTCCGTCAGCAAGAAGGAGACCGAAATGGCGAGCACGACAGGCAGGGACGCCATCGAAGGCATGGACGAGCTCAGGGACGCGAGCGAGCCGATGCTAGCCCCCGAACGTGAAAAGACCCCCGAACAGGAAAAGACCGATCAGCACGCAAACGCCGAGGGTTTTGCGAGCGAGGCCGAATACAAGGCCTATCTCGATGCGGTTGCCGAAGATGCGCCGGTCGAGGAAGTCATCGTCGATATCGAGCGCGCGGCAGCACGCGAGGAGCTCGAGCGGCAGATCGAGGATGTGCGTTACGAGATCAACAATCTGCGCGCCCGGCTGCATATCGTTCGCCATCAGGCGGGCACCGTGGTCGAGCAGAACCTGCGCTGGGCCGATGCCAGCGCCCATGCACAGCTCGGCGATTACCCCTGGCTGAAACTGTCGGGCGCCATGGCCGCAGCCTTCCTCGTCGGCAAGGCACTGCAGCAGCTGCCCTTCGGCTCGCTGGTGAGCGCGGCGGCACCGATGCTGATTGCGGCAGCGCGGGAGAGAAGAAGGTAGCGAGCGCCCTTTCCCCGATGCATGCTACCCTGCCCTGACCGACAGAGCTTCGCTCGGTGCCGGCAGGGCCCGCCGGTGGCGCAAAGCCAGCCGGGCGATCTTCTTGCAATCAAGGCGCGCTTTTTCTATCTTTGCTGCGGGCACTTGAACAAAGGAGGTTGCCTATGACACCGCGGGACGCCTGATCCAGGACTATCGTGACTACTGCCTTTCCAAAGGCATCGACTACGCATGCATTCGATCCGTACGGCCGCACGACGATACCACGCTCTTCTGCAGCGCCGGTATGCAGCAGTACAAGCCCCTCTTCTCCGATCCGTCCCACAAGGGAACCGTCGCAAACAGCCAGGCCTGTCTGCGCATGGGCGACCTCGATGAGATCGGCGATGGCACGCATTTCCTGCACTTCACCATGCTCGGACTATTCTCCTTCCGTCAGATGACGGTCGGCGAAGCGATCGATTTCTGGCTGGATTTCCTTGGGCTGCTCGGGCTCGCGCCCGACCATGTCACCATCCATCCCGACGGGCTGAAGGAATGGACGCCGCTCTATCGCGGCCGCGTGCCGATCATTCCCGATCCCGAATGCATATGGAGCGACGGCAGCATCAGCGGATACTGCACGGAGTTCTATAAGGACGGGATCGAGATCGGCAATATCGTCAATCCGTTGGGAACCTGCATCGACGTCGGCTTCGGCGCCGAGCGGCTGGACATGATCGTCAACGGCACCCCGCCCGGGACCGTCGCCGACAGGCTCAAAACCGCGATCATGACGATCATCGATAGCGGCTACCGTCCCGGCGGCAAGGAGCACGGCTATGTTCTGCGCAAGCTCCTGCGGCGCCTGCATGCCGTTGGCGGAATGCTCGACCATCCCTTCTTCCGTGAGGAGGTGGAGCGGCAGAGCCGGCTTGTCGAAAAGTACGAGCGGCTTCGCCACAAGCATCCCGACAAGTCACCGGAATGGTGGTTCGACACGCATGGCGTGGATGTCGAGACAATGCGGTCCTCGGGGGAGTGATGCCCGGCGCTTGATTGGGGAGGCGCTCCCCAATCTCGCTTGCCAGGCCTGATGACGGTGAGGTTGAGCCCGGAGCCCCCTCATCCGGCCCTTCGGGCCACCTTCTCCCCGCCGGGGAGAAGGGGTGCCGCTGCAACGCCTCGGCATCCGATCAAGTCGTCACATCAGAGACAGTGCCGCCGGTTTCCCCTTCTCCCCTTGGGGAGAAGGTGCCCGAAGGGCGGATGAGGGGGCTGCTGGCGCAAACCTCCCCGGCCTATCCCTGCGCCCTCACCGCCGAAACTTCCGCCGTGCCGCCCGCATCACGCTTTCCGCAAGGATGACAAGACACCCGACCATGAGCAGCACCGCGCCTGCGGCCGGGCCGATGAGTGCCGTTTCCACGGCAAGGCCGACGGCGAGCACCAGAAGCAGGCTGAACAGCGCCAGCGCCCCGTCATCGATGAACATGCCGATGAGTTCCTTGACGGCGATCCTGAGAATGCTCATCGGGCGGGCTCCATATGCGTGTCGTGATATTGGCGCAGCCGCTGCACGGCGATGAAGGAAAAGGCGGCGAGCAGGGCGAAGATGCCGATCAGCGAGAAATCCTCGCCCGGCCATGGGGCACCGATGCCCTCGCCTACCCAGAAGATGCCGAAAGCCGTCAGCAGCAGTCCGACCGTGAATTTCAGCGTGTTCTCCGGCACCGCGGACAGCGGCTTGTGCACGAGGAAGCCGATGACGAGCACGGCGATGCAGGCAATCAGCGCGCCGGCGCTCGCATAGGGCAGCATGCCGGGCCGCGCGCCCGTGGCGATCACGATGAACACCACTTCGATACCTTCGAGCAGCACGGCCTTGAAGGCGGCCGTGCCGGCGAGGAAATCGGCGCGCCGGTCGGCGGACTGTCGGGCCAGCGCATCGGTCTCGGCGGCAAAGGCCTTTGCCTCGTCATGCAGCGCGATGAAGCCGGAAGCGCGCAGGATCGCCTTTCTCAGCCACCGCATGCCGAACAGGATCAGCAACGTGCCGATGGCAAATTGCAGGATGTCGATCGGGACAAGGCCGAGCAGCGGGCCGAAGACCAGCACCAGCACCGCCAGCACTGATAGCGCCAGTCCCGTGCCGATAAAGGCCGGCCGCCAGCTCTGCGTGACGCCGACCGCAAGGATGATGGTGAAGGCTTCCACGACTTCCACGAAGGAGCCGAGGAAGGAGGCTGCCATTGTCGAGGTTATGCTAGTTATCGTCGTCATCGTCTGCTCGGTTTTCCTGGGTCTCGATCCGGACTGGCCGGTTCCACGGCCAGGAGAATGCCAGCAGCAATCCAGCCATGTCTATCGCACTTATGGCTCGGTAGACACCGGCTTTGTCGGGCGGGAGGATTGGCATGTGGCGGGCGCAGGTCCTGCCAAGGCTGTAGGTCAAGGACCTGTCCTGCCCTTTTCCATAACCTGCAAATCCGTAAGCGCCCCCCTCGCCCTGCATGCCAGACGCATGACAGGGCGAGGCGGGCACATCGGGCAGCCCTCAACGCAATGGCTCTCCCGGGCTGCCTTCGATCTCGGGTTCGTAGTTGAAGCTCATGTAGATGACGATGAAGATGATGATCGCGAGGAACATCAGGCTCGTATAGATCGTGCCGAGCCCGAGGCCGCCATAGTCCGATGGCTGCGAGAGATAGTCGCCGAGCGAAGCGCCGAGCGGCCGGGTGAAGATATAGGCGAGCCAGAAGGCCAGGATGCCGTCGAGCCTGAGCGCGAAATGCGCGAAGGCGATGGCGGCGATGATGGCGCCGAAGATCAGGCCCGTGGTGATATAGCCGAAGCCGAAGACTTCGGAGATCAGGTCGCCGACCGCCGTCCCCAGCGCGAAGGTGAAGAGCACCACCAGCCAGTAGAAGGCTTCACGCCGCGCCATGAAGATCGAGTGGATCGACAGCGTTCCCTCCCTGGCCTTCCACAGGATGAAGGTGATGACGAGCGCGATCGAGAAGAAGATGGTCGAACTCAGCAGCGGCACGCCGAAATTGTCGGTGAGATTGTCCGTCACCAGCGTTCCGACAACGCTGATCAGCACCACCGCCAGCCAGTAGACCGAGGGGACGTAGCGCCGCTGGGCGAACTGCAGCACGATGGCGCCGATGAGGATCGCCGTCATGATGATGGAGGTGACCGTCAGGCCGAGGCCCATATTGACCGCCAGATAATCGGCGGCGGTCTCGCCCATCGTCACCGCCATCAGCTTGATCAGCCAGAAATCGACGGTGACGCGCGGCACACGGTTGATGTCATCGACAGGCATGTTCGCCAGCCTGTCCGCCAGCCTGTCCGTTCGTCTTTCTGCCATTGGATCTCTCCTTGCGGCTTGCGTTCGGGTCACTTGCCGATCAACGCCATGGCTTCGGTCAGGAACTTGTCCGAGCGGGTGTCGTCATCGGCATTGCAGCGCTCGACCGCTTTCGCTTCGAGATCGTTGACCTTGGCCATGTCGGCATCGCTGAGCGTGGCCTTCGCCTTGGCCGCCCGCATGTCCCTCAGCATGTCCTCGCAGGGCACGGTCGCGGCATGGGCGGGCATGGTGACGGCCATCAGACCGCAGATGGCGATGACGAAGGCATCGAGACGTGTCGTGGGGGGCGTCTTCATGGGATATCTCCTTGAATGCGGCGACCGGCGCCGCCTGCTTGAACAACGGTGGCTTCACGTTTTCCGCCACCCTGTCCGAACTTCTAGCCGACGGCCCATACACGGCCTTTGCCGGGAAGATACGGTTTCGTAAGAAAGGTCGGCTGCCGGAAAAGCCGGGATCGGATCGATCCCGCCTGCTTACGAATCCGTAAGAATTCGATAAGGTGGCGGACACAATTCTGCGCGAATTGTGCGGCGTGAGAGTAATCTTCCGATCGTGAAAGGTTTGGACAGACCATGCGCATTCTCGTCGTCGAGGACGATCAAAGGACGGCCGATTTTGTCGCTCGCGGCATGATCGAGGCGGGCCACGTCTGCGACGTCATCGACGACGGGCGCGACGCACTTTTCCAGGCGACACGGGAGCCATATGACGTGCTTGTCGTCGACAGGATGGTGCCTGGCCTCGACGGGCTGTCGCTGATCAAGGCGGTGCGCGCCGCAAGGATCGGCACGCCGGCGATTTTCCTCACATCCGTCAGCGGCGTCGACGACCGCGTCGAAGGGCTGGAGGCCGGCGGCGACGATTACCTCACCAAGCCCTTCGCCTTTTCCGAACTGCTCGCCCGCGTCAACGCGCTGGCGCGCCGCCCGCCCGTGCAGGACCAGAAGACGGTGCTGCGCGTGGCCGATCTCGAACTCGACCTGGTGCGCCGGCAGGTGACCCGGCAGGGCCAGGCGATCGAGCTGCAGCCACGCGAATTCACCCTGCTCGAAGTGCTGATGCGCGGCGAAGGCCGGGTGCTGACCCGCACCATGCTGCTCGAACGCGTCTGGGATTTCCATTTCGACCCGAAGACCAGCGTCGTCGAAACCCATGTCAGCCGGCTGCGCGCCAAGATCGACAAGCCTTTCGACATTCCGCTGCTTCATACCGTGCGCAATACCGGCTACAGCCTACATGCGCCGCGCTAGAGCATCGGACCGAAAAGTGTGGAGCGATTTTCGGATAATCCGATGCTGAAGCAAAAAGCATCGGACCGAAAGGTGTGCAGCGGTTTTCGGACAATCCGATGCTGAAACAAAAAGCCGTTTCCGGGAAAAGCTCCAGGCTGCTGCGCAGTACGCCCTTCCGGCTGGCGCTCGCCTTCGGCCTGCTCTTCATCCTGGCCTTTCTGGTAGCCGGCATCATCACCTACCAGCTCCTGAAGCGCGATCTGGCCCAGGCGCTCGACGATTCCGTGCGCGAGACCTATTCGGTCGTCGCCTCCACCTATTCACCGGCCGATATCGAAGACCTCGTCGCCGCTGTCGCAGCCTATGCCCGCCTCAACAATGCCGAGGACAGCATTTTCCTGCTTTCGGGCGACAAGGGTAAGCGGCTTGCCGGCAATGTCTCGCCCTTTGCGGCGCAAGACGGCCTTTCGACCATCGAGTCCGGCGACATCGGCCAGAAGGGCGATGATCGCATCCGCATCCTGGCGGGCACCGTCGGCGGCAACCGGCTGATCGTCGGCGAGAGCTTTGCCGAAACCGAGGATCTGGAACGGATCGCGCTGATGAGTTTCGGCTGGGCGACCGGCGGCATCGTGCTCCTCGCCTGCGGCGGCGGCGCCTTTCTCGCCGCCCGCGCCCAGCGCCGGCTCGACGGCATCGAGCGGGCGATGAGCGACGTTTCGGCCGGCGATCTTGCGCGGCGCATTCCGCTCGAAGGCAATGGCGACGATATCGATGTCGTCGCCGCCCATATGAACCAGGCGCTGGACCGGCTGTCGGCCCTCGTCGAAGGCATGCGGCAGGTCAGCGCCGATATCGCCCATGACCTGAAGACGCCGCTCAACCGCCTGAAGATGACCGTCGAGCAGGCGATCGAACAGGGCGGGCGCGGCGAGGATGTCCGGCCGCTGCTGATCGACGCCCGCGAGGAAAGCGACCGCATCAATGCCACCTTCGAGGCGCTGCTGCGCATCTCGCAGATCGAGGCCGGCGCCCGCAAGGCGCGCTTCCGCCCGGTCGACATCAGCGACATCATGGCTTCGGTTGCGGAAATCTACTGCGGCGTTGCGGAGGATAACGGCCAGTCGCTTGACTTCGCCGCCAGACCCGCCTCCCCCTGCATGGTCAATGGCGACCGCGAACTGCTGACCCAGCTCTTCGTCAACCTCGTGGAAAACGCCATCAACCATTGCCCGCCGACGACCAGGATCACCCTTGCCCTGCAGGCCGGCGATGACGGCTTTGCGGCCGGTATTTCCGATGACGGCCCCGGCATTCCCGAAGCCGAGCGCGAACTCGTCTTCCGCCGCCTCTACCGCCTCGACAAGAGCCGCACGACATCGGGCAGCGGCCTGGGCCTCAGCCTCGTCAAGGCGATCGCCGACCTGCACGCCGCCCGCATCACGCTGACCGACCGCCATCCAGGCCTTGGCGTTACGCTTGTTTTTCCTGCGCAGCAGGGATGAGACTGGCGCTGGTGACGGTTTGGTCAGACCAAGGCTTCGAAGCTTTCTTTGGAGTTGCGCGGCACGCCCCCAAGCTCCCTCATTCCTGTGCTTGTCACAGGAATCCAGCCGGCTTGCGTCTGCAAGCCGAAAAGACTCTTGAAAAACAGCAGCGGAATACGCCATCCTTCAACCATGAAGGGTTATGTCTACATCCTCGCGTCGAAAAGAAACGGCACGCTTTATACCGGCGTAACGCGTGATATCGCTGGTCGTCTGTTCGAGCACCAGAACGAACTGACGCCGGGTTTCACCTCACGTTATGGGGTGAAGACGCTGGTCTGGTTCGAGGAATACGACCTGCTGACGACGGCGATCACGCGAGAGAAGACGATCAAGAAGTGGCCGCGGCAATGGAAGCTGAACCTCATCGAGCAGAACAATCCCGAATGGGAGGATATTTCCTGGCATCTGATGGGATTGTAGCTTTGTTGCCGGATCGGAGTCTCCCGCCGCGTGGACACGCGGCTGCTGGATTCCTGTGACAAGCACAGGAATGAGGGAGGATGGGGGGCCGCTCGCCAAAAGGGAGCCGAATGCTCTTTTGAGTTCCACTTTACGGCCGCTCGGTACAGCCGCGATATTTGGGCCGCGCCATCGCCTGCCGGACCCAGCCGCCCTCACCCGTCCCGATGCATATCCATCGGCCGAGTGCCATCACCCCCGCTCGCTCTGCACCTCATCTGCCGTCCTCGCGATAAACCGCTTCGAGACCAGCCAGCAGCCGAGCGCCCAGAGTGCGCCGGCGACCCAGCCGGCGAGCACGTCCGTCGGGTAGTGAACGCCGAGATAGATGCGGCTGAGGCCGATGATGACGGCGAGGAAGATGCCGGCCGCCATGACGAAGATGCGTGTGGCGCGGTAACGCTGCGTGCGGGCGAGCAGCGCGCCGAGCGTCAGATAGGTGACGGCGGAGACCATCGCATGGCCGCTCGGGAAGCTCATGTCGCTGACATCGACGAGATGCGGGACGATATCGGGCCTGGCGCGGGCGACGATGATCTTGAGCGCCGTGCTGGCGAGCCAGCCCGACAGGACCGAGAGAAACAGGAAGACGGCGATCCCGGTCTTGCGGTCGAGCAGCAGATAGACGGTCGCAAGCGCGGTGAGGATCGTCAGCACGGTCACGCCGCCGAGGCTGGTAATGTCGCCCATCGCGTGGGTGAGCCATGACGGGCCGATCGGCAGGCTGAGATCGCCCGGCTGGCGCAGCCACAACAGGATCGTCCGGTCGAAGCCGAGCGTTTCGCCCTCCAGCACCTCGCTCGTCAGCCGCTGCAGCAGGAAAAGGCCGCCCGCGATGCATGCGAAGGTGATGAGCGTCATCGGCTCATACTGGTTCAGCCAGGTCTTGATACGCTGCTGCATTCTTCTCCCGTCACGCGAGATTACGCGCCGGGAAAGTTCCGGCGCAGGAACCCATCAACTGTGTGCAGCGGCTTGATTTTGCAAGGGGTGGCTGCCTCCGGCCGGCCCTCGCCGGCGAGCGGCAAGCCGATCAGAGCCGGATGGCGGTTTCCTCCTTCGCCGTGCGGATGACGATCATGGTGAAATAGCGGGCGACATTGTTTTCATCGCGGAAAAGCCGTTCGCACAGCGTATCGAATTCCTCCATGTCGCGCAGGCGCAGCATCAGCACGACATCGGTTTCGCCCGTGACGGAATAGGCTTGCGAGACCGCCTCCTCGGCGACCGCAATATCGAGAAAGCGGCGCATATGCGTCTCGCCATGCAGCTTCAGTTCCACCGTCACCAGGGCCTTGATCCCGCGTCCGGCCTTTGCCGGATTGAGGATCGCGACGATGCGGTCGATGACACCCGATTTGCGCAGACGCTGCACGCGGCGCAGGCAGCTGGAGGGGGCAAGACCCACCTCGTCGGCCATGTCGATATTCGTGCGCGATGCGTCGCGCTGCATCAGGTTCAGGAGTTTGCGGTCGATACGATCCATTCCCGGAGCATAGCGGCCGAACTGGCATTTGCAATAAAATTGCAAGGCGCTGCAATCTTTGACCGCAAATTCGAAGCGAACGGGTCTAGCAGATTGGGGCACCACAAAAGGGGTCTCCGATGTCGTTCCTATCCTTCGTGAAGCGCAATACCAGCCAGACACTCGCCATCTACTGGGTGCTTGTCCGCATCACCGTTCCGATCGCAATCCTGACCGAGATCCTGTCGCGGATGGGTCTGGTCAAGGCGGCAGCACCCGCCTTCGCGCCGGTCATGAACTTGATCGGGCTTCCGCCGGAACTGGGCCTTGCCTGGCTGACGGGCATGCTGGTCGGGATCTGGGGCGCCGTCCCGCTCGTCTTCACCCTCGTTCCCGCATCCTCGCTCAGCGTCGCCGACGTCACGGTCTTCTCGGCCCTGATCCTGTTTGCGCACGGCCTGCCGATCGAGCAGAAGATCATCCAGAAAGCCGGCCCGGGCATGATCGCGACCACGGTGCTGCGCATAGCGGGCGGCCTGCTCTACGCCTTCATGCTGCACCATGTTCTCTCGGCGACGGGCTGGCTGTCGGCGCCGGTCGATCCCGTCTGGCTGCCGATGGGCGCGACACCCGGCTGGGGCGATTACCTCTGGGGTCTTGCCGAGACCATGATGTGGATGCTCGTCATCCTGCTTACCCTCTCCTGGACGCTCGAGATCCTCAAGGTGACCGGGCTCATGGAATGGATGATGAAGGCGCTTTCGCCCGTGCTTCGCCTTGCCGGCATCCGCGGCGAGGCCGGACAGCTGACGGCGATCGGCCTGTTCCTCGGCATTTCCTACGGCGCCGGCCTGCTGATCCGCGAGGCGCAATCGGGGGCGATCTCGCCGCGCCAGATCTTTCTCTCCTGCGTGTTCATGGGTTTTGCCCATAGCGTCATCGAGGACACGATCGTGGTGATGTCGCTCGGCGCCGACCTCAACGGCGTCCTGACCGGCCGGCTCGTCTTCGCGGTTGCGGCCTGCGCGGCCATCGCCGCCCTGCTTCGCCGCCTGCCCGACAAGGCTTTCTTCGCCCGGATGTTCCGGCCGGCGACCATGGAGGCCGAACGGCGATAGGCATCCGCAAGTCCGGCGCGGGCAGATCCCGCGCCGATCACGTTGGGTTCACCGAACTTTGTACTCACCTCTTCATCTACCGCTTTCTCGACCTTCGTATAGTTACAAATCCCGGCCAACGCGGTGATCTTGATGGGACGGAAGAACAGTCACTCCTGGATAGCGGATGGTTGGCCATGGATCGAGACACGCCCTGTCAGCGCATGAACGGCCACGCGCCGTTGCAGCCGATCCCCCGTCCCGGCTCTGCGAAATCCCTGGCATCCCCTCCCTCCCGACCGCGCCATCCTCAAATCCGCATAGAGAAGAACCGCATGCACAAGACAGTGCTGGCCGCCGCCGCAGCGCTTGCCGTTTCCGCCGTGCCCTCGCTTGCCGCCGGCAAGGAACCGCTGAATGATCGAGCCGCAAACCAGATCAGAACGCAGTTCTCCAGGCTGATGGATCTCGCCAACCGGCACGATTTCAAGGGCCTGCACGCAATGTTCTGGCAATCGCCCTCTGCCCTCCTCGTCGCCAAGAGCGCCATTCCCGCCGAAGGAAACTGGGCGGGTTTCTGGGGCAACGAAGCGATCGACCGGAAACTGCACGACATCGGCACATCCGGCCCGGTCGTGCTCGAGCCGGACTACACGAAACTCAAGGTCGTCGGCCTGACGCATGATGTGGCCGAATCCTACGCGCCGATGAACATCACCGTCTCCTATGCCGGCCAGGACGGGACGCCCAGGCCCTTCCTGATGATCATCGACTGGATTCATGTCGGAAAGGACTGGAAGGTTGCTTCGGAAATCATTCTGCCGGTGCCGCCGGCACCTGCCGCCAAGGGTTAGCTGCCCGCAAGACTGAAACCCTCCCCCAACCCTACACCGCCCGTGCCGCATGCCCCCGTTCACGCACGGAGCGACAACAGAAAGGACCTCGAAATGTCTGCAATGACCAGAACCCTCTTCGTTTCCCTCGGCCTCGCCCTGATGTCGGCACCGCTCGCAGAGGCAAAGACCATGTCGCCGGCGGCCGTCGCAACGATCGGACAGCACAAGCTGCTGACGGATGCCGATGGCCTGTCGCTTTACACCTACGACAAGGACCAGCCCGGAAAGTCCGACTGCACCCTGCTCTGCGCTCTCGCCTGGCCTCCGTTCGAAGCACCGGCAGGCGCCAAGGCTTCCGGCCCCTGGAGCGTCATCACGCGGCCGACGGGCGTCACCCAGTGGGCCTATAACGGCGCGCCGCTCTATACCTATCATTTCGATTCCCAGCCGGGAGACGTCCATGGTGACGGCGCCGAAGGCGTCTGGCATGTCGCCCGGCCGTAACGGCATCGCGCCGGACCGTGCATGACGTGTCCCGCACTGGCAAAAGGGCAAGCACAATCGGCCGCATAACGCCCGACAAACTTGCCCTGCCGCGCAAATCGCTCCAATGATGGAAAGCTCGATTCCGCGCGCAGACGCTCCATATCAGCGCCTGCGCATCCCCCGAAATCAGAGCCTCCGGAAAAGGGACGCGAATGAAGAAGCTACCCGGCGCCGTTCTTGTACTTGCGATCGCCGTCCATGGCGCCGGGGCACGGGCAGACGATGCGGCACCGCCCTCCTACGCCGATACGACACTGACGGGCGACTGGCACGGCTACCGCAACTGGCTGCGCGACCAGGGCGTCACCTTCACCATGTCCCAGACCAGTGACGTGCTCGGCAATGTCTCGGGCGGCCTGAAACGCGGGACGGCCTATGACGGTGTCTTCCAGCTGCAGGGTGATTTCGACATGGACCGGCTGGTCGGCTGGACCGGCGGCGCCATCCATATTTCCGGCTATGCGATCCAGGGCCAGGGCCTGTCCGGCAAGGATATCGGCAATCTCCTGACGGTCACCTCGGTGGAAGCCGATCCCGGCTTCAGGCTCGGGGAATTCTATCTCTCGCAGAGCCTCATGGACGACAAGGTGACGGTGAAGCTCGGGCAGATCCTGGCGGACCAGAGTTTCGCGATCAGCAATACGGCGAGCCTTTTCGTCAACTCCACCTTCGGATGGCCGGGCATCTTTGCCGCCGATCTTCCCGGAGGCGGGCCGGCCTATCCCTTCGCCGTTCCCGGCGCGCAGATCATCGTCAAGCCTGACGATGCCTGGACGCTGCAGGCCGCCGTCTTCAATGGCAGCCCGACCGGGTCCGACCCCGACGGCAATGCCAATGGACTGGGATTTCCGCTGGGCGACGGCGTCCTGGCGATTGCCGAGGCAGGTTATGCCTATATGCCCGCAAAGGGCGGGACCGGCCTGCCCGGCACCTACAAGATCGGCGCCTGGTACAATTCCGAAAAGTTCGACAGCCTGACCACCGCATCGAACGGCGTCTCGCTCGCCGATCCGCTCTCGAGCGGCAGCCCGCGCCGGCTCTCGGGCAATTTCGCGGTCTATGCCGTCGTCGACCAGACGCTCTGGCAGGAGCCGGGAAGTTCGGACAACGGGCTCAATGGATTTTTCCGGATTGCCGTGGCGCCGCAGCAGGAGCGCAACAGCATGAACTGGTATTTCGATATGGGCCTTGCCTATAAGGGGCTTCTGCCGGGCCGCGACGACGACACCGCCGGCATCAGCTTCGCCTATGCCAGCATGAGCTCGGGCATGTCCGATCAGGTAAAGGCCGAAAATGCCTTCAACGGCACATCTCAGCCGGTGCCGAGTTCCGAAGCCGTGATCGAGGCCACCTATCAGGCGGCCGTCACGCCATGGATGACGGCGCAGCCATTCTTCCAATATGTCATCCGTCCCGGCGGCAATGCAGCCGATCCCGACAAGCCGAATTCACGGATCCAGAACGCGGCGATTTTCGGCCTCAGAGCCGTCGCGTCTTTCTGAGAACCTGTCTCGAAGAGCGTCTCAGTCGGGTTTGCCCGGCACCAGGTCGATGCGTATGTGCCTGGCAGTGACGAAGCCGGCCACTCCGTAGCTTGAATCCCACTCAATGCGGAAATGCTCGTCCACCTTGGTGATCTCCAATCCGAAGATGATGCCCGGTACCACATCGAAATCTGTACAATTGACCGCGCTTACGCCCTCAAGTGCAAAAGTGACGATCGCGTGTTTGTCGAGGACGAAGTAGCCTTTGGCATCCACTTCGTCGGTCATGTTCCAGGCGTGGATGCGCAGCAGCCCGGCTCCGTTACCGGAGAAGATGATCTCAAGCAGATTGGCATCGTGGAAGCGAGGTACGCGCCCGAACCACTCGAGCAGCGGCTTGCCTCCGGGAATGTCGTGGAGGATGGACGTAGAGGGCATATTTCTCGCGCGTAAGACTGAATGGTTGGGATAGCACTGCTTCAAAGGCCTCGAAGCTTTTGGGGGAGCGGCAATGTGAACTCCGAGAACCTGTCGGCAGTATAGCCGACGAGAGCTGCGTTATGCCACCGGCGCGGAATGGACGCTTCTCAAGGCCTCTGGCCCGAGTATCGGCAGGATGAAGCGGCGACCGTCCACCGGGCGCCGCCTTTCTTTGATGCGAGCGGCTTTTACACGAGCGGTCCGCGGCCGGTCGCAATCAGGTCCTCTTCCTCATCGCGCTGGTGCCCGCCGAATGCGGCGGCCGCAGCGGCGATGAAGGCGCCGACGAGCAGCGAGAGCGAGCCGATCAGCGCCGAGGTCGCAGCAGCCTTGCGGGCCTTGTCGGCGGCAGCCTGTGCCGCAACCTTGGCATCGTCGATCTGCTTCAGCACGGTATCGACCCTGGCGCGGGCATCGGCCTCGGAAAGCCCTGTCCGGGCCGAGACGATGCCGGCAATATAGGTCTTGTCACCATCAGGCACCGAGCCGTTCGCAGCACCCTGCAGCAGGATGCGGGAAATCTCGGCCGTGGCCGCGCCATTATCCTCGCTGGCGCGATTGGAAATATTCTGCGGCCGCAGCAGCGCGTCCGTGAAATAGGCCGTGGCCATGCCGGGGCCGGCCGTATCCGTATCCGAAGCCGAGGCTGCCGCGGCAGACCCGCCTGCCACACCGGCGGCCATTGCAGCCTGGCCGGCCGCACTTGCCCCGGCACCCGCAAGCGAGGTCAGCGACGACGCCAGGAAACCGGTGACGAAGACGGTCGCGAGCGCCCAGCTGAGGAAGCCATGCGCGGTATCGCGGAAGAAGACCTCATTGGTGTGGATGACCGCCCATTTGGTCCTCAGACGCCCGGTCAGATAGCCGCCGAGCGCCGACGACAGCCACTGGACGACGACAAGCCAGATCGCCGCGGTGATGCCGACTGTCGCAGCCGAGCTGCTTTCGCCCGACCAGGGAGAGACCATCGTCAACCCCACGCCGGAGCCGAGCAGCAGCAGGATGAGCGTAATGCCCGTCGCCGCCACGGCGCCGCCGACGATCGGGCCCCAGGCAATGGCAGGCTTCGAGGATTCGACCGGCATCGCACCCGTGCGATTGCCGGCGATGACTCTTTCTTCAGCAAGAGACATGGCAGCCTCCTATCGCATGAAGAGCACGAGCAGGATGACGATCGGCAACGGGATACCCAGAAGCCAGAGAAGAATACCGCGACCCATTTGAAAATCCTCCGTGAATTGAATGTGTTCGCGAGAACCGAACGCCACCGAATACTGTTTGTTCCCGAGGCGGAAGCGACGTGGGTGCGTGGAAGTTTGCCAGTGCGGTTTCTTCGAGACGGAAGCGGGTAAGCGAATGCGCCCGCGGCCGCACGCGGCCCGAAGGGCCGGATGACGAGGCTGCGGGCGGCAGGCCGCAACACCGGCCCGCACATTGGCCGACGCAATCCTCAACCTTCATGGAACAGGCGACTCCGCCCCGCGTTCCCATTTCAGTAGAAAGGAATATTTCATGGCCCGTAAGACAAAACCGCTCGTCGAAGTCGCCGCCAGAACTGAGGACGGTCGCGTGCCGCTCGGCATCATGAACACCAAGCAGGCGCTCGACCTGCCCGAAGAACTGGATGTGGAGATCTCCCATCCGGACGAAGAGGCCGGCGCGACGGATAACTTCATCGACAGGGACGAACTGCGCAGGGTCCGGAGAAAAGCCCATGGCAAAGCATGAGCATGAGCAAAGCGACCGCGAGCAGGTCTGGAGGAAGTTCCGCAAGGCGGTGAATATGACGCCGGCCACGCTCGAGAAATGGCTGGCGACCGACGAGAGCAAGGCGAATGGCTGGCAGGAGGAAGGCGGCAACGAAACGATCGGCCATCACTCCGGCCGCCGGATCGTCGAGATCAGGCACAAGAAGAAGGCCGACCTGACAGAGGCCGACTATGCCCACATGCGCAAGGTCGTCGGCTACGTGCATCGCCACCTCGCCCAGGGCGGGCCGCAAAAGGACAAGGAGCATTCCCCCTGGCGCTACTCGCTGATGAACTGGGGCCATGACCCCCTGGTCAAACATTGATGCACCCCGTGCATCAATGTTTGATCCAGCCCCCCCTGGGTCAAGGCGCAGCCTTGATCCCTAAGTCAGGCACAGCCTTGATCCCAACGTCAGGGCGCAGCCTTGATCCCCATCGGCATTGTCAGAAAATCTATCTTTATGCCGTTCAAGAAATTGCCCGAAAACATCGCTCCAGGTGAGATGCGACCAGCGTCGAATTCTGCATCTTCGGATGACCGTAAGTTCGAAGGCTTCAGTCGACCGAACATGTACCTCAAGCGCCATTTTTCCGTGAAAAGAGCGCCCTCATGATCTTGAAGAAATCCTTGATCAGCCGAATGTAGGTCCAATGGTTTGGATATTCGTCATATGACACCTCCCAAGGCGGCGTGCGCGGATCTCTTTTCTTGCGCCTGGCACCCCAGGGGCCGACCTTGTCGCCTCCCGATTTCCGGATCGCTCTCTTGAGTGCATCGATCTCGTCACGCTCTGTCGGCATTTAAACTCTAAACACTCCGGAAGTCATGAGACGCTCAACGTCGGGGCCGCAGGCGGAAAATTCCGGAGTTCGGTAACAACTGCCACCAAACCAAGTTGCGTCATTTGGCAGGTTTGCGCCAGAAGCGGTCATGTTCCGACTGTTGGATACAATGGCAAAGCGTTAGGTCCCCAGTCTCCGGTTTTCCGCAGAAAGCACCTTTCTTAGGAAAAACCGCCGGGGTGTACGGTCGTCCCCTTCGAGTTCCCCAAACTGCTCATAACCAAGCTTCAGGTAGAACGGTTTTGCTTGAAAGTCGTACGTGTCCAGGAAGATGCCCAGGTATCCCCGTTCGCGGGCAATGCGCTCTGCTTCTCCCATTAATTGACGGCCAAGCCCCTTTCCGCGGAGTGCCTCAGGCACAACCAAATACTTGACGAACAGCCAATTGAGTTCATCGAATGCATACAGGCCGCCGACGATCTCCGCAGTCTCCGGTTGCCTCAAAACTATGCCAAGATGAGGCCATTCCGCTATGGTCGCGGTGTGGTGGCTGTTGAATTCCACCAGCGGCTTAAGGAGTTGGTCAAGCTCATCAGCAGTTGGCTCGGCCGAGAGGGTCTCTATAATTGCAATCATCGCGCGAGAATGCGTGAAAGGACGGCCGTTGTCCAGTCGATCGTTGCGGCTGTTCATCCGCTTCGGGGCCGACAGGCGCGGCTCGATCCCACTCAAGCTTCCGCGCCCCGCGAAAGCCCCGCCTATTGATACCCGTCATACGCGAGCTATTTCGCCGTCATGGATCATCTCTTCGACGACGACACGCATCACAAGAGCCTGCGCGCGGGATTGCGCCGCATCGAGCGGGGCGACGGCCGCAAGGCCATGCTGCTGCAATTCATCTTTACCGTCATAGACATCGCCATCCTCGCCTTCTTCGTGCTCGGCCCCTATTTCCGCGCCGCCCCCACCTATCTCGTCATCGATTACGTCATCGCCGTCTGGATCGCCGCCGAGATCGCGGCGCGCGCCGTTGCGGCGCCCTCGCTGCGCAGCTGGATCCTGCGGCCGATGACCTGGATCGATTTCATCGTGCTGGCGACGCTGCTCTTTCCCGATGCGCTCTTCAACTTCGCCTTCCTGCGCGTCATGCGGCTCTGGGCGATCGGGCGAAGCCCGCTGCTGAAGGAGGCGCTGCGCCGGATGAGCTGTGGCTATGCGCTCGATGTCGTGCGCGCGGTGATCAATTTCCTGGTCTTCCTCTTCCTCGTCACCGGCTTCGTCTACACCTCCTTCTTCTACAATCAGCCGGGCGGCGAAGGCTTCGTCGACGCGCTCTATTTCACCGTCGCGACAGTGACCACGACGGGCTTCGGCGACATCACCCTGCCCGGAACGCTCGGCAAGCTGACCTCGGTCGTGACGATGATCGTCGGCATCTCGCTCTTCGTGCGGCTGGCCCAGGCGGTGGTGCGGCCGCACAAGGTCACCTTCGCCTGCCCGCGCTGCGGCCTGCAGCGCCACGATGCCGATGCCGTCCATTGCAAGGCCTGCGGCGAGATCCTCAACATTCCCGACGAGGGCACGTAAGCCGCCTGCCCGCCCAAAAAACGACCGCGCCGCGGAACCGCCTGCCTTCCCTATCGTTAGGATCAAAGCCCCCCTGAGATCTGAAGGATAGAAAATGAGCGTTATCAGTGAGTTCCAGTCATTCATTGCGAAAGGCAACGTCATGGACCTGGCCGTCGGCGTCATCATCGGCGGCGCCTTTGGCGGCATCGTCAAGTCTCTGACCGATGACATCATCATGCCCGTCGTCGGCGCGGTCCTCGGCGGCTTCGATTTCTCGAACTATTTTTTCCCGCTCTCTTCCACCGTCAATGCGCCAACCCTTGCGGCCGCCCGCGCCCAGGGCGCCGTCTTCGCCTATGGCAGCTTCATCACCGTCACCATCAACTTCCTGATCCTCGCCTGGATCATCTTCCTGATGGTCAAGGGCGTAAACTTCCTGCGCGCGCAGGTGGAGCACCAGGAAAAGACCGGAGAGACCCCGCCCGCCCCGCCGCCGGCCGATGTGCGGCTCCTGACCGAGATCCGCGACCTGCTGGCGAAGAAGGCGGCGTGAGACGGCAGGCCGGCAGCCCGGCCCTGCCGGCCGCCGCAGCTCAAATGCAATTCCGCTAAATCAGCGGGTGATATCGGGCAGGATTTGGGTCTATACCGGGGCTGCCCCCGAAATCGCCTCCCGAGTCCGCCATGCCACTTCCCTATCGCAATTCCCGGCTGCTTCGCCGTTCCCGCGTCATCTGGGGATCCTTCTCGCTCTGGCGGCCACGGCTGGTTTTCTGGTGCGGGGCGCTGGCGATCGGCCTTGTCAGCGTCGGTTTTGCCAGGCTTGCCGATCTTGCGCAAAAGGCCTTTGCCGGCCTGACGGCATCGGGCGAATGGTCGTTCCTGCTGCCGCTCATTATCAGCCCGCTCGGCTTCATGCTCTCGGCCTTCCTTGCCATCAGACTGTTTCCCAATTCGCAGGGCAGCGGCATTCCCCAGGCGATTGCCGCCCGTCACCTGCGCGAGGAGGAAGACCGCTCGCGGCTGCTTTCCCTGAGGATCGCCGCCGGCAAGATCGCACTTACCGTTCTCGGCCTTTTCTGCGGCGCCTCGATCGGCCGCGAAGGACCGACGGTGCAGGTCGGTGCCTCGATCATGCTGGCGGTGGCGCGTTTCGGCGGCATGGCGCAGGCCCGCGGCCTGATCCTGGCCGGCTCGGCTGCCGGTATCGCCGCCGCCTTCAACACGCCGCTTGCCGGCATCGTCTTCGCAATCGAGGAGATGAGCCGCACCTATGAATCGCGCGCCAATGGCGTCGTTCTGACCGCCGTCATCCTCTCCGGTCTCGCAGCCCTCGGCCTTGCCGGCAGCTACAACTATTTCGGCGAGGCTTCCGTTTCGCCGGCTGGCCTCAGCGACTGGGGCCTCGTGCTCGCCTGCGGCATCGGCGGCGGCGCGCTCGGCGCCGGCTTCAGCGGACTTGCCCTGCATTTCGGCCAGCGCATCCGCCGCTGGGCGCAGCCGCAGCCCCTGCCGCGCATGGTGGCGCTTGCCGGCCTCTGCGGCCTGGCGGTCGCCGGCATCGGCATCGCCTTCGGCGGCACGACCTTCGGCACCGGCTACGAACAGGCGCGAAGCGCCGTCGAAGGCCACCCGCTGCCGCTCCTCTTCTTCGCCGGCAAGCTGGTGGCGAGCTTCCTGTCCATGCTCTCGGGCATTCCGGGCGGCATCTTCGCCCCTTCGCTCGCCGTCGGCGCCGGCTTCGGCAGCACGGTCGGTCTGGCTCTCGGCACCAGCGTCGCGCTGGCAGCCATCCTCGGCATGACCGGCTATTTCTCCGGCGTCGTGCAGGCGCCGATGACGGCCTTCGTGATCATCCTGGAAATGACCGGCGACCACCAGGCCGTCATCCCCATCATGTCCGTCGCCATGCTCGGCTACCTCACCTCCCGCCTGCTCTCGCGCGAGCCGCTCTATCACGGCCTCTCCCGCGTCTTCATCGCCGCGGCGGTGCGGGCACGGCGGGCAGTCGAACGCGAAGAGGCCGCGGCCTGAAGGCGCCCGTCGCGACCCATCCTTGAACCAAACCCGGCCCTTGCGAGTTCTCCCTGCACGCGAGGGAGAAACACCATGTCCGCAGGTCTCATCAAAGGCTTCCAGCAGCGTCGCCTCCCGGGCGATGGCCTGGAGATCGACGCGCTTGTCGGCGGAAACGGCCCGCCGCTGCTGCTCCTGCACGGCTGGCCGCAGACGCGAATGTGCTGGTCGCGTGTCGCGCCTGCCCTTGCCGCGCATTTCACCGTCGTCATTCCCGACCTGCGCGGCTATGGCCGCAGCGACAAGCCCGAAGGCAGCGCCGATCACGAGACCTATTCTAAGCGCGCCATGGCCCGCGACCAGATCGCCACCATGCGCGCACTCGGCTTCGAGCGCTTTGACGTCGGCGCCCATGATCGTGGCGCCCGCGTCGCCTACCGCCTTGCTTTCGATCATCCCGAAACCGTCACCCGCCTTGCAAGCCTAGACGTCATCCCGACGGCCGACATGTGGGCGCGGATGGGCGCGAAGGAGGCCGTTTCGGCCTGGCACTGGTCTATGCTGGCCCAGCCGGACGGACTGGCGGAAAAACTTGTCGGCGGCGACCCGGAATGGTTCGTGCGCTACATTCTCGCGCATCAATCCGCACCCGGCTTCATCTTTCCGGAAGAAAATCTCGCCGACTATCTCGCCTGCGCCCTAGACCCGCGGAGCGTCCACACCTGGGCCGAGGACTATCGCGCCGGCTGGACGATCGACCGCGAGCTCGACGAGAAGAACCGCGGCTGGAAGCTCGACATGCCGCTCCTGATGCTCTGGGGCGAGTGCGGCACGCTGAAAGGCAGGGATGGGCTCGAGCCCTGGCGGGCCTGGGCCGAACAGGTGGAGGGTGAAGCCCTGCCCTGCGGTCACTTCATTCCCGAGGAAGCACCCGATGCCGTCATCGCGCATTTCACCCGGTTCTTCGGCGCGGCGCGCTGACGGCCACCTTCCCTCCGCGCCGCCGCCATGAAAGCGCCCGGCTTCAGAAAGCCGAGCGGATGGTGCCGCCATCGACGCGCAGCGTCGCGCCGCTGATATAGCCGGCATGATGGCTTGAGAGATAGATGACGGCAGCTGCGATCTCATCGGGACGGCCGAGACGGCCGATATCGTTCGGCACCATCTCCTTGACGCAGCCGCTTTCGATGTCCTCCCAGCGATCGCCCCAGCCATGCGCGGGCGCGATCTTTTCCAGGAGATCCCGCACGGCCGGCACGAGGATCGCGCCGGGCGACACGACATTCGATGTCACGCCCGTTTCCTTCAGCCGCCGCGCCAGCGAGACCGCGAGATTGTGGCGCGCGGCAAGCGACGCTTCGTAGTCCGGCTGCATCGGGATCGGTTGCGAGGCCAGGCCGCCACCGATCTGGATGACCCGGCCAAAGCCGCGACCGACCATTGCCGGCACCAATCCCCGGATCATCCTGACGGCCGAGACGACGTTGATCTGGTAGGTCTCCACCCAATTGGCCGGTGTTGCCGAATGCCAGTCGAGATGGTGGTAATGGCCGGCATTGTTGACGAGAATATCGATATCGCCGCCGGCAAGCGCCTGGCGGATAACCGCTTCGGCCCGTTCGTCATCGGCGAGATCGCCGATCGCCACGTCCGCCCTGCCGCCGGCCGAAACGATGGCCCCGGCCACAGCGTCGGTGCGCGCCCGGTCGCGGCCGTGCACCACGACCTCAGCCCCTTCCGCCGCAAACATCTTCACCATCGCCTCACCGAGTCCCGAGGACGAGCCGGTCACGAGGGCCCGCTTGCCGGAAAGCTGCATATCCATTGTCTTTCTCCATTTCACGATCTTGGATGAGATAAGAATAGGCGCTAAAGATTATCCCGATTAGGCGTTTAAATCTGGACGAACCATGCCGATATTCCGCACAGTAGAGGGCGGTGGATTCACCGAAATCAGGGCGGCGATCGCCGTTGCCGAGCATCTGAGCTTCCGCGCCGCCGCCGATGCGCTATCGATGTCGCCGACGGCGCTGAGCAGCAATGTGCGCGCGCTGGAGGACCGGCTCGGCATCCGCCTCTTCAACCGCACGACCCGCAGCGTCTCGCTGACCTCCGCCGGCGAGGAATTCATCGCCAGCGTGGCCCCTTCGCTGGCCGCCATCGAACAGGCCATGCAGGCTGCCGGCAGCCATGGCACGCGTCCCTCCGGCACATTGCGCATCAACAGCTCGGTCACCGGCGCCCATGAAATCCTGACACCGCTGATACAGGCCTACATGGCGCAACACCCGGCCGTACAGGTGGAGCTGTCGAGCGAAAGCCGGCTGGTGGATGTGGTGCTGGAAGGCTGCGACGCCGGCATCAGGCTCGCCGAATCCGTGCCGGCCGAAATGGTGGCCGTGCCCCTGCCCTTCGGTCTCGATTTCTGTGTGGTGGGCGCGCCGGGCTACTTCGCCGATCACCCGGCGCCGCGCACGCCGCTCGATCTGGCCGCGCACAGCTGCATCCGCTCGCGGGCATCGGGCGGCGGCATCTACCGCTGGGAATTCGAACAGAATGGCGAAACGCTGGAGATCGATGTGCCGGGCGCGCTGACGCTCGACGACCAGTCACTGATGCTGAAGGCCGCCATCGCCGGCATCGGGCTTGCCTATATTTCCCGGGCGATCGCCGCAGAGGCGATCGCGAGCGGCAGGCTTGTGACCGTGCTGGAAGACTGGGTGGCGGGCTCCTCACTCCTTTGCCTCTACTACCCGCGCAACCGCAATACTTCGGCGGCACTTCGGGCGCTGATCGATCTGATTCGCGCAGACAGCGGAAGCCGCGGCTGAACATGGTCGACACTGTAGGGTCTCTGCGCCACCAGGCTCAGAAGCGGCAAGGCCCAGCGCAGGCCATCCCATTCCGGCGCATCGAGCGGATCGGCGAGCGGGTCTTTCCTCTGCCGGCGGCTATGCCTGTGAAGCTCGTTTGCGAGCATGATCCAGTTGAGAAGCATCATCCTGCCTCCATCTATGACAGATGCAACTGAGCTAAGGCGCGCGCCCCGGCAAAGGTAGACGCGCGGATAAAAGGGGGTTTTCATCCGTGAAAGAGGCAAGCTGGGACGACCTGCAGCTCTTCTTCCATGTCGCGACATCGGGCGGCCTGACGGGCGCTGCCGCGCGCACGGGTCTCAGCGCCCCGACGATCGGGCGGCGCATGCTGGCGCTGGAGCGGGCGACCGGACGCACGCTCTTCCGCCGCGGCCCGACCGGCTATCTGCTGGCCAGCGATGGCGAGATGCTGTTCGAGCGCGTTCTCGTCATGCAGGAAGCGGCCGAGGCGATATCGGACTGGCGCGGCGACGTGCTGACCCTGCCGATCGTCTCGACCGGTGCCGATGCCTGGACGCTGCGCTTCATCGCCGATCATCTATCCGAAGTCTGGAGCCCGAAAGACGAGTTCCGCATGTGCTACAAGGCGCTCGACACCGGCCAGGACCTGACCTATCGCGAGGCGCATCTCGCCCTCATGCACGGCAGGCCGGAGCGCGGCAATTTCGCCACGCGCCGCTCCGTCTCCGTCGCCCACGCGGCCTATCAGGCCGCCACCTTCAGCGCCGCCAATCACAACTGGATTTCACTGGGAACCGAGATTGCGACAACACCCGCCGACAAATGGACCTTCGAGCAGCCCGACCACTGGATCACCAGCTGGACGAACACGCCGCTGATGCTGCCCCACCTCATCCGCGGCGGCGCCGGCCGCGGCCTGCTGCCCTGTTTCATGGGCGACGCCGACCCCGGCCTCGTCCGCGCCGGGCCTGTGATCGACAGCCTGACCTATGACATCTGGATCACCGTGCACGAGGACGAGCGCCAGCGGCCCGAAGTGCGAACCGTCATCGACAGGCTGAGTGCGCTGTTTGCGGCGCATGCCGGTCTGTTTGCCGGCCGATGCGAGCACCATTGAGCGGCATTACAAGGCGGCCGGAGGCGCTCCATGCCGCGGCCATTGCGGCGGCTGCACCGCCGGATGCGTGAGGCCCTCCTCTTCGGCCTCGTCATCGCAGGCCGTCCGCAGCTTTGACACGCTGCCCTCGATCTGGTCGAGCAGGGTTTGAACCTCATCGAACCGGCCGAGAAGGCGATGGGTGAGTTTCCTGAATCTGCGTCTGGACATGGTGAACTCCTTTGATCCGGAACGCCGCGGATCAAAGAAAGTTCGGCTGGCTCCGTTCTGCCATGTGGCTTGCCGCCGGCAATCCGCCGTCGCGGCGGAAAGCCCCCGGCGTCGCTCCGGTTTCCCGCTTGAAGACGCGGTTGAAGGCGGCGATCGATTCATAGCCGACGGCGCGGGCGATTTCGGTAAGCGGCAGCTGCTGATCCTGGATGAGGCGGCTTGCGCGATAGATCCGCCATCCCGTGAGATAATCGAGTGGGCTCTGGCCGACCACCGCCTTGAACCGTGCGGCAAAGGCCGAGCGCGACATGCCAGAGAGGCGGGCGAGCGTTTCCACCGTCCAGTCCTTTTCCGGCTCGCCATGCATGGCGTGGATCGCCCGCTCCAGATTGGCGTCACCGATGGCCGCAAGCCAGCTCCGCGTCGGCCCGCCAGGCATGGCCGAATAGGCGCGCACCGCATGGACGAAGAGCAGCTCGAACAGCCGGGCGATGACGGCATCCGAGCCGAGGCCCGGCGCATCCGTCTCGGCCGCCAGAAGCTCCAGCACCGACTGGAAGGCCAGGCTGCGGTTCTGGTCGAGCTTCAGGTGCAGAAGCCGCGGCAGGACTTTCGTGAGCGGGCGCGCCTCCAGCCTGTCCATCTGGAACATGCCGCTGACGAAGGTGGTGACGGCCCCGCCGCCGCCGACCTCGATCCGGTTTCCGACCCTGAGCCTCTCCACCTCGACGCAGGGCATCGGCAGGGAATCCTCATGGTCGTACATGCGGTAGGGCTCCTCATCCAGCATGATGAAGACATCGCCGCTGCGCAGTGCGATCGGCTCCGGATGGCTGTCCGTCGTCAGGATGCCGGAGCCGCGCACGACGAGCACGAACTTCACCACCGGCTCTCCCGAAGAGGCCCAGGCCCAGGGCGCGCTCGCCTCCAGCCGGGTGAAGGTTGCCTGGCGGATGCTGAAATCCCCCAGGATTTCCGTCAACGGATCCATTTTCATCCTCCACTTTGGACGAACGAGCAATAATCATGGACGTTCGAAGCTCATACGTCCCAACGTCTGCACCCTATATGGACGGAAACAAGGACGGAGAGCAATGACAAATCCAGTTTCCACCGAACAGACAGATCCGATCGGCGAGGTCAGGCGGGCCAAGGCGCGCTATTGCCGGTTCATCGATACCAGGCAATGGGACGATTTCGCCGCCCTCTTCATGCCCGATGTCGGCATCCGCATGCTCGACCCCGATGGCGGCCTGATCGCCGCCTTCGACGACAGGGATGCCTTCATGGCGGTGACGACGGCCTTCCTGCAGGGCGCGCGCTCCAGCCATCACATCCACAATGAGGAGATCGACCTGATCTCCGTCAGCGAGATATCGGCGGTCTGGGCGATGGAAGACATCGTCGTCAACGCCGCCCCCGCCCCCGGCCAGCCGGCGCGCATGCATGGCTACGGTCACTACCACGAGACATGGAAGCGGACGCCGCAGGGCTGGCGCATCGCGCGGCTTGAGCTGAGGCGCACCATCCTCGAATTCAACGACAACCAGGAAACTCACCCATGAGCAAAACCCCTATCCGCGTCGGCATTATCGGCGTTCACCCCGACAAGGGCTGGGCGACCATCGCCCATATTCCGGCACTCGCGCAGCTGCCCGAATTCCGCCTGACCGCAATCAGCCACAACAGGCCTGAAGTCGCCAAGGCCGCCGCCGAGAAATACGGCGTTCCCCATGCGCTCGGCTCCGCCGATGAACTGATCGGCCATCCCGAGGTCGATCTCGTCGTCATCAGCGTGAAGGTGACGCATCACCGCGAACTGGTGGAAAAGGCCGTTGCCGCCGGCAAGGCGGTGTTTTCCGAATGGCCGCTCGGCATGAACCTTGCCGATGCCACCGCCATGCGCGATCTCGCCCGCGACAAGGGTGTCGCCACCAGCATCGGCCTGCAGACGCGCGCCGTCCCGGCCTTTGCCTATATCAAGGATCTCATCGCCGAAGGTTATCTCGGCGAAGTGCTCTCGGCCACCATGGTCGGCTCCGGCATCACCTTCGGCGAAAGCATGAGCGAGACCTTCGCCTATACGCTCGATCCATCCAAGGGCGTCGGCATGCAGAACGTCGTCTTCGCCCATTCGATCGACGGGCTGACCGATATGCTCGCAAGCCGCTTCGAAACGGTGACCGGCAATCTCGCAACGCGACGCAAGACCACCCGCATCGAGGAAACCGGCGAGATCCTGCCGATGACCGTTCCCGATCAGCTCGTTGTCAGCGGCACGCTGGAAAACGGCACCGTCGTCGCCGCGCATTTCCGCGGCGGCCTGTCGCGCGGCACGAATTTCCGCATCGAGATCAACGGCACGAAGGGCGACCTGATCCTGACGAGCCCGGTCGGTTATGTCGGCATCGGCGGCTTCACGCTGATGGGCGCGACCGGCGACGAGACCCTGCACGAACTGGAGATCCCTGCCCGCTACGGCGCCGACCGCTTTTCCGAGGGTCCGTCGCAGAGTGTGGCGACCGCCTATCTCAGGCTCGCCGCCGATATCACCGACGGCACGCATACCAGCCCCGATTTCGACGACGCCGTGGCGCTGCACCGGCTGATCGATGCGATCGAGACCAGCGGCGGCAAGCCGCGCAAGCTTTGAAGGAGAGAGAAGATGAAAGCTGTCATCATGAGCGGCCCCGGCGGGCCTGACGTACTGCAACTGACCGAGCAGCCGGAGCCGGTCGCCGGCCCCGGTCAGGTTCTGGTGGAGATTGCCGCCGCCGGCGTCAATTTCATGGATATTGGCGCGCGCCGCGGCGGCCTCTGGAAGGAGATGCCGAACCCCAAGATCATGGGCGTCGAAGGCGCCGGTCGGGTTCTGGCCCTGGGTGAAGGCGTGACGGAGTTTCGGCCGGGCCAGCGCGTCGCCTGGGTCTATGCGCCGGGAAGCTATGCCGAGCGCATCGCAATTCCCGCGGGCTCGCTGGTGCCGGTGCCCGACGATATCGACGACAGGACGGCCGCCGGCGTGATGATGCAGGGCCTGACCGCCAGCCACTTCGCGACGGATTTCTACCCGGTCCAGCCAGGTGACACGGCCCTCGTCCATGCAGCCGCCGGCGGTCTCGGCCTGCTGCTGACGCAGATTATCAAATCGCGCGGTGGCCGGGTGATCGGCCGCGTCTCCAGCCCGGAAAAGGCGGCCATCGCCAGGCAAGCAGGCGCCGACCACGTCATCGTCGATCCCGCCGGCACCTTCGCCGACGAAGTGCTGAAGCTCACCGGCGGCGAAGGCGTAGACGTCGTCTATGACGGATCGGGACCGGAAACCTTCGCCGGCTCGCTCGCCTCGCTGCGCCGCTCCGGCACCTTCTGCTGGTTCGGTCCCGTTCTCGGCGGCCCCGGCCCGCTCGACATCATGAGCCTGCCGAAAAGCATCAAGATCGGCTATGCCGTCTTCGCCGACCATATCCACACGCCCGAACTGCTTCGCCGGCATACGGCCCAGCTCTTCGAGTGGATCTCGCGAGGTGAGATGACAGTGCATATCGATGCTGCGTACCCGCTGGCCGAAGCGGCAGGCGCGCATGCCGCGATGGAAAGCCGCGCCACGAAGGGCAAGCTGCTGCTGATACCGTGATGGACCTGTGGCGGGCGGACCGAAAAGGACGCGCCCGTCACGCCGTCGCCGAACCGCGCGCGCCGACCGGATTGCGCCGGAAGAGTTCGCCGACCAGCCAGCTGTCGAGATAGGCGCGCACTTCGACGATCGTTTCGCCCTGGAAGCGGCAGAGCCAGCAATAGCGGTTGTCGAAGCGCATTCCGTCGCGGGCTGTCGCCATGGAGCGGAGCTCGACGATCGCCCAGTCACCGTCGATGAGGATGTTTTGCGTGGAGAGCCGGGTGCCCTCCGGCAGCACCTTGTGCAGCTTCTCGAAAGTGGCGGCGAAGAATTCCTGCTTGGAGCGGTAATGGCCTGCAAGCGGATGCGTGCCCATGACCGTCCAGTCCACATCGTCGGCGACATGGGCGAAAAAGCCCGCGCCATCGCCCTGTTCGAGATGCGAAAAGAGTGCTGCGACATGCTCTTTGTTCATGGCACTTCCCCCTGAGCGGCCGGGATGAACAATGACCTGATGAGAACTGATCGAACCCGGTGGAAACGGGAATGATGCAGCCATCGATAGCATGAGTTAGGAAGTGCTGAAATAGCGGTGCCTGCCGCCAGGCGGGAACGAACGCCGTTCGGGCAAGTTATCCGGGCAACAATCACCTGATCGGATCGCCCGATGCGAATGCTGATGATGTTAATCCTGGCGCTGATGATCGCATCCGTCGTCGGCATACTGGCGGTGCAGATGTTCGGCGGCGGCAGCGCCAAGGGCGACAAGCCGCCGGCGGTCATCCAGCAGCCGGAGCCGAAATAGCGCCTTCACTTTGCTGCCCTCACCGTCCGGCCCTTACTTGGGCTCCAGCCGCGCCATCACCCGTTCCGTCAGACGGTCGCATTTCCAGCCGGCGAAGGGAAAGGCATCCATTGCCACCGGCCCGATTAAAGCGTCCAACTGGCGGCGCAGCAGGGCGCGGGCGCGATGCAGGCGGCTGCGCACGGTTTCGGGCTTGAGCGACAGCATTTCGGCGGTTTCCTCGACGCTCATTTCCTCGATCACCCTGAGGATGAAGACGAGCCGGTATTCTTCCGGCAGGCTGTCGGTCGCCTCTTCCACGAGTTTCAGGATCTGTCGCTGCGCCATGGTGATCTCGGGATTGTCGATGGGCGAACCTGTGGGAAAATCGACGACGCGGCTTTGCATCGCCGCCGTATCGACGGAGACTTCCGGCATGCGGCGTTGCCTGCGAAGGCGGCCGAGCGCCTCGTTCATGACGATGCGCGTCAGCCAGGTGGAAAAAGCGCTGGCGCCCTGGAAATCGGCCAGGTGCCGGAATGCCTTGAGATAGGCTTCCTGCAGCGCGTCTTCCGCCATCGCATCGTCGCGCAGGATGCCGCGGGCAACGCGGAAGAGCCGCCGGTTATAGCGCCGCATGATGGCGCGGAAACCCCTGATATCGTTCGCCAGCGCCAGCGCCACCAGCTCGGGGTCGCTTCTATCCGCCAGCGATATCTCTGCCTGAAACGTCATGGCTCATCCTTTTTCCGCATTGGATGCCGGGGCAAGCCAAAGGTTCCCGGCATCCCGAAAAAATCTTTCGGGAACGCCAGCCCGATACCGGCATCCAATCCTGCGTAGGAAACATCGACCGGCACCTATCAGCCGGATGGAGGACCAGATGCACAAACACCTTATCGCCGCCCTCGCCGCCATGGCGCTCTCCGCGCCCGCAGCCCTTGCCGCCGGGCCAGCCCCCACCGATCCACAGATCGCCCATATCGCCTACACGGCCGGCGTCATCGACATCGAGGCAGCCAAGCAGGCGGTCGAGAAATCGAAAGACAAGGAGGTCGTTGCCTTCGCCAAGGACATGATCCGCGACCACGAGGCCGTCAACAAGCAGGCGCTCGATCTCGTCAAGAAGCTGAAGGTGACGCCCGAGGACAATGATACCAGCAAATCGCTGAGTGCCGATGCGAAAAAGGAGCGGGAGAAACTCTCCAAACTGAAGGGCGCCGCCTTCGACAAGGCCTATGTCGACAATGAGGTCGCCTATCACAAGGCGGTCAACAACGCCCTGAAGACGACGCTGATCCCGGCCGCGCAGAACCCGGACCTGAAGAGCCTGCTCGAAACCGGCCTGAAACTCTTCGAAGGCCATGAGCAGCATGCCGAGCATGTTGCCTCGATGCTGAAATGAAGGTCACGAGTGTCATGACCGCCATGGCGATCCTGCCTGGACTTTGCCTTGCGGCCGGTCTTTCCCTTCTCGGGACGGCCGCAAGCGCTGCCACGATCGAGGTGACCATCGAGAAGCTGGCATTCGGGCCGGCGGTGGTAAAGGCGCAGCCGGGCGATACGATCCTCTGGCACAACAAGGATGTGATGGATCACACCGCGACCTCGAAAGGCAATTTCGATGTGGTGATCCCGGCGGGCAAGTCGGGGTCCCTAGTGGTGAAGGGGGACGGAGCGTTCGACTATCTCTGCCGGTATCATCCGAACATGAAGGGGCGGATCGAGGTGGGGCGGTAGGGGCAGCCTTGGGCCTTGCCAGGAATTTTTGGCCGTCAGCCCGGTCGTTGGCAACGAAAACCCCTCCCCAACCCCTCCCCACAAGAGGGAGGGACTAACCCGGCGGCACTTCCAAAACGCCTGACATGGGGAGAACGGGTGCGGCAGCTTAAGCCCCTCCCCCTTGTGGGGAGGGGTTTGGGGCGGGGTCTTCGTCACGAGCTCTAAGCAAACTGTTCCCCCCATGTCACCCCCACAACCATTCATCCCCCACCCTCCCGCCATCAAGCCAAATCGGCCGGATGGTGGATGATCATCCGTTCCGGCCGCACCGCCACCAGGATCGGATGACCCCATGTGCATGTTCTCCTCGCCGCCGAAAGCCGAGCCGCCGCAGGCGCCGCCCGAATACGCCCAGCAGAAGACGCCTGATTATGCGGCTGCCCAGTCCGCCGCCGCGCGCCGCGCTTCCGACAAGGTGAAGGGGGCGCCCTCCACCATTCTCACCTCGCCTTCGGGCGCGCCGCCGCTTGCCGATACGCAGTCACCGCTGCTCTCGGGCAACAGCCTCAAGAAGACGCTGCTCGGGCAGTAAGGCGGAGAGATCAATGGAAAATCCTCGTCGCGACAACGAGACACAGATTGCCTATCACCGCCGCCGGCTGAATGAGCTGAAAGAGGTTCGCCAGCCCTGGGAGGCCGAATGGCGGGCGCTCGCCGAGCATATCGAGCCGACGCGCCTCAGGCTGCATTCCGGCCGCGAAGGCCCGCGCTCGCGCGACAAGATCGTCGACAGCACCGGCACCCATGCCTATGAGACGCTGAAATCGGGCATGCATTCGGGCCTGACCTCGCCCGCCCGCCCCTGGTTTCGCCTCACCACCTTCGATCCCGATCTGAAGAAGCTCGACGCCGTCAAAGTCTATCTCGCCGCCGTGCAGGACAAGATGCGCGAGGTCTTTGCCGCCTCCAATCTCTACCGCGCCTTCCATATCGGCTATGGCGATCTCGGCCAGTTCGGCCAGTCGGTGGCGATCCTCGTGGAAGACGAGGAAACGGTCATCCGCGTGCAGCAGCTGGTGCATGGCCGCTTCTGGATCGCCCGCGATCACAAGGGCAAGGCGACCACCCTCTACCGCACCTTCCGCTGGTCGGTGCAGCGCATCATCGAGCGCTTCGGCTACGACAATGTGCCGGAGCGGGTAAAGAGCCTCTATGACAGCTCCAGATATGGCGAATGTTTCGATGTCTACCACGCCATCGAGCCGCGCCACGACCGCGACCCCAAACTGATCGACAAGCGCAACAAGCCGTACCTGTCCAATTACTGGATCGACGAGATCGGTTCGGAACTGCTGGAGGAAAGCGGCTTCGACAGCAACCCCATCATCGCGCCGGCCTGGGAATTGTCCGAGGACGATCACTATGCGCTCTCGCCCGGCCAGAAGGCGCTCGGCGATATCAGGATGCTGCAGCTGGAGCAGATGCGAAAGCTCGAAGGCATCGACAAGAAAGTGCGCCCGCCGATGAACGCGCCGACCTCGATGCAGAACAGCCCGGCCTCGCTGCTGCCGGGTGCGGTGAACTATGTGGATGACCCCACCGGCAAGGGCTTCCGGCCCGCGATGGAGGTGAACCTCAGCCTGATGGAGCTGCGCGAAGACATCCAGGAAGTGCAGAACCGCATCGAGAAGACCTTCTTTGCCGATCTCTTCTTCGCCATCACCAATATGGAAGGCGTGCAGCCGCGCAACCAGTTCGAGCTGACCCAGCGCAAGGAAGAGCAGCTGCTGCAGCTTGGCCCCGTGCTCGAAAACGTCTTCGGCGACCAGCTGGGACCGACCATCGACCGCACCTTCGATATTCTGGCCGCCCGCGACGAGCTGCCACCGCCCCCGCCGGAGCTGCAGGGCACGGAGCTGAAGGTCGAATATATTTCCACGCTGGCGCAGGCGCAGCAGGCGGTGGCGACAGGAGCGATCGAACGCGGCGTCGCCTTCATGGGCCAGGTCTCGGCGGTGAAGCCCGAAGCGCTCGACAAGCTCGATGTCGACGAGGCGATCGATCTCTATTTCGATGCGATCGGCGCGCCGCCCTCGATGATCCTTGCCGATGACAAGGTGGAGGCGATCCGCGCGCAGCGGGCACAGCAGATGCAGGCGGCGCAGACCGCACAGATGGCCTCGCAGGTGGCGCCCGCGCTGAACCAGGGCGCCAAGGCGGCGCAGGTGCTGGCCGATGCCAATGACAACCCGAATGGCGCGGCCCTGCTGCGCCAGCTGGGTCTCGCCTGATGGAGCAGTTTAAGGATCAACCATCCATCCCCCAAAACCTGGGACGAGACGAAATCACCGCGGCCTTCCGCGAGGTCTTCGCCAGCGCATCCGGCAAGCGCGTGCTCTTCTGGATGCTGGAGCAGTGCGCGATCTACCAGGAGGCCTATGCCGGCGAACTCGTCAACGCCACGCATTACACGCTCGGCAAGCAGGGCGTCGGTCGCCGGCTGATCGCCGAGCTCGATCGCATCGACCCAACGCTCTATCCGCGCCTGCTTCTGGCGATCGCGGATCTCAAGGCAAACGACAAGGCAGCGGCGGCAAGCCGCGCCGCAAGCGAGGAAGGCGAAGAACATGACGTTGATGCTTAGGATCGGCAGGCCGGAAATGGCGATGAGTGCCGAAGGTGCCGGCAGCGGCGGTGGCGAAGATGCTGCACCCGAGAGCGTTCTCTTCCCCGAGGATACGCCATCACCTGACGGTGACAGGGACGGCGATGGTTCGACCGAAAACCGGAACGACACCACCGATCAGACCGGCGACGACCCTGCCGACCGCGTGCCTGACGATGGCCGCTATGCCCTGACTATGCCCGAGGGCATCGAAGTGGATCAGGAGCTGATCGACGCGCTCGGCCCCGATTTTCACACTCTCGGCCTGACGAACCGGCAGGCGCAGCAGCTGGCCGATCGTTTCATCGAGATCCAGGGCCGGCGCGGCAAGGCGGCGGGTGAAGCCTGGGCCGGCCGCGTGCAGGGCTGGGCCGACGAAGCCCGCAGGGACCGCGAGATCGGCGGCGCGAAATGGACGGGCACCGTGGGCTCGGCGCAACGCGCGCTTTCCCGCCTCGGCACCCCGGCGTTGCGCGAATATCTCAATTCCAGCGGCGGCGGCAACCACCCCGAGATGATCAGAATTTTCGCAAAGGTCGGATCGATGATCCAGGAGGACAACCCACCGAATGGCGGCGCGGGCGGAAACGGCAGGAAAGCCGAAACCGCGCACCTGATGTTTCCCAAAGACGCACCGAAGGGCTGATAAGACATGGCCACCATTGGCAGCTACTACCCCAACCTCGTTGACGCATTCAAAGGCTCTGCCGAAGGCGCCGTCATCGAGCTACTCTCCCAGCAGAACCCGATCCTCGACGACGCGATGGCCGTCGAGTGCAACATGGATGCCGTGCACCGCCATATGGTGCGCACCGGCCTGCCCTCGGTCTCCTGGGGCCGCCTCTACCAGGGCATCAAGCAATCCAAGGCGACGATGCAGCAGGTGGATGACACGACGGGCTTCGTGCATGCCCGCTCCGAAATCGACATGCGCCTGCTCGATCTGGCGCCCGACAAGGCCAAGGCCCGCCTCGTCGACACCATGCCCTTCATCGAATCCCTGAGCCAGGAGATGGCCTCCGGCCTCTTCTACCATGACACGGCGACGACGCCGGAGAAGTTCAAGGGCCTGTCCGCCCGCTACTCCGCCTATAATCCAAACCTGCCGAATGTCGCCCAGCCGAACATCGCCAACCAGGTGGTCAACGGCGGTGGCACGGGTGCCGACAATACCTCGATCTGGTTCGTCACCTGGGGCGACCATGCCACCCACCTGCTCTATCCGAAGGGCACCAAGGCGGGCGTCAAGATCGACGACAAGGGCGAGCAGCGCGTGCTCGATGCCAATGGCGACCCCTATTATGCCAAGGAAACGCTCTATACCTGGCATATCGGCGCTGCCGTGAAGGACTGGCGCTACAATGCCCGCGTCGCCAATATCGACGTTTCCGACATGATGGCGGGCACGGTCGATCTCTGGTCGCTCCTGCGCAAGGGCTACTACCGCCTGCAGTCGCGCCGCCTGAACGCCAAGGCCAGCCGCATCGCCATCTACATGAACAAGGATGTGCTCGAAGTGCTCGACGTGCAGTCCTCGGACCGCGCGCTGACCTCCGACCGGCAGAATACCGTTCACCTGACCACGCAGTTCGTCGAAGGCCAGGAAGTGAAGTTCTATCGCGGCATCCCGATCCGCGAGACGGACGCCATCCTCAACACCGAAGCGGCCGTTCCGGCGCTCGCCTGATCGTCTCCCTCAGGCCCGCCGTCTTGAGCGGCGGGCATCCTCTCTCGAAAGGGTATCCAACATGATTTTCGACCGGCAGACGCTGCTTTCGGACGCGCAGGTAATCACCGCAACCGGCCCCAGCACCAATGTCATCAATCTCGGCCCGATCAAGGCCGGCCTGACCCGCGATATCGGCAAGGGCGAGCAGATCCCCTTCCTCATGCAGGTGGTGGAAAGCTTCAACAACCTCACCTCGCTCGCCGTCACCATCCAGACCGACGACAACGAGGCCTTCGCGTCACCAAAGGCCGTCATCACAACGACCCTCAACCTCGCCGATCTCAAGGCGGGCAAGATCATCCCGCCGAGCCATATTCCGCGCGGCACGGACGAGCTCTTCCTGCGCCTCCTCTACACCGTAACCGGCACGGCACCGACGACGGGCAAGATCACCGCCGGCTTCACGGCGGGAGTTCCCTCGCATGGTTGATGTCGTCGCCACCGAGCGCGGCTATTTCGGCAGCATCCGGCGCGAACCCGGCGAGCGTTTCAGCTTGCCGGACGCGCTCTGGAAGGACGAAAAACGCCGCCCGACATGGGTGCGGCTCGCCCGATCCGGCGACAAGGCCGGCGGCAAGGCGGAAGCCGAACCGGCGGGCAAAAAGCCGGTCGCCAAGCCCACCACACCTCCCGAGCCTGATGGCAACGGCGTGCAGGAAGCGCTTGGCGGCCCTACCCCGGACTGGGTGCCGCCGGAAATCCGGAACTCCTCCCAGCCTGGCGACTGACACCCGCTCGACAGGCCACCTCTGGAGCGCCGTGCGTTCATGCTCACGCAGGAAACACGGCTCCAGCTTTCTATTCGACGCATCCGGCTTCCGAAAATCGCATCCGGTTTTCGGGCCGATGCTGCAGCGGCTTCGGCCGCTCTTTTTTCCTGTTCAGCGAGGAAGAAGTGCCGATGGCGAAACTCTACAATATGCAGCGCGTCCAGGGCGTCGTCATCGTTGCCCACGGCACGCAGATGTTCAACAACCGCCCTGTCATCGGCATCCGCGATGTGGGCGACACCATCCTCTTTGACGACAACAAGCTCGTTCTCGGTGTCGAGATCATCAGCGATGGCGCGACCATCTATAACGACCTGCCCGTGCTCGGCGCCGTCATGATATCGGATGGGCGCAGCCTCTACGGGAATGCGCCGGTCATTCCCGTGAAGGGCGCAAATGTCGCCGTACCGCTGCCGGCCCTGCCGCTCGCAGCCGGCGCCAAGGTCATGGGCCTCGGCCACAGCTTCATCGGCCTCGGCGCTGCGCAGACCTATACTGCCGGGCAGACGGCGACGAACGGCCATACCGGCTTCTACGAGAATGGCCGCACCGTCCTCTCCTGGATCAAGGCAGCCGACGGCCGCTTCAACCTCGACATGTTCGCAGAACTCGCCCACCCCTTCTTCGCACCGAGTTCCTTTGCCGCCTTCTCGGGCGCGATGGGCGGAAAATCGGGCGACTGCCTCTTCCCCGTTCCTGGCCTCGAAGCACAGTTTCCCGGCACGCTGGCGCGCACCGCCTATGCTCTCGGTCAGAAGCCCGACATCGTCTATATCGATATCGGCTATAACGATATCGTCCGAAACCGGACGCTTGCGCAGATCGTTGCGGACCTCGACACCCAGGTGCAGCGCATCGTCGATGCCGGCATTTACGTGATCCTGCAGACGCTGAGCTGGACCAGCACGCTCGACGATCAGCCCGGCACCGACGATCCCGCCTGGCCCGGCATTCTCGACGGCATCGACGCGTGGATCGTAGCGCAGTCGGGCCGAGAAGGCGTCATGCTCTGCAACACGCTTGCGCTCGACGGCCCGGCCTCGGGCATCTCGCCGGCCATGTTCGTCGACGGCCTTCACCCCAAGCCCGACCTGATGGCAAAACGATCGGACATCCTGCTGCCGATCCTGCAGGGCATGGTTTCAGCCGGCGAAACGCGCTCGCTCGACCCGCTCGCCGCCTATAACATCTTCCCGCCGAAGGGTACGCCCGGCACCACAGGCGCCAAGACCAACGTCACCGGCGATGTCGCCACCGGCATGCGCCTGGTGCGCGGCACCGGCACCTCGACCTATGTCGGCAGCAAGGAAGTGGTGGCGACAGGAAACGAGAAGCAGGTCATTACGATCACGCCTGTCAATGACGCGGCTGCCGTTCATACCGTGACCTATGGCCTTCCTGCCAATCTCAGCCTTGCCACGCTCGGCCTCGTCGCCGGAGATTGGCTGGAGATCCAGATCCCGGTCGAGCTCAACGACTGGGCCGGCTGGGACTACCTCGACAGCTCCATCCGCGGCCCGGTCCAGATCGGCAACACGGTGACCGTCACCGGCGGCGGCTGGACGACGGGCAACTACATCGGCGGGCGTGGACGTTCCCTCATCTGCGGCTCGAAACTCTGGCTGCCGACGGGGCTGACGATGACGAACATCAGGCTCGATAACCTGCTGATCTTGAGGCACCTGTGCAATACGGGCGGAACAGGTGTTGCCAAGATCGGGGCGCCGATCATTCGCAAGATTGGCAGTCCGAGGACGGCGTGGGAGCTGGCGGCCTGACGTGGCCGCCATTCATCAAATGGCCATACGGTTAGCCGGATCACGAACGAACATCGATCGGCGGCGGTCAGGTTACCGGAGCACGTTTCAGCAGCCTGGATCGCGACCGCCGCGACCTCATGTCTCCGAAACGGGTGTCCTGGAAGCCTTCAGCCTGCCTCTCACGAGCAAGAGCAGTATGCCTGCTGCAGTGAGGGCCTGCAAAGACAAGTACGCGTACAAGATCCACCAGAAGATGATCACCTTCCTCTCCCTCGGTAGGTGAACATAGAACAGCAGATACCGAGGAAAACACGGACAAAGGTCTGATGTGCGATGCCATTTTTGACAAAAGCAAGGAAACGCCTGACAGCACAAGCGGGTCTTAAGCTTGAGGGCTCCAATAGTTCAAGCTCGCGGCTGTCCGTCTACGAAATTCAATCTGTAGTAGCTGTGATCACACAGCAATCATGAAGTGAGTACCCCGAGACCGCCACTCCACCAACGTCAAGCGATCGATCACGGCACTCCTAGCGACATCTGCCGGCCAGAGCCTTCCTGCCGAAGAGCCTTGCGATGGAAGCGACGCCCGCATGCCAGGCAACGGATGCGGCAGAAGCTCGGCGAACCACGGCCTTCGGGCGGGAGAGAGGTGTCGGTTGGCTCTCATCTTTCATGGACCCAGCCCCGCCTTCCCGCATGTCTGCGCGTCCGGGCGAAATCGCTTCCTTGACGATCCTGCCCTCTGAAAGCTCGCGCTTGGTCACAACAGCGGCCTGTATCAGCTCGTCGATGTCGTGAACTTGCGGCTCTTCTTCAAAAAGCCGCTCGAGCTCTGCTGCTTCCTCAAATAACTGCTCGATGCTCATTCCATCTCACTCCGGAAACTTCAACCGTGAGGCAGCGGTATCAGGCCGCAAATTTCACGTAAATCGCGCAATGCATCGCGCCCGGGAGAAAGTCTGATCAAGGTCAACCGGTAAGGTTAAATACCTGCCGCCCCACCCTTTTTTGCCGGTCTGGGGGTCAATGCCCGCCGCAGATCGTCGGCGGGCGGCGCCATCCGCGCCTCAACGAAGCCCGCCAAGGGGTGTTTGGCGGGCATCTCAGGAGAAATGTTTGAAAAGGGCGCTTCCGGTCAGGGAGAGACACCCTTTTCGTACTGACTCTGGAGGCATCAGTGAAAGAAGAATTAATGCCCCGATCGCCATCTTCAATCGGACTAAAGTCCCACATGCCACCATCATCTTGGGCGAGGATCAGCGCGGGCGGTCTGGCAAAAAGAAGCCCGCCGAAGCGGGCAAGCTTCTGCGAGGAACGGTGGAACCGCACGGCCGAAGCGATTGAAGGGTCAAGGAGACGCGCATCGGCCGCGCGATCCACCCGCTATAGACTGCAAAGGTGCCGGAAAGTTCCCGTCAGCCCTTGCCTCTGGCAGCAAATACCAGCGCTTTCAGCTGATCGAAATTATGGACGCCCTGACGGTACAGTTCGATCGTGATCGCGGCGATGCGCACAGTCTCCTCGTCATCCTTGTCGAGCTGGAATTCCGCCTTCACGGCATCCAGTACGCGCTGGCAAATGGCGAGGTCTTCCGATGTCATCGGTTGATCGCGCCCGCTTACGTGACGTTCAATCATTCGATCCCTCCATTATGGAAATCGGGATTCGAGATAATTTGTGATCGCGGATTTTCAAGCGGGTTTCGCCGGAATATGTAGGGCAGGCAGAGACCCGACCCCTCGTGCTGACCGGGCCTCCCCCATGCCACCTCATAAGGCTGAGCATGGCGGCGGGTCCCTACCCCCTTCACCGCTATCAGTCAATCGCCGGCGCGGTCCCTCCGTCAGTGAAGAACGGTAAGCGCCGTAACGCCCGCTTCGTCCGCGGCCCGGATGATGGCGCCCCTGAGCTGGTCAGGGTCAGCCCTGCCGGTCATCACGTCCAGGCAGGCTTTCACGGCCGCCAGGAACTCCTCCCCGTCATCGGACGGCCATTCCCTCATCAGCGCGTTGGCAGCTTCCCCGACCGTTCGGACAATCAAACGCCTGTTTCCATCCTTGAAGACAAGGATGACAGGATCGAACGATGCAGAAGTGTCCCATTTCATTACGCTTGGTTCCCGACCAACTAACATATCGGTAACCTTGCAAAACTCGTGCCGCTGCACGCGGTGGTTTGGCGACTGCCCCCAGCCGCCCGCCGGACAACGAAAAACGGCCGGCAAAAGCCGGCCGTTTCAGATGCGGTAGCTGTTGCGTTTCTCAGACCAGCAGCGAGCTGTTGATCAGGATATCGCTATGGTCGAAGAAGGTCTTGTTGACGCCGACGAAGGCGATGTCCTGGGCGGCGTCCTTGCCGGCGCCGTCGTGATCGTAGGAGAGCACGCCGGTGGCGGCATTGTAGGTGAGCACCGCATGATCGCCGCTGACCTTCGGGCCGTTCTTGACGAGCACGAGGAAGGCGTCGTCATCGACTACGCCGTTATTGTCCTTGTCGAGGCCGGTGAAGACGGAGCCGAGCGAGATCTTGTCGTCGGCATCGAAATCCCAGATCGAATCCTTGTTGGCAGCACCCATTTCGTTGAAATGGAACGTATCGGCGCCGCCCTTGCCATAGAGGCTGTCATTGCCAGCGCCGCCGGCGATGAGATTGCTGCCGGCATTGCCGGTGATCATGTTGGCGAGGCCGTTGCCGAGACCGTTGATGGCAGTGCCGGACAGCCGGAGGTTTTCGACATAGGCGTTGTCGTTGAGATTGACGCTGACCGAGGCCCAGATCGTATCCGTGCCGCCGCCCGCTGCTTCGTTGAGGACGCGATCGCCGGCATTGTCGAAGACATAACCATCGTCGCCTGCCGAGCCGTAGATCCTGTCCGCACCGGCGCCAGCATCGATCCAGTCCTTGCCCGATGTGCCGTAGAACGTGTCGCTGCCTGATGAACCAACGATCGTCACGCGCTCCACCGAGGTCAGCGAAACGGTGGAGTGGTAGCCGTCGGCGCCGAGGATGTCATAGATGACCATACTGCCGGTTGCAGTTGCGGTGATGTGCTGGGCGAGGGAGAAGTCGAGCGCGGCAGAGTCGTTGCCGTTCTGGCCGTCAAAATATGCCGATTGACCATGAACGAAGGCCATAGGGTCTTCTCCTCCCCCGAGGCCCTGCTTATACACCAGCACGTCATCGCCAGTACCGCCGGTGATGAAATTGCGGGAGTGATCGCTCGTGACGAGGAATGTGTCGTTGCCTTCTCTACCGTCAAGCGTGTTGTCGCCCGCGAAGCCGTTGAGGATGTTGTTACCGTCGCTTCCGGAGATACGATTGTCGCGGTCGTTGCCGTAGCCTGAAGCATTGCCCTCGAGCAAATTGAGGTTCTCGATATTGGTGCCGAGTGTGTAGGTTAGCAGCGTTGTGCTGACGGTATCGTAACCGCCTAAACCAAAGTCTATGCCAAGATCGATAACCTGATCGCCGACATCATCAACGACGTAGGTGTCGGCCTCGTTTCCGCCGATCATTATATCAGCGCCGGCGCCACCATTGATGAAGGCGTTAAGACCCTCATAGACCTTGATGTAGTCATTGCCGGCACCAGTGAGGATGTTCGCGAAATTTGCCCAGGTCACTTCGATATGATTATCGCCGTTCCCTCCATAAATGCTGAGGTGGTCGGCAATCACGTCATGGGTATTGAGCGGCGCATCAGATAGCTGGCCGTTAAAGAAGGCCTGATTCATTGTGTTGTCGCCGCTAAAATACGACGACCAAGGTCCCGTCCCAAGAGTAAGTCCGAGCGATGTATCAAAAGAACCAATCGCCAGCGAAGTATCGGCGGACCCGCCCGTAAATGTCGTGCCGTCGATAAATTGACCGAAGTATTCGTCGTCAGTCTGAGTAAGAATGATCGTTCCCATTAAATCCTCACAAGAAAATTCTGCGAAAAGGCGATTTTTTCACGGTTTGCAACCACATGTCAAAATGCCATGTGGGAAATTCTTAGCGGAGTGACTTGAGACATCTCGGCACTAGGCAGATCGCGGCTGACCGCCTGCCCGTCCCACAGAAACGGCCGGTCAAAACCGGCCGTCTCCAGTGCGCTAATTGCGCGCCTCAGACCAGCAGAGAGCTGTTGATCAGGATATCGCTATGGTCGAAGAAGGTCTTGTTGACGCCGACGAAGGCGATGTCCTGGGCGGCATCCTTGCCGGCGCCGTCGTGATCGTAGGAGAGTACGCCGGTGGCGGCATTGTAGGTGAGCACCGCATGATCGCCGCTGACCTTCGGGCCGTTCTTGACGAGCACGAGGAAGGCGTCGTCATCGACAACGCCGTTATTGTCCTTGTCGAGACCGGTGAAGACGGAGCCGAGCGAGATCTTGTCGTCGGCATCGAAATCCCAGATCGAATCCTTGTTGGCAGCACCCATTTCGTTGAAATGGAACGTATCGGCGCCGCCCTTGCCGTAAAGGCTGTCATTGCCGGCGCCGCCGGCGATGAGATTGCTGCCGGCATTGCCGGTGATCATGTTGGCGAGGCCGTTGCCGAGACCGTTGATGGCAGTGCCGGAAAGGCGAAGGTTTTCGACATAGGCGTTGTCGTTGAGATTGACGCTGACCGAGGCCCAGATCGTATCCGTGCCCCCGCCCGCTGCTTCGTTGAGGACGCGATCGCCGGCATTGTCGAAGACATAACCATCGTCGCCAGCCGAACCGTAGATCCTGTCCGCACCGGCGCCAGCATCGATCCAGTCCTTGCCCGATGTGCCGTAGAACGTGTCGGAAGCGGCCGAACCGACGATGGTCACGCGCTCCACCGAGGTCAGCGAAACGGTCGAGTGGTAGCCGTCGGCGCCGAGAATGTCGTAGACGACCGTGCTGCCGTTCACCGTTGCGGTAACGGACTTCGCAAGCGAGAAGTCGAGCGCAGCGTTGTCGGTGCCCTCCCGACCATCAAAGATTGCCGACTGGCCGTGGACGAATGCTGAGGGATTTGCGGATCCGCCTAAACCCTGCTTGTAGACCAGCGTGTCGTCTCCGGTGCCGCCGAAGATATTGTTGCGCGAGTCATCGCTTGTGACCAGGAACTTGTCGTTACCTTCCCCGCCGTCAAGATAGTTTGTGCCCGAGAAGCCATTGAGGATGTTATTGCCGTCGCTACCGAACATCCAATTGTCGAGTTCGTTGCCGTAGCCTGATGCATCGCCCTCCAGAAGACTGAGGTTTTCGATGCCGGCCCCGAGAGTATAGGTCAATAGCGTTGTGGTAACGGTATCCAGCGGCCCCCAAACACCCCCAAGCTCGATGACCTGATCGCCAACATCGTCTACGAAATAGGTGTCCCTCTCACTCCCCCCGATCATCGTATCAGCGCCGGCGCCGGGATTGATGAAGGCAGACATGCCACCGCTTATCTTGACGTAATCATTGCCTGCACCCGCGAAAATCATCGCGTCATCTGCATACGTTACTTCAATATGATTATCGCCGTTACCCCCGTAAATACCGAGGCGGCTGGCAATTAAGCCGTAGGTATTCAGCGGTGTATCGGACGATTCACCACTAAAAAGAGCCCCGTTCATAATGCCGTCGGCCCAGAAATAGGCCAGAAAATCTCCCGCCCCGAGAGTAAGGCCGAGAGACGTCTTAAAAGAACCTATCGACAGGGAAGTATCGGCCGATCCGCCCGTAAATGTCGTATCATCGATAAACTGACCGAAGGACACGTTTCCAGTCTGCGTAAAAACAAGCGTTCCCATGAAACCCCACAAAAAATCTGCGCACGCGGGATTTCTTCCACAGCCACAACCAGAAGTCAAAGTATTGGTTAACAAATACCCAATACTGTTGCATCGCAGCAATATTTTAGATCATATAAATATATCGATACTATAAGGCGTCCCCTCGCCCATCAAAATTGAGGGTTCCCGGCTTCCTGCAACCCAGAAATACAGCAATGTTGCGCTTGGAAGACGTAAATTCCTTTTATTACCGCCGCAGTTTCAGCTTAAGCCATTGGCAAGTCCTGCCGACCTGCCTACCGCAGCCCAGCCTCCTCAAGCGAAGACCTCAAGACAGTGTACCCATCCGGAGATAGATGCAGTTTATCAACGGCATAATTCGCGCACCCCTGCTTGGCGAAACCGCATGTCAGCTCATCCTCGTCGATCTTGACGAGCGTCACGCCGGTCTTTCCAGCAAGGTCCCGTTCGATATCCGCATTCACCTCAAGGCGATCCTTGGCGCGGAAGGTGAAGCCCGATCCGCGCGGAAGGATGGGCACGACATAGATCGGGCTGTCGGCCCAGCGGCTTCTGAGCTCGTCGACGACCGCCACGACACCCTGCGAAACTCCGCAGGGGGCAAAGGAGCCATCCCACAGGTTGTTGGTTCCGATGATGAGCACGATATTCTTGGGCTGGACGGCCGGCGGCATTTCCTTCAGGCGCCAGAGGAGCTCCTGGATATGGTCGCCGAAGATACCGAAGTTTCCGACGCTTGCTGCCCCGAAATCCCGTTTGAGATTGGGACCCCAGTTCTCCGCCAGCGAATCCCCGAAGAGCGCCACGTCGAGTGCGCCGGAGATTTTCTGCTGCTGGCGTGCCTTCATGACCCGGGCGGGAGACTGTTCGATGACAGGGGTTTGCGCGACGAGAGCCTGAACGGGATCGCAGGCCGGAGCGGCAATCGCCTGGGATGCTGCGCAGAGCATTAGTCCGACGATCGCCCAAGGAAGCCACCGCGTCAGAAAATCCGTCATGTCGAGCCTCGCTGCGAAAGCGTGTCGCGCTCAGTCACTGGGCCGCCACGCTGCAGGTTTCTGCTTTCCGCACGCCGTGACCGTAAACTGGCGGCACACGTCTGCGCGCCGCACTTTAACGTGCGGATCTTGCCGCGATTATGATGTGGCCGATAAATAAGGGCGCGGTCGCGATCTCCGAGACCCGCTTGGCACGCATCAGGTCCTTGTTACACACGCTTCTGCGCGACATGCTTCAGAAAAGAAACCACAGGAACACGGCGAGCAGCAGTGCGGCGGCGGCGAACTTCAGGATCGTGGCTGGAGCGAGCGGAGGCTTCCTGCGGGCGACGACATATGGCTCGATGATATTCTGGAAGAAAATGTCCCGGTCTTCGGGTCGAGCGGCCATCAACTGTACGTAGCGGGATTTCGTGATGCCGCTTGCCTGGCCGCTGCCGCCATCGGCGTACAGGATCTCGAGGCTCCGGTCGCTCTCATTGTACTTCACCTTCCGTACCTTGTGACATTCAAAGGAAGTCCAGGTCATTGTGGCGTCCAAATAGAATTGCTCCCGATGCGAAGGACTATTGCTCACCTGCGCCATGCGATAGCCAGGTGATCCCCATAGTTACTGATGATGCTGAGCTTGACAAATTGCCCATAATAGTTACTTGCCACCGCCTCTTTAGCTGCAATGCTAGGCCAACACCCCGTTTATAGCCGGGATGTGACGCTTGTTATATCTTTCGACGGAGAGCCGGGGTAGGAGATGGGCGGAACGATCCGGGTTCGTCTCCTGCTGGATTTGCAGCATCGGCAGCGGGCAAGCGAGAGTGGGCAGCAGGAAAGCCCACTGGAGTTTGCGCACCGCAACCGACAGAGGAAAGCGGTGCCCAGGTGAAGACCTCACCTGCTACGATACTCGATGAAGCCAGTGCACTATCTCTTGATCATCTTCATTGCGCCGCCGCTCATTGCGCTTGCGCTCGGGATCGTCGTGATCGTCTCGTCATTCCGTGGCGAGCAGGCTGACCCGCGCCCGACGGGAACGATCGGCGTCCGAAAGGGCGGCAGGATCGGCAATCCCGGCTATGTGCTTCCGCCGCCATCGGACGGTGATTTTCAATAGAACTGTAGCCACCCCTCGCCCACCGCCGCTAGCGCGGGCTCTCAGGATCTGCGCGCCAGCGGCGGCAGCGTTATGAAGGCATTGTCGGGATCGTAGCTCGCCTTCGGCTTGCCCTTGCCGGGCTTGAGCAGCCCCGGTGCCAGGTGCCCCTTCGGGCCGAAGAGATAGGCGCTTCCCGCGCAGAGATGGGCAAGCGCGCGATAGTCGAAATAGCGGAAAGTACTGTCGGCGAGGAAGGCCGCCTCGTTATAGGCCGTGCCCTTGATCTCGGCAAAGCGCGTCTCGGTCATATAGGCGTAGAGCGCCTTCTTGTTGAGCGATGCGCCGCTGCAGAGCGTGGCGAGCGAATTGGCGAGCTTCACCACTCTCAATGTCTGGGCATCCGGGTTGTCGAGCGGCTTCATCGCCTCGGCGACATAGTGGTTCGTCGCCGGATCGTTCGTCATGGATTTCTTCCAGAAGGCCGGCACGTCCTCGGCTGCGGCCGGGCCGGAAGATACAAGGCCCGCGGAAGCGATCGCAAGAAGCGCGGTGAAGAGACAAAGTCTGAAATGATAGGTCACGCCATCCCCCGTTCGGCATATCGGCCCGGTGCCATCGCAAGCCCTGCGGAAATGCCCGTCAGCGCTGCTTCAGTTCGAGCCGGATCCTGTAGAAATTTGCGGCATCCGCCATCGCCTTCACGTCGCATTGCTTTGTGCCGACGGCGACGGTGGCGATGTCGCGGACATCGGTGGTCAGCCAGATCGGCGCCTCGCGCGTATAGGAGCGGCCGGGCAACGCCCGCCAGTTGGCGAAGAAGATGCCGATCTCCTCGCCGGCCGCATTGAGGAAGGTCGCGACGACGCAGACCTGGTCGTCATCGTCAGGATCTTCGTTCTTCAGCGTGATTCGCGACATGACGGAATTCGTCTTCGGGTCGGCGCGGAAGGAGAAGCTGTAATATTGCGGCCGCTTCCAATCCCATTTGTCCTCGACGAGCTTGCAATATCCATCCTCGGAGGAAAGGCATTCCTGTGCTGCCTGGACGCGCCAGACATAGTTCTTCCATCCGTCCTCATCGGGAATGGGGGCGTGGTCGCTGGTCAGGAGGCCAAGGGCGATGGAGAGTTGTTTGAGGGTCGGCATAACGGGATGCTCGCCGGATTCGCCGCACCGCGCAAGCCCCTGACACCAGGGGCCTTCGGGCCGGACCAGACGATCCGGCCTTCTATCCTGTCAATGTGTTGCGGGCGCGCTCACGACAGTTGACCGCGCTTGCCGGTGACCATGCGAAACATCTGTTTTGCGCGTCCGTCGGCACCTTCGGCCGAGCGCGGATAGGCATCGCGGATATGGCGCGTGTAATACCAGCCGGGCGACGTGGCCGTGATCAGGTTTTCATAGACGACCGGCGGCACGTTGAAATAGCGGCGGTGGCCCTTGAGGCGAATCTCGATGTCGAGGACCCCTGTCGACGGGTCGTAGGCAACGGATTTCACGAGTTTTGACGAAAGTTCCATCGTTGCTCCATATGCTGCGTCGCACAATGGAACCATGGTTAAGATAATAGTCAAGCCTTTGTAATGTTTCAGGACACATTACCTCACAAACCTTGCCTAACGTGAAGCCCGCTCTAAAAGGCCGGTCCGCAGGCAGTTGCCGCCCTGCAGCATTTCGCCTCACCCGCTGCTTGCGCCAAAATCCGTTTTCCGTTGTGCCCACCCTAGTTCTCCCGCTATATAGGAGGAAATGCAAAATCTCGGAGACAAGCATGCGGCAGGAAGATATCGAGGAAACCGTCGCCGAGAGTGGCTACCGGCAGATTCGTGCCGACATCATCTTCGGCCGGCTTGCGCCGGGGCAGAAGCTGAAGCTCGAAAATCTCAAGAGCGCCTATGGCACCAGCGTCAGCACGCTGCGCGAAATCCTGAACCGGCTGACCTCGGAAGGGCTCGTTGTTGCCGAAGGGCAGCGCGGCTTCGAGGTGGCAGGCGTTTCCGTCGCCGATCTCAGGGAGATTGCCGCACTCCGGCTGCTGCTCGAGGAACATGCGCTGGAACAATCCTTCGAACAGGGGGATGTGGAATGGGAGGCGCAGCTCGTTTCGGCCCACTACAAGCTGGCGCGCATGGAAAAGGTCATGGCGACGGGCGATACAAGCCAGGCCGAGGACTGGAAGCGCTATGACTGGGAGTTTCACCAGGCGCTGATTGCCGCCTGCGGCTCGCGCCTGCTGATGGAAACGCATTCGGCCGTCTTCGACAAATACCTGCGCTATCAGATGGTGGCGCTTTCCTATCGGGGCAACGTGGCGGAAGAGGAGCACCGGCAGCTGCTGGAGACCGCCCTCAAGCGCGACAGCAAGACCGCCAAGGAGATCCTGCAGCGCCATATTCAGGCCGGCGTCGAACACGCGCTCGGCCGGGGGCTGCTGTCGGCCCTGCCCGCGCAGGCCAGGGGATGACGGCCTGATGCGCAGCGAAAAACCCGTGCCGAAAATGGCAAGCGAAGCCTCCGAGACGATCAGCGATGTCGTCTTCCGGCAGGTACGGCAGGATATCATCTCCGGCGCGCTGGCGCCCGGCACCAGGATCAAGCTCGAACAGGCGCGCGAACATTATTCGATCAGCGTCTCGTCACTGCGCGAAATCCTGAGCCGCCTTGCGATGGAAAACCTCGTGCTCGCCGAGGGCCAGCGCGGTTTCGAGGTGAGCCCGGCCTCGATCAAGGAGCTGGAGGAGCTTGCCGATCTCCGGACCGTGCTCGAGACCCACGCGATCGGCCTTTCCTTTGCCGCCGGCAACCTGGAATGGGAAGGCCGCATCGTCGCCGCCCATCACAAGCTTGCGGCGGCTGAGCGGAAGCTGCTTGGGGGCGATGCGTCACGCACCGTCGACTGGGTGCGCTATGACTGGGAGTTTCATCAGGCGATCGTTTCCGCCTGCAATTCGGCGACGCTGATGGCGACTCTGTCTTCGGTCTTCGACCGGTTTCTGAGATACCACATGCTGGCGCAGAGTTTTCGCGGACAGGCCGTGGTGGATGATCACAAGCTGCTGTTCGAGCTGGCGTTGAAGCGGGATGTCGAAGGAGCCAGGGCGGTTATTCGGCGGCACGTGCGGAGCGGTGTGGCGCATGTGCTGAAGAGTGGGCGGATTGGGTGATGGTGGCAAAGCTGTACTGGCGAACCATTGGAGTTGCACCGTGTAGCACCCCCCTCTGTCCTGCCGGACATCTCCCCCACAAGGGGGGAGATTGGCTGGGAGCACCCCTTTCCTCAAACAAATAGCGTTGCAGACCGTGTGACGTCAGAGATGTGTGAAGGTCCGGCCGCTTGTCGATCTCCCCCCTTGTGGGGGAGATGCCTGGCAAGGCAGAGGGGGGTGCCACACCGAGCGAACTCGCCATCCAGCACCCTCACCCCGCATCCCTCGGGACCCCTTCCGGCCGCATCTGCTTCTTCAGCGCCGCAATCCTGAAAATCGCATTCGGCGCCCCATAACCGCGATAGCTCCGCCGCTCCACCACCTCGAAGAAGAAGCCCTCCCCGTAGGTCCCGCTATAGAGCTGGAAATACTCGCCCTCCCCATCCCGGTCATAGAGGATGTTCTCCGCCTTCAGCCGCTCGGTCAGCTCCGGCTCGAGCCCGAAGCGGGCTTCCACATCGTCGTAATAATTGGGCGAAATCGGCAGCGGCTTGAAGCCTTTCGCGCGCAGGCGCTCGGCCGTGGCGAAGATATCGTCAGTGGAAAAGGCCAGATGCTGGATGCCGGAGCCGAATTTCTCGGCGATGAAATGGCCGGCGAGCGTGCGGCGGTTTTCGGCGCCGTTCATGGTGATGCGAAGTGTGCCCGCCTCGTTCTCGATCACCTGGCTGCGCACAACGCCTGATGGGTCGATAATATCGACGACAGGAGTTTTCCGGGTCTCGAAGATCGAGGTGTAGAAGAGCAGCCAGGTCAGCATCTCGTCATAGGAGACGGTCTGAGCGATATGATCGACCTGCCTGAGGCCGGCATCGTCCTCAATACCCTGCCCCGCCACCGGCTCGAAATCGATCTCGGAGAAGCGGCCGAGCGGGCTTTTCTCGTCGATGAGATAGATCAGCCCGCCGCCGACACCGCGGATCGCCGGCAGCTGCAATTCGCCTTCCACGACCGCCTGGGTGAAGGGCTCGGCATCGAGCGCCAGCGCGCGCGCATAGGCTTGCCCTGCATCCTCGACGACGAGCGCCATCGCATAGGCGAACGTGCCGTGCACGGCATAGGCGGCATTGGCAAAGCCCTCGGGATCGACATTGATGAGGATACGGATATTGCCCTGCTGGAAGAGCGTCACCTTCTTCGAGCGATGCACCGCCGCCTTGCGGAAGCCGAGCGCTTCGAGAATGCCGACAAGCTCCACGGCCTCCTCGTCATCGGTCGCGAATTCGATGAAGCCGACGCCCTTGACGGTGGCGCGCGCAGGCATGTCGATGCCGACTGACGTCTCCACCTTGCGGCGGATCTGGTCGGCCAGATAGATCAGCGAGCGGTGGCCATCGGCGGCGATTGCCCGTGTCGAGCCGCCGCGGAACTGGTCGTTGAAGATCTCCAGCGAGAAGAAGCCGTCATAGCCTGTGGAGGCGACGGCCTCGGTAAATTCGGTGACGGGAAGATCGCCCTCGCCCGGCATGTTGCGGAAGTGCCGCGACCAGTAGAGCAGGTCCATGTCGATCAGCGGCGCATCGGCAAGCTGCACGATGAAGATCTTCTCCTTCGGGATCGAGCGGATGGAATTGATGTCGATCTTGCGCGACAGCGAGTGGAAACTGTCGAGGATCAGCCCGACATTCTCATGATCGGCGCGGCGCACGATCTCCCAGGCATCGCGATGGTCGTTGACGAAGCGGCCCCAGGCGAGCGCCTCGTATCCCACTTTCAGCCCGCGTTTTGCCGCCCGCTCCCCGAGCTCGCGGAAATCGGCTGCCGCCCGGTCGATGCCGCCAAGCGCCGCCTGCGAGACATTGGAGCAGACGAGCACCATGTCCGTGCCGAGCTCCTGCATGATGTCGAACTTGCGCTCGGCCCGGTCGAAGGTGCGGCTACGCAAACTCTCCGGCATGCCCTCGAAATCGCGGAAGGGCTGGAAAAGCGTGATGGTGAGCCCGAGATCGCGCGCCATGCGGCCGACATCGGCCGGGCTGCCGTCGAAGGCCAGGAAGTCGTTTTCGAAAATCTCCACGCCGTCGAAGCCAGCGCGCGCAATCGCTTCGAGTTTTTCCGGCAATTCGCCTGACAGCGTCACCGTCGCAATCGAGGTCTTCATACCAAGCATCCTCCTCGTTCGGGCCGCGATGGACAAAGCCAACGACCCTCCTGAGGGCATTATGGCGAATGTCGTGAGGATTTCAATTCAATTGATCAAATCAAAAGTCTCATATGATTTTCAAAAACTATGTTGATTTATGAGCGCGCCTCTGGCAAACATGATGAGAACAGTCGGGAGAGGATGACTGTGAGGCTGCTTTAGGCGGCCGCCAAAAAGGAGGAGAATTCCAATGCTGAAGTCGTTGCTGACGCGGCGTGGCGCCATGCTGGGTGCCGCCGCTCTCGTGGCCGCCATAGGTCTTGCAAACCCGGCCGCCGCCGTTACCCCCGATGAAATCAAGGCCCGCGGCAAGCTGATCGTCGGCATCCAGGGCGACAACCCGCCATGGGGTTTCGTCACCAGCGCCGGCAAGCAGGATGGCTTTGATGCCGATATGGCTGCGGCCTATGCCAAGGAACTCGGCGTCGAGGTCGAATTCGTGCCGCTCGAAGTCAATAACCGCATTCCGGCGCTGACCTCGGGCCGCGTCGACGTGCTCTTCGCCACCATGGCCATGCTGCCGGATCGCGCCAAGGCGGTGCAGTTCAGCCAGCCTTACAATGCCAATGCCATCGTGCTGATCGGCCCCAAGAACAAGTCGATCAAGACCAACGACGATATGGCGAACCTGACCATTTCCGTCGCCAAGGGTGCCGCACAGGACACGCAGGTCACCAAGAATGCGCCGCCGACCGCCACCATCCGCCGCTTCGACGGCGATGCGGCAAGCGTCCAGGCGCTGGTTTCCGGCCAGGTCGATGCGCTCGGCGGCAACATCTTCTACATGGACCGTGTGGAAAAGGCCCGCCCCGGCGAATTCGAAAACAAGCTGGAATTCCAGAAGCTCTATAACGGCGCCTGCACCCGTCTGGGCGAAAAGGAACTCAACGCCTCGATCAATGCCTTCATCGACAAGATCAAGGCCAATGGCGAGCTGAAGGTGATCTACGACAAGTGGATGAAGGTGCCGGTTCCGGAATTCCCGAAGAGCCTCGAAGGCATTTCGTTCACGGCCGGCTGAGCCATAGTCTCTGACAATCCGAGCACCAGGACGGGCATTTCGATGCCCGTCCACGCCACCCCTATGCCTAAAGCTTTGCCCCGTTCGAGGTGCGCGACATGACCAGAACCATCTTCGTCCTCAACGGACCGAACCTCAACCTGCTCGGCGAGCGCGAGCCTGCCATCTACGGCTCCACCACCCTTGCCGATATCAGGGAGAAATGCCTGGCGAAGGCGAAAAGCCTAGGTTTCGAGATCGATTTCCGCCAGACCAATTTCGAGGGCGAGCTGGTGGAAAGCGTGCATCAGGCCCGGAAAGAGGCCTGCGGCATCATCATCAATCCCGCCGCCTACACCTTCACCTCGATTGCACTGCTCGATGCCTTGAAAACCTTCGATGCGCCGAAGATCGAGCTGCATATTTCCAATGTCCATGCCCGCGAGGAGATCTACCATAAATCCCTGGTCTCGCGTGTCGCCACCGCCATCATGATCGGCTTCGGCGCCCGCGGCTATGAGCTGGCGATCGAGGCGATGGCCGGAATGGTGGGAGCGGCGAAAGCAGCATGAACTATCAACTGGATTTCACGCCCGTCATCGATGGCCTGCCGAGCCTGCTTCTCGGCTGTCTCGGCACGTTCCTGCTGGCGCTCTGCGGCATGGTGCTTGCCGTGATCATCGGCATCGGCGGCGTGGCGCTGAGGGATTCGCATATCAAGGCGCTGCGCTGGCTGGTGATCGGCTTTGTCGAGCTCATCCGCAACACGCCCTTCCTGGTGCAGATCTTCTTTCTCTTCTTCGCCCTGCCGCTGATCGGCATCAGGCTCGCCCCGACGCCGACGGCGATCATTGCGCTCGGCATCAATGGCGGCGCCTATGCGATCGAGATCATCAGGGGCGGCGTGCAATCCATTCCCAAGGGGCAGATGGAGGCGGGCCTGGCGCTCGGCCTGCACAAGGTGCAGGTGTTCCGGCTGATCATTCTGAAGCCGGCGCTGAGGGCGATCTACCCGTCGCTGACCAGCCAGTTCGTGCTCCTGACGCTGTCGACCAGCATCTGCTCGGCGATCTCCGCCTACGAGCTGACCTCGGTGGCGCAGCGCATCGAATCCGACAGTTTCCGCAGCTTCGAGGTCTATTTCACCATCACCGTGTTCTACCTCATCATCTCCTGGCTGATGATGCGCCTCTTCGCGCTCTTCTCGGCCCGTTATTTCACCTATCCGGTCAAGTGAGGGCACCATGGGCAGCGAAGAATTCATCTTCCTTCTGATCGGCCTGAAATGGACCGTTCTTCTCTCCGCCGTCGGCTTCGTCTGCGGCTGCCTCGCCGGGCTTGCCGTGGCGCTCGCCCGCACCTCGGGCATGCCGTGGCTGGAGCGGCTGACCTCGGCCTATATCGCCGTCTTCCAGGGCACGCCGCTCTTGATGCAGCTCTTCGTCACCTATTACGGGCTCGCCCTCATCGGCTTCAAGCTCGACGCCTGGGAGGCGGTGGCGATCGGCCTCACGTTGCATGCCAGCGCCTATCTCGGCGAAATCTGGCGCGGCGCGATCGAGGCCGTGCCGCGCGGCCAGACGGAGGCGGCCAAGGCGCTGAGCCTCAAATATGTCTCGCGCATGAAGGATATCATCCTGCCGCAGGCGCTGCGCATTTCGCTTCCGGCCACGATCGGCTTCCTGGTGCAGCTCATCAAGGGCACGTCGCTCGCCTCCATCGTCGGCTTCACGGAGCTGACGCGGGCCGGCAACATCATCTCCAACCAGATCTTCCAGCCGCTCACCGTCTTCGGCATCGTCGGCATCCTCTATTTCCTGATGTGCTGCCCGCTGACCATCCTCGGCGCCCGCCTGGAGCGGCGCTTCAACGCGGCCCACGCGCGCTGATGCAGCGCCCTCACGAATTGGACCAGAGACCATGACATCAGCTCCCGCTCCATCCCCCAATCAGGTCATGATTGGCGAAACCATGATCACCATGAGCCATGTGGAGAAATGGTACGGCGCCTTCCAGGCCCTGCACGATATCAATATCGATGTGCACAAGGGCGAGCGCATCGTGCTCTGCGGCCCCTCGGGAAGCGGAAAATCGACGCTGATCCGCTGCATCAACCATCTCGAGACCTACGAGAAGGGCGAGATCCGCGTCGGCGGCATCCTGCTCGGCAACCAGGCCAAGGCGATCGACGCGATCAGGCGCGAGGTCGGCATGGTCTTCCAGCAGTTCAACCTCTTCCCGCACCTGACCGTGCTGCAGAATTGCATGCTGGCGCCGATGCGCGCACTCGGCGTCGCCAGGGCCGAAGCTGAAGACCGGGCGCGGACCCTGCTGGCCCGCGTAAAAATCTCCGAACAGGCGGAGAAATATCCGGTGCAGCTCTCGGGCGGCCAGCAGCAGCGCGTGGCGATCGCGCGTGCGCTCTGCATGCGCCCCAAGGTGATGCTCTTCGACGAGCCGACCTCGGCACTCGACCCGGAGATGGTCAAGGAAGTGCTGGATACGATGATCAGCCTTGCCGAGGAAGGCATGACGATGATCTGCGTGACCCATGAAATGGGCTTTGCCCGCCAGGTCGCCAACCGGGTGATCTTCATGGCGAGCGGCGCGATCGTGGAAGAGGCGCACCCGGCCGAATTCTTCACCAATCCCCGCCACGAGCGCACCCGCAAATTCCTCGGCGAAATCCTGCGCAACTAGCCCTGCGCGAAGACCGGGAGAAGCTCCATGTCAAAACGCCCCCTTGCTATCGCCGTCATGGGCGCCGGTCTGATCGGCAAGCGCCATATCGAAGGCGTGCTGGCCGAGCCGCGCACCACCCTTGCCGCCATCATCGACCCCTCGCCCGCCGCGCGTGACGAAGCCCGCGCAAACGGCCTGCCCTGGTTTGCAAGCCTTGCCGAAGCGCTCACCAAAGACCGCCCCGATGGCGTCATCGTCGCAACCCCCAACCAGCTGCATGTGGCAAATGCCGACGATGTGGTGGCAGCCGGCATCCCCGTCCTCATCGAAAAGCCAGTTGCCGACGATGCGGCGGCCGCAGCCGGCCTTGTCGGCCGCGCGGAGCAAGCCGGCGTGCCCATCCTCGTCGGCCACCACCGCCGTCACAACCCGATCATCCGGGAAGCCAAGCGCCTGATGGAGAGCGGCAAGCTCGGCCGCATCCGCTCGATCAATGGCAGCTTCTGGGTCGCCAAGCCCGATGACTATTTCGAGGTCAAATGGCGCCGCGAACCCGGCGCCGGGCCGATTTTCATCAACCTCATCCACGATGTCGATCTCTTCCGCCATCTCATCGGCGAAGTCGAAAGCGTGCATGCGATGGAAAGCAATGCCGCGCGCGGCCATGCGGTCGAGGATACCGCCACCGTGCTCCTGCGTTTTACAAACGGAGCACTCGCCACACTCAGCGCCACCGATGCCGTGCCCTCGCCCTGGAGCTGGGAGCGGACCTCGGGCGAAAACCCCGGCTTCCCCAGGGAAAACCAGTCCTGCTACCAGATCGGCGGCACTGAGGGCGCGCTCACGATCCCCGATCTCACCCTCTGGAGCAATGAAGGCCGCCCCGACTGGCGCGAGAAGCTGACGCAAGAGCGCCTGTCCGTTACAGCAGCCGATCCACTCACCCTGCAGCTCCAGCATTTCTGCGATGTCATCGAAGGTACGGCCACACCCCTCGTCAGCGGCCGCGAAGGCCTCGCCACGCTCGAGGTCATCGAGGCGATCAAGGCCTCCGCCAGCACCGGAAGGACTATATTCCTAAAAGGCAAATCCCATGATTAGCGGCACCACACAGCTGATCGCCCATCTCGGCTACCCGACGGAAAGCTTCAAGGCGCCGCTGATCTACAATCCCTATTTCGAGGAACAGGGCATCGACGCCGTCGTCGTGCCCATGGGCTGCCGCCCGGAGGACTACGCCGCCTTCCTGAAACTCGTCTTCCGCCTCTCCAACATCCACGGCGCCCTCATCACCATGCCGCACAAGATCCCGACCATGGATCTGCTCGACGAAATCTCCACAAACGCCCGCGTCGCCGGCTCCTGCAACGCCATCAAACTCGGCCCCGACGGAAAACTGATCGGCGACATGTTCGACGGCGAAGGTTTCGTGCGCGGCCTCAAGCGCAAGGGCCAGACGATATCAGGCGCCAAAGCCCTCCTCATCGGCGCCGGCGGCGTCGGCTCGGCAATCGCAGCGTCGCTCGCCTCCGCCCAAATCGGCCACCTCGCCCTCCACGACGACAACAAGGCCGCGCTGGAAGGCCTGAAAACCCGCCTCAACACTTGGTATCCCGCGACCCGGGTCACGACCGGCTCCAGCGACCCCGATGGCTTCGACATCGTCATCAACGCCACACCGCTCGGCATGCGCAAGGATGATCCGCTGCCGCTGGATGTGAGCAGGCTCTCGGCCGGGACTTTCGTGGGTGAAGTGGTGATGAAGGAGGAGATCACGCCGTTTTTGGCGGCTGCGCGGGAGCGAGGGTGCCGGTATCAGGTGGGGACTGATATGCTGTTTGAGCAGATACCGGCCTATCTCGAGTTCTTTGGGTTTGCGACGACCACCGCGGAGCATTTGCGGCGGGTGGCGCGGTTGTAGAGTGCGGCTGGCAAAGCGAAAGTCAGTTCGGGACTGAGGTCTGCCATGCCCCGGCTCCGCGATCACGAGGCTGCCGCGCGTCGATTGCTGCCGAGACTATGCATTCCCTATACGAACCTCGCCGAAGCCAATCCTATGTCTTTGAATGGGCACTCATCCAATGAGGCCAGACATGCTCTTTGGTTAGGCCAAACCCGCCTCAGAAGATGCATTTGCCCTGTGGCTTTATCACAAGGCTCATGAACTCTTGATCACGACAATGATTTGCTTTTCCCGAAGAGCTTCGCGACGAATGCGAGCGCCATGTGAAGGACCGTGGATACGCCGGACGGACGGCGAACGATCGGCGGCAATCCAACCTTCACGCGAGAACGAGGCGTCAGTTGCACGGTGTCATGCATCGACCATCCGTCCGCCTCGCGAACTTTGACCAGACCCAGCGCTTCTGCCTCTTTGACAAATTTGTCTTCCGAGATTGCGATGCCGGAAAGCTCACCGCTGTTGGCGGCAACCTTCTGTATCAGATCGTCAATACCCTGAAATTGCTGTTTCTCTTCGAACAGCTTCTCGATGCTCATTTAAACCCAACCCCATAACCTCAACCCAAGGACAGCGGTATCAGGTTGTGATTTGCACGTAAACCGTGCGATGCAGCAGAGGTTGTAAAAAGCCTGGAAAATGGTCAACCAGTAAGGTTAAGGCTGACCAGGTACGGATGCGACCCTGCTGGACACGGGGAAGCCGTGACCGAGCATCATAGGCGATGAAGATGTTTCTTCACGAGGGCAGCGCAGCAACTGAGTGCGACTGCTTGTATCGCTCCAACAGAATTCCCGTAAGGCCGACGAATGCAGCGCAGGTGAGAGAGAAGACGATGATCTCCGCGGGAGTCAGCCCAATTGCAGCGGCAATCGCAGAGAAGAAGTAAACAGACAAGCAACTGACGAGATAGCACTCAAGCGAGTTTTTCCCGATAACCGCAACAGTTCTTGCGACGAACGTCTGGTGATAGGTCTGAGTAAAGTTGAGGAACGCGGCAAGGAAAGCTAGTACCACCGCTGTGTGGATTATGCGGAGCGCTCCGAGGGCCTCCTTGTCCGCTAAGACGGCGTTCAGGCCAAGCAAGTTTGTCCTATAGCTCACGGCAGCGAATGCCAGCGTGGCCAAGGCAAGCAGGGCGATCCGGCGCTTTTGGGTCCACGCGAACAACTTCCGATGAACCTTCGCCATTCCAAGCATGATCCCAAGAAGAAACAGGAACTGATAGGCGAACGGGTTCATATTGTATTGGTAATCGTCGGCCTGAGGACCACCCGGGAGATTTAACCAGTCGAATGAGTTGGCAGAGAGATATGCCAGGAAGGATACCGCGACCGCAAGGATCGGTCTGCGCCGAATGATATCAGCAGCGAAAGCCGTAATGATCATCAGAATTATATAGACTTGGAGCACGTCCACGAGGGCCGGAGCCTGGCCGAGCAGCAGGAACTGCAGTGTCCCCTGTAGAGGGTTCTGGATCGTAAATGCCGTGCCCGAAGCAACCTGAAAGTTTTTCGGGGCGAACCAGCCGACCGTAATGACTGCCGCAAATAGCAGTGCATTTACGAAGTACAAGTACGAGGCGCGGTGCAGCAGTCTTTTTTCTATCTCTGGTTTCCTGAAATAGACCAGTCCAACCATATAGCCGGACATGGAAAAGAAGATTTCAGCGCCGCTCGAGTATCCGAACTGTGTGAGCGTCGGGATGATTGCTCCTTGGTAGCCCATACTTTTGCAAAGCCAAGCGAGGTGGTTGACCGTAATGGTCAACATCGAAAACCCTCTGATTAGATCGATACGAGAATCTCTTACTTGCAATATAGTCATCACTAACACCTCGACGAGTTTAGCAACTCGTTTGAAATGAGTTTGTTTTCTAGGACGAAACTCAGATTAATTACGGTTCCAGAGTCGTAGGTCTGAACCGGAGGTGCAGAAAATGCCAAGTTATATTAATGTTAAACTGTATCTCGATCATGCGTCGATCTGTGATGCGGACAGCAGTCCACAGCACGCCTCCCAAAGTTCCTCAACCCAGGGAGATAATTAACAACCTGTCGTTTAGGCGTAAAGCGGGATCCCTATCGCGTCGGTAGAAATACCAAAAAAAGTCAAGAAGAAGAGCCGCCTCTCCTCCTATTGCAATGTTGCCAGCAGCAGAAAGTAATCGAAAAACCACAATACCATCCATCCAGTGGAAATAGCTGCGAGCAATGCGGCGGTGAGCTTCACATGGCTTATAGAAACTCGACGGACGGGTTTTCGACTTACAATAAACGGTTCAATGAAATTGACGAAGAACGTGTATTGGTCATCCTTGTGTGAATTGATAAGTTCTTCGTACCTAGACGCCGTTATGCCCACTGCGCGCGCCGTTGAGCCATCTTTGTATAGAATGGATAGAGATTTGTCGTCGATGCTGTATTTAACAGAGCGAATCTTGCGGCAATAGATTTGATTCCAAGTCATCAACTGATTCGCATAGTCACGTGTTTCATGTCAGTGGAGACATTATGACTTACTGATCGATTTTAGCCAACACGCGGCTATGGAATACTATCGCCACGGTTAACCGCCGATCTTGGTAAACGCTGGCGAGAGCACAACTTCAGGGCGTAAAATAATATATCTGCGAAAATTGGAGAAAAGGTAGCTCGACGGCGCGAGCGCCGGAACGCGGAGATGAGAATGGAGAGGGTTGCCGCCTTGAGCTGTTGCCGGCAGCTACCCTCTTCCCTCACCCTCGCCTACAACTTGCACCCCTTCGAGAGCGCCGCACTCTCCATCGCCGAAACCTTGCCCTTCGACACCGCGACCTCACCTTCCTTGTCCCCGCCGGCCACACTGCCGATCGGCACCCCCACCAGAAACACCCCGAAAGCATCGCCATTGGCGGCCGAGATCTGCTGCTTCGACAGGTCGTCGAGCTTCTTCTTTTCCGTCGTGTGGAGCTGGGCGATCTGCGGGCAGCCGAGATTGGTATAGGCCTGCATCGGGATGTCGGCCTGGACGATGGCGTCAGGTCTTTTCGCGCAAGCGGCGAGTGTCGCGGCAAGTGCCACGGCGAGAATGAATTTTTTCATTAGATAACCCCAGTTAGCGGCCGATTTCTAGCATTGCCGCCCGCCTGGCGCGAGTAACTGGCAGGAACAACCACAGGAGAATTATCTGACGCCGGCGGCGGCTTTTCGGTCGCCGGCCCTGCCTTTCAGGTGCACCCGCCCCTCAGGGAGTCCCTCAAAGAGGATTGATGTAATTCATGATCGCCACCTGCCGCAGCACCACTCGGCGGATGATGTGGGTGGCCTTCACATGGTCGGTGAAGATTGCCGCCGTGCCGGTGGCGCCGGCCGGCAGGCTGGCGGCGAAGGCCTGGTCGTCGAGGCGCACGCGCACGACGAGCGGCGCGGTCAGGATCGCCGATGGGGCGATGGCGCTGCCGGATGTCTGGGTCTGGCCGCTGGCGACGGCCTGGATGACCGTTTCCACCTTGCCGGTGAAGATGCGGCCCGGCGCGAACTTGAAGGTGATTTCCACCGCCTGGCCCGGCTCGATATAGCGGGCATTGATCTGGGCGATCTCAACGCCGATAAGCGTGTCCGACGTATCGATGAAGGCCATGACGGGCGCAAGCGGCAGGCTGGAGACGCGCGCTCCCGAGCGCAGCGCCAGATTGGTGACATAGCCATCGGCCGGCGCGCGCACCACCGTCTTGTCGAGATCCCATTGGGCGCCGGCGATTTCGGCGGTCAGCTGCTCCACCTCCGCCTGCCGCTGCTCGACATCATAGGCGCGCCCCGCGCCCGTCGTCTGCAGACGCGTGGTTTCTTCCAGCCGCTGCCGGTTGAGGCCGAGCTGCGCCTTCAGTGCATCGAGCTTGGCCTGATAGGGCTGCGGATCGATCCTGAACAGGGTATCGCCGGCCTTCAGGGCAACGTTCGCCTTGACCGGCACATCGGTCACCTCGCCCGCGACATTGGGCACGATCGCCACCGAATTGCGCACCACGAGCGCATTGCCCTGCGGCGCGCCCCAGCCCATGGGAATGAACAGGCCGACGAGCAGAAACAGGAAGACGAGGATGGGCGAGATCTTCCAGAACAGGTTGAACCTGACGATATGCAGCTTCACCAGCAGGAAGAGGATCACGAGATAGGTGTTGAGCAGGACGACGATCATGGCGCCCGCTCCGGCGCCGCCTTGCGGGGAATATCGACATAGGCCCAGATGAGAACGAGCGGCCACAATGCAAAGCCGAGAAAGAGCGTCACCCAGCCGCCGACGGTGACCGCCTCCTTCCAGGGATGGTCGCGGCGCCTGGCGATCATGCCGGGAAGCATCGCCAGAAAGACGACAACGAAGACCGTGCTGGCGATCAGCACGATCAGCACGATCCAGGCGAAGATATCGATGCCACTCATCCCTCACTCCGTTGACGATACCAGACGGCATTTTTACCAGGACAAACCGGCTTCCCGGACGGCGTCCTCGAAAGCGATCCTCGCCAGGTAGCTGGGCGACCAGCTTTTCAAGACATCGCCGCAAGTTGCGACGGCATGGCGATAGGCCGCTTCGCGCACCGGCCACCCGTCTGCCAGGCGGGCCAGCGCCTGCCTTGCCGAACTCACGAACTCGAAGCCGTCGTGCTCGGCACTGCGAACGAGCACGCATACGTTCCACGGACCGGGACTGAGATCATCGCCTCCACCATCCTTGGCCATGGCGCTCACCAGTCGTTCGGCGGGCGCGGCTTGCGCAGGCGCACGCGCATCCACCGCACCGGCGCCAGCAGCAGGCACGCCCCGACGAAACCCAGCGCCAGGAATTCCACCCAGCCGCCATAATGAAAGCCGAGCCCCTCGAACATCGCATTGAGCAGGACGGCGCCGGCAACGCCCGCCACGACATCGACAATCAGATGGGCATGCGCATGCATGAACTTGTTTGCCATCCACCCGGCCATGCCGCCGATCAGGATGGCGCTACCCCAGTCGACCGGTCCTTCGTTCATCGGTCTTCTCCATCGGCGTACGCCCGGACGATAGCGCGGTCGCATTCCGTGGGAAGTACGTAACGGTAAATGCGGGGCCTCATTTACGTTGCAATCGAGTATTGCGAACATCCGGCGGCCGCCGGCGCACGGTCGTGACGGGCCGTAATCGGCGGGCAGAAGGCGCCGGCTCGCTGCCGGAAGAGCTACTGCATCTACCCCCTGCAACGGAATGATGAGGGGCGGCCGGCGGGCATGCGCGGGCCGGTTTCGGCCTAACCCTTTTGGATGAATTGCGAATCGTCCGAACCTCGACGAAAGTAGCTAGGCGGCGGTAGTAGGATTACTTGGACCGAAACCGATGCGGGGGGCTTGCCGAGTATCGAGTGGAAGCCCTTCAATTGTTGATGCCTGCGCCGTGCAGAGCGCGGGTGAATGATCAATGGCCGCTTCCGCCTGAAGCGGCCATTATCGTATCGGCAGGCCTTGAGGCATGCTCCGGCCCGTCCGCCGCCAGCATCGGGCAGCCATCCAGAATCGCAAGTGAGGGTCATGATCGGAGACGCGCGGCCACCGGGCGGGGCCGTGGTATCGCGACGAAATGAGACAGGGAAAGGCTGAAATCTGCTGTGAATTTGAAGCCAGTTATAGGGCCCGCCACGCCATACGTTCGCGAGCCTCTATACCTGCTCAGTCCGCCAAAACGCGTTTAGCGCGCGAAATAACCATGAATAAAGGCCGAAGTCGCGTGAAAAGTGTGTGACACGGCCGACCGGGCAATATCCCATTCGGCACGCGTCATTTTTCGCTGATCCCCGCGCGCCGCCATCCGACCGCCGCCATCCGACCGCCGCTCGATACCGCCTGCAGCGCCTCCCCGTGATGGCTGTTCTTCTCCGCATCCTGCACCGCCGCGACCCGCGACGGACCGGAAGAGGAAGCCCTCCGGCGCGCCGGGTAACGGAGCTCGCGCCCGCCCTTTTCGCTCGTGCTGGACGATCGCCGGAGGGATCGCCTGATGGCATGAAGGCGAGGCCTCAGCGCCAGCCCGCACCCCGATCGGGTGCAACCAAGAGGAGTACTCCTATCGGTGCCTTGTGTAACCCGTCAAAAAGCGGTTAGCTGCGGCGGTTGGGTACGCTCATTCCGCATGGTCGAGTGCGCCCGCATGTCGAGGCCCGACATGTGGCGGCCCCGCATTTCGAGGGAAGTTCCGTGGGCTGGTCCAAACCCTTAAGGCTGCATCTCGGCGTCCTGGTCGTCGCATCGCTGCTCTGCACGTCGATGCCGATCATCTGGCTGGCCTTCAGCCGCGGAAGCGAGGCCGCCGTCAGCGCCGGCGTGCAGCAGATGCGCGGCATGAGCCTGCGGCTGATCGAGGGATACCGCAATACGCTGGAGGGCGGCATGGAAGCGGCGGCGCTCGCCTCCACCCTGCCCCAGCTCGCCTCGCCGCCGCCTCAGGATATCAAGGCAAAGCAGGACTTCTTTCTGGAGGTGCTGCGCAACGTCCCCAATGCGACCAGCGTCTATACCGGCTATCCTGACGGCTCCTACCTGCAGGTCATCAACACCGCAAGGCAGGATACCCGCCGCACGCTTGCAGCCCCCGACGGGACGGCTTTCGCGATCCGCACCATCGCCGGGCGGCAAAGCGCCGATGTCGTCTCGACGCTGCAGTTTCTCGATGGCGAGACAAGGCCTATCGGCGAGCGGAAGGTGGACTACGCCTCCTTCGATCCGCGCCAGCGCCCCTGGTATCAATCCGTCGTCCAGGATGGCATGCCGGTCTCCGTCGGGCCCTATGTTGCGGGAACGCTGGGTGTCCCGACGCTGACGATCGCAGCGCCCATGCGCGACGATGCCAAGGTGGTGGTCGGCATCAACATCCACCTGGAGACCATCAGCCGGCTGCTGGACGCGCGCGGGATCTCGCCGCGTGCGCGCGCCTATATCATCGATGCCGGCGATGATCTCATCGCCCATTCCAACCCCGATATCATGAGCAGGATCATCGCCATCTGGTCGCGAACGGCAGGCACGCTCGACGCGACGGCCAACGGCTTCGAGACGAGCATCGAGACCGTGGCGAGGCTGAGGCGCGATCCGGCCTTTGCCAATGGCGGCCTGGCACGCATCGAGCTCGACGGCGAAAGCCATCTCGTGCAGATCGCCCCCGTCAGCGTCTCCGGCCTGTTCAAGGGCAGCACGGCGGTAATCATCGTGCCGATGGAGGATCTGGTGGCCGAGGCCAACCGGCTGCTCCTGCACAATCTGCTGATCGCCGCGGGCTTGGTGCTTGCTGGTGTCGCAGCTTCGGTGCTGTTGTCGCGCATGGTCAGCCGCTCCCTCTATCGGCTGGCCGACGAGGCCCGCAGGATCGGCGATCTCGATGTCGGCGAGAAAGCCGTCTCGCACTCCTTGATTACCGAGATCAACACGCTGGCGACAGCCCTTGCCGCCAGTCGCCACGCCATCAGCCAGTTTGCACTCTATGTGCCGCGCGAGGTGGTCCGACGCATCGTCAGCCCCGGCGGCCGGGCCGTCGTCAAGGCCACGCGCCAGGATGTGACCGTGCTCTTCACCGATATCAGGGATTTCACCGCCATATCGGAGCAGCACTCGCCCGAAGACGTGGTCGATACGCTGTCAGCCTATTTCGAGCTTCTGAACACCATCGCCGAGCGCCATGGCGGCACGGTGGTGCAATATCTCGGCGACTCCATCTTCGTCATGTGGAATGCGCCTGTCGAAGATCCGGCGCACGCCGAACACGGCTGCCGCTGCGCCCTCGCCATGCGCGCCGCGATCGATGGCCTGAACGACGAGAACGCCAGAAACGGCCGCCCCGAACTCATCACCCGCTTCGGCCTCCACACCGGCCCCGCCGTCGTCGGCAGCTTCGGCGCCGCCTCGCGCCAGCAGTACACGGCCATGGGCGACACGATCAACGTCGCCTCGCGGCTGGAAGGCCTGAACAAGGAATTCGGCACCTCGATCCTGACGAGCGCGGCGATCCACGACGCGGTCGGAAACCGATTCGGCTTCCGCCCGCTGGGGCTGGTGCAGGTGAAGGGGCGCGCGGAGAAGGTGGACCTGTGGGAGCTTGTCGGGGAGAGTGGCGGCGACGGCAATTCCAGCCAAGGTGCATAGCGGCAGCGCAAGAACACGGGCGTTTCCGGGGAGCCGAAATCATGCAATCCTGTTGAAAAGCTTCACCCAACGTACCGAATCTGTTCCGATTTCAAAATTGACGCTGAGTAGAACGGATCGGTAAATACGATCCTACGAGGAGTGTCCATGCTGCGATCAGTGTCGTTGGAAGCAAAGCGGTACCCTTCGTTGGGTAGATGCATATTTTGTGAAACCTCCACCAAGCCTCTCACCGACGAGCACATAGTTCCCCGGGCGTTATCAGGAACAGGCGAGGTGATTTTCGAGGGTGCGTCCTGCAATGACTGTAATAACCACGCCAACAGGACCTATGAACAGAGGGCCTGGGAGAATGATTTTGTTGGGGTTCGCCATATCTTGGAGCTAAAGCAGAACAAGCGGCGGCGCGGAAATACCAGGCGAATGCCGAAGGTGTCTTTTAATCAGACCTCTGGTGACCAGCTGCCCGTGAACGCGTTCACCGATACGCTTCCTGCCAAAAACTATCCGCCGATCTACCAATATGCAGTGCACGAACCAGCCGGAAGGCTGGTTGGGATTGATAAGCGAGAAGGTGCCGATTCGTTTCGACTAGGTCTTGTTCATCTTGGCTTGCGGAACTTCACCCCAGCTCATGTAACGACGAGAATGCCGCTAATCATGGGGCTGAGTGAGATGGTGGTGGCTAAGATGGCCTATTGCTACGCGATTGCGGAGCGAGGATTTAATGAATTTGATACAACTGATCTGCTCGACCTATTGATGGGGCGCCGCAGTGATGTCTTCAATTTCGTTGGGCGGCCGCTTTATGATGAGCATCTTGCAATGCTCAGGCTGCATAAGTTTTATTTTCGCAAGCGCGGAGAGCTCAACACGGTAATCGTCCATCTCTTTGCTTCGTTTGGCGGTCCGAAGCATGAGGTCGTTATTGGCGCAGACCGGTAAAGCCCGATCTTCCTCATCGCTTGACCGGAATAAATAGCCACCTTCGACGTGGCCCGCGAACCCCGCCTCAGACAAGCTTCTTCGCCTCTGCCTTCGTATGCTCATGATACTTGTTCTCCCGCGCCTTTCCGAACAGCTTCAGGCTCTCCAGATGCTCGCGCTGGGCGCGGTAGAAATCATTGAGGAACAGCATCTCCTGGCCGGGCTTCACGGGATCCTCATAGCGGATCCTTCTCGTAATCGTGCGCACGATCTTGATGATCTCTTCGGTGTTCGGCTTCTTCGTCGTGTCGCGCAGCACATCCTCCAGCGTCTGCAGCTCGTATTTGCCGTAGATATCGAGATGCTCGGGCAGGAATTCGAACGCCGGCTGCGACGAAGCCTTGGCAGGAGATGACAGAGCGAGGTCTGACAGCAGCACGGAGCGCGGATTGTCGACCACCAGCGTGCCGGCGATCATGTCGCCGATACGTTGCCGGCGGCGGTTGGCGAGCGGAACGATCACCACCACCAGGAGCCAGGCGGCCGTCAATCCACCTTCCAGCCCCGACTGTTCGCCGATGGTGCCCAGAAGGCCCATCGGAGCGAAGATCTCCACCTCTTTCATCAGGTTGCGCGCGGTCACCTGGTGCGGCGTCAGGCGTCGGCCGTCGACGTTGATGACGCGGATGCCGGTTATCCGCTTTCCGAGCGTGCGCCCGTTCCAGATCAGCTCCGAGAGCACGTAATAGGGTGTCCGCAGCAGAAAGCCCATCAGGGTGATCAGGACCGTCATGGCGCTAAAGGGCAAGACCCCCGTGAAGATGACGGCAAGCGCGATAATGATGAAAAGCAGGGTCGTGAAGATGATATCGAGGATCTGCGCGCCCAAACGCGCTCCGATCGAGGCGATCGCGAAACTGATCGGCACGCCCTCCGGCGGAATGAACTGCATGACGCGCTTGCCGTCAGTCATCGTCTGGTCCGGCTGCTTCATCTGGCGGCCCCATGCTTGGCCTTGCCTTCGCGCCCTGCAAGCGAGAGCCATGCGACCCAGAAGACACCCATACCCCAGCCGATGCCGATCCGCCAGACCGGCTCCTGCACCAGCTGGCGCAGGAAGCCTTCGATAAACGCTGCCACGACCAGCATCAGGGCCGCGAGGATTGCGAGCTTGACGGCATCATGCCCCTGGTGGCGCAGAGCCTCTTTGCGGGTTCTCGCCCCCGGAAGAAGGACGGCGAGCCCGAGCCCCGCTCCGCCGGCGCAGGCAATCGAGATCGCCGCAAGCTCGGTGACGCCGTGGATGGAAAGCCAGGCGAAGGCATCGTAGCCGAGCCCTTTCTGCCGGAACATCGCGAAGAAGGCGCCGAGCATCAGGCCATTGTAGAAGGTCAGAATGAAGCTCGGCACCGATGCGAAGACGCCGAGCGCGAAGATCATTACGGCGATCCCCGTATTGTGGGAAAAGAGATAGGCCGAAAAGGCTGCGAGCCCGTCGCTCTCATGCCGTTCATTGCCGTAGATCGTCGAGCGCAGGTAATCGGCCGACGCATCCGGCGTGCGCAGATCGGCGAGCTCCGACGGCACGAACGTATAGAACCAGCTCGGATCGCTGCTGCAGAGCTTGTATCCGGCAAGAGCGCCGAGAACGAGCGCCAGGAAGCCGATGAAGAGAGGCAGGGCCGAGCGGCGCACTGCCTGCGGAATGCCCTTCAGCAGCAGGCGGGAGATCAGCCCGCCGAGGCTTTCCTGCGGCGCATAGACGATGAGATAGGCGCGCGCGCAGAGGCTTTCGAGATAGGCGACCAGCGCCCGATCGAGCGAAATATCGCGCGCGACGCTGAGCGAATTCATCGCCTGCCGGTAGCCGGCCGCAAGGTCGCGCACCTCGTTATAGCTGAGTGCAGCAGCCCCACCCTCCTCCGCCCGGCTCACCAGCTGGTCCAGCTGGCGCCAGTGCGTCTCGCGTTCCAGCCGGAAGCGGGCCGAGCGCAGCAGGTCGTTCTGCACCCCGCCGGCATGGAGCGTCGCGCCACTATCCATCCTGGGGTCGATGCGCAGATCCGTCATATCATCTCGCGGGATTTGATTTCGATGTAGCGGGCAATGAGATCCGATGTCAGCGCCTCGGGCGTGCTGTCGAGGCAGAGCACGCCGAGACGCGAAAGCTTCTCCATCACGGCCCGCCGCTCCTGCACGATCTGCCGTGCCGCGACAGAGCGGGCGATGGCATCGAGCGTCGTCTCCTCCGGCTCCACCAGCTTTGCCAGGACAGGATCGCGCAAGGCGACGTAAACGATGAAATGGTGCCGCGCGAGCACCTGCATATTCTCGATCATCAGCTCCGCCGTGATGCTGTCCACGAAATCGGAGAATATCACGATCAGCGAGCGCCGCTTGAGACGGCCGGAAAGATGCGTCAGCCCCAGCGTATGGTTGGTCTCCTGGGTTTCGTAGGCGAGATCGGCGCAGATCGTCTGCAGACGTGGAAACGCCGCACGCCCCGGCAAGGCAGGCTGGAAGAGGCGCGGACGGCTGTCGAAACTGTAGAAGCCGACGAGATCGCCCGCGAGCCCTCCCGCCCAGCACATGGCGAGCGCCGCATTGATGGCGCGGTCGAGCTTGGTGAAGCCGCCGACCTGCTCGGCCATCAGCCGCCCGGAATCGACGCAGAGAATGATCTGGTGGTTTCGCTCCGCCCGCATCTCGCGCACCACGAGATTGCGCATGCGCGCCGAGCGCTTCCAGTCGATGCTGCGCGGATCCATGCCGGCGGCAAATTCCCGCAGTTGATGGAATTCCGATCCCTCGCCGCGCAGCCGCAAATCCTTCTGGCCGGCTTCCAGCGGCAGGATCTGTGTCTTGACCGCCCCTGACAGCACCGGCGAGATATCGGGAATGACGGCGATCTGGCGCGCCACCGGCAGGCGCACGATCCTGTCGATCAGCCTGAGGCGCGACGGCCATTTCAGCCAGAGCTCACGCACCGAAAACTGCCCGCGCCGCGTCAGCTGCAGATCGAAGGATGCCTTCACCGGCCCGGTCTCGGCACGCTCCATGCGACGCTCGCCGATGACGAGCTCCGGCCCGACATCAAGCCTGAGATCGATCCCCTCGGGCAGCTTGCCCTTCTGCCTGTCGATGACAACAGTGAAAGGAGCCGCGTGGCCGACAAAACCCTGCGACGGCAGATCGACATCGACAGCCATCCGGCCAGACAGCGCCGACAAGACGAGATCGCCCGCCGTGACGACCGCCAGCGCAACCCAGAGGAAGACCAGCGGCATGCTCATGTCGCGCCACCACACGCTGACGATGACCGTCAGCGCCGCCATGGCAAGAACAAGCGCGATCAGGTGCGAGGACGGCCGCATTTACCGGGGCGCATCCACGCGGTTCCGGAGGCTGCGCAGCACATCGTCGGGCGTACGCCCGTCGATCTCTGCCGAAGGCGACAGCACGATGCGGTGGCGCAAGGCCGGTGTCAGCAGCGCCTGCACATCGTCAGGCAGGCCGTAGTCCCGACCCTCGAAGGCAGCCCGCACGCGCACGGCGGCAGCAAGCGCATCGGCGGCACGGGTCGATGCGCCATAGAGGATATCGGCATCGGAGCGCGTCGCGCGTACGAGGTCGACGATATAGGTGAGGATCGACTTGTCGAGATGGATCGCATCGATCAGCGCCCGGCCGGCGGCAAGCGCCTCGCTCGTCACCAGCGGCCGGATGCCGGCTTTGCCTATATCTGATTTCAGCGCCTGATCGGCATGACGCGACAGGATCGAGATTTCCGTCTCGCGGTCGGGGAAGTCGACGACCAGCTTGAACAGGAAGCGGTCGAGCTGCGCCTCCGGCAGCGGATAGGTGCCCTGCTGCTCGATCGGGTTCTGCGTGGCGAGCACGAAGAAGTCAGGCCCGAGCTGATAATCGACGCCATCGAGCGTCACCATTCGCTCGTTCATCGCCTGCAGCAGCGCCGATTGCGTCTTTGGCGGTGCACGGTTGATTTCGTCGGCGAGAAGAATGTCGGTGAAGACCGGTCCCTTGGTGAGATGGAACTGGTTGGTCTGGAAGTTGAAGAGATTGACGCCAAGCACATCGCCCGGCATCAGGTCCGGCGTGAACTGGATGCGCCGATAATCGAGCGCCATGGCAGCCGAAACCGAGCGGGCAAGCAGGGTCTTTGCCGTGCCCGGAGGTCCCTCGACGAGGCAGTGCCCGCCCGAGAATATCGAGATCAGCACGAGATCGATGATCGCATCCTGTCCCTGCACCACCTTGCCGATCTCGCCCCTGACAGCGGCGATGAGATTGCGAAATTCACCCAGATCCAAAGTCGACGCTCCCTAGCGATTTCCTGAATGTTTCAAGATTGCGGTGCAGATCCGCAGATTTCATCAAATGCCCGCGGTCAATCAGCGCCTGAGCCGACGAATGCAGCGCCTGCGCCGCCGCGTGATCGCGGCGCGCCAGACGTTTGAACAGCCGATCTATGCCTGCCTCGTTTCCGGCTCCGGGGCCGCAGAGCAACTGCGCCTTGTCGGCAAGCAGATGGAGCACGAACTGCGACACCATCCGCCCGTCATTGCCCGACAGGCGAAGCAACCTGGCGGTTGCTTCGATCGCCGCAGATTTCGACAGTTCGATATTTCCCGAGGAATCCTTGAGCGGCGGTCCGAAACGCCAGAACCCGCGCCAGAAGCAGATTGCCACGACAACGAACAGGGTTCCCCAGATGGCGGAGAGCGGATAGGCGAAAAAGCGCTTGAGATCGGAGCCGGAACGCTCATAGCTGCGCCCTTCGTCCACCGGTTTCTTGTCATCAAGCGGCGCGCCAGTCGTGTCGATATAGACCGGCCGCGTCTCGCCGACACCCCGCAGATACTCGAAGAGGGCCACGGCAAAGCTGGCATTGTCAGCGAGCGCCAGCCCGTGATTGGTCACGAGATCGGGGTCGGACAGCAAATAGACGTCGGGATTGTCATCGCAGCGAACGAGCAGCGCGCCAGACGGCATGCCGACGATCTCCTTGCAATCGTCCGACAGGCTTTCCCGATCGAAGGTCTGCGCCTGATACAGGGCGATCTTCATCTGCTGGAACTGTTTCAGACCGACTTGCGCCTCTTCGAATTCAGGCGCGTTGCGCGAGAGATGCTTGCTGGAAAGTTCGACCCTGTTGAGGCTCTCCTGTATGGCGGGGAGAGCCAAGAGGTCCGACTGGCCTGCAATGCCATCCCTCAACACGCTGCCACGCCATTTCGGCATGACGATCAGCGTCGGCAGACCGTGGTTGACCGCTTCGTAGGCCCAGTCTTCCGGAGACACCTCGCCCGTTTTCTCTTCTCCGGCGGGTGCGGCGGTCTCGATCTCCGATATCGGCAGGAAAAGCATGCGCACGGAGATTTCCGCCCGCGCCCTGACGAAATGCGGATCGGAGCGAATAACGGGAATGCCCTTGGCTTCCAGCCAGACCTGCAGCCCGCGGCTGCCGAGCGGCGAATGATCGAAATCATTGTCCCGCGGCATCCCGAACAGCGCCAGCGCCGCAAGCCCGACCAGAAGCAGCAGGATGAGAACAGGTGCGGCACTACGCATGGCTGAGCCTGCCTACCGACAGCAAAGCGCGCGCCGAGTTGAGAAGCGTATCGAAATGCCCTTCCTGCAATGTGCGGCCGCCATAATGCACGAGCTCCGCCTCGGCCAGCAGATGTTCCAGCCGCTCGCGGTCGGGCATCGTTGCCGGCAGGCGGGCAAAAACCGCTCGCTCCGTATCCGAGCGGAAGAGCCGTGTGCCCGTCGCGTCGGCTGCGTGCAGCAGGCAGTGCCGGAGCAGCAGCACCAGGGCCTGCCGGCGATCGGCCATGGCGGCAATCCGCGACAGGAAATCATTCGGCCTTTCCTCGGCCGCAGCGTCCGATGTGCGCCAGCTCTCCGGCGCCTCCCCCTGCCGCTTCTTCACGTCACGCGGCGCCGATGAGAGCAGCACGCCGCCATTGCCGAAAAACATTGCAAGGCCGATGATGACGACAAGGGCGACCAGCACCAGCACGATGGCCAGCGAACCGCCGACGGCTGGCTCCTGCGAAGAAAACGAACGATTGTCACGCGACAGCGCCGCATCCGGCACGCGCTTGGACTTTTCGACACCATCATGGCGATAGGTGAGCTTGCAGCGCACGCCATTCAGCGCGCATTGCGCGGCATATTCGCTGCCGACGGTGCTGAGAGGCCGGTCGGCCTGCTGACCGCTGCTGTCCTGCGCCAGCGCAGGATAAAACTGTGCCGAGGCGGCCAGCGATAGCGCCAGCAACAGGCCAATATGACGGAGGATGCGGCTCAGGTGAAAACCTCCGCCCGTGGTTCCGCAATCAGCGAATTCGGCCCGTATTTGTTCGGACCTTCCGTGCCCGGAAGCAAGCAGATCACGATCACCGCTGGCCCGGCAAGGATCGCCAAACCCGGAATGGCACAGAGAAGAACCAGCGTCCCATATCGGGAGCTGGAAATACCGCAATCCTGGAAACGTCGCGCGTGAAGGGCCGTTTGCGGCGACAAGGTCGCCAATAGGAACAGGATCAGGACGGTCATCATGACTTCTGCGATCTGCGAAAGTCCGTCAGGCCCATCCGTCGCCTCGCTGACCGTAACAAGCAGCGGGACATACGAAGCCAGCAGCGCCCAGTAGAGCAGTTGGAACCACCAATATTCCGAGCGGGAGGCGCGACCGGAGAAGATCGCGTACTTCTTCGACAGAACCGTTCGGACAGATTCAGCAAACCCCATTTGAAATGCCCACTCCCAGCCCTAGGCGAAAACCTCGGCCCTGCCCTCCGGGCGCAGCGGATCCTGCCCGTATTTGTTCGGACCTTCCGTACCCCTGAGCGCCGAAACGATAAGAATTCCTATGCCCGCACCGCGACCGATATAGGGAACAAAGCTCAGAATGACTGCCACAAAATACCACCAACCGGACATGTTGCGATCATGGAAGCGGCGAACATGAAGGGCTGCCTGCGGCAAGAACATTGCAAGTATGAAAAGTCCAATCACGACAATAATAAACGTAGTCGATGACGAATATCCGTCAGGCCGGCGCGTCGCGTCGGTGACCACACCGAACAGCACAAAAAGGGCAAGCAAAAGCCCCCAGAAAAACAGCTGAAACCACCAATATTCTGAACGGCCGGCGCGACCGGAAAAGGTCAGATATTTCCTCCTCAGAACCGTCCGGACAGATTCAGCAAACCCCATCGAAATGCCCCATTTCCGCTTACCCCAAGCGCCCCCACGTCAACCCATCCCACTGGAATGGCAGTCGTTTCGGATAAAAAGTGCTACAATTCAAACGTGGGGATTGCAACAACACAGTTGTATCGCCTCGCATTTCAAAGAAATAACGATCTTGCGTTGTTTTTCTGCATCGCAGTATCGCTCGAGACCAATTTGCCGGGAACGCAGCTCTCGGCAAGTCGATATTGCGGGTAAACCAATGCCCTAGGCAAAAACCTCCGCCCTTACCTCAGGACGCAGCGGATCCGGTCCGAACTTGTTCGGACCTTCCGTGCCCCTAAGCACGGTAATGACGAAGCCCGCGAGGCCCGCGACAACATTGAGGTAGGGAATGAAGTTTGCGATAAAAATCGCGAGATACCACCAGCCCGAGATGTTGCGATCATGGAAGCGGCGAACCGTGAGGGACATCTGCGGCAACATCATTGCGAGCACAAACAGGCCGGCGATGACCCCAATGGCAATGAGCAGTGACGACGGTCCATCCTGACCATTGGAACCGGCGGCCAAAGCAGCAAAAATTCCAAGCCCGACCAGCACCAACCCGTAGAACAGCTGAAACCACCAGCACTCCGAGCGGGAGGCCCGACCGGAGAAGGTAGCATATTTTTGCGTCAGAACCGTCCGAACAGCTTCGGTAAACCCCATAAAATGCCCCCATTTCTGCTTGTTGCTAGCGTGGTGACCTCTCACCATCGCCTTGGAATGACAGTTGTTTCGAATGAGAAACAGCTACGATTCAAACGCAGAAATTGCAATAAATCAGTCGTATCCGTCACTATTCAAAAATGAAAACGCTTTTGCGTTCAATTTCTTCACACAGCTGGAATTAGGCCGTCGATTCCATCGGAAGCGGGCCGCCGCGCCGATTGCCCTGCTCCCCTGCGAAAGGCAAAACAGAGTCAAGGTGGCAATGGCGCAGCCAGCAAACCCAACATTCCCGATGGCGATGCCTCAGGCGAAAACCTCGGCTCTCACTTCCGGACGCAGCGGATCCGGGCCGAACTTGTTCGTGCCGACAGTGCCCGGAAGCACGCTGATCACCAAAATGGCGATGCTCGCAATCAAACCGACATAGGGAACCAGCCCCAGGATCACCAGCGCGAGGTACCACCAGCCGGACATGTTGCGATCGTGGAAGCGGCGGATCTGAACGGCTAACACCGGCAAAATAGTTGCAAGCAGACACAATCCGCCGATGACCATGAGACCAACGACAAGCGACGAAAGTCCATCCCAACCGCCAGAAGCAGCGGCGGCCACACCAACTACAATTCCAAATCCGATCCACACCAAGGCATAAAATAGATAAAACCACCAATATTCCGAGCGGGATGCCCGACCGGAGAAGGTTGCATATTTTTCTCTCAGAACTGTACGAACAGCGTCAGTAAACCCCATTGAAATGCCCCCATTTCTGCTTGCCGCGAGCGCGGTGCCGACTCACCATCGCCTAGAAACGATAGTCGTTTCGTAGGACAAAGTGCTACAATTCAAACGCAGAAATTGCAATAAGTCAGTTGTAGCTCTCCGCGATGTGAGAAAAGCAACGATTTTGCGTTGAGTTTTTTCATCTCCAGGGCCGACGATGCCTTAAAGGCAATGGCGAAGTACAACCGGAATTCTTTCAACGACGTGCCCCGCCGTTGCCGATATGGTATTCTCGGCCACCACCGGCTGACGTTAGGGATATTGCCGCAGCCAGGTTTCTTTCGGGGAACTATCCGGAGGCGCTGTCGCTTCTGGAAAAAATGGCCGAGCCCAGACCTCGCCCTTTCAAGCCGCCACATCGAAGACGCCGACGGCCGATCCTCACGAGAGCGCGAATATCCTCACCTCGCGCGCGATGCCCTGCAGCTCCTCCATGCGGGAGGCAGAGGTGATGCCGCTGTCGCGCAGCATTTCCGAGACCTGCTCGTTGCCGACCACCGCCTCCGTCGTCAGGATCACCTGCGGTTCGGCAAGGCCCTGCACGCGCGAGGCGATATTGACGGTCTGGCCGAAATAGTCCTGCCGGTCGTTCATGCTGACGGCAAGGCATGGTCCCTCGTGGATGCCGATCTTCAGGAGCAGATCCTCGCTGCCGCGCTCGGCATTCAGCCGCATCATTGCCTCGCGCATCCTGAGCGCTGCCGCCACCGCGCGGTCCGGGCTCGGGAAGGTTGCCATCACCGCATCGCCGATGGTCTTGACCACCGCCCCGGCCTCGGTGGCGACGATCTCGTGCAGGACCCGGAAATGCGTGCGCACCAGGTCGAAAGCGGCGAGATCGCCGACGCGCTCGTAAAGCGCCGTCGAGCCACGCAAATCGGTGAAAAGGAAGGTCAGGCTGGTGATCTTCAGGCGCTGGTCCACATCGAGCGTGTCGGTGCGGTAGATGTCGCGAAAACTCTGGTTGGTCAGCAGGCGCTTGGCCGTCAGGAAGGGCCGCCTGCGGCCGAGAATGTCGTGCATCTCGTCTGCCGCGATACAGACATTCGGCAGCACGCGGCGATCGGTGTGATTTTCCAGCGTCAGGCGCAGCACGCCGGGGTGCATGACGAGCGTATCCTGCTGCGCATGGCCGTGGCTGAGGACCATCGAGAGGTTCTGGCGTTCGCTGGTCGGCTCGCCCTTCACATCGATGAACTGCGCCGAATGCGTCACCGCATCGAAGATGATGATGAATTCCGCCGGCAGCTGCAGCGAGACGAAGGCCTTCTCGCCGGGATCGAGCTCGATCATTTCGAGCAGGATGCGCGCAAACCTTTCCTCGAGATCGTCAGGCAGGTCGACGCCGGAGGAGAAGAAGATCTGCCGGTAATATTCGAAGGGCGGCAGCCGGTCCGGGTCGTGGCCGGCAATCCTGCGCACGCGCGGACTGACGGTGAAGGTGACCTCGACCATCTCGTCGAGCGTCGGCTCGTATCCGGCCGCACACAGCGCGCAATGATAGGCCTCCCGGTCGACGGCTTTCAGGGTGGCGCCGGTATCGAGCACGCCGCCGCATCCCGGGCAGAGAACATTCCAGGTCATCTCGAAGGCGCCGATGCGGGCCGCGTGCAGAAAGGCCGCTATCGACCTCTCTTCATCGAGATCGTGTGCCTTGGCGAAGGCCAGCGCATTGATGCGGTTGAGGTCGCGATCGGCGCCGTGCCGGACGATATTCTCGATGCACTCGACCGCCTGCGGATCGGCCGCCTGTCTCAGGGCCGAAAAGAGAACGTCCACTTCGCTCATCGCACAGGTCTCCGTGCACGCAACGCCACGGCTGATGATGCCGTATCAGGCCGAAATTATATCACGGAACGTCCTGATAGAAATCGGTATGGCGGGGTGTTCTGCAACACCCGATCGAATGCCGGATTTTTTCGAAACCATGTGCCGTCCGGCTCTCGAAATCCGCGACATCGGGCTGTCGCCCGTCACAATCTCCCGCTAGAAGGTCAGGCCCGGATCGGGCAAGGGAGACAAGAAAGTTGCAGCAGCGGAAGTCACTGAAGATTGCACCCGCCCTGACGGCCGTCGCATCCCTGTGGTGCGCATCCCCTCTGCAGGCGCAGGACCCGGCTGGCGGCCTGGCCTGGTCCAGTGATCCGGCCAGCCATTGCGAATTCGTCTCCCCCGTGTCCCTGACGGCAGGTCCGACATACTGGACCGGCGCATGCCCTGATAACAAGGCGTCCGGCCCCGGGATGCTGCGCCGCCGCGACGGCGATCGCGCCGGACCTGCCTTCTATGGAGAGATGCGGGCCGGCGTGCCCGTCATCGGCGTGATCGATGACGAAGGCTACCGCGTCGGCAAGTTTAGGGGTGGCGATATCGGGGGCGATGCGGAACTGGACCCTCAGGTCAGGCTCGACGCGTTCCGCGCAGCCGCAAAGGCCGCCCGTGACGTTGCCGGCCTCTACGCCAAGCAAGGGAACGCCGCCTCGTCCCGCCACTATGAAACCGTGGCGAAACAGCTGGACGAGCAGATCGAATGAAGGCCCGGCGGCTCCGCTCTGCGGATTGAGATCCGCCTCGTCACATATCCTCGGTAAACGTCTCGACCGTGATCTCGAAGACGACGATCTGCGGCCACCCGCTGCGGCTGGACACCATGGTCTCCTCCGAAACCATGGAGATCAGGAAGTCGCGGCCGACTGAATCACGGTACTGGCTGGCGGGGGAATCCCATAGGCAGCAGGAGCGCTTGAGCCGGTTCAAACCCACGGCCTTGATGAGATAGGCCTCGGTTGCAGCCGCAAACCGGCCGGATACGCGGTATGTCGCCTCAAGCGGCTTGCCCTGCCGATCCGGGGCATAGTTGCAGCCGGCGAATTCAACGTGAGCAGGCTTCTTCCTGATCTGCGCCAGGAAATCGCCGCAACCCTGCGCCGTCACCGGCCTGGGCGCGGACGCTGCCATCAGCGGTGGCGCAACCATATTGCTGAGCGACCATATGGCAAGAAGACAAGCGGCAAACTTCATGACCAGCCCCGTCCGGACACCCGATGCCGGCATCGAGCCTTATAGCGGATAATCGGGTCGGGGACAGATATGCCTGTCAGGGTGCGTAGCGGCTGAACACGAAGTCGCGGTCCTTGACGACCGAGTGACAGGAAAAACATGCTTCGGGCATTGCTTTCGCGGAGGGCTTGCCGTCGTCGAACTCGACATATCCCCAGCCGCCTGTCGAAGCATATTTTGTCGCGTCCTTGACCATGAACTGCACGCCGTTCTTGGGCAACCCGGCAACGAATGACTGGGCAGCGCCAAAGGCCGCCTCGCTCTCTTCCAGCGGGTGATAATCCCACGCCAGGCGTCCGATGATGGTGCCATCGGGATAGGTGGTGGCCCCCTCCCGGAAGGCTTTGATCGCGATATCATTGCCGAGGATGGCCCTGATATCGTTGAGCTTGCCTTCCTCATGCGCCACGGTGATCAGCGGCCAGTCGCGGTAGCCGGCAGGCAGCTCCGACAGGGCCGGCGCACGTCCCTCATCGGCCCCGGATGCAGCGGCATTGTAACCGACGAGGCCGGTAACCAGACCAACGGCCAGCGACACCACGATAATCTGCTTCATTGAATGCTCTCCTGCGATCAAATGCGGAGCAACATTCGCAGATATTGCCGCGGGCGAAATCATACCTTGATATGGTAGAACAGTCCCGCTGCAAGTCTAAGGGCCTGCGGACAGCTGTGAGTGCCGCGCCGGTTCCGCCGGTGAAGCGGCGTATTTCCTCAGCCGCCCAGGGCGACGGCGATTGCAACCAGGAACAATCCGAGACAGGTCATGGTGATGCCCGCATAAAACGGACGGCCGCCCGAAAACCGGGCCCACGCATAGCCGGTCACGAACAGCAGTGCGATCAGAAGGAAGTTGCTCGCCCTCAGGGCGCGGTTGGCGTCGTCGATCAGAAAGAACGGGACGACCGCAGGAAGGGCGGTGGCCGAGACCAGGATAAAGATCGCAATTGCCGCCGAAAGATCGTCTCTCGTCAGCGGCACCTTCACCGGCTCGGCACGGGTTGTGAGCGCGAGCAGCGACCGATAGAGCGCCTCCGCGTCTGCAGGCTTTGCGGAGAGCGGCGTGCCTTCGATCGGAAACTCCTTCGCGAGCACCGCGAGTGCGGCGCCTTCGTCCCTCGCCGTCTTGACCTGACGGAACAGGCGCAGACGCCTGCTCCTGAAAAACTTCGTTCCGAGCGTGAACAGGACGGCGTCGATAATGCCCCAGGCGAGATTGCATCCGATAGTCGCAACGACGAGGTCGCGCACGACCAGTCCTTCCTCACGCAGGACGAGTCTCGAACCGATCGTCCAGGTCAGCGCCATGATCAGCCCGAAAAGCACCTCGCCGAGCGCATCGCCGGGATCGAGATTTTCGAAGATGGAAAAGATCCCCGTAGGCTTCATGGAATGGCTCCGGGCAGGTCGTAGCCCCGGAACTATGATCGAAGTGGCGGATCTCTTCATTGCGTTGAATCAAGGCCGAGACAACGAGCGCCTGGAAAGCGGGGTTCGGCATTGCGTCGGGAACTGGCGCGCGCCCCCGTCCCGTGTGCGTGTCCTACAGTAATATACGTAGCCGTTGAGCCATTTCATGCATAATGGCAGGGTCGATCCCGGTCGGTTGGCCGCCATCGAAGATTGGGCGAAATCCTGAAGCGCGGTCCTCCGCGGATGATCTTATCGCTACTTGTTCTGACGCGGGATCACCCGTGCGTGCGCCTACCCAAGACATGGACCTTCCGATGGGGATCGGAAGCGTGTCGAGAGGAGTGAGGTAATGATGCGCGGCAGGGCGCGCGCAATACGAAACAGGCCTGCCTCGTGGCCAATGACCAGAGCAATGCCGCCTGCAGACAGGACAAGCGCCAGACCAGGCAGAGCGGCCGCAAGACTGCGCGCGACCTGAAATACTGAGATCTGGCCCTTCGGGTACAGCAGCTGGAGCGGCCGGAAACTCGCAGTCCCGCCCTTCAGGCGCACTGAGATCATATCGCGCCGATCCGCGGCAGGAATGGCGCGGCATTTGCCGGGCGGGGGCCCGGGCACTGGGGGAAAAACATGGGCTGGAACCGGCTCTATAGCTTGAAGAGCTACATCAAGTCATCGCTATGGCTGGTGCCATTCATTGCCCTGTTGCTCTACCTGATGGCAATCCGGGTGGCTTCCCTGCTGGAGCCCTGGATCATCTGGATCGAACCATGGCCGTGGGGCACCGAAGGCACCCAGAGGCTGCTAGAGACGATCATCACGATGACGCTGACCTTCGTCGTCTTCACCTTCGGCTCGCTGCTGGTGGCGATCCAGATCGCAGGCGGCCAACTGACGCCCAGGATCATTGCGACGACATTGCTGAATGACAATGCCATCCGCTTTACCGTCGGGCTTTTCACATTCACCCTGCTCTTTGCGACCGGCGCGCTGGTGCGGCTGGAAGCTGCCGTCCCGCAGGCCATCGCCCAGATCGCCGGCCTTCTCGGTTTTCTGTCGATCGCCGCCTTCCTCTATCTGATCGACTATGCCGCCCGCCTGCTGCGCCCGGTGAGCATCATGCTGCGCGTGAGCGAACAAGGCCGCGCGGTGATCGAGGATGTCTACCCTGCAATGGCGAAAGCCGAGGCCGACACCGCTGCCAGTTACCTGCGCCCCGGCACCGAGCCGGACAAGGTCATCCTCTACCGGGGGCGCCCCGCCATCATCGTCGCCGTGAACAAGGATGCGCTGCTGGCGAAGGCCGAGAAGACGCGCTCCGTTGTCGAGCTGGTTCCGCGCATCGGCGATTTCGTCGCCTCCGGCGAACCCCTCTTCCGGCTCTACGGCATCCTGTCGCCGGACGAAGACAAGCTCAAATCGCTGATTGCCTTCGGGCCGGAACGAACCCTCGAACACGACGCGACATTCGCCTTCAGGATCATCGCAGACATCGCGATCAAGGCGCTTTCGAAAGCGATCAACGATCCGACAACGGCTGTGCTCGCGATCGATCAGCTGCAGCGCCTGCTCTGCTTTGCCGGCAAGCGCGATCTGGGCAAGGAAGCGATTTTCAACGCGGCCGGCGAATTGCGGCTTATCTGCAGGACCCCGGACTGGGAAGATTTCGTGAAGCTCACCTTCAGCGAGATCAGGCTCTACGGCGCCGAGAATTTTCAGATCGCCCGCCGCCTGCGTGCCGTGCTGGAATATGGGCTGCAGGTGCTGCCCGAATTCCGCCGGCCTGCTCTCGAAACGGAAATGGCTCTGCTCGATCGGCGGCTCGCCCAGATCTACGACTTTCCGGAGGATCTGGAACTTGCCAAAATGCCGGACACGCAGGGCCTCGGCGGCTCGAAATCCCTCCCTCCGAAAGCGCAGTCCGCAACCGGCTCGGTCACCCCTTTTCGTCAATAGCGATCGACGCTGTTGCGACTGTGCCGATCCGGACGGCGGGTTCTGGATTTCCGCCGGTCCGGCCTTCCCTCGGGTTTTCGCGCTTACTGCTGGATATCGGGCTCGACCAGGCGTGCGAGATTGCGCAACGATTCCTGCCAGCCGAGATAGCAGGCCTCCGGCGGGATGAGATCCGGAATGCCGGCCTGCACCACATTGAGTTCGGTGCCGACCGAAACCTTCGTCAGGGTCACGGTCACGTCCATTTCGCCGGGCAGGTTGGCATCATCGAACTTGTCGGTGTAGCGGATCCGCTGGCCGGGAACGAGTTCCAGATATTCGCCGCCGAAGGAATGGCTGTGGCCGGTCGTGAAGTTGCGGAAGGACATCCTGTGCGTTCCGCCAACGACGGGCTCCAGATGATGAACCGTGCAGGTGAAACCGTTTGGCGGGAGCCATTTGCCCACGGCATCGGCTTCCAGGAAGGCGCGATAGACCTTGTCCGGCGTGGTCGCAAGGACACGGTGAAGTTTGATTGTGCTCGGCATGATGATCCTCCTTTGGATTGAACTTTGGCAATGCCTCTAGGACGACCCTCGTCCTCCCGATCCGACATTGCGACTGATTTTTTTGTCTCCGCTCCTTCGCCGATCATAGGGCAACCTTGCAAAAACACGACGGCAAAAAAAGCTGTTTTGATTTTTGCAAATCGATTTGCAAATCGATTTTTTGTGTGTTTTGATGCGCTCATGAGCACGATAGGCAAGGTCGCAGAACGAGCAGGAGTATCGCGGACGACAGTCTCGCATGTGCTCAATCATGCCGATCGCGTCTCCCAGGCGCTCAGGGAAAAAGTGCTCGCGGCGGTCGAAGAGCTCGGCTATGTGCCGAACCCGCAGGCCCAGAGCCTGCGCACCGGCAAGACCAATCTGGTCGCCATGCTGATCCCCGATATCCGCAACCCCTTCTATCCCGAACTCGTCAAGACGGCGCAGTCGGAGATGGAGGCGGCCGGCCTCGACATGCTGATCTTCAATACCGACGTGCCGGGCGGCCATTCGCAGGAGCATGGGCGCGAATATCTGCGCCAGATCCGCAACCGCCGCATCGACGGCCTGATCGTCGGCGACTTCGCCCTGCACGGCATGCACGACGCTCTCTTAGGCATCGACCTGCCGACCGTCTTCATCGGCGACCTGCCGAACCAGGCCGTCGACAGCCTGAAGATCGATGATTTCGGCGGCGGCCGGCTGATGGGGCAATATCTGGCTTCCAAGGGCCACAAGCGCATCGCCCATGTCACCGGCCCCTCCTTCTTTGCCGAAGCGATGGCGCGGGCGGCAGGCTTCGAACAGGGCCTGCGCGATGGCGGCGTCGAGCCCGATCCCGCCCTGCGCTTCGAGGGCAGCTATCTCGGTCCCTCGGGCCAGGCTTCGGTCGAGTGGCTGCTTGAACACCACAAGGGCGCCCTGCCCTCGGTCGTCTTCTTCGCCAACTTCCTGATGGCCTCCGGCGCGCTTGCCGAGTTCTACGATCGCGGCATCAGGATACCGCAGGATATGGCGGTCTCCGTCTTCGGCGACCAGACGCAGCTCGAATATGTGCGCCCGCGCCTGACCCGCGTCGGCCGCCCGCCTGCAGCCCTTGCCGAGCGCGCCACCGCCATGCTGCTCGAGCGCATGTCAGGACGATATGACGGGCCGCCGCGCTCGGAAATCATCGCCTGCAGCCTTCAGCCTTTCGATACCGCATGAACAAAAACCGCCTGCTTGCCCGAAGAGGAGCCGGCCTGCAGGTCCATCAACGGGAGGAAGACATGACCGATATCAAGACGCCTGCAAAGGGCATTTCCCGCCGGCAGCTGATCCGCAAGGGTGCGCTGTTCACCGGCGCCGGGCTTGCCGCCGGCCTGACCGGCTTTCCCTATATCAACCGGATGGCGGTGCGCGCTCAAGGCACGCCACTGAAATTCTGGCAGTTCTATGCGCCGGGCGGCCAGATCGCCAGCCAGGTCGACTGGTTCACCCAGATGATCACCGCCTGGAACGACAGCCACGAGCAGAAGGTGGAGCTCGAATATGTTCCGAACGCCGAATATATCAACGGCCCCAAGCTCGCCACCTCCTTCGCCTCCAATGAAGGCCCGGATATCTTCCTGATCTCGCCCGGCGATTTCCTGCGCTACTACAATGGCGGCGTGCTGCAGGACCTGACGCCGCATATTGACGACGCCACCAAGGCGGATTTCCCCGAAAGCGTCATCGCCAACCGCATGGTGGACGGCAAGATCTACGGCGTGCCGATGGAAGTCGAGCCGATGGCCATGTATTACTCGGTCAAGGCTTTCGAGGAAGCCGGTCTCAACGAAAACGATGTGCCCAAGACCTGGGACGAGCTGCTCGAAGTCGCCAAGAAGCTGACGACGCCGAACCGCTACGGCGTGCTCTTCGAGACGACGCCCGGCTATTACCAGAACTTCACCTGGTACCCGTTCCTCTGGCAAGGCGGCGGCGAATTCCAGACGAAGGACGGCAAGAGCGCCTTCGATTCACCGGCAACGGTACAGGCGCTGAAATTCTGGCAGGATGCCGTCAATAGCGGTGCCGCGCCTCGCCAGGTGCTCGGCAATGGCGCCAACGATACGGTGGCCAATCTTGCCGCCGGCTATTGCGCCATCCAGAATGTCGGCATCTGGGGCATTTCGCAGCTTGCGGGCAATGCCAAGGATTTCGAATACGGCGTCTTCAGGCTGCCGACACCGGCCAACGGCAAATATGTGACCGTCGGCGGCGGCTGGGCCTTCGTTGCCAATGCCAAGGGCAAGAGCCCGGATGCGGCTGCCGAATTCTGCGCCTGGGCGCTCGCCTCCATGGACAAGGGTTCCGTGCAGCGTGTCGCCGACTGGTGCACCAAGGCGAAATCAGACATGCCGCCGCGCAACAGCGCGCTGAAGGCCGGCGGCGATGCCTTCACTGCCGGCAATATCGGCACCTTCGCGAAGGATATTCACCCCGGGACAAGGGCTGAACCGCGGGTGCCGCCGGAGGTCTACAAGATCATCTCCGACGCCATCCAGCAGACCCAGCTTGGCGGCGCCGATCCGCAACAGACGGCGACCGCAGCTTCCCAGCAGCTCGACGCGTTCCTCGCTTCCTATAGCGGCGCGCCGATCCTCTAGCTGAGAAGCGGGCCGCACGCGAACCTCGCGTGCGGTCTTTCGGGAGATGCAGATGGATACGGGTATGAGCCCACACCAGAACAAGCCGGATCAGAGCCGGTCCGATCCGGGCACGCCCCTTCGCCGCAAGGGCCTGTCGGCCAAACATCGCGAATGGATCGCGGGCTATCTCTTCGTGCTGCCGGATGCGATCGGCCTTCTGATCTTCCTCGGCCTGCCGATGGCGCTTTCGTTGGTGCTGGCACTCTTCGAGGTCAACGGCTTCGGCGGCTATCGCTTCGTCGGCTTTGCCAATTTCCTGCGCATGGGCAAGGACCCGCTCTTCTGGCAGGCGGCCCGCGTCACCGCGCTCTATGCCGTCCTGCTCGTGCCGCTTCTCTATGTCTGCGGCCTCGGCCTTGCCCTGCTCGTGCAGAAGACCAACCGTTTCAACGCAGTCATGCGGGCCATGTTCTTCGCGCCGCACATGGTCAGCCTCGTCGTCGTCGCCGTCGTCTGGCAGTTTATGGTGGTCGACAAGATCGGCGTGATCAACAAGCTGACGCCGCTTCTCGGCATATCGGGCGTTTCCTTCCTCGGCGATCCGCAATTTGCCCTCGTCACCGTCGTCTTCGTCAGCCTCTGGTTCCTGATGGGCTTCTACATGCTGATCTTCTTGGGCGGGCTGCAGGATATCCCCAAGGAATATTACGAAGCGGCCAGGATCGATGGCGCGAGCCCCTATCACTGCTTCTGGCACATCACCCTGCCGCTCCTGAAACCGACGAGCTTCTTCGTGCTGATGGTCTCAATGGTGGCGGCCGTCGCCGGCGCCCAGGCCTTCGACATCATCTACGTCATGACCAAAGGGGGACCCGCCAATTCCACCTCGGTGCTGATCGTCTACATCTACCAGCAGGCCTTTTCCTTCGGCGCCTTCGGCTACGCCGCCGCCATGTCCTCGGTGCTGGTCGTCGTGCTGATGCTGGTCACCGCCATCTTCTTCGTCATGACCAAGGGAGGCCGCTTCAATTATGACTGAGGCCCGCGCTTCATCCTATCCTTCCAACTCGCAGGTGACGATCGTGCGCGTCCTCTGGATGCTCGTGACCGCGATCCTGGCGCTGATGATCCTCTTTCCGCTTCTGTGGATGGTGTCGATCGCCTTCAAGACACCGGCCGAATCCTTCTCCGCCAACCTGATCCCCGAACATCCGACCCTCGACAATTTCAAATATGTGCTGACCGGTGTTCCCTTCATCCGCTACATGGCCAACAGCTTCTTCGTGTCGGCGAGCGTCACTGTGATCGCGCTGTTCTTCCACACGATGGCGGGTTATGCGCTGGCGCGCCTGCGCTTTCCCGGCCGCGAGGTGATCTTCCTCGCAATCTTTTCCACCTTCCTCGTCTCGCTGCCCGTCATCATCGTGCCGCTCTTCGTGATCGTGCGCGCCATGGGCATGCTCAACACCTATGCCGGGCTGATCGTGCCAGCGATCTTCAATGCCTTCGGCATCTTCCTTCTCAGGCAATATTACCTGTCGCTGCCGCGCGAGATCGAGGAAGCGGCGATCGTCGACGGCGCCGGCTACTGGCGCATCTACTGGAGCATCATCCTGCCGCTCAGCCGGCCGATCATGGCCGCACTCGCCATCCTGTTTTTCCTGGCCAACTGGAACGCCTTCCTCTGGCCGCTGACGGTCGCCTACAAGGCCGACCTCTGGGTGGTCCAGGTCGGCATCGCCAACTTCAAGAGCCAGTATTCCGCCTCGTGGAACTACATGATGGCGGCCTCCACGATCGTCGCCATCCCGACCCTCGTGCTCTTCATCATCTTCCAGCGCCAGATCATGGATTCGCTGAAAACCAGCGGACTGAAATAACATCGAGAGGAGATTTGAATGACCCAGGCTGGCATTTCGCCGCTGCGCGGGCTTGCGACACTGAGAAAGGCGAAGACGCGCCGCTTCTCCAGCTACGACCGCACCGGCGGCAATGACGACCGGCTGCATATCGAGCCGGGCAAGACCGTCGTCATCGCCGAACATGCGGGCGCCGGCATCGTCACGCACATCTGGGCGACGCTCGCCTGCGAGAGCGAAAGCTTCCTGCGCAAGATCGTGCTGCGCGCTTACTGGGATGGCGAGGACAGCCCGAGCATCGAAGCCCCGATCGGCGATTTCTTCGGCATGGGCCACGCGCAGACAGGCAATTATGCCAGCCTGCCGATGCAGGCGAGCCCCGAGGATGGCAAGGCTTTCAACTGCTATTTCCCGATGCCCTTTGGCAGCCACATGCGCTTCACCATCACCAATGAAGCCGAACACGACCTGCTCTTCTACTACTATGTCGATCTCGAGCTGCATGACCGGCTGGAAGACGGGCTCGGCCGCTTTCACGCACAGTATCGACAGGCCCGCCCAAAGGGCGAGAGCGAGGTGGGCCTCACCAACGAACAGTTCCTGTTCGGCGGCGAGACGACCGACGGCAAGGAGAACTATACGATCCTGGAGGCCGAGGGCCACGGCCACTATGTCGGCGTGCTCTTTTCCGTCTATTCGCGCCGCCGGTCCGACGTCTGGGACTGGTACGGCGAAGGCGACGACATGATCTTCATCGACGGCGAGCCGGGCCTCTCCGTGCCGGATACCGTGCGCAAGCCCGATCCGCGCATCGGCCCGAAAGCAGCCCTCATCGAGCCGCGCGGTGAAAGCAGCCTAGGGGCCAACGACGCCTGGCCGCCGACCCTGCACGGCACCGGCACGGAAGACTATTTCAACACCGCCTGGTGCCCGACACAGGATTATAGCGGCCCCTATCACGGCATCATCTCCGCCGGCGGCCCGAACTGGACCGAGCCGGTGACGCTCTACCGCTGGCACCTCGAAGACCCCGCCATCTTCCAGAAGCGCATCCGCGTGACGATCGAACACGGCCACGCCAACCGGCGCTCCGACGACATCTCCTCCGTCGCCTTCTGGTACCAGGCCGAACCGCACAAGCCTTTCGATCCGCTGCCGGCGATGGAAGAGCGCGTCCCGACGTTTCGGCGGCCCTACCAGAACTGGAATGCGGCGGCAGCGGCAGCGAAGAAGGGTGGCATGTAGAGCGAGGAGAAAGACCCCTCCCCAACCCCTCCCCACAAGTGGGAGGGGCTAAACCGGGGCGCCGCCTCGTTCCTCTCGAAACGTCGAGGATTCGGAGAGCGTGCGCGGGACATCAGGCTCAACCGGTCCAGAAAATCGGAGGCGTCAAAGCGGTAACAATGCGTCAGGCTTCACATCACCGATGGATGCGTAACTGTGCGTTTCCCTGACGCCGGGAAGCGGCAGAATGACCCGCTGCAGGAATTCCTGAAACGTCGCCATGTCAGCTATTCGTGCTTTGACCAGGTAGTCGAAACCACCGATCACCATATGACATTCGATGATTTCGGGCGCCTTCGCAACAGCTTCTGCAAACCGGTCGAAGACGTGCGGCGCGGTGTGGTCGAGCCTTACCTGGATAAAAACGAGCGTACCGCGTCCGATCTTTGAAGGCTCGAGCACAGCCCGCACCGCGCGGATGAAGCCCTCACTGAAAAGCCGCTTGATGCGCTGCGATGCGCCGGTGGGTGATAATCCAACGCGCTCGGCGAGGTCAAGAACAGTCCGGCGGCCATCTTCTTGCAACAGCCCGAGCAGCATGCGATCGACACGGTCCAAGTCGCTCATTTATGATTCTCACTTTTCTGGATTAAAATACGAGATAATCACGCAGATAGGTCGAAATCATTATATTTCGTCGCGCCGTTTGCCGCAATACGGTTGGAAAGTAACTCAAGCCAACCAATCGAAGGCAAGCAACACCATGCACAGAGCCCAACCTGCCTTAAGCACTCACACAAAAGGTGAGATCAAGATTCTCTCCCTGAGCGAAGCGGAGGTCAAAACATGCATCGACCTGCGCAAACTGCTCGACGCGCTAGCCGACGGGTTCAAAGCGCTCTCCGATGGTCGTGTCGTCAATCCAGCGCGGCCACAACTCGATATTCCGAATGCAGGCTATTCGTTGGCGATGCCGGCCTGGATGGAGGGAATGTATTTGACCGTAAAACTGGTCAACGTGTTCGAAGGCAATATCGCCAAGGGCATCCCCAGTCACCTCGCAACGATACATCTCTTCGACCCGGAAACAGGAATGCCTGTTTGCATTATGGACGGCACCTACATCACGGCCGTACGCACGTCTGGCTCGGCCGTCCTTTCGGTGCGAGAGCTCGCCAGGCGCAATGCCAGGGTCGCGACCGTCGTGGGCGCGGGCGTTCAAGCCAACCAGCACCTTCACCTGTTGCCGCTCGTTCGCGATTTCCAGGAAATTCGGGTGTTCTCCAAAGATTTTGCTGATGCGCAGGCGCTGGCGTCACGTCATTCGGGCATCACTGCCGTCGAGGACCTTGAGGCCGCGATACGCTCTTCAGATGTCGTGTGCCTGGCGACGCACTCCTATGTCCCCGCAATATCCGCAGAATGGGTTCAACCGGGAACGCACGTGTCCTCGGTTGGCGTCGCGCCGCCCGGCGGCGAACTTCCGATCGATTTGATGGCGCGCGGCACTCTCTTTGTTGAGACGCGAGATTCGTTCGCTCCGACACCGGTGGGCTGCTGCGAACTTGCAAATATTGATCCCGAGACAGGCACCGATCTTGGTGCGATGTTGCTGAAACAGCGACCAGGTCGGACGTCAGATCAGCAGATCACAATCTACAAAGCCATGGGCGTCGCCATGGAAGATATGGTGGCGGCCGACCTCGCTTACCGCGAGGCCAAGCGGCTGGGTATGGGCCAAGCTATTTCTCTCTAGGTGGCCTGGACTGTGATTTGATCCATAGGACGGTGGTGGGCAGCCTGAACCATCAGGAGCCAATGCGCAGTTGCCCGCCGGTCCGGCTTGCCGCTAATCTTGCCGCATGCCGCGAAAGAGAAACCAAGACGTCACCTCCTGGTATGAGGCGCCAGCGCCGGATATCTGCCCGCTCTGCGGCCGGGTCGTTCCGGCTGAGCAGCGCGACGAACACCATCTCGTGCCCAAGAGCCGCGGCGGACGGCAGACGCAGGTCCTGCACCGCATCTGCCATCGCCAGATCCACGCACAGTTTTCCGAAGCGGAACTGGAACATTCCTATGCAACCGTCGAGGCCCTGCTTGCCCATCCCGCCATCCAGACCTTCGTCGCCTGGGTGAAGAACAAGCCGCCGGGCTTTTACGACGGCACACGGCGGAGCAACCGGCGACGGGAGTAAGGCGGCGGTTGCTCCGCGCGCTTTCATCGCCGTGCCGGCATCTCGTCTCTCCCGTTTATCCCTAGCCCCGGCGGATGCCGAGCAGCTTGTAGTGCTCGCTGCCGAGATCGCCGTTCTTGGGATAGTTCTGGTAGCAGACCCTGTTCCCCTGATTGCCGCCGAGGATCTTCAGCTTTGCTCCGAGGTCCTCGACGAAGAACCCCACATGGCCGTTCGTTCCGCCTGCCGGACCGCGGGCAAAGACGGCGATGTCGCCTTCCCTGGGATTGTCGCTCGCATCCTCTCCCCAGTCCTTCCAGCTTCTCGCATCCTGCCGGTCGGTGCCGATCATGCCGGCCTGTTCGACGCAGTAGTTCACGAAGGAGGAACACCAGGCGACGCTGTCGTCGGTTCCGGACCAGTGATTGGTGGTCTTGTGATACATGACGATGCGCGGGTTGTTGCCGCTGCCGGGAACCTCGGCGACACCCTCTGCCAGTTCTTCCCTGGCTTTATCGTAGGGCGTGGCACCAACCGTGGATGCAAGCGGGAACCCGCCCGACAGCACCTTGAGGAAGGTTGCGTGCGTGTAGCCGTCGGCAGCGCCGTCGCCGTTCAGATCGACCTTGGCCCAGTCGCCGTTGCGCTCCAGGATGGTCAGCGGTGTGCCGAGCGCAAGCACCTTTTCGACTGCGAAACTCTCGCCCGGCCCGCGACGCAGGTTGAGCCCGCCGGTGGCGCTGACTTCCGCCAGCTCGGAATGTATCTCGACCGCAGCCGCAAGCAGCGGCGAAGCGCCGAGCATCGGGGCCTCGGAAACCGCGCTGGCACGGAACTGGCCGAAATCCTTCCATTTACCGCCGACGATATTGCCGTCGTAACCGACCCCCTTGTAGGCCAGCGGCGGATGCACCTGGTAGAGCGCCCATTGGTCGGTCTTCAGCATGTCCTTTGTGCCCGACCAGCCGGTTGCCGCGGCCAGCCAGACGAAGTCCGCAAAGCCCGCCTGGCGAACCGCGGCACCGACTGCACCCGAACCATAGACCCCGACACGATGACGGCCGAGCAGCGCCTGCGACACAGCCTGGAAATAGGCCCTGATCGAGGCCAGATCCGGCGCCTTGTAATAATCGTGATCGACCGAGAAATAGATCGCCGAATTCCTCGGCTGCCCGTAGCTCTCGGCAAGATCGAGGGCACGGGCTGCGTCCCTCGCACCGGACTCGGCATCGAGGTCACCAATATTGCCGCCCGCACCGCCGCGCTGCTGAAAGACGATGGCCAGGGACAGGCCCGCATCGAGAATGTTGTCGTATTCGGCCTTTTCGATCCGCTTCTGCGGCAGCTTGTTCGAATTGGTATGGTTATAGTAGCGAATAATGGTTTCGACGCCTTCGGCTTTCAGTTCGTTGGCGTATTGGCCCAATTCCCATGGGCTATCGATGACCTTGTGCATGTCGATTCCCCCAAAACGATTTTGAAAAACTGGCTGAAGCCAAATAGAATTACCAGATACACTTATATGGTGCAATATATATTGCAGAATATCTTTTCACTTCTTCGCCAGAACCTGAACGAAATCTTGGAACTATACTGGCGCAACAGGACAGGATACGCCAGCACTACCTGCCCTTGCCCTTCCGGGCGCGCTTGCCCGCCACCTCGACCAGCCGCCGGAAAGTCGGGCATTCCATATGGGAGGGCGCGGAGCATTCGGCGACGTGGCGCAGCGTGTCGCTGAGCGCGGTCAGCTCCCGGATCTGGCGATCGATCTCGTCGGCCTTCTGGTGCAGCGCGGCGCGCGGCAGGTCCGGCGCGCCGGTCCTGCCGAACATGCCGGATATTTCGTCCAGCGAGAAACCGGCCGTCTTGCCCATGGCGATCAGCTTCAGCTGCAACAGCACATCGGGCGCGAACTGGCGGCGCAGCCCATGGCGGAAGACCGAGGTGATGAGCCCGACCTCCTCGTAGTAGCGCAGCGCCGAAGGCTTGATTCCGCTGCGCGCTGAGACTTCTCCGATATCCAGAAATTTCATGCTTGACCTCAAGTCGGCTTGAATTCGTAGCCTGCTCCTGAACGACATTTCAAGCAAGAGGACATCGATATGGAACAGGCGGAAATGAATGGATCGGAGCGAAGGGAAAGACGCGGCGCCACACTGGCCCTCTCGCTTTCGATGCTGCTCGCCTCGCTCGGCACCAGCATCGCCAACATCGCCCTGCCCGATCTGGCAAAGGCCTTTTCGGCACCCTTTGCGGAGGTGCAGGGCGTCGTCGTCAGCTATCTCGCAGCCTTGACGATTTCGGTCGTCGTCGCCGGTCGGCTCGGCGATCTCTATGGGCTGAAGCGCATGCAGCTTGCGGGCCTTACCCTCTTTGCCGTGGCTTCGCTGCTTTCGGCAATGGCACCCGATCTGCCGCTGCTGATGGCGGCCCGCGCGGTTCAAGGCGTCGGTGCGGCCTTCCTGATGACGATCTCGATGGCGCTGATGCGCGAGACGGCAAGCGAGGCGCGCATTGGTCGCGCCATGGGCCTGCTCGGCACCGTTTCCGCCCTTGGCACGGCGCTCGGTCCTTCGCTCGGCGGCGCGCTGATTCCCCTTGCCGGCTGGCGCGGCATCTTCTGGGTCCAGGTTCCGCTGGCGGCACTCGCGCTGATCCTGGCGATCGCGGCGCTGCCGACTGACAGGGCCAGGGGCAAGGCACGCCCGGCGAATATGTTTGCCGTGATGGAAAAGCGCCTCCTCCCCAATCTCATCGTCAACATCGTGGTGGCGGCCGTGATGATGGCGACGCTGGTCGTCGGCCCCTTCTATCTCGGTCTGGCACTCGGTCTGAAGGCAGCTTCGGTCGGCCTCGTCATGTCCGTCGGCCCCGTCATTTCCATCGTCAGTGGTGTTCCCTCCGGCCGGCTTGTCGATGCCTGGGGCGCGCGCGCCGTGCTTTCGAGCGGCCTTGCGCTGCTCGCCGCCGGCGCCTTCCTCTTGGCGATCCTCCCGCAGATCCTGGATGTCGCGGGCTATATTGCCGCCATCATCGTGCTGACGCCCGGCTACCAGCTTTTTCAGGCCGCCAACAATACCGCCGCCCTTGCCGATGTGCCGAAGGAGCGGCGCGGCATGGCCTCCGGCCTGCTCGGACTGTCACGCAATATCGGCCTGATGGCGGGCGCATCCCTCATGGGCGCGGTCTTTGCCTATGGCACCGGCACCGGGGATTTCATTCATGCGGCACCGGCAGCGATTTCGGCCGGCATGCAGCTGACCTTCCTGCTCGCCGGCGGGCTGATGATTGGCGCCATGGCGGTCATCTTCGCTGGCGCCTTTGAGCGGAGATCGGCCAGAGCATGACAATTGCCGACCTGTCTCGGGCGGAGCGCCGCACCGTCCGGGTTGCCATTACCAAAGCAGCCGCACCGACATGCCGCCATCGACGATTGTCGAGCTGTCTGTCATGAAGTCCGAGAGGTCCAACCCTTCCAAAAACCTCTTGCAGGTGCAACCATATGACGCTGACGACAAGGACGCATTGAAGCGCGATACAGCCTTCGGAGGAATTGATGCACTACACACTTCATGCGGCGCCCGGCTCCTGTGCTTTTGCGCCTCACATCCTGTTGGAGGAAATAGGGAAGCCCTATTCGCTGGCGTTAATGTCTCCAGGCCATCCAGAAACCAAGACTGAGGAATTCCGTCGATTGAACCCGAAAGGGCGAATCCCTGTTCTTGCTGCCGAGAATTTCATCCTCACGGAAGCGCCGGCAATCCTGTTGCACCTCGGTCTGGAAAATCCCGATTCCGGGCTCCTGGGAACGGATCCGATCGACATCGTCCGTTCCGTCGAATGGTTTAACTGGCTGTCGAGCGCGGTTCACGCCGTCGCCGTCCGCATGATCTGGCGTGCCGACTTTTTCTTACCGGATGAATCGATGCACCCGCCCCTGGTAGACAAGGGAAAAGAGCATTTAACCTCCGCTTTTGCACTTGTAGAAACCAGATTGAAGGACCGGGTTTGGGCAGTCGGAGAGCATTACTCGATTGTTGATCCCTATCTGCTCGTATTCTTCAGATGGGGAAATCGCATGGCCATAGATATGCAGAATGCCTACCCTGCCTGGACCTCCCATGCTCGCCGCCTGGAGGGCCGCGCGGCAGTACAGCGAGCCATATCGCAGGAAGGAATATCCCTCTGGAAGTAGAATTTCAGTTGCATCATGCGAAGATTGGCAAGGCAGCTCAGGTAAATACGGCAATGCAGACGGCGGTCCAGAGCAACCCCGTCCCCAGTACCATCGCGCGCCTGGCGACGGCGACCTTGTCTGGCTCGTCCTCCGCCACAGGCGTGGTCACGATCCAGGGCACGCAACCAAGTGCGGCAAATCCGAGGACGGCGACGATCAGCACGAGATAATCGACGGCACGCCAGCTCCCCTGTTCATAGACACCCCAGTAACCCAGAAAGGCCATTCCGACCGCAAACATGGTGGCGGATGCGGAGCAGAGCCCCGTGACCGACCCGGTAGGCGCACGCAATATGCTTTTTTCACGTGTCTGCGAATTCATGAGGCAATATCCACACCGGTTGGCTGTCCCGCGGCAAATATGTCAGGAATCGAGCGCGGCGTGAAGCGCTGGCGACCTTCTGGAATGGCCGCGAACTTTCCCGCCTCGGGCGGCGCGCCCACCGCCCGAGACCAGTGCGGCTAGAGCAGCCGGACGGACATGCCGCCATCGACGATCATCGGGCTGCCGGTCATGAAGCTCGACTGGTCCGACAGCAGGAAGAGCGCTGCCTGCGCGATCTCCTTCGCTGCGGCCATCCGCTTCATCGGATGCAGGCCCGAGATATAATCGAGGAATTCGGGGTTGTTCTCTCCACCTGCCGGCGTGATCGTTCCGCCGGGAAGCAGGCTGTTGATCCTGATTCCGTCGGCCGCGTAATCGGCGGCAACCGATTGCACGAGACCGATCAGGCCCGCCTTGGAGGCTGCGTAAGCGCCCATGCCGGGCAGGCCGCCATTGCTGTATCCGACAAAGGACGAGGTGAAGACGATCGAGCCGCTGCGCTGTGCCTTCATCACAGGCAGCTGCGCCTTCAGCGCGAAGAAGGCGCTCGTCAGGTTGGTGGACATCACCGCCTCCCAGTTGGCAGCGCTCATCTCCGAAAACGCCCCCATCTCGCCGACGATGCCGGCATTGTTGAAGGCGCCGTCGAGCCGGCCATAGGCATCGAGCGCCCGGTCGACGAGCGCCTGCGCATAGGCTTCATCACGCACATCACCGGCCAGAGACGTTGCCATGCCGCCCATTTCGATGATCTCGGAAACGAGCTCCGAGAGGGTCTGCGCCCGCCGCGCACCGAGCACGAGCTGTGCGCCCTTCGCCGCAAACAGCCGGGCGGCGGCGGCCCCGATGCCGCTGCTTGCACCTGAAATGATGATGACCTTGTCTTCGAGTTCCATATCCGAGCCTCCTGTTTTCATGGCAACGGAGGCGTAGGAAATATGAGAAGCGGCAGCCACCCGATTCCGGATCGGCGACCCGCCACCCGACGAGGAACCCGTTAACCATCTCCCGCTCTCTAGGACTATGGTCCGACGAATGACAGACCTCGGTCCGATGCACGCTCCGCGTTTCGCGCCTAACATCGTTCTCATCCTGATGGCCGCTTTCCAGAGTCGGCTATCTCACGATTTTCGATGAATTATCCTGCGAGGGAGACCCGGATGCGTATCGCAACTCTTGCGTCCATAGCCGCACTTTCGATTGCCATGGCTTCCAGTCCGCTGACGATCACCGGCACCGATATTGCCGCCATGGCAAAGGGCGGTGGAAACGGTGGCGGCAATGGCGGCGGCAATGGTGGAGGTAATGGCGGCGGCAACGGTGGCGGTAACGGCAGCAGCAATAGTGGCGGCAATGGCGGCGGACAAAGCGGCAGCCACGAGAACCGCGGCCACCAGTCCGGCAATTCGAAGACGGGCAATTCGAAGACGGGCAACTCATCGCACGACAATTCGAGATCCGAAAACGAAGCCAGGGGCAAATCCGGCGAAGCGAAGACAAAATCGCTGGCAGCGAAAAACGAGCCTGCCGAGATCAAGCACAAGAACCTGGCCTCCGAGCTCAAGGGCCTCAACTCCCTCAACCGCAGCTACAAGGCCTATCTGCACACGTCCGATCCGAAGATGACCGCGATTGCTGCCTACGCGGTTGCCTATGCCCAGTTCGAACTCGACAACGGCATTGAACCCTCGGTCGACGATCCCGTCCTCGGCGATGACGCCTTGGAGGATGCGCTCGCTTCCGCCACGCGTCATGGCGAAGTGAGCCCGGCAGTCCTCGCCGAGGCCAAGGCCATTCTCGGCGTCGGTGATGCCGACGGCAAGATTGACCAGATCCGTGAATCCCTGTCCGACTCCGCCCCGACCTCGGCAGGGAATTAACGGCCGCTCGATCCGCCGGGCGGCATACCCGGCGGATCGATTGCACCTGTCATGGGTTTTCCCACGGGCAGGATAATTTCTTTCCCCTCGCAATTCCCCGTCGCCGCGCCGACGTGCGCCAGAGCGCCACGAATCTCCTTCGACTAGCTTTGCAAAGATCGGCTCCGGCGCAGATGCCGCTTCAGGAAATCTGCTTTGCAAGGAGCGGAACGGCCCTGTCCGCATCGACGAGCAGCCAACCAAGCTTTTCGTAGAAGGCCACCGCATCCGGTGCGGCGTGAACTTCCAGCTGCGTGATGCCTCTGTCGGCGGCGAGCCGTTCAAGAGCCTCCATCATGGCTCTGCCAATTCCCTGCCGCTGATATTGCGGAATGATTGCGACGAGGCGCACGGTTGCAGGGTCGGCACGCACGAGCCCGATATCCAGCCGGACGGTGCCAACCGGGACATCGTCGTAGATGAACAGCAGCGGAAGATGATTCTCCCGATGCTCGTCCGGATGATCCTCATCATAGCCAGCCTGGCCACGCAGTTCGAAGAGAACGTGACGTCTGATCGCGTGATATGCCTGCCACTGGTTTCTGTCCTGCACCTGCAGCAACTGCATTTTCATCGCCTGCTTGCCTCAGTCATTTTGATCGCAACCGTCATCTACGCGTGGATTTGCCGTAGCGTACTGATCCCACCCTGTCCTGCAATAGACGCCTCTGGCCAACATCGGGCAGAGACCATGAACCGATATTTTCTCGTCACGACCACCTGAGCCTTGCCCGGTATCGAGCCGAAACCGGAAAAACCCGCAAAAAACCTCTTGAGCCGGACCCAGCGTCATAGCTTAGAAACGGTTCCGACAGATCGCGGGAGGCCTGATGGACGCCAAGGGACGGGAAGAGAGCTGGCTGACGGCGGCTCAATGCGCCGAGCGGATCGGCATCACGGTGCGCGCGCTCAGGCTCTATGAAGAAACCGGGCTCATCCGGCCGCCGCGCACGGGAAAGAACTGGCGGCTTTATGGCACAAGGGAAATTGCACGGCTCACCGAGATCCTGGCGCTGAAGCGGCTGGGGCTCAGCCTGCAGGACATCGCCCGGCTGCTCGCCGGCCACGCGACCGATCTCGACCGCATGCTCGCCATGCAGAACCACGCCCTGCAGGAGCAGCTGACCCGCACGCAGCACAGCCTCGCCATGACAGACGCGCTGCGGGCGAAGATGACTGCAGGCGACATTCTCTCGATCGATGAACTGCTGAAGCTCGCAAAGGACACGAACATGACCGATACGTCAGCCGATGCCATAGCCTGGCGTCGTTATGAGCAGGCGCGACCGCGCACCGAACAGAAGATCGACCCTGCGCTCTATGCCGATTATGCCGGACACTATCATCTGGATACGTCGGCCTATGTGGTAAGCCTGCGCGACGGGCGGCTCTTCACGCGCTTGACCGGTCAGCCGGAGCTAGAAATCTTCGCCGAGGATGCCGACCGCTTCTTCTACAAGGCGGTTCAGGCACAGATCACCTTTACCCGCAACGAAAGCGGCGCTGTCACCGGCCTCGTGCTGCACCAGCACGGCTATGAACAGGCAGCATCCCGCATCGACGAACGCGCCGCGACCGATCTGGAAGAGGCGATTGCCACGCGCATCCGCGACAAGCAGCCGGTGGAAAACAGCAAGGCCCTGCTGGAACAGGTCATCGAACAGCACCAGCGCGGCGAACCCGACTATGAGCGGATGAGCCCGCCGCTCGCCGCCCTCGCACGCGAACAAGCTGCCATGATCAAGGCCGATCTCGATCGCATGGGGCCGCTCAGGGACATATCCTTCAAGGGCGTGACCGCGGAAGGCTGGGATGTCTACGACGTAGCCTTCGACAACGGCCATCTCGAATGGAGTTTCGCGCTGGCGGCAGACGGAAGATTCGGAGGCATCTTCATTCGCCCCTCGCTGTGATCAGTCACGGGGCAGACGTCCCTGCCCCGCCTCAAGCCTGCTCCTCGATCGCCGCCTGCGCCACTTGAGCCGCCCCGCCATTGATCCGCGTGGCGATCAGATGTCCGACCGCCACCGCCCCGATGCAGAGCACGACGGAGGCCGCGACATTGATGCAGGCCCGCACCGTGGCGCCCGAGCGCAGCAGGTCGAGCGTCTGCAGGCTGAAGGAGGAGAAGGTGGTGTAGCCGCCGCAGAGGCCGATCATCACGAAGAGGCGCATATTGTCGGAGACCGGAAAACGGCCATTGGCGAGCGTCAGCGTGCTGAACAGGCCGATGATCAGCGAGCCCGTGACATTGATGATAACGGTGCCCCAGGGCAGATCGCGGCTGACGGGCATGGCGAGGACGGATACGGCGTAACGCGCAAAGGTGCCGAGGGCACCGCCGGCCATGACGATAAGGCAGGTATAGAAGGACATGCTCGCTCCAAAATATCAGGGCGGGCAATAAAAAACCCGCCTTGCGGCGGGCTCCGGACAGATTCCCACCGCGGTTAAACACGGTAGGAGTCATCAGCCTTGTGGGCGGTTTCGGGGGCACTCCATCCCCATCGGTGCGATCTATAACGCGAGCTGCCATGAAGTGGCAAGGGGTGGACTGCGTGACAGTGCAGGCTCGAACCCTCCCCATTCCTGTTTCCTCATGCGGGCACGAGGGCTGTCAAAGAGATCGGGCAGCGGCGCACCAGCGCGGCGAGAGACTCATCTACCATGGGAGTGGAAAAAAATCTTTCCTGGCCAAGGACTTGGGCAGGCTGGTCGCTTTGAGATCTCTCGTGCCAGCACGAGGAAACAGGGTGGCGGTGTCGAATGCAGCTCCTTCTGTTGCACTTTCATCCCCCCATTCCCTCCCCGGTCTTGCCCGAGGAGGGAACGAGGTAAGCGCCGGCCGCCGCCCCTCGCGTTGCAGCCGGCGGGGTAACTCATGCGCGCATGGTCTGCCGGGCCGTCTGGGGACCGAACTCCGAGGCGATCTCGCTCACGAGATCGGCCGGGAAGCCGCCTTCGCGGGCGTGGCGGTAGACGGTTTCAGCGCTATCGGCCTCATGCACGCAGTAGATCTTGTCGCCGGCGACATAGCTGGTGATCCAGGTATAGGGCCGGTCGAGGCCCTCGACGACCTGGTTCGACTTGGCGGAAATGTTGCACAGGTCTTCCGAGGTGAGCTTGCTTGCGCCGGGAATATTGCGTTCGATAAGATATCTGGGCATGGCGACCTCCTGTTCGCATCCATGTTGACGAGACGGACGCTAGGCCTATGCCGGGGTCGGCGCATCGGGATATCTCCCCATTTTCTGGCGCTCGCCGCCCTATTTTGACACGCTCCCCTATTCCCAGCCGCCGACGATGCTGGCAATAATCCGCCATGCGGCTAATCGAGCGCGCCCCCAATCTCGATCATCTTCAGTCGTTGTTGCGCGAAGCCGCCGACGGCAGTGGCAGGGTCGTGCTTCTGGAAGGGGAAGCGGGTGCGGGAAAATCCTCCCTCGCCGCAGCCTTTGCCGGCGCCGTGCCCGAGGATACCCGCGTTCTCTCCGGCGCCTGCGAGAATTTCGGCACGGCCGAGCCGCTCGGCCCCTGGCGCGACATTGCCCGGCAAGCCCGCTGGTCGCTGACAAGGGTCACCGGCGGCAACTGGATCGCCCTTTTCTCCGAAGTGCTCGATCTCCTGACCGATGGCGGCCGGCCGACATTGCTCGTCATCGAGGATATTCACTGGGCCGATGACGCCACGCTGAACCTCATCCGCTATATCGGCCGGCGCATCCGCCACACCTGCCTGCTGCTGGTTGCAACAGCGCGGAATGACGATACGCCGGGCCAGACACGGCTCAGGCGGCTGCTGGCTGATATTCCGCCCGCCCACTGGCTGCGCATCACCGTCCCGCCGCTGTCGAAGGCGGCCGTGCTGGAGCTTGCCGACAGCAAGGGCCTCGATGGCGAGGCGATCTTCAGCGCCACCGGCGGCAATGCCTATTTCGTCAGCGAGCTCGTGGACTGCGCCGGCAGCGACAGCCTGCCGCCATTCAACCGCGACCAGCTGCCGGCAACCATCCGCGATGCCGTGCTGGCGCGGGCCGATATCCTTGACGAGACTGACAGGGAGGCGCTCTGGGCCGCCTCCACCTCACCCGATGCCTTTGCGCCCGAACTGATCGAGGCGATCTGCGGCAGCACCGCCCGCGCTTCGCTCGAGGCCTGCACCGCCTGCGGGCTTCTGGTGCCAGCCGGTGGCAAGGGCGGCAACCTCTTCATGTTCCGCCATGAGATCGCCAGGCAGGCCATCGAGCAATCGCTGCCGCCGCTACGCCGCCGGGCGCTGCATGAAAAGGCGCTCGCCTATTTCCGCGACCGGCCGGAGGCCTCGGTCGCGCGCATGGTCCACCATGCCAACGAGGCGCAGGACATGAGCGCGATCTCGGAACTTGCCCCGAAGGCTGCGGCCGATGCCGGCAGGCTCGGCGCCCACCGGCAGGCGATGCGCCATTACGAGCTGGCGCTCGCCCATGCCGGCGACCTGAGCGACGCCACCCGCGCCTGTCTCTACGAGGGCTATGCCTTCGAATGCCACCTGACCGGCCAGATGGAACGGGCCATTGCCGCCCAGACAAGCGCGCTTGCGCTCTACCGCGCGCTCGGCGACATCAGGCATGTCGGCGACAACCTGCGCTGGCTGTCGCGGCTGAGCTATCTTGCCGGAGACCGCAAGGGCGCCGATGCCTTCGGTCGCGAGGCGGTTGACGTGCTGGAGCAGGCAGCAAGCCCCGCCGAGCTCGCCATGGGCTATTCCAACCTGTCGCAGCTCGGCATGCTGGCCGGCGACGCCGAGACCGCCACACTCTACGGCGAGCGCGCCATCGCGCTGGTGACATCGGACGACATCGCCAGGCCCGAGGTCCTCTGCCATGCGCTGAACAATGTCGGCACCGCCATCTGCTGGCGCGAGCCGGACCGCGCCCGCCAAACGCTCGATCAGGCGCTGGCGATCGCCCTCGACCACGGCTTCCAGGAGCATGCTGCCCGTGCCTTCACCAACCGCGCCTGGGTGGAAATCCGGCTCCACGCATTTGATGCCGCCGAGGATGTGCTGACGCGGGGTATCGCCTATTGCATCGAGCATGACCTCGATACATGGCGCGACTACATGCGCGGCGAGCTTGCGGAACTGCTGACCGTCCTCGGCCGCTGGGACGAAGCAACGGCCGCGGCGCAAGCCGTGGTCGACAACCAGAACGCCCCGGCGCTATGCCGCTACCCCTCGCTCGTGGCGCTGGCGACGCTGAAAACGCGGCGCGGCGAACCATCGGACGAGCTCCTGCAGGAAATGGCGAAATTCCTCGAAAACACCTTCGAGTTCCAGCGCCTGTCCGCCCATGCCGCATTGGTGGCCGAGCGCGCCTGGCTCGGCCTCTGCGACCGGGAGGAAGCGCTTGCCGGCCTGCGGCAGGCCGCTTCACTCTGCAGCGACGATGCCGCCGGCTCGATGATCGGCTTCTGGGCGCATATTCTGGAAGAGACCGGCCTTGCGCCTGACGGCGACGATGGCGACGCGGCCGTGATCGCCACGCTGAGAGGCCGATGGCAGGAGGCTGCCGACATCTGGACGGACCGCCGCGCGCCCTATCTCACCGCCCTCGCCTTGCTCGACGGCGACAATGACGCGCTCTACCGGGCCCTGGCGACGCTGGAAGCCCTCGGCGCCACTGCCGTCGTCACCAACGCGAAGGAGCTGATCCGCAAGCGCGGCGGCCGGCTTGCGACGCGCGGCCCCCGCGCCAGCACCCAGGCCAACGCCGCCGGCCTCACGACACGCGAAATGGATGTGCTGCGCCTGATCGACGAGGGCCGCTCGAATGCCGAGATCGGCGCGCGCCTGTTCGTCTCGGCCAAAACCGTCGATCACCACATCTCCTCGATCCTCGCCAAGCTGAATGCGAAATCGAGGGGCCAGGCGGCGGCCGAGGGACGCAGGCTGCGGCTACTGCAGTAGAAAGCACGCCCCTGCCCGGACCGCGCCGTCCAACAGGATCACTCCGCAATGCGGCCCAGCAAAGGCATTGCCGATGCAGCGCCTCGCGCAATGCCGATAAGATTTTCCAATCCGGAAATATTGCAAACAAGCTCGAAAGGAAGGTTTTTAGTTACGAGTGCGGAGGCATTCACATATCTATAGATTGACCGCAAGTTTTCCGACCGCCCAACGACAGTATAGCCAGATTAATTATTAAAGATTATCTTGACGCGCACCTTCCGCGATAGTTTAATTGTAAAATGCCACCCCACCGGGAGGCCGAACATCGAAACGGGGGCTTGTCGCATGAGCAATAAGAGCCGCGTGATCCTCTTGGCCGCATTTTCATCCTTCCTTGGCCCATTGGCGGCCAATGCAGCGAACCATCCATATCAAGGCATTTGCGAGGCCTCGGCCGCAGCCATGGTCGACAAGTCGCATATGGCCGTCGCGAGCGATGATTTCTCCGCGATCATGATCTATGAGCGGGGCAAACCTGAGCCGGTGGCGAAATTCCCGGTCGACGATGTCACTGACATCGAAGGCGCCGCCCGTATCGGCGACACCATATTCTGGCTCACATCCCATTCGCTGAACAGCAGCGGCGAAGACAAGAAAAAGCGTAAGGAACTGTTTGCAACGACCGTATCGGCCGACGGGACATTGTCCGGTTCCGGCGAGGTCTATCGCAATCTTCGCGCGGACATGGCCGCAGCGCTCAAGCTCAGCGAGGATGATTTAAAGACCCACGTCAACATCGAAGGCCTGGCGGCGACATCGGAAGGGCATCTCCTGATCGGCCTGCGCGGACCCGTGCCCGATAACCGCGCCATCGTGCTCGAGCTTGCCAATCCGATGCCGCTGGTCAAGCTGGGTCCCGGCGATGTGGGCTCTCCCATAATTACCCAGGTCGTCACGATGGACCTTTCCGACGGCCCGGGAACGACCGGCCGCGGCGTGCGTGACATTGAGCGGGTCGGCAACCGCTATCTCGTGCTTGCCGGCTCCGAACCCGATGGCGGCAATCCTCCGCCCAAGCTTTTCTGGTGGGACGGAAATGCCGATGGCCGCGTGACACCGGGTCCCGATGCGGATTTCTCGGGAATGACGCCGGAAGCGATCATGGTCTGGAACGAACACGAGGGCGAAATCCTCAGTGACAGCGGCGGCGCGATAATCAAGGGAGTGGCCTGCGCCGACAAGGATCCACCCAAGGACGCGTTCTTTCCGGCCATCGACGTGAAATTCTGAGTTTCGCCAGTGTTTGATCCGGCAAGGCAAGTGCCATCGGGAGGGGATCACCACATCTCCTCGACCAACGCCGTGCTGAACGCGAAGCCAAGGGGTAAGGCGATTGCCGAGCGGCTGAAGCTGGCATTGCTGACAAACGGATAGTCCTTGCGTAAAACCGTGTCCGTCACCGTCGGGATTCTGCACGAGCCAAAGGACAGGTCATGGGCATCGAATATCATGTCGCCGTGCACGAGGCCCATTGGCTTTCAACGGAAAAACTCAACACCTGTCTCGCGGATCTGAAATATCCAGTACAGGTCATTCCGGCCTCGCCTGCGGATATGAGCAAGCCGCTTCAGGACAATCCAGGCTCTTCCGGCCTGACAGTCGCCTTGAACGGCCAACAGATCGAACTCGAAGCCTCGATCAAGCAACTACGCCCCGGGGAACCTTTCGCTTACGGTTTGAAAATCGACAAGAGCAAAATCGCTGAAGGCGTGATCTTGCGCCCCGCCGGAATAGACGATTTCGTGCCGCTTGATCTCAACGAGGAACTCAAGAAAATCGGCATGAACGCGCCCGACTTTGGCTATGGCGATTATGTCGTGAGCATAACTTTCCGCTCGTCTGTCGATGAGTATCGCGCCGGATTTTTGCTGATGGCAGGCCTCATCCGATGTGCCGACGGGCTGGGTTTCGAGTTTGACAGCGCATCTTACGGCGGATCGTCATTTGCAGAAACGCTTGTGCAGCAGGCACGGGAGATGGAGTAGCCCTGGGGTCGGACCGACGAGCGGCATACCCTGTCAATCCTCGTCGCAACGAAGTGGCGACGTCCCTCTCCTCCCTCATTCCTGTGCTTGTCACAGGAATCCAGTGCGCCCAAGTCCTTGGGCGCGAGAGGCTCTTTTCCTTTCGGCAATGGTCATTCACCGCGCGGACGCGCGGTGGCTGGATTCCTGTGACAAGCACAGGAATGAGGGAAGTTTTGGTTGTCGCTTCGGGTTAAAGCAGCCCCTGTCAGCCGCGGCACCGCACGCGAAGGTGCTTGTGCCAACGCCAATCACGCCCGCCCCGCCACCTCGAACAATTGTGGCACGGCCGGGTTCCCGGCGGCGCGCGGCGCGCAGAGCACGACATCGAATTCCGGGGCGTCGTCGAGTGTCCTCGACACCACGCCCTCGGCCAGATCATCGCACAGCGATTGCGGGATCAGCGCCACGCCCAGCCCCTCCTGTACCAGCCGGATGATCGTGTGCTGCAGGCGCGGCTCGAAGGCAAAGTTCGGCACGACGCCGCCAGCCGCGCAATAATGGACGATTGCCGTGCGCAGCGTCGGCGCGACGGTCGCGGGTGCTGCGATCAGCCTTTCGCCCGCAAGCGACTGCGGCCCGATAGTCTCGGCCTCGGCCAGCCGATGGCCCCGGGGCACGATCAGGCACAGTCGATCGCGGGCAAGCAGCAGCGTGCGCAGATGCGGCGCCGGACCGCCGCCGAAAGTGACGGCGGCATCGAGCGTTCCCTCCGCCAGCATCTCCTCGATATCGGTCGGAATGCGTTCTTCGAGGATGAGGCGCACATCCGGCCGCGCCTGCGAATAGAGCCGCACGAGAGCTGGAATGACGCTATGGGCGGCATGCATCATGAAGCCGAGCTTCAGCTCGCCCTTCATGCCGCTGGCAACCAGCTGCACATCGCGGCAGGCGGCATCGAAGCCTTCGAGAACGGCGCGGCAATCGGCGAGGAAATGCTGGCCGGCTGGTGTGAGCGCGACATTGCGCGAATTGCGCTCGAAGAGCTGCACGCCAAGCGTCTTTTCGATGGCCGATATCTGCCGGCTGAAGGGCGGCTGGCTCATGTTCATGCGCTGGGCCGCATGGCCGAAATGCAGGGTTTCGGCGAGCGCCACGAAATAGCGCATATGGCGCGTGTCCATTCGATACCTCAAAAGTATCAATCAATGCTCAAGATGACATTGGATTATCTTGATCCCGCACGCTAGGCAAGGATCGCCCTCAAGCGACCTGCCCCGAGTTACCCCTGATGCTGACGAACCTTTCGATTGTCCTGCCGATCTTTGCCCTCATCCTCGCCGGCTGGATCGCCCGCAAGACCGGGGCGCTCAGTGAAAATGCCACGCGCGAGGTCAACCGGCTGGTCGTCTATCTCGCTCTGCCCGCGCTGCTCTTCGATATCATGGCCAATGCCAAACCCGCCGAGATCTGGCAGCCGGGCTTCATGACGGCATTTACAGCGGGCTGCGCCGTCATCTTCTGCGCCACGCTCTTCTGGCGCATCGCCAAAGGCCGGCATCTCGCCGATGCGGCGATCGACGGGCTGAATGCCAGCTATGCCAATACCGGTTTCATCGGCTTTCCGCTCGTCCTGTCACTGATCGGCGACACCGGCATGGCGCCGGTGCTGATCTCCACCATCCTCACCGTCTGCGTGCTCTTCGCCGTCGCCATCATCCTCATCGAAGGCGGGCTGCAATCGGAGGCCCGGCGGCGCGACATCGCCATCAAGACGGCCCGCTCGCTGGCGAAAAACCCATTGCTTGTCGCACCCGCCCTCGGCGCGCTGGTGATGTTCTCCGGTGTGACGCTCCCCGCCCCCGTTCATGCCTTCCTGAAGCTGCTCGGCGGCGCCGCCTCGCCCTGCGCGCTGATCGCCCTCGGCCTGTTTCTGGCCGGCACCAGGGCCGGTGAAACCAGCGCCCGCGCAACGACGACAAGCATAATCGTCGGCCTGAAGCTGATTGCCCAGCCCGCCGTTACCTGGGTCATCGCCGCGCCACTCCTCAACCTGCCGCCGACCGCCACCCATACCGCCGTGCTGCTCGCGGCCCTGCCGACCGGTACCGGCCCTTTCATGCTGGCGGAATTCTACGGCCGCGAGGCAAGCCTGACGGGCCGCGTCGTGCTCGCGTCGACCGTGCTTTCGGTGCTGACGATTTCAGCCTATCTGGCGCTGGCGGGGCGGGTGTAGCGCGATTTTGATCGGCAACCTCGCTTTGGGCAGGCGGCTGACCTCGACTCCCGTCGTCCCCGTGTGCTTGTTACAGGAACAGCGGAAGGTGCACGCAGTGCTCGTGGCCCCCTCATCCGGCCCTTCGGGCCACCTTCTCCCCGCAGGGTAGAAGGGGGAGCCGGTGGTACGATCTGCGGGGAGACACGACACCTCGAGGAGCAGGACGCAGCCGCGACACCCCTTCGCCCCAACGGGGAGAAGGTGGCCCGAAGGGTCGGATGAGGGGGCTCCGGGCGCCAACCCAACCTTCCTCATTCCGACGGCAAGATCGCTGCCCTACTTCCCCAGCAGATCCTTCACCCGCCGCCCGAACGCATCGCTCAGGAACGGCTTCGTCATCACCTGCATGCCATGGTCCAGATGGCCGTGGTTCAGCACCGCATTCTCCGCATAGCCGGTGATGAACAGCACGCGCAGATCCGGGCGGCTGAAGCGCACGGCGTCAGCAAGCTGGCGGCCGTTCATGCCGCCGGGCAAGCCGACATCCGTAATCAGGAGATCGATCGGCTGGCCGGTATTGATAATACGCATCGCCGAAGATCCATCTCCGGCTTCCAGCACCCGGTAGCCGAGTTCCTGAAGGATTTCGACAGCCACCATGCGCACCAGCGGATCGTCATCGACGACGAGAATGGATTCGGAACCGGCGGAAAGCGGCTCCGTCACGGTGTCGGCCACCTCATCCTCGTGCTTGTCCTCGCCGAGATGGCGAGGCAGATAGATGCAGATCATCGTGCCCTTGCCGAGTTCGGAATAGATGCGCGCCGTGCCGCCAGACTGGCCCGCAAAGCCATGCACCATGGAAAGGCCGAGACCCGTCCCCTGCCCGATCGGCTTGGTGGTGAAAAACGGATCGAAGGCGCGCTCGATGATATCGGGCGCCATTCCGGTGCCGGTATCGCTGACGCAGAGCGAGACATACTGGCCGGGAGCGAGCCCCCGCTGGCGCGCTGCCCGCTCGTCGAACCAGCGATTGGCCGTTTCGACGGTGAGCTTGCCGCCTTCCGGCATGGCGTCGCGGGCGTTGAGGCAGAGATTGAGGAGCGCGTTTTCCAGCTGCCCGGTATCGACGAAGGTGGCCCAGAGGCCGCCGGCAAGGGCTGTCTCGACCGCGATCGTCGGACCGACGCTACGGGCGATCAGATCCTGCATGCCGGAAACCAGCCGGTTGATTACGGCCGGTTTCGGATCGAGCGTCTGGCGGCGCGAGAAGGCAAGCAGGCGCTGCGTCAGGCCCGCCGCCCGCTTGGCTGCACCCTGCGCGGCGGTCAGATAACGGTCGAGATCGCCGATGCGGCCCTGCGCCAGTCGCGTCTGCATCAGCTCCAGCGAGCCGGAAATGCCGGCCAAGAGATTGTTGAAATCATGAGCGAGCCCGCCGGTCAGCTGGCCCACCGCCTCCATCTTCTGCGAGTGGCGCAGCTGTTCTTCGGCGCGCATCAGCTCGGCCGTGCGCTCGGCCACACGCTGTTCCAGCGTATCGTTCAGGCCGCGAAGCGCGGCAGCGGCCCGGTCGCGCTCGGCTTCGACAGCGCGGCGTTCCTCGATATCGAGCAGCACGCCCGGAAAGCTCAGCGGCGTTCCATCGGCAGCAAGCTCGACGCGGCCGTTGGCCTCCAGCCAGTAATAGTGGCCATCGGCGCGGCGCGTGCGATACTGGTGCGCATAGGCTCCGCCGCGACCAAGCGCCTCGTTCATCGCGGTTACAAGCCCGGCCTTGTCATCAGGGTGAACCGTGTCGATCACCTGTTCCAGGCTGAGGCCGTGGCTGCCGAGAGCCGGATCGAGGCCGAAGGCCAGAGCGAAAGCCTCATCCACCGTGAACCGGTTTGTCTGAACGTCCCAGAGCCATGTGCCGATAATCGCCCCGGCCGCGAGTGCCAGGTTTACGCGCTGCACATTCTCGCGCGAAATCTCTTCGCTGGCGCGCAGCGCCGCCTCGGCGAGCTTGCGCGCAGTGACGTCGCGAAACAGGACCGAGACCTGGCGCAGGCCGGCAGGCTCGACGCGGGAGGATGAAACCTCGATATAGCGGCCCGCCGCCACAAAATGCTGCTCGAAGCGGATTGATTGCCCGCTGGCCAGCACTCCGCCGTAAAGCTTCAGCCATTGCTCGGCATTGTGAGGCTCGATCTCGCGCAGCCGCTTGCCGACGACATCGGAAATGCCGGTATGACGCTCATAGCCGGAATTTGCCTCGATATGCACATAGTCGCTGAGCGGCCCCTCGGGACCGTCGATGAATTCGATGATACAGAAACCGTCGTCGATCGCTTCGAACAGGGCGCGATAGCGTGCCTCGCTTCGCATCTGCGCGTCATCCTCGGACTCCCGAAGCGCACCATCGGCTTCATTCGCCCCTGCAGGCACCTGCGCTTTCAGGCGCTGCGCTTCTTCTCCCAGTCCCTCCCCGGAGGGCGATGAAATATCCTGATTCAAGAACAGACCTTTGTGACCGGTATGATCCGCCTACGCGACGACAGGCGGGGAAACTAGTTCAGGGCGGCATGACTGCAATGGGTCGACGGGCGAAGATTTAGGATTTCGGCATGCAGTAAGGCTCTCGCGCATTTTACCACCACTCCGGGCCTTGAAGGCGCGCTGCGCTGCAGCATGTTTATGACTAATCCTTTTTCGTTAGTCGCCATTTCCCATGGCATCGGTATCTTGGACCCTAGGAGGACTCAGCAATGGAACGCGTAGAGCCAACCCATGTCGATGCCGATGCCCTTACCAAAGTCTGGTCAGTGACCGAATTCTGCAGCCGGCACCGGCTGGATAGCCAGGAGGAAAAGCGGCTGCTGCAACTCTTCGGCTGCTTTGCGACCGCCAGCGAACTCCTGCACAACGCCCGCCGCGAGCCGAAGTTCCGCTAGCCGACAGCCGCGCCCTCTGCGCAAAAAGATCAACAATACAAAGTGAGTACACTGAAAGATCCGCCCCGACAGGACGGAGGGCTGAAGCTTTGCGGGCTTTGCCTCCTTCGTCACCGGATCACCAGCGACGGGACGCCTGCCGGCCTGTCAGGGATCTAGAACAATCCGATCAGTCGGGCGGAGCTGATCGCAAGGCCGGCGATCGCCACCAGAATGACGACGCTCGCGATGACGAGAAAAATGGGGCTCTTCACAATATCTCCTTCAAGGCCGGCGATGGCCGTGCGCGTGAGGTAGCAGCTGCGATTGAGAGCGGCAACCGTGCGGTCGCGGTCGAGGCCAGATATGGCACCAGATATGGCAATTGTCTGCTACGCCGCAAAGTTGCAGAATAGGCCGCCGCATTCATGCCATGCGACGCTGAGGGGAGCAGGGGCCGATCATGCCATCCATCACCACGGGCAATGCCGAGCAATATAGCGACAGCAAGAAACTTGCCGCGCGCGGGCGCCTGAACCGGGAATATACAATTGCCGAAACCGGCTGGTTTCCCTGGGTGGCGCAGCAGCTTCCCCTTAAAGCCGGCGATCGCCTGCTGGATATCGGCTGCGGCCCCGGCTGGTTCTGGGCTTCGGTCGCCGCCGACCTGCCCGACGATCTCGACCTCACGCTCGCCGATCTCTCCCCCGGCATGCTGCAGGAAGCGCTCGAACGCTGCCACCCGCTCTCCTTTGCCCGCGTGACCGGCCAGCAGGCCGACGCCACCGCCCTGCCCTTCGAAGACGGTTCTTTCGACACCATCATCGCCATGCACATGCTCTACCACGTGGCCGATCAGGCCAAGGCGCTTGCCGAAATGCACCGCGTGCTGAAACCGGGCGGTCACCTTGCGGTGACGACCAATGGTGCGAACAACATGCGCGGCATGTACGAACTGACGACGGCCTTCGGCAGCCCGCCCTGCGACCCCGCCGGTGCCGCCTTCGGCTACGAGACTGCCGAACGGCTGATGCAGGCGCAGTTCGGCAATGTGACGATGGCGGAGCACCCGGCCCACATGCGGATAACGGAGCCGGAAGACGTGTTCCTGGCGCTGACCTCCTATCCACCCGGTGACAGGGCGAGCGAAGCCGAGCTTGCGGCGTTTCGGGCAGCGATATCGGAGGCATTCCGGGCCGGCGGCGGCGTGCTGGAGGTGGGCAAGGAGACGGGATTGTTTCTCAGCCGCAAGGCGGGCTAACCGCAACTCATCTCCCGAGATTCCGAGAGAAATTTCGTGTTGAAAATTCGCTCCCACCGTGCAACCTGCATCTGGGGTTTGGGGTGAATATAAATGCTTTCATTTCTTTTCAGTTTACAGGGCATGTCGGTTGCAATGCTTTTATCGACTGCCGCTCTTCTTCCGACGTCAAGAATTGCCGTGGACAAATGGGCGGAGAAACTCTTCCCCGACCCTGTTGATTGCGCCTTTGGCGAAGGCGGGCTTTCCTATAACGCCGACAACAAGGAAATGCTGATCAACAACCTCGCCCTGCCCGACGCGACGAGGCAAAGCCTGAAGGCCATGGAAAGCAGGATTTCGGCAACCTGCACCTCGAAGGAAGGACCACCCGTGGTGGTCAATACGGTTGGAGAATATTTCGGAAGCCGCTTCAACCAGTTCAGCCTGCCCATCTATGCTCTCAACGCCGGCGGTGGCTGCATGTCGGATTTCTATTACAGTTTCACTTTCCCGGAAAAAGCAAAGACGGTGCACGACAATATCCTGCAGCGCACGGGCAAGGATCTGAAGATCATCACCGAATCCGGGCGCAAGCCGGAATTCGAGGACGATGGCTGGATCACGGACTATGGCAATTACAGCAAATATACCTGCAGCATGATTGCTTACGGCTGATAGGCTGCACGCGCCCCCGCTTCCCGTCACTCCTGAACCATCCCTCGTACCTGCACTACGAGGGAATGCGGGAGGTTCGGCGGTCGTCCCGCCTCACCTCTCTCCATCCCGCGGTTCAAAACTGCGCCACACCACCATCCACGAACAGCTCGATCCCCGTAACATAGCTGCTGTCCTCGGACGCGAGGAAAACCGCAGCCTTGGCAAGATCATCTGAAGTGCCCATACGCCCCAGCGGCACATTGGCCTTCATCATGTCACGCACGCTCTGGTCGGCGAGCGTCGAGAGGCCGGGCGTTTCCGTGTGGCCAGGGCTCAGCACATTGATGCGGATGTCGCGGCCCTTGAGATCGATGATCCATCCGCGCGCGAACGAGCGGATCGCCGCCTTCGTGGCGTCATAGACCGAGAAGGCCGGGAAGCCCTTGATCGAGGCGATCGAGCCGGTGAGGATGACAGACGATCCCCTGGACAGAAGCGGCAGCGCCTTCTGCACGGCAAAGAGCACGCCGCGCACATTGGTATTGAAGGTCTTGTCGAAATGCTCCTCGGTGATTTCGCCGAGCGGGCCGAATTCATAAATGCCGGCATTGGCAAAGAGCACGTCGATGCGGCCGGCCTGCTGCTTGACGATCTCGTAGACACGGTCGATATCCGCAAGGCTTGCGGCATCGGCCCGGATGGCGGTGACATCACCGCCGATCTCGGCCACGGCCTTGTCGAGTTCGCTCTGTCGCCGGCCGGTGATGAATACCTTGGCGCCCTCTTCGACGAAGCGTTTTGCCGCGCCGAGACCGATGCCCGCGCTGCCGCCGGTGATGACGGCGACCTTGTTTTCCAGCTTCCTGCTCATGTTCTCATTCCTTCTGCTCAGCGCCGGTTCTTGCCGTCGCCCGTTGAACACGAGGCAGAAATTATGGGCTTTGGCGCGGGCGAAGTAGAAAGCCGGCGCGACTAGGACTTATTCCCGTCAGGAATGGAAAGAACGTCTCAGGCCGCGCTGAGCTTTTCTTCGACAAAGGCCACGAAGGCGCGCGCCTTGGCGCTCACACCACGGCCTGCCGGAAACGCGGCCCAGAGATCGAGCGGCGCAAGGCTCCAGTCCGTCAGCAGCAGTTTGACGCGGCCATCGGCAAGCTCGGGCGCAAACATCCATTCCGAGGCGACGGCAAGGCCGATGCCCGACAGTACCGCCGAACGCACGCCCTCGGCGGCCGAGACGCGCAGGCGTCCCCGCATGGTGACAGACACTTCCACTCCATCCTGGCGGAAGAGCCAGGCATCGCGGCCGAAACCCTTGGCATAGACCACGCTCTGGTGCTGGCCGAGCTCGGCGGGATGGGTTGGTTCGCCATGCCTAGCGATATAGGCGGGTGCTGCCACGACGATGCGCGGCGACTGGCCGATCTTGCGCACGGTGAGCGCAGAATCCGGCAGATCGCCCATTCTGAGGGCTATGTCGATGCCCTCCTCGATCAGGTCGATGCGCTCGTCATCAAGCACGACTTCCATGTCGAGGCCGGGATGGCGGCCCAGGAATTCACCGAGATGCGGGATGATATGCAGGCTGGCGAAGGCCGGCGCTGCACTGACGCGCAGCCGGCCGGACAGGCTGGCACCAGCGCCACGCGCTGCATGCTCGGCCTCATCGGCCTCCTCGATCGTACGCTTGGCCCGCTCGTAATAGCTCTCCCCGGCTTCGGTGGGTGTAAGGCCGCGCGTGGAGCGCAGCAGCAGCTGGATGCCGAGCCGTTGCTCCAGCTGCGCGATGGTCTTGGAGACCGCCGGTTGGCCCACATGCATCTGCCGGGCGGCCTCCGAGAAGGAGCCGGTTTCGACCACGCGGACGAAGGTTTCCATGGCGGCGAGGCGGTCCATTGTCGAGGGCTCCGTGGGTGGGTCTAGGTGGGGTTTTAACATGTCGGGGCGGGTGTTGGTATTCTCTGAGGGAATGGAAATGGTGGCTATTATTTGGATAGAAAGGAATGCTGCACACCGGAGCCCCCTCACCCTAACCCTCTCCCCGCTGGGTAGAGGGGACGTGGCATACGATGCCTCGCAATATGCGGAGACAGAGCGGCTTATGCCCTTCTCCCCGCCGGGGAGAAGGTGGCCCGAAGGGTCGGATGAGGGGGCTCCGGATTTAAACAAATACCTCCCTCGACTCTGCGGCACCCGGGGCTCGCACGAGGGCAAAGAGATCAGGAAAGAGGCGTTTCACCCCCACAACCATCCCCACCCTACCCCTACCTCAAACCCAGGAGGTTGGTTCATGGCTACCGTCGTCTCTATCTGCAATCTCGCCCTTTCCAATATCGGCAAGGAGAACATCAACGATCTCACCGAAAAGAGCGCGGAGGCGCGCGCCTGCAATCAGTTCTATGCGCAGACGCGCGACGTGCTGCTGCAATCCTTCCCCTGGGCCATGGCGGGCAAGACGGTGGCGCTCGGCGCTCTCGATAATGACAAGCCGGGCGTCTGGCGTCATTCCTATGCCCGCCCGGCCGATTGCCTGCAGATCCGCTGGATCAGGTCGGGCTATCCGGCCGACGCGTCCGCGCCGCTCGAGACGCCGACGCCCGATCTCGATGAGGCGGGGCGCGAGATGCAGTATCCCTACGCGCTCGAGGGCGACCGTCTCTATTGCGATCTTTCGCCGGCGCTCTTGCGCTATACCAGCCGCCTCACCGACCCGACGAAATATTCGCCGCTCTTCCTCGAGACGCTCTCCTGGCACCTTGCCGTGCGCCTTGCCATGCCGCTGACGCGCGATCCGAAGATCCGCGCCGATGCAATGGCGCTGGCCCAGAGCACACAGGCCGCCGCCGAGCAGGCCGAGGCCAATCAGACCAGGCATACGAGCGCGGATTTTGTCAGCGAACTGATCGCGGTGCGCGCCCATGGCTGATTTTCGCGCCTACCAGCCTTCTTTTACCGGCGGCGAGCTTTCACCCGCCCTCGGCGCCCGCGTCGATCTCGCCAAATACCAGAGCGGCCTGCGCACGGCGCTGAATGTCTTCGTGCATCCGCATGGCGGCGTCTCCAACAGGGCCGGACTGCAATTCGTCAGCGAGGTGAAGGACAGCGCCAAGCGGGCGCGGCTGATCCGCTTCCAGTTCAATACCGAGCAGACCTATATTCTCGAATTCGGCGATCTCTATATCCGCATCTTCCGCGATGGCGGGCTGGTGCTCTCAGGGGCGACCCCTTACGAGGTGGCCAGCGCCTATACGGCCGCCCAAGTGCAGAACCTTGTCTTCGTGCAGGAAGCCGATGTGCTCTATCTCTGCCATGTCGATCATCCCGTGCGCAAGCTGGGGCGGCTGGCCGACAATAACTGGACGCTGACGACAGTCCTGTTCAAGCCGCTGATCAATCCACCGGCGGGAACGCCTGTCGTCACCAAGCCCGGCGACACATCAGGCAAGACCGGCTATGTGGCGACGACCTATCGCTACCGCGTCTCTGCCGTTGCCGATAGCGGCGAGGAAAGTCTACCCTCCAACGCCGGCTCCGTGGTCAACGATCTCGCTATCCAGGGCGGCATCAACCGCGTAACCTGGACTGCCGTCACGGGTGCTGCGCGCTACATCGTCTACCGCAACGACAACGGCATTTTCGGCTATGTCGGGGGCACGACGGGCCTCGCCTTCGATGATGAGAATATCACGCCCGATCTCTCCGACACGCCGCAGGCTGGCCGCAACCCTTTCAATGCCGCGGGCAATTATCCGCGCTGCGTGACCTTCATCGAGCAGCGGCTGGCCTTTGCCTCCACACAGAACGATCCGCAGGCCGTGTGGCTCAGCCAATCCGCCAATTACGAGAATTTCGGCGTCTCCTCGCCCGCCAAGGCAAGCGACGCCGTGACCTTCCGTATCCGCGCCCGGCAGGTGAACGAGATCCGCTCGATGATCTCCGTGCGTGGCCTTCTGCTCCTGACGTCAGGTTCCGAATGGATCGTCACCGGCGGCTCGACCTCGGATGCGATTTCGCCCTCCGCCATCAAGCTCGATAACCAGGGCTATCGCGGTGCGGCCAAGGTGCAGCCGATCGTCGTCGGCAATACCGTGCTTTTTGCCCAGCGCCTTGGCGGCGTCGTGCGCGACTTCTCCTATGACTATACCCAGGACAGCTATGTCGGGAAGGACCTGACCATCCTTGCCCGCCATCTCTTCAAGGGCCGCGAGATATCGGCCTGGGACTATGCCCAGGCGCCGGATTCCGTGGTCTGGGTGGTGCTTGATGACGGGGCGCTCGTCTCGCTCACCTACATGAAGGAGCAGGATGTCTGGGCCTGGACCCGCCATGAGAGCGGCCCCGGCAATGATGCCTTCTTCGAGGATGTCACCGTGATCGAGGAAGATGGCGAGGACGTGCCCTATTTCATCGTGCGCCGTACCGTCAACGGCGTGCGCAAGCGCTACATCGAGCGGCTGCACAGCCGCGCCTTCGAGGATGTGCAGGATGCCTTCTTCGTCGATTGCGGGCTGACCTATTCCGGACCGCCGGCCACGACCATTTCCGGCCTTGGCCATCTCGAGGGACAAACACTCGTGGCGCTCGCCGACGGCAATGTCGTACGCAATCTTGTCGTCACCGGCGGCGCGGTGCGGCTGCAGAATGCGGCATCGAAAATCCATATCGGCCTGCCGGTGACGGCGGCGATCGAGACGCTTGATCTCGATGTCGGCCAGGTCCAGGGCCTCGGCACCGTGCAGGGGCGCTCGAAATCCGTCTCCGAAGTGACCTTCCGGGTGGAGAATACGCGCGGCATCTTCACGGGGCCGGAGGATGGCGAGCGGGATGGCGGCACGCTGGTGGAATACAAGCAGCGCCGCAACGAAAACTGGAACGAGGCGATCAGCCTCTATACCGGCGATCTGACCGTCACGCCCTATTGGGACTGGAGCACCAGCGGCAGCATGTGGGTGAAACAGTTCGATCCGCTGCCGATGACCATCCTTTCCATCATGCCGGATGTCACCCTTGGCCGCTGAGATCTGCATTGTCACGGCACGGCCGGGGCACATCCGGGCGATTGCCGAACGGATGCGCGCGGCCGACCGCGCGGAGATATTCGCCGCCTCCGGGCGCTCGCCACTCTCGGCGCTCTCCTTCTCCTACCGCCACTCTTCTCACGTCTGGACCGCCCTCTTCGATGGGCGTCCGGAAGTGATGTGGGGTGTCGGCGATCTCAACATCCTTACCGGCATCGGCGCGCCCTGGCTGCTGGGCACCGATGCGGTGGACAAGAACGTCCGCGGCTTCCTGCGGATTTCGAGACATTGGCCGTCTCAACTGTTGGGCCGTTATCGCTTGCTCAGAAACCTCGTGGATGCACGCAACACGATCTCCATCCGCTGGCTCGAATGGCTGGGCTTCCGGCTGTCAGACCCTGTCGAGATCAATGGCCATCCATTCCACCTGTTCGAAATGGGAGACGCGGATGTGTGATCTTGGTCTGGCGCTGACATTGGGCTCGACGCTTCTCGGCGCTGCCGGCCAGGTGCAGCAGGCGAAGGCGACGGCGGAGGCAAACAAATACAACGCCCAGGTCGCCGAAATGAATGCCGAGATTGCCGACAAGCAGGCGAAGGACGCGATCGAGCGCGGCAAGCAGGAAGAGCAGCAGAAGCGCCTGCAGACGGCGCAGCTGGAAGGACGCCAGAAAGCCGCGATCGCCGCAAACGGTATCGACCTCTCCTTCGGCTCGCCGCTGGATACGATCGTCGATACCGCCAAGATGGGCGAAATCGATGCGCTCAATGTGCGCACCAATGCCTATCGCGAAGCCTATGGCTACAAGGTGCAGGGCACCAACCAGCTGGCAAGCGCCAAGCTGGACCGCATGCGCGCCGATGCGGCCGTGAAGGGTGGCTATCTCGACGCCGTCGGCACGATCCTCGGCGGCACAGGCAAGGTTTATACGCAGGGCAAGTCCCTCGGTTACTTCAAGTGAGGGTTTGATGCCGACTGTTCCGACTTATCAGGATACGCAACAGCACGTAGCACTGCGCCCGGAATATACCGAGGGCTTCACGGTAAAGGCCGATGCCGAGGCATTCGGCTCCGCCATCGGCAAGGGCATGCAGGGGCTGGCAACCGGCATGGGCACGCTCGGCGAGGCCGTGGTCGAGGTGGAAAAGCTCGACAATGACAATGCCGCCAAGGATGCGCAGACAAAGCTCAACGACTGGGATCGTGACGCGCTTTACGGCAAGAGCGGCTTCCTGACGCTGACCGGCCGCGCCGCCGTGGAAGGCCGCGCCGCCTTCGAAAAGCTGGCCGAGCAGAAGCGTGCCGAATTCGGCAAGGGCCTGACGCCGGGTGCGGCCCGCACCTATGAAGAGACCAGCCGCGCCAGCATGAAGACCCTGCTGGACACCACGATCCGCCACACATTCGACCAGCGCAAGGCATGGTTTGCCGAGACCTCTCAGAAGAGCATCAAGTCCTCTGGCGAGAATGCGGTGGCCGTCTATAGCGATCCTGCCAAGGTCGATGCCGAAATCAAAAAGGGCGTCGCCGAGATCGAGCATCAGGGCCGAATGCACGGCTGGAGCGAGGAAAAACTCGACCGGGAACGCACCCGATACGTCTCCGACACGATGAAGAACGTCGCGCTGCGCATAGCCGACGACAGTGCCATCAAGGCCGAGCAATATATCAAAGCCGCCGGCAACAGGATGCTGCCGGCCGACAGCACCGCCATCCTTAAATCGCTGCAAACCGCCGTGACCGACGAGAAGGCGCGGCAGAACACCACCGACATCATCGCCGGCCTGCCGCCGACCTATACCGGCGCGCCGGATGCCAACGGCGCCGCCTCGCCAGTAGCTGTCGATGCCGGAACAGTCGACCGGCAGCAGACCGTCAATACCGGCCAGCCGACCGTCGCGGGCGCAAGAGGCAATGGCCTCGAAATGGATGGTGCCGGAAGGAGAACCGGGGCAGCACGCACGCTTGGCGCACAGCCTTCGGCGGGCAAGACCGCAGCCCTGCAAACCGCCGGCAATCGAAGCACGGCCCCCCAAACCGCCGGCCCGCAGGTGTCGGCCGCCCCTCGCACTCCACCCCGCCAGCCGAGTGGCCCCGAGGATTTCCGCACCGTTGCCGCCACCCTCGCCTTCCCCGGCAAGGCGAAGGACGATCCGGCACTGGCAGGCTTCGTGAAAAATGCTGCCGGCAGCACGGTCGATCCTTCACTCAGGGAGTGGCTGAGCGATGTCACAGGCGCCCTCCTCGGTATCGCCGGAGCGCCTGCCAATGTCGTTGGAAGCGCTGCCGCCGATGCCACAAGATTCCGCCATTTCGGCCTGCCGACGCAGACACCCCGCCCCGGCGACATTGTCGTCCTCGGCCCGCAGCAGAAGAAAGGCGCCGGAAGCAACAGCAGCACTGACAAGGGCCGCATCGGCTTCTTCCGCGGCTACGATGCGGACGGCAATATCCTCGTGCTCGGCCCCGATCCGAGACGTGCGGGCGATAGCGCGCTCACCGCCCACCCAGCAAAAGACGTCGTCAGCTTCCGCACATCCGGCACCGTCGATGAGAAGACCACGACCCTGCCGAACTACAATCCCGAGAGCTTGCGCCGGATCGAAGAGAGCCTGAACAGCATCGCCGACCCGGGGCTGCGCGCCGCCACCGAAGAGCAACTCAGCGGCTACATGATCTCCCAGAAAAAGGCGCTCGACGCTCGACGCATCCAGGTGCAGGAATGGGCCAATAACCAGGTGATCGCCGACCCGACCTTCGACCCGACGAAACTGCCCCTCGACATCCAGCAGGCGATCGGCCCCTCCGGCTTGCTTACGCTGCGCGACTACAAGGAAAAGGTCCGCGCCTACGGCCAGCCGCTGACGGATACGCAGACGCTCTACGACCTGCAGACCGAATTCGCCAGGGATCCGGCCGCCTTCTCGCAGATCGATCTCCTCGAATACCGCTCCAAGCTCTCAGACAAGGATTGGGAAAAAGTCACCGGCTGGCAGCAAATGGCTGCGACCGACCAGCGCAAGGCCCGGCTCGAGAGCCTCGATATCAACACAGCCTTCGAACTCGCCAAACCCCAACTCGAAGCGCTGGGCCTCCTCACCCAGGACGGCGGCTACGCGACCTCCTATAGTGTGCCGCGTCGCGTCGCCCAGTTCCGGTCAGCACTCCTCGATCAGATGGATGAGTTCAAGGACAAGAACGACGGCCAGAACCCGACCCAGAGCGACATCCAGAAAATGATCAACCGCCTGCTGTTCCCGATCGTCATCAGCACGCCGAGCTCTTTCTTCAGCATGGGAACTCCCGCAAAGACCCACGGCTACCTCTATCAGGCCAACTCACTCGCCGACGATCAGAGCTACGATATCGACGTGCAATATGAGGATATTCCACGCGATCTCAGGCTGGCAATCGAGGCTGATCTGACGAAGAAAAACAGCAAGAAGCCGTCGCAGGATGAAATCGCAAATGAATACGAACTCTTCATGCTCAATCGCTGACAAAGCGCATTAGGAAAAACCAGGCGGCCCGGCATCGCGGGAACGCTTGGCCGACACCTCACTTCCCTGTCGAAGTCTTCTCGAACCGAGCCTTCAGGCGCTCCACCTCTCCAGCCGGCCACCCCGGTGGGTCCGTCACCGCAAGCCACGCATCGATATAGTGTTGCGGCGCATAGACATGGCCGTAGCCCATCGGCGAGGTCGTGGCGATCATCGCGTCGAAGCCGAGCTGCAAGGCAGTGACGACGGGATACCAGCGGAAGGCCGGCGAGACATCGGGGCCTCTTTGCCCTTTCATCCAGTCCGGCTCGCGGTAGAGGGCGCGCCAGTCGAAGAAGGTGACGGGGTCGCTGGCATATTGCAGGAAGACAATACGGACGGCACTCCAGGGCTTGTCCAGCTGATCGGCAGATGTCTGCTGGTTGGCAAAGCGGATCATGCTGCCATCGCGGAATTGCGGCAGCCAGGCCGGCGATCCGGGATTACGGTTTGCGGTCACGTGGGCCCATGTGGCGCTGGCAAAGGGCGGCCCGCTCCACAGCGCCCCCTGGAAGGGATCGGCGAAGACATCGTAGAGATTGAAGGAGAGCTGCGAATTCAGCGCCCCGAGACTGAGCCCATGCAGATAGAGCTTCGGGCGATGATCGCGCGGCAGCGTGCGCCAATAGGCATAGATTTCCCTGAACAAGGCGCGCGCCGTATCGGCCCCGTATTCCGGCTCGACCATCAGCGACAGCCAGCTGCTGAGATAGGAATATTGCACCGCGACTTCGGCCACATCGCCATGCAGCAGATATTCGAGTGTATCCATCGCTTCCGGATCGATCCAGCCGGTACCCGTCGGCACGATGACGACGAGGTTGGAGCGCTCGAAGGCGCCCTGACGCTTGAGTTCGGCAAGCGCCAGGCTGGCGCGTGCCTCGGCGTCATCGGCACTGTTCAGGCCGACATAGACCCGGATCGGCGACTGTGCGGACGACTGCAGGAAAGCGCCGATCTCTTCCGCCGTCGGGCCTGACGTGACGAAATGGCGGCCTTGCCGGCCAAGCTCATCCCAGTTGACCAGCGATGCGGCACTTCCCGTTCTGGCCGGGTCGGTGGGAACAGGCGTGTCGTCATCGATCAACGCATCGGCCTCACGGAACGAGGAGTCGACCATACGCAGCGCCAGATGGAACAGCAGGCCATTGGCGACAGCCGAAAAGACCAGGATCGCCAGCAGGATTCCGGCAACGGCTGCCAGCCGGCGCGGAATGAACCGGCTGCTTTTGTTATAAAAGGCAAGCGCCATCAGCCTGAACAGCCGACCGAGGGCAATAAACAGGATGAAGACGATTGCGGCCATCAGCACCAGCAGCAACGGTTCTGCCGTGGTCACCGGGGCAAGCTGCATCAGCGCGCGGACAGAATTCTGCCACGAGGACGATTGCCAGACGAATAGCGCGGCGACCGCGGCGCCACCTAACAGTGCCATGGACCGGACAATGCGTCCGGCAGCGGGCAGCAGACGGGGGATTTCAAGATAGGTCCAAAGCCATTGTAGGAAGGCGCCGCAGCCATAGCCGGCAGCCGCACAGGTGCCCGAAAGCGCGCCCTGCACGAACCAGGCGCGCGGCATGAGGCTCGGCGTCAGCGACAGGCAAAAGCCGAGCAGCGCGAAAAACAGCGCCGGCCAGGAAAGAGGCCTGACGAAACTTGTGATGGAATGCCGCATGAACATCCTCCCAGCTCGCAAACGCTGCACCCCCTGTTTTATGACAGGTCCTGCATACAATCCAGAAGCGTTATGCCATTGACGTCATAGGGCCGCCGCATAGGGAAAAGTGCGGCTGATAAGGCCGATCTCCCAGCCCTGTCAGGCCGACAACCTTCCCACGCCTATGGTCGGCAAAACCAGAGGCGTGATCCATGACCATTTCAAGCGAGATAAACCGGTCCGGCCCCTATAGCGGGGACGGCGCCACTACGGCTTTCGACTATAAATTCAAGATCCTCGAACCCCGGCATCTGCAGGTGATCCGCACGGACGCGTCCGGCACGGATACGATCCTGGTGCTGGATGCAGACTACACCGTGACCGGGGTCGGCAATGATGGCGGCGGCAGCGCGGTCATCACCCCTGCCCCGGCAGCCGGCAGCAGGGTCACCCTGCTGCTCGATGTGCCCTTCACCCAGGAAACTGACCTGGAAAACCAGGGCGCCTATTATGCCGAGACCGTGGAGCAGGCTCTCGACCTCGTCGTGATGAGGCTCCAGCAGCTCAAGGAAAGAGCGGCCCGCGCCGTCACCATTCCGCCGTCATTCGATTCGGCAACGATAGACAAGCTCATCGCAGACGTCCTGACCCTCAGTGACAAAGGCGATGCGCTGGAGGCCGTTGCCGCCGTCTCGCAATATCTGGAAACTGTGGCTGATATAGCCGATGACATCCCCGATGTTGCCGGCCTCACTGAGTCCACCCAGCAGAAGGCCGCCGAAGCCGCCCAATCGGCGACCGGCGCAAATGCCAGCGCTGAGCTCGCAGCCGCCTATGCAACAAATCCGGAAGATGTGGCGGTTTCGGGCGGGCTGTTTTCCGCCTTTCACTGGTATCGAAAGACGCTGGCGATCTACAACGACATCGCCAATACCCTGGCCGGCTGGCTGCACGGCGCAGCCGCAAAGACCGACATCGTCGATAGCGACGAATTCGCCATCGCCGACAGCGCGGCAGGCTGGGGGCTGAAAAAGGTTCTCGCGGGGAGTATCGTTAAATATGTTTGTGTTGCTACCGGTCTTGATTTCTTTACAGGTTTCATCCCCGCTTATGTCGGCGTTACGTCAGTAACCATCGGACCAGGCGTCGGCTGGTTTGGCGGAAAGAAACATCAGACCACCTCTACGACCGCAAAAACGCTAGTTCAGCTACTCGACACAGGGGCCGTACAGGCGTCAAAGACGTATTTCCTATACGCCATCAGGAAACTATCAGATGGCACCACAGACTTCATTATGTCGCTGTCTGGATCAGAGGCAGGCGTCACGAAGCCGCTCGGATGGGAATGCTTGTCCGGGAGCCGTGTGAGCCTGGTCATCACCAATTCATCGGGAAACATCGTTCCGTTCTGGCAGACTGGCAACGAGGTCAACACCGACAGCTACCCATGGTTCACAGCCACCGCCACCGCACAGGGCCTGGTCATACCGAGCAACACCCCTGTTGGACTAAGTGTCGATGTCTGGGTGCTGATTGACACCGTTGTAGCAAGTTCGGGACAGGACTGCATCGGGATCGCCTCAGACGCCGCTGCTGCCAACTATACCACGGGTGCCGCACATCAGGTGCGGTGCCGGTCGCGCTCAGGAAACGACTATCTTGACCAAAGTGCGGCGGCGGGCAAGGTACGAAGCAACGCCAACGGCCAGCTATGGAGGTATGTCTCTGTGACAAGCACAGCCTGTTCGGCCTCCTTTCTCGTGTGCGGCTGGTATGATTATTCTTGCAAGAGGCTATTCGCATGACCCCTGTATACGTTCGTTACGACAGCGCGGGAACCATCCTTGAGATATTCACCCGTGACCAGCCTCATATGGTCCTCGTCCGCCACGACGACCAGGAACCCCTAATCGCCAAATACCTCCGCGACCCACTCGGCCTTGAAGAACGCTTCCCGCCCCTCAAGAAATGGCAACTCTGGCTGGCCGCACTCGAACTCGAACCGCCGATTGCCAAGGCCGATATTCTGGCGACCATCAACGACATGCCCGACATGTCGTTCAAAGACAAGGAAACGGTGCGCATCATGATCGAGGACGCGCAGCAATATTCGCGAGAAGATCCCCGCATCGATCTGCTCGCGGTGGCCATGGGCATTCCGCCGAACCAGATGGACGATCTCTGGAGATGGGCGGCCTGCATCGAGCCTTTATGATCTGAGCTGTCGAAAAACAGTCGGCGGGGACCGGCCAATCCGGCTTGCCCCGCTCGCCAATCACTTCACAACCACCTCATTGCGGCAGCGGCTTGCCGGTCTGTTCGGCCATCATGTATTCCGCATACCAGTCCGGCCAGTTCTCGTCATGTTTGCCGCCATTGCGCTTCTCGTGCTCGCCATGGGCTTCGGCCGCCCGGCGCAGTCCCGCGGCGAGGTCTTTCGCGGTACCGAAAGCGGCAAGGTCGGAGGTAATTCGCCCCGGCAGCCGGGCGGTGATTTCCTGGAAGAGCCAGCCATTGCCGTCAGGGTCGCTGAAGGCTGCGAAGGAGCGGTAGCTGCTGCGGTCGGGATCGGGGCCATTGACCCGGCGCCGGCCGAAGAGATAGGGCACGTCAGGCCCGCCATAGACCTCTCCCTCGGGATGAAAGGCGTCGCTGACCTCTACCCCGCGCTCCCGTAACTCCTTTCTGGTTGCCTCGATATCGGAGACGATGAGATACAGTCCCTGTGCGGAGCCAGGTGCCGCCGGCGTTACGTTCTTCCCGAAGATGACGGATGCATTCGAGCCCGGCGGGGTGAACTGGATCACCCTGTAGTCTTCACCTGAGGAATAGTCTGCATCGAGGCGCCAGCCGAGCCCGCCGTAGAAGGCCTTGGCGCGATCGACATCCGAAACGGGCACGACAATGATCTCCAGCTTCATCTCGCTCGTGCCGTTGCCGGCCCTGTTGCTTGCATCGCTCATGATCTTCCCCCTCCCATCGTCACGACGATGGTGTTGATGATGACGGCGATGCGGCAAATGCATCGCCCGCTCCACTCTAGCACGTTGCGGGTCGATGATCTCTCTTCACGGCTCCCGCGGCATCGCCTTGATGAAATCGATGAAGGCGCGCAGCGGCGCCGGCACCAGGCGCCGGCCGGGATAATAGAGAAAGGGGCCGGAGAAACTCTGCCACCAGGGCTCCAGCACCGGCTCCAGCATGCGACCTTCAAAATAGGGTTTCAGCCAATCCTCGAAGGTGAAGACGATGCCGGTGCCGGCAATCGCCGCGTCAACGGCGAGATCCGTGCCGCCGCCGTTCTGGACGATCAGCGGGCTCGGCGGATCGACCCTGACGATCTCGCCGTCGCGCTCGAACTCCCAGACCGGGACGGCGCGGCCGGCAAAGCGGCCGCGGATGCAGGCATGCTGAAGCAGGTCGCGCGGATGCTGCGGCCGGCCATGCTCTTCCAGGTAGGCGGCGGAAGCCGCACCGGCATAACGCTGGACACGCGGGCCGATCGGCACCGCGATCATGTCCTGTTCCAGCCGCTCGTCATAGCGGATGCCGGCATCGCAGCCGGCGGCGATGATATCGACGAAATTCTCCTCGGTAACGATTTCGAGGCGAATATCTGGATAAGCTCTCAGAAACGCCGGCACGATCCGTGGCAACACCAGTCGCGCTGCGCTCACGGGCACATTGAGCTTCAGCGAACCCGCCGGCCGGTCGCGAAAATCCTTCACGAAGTCGAGCGCAGCATCGATCTCGCCGAAGGCCGGGCCGAGCCGCTCCATCAGGCCGCGACCGGCTTCCGTCGGCACAACGCTGCGTGTCGTGCGGTTGAAGAGCCGCACCCCAAGCTCCGCCTCCAGCCGGCGCACCGCATCGCTGAGCGCCGAGGAGCTCATATGGCTCACCCGCGCTGCCTCGCGAAAACCGCCGGCCCTTGCGACGACGAGAAAGGCGCTGACATCGCTGATCTCAGGCACACCCTGTTTCATAGTCTGAGTTCCCATTGATTGTCCTGTAAGCCGGACAGCCCGTCCGGATTATAGCCAATTGTCCGGACAACGATACAGGCCTATCTGCTTTCCTGCCTTCAATCGGAGATGAGATTTCATGTCTACTGTCGATAATTCCGGAAGCTTCAAGCTCGGCGATCGCATGGTGAAGCGCCTCGGCTATGGCGCCATGCAGCTTGCCGGCAAGGGCGTCTTCGGCCCGCCACGGGATCGCGATGAAGCTATCGCCGTGCTGCGCGAAGCCGTCGAAAGCGGCGTCAACCACATCGATACCAGCGATTTCTACGGCCCCTACGTCACCAATGAGATCATCCGGGAAGCGCTGCATCCCTATGGAGACGATCTCGTCATCGTCACCAAGGTCGGCGCGCTGCGCGGATCCGATGCCTCCTGGAACCCGGCCTTTTCGAAGGAAGAGCTGACCGCGGCGATCCACAGCAACCTGAAAAACCTCGGCCTCGACGTGATCGAGGTGGTGAACCTGCGCGCCATGTTCGATGTGCATGGCCCGGCCGAAGGCTCGCTCGAGGCGCCGCTGACGGTTCTGGCCGAGCTACAGCAGCAGGGCCTGATCAAACATATCGGCCTGTCGAATGCCACTGCAAAACAGGTGGATGACGGCCGCAGGATCACCGAGATCGTCTGCGTTCAGAACCAGTACAACCTCGCCAACCGCGACGATGACGCGCTGATCGACAAGCTCGTCTCGGAAGGCACGGCCTACGTGCCCTTCTTCCCGCTCGGCGGCTTCTCGCCGCTGCAATCTTCGACGCTCTCGGAGCTCGGCACCCGCCTCAACGCCACGCCCCTTCAGGTGGCGCTCGCCTGGCTCCTGAAGCGCGCGCCGAACATCCTGCTCATCCCCGGCACATCCTCGCGTGGTCATCTCAGGGAAAATCTCGCGGTGGCCGATATCGAACTGTCGCCCGAGGTCATGGCGCAACTCGACGGCATTGCCGCAGCGAAAGGCGCCTGACTCAACGGAAGGAACGGAACGCGGCGCCCTTGCCGCGTTTCGCAGGCGATACCGCTCCCTCCACAGCCCCCTCCACAGATTGACGAATCGGCACGACCTGAACATCATCATGTTCAGGCGTGGCCTGCGCCCAACCTCCAGCGATCCTCCCCGGCAGGGTCTTTCAAACGGAGGCAAAGGGACTTCCGTCTCGGGTCCATCAACCTTGGTCCGATCGCTCGGGCGTGGTTGCCGGGGAACATGCGTCCGTGACGGAAAGGCCTGACAATGACCCAGAATGGAAATCTCAAGCGCAAGGTTCGCGCCCGCGCTGCAAAGACCGGCGAATCCTATACGTCAGCCCTCAGCCATATCAGCAAGAAGCCGACAGATGAGCCCGCCGGCAAATCCCTGCGGCTGGCGGTCGCTCAAACTTCTGTTTGCCTGGACCCGCGCGATGCCTCGGCATTCCGCGCCAACGGCGCCGAGATGCGTCGCCTCATGGGTGAAGCGAGCAAGGCCGGCGTCCGCCTGATCCACTTCCCGGAGGGAACGCTCTGCTTTCCGACCAAGCGCCTCCTTTCCGAAATCGGCCCAAGGGAGATCGGCGCTGCCGACTGGAGCCGTTACCAATGGGAGGTCCTGCGCGAGGAGCTGGAGGAGACGAGAAATCACGCAAGGGAATTGAAGCTCTGGACGGTCTTCGGCGCGCCGCACAGGCTGACCCCGCCGCACCGGCCGCATAACAGCCTCTATGTCATTTCAGACCGGGGCGAGCTGGTGACGCGTTATGACGAGCGCCTGCTTTCCCACACGAAGATTACCTTCATGTATTCGCCGGGCAGAATCCCCGTCACCTTCGAGGTGGACGGCATGCGCTTCGGCTGCGCTGCCGGCATAGAGTCGCATTATCACGAGATCTTCACCGAATATGAGCGGCTCGACGTCGATTGCGTGCTCTTCTCCACTTCGGGCGAAGTCCCCTCCGCCGCTCCTCCCTTCGCTGCTGAAGTCCTGGGAGTTGCGGCCAGCAACACATTCTGGGTGAGCTACGCTGCCCATGCGCCGCAAAGCGTCATCGCCCCCTGCGGCATCGCCGGCCCCAAGGGCCAGTGGGCAGCTCGTTGCCCTGATGATGGCAAACCCGGCATCGCAATCGCCGAAATCACCACCGACCCGGCCAATCTCGCCCGCCCGTGGCGGCGCACCGCCCGCGGCGATCTCTACCGGCCGCACCAGATCGAGGGAGATCCGAGGAGCGACAGCCGCGAGGCTTTCTGAAGCGGCAGGGGCAATTCCGGCAGAACCGTGCAGCGATTGTGCTGGAATTGCATGCTGATCACTTCAGGAAAAGACCGGTCACGGCAAGCCCCGCGCCAACCCCGTAGATCAGCACCATAGCTGCATACACGCAAGCGGTTGGAAATGCATATTCCCAGCCGGATGGTAGTTCCACAAATCCTGAGACTATGCATCCCACGAGACCGGTTACCAAAAAATGCCACTTGTCGATTGGTTTCTCATCCACGCCATCAGAAGGCCTGATCTCTTCAGGAGGGTGGAATTTTAGCCGAAACCGGTTTGTCGAAACGATGACCACCATCATGATGAGACCGGACCACCCAAGCCCCCGCCCCAGATAATCGGTCCGTTCATCGCTTATTGAGTGAGAAGCCAGATCCACCTGCCAGAGGCATATGATGCACGTTACATAGACAAGGATCGCGCCGGTCAGCACGCAGAAAAAGGCCAGCAGCGAATAGAGCTGCCCCTTCGGCAATAGCCGCGCCCAATATCTCGCCCCAAACCAAGCCGCCATGAAGGTGGGCACGAGGGTGGAGGCAAAGCCCAGATTGGAAGTCATGCGCGCTCGGCCCCCTAGCGCTGGTCGGGCGGCGACCAGCTCTTGCAGCCGTCACGGCAATATTGCGGGAAGGCCGCGCTCGCGCTTGCCAGTGTGGGGTAGATCATGACGGTGGTGACATTCCCCGCCCTGCTGACTGAGACAAGAAACATTCCGGCCGGCAGGCTGTTGAGGTAGGCATCGCCATTGGGGAAGGCAGCACCAGGCCGCGGCAGCTTCGTCGCTCGGGAAGCAACGAAGCTGATTGCCTGCAGGCTCTGATTGTCCTTGGCCAGATAACCGGAAAACCGCCTCTTGGCCTCCTCCTCGCCCAGATCATGGACAGCTTTGATGATGTCGATCGTAACATTCCTGGTCACAAGATGGACAGGCACATCCTCGTTTTGATGGGAAAAGCCTGATGAACCGACGATCTCCCAGAAGCTGTCGGCGCGATTGGGCGTGAACTCTCCGTAAAGTGCGCGGCCATCCAGCATGCCGATCCGGAACGTGCCGATCTGATCGCCGACCTCAACTTCATCGAAACACACGCTTTTCCGCTCTCCGACATCGCAGGCATACCAGCCCTGCTGCAACAGGATGCTCTCATAGGCATCCCCTATCCGCACGCCGAATATGAACTCCGCAGGCCCGCCATTTTCAGGCTCCGCCGCATGGGAAGCCGATGGCAGGAAAAACAGAAACAGGCCAACGCCCGCAGCCCCCAGCCGACGAGCGAAGCTCCTCAAAAACATGCCCCTCACAGACCACCCCTGGCGCCCGCAGACGCTTCCGCCACCTCTGCCTCGCGCGTTATCCATCTCTCCCCTTCAAGCCGGCTTCTGCCGCCATGACACAATATGTCTCTACCGAAATTCGTTCAGATGCTTGAGGTCGCCGAGATAGCCGAGGCCCGAAAGCACGAGCACGGCGATCAGGCCGGACAGCACGCCGGCAAAGCGATCGCCGCTTTTGCGCCTGACGAAGCGAACGATGAAGAAAACGATCAGGCCAACGACAAACGACGGCAGCGAGCCGCCGATGATCTCGCCGATAAGTCGCTGCCCTGCCGACGCCGGATAGGCCGTCGCCGCAACGATACGGCGCACCACAATGCAGACCAGCGCGGCCGCCGCCAGGATCGCAATTCCCGATCCCATACCACCTTTGCCACCGGCCGAAGCCCCACGCATATCAGTCCCATTCACCACCGGCACTCCTCCCCCGATTTATAAAACAACCCTTGCGCACCTAACCCTGTCTCTCGACCGAACGGGAGACCGTCATGGATAGCATGCAACCTTATGACGTCTGGAAACGACGGCAGCAGGCCGCAGCCACCGCAAGCAGCATTATTCAATCCTCGGATGAAAATCCAGAAGAGGTTGCGCGCAAATTTTAGCGCGTCTGACAAGAGGCAGAGACAAACATCAGCTTTGGCCAGCAATCCCGAAAACACGGCAAAGGCTCTACGCTACGCTCAGCCACTGAGATGTTTGAGCATACCCAGATAAGCGAGCCCGCTCATCGCCAGCGCGACAACGGTTCCGCCCGTCAGACCAGCATAGGCGTCCCGCTTTCTCCTGGCGAAACGAGTGACGAAAAAGCCGATGAGCGCAAATATGACGATCAAAAGAGCCCCGCCAAGGAACTCTCCCAAGAAGCGGCCAGTCCCGCCCGGATAATCCGGCATACGCCCGCCCGAGGCCACGCTGACACAAAGGAAACTGGCAAAGGAGAGAATAACCAGCAACGAGATGCTGCTCTTCATGCCGGCAGACATATGGGCGGCCCGATCGGCGTCGTCAGGCTCATAGTGCGTAAGGCGAAATCGATAGGCCGCAATACCGGTCACCACGGCGACAATCGCCAGCCCGTATAGCCTGTCCGCAACAAAGGCCGCCACCGTGGCATTGGACTGCCCCGGATCGCGGAACCAGACCAGCAGAACGCAGCCAAGATAGACGAGCCAGGCACCGATGAGCGCATGAAAAAACACCCGCCACGCCTGCCTACGGCCTTCCGGCAGCATCTCGCTCCAATATTTCGCACCCAACCACGCGGCAAACACCGCAGCCGCAAAAGCTCCAGGCATCTCTCCCCTCCTTCGATTTATAAAACAACCCTTCCGCACCTACCCCTGTCTCTCGGCCGAACGGGAGACAAAGCATGGATATCACACGGGGTGATGCCCTATCGCGCAGACAGCGCCAGCAGGACGCTGCCGCTGTCAGTAGCAATATTCAATCCTCGGATGAAAATCCAGACGAGGTTGCAGGTAGCCTTAACTTCGCGCGTGAGTATGCGGATGCCACGGGAAATCCGGCCCCTTCCCTGGAACTAGTAAAAGAGCATCGCGACCTGCTCCAAAAGCGCATGGACGAGCAACGCAACAAGGCGATGCTCTCGACCGCACGGCGCACGGCAACCTGGTATGGCGAAAACCCGATGGCGGTCCTTCTGGCGAAGGACGATGTCTACAATCTGTGTTCCTTCGAAGAGATTGTGCAGCGGTATGGGCAGGTGCCAAGGGCGTTCGGTGACGTGACGATTCCAGCGAAGGAGCCTGCCGCTCCAAGTGCAAATCCCACAGCTCCCCCGAGTCCCGTCGGCCTGCCTCTACAGCCCACCGCTTCACCCGCAGGTCCCATCGCCCCGTCCGAGGCGCTCGGCGCGTCAGCAGCCGAAAATATCGCGCCAGCCGTACAGTCCAGTCCTTCGGCTACGCAGTCGACCCCTGCGTCCACCCAGTCGGCCGCCCCGTTTGCAGAACCGACGGCTCAAACTGCGGGATTTGTCAGATCGATCGCACACCCCACTGCTCCAACTGCGGTTGATGCAACGCCGTCCGCAGAACTGACTGTCCCTACATCGGGCAGTACCTCCCAAAATCCTCACGAGGTTCTCAGCGCTGATGAACAAGCCAAAGAGGCGCTCATCGACGAGATTGCAGACGCATTAGCCCACCCCGAGCGCGTTCCCGAGTTGCGCAACAAGATCGGAGAGCAATCTTGGTTCAACGAAGGTGACGGCATCACCGCCCTTAACGCAGTGTTGGCCGGGATCGCTACGAAAGACGATGTCAGATCAACGCTCGACTCCCGATACAAGCACCGGGTCACAGCCGAGGAAGCCTGGAAAAACACCAAATCAGCAGGCCAGAATAGCCTGGAGTTGGCAAAAGCCTTGCCCGGTGCCTTGGTTTCCTGGGGCGGCCTCATTGTAGAAGGCGAAGGCCAGCTCCAAAACAGCTATCCAACAGCCAAGCAGCTGGCTTTTCTGAAGCAGATGCCGGGAGCGATAAATCTCACGGAAGACGAGTTTGCTCGCTTCGAACAAAATATATTTGAGCAAAACCTAATCGACCCAATGGAGGCGCACATAACTTTAAGGGCGCTTCGGTCGGGCGACATGACGCCAGAACAAGTTAGAAAGTCTTTCGACAACCCATTTCCCGAGTTCGCAAAAAAACTCGAGATCTGGGGTCAGAAACTTCAAGATTACGGCGATGCACTTCTTCCGGCAGCTCCTGGATATGAAAACAGTGTCGGACGAAAGATTGGCAAAGCAATCGGATTGGCCCTTCCCGGCGTATTGGGTGCATATCTCGGCGGTCCCCTTACTGTAGCCGTCATGGCGTCGCTGCAGGCCGCTGGCGAAGGCGCTGCAGAGGCAAGAAAAAAGGGACTGCCAGAAGAGAAGCAGTCAGAGGCAGCGCGGCAGTACGCCCGGACAGGATCGATCGCCGCACTTCCTGTAGCAAAAGTCCTGTCGCCGGCACTCAAGTGGCTGCCCGTTGGCCGCGTATTGCAGGGGGTTATCGGCGGCGCCGCCGATGAAAGCTTGAAGCAGGGCACCCAGAAAGTGATGACCAACGACATCGCCCGGCGGCTGTACGATCCCAACAGGAAATGGTCCGATGGTGTCGCGGAAACCATGCTAATTGCCACCGTAGTGGGTGCGCTCAATCACGGCGCCGAGAAAGCGCTCGGCTTCGTTGGAGGGCACAGAAACTCGCTTACGTCCGAGCAGCAGAAGGCCGCGGCCACCCAAGCCCGCCAGTCACTTGAAGAAATCTCTGCCGCGGCACAGGCATCAAAGCTCTGGCAACGGTCACGCGACGAGTTCCATAAATTTGCCACCAGGGTGACACCAAACCCCGAAGCGCGGGACGTTTTCGTTCCAGCCAGCGCCTTCGTGAAAGCTGCCAAGGCAGCGGGTATCAATCCCGAAGATCTGGTAGACAGCCGCGCCCTCGCTTTCGCCAGAATAACCGGCGGCGACATAAAACTCTCGATGGCGACCTACGCCACGTACTTCGCCGGTTCGAAGGGCGATGGATATATTATGGATAATATCCGTCCGCAGGCTAGCAGCCTCACCTTCGCGGAATCCCAAGCGTTTCGCGAGCATGCGAACGCCTATGGTAGCGTCCACAATCCACGGGCCAACCCCGCCTTCCACTCCCCCATCATCGACCGTGCCGCCGAACAACGAATCTACAATCTCGCAGTATTGCGTTCTGCCATCGCCGAACGGCCTGCCGAGACAATATCCCATTTCGCCATCAGTCACCCCGCCTTCTCTTCTGCTCTGGCGCGCTCGGAGGGACGCAGCCTCGATGAATATCTGAAGCTCTATCCGTAAAATTGACCGGCAAGCGATTTCCCGAAGGAATTCAACTTGAAAAATCCAATCGATCACTCCGCCGACTCCGCTACCATGTCCGTCCAAGCTTCATCTCATAGCGCGGTGGTGGAAACCGACAGCCTCCCGTCCGGCCCATCGCAGCGTCTTTTCAGGCGCTTGGCTTCTTCACCCGATGGCACAATCCGTGTTCCAGCCGGGTCCGAAACGATCCTCGATATCTTCCGCAAGCCCTCTTTCTCAACCGTCCTGCTTGAAGCAAGCCACCATTTCCTCGATATCATGCAAGATATGGCCGGCCGCGGCGTTCGCCCCGCTGCGGAAAGTTTCGCCCATCTCGAAAACTGGTGGCGCGCAAACACCCGCGCCGTGGCCGCCGATGCCGCTCGCGCGGCATCCGGCATCAAAGTCACCACAAAAGACATATTCGCCGCCCTCGACCACGGCACTACCGGCAGTCTTCATAAAGACGCCGCCATCGACGCCGGCATGCAGTCCCATTTCGCCCGCGCCGCCGAAACCTATCTGATCGAAGCCAAGGCGCCCTCACCAGAGATGCGTAGCGTCCTCGAACAATTCCGCGACTGGTTGCTGTCGATCTATCGCCGCCTCGTCGCCCTCGATATCTCCCTCGCCCCCGACATCGCCGCCATCTTCTTTCGGATGCTCGCCAGCGACACCGCAATCGAGATGGCGGAACAGAATGTCGGCGGCGATGAACCCGTCTTTGCCAATGCGCAAGATGCCGGCCTGACACAGCCGCACTACGATCGGCTGCTAAAACTGCGCGCGCTGGCCTCACAGGAAGCAAAAGCCCGCCTTCTGCGCCAGATGATGGAGCCAGTCCGGCGCGAAGAACAGCAGGCCTACAAGGCGGAAAAAGCTGCCGTACAGCGCGAGGTCGAAAAAGAGATCGACGCCACCGGCCTCTACCGTGCCATTGAATGGATGGCGAACCGCCGATGGCTCGATGCGCAAACACCGCCACCATCAGGTGACATCCGTTTCGACAAGGCCACTCTCGAGACGCGCTATGGCACCGCCATTCTCGAGGCCCTGCCTCAGGGCGAGCACCCCCTCTATGCCGATCAGGGCGGGCTCGATCCCGATATCGTCGCCGATCTCTTCGGCCTCGGCTCCGGCGATGAACTGGTGGCGGCCATGACGCTGGCGCCGGCCCGCGCCGATGCTATCGCCTTCGAAGTCGACCGCGTGATGCTGCAACGGCACGGCGACATGCTGATCGATGGTTCCGCCGAGGAGCGGGCACTCGCGGCCGTGCACAATGACAGGCGGGCCGAATGGCTGGCGGCCGAGCTTGCGGCCCTCATCGAGCTTGCCGGCTCGGGCGATGGGCTGACGGCGAGTGAAGCCAGGGCCTATGCGCTCTCGGCAACCGCGGGCATGGAGGTGGCCGATGCCATGGACGGCGCGCGCTTTCTCGCGGCCGGCCGGCGCACCGCGATCGAGGCTATCAGGCTGGGTGACGAACTGGCGCAGGATGAGGCCTGGCGCGAGAGGGCAAGCCGCAAAGCTGCCGGCGATGCAGACGCCGCCCCTCACGGACAGGACGATCGTATCGCCCGACTGATCACCGCCAAACGCCGCCAGCTTCTCAATCACGCGATCTATGCAGAGAGCCTCGACATTATCGGCGAGGTGGAAAAATTCGAGGCCGAAGCGCAAAGCATCGTAAGCGGCCCCGCGCGCGAAAGGCTCGCCGCGGCCGTCCTTCGAGACAACGGCCGTATCGATTATGTCGGCGCGATCGACGCCCTGCTCGACCGCTACGGTCTCGGAGGACGGGCGGATCGTCAGACCGGAGGTCAGCCGGGTGGACAGGGTGATCCGCGCATCGTCCTCAGAGATTATAGTCTCGCCATGAAGGCGGCAGGCCGGGAAAATGAGCTTGCCATTCCCGATAGTGTGCTGATCGGCTCCGGGCGCCAATCCTACAAGGAGATCACGCTGGAGCGGTTCCGCGCCGTCGCCGCGGCGCTGAAGAATCTGGAACATGCGGCGCGACGCGCCGGCAGGCTGGTCGATGCCGGTCACGAAGCCGATCTCGAGCAGACCGTTGCGAGCCTTGCCGAGGCCCTGAAAAGGCCGCGACCAGCAGGCCTGGACAAGCGCGAGCGTTCTCCCCTCGATCCGGCCCGCGCGGCGGATGCCCTGTTGCTTGAGCTTGACGCCACCCCTGCCGGCTCCGCCCATCAGGCCATCAAGGCGCCGCTCGATGCCGCCGCAGGCCGCCTTGCACTGCGCAAACAGCAGGCTGCTGCTGATCTCAAAGCGCTCTACAATGTCTATTCCGGCAAGGAGCGACGCCAGATGGCAAGTCCCCGCTATCTCCCGGCCCTCGGCCAGTCCCTGTCGAAATGGGAGGCCATGGCCATTGCGCTGAATACCGGCAACGAGGCCAGCCGCCGGCGTCTGACGGATAGCCGCATCGAAGGCGCCCTGGACGAAGCCGGGCTCGCCGCCGTGCGCGCCTCGCTCGATGCGCGCGATGCCGGCTTCGTGCAATCCGTCTGGGATTATCTCGCTGCATTTGAGCCCGATATCGCTGCCCGCGAGAAGCGCGTGACCGGCATCGAGCCTCAATGGGTACAGCCCATCTCCGTCACCATCGCCGGCAAGGAGCTGAAAGGCGGTTATTATCCGCTGGCTTATGAGGGAGCTGATGCCGCCCCGGATCTGGCGCAATCCCTGCTATCGGGCGGTTTCGCCAGGTCGCAAACCGAGGCCGGTCATGGCCGGTCCCGCGTCGACCTCACCGCCAAGCCGCTCGATCTCGACATCGCTATCCTGCACCGCCACGTCAATCACCTGCTCTACGACCTGGAATTCAGCGAGCCGCTCTCGAATGCAAAGCGTCTGCTTGACGATGTCAGTCTTGAGGCTGCCTTTGAGGAAAGCGGTCGTTCGCTCGATCTGGAGGCCCTGCAGGCCTGGCTCAGCGAAACTGGCGCCGGCGAGCTGCGCGCCGCAGACAGCATCGGCCGCACGGCCCGCCTGATGAGAAAGAACGCCACCGCGACAAGCCTTGCGAATGATCTCGCGTCCTCGCTTTCGCGCCGCTACCGGCTGGACGACATCATCGGCGCGACAGGCAGGGACGATTTCGCAGCCGCGCTTCAAGATGCCTCCGGTCCCGATATCATCGCCGAGGTCACCAGCCGCTCGCACATCATGCTCGGCCGTAGCTCTTTTTCGGAAGGCAAAACAGCATGGGAAACGATGGCCGGCTGGCTTGCGGAAACACTGCGATTCCATCTCATCGAGATACCGGCCTGGCTTGCCCATTATCACAAGGGTCTCAAGCAATTCGGCAGCGATGAAGCAAAGGCCATCGCCCATGCCGACGCCTGCATGCAGCAGGCGATATTGGACCCGTTCTCGGCCCATCCCGACGGTGGAGAAACCCTGCGGCTCTTCAAGACCCTCGGCGCACATCTCGGCGCAAAGTTCAAAGCCGGCGCCGAAGCCGCCGATCAGGATGCGGCAGCCGCCGCCCGGCAGGGCATCGCACTCGCCATGGATCTGACCGCGCTCGCCATGACGGATATGGTCTATAGCGCTACCCTCGGCGGGCATGATCATGACCCTGCATGGCAGGCCTTCCTGGCCCAGCACACCGGCTATTCCGTCATGGCCGCCCTGCCCTTGATCCGCGATGCGCAAAACCCGCCTGCCGGCACTGAGAGCGACGCAAGAGCACTTTCAAATGCCATCCGTCCGCCATCCGGCAATATCGGCATCGACCGCCAGCATGTGACCGAGATCCTCGAGGCCACCGGCCTTGTGGCGGGGTCACCAACCGATGAAATTGCCCGCAAGGTCGATGCCGGCCTCAAGCAGATCGGTCGGTCGTGATTTTCGATCTCAACCGTTCGCCCCCTATCCATGATGCCAAACAAGGAATGGCATCATGGATGAGACCACCCGCAACGAGCTTGAAAAGCTGCATGGCAGGATCAACGATCTGAAGGAGCGCGTCGTCTCGCTGGAAGCGCAGCAACCGCATATCAATGCCGCCCTGCTGCGCATCGAGGGCAGCGTCGAAAAGCTCGCAAACCGGATCGGCAAAGCGCTCTGGGCAGTCGTCGCGATCGTGCTGACACCGCTCGCAGGCCTACTGATCAAAGCAATTGCGTCCGGCACGCTCGCCCGCTTTCTCTAGAGCAATTCCAGTAAAAGTGCTTAAGCGGTTCTGCGTCCGGAATTGCATCAAAACAAAGAGATAGAGCACTTACCTGATTCAATCCCTGAGTTCAGTCTGACAACCCTTTCCACCCCATCCTGCCGCCCTCTCCAACCGGGCAGCACACATGACCCTCGTCTTCATCCGCATTCTCCTGCGTTACCTCGCCGCTATCCTCGTTACTCGTGGCCTCCTTGCGCCCGATCTCGGCGAGATGATCTCACGCGATCCCGATGTCGCCATGGCCCTTCAGGTCGCCTCGGGCGCGCTCATCGCCGCCGTGGCGGAGGGCTGGTATTTCCTCGCTCACAAGTTTGGATGGGCTAAATGAAGTGGCTGAGTGACCTGCTCTTCGGCGGTATCATCGAGAAATTCACTGGCCCGCTTCTGGCTGCCTATCAGGCCAAGCTCGCGGCCGAAACCGATCAGCAGCGGCTTGCCGCAGCGGAGGTGATCAAGGGCATCGAGTCCGCCCGCGATATCGCGGTCACCGAGGCCACCGACCGCTGGAGCGCCACTCGCATCGGCCGTCTGCTCATCGTCATCCCCTTCGGGCTCTGGTGGGCGGCGATCTACATGGTGCAGATCCTCAATCCCTGGTTCGGCCTTTCCCTCGTCGTCATCGACGTGCCGCCGCGCATCAATGACATGGCGCTGGTGCTGATCCCTGCGATCGTCATTGGCGACGCCGGCGCGCTGCTGGCACGGCGGCTGAACAGATAGGCAGGACAGCGCCTCAACCATTGCCTGCCATCATCATCCCATCAAGAGAGCGTTGGGTTGGGGGCCGAATTCCTCCGGTGACCTTGCGAAACGCCTTCGGCCGGAGCCAGGCGCTCTCTTGATGCCTCCCCCTTCCGAGAAACGTCCTTGCTCGCGTATAGGATCTCCACGCCGCAATTCGGCATTACGCGAGATCGAAGACGTTGAACATGTCCGCAACTCCAGAAGAAGCCCATGGCCAGGTCATCCTGGTCTCCGCCGAAGAGCGGCCGGACCTGATCCCGGCTTTCGACGAGCTCGGTTCCGCCGTCTGGCCGAAATTCATCGGTGGCGACGCAGCCGTCGTCAAATACTGGGGCAGCCTCTTTTCAGAAGCCCTCCGCCGCCATCAGTTTCTCGCCCTCGGCGTTGACAGTGACGGAAACGAACAGGTTCTGGCGACATCGAACAGCATTCCCTTCCGCTGGCCCAATCCCGATGACGACGCCTCCCTGCCCGACGAGGGATGGGACGCCGTCCTTGCTGATGGCGTCGAAGCCAGCAGGTCCGGGCAGAAACCAAATGCCCTCTCCGCGCTCGCCATCGTCGTCTCGCCCGCCAGGCGCGGCTCGGATCTCGCCGAACGCCTGATTGCCAACATGAAGACAAGCGCCCGGCAAAACGGCCTCGATGCGCTCGTCGCGCCCGTTCGCCCGACAAAGAAGCCGGCCTATCCGCTGACGTCCTTCGCCGATTACATGGGCTGGACGACCGCCGACGGCGCCCCGTTCGACCCCTGGGTGCGCAAACACTGGCAGCTCGGCGCGCGGATCGCGAAAATCGCCCCGCGCTCCATGCGGGTTGAGGCGCCGTTGGCGCAATGGACGGAATGGAGCGGGCTGCGCTTCCCCCTATCAGGGCCGTATCACGTAGAGGGCGGCCTGGCGCCGCTGATGGCCGATTGCGAGAGCGGGCTTGGGCTTTATGAGGAGCCGAATATCTGGATGCGGCATCAGCTGGAGGATGGTGGGCGGTGATGGTGTTGGCGGGCTGACTGAAAGAGACGTCTCCGACCGTTTACGAATAGAGACCTTGTGCCGCGCGGCCCCCCTCATCCGCCCTTCGGGCACCTTCTCCCCGCTGGGGAGAAGGGGCAGCCGCATCGTCCGACACCCAAAATGCCGCCGCATGGCACGTCCCCTTCTCCCCGCCGGGGAGAAGGTGCCCGAAGGGCGGATGAGGGGGCCGCGCGGCACAGCCTATCCTCTTCTTGCCTGTAAAGATAACAGACTCCCTCCTCGCATCTTCCGCCGTTCCTCAGACCTCACCCTAAAAACTTTCCACGATCATCCCGCATAGCGGAAAGCTATTTCGCTAAAGCGCCAATGACGCAAATTTCTTCGGATACAAACATGATTAAATTTATAGATTATATTGTTTCTACACATCAGGAGGATATCCATGCCGAAGACTGCATCCAATCCCATCGAGCTCGGCACCCGCGCCGCGGACTTCATTCTGCCGGATGCGAGGGGCGTGCTCCACAAGCTCTCGGATTTCGACGGCACGCCGGCGCTGCTCGTTGCCTTCATTTCCAATCGTTGCCCCTTCGTCCAGCTGATCCGTAATGATCTCGCTGCCTTCGCCAGGCAATACGAGGCCAAGGGCCTGCGGGTCATCGCCATCAACAGCAACGATGCCGAGGCGCATCCGGAAGAAAGCCTGGCCGCCGTCGGCCATGAGGCCGAAGCGATCGGCTGCACCTTCCCCTATCTGAAGGACGAGGCGCAGGCGGTTGCCAAGGCTTATGGCGCGGCCTGCACGCCGGACCTTTACCTCTTCGATGGCGCCCGCAAGCTTGCCTATCACGGCCAGTACGACGATGCCCGCCCGGGCAATGGCAAGCCCGTCACCGGCAAGGATCTGCGCGCTGCGGCAGACGCCGTTCTCGCCGGCGCACGGCCCGCGCAGGAACAGACAGCGTCGATCGGCTGCAACATCAAATGGACTGCGGGCAACGAACCCTCCTGGTTCTCCAACGCTGCCTGATAGGTCCAGCGCGGCAGCTCTGTGGCTGCCGCGCTCTTTTATCATCACCTAGAGATTTTCTGATGTCGCTGAAGCGTAACGACTTGGCGGGCAGCGGCCCGTTGCATCTGCAGACGGACGTGCTCATCATCGGCGGCGGGCCGGCCGGTGCCTGGGCTGCCCTTTCGGCGGCGCAGAACGGCGCCCGCGTCATCCTCGCCGACAAGGGTTATCTCGGCACCAGCGGCGCGACGGCCCCGTCGAATACCGGCACATGGCTGGTGCCGCCGGGCGAAAACCGCGCCCAGATCATCGAGCGCCGCTGGCAGCGCACCTCCAATCTCGCCGACCAGCGCTGGATGCTGCGTACCGTCGATCAGGCCTATGAAAACCTGCTGAAGCTTGCCGAATGGGGCTACCCCTTCCCCGATGATGAGGATGGCAAACTCTATATCGCCAATCTGCGCGGGCCTGACTACATGGCGTTCATGCGCCGCCGCGTACTCAAGGCCGGCATCACCGTTCTCGATCACCACCCTGCCCTTGAGCTCTATTTCGATGGCGAAGCCGTCACGGGTGCCGCGGGCATCGACCGCCAGCGCGACCGCGACTGGCGGGTGGATGCCGGCGCCATCGTGCTGGCGACCGGCGGCTGCGCCTTCCATGAGCGCATCCTCGGTGCCGCAGCGTTGACCGGCGACGGCCACCTGATGGCGGCGGAAGCCGGCGCCAGCCTCTCGGGCATGGAATTCACAGGCAAATATACGCTCGCCCCCTATGGCTCGTCGCTCAACAAGGGCCTGCCCTTCCGCTGGGCCTCCTTTTACCGCGAGGATGGCACGCCGATCCTCGATAGCGACGGCAATCACCTGCAGAACGGCATCGGCGAGCGCGAGAAGGAAATCGCCAGAGCCATGATCGAAGCCCCCGTCTATGCCGTGCTCGATCAGGCCGAGCCCGCCCTGCAGGACTGGCTGCGTCGCGGCCAGCCGAACTGTTTCGTGCCCTATGACCGCACGCCGGTCGATCCATTCAGCCAGATGTTCCGCGTCACCTTCCGCGCCGAAGGCACGGTGCGCGGCACCGGCGGCATCCGTATCGCCACATCCGATTGCGGCACCGATGTACAGGGCCTCTATGTCGCCGGCGATGCCGCAAGCCGCGAGCCCTTGGCGGGCGCCACATCAGGCGGCGGCGGCCCCAATTCATCCTGGGCAATCGCCAGCGGCTGGTGGTCCGGCCAGGGTGCGGCCAGCCATGCCAAACGCCGCGGCGACAAAGCCTTCCGCTCCAATTCCAGCCCGCTCGGCCAGGCAGGTCTCCGCCCCGGCGGCACGGTGAAGGACACGCTGACGGCAAAGGATGTCATCGACAGCGTGCGCGCCGAAGTCACGCCGCTGGAGAAGAACTATTTCCGCGAGGGCAGCCGCCTGCAGACGAGCCAGGACAAGCTCGACACGCTCTGGTCGGACGTCAGAAACCATCTCTCCGGCGCCGGCCTCGATAGACTGAAGGCGCGCGAGGCAGCCGCGATTGCCGCCCACGGCCGCTGGTCACTCGCCTCGGCCCTTGCCCGCAAGGAAAGCCGCGGCATGCACCGCCGCTCGGACTTCAAAGGCAACGACCCGGCCTTCGCCCATTCCATCACCGTGCGCGGCGTCAATGACATCGTTGTCTCTTCCGCACCCGAGGCTCGCCAGGAGATCGCATCATGATCGAAGTCGTCTCCGAAAGCCGCTGCGTGGAATGCGATATCTGCGTGAAGGTCTGCCCGGCCAATGTCTTCGACGCCACCGATGGCGTGCCCGTCATCGCCCGCCAGGATGACTGCCAGACCTGCTTCCTCTGCGAAATCTACTGTCCGACCGACGCGCTCTATGTCGCCGAGCGCGCCGAGGGTCCGTTGTCGATCACTGAAGAAGAGGTCGAGGAACGCAACCTCTTCGGCAGCTATTCCCGCGCGCTTGGCTGGAAGCGCGGCAAACCGGGCGGATCGCAACTCGACCCAACCCACCGCATCCGCGTCGCGCAAGTCTGAATTGGAGAAGCCCATGGACCGCATCACCGTCACCGATGTCCGCAAGACCTTCCAGCTAAAGCCCGGCCAGACGGTACAGATCGATGGCCGCCCCTCCGACCGCGTCACGGTCTTGAACGGCATCGATCTCACCATCCGCAGGGGCGAGTTCATCACCCTCGTCGGCCCGAGCGGCAGCGGAAAATCCGTGCTGCTCGACATTATCGGCGGCCTCACGGAAGCCTCCGACGGCATCGTCCGGATCGATGGCAAGCACATCGTCAAGCCGGACCCGAAGACCGGCTATGTCTTCCAGCAATATGCGCTGTTTCCCTGGCGCACGGCTCTCGCCAATATCGAATATGCGCTTGAAGTACACGGCGTCCCCAAGCGCGAGCGCACGGACAAGGCCCGTTACTTCCTCTCCCTCTTCGGCCTCTCCGGCTTCGAGGATCGCTTCCCCAACCAGCTCTCGGGCGGCATGCAGCAGCGCGTGGCGATTGCCCGCGCGCTCGCGACCGATCCCGAAGTGCTGCTGATGGACGAGCCCTTCGCCGCACTCGATGCCCAGACCCGCGAGATCCTGCAGACCGAGCTTCTGCGCATCTGGGAGAAGATCAACACGACCGTCGTCTTCGTCACCCACTCGATCGACGAGGCGATCTACCTCGCCGACCGCATCGTCGTCATGACGGCGCGCCCCGGCACGGTGAAGGAAATCATCGATATCGACCTGCCGCGCCCGCGCGATGGCGACATCAGAGCAAGTGCGGAGTTCAACGCCCATCGCGGTCGCGTCTGGGAAGCCCTTAGGGACGAAGTGAACAAGGCGCAGAAAGATTGGGCGCTTTCACCGGCTTACGCCCACTGAAACCGGGAGAACTGATATGGCCTATATTACCGACAAGACCGACCTCGGCGCCGAGTTCTCTCCCGCCCGGCAAAAGCGTGCCGCCCCGCGCGCCAAACGCCGCATCGAATTCGGCGCCGCCACCTATGGCCTGCCGCTGATGATCGTCTTCTTCGGCCTTTGGGAGATCGCGCCGCGCCTCGGCTGGCTGAACCGCATCTTCTTCCCGCCGCTGAGCGAAGTGCTGGAAGCCTGGTATGCCTTGCTGCTCGACGGCACGCTCTCGGCCAATATCGGCATCAGCCTGCAGCGCGCCGCCATCGGCTTTCTGCTTGCCGTTGTCGTCGCCGTGCCGCTCGGCTTCCTCATGGGGCGTTACACGCTCTTCGAAAAGGTCTCCGACCTGCTCGTCCAGACGCTGCGCAACACCTCGCAATTCGCCCTTCTGCCTGTTTTCATCCTGCTGCTCGGGATCGGCGAGGCATCGAAGATCGCCATCTGCTTCTATTCGTCGGTCTTTTTCCTGCTGATCAACACGATCTCGGGCGTCAAGTCAGTCGACCCGCTGCTCCTGAAAGCCGCCCGCTCCATGGGCACGTCCGATCTCGACATGTTCCGCAAGGTCATCCTGCCGGCCAGCATTCCCTCGATCGTCTCGGGCATGCGCCTTGCCGTCAAATCCTCGATCTTCGCCGTCATCGGCGCGGAAATGCTCGCCGCCAAATCCGGCCTCGGATTCCTGATCCAGCAGTCGCAACTGATGATGGAAACAGCCGACATGTATGCCGGCATCATCACCATGACCGCGATCGGCCTGCTCGTGAACTACCTGCTCGTCTGGTTCGAGCGCTGGGCGACTGCCTGGAAGGGCAGCTCCGAAATCTCTCACAACTGAATGAATACCGTTTCTGAAGGGGACATCACATGACAAGCTTCAACCCATCGATCCTGCGCCGCACGCTGCTATCAGGCCTCGCGGCCCTTGCCCTCGGCAGCGCCGCCCTCACCGGCCCGGCTCTCGCCGCAGACAAGCCCGAAATCATCCGCATCGGCAGCACGGCCCCCGGCCACCTGAAATTCATCCTCGAACGCCATAGCGGCTCGCTCGCCAGGGAGTTCGAAAAGGACGGCATCAAGGTCGAGTTCATCGCCTTCACCAATGGCGGCTCGGAAGCCACGACCGCGCTTGCCACTGGCGCCGTCGAATTCATCTACACCGGCAATAACCCGGCGCTGCGCGTCGCCGCTGCCGGCGCGGACGTGAAGGCCATCGGCCTTTCGAGCTATGTAAAGGCCAACGGCTCGGCGATCATCGTCAAGGCGGATTCGCCGATCAAGTCGCTCGCCGATCTCAAGGGCAAGAAGGTCGCCTATCTCGCCGGCACCGTGCGCCACTCCACTTTCGCCAAGGCGCTGAAGTCCGCTGGCCTGTCTCTCACCGATGTGGAATCTCTCAACCTCGCCTTCGATGCCTCGGGCCCGGCGCTGGTGCGCGGCGATGTCGATGCCGTCGTCGAAAGCGGCGATGTCGCCGCCAAGCTCGTCGAAACCGGCCAGGCCCGCGTCATCCTCGACGCTTCCTCGCATCCGGAATGGTCCGCCCCCTTCGTCATCTCCGCCAATGGCGAATTCGCTAGAAAATACCCCGATCTCGTCAAGCGCCTCCTGAAGGTCGACATTGAAACCGCCCGCTGGGCCGATACCCACCCGGAAGACACGATCAAGATCTTCGTCGACGAAACCAAGTCCTCGGAAAAGTCGGTCCGCGAGACCTACAAGGACAACGTCTTCTATCAGGATCCGAAGATCACGCCCGAGGCTCTCGCATCGCTCAAGAGCGAGGAACAGTTCATGGCCGATGCCAAGCTGCTCAAGGGCTCCGTCGATTACGACAAGTGGATCAATACCAGCTTCCTCGACGCAGCCTACAAGGAAGTCGACGCCAAGAAGTCGAACTGACCAAAAGGGCAGCGCCGCCAACCTCTCCGCCGTCATGCTCGGCCTGTCCCTGATATCTGCTTCCGTTCGATATCAGGCGCAAGGCCGAGGATGACGTTGAGTTGGCGGCAAAGGCCTTGCCGACAGGTTGAACCCGCGCCAAAGCCGGCGCTCCGCTCTTCCGGCAGTCGGCAACAGGAAGCCTACCCCGCCAGCTTCACGATCACCTGCCGATAGGTGACCGCAAACTTCTGATGAAGCTCGGGGTTCGCGCCTGCACGGACGATTTTTGATGCCGCGACGAGATCGTCGGCGTCGAGTGCCGCCGTCAGCCGCGAAGCGCTGCGAATATCGGAGAATTGGCGCCTTTCGCAATATCTCTGGCGTCGTGCGCAACTGATCTGGCATGATGCGCCGGCTACCTTGCGTTCTATGCAAGAGCAAAAAGGTGCATCATGAACAGCAAATCCCAACCCACGGCCCTGGTCACCGGCGCGTCATCCGGCATGGGAAAGACCATTGCCGGGCGGCTGATCGCTGACGGCTATCTGGTCTATGTCGCCGCCCGCAGCGTCGAGAAGATGGCCGATCTGGCAGCGCTTGGCGCAATCCCGCTGCGGATGGATATTTCGAAGGACGAGGATATCGTTGCCGCAGTCCGGGCCATCACCGAAAGATCTGGTGGTGTCGATGTGCTGGTCAACAATGCCGGCTTCGGTCTCTACGGCCCTGTCGAGGAGATCCCGCTCGATGAGGCGCGCTACCAGTTCGAGGTCAATGTCTTCGGCCCCGCGCGCCTGACCCAGCTTCTGCTCCCGGCGATGCGGGCGCGCGGCGCAGGCACAATCGTCAACATCACCTCGATGGGCGGCAAGATCTATACGGTGCTCGGCGCCTGGTATCACGCCACCAAACATGCGCTGGAGGGCTGGTCGGACAGTCTGCGGCTGGAGCTCGAACCCTTCGGCATCCGCGTCATCGTGATCGAGCCGGGGCTCATCGAGACGGGCTTTGGCGATGCAGCGTCCAGAGGCATCCTCGAACGGTCCGGCACCGGTCCCTATTGCAAGCTCGCGCAGCGCGTGGCCGCCTCCATCGACAGGAGCTATGGCCGCGGCCAGGGTACCGATCCCAAGGTCATCGCCGATGTCGTCGGCAAAGCCCTCCTGTCGGCCCGGCCCAAAACCCGCTACGCAGCGGGCAAATACGCAAGGATGATGATCTCGGTGCGCAAGTGGCTGGGCGACCGCGTCTTCGACCGGCTGATCAAGAGCCAGATGTGACGGCCAGGCGGAGGATGCAGCGATGACCAGGGACGCAGGCGACAGGTGCCGGCTGCCGCAGGCCTTCTGGCGGGCGGCAGAGCGCATGGGCCTGCCCGCCCCGGCCCTGCTGCGGCAGGCGAGGCTGCCGGCGACACTGCACATAGCGCCCGAGACATGGCTGTCCACCGCACAGTATTTTGCACTGTGGCGTGCGGTCGAGACACTTTCGCAAGATCCCGCGATCGGCCTCAGGATGACCGCCGAGACCGATACCTCGCTGCACCCGCCCTCCACGATGTCCGCCTTCTTCGCGCGCGATTACCGGGATGGGCTGCACCGGCTGGCGCGGTTCAAGCGGCTCTGCACCCCGGAGGAACTGACCGCAGCCGAGAGCGGCAGCGAATGCCGGGTCGCGGTGCGCTGGCTTCATACCGAGGAGGCCGAACCGGATGCGGCAGCCGACGTCACCTTTGCGGCAATCCTCGAGCTCGGACGGCGGGGAACGGGGCGGCACCTCACGCCGATCCGGGTCGAGATGAACAGGACCGGGCCCGTGACCGAGGCGCACCGTTCCTATTTCGATGCCCCTGTTCGTACCGGCTGCGCGCAGAATGCGCTGGTGCTGGATCGCGCCGACCTGGACCTGCCTTTCGCAGGATATAACCCCGAACTGCTTGCGATCCTCGACCCGTCCCTTGCCGCATCGCTTGGCGAGATCGAAGCGCAATCCTCGCTGACCGATCAGGTGAAGATCCTGGTCAAGCGCCGCATCGCCAGCGGCAAGCCCGATATTGCCGATGTGGCCCGCGAAATGGGCATGAGCGAGCGCACCCTGCAGCGCCGCATCACCGAACAGGGCACGAGCTATCGCGGCCTGCTGGACGAGGCGCGGCGCGAACTCGGCCGCCAGCTGCTGTCCGACGGACAGAACGGCATAGACGAGATCGCCTTTCTGCTCGGCTTTCAGGATACGAGCTCGTTCTATCGGGCTTTCCGTGCATGGGAAGGACTTACGCCGGCAGCGTGGCGAGACCTTCACTGAAAGGTTGATCGGACGCCACTCCTCGGTCGGTTTCGGCACGACAGAAATCCCGGTTCTCGGCTGCCGGACGCCGATAGCTCCCGTGTCCGCTTGCCTGTCCGCGCAGACGCCGCCCGGCGCCCCCGAATTTACGCCGATAGTACCGTTACGTACTTTCGCGCCGCGCACAAAGGGCTTAAAATTGAGACGAGACTAAAATGCCGTCCGAGGGGGATATTGGCATGGGGCTTCAAGGCAATACCACAAGGCGGTGCAGCAGCCGCAGGACCGCGATTGGCACGGCGGCCATAACGGCGCTTCTGGCCGCTCAAAATGCAGCGGCTGAGGATGCGGCAGCACCGCAACCCTATCATGACGCTCTCACCAACCATGTGCCCGGTTTCATCACCGCGCCTGGGCAGACCGACATTCTCTTCATCATCGTCATCGTGTTTCTGCTGGCGGTCGTCCTCGTCATCGGCAACCTCTATTTCCAACTCCATGCCGTTCCCGAGCGCATCGCGCACAAGACGAACAAGGTGCAGATGGAGATCGTCGCGGTACTGGCGCTGATATCGCTCTTCACGCACAACCACATCTACTGGATCATCGGCCTGCTGCTCGCCTTCATCCGCATTCCGGATTTCTCGACGCCGATCTATTCGATCGCGCGGTCGATGGCGCGGCTCGCCAACCGCGATCCCGCTGAGATCGACAGCGCGGCCGCGCCAGTCGCCCATTCGCCGACGGCCCACGAGCCGCCCGCCCCCGCACCAGTCAACCCTGCACCAGTCCACTCCGCGCCAGTCAACCCTGCACCGGCCGCCGCAGCCCCGATCGCCGCAGCCCCAAGCGCCAAAACCCCGACCGCGGGCGCCCCGATTGCCCCAGTGCCGGCTGCTTCCCATCCGCAGCCATCCGGCCAGACGAACGCACAGCAACCCGCCGAAAATGCGATGAGGACCGGCCCGCACGAAAGGGGTATCTGACCATGCTCGAACTGATGCTTTGCTCGATGCTGACCATCCTCCCCGACTATCTCTTCCGCCGTTATGTCCAGGACAAGCGCATCGGCCGCGAGATCACCCTCTACAGCATGTGGTACGAGCTGCGCTGGGGCATTACCGCCTGCCTGCTGCTCACCATCTCGCTGATCACCATGATCTTCTATTTCCACCCGGCGACGAAGAGCGTCACCGCCGTCTTCCGTACGGTCACCATCCTGCCGGAAACCATTGGCCGGGTCGATGAAGTCTATGTCGGCCTCAACCAGAAGGTGGAGGCCGGCGCGCCGCTCTTCCGGCTCGACGATTCCGCCCAGAAGGCGGCCCTCGATGTGGCGCACAAGCAGATCGCCGAGGTCGAGGCTGAGACCAAGGTCGCCGAGAGCGAGCTTGCCAGTGCCGACGGCGTGATCCGGCAGGCGGAAGGCGCCCTGCAGGTATCGATCGACGAGCTGCAGATGAAGACCCAGCTCCTGAAGAACGACGCCGTTGCCCGCCGCGAAGTAGACCGGCTCACCAATACCGTGGAAAGCCAGCGCGGCATGGTCAGCGCCGCCTATGCCAACAAGGAGACGCTGCAGACCAAGCTCAAGGTGCTCCTGCCGGCACAGAAGGCGAGCGCCGATGCAGCGCTCAACCAGGCTCAGGTGGAGCTCGACAAGACGGTCGTCAAGGCCGGTGTCGCCGGCACCGTCCAGCAGTTCACGCTGCGCAAGGGTGATGTGCTGAACACCATGTTGCGCCCGGCCGGCATCCTTGTGCCTGAAACGGCCGGCCGCGGCACGCTGGTTGCCGGCTTCGGCCAGATCGAGGCGCAGGTCATGAAGCCCGGCATGGTGGCCGAAGCCACCTGCGTCGGCAAACCCTTCACCATCATCCCGCTCGTCGTCACCGAGGTGCAGGACGTGATCGCCGCCGGCCAGCTGCGCCCGACCGACCAGCTCCTCGACGTTGCGCAACTGACACAGCCCGGCACGCTGACCGTCTTCCTGCAGCCCCTCTTCCCCGGCGGCCTGGACGGCGTGCCGCCCGGCGGCAGCTGCATCGCCAATGCCTATACCAACAACCACGATGCGCTGGCCGACCCCAATATCGGCACCCTCAAATCGATCGGCCTGCATGTCATCGATACGGTCGGCGTGGTGCATGCCATGATCCTGCGTATGCAGGCCATGCTGCTGCCGGTACAGACCCTGGTGCTGACGGGGCATTGAGGGAGGCGACAAGCGCTGGCAGCAGATTGATAACAAGGCGCTGCCGGGCTATCTTAAAGCTGTTCCAGAAAAGCGCGCAGCGGCTGTGCGTTCGGAGCCGCGCGCAATAAAGGCATCATGACGCATTTTGGAAACCAGATCGTTCCTGCCGAATTCCCCGAGCTGAAAATGCTCGTATGGAACCGGGATCCCGCGCATCCCATCGCCGCCGCCGACGCCTTTGCCTTGTATGAACGGAACTGGCGTTTCGTCGATCGTGAGAACCTGACCCCTCGTGAAACGCTTCTGATCAAGGAGCTCACTGAGGAATATGGTCACGGCCTCATGCTGGTTTAGCAGATTTACCGATGCTTCCGAACTTTCTATCGTGACGATCGGCGCATCGGGAGACTGGAATGCACTTCGTCCGACCTGAACATCAGATAGTCGCGGAAATGCTTGAGCGCATGGACAGCAGGTTTCTGCTCGACTGCGAATGCTGGTTCGGTGGCGGAACCGCGATCGTCCTCAAACTCGGCGAATACAGGAAGTCGCTCGACCTGGACTTTCTTTGCGCCAGCCGCGAGGGATACAGAAAGCTCAGGGAAGGCTTCTTCGAGCATGGCGTCCGCGCCGTGTTTCCCGAACCCGTTCAGACGCTGCGCGAGGTGCGGGCAGATGCATATGGCATCAGGATGATCGTGGGACTTCATGGACAGCCCATCAGGTTCGAGATCGTCAACGAACCGCGCATCGAACTGAGAGGCGCCTACGACCCTGACCTGAAGGTGCCGGCGTTGCTGCCCGAGTCGATGTTTGCCGAAAAACTCCTTGCCAATGCCGATCGCTGCCAGGACAGGGCTGTCGCCTATCGTGATGCCCTCGACCTCGGACGTCTCGTAGAGACATATCAAGCTATTCCCGACGCTGCAGTCAAAGCAGCGGAGGGAGCCTACGGCAAGGATATAGCGAGATTCATGGCATGGGTACTGAACCGGCTTCGTGACGACAACGAAATCCGATATGCGGCCGAAGCGCTCGATATGGATTTCGACGCCGCCGCCCGTGCGGTGGCCATTCTTCGACAGGCGGCGCTCCACGTCTGGCCCGACAGGGGCATAGAGGAAGAGGTCTGATCATGGATCGGCCGTCAGACACGATGAACCCAGCAGACGACAGCTTCACCCACGCCCTTGCCCTCATCCCCGAGGGCTATAGCGAAGGTGCCTTCGAGAACCGCCGCTGGGGCGCCACCGTGAAGCGCTCGCCCGACGGCAAACGCATCTGGCTCTATGCCGAGGATCTCGCTGGAACCGATATCGTCAGCTTCAATTTCTATCTCCTGGCGGAGAGCGGCAGCACGCTGAAACCCTGTGAAATGTCCTCCGCGAAGGTCATCGCCTTCGTGCTCGGCTATCGGCCCGACAGGCAGGATCAACCGATACTGCCGGCAAAGCGTTCGGCCAGCCGCTGACGCTGAAAACCTTCGGTGACAAAATCGATGAAGGCCCGCGTCTTCAGCGGCAGCAGCGTCCGGCTGGCGTAATAGATCGAGATCGGCCCGGCATCGACATACCAGGAAGGCAAGAGGCGGGTCAGCTCGCCGCTGTCGAGATAAGGCAGCGCATCGGGCTTGGCGATGACAGTCACCCCGAGCCCGAGAAGGGCGGCGGCGCACATCGCCGTCGGATCGTTGACGACGATCCTGGCCGGCAGATCGGCGGACTGCTCCTCGCCGGCGGCATTGCGCATCTGCCGTCGCGTCAGGCGCCCGGTGCGCAATGATTTCATGACGATACCGTCGAAAGCTGAGAGCCCGGCCGGATCGACAGGCGGCCGGCGGCCGGCCATATAGGCCGGTGACGCCACCGCCACGAGATGGGCCGGCGCCAGCGTGCGCGCCACCACGCCCGAAGCGAGCTCGAAGCCGCCGCCGACGGCCGCATCGTAACCTTCGGCAATGAGATCGACCGGCCGGTTCTCGAACATCCATTCCGGCTGCACCAGCGGATAACGTTTCATGAAACCGGGCAGCATCGGCAGGATATAGCCCGTGCCGAAACCCGGCGGCAGGCTGACCTTCAGCACGCCCGCCGGCTCCGCATGCTCGTTGGATATCCCGGCAATCGCCCCCTGCAACCCCTCCAGATGATCGCGTACGGACAGGAGAAAGCGCTCGCCCGCCTCCGTCAGCGTCAGGCTGCGCGTGCTGCGATGAAAGAGCCGGAGTTTCAGATTGGCCTCGAGCGCCGCCACATTGCGGCTGACGGCGGCCGGCGTCAGGCCGAGGCGACGTGCCGCCGCCGAAAAGCCTCCAAGTTCGGCGCTGCGCACGAAGGATTCCAGATTTACCAAACTCTCCATCCCGCAAGCCCCTCATCATCTTCAAGGAAAACTTGAAACTGATACCACCCACTTCCCTCTAATCAAACAGGAATGAGATCGCGATATTGCCTTCATCGAAACGAACACGACATGCAGAAAGGAAACTTGCCATGTCCATCGGCATCATCGGCGCCGGCAATATCGGCGCAGCCTTCGCCCGCGCTCTCGCCCGCAGCGGCATCTCCGCCACCATCGCCAACAGCCGCGGCCCTGAAACGCTCGGCGACCTCACCGCCGAGCTCGCCCCGCATATTACCGCGGGCACGATTAAGGAGGCAGCCAAGGCCGATATCGTCCTCATCGCCGTGCCCTGGTCGAAGCTGCCGGCAGCGCTGTCCGGCCTGCCGGATTGGGCCGGCCGCATCGTCATCGATGCCAATAACCCGATCGAAGCGCCTCTCTTCAAGCCAGCCGAGCTCGGCGGCCGGCTGTCGAGCGAAATCGTCGCCGGCCTCGTGCCCGGCGCCCGTCTCGTCAAGGCCTTCAACCACCTCTTCGCCAATCTCGTCTCGGCCGACCCGCACGCCGAAGGCGGCAGCCGCGTGCTCTTCTACTCGGGCGATGATATCAAGGCGAAGGCGGAAGTCGCCGAAATCATCACGCGCCTCGGCTTTGCCGGCGTCGACCTCGGCCCGCTCAAGATCGGCGCCAGCCTGACGCAATTCCCCGGCGGCCCACTACCGGCCCTCAACCTCGTCAAGTTCGGCTGAAGGAAGTTGATATGACACCGATGGAGGTCGCAAGGATCTTTCGGCAACTGGCTGCGATCAAGCGCTAGCCGCCTTCAATCATCCGCCCCTGTGGCGGCGCACGTAGAGCTCGTTCGCCGCCCGAATCAGAGCAGGAAGATTTCGGACATATTGGGCGGCGCCCCGAAAAATGTTCCGGAACCCGTCTCTGCCGGAGAGCCTACGGAAACTCTGGTTTCGGATGGCAAAGGGGCTTCCGAGTGCCGCCGCGGCATCGAGAGCCGCGTTCGCATCCGAAATCGCACCCAGCCTCTTGAGGGCCATGTAAAGAGGGTAGTAGCAATCCGCCTCGCCACTCTTGGCCGCCCGATCATACAGAGGAGCCGCATCGGCGAAATTGCCTTCTTCCGCCAGCAACCCGGCAAGCCCATACATGCCGAAGGCATCGCCTTCCTCCACCGCAAGCCCATAATAGTGTTTGGCTTTTTGCACGTCTCGCGGCTGCATGTTGTCGTAGGCATAGGCAATGTGCGAGGAGCACGGACCATATCCTTCAGCCAGCAGCTCAAGATAGATCGCCAGGGACTGCTCATAATTCCCCGCCTCAAGCAGCTTATATGCTTCCTCGCCGTTTTTGCTGGCAGTCAGGCTGTCCATGGTGCCCCCGTTCGCACCCTCGCGCCGCATCCCCCGATACGGGCTCCCCAGTCACGATACCAGTGGTTGTGCCCCCCGCCAATATGAACGAGCATCAGTCCGTTTACTGCTGCTGAAATGCCAGCCGCACGCCGAGCGCCATGTAGATCGAGCCGATGACCTTGCCCTGCCAGCGGCCGATCGTCCGGTTCCTGTTGAGCCAGCCGCGTACCGAACCGGCACTGATCGCGAGTGCTGAAGTCACGCAGATGCTGAGCGCCACGAAGATGATGCCGAGCAGCGCGAATTGCCCGATCACCGATCCGCTTTCGGGATGGATGAATTGCGGCAGGAAGGCGAGGAAGAAGAGCGCGGTCTTCGGGTTCAGGATCTCTGTGAAGATCCCCTGACGGAAAGCCTTGCCGGGGCTGATCTCAGGCGCCGCCGCCATATCGAGATTGCCCGACTTTTCGATGAAGGCCCGGTATCCGAGATAGATGAGATAGGCCACGCCGATATATTTCACCACCTCGAAGGCGAGCGCCGAAGTCGCAAGCAAGGCCGAAAGGCCGAAAGTCGCCATGGTGGAATGGATGAGATCGCCGACCCCGATGCCGAGCCCCGTTGCAATGCCGGCCCGCCTGCCGCCGCTCACCGACCGGGCGAGAACCAGCAGCGTCGCAGGCCCCGGAATCACCATCAACCCGAGCACGACGAGAACATAGGTCGTCAAAACAGCGATACTCATCTTCGATTTCCATATCTGAAATAGCGACCGTCAGACTAACGACTTCGGCTGTCGGTGCAATATTCGAAAAGTTTACGCTGCGGCAGGTGCCATAGCCCTCGTCTCGCGAGAACGCCCTTGCGTAAAGCACGGAATAGGCGCAGCATTCGAACGCTGGCAGCCACTTCAAGGGCCCTGCCGGTTCGGGGCGCAAGCCCTGGCCCCAACGAAAGGGGGACGTCATGTCTTCCGACTTTTATCCATCAAGCCTGTCGCGCAATCTCATCCGAACCGGCGCATTCGCCTATCGTGAGAACGTGGCGCTCGGGATTCTCGATCGCGCCACAGACACCGCCAGGAACCCGGGTAATCTTTCGGAAGCGATCGGAAGTTTCGTGGCCTTTCCCGATTTCAGCGGCGAAGCGCAGACCCGCCGGGAAACACATAGGCGGCGCGTCTATGCCGCAGGACAATTGCCTCTTTCCACACTGGCGGCCTTTCTCGACGAACGTTCCGGCCCCGGCCCCCGGCCCCTTTGATATTGCGGCTATCGCGCTGCCGGCGGGCAGCGGGCTGCAATATCTGAACTGCCCCGCATCACCACACCAGGAGGAAACCATGGCCAAGGGCCAAGTGCGCAGCAACAAGGAAACCCGCAAGCCGAAGAAAGACCGATCTGCCTCAGCCTCCCCTGCCGCCGCACCCGGCACGCAGGTCAAGATGGCGAGCAGCAACGCGGGCGGCGACAAGAAGAAATAGCGCCCGCCCGCTCCGGCGCGGCGGCCCTTTGGTCGCCACGCCCATCGTCCCGAAGGATATCAAGATGACCACCCACAAGCGCGCAGCGGAACATCTCTTCCGCCCGCCGCAGCCAGACAAGGCTTCCGATGCCGAAAAGCTTCAGGATGTCCGCAGGCGACTGCGCCTGAGACAGCGCGAAACCAGGCAGGACGAGCGCCGTCAGCGCCAGAAGACGCGAGCGGGCCTGCCCGCCGCTTCATCCTGAAACCGCGGCCTCCGAAAATCTGAAAAGCTGGAAGACCCTGGAATGGCTTGTCCATGCCAGGAACGAGCAAGGACCATCGACGTGGCAGAATTCGACTATACGATGCAAGCCGGCCTCTACAGCGGCAAGACCCTGCGCGGCACGCGTGCCCCGCGCTACAAACGCTTCGAAACCGCCGCCGAAGCGGTGCGTTTTGCCATGGAAGACATGCCCGGCTCGCAATTGCGCGGCTGCGTGCTGGAAGTGAACGAAGCCCGCTTCGATGAAAGGCAGATCCGCATGCTCTACGAAGCGCCCGCCTATCCGCTTTCGCGCAGGGAGAAGTAACGGGCACAGCGGTTATGTCACCGCGATCATTCGCGTGCCGCCTCGTATAATCAGGGAGGCAGGATGACGATCTTCTCCGTCCGCCATATCACATCCTACCATTACAAAAAGCCGGTGCATTTCGGCCAGCACCGGCTGATGTTTCGCCCGCGCGACAGCTTCGACCAGACGCTTTTGGGCTGCAGCCTCGATGTCTCTCCGCGGCCTGCTTCCGTGCGCTGGATCCACGATGTCTTCGGCAATTGCATCGCACTCGTCGATATCGCGTCTGCCGCCGCCGAGCTGCGCTTCGAAACCGTCATCCGCCTTGACCATACGGCGCAGGTCCCGCTCGATCTGGAGATCGATCGCAAGGCACTCAGCTTTCCCTTCGCCTATGATGAGGACGAGGCGATCGATCTCGAACGCACCATCGTCAGGCACTATCCCGATGCCGGAGACGAGGTCGGTAAATGGGCGCGCCAATTCGTGCCGCTTGTTCATCAGCCGCGCACCGGCCACATCCTGATGACGCTCTGTTATGCAATCCATGAGAGCTTCAACTATGTCAGGCGCTTCGAGCACGGCACGCAGACGCCCGGCGAGACATTGCTCCTGCGCAGCGGCACCTGCCGCGATTTCGCGTTGCTGATGATGGAGGCGACCCGCTCCCTCGGCTTCGCAGCCCGCTTCGTCACCGGCTATGTCTATGTGCCCGATCGCGATGGCTCCATCACGCTCGGGGGCGGCGCGACCCATGCCTGGTGCCAGGTCTATCTGCCGGGTGCGGGATGGGTGGAGTTCGACCCCACCAATGGCATCGTCGGAAACCGCGACCTGATCCGCGTCGGTGTGGCCCGCGACCCGCGCCAGGCGGTGCCGCTGTCAGGCAGCTATGACGGCGGATCGCAGGATTTCGACAGCATGCGCGTACAGGTCAACGTCACGACGGAACAGGAATTCGATGCGGCAAGCGGCAGGTGACGGAACGCCTTCCCCGCTCGTGCATTCGCCTGCAGGAGATTTCATCCGACCGAAGGGACCACGCCCCCATGAAGATCCGCGCAGGCTTTCACATCGGCTATAACTGCAAACACGAAACGCCCATGCTGCTGGTCCTCAACATCCACCCTTCCCGCCGCGTGGACCTGCTGACGGAACAGGCCCTGGCCTTCGACCGGCCGATCGAGGCCTGGTCCTATGTGGATGGTTTCGGCAATTCCTGCAGCCGCATCACGGCGCCGCCGGGGCTGACAACCATCTCCACCGAATTCGAAATCTATGACAACGGTCTGCCCGATCCCGTGCCCGAAGACGCCCTTCAGCACGCGATCGACGATCTGCCTGACGATGTGCTCGTCTACCTGCTCGGCAGCCGCTATTGCGATACGGATCGCCTCGCCGATTTCGCCTGGAAGACCTTTTTCAAGACAGCACCCGGCTGGCCGCGCATCCGGGCGATCCTCGATTTCACCCACAAGCGTATTGCCTTCGACTACCGGAAGGCCGATCCGCTGCGCACCGCCTTCGGCGGCTATACCGACCGCACAGGTGTCTGCCGCGACTTCGCCCATCTCGCCATCACGCTCTGCCGCTGCATGAACATCCCGGCGCGCTACTGCACCGGCTATCTCGGCGATATCGGCGTGCCCAGGGATCCGAACCCTATGGATTTCAGCGCCTGGTTCGAAGTCTATCTCAGCGGCCGCTGGTACACGGCCGACGCCCGCCACAACACGCCCCGCATCGGCCGCATCCTGATGGCGACAGGCCGCGACGCCACCGACGTCGCCATGTCGACGGCCTTCGGCCCCGCGGTGCTCAAGCGCTTCGAGGTGATCACGGAGGAGATGCCAGGTTGATGTGGTTGAGGCTTGGTCACACATCCGCAGCCATGAAAGGGCTGCTTCAGAACGCTTTTGGAAGACCTGCCTGTTTCAGCGTCTCATTGGCTGTATGGCGGGATTTGACCCCATGATCGACGGTGAAATGGCGATTTGAAATCGGACTGAACCAGATTTCATGATCGCCCTTTCCTGGCCGAACATATGTGCAGCCGGCTTTCGACAATAACTCTTTGAGTTCCTTGAGATAGCCGGCCATGCAGTCAATAGCTGGGATTGGGGATGCGAACGAGCTGCTCTGCCATGATATGAACAGGGATTTCCGGCAGGTCAGACGTAAATCCGTTCAGCTCGAAAAGATCCGTTATGGCAGCGATGACCTTGGGCTCGAGAGCTTCCAGAGTATCAGCCTCAACAGCCAGTCCATCGATGTCGCTGCTGCTGGCGACCCAAACGGAAGCCTCTTCATCCCACTCCGCCCGCACAACGATCGATACGTGCTTCATACGATGACTTCTCCAAATCGGACATAGTTTGTCCAACACGTTCACGCACCAACAGTATGGCTCGCTACGGTGTCATAGTGCACATATATAGCGGAAAGAAAGTGAATTTTTTAGTAGAGCGCGATCTAGCGGTTTCGTGCTTCGTTCGGAACGCTCGAAGCGCCACCCTCACACCTCCCCCTCATCCGGCAAGGTAAACACGAACCGCGTTCCGTACGGCTCGTTGCCTTCCGCCCACAGCTGCCCGCCATGCGCCTCGACGATCGAGCGGCAGATCGCAAGTCCCATGCCCATGCCCTGCTCTTTCGTGGAAAAGAACGGCTCGAATATCTTGTCGGGAAATTCGATGCCCGCGCCCCGGTCGCTGACCTCGATGCGCATCATCCCGTCCGCCTTGCGCAGGCGCACTTCGAGCACCCTGTCACCGGCAACGGCCTCCATCGCATCCATGCCGTTGCGCATGAGGTTGATGACGACCTGCTGGATCTGCACCCGGTCGAAGGCCGCGCCGAGCACGGTATCCGCGCCTTCGATATCGATGCGAACGCCGCGCCGCATCGCCTCCTCGGCGAGAAGATCGCCGACCTCGGTGATGACACGGCCGAGTGTCACGCAATCCCGCTTGTCCTCGGCGCGCTTGAACAGGGCGCGCACGCGCGTGACGACGTCGCTTGCCGAATGCGCGCTGACGATGATGCGCTCCAGCGTTTTCTGCGCCCGCTCGATATTCGGCGGATCCATCATCAGCCAGCGCCGGCAGGCATCGGAAGAGCTCATCACGGCAGAGAGCGGCTGGTTGACCTCATGGGCGATCGAGGCCGACAGCTCCGCAAGGCTGGCGGCCTGGCTCGCCCGCGCCAGGCTCTCCTGCGCCGAAAGCAGCTTCTCCTGCGCCCGCACCTCGCCGTCTATATCGAGGCAGACGACATTCCACTGCACGATCGCCCCCTCGGCATCACGCATGGGTGCTGCGCGCGTCTCCACCCAGCGATATTCGCCGTCGAAACGTCTGAGGCGATGCCTGCGGGCATAGGGTTCGCCCGTTGCCAGCGAATGGGCATATTTCTCCTTCACCCCAGCCAGTTCGTCAGGATGCACGCCGGCGTCCAGCGTGCCGGCCAGCCGGGATTTGCCCGTCCCGTCGAGCACATCGAGATCGTATCCGAGGAAATCCCGCAGTCTCTGGCTACGGAAGATCGGTTCGCCGTCGGGCGTGGCGCAATCGATCATCGCCGGCAGGGTTTCCACCAGCTGGCGCAGGAAGCGCTCCTGCTCGCGAAGGGCCTCCTGGGTGACAAGCAGATCATGGATATCGGTGCTGACGCCATACCATTGCAGGATGGCGCCGGAGGCGTCGCGCAACGGTTCCGCCCGCGTCTCGGTCCAGCGATAGCTGCCGTCGGCGCGGGCCTGGCGGTATCGCTGGACATAGGGTTCACCGGTGGCAAAGGAGTGGCGTACCGCCTGACGCGCCGCCTCCCGGTCATCGGGATGGATGACGCTGAGCGACGGCGATCCATCCTGCGCAGTGATGTCTTCAAGCGTGGCGCCCGTCACCTCGGTAAAGGGCTTGTTGACATAGGTCGGCAGTCCCTCGGCCGACGTGGTCCACATCAGCGCCGGCACGGTATCGACAAGCAATTGCAGCTGCCGTTCGCGTTCGCGCAGTGCTGCCTCCGTGCGCTTGTAGGCGTCGATATCGACAGTCACGCCATACCATCCGGTAATGCGCCCCTGCCCGTCGCGCGTCGGCCGCGCCGCCGCCCGGTGCCACACATAGGCGCCGTTGGCGCGCAGAACCCGGTATTCGAAATTCCAGTGCTCGCCGGTCCTCAGCGCATGGCGCAGCGTCTCGCCCGCCTCCTCGCTGTCATCGGGATGCACGCCGCGCTGCCAGCCCTGCCGTCCACCCTCGATGAAAGGCTTGCCGTCCAGAAGCAGGTTCAGGTCTTCGAGCGCCATGGCGATCGAGGTCTGCGCGGTCGGCGTCGCATAGGTGAACTGGCCTGAAGCATCCATCGCCCAGGCGCCGCCATAGAGGTTTTCGATGGCGAGTGCGGCGCGCACCGCCTCGCCGGTCTCGCCGAGAGAGCTCGCCGTCGTCCAGCGCTCGTCCTGCCGTGCAACCGCCGGATCGACCTCGACGCTGGTGCCGTATTTCGGCTCCACCCGGAATTCCACCCACTGGTAGCTGCCGTCGGCCTGAAGCTTCCGGTAGCTGCTGACCTGAGGAATGCCGTGGAAGAAAGCCCGCGCCCGCGCCTGCTCCACCGTTGACCGGTCATGCGGATGAACGTCGGCCATCGGCGGCAACGCTGTCACATCGTCGGAAGAACCATCGGGAGCATCGGCCGCAATGGCGCCGGCAAGGGGCGCGCTCTCGGCATCGATGACGGTGCCGTACCATCCGGTGATGACACCATTGCCGTCGCGCATCGGCTGACCCGTGCTGCGTGTCCAGCCATAACCGCCGGCCGGCCGCAGCATGCGGTTGTCGACGCTGTAATGCTCGCCCGTCTGCAGGCAGCGCCGCCACAGCGCTGCGGAAACCTCGTAATCATCAGGATGGATGGCCCGCCTCCACCCAAAACCCTTGCCGTCATCATTGGCATTGAAATCGTCGAGCCCGAGACCGAGAAAGGCAAGCACGCTCGGCGTCACATAGAGGAAAATACCGTCGGCATCGGTTGCCCAGGCAACGCCGGTAAGCCGCTCGACCGATTTGGCCGCCCGCACCGCATCGGCATCGGGCTTTTCAGGCGTGTTTTCCGAAACGACCGGGCCGAGAGACAGCGATAGCGCAAGGAAAGCCGCCCATGTGAAAGCCGGTTCGCGCAGCTCCGCATCGAACAGTGCTGCCAGCAGCGCGCCGAGAATGGCCACCGCCAGAACCGCATAGAGGAACTTCGCAGCACCGCCCCGCACACAGAGAAAAACGGCAGCGACGGGGCCAACCAGCCCGAGCGGCGACGATGTCGCCCAGGATACGGCAACGCCGACAAGGCAGGCGATGACGGCAAAGCCCAGTCGCCGGCGCGAAACATCCGGCATCAGCATGCGCTCACCCCGCGATCGGGCACAGGCTGAAAGCGATTGGAACCGGTTTTCGCCCTTGGCGTCCGGTCGCATGAAGGCATGGCTCGATCTGTTCCCATCATGTCCGATTGCAATATCCAGTCCTTGCCGAGGATAGCGCCACCCGAAGCAATTGGAAGGGCTCCGGCAGTCGCAGGGAGCGCCTGTGATCAGGCCCGTTTCAGCGCCGCGAGATCGCCGCTTTCCAGCGCCGGCAGATTGGCCTCGATCTTGTCGATCGGCCAGTCCCACCAGGCAAGTTCGAGGATCTCGCTGATGATCTCGACGGGATAGCGCATGCGGATGATGCTCGCCGGATTTCCGCCGACGACCGCATAGGGAGGCACATCGCGGGTGACGACCGAGGAAGCGGCGACGATCGCCCCGGCACCGATCCTGACACCCGGCATGATGACGGCGTCATGGCCGATCCAGACATCGTGCTCGACCACGGTATCCTTCACCGGCAGGTCCTTGTAGCCGAAGGTCTCCGGCTTGAAGATGCGGAAAGGATAGGTGGTGATGCCGCCCATAGGGTGATTGGCCGAACTGGTGATGAAATAGCTGCCGCGGGCAATCTGCACGAACTTGCCGATCACCAGCCGCTCCCGGCAGCCCGGCCCCAGATAGGGCGCCAGGATCTCGGCCGTCTCCTCCAGCTTCCCGTAATGCGTGAAGTAGCTGTAATCGCCGACCTCGATGCGCGGATGATCGATCACATTCTTCAGATACATCGTCGTCTTCGAAACCCTGCCATCGGGATGGGTGACGGGAAAGGCTGAATTCGCATCGAGAAGCGGCATGAAAAGACCTTTGCGCGAGGGTTTTACGGCAGCGGGCGCCGCCGCCGGCCAGAATCCGGAAGCAGGATTCCTATAGCCGATCCATCGGCAGGAACCAAAATCTCTGAAACGATCTGTCGAATTCCATGCCGCACATTCGTCTGTAAGATGAAGGCAGCCCGGCCGCCCGGCTGTCACCACCCCAGGAGAAACAAGATGCCGCAATATCTGGTCGCCATCCACCTCCCCGACGATTACGCCCCCTGCGCGGAAGACGATGCGCTGCGCCGCGATATCGACGTGCTGAACGAGGAGATGGTGGCCGCCGGCATCAGGACCTTCGTCGGCGGCCTGCAAGCGGTCAGCAAGGCAATGTCGGTGCGCACCGCACCCGACGGCAAGCTGCTCGTCACCGACGGTCCCTATCTCGAAACCAAGGAGCATATCGGCGGCTTCTGGGTGCTGGAATGCACTGACATGGAACAGGCCCTCGCCTGGGGCCGCAAGGCCGCCATCGCCTGCCGCGCACCGGTCGAGGTGCGCGCGTTTAATTGACGCCCACGGGCGATCCCCTTCATCGCCCTCTCACATGCGAATGCTAGCGAAAGCAAATGGCGGCCGCCTTCTGGACAGAGCGTCGCCGGCGCCTATCTGCCGCATGTGTAAATTCAACAGGAGGGAAAGCCATGTCAGAACTCGTGGTGCTTGGTTTCGATACCGCCGACAAGGCGGATGCCGTGCTCAACAGGCTCGTCCAGCTTGAGAAGGAATATCTCGTCGATCTCGAAGACGCCGTCGTCGCCGTTCGCGATCCCGCCGGCAAGGTGCGCCTCAAGCAGAGCGTCAATCTTACCGCCACGGGTGCTGCACGCGGCGGCCTCTCCGGCGCGCTTTGGGGCTCGCTCGTCGGCCTGCTCTTCCTCAATCCGCTCGCCGGCATGGTCCTCGGCGGCGCCTTCGGCGCAGGCTCCGGCGCGCTTGCGGGCTCGATGACCGATTACGGCATCGACGACGACCTCATCAAGAAACTCGCCGACACCATCCCCGTCAACAGCTCCGCCCTCTTCCTGCTTTTGCGGAAGGTGCAGCCCGAAAAGGTGCTGGCCGAATTCAAGGGCGAACACGCCACCATCCTGCGCTCCTCGCTCTCGCCGGAGCAGGAAGAGCAGCTGCGCAAGGCGATGGCGACGGAGCCTGCTGTCGCAACGCCTGCCGCCTGAACATCAGACAAGCGGTGCGCCGGGCCGATGTCTGACCCCGGCTTCTGCTATCGCGAAATGTGGGCCTCAGCCTGCGTACCCTACCGCAGCGCTGAGCCAAGGCCTGTGCGACCTCTAAAAATGACAGGCCGGGCGCAAACTGCTCCGGCCTGTAAACTCCTGCATCAATGCAACGAGGCGCTGGCTGCCGCCCGCTCATCCTTGTCATGCAGCGCGAAACGATCGACCATGTCGGCGCTCGCCTTGTTGAAGCCGAGCACCTGCACATCGGCACCCGCCTTGCGGAACTTGAGGACCACCTTGTCGAGCGCACCGACGGCGGTGATGTCCCAGAGATGCGCACCGCTGACATCGATGACGACCTTGCTGCCGGCATCGCCAAAGTCGAAAGCGCCGATGAAGCTTTCCGCCGAGGCGAAGAAGACCTGCCCTTCGACGCTATAGGTCACGATACCGGTCTGACTGTCCTCCCGCCTCGCAACGCTGAAGAGCCGTGCCACCTTGCTGGCAAAGAAGATGCCGGACAAGAGCACGCCCACCACCACGCCCTTGGAAAGATCCTGCGTCGCGAGCACGGTCGCGACCGTCGCCAGCATGACGATGGAGGATGTGCCGGGATGCCGTTTCAGATCGACGATCGATTTCCACGAGAAGGTGCCGATCGACACCATGATCATGACGGCAACGAGAGCCGCGACCGGCACGATACGAAGTATATCGTCGAGCACCAAAAGCAGCACCAGCAGGAAAGCGCCGGCCACGAAGGTAGAGAGACGCCCGCGACCGCCCGAGGTCACGTTGATGACCGACTGGCCGATCATCGCGCAGCCACCCATGCCGCCGAAGAGCGCCGAGACGATATTGCCCGCACCCTGCCCCATGCATTCCTGGCTCTTGTTGCTCGGCGTATCCGTGAGATCGTCGACGATCTGCGCCGTCAAAAGCGACTCCAGCAGACCGACGGCAGCAAGCGCCACCGAATAGGGAAAGATGATCCGAAACGTTTCCCATGTCAGCGGCACGGCGGGCAAGGCAAACGGCGGCAGCGCCGTCGGCATCTCGCCGAGATCGGCCACCGTATGCACATGAATACCGAAGCCGAGCGCGATGCAGGTCACGACGACGATCGCCACCAGCGGCGAAGGAATGGTCTTGGTCACGTAAGGAAAGAGATAGATCACGCCAAGCGCAATGGCGATCAGCAGATAGGTCACCTCAGGCACGCCGATCAGCTGCGGCAGCTGCGCCACGAAGATCAGGATTGCCAGCGAATTGACGAAGCCGGTCATGACCGAGCGCGACACGAATCGCATCAGCCGCCCGAGCTTCAGCATGCCGGCAATGATCTGCAGGACGCCCATCAGAATGGTCGCCGCAAACAGATACTGGATGCCATGCTCGCGCACCAGCGGCCCCATAAGCACCGCAGTAGAAGCCGTCGCCGCCGAAATCATCGCAGGCCGCCCGCCGCAAATCGCCGTCACACAGGCAATGGCGACGGAGGCAAACAGCCCGACTTTGGGATCGACCCCGGCAATGACAGAAAAACCGACGGCCTCCGGTATCAGCGCAAGCGCCACGACAATACCTGAGAGGATATCGGCACGAATGTTGGAGAACCACTCCAGCCGGTAGTTTGAAAGAGATCGCATCTGAGAATTTTTCACAGTTGAAGGCAACGACCGGAGGGACCGGTCCTGGGAGGTAAGGTTGCGTTCACGTGTTGTCTGGCGGATCGGCGGCCAGAAGAGCCACCCGGAGTTTCACCGGGTCCTTGTGGATGGGGCGTTGGTAGCGGAGAACGGCGGGGGACGCAATGGTTGATGGAGTAGTATTGTCGTTGGGCGGACCTTGCAACTCACGGCGGAAAAGGCGCCTATGTCGCGGTATTCAAACTCTGTCCGATTTAGCCTGTTCAACCTGGGTGATAAACGTTTCGACTAGAAAGGTTGCCATTGCTCCCGCCGTATTTACAGCCAAGCTAGCATGACGGCGAGAAGGACGGACTGGGAGCTTTCCACCTCTCCCGTGAGCATCTGTCATGACAACTTCGCACTGAATCCTCCCGACGTCCCCCTCACCCTCTAACCTTGATCACCTCTCCCAACGGCGCCTCCAGCCGAAACTCAAACCCCGCCGCCGCATAGCTCAGCTCCGCCTTCCCCTGAAACGAAGCCGGCAGCAAGCGTCCGATCATCCGCGTCCCGAACCCGTCCCGCGCCGGCGCACTGATGTCAGGCCCGCCGCTCTCCTTCCATTCCAGCGTGAACTGCCCTTCGCCGCCCTCTTCCCTCCTGACACCCCACACGAGATCCACCACCCCCGCCTCACTGCTCAGCGACCCATATTTCAAACTGTTCGTCGCAAGCTCGTGCAGTGTCAGCGTCAGCATCAGCGCCTGCTGCGGCGCAAGGTCGAGATCGGGGCCGGAGATGCGGATGCGCTCGCTGAAATCGCCGACCGAGATCAGGGATGCCTGGACGAGGCTGCGCAGGCTCGCATCCGCCCACGCCGTCTCCGTCAGGATATCGGTCGCGCGCCCGAGCGAGACGAGGCGCGCGCTGTAGGTCTCGGCCGCCTCAGTGAGATTGTCGGCCTGGCGAAAAGTCTGGTTGGCGATTGATTGCACGAGGCTCAGTACGTTCTTCAGCCGGTGGCCAAGCTCGTGGTTCAGCATCTGCTGGCGCTGGCGGGCGTTCACCCTCTCGGTCACGTCGGCGGCCATGCCGAACCATTCGGCGATCTCGCCCTTGTCGTCGAAGATCGGGATGGCGCGCGAGAAGGTCCAGCCCTCCTCGCCATCGGCCCGGCGCACGCGATGTTCAAGCTCGAAGGGCCGCCTTTCGCGGATGGCATGGGCAACAGCTAAGCGGAGCCGCGACCGGTCCTCGGGAAAGAGATAGTCTTCGATCCAGCGCACCGTCGGTCCCTCGACATCGGAACCGCGGCCGTCGAGCTGGCGCATTTCCTGCCAGTCCGGGCTCATACGGTAGACGGCATCGGAGGTAGCATTGATCAGCGCGCGGGTGCGCTCCTCGCTGCGGCGCATCGCTTCCTCCGCCCGCCGCCGCTGGGTGATGTCCTGCATCACGGTCAAGAGCCGCGGCGGTTTCTGGCTGAGGCGCGACACGAACATTTCCAGCACCATCTCCTGCGGCTCGGACTCCCGCTCGAAGCGGATGGGCTCGCCCGTCTCCAGCACCCGGTCGTAATCGTCGTACCAGTCCTCCACCTCGTCGGGGAAGAATTCGCGGATCGTGCGGCCGCTGAGATCGGCGATGCCGAACATCGTCTGCATCGCCTTGTTCATGACGATATAGCGATAGTCGCGCAGCCCATCGGCGCCGACAGGCAGCCGCTCGATGATGCAGGCGCCTTCGTCGATGGAATCAAACAGCGCCCGGTATTGCACCTCGCTTTCGCGCAATGCTTCTTCCGCCTGCTTCTTCTCCTTGATGTCACGAAAGATGATGGCGACCTGCCGCTCTTCGGCAGCACCGATCCGGAAGGCATAGACCTCGAACCAGCGCCCGCCGAGCGCATCGGCCTGATGCTCGAAGCGGACGGGCTCGCCCGTCAGCGCAACCTTGCCGTAAACATCGAACCAGAATTCCTCGTGGTCGGGCGCAAGCTCCCGCATCGTCCGCCCGGCCGCGCCCGTCAGCCCCGTCTGCCGCTCGAAGGCCGGGTTGATGAGCAGGAAGCGATAGTCCCGCGCCCGCCCCTCTTCGTCGAACAACAGCTTGATTGTGCAGAAACCATCATCGATGGAATCGAAGAGAACCCGGTAGTGATGTTCGCTTTCGTTCTCTGCCATTCCCGCCCGACCGGAGCCATTTGACCCGGTACCTATCCAACCCGCCTTCAAGGCCGCTCCTGTCTGCACCCGCCAAAGGCAGATGGCTGGATGCAGATGCATCGGCAGCTGATCGCCCGGGCTGATGAACGGCCATTCCTCGAGCAGGAATTAGCGCTGAGCGGATTATTTCCAAGGGAGGTTTCCCCACCGGGCAGCCGATTGTCGGATGCCTATTTCACGGGTTCCAGGTCGCCCGGTTTCCAGCTCTTGTCGAACCAGGGCTCCAGCGGTGCATAGAGCCGCAGGATCACCTGCCAGCTCTTGCCCGGCCGCGTCTGCACCCAGTTGCCCTCATGCCCCTTGGGCGCGTCGGGGCCGAACCAGACGGTGTAGGAGCCATCGGCATTGGCCTTGATATCCTTCGAATTGCTGTCGAGGCCAGCTGCCTTCTGATCGGTCTCCAGCATGGAACGCGTCTGCGCATCATAGACGGTGAAGGACCAGAATTGCCTAGCGGGCACCGGCCCCGGCAGCGTTACCTTGTAGGTCTTGCCCCCATCGAAATAGGCGCCCGTGGTGTCGCGCACGGCAAAGGCGTAGGCGGAGCCCGTGCCTGGCTTGGCGGCGGCCATCGCCGGGGTGATCCCGGTTGCCGCATAGTGAAAGAGCGTGCGGGCGTCGAGCATGCGCTCGCCATTGTTGAGGAATTGGTAGCTGTTGCCGATGAAGCCGTTGCCCCATTGCCGGTCGGGATAGAATTTCACTCGGGGATCGCGCGAGGAAAACAGGATGGCGCGGGCAGAAGCATTGCCGACAGCGACCGCATCCACGAGGATCGCCTTCATGCGGGCATCCGGCTGGAAAGGCTCGCCCTTCTTGATGCCAATGGCGGCGAAGAGGCCGACGACTTCCGGGTCGAAGGCATCGTCAGGTTCATGCTGGATGACTTCGTTGATCTCCTCATAGAAGTGGAAATCGTTGGAGTGGATGGTGTTGATCTTCTTGCCTGATATGTCGACATAAGTCGTCGCCGGCGGCTTGGCGGCCGCCGAATAAGGGTAGACGCGGGCGTGCTCCCTGACCGCCTTCACCGCCGCCGCAACATCGTTGTTTTCCACGAACACGCGGCAGAGGATCCAGTTGATGTAGGTCGGCGAGCGGGTGACGAAATAGCCGCTCTCGGGCAGCTTGCCCTTATAGTCGGGCGGCACGAACAGATATTTGCCGCCCTTGCCCTTGTCGGGACCGGTCAGCCCTACATCGGTAACGAAACGGAAGAAGGCGTCGTCGACCGGCCCGAGCGCATTGGGCGGGATCTCGATGACGACAGGCCCGTCCTTCAGGTCGATGCAGAAGAAATTATAGACCGTGGTGGCATTCGGCGTCAGAAACAGCGAACGCGCATCCATCAGTTCCTCGGTAATGCCGATAGCCTTGTTGTTTTCCACACCCGCCTCGTTCAAGCCCTTGCACATGGCATGCAGAGAGGCGGCCGGAATGCCCGAGAGAAAGGCCTGGATGCCGCGTGAGAAATCCAGCTGGTCGTAGACCTTCCGTACGGTCGCATCATCGGGCAGGCCATCGAAGAAATTCAGCGTGCCGATGCGCGTCTCCACCTTGTCGGGCGTGGTGATATCGGCCGGCACATCCGCCTTGTATTCAGACTCCCCGGCAAGCGCCGGAACGGCTGACAGCAGCAGCAGGGCGGCGCCGGCAAGGCGGCTCGGTAGGCTCATGTCTCATCTCCGCTGGATTGTCTGCCAATGATTGTCGCCCGCTCGCTCGTCCCGGCTTCAGCCGGCCGGTTCCGGCGACGGAAAGGTCCATGTGCCATCGAGGATTGCCGCCCGCGGACGGTAGAGCCGCACCGTGTAGTTCCAGTCCTTGCCGGTCGGCAGGCAATTGACGATCCTGCCGTCGCAGCCGCCGAACTGGACGGTAATCGAGCCGTCGGCGCTCTTGGCGGCGGTCACGTTGTTGAGGCTGTAAGCGTTATATGGATTTTTGTCGTAGAAACCCTGCGCATCATAGACGCTGACCGACCAGAACCCATCGACCGGCACATCCTTGACGGTGAGCTTGTAGATCGTCTTGCCGTCATTCTTCGCCGGCGTGACGTTGAGATACCGGGCGTCCTTGTCGGGGTTTCCGCCCCATCCGGCGGCAGCGCCGATCAGATGGCGGATTGGATCGACCTCCGCCTTCGTGCCGAATGCCCGGTCGAAATTGGAGACGGTGGAGGCCAGCACGAGCACGGCGTCATGCACCTTCTTCAGGCTCGCCGTATCCCATCGCGGCAGGTCTAGCGCGCCGGAGCCCTCCTGGCTGATCTTGATTGCGTCCTGCAAGCCGTGCACCTGCGCAATATCCTTCTTGTCATTGGGATCGACCAGGATGCGGGTGCCGATCATCACATAGCGCGTGCCGATCGTCTCCTTGTCGAAACTGTGCGCTCCGGGGCCGTAAACCGTCGTCGCATAGTGATCCTGGCTTACCGCCATCAGCGACATGAAACGGCTGCCGGGGTCAGGCAGATTGAAGGTGACCGGACCGGCATCAAGATCGAAAACGGCGTAGCTGTAGAGAGTGTCGCGGTTGAGCCGGATGACCGAGTGGTCGTCGATTGCGGCCGGTTCCCGGTGATGGACGAGCTTGGCGAGCCCGCCTGCCGCCTTGGCGAGATTGCCGATATAGGTATCGGATTCCGCCCGCACGAAATTGTCGGCAGTGACCTGCACCGTCGCATCGCCCGCCGCCGCCGTCAGCACACTTGCTGAAAGGCTGAACGCGGCAAGGATCGGCAGCGCGCAAATATCGAATTTCATCTTCATGGCTTGCCCCTGTCAGGAATGGGCCGAACCATGAAGCCGTCCGCGCTGCCGCATAAGTACGTTACGGTAACCGACTGGGCGCGTTACCGTAAATGCCGCCGTAAACGCCGCTCGGGTGGCACAAGCGAGCAGTCCCGTCGGGCGTGCCGAGCCCCCATATCCCGCGGGATATTCAGGCAAAGCTCGCCTGAAAGGTCGTCGCGGTCAACGACACATGCGCCTCCAGCGGCGGGTGGAGCTCGAAGGCCCTTGGCTCGCGTGAAAAGTTCCAGAGGCGCAGCAGGCACCATTCGCTGCGCCATTCCTCGGCCGCCGCCAGTTCGTTGCGCGAAATGTGGAAAGGCGTGCGCTCCCAGCCATTCGTCGTCTTCACCTCGATGCGGCGCGGGCGGCCGCCCGGCTCGAAGCTGGCGATGTCGAAGCCGGCACCATCGCCCTCTTCCTCCGATATCCAGCGGATTTTGCGGGCGAGATCCTCCCGGCCGGCGCTGACGAGCATCGCGCGCTCATGCGCCAACACCCGCTCTTCGCCTGCCTTTCCGAGATTGCGATTGCGCTCGTCGCGGCCGGCGACATCGAACTTGCGGGCAATGAATTGCATCTGCTCCAGCTCCTGCGGCGGAGCCTCGTTGGAAAGCGTCGGCGGCGGCCCCACCCAGAGTGCAGTTTGCTCACGCAGCCCGGATAGCGCCGGCGCGCCGGGAGCCCGTCTCACCCAGCCCTCATTCTGCGAAAGCCAGCGCATGACGGCGTCCACCAGTGACATCTGGAAATTGAAGGCCGGCTTGTAACCGTTGATCCAGTCCTCGCCGAGCCCCTTCAGCACGGCGCTGATATTCTGGTGCTTGAATTCGATCGATGTCCGCGTCCGGCCGATCCGCGCCTGCAGCTGCCTGTTGTGCTCCGCCTTGTTGTAGGGCCGGCCGACAAGGTCGTCGGCAAGCATTGCGAAATAATCCGCAACGATCAGCCCATTCTCTTCCTCACTCCAGGGGCCGTCTGCCATCATATCCCCTAGGGCACCACCGCCAGCACCGGCGTCGCCGTCGTGAGCACCGCCTCCCCGATCCCGCCATCAGGAAAAACCACCCTCGCCTCGCCGGTCTTGCGGGCGCGGTCGAGCCTGGCGAGGATCTGCCTGCCGCCGGCAAGGCCGCAGATCGAAAGCGAGCCGATCGCGCCGGGCTCGATGCCGTCGGCCGGTGCAAAGAGCAGCACCGCATCGTCCCAGATCGACAGCGACCCGGAGGAGGCCCGCACTTCAGCGGCGATGATCCGCCGGTTGCGGCTGGCGCCGATCGAGAGCTGCGCCTTGTCGAGCACGGCCTGCGGCAAGGGCTGCGGCTCGGCAAGCGAACGGACTTCGCCATCCTCGCCGATCACGGCCGAGAGCAGGATCTTCGGCCCGAGCCCCTCGCCTTCGCGTGTAATTCCGGCATGATGCATGACCTCGGTCACGGATACGCCAAGGAAGCCGGCGATCTCGGCCGCCTCCTCCATCGTCATGCGGCGTTTGCCCGAAAAGGTGCGGGAAACGGCAGACGCATCCTTGCCGAGATGGCGGGCGAGCGAGCGCAGCGATTGCCCCCTGTCATCAAGCTGGCTGTGAAACCAGCTGCCGTCGATCTCAGCCATTCAGCGTCCCCATGCAATATGCAGCGTTGCTCATTTGTTGCAAAAAACGCAACGAGGCGCAAGCAACCGCACCGGGCTTTTTAGCGTCAACCTTTGACATGGTTGATCTGCTCAAGTTGCAGCATCGCCCGCATTCCTGGTGGGAAACAGCACTCCAGGAGTCAAAACACGAAAGATAGGTATTTTTTCCTATTTCGGATTGACGTTGTGATTTCGACAACATAATCTCAACCACAACAACAAGAGCCGCACGGCAGGAGGAAGATCAGCATGGCAAAGGCCCGGACGCCCTGGCAGAAGGTTGCCGCCAAACTGGCGCTGACGCCGAGCGGGCTTGCAGCCGAGCTCAAGCGCCATCGCTCCAAGATTTCGCGGGCGCTGAGGGATGAGCGCGGCCTCATCAATGGTCGCGACCAGCTGATGCTTCTGCAAGCGGCAAGGCGCCTTGGCGTTTCGCTCACGCTCGCCGACCTCATGCCGGAGGAAGAGGATGCGTAGGGAACCGCTCTCCATGCTGGCGCAGTCGGAGCTGATCGATGCGCTCGTCGGGCGCTGCGTCATGCGCGGCGGGGCGGTCGCCGCAGAAACGCTGCTTTCCATCGATCGCAAAGATGTCGACGACCTCGTGCATCTCGCCAACCGGCTGCGCCGCCTTGCCCTCTTCGAAGACCGCATCCGGGCGATGGTGATGGCCTCCTAGGCGCTGCCACGCCGGCACCAATTCGCATTGTCACAAGAATTCCAGATCCAGTGAGGCTCCATATGCAGACGATCACCACACGCCCGACCCCATCGGCAGCCCCCGCCCCGCTCACCATCGTCAGGCCCCTGCTCTGCCCCTGTTGCAAGCAGCCGGTCACCGCGCCGCAGCCGGAGATCGTCATCGATCACTTCGGCCTGACGCCGATGGAAGGCCGCATCTTCCATGCGGTCTGGAAGGGCAAGGGCATGCCCGTCATCACCGAGCGCATCTTCACCGCCATGTATATCGACGATCCCGATGGCGGCCCTTCGCCGGACAAGATGTATCTCGCCTTCAAGGTTGCCCTTTGCCACCTGCGCCAGAAGCTCGAAGGCTCCGGCATCGGCATTGCCAATGTCGGCTATCGCCGCGGCTACCGGCTGGTGCTGGAAGGCAAGTTTCCCAATTCCTCCTCGCGATAAGCCGCCCGCCCGACAATCCCCGAAAGCGCGAAATGACCATGGCCGCCGCCCGCACTGCGCCGGCCATGTTGCGATAACGACAACATTCCTTGCAAGAGCCGCAACATGCCTGCAGATCTCGAACGGCTTCGCCGCGACGTGTCGCTGTCTGAGACGGCGGCGCGCTATGGCTGCAGGCTGCAGAGGAACGGGCATGAGCATATCGCCTGCTGCCCCTTCCATGCCGAGGAAACGCCCTCCTTCACCATCTTCAGGGGGCAGGACGGCATCGAGCGCTTCCATTGTTTCGGCTGCGGCGCCGGCGGCGATGTGCTCGATTTCGTGCGACAGATCAAGGGCGTCGATCTGGCGGAAGCCATCCGCCTTCTCGACGGCGGCAGCCGCTCCGATGGCGCCGGGCATATCAGGCCGAACATAGTCCCGCGCGTGGAGCAGGTGCGCGATCCCTATGAAGGCATCACGCCGCTTCCGCCTCCCTCCGAGCCGGTCACACCCGGCGTCCGCATCCGCCTCTACAACCCCAAGCGCAAGGGCGACCGCTCCGAATGGGGCGCTTTCGCTCCCTCCATGGTCTTTCCCTATCGGCAGGCCGATGGCGCGCTCATCGGCTATGTGCTGCGCCATGACCTGCCAGACGAGGGCAAGGAAACGCCGATGGTCATGTTCGTCCGCCTGCCGGACGGCAAGGAGACCTGGTGCCGCTACCCCTTTCCCAGGCCGCGCCCGCTCTACGGCCTCGAAACGCTCGGCAAGACAAAGCAGGTGATCGTCGTCGAGGGCGAGAAATGCCGCGACCGGCTGGCGAAGAAATCCGGCCGCACCGTTCTTTCCTGGGCCGGCGGCACGCAGGGCGTCAAACATACGGACTGGTCGCCGCTATCGGGCCGCGATGTGGTCATCTGGCCGGATTTCGATGCGCCCGGCCTTTCGACGGCAGACGAGATCGCCGCCATCCTCTTGAGCCTCGGCGCGCGCGTCCGGCTGACGGGTCTTACCGATGCCGGAGCAGCCTCCGATCTCGGCCATTTCACCTATGCCGACTGGCAGGCCGGCCGTCTTCCATGCCGCGGCTGGGACAGCGCCGATGCCGTCGATGCCGGCTGGACGCGCCTCGATCTCGATGCCTTCATGCGCGCCACGATCCGCCGCCACCTGGCCGCGCCGGTCGAGCCGCCGCCGGCGACAGAAGAACCGGAGCAGAGCGCACCGAATGCCCCGCCGGCGGGCGCCGATGGCATAGACAGCATGCCGGAATGGTTTCCGAGCCAGCCTTTCGGCTCCGAAGTCTGGCTGGCGCGCATCTTCAACGAACATCTGGCGAAAGCCTGCGGCGGGCGGATCGTGCGCGCCGACGGCAGGTTCTGGGCCTATGGCCCCTCCGCCTGGCGCTCCATCTCCGAACAGAAGATCCGCCTTGCCATGCATGCCTTCGATGCCATCGGTATCGGCCCGAAGGAAAAGCCGCTGAAGCTCGGCCGACACATGATCGACGGCATCCTCACCGAATTCGGCACGCGCACCACCGAGGCCGGCTTCTTCGGCAATTCCGCCATCGGCGTCAACGCGCTGAACTGCACCATCACCCTCGACGAAGCGGGCAAAGTGACCTGCCGCGCGCACGACCCTGATGACCGCTTCCGCTTCACGATAGCAGCGGATTACAACCTGCATACCGAAAGCCATCCGCCCGAGGGCTCGCTCCTGCACAAGCTGCTTCACGGCGCCTTTCAGGGCGATCCCGATGCCGCCGGCAAGATCGACCTCGTGGCCGAAATGCTGGGAGCGGCCGCCTTCGGCCTTGCCACCCGCATCCGCCAGCCGAAAGCCTTCATCCTGCTCGGCGAGACCGCCAGCAATGGCAAATCCACCATCGCCTCGCTCTTTCGCGCGCTGCTGCCGGAAGGAGCCGTCTCCTCCATTTCGCCCGCCTTCTTCAATGATGAAAAGCGCATCATCAATCTCGCCGGCAAGGCGGCGAACGTCGCAGACGAGCTGAGCGCTGCGGCCATCGCGGGCGAAGAGTTCAAGGCAGCCGTCACCGGCAACCCGATCGAGGGCCGCAGCCTCTACAAGGATGTCGAAAGTTTCATCCCCCGGGCGCTGCATTGCTTCACGACCAATACCCTGCCCCGATTCAACGGCGGCATAGATCGAGGCCTGCGCCGCCGCCTCGTCGTCATCCAGTTCAATCGCAGCATTCCCGAGCATGAGGTCATTCCCGATATTGCCGAGCGCATAGCAAGGGAAGAGCTGGAACTGCTGCTCGGCCTTGCCGTATCGGGCGCCCAGCGGCTGAAGCGCAACGGCCACTACACCATTCCCGCAAGCTCGAAGGAGGCGCTGAACGCCTGGCTGCTGCTCGACCCGCTCAATGAATGGTTCGATATCCGCATCGAGCCCGCGGAAATCGAGCCTTCGGGCGGCTGGCTGCGCACGGCCAAACTCTTCGAGGATTTCCGCAAATGGGCGATCGACCAGGGCTACCGCGAAAACTTCCTGCCACCCGTCAACACCTTCTCCCAGCGCCTGAAATCCATGCCCGACGTGCGCCTGGTACGGTTCGCAAACGGCATGGTGGCCCAAGGGGTGATCCTGAAGGAAGCCGCACTTGCCGCTGCCAACAATTATGCCGACGTGTTCTGAGCCATGCCGTGTGGTGTGAAACTCGCCCCTCCACTCAGCCCGCAGAAGACGAAGGCCTCCCTAGCCCAATATGATTAGGAACGATCCGCCCGGAATTCGGGTTGTTTTGTCGGCCCCTCAGTGGCCGGCCGCCGCGCCCCACTCCGCCTTCCTGTAGCGGAGGCGGCGGCCACTCTTTTCCCCTTCAGCCAGATCCGCAGGCGCCGCGATCCTCGCGTCCCGAACGGCCATCGAAGATGCCGGTCAGGCCCCGCATCCGGCCCCGCTTCCTCACATCGGCACGAGCCGCGGCATTGCCGCTTCAACACCTGATCTGCCGGCCGCTCCGCCTGCGGTCACGATGCCACGGCCGCAACTGTTGCCGTCGGAAGGTTGTCGCGATCCGACCGACAAAGGAATGTGACATGACCGCGGCAAATTTTCCCGAATGCCTCTCCATCACACTTGCATCCGAAGGCGGCCTCTCCACCGAGCGTACCGACCCCGGCAACTGGACCGGCGGCAGGATCGGCAAGGGCACGCTGAAAGGCACCAAATACGGCATCTCCGCCGCCGCCTTCCCAAATCTCGACATCCGCAACCTCACCCTCGACGACGTCAGACCCATCTACAAGGCGAAATACTGGGACCAGATCGGCGGCGACACCCTGCCCCCGGGCTTCGACCTCGCCACCTTCGACTACGCCGTCAATTCCGGCCCCGCCCGGGCGCTCCGCGACGCCCAGACCGTGATCGGCGCCCCCGCCGACGGCAAAACCGGCCCCATCACCCGCCTGCACGCAGCCACTGCCGGCGTGAAGGAAATCAAGGCGCTCTGCGCGAGAAGGCTGAGCTTCATGCAGAGCCTGGCGATCTGGAAGACCTACGGCAAGGGCTGGAGCGCACGCGTGGCGAAGATCGAGGCGAAAGCCGTCGCGATGTATCTCCGTGCGCAGCCGGGTGTGGATGCCAAGGCTGTGCTGGCGGACGTGGCGGACAAGGCGGAGAAGACGACGGGTACGTTGCAGAAGGCGGGTGCCGCAATCGCAGTGTCGGCATCGGGCGGAGCTGGCACGGGCGCGGCGCTGCCGGCTGAGCCGAATTTGCTCGTGCTTGGCGTGGTGATGGTTCTTGGACTGGTCGTGGCGGCTATGCTGGTCGTGAAGGCCGCAAGAGAGAAGGAACGCGCAGAGGCATACCGGGCGGCCGGGCGGTAACGACGGAAGCTGGTCCCCTCGGATGTGAACGTCACCGGCTCGCTGAGCAGCCCCATACATCCCTTTATCCCCCAAGGTGCTTCCGCGAAGCGCCTGTCGTTCGCTACTAAACACGCGTTTTCCTGAGGTTTTCAACCAAATCTAGAAGAAATAAGAAATTGCAAAGAACAGAATTCCCGCGTTACGAGAATCAAAATAAGGATACCCCGCCAATCACAGCACAAGAGGCTGTGCGCAGCATAATTGAGGGATAATCATGCGCGCCTATATTGCATTGACATTGATTGCCACCGGATTGCTCACCGGCTGTGTGCCGACCGAGAAACAATATGATGCAGCTGTCAGAGTGGCGCGGGGCAGCGAGAGTCAGAGAAACGGGCTTTTGAACGAGTGTATCAGGCAGCTCGGCTTATCCGACACGAAGGCCCGCCATAACGCCGCACTCTTCCTGAACGTGGCAGAAAAAGACGCTCCGAAGATTGCCTGTGGCCGATACACAAATGCGATCGTTTCCGGCGACATAACCTACCAGGATATGCTCGACATCAAAAATCACCGCTACACCCCGAAGCTGATCAAGATCTTCCGGGGCGGTTGAGGCAGACGCTTCGAGATGCCTCGCCAATCACAGCAAAAAAACACTGTCCGCAGCATAATTGAGGAATAATCATGCGTGCCACTATTGCAATAACATTGATTGCCGGACTGCTCGCAGGCTGCGCGCCGACGCAACAGGAATATCAAGCCACTGTCACGGCGCTGCAAGGCAGTCCTCGGTTGAGGACGGAGGCGCTTAACAATTGCGTCCAGCGTCTGAGCAGGCTCGACAAGAGCACGCTTCACGACGGCGCCGTTCTCATGAACGTCTCGGATAAGGATGCGCCTCGGGTCGGCTGCGCGCGCATGCAAAAAGCTCTGGTCTCCGGCCGGGCAACCTATCAGGATGCGGTCGACATCACGAACAACCGCATGACGCCGAGAGTCATCAAGATCTTCCGGGACCGCTAAGGCGGAAAGCGTCAAATGTCGCAATGCGCCCGCCCTTGCGAACGGAAGGGCGGGCGCAGGGCGGCAAGACTCAGCCGCTCCACGACATGGCAGTCCTCGCCCAGTTGCCGCGCTGCGCCTCCGGAACGGGATCGATCCTGTTGAGCCTCATCGTTATCGAGCAAACCTCTTCGTCGCTGAGTTCGGCGAGTTTCGCCAGCTTGTTCAATTCGTCCGTGGTCACGCCCAGGCGCTGCGTGATCATCTGCACGATGTCCTGAGCGGTCAGCGTAACGGCCGCAGGCCCCCGCACCTTTCCGTCCTCATAGGCCAGGCGCTTGGCTTCCATAACTTGCCAATAGCTCTCCTTGATCTGGGGAACAGCCTGTGCGGACTGAGACACCCGCAGACTCATGAGATCCTTGCAGCCCTGCGGATAATATCGCGCGAGAGCCTCGTTGAGCGCAGCTGTCTTCTTCAAGACATCGATAGCAATGGCATCGCTTGCCCGCGACAGCGCAGGATTGCCGTATTTCGCCACCATGGCAGCTGCTTGCGCTCGCGGATCGATCTTGCCCCCCGAGGCTTCGACCTTGGCAAACAGCTGCCGCGTTTCAGCTTCGTGATCCATGAAGACCGCGTGAACGAAAGGATTGATACCGGCGAGAACCTTCATCTCCTTTTCGAAGGAGCCAGCCTTCTTTTCCTGCGCAACCGAGTCCGATGCGGGCTTCGCATCTGCGGCAGGCTTTTGCTTCTCCGGGGACGGGCCGAGCGAGAGCAACGCCCTGCCCCAATCGCCCTGCAGCTCTTTCGGCAAAGCGCGTACGTTATAGAGTTTCTTTGCGATTGAGCACATGTCTTGGTCGCTGACCCCGGCAGGAGCTTTCAGCGCCTTGTCTATCTCGCTCCCGGTCATTCCCAGGTACCGCGTCATGATCCAGTACTGCTCCTCGCCGGACATCAAGGCAACCGGAGCGCGGAATTTCCCATCCTCATAAGCATAGGTTTTCGCTCGCCGATCATCCATCCGACCGTTTCTGACTTCCACAACGGAATACCAGTCAGGCATATTGCCGGTGAAGAAATACTCGCAGCCTTCGGGATATTTGGCGGCCACGATATCGGTAAGCGCGGCCGTCTTGTCCATGACTGCAATCACGGCACTGTCGCCTGCGCGCGAGAGGGCCGGAGTGCCATACCTGTCGATGACCGTCGCAAGGGTTTTCTTTTGTTCAACCCATAGCTGACGGCTCAGCTCAGCGTAGACTTCCAGTACGATATCCCTGTGATCCCGATAAATGGCCTGTAGATAAGGATCTGTCCGTCCGGTCAATCGGATCACCATATCCACAGGATCTTCCTTGGCACCTTGCGCGATTGCGCCCGAACCAAGCAACGCCATCGCAGCCACCAGCAACAATAATCTTTTCATGAAATCCCACCCCAAATAGTTGCAATTCTTTTATGTCTGAAATTTCAGGCCGTCCACGGCCCACTCGGAAAATGGTAAAAATATCAGGGGAATGCGCGCGATGCCTCGGCGGCGGCGGCTTGCACATCCCGCAGCGTCAGCCCCCACAGATGATATCGAACGGCAGATTTCGGCCCCCCGTTCGGGCACTCACAAGGATAGTCCACCTCAGCTATTCAGCTTCAGCGCCAGCTGCTGCCCGCCAAACACCTTCAGCACATGTTTGTTGATCGGCCGCATCGCCTCGATGCGGCGTTGCTCTTCCCGCCTGCGCGCTTCGTGACGCTCGCGGTCTGCGCGCAGCTGCGCGGCAAAGGCCATGGCCTTGTCTGCTGCTCCTGAATAACTCGGGCTTGCTGCCATCGAACTCTCCATCAGAACATAGATGAGAACGTTTATTTGTTCTCATTTTGTTCTCATTTTCGGAGAAGTCAAGACGATCGTTCAGGGCAATACAAAAGGTAGGGTTCCGGCGCGGGAAGAGCGGTGCCGGCAAATAGATGGGAAAGCGCCAAGTCTTTGACGCGAAAAAACTATTCTTTGGTCTGCAGCCACACCATGGCGAAAGACATCAGGCCGCAAAGCGTGGCGATCAGAAGCAGGTTGTCCATCGGAATCCTCCTATTTGTGGCAGAAACGCGGCAGGAGGATTTTGGTTCAATTGCCCTCTATTTAAGGTGATTTGCGGCCATGACCGGGGCGCTGCCTGCCTATGCCGGCCTGATCACGGTCATGATGACGATGTTGCCGGCTTCGTCCCGGGCGCTGTCTGTCGTCGCGATCACCTTGCCGGCAAATTCCGCCTCGGCCTCGGCAAACGCCTCCTTCACCAGCCGGAGCGTTTCCAGATACGCGCTATTGTCTCGCCTCGGCATCGCCAGCAATGCCTTGATCCCTGCGCTATCGTCGGTCATGACGCTGATTTTACTCCTTTGCGTGATCCCTATATTGGGAGTATCGGGACCTTCCTTCGCTGCCTTCCGGGAAAACGGCACCTGCGTCAAGGGCGGGAGCACCCTGCGGGCAAATGACGGCAGACACCCTTGAATGCGCGATCTCGCTTTATCTCCATCTCTCATGTATAAGCCCTCGTCCCGTTGCCAAGCCCGGTTCCGGCCCATCACCGGCAAGGGCTTGCAGGACAACGCCTCCGCTACGAGATAAGGCCATGGGACCCGCGACCTGACGAAAGAAGACTTGAGATCATGACCACGGCAAAGACGGCTGCATCCGAAGGCATTCAGCGCTATTTCAAGGCGCCGGTTTTCGCGGTTGCGCCCATGATCGATTGGACGGATCGCCACTGCCGCTATTTCCATCGCCAGATCAGCCGCAATGCCCTGCTCTATACGGAAATGGTCGTCGCCGACGCCATCATCCATGGCCCGCGTGAGCGCCTGCTCTCCTTCGATGCGGCCGAACATCCCGCAGCACTGCAGCTCGGCGGCTCCGATCCGGCCAAGCTTGCCGAGGCCGTGCGCATTGCCGAGCCCTATGGTTATGACGAGATCAACCTCAATGTCGGCTGCCCCTCGGATCGCGTCCAGTCCGGCACGTTCGGCGCCTGCCTGATGCTGACGCCGGAAACGGTTGCCGAATGCCTCGCCGCCATGAAAAAGGTCGCAAACGTCCCGGTCACCGTCAAATGCCGCATCGGCGTCGATGAGCAGGAGCCGGAAGCGGCCCTGCCCGCGCTGATGACCCGCGTGCTCGATGCCGGCGCCGATGCGATCTGGATCCATGCCCGCAAGGCCTGGCTGAAGGGCCTGTCGCCGAAGGAAAACCGCGAGATCCCGCCGCTCGATTACGATATCGTCTATCGCATGAAGCAGCGCTTCCCCGATGTCTTCATCGGCATCAACGGCGGCATCCACACGCTGGATGAGGCAGAAGCTCACCTCACCCATGTCGATGGCGTCATGCTCGGCCGCGCCGCCTATCAGAATGCCGCTATTCTCGCCGATGTCGACCAGCGCTTCTACGGCGCCCCGGCATCCGAGCCCGACTGGAATGCGCTGTGCGACCGCATGATGGCCTACGCTGCCCGCCATATCGCTTCGGGCGGCCGCCTGCAGCATGTCGCCCGCCATATGGTCGGCCTCTTTACCGGCCTGCCCGGCGCCCGCCGCTACCGCCAGATCCTCTCGACAGATGCGGCAAAGCCGAATGCCGGCCCGGAAGTGATCGCCGCAGCCTTCGCCGCCGTCGACTTCTCGGGTGCGACGGAAGCCGTCAGCGCCTGAGGCTGGTCAGGACGATGCTGCAGCCATAGGCAATCATGCGCGGACGGACCGGGTCCGTTTCCCTCCCATGTTTGAACGAAGTTCGGCTGAACGCGTTTATAACGATCCCCCACGAAGGAAGGTGAAAGGAACCGCTCATGAAAACCCTCATGATAACAGTCGCCGCCGCTTCCCTCGGCTTTGTCCCCGTGGCTGAGGCCGCGAGCCAGCATAAGCAGCCGAAACACGCCGCCCAGCAGGTCGCAAATGAGCCTCAGCAACGTCTCGGCACCCTCTCCTGCGTCGTTGCCGGCGGGGCCGGCATGATCATCGGCTCCAGCAAGGCGATCGATTGCAGCTTCAAGCAGAACACCGGCAAGGTCGAGCACTATTCCGGCACGATCGGCAAGCTCGGTCTCGATGTCGGGGTCACCGGCAAATCCTATCTCAGCTGGATCGTTGTCAACACCGCCCCCACCCGCGTCGGTGACGGCGCTCTTGCCGGCACCTATGTCGGCGCCTCTGCCGGCGCTTCCGTTGGCGTCGGTCTCGGAGCAAACGCGCTTGTGGGCGGCAGTTCGAAGAATTTCGCATTGCAGCCGCTCAGCGGCGAAACCGGAACCGGCGTCAACGTGGCCGCAGGCGTCTCTCGCCTCCAGTTGAAGGCAACGCGCTAAGTCCTGCCGGCGGCGGCCACCGGTCGCCGCCGGTATTTTCCGCGACTACCCGACCGGACAATGCCAGCCGCGCGTTTCATCCGGCGCAAGCCGTCATGCCCAGTGCCATTGGCGTTTCCCGGGAATTGTCGTAATCCGGTGCCCGATCTCAGGCAGGAACGGACATGCGGATCAGACAGGCAACTCGGGACGATTTCGACATCTTGCGATCGATAGAGTTGGCCTCTTTCGAAACGCTGCGCGCCACAGGTGCTGTCAGCGGAGAGCCGGAAGCAAGCAGCGACGCGGAACTGCAGCACTATCTCGACCACGCCCTCCTCTATGCCACATGCGATCAGGATGACATCCCCGTCGGCTATGCCGGCGCCTATATCACGGAGGGCTGCCTGCATATCGGCGAAATGGACGTTCATCCGGATTTCCAGAGAAAGGGCCTCGGCCGCAGGCTCATGGAAACGCTTCTTGCAGAAGGCCGTTTGCGAAAGCTTGCCGAGGCAACGCTGACGACAGACCGCCTCGCCCCCTTCAACGCGCCTTTCTATGCATCGCTTGGCTTTCGGCCCCTCGAAAAGGAAGAATGCTCCCCGCGCCTGCGGGCCATCCTCGATTCTGAAGCCGAAAAGGGCCTCGATCCGCTCCGCCGCATTGGCATGGTTCTGCCATTCTGATACTCGACATATGGGAGGCCAGCCAGCATGAAAGATGTCGTCGCGTTGATAACAGGCGCAAGCCGCGGTGTCGGCCGCGGGATTGCGCTTGCCTTGCTCGCCGAGGGCGCCACGGTCCACGTGACCGGCAGGACACGTTCGGAGGCGGAGGCAAGCGCTGGCAAACGCGCAGGCTCGCTGGAGGGCCTCGCGGTCGAGGCCGAGAACCTGCCCGGACGCCTGATCCTTCATCATTGCGACCACGGCAATGACGCCGAGACCGAGCGCGTGGCCGAAGAAATCAAAGCCGGCAGCAGGCTGGACATTCTCGTGAACAATGCATGGCCCGGCTATGAAAACATGGTCGAGGACGGCGATTTTACCTGGCCCCGCGCCTTCTGGGAGCAGCCCCTCTGGCGGTGGGACGCGATGATGGGCACCGCATTGCGGGCGGCCTTCCTGATGTCGCGTGCTCTGGCACCCGTCATGATCCAGGCGCAGCGCGGCCTGATCGTCAATATTTCCTTCTGGGCAGCGCAATTCTACGACGGCAACGCGATCTACGGCATGGCCAAGGCCGCTGCCGACAAGATGGCCGCAGACTTCGCCCATGATCTGCGCCCGCACAATGTCGCCGCCGTCGCCCTCTATCCCGGGCTGGTCCGCACCGAAGCGGTCATGCAGAACGCCGAATATTTCGACCTGTCCAATTCCGAGTCACCGCAATTCATCGGCCACGTCATATCAGGCCTTTGGCGAGACCAGGCGCTGATGTCGAAATCCGGTCATGTCCTGGTCGCGGCCGAGCTCGGCCAGGAATATGATATAGCCGACGTCAACGGCTATAGACCTGCTCCCCTCACAGCAGCCGACTTCGCCAAAAGCTGAAGTCATTGCCGGGAGCGACGGCAGGCCGGAGCGTGGATTCAGGCTGCCACCAAGAGCAGCACGTAGGCCACGACCGTCACCATCAGGCCGCGAAACGCAATCGTTACGAAGCGGTATTTGCTGCGCGCGATGTGCGAGAGAATATCGGCATTTTCCACATACTGATCGAAGAGATAGCGTTCGTCGCGCCGGTTCGCCGCATCGTAGAAGGCGTCGCGATGCCTGGGCCACGCGCCCCAGAACATCGAGGTGGACTTGTCGAGCCGCCGCGGCAGCACGACGAGGATCGCCGCCAGAATCGAAAAGACCGAGGCCGCAGCCAGGAGCCCGGAAAAGAGAATGGCCTGCGGCGTGCCCTGCGCATAGCGCGCCCAGGTGAAGACCGCCCTCACTTCGACGGAGCTCACAAGAAAGGCGAGCATGAAAGTAAAGATATACGCAGCCTTCTGGTCCGATATCTTGATCTGATCGTAGAATATATCGTTGATTTTCTTGATATGGTCGAAATATTCCGAGTCGACATCGTCCGTAGACGGAGAGCTGGAAGGCAGCTCCGCAAAATTTTCAAACTCACTCAAAGGAAACCCCACCCCGCAATAGTGTTTCCCTAATAATACACTTGACCGCGAAAGCAAGAACACGTGTGCACCCGACTTGACTTTTACACCGCACTTGGCCAAACGGGGAAAAGATGCGGGGGTATCTGAAATGTCGGGGCTGAGGTCTGTTCTGTGCGCAAGTACGTCTCTTGTGCTCATGTCAACGTTACTTTCATTTCCGGTTGCGGCCGAACCGGTTCAGCGCTCGACGCCGGTTGCAGGCTCCGTCATCGCCCGCAAGACAGGCGAGGAAGTGCGTTTCGTCGATGTCACCAACTGGCGCGTCGTCGATCTCAACCAGGACCTGCTCGATGGCGACGTACTGCGCACCAACGCCACCGGCCAGCTCGCCATCCTCTTTTCCGACCACACGCAGATCCGCCTTGGCCGCAATTCCGCGCTGCAGGTCAAGAAGATGTCGGCGACCGGCGACACGATCCTTAACCTGCAATCCGGCACCATCTGGGCCCGCGCCCAGCGCGGCGGCCAGGGCCTGACCGTCGAAACCCCGGCCGCCGCCGCCGCTATCCGCGGCACTGACTGGACGATGACCGTCGAAGGCGCCAAGACCTCGATGATCGTGCTCGAAGGCCGCGTCTCGCTGACCAACCCGCAGGGCAGCGTCGATGTCAACGAGGGCGAAGGCGCTGTCGCCACCATCGGCCAGGCGCCCCGCAAGCTCGTCATCGTCACGCCTGACGATCGTGAGCAGATGCTCTTCTATCTGAACCTGCGCGATGGCTTCGGCCTGATGCCCACCTCGCCGCTCCCGGCCGGCCGCATGGCATCCGAGCGCCGCCGCGTGATGGCGCTGCCGCCCGAGCGGCGCACGACCGAAGACTGGCTGACGCTCGCAGAGTTGCAGAGCGCCTTTGACGGGCGACAGGTTGCCGCTGCAACGTTGAAGGCGCTGCGCGGCCGCAAGCTGACCGTGGCGCAGCAGGCGCGGGTCGACTTGATTGAGGCGACCATCGCCGGCTCCGAAAAGCGCTACACCGATGCCGCCAGGCTTTTCGAAAAGGCAGCGCCGCATCTCGATGCCGACAGGCGCAACATGGCGCAGTACGGCGGCTATTTTGCCCGTTCTCTCGCCGACCCCGCCCATGTCGAGAAACCGCCTGCGGCCTCCGTCGGCGTCTATGGCGCCATCATGCAGGCCTATACGGTGGGCTTCCTGCAGAATCCGCGTGCAGCCATCGAGATCATCAGGAAGGCCGAGCAGCGCTATCCCGACGATCCGACCCTGCCGGCGATACGCTCGCAGCTTGCCCAGCTCATCGACGACCGTGCGCAGATGAAGGAAGCGGCGGATCGCTCGCTGGCGCTCGACCCCGATCACCCGATGGGCCTTGCCGCCCGCGCCGGCTACAAGGCCGCTTATGAGAGCGATATCAACGGCGCGCTCGCAGACCTGAACCGTGCCATCGAACTTGCGCCCGGCGCCTCCGGCTCGCTGAATTCCATGGGCCTGCTGCAAAGTGTTCGCGATGCCAACGGCGAAGCCGAAAAAGCATTCCTGAAGGCGATCGAGCTCGACCCGCAGGATCCCGTGCCGCATGCCAATCTCGCGATCCTCTATCTCGACCAGTCTCGCATGAAGGAGGCCAAGCGCGAGATCGATACCGCCCTTGCCGTCGATCCCTCCTTCGATATCGCGCTCCTCGCCCGTGGCCGCTACTACCTGCAGACCGGCGAGCGCGACAAGGCACTGGAAGACCTGCTTGCCGCCAGCACCGCCAATCCGGCCCATTCGCAATCGCAGCTCATGCTCGCCGCCGCCCATTATGAAAAGGGCGACCGCCTTCCCTTCCAGCAGGCGCTCGACAATGCCGACCGGCTGGACAAGAACGATCCGGTCATCTCGTCTTTCCGCACCGCGGTCGATATCGACGACTACAATGCCGATGGCGCGATTGCCAACGCGCAGGAATTCCTGCGCCGCTCGCGCGCCCGCGGCGGCGACTTTATCGGCCTCGGCGCCAATGAGGATGCCGGCTCCACGCTGAACAACGCCTTCCGCCTGCAAGGTCTCGATGCCTGGGGCCGTTATTACGGCGACGCCGTGTTCAACCCTTTCGAAGGCACCGGCTACACCGACCAGGCGATCAAGGGCAGCATCTTCCCCTACGTCAACGCAACCAGCTTCAGCGACGACAGCGTCAGCCAGTACCGGGCCAATACGTCGAGCTTTTCTTCGCTCTTCCAGGGCCTGCTACTTGACCCCCACATGCTGTCCGGCCGCTCGCGCTCAGCCACGATCCTGCGCACGCCCTTCTTCGAAGGTTCGCTCGGCGGCGGCATCAACACCGTGGACGGACATACGCGGCGCACCGGCGAAGCGGAAATCCAGGGCTTCTCCAACGAGACGATCCCGATCAGCTTCTTCGGCAACCTGACATGGGAAGAGCTGGCGCTCGACGGCGACTACCGCGATTTCGGCGGATATGCGACGGACAACAAGATTCTCGGCGGCAATGGCTACATCACCGCGACGCTTACGCCGGACGACCGCGTGGTCGCCTACGTCAACCATGCCAAGAACGACGGCACGCTAAATGCACTGACAGAAGATCCCACTCTCTCGAATATCCTGAATCCGGTATTCGGTTTCTTCGGTTTGCCTCTGGCACCGGACGAACTGCCACTCTACCGCACTCAAATCAACAGCACGAAACTCACCAGCGCCGGTGTCGGCTGGAGCCATACATTTTCCTACGAGAACGTGCTGAATGGCGCGCTCATGTATGTGGAAACCGGAGCGAAGACCACAAACGATCTGCAGTTCGACTGGGAAAACGTGCCGTTCCTAGGCGGCCCCGGCACCGACATCAGGCCCTTCGCCCAGACCAGCCAGGAGTCGGAATCCAAGGCCTATGTCGCCGCGCTCAGTCACAGCATTGGCGACGGAGCTTTTACCTGGCGCTACGGCATCGAAGGCGGTTGGATCGACGCATCGCAGAAGACCTACTTCCATCTTGACGACGTCATTCCCGGTGTCATCGACGGCGTCACCGCCGGGCCAACGGAGACGGACAGCCGCGTCAATATCGGCCGCGCCTACATCGACCTTCTGCATGACATTACACCGGATCTGAAGGGCGAGTATGCTCTGTTCGGCACACGCCTCGAAGGCGATGGTGTCGATGTCAGCAGGCTCGAGCCCCGCTTCGGCCTTGCCTGGGCGCCGGTCCAGAACCAATGGTTGCGCGCCGCCTTCATGCGCCAGAGCCTCGATACCGGCGTACCCACGCTGGCACCGATCGGCATCCTTGGGCTGCAATCCAATCAGTTCACAGTCGGCACCGAAGGTTATGCCGATACGGCCGCCTTCCAGTGGGACGCCGAATGGACCGACAAGTTCTTCACCTCGGTCGAATATCAGCATCAGGAACTGCATGATTTCTCGATCGACCTGCCGCTGATCGCCCTTCCGGCTGTTGACAGCCTGCCGCTGTCGCGCGGCCGGATCGACCGTGCCGCCGTCACCGCAAACGTCGCGCTCGGCAATGGCTTCGGCCTTTCAGCCACCTATGCCTACATGGATTCCGAAAACAAGGATCCGGGATCGTTGAATTACGGCGGCAACCTGCCCTATATCCCGAAGAATTCCGGCCAGATCGCGCTGACCTGGGTCAATGAGGCCAAGGTGAAAGCCACCGTCGCCGCCAACTATATCGGCGAACGCGATGGCGATGATCTCGGCACCAAGCTCGACGATTACTGGAGCCTCGACGCGCATCTGATCTGGGAGCCCTTCGACAAGCGCATCGCGCTCGAAGCCGCCGCCTATAACCTTCTCGATGATGACTTCGAGGTGACACCGGGCGTACCCGGCTGGGGCCGCGCCTTCAAGGGCAGCCTGAAGATCCGCTTCTGATGATGGCGCGCCCGACCGCCCTGCAACGGCTTCAGGCAGAGCGCGCCATCGACACAGGCCGGCAACAGCGCCCGCCCGGCTGGCCCTTCTCCAGCCGCGGCATCCGTCTTCTCGTGCTGGCCCTGGTCACGCTGGTCACGATTTCGCTGATCTCCCGCCTGCCCGCCTGGGCGCTGACGGAATTGCGCACCTTCGACTATCTCTCCACGATCGACGATCCCTCGCCGCCGGCCGGCGGCCCGATCATCGTGGCGATCGACGAGCCGGCGCTTGCCGATATCAACGCCCAGTGGCCCTGGCCGCGCAGCCTGCATGCCGAGCTCGTCAAGCAGTTGCGCGCCGCCGGCGCAAAGGCCATCGCGCTCGATATCATCATGGCCGAGCCTTCGACGGCTGAAAACGATCAGGCGATAACCTCCGCCGTCGGCCCGGACGTCGTGCTTGCCGGCGACGAGACGTTGATCGAGGCGCCGCAGGCCGATCAGCTGGTGCGCACCACGCCGCTGCCGCAGATGACGGAAACCGGCGCGCGCACCGGCATCGCCTCGATCGCGCTGAGTGGCGATGGCATCTTCCGCAACATTCCATCCTATGAGGATGGCTTTGCCATGGAGCTTGCAAAGGCTGCGGGCATGAAGGCGCCGCATCTGCCGGCAGGCGCGCTCGTCCAGTCACTCGGCCCGGCCCGCTCCTATCCCACCGTTTCCTATTATCAGGCGCTCGACCCGAAGAATTTCCTGCCGCCCGATATCTTCAAGGATCGCGTCGTGCTGGTCGGCCTCAGCCTGCAGAATGCGCCCGAGATCGACCAGGGCGGCGTCGATGCCTATGCCACGCCCTACACCGTTCACACCGGCAAGCTCATCTCCGGCGTCGAGGTGCAGGCCACCATCTACGACAATATCGTCCATGGCCTCGCCATCAATGAAGCCGGCCTGCCGGTCGTTGCGATCTGCATCCTCGTTGCCGTCGCGCTCGCCGCCGCGACGGTCTGGAAGGCCACGAGCTGGCGCACGCTGGTCGCGACCGCCGCCGCCGTCCTTGCCTTCGCCGCGGCAAGCTATGCCGGCATCCGCTTCACCCATGTCTTCGTCTCGCCGCTCGGACCGACCGTCGCCTTCATCGCCGTCGCCTTCGGCCAGGCAGCCTTCGACTATGCGCAGGAGCGCCACCAGAAGCGCCAGATCACGCTCGCCTTTGCCCAATACATCTCGCCCGATCTCGTCAAGCGCCTCTCCAACGATCCCTCGCAGCTGAAGCTCGGCGGCGAGCGGCGAACCCTGACCGTCCTGTTTTCAGACGTACGCGGCTTCACCACCATTGCCGAAACGATGAAGGACGATCCCGAGCAGCTGACAACGCTGATTAATCGCCTGCTGACACCGCTCTCGGATGTCGTCATGGACCATGGCGGCACGATCGACAAATATATGGGCGATTGCATCATGGCCTTCTGGAATGCGCCGCTCGACGACCCCGACCATGCCCTGCATGCGGTCAAGGCCTCGATCGCCATGCAGGATGCGATCGGCACGCTGAACCGCGAGCTGGAGCGGGAAGTGGCCGCCACCGGCCGGCCGCTGCATATCCTGAAAATGGGCGTCGGCATCAATACCGGCGAATGCATCGTCGGCAATATGGGCTCGACCCGGCGCTTCGACTATTCCTGCCTCGGCGACAGCGTCAATCTCGCCTCACGCCTGGAAGGCGCCTCGAAGAACTATGGCGTGGCATTGCTGCTCGGCGAGGAAACCGCCCGCCTCGTGGCCGAACATTACGCCGTGGTCGAGCTCGACCGCATCATCGTCAAGGGCCGCACCGTGCCCTCGCCCGTCTTCACGGTGCTCTACGGCTCGCACCGCGCGGCGCTCCCGGAGCATAACGCCTTCCTGGATGCAAAATACGCGGGCACGCTCAGCATCTCCGACCCCGCCTTCGACACCCTGCCGAAGGCCATTCCTGAGCTTTCGGCCTATTACGCATTGGTGCGCGGCAGCCTCGCACAGGACATCGCGGCCCCCTAGAGCGATTAAAGCCAAAAAGCGCAGCGGTTTCCGGTCAGAACAAAGGTGGTTCCTTCCGCGCCTTTTGCACTTGAAAGCGCGTCGCGATCTTTCATATCCGCCTGCCGCGCTCTAGTTCTTCGTCTTGCGCATGTCGTTATCGCAAAACCGCCGCGCAGTTTTGCGCGACATGCATTACGATATCTTCAGACTCGCCCAGATCAATCAGCCAAGAAGTCCCATCATGTCCCTTCCCGCCACTGTCATTCCACTCCCGCAGCCTGTTCTCCTGCCCGTCGAAGGCAGCGCCGAGGCCTTTCCGGTCCGCCGCGTCTATTGCGTCGGCCGCAACTATGCCGATCACGCCATCGAAATGGGCCATGACCCGAACCGGGAGCCGCCCTTCTTCTTCCAGAAGAACGCTGACAATCTCTTCTCCGGCAAGGATTTCCCCTATCCGCCGCTGTCGAATGACGTACATTTCGAGGTCGAATGCGTGCTGGCGCTGAAGGCCGGCGGCACCGATATACCCTCGGAAAAAGCGCTCGACTGTATCTATGGCTACGGCGTCGGCATCGATTTCACCCGCCGCGACCTGCAGGCCGAAGCCAAGAAACTCGGCCGCCCGTGGGAGCTCGCCAAGGCCTTCGAACATTCCGCCCCGGTCTCGCCGCTCGTCCCCGCGAGCCGCCTCGGACATCCCGTAAATGGCCGCGTCTGGCTTGATGTCAACGGCGTCCGCAAACAGGACGGCGACTTAAACCAGATGATCTGGAAAGTCCCGGAAATCATTGCAGAGCTTTCGAAACTCTTCGTTCTGGCGCCCGGCGATATCATCATGACCGGCACGCCAGCCGGTGTCGCTGCCATCAACAAGGGCGACAGCATTTCCTGCGGCGTCGATGGCATCGCGACGCTCTCGCTGAACGTGGTCTGAGGAGGAAGACATGGCAATCTATGCGCTCGGAGGCCAGCACCCGAAACTGCCGCCACACGGCACCTTCTGGATCGCCCCCGAAGCGCATGTGATCGGCCATGTGGAGCTCGCCGAAGAAGTCGGCATCTGGTTCGGTGCCGTCCTGCGCGGCGACAACGAACCCATCGTCATCGGCAAGGCCACCAACCTGCAGGAAGGCGTCATGGTCCACACCGACCCCGGCTTCCCCACCACGATCGGCGATCACTGCACCATCGGCCACCACGCGATCATCCACGGCTGCACGATCGGCAACAACACCCTCATCGGCATGGGCGCCACCATCCTGAACGGCGCCAGGATCGGAAACAACTGCCTCGTCGGCGCAAATGCGCTCATCACCGAAGGCAAGGAATTCCCCGACAATTCCCTCATCGTCGGCTCACCCGCCAAGGCGATCCGCACGCTGGACGACGAGGCGATCGCCAGGATCACCCAGTCCGCAAAGAAATATGTCGGCAACTGGCAGCGCTTTGCGCGGGATCTCGAGCGGATCGATTGATAGTCGACCGCGGGCGGATCTGACAGCGAGGCGGTTTTCAGTCGGTCGTTGCCGCGAGAATCCTGCCGCCCCTCGGCTCCTGGACGATGACGGCGCTTTTGAGGTCGCCGGCCGCGGCCGGGATCGGCAGCTTCAACATCTTACCGTCCCAGGTGCCGAGACGCGTCAATTCGTGCACGACATGGGCGTGCGGCAATGTCTCGCCTGCATTCTCGCCTCTGGCGACCGGAACCTGCACGGTGCCCGGAGCGTAGCGGACGAGCCAGACGTCGGCCGGAGCGCTCCGGCCCTTCGCAGCGTCGATGACAGCCACGTTCCGGGCCAGCGCGATCCCGGGGCCGGACAGTGCGGGCTCGGACGCGATCACGCGCCGGATCTGGTTGAGATCATAGCCGACGGTCGACTGGTGACCGTTGACGACCATCTGCGGCGTGAAAGGGCCGGATTGGCCGAGTGCGGGCTCGTAGGTCACCTGCCGCTCGGTGAATTCCTTCTTCCCGAAAATGTCCTTCCATCCGAGATAGTCCCAATAAGTCACCGAGAAGCTTAGCGCGAGCACATCAGGATCGTTGCTGAGCCTGACGAGATTGGCATTGGCCGGAGGGCATGAGGAACAGCCCTGGCTGGTGAACAGTTCCACGACCGCAGGCGATTGCCCGGCGGAGGCCTGAGAGGTGGAACCAAGGCCGAAGATTGCGGCGATGATCGCAAGATTGAACGGGGCTGAATATGTCATGGCGGTGCTCCCTGATGATCTGCATCTCGTTCTCCTTCGCAGGCGGAACACCATTCGTTACAGCCTCACGCACTTGTGACGGTGTCCGGAAAGCCGCGCCGCCAGCCTTTCCCGGCCAAAGGCCTCCGGCCGCAGAGAAAAAACTTCGGGACGCCTGTAACAAATCCCGCTTCGCCTACGTACATGCAGTAGGGGCGTGACGGTATCGGACATCGAAAACGACCATGGCAACACTCGACGATCACAGCCAGGCCACTCCAGCAGGCCCGACGATAACAGTCATCCGCCGGCACTCGCTGGCAACCCGCATTACACACTGGATCAACGTTCTCTGTCTCAGCCTGCTTTTGATGAGCGGGCTGCAGATTTTCAATGCCCACCCGGCGCTTTACTGGGGCCAGTACGGTGCGGATGCAGACCCGTCCTGGCTCTCGATCGGCGCCGTCGATGGCGGCACGCGCGGCGTGCTTCGCATTGGCAATCTGCAGATCACCACGACAGGCGTTCTCGGCGTTTCGGGAACGGGCGACGACGCGACCGAGCGTGGCTTCCCTTCCTGGATCACCATTCCGAGCTACCAGGATCTCGCAACCGGCCGCCGCTGGCATCTGTTCTTTGCCTGGCTCTTCGTCATCAACGGATCGATCTATGCGCTCATCGGTTTCCTGTCGGGCCATTTCCGCCGCGATCTGGCGCCGAGCGGCGAAGAGATCTCGCCGCACCATCTGGGGCAGGAAATCGCCGACCACGCGCGCCTGCGCTTCCCGAAGGGTGAAAAGGCAAGGCGTTACAATGTGCTGCAGAAGCTCGCCTACCTGATCGTCATCTTCATCCTGCTGCCGCTGATGTTTGCAACGGGCTTGACCATGTCACCCGCCATGGATGCCGGCTATCCCTTCCTGCTCGAGCTGTTCGGCGGCAGACAAACGGCCCGGTCGATCCACTTCATCTGCGCCTGGTCGATCGTCCTCTTCGTTTTCGTGCATATCGCCATGGTGATCCTGTCCGGCCTCTGGAACAACATGCGCTCGATGATAACGGGCCGCTACGTGATCGAAACCGAAAGGGACGATCGATGACCTTCTCCATTACACGCCGCGGCCTGCTGATCGGATCGGCTGCCGGACTCGGTGCATTCGGCCTGACCGGCTGCGACGATGTCGTCCAGAACCCCAACGTCCAGTCCGTTCTCGACATGGCCGAGACGCTGACGATGAAAAGCCAGCGGCTGCTCGTTCCCAAGGACAAGCTGGCGCCCGAATATTCCGAAGCCGATATCTCGCCGACATTCCGGCCGAACGGCACCAGCCAGCCCGATAGCGAAGCCTATGCGCAGATGATGGCAACCGGCTTCGCCAACTGGCGACTGAAGATTGACGGGTTGGTAGAGCGTCCCGTCGAGCTTTCGCTCGCAGATCTGAAGAAGCTGCCCTCGCGCACCCAGATTACCCGCCACGACTGCGTCGAGGGCTGGAGCGCGATCGGCAAGTGGACGGGCGCGCAGCTCGGACCGCTCCTGCAGAGCGTGGGGCTGAAACCGCAAGCCCGCTATGCCGTCTTCTACTGCGCAGACCAGCTCGAGCAGACGCTGGACGGTAGCGGAACCTATTACGAAAGCATCGATCTCATCGACGCCTTCCACCCGCAGACCATCCTCGCCTACCAGATGAACGGCAAGGATCTGGAGGTCGCCCACGGCGCCCCGCTTCGCCTGCGCGTCGAGCGCCAGCTTGGCTACAAGCATGCCAAATACCTGATGCGGATCGAGATGAAGGACAGCTTCGCCGGCCTGTGGGGCGGCAAGGGCGGCTTCTGGGAAGACCGGGGCTACGAATGGTACGCCGGAATCTAGGCACTCGTGCCCCCGAACAGTCTTACTGCGGGACAGTCTTACTGCGGGACAGTCTTGCCCCGGGACAGTCTCGCCGCGCGACAGACTTGCAAAGGGCAATGGCGCCCGCAAGGAGGAGGAGAAGATCATGTTGAAATGCACAGCAGCAGCAATCGTCCTCGCAGCAGCGTCCGCGCTGCCTGCCTTTGCACAGGACGCGATGATGTCGGCGAAGTGCGACGAGGCTTCGATGATGAAAATGCAGGCCGACATGGATGCCATGACGGATCCTGCCATGAAGGAAAAGAAGGAAATGGCGTCCAAGGAAATGATGATGGCCAAGGATTCCATGAAGGCCAACAAGATGGAAGAATGCAAGACGCACATGGAAAAAGCCATGAAAAGCATGAGCAACATGTGAAGCCTGCCAGACACATGCGGGCGGCCCCGGGGCTGCCCGCGGCATGAACGCCGCTGCGCGATCGGCAGCAACCGCCCCGCCGGCGCCAATGTGCTCGCCGCTGGACTAAGGGAATTCCCAGACAACGGCCTGATCGCCGGCTCACCCGCCCATGCCCTCCCTTACGCTGGAGGAGTCGGCGCAATCCGTCAGGCGAGCAACGCTCGTGCCGCCCGAGTGCCGGGCAAGCGCATTGCTATGCGCGGAACATCTGGCATCCGCACACCGACGCTGGCATAAATGAGCTTCATCGAGGGAGGCATCATGATGCAGAAGAACGCGCCGGACTTCAGCCTTGCGGGCAAGGTGACTTTGGTGACGGGAGCGAGCCGTGGCATCGGCCGGGCTTGTGCGCTTGCCTGTGCCGCAGCAGGCTCCGATATTGTCCTGGGGGTCCGTGATCTCTCAGCCTCAGCGGGCTTGGTTGCCGAACTCGAGGCCACGGGCCGAAAAATTCTCCCGGTTGAACTGGATATTCCCAACAAGGCCCATATCGCACAGGCCGTCGACGCAGCGCTGGCCACGTTCGGTCGCATCGACATCCTCGTCAACAATGTCGGCGTGGCCCCGGGCAATCTCGCGGAACTCGTCGAGGAGAAGGACCTTGACGAGATCCTCGACGTCAATATCAAGGGCACCTTTCTGATGACCCAGGCGGTTGGCCGTCACATGATCAAGCGCAATAGGGGCCGGATCATCAATATCAGCTCGCAGGCCGGTACCGTGGCGCTGCGTGGCGAGGCCATCTATTGCATGAGCAAGGCGGCAATCAATCACCTCACGCGCTGCCTCGCAGCCGAATGGGCACGCTACGATATCACCGTGAATACCGTATCGCCGACTTTCATTCATACCGACGGTACGGCACCTTTTCTATCCGATGCCGACAATCACAAAGCGACCCTCGGTCACATTCCACTCGGTCGGATCGGTGAAACCGATGATGTGGTGGGTGCCGTAGTCTTCCTTGCATCACCGGCTGCAAGCCTGATCACCGGCGCAAACCTGCTGGTGGACGGCGGATGGTCCGTCGCCTGAGACCGAGCAGGCCCCGCAGCACAAGTCCTAGGCAAGCGAGAGCGACCTCCCCTGACAAGGGCCGCCTGACATCATCTGCAAAGACGATGGCGATCTGGCATTTCGACCATCGCACTGGCAATTTTTCAGCCTGCCGCGCGTCCCCTCACCCGGCCACCTTTACCTTCTTGGCAAACGGCACCCACAGCAGCGCACAGGCCGTCAGCACCGCAACCACCATCCACGCTTCGTTGATCGCCTGGACACTTGCCGCCGTCTGCACCAGCGGATCGAGCAGCGCCGTCGTATCCGCGTCGAACTCGCCGTGATGGCCCGCGATCGCCTGCAGCGGTGCGCCGACAAAGGCGGCAATGCCCGTGTCCCCCGCCTTCAGTCGCTCCCAGAGGCTGTCGCCGAGCGGTCCCGAGCGCGTGTAGACGATAGTGTCGATCAGCGCGATGCCGATTGCCCCGCCAAGGTTGCGCATCAGGTTGAACAGGCCGCTGGCGTCTGGAATGCGCTCCGGCGGCAACGTGCCGAGCGCGAGGCGCGTCGGCGGCAGCAGGCAGAACATGATTGCGGTGCCGCGGATGACCTGCGGCCAGAACATTGCGTCGAAATCGGTCTGCGGGTCCTGAAAGGCGCTCATGCCGATGCCGATGGCAAAAAGCGTGAAACCGGCCGCTGACAACAACCGCGCATCCATCCGTTTTTCGAGCGCCACCGCGATCGGCGCGGTGATGAGCTGGGCAATGCCCGTCACCAGCATCGTCATGCCGATTTCGAGCGCGTTGTGCCCGCGCACGAAGGCGAGAAAGACCGGCATGAGATAGACTGAGCCGAAGAGGCCGATGCCGAGAATGAAGCTCATGGCAGAGCCCGCCAGAAAATTCCTGTCCCCGAAATTCCCGAGTTCGACCACCGGTAAGGCGCGATGCAGCGACCGCCACGCGAAGACGCCTCCCGATATGACCGACAGGCCGATGAGGCCGGCGACGTAAAGCGAAGTCCAGCCGCTCGTCGGCGCTTCCTTCAGGCCGAGTTCCAGTGCCGCGAGGCTCGCCGCCATCAGGAGCAGCGAGACGATATCGAGATGCCACAGCTCGGAGAGATTGACGCCGTCCCGCGGAAGCGCGCGCATGGCAACGAGTGCCGCGACAATGCCGGGGATGATATTGATCAGGAACAGCCAGTGCCAGGAATAGGTCTCGGTCAGCCAGCCGCCGACGATCGGCCCGATGGTCGGCGCAAGCACCGCCAGCACGCCGGCGATCGTTGTCGCCAGCGCCTGTCGTTCATCCGGAAACAGGATGAAGACGGCCGAAAACACCGAGGGAATGAGCGTGCCGCCGGAAAATCCCTGGATCACCCGCCACGCGACGAGCCCGCCAAAGCTGTCGCTCGCCGCACAGCCCGCCGAGGCGATCACGAAGAACGACAGCGACACGACGAAGAGCCAGCGCATCGTCAGCAGGCGCGTGAGAAAACCCGTCAGCGGTATCGCCACCACTTCGGCGATGAGATAGGCGGTCTGTACCCAGCTCATCTGATCCGGATGGATATCGAGTGCCGACTGGATGGTCGGCAGCGAGGTCGCCACGACCTGAACGTCGAGGATGGCCATGAACATGCCGAGGCACATCGCCATGAAGCCGATCCACCGGAGGCTGTGGGGAACTGCTGATAAAACGGTTTGAGACCGGTCCGGCATGCAATGATCCTGCAAAAGCGTCGTTCTCAGGCGCGGCCTGGATGGCCGGAATCAACGCATGGCAGGCGACAATAGCAGGGCACGGCGCAGCATGCCAAAACACAATGGCAGGAGCCGCTTCGCCGCTCCGATGACGCGCTGCGGAACCCCATTATCAGCCGCCTCACGACGGGCGCATGGGCTTAGAACGGGAAGCGCCGTCATCGAGGAAAGGCGCTTCCACTCCCGGCAGCCCATTGCATGGGTGACAAGCTGCACCATGTGCGTTTTTCGAACATCGTGTGTTCGATCATATCGGTTTTCACATTGCAACAAAGCATGTTTCATGCCCCTCGCACAAATGATCTGATCCATTCGGGAACAACAGCGCTGCCGTGACCGGCTTCGGCGCGACCACGCCCGCACGACCGCAAGAGGAAATGCCATGAAGGATGAACTGCGCGCGCTGGCTTCGCTTGCCGGCCCCTTCCCGCCATTCGATGCCGATGCCGTGCCCGACGACCCGCGCGATCTCTTCTCCGACTGGCTGCGCGATGCAATAGCGGCAGGCATCCGCGAACCGCATGCCATGGTGCTCTCGACGGTGGACGGGAACGGCGCGCCCGATGCCCGCCTTCTCATCCTCAAAAACCTCGATGCCAGGGGCTGGCATTTCGCAACGTCAGGCAACGGCCCCAAGGGTCGCCAGATCGCCCTCAACCCTTACGTTGCGCTGACCTTCTACTGGCCGGCGCTCGGCCGCCAGGTGCGGCTGCGCGGCACGGCTTTCGAAGCCGGCGAGCCGGAGCGCCTGGCCGATTTCCGCAGCCGCTCGGCAAGTGCACGGGCCGCAGCCCTTGCCGGCCGGCAGAGCGAGCCGCTGTCCTCCCGCAGCGACCTCCACGCCGCCATCGACGAACAGGTCCGGCGCATCCATGCCGAGCCGGATCTCGTGGCGCCGAACTGGCATCTCTTCATCGCCATGCCGCATGAGGTGGAGTTCTGGCAGGGTGCAGAGGACCGGCTGCATCACCGCCTGCTCTATCGGCGGGAAAAGGCCGGCTGGCGGCGCGAAAGCCTCTGGCCCTAGGGCCTAGTCAGCAGGCGACTACCGCGGCCTTTACCAGCGCCGGCGGCCCGAGGCGCATCTTATCGCAAATGCCGGCGCAAACGACTGCCGGGCCGATGAGAGCAACGCCAGGACAAAATAATCAAGATTTCCGGAACCTGCCTCTTGCAATCGGTCGTGACGCGCATCATATCCCGGCTTCACCTGAAAACGAACTTGCGCTTGGTATCGACGTCGGTCGAGCCGCGTTCGAGCTTCACAGGACAAGGGCGCTCCCCGCAAGGGTCGAGCGCCCTTTTGATTCCGGCTCGTGGCCGCCGCCTCAGGCGTAAGGCGTACCCTCGAGCGACGCCTTCACGCCAAGACTGCCCTGGTCGGTGAGTTCCAGAAACAGGGCCTTCGCCTTCCCCGTATCGCCGTGCTGCCGGAAGCTTCGGTGCGCCTCGATGAAGGCGACGCTCCAGGTGGCAAGCAGCATTGCGCTCGCAAGCCTTGCCGCGGGATCGTCAGCCGGTCGCCCCGCACTTTCGGCAAGCGCCACCGCCAGCTCCCCCGCAATCTCGTCCCGGATCGCGCGCGCCCTCGCCTTCAGCGTTTCGCTGTTTTCCACCGTCTCGATGAACGTCTGGCTCGCCGCCGAAAACAACAGATAAGGCGTCTGCTGCCGCACAAGCTGATGCGCCAGCAGCCGCAATGCCTCGATCGGCGGCACCCCGCCATCGCGCTGCCGCAAGGCCGCGCGAAGTGTCTCGCGCGCCTCCTCGTCGCGATCGAAGAACATGTCTTCCTTGCGCGGGAAATGGTTGAAGACCGTCATTCGGCCGACATCGGCGGCCGCCGCAATCTCATCGACCGTCACATTCTCGAAGCCCCGCTCGAAAAACAGCCGGTCGGCGGCAAGCGAGATGGCGCGCCGGGTCGCAAGGCGCTTGCGGGATCTGCGATCCGAGGGTGCTTCGTCTGATGGCGTCGTCATGCGGCTTCCATAACAGGATTCATGTACTGAGTACACCTATGTTGACAGGCAGTGTTTCGCAGCCTATTACTGTACTCAGTACAAATTAATATGCAGTACATCGATAGCAGATGGACGTGGATCCGTGCCCGGGACCGCGATCGGTCGAGCCTTGTCTGCATCCGCCGAAAGGAGAATCCCCAATGAAAGCCATTCAGTTCAGCCGCTATGGCGGCGCCGAGGTCCTCGATATCGTCGAGATCGATCCACCGCATCCCGGCCCCGGAGAGCTGCGCATCAGGGTGCGTGCAGCCGGCGTCAATCCCTCGGACTGGAAGCGTCGCGAGGGACAATATCGCGCTTTCGAGGACGTCCGTTTTCCCTCCGGCATCGGCGTCGAGGCCTCCGGCATCGTCGATGAAGTCGGCCCCGGCGTCGCCAGCACCTTCGCCGGCGATGCCGTCTTCGGCTATGGCCGGGCCACGATGGCCGAACATGCCATCCTCACCCACTGGGTTCACAAGCCCGACGACCTGCCCTTCGAGATCGCCGGCGGACTGCCCGTAATATCGGAGACAGCCTGGCGCAGCCTTGATGAGCTCCACGTCAAAGCCGGTGAGACGCTGCTCGTCAGCGGCGCCGCCGGCGGCATCGGCTCGGCCGTCATCCAGCTGGCGCGCATTCGGGGTATCACCACCATCGGCACGGCAAGCCCGCAGAAACACGATTACCTGAAGAGCCTCGGCGCCATCCCGACGACTTACGGGCCGGGCCTCGCCGATCGCGTGCGGCAGCTTGCGCCCGAGGGGATCGATGCGGCGCTTGATGTCGCCGGCTCCGGCATCATCCCCGAGCTGATCGCCCTGACCGGCGATCCCGCCCGCGTGCTGTCCGTCGCCGATTTCTCGGCGGAGGAATATGGCGCGAAATTCTCGCACGGACCGCCGAAGGAGCCCGAACGAGTGCTCGCCGATGTTGCACGGCTCTATTCCAGGGGCCAGTTCCGGCTGCACATCGAGCAAAGCTTTCCGCTCGAACAGACCGCCGAGGCCCAGACCCTCAGCGCTGCCGGCCGCGTCACCGGCAAACTCATCATTTCCCCATGAGCCAGACCATGAACAGACCCCTCATCGTCATCTTCACCGCCATCTGCCTCGATGCCGTCGGCATTGGCCTGATCTTCCCGATCCTCCCGCGCCTGCTTCAGGAGGTGACGCATTCAGCCGATATCGCCTTCTATATCGGCATCATGACCGCGCTCTATGCAGCCATGCAATTCGTCTTCGCCCCCGTGCTCGGCGCACTCAGCGACAGTATCGGCCGCCGTCCGGTGCTCCTGATTTCGCTTGCGGGCGCTGCCGTCAATTACGTCATCATGGCCTTTGCGCCCTCGCTCTCCCTGCTTTTTGCCGGCCGCGCCATCGCCGGTCTCACCAGCGCCAACATGTCGGTCGCATCCGCCTATATCACCGACATTTCGCCCGCAGATCAGCGCGCCCGTCGCTTCGGCCTGTTCAATGCCATGTTCGGCGCCGGTTTCATCATTGGACCGGTCCTCGGCGGCCTGCTCGGCGACTACTGGCTGCGCCTGCCCTTCATCGCCGCCGCCGTGCTCAACGCCGCAAACCTGCTGCTTGCCCTCTTCGTCCTTCCGGAATCCCGGGCGCCCTCTCGCCGGACGATAAATATCGCAGCCCTCAATCCGCTTGCACCCTTCAAACGGCTCGTCTCGATGAAGGCACTGTTGCCGATCGTGCTGGTCTATTTCGTCTTCAGCGCGGCCGGCGAATCCTACGGCACCTGCTGGGCGCTCTGGGGTTTCGATGCCTTCGGCTGGAACGGCGTCTCGATCGGCCTGTCGCTCGGCGCCTTCGGCATCTGCCAGACCGTCTGCCAGGCCTTCCTCCCCGGCCCCGCCACCCGCCTGCTCGGCGAGCGCTGGTCAGTGCTCACAGGCATCGCCGCCGCCTGCCTCGCCCTTGTTGTCATGGCCTTCGCGAACCAGGGCTGGATGATCTTCGCCATCATGCCTGTCTTCACCCTCGTCGGCATCGGCAACCCCGCCTTCCAGGCGCTTGCCACAAGCAGGGTCGCTCCCGATCGCCAGGGCGAACTGCAGGGCCTGCTCGCCTCCACGATCAGCCTCGCCTCGATCATCGCGCCGCTCGGCTTCTCATCCCTCTATTTCCTCACGCGGGAGAACTGGCCGGGCGGCATCTGGCTCTCGGTGATCGCACTTTATGCAGTCGCAGTGCCGTTGGTGCTGATGAGCACTGCGAATAGTCGCCTTGAACAAACCGCAGGCACATAGAGCGAACCGACGCGAGCGTGCATGTTGGCGCAAATCAAAATAAATACCAGCAATCAATGGACGCCAAGTTGATTGAGGGGTTTCGAAGTTCCATCAAATCTTACTTCTGCTCTAGCCAATATACTGGGGATCAAACGCTCCGAAAATCCGGCGATAAAGCTCCAAACAATCAATAGAGCCAGATTCTTTCCAATAAGAAACGTGGCCGGAAGTTGCTCGTTAGGAGGAGTATCTAGACTCATCGTCATCTTGGTAAAATCAGGAACTAAATCACCCGCTACGATCTCGGCATGTAGAAAGAAGAATATTATTGCGGATCCGCAAATTCCTATTATGCCGCGCAATAAGATGGATGGTATTTCTCCAGCGGACGCGAGTTCTTCATAATCAAGAAGGCTCCAGTTCTTTTGAATGTAAAGAAGCCTGCTAAAATATGCCCCGAAAAGCCCAGCCGTCAGAGCTGTCATCAGTGGAAATCCGATCCAATTGTGAATCTCTTTGAGGCTTCCGTTATCTTCCCAGTAGACGAAAAAAATGGAGACGTAAGGAAGCAGAAACAGGACGAAAGATGCTACGGCCGCATAGATTATCTTCCTTGTCGCCGTCCGCTGAAGGCCTCGAAAGGCATATTTTCGGGTAAGCTGCCACTGAATGTTTTGAATGATATCGATAAGCAGCGACTTCAAACGACAGTCTCTGTCTTTAGGATCAACGACAGGTGTTGGATTCTGAGCATTTTGCGGCAAAGTCATTTGCTGCAGAATACCGCGCAGTCTCGCCGCTCCTACCACCTTCTCCTCATCGGCCTGAGCAAGGCGAGCTTCCAGCTCTGGCACCAGTCTTTCTGAAGGCTCGGCGAGCGCTAGGAGCAATTCCAGCCTGTAGGCATTCGTCCAAGCACTGTTACGTCGATCATAATATCCAAGCTTACTTTCGTCTTTGAAATTTGCGATACCATTTCGCACCTTTGCAAGTATTTTTTGCGCATGACTTCCTTTTTCGATTAGTTGAGATAAATACTCAACCTTTATTGAGAGAGAGTTCAAAAAATGACTAAGTAGAACGTCATGCGCGTAAACAGCGTTGCCGCTTAATTCTGGCCAACCGTGTTCCTCTTCCATCTTGGATTCATCGGTAACACTGTCGGAATCTACGACCTGAAAGCTGCTTACCATTGGAAAGCCCCCACAGTTATTTAAAGTTATTATCCGCCTCAATCGGGTTGCAGTCAATATTATTGCTCAACCTCGCGATCTAAAGATCAAGAACGGAAGCATGCCCCGCCATGTGTCCAAAGCAGAAACAGCCCTAAAATCAGCGCGCCTACTTCTGATCCGCCCTTCATCTGCGGCATTCCGTCGCTAATTTCCTTACTACCCAGGCAGCGACCATCCAGCCAAACCGTGCCTGGATCTGCGAGATCTGCAGGGCAATTTAGGGGCCATCATCGCGCCTCGCACGGGAAAACTGCCGGTGGAATCTGGCTGTCAGCGATCGCACCTTATGCGGGGTTGCGCTGCCGCTGGTTCCGATGCGCACCATAGCCCGTAACATCGGGCAGATGACAAATCTCTAGCGCTCTGGCAGTCCCGCCTGCCGCAACCCCTCGGCCGTCCGGTCTGCCCATTCCGGCACGCCCTGAAACACGGGCCTCGACAGATATCGCTCGATTGTAAAATGCGGCTCGATCTGCAGCAGCCTGCCCGCGGCCCACCTGGCCGTCGTCAGGTCGCCGCTCATTGCCGCCCAGGCCGCCATCATCCTGTAGCACCAGGTGACATCAGGATGTTTGTTGACGACCTCACGGGCGATGGCGACTGCCTCGGAAAGGGAACCTGCCATGGCGAGCGAAAGGGCCATGCCCATCCGCATGTTGAATGTCAGCGGGTCTGCCGGGCTCAGCGTCAGAGCCCGTTCGAACCGTTCCGCAGCACCGGGTTCGCCCTTGTAGCTTGCAACCCAGCCATAACGCGCCCATGCCCAGGCATTGTTCGGATCAAGCGCAAGGGCCCTTTCGAGATAGGCGGCCGCACGCTCCTGATCGCCGCAATGGCTGAGAGCCCCGCCGACCGCCGTCAGCGCCGTCGGATCATCATCGATGGATCCCACTGCTGCCTCGACCGCCTTCAAGGAGCGTTCGAGGTCCCGCTCGGGTTCGTCGGTCCAGATGTAGCCGAGATGCTGTGCGTAGCACCATGACAGAAAGGCGTGAGCGCGGCCGTAAGCGGGGTCGATCGCGATGGCATCCTGCAGCAATGGTATCGCCCGCTCGTTCGTCGCCTTGCTCTGCCCCCAAAGGTACGGGTACGCGCGCATGACGAGATCGTAGGCCCGCAGGCTGTTTGGCGGCTTGCGCTTCGAAAGCTCGGTTTCAGCGCTGCGGATGGCCGGATGGATGGCGCCGGCGACCTGCGCGGCGATCCTGTCCTGAAGCTCGAAAATATCCTCGGTCGCCCCCTCGTAACGTTCGGACCAGAACTGCGTGCGCGTCTCGGTGTCGACCAGTTGAACCGAAATCCGCAGGCGGTCTCCGCCGCGCCGCACGGTGCCCTGGACCACGTAATTGACGCCAAATTCGCTCTCGAGATCATGCACGTCGACGAAGCGGCCCTTATAGGTGAAGGCGGACTGGCGCGCGATGACGAAGAATTCGCGAACGCGCGAAAGCGCCGCGGTGATTTCCTCCACGACGCCATCGACGAAATACTCATCGCCCTGACCGCTGAGATTGTCGAAGGGCATGACGACGATCGACGGCTGGTCCCTGCCGAAGCGCTGAGCAGGTGATGGCGTTGCTGGCCCTGTTCCTCTCGCTGGTCCTGTTCCTCTCGCTGATAGGGCATCCCCGCCTTCAGGCGCCTCCAGCAGCCAGTCGACCCGAAAGACGGATATCGGCCGGGGTATGTTCTTCATGGCGCGTTCGCCAAGGCTCATCAGCACGAACGGAACCTTGCCATAGAGGTGCTCGCGCACGGAGCCGGAAATGCAGATGCCCGACGGCGGCGCCATCTCCTGCAGGCGCGCCGCAATATTGACGCCGTCGCCGAGCAGATCGTCGCCCGAAACGATGACATCGCCCAGATTGACGCCGATGCGGAATTCGAGACGGCGTTCCGCGGGCATGTCCTGCGGATTGCCGGCAAGGCGCCGCTGGATTGCGACCGCGCACCTGACAGCCTGAACAGCGCTTGCGAATTCGGCGACAAATCCGTCCCCTGCTGTGCCGAAGATGCGGCCCTCATGCTCGCGCACGATCTCGGCTATCTGGCTGAGGCACAGGTTGAGGGCATGAATCGTGCCCTCCTCATCCAGCGCCGTAAGGCGGCTGAAACCGGCAACATCGGCGGAAAGGATGGCTGCGAGCTTTCGATCCACGGTGGTGGTTGCTCCTGCGGAGTATCGTACCCTGGGATGAATATGCGCGGATTTCGCCAAATTCATAGGGTTTTACATGAATGGATGAGTGACCGCCTTCGGCATGGTTGTCGTCGCAGCGGCACACACGGATTGGTCAGCGGGATTTGCACCGCTACAAGTTATGGATATTTTCGATATTCAATTTTACCGATAGTTTTTGGCGCCTGTTAAGAGCCGGCTGGTATTCGGTCGTTATCGCAAATGCCTGTGCCAAAATCCCTCTACTAAGTCATTGTGAAATCGGAATTTTGAAATGCGCCTTTTGAAAGAGTTTATGGTCATCACCGCCTTGCCGATGCTGCTTTGCGGCTGCGGCGCGGGCAAGTCTCTTCAGGCTGGGGCCGCCAAGCTTACAGATGACCTCGGGACCGCCCTGACCGCCCCCTATACCAAGGTCGACAGCCAGTGGCGTGGCAAACCGATCGCGACATTCGAAAGCAAGTTCGGGGCGCCGACGGACCGCAGCGCTGCAGGCGGAACGCCTGTGCTGACCTGGCAGCGATCGCGCGTGGTGCGGATACCCGCAAGAACCTATGACCAGACGGAGTATGTCGGCAACATGGTCCTGACCAAGCGGATCTTCTCACCGGAACATGATCAGGAAGTATCCTGCACCGTTGCCGTCACCGCAAAATCGGGAATGATCACGCGGGTGAAGCCGCTGAGCGACAGGGTCGTTCCGGTTGGCGAAGACGGGTTCTTTCCGTCGAATACTTCGACCTGCCAGATCATTTTCGGAGTGTGAGAGAATGTGCCCGAAGGCGATGGCCACGGTCACGTCCTCTGCACAGAGAACTTCGACACTATCGCCGGATGGGCACCCGCTGCCCATTGAGCACATGCCCTGATCATCAGACGTTGCCGCGTCACATATCCTTCATCGTCCCCGGCTAGGCAGGCCGAAATCCGGAGACTGACCATGGACACGACCACCCAGCCAAACCGCCCGAAGATCGCCGAAACCGTCATCCACCCGACGGCAAGCCTCAGGGATTCGAGTATCGGCAAATGCTGCGAGATCCTGGAGCAGACCTCCCTGCGCACGGTCGACCTCGGCGATTATTCCTATCTCGGCCAGCGCTGCATCGTCGGCGATGCCTCGATCGGGAAATTCTGCGCCATTGCGGCAGAGGTCAGGATCGGCGCGCCCAATCACCCCATGGACCGCCCGTCCATGCACCGTTTCACCTATTGCCCGGAATATTACTCCGCCGATGCCGTGCGCGATCATTCCTTCTTCGCCGACAGAAAGGCGGACCGCGCCATCATCGGCAATGACGTCTGGATCGGCCACGGCGTCATCGTGCTTCCGGGCGTGACGGTCGGAGACGGCGCCGTGCTTGCGGCGGGCGCCGTCGTCACCAAGGACGTCGCGCCCTATACGGTCGTCGGCGGCGTCCCCGCCAAAGTCATCCGCGAGCGCTTCTCGCGAACGACAGCCGAAAAACTTGCCGCCATCGCCTGGTGGGACTGGCCGTTCGAGACCATCATGGAGCGTCTCGCCGAATTTCAATCCAGTGATATCGAGGCTTTCTGCGAGCGCTGGTCCGAGCCTGCCCATCTTGCGCAAGAGAGTGAGGATCGCCGGTCATGAGCGATGAAAGACATCAGCATAGTGCGGCCTGCCACTGCGGCCGCATCAAATTCCGGGTCCGGCTGGCGGATGAGTTCAACACGATCCGCCGCTGCACGTGCTCCTACTGCCGCATGCGCGGCGCCATCGCCGTCTCTGCCGATCTGAAGGATATCGAGTTCGTGGAGGGCGAAGACAACCTGACGCTCTATCAATTCAACACCCGGACGGCGAAGCACTATTTCTGCAGGACCTGCGGCATCTACACCCATCATCAGCGCCGCTCCAATCCGAACCAGTTCGGCATCAATGTCGCCTGCATCGAAGGCTTCAGCCCCTTCGATTTTCCGGAGGTTCAGGTCATGGATGGCGTCTCCCATCCCTCGGATTCCGGCTCCGCCGCAAGGGTCGCCGGGATTATCCGCTTCGAACAGGCAAAGTGAGCGTCGCCACGCCGGCTTTTGCGCCGCTGGCGTGAGACGAGGCCCGGGCATTCGCCGGGCCTCGCTGATTGCGGATACGGGGCCGTGCCCGTCAGTAGTCCCAGAAGATCGGCACCCAGCGAAAGGCGTCGCCGTCGACGGCCACGTGGCCGATAGACGGGAACGGCAGGTGGGTCGCCACCAGCAGTTCGCCAGTCGCTGCCAGCTCGCGCAGAAGCCGGACGCGGACGCGGACCGCCTCCTCGGGGTCGTGCTCGAAACCGTTGAACCAGTCGGGATGTTCGAACCCGACCGCGAACACGGCATCGCCGGCAAACATCAGCTTGTCGCCGCCGGAGGCCACCCGGACGACGCTATGGCCGGGTGTATGACCGCCTGTGCGGGAGACGACCACGCCCGGCGCCACTTCATACTCTTCGTCGAACAGCCGCAGCTGGCTCTGGTATTCCGTGCTGAAGCGCTTGGCAGCCGCCCGAAGCGCATCCGGAAAGCCCGGCGGCATGGAAACGTGCGAGAAATCCGGCGCTTCCCAGAATTTGACCTCTGCGGCAGCGACATGGATCCGCAGGTCCTTGCGCAGCCGTTCCTTGACCCCTTCGACCAGCAGCCCGCCGACATGGTCCATATGCATATGGGTCAGCACGACGTCGGTCACGGATCCAAGATCGATGCCTGCAGCCTCCAGTCGCTTGATCAGCTGCCCTGCCCGCGGCAGGTTCAGGTCCGGGTCGATCCCCAGGCCGGCATCGACGAGGATGGTCTGATCGCCGCTGCGCACCACGACCACATTCAGCGACCAGTCGAAAGCATCCGGCGGCAGGAACATGTCGCCCAGCCAGCCAGCCCGCACGGCCGGGTCGGCATTGTGGCCGAGCATCTTGGTCGGCAGCGGCAGCACCCCGTCGCTGACCACCATCACCTCGATCTCGCCGATGTTGAGCGCATAGCGCGACGGAACCAGTTCGCCGGTCTTCGCTCCAACGGAGGGCGAAGCGTTTTGCGAGGACATATGTGTCTGCTGCGGCCCGGCGCTCCGGGCTTTTGTTTCTAACTGCGACATCACGCACTCCTGTGTTGTGTGGACATCAGCCCGTCACTCTCCATTCGCCGATACGCAGACGTGGCATATCGACATGGATCCGGCACTCGAATCTCACGTTCCAGACGCTTCCTTTTTCGAGCGCTTCTTCTGTGGCTGCCCCCAACAAGTACAGCCGCCCTCGAGCGCCCGTAATCCAAACTTACGTTTAAGACGCAACGGCTGACGGGATTCCGCCTTCGGATCACGGTTTCAAAGCGATCGGCATCCGGTTCAAACAGGAAACGAAATCAGGCCCTTGCCATCAAAGCCAGGAGCTATCGAGCAGAGTTGGGCGCCAGATGCGCAGGGCTCGTTCCCGTCTGTCGTCTGAGCATGGCGATGCGCTGGGTGATCCCCGCCCACGGACGGCGGTCAGCATTCGCCTAGCGAGGGCCCGCCGCCAAAACCGGCTGGAGAGCATCGAGCAGAGCGCCGGGTGATACCGGCGGGCCATCAGCATCCCATGCGTTCTGGAACTCGGCGATTTCTATCCCGACGAAGTCCTGTTCTGCGATAACCTCGCAGCAGGCCCGCACATCCTCCAGCGAAAGGCCGCCTTCGCAATGATAGTCTGTCGGCACGATGCCCGGCTCCAGAACATCGCAGTCGAAATGCACGTAGACGGGACGGCCGGCGATCGCGGTCCTGAGGTCGGTCGCAAGATCGGCCCCGGGTTTGATATGCGGGATGCCGTGTGTCGCAATCAGATCCAGTTCATAGGGATCGAGGTCACGTTGACCGACGAGAACGACCTGGTCCAGGCCGAGACCTGCGCCGAGACCGGACGTCCAAAGGCCAAGCGGCCCGGCAAGCGCCAGCCCGCCGAGATAGCCGGTGGGGCTGGCTTCCGGCGGGTTCAGGTCGCCATGCGCATCGAACCATACGATGCAGGTTGCGGGACGATGTTTGGCAACAGCCGGAAGGGTCGCCAGCGACACCGCGCACCGGCTGGTGGCGGCAATCGATACCGCGCCTGCGGCCAGCACGTCCTCAAATCGGGACTGCAACTTCTTGAGCGAAGGCAGTGCCGCGTCGAGCTCTTCGCGCCACCCGCCGTTCGTGGCGGGTTCGGGAGTGCCTATAACTGTGGGAGAAATGCCGGTCCGGCGTTGCAATTCCTCGCCGATTGCCTTGGCACCCGGCATCGCGAGATCGTTGTGATCTCCTGCGCGCCCCTGGAACACGGTATATTCAGCTTTTCCAGCCACCGCCTGCAACCTTGCAATGTGTTGTTCCCTCCCGTTTAGCCGGTTTCCGGGCGGAAAGCGAGACGGTCTGCAGGTGCTGCCCTAGCCCGGGAAAGGCTCCAGCGTCCCGAACCAGGCAACGAGCGCGACAACACAGACAGCGATCATGATCTCGCCCACGGTCCCCGCCGCCAGCGCTTTTCCGGCCGAGTGCGACCGGACCATCAGCGGCACCAGCCCGTAGCGGTTGAAGACGGCGATCAGCATCATCAGCATGGCAAGCGCTATCTTCAGGGAGAGCAGCCGCTGATAGGCGACGCTCCAGTCGAGCGGCAGCCCGCCGATGATCAGCAGGCTGTTTGCCACGCCCGATAAAATGACCAGCGCCACGGCCACATGCCCCGCCCTCGAGAAGCGGATCAGCGCTGTCAGGGCATCCGCTCCCGCCATCCCGTCTCCAAGCCGGCAAAGCACGAGCGCCACGGGGATAAGCGCGCCCACCCAGGCGCCGCCCGCGAGCACATGCACCATGTCGTTCGCCCGGTGCAGCACCCGCAGCCATCCGTCGTTCATGGCCGCATGGCCGGTCAGCGACAGGCCGCAGAGCAGCAGGCCCGAGATGATGGCCGTCGCGGCAACCTTCCGCCGTAACGGCAGCAATGTCACCAGAAGGAGAAGAGCGGCAAATACCGCCTGCCAGGCCCAGGCCGTGCCGATGGAGGTCGCCGTCAGCACCGATATCATCACATCGCCGTCCAGCCCGTCCGCCCAGCCATTGCCGATCATGGCGCAGCGCACCGGCAGCAGCGCCAGCGTCGCAAGCACGGCCAGCACCACCGCCGCAATGCGCCAGGCCGCAAGCCGCGCCCAGATGCTGGCGCTCAGGCGCTCTGGCACGAGCAGCCACAGATAGGCAGCGCTGCCCCAGAGAAACAGGGCAGCTCCGTCAAAGACGAAACGGCAGGCGATGTTGGCGATATCCGGTGTCATCAGGGCTTTACGGTGAAGGTGAAGTTGCCCTCTGTCTTGTGCCCGTCGGTCGAAAGCACATGCCAGTCGACCGTATAGCTGCCGGGCGCGAGCCTGTCGGACACCGGCACCATCAGCACCTTGTCGCCGTCCATGAGCATGACATCGCCGAGCTTGACCTCGCCCTTATCGGGGCCGGTGACGGTGACGCCGCTGAACTTGAGGTTCAGCTCCTCGGTGAAGGTGAGATCGAGTTCGCTGGGGGATGCAACGGCTGCCTTGTCTGCCGGCACGGAGCTTTTCAGATGCGCATGGGCGAATGCCTGGCCGGCAAGGGCAATGCTTGCGACGGTGGCAACGGAGAGAATGCGGGTCAGTCGTGACATCGGATTATGCCTTTCGGTTCATGGGGACAGGCGATGGCGCGTTTGGCCCTCGCTGAGTTAGACAGTCGGAGAGCGGATTTATTCCGCTCGATGCCGGAGTTTGTTGCTGAGAACCGCTTTTCACTCGGCATGATCCCCTTGCTCGTTGCCATGCTCGGGCCATCTCACGCGCCTCCTCCGCCCAGCAACGCATCACGGATCTTCGCCAGCGCCTCGTCACGATCAGTTCCATACGGAATCAACCCCTTCAGCCGTCCGTCGGCGCCGATCAGCAGCAGCGAAACCGTATGGCTCATGTGATAATTGCCGTCCTCGGACGGCAGTTTCGCCGCATGGATGAACCAGCCGTCCGAAACCTTCCTCATCTCTTCCGGCGTGCCGGTAATGCCCATGATCCGGCTCGAGAAGGCGGTGACATAATCATGCATCACCTCCTGCGTGTCGCGCTCGGGATCGATGGAGAAGAAATAGGCCTTCAGCGCCCTGCCCTGATCACCGAGTGTGCCGAGCCAGTCGGCGACCTCGTAAAGCGTCGTCGGGCAGGCCTCCGGGCAATGGGTATAGCCGAAATAGACGAGTGCCGGATGGCCCCGGAAGATCGACTGGTCGACCGCGTTGCCCCTGTCGTCGACCAGCGAAAACTGCCGGTCGAAAGGCCCCGTCCTCGGCTCCGAAAGATAGAGCGAAACCATCAGCGCGACGAGCGCGCCGACGAAGGCCGCACTTGCGGCAAGGCCCGTGATGGCAAGGCTCTTCTGTCTCATTGCCCATGCCCCTCATGGCCGCCCTGACCAGCATCGCCTGCCTCGGCCGCCATCATGACGGTGCCCTCGAAGCTTGCAAACGTCGCCAGCACCTTGGGGTCGAGCCTGGCCTCGGCATCGGCGAGATCCGCCGCCAGCGCCCTGGCATCGTCAGCCGAAAGCCCGGCCTTCTCCAGCGCTGCGGCCTCGCGGATGCCGTCGCCGCTGCAGAGAAAGATGCTCCAGCCATGATGGCCCTTCTTCAGCAGCGCGCGGCCGCCGCGCCCATCCTGCTGCCAGCCGGCGATCGCCCAGTCGTTCCTGACGACCACGGGCAGGATTGTCAGCGGCTTGTCCGGTCGTTCGAACATGGTTTTCAGCGTCTCGGGTATCGCCTCCTCAGGCGGCGGCCCCGACATGTCCATGCCCTCCATGCCAGGCATATTCATCGCCCCATGGTCCATGCTGCCATGGTCCATGCCCCCGGCACCGCCGACATCGTCGAGCGGCCCGGCGATCTTGCCGACGGCGAAATCGACGGTGATGTCACCGGCCTTCTCGAAGCGCAGCACCGCGCGGATCGTCTCGCCCTGCCTGAAGGGCTTGGCCACGTCCTGGAACATCAGGTGGTAGTTCGGCGCGAGCGTGATTGTCTGCCCGGCCGGAATGGCGAGTCCGCCTTTCAGCTCACGCATGGTCATGATGCCGTTCGCCATGGTCATCTGGTGCAACTGCACGGTCTTCGCCCGATCCGAGCTTGCGGCAACAAGCCGGTCCGGCTCGCCGCCGCTATTGGTGATAACGAGATAGCCGTCGCCGACCTTGGCGCCCGGCACCATGGAATGCGAGGCCGCATGATCGATGCGGATAGTATCCTGTGCCGCCGCACCGGTCGCAATCAGCAGGCCAAGGACGAGAGAAACTAAGGTCTTCATCATCCCCTCCTCAGGCAAAGGCGCGCTTCAGCGGCGGTACGAAGCGGATCACCGTCTGGTCGAGGGCGATCATCAGCAGGATCGTGAGGCCGCTCATCGGAAAGGCGATGGCGAAGCCGAGCACGATGGCCCATAGCCCGAAATAAACCGAGCGCCGTGGCGGCATTGGCGGCACGCCGAGCCGGCCCGCCGGCCGCCGCTTCCACCACATGACGATGCCGGTCACGCAGGAGAGAATGATGGCGAGGCAGGTCGCCAGCATCAGCAACTGGTTGAGGAGCCCGAATTCCTGCCCCTGATGCACGTTGACGCCCCATTCGATCGCCCGGCCGAGGAACGGATACTGCCCGAAGGAGAGATCGATGAGCGGCTTGCCGGAATACTGGTCGATGTGAAGCGTGCGCTCGTTGGTCAGGTCGTCGGGATAGATCGCCGCCGTATAGACGCCGCTCTCGCTGCCGGGAATGGCAAGATCGAAGCCCGGCGCCATGCCGAGACTGCGTGCAATCTCCACCGCCCGATCGAGCCCGATCGGCTTCTTCGACTGTGCGGCCGCAATCTCCGACAGCGGCACCGGCGCCTTCTCGACGATCCAGCCGACCTTGGGCAGGATATCCTCGGTCACCTTCTGCGATTTCGGCACGGCATCCCAGAGCTGCATCGGATAGCCGAGATCGTGGCTCGTCAGCCAGGCATTGACATTGGCTCCCCAATAGCCGGACCAGGGCATGCCCGTCATCGCCATGAAGAAGATCAGGATGCCGGCAAATGCGCCAGTCACAGCATGCAGATCCCGCCAGAAGACCCGCCGCGAGGGCGTGCCGCGCACGGTGACCACCCCGCCCGCCTGCCGCCGCGGCCACCAGAGATAGATGCCGGTCACGACCAGCACCATGGCAAAGCCGCCGGTGATCTCGATCAGCTTGTTGGGCATGCCCCCGAAGAGCGCGAGGCTATGGATGCGCTTGACGACATAATTGAATTCCTCGGTCGTTCCGACGGTATCCAGCACCTTGCCGTCATAGGGATTGACGAAGACCAGCGTCGAGCCGGCATCCGAAGACACCGTGACGATCGCCGACCGGTCAGGCCCGGCCGGATCCTTGTAGGAACTCGCAACCGAGCCCGGTACGGCTGCGGCCGCCAGATCGGCGATCCTTTGCGGCGCAAGCGGCTCGCCTGCAGGCTGCACGACGTAACGATAGGCAAAGACCGAATTGTTGATCTCGTCCTTGAAGAGATAGAGCGAGCCGGTAATGGCAAGGTTCAGCAGGAAGGGAATGACGAGCAGGCCGGCGAAAAAATGCCAGCGCCAGATCGCACGATAGAGCGAAACGCCCGAGACGGCGTTCTCTGCCTCAGTGGCAGTGATGATAGACATGGAAGTAGATCCGGATCCTCGGCCGGCTCAATACAGCCCGGCCATGATTGCAGGAGGCATCACGGCCCGTGCCGCAATGCGGGTTCAGGCAAGGATCGGATTGGCAGGCGGGGCACGCGGCCCCGTATTCGGCGGGAAAAGCTCGCGATGAAAGGCTTCGACGCGGCGCGGCAGTTCGACGGCAACCGTGAAGCCAATCCGCGCACCGGTGATATCGGCAGGCTGCGGCAGCACGACGGAGGCACTGATACGGCAGGCTTCGCACGGATTGAGATGCGCGATCTTGCCGTGTTCCTTGCCACTGTCGTCGGTGACGGTGACGCAAAGCGTGGGCAGCGTACCGTCGGGCAGCACATATTGGGCAAGCGCCGCAGGGCTCAGGTCATTTTCGGCAGCGGCGGGAATCTGGTGTGCAAGACCGACGAAGACGAGCGCGATGGTGCACAGAATGCGCACCAGCCATTGCTCGATCCCGTTCAGACGGTGTTGCATCGTTCCCCTGCGCCGAAAGGCCCCTACCTCAGCATCGAATCCGTGATAGCGGCATCCGCGGGAAAGCTCAATGCGACATTCGTTCGCCGCAGCGAGAACGGTTCACATGCGATGCGAAAGCTCGTCCCGATGCCGTTCGTAGGCGTGCCTGGCATCGGCCAGCGCTTCGTCGATATTGTGCGACCGGCCGGCCAGCGGCAGATCGCCCAGCGTCCCATCGGCAATCAGCAGGCGCCACCCCCAGGGTTTTGCCATCGACAGGCTCTCGCTGCTGCCGGCGATGGTTCCGACATATTGGCCTTCGACAGTCAGGTGGAAGATATTCGGCTCGCCTGACGGCACAAGCGCGAAATTCGCGCCTTGCGGATGTCCGGTCATGACAATGCTCCCACAGATGATGATCGAGCCGAACCGCCCCGCCGTAGCTTTGTTCCAGAAAACCTCTCAGCCGGCGGCGATGAATGCGCCGACGGTAATGACGACAGCGACCGACACGATCAGGCCGATATAGATCGACAGATGCTTGACCTGATATTTTGCTGCCGGCGTCATGGCGCTGCCTCCACGGGTATCCCGCCCTCGCCGGGATCGGGCGAAGGTTCGTCATTGTCAGGCTTGTCCGGCGCGGGCTCCTTGACGGGCGGAGCGGGTTTTCCGGGTGGCGGAACGGGGACCGACGGAGGTTCCGGCGCCAGGATCCTGATGGCTGTGACAGGACTTGTCATGGTCTCATCCTCCGACTTGCGTGACAGGCTTTCATGACGAACCCAACGGGGCCGGAGCTGCAATGTTCCAGAGAGGGGATCTCTTTCCGGCCGGCGGGAACCTCGGCCGCCTCATCAGTTTCAAAAGCCATTTCGAAGGGAAAGCCTGCTTCCTGCCGATTTCCCGGACCAGCTTGCCGTTGCAGAAAAAGATCCGCCGCCGCGGGCCGATCGAGCCCGGCAGCGCGGTCTGTCCGCGCTGCCCTTGAAAAAAGACCGGGGCCTGCCGTAGCCTGCCCTTCAACTCACATTTCCTGTTCCCACCAGCCGCGAGTGTTCACGTTGGCGGCGTCAGCAAGCGCTTCCAGTTCTGCTATATCGTTGCCGGAGAGCGTCATGGTGCGGGCTCGGGCCAGACCATCGACATAGTCGGGCCTGGTGACGCCGATGATCGGCGTCGCGCCCTTGGCGATCGCCCAGGCTGTCGCGACATCTGGAGCTGCCGCACCTTGACTCTGGCCAATCGAGACGAGCTTGTCCGTCAGCGCCTTTAGCTGGGACAGCATGCCATTGTAGGCCTTCGACCGGTTGCTGCCTTCGGGCAGCGGGTTCTCCGGACTGTATCTGCCGCTGAGGGCTCCCTGTTCGAGCACCATATAGGCGAAGAACGGGATACCCTGATGGCGGCAGTAGTCCAGGATGCCGGCATTCTCGGAGCCGCGGTAAAGAAGGCTGTAGTGGTTCTGGATGGCTTCGACCCGGAACCCGGCCTCTCCGAGGATCCGGTTGGCGAACTCGATTTCGCCGAGGTTGTGGTTCGAGACGCCGACATGTTTGACCTTCCCGCTCTTGAGCAACGGGATCAGGCAGGGAGTCCACCGCGCCACATCTGCCGGATTGTGAATCCAGTAAAGGTCGATGTAGTCGGTGCCGAGGCGCGCCAGGCTCTGCTCCAGCATGTCTGCCACGGGATCGTCGCCGGTCCCCGCGGCCTGCGGGGTGAACTTCGTCGAGAGCTGGTAGTCGCTGCGGGCGTAGCGTTTCAGGACCTCCCCGAGCACGGTCTCCGAACGGCCCATGCCGTATACCATGGCGGTATCCCAAAGGGTGAAGCCGGCCGCATGCGCCTTGTCGGCAATGTCTTCCAGGCCGGCCCGGCTCAAAGGGCTGCCGAAATAGCCGTGGCCAGCCTCGCCGCTGTCGCCCCAGGCCCAGGTCCCCAGTGCGACCGGGGGGGTCTTCAGATTATCTGATGTCATGTTCGCTCCTGCTTGTTCTGCCGCCAGGTTTGCTGTGACCCGGGCAGTGCGGACATCATGATGCGCAGCGAAGCCGCACCGTTAGCCCGATACGCCGGGATTACTGCCCGATCCTCCAGAAGCTGCGGCTCGCATTGCCGCCCTTCCGTGCATATGCAATGGTCGCCTCATGGAAATACTGACCGAAATCTCCGCGTTGATTGCCCGGCACGTCTCGAAGGATGGCTTCCACGCCACCCCGATCGAACGTGTGACGCTTGCTCGATCCTCCACGGTGACGATGCCGATGCCGAATGTCTATCGGCCACAACTGTGCCTCGTCGCCCAGGGGCAAAAGGAGGTCACGCTGGGCAGCCACGTATTCAGATATGCACCGGGCCGCTATGGGATCGTGACCTACGACTTGCCGGTGACGGGCCAGGTTGTCGAGGCGACGCCTGACAAGCCCTATCTCTGCCTGTTCATCGATTTCGATCCGGTCATGCTGGGGGAGTTGGCGTTGCGCGTGCCGCCGCCGCCGGGGACGCCCTTCCAGCCCATCGGCAAGACCGTGTCCGATGCCGGCGCCGGCCTGCTCGACGCGGCGCTGCGCCTGTTGCGCCTGCTCGACGATCCGGCGGCGCTGCCCGTGCTCGGGCCGCTTGCCGAGCAGGAAATTCTTTATCGCCTGCTTGCCGGCCCTGATGGCGCCAGGATGCGCTACATCACCTCCAGCCAGGGTCGGGTGGCCCAGGTCGGCCGCGCCATCGCCTGGATCGGGCAGAATTTCCGGGAACGCTTCAGCATCGAGCGGCTTGCCGCGGAAGTCGGCATGAGTCCCTCAAGCCTGCACGAGCACTTTCGCGCTGTAACGGCAATGACGCCGCTGCAATTCCAGAAGCAGCTCCGTCTGCAGGACGCGCGCAGCCTGATGCTGGTCCAGGACATGGACATCGCGACTGCGGCCTTCCTCGTCGGTTACGAGAGCCCTTCGCAATTCAGTCGCGAATATCGCCGCCACTTTGGCGAGCCGCCGGCGCGCGACATAGCCCGACTGCGCGCTTCGCCCGGCCTGGCCGTGGTCGCTTGAGTTCGGCTCCAGCGGCCATCCGCCGCTCGAGCGACCGGGCTCGTTGGGCGCGACCGCGGCGAACTTCCCGGCGGCTTCGCCGCAAGCGATGCTTGGCCCTGACCGCAGGCCCTAGGCCGTCGGCTCGAAAACCGCGCGGTTCTGGGTGACAAAGGCCTCGATCGTCAGCGGCGAGGCCGGCTTCGACGAGGCCGTCAATGCCCATATCGAAGGCGCCCGGGCCGGCGGCAAGGCCGTACCCTCCTGCCCCATCTCCTCCCTCGGCAGCGAACTCGCCCGCTCCGGCCCTTCCGGCACCAGAGCCAGCCGCCGCAAGGGAATTGCCGCCTTCGCCACGCTCGTCGGCACGCTGACCTTGGCGCGCATCGCGACCAGCGAAGAGATGGCGGAGGAAATTCTGGATGTCGCCGGACAGAAGCTGCACTGCGCTGAGTGAGCCTGTCCATTCGGCCTCTTGCGAATCGCATAAGTCTATGCTTATGTGTTGTCATGATGGAACATGATATCTTTCGCGCTCTCGCCGACCCGACCCGCCGCACGATCTTCGAAAAGCTGGCGAACGGCAGCATGAATGCCAGCACCCTTCGCCAGGGCATGGATATCAGCCAGCCGGCCATGTCCCAGCATCTCGCGGTGCTGCGGTCGGCACGGCTGGTGCGCGAACAGAAGGAGGGCCGTTTCGTGAATTACGAGGTCGATCCCGAGGGGCTTGCCCTCATCGCCCGATGGCTGGCGAAATACCGCGCCTACTGGCCAGCCCGTATCGATGCTCTGAAGCTCTTGCTGAAGGATATGGACCAATGAACGAGATGAAGGCCGAGATACAGGCCGGGGCGCCGCAAACCGGGTTCGAACAGAAATACGAGCTGGATGCGCCGCCGGAAAAGGTCTGGCGGGCGATCAGCTTTGCGGAATTCCGCGAGAAATGGCTGCCGAAGGAAGCGCTTGCCGAGCCGCATTCCGTCTCGGAGACGCCGGGCAAGGAAATCCGCTACCGATTGCGCGACGATGCCCCGCCCTACCTCGAAAGCACGGTCACCTTCACGATCGCGCCGAATGCAGCCGGCGGAACCAGTCTGCGGATCGTCCACGAGCTGACCGGCGCCACTGTCGAGCAGCTGAGGAAATCGGTCGCCAACGGCAACAGCCGGACCATGATGCTCGCCGCCTGACGCGGCAGGCCTCTCCCATCAATCACCGGAAAATTGGAGTTCGCCGATGCGCGAAGCGATGCAACTCGTCCCCATGGTCGTCGAACAATCCTCCCGAGGGGAGCGATCCTTCGACATTTACTCCCGCCTCCTGCGCGAGCGGATCATCTTTCTGAACGGCGAGATCAACGACACGGTCTCCGCCCTCGTCTGCGCCCAGCTTCTGTTCCTCGAAGCGGAAAACCCGAAGAAGCCGATCAATCTCTATATCAACTCGCCGGGCGGCGTCGTCACCAGCGGCTTTGCCATGTATGACACGATGCGCTTCATCCGCGCACCGGTGCACACGCTCTGCATGGGAACGGCGCGCTCGATGGGCTCCTTCCTGCTGATGGCCGGCCAGCCGGGCGAGAGGGCGGCACTCCCCAATGCCAGCATCCTCATCCACCAGCCCCTCGGCGGCTTCCAGGGACAGGCGTCCGACATCTTCATCCATGCCGAAGAAATCCGGAAGATCAAGCTGCGCATGACCGGCCTCTACGCCGAGCATTGCGGGCGATCCTATGATGAGTTCGAACAGGCGATGGACCGCGACCGCTTCATGACGGCCGAGGAAGCCCTGGAATGGGGCCTCATCGACCGTATTCTGCAGGATCGCGAAGAACCGACGGAGGCCATGCCGGAATAGTCGATGCCATCTATCGATGACATCGACTCCGTTCGGTTAAGCCTCAGCCGCCGGCCTTGAGCGCCGTATTGCAGAGGCTCCAGTAGCCGCCGCCCTTCTGGATCCACTTCAGATCGTTCAGCGTGCCGGCATCCTTGTTGGCATGGTAGCTGTCGACGCAGGTATGCAGCCGGCCCTTGCCGGGCGTTTCGCTGGCATATTTCTTGTCGATCGCTTTCGGCATGGTCACGCCCTTGGGCGCCTTCATCGTCGCCTTTTCGGGCTCCTTGTCCGTCGTTGCGGCGACTGCCTTGTCATCGGCGGCATCTTCGGCGGCCGCATCCGCGCCGCAGAATTTCGCCCGGAAATCGTTCCACTTCATGTCCTTGGCCGAGCCATCGGCCTTGGCCGTCTGATATTTGGCGCTGCATTCCTTCATGGTCAGCGCAGAGGCCGGAGAGACGAAGAAGGCGGCGGCAATCAACGCTCCGGCGGAAGCGGGCACAAGCAATCTCGCAATCATGGGATATCCTCGGTTGGGGGCAGTCAAGGCACGCACGTCATCGGGGCCGCGCATCACCGTGGCCCCGCATCTTCCAGGCTTACGAAACGGTTCCATTGGGCGTTGCGGCATCGACCGCTTGCGGCAGATGCTCGGCAAGCAGCTTGGAGACCTCGTCGGTGTTGACGCCGAACTTGGCGGCAAGGTCGCGCAGCTGATCGGAGGACAAGGCTGCCTCGATCTGTTCTGCCGATACCGGGAGATTGTGGCCGGTGCCGATCCAGGATGAAACCTGCTGGCCGAGACCCGCCGAATTGAGTTGGGAGACAATGCCCTGCAGGCCGCCGGCATTGTCGAATATTCTGGTTGCAACTGCGACGTAATCGACTTGCCTGCCGGCAAGCACGTCAGAGAGAACGCCGCCTAAGCCATCGAAAATACTCATGGTTACTCCTCCGACCATCAGCAAATTCTACATTAGCACGGAGTCAAATTAGTGTCATTGCGGATTTGCAGGACCAAGGGTCGCACCGGGCACCGATCTTGCAGGCACCCTCGCCCCTGCCCTAAATATGTGAGGCAGCCGCCGCATTCCCTTTCACTCCTGAAGGCAGATCAGCAATGAAGCGTCACGATTTCGATGATCTCGCCGCCTTCCTCATCGTTGCCGAGGAGCGCAGCTTCACCAGGGCCGCCGCCCGGCTCGGCATCTCCTCCTCGGGTCTCAGCCACATGATGCGCCAGCTGGAGGAGCGGCTCGGCATGCGCCTGCTCGCCCGCACCACCCGTAGCGTGGCCACGACAGAGGCTGGCGAGCGCCTGCTCCTTACCCTCCAGCCAGCTTTTGCCGAGATTAATCGCGGCCTGCAGGAACTCGGCAATCTCAGGGAAAAGCCCTCCGGCACCGTGCGCATCACCGCGGGCAAACATGCCGCGACATCGCTCGTCATGCCGATCCTGCCGGCATTTCACCGCACCTATCCGGATATCCGCGTAGAGCTCATCATCGGCGATCGGTTCGAGGATATCGTCGCCTCGCGCTTCGATGCCGGCATTCGCTTCGGCGAACGCATCGACAAGGATATGGTGGGCCTGCGCATCGGGCCCGATATCCGCGCGGCGATCGTTGGCTCGCCGGAATATTTCGCCCGCTATCCGATACCGAAAACCCCGCGCGACCTCGCCGACCACGATTGCGTGACCTATTACATGACCTCTGTAGGGGGCGCCTATGCCTGGGAATTCACCGAGGACGGCCGCGATATCGAAGTGAAGGTCTCGGGCAGCTTCATGGTCAACGATTCGGACATGATGGTCGAAGCGGCGCTGTCAGGCTCAGGCCTCGTCTATGTCTTCGAGGATTTTACCGCCGAGCATATCAGAAGCGGCCGGCTGATCCGCGTGCTGGAAGACTATTGCCCGCCATTCACCGGCTATTCCATCTATTATCCGAGCCGGCGACAGATGCCGCCGGCCCTTTCGGTCTTCGTGGAAGCGCTGCGCGCCATCCCGAAACGGTAAGCGACGTCAGGCCGCCTGCGCCGCCGGCATCGTTGCCATGTCGATAACGAAACGGTAGCGCACATCGCCGCGCTCCATCCGCTCGAAGGCTTTGGCGATATCGCCCATGGCGATCATCTCGCATTCCGGAAGGATGTTCTTGCGGCCGCAGAAATCCAGCATTTCCTGCGTCTGCCTGATCCCGCCGCTCGGCGTGCCGGCAATGCGCCGACGCCCGCTGATCAGCGGCAGATTGCTGAATTTCGGCGTATCGACCAGCGAGCCGGCAATGACCAGCGTGCCGTCGGAATCGAGCGTGTCGAGATAGGGGCCGAGATCATGCTCGTAAGGCACGGTATCGATGATCACGTCGAAGGCGAAGGCGGCAGCTTCCATCGCCTTGGCATCGGTCGACAGCAGCACCTTGTCGGCACCGAGTTCGCGTGCCGTCGCGGCCTTGCCAGCCGAGCGCGTCAGAACAGTCACCTCAGCCCCCAGCGCCGAAGCGAACTTGACGGCGAGATGCCCGAGCCCGCCGAGCCCGATCACGCCCACCCGGCTGCCAGGGCCGACATTCCACGTGCGAAGCGGCGAATAGGTGGTAATCCCGGCGCAGAGCAGTGGGCCGACCCGCGAAAGGTCCAGCCCGTCGGGCACGCTGAGGACGAATTCCTCGCGCACGACGATATGATCTGAATAGCCGCCATAGGTGGTCTCGCCCGTCACCCGGTCCTGGCCGTTATAGGTGACGGTCACACCCTTGTAGCACATCTGCTCTTCGTTGCGCCGGCAGTTGGGGCACTCCATGCAGCTGTCGACGATCGTGCCGACGGCAACATTGTCGCCCGTCTTGAAGCGTGAAACGGCGCTCCCGACGGCAGACACCCGCCCGACAATCTCATGGCCCGGCACGACCGGATAGGCCGAAAAGCCCCAGTCGTTGCGGGCCATGTGCAGGTCCGTATGGCAGACGCCGCAATAGAGAATATCGATCGCCACGTCCTCGGGACGCAGGTCCCGGCGGTCGAAAGAGAAAGGTTGCAACGGCGTATTCGCATCGGTTGCGGCAAATGCTGATATTCTCAATGGTTTATCCCTTGCAAGGCTGTTGAAAGCTGACGGACACCGGAAGCTGTGCCGGATGGGATATAGCGTCGATGGATTATCCGGATTAGACGAGGAATGCGGGAAAGGCTTGTGAGTTGCGCTCAGCAATCGCTTATCGATGGCCTGCGTCATACACCGCTATCCGGTCATGATGAAAAGCCAGCCAGACATCGAACGGCCGGCGTCCCCAATTTCTCAAAAATCCGACAGCCGCGACTGGACAAGACAAATGTAACTTTATAACAACGGTTATGTAATGTTATTACATTAAAGGAGATTTCATGTCCCGGCACCCTTTCGCTATCTTCGCAGTCGCCACTGCGCTCACATCCGCCGCCTTGCCCTCGGCTTCCCGCGCCGAGGAAGAACAGCAGGAGAGCTGGCGGCTTTTCGTGGCTGATCACAGCCTGCCGGTCGTCCACGCCATCGATCTTGCGAGCGGGAAAGAGATCGGCCGCTTCGATCTCAAGGGTTATGCCGCCCTGTCGTTGAGCGAGACCGGGCGCACGCTCTTTGCCGTCCAGGGCGAAGAGAATGTCGTTCATGCCATCGATACCGGCATTGCCCTTTCCGATCATGGGGAGCATCGCGATCTCGAGGTGGCGCCACCCAAGCTGATCGGCACGACGATATTGGGCGAGAAGCCCGGCCATGTGGTGACGAATGGCGATGACGTGGCGATCTTCTATGATCGCACCGACCGCTTCGATCTCTTGAAGGAGAGCAGCCTGCTGCAGGAAAAGCCGGAGCCGAAAGCTGTCAACACCATCGCCGCCCATCACGGCGTCGCTGTGCCGATGGGCAATCACCTGCTGGTCTCCGTGCCGAACATGCAGGCGCCGGTCAAGGAGGGCGAACTGCCGCCACGCCTGGGCCTGCGGGTGCTCGACCGGGATGGCCGGCAGATCGGCGATGTCGCGCCCTGCACCGGCCTGCATGGCGAGGCAACCTCCGCCCGCCTCGTCGCCTTCGGTTGCGAGGAAGGCGTGCTCATCGCCCGCCCCGGCGGCGCGGAAGGCCCGAGCGTGGAAATGCTCGCCTATGGCGCATCGCTGCCGCGGGGCAAGGTCGCGACGCTGCTCGGCGGCCGCTCGATGCAGTTCTTCCTCGGCAATTACGGAGAGGACAAGCTGGCGCTGATCGATCCTGATAATACGGACGCACCCTACCGCATCATCGACCTTCCAACGCGGCGCGTCGATTTTGTGCTCGATCCGGCAAAGTTTCAGAATGCCTATATCCTCACCGAAGATGGCAGGCTGCATCTGCTCGATACAGTCAAGGGCGAGATCGTCAGATCGGAAACCGTGACCGAGCCCTACAGCAAGGACGGCCATTGGCGCGATCCGCGTCCGCGGCTGGCCGTGGCCGGCGATGATATCGCCATCAGCGATCCTCGCCACAGCTTGATTCGCCTCATCAGCACGCAGACGCTGAAGGAAATGCGTACGATCCCCATCGAGGGCCAGCCCTTCGCGCTTGTCGCCGCCGGCGGCTCGGGCGCCAGTCACTAAGGCGGCCTCGGACCCGACACACTTCGCATTCCCGAGCTTGACGTCGCCCATGGCGGCGTCATAGATCGGGGCGACGGTTCCCCGAAGAGAACTCCGAGGGGAATAATAGGGAACACGGTGAGGACGACCCAAGAGGGACCGAGACCGTGGCTGCCCCCGCAACTGTAAGCGGATTGTCGATCTCGGGGTTGATCGCTTCAGCGATCATGCCCTCGGCCTCAGGGCCGTGCCACTGCGATTTCGCGGGAAGGCAGATGACCGGCACATATTCGCGAGCCAGGAGACCTGCCGTCGATCACGATCCAATCAAGCCGGGCGGGGATGCCCGGACAAGGAGCAGACATGATTGACAAGATCCCTCCCCACCTGCCGCCATCCATCCGTCTCGATTGGACGATCCGCCGCTAGCCTCCCGCTCGCTGGCCATCGTTCGCGCGCCGGCATCCGCTAGCCCTTTTCCTTTGATCGAGAGTTTTCCATGCGACAGCTTCTGAAGAGCTTTTCCCTCGCGCTCGGGCTGGCCGGCTTTGCTGCGCCCGCACTTGCCGCCACCCAATATCCCCTCACCCTCACCAATTGCGGCCAGCAGGTCACCTTCGAAAAGGCACCGGCCAAGATCGTCTCGATCGGCCAGGGCATGACCGAAGTGTTGTTCTCGCTCGGCCTTGCCGACAAGATCGCCGGCACGGCCGTCTGGGTCGGCCCGGTCCTGCCGCAATATGCCGATGTTAACAGCAGGATCAAACGGCTGGCCGACAATGACCCGAGCTTCGAATCCGTCGTCGGCGCGGAGCCCGATCTGGTGGCTGCCGAATTCGAATGGCATGTCGGCACGCAAGGCTCCGTCGGCAAGCGCGAGCAGTTTGGGGATCTCGGCATCAACACCTATGTCGCGCCTGCCGATTGCGTCGCCAAGATCAATACCGACGGCGGCGATGGCGTGCGCAAGGAACTGTTCACGATGGACCTGATCTATCAGGAAATCGCCGAACTCTCCCAGATCTTCGACGTGAAAGACCGCGGCGATGCTGTCATCGCCGACCTCAAGAAGCGGGAGGCCGCGGCCGCTGCCTCTGTTGCCGGTGCTGCGGCAAAGAACCTGCCCATCGTCTTCTGGTTCTCCAGCAAGGAAGTGAAAGGCGATGCCTTCATCGCCGGCAAGAACAGCGCGCCAGCCTATATCCTGAAGACGCTCGGGGCGAAGAACGTCGTCACGACGGAAGAGGAATGGCCCCTCGTCGGCTGGGAAACGATTTCGCAGGCCAATCCCGCCGTCATCGTCATCGCCACCATGGACCGCCGCCGCTATGCCGCCGATGATCCCAAGGTGAAGGTGGATTTCCTGGAAAACGATCCGGTTACGAAAGAGCTCGATGCCGTCAGGAACAAGCGCTTCATCATGATGGACGCGCAGTCGATGAACCCGACGATCAGAACCATCGACGGCATCGAGACGCTGGCAAAGGGCATCCAGTCCTTCGGTCTGGCCCAGTGAGCCAGGCTGCCTTGCCACAGAGGAAATGGTGGGCGCTTGCCACGCTCACCATCGCCGCCCTCCTCCTGCTCGGTATCATGATCAGTCTCGCCGTATCGATCGGCGAGATATCAATCCCGCTCGCCACCACGGCAGAAGCGGTTTCCAACCGCCTCTTCGGCACGGCATTCGAGCTCAGCCGCATCCATCAGGGCATCGTCTGGGATTACCGCCTCAGCCGCGCGCTGGCGGCGGCCAGTGCCGGCGCATCGCTGGCACTGTGCGGCACGGTGCTGCAGGCGCTGCTGCGCAATCCGCTTGCCGAACCCTATGTGCTCGGAATTTCAGCCGGCGCCTCCACCGGCGCGGTCTGCGTCATGATATCAGGTCTCGGCTATGGCGTGCTCAGTCTCTCCGGCGGTGCCTTCATCGGCGCCGTCGTCGCCTTTCTGCTGGTCGGCATCCTGGCGGCCGGTGCTGGCGGCACCAGCGAGCGCATCATTCTCTGCGGCGTGGCGGGCTCGCAGCTCTTCAATGCGCTGACCTCCTATATCGTCACGACCTCGGCCAATGCCGAACAGGCCCGCGGCGTGCTCTTCTGGCTGCTGGGATCGCTTTCCGGCGTGCGCTGGCCGGATGTCTATCTTTCCGTGCCGATCGCACTGGCAGGCTTTGTCGTCTGCCTTGCCCATGTGCGTGCGCTCGATGCCTTCGCCTTCGGCACGGATGCCGCAGCCTCCCTCGGCATTGCAGTGCGCCGCGTACAGTTCACCCTGCTCGGCGTGACAGCGGCGATGACCGCAGCCGTCGTCAGCATGGTGGGCTCAATCGGCTTCGTCGGCCTCGTCATTCCCCATGCCGCCCGCTTCCTCGTCGGCCCCGCACATGGCCGCCTACTGCCGGCGACGGCGCTTGGCGGGGCGATCTTCATGGTCGGCGCCGACATCGTCTCGCGCATCATCATTCCGCAGCAGATCCTTCCGATCGGCGTCGTCACAGCGCTCTTCGGCGCCCCGGCCTTCGCCATCATCCTTTATCGCGTGCGGAGAAGCGCATGAGCATATCAGTCGACAAGGTCAGCTATGCCGCCGGCAATACCGTCATCGTCAATGGCGTCAGCATATCGGTCGAAAAGGGCAAGGTGCTCGGCCTGCTCGGGCCGAACGGCTCCGGCAAATCCAGCCTGCTGCGCCTGATCTGCCGGCTGCGGCAAGTCAGATCCGGCGTCATCCGCCTCGGCGACGACGATGTCTCCGGCCTTTCCCGCGCCGCCCTTGCCCGCCGCATAGCCTTCGTCGAGCAGCAGACGACGACGGATACGCAGCTCACCGTGCGCGATATCGTCCGCCTCGGCCGCACGCCGCATCGCGGCCTCCTCTCCTCCTGGGCACCTGATGACGATGCCGCGGTCGAAGAAGCACTCGCCCGCGTCGACATGGGCGAACGCGCCGGCCAGCTCTGGCAGACACTGTCTGGCGGCGAACGCCAGCGGGTGCATATTGCCCGGGCGCTGGCCCAGACCCCGAGCGAACTCCTGCTCGACGAGCCGACCAACCATCTCGATATCCAGCACCAGCTCGATATCCTGGCGCTGGTCGCCAAACTCGGCCTCACCTCCATCATCGCGCTGCACGATCTCAACCTGGCAGCGATGTTCTGTGACCATCTGGCCGTGCTGCAGAAGGGTGAGGTCGTGGCCGCAGGCACGCCCGAGGAAGTGCTGACCGAGGCGCTGATCGCCCGCGTCTTCGGCGTGCGTGCCCATATCGAAAAATCACCCGTGCATGGCCGCGCACATATCCAGTATCGGATGGGATAAGACATGGATGGAGTGAATTTCGATCTTAAGGAAGAAATCCGCGACTACTGGTCGAAGCGCTCGGAAACCTTCGACCTCGCCTTCGGCCACAGGATCGCCCCCGGCCCGGAGGCGGACGCCTGGCAGAAACCGATCCGCGATGCCCTCGGCCCCGAGCCGAAACGTGTGCTGGAACTTGCCTGCGGCACCGGCGAAGTGACCCGCCTGATCCACGATCTCGGTCATGACGTCACCGCTCTCGATTTCTCCGAAGCGATGCTGAAGGTTGCCCGTGCCAAACACGCCGGCAAGGAGCGCCTGCGCTTCATCCTGGCAGACGCCGAAAACACCCTGGAGCCGGACGCGAGCTATGACGCCATCATCTGCCGCCATCTCGTCTGGACGCTGACCCGGCCGCAAGAAACCTTTCGCGAATGGTTCCGCATCCTCAAGCCCGGCGGCCTGTTGCTTTTCTTCGATGGCGACTGGGCAAGCCCGAAACCGACCGGCCGCATCGCCAGCCTGCTGATCTCATGGATCGACCGCCTCATCGGCGCCGACAAGAACTATGACGGCGCTCTCAGCACCCGCCACGCCCGCATCATGTCAGCCCTGCCCTTCGGCCAGGGTCTCCGCCCCGACATGCTGCTGCCGCTCTTGAGATCGGCAGGCTTTACGGACATCGCGCTTCACTCCCACGCCCCGATCGCGAGGGCGCAGCGCAGGAATGCCAATCTCCGAAATAGGCTCCGAACCCTCGTCTACCGCCGATTCATCCTGGCCTGCCGGCGGCCCTGATGCCTGCATTTGCCGCACGCCCATTTATGGAGGCGTCGCGATTTGCCGAGATCTGAAACCAACCTGTGCCAAATGCCCGCCACCGTAAATGATCGATGCATTTACCGTTGCGTACTTGTCGGACGCCGTCAGCCGTTCAGGATGATCCACGAACGAAGCGGCAGTTCGCCTGATGCAGGAAGGGAAAGGTGTTATGGCAAAGACCACCGCGCCCTCATCCGGCAAAAGCAGGCACCGCGCTCTGCCGTTCGCCATTCTGGCGTTTTTCCTTTGTCTGGCCGGATCCTTCCCACGGCACGCGTTTGCCGCTCCGCCTGAATTTCCGGACCGCGAACTGGTGGTCGGCACCAAGGAGGCTCCGCCCTTTGCCATGAAGGGGCCGGATGGCAGCTGGACCGGCCTGTCTATCGAACTCTGGCGTCAGGTCGCGGAAAAACTCGGGCTCAAATATCGGCTGGTCGAGGAACCCTCGGTACAGAGCCTGATCGAGGCAACGAAGCGCGGCGACTACGATCTCTCGGTCGCGGCCATCACCATCACGGCCGACCGGGAGCGCAATGTCGATTTCTCCCAGCCATTCTACAATACCGGCCTCGGCATCGCCGTCTCCGTCCACAGCGCCTCCGTCTGGTACGAAATCACCCAGACGATGACTTCCCTCGGTTTCCTGCAGGCGGTCGGCGCCCTCATCGGCATCTCGCTGGCTGTCGGCGCCTTGATCTGGCTTTTCGAGCACCGCCACAACGAGGATTTCGGCGGCGGCGCCGCCAGGGGGCTCGGCGCCAGCATCTGGTGGTCGGCTGAAGCCATGACGCAGGCAAGTACCGGTCATCGCGGCCCGAAGACGCTCGGAGGACGAACGCTCGCGATCCTCTGGATGGTCATGTCGATCATCACCATCGCCGTCTTCACCGCAAGCGTTACCTCCGCACTCACGACGCGCCAAATCAGGGGACTGGTGAACGGCGCAGAAGACCTGCCGCGGGCACGCGTCGGTGCCGTGTCGGGATCGGCGACCACAGGATTTCTCGACGGGGAACGCATCAGGCACCGGGATTTCGCCAATGTGCAGGAAGGCTTCCGGGCGCTGACATCAGGCTCGATCGATGCCTTCGTCTATGACAAGCCGCTGCTTGCCTGGACGGCCGAACAGCAGTTTCCGACCAGCGTACAGGTGCTGGATACAGTCTTCGAGCCGCAGAACTACGGCATGGCAATGCCCGCCGGCAGCCGCTACCGCAAGCCCATCGATGTCGCCATTCTCGAAGCGATCCACGACGAGGCGTGGAAGGAGACGCTGTTTCAGTATCTCGGGGAGAAAAAATGATGGCCCGGGCGAGCGGTCTTCCCCGCCCCGGCACCTGCCGTTCCGCCTACCAGTTGCCCGGATCGGCAGTGTGATCGACGGCTGCGAATTCATCCGCCTTTGCCCGATCGAGCGTCACCGTCCGCGTCCGCTTCGTCTCATCGGCAACCAGATAGCGAAGCGGCGCCGCGTCCCGCGCAAGCTCCTGATACAGGAGAAGCGCAGCCTCCTCGGCGGTATCGGCTTCGATCTCTCGCGTGATGGTTACGGTGAACTTGTTCATGGCATCTGGCCTTCTCGATCGTCGCGGGCATGGGCGCAATGTCCACCGCCTGACAATAGGCTGAGAGCGGAATAGTTCAAGCTACCCTGCCCTCGACAACCAGCCGTCCGCCATCCGGTCCCCTCAGACCGACCGCATCAACCCGCCATCCACCTTCAGGCTCTGGCCGGTAATATACCCCGCCCCGTCGGACACCAGAAACGCGATGGTCGCCGCCACTTCCGCACTCGTGCCATAGCGCTGCATCGGCACGGTCTCGCGTCGCGCTCGGTGGCCGGAAGGCTGTCGATCCAGCCGGGCAGCACGTTGTTCATGCGGATATTCTCGGGCGCATAGGTGTCGGCAAAGAGCTTGGTATAGGCGGCAAGGCCGGCGCGAAAGACCGCCGAAGTCGGAAACATCGTCGACGGCTCGAAGACCCAGGCAGTCGAGATATTGACGATCGCGCCCTTCTTCTGCGCCTGCATGATCGGGGTGACCAGCCGCACCGGGCGGATGACGTTCATCAGATAGACGTCCATGCCCGTATGCCACTGCTCGTCGGTGATCTCGTTGAGCGCGGCGCGTGGCCCATGGCCAGCGCTGTTGACGAGAACATCGATGCGGCCCCAGGCGCCCATCGCGGCATCGACCAGCCGCTTCAGATCGTCGTTCGACTGGTTGGAGCCGGTCACGCCGACACCGCCGAGTTCCCGGGCAAGCGCCTCGCCCTTGCCGGATGAAGACAGGATCGCGACCTTGTAGCCATCGGCCGCAAGGCGCCTTGCGCTTTCGGCTCCCATGCCGCTGCCGCCTGCAGTGATTACAGCCACTTTTTCTACTGACATGCCGGTGCCCTCCTGAGACGATATCGTCGATTGATTGGTATCTGTGTGCACGGTATCATGTTCACTGCGCGAGCGCGAAACAGTTCTCCTCTTCCTTGCCAGTAGAAAAACTACTCGATGAGCGATATCCCGGGAAAGCTTCCCTCCCTCAATGGCCTGAGAGCCTTCGAGGTCGCCGCACGCCACCTCAACTTCAGGCTCGCCGCCGAAGAGCTCGGTGTCACGCAGGGCGCCGTCGCCCAGCAGGTCCGAGGGCTCGAGGCGCAGCTCGGCATGACCCTGTTCGAACGGCTCCCCCGCACGCTGGCGCTGACGGCCGAGGGCAGACGCTACATAGCCGATATCAGGCGCGCCTTCGAGATCATCGCGCGGGCAACGGATGAACTGAAGCCGCAGGCGATCAAGCTCACGATCAGTACGACGCCGACCTTCGCGTCGAAATGGCTGATCCCGCGCCTGCCTGACTTCACCGCCCTGCATCCCGATCTCGACCTGCATATCCTGGCGACCGAGCGCATCTCGAATTTTGCCGCCGATGGCGTCGATCTCGCAGTCCGCTATGGCCGTCCGCCCTTCGGACCGGGGCTGAATGCCGAGCTCCTGTTCGAACAGGAGGTCATCGCCGTCTGCAGCCCGCTGCTGCTTGCCGGCCGCAACCCGCCGCGCACGGCCGAGGAGCTTTCGGCCTATCCGCTGCTGCACGATGCCCACAATCTCTGGCCTGAATTCGTCGAGCGTCACCTCGCCAACAGCAGCAGCCCCACCTTCAAGGGCATCAGCTTTTCGCAGACCGCGCACGCCATCGAGGCGGCGATTGCCGGACAGGGCATCGTTCTTGCCAATGGCGGTTTCGTCACCGAAGACCTCGCCCGGGGCCGGCTGGTGCGTGTCTTCGAAGCCAGGCTGCGCGGCCCTTCGGATATCTACCTCGTCTGGCCCCGCCACCGGAAATCTGCCGCGCGGGAAACCGTGATCGGATGGTTGTTCGCCGAAGCGCAGACGCCAGGCTGAGCGCTCGCGCCTGGGCCAGGGCCAGGCTGGCGAACATATCAACTGATGAACCCCTTGTGCAGAACGCCGGAGACACCAGATTCAATCTCTTCATTGCCTCCGATAAGCATCGATAATCACAGGCCTATTTGATGTTCCATTTCGTTCTCGGGCTCCCCTGGCTCGTCGTCGTCCTGAGATTCATTCTCCTCCTGCCATGGATCTGGCCCGCCAAGGCCCTGCTTGCCGGCCTGCTCCTCATCGCCTCGCAGCAGGTGCTGCTGAACCGTATATCCTCGGGTTCCGTCTTCGCGCCCGAATATCCGCGCCCGCTGATTATCGTGCTGAATTTCCTCTTCGGCGCCACGCTCCTGCTCGCCGTCTTCCAGATCGCGCTCGATGTCGTCTCGCTTGTCCTTGCCCTCATAGAGGGCCGATTTCCGGCCGTGCCCTCTGAAGTCCGCTATATCATCGGACTTGCAGCCTTCGGTCTTGCCGCTTTCGGCGTTGCCGGAGCCGTGCGCATTCCGCCGGTGAAAAACGTAGAGATCTCGATCCGGGACCTCCCCGAAGCCTTCGAGGGCTACCGCCTGCTGCAATTGACCGACCTGCATCTCAGCCGCCTCTTCCCGGCCTCCTGGGCCGAAACCCTCGTCAGGAAGGCCAATGAGCTGAAAACCGACCTGATCGTCGTGACCGGCGATTTCATCGACGGCCGCCTCGAAAAGCGGCGGGCGGATGTCGCCCCCCTGGCGAAGCTTCAGGCGCCCGATGGCATCTTCGCCATCCCCGGCAACCACGAATATTATTTCGGCTACGACGAGTGGATGCAGCACGACGCCAGTCTCGGCATGCGCATGCTGATGAATGAGCACGCCGTCATCGAGCGCGAGGCGAGCCGCATCGTCATTGCCGGCGTGACGGATCTTGCGGCTTTCGGCAGAACCATGCCGAACCCGGACCTTGCCGCGGCATTGAAAGATGCTCCCGCCGAAGCCCCGATCATCCTCCTCGACCATCAGCCGAGAATGGCAGCCGAGACCGCCAAGAGAGGCATTGCGCTGCAGCTGTCCGGCCATACCCATGGCGGCATGGTGTTCGGCCTCGATCGTCTGGTCGCCCGCGCCAATGGCGGTTTCGTCTCCGGCCACTACCACGTCGGCGGCATGCAGCTCTATGTCAACAACGGCACCGCGCTCTGGCCGGGCTTTGCGCTCAGGCTCGGCCGGCCCTCGGAACTGACGGTATTCACGCTGCGTAGACGCGCCTGACCTCAATAAGCATGGTATGCCTTGTCATACGCTCCCCAAGAGGGTTTAAGCCCGCTATATTCGCTCCGTCGTTTTTTCGCGCGTCAGGATTTAATTGGTTAAGGAACGTTTCTGACGAGCACTTGCTCTACACACCCATCTTGAGTCTGCTCGCCAATATCCACTTCAAGATAAACTGCGACCTCAATGAAGAATATCCTCTCATAGAGAATATCAACTCTCTCCCCCCTATTTATTTTTGAGTTTTTACAGTCAACATAACGAGAAGCAGCAATAAAAAGCTCGTCACCTCGATCTAAAAATTCGAAATTTTTATAATTTCCTTTCAAATAAGTCTGGTATAAATCTCTATTTTTATCGAAAACAACATTATTGTATATAACATATCCCTCGATAGCAATGAAAAGCATAAGTAAAAAATCGGTTATTCTGATGATGTTTTTCCGAAGGCCTTTTAGATTTTCATATCTCGTTGCAGACATATTTTAAAATCTTCAACTGGTTATGCGGCTCGCGATGGCGTGTTCGTCAACAATCATCATCAACAATCTTCGACAGATAGCCAATCCTCAGTTTTATTCCATATAAATCAGACCGCGCGGACGAGGCTGCGAATACGCTCGGCGAGATCCGGATCGACGGGATTATAGACGACCATGTTGAGATCCGGCCTGCCGTCGATTGCAAAGCCGGAATATTCAAGCTCGATATCGCCGAGAACGGGATGTCTCAGCCGCTTGCTTCCCTCGCCATGGGCGATCACCTCGTTCTCCTCCCAGATCCGCTTGAACTCGGCGCTCGTGCGGCAAAGCTCCTCCACCAGATCTGCTATTTCCGAGGTCGCCCCCGCCCGCGCCGCATCCGCCCGGAAGGCCCCGACGACGAAACGCGCCATGGCATCCCAGTCGTGCTGGACGTTGCGGACGCCGGGATTGGAGAACAGCAGGCGCAAGACGTTCCTGTCATCAGGCGCAAGCTTGCCATAGTCGGTCATGACGATGGTCGCCGCGCGGTTCCACGCCACGATATCCCAGGCCGCCGTGCGCACCAGCGCCGGGCTCACCTCGAGCGTATCGAGAAGCCGTTGCAGGCGCGGGCTGATCCCCTCCACCGCGCGGTAGCGCACCTCGGGCGGCCGGCCGAGGCCGAGGATGAAGAGATGCTCGCGCTCCGGCTCGGTCAGCATCAGGCCACTGGCGATCCGGTTCAGGACATCGGCCGATGGCGCTCCGCCCCGCCCCTGCTCCAGCCATGTGTACCAGGTCGGGCTTATATTGGCGCGCTGTGCCACCTCTTCCCGCCTCAAGCCCGGCGTGCGCCGTCGCCCGGAAAAACCGAATACAGCCGGATCGAGGCGCGAGCGGCGGTCGCGAAGGAAGGTGCCGAGGGGGTTGGCGTCGGTGCTCATGGTATTCCTGTTAGCCATTATAATAGGATAACGTCACTACTTTAACAGCATAAAACATAGCGCAATAGTGGGCTTCATCGCAATAAGGAGACACGACATGCGCATCTTCCTCACCGGCGCCACCGGCTTCATCGGCTCGGCCATCGTCCCCGAACTCCTGAAGGCAGGCCATCATGTCATCGGCATGACCCGCTCGGACGCCGGCGCCAAAGCGCTCGAACAGGCAGGCGTCGAAGCTCACAAGGGCGTGCTGGAAGAACCCGAGAGCGTCCGTCGCGGCGTCGAAAAGGCCGATGCCGTCATCCATACGGCCTTCGACCATGATTTCTCCCGCTTCGTCGAGAATTGCCAGAAGGACAGCCGCGTCATTGCCGCCATGGGCGAGGCGCTGAAGGGCTCCAACCGCCCGCTGCTGATCACCTCGGGCACCGGCATCGGCAATGCCCATCTCGGCGAACCCGCGAGCGAAGACGTCTTCAATGACGAGCATCCCAACCCGCGCATCGCGTCCGAACGGGCCGGCAATGCGCTTCTCGACCAGGGCGTCAACGTCTCGGTCATGCGCCTTCCCCAGGTTCACAACACGTTCAAGCAGGGCCTCGTCTCCCCGCTCATCGAAATCGCCCGGCAGAATGGCGCTGTCGGCTATGTCGGCGAAGGCCGCAACCGCTTCCCGGCCGGCCACCTGCTGGACGTTGCCCTCCTCTACCGGCTTGCCATCGAAAGAGCCGTATCAGGCGCCCGCTACAATGCCGTTGCCGAAGAAGGCATCGCCACCCGCGAGATCGCCGAAGCCCTCGGCCGCGGCCTGAAGCTGCCGGTCATCTCGGTCGCGCCGGAAAAGGCGGCCGAGCATTTCGGCTGGATGGCGATTTTCGCCGGCCTCGACTTCCCCGCCTCCAGCGAAAAGACCCGCCGCATCCTCGGCTGGAACCCGGTCGGACCCGGCCTGATCGCCGATCTCGACGCGATGGATTACGGCGCTCTGGCTGCCTGAGCCGCAAATGCACCTGCGGGGCCTTTCAGTCCCGCAGGTGCAGAGCGTTCCCAGTCGTCAGATCCCAAGCCCGCCGGCGACATCGATGACGCCGCCGCTCATGTAACCGCCATGCGGCCCCGCCAGATGGCAGATGAGCGCGGAGACCTCCTCAAGCGTCGCAATGCGCCTGATGGGATGCAGGTCGAGAAGTGCGTCGGGCACGGTGTCTCCCAGCGCTTCGACGGACATGTCGGTCGGCATCACGCCGGGCTGGACGACGTTGACGGTGATGTTGCGCCTGCCGAGATCGCGCGCCACACCCTTCGCATAGCCGATGAGCGCGGCCTTCGTACCGGCATAATCGGCGACACCCGGAACCAGCACGCGTGTACCGAACAGCGAACCGATGAAGAGAATCCGGCCGCCATCAGACAGCACCGGAGCCGCCGCCCGCGTCACCGACACCGGCCCCAGCACATTGGTCTGCCATTGGCGGTCGAGATTGACCACGTCGAGTTCGGGATCATCGACCGTCTTGCCCTGTACGGCGATCGCCGCATTGTTGACGAGGATGTCGAGCTTGCCGAAAGTGGCAATGACCTTGTCGATCAGCGGTTTGGCAGCGGCCGTATCGGCCTGGTCGCTCTGGATCGCCAGAGCCCGCACACCCTTCGCCCGCAGCCTCTCGACCACAGCCTCCGCCTTCCCGGCCGAGGCCACGTAGCTGATCGCAACATCAGCGCCCTGATCGGCCAGCGCTTCCGCCGTCGCCGCTCCAAGTCCGCGCGAACCACCGGTCACGAGAGCGACCTTTCCCTTTAAAATCTGAGACATGAGTGTCCTTTCTACCCCGTCCAGGCGCCCGCCTGCCGTCATCGGCAGGCTGTGCATTTTTTCGTAACGACCGTTACAGTAACGATTGGTATGAAATGTAGACAACGCATGTCAAGTAGTTTAATAACGGTCGTTATGAAATTGACCGGACTGACCTGATGGGACGCCATCGCGAATTTGACGTGGAAAAAGTGCTCGATTCCGCCCTGTGCCTCTTCTGGCGCAAGGGCTACGAAGGCACGTCCTATGCTGACCTGACGGAGGCCGCCGGCATCGAGCGCCCCGCCCTCTATTCCGCCTTCGGCAACAAGGAAGCCCTCTTCCGCAAGGCGCTGGACCGCTATTCCGAGCGCTATCTGGATTACCTCCCGGTGGCGCTGAAACTGCCGACCTCACGCGAGGTCGCCGCCCACATCCTCTACAAGGCCATCGAACTGAACACCCGCTTCCCCGACCATACGGGCTGCCTCGGCATCAATGGCGCGATGGCCGGATCGGATGAGACCGAGCCGGTGCGCCAGGCGCTGATCGATTTCCGCGCCGCCGGCCAGGCCGATATTCAGGAACGTTTCGAACGCGCCAAAGCGGAAGGCGACCTGCCGGAAACCGCCAGCCCCGAAACGCTGGCCGCCTTCATCCTGGCTATGACCCACGGCATGGCCGTGCAGGCCAAGGCCGGCTTCAGCCGCGAGATGCTGAACGCCATCGCCGATCAGGCGCTGTCTACATGGCCGACGAAATAGCCCTGAAGGCAAAACCCAACGGCCCAGCCGCTTGCTTATGAGTTGGTCCCTGTTGGCGCCAGCCTGTTATCCAATCTGCTGGAAAGGAGATCTTCATGCATCGTCGTGAATCGAGCGACGAGGAATGGCTGTCATCTCGCCAGAAAAAGCTCAGCCCTATACAAACACAAAAATTAGTCCGTCAGATCAGGGGCGAACGACCACTCGTCGGCCATGAACTCAAGCGTCTCGTCGCGGAAATAGTAGAGAAAATGTCGAGAGTTGGCGGTGTCGGCCCGGATTGTCTCCCAAGGCACGGCATCGCGGATCGGGTCGTGGCCAATCAACTCGTAGAATTTGCCCCAATGCGGAGCGATGCCACTGTAACGACCATGGCCATCCACCTTGTACCATTCATGATCGTTGGTGCCGTCCCAGCGCCACCGGGTGCAATCAATAAAGCTTAGCGTGCCCCATGCCTCATCGAACTTCGGGCTGGCCTTTGAGAATAGGCTCAAAGCCTTCGCCATACCCAACCGCTCTTTGTCTCGCATGGGCCTGCAGGAGCGGAAACGGACGTTAACCGAGCTGTCCGCAACCGACACCTGAGGCTCTGGCGCATTTGGCTCGGCCGCCCAGCCTTGACCGAGCTGTTGTTCTAGAAACTTGAGCATTCGCCACGAATAGTCGAATTGCATGGCGATTTCCACCGAACCCAATCATCAAGCTCTCATGGGTTCACGGCCGTTTTCAGTCTCTCCATCCTGCCACTGCATTTGAGCGCGCACTACCCCGCCGCCGCATCCATCTTCGCCCGCACCGCGAGAAACGCCGCCGTCAGCCGTGCCAACACCGGCGACTTGACGGATCCATTCGCCCCGCCGATCGGGTCCACGATATGGATCCGTCTCAGGTCCTCCATGAACTCGTCCCAGAGCGGCTGCCCGCCCTCCTCCAGCAGCTCGGCGCGGATGCTCAGATCCTCGCTCACAGGCAGGAACCGCCGCCCCCAGGCGCCGATCATCGCGAACATGGGCACGAGCTGGATGGAGGCTTCCGTCAGGCTGTAGATCGCTTTCTGGCTGTGGGAGGGATCGTCGAGCTTGGTGATCAGCCCGCAGGACATCAGCCGTTTGAGACGCGCCGCAAGGATATTGGAGGCGATGCCCTCCTCCGATTGCGTCAGGAGCTCGCGAAAGTGCCGGCGATTGCCGAACATGATATCCCTGATGATGACAAGGCTCCATCGGTCACCCAGCACCTCCATCGTCAGGTTGATCGGGCAGCCCGACCGTATCTCGATATCCATATTCGACTCCGTGAGAAAACCAGTTGCATTATAGGATCAGTCATGCGACAAGACAACTGATTTTAAAATGCAATCAGATGGAGGCTGACATGGCACGTGTACGCGTTGCTGCATTTTCCCTTTCGGTGGATGGTTTCGGCGCCGGTCCGGACCAGAGTCTTGAAAACCCCCTCGGCAAGCACGGCATGGAACTGCACCAGTGGTTCTTCGGCACCCGCACCTTCCGCGCCATGATCGGCAAGGATGACGGCTCCACCGGCACCGACGAGAAATATGCCTCGACCGGCAATACCGGCTTCGGCGCCTTCATCCTCGGCCGCAACATGTTCGGCCCGATCAGGGGCGAATGGCCGGACGACGCGTGGAAAGGCTGGTGGGGACCGAACCCGCCCTACCACGCGCCGACCTTCATCCTCACCCACCATGCTCGCGAGCCCATCGTCATGGAAGGCGGCACCACCTTCCATTTCGTCACCGGCGGCATCGAGGAGGCACTGGAAAAAGCCAGGGCCGCAGCCGGCGACAAGGACATCAAGATCGGCGGCGGCGTCAGTACTGTCAGGCAATATCTGAAGGCCGGCCTGGTCGACGAGCTGCATTTCGCCATCTCCCCGGTTGTCCTCGGCAAGGGTGAACCCATGTTCGAAGGTATCGATCTGCCCGCACTCGGCTTCTCCGTCAGATCCCACGAGATGACGGAACTGGCGGCGCATGTCGTGCTGTCGAAATAGGGCGCAAGAGACTATCACCGGAGCATCCGCCGGGCGCGATCGAGCGTCCGGTTTTCTGCAGGACCGCGGCAGGCATTACAGGCGCGAAGCCGCCGTTACCAGGCATTTACCGTAACGTACTTCCGCGGCCCGCTGTTTTTCCCTACCGATCGATCCGTACGGTCAACACCGCGCACGATCAATCCGGTGGGGAGCAGCAATGACATTTGCGGATTTTGTCACGCTCACTCTGAAGGCCAGCCTGTTCCTGATCGTTTTTGCGCTCGGGCTGCGGGCAACGTTCAGCGACGTCACCTACTTGCTCGCCCGCCCGGTCCTGCTGTTCAAATCCATCCTGTCGATGAACATCGTCATGCTGGGTTTGGCCCTGGCGGCCGCGTTCTTGTTTCCGCTGCCCCTGCCGCTCAAGATTGCCCTCATCGGCCTTGCAATGGCGCCCGTTCCACCGATCCTGACGATAAGGCAGAGTAAGGCGGCCGGGACGTCTTCCTACGCGATCAGCCTCTGTGTCACGGCGTCATTTCTCGCCGTCGTGCTCGTTCCGCTCGCCATCGCACTGGCAGATGTCGTCCTTGGCGAGCGCTACCAGATGCCTGCCATCCGTGTCGTGCCGATCGTCCTCGTCTCTGTCATCTTGCCGCTCGTGCTCGGGATGGTGGTCGAGCGCTTTGCCCCGGTCGTTGCGCGGCAGTTCGTGCAACCGATCGCACGGCTGGGAACCGCCCTGCTCATTCTGGCGGCTTTGCCGGTCCTCATCGTGACGCTGCCTGCGACCTGGGCGCTTGTTGGCAACGGGCTCATCCTGTCTCTGGCACTTTTTACCGCTTTCGGGCTGCTGGTCGGCCACGCCATGGGCGGGCCGCATGCCCACGATCGCGTGGTTCTGGCGCTGGCGACGGGCGCCCGCCATCCCGGCGTCGCGATGGCGATTGCCGCCTACAATTTTCCGGACGAGAAGGCGGCGGTGGCAGTGGTGCTGCTGCATGTTTTCATCGCCGCGCTCGTCGCGATACCCTATCTGAAATTCGCCCGAGTCAACGAGGCACCTGCCGAAAGCCTCGACACGTAATATCCTCCAGCAGGCGCATCGGCCGATGCACTCGACACCGGCCGATGCCGCGGCAGGCTCAGACCAGCCCCTGGCTGAAACCGAATTCTCCCTCCGCTTCCGCCGCGCTGACATCCTCGCCGAACAGCATGTCATTATGCGGCCGGCCGCTGCGGACCATCGGATAGACGTTTTCCAGCGCCGCGACCCGGCAGTCGAAAAGAACCGGCCGGTCGGTGGCGATCATCTCGCGGATCTTCTCATCCAGCTCCTCCGGCTTCTCGCAGCGCAGGCCCACGGCCCCATAGGCCTCCGCCAGCTTGACGAAATCAGGCAGCGAGGCGGAGTAGGATCTGTCCCGCCGGTTGCCATGCAGGATCTGCTGCCATTGCCGGATCATGCCGAGCTGCGCATTGTTAAGGATGAAGATCTTGACCGGCGCCTGGTGCTGCATGGCCGCCGAAAGCTCCTTCAGTGTCATCTGCACCGAACCATCGCCGACAATGCCGAGAACGAGCCGCCCGGGATGGGCGATCTGCGCGCCGATCGCCGCCGGCAGACCATAACCCATCGTGCCGAGCCCACCCGAGGTGAGCCAGCGGTTCGGCCCTTCGATACCGAAGAGCTGTGCCGCCCACATCTGATGCTGGCCGACATCGGTCGTGACGATAGGGTCGAGATCGGTCGTCAGCGCATGCAGCCGCTCCAGCGCATATTGCGGCATGATCGCATCATGGCGCATCTCATAGGCAAAGGAGTTTCGCGCCCGCCATCGCGCGATCTCGCCCCACCAGGCATCCAGCCGCCCGCGTTCCGGTCGGGCCGGAAGCGCCCGCCAGGCTTCGATCAGATCCCGCAGCACATCGGCCGCATCGCCGGTTATGCCGATATCGACGGATACATTCTTGTTGATCGAGGATGGATCGACATCGATATGGATCTTCCTCGACCCCGGCGAAAACCTGTCGACACGCGAGGTGACGCGATCGTCGAAACGCGCACCGATGGCAATCATCAGGTCGCAATCATGCATCGCCATGTTTGCCTCATAGGAACCGTGCATGCCGGGCATCTTCAGCCAGTTCGGTCCGCTCGCCGGATAGGCGCCGAGCCCCATCAGCGTCGAGGTGATGGGAAAGCCGGCGAGCTCCACCAGTTCCCGCAGCAGCCGCGAGGCCTCCGGTCCGGAATTGATGACGCCGCCACCGGTATAGAGGAGCGGCCGCTCAGCCTGCGCCATCAGCCTGACCGCGGCAGCGATCGCCTCCTGATCGCCGCACCTCGGCAGCTTATAGTTCGCAGGCATCGAAACCTCCTGCGGCCCGACATAAAGCCCGCTCGCAAACAGCACATCCTTCGGCATGTCGACCAGAACCGGCCCCGGCCTGCCTGACGTCGCGATCCTGAAGGCGAGATGGATGGTCCTTGCGAGATCGTCGATGTGATCGACGAGGAAATTATGCTTGGTGCAGGGCCGCGTGATGCCGACCGTATCGCATTCCTGAAAGGCATCCGTGCCGATCAGCGTCGTCGGCACCTGCCCGGTCAGGCAGACGAGCGGAATGGAATCCATCAGCGCATCCTGCAGCGCGGTGACGGCATTGGTGACACCCGGTCCTGATGTGACCAGCATGACGCCGACCTTGCCGGTCGAACGTGCATAGCCTTCGGCGGCATGGCCGGCACCTTGCTCGTGCCGCACCAGCAGGTGCTTGACCTCGTCCTGCTGGAAGATCTCGTCATAAATCGGCAGCACGGCAGCGCCCGGATAGCCGAATATGTGCTCGACGCCATTGTCGCGCAGCGCCCGCAGCACGATCTCGCCGCCGTTCATCAGGGGGCCGAAAGAAGAAGGATTGGGGGAATTTTGGGTAAAGCTGGCCTTATCGCCGGTCATAGCAATTTTCCGTCGTTGATAGGGTGATTGGGTTGCGACGGGGCACAAAAAAAGGCCCCGTCAGGGACCTTGTGTTCGGCGCATGGGTGGCTGATGCCGGACGGTTACACCGTCCTGCCCATGCGCGATATCACCACGACGAGAACCATTGCGATTTTCATGGGCGTAAGAGCTAACCGCAAATTTGCGGTCCGTCAATCGCATCTCTGCCTGCCCTATTGCTTATGGGACCACTGAGCAATATCCGTTGCTGTCGCTGCCCGCATGCCGTGCCAACGCCGGCGGTTAGATCATCCGATACCTGCGTCCACCTCATGCATATCGGACGGCGGTCGCGATCGATGCCTGACATTTTGAGGGCGCGGCTTTCGTCGCGCCCTCGCAGGGAGGCTTTCTCAATCGAATGTCGCCTGCACGATCCAGGCCTCTTCTTCGCTCGGAATATCGAAGCCTTGGATATATTTCGCGAGCAGCTCGTCCGTTATCGGAAACGCGGCATTTGCATCACGCCGTGCCGAGCGTTCTCTCAAGCGGTCGCGCAAAATCGCCTCGTCCACCTGAAGATAAATGATGCGGCACCGGTGATCCCGAGCTTCGACAAGCCCACGGTAGCGGGCGCGAGCCGCCCCATTCCAGAAGGCAAAATCGATCACTGCCTTGGTGCCGCGCATGAGCTGGTCTTCAAGGCGGAGCCGCAGCCGCGTTTCGGCGGCGGCCTGCAGATCGGCATAGGCAGCTTCCGGATAATCGACGCCAAAACGCCCGTCATGCCGCCAGACCTCTTCGTCGATCGAGAAACGCTCACATCCGAGCGCCTCCAGCCGCTGCGCAAAGGTCGTCTTGCCGGAACCTGCCAAACCGCACATCATGAACACGATCCGCGGCTCGGTCCGCACCAGATCTTCGGCGGCAGCCACTGCCTGCCGATAGGACATCACCATCCGAAACCCGCCTCCTGCGATCCTGATCGGCGACGAACCTCCGCGTTTGACATCGTGCCTCACGCCTCGACTGATGAGAGCCGGCCACCACCTATGTGCCTATTTCTATCCCTCTGAACTTGCTCACACAATGCGTCAGCGGCCGACACGCTTTCCGTCAACTGCCAACGAGAAGGCCGTCACCAGGGGATGGCGCCCTGCTCGCTCTGGCAAATGCCTTTCAGGTCCTGCCCTTGAAGCAAGGCCATTCGCACCGGAAATGCCGCAGCCTCCGATGGCGTCCGGTCGCCGCGATGGCCGCTGAGGTCGGTGGCCACGAGGCCGGGGCAAGCCGATACGGCGGTGATCCCGGTATCGCTGAGCTCCGCATTGAGCTGGACCGTCAGCATGTTCAGCGCCGCCTTCGACGCATTGTAGCCTATGAGCCGCACGCCATAGAACGGCCAGCTCGGATCGCCGTTCAGCGTCAGGGAGCCGAGGCTGCTGGTCATGTTGACGATGCGCCCGGCCTTGGCCTTGCGCAAAAGCGGCAGCATCGCCTGCGTCACCGCGAGCGCCCCGATGAAATTGGTCTCCAGTTCGCTGCGCACGGCATCGAGCGAGGCCTTGCCGGGAGCGCCGTCCGTGTAGTCGGCAATGCCGGCATTGTTGACGAGGATATCGAGACGGCCGCGCCGCGCATCGATCTCTGCGGCGGCGGCAGCAATGCTTGCCGCATCGCAGACGTCGATCCGGATGAAAGATACGTCGAGCCCCTGCCCGGCGAGGTCATCCGCCGCGGCCTCGCCGCGCCCGGCATCGCGTGCGCCGAGGAAAACAGACACGCCTGATCCGGCGAGCTGTCTGACGATTTCATATCCAATTCCCTTGTTTGCGCCTGTCACGAGCGCGATACGTCCAGCGTTGTTCATCCTGAAGTTCCTTGAAAATCTCGATCGGTGCGCGCAGATTGAAAATAAGAAGGATTCTTCAGGTTTTGAATTCGCATATGGTTTCCGCGCAGATATCAGCCGCAAATGCCCGCAAATCACCGCGTCAGGCGCGGTCGGTGAACACCGTCGAGGCGATTTTCGAAGCGACGATTCAGGTTTTGATAGCGGACGGTCCGGGTGACCTGACGACGACGCGGGTCGCCGAAAGAGCCGGCGTTTCCGTTGGCTCCCTCTACCAGTATTTTCCGAACAAGCAGGCGCTGTTCCACGCGGTCAACGAGCGGTACCTGACGATGCTGGCCGAACGCGTGGAAGCCGCCTGCCTTGCCCATCGCGGCGCGCGCTATGCAGAGATGGCCGATGCCCTCGTCAGCACCTATATCGAGGTGAAGATCGAGCGCCGCGACGTCACGATCGCCCTCTACCGCGCCGCCGCCGAGATTGATGTCGCCGGCATCGTCGAGGCCATGTCGCAGCGCATCGAAGCCGCCAGCCATGCCATGTTCGCCACCGCCTCGGACGCAGAGTTCGACAATCTCGCCACCGTCAACGTGATGATGCTGAACGTGCTCTGCGGCACCGTCCGCAACGTCTTCGACCGTCACATGTCGGAACTGCTCATCGACGGCGGTTTGCGGACGCAGCTGACGCTGATGTTCTGCACCTATCTGGATGCTGCGAGTGCGGCCTGAAACCGCCGGCCTGCGTCCTACTCCGCCAGTTCCCGCATGACCTTGATCAGGTCCGACTTGCCTTCGAAGCCGATGCCGGGCAGTTCCGGCATGGTGATGTGGCCGTCGATGACCTTTACCCCATCCGGGAATCCGCCATAGGGCTGGAAAAGATCCGGATAGCTCTCATTGCCGCCAAGGCCGAGGCCAGCCGCAATGTTGAGCGACATCTGATGGCCGCCATGAGGAATGCAGCGTGAGGGCGACCAGCCGAACTGGCGCAGCACATCGAGCGTGCGCAGATATTCCACCAGCCCATAGGACAGCGCGCAGTCGAATTGCAGATAGTCGCGGTCGGCGCGCATGCCGCCATAGCGCAGCAGGTTGCGGGCATCCTGATGCGAGAACAGGTTTTCGCCCGTCGCCATCGGCGCATCGTAGAATTCCGATATCGCCGCCTGCAGCGCATAATCGAGCGGATCGCCGATTTCCTCGTACCAGAAGAGCGGATAGTCGCGCAGCATCTTGGCATAGGCAATGCCGGTCTCCAGATCGAAACGCCCGTTTGCATCGACGGCAAGCCGCGCCTCAGGCCCGATTTCCTCGAGCACGGATTCGATACGGCCGCGATCCTCGTCGATCGAAGCGCCGCCGATCTTCATCTTGACCACGGTATAGCCGCGGTCGAGATAGGTGCGCATCTCCTTGCGCAGCGCGCTATTGTCCTTGCCGGGATAGTAATATCCGCCGGCGGCATAGACGAAGACCCTGGGATCGGCTTGCCTGCCCTTCATATCCGCCAGCAACCGGAAGAGCGGCTTGCCCTCGATCTTGGCAACGGCATCCCACACCGCCATGTCGATCGTGCCGACTGCGACCGAACGCTCGCCGTGACCGCCTGGCTTCTCGTTCTTCATCATCGCCGCCCAGATCCGCTGCGGATCGAGATTGGTGCCGGCATCGTTGACGAGACTGTCGGGTGCCGCTTCCAGGATACGGTCCCGGAAGCGCTCGCGGATCAGCCCGCCCTGCCCGTATCGCCCATTGGAATTGAAGCCGTAGCCGACCACGCGCCTCCCGTCTCTGACGACATCCGTGACGACGGCGACAAGGCTCGTCGTCATCTTGCTGAAATCGATATAGGCGTTGCGGATCGGCGAAGCGATCGGCTTCGTCACTTCGCGGACATCGATGATGCGCATGGCAGCCTCCATTCTTCAGATGCTGATGTTCTAGGAGTCAGGCGCCCTGTCGTCCAATGCCGATCCGGGCTCTTTCAATGCCGAAGCGGCATAGAGAATTTCGAAATCGCTTGAAATAATCGACAGGATGCCATTTCTTCGATGCCATCAAAGCATCACCAGAAACGGATCGACGTCAGTGGAAACGGCCTGGCTTGCCGACCTCAAGGCACTCGCGGAAACCCTGAACTTTTCGCGCGCCGCCGAAAAGCGCCATATCACGCAGCCCGCTTTCGGCCGCCGCATCAAATCGCTGGAGAACTGGTGCGGCACCGAACTCGTCGATCGCTCCACGCACCGCCTGAAGCTGACCCCCGCGGGCGAAGCCATGCTGGCAGCGGCCGATGATGTCACCGCCCGTCTGGAGCGCGCCATCAGCGAAATCGAACAGATGCGGGCGGCGACCTCGACGGTGACCTTCGCCGCCACCCATGCACTGTCGTTCATCTTCTTTCCCGGCTGGATTCAAGGCCTGGGCCACGAGGCATCGACGATGCCCATCCGCCTCCTCTCCGACAATATGAACGAATGCGAGCGGATCATGATGGAGGGGCGCGCGCAGTTCCTGCTCTGCCACGATCATCGAAACAGCAGAATCCGTCTCGACATGAACGCCTACAGGCAGGTGGAGCTTGCGACCGACCGCCTGATCCCCGTCAGCGCACGGGACCGGGATGGCCGGCCGCTCCACAGCATTTCGGAGATCGCGGATCGCCCTGTCCCCCATCTTGCCTTCGAGGAAACGTCGGGCATGGGCCGCATCCTGTCATCCGCCCTTTCCGCCAGGACATCTTCGCTGCAATTCTCGACGGTCTTCACCTCGCATCTGGCAATGGCGCTGAAGGCACTTGCGATCGAGGGAAAGGGTGTGGCCTGGATACCGGAGAGCCTGGCGGCGGATGAGATGGGACCGGCTGGAAGACTGACCTCAGCCGGATCGGATGATTGGGTGGTCGAGGTCAGGATCGTGCTGATCAGGCCAAGGGCCCGCATGACCGATATTGCCGAGAGCTTCTGGAACCTCGTTCAAGGCAAGGCTGGCATTCAAGCCGCTCATCGTGGTTCGTCATGACTCCGGCTCATTTCATCAGCGGAGCCTGTCTCAGCGCCGCGTGAATATCGCTGACGACGGCAGCACCTTCGCCAACGGCGGCCGCTACCCGCTTCGTCGAACCGGCCCGGACATCGCCGATCGCAAAGACGTTCGGCAGACTGGTTTCCAGCTGCAGGGCGCGCCTTCCGAGCTCCTCTTCGACTTCAGGGCTGAAGGTCGTACCGGTCCTGATGAAGCCCCTGTCATCCGTCTTGATGCGGCACTTGATCCAGTCGGTATTCGGGTCGGCGCCGATGAACATGAAGACGCGGCGAAGATCGAAGTTCTTCTCGGACTGCGCCCTGAGCTCAGTGATGGTTGCCGCCAGCCGGCCATGCGGGTCTTCCGACAGCGCCGTCAGCTCGCATCCGAGATGCATCTCCACATTCGGCAGCGCCGCGATGCGATCGATGAGATAGGTGGACATGGTCTCGGCCAGGCTTCGGCGGATCACCAGGTGGAGACGCCGCACCCGCGGCGCGAGGAATGCGATCGCCTGGCCGGCCGAATTGCCGCCGCCGACGAGCGCGATATCGTCGTTTTCGCAGAGTTTGGCTTCGATCGCGGATGCCCAATAGGAAATGCCGGCGCCCTCGAAGCGCGCTATGTCGGGAATATCGGGCCTGCGATACCTGGCGCCCGAGGCAATGACGACGGTCCGTGCCTTGACCGCCCTGTCCCCGTCAATCCGCAAGACCATAGGGTCGGTCCTGCGTTTGCCGACAGGGGCCGGAATGAGCTCGTTCACATCAAGCGGCAAGGCGATCTCCGCTCCGAACTTGAGCGCCTGATTGAAGGCGCGGCCGGCGAGCGCCTGGCCAGAAATTCCGGTCGGAAAGCCGAGATAGTTTTCGATGCGGGAAGAACTGCCGGCCTGCCCGCCGATCGAACGGTTATCGATGACGATGACGCTGAGGCCCTCCGATGCCGCGTAGACCGCAGCAGCCAGGCCCGACGGGCCGGCCCCGACAATTGCCACATCATAGACGGTTTCCGGATCGAGTTCCGGCGTTATGCCGAGGCAGCAGGCTGCTTCGGCATCTGTCGGATGTTTGAGCACCGTGCCGCTGGGGCAGACCATGAGCGGCAATTCGCTGGCCAGGATCCCAAGCCTCTCCACCAGGCCCCGGCCTTCATGGTCCGAGGCCGCATCGAGGACGACATGAGGATAACCGCTTCGGGTCAGAAAGCCCTGCAGGCGAACCAGATTGGGCTCTCCCGGATGGCCGATCAGAACGGAGCCGGCGCCGCCGAAATTGATCAGTTCCACACGCCGCAGGATATAGGCGCGCATGATGATCTCGCCGATCTCGGCCGAGCCGATGATGAGAGCCTTCAGATGCGCAGCATCGAATGCCAGCGCCACACATCCTTCCGGCCCGGCACGCCCGCCCGCAAGCACCGGCCGCCCGGAAAGCTGGCTGACCTCTCCTGAAAACTGCCCTGCATCATGGCTCGTGATCAGGGCTTCCGGCATCGACAAGCCGTCATGCCTGAAGACGTCGAGTCGGCCGGAAAGGATCAGCCATGCCGGCGAATGCCTGTCGCCGATCTGCGAGACGATCTCGCCGGGAGCAAAGGAATGCGGGCCACTGCTGGCAAAACGCCCGGCTATCTGGACCTGCGCGGCGCTCAGCACCGGAAACATCTGGTGACGGCGGGTTTCGAGACTGTCGGAGCTCATCTCGGCACGCTCAATAATAGATCGGGATCGGGCCGCGCTGCGGCGTCTGATCCGGCAGTTCCACCATCGTCTCGTCGAGATAGCACCAGCCCCAGCCTTCCGGCGGGTCGTAGCCTTCGATGATGGGATGTCCCGTGGCATGGAAATGCGCCGTCGCATGTTTCCCGATCGACTGGTCGCAGCAGCCGACATGGCCGCATTCCCGACAAAGCCGGAGATGGACCCATTCCTGTCCCTCCTCCAGGCATTCCTCGCAGCCGAGCGTCCTCGGCTCGACGGATCGAACGGCTGCGACATGTTTGCACACCGACATCTGCATCTCCTCTTTCTCTTGAGTTCGCGCCTGCCGGAGGAAGATAGATCAAAAGACGATTTTCTCTAGCATAACCAGGCGCAGAACCGTTCCCCTCGCCGGCCAATATGCAGCGAGAGGGCCGCGCCCGCCATGCAGGCGAGACCGGTTAGTTCATCTTCCGCTAGAAAATATTGCAGCGCTGTGACCGCGGTCACTATCGGAAACAGCTACTGCTTGTATTTTGCCGCCGCTGGATGCTGCACCTACCAGCTGGAGAAGGGTCGCTGGGCCCCACTTGGTGGCCCTTCTCGTTTTTCCGCTGTCGATGATGGCGTGACGCGCCCGTTTACCGGAACATTTCGACGTGACTGCCGATCCTGCCGCCTTTTCGCACGCTGCTCACCGTGTCCTGCCGCGCGTCGGACGGCGTGTCGCCGAACCATGACACCATGAACAGAAGAAGCGCCGCTGCCATCAGCGGCGGGCCAAGATAGACGATCAGGAGGGAATTCAGCGGTCTCACGGTGGCGTCTTTTTCAGGTTTCTTGGTTTGACACGGATTTCAGGGCCGTCACGGCCGGTGCGGGCTCGTCGTCATCGGGCGTCACCAGGGAGCGCCGCGATATTGGCTGAAGCAAGGGTAACAGTCTGGGAGTGCGAAGCATTCAGCGAGAGATAAAGCCCCTGAACGCTATAGTAGGCCGCAACCCACATTAGCAGGCCGAGCTGAAGTGCAATGATAAAACAGTAGATCCTCATCGTTTCCCTTCGGAATCAGCTTTTACTAAGCCAAAACGTCAGAATTATTCTGTGCATCCAGGCACATAATAACGTCCTTATTTTCACAGATATCGCAGAATTAGCCGATTTACTATTATCACCCACATAGCAAAAAGGTGGAAAAATAGGCCGACCGGATAAAACGGGCAGCATCGAAAGAATTATACTTGCCGCACCGTTGGCGCGAGCGCCCGGTCCTCTCAAGCCCCATCATCGACTGGCGTGCCCCTGAACGACACTGATGGTGATCAAAGCTACCTAAACGATCTTGCCCGTCACCGAACTGCCTCCGGCCGTCAATCAGATCAACCCAAGGTAGCCATTTGCTTCGCCACATGCTAGGGTGCCGGCCAGAATAGGTACGTGAATGTCATTGTAGTTTCACTTGCCCCGGCAGGAGGCACTCAACAATATCCGGATTTAACAGCAATCGGAGGAAGACGCATGAGCGCCTTTTACGGCACAGCTGGAGATGATGTGTTTCGCACGCTGAACTCTACTCTTATAATAATCCCAGAGGCAGGACTTATCTTCGAGAACAGTGATGTTTACCTCGGCGATGAAGGCAACGACACCTTTCGCATCGCGACGTCGACTTTCGACTTGCCGGATCTGTTGGAAACATCAAACGATATTTTCGGGGGAGCGGATAACGACACCCTGATCTTCGCCCCTCCTCATGACTTTCCCGGCCAGATCGACGTCACGTTCTTCGGCAACGCAGGAACGGATTCCGCATACCTGAACTTTCAGCCGATGGGAGCTCTCGACGTCGATTTCACGAATTTCGGGCCGGGCACCTTCACATCCATCCTGGCCCTGACCCACGCAGACGGCAGTTATGCAGGCCAGTTCTTCATCGAACCTGATGTCGAGCATGTCTCGGTCATCGGTTCGAATTTCGCTGACCGGATGGTCGGCAATGCAGGCGACGACAAGCTGGATGGCAAAGGCGGGGCCGATACCTTCTTCGAAACGACTGGCAACGACACCTACATATTCGATGATACGGGCGATCGCGTCGCAATTTATTCAGGGCCGCTGCTCACCCTTCCCGATGGCGGCGTAGACACGATCTGGACAACGGTCAGCGTGGATCTGCGTGACCAGGGGCCTGTCGAAAACCTCCGGCTGAACGGCACGGCGGATATCGATGCGACAGGCAACGACCTTGCCAACATGATCACCGGCAATGCCGGCAGCAATCTCATCGCCGGCGGTGCCGGCAATGACAGCCTCTACGGCAAGGGCGGCGCCGACACGTTCCATTTCGATGACATGGGCGCAGCCAGCAAGGACTTCATCTGGGACTTCGATTCGGACGACAAGATCAGCCTCGGCCCGGCCTTCGCCAGCCTCGATGTCGACAATAACGGCGTGGTGGACGCAGCCTCTTTCGAAATCGTCAACAAGTGGGGCGCCGGCGGAACCAAGGCCGGCCCCGAACTGATCTACAATTCCGCAACCGGCATTCTGTCCTATGACGCCGACGGCGCCGGCACGACCCATGCTGCCCAGGACATCGCGTTCATCGGCGTGAACAAGACGTTCTTCGACAATACCGACGTCCTGGCAAACAGCTCCCTGCTCGTCTGACCGCACGCCCCACATCTGAAAACGGCCGGTTTACCGGCTGTTTTCGCAGGGTATGGAGCATCCACCGGAAGGTGATTGAACCTTTAGCGATCTGCCCAAATCGCGCGAACGAGCGCATGCTACCCTTGAGCCTGGCAAATAAGATTCAGGCCGGATGCTGGGGGGCATGAAATGCGCGATTTGCTGTCAAATTTCGAAGAAGACCATCGTAGTCTCGGTTATGGTGCAGAGGCTCCAACTCATGGACATGGTTTTTCCCGGGTCCATGCGGTCGCCGCGATCTTGATCCTGTGTGCGGCGATCTTCTTTATCGGAGGCCACGGACTGGTCTAGAGCAACTCCGTCAAAGACGTACGGCGGCATTTCTCGATTTGAGGAAGATTGGGACATCTGCAGCCTGCAATCATCCCGAACCGTCAGAACCAGAGATCGCGCACACACCGCCCCTTGGAGGGCAGGTCTTCAAATGTCTCCAGCCCGTCGAAGTGATCGATCGGCAGATCGGAAACGAGATCCGGCGGCGCCAGCCGCAGGTTGACCGCCATGCGCCGGCGGCCATCCCTGTTGAGCCTCAGGCCGCGCCAGCTGAGCACGCAGGCGCAGGTCGGACAGAACAATATTTCCAGCGACGCCGTCTCCCGGCCGGTCCGCGTATAGGAGCCGGTCTCGCCGCTGACGGTGATCCGCTCGCCTTCGTAATCATAGGCCCAGAGCGCTCCATAGCGCCGGCAGAGCGTGCAGTTGCACGCCGTGATCGAGCCCGGATCGCCTTCCAGCGTCCAGCCCGTCTTACCGCAATGACATGAGCCGACCAGCATCAGCGCACCGTTTCATCCCTGCCTGTTTGGAAGGATCCATCCTGCCTCAATCGGGCGCCGCCTGCAAATTCCACCCTTGCAGCCTGCAAGTCAGATCATGCCTTGACTCCTTCCGAAATGAGAACATAATAAGAACATCCGTGGCGCTGCGGCCGCCATCCCGACAATCTGGAACTGAAATGCTCTGCAAGGAGAATGAGAACATGCGTCCGCAATTGGCCCCCAAAACCGATGGTGATGTGATCGCAAACGAAGACCTGAGCTGGGAGGTCGAGGCAGTGCTCTCCTGGCACGACGAGGATGCCAAGGCAGCTATCGCCACGCTTCTGCAGGACTGTCGCCACCTGCGCCAACAGCTTGCGCTTGCCGAAGGTGCCCTCAGCCGGGGCATGACCCGCGGCTGGCGGCCTTCCTTCGAGCGCTCCTCCCTTGACCGGACATGAAACACCGCCGCAGCATCGATCTCGTCGCCAGTCATGAGGAGGTCGCAACCGACAGGGAGACGCTCGCCACCCTGCCGCAATGGTATGTCATCCAAGCCCAATGCCCGGCCTGTCAGCGCGAGACGAGGATCGACCGGCGCGTGCTCGCCTACCGCTACGGCAAGGACATATCGCTGGCGAGGATCAGCCTTCGCCTGAAATGCAGCGGCTGCGGCAACCGCACGGGAAACCAGCTGCTGCTCGGCAGGCTGCCACGCGATTGACCGCAATCCCCGCCTATCTGCCGGCCGAGGCAAGCAGCAGCCTTGCCGCCACCATCGCCCCGTCGGTTCGGATCGTGGGGGCAACAGCCGCGGCGCGCTGGCGCATGTCGGGTTGCAATGCCGCCGAAAGCGCAGCGGAGAAGGTCTCCAGCGTCGGTATCGTCCCCTCATGCGCGACGCCGATGCCGAGTGCCGCAACGCGACCCGCCCAATAGGGCTGATCGGCTATCTGCGCCACGACCACCTGTGGCACGCCGGCACGGGCAGCGGCCGCCGTCGTGCCGGCCCCGCCGTGATGGACGATCGCCGCAACCCGCGGAAAGAGTGCCTGATGATTGGCCTCCTCGATGAGGAAGCAGTCGCGCGCGCCATCATCGGTCATCAGCCCGGCCCAGCCGCGCGACAGCACCGCACGCCGCCTCGCAGCGCGGATCGCAGCAAGGATGACGCCCGAGGCATCCTTCAGCGCATGCATCGGCATACTGCCGAAGCCGACATAGACGGGCGCTGTTCCACTATCGAGAAAATCTTCCAGAGCCGCCGGCAGCGGCCGGTCGTCATCGAGCATCCAGGCGCCCGTCTGCACCGCGTCGATCAGATCCGTCGCAAGCAGCGGCCCGACCACAGGATCGGCCGCAAGCAACGGCCGGCGTGTCAGGACCGGATCGCGCACATTGTCCACCGGCGCCATGCCCATCGATGCGCGCAGCCGATTATAGGCTCCGCCGAAGATCACATTCTTCGTTTCGATATCATAGTCCCAGAGGACCCGGTTGTCGGTCACGCCGGGCGGATGCGGACGGCCCTTGAATTCATGCGGCTTGTGATGATGCGACGGCAGGAAGATCGGGCAGAATGTCGCCCCGAAATAGCCGATGCCCGCCCGCTCTGCCACCAGCTGTGCCGCCGCCATCGCCGGAAACAGCCCCGCCGCGACGATGAGATCGCATCCTTCCGCAGCTGCCGAAAGCGCCTCGAACTGGCCCGCCAATATCCCGGCTGCGCGTTCGGAAATGCCATCGGCCGAACGCTCCCGCGTATTGCTCTCGGCGCTCTTCATCACCTCGCTCACCCATTGCCGCACGGGCGCGTTTGCTGGCGCGAGCGGCACGCCGAGCCGCTCGAGCAGCCCGGCAAACTCCGCATCCGGCGGCGCGCAGACCACCGCCTCTGCGCCAAGTCTCTGCAAGCCAACCGCCAGCGCCGCCAATGGCTGCACATCTCCGCGCGACCCGTACGTGGAAAGCAATACACGCATGCTCTTCTCCCGATGCTGTTGATCAGGATAAGCGTTCTACGCCTCGACCCGGGTCTTGCCGCAAGTCCCCCCTGCGCCATATCTAAAGGCATAGCAGGGATGATGATTGTTCCCGGCTGCATATTTCCCGACATTTCCACCGATGAGCGGCAGCGAAAGGCCGGCAGGTCTACGTCAGGAACCGGCTGAGATAGGCATAGCTGCGCGCCGCAAATTCGAAGGGCAGCCGCGGATTGTCGTGCTCGACGACGAAGAGCCGCGCCCCGCTTGCAACCGCCGCTCGCCAGAGCGACGGCCAGAGCAGCACGCCGGAGCCGACATTCGCCCATCCGTCCTCGTCCGGGTCCATATCGTCAGGTGCCTGATCCTTGACATGCACGGAGACCAGCACCGACGCATAATGCCTGATCCATTCGATGGCATTGGGCTGGGCTCGCGCCAGCCAGGCAATATCCGCCTGCCAGGTAAGCGGGCTGCCCCTGGCTGCCTCGAACATCAGCTCGAAGCCGTAGCGCCCGCCAATGGTGCGCTCGAAGCCCGCCATCTTGTTGTGATAGCCGAGCACGATGCCCTCTGCCTTCATCTGCTCCGAAAGCGACCCGAGCTCGTGGCCGATCCGCTGCCATGCGGCTTTCGTTTCCTTCGCCATCGCCGGCGCCGGATGCGGAACGAAAAGCTGCCCGATGCCGCATTGCTGGCAGGCATCGACAAAGCGCTGCCGCTCGCTGCGCAACGCTTCCAGCCCGACATGGGCGGATGGCGCCGAAAGCCCGTTCCTCAGAAGTCCGGCCTGCAGATTATCGGCATCGCGCAGATGCCCCTCGAGCGGCTCCACGGCGCCGTAACCGGCGCTCGCCGCCTTTTCAAGCTGCGTGCCGAGATCTCCGAGACCGCGCATCGAATAGAGCTGCAGCGAAAGCATCGGCTTCGTCATCGCTCATCCCCAGACCAGTGTCGCCCTCGCCGGCAAGGCATCTTGACCGTTCCCTTTATCGAATCCGGGCACAGTTTCGCCTGTGTCGAGACAGATTGCGAGGGCAAAACGCCAAGATCACCCCAATGCCGGCAGGGCGGGCTTCGGCGACAGCTTGCGCTTCAGGTTGACGATATGGCGGCCGAAGGACCTGTCGATGCGTTTCACATCGATCAGCGTCAGCTCCCCGCAGGCAGAAAACGTGTGAAGGCCGTCGGGGTAGTCGGCAGTCGCGAGATCGCCCGTCAACTGCGCCGGCAGATGCGCGCAGGTCACATGCGTTTCGCTGAGCAGGCTGAAGCGCAGGAAGCGCAGGCCGCCGCCATAGCTGACGCTGCAGTCCTGGACCGGCAGGATGACCTGCCCATCGGCGCCGATAAAGGGCGTGCCGCCCGGCCGGGCGCCGGAGCGATCCACAAGCACCGGATTTTGCGGATGGGTCTTCCACGGGCCGGTCAGGCGATCAGCAAAGGCGATATGCAGCTCGCGCTGGTCGCGCGCGCCGGCACCGACGAGCGTGTAGAACATCCACCACTTGCCCTGATGCTCGATGAGGCAGGCCTCGGCAACGGGCATACCGGTCAGCAGCACCGTTTCCCGCACCCAGTCATCCGGGAACGAGCGGGCACGGTAAAGAGCGACCTCCCCCGCCTTATGGCTTTCCGGCATCATCAGCACCTCGCCATCCTGTTCGATCAGGAAGGGATAGGAGAGATGAAAAGGCCTGGTGAGCGCCACCGCCTTGCCGCGCCATTTGAGGTCCGGCCCCACCAGTTCGTGGCGCTCGATGAAACCGTGCTTGGTATGGTAATCATAGGCCTCAACGAAAACGTGCAGGCTGTCGCCCTTCCTCACTGCGAAGGGATCGGCAAGATATCGCCACGGCCCGGGATCGGGCAGCCATGTGATGCGATCGGAAGAACTCGCCAAGGCTTTGGCATCGAGCAGCGTATCGGCGGGCGCCGGGACGATGCCCACCTGCCAGAAATCACTCTTGGGCTTCAGACGCATAGATCAATCGCGGCGGATCGATGTCGGGCGCGGCCGGCACTGCGGCTGCGCGGGCAAGCCGGGAATAGAAGTCGAGAACATTCGCAATACCTGCCGAACGGGAGAAAGGAGCCAAGTCGTAGCCTACGCGCGACAGGCGGACAACAGGCTGTTCCCGCAAGACATCGGCAAGCGCTTCGGCCAGCTGCTCGATGGAGCCAGGCGCAACCAGCGTCACCGGCTGCTCGCGCAGATATTCCGACGGCCCTTCGGCGGCCGTGGCAACGATCGGCAGCCCCTCGTGCATGGCTTCGAGAATGGCAAGGCCTGCAGACTCTTCTCGCGACGGCGAGACGAAGAGATCCAGGTTGCGCAGGAACCCCGGCACATTGTTGCAATGACCGAGCAGGTGGATGCGGCTGTCGCCCTTCGCGAGCTTCTCCAGCGCGGCGCGATGCGGCCCCTCGCCGACGATGACGAGAACGGCATTGTCGGGTGCCGACTGCCGGAAGGCCGGCACGAGCACATCATAGCCTTTGCTGGGATGCAGACGCCCGACGCTGCCGACAAGCCGTGTTCCGCGCGGCAAGTTCAGCTGCGCGCGCAGATCCATGCTCTCGGTCGATGTGATATCGGGCAGCCAGTTGGAAATCAGCGTCGACTGACCGTCAAATGTGCCGAGCCGCGTCGACTGGGCAGTGTTGACGCAGATTACCCCGTCGAGGCCGGCATGCTGCCTGGTCTTGTAGCCGACATGCAGGGTCGCGACCCTGGTGACACTGTTGCGCGCTGCGGCAAGCGCCTTGCAGCCGTGGCTGAGATGCCCATGCGCAATTTCGATTCCCGCCCGATCCATCAGCCGCCGCAGCCTCGGGCCTCTCAGAAACGGGAAAGCGAAACCGTGAAAAACCACCTCTTTCGAGAGCAGGCCGGCAATCGGCGAGCCGTATCGTCCCGCGACGTGAACCTCATGGCCAAGGGCAGCCTGCCCGTTGGCAAGATCGGCGCAGTATCGTTCCGATCCAGCGACCCTGGAGGAGAACAGGACATGCAGGATTTTCAACTTATGAGACGCTGCCGCATCGACAGCCTCATAGGCGCGCGGATGCAACTCACCCACGAAATCTTTTCGAGCGCTCACAATACACCTCAGACCGATAGCCGACCGAGTTGAGTTGTTGGCGAAACACTTCTCGATAGGTTTCGACGATGATCTACATCGGAGAACCTACGCAAACAAGACTGCGTAACTATACAGAATCGTAAGCTTTTAGCCACGGAATAACCATTTTTTGGGTAACCCGCTGAACTAATTCTTGAAAAATTGCGGCAGTATCCCGCACGACTGTAACGCCGATAAAACAGCCTGCCAAAGTGCCAGAAAAAGTCGTGTGACCGACCTTGCCGGCAATTGCGAGGTTGCGCGCCCTGAAAAGCGGGTCCGTGTCCGGGCGCCTTATTTTTTCAATGCGTAGTTGATCCTGCGGGCAGTCTCGGCGATGCGGATCGCATAGGTCGGCAATCGCCTCCACCAGGGAAATTTGGTGGCCCTGTAGACTGACCGTGTCCCGATGTTCGAGCCGCCCTCTTTTACGACGGCTACGTTCTGGCGGGTCGTGTAGATCCGCGCCCGGGACGCCCAGCCCCGCTCCAGTTCGACATCCCAGGGAAACCGCATGGTGCCGATCGCCTTGAGGAGCTTCAGGGCGCCCATCCGCGTTACGACATAGCAGGCGGCCGACCCCTGCGGACCATGCGTTGCCCGCCCGATCTCATCGCCGACTGCCGAGGCGGCAACCGGCCTGAAACCGACGATGCGGTGGTTGAAGAGCTTGATCACATCGGCACCCGGCACCGCCGCGATTGCCGCTTCGGCGCGCGCAATGAGATCGGCAGACAGAATGATATCGTCCTCGACGATGATGCAGGCGGCCTTATCGGTCTCCAGAAAGGCTTCGAGCACCTTCAGATGGCTCCGGTAGCAGCCATATTCGCCGGGCAGCATGGTGCGGCCATTGTTGCGCTGAAAGGCGCGCTCGTCACAGGCCACGCGCTGATCCGCGGGAACCTCCCGACCGTCGACGCCGGCAACGCGAATGAGATCGAACTGCAAGGCTTCGGCCTGATCGGACAAGGCATTCCACCGCTCCGTGGAGCGGTCGAGATTGATCACATAAATGCAGGTCGTCATCGCCCAACCGTGGTTCTGCAGCCCAGGGCAGCCACAAGCCTCCCCGAGGCCGGGCGTCCCGTCATGAAAGTTCGCCTAGCACTTCCCCCGCCGGCTATGCAACCTGTCGTCGTTGCATGACAGCGATGTTGGTGAGGAATTTCTCGTTATTCGACCAGGAGCAAGTCCGCGACGCGATGACATCGGCTTGAATTGCGGGAGCGGAGCCTCTAGCACTCATAGCCCATCGAACAGCATTTCAGGACGCATGACTTGCCCGCCTTCCCCTTCTCGCTAAACGACCCCATCCAGCATCACGGCCCTCTTCCGAAAACCTCCGACGTCGTCATCATCGGCGGCGGCGTCATTGGTGTTTCGACGGCGCTGTTCCTGGCAAAGCGCAAGATTTCCGTGACCCTCATCGAGAAGGGCCGCATTGCCGCCGAGCAGTCCTCGCGCAACTGGGGCTGGATCCGCAAGCAGGGGCGTGATGCGGACGAACTGCCCATCGTCATCGAGGCCTGCCGTCTCTGGGAAGAGCTTGCGGCAGAATGCGGCGAGGATATCGGCCTTTTCAAGACCGGCGTCACCTATCTCGCCAACTCGGACAAGGAGATGGCCGGCTTCGAGACCTTCATGAAGCTCGCGAGCGCCCACGATCTCGACACCCGCCTGCTCGATGGCGGGCAGACGGCTTCCCTCTTCCAGGGCATGTCCCGCAAATTCGCAGGCGCCATGACGACGCCGTCGGACATGCGCGCCGAGCCATGGCTCGCCGTGCCCGCTCTCGCCCGGCTCGCCGCCCGTCTGGGTGTCACGATCATCGAGAACTGCGCGGCGCGAACCCTGGATATTTCCTCGGGCAAGGTGAGCGGCGTCTGGACCGAGGCCGGTCGCATCGAGACCTCGACCGTGCTCGTCGCCGGCGGCGCCTGGTCGTCGCTCTTCCTGAGAAGACACGGCGTCTCCATCCCCCAGCTCGCCGTCCGCGCCACCGTTGCCGCAACCGAGCCCCTGGCCGAAATCCACGCAGGTGCGGCCGCCGGGGCCGATGTCGCCTTCCGCCGCAGGCAGGATGGCGGCTACACGCTGGCGCCGAGAGACCATCGCCTCTATCTCGGCCCCGATGCCTTCCGCCACGCGACGAAATACCTGCCGGCGCTCATGGCTCACCCGTTCGGCACACGCTATTCGCTGGCGGCTCCCGAAGGCTTCCCGGACAGCTGGTCGACCCCGCGCAACTGGACTGCGGATGCAGAAAGCCCCTTCGAACGGATGCGCGTGCTCAACCCCGCGCCCGAACAATCCAGCCTCGAAGTGATCAGGCGCGATTTCCAGCGCCTCTTCCCGCAGTTCGGAACCGTGCGCCTGAAGGCGAGCTGGGCCGGCATGATCGACGCCATGCCCGATATCGTGCCGATCGTCGACCGCGCCGAGGCCATCGCCGGCCTCTTCGTCGCAACAGGCATGAGCGGCCACGGCTTCGGTATCGGCCCGGGCATCGGCCGCGTCGTCTCCGACCTGATCCAGGGCAACGCCCCCGGCCACGATCTCAACCGCTTCCGGCTGTCGCGCTTCACCGACGGCAGCCGCATCCGGCCGGGACCGGCGATCTGATCCGACGCGAATGCCTGCCACCCTGCCCGGACAGGACAGAGTAGCGGATCATCAGGTATAGGGATTTTTCGGCGACACTTCGATCCGGAAGCCCTGCTTCTTCAGGTCGCGAAGAAGCTCCGGAGCCGGCGGTTTCTTCAGGCAGATCATGGTCACCAGCCCCGGCGACAGCAGCCGCAGGCTGCAAGCCATATCCTGCGCATAAATGCCTGACCAGTAACCCGCCAGCCGCGCAGAAGATTTCGATTTGCTTGCGCCGCTGAGCGGCCCCCACCAGAAGCCGTTCATGGGCCGCCAGGCGATCCCGTAGTATCCGAGCGCCGTCATGATCTTGAATGTTTCCGATCGCGACAGGCGGAAGACGAAATTGCCGACAGGCTCAAACTGGTCGTAAGCATGCTCGCCGCGCAGGAAGCGCTTGATGCTTCTCTTGAGGTTTCCAAGCGGTGAATGGCCGTCCAATGGTTCGATGAGCACGACGCCCAGGCGGGAAACGCGCAGCATCTCATAGAGGCCGACGGATGGCCGCGGGAAGTGATGATAGGCTTCCTTGCACAGCACATAGTCGAATTGCTCGTCGTCGAAGGATATCTTTTCGGCGTTCTCTTCCGAATAGCCGTCGATCCAGTTTCGCCGCTTGGCAATTTCGAGCGTCGATGCGGATATGCTGGTTGCAAGAACCGATTGAACGTGCGGCCGCAGGAAATTGGCATCGGTCCCGAAGCGGCCATCGCCGACCGTCATCCAGCTCGTGCCTGCAGCGTGCCTGAGGAGAGGATTGAGCGACGCATACATCCGGTCGTGATGCAGGCAGTCGACCGTATCCTGGGCGACGTAGCGCGACGGCAGATGGCTTTCTGACGCATTGTTATCTTCATCGGAGCGATGCCGGAGATAGGTATCGCTGATGCGTGCGGAATTGGGATATTGAACTGAAACCATGGGAACCCACCCTCAACTATCAACCACGCGCACTCAAAGCGCCAGACTGTTTGCCCGGCTCACTGGACGCAAGGCCGCCCAACGCGGCCTCTTTCGCCCTAGGCCATCATCACTAGGCTACCGGCCAATAGGCACGCAGCACACATGCTCTTAAGGACAAATTCTCTAGACCGGCCACCAACCTTTGGGGGGCAAGTGTCACCCAAGGGCTTAGATGCGGCAACGTCGTGAGGGATGGCAATGCCCATCGGAAGTAGCGCCGGAGCGAGCCTGCCTGAGACTACTGCTATTCTATTCCCGCTCTACTTCCGCCTCGCGATGAAAACCGATGTCGTCATGTTCCTGGTGACGACACCGCCGAAATCACCCCTTGCGAGATCTTCCAGCGCATCCAGCAGCTCTTCCCGCTTCTCCGCCTCCAATGCCACGACATTCGAATAGGTCGCGTAGAGCCGCCGCACAGCGGGCGGATCGAGCGTCAGCGTCCACTCGAACATGACAGGCGGATCGCAATGAAATGAGGCCGCCTCGAAATCCCGGAGCCGGGCCTCGCTATCGAGCCCGTAAGGCGTCTGCGTCGTTCCCCCGCCCGATGGACTTTCGCGATGCCCCGCAAAGAGATGCGCACTCGCCTCATGGAAGGGATCGGGCCTGATATTGTCCCCGAAGACATTCCAGATCAGAGCGACCGCGCCGCCATGCCGAAGCAAGGCATGGATATGCCGCAACGCCGGAACGGCATCGAGCCAATGAAATGCCGTTGCGCTGACGACGAGATCGAAGGAGTCCGGAGCCTCGTTCAGTTCCTCGAAAGGCTGCTCGATCACCTCGAGTTCGGGGCGATGCAGCCGCGCTCGCAGGAATTCCGCAAGCCGGCTGTCCGGCTCGACCGCCAGAAGCCGCTGCGGCCCGTGATCCAGAAGATGCTCGGTAGCAAGCCCGGTTCCTGCGCCGATCTCCAGTATCGAAATACCGGATCGCAAACCCGCCCGCTGCCGCAACACCTCCCACACCGAAGATGGATAGGGTGGCCGGGCCAAGTGGTAGTTTTCAGGGCTCAGTCCAAAGGCTTGCCGGCCGAACGAACGGGCAAGGATGTCACCAGACATGACGATCTCCGCGCTGACAGCGCATAGACCTATCCCATTCCGCAAGAAAGCGCATTCACGAACCGAGCAGGGACACCACCCCGCTCGCGATATCGTAGCGCGCCGCGACGACCTTGAGCTTTCCCTCCTTGGCGGCGCCCGCAATCACGGTCGAGCTCCGGCTGATCAGCGTCGCCTGCATCTTGGCGTTGGCGTCGACGGCAGCCTCGAGATTATTGCCCGCAGCATTTACCGCAGGCCAGATCGGCGCATAGAGGGCCCCGATCTGGCCGGGCACGGCCTTTCCGTCGATCGTCGCTTTTACCGCGCCGCAATTGCTGTGGCCGAGCACCATCAGCAGCCGGGCGCCGAGAACGGCAACGCCATATTCGAGGCTGGCGATGATCTCGGGCGTGGCGATATTTCCGGCGACGCGCACGACGAAGAGCTCGCCGATGCTCTGGTCGAAGACGAACTCCACGGGCACGCGTGAATCGGCGCAGGAGAGCACCGCCGCGAAAGGTTCCTGCTTTTCCGCAGTCTTCGCCTTGAGGATCGACAGGTCTTCGTTGAGCGACTGGAGACGCCCCTCGGTAAACCGCTTGTTGCCATCCATCATCGCCTTCAGCGCTTCGTCCGGCATCATCGTACTCTGCGCCGAAACGGGCCTGGCGGATGCGACGGCAATCCCCGCCGCCATCGCCGCACCTCCCAGCGCGCTGCACAGGAAACGCCGCCGCCCCTGGTCGTCAGGCAGATCGGGACAGCTGCCGCAGCTGCAAGCCACACCGGAATATTGCTTGAAATCATGCATCTTCCCCTCCCCGGGTTGACCCCACGATTGACATGCCGAAACCCGCAGCCCGCTTGCCCATGGCAGCGCGAGCGCCGAGCTTGCGCAAGTCGCCCAAACGGGGGAGGCACGATCGGCCGTTATCGGCGGATGAATGGCGCCCCCTGCGGAATATTTCACGGCGCGAACGCCCTGGGCCTATCGGCGGCTTGTCCTTTCCATGCCCCCTGATGCATCCAAAGACACGTCGGGGATATGGGGCAGCCAATGACATCGGGCATCATTTTACTGCTGTTTCTGTCGGGCGTCGCGGGTGGCGTGATCAATGCACTCGCCGGCGGCGCGACATTGCTCACCTTCCCCGCCATGCTCGCAGCCGGCCTGCCGCCCATTACCGCCAATGCCTCGAATGCGGTAGCGATCGTGCCGGGCCATCTGCTCGCCGTCCTCGCCGACCGCGGCAAGGTACTGCCGCTCGACGCAAAACTCTGGTCGTCCGTGCTCGTCTGTCTCCTCGGCGGCGCCATCGGCGCGCTGCTGCTGCTCGCCTTGCCCGAACGGCTCTTCGTCCTGCCCGTTCCGGCCCTGATCGGCATTGCCACCCTGCTCTTCCTCTTCTCGCCGCGCATCGCCGCCTGGGCGGAAGCAAGACGCGGCGATGCCGAGCCCTCACGCGGCCTCGGCCTTTCCGTCCTCGGCCTCTCGTCGATCTATGGCGGCTTCTTCGGCGCCGGCCTCGGCGTCATCCTGACGGCGGTTCTCTCGATTGCCGACCCGGACGATATCCGCCGGGTGAAAGCCTTGAAAAACCTGCTTGCGACCTCGGTCAGCATGGCAGCCGTCGTCATCTTCATCGCCGAGCGCGCCGTCCGCTGGCCGGAGACCCTGACGATGCTGTCTGGCGCCCTGGTGGGCGGCTATCTCGGAGGCACCCTCGTGCGCGTGCTGCCGGCCATCGTGGTCCGCTGGTTCGTCATCGTCACCGGCGCTGCGATGACGATCGTCTATGCGGTCAAATACTGGAGCTGAGGCCCGTCGCTATCCTCACCCCAGCCGCCAGAACCGCTTCAACCCTTGCCACCGTTTCACGATACGGATCACGATGGGCGGCGGGATCTTCCTGGTGTCGGCCACCGTGCCATGCCGCTTGACAGGCGCTCGTGGATCGATCAGGAAGGCCACCATCACGCAGTCGCTCGCCGCCTCTGCCGTCAAAACTTCGTCCGACAGCAGCAGCCCCTGCTCGCCTTCGCCAAAGGCCTGCCCGCCGGCGAGAACCGCGCCGCTGAACACGTAGAAATACAGCTCGCACCCCTGCTTATGCGGGAACTCCGCCCGCATGCCCGCCCCCAGCCGGATATCGAAGAAGTCGATCCGGTTGCGAACGAAGAACGGCGCATCGCCGCCTTCCGGCCCGACAAGGTGCCGCCAGCAATTGGGCGCACCGTCAGGCATTGCCCCATACTGGATGCCGGGTTCGAGGTCGACTGCATCGGGCCGCACCAGGATCTGCAGCATGCGCAGCGGCGGATCGGAGGCCAGCGTCTCCTCGGAGTGCCAGAAACCGCGGCCGGCATTCATGACCATCAGATGCCCGCTGTCGCATACCAGCCGGCCCCGCGCCCTGTCTTCATGGCGCATGACGCCTTCAGGCACCCAGGAGATGATTTCGTCGTTGCGATGCTCGTGCATGGCAACGCGCCGGCCCGGATGCAGGATGGACTCGACCACCATCGCCAGCGGCCCGTGGCCATGGTCCCCAGGCTTAGGCTTTATCCATCCGGGCATGTTGACATGCGCGACGAATCCTCCCGCGTCGCGCACAACGAAGGTCCGTTCGCCCTTGAGCAGCATCGCATCCTCCTTGCCTGCAGGCGGTGACGATACCGGTCCATTAGCGCCCGGATGCAGTTCAAGGTCAATGAAGCGGGCTCTTGGCGGACGCAGGTCCCGCCTTTATTGCCGATGCTGGCCTCCTCCAAGCCTTGATATCAGTTCGGCAACCGCTTGGTCCGCACTCTGCTTCGCAGTGTCGATCACGATCGGGCTTGCGCCCCAATCCTCATAGTCGCGTGTGACGATCTCTTCCCAGCTCGGCTTTCTCAGCCCCGGAACATCGCTTGCACGCATCTCCGCCCGTCGGCGATGCTCATCCCGGTCCGAGCAGACGATTTCGATCTCGATGGCCGGCACGCCCGATTTCGCCGCAACCGACAGCCAGGCATGCCGGGTCACCTTCAGGGGATTGACCGAGTCCGCCACGACAATCTTGCCAAGCTTGAGATTGTCTTCGGCGAGCCCGTATCCGACCATGTAGCCTGCCGGGCCGACCTCCGATCTCAACATGTCCGATGCCCGTATGGCCTGCTCGATCGTGTCGATACGCAGATGGACCGCCCCAAGCTCCCTCGCCAGGGCACGCGCAATCGTCGTCTTTCCCGACCCCGGCAAACCGCCGAAAATGATCAGCATGAATAGGCACCTCCCGCTTGCTGATGAACCGCGTGAATTCGTTCTTCGATCCCAATCGGGAACCGCCCCTACCTGGCAGACTTCTGCGGCTGCCCATTCGTTGCCTCAGCCGAGGCAGCAAGAATATCGTCCAGGGCCTGACGACGGTTTGCAGCGTGGGACAATCGCCAGCGAACGGCGTCATCCGCACCATCGCCTTCCCTGATTTCGAGATCCACCGGGCTCACCGCTTCGCCGGTTTTCTGATCGATGAAACCCCAGCGTATCTCAGCGCCCGTCTTGCGATTGACGAAGGTCATGGGCGGTCCCGAAGCACCTGACATGCCGAGGCTGTCGCCGATCTGAGCGAGCACCGGCATGATGGGCGCTATCTGCCAGCCCTTTCGGGTCATGAGATATTCGAACCGTTCCGGGTTCGCCTGATAGCGCCGCCGCTCGATGAGGCCATTGGCTTCCAGGTGCTTCAGCCGGTCACTGAGCGTCGCATTGGTCACGCCCGACGACTGGCGAAAATCCTCATAGCGGCTGAGACCGCAGACGAGATCGCGCAGAATCAGCAAGCCCCACCGGTCGCCGATCGCCGCCATGACGCCGGCAATCGAGCACACCATTCCATCGAAACCCTTCGACCGCATCGGACCCTTTCCCGGCACCCGCGATATTGCCGGCACCTCTCATCATGAGAGCCACACTAGTTTGCCGGAATGACCGTTTCAAGAAAGCTCGACAGCCACGAGGCCTGCGACAAACCGGACCGGCAAACTGCTTGCCGCACAGTAACTCTTATTATAAGAGTTACAAACGTCATTGGCGAGTGACCCACTCCCATTGATCGCAGCCATGCGGGCCGATGCCCGATCGAGATCGAGCCGGATCGCTGCAGCACATCACCGGTTTTGCAAAAACGGGAGGATCTCAGATTGGCGCCGAACTCAACCCCGACCTCCATTACCCCGACGCTTGCATTTGCCGGCAGCGCGGCAGCAACAGCCCTCTGGTTCGTTGCCCTTGTCGCAATACCGGAGCTTCAGCGCTCGGACCTGTCCATCTTCGTCGCGCGCATCGCAGTCCATCTCATCGTGCTCGGCGGAACCTGGGCAGCCTTGTCGCGCACCGCCCTCACCACGTCAGAGCGGACGTGGACCTGGCTGGCGATCGCAGTTCCGCTCACCCTATGGCACGGCGCGGCCTGGATCATCGTCGCCGATGGCCTACTCCTGCCGGGAGCAGTTTCAATCCCGTTGCTGCCGCTGATGATCGTGGTGCCGACGACGGTCGTCATCACGCTCCTGTCGCGCTCGGACCGGATCGGTCAGCTGCTCGATGCCATGCCCGCCAGCTGGCTGATCGGTCTGCAGGCCTACAGGGTGATCGGCGGCCTGTTCTTCGCCAACTGGCTGGCCGGCACGGCGCCGGGCGTGTTTGCCCTTCCTGCCGGCACAGGTGACGTGATCACCGGGCTGATGGCCTTGCCGACAGCCATATTGCTTGCAAGCGGCCGGACAGGCAGCGCCCGGGCGGCTCTGTTCTGGAATCTCTTCGGCATGGCCGATCTCGTCGTCGCAGTCATGCTCGGCGCCCTCACGACGCCCGGCCCCCTGCAGCAGCTCGCCCTCGATCATCCCAACCTGACGACCGGGACCTACCCCACCGCCATCATTCCGGCCTTCACCGTGCCCACCTCTCTCGTCCTGCATGCCCTGTCACTGCGCCAATTGCTGAGGCGTACGCGTAATGGGGCAGCCCTTGCCGTGTAGCGGCGAAATATCTCCGGGCCTGAAGGCCGGAGCTACTCAGACAGGAACGCCGAGGCCCACCTTGATCCTGTCCATGGCGACGAACGTGCGAAACCGCTTCACATTGTTGTTGCCGAAGAACAGGCGCCGCGTCAGCGCTTCGTAATCGGCCATCGAGGGCACGACGATGACGAGCACGAAGTCGGCCTCGCCGGTCACGTAATAACATTGCTGGATTTCCGGAGCGGCGGCGAATTCCCGCTTCGCCGCTTCGATCTGCTCGGCCGTTTCGCTGATGACCTCGATCTCGACGAAAATGGTGATGGCCTGCCCGACGGCGGCGGGATCGAGCACGGCGATATTGGCCCTGATCACGCCTTCCTCCGTCATCCGCTTGATACGCCGCTGCACTGACGGCGCCGACAGGTTGACGGCCTCGCCGATCGTCCTTTGCGGCGTGGTATTGTCGCGCTGGAGGATCTCGAGGATCTTGCGGTCGAAGGCATCGAGCGCTGATATCGAAGGGGCAGGCATGGGCAGTCCTCATGAAACAAACTTGCAAAAACGCCCTTCAATATCAGCGCATTTTTCGCTCGCTCTGCAATATGTTTCCATGCGGAAGCAATCGAGGCCTTCATGTTCATTCTCAACACGACAAGCGATTATCGACATCCGCTCGAAGCGGCGGACGCGGAGACACTGGGCATCGCCGCTGCCACGGCCGTCGAAGACCACCTGCGCTATCGCGACGACAATGCGCCAACGCCGCTCGTCTCCCTGCCGGCGCTTGCCGCCGCGTCAGGCGTTGCCACGATCCACGTCAAGGATGAGGGAAAGCGGCTCGGGCTCGGAAGCTTCAAGGCGCTCGGCGGCGCCTATGCCGTCATCCGCCTGGTTCTGGAAGCGGCGGAAGCAAAGCTCGGACGCAAGGTCGAGATGGCAGACCTGCATGCCCCGGACCTGCGAAAACTCGCGGAGACCAGGACCTTCGCCTGCGCTACCGATGGCAATCACGGCCGCTCGGTCGCCCAGGGCGCCGCCCTTGTCGGCGCGCGCGCTGCAATTTTTGTCCATGCCGGCGTCAGCGACGAACGCGTCGCCGCAATCGCCCGCTTCGGCGCCGAGATGATCCGGGTCGATGGCAGCTATGACGATTCTGTGAGGGAAGCCGCCCGCGTCGCAAAAGAACGCGGCTGGACCGTCGTGTCCGACACGTCCTGGCCCGGCTATGAACGCATCCCCGGTCTGGTCATGCAGGGCTATACGGCGCTGGTGCGCGAGGCGCTGAAACAGATGCCGCAGCCGCCGACCCATGTCTTCATCCAGTCCGGCGTCGGCGGCATCGCCGCTGCCGTTGCCGGTCACCTGGCAATCGTGCTTGGCGCACAGCGTCCGGTCTTCACCGTCGTCGATCCCGCCCGCGCCGCCTGCCTGTTCGAAACCGCGCGCGCCGGCCGTCCCGTCACCATTGCCCATGGCGAACCGACGGTCATGGCGATGCTGGAATGCTACGAGCCCTCGCTTGTCGCCTGGCGCATCCTGTCGCGCACCGCCGATGCTTTCATGACCGTCGAAGAGGAAGACGCGGTCTCCGTCATGCGCCGGCTTGCCGAGCCCTTGGATGGAGATCCTGCCATCGTCGCCGGCGAAAGCGGTGGTGTCGGCCTTGCCGGTCTCCTGAAAGCGCTCGCCGACCCTGCGGCGAAATCCGCCCTTTCCCTTGGCCCGGATTCGCGCATCTTCGTGGTGAACACGGAAGGCGCCACCGATCCCGGCCGATATCAGGAAATCGTCGGACGCTCGCCGGATGCGGTCCTGTCGCGAGGTGCGGAATGAGCAAGACATCCATCGATGCATCGAGGCTCCTAGGCCGGCTTGCCGAACTCGGCGCGATCGGCCGCGATGCGGATGGCAGGCTGGTGCGCCTTGCCGCCTCCGACGCGGACAAGCTCGGCCGCGATCGTCTCGTCGCCTGGATCGAAGCCGCCGGACTGGAGCTCGCAATCGACCGGATCGGCAATATCTTCGGTATCTGGGTGCCCGATGGCACGCAGGATCGCGCCCCGCTTCTGCTCGGCTCGCATATAGATACCGTCATCGACGCCGGCATCTATGACGGCTGTTACGGCGTGCTCTCGGCCCTCGAAGTCATCGAAACGCTGAAGGCATCGGGCTTTGCGCCGTCCCGCCCCATCGCCCTTGCCGCCTTCACCAATGAGGAAGGCGTACGCTATGCGCCCGATATGATGGGCTCGCTCGTCTATGCCGGCGGGCTCGATGTGGAGACAGCGCTGGCGACCACGGGAACGGACGGGTCACTGCTCGGTGACGAGCTGAAGCGCATCGGCTATGCGGGCGACAGGAAACCGGGTTTCCTCACGCCGCATGCCTATATCGAACTCCATATCGAGCAGGGTCCGGTTCTGGAGCGCGAGGGTTTGTCCCTCGGCGCAGTCGAAAACCTGCAGGGCATTTCATGGCAGCGCGTGACGATCGAGGGCGACGCCAACCACGCCGGCACCACACCGATGACCATGCGGCGCGATGCCGGCCATGCGAGCGCCCGCGTCATCACCTTCCTGCGCGAGCGGGCAATGGCATCGAACACGCCGACGGTCGCGACCGTCGGCTGCATGGAATTCCAGCCGAACGCCATCAACGTCATCCCCTCGAAGGCGATTTTCACGGTCGACCTGCGCGATCCGGACGAGGACCGGCTGCGGGAGGAAGAGGCAGCCCTTGCCCGCTTCCTCGAAAGCCTGTCGGCCGAAGAGCAGGTCGCAATCTCCGTGCAGCGGCTTGCCCGCTTCGAGCCGGTCAAATTCGACGAGCGGATCGTCGCCGCGATCGAGACCGCCGCCCGAGCGCGCGCTCTGCCCTGCAGGCGCATGACCTCGGGTGCCGGCCACGATGCCCAGATGATCGCCCGCATCGCGCCATCGGCCATGATCTTCGTGCCGAGCAAGGGCGGCATCAGCCACAATCCCAGGGAATTCACCGAAAATGATGATCTTGTCGCCGGCGCCGACATCCTGCTCGATGTCGTCACCAGCCTGACGGAGGAGAAATGACAATGGATCTCGACCGACTGGCCGCCGACATGCGCGCATGGAGACGCCATCTCCATGCCTATCCGGAATTCGGCTTCGAGGAGAAGCAGACCTCGGCCTTCGTCGCCGAAAAGCTGCGCGAATTCGGCCTCGACGATGTCGCCGAAGGGATCGGCGGCACCGGTGTCGTCGGCACCCTGAAGCGCGGCAGCGGCAACCGCTCGATTGCGCTCAGAGCCGATATGGATGCGCTCCGCATCCCCGAACAGGCAGATCGGCCCCATGCTTCCCGCAATCCCGGCGTCATGCATGCCTGCGGCCATGACGGCCACACCGCCATGCTGCTCGGTGCGGCCAGAATGCTTGCCGAAGACGGCGGTTTCGACGGCACGGTGCGCTTCATCTTCCAGCCCGCGGAGGAATGGGGCAAGGGCGCGCTCGCCATGATCGAGGACGGGATTTTCGAACGCTTCCCCTTCGACGAGATCTACGGCATCCACAACCTGCCGGGCCTGCCCGTCGGCCATTTCCAGACGCGCCCGGGCGCCCTCATGTCGGCGGAAGACAATTTCGAGATCGTGCTCAAGGGCACCGGCGGCCATGCCGCCCGCCCGAACGCCACGAACGAAGTCCTGGTTGCCGCCTGCGCACTGGTCATGAACCTGCAGACCATCGTCTCTCGCCGCCTCGACCCCACCGATATCGGCGTCGTTTCCGTCACCGAACTCCTGACCGACGGCACCCGCAATGCCCTGCCCGGCCTTGCCCGCATCTTCGGCGACGCAAGGAGCTTCCACCCCGATGTCAGCGCCGAAATCGAAAAGCAGATGCGCGTGATCGCCGAAGGCACGGCGCACACCTACAACCTCTCTGCCGAGATCACCTACACACGGGAGTTCGTTCCTCTGCTGAACGACCCCGCTCTTGCGGAAGAGGCGCTCGCCGCCGCCCGTGACGTCTTCGATCCCGCCAGCATCGAGATCCGGAAGGAACCGATGACGGCTTCGGAGGATTTCGCCCGTTTCCTTGGCCTGGCACCCGGCTGCTACGTCTTCCTCGGCAATGGCGAGGATTCCGCACCGCTGCACAATCCGACCTTCGATTTCAATGATGACGGACTGCTCCACGGTGCAAGGTTGCACGCGAGCATCGTCCGCCGCCGCCTTTCACATGCTGACCGGAAATAATTGTCGGCGTCGGATCTAAAAGTGGATTGCAGAACTCTTCTTTAACGCCTAAAGCGACTCCGCCTAGTCTGTGGAGGATACGCAATGGCCACCAACGTCCGGAAATTCGCAACTCTCATCGGCCTCTTGTCCGCGATGGCGAGTGCCCCCGTATTCGCTGAGGATGGTAAGACCATCTCTGTAATCGACGACCGTGGCGTCACGGTCGAGGTTCCCGTCCAGCCCAAGCGGATCGCAGCAATTTCCTATTTCGCAGATGACGTCGCCCTTGCTCTCGGCATAAAGCCCGTGGCCAGCACCTACATGACAAAAGGGCGCGAGCCGGACTTTCTCCTCGGCATGACTGCCGGCATGAAGCAGATCGGCCAGCGGGCAAAACCCAATCTCGAGCTTCTGTCCGAAGCAAAGCCCGACCTGATCGTGGCTATCCGCCGCTACACGGTGGGCAACGCGCCGCAGCTTGAGAAGATCGCCCCCTATGTCGCCTACAATATGGAACTGCTTGATGGCAGCGATCGCGAGATCGCCGAGCTTTCGAAAATCCTCGGCAACCCGGAGCGCGGCGTTCAGTTGAACAAGCAATTCCGGGAGCATCTCGCGGACTACGCCGCCAAAGCCCCCAAGGATGTCCATCCTCGTTTCGCGATCATGTGGGGCGGCGAAACGCCGTTCGCGTTCCACACCGAAAACACCTCCGCTTCGATCCTGGCAGCCATTGGAGGCGACAATATCGCCGGCAACATGACGCCGGGTGGTGAGTTCGGCATCGATCTTAGCCTGGAAACCATGCTGGAGAAGGATCCGGAAGTCCTCTTCATCTACGATTCAGGTCCCGATCGACCGCATGAAAACAACCCGATCTGGCAGGAATTGACTGCCGTGAAGAACAAGCGGGTGTTCTATGTCGGCGACCAGTGGGTCGAAACGAACGGCCCCATCGCGCGCGAGATCGTGCTGCGCGAAGCGGCTCACTACCTCTATCCGGAGACGTTCCCGGCAGTCGACGTGCGGGCGGAAGCCGCCAAGATCATCCCGGCCGAAGCACAGAGATAACCAGTTGATCGCGACGACGATGAACGCTCGCAAATCCTCTTTTGCCATTGGGTTCGTCGTCGCCGCGACACTGCTGATTGTGCTCGCTGGCTTGCTGCCGGGCGCTAAGATGCTCTCCTTCGAAACCGTGCTGCGCGTGCTCTTTGCCCCGGATGCAAAGATCGACTCGATCCTCGTGTGGACCTTGAGATTGCCGCGTAGCCTTGCAGCCGCCGTCGCGGGCACCGGTCTTGCCGTGTCGGGCTATCTTCTGCAGTCGCTGACGCGCAATCCGCTCGCCGATCCCGGCATCACCGGCGTCACTGCGGGCGCTGTCGCGCCGATCGTCGGGTGCTTCGTTCTCCTGCCCTGGATCTCGTCTGCCTATTACCCCCTAGTTGGCCTCGCCGGCGGACTGGCTGCTGCTTCGGTCACCTTCTGGGTGGCCAGAGGCGGCAACGGACGCCCCCTGCACCTGGCGCTCGGCGGCGTCAGCGTTTCGCTCTTCCTTGGCGCAATCACGATCTATGTCCTGCTGCTCGCAGGGCCGCAGTCGACCGCCCTTCTCTTCTGGTTATCGGGAGGCTTCCAGGGCCGCACATGGTCGCACCTGGTCCATATGCTGCCGTGGATCGGCGTCGGCGTTGTCGGAGCACTATTGCTGCACCGGGTCATCGCCATGTTTGCGCTGAGCGAGCACGCGGCCGCGGCCATGGGTCTGCAGCTCGACGTCTGGAAGCCGGTCCTGCTTATTCTCGCAATCTGTCCCGTGGCCGGCGTCGCTCCGGTGGCCGGCCCGGTCGCCTTCGTCGGCCTTGCCGCCCCGCACATCGCTCGTCTTCTCAAGCCGCAGGGCACGGTCTGGGAGATCGCGCTGACGGCGGCAACTGGAGCATTTATCGTGACCTGCGCGGATCTGATTGCCCGAACGATCGCCATTCCCAAGGAATTGCCGGTCGGCATCATCACCGCGCTCCTTGGCGGGCCGGTCTTCGTCTACCTGATCCAGCGCGGCCGCCTCGACTTCCAGCGGGATGTCGCATGATCATGGCGTCCCCGGCACAGACCCGATCGGCCGCCTGGCTGCTGCCATCAGGCCTTGCGCTTGTCGTCCTGTCTCTCGTCGCCGCGGTCTTTCTGGGCGTAGTGGATATTCCTGCCGCAGATATCGCCGCCGCCCTGAGCGGACACGGGTCCCCGGAAGCCCGCTCGATCATCATCGATATCCGCCTGCCGCGGATCGTCACCGGCATATTGGCGGGCATTCAGTTCGCCGTCGCGGGCCTTCTGCTGCAAACCATCACCCGGAACCCTCTTGCAGACCCTTCCCTGATGGGTGTTTCGCAGGGCGCGACGCTGACGGTGACGATATTCCTGCTGTTCACCGTCTATATCTTCGAACCGGGCTCGAACACGCTCGCCGAACTGCCGATCGCATGGCTGCCGGCGGCCGGCCTGGCCGGCGGACTGGCGGCCGGCGGGATCATTTATCTGCTGGCCTTCCGGCTCGATCTCAGCCCTCTCCGGATCACCCTCTGCGGCATCGCGATCGGAGCGGTTCTGCATGCGCTCGCCATTGGATTGATCGCGGGCTGGGGTTCGGCGAGGATAGAAATCATTCTCGAATGGCTCTCGGGCAGTCTCTATGCCCGCACCTGGGATCACGCGCTCTTTCTCCTGCCGTTCACGATATCAGGCCTTGCCATCCTGCCCTTGATCTATCGCCCACTGGTCCTGCTGCAGCTGGATGCCTCGGTCGCCGCTTCCTTCGGCCTTTCTTACCGCAGGCAATTCTCCCTGGTGCTTCTGGTGTCCTGCGCTCTTGCGGCAAGCGCGGTCGGCGCAGTCGGCCCCATCATCTTCATCGGGCTTGTCGTCCCCCACCTCGCCCGCTTCCTGGCCGGACGCCACTTCCCGCTGGTCATTCCCCTGACGATCGTCCTCGGCGCGGTTCTCGTCACGCTTGGCGATCTCGTTGGCCGCCTCGTCGGGGGCGCCGAAGAAATCCCGATCGGCGTGGTCACCGCAATCCTCGGCGTGCCCGTTCTTCTTGCCCTTCTCCGCAAAGTTCCCTGAGATCGCCCATGCCGCTGAGCTGTTCGCAACTATCTGTTTTCTATGGCCGCCGAAAGGCACTCAGCGGCTTTCGGCTCTCCATGGAAAAAGGCGAAATCCGCGCGCTGATCGGCCCCAATGGCTCAGGCAAGAGCACCGCGCTGCAGGCGCTCGCCGGATTGATCAAACCGGCAGAAGGATCTGCCGCGATCGAGGATGTGTCGGTCGCGTCGATGTCACGGCGCGCCATCGCCAGGAAGCTTGCCTTCCTGCCGCAGCAGCCTTCGGCCCCTGACGAGATGACCATTGCGCAGCTCGTGCGCCAGGGCCGGTTTTCCCATGTCGGTCTGTTTCGCTCCTATGACGGCAGGGACGAAAAGGCCATCGAATGGGCGCTTGACAGCACCGGTCTGACGAGCCTGGCGGACAGGGCGCTGCGGGAGCTGTCCGGCGGAGAGCGCCAGCGGGCATGGATATCGGCGGCCCTTGCGCAGGAAGCCGGCATCCTGCTTCTCGATGAGCCGACCTCCTTCCTCGACATCGGCTATCAGGTGGAGATCCTCGATCTCATCCACCGCCTCAGCCGGGAAAAGGGCGTCACGATCGTCATGGCGATCCACGACATCAATCAGGCCATCGCCGTCAGCGACCGCATTTCACTTCTCGAGCGGGGAGAATTGCGTTTCGATGGTGAGCCGAGAGCGCTCGCAGAAAGCGGCCTGATCGAAAAAACGTTCCGGGTCAAAGGGCGGTTCGTCGAGGTTGATCCCGACAAGCCGCCGCATTTCGACGTCGAACTTACGCGGCTCGCCCGTCCGGGCGCTTGACGAGCCGGAAGACGATCTTGGTCTGGGTGTAGTAATCCAGCGCATCGGCAAAATCGGGTGTCCAGCCATCCTCGACGAAGGGGATGAAGCCGTCATATTCCAGCTTCCTGCCGGAAACCTGGAAGCCAGCCTTGGCAAATGCGCGTCCGTAGTCGGTGATCGAGCGATCCTGCACCACCGTGTTCGTCCGCTTGGCGACAAGCTCACGCCATTTCGGCCAAAGTGGATTGTCGGTATGGCACCCGGTCACCGCATAATAGACGCCACCCGGCTTGAGCGACTTCCAGATATCGGCAGCATGCGCATCGATGTCCTCGACGAGGTAGATGACCTCGTGGCTGATCGCCAGATCGAATTCCTCCACCCATCCGTCAAGTGTTCCGCCGACCGCATGCTGTACAGGAAGGTTGCCCTTGAGCGCTTCGGCCTTGGCGACCGACTGCTCGGCGATATCGATGCCCAGCGCCTTGCGAAACGGGCGGATGGCATGGAGGTGCCGCAGCAGACCACCCTGATTGCAGCCGAAATCGAGAACGCTTTTTTCCGAAAGGTCACGCTCGGTGATGATGTCGATGAGGTGCCGCCAGATCGGCGCATGCCCATCCGCCATCCGATCTTCTGCGTCGGGATCGACATACCAGGTGGTTATGGTTTTGCGGACATCATTGCTCATTGTTTCTCCGACGCATTTCATTCGATGCGAGGTTCATAAAGCGGCGAAGACGGCATGAAAAGGTCGGTACCCACTCCGGCTCGAATGACGTTTCGCGCCAACGCTATCAGCAGCCTTGTTCCTCACACCTGCTGCCCTAATTCCCTGACTGATTTAGGAGACAGTATGGACCAAGTTTTGAGCAAGAAGGCGAAGACCGGGGTAGAAGGCCTGGACGATATATTGGTCGGCGGATTTACACGCCGGCATGTATTCCTGCTGGAAGGTTCGCCCGGCACTGGAAAGACCACGATTGCGCTGCAATTTTTGCTTGAAGGCGCAAACCTGAATGAGCGCTGTCTCTACATAAGTCTTTCCGAGACCGAGGAAGAGTTGCGCGACAGCGCAGCCTCGCACGGGATGGAACTTGGCGACGGCATCGAAATCTTCGAACTCGTGCCACCTGAAAGCCTGCTCGATGCCGACCAGCAGCAGAGCCTTCTCTATTCGTCGGACCTGGAACTGGGCGAAACCACCAAGCTGATCTTCGAGGCCTTCGAGCGGGTTAGGCCGCAAAGGGTCGTCATCGACAGCCTCTCGGAAATCAGGCTGCTCGCCCAAAGCTCGCTGCGCTATCGCCGGCAGATCCTTGCGCTGAAGCATTTCTTCTCGCGGTCGGACGCCACGGTCCTTCTCCTCGACGACATGACCTCGGACAATCTCGACAAGACCGTCCACAGCGTCGTTCACGGGGTGATCCATCTGGAGCAGCTGGCCCCCGATTACGGCTCGGAACGCCGCCGGCTACGGGTCATCAAATATCGCGGCCAGTCCTTTCGCGGCGGCTACCATGATTTCGTCATCAAGACCGGGGGCGTCGCGGTGTTTCCGCGGCTGCGCGCGATCGAGCACAAGACGGGCTTCGACAGGACGACACTCTCGAGCGGCATCCGGGAATTCGATGATCTCCTGGGCGGCGGCCTCGAGCGCGGCTCAAGCACGCTGCTGATCGGCCCGGCCGGCACCGGCAAGAGCCTGTTTGCCCTGCAATTCGTCGATGCGGCCGTCAAGCGCGGCGAAAAGGCCGCGATCTTCATCTTTGACGAAGAGCTTGGGCTGCTCTTCACGCGGACGAAATCGATGGGTATCGACCTCGAGAAGATGAGCGACGAAGGGCTGATCCACATCGAGCAACTGGATGCGGCCGAACTCTCCCCCGGGGAGTTTGCCCAGCGTGTCCGGGACCGGGTTGCAAGCTACGACGCCAAGACCGTCGTGATCGACAGCATCAACGGCTACCAGGCATCGATGCCGCAGGAAAACGCGCTTATCCTGCACATGCACGAGCTGCTTCAATATCTGAACCGCCAGGGTGCCAACACTTTCCTCACCGTTGCCCAGCATGGCCTCGTCGGCGACATGAAGTCGCCCGTCGATGTCACCTATCTCGCCGACAGCGTGATCCTTCTGCGGTATTTCGAGGCGCTGGGAAAAGTGCGCCGGGCGATTTCCGTCGTCAAGAAACGAACCGGCAGGCATGAGGAGACCATACGGGAATTCCGGATCACGAATACCGGGCTGACCTTGGGCGGGCCGCTTTCCGGCTTCCAGGGCGTGCTTCGCGGCGTTCCGACATTCGTCGGCGAAAAACAGCCGCTTCTTCAAATGCCAGAAGAGGACAGGGACAATTCCTAGCTGGGACGCCATCGGCCTGATCCATGCCCCCATCGGGCGTGATGCGCAGATTGCCGCTTCGCTTCTGCAGGAAGCGGGTATTAAATCAAAAGCGGCGCCGGATCTTCCCTCCTTCGTCGAAAGCCTCGATGACAATGTCGCCTTTGCCATTGCCACCGAGGAGGCGTTGCGGTCAGCCGACCTTCGCGCCATCTCCGCCTGGATCGAGGAGCAGCCGAGCTGGTCAGACCTGCCGTTCATCATTCTGACCAACAGAGGCGGCGGTCCGGAGCGCAATCCCGCAGCCGCCAGGCTTTCCGAAGTCCTGGGCAATGTCAGCTTCATCGAGCGCCCGTTCCACGCAACCACCTTCATCAGCGTTGCCCGCTCCGCCATGCGCGGACGGCGACGACAGTTCGAGGCCCGCTCCCGCATGGAAGCGCTCGATGAAGGCGAGCGCCGGCTGCAGACCGCGCTGGAAGCCGGACGGCTGGGCGCATGGGAACTCGACCTTGCCTCAGGCGTGCTGACGACATCGACGACCTGCAAGGCCATTTTCGGCCGTCGCCCCGAGGAACCCTTCACCTATGACGATTTGCAGCGTTCCATTCACTCTGACGACAGGGAGCGCATGCAGGCCGCCGTGAGCAGGACCGTTGAAACCGGTGCGGACTATTCGATCGAATATCGCACGGTCTGGAGGGATGGCTCCGTCCACTGGGTCGAAATCCGGGCACAGCTCTACCGGGACCGCTCCGGCAGGGGCATCAAGCTGGTCGGAGTCTCTGCCGATATCACCGCGCGGCTGAAGGCGGAGGAACATCAGCGCCAGATCAATGAAATACTGGAGGAAAGGGTCGCCGAGCGCACACGCGAACTCGAGCAGGCCCATGCCGTGGTCATGGCGGAAGTCAGCCAGCGCGAACGCGCCGAAGAGCAGCTTCGCCAGGCCCAGAAGATGGAGGCGATCGGCCAGCTGACGGGCGGCGTGGCGCACGACTTCAACAATCTGCTGATGGCGGTCCTCGGTAATCTCGAACTGCTGCGCAAATATGTCGGAAACGATATCAGGGCCGCCCGCCTGATCGAGGGCGCCCTGCAGGGAGCAAAGCGCGGCGCCTCCCTCACCCAGAGACTGCTTGCCTTTGCCCGGCGGCAGGACCTGCACATCGATCCCGTCGACATGCGCACCCTCGTGCTCGGCATGACGGACCTGTTGAAGCGCTCCGTCGGCTCCACCATCATGATCGAAACCACGGTTCCCGATAATCTTCCCCTCGTGTCGGCAGATGCCAACCAGATCGAGCTCGCCCTCCTCAATCTCGCCGTCAACGCCCGCGATGCAATGCCGGAAGGAGGCACGATACGCATTGCGCTGAAGCAGGCGGAGCAGATTGCACCAACCGATGAACTTGCCTCCGGCAGCTACGTCGTCCTGACCGTCGCCGACCAGGGCTACGGCATGGACAAGGAAACGCTGCAAAAGGCGATCGAACCCTTCTTTTCGACCAAGGAACTCGGAAAGGGCACAGGGCTCGGCCTCTCCATGATCCACGGCCTCGCCCTGCAATTGAAGGGCGACCTGAAACTGGAGAGCACGCCCGGCAAGGGCACGACGGCCGAACTCTGGATTCCCGTCTCCACATCGGCCAGCGTCCACGCCGAGCCTGATGAGGCAATGCCCGCAGACGCGGACACGCTGTCGGGCCCGAAGCGCATATTGCTCGTCGACGACGATGTCCTGATCGCCATGAGTTCGGCAGATATGCTCACCGATCTCGGCCATGAGGTGGTCGAGGCCCACTCGGGCAAGGAAGCTCTCGAGTGCCTGGGCAGCGGCGCGGACTTCGATCTGATGATCACCGATTACTCCATGCCCGGCATGACCGGCGGAGACCTCGCCAAAGCCGCCCGCACGATCGCCCCCGGCCTGCCGATCCTCATCGCATCCGGCTATGCCGAACTCCCGCCCGGACTGGACCTCGACGTCGCCAAGCTCGGAAAGCCCTACACCCAGGATCAACTTGCGCAGGAGATCGGCAAGCTGATGGTCGCCCACTGAGCCGACGCGCATCTTGCGCACCGAATCCGGATGGCTCAATAGCCACCCGAATCCGATGTCGGGTCTAGATTACCTGTCCGACGTCGATACGGTTCCCGTCGATGTCTTCAAAGACGAAAGCACGCAGGCCATAATCCTTGTTCTGCAGGTTTTTGATGATCCTTGCGCCATGCTGCTTGCAAACCGCATGCAACGCATCGACATCGTCCACCAGCAAGTGGGCAACGTTGAAGTCCGCAGCCTTGTGAGTTTTCTGCAAGGTCAGATGCAGCTCGCCGCCATCCCGCTTCAGGATCATGAAACCGACGGGATTTCCATTTTCGAAGACTTTGTGAAAGCCGAGAACATTGGCGTAGAAGCCATAGGCTTTTTCCATGTCCTTGACGGGAATCATAGCGGCAATCCGACCGAAACGGACACCGTGATCAGCGATTTCGTTCATCGCATAACCTCTGCTTGCGAAGCCACGCTCACAGTTCAGACGGTGCTGGATCGATGTGAGGCGCTTCGATGTTGGAATGAGATGGACGGTGCCAACAGGAAAGATCTAGCGCGAAACCGCTTGCCTGAGAAGAGGCAGGGCCCATCTCTTGCCTCGCCGCAGCGCGAAACCGTGCAGAACGCCTGCTGCGTCACCATGCCGGCCATTTTGCAGAAGACGTCCCATCTCTTTCGCGCTATGAAGATTATCGATAATCCCGCCCCATTCGACACGGAGATCCCTTATGGCTTTGAAGATCCTATTCATCGGCGGCACCGGCCAGATTTCTTATCCCTGCGTCGAGCGCGCGGTCGCTGAGGGCCATCAGGTCAGCGTCTTCAACCGCGGCCTCAGGGGCGATCCGCTGCCCGCCGACGTCACCTCCATCGTCGGCGAACTGGGATCATCGGCCTATGCCGATCTCGCAAAGGCCAATTACGACGTCGTCACCCAGTTCATCGCCTTCACGCCGGATCAGATCGCCCGCGATATCGAGATCTTCTCCGGCCATTGCGGCCAGTACATCTTCATCTCGTCGGCCTCGGTCTACGAAAAGCCGGCCCGCCATTACATCATCACCGAGGAGAAGACGCCGGCGATCAACCCCTACTGGCCCTACAGCCAGGCCAAGATCGCCTGCGAGGAACTGCTGAAGCAGGCGAACAATCTCCCCTGGACGATCGTGCGCCCCAGCCACACTGTCCGCACCGGCCTACCCATCATGATGGGCGACAGCGATGTCATGGCGCGGCGCATGCTGGACGGCGAGCCGACCATCGTTGCCGGCGACGGCCACACGCCCTGGACGCTGACCCGCTCGGTCGATTTTGCCGTGCCCTTCGTCGGCCTCTTCGGCAAGCAGAAGGCCCTGCAGGACATCTTCCACATCACCAACGACCACGCCCACATCTGGGATCACATCCAGCAGGCGATCGCCCGCCTGCTCGGCGTCGAGGCGAAGATCGTGCATGTGCCGACGGATACGCTCGTCAAGTACAATCCCGAATGGATCGGCCCGCTCACCGGCGACAAGGCCTGGACCGCGATTTTCGATAATTCCAAGGTCAAGAGCGTGGCCGGCGACTTCACCTGCGCCCAAAGCCTGGACGAAATCCTGGCCGAACCGATCATGCACCTGAAGCAGCGTTTCGCGAAGGGCCGTCCGCCGAAAGGCGATTTCGACGCCCTGATCGACCGCATCTGCGCAGAGCAGAGCGCGCTCGGCCGGGCCTGACTCTCCGGACCCCGGCGCTCGTCGACAGGCGCCGGGCATCCTCTCATATCTGCGTCGAGCCGCCATCGACGCTCAGCGCGACACCCGTCACGGCAGACGCATCGCTGGAAGCAGGAAACAGCACGGCCCCTGCAACCTCATCGGCAAAGTCGCCGCTAGGGAGCATCCCTGTTACGCCTCGACTCCGCGCAGGCATTTCATGACCTCGCGTAGCCCCCGCGTCAGATGTTTGTCGCGCCGGATCACCATGCCCAGCTGGCGCACGAGCGGCGGCTGGACGGGGGACGTGACGAACCGGCCCCTGTCGCGCTTCAGGGCAAGGCCGGGAAGTACCGACCATCCGAGCCCCGCGGCAATCAGTTCCTTGATCGCCTCGACGCTGCCGAACTCCATCGCTGGTTCGCTCCTGACTCCGGCGGCAGCGAACCAGTCGTCGGTCATGCGACGCGTATTGCCGCCGTCGTAGAGCATCATGATCTTGTCCTTGAAGAATTCGGGCGTCGGCCCGTCCTGCGGCATCGCGCTGCCCTTCGGCGCCACGGCGACGAGCTCATCCGCGTAGAAGGGCTCGATTTCGATGGAGCGGCCGGAAGCCGGCAGCGTGACGACGGCGATATCGAGCGCATTGGTTTCGAGATCGCGCACCATCTCGTCGGTATTGCCGACACGCACCACGATCTCCAGACCCGGCATGCGCTTCTTGGCGGCGGCAATCGCCCGCGGCAGCAGGTGGATCGAGGCCGTGCCGCCGCTGCCGATCCGCACGCGCCCCACCGCCCCCTGCCTGTAGGGCGCCATCGCCTCCTCGGCCGCCGCACAGTCGCCGACGATCCGGCGTGCGTGGGCAAGCAGTTCGACGCCCGCCGCCGAGGGCTGCGCCCGGCGCCCGACACGCTCGATCAGCCGAACCCCCATCCGCTGTTCCAGAAGCTTGACCTGCAGGCTGACTGCCGGTTGCGTCAGCCCTGCCCTATCGGCCGCAGCGGTGAAACTCCCGAGATCGACGACGCTGACAAAGGCGGCAAGCTGGTCGAGATTCAGCATCAGAAGAATTCCTTATGGATTGCATAAAAACCATAAGCTTCCTTACAGGCGTTCGCCAGTCCATTTTCAAGGCGCCCGAGATGAATGCTGGAGATGCCCGATGGCGACTGACGTGGAACTGCCGATAACAATGGATCGCGCCCCGAGCGGCGGCATCGCCAGGCGCTGCCTGACGCGCCTTGCCCTCTATTTCAGCAAGCGCCGTGAGCGACAGGTCCTTTCCCATCTGTCCGATGATCAGCTTCGCGACATCGGCGTCAGCCCTTCCGAGGCGAGGAACGAGGTCAACAAATCATGGTTCTGGGGGTAGCGGTCGCGGTTTTGTCGCGCGGCCGGACTGGAGAAAAACGCTTTCCCCCTTATGTCTCTGCCATCAGGGAGAAAGCGACGGAGGAGCGCGCAATGCACAAGAACACGATCTGCGTCTGGTATGACAAACACGCCGAAGAGGCCGCCCGCTTCTATGCCGGGATCTTTCCGGACAGCAAGGTCGGCGCCGTCCACCGTGCCCCCGGCGATTATCCCGCCGGCCAGCAGGGAGACGTGCTGGTGGTGGAATTCACGGTTGCCGGAATCCCCTGCATCGGGCTCAATGGCGGTCCCTCGATCAAGCATAGCGAAGCCTTTTCCTTTCAGATCTCGACCGAAAATCAGGAAGAGACTGACCGCTACTGGAACGCAATCGTCGGCAATGGCGGCCAGGAAAGCGAATGCGGCTGGTGCAAGGACAAATGGGGCGTCTCCTGGCAGATCACCCCGCGCGCTCTGATGGAAGCGATGCAGGCTGGCGGAGCCGAGGCCAAGCGTGCTTTCGACGCGATGATGACCATGCGCAAGATCGACGTCGCGGCAATAGAAGCAGCCCGCCGCGGCTGAGGCCGCAATCGCAGGGTCGCAAGCGGCGCCTTTTCCCCAAGGCATCGTCTTTCCAGGCGGGGATCGCTTTGAACATGCCCGTCATGGGCATGTTGAGCTGATGCTCCGCTCGTGGCACAGTCGAAAGTGCCGCCGCCGCTCGCAAGCGCCACACCCGGCATCTTCCCCGAAATCGCGATGTTCAATCCCACGAAAACAGGAGTTTCCGATGGCCGATGCCCGATGCAGCTGCGGAGCGCTCAGATTGGCGCTGCCGGATAAACCACATGCGGTGATTGCCTGTCACTGCATCGAATGCCAGAGACGGACAGGCGCCCCTTTCGGCGCCGGTGCTTTCTATCCCGCCGCAGCCGTCACTGTGTCCGGTCTCGGCAAGCAATACACCCGCGATGCGGCAAGCGGCGGAAAGGTGCATTCCTACTTCTGTCCGAACTGCGGCTCCTCGGTCTATTGGACAGCAGACAACCTGCCCTCGATGATCGGCGTGGCTTTGGGAGCGCTGACCGACGTGAGCGAGCTCCCCGCACCCGCCAAATCGATCTTCGAGCAATCGAAACATCATTGGGTGGGTATCGACGCTGCCGGCGAGCACTTCCGGCAAGGCAGCGTCGTGCGGACGTCGAGTTGATACTTCGCCCCGCGATCTCGAGATTTCCAAAATTTCTGATTGAGATTGCAGCCGGAAGATGATTCGATACGACGCGCGTCGCCTGATACGCCCGCCCTCTTCCCGATGCTGCACCCGAGAGGCTCAAGTCGATCATGTCGATTTCAGATGCGATCTACCGTCCCTTCGAAACGCTGATCCGGCCGCTCGATATCCCCTACCGTCCGCTGCCGTCGAAGGGGCCGGTGACGGTGCTGCTGCACTTCATCTCGATGTTTCGCGGCATCCTGATCGCGCTCGCCCTCTGCACCATGGCGATCGAGGCCATGAATCTGACGATCGTCTGGGGCCTGTCGGTCATCGTCGATGGCGTCACGCAGCAGGGTGCCTCGGCTTTCCTGCGCAATGACCGGCCGCTGCTGATCTTGCTCGGCCTGATGCTCTTCCCCGCTATCCCCATTGCCTCCTTCCTCGTCAACACGCTGAATTCGCATACGCTCGGCATCGGCATGCCGGCTGCCATTCAGTGGCAGGGCCACCGGGCGGTGGAGCGGCAGGATCTCGCCTTCTTCCACGATCTCTATGCCGGCCAGGTCGCCTCGCGCCTGCAGCAGGTGGCCTCCGCCGTCCAGCAGCAGGTCATATCGGCCTTCCAGTCCATCCCGCGCTTCATCATGCAGATGGTCGGCTCCGTCATCCTTCTGAGCGCATTGTCCTGGCAGCTTGCGCTGCCGACCGTCGTATGGATCACGCTCAACGTGGTGCTCGCCGTCAGGCTGGCGCCTGTCTTCACCGAACGGGCACGGCGCTCCGCCAAGCGCCGCAGCCTGATTTCCGGCGCCATTACCGATCTCTACGCCAATATGCAGATGGTGAAACAATTCGCAGCCGAAGACAGCGAGGCGGGTACTATCCGAGGCATCATCGGCAAGGCGATCAAGGCCCAGCAAAGCGAACAGCGTATCTATCGGACAGCAGAGGTCATCGTCGTCGTCCTCAACGTGACGCACTGGCTGGCCATCCTGTCGATCGGCTTTACCGGGCTCGTTGACGGCTTCGTCACGATCGGCGAATTCACTGCCGCCGTTTATGTTCTCAACCGGCTGTCCGGTCACACATTTACATTCCTGCAGATGGGCCAGCAGATTTTCCAGGCGATCGGCACGATCAAGGACGCCATGCCGGTGATGACGACACCGCCCACCATCACCGACCGGCCGGATGCGCAGGACCTTGTCGTCCCGAACGGCGAAATCCGCTTCGACGACGTTGGTTTCGCCTACAAATCCGGCAAGCCCGTCATCGACAACCTGTCATTGACCGTCCGTCCCGGCGAGAAAGTCGGCCTCGTCGGCCTCTCAGGCGCCGGCAAGACGACGCTCGCCAACCTGCTCCTGCGCTTCTACGACATCAAGGACGGCGTGATCCGGATCGATGGGCAGGATATCCGCTCGGTCACCCAGTCGAGCCTGCGCCGCGCCATCGGCGTCATCGCCCAGGACGTCGCGCTGCTGCACCGCTCCGTCGGCGACAATATCCGCTACGGCCGGCCGGAGGCCACGCAGGAAGAGATCGAGGACGTGGCGAAGATGGCGAGCGCCGATCTCTTCATCGCCGACCTCGCCGATAGCGAAGGCCGCACGGGCTACGAAGCCTATGTCGGCGACCGTGGCATAAAACTCTCAGGCGGCCAGCGCCAGCGCGTGGCGATCGCCCGCGTGCTCTTGAAGAATGCCCCGATCCTGGTGCTCGACGAGGCCACCTCGGCCCTCGACAGCGAATCCGAAGCCGCCATCCAGGAGCGTCTGAACATGGTGATGGAAGGCAAGACGGTCATCGCCATCGCCCACCGCCTGTCGACCATATCGAGCATGGACCGCATCATCGTGCTCGACCACGGCCGCATCGTCGAGGAAGGCCGGCCGGAAGAGCTGATCGAAGGCGACGGGCTGTTCGCGCGCCTGTGGCGGCGCCAGACGGGTGGCTTCATTCCGGAAGAGATTGAAGAGGGTGCGTCGGGTTAGCGGCAGCGGCGGGCAGTAATTGCGCCGACGCCGGAGAGCTTGACCCTATTGCTCGCCAGCCTGCTCGGGCACATGAGAACATGCCCATTCGAACGCTTCGTCGATCGCCGCAAACTTGACCGCCTGCCAATACCGATAGTCGCGGACCAGCTCTGCCGAAATCCAGAAATCGCCGCGGTCGCCGGAAGCGTCCCATCCGGCAATTTCCAGCATCTGAGCACGCTCGAAAAGGCGCCGCGCGTGGGTTCGGGAGATGGCGTAGCGCTTGGAGAATTCTCCGACGCGCAAAGGCCCGACAGACATGCGCGTTTCCAGCTCCTTTTCCGGCGGCAATCGCGACATCAGGTCGTGCAGGATATTGCTGCCGGAAGCGGTTCGAACGAAAGTATCCACGCTTTGCGGCGGGCTGGCCCAGTTCGGGTCGCGAAAGAGGCTCTCCGACATTCTTGGCTGCGCATACCACAGCAGGCGCCGATCGGCCGATGATCGCCGGAATCGGGTGCCCCGATCGAGCATGTCGAGTGATTTCAGATGTTCGTCGAACCATTCGCGAATCAGGGTTTCGGCAGTTTCGGAAATTCTGAGCGGGCGAGCGCGCTTGTCCGCGCGTTCATGAACATCGACCAGGAGACCGTAATTGCGCATCTCGGCCAGATGCGCGAATACCGTGTTCTTGGAGGCAATGTCACTCTCGGCGATGAGTGCCTTCAGCTTGGCAGCCGTCAGGCCCGGGTGGGACGGCGACGTGACACGCCGAAAATGAAAAGCCAGAATTGACTGCGTCAGCAACCATCGTTTCATGTCGGCGGTATAGCGCACGATACGGGGCGCGGCATCGTGCATGGCGATGAGCTTCAGCGCCGCATCCTTCAGGGCGAGTGCGTAAAGGCGATTTTCCACAATGGCTTCGACGTTCAAAACCTCGGCCGCATCAGTGGCTGAGCGCATTGCGGCTGATATGGACGTCAACGGATCTCTCCAGGCAAGTTCGAATTGGACAAACTACGGCCTGAGCGACCTGCAGCTGGCCTTCGCGGCGTTGGTATGCCTCTGCACGCCCCAAGCTCTCGTGCGTGCACTTTCTTGAACGCGAAGCTTCGCCGGCAGTCGGCCATCACTTGCTGCACCATGTCCCTTAAAATAGAATTGCAAACCACAGCCACCCATCCCGCCGGGACCGGTTTTGGCGCAAAACCGATCAAAATGCCGCACCGGTCCGCAATCATCACGCATCCGATACCGGCGATCCGAAAAGACCCTGAGCGATATTCTCCAGCTCTATCGGCTTGTCGCAGAGAATATAGCCGCCAAACCGCTCCGGAATGATGGATGGATCATACGCGGTGGCGAAAACGAACGGTATGCCGAGCTCTTCGAGCCGTTCCGCCACGGGAAAGACCAGCACGTCGGACAGAAAAACATCAAGGATGGCGGCATCGATCTGCTCATCTTCGATCAGGAAAAGCGCATCGTCGACGCGTGGCGTCGGACCGATCACGACCGCCCCGAGCTTGACAAGCTCCCTGCGGGTTTCCTCTGCGAGCAGAAATTCGTCCTCGACGACAAGCACCCGCTTTCCTGCAAAGAGGGAACTCCTGGGAAAGCTGGATTTCAATGGCTCACTCCACCTGGCCGCTAGCTGAGCGGGAACGAGAGGCTAACGGTTAAACCACCGGGAGCGAAATTAGTTTCAACCTGTCCGCCGAGCCGGTAGCCGATCTCCCCCTGCATCAGCGACATGCCAAAACCGTCCGACTGCGGATCCTTGACTGCCGGGCCGCCGCGTTCACTCCAGTCGAGGATGAAGGAGCGATTCCCGAGCTGCCAGCGGATATCTATGTGCCCCTCGCCATTACTCAAGGCCCCGTATTTGGCAGCATTGGTCGCAAGCTCGTGGATGACCATTCCGAGCGCAAGCCCGCGTGGCGGATTGAGCTTGTATTCCGGGCCGTCGAGCGTGACCCGATCGGCGCCGAATGGCGTCAGTTCCTGGGTGATCAGCTCCTGCACCGACGCCTCTTTCCAGTTCTCGCGTGAAAGCAGGCCGTAAGTCCTCGACATGGCTTTGAGCCGGCCGACGAAGGCTGCGTGAAACGCCTCCGGCGAGGCAGCCGATTCCAGCGTCTGGGTCGCGATGCTGATCGCCACCGCCAGCATGTTCTTGACACGATGATTGAGCTCCGAAATCAGCACCTTCTGGTGCTTTTCGGCTTCGGCCAACGTGGTGACGTCGATCAGCGTCACGATCACACCGTCGATCCTGTTGTTGTCGCCGCGATAGGGAATGAGCCGGGCCAGAAAATGACGCCCCTGGTCGTCGCGCGGAAGGTGATGATCGAGGTTTTCCCCCGAAGCGAAAACCTCGCCAATATGGTCGTTCAGCTCCGGATAGTCGATATCGCTGGAGAGTTCGGTCAGTGGCCGGCCGACATCGGATGCACGTAGCTTGAAAAAATTCGACGCTGTCGGCGTGAAATTGCGGATCACCAGATTGCGGTCGAGGAAAATCGTCGGGATCTGTGTGGCGTCGAAGAGATTTTTCAGATCGTTGTTGGCCCGGTCGAGTTCCTCGATCTTGCTGTTGAGCTCGGCATTGATCGTGTTGAGCTCCTCGTTGAGGGACTGCATCTCCTCCTTGGAAGCTTCGAGCTCCTCGTTGGAAGATTGAGCCTCTTCGTTGACCGATACCAGCTCCTCGTTGGAGGATTTCAGTTCTTCGAGCGCCGTCTCATATTCCTCGATCGTCGACTGCAGGCGTTCGCGCGTGTCGCGCAGCTCCCTCTCGAGGTCGGCCGTCCCTTCCAGGCTCCGCTGGACGCGTTCGGCTTCCGAGCGCGCCTGCGGCGGTCCAAGCGTCTGAAACAGGACGACGTAGAGCGCTTCGCCTGACTCGCGATTGCCGAGCGGCTCGACCGCCAGCGACACCGGCTGCACGCGGCCATCATCGTCATCAACGACGATATTGTCCTTGGTGACACGCTGTCTCGACGAGACGCATTCCCGCAGGGCTGCCCTGAGATCAAGCCGCAGATCCCGTCTTGCCATGTTGATCAGCTGGCGGCTCGGCGCGCCCTGCGGCACTTCAAGAAATTTGCTCGTGCGCCCGGACGAATAGACGACATCACCGTCCGCATTCACCACGACGTGAGCCGGTGCGAATGATTCCAACACCTGCGCTTCGACCGCCTGCCGCAACTGCACACCGCCCAATCCACGCGGCTCGATTTTTGCAGAGGCCGTGAACGGCGCATATCGTTCGTCCCCGATCAGGATCGGAAGACGGTGCGCGCTGGCATGTTCCCGCGTCTGGAAGATGCGGTTCTTCTTGTCGACGGTGGTAAAGAGATCGCCATGCTGGGCGATCCCCTCCGACGTACCGAGAAAGAGGTAACCGCCGGGTTTCAGCGCATAATGGAATGTCGGGATGACCCGGTTCTGTACTTCAGGTCCGAGATAAATCAAAAGGTTGCGGCAGGACACGAGGTCCATCCGGGAAAACGGCGGATCGCGGATGACGCTATGCGGAGAGAAGATGCACAACTCGCGGACGCTGCTGCTGACGACGAAACTGGCTCCGTCGCTGCTGAAGAATTTCTTCTTGCGCGTGCTCGAAACGCCCTCCAGCAGCGCCTCCGGATAACGCGCCGTCCTGGCGATCTGCAGCGCCGGCTCATCGATATCGGTCGCAAATATCTGCACCCTTGGTACGTGCGACAGCCGCTCCATGTGTTCGCGCATGAGAATGGCGATCGAATAGACTTCCTCCCCCGTTGCGCAGCCCGGCACCCAGATACGCACGGTATCGGTCGCAGTTCTGGAGGCGAACAATTGCGGGATGACGGTGGTTTCAAGCACCGCAAACGCGTCCGCATCGCGGAAGAAATTGGTCACGTTGATCAACAGATCGCTGAAAAGCCGCGAAACTTCATCGGGATCCTGCTCCAGCACGGCGACATAGGCCTCGATGGTCTTCAATTGCTTGACCTGCATGCGTCGACGCACGCGCCGCAGGAAGGTCTTGGTCTTGTAGCCGGAAAAATCATGGCCGGTCTGATTGCGAAGGATCGCGTAGATACGCTCGCGTGCCTGTTCGAGGTCGCTCGCCTTGTTATGTTCGCCAGCCTCCCCGACATCTGAAAGAAGATCGAAGCTGCGTGCGAAGGCGACCAGCTTTTCACCCATCTGCTCGGCCGGCAGGGCGAGATCAATGAGACCGCTGGAAATCGCGCTTTGCGGCATATCCGGATTGCGGGGGCCGGAACCGTCGGCAATCTGCGCGATCGTCAGCCCGCCGCGCTCCTTGATGGCCTTGACACCGAGCGTCCCATCCCCGTCGCCGCCGGACAGGATAATGCCGACGGCATAGTCGCCCTGGTCTTTCGCAAGCTCGCCGAAGAAGACGTCGATGGGCTTGCGCTCCCTGGAATTGACGTCGAGCGGCTTGACGGAAAGCACGCCGTCATGAAGGCTCAGCACCACATTTTCCGGCATGACGTAGACTGTTTCGGAAACCACCTTCAGCTTGTCAGCGGCAAGCACCACTTCCATGTCGGTATAGCGGGCAATCACCTCATGCAGGCGGCTTTCGCGGTCAGGGTTCAAATGGGTCACGACGACGAACGCCATGCCGCAGCGCTCCGGCAAGCCCTGAAAGAACCCTTCCATTGCAGGGATCCCCCCCGCCGAAGCGCCAATGCCGACGATCGGGAATTTCGGATTTGCGTGTACCATTTCACCGCTCCTCAAGACCGAAGATGGCGGCCTTACAATCGGTAGAATTAGGGAGCGGAAGTCTCTTTGGCAATCTCCATTTACTCAGCGCGTTTCTGCCATATTTCACTCCTGAAACCACGACGATATGGAGCGCTCAGGTGGAAGAAAAGCTCGGCCATGTGCTCATTCTGGAAGATGAATATCTGATCGCATTCGATCTTGCGGAAGCGTTCGAAAAGTACGGGGCAATGATCGTCGGCCCGTTTGCAAGCCTCGCGTCTGCCAGGGCAGCGATCGAAAACACTCCCGAGCTCGACGGCGCCGTGATCGATATCAATCTCAGGGGAGAATTGAGCTTTCCTATCGCCGAGATGCTGCGGGAAAGGCACGTCCCCTTCGTCTTTACGAGCGGTTACGACCAGCTCGCCATACCCTCATCCCTCTGCCAGGTGCCGCTGGTAGCGAAACCCGCCGATGCCGGAGAAGTGGCCGGGCTGCTCGCAAACCTCATCGGCAAGGGGCGCCCGACCCTTCAATGACCGCACATCGCCAGCCACGCCCTCTTTGCGCGTGACGCGCCCCCGAAAACCTAGGCTAGCGGCTTCGTCGCGCAGATCGCAAAACGGTCCTGCACCATGCGCTCGAGCCCGCGCAGGAAGGGCATCTTGCGTGCCTGCGCCCAATGGATGTCCGAAAGCTTGCGGTCGACCACGATATTGTCGAAGCCCGCCTGGCGCAGAAGGTCGACGATCGCTTCGGCCGGCATCTTGTCGGAGAAATGGACACGCGAGCGGATTGCCTGGTGACGGGCCATCATCTCGGGCTTCATATGGCTCGCCGGCGCCTTGCCCGTCAGCCTCGTCCAGACTTTCTGCAGGCTCTTGACCCAGGTCTCCTTGCCCATGTTGCCGTCGACGATCAGCACCTTGCCGCCGGGCTTCAGGACGGAGAACCATTCCCGGAAGGCCGAGGCCGGATCGACCAGCGTCCAGACGAGGTGCCGGTTGGTGATCACGTCGTAGCTGTCCTTCGGCTCCATGGTGTTTTCCGCGTCCCCCGAGACGAAGCGGATATCGGTGCCGCGCTTCTTGGCCTTGGCGCGCGCCTGCGCCAGCATCGCATCCGACCAGTCGAGCCCCGTCACCTTGAAACCCGCCCCGTGCATCAGATGCGAAATGACAGCCGTGCCGCAGGCAAGATCGAGCGCTGCCCGCCCCTGCCCCTCGCCGAGATGCTTGCGGATCAGCCGCTGCCAGCCGGCGCGCTCGGCTTCGGAAAAGATTTCATGGCCTACACTCTCGTCGAATGTCGCTGCGCGTTCAGACCAGAAGTCCCGGATTTCATCGCGAATAGAGTAATTTGTGTTCATCGTGTTCATTATCTGCACCCAGGCGCCGTACTACTTTGGAAATGCTCTAAAACATAAAACTTGATTCCGAAAGTCAGTTTTTCTATGCCTCGGGACATTACCAAGGACCGGGGGAGTTTCCAGTTGAATCTTTTGAGTTTGCTTAGACTATCCGCAGTTGCGGTTGCGACCATTCTGCCACTCCAGGCTATGGCCGAACCCTTCACCATCAAGGATGTGGCCGGCCGCGAGGTCACCTTCGACAAACCGGTCGAGCGTGTGATTCTCGGCGAAGGCCGCATGCTCTATGCCGTCGCCCCGATCGAGAAGGACGATCCCTTCGCCAAGATCGTCGGCTGGCGCAACGATCTCTGGACCACCGACAAGGATGGCTTCAACGCCTATGTCGAGAAATTCCCTAGGGGTAAGGACCTGCCCTTCCTCGGCAACCTGACGGACGGTACGCTGCAGACCGAGACCGTCGTTGCCCTTCACCCCGACGTCATGCTGCTGCCGATCGGCAACAAGAAGGCGGCCGACGAGGTGAAGCTCGAGGACATGCTGAACAAGATCGGCGTGAAGATCGTCTATATCGATTTCCGCGAGCACATCCTCGCCAATACCGAGCCGAGCCTGGAAATCCTCGGCAAGCTCTTCGGCCATGAAGACCGCGCCGAAGCCGTCGCCGCCTACTGGAAAGAGCAGATGGCGCGCGTCACCGACAAGCTGAAGGAAGCCAATCCCAAGAAGCCCAACGTCTTCATGTATCGCGCCGCCGGCCTCGTCGAGTGCTGCGGCACGTTCGGTCCCGACAATTTCGGCCTGATGGTCGATTGGGCCGGTGGCCACAATCTCGGCTCCGATTTCCTGCCCGGCTATACCGGCTCGATCAATGCCGAACAGGTCGTCGCGTCCAATCCTGACGTCGTCGTCGTTACCGGCTCGAACTGGAGCCAGACCAAGGACGCCAAGGATTACGTCAATGTCGGCCCGGCCGCTGCCGGCACCATCGACGACAGCCGCAAGGCGCTCGATGCGCTGATGCAGAACCCGGCCTTCACCGGCTCCAAGGCCGTTGCCGGCGGCAATGTGCACGCGATCTGGCATCAGTTCTACACGAGCCCCTACCAGTTCGTCGCCGTACAGCAGATGGCCAAGTGGTTCCATCCGGACCTATTTGCCGATCTCGATCCGGATGCGACTTTCAAGGAATTCCACGAGAAGTTCCTGCCCGTCGCCTATCAGCCGGGTTACTGGGTCGACGCCAAGGCCGGAAAGTAAGGCCAATGGCAGAGATCGCCGCTATGCCGATCGAAGCCGAGGAAGGCAGGGCGCGTTACCGCGCCCTCGCCCGCCGCAAGCTTTTGATCCTCGTTGCCATGACGGCAGCGCTCTGCCTGTCCTTCGCCGTCGATCTCGCCTGGGGACCGGCCCGCTACGGTCTCGACGAGGTCGTGACAGCCCTCTTCGATCCCGACGCCGTCTCGGCGCAGGTCCGCGCCGTCGTCTGGGATATCCGCATGCCGGTCGCCGTCATGGCGATCGTCGTCGGCGCCTCGCTCTCGGTCGCGGGGGCGCAGATGCAGACGATCCTCGCCAATCCGCTGGCAAGCCCGTTCACATTGGGAATTTCCGCCGCCGCAAGCTTCGGCGCGGCACTCGCGATCGTCACCAGCGTGCCGATCCTGCCCGTTGCCGCCGGCCTGCTCGTGCCGGTCAATGCCTTCATCATGGCGCTGGTCGCAACCCTCTTCATCCATTTCATCTCACAGGCGCGCGGCGTCTCGGTGCAGACGGTCGTGCTGCTCGGCATCGCGCTTGTCTTCACCTTCAATGCGGCTCTCGCCTTCCTGCAATATCTCGCCTCGGAACAGGCGCTCTCGGCCGTCGTCTTCTGGACCATGGGCAGCCTCACCAAGGCCACCTGGCCGAAGATCTGGATCACCCTTGCCGTACTGCTCTTTGCGCTCCCGCTCTTTGCCCGCCATGCCTGGGCGCTGACGGCGATCCGCCTCGGCGAGGACAAGGCGGCAAGCTTCGGCGTCAATGTCCGCCGCATCCGGCTGGAGACGATGCTGATCATCTCGCTGCTGGCGGCCGTGCCCGTCAGTTTCGTCGGCACGATCGGCTTCGTCGGCCTCGTCGGCCCGCATATCGCCCGCATGATCCTCGGCGAGGATCAGCGCTTCTTCCTGCCGGGCTCGGTTCTCTCGGGCGCGCTGCTGCTGTCGCTGACCTCGATCGTCTCGAAGTCGATCATTCCGGGCGTCGTCTTCCCGATCGGCATCATCACCGCACTCGTCGGCGTACCCTTCTTCTTCTCGCTCATCCTCTCGAACAGGAGCCGCTCATGGTAGCGCTTCAGCTGCAGTCGGTCGGCGCCTATCACGGCCGCAAGCTCTTCGTCGAAGACGTCACCACCCCGAAGATGAATGCCGGCGAACTCATCGCCGTCATCGGCCCGAACGCCGCCGGCAAATCGACCCTCTTCAAGCGCATCACCGGCCTCCTGAAAGGCCCGGGAAACGTTCTGGTCGAAGGCGCCAAAACGAAGAACGCCATCAGCTACATGCCGCAGGATACCTCCGCCAATGCGGTGCTGACGGTCTATGAATCCATCCTGCTCGCTCGCAAGCAGGGTCACTCCTGGGGCGTCAGCGATCAGGAACTGCGGCTGATCGACGACATCATGAAGGCGCTCAACATCGAGGCGATCGCCTTTCGCGATCTCGGCGCTCTCTCCGGCGGCCAGCGCCAGCTCGTCTCCATCGCTCAGGCGCTGGTGCGCGAGCCCGAAATCATGCTGATGGACGAGCCGACCAGCGCGCTCGATCTTCACCGCCAGGTGGAAGTCTTGGATTTCATGCAGCGTCAGGCCCGCAAGCGCGGCATGATCGTGCTGATCGCCATCCATGATCTGAACCAGGCGCTCCGCTTCGCCGACAAGGTTCTGATCATCCAGAACGGCCGCATGCGTGCCTGCGGTGAACCGCGCGACGTCGTCACCGTCGATATGCTGCGCGAGGTTTACAAGATCCACGCCCGCATCGAGAAATGCTCCAGGGATCACGACCACGTCATCGTGGACGGCACGGCGCATTAAAGGCGCACCGCTGAAACGGCGCGCCCTTATGTCAATGCATCACTGATTTATAATCGCTATCGGCCCCGCGGCAGCGTCTGGTCCTGCCGCATCCCGTCGATATCCTGAGCCTGGCGAAGCTCCCGTTCCGCGCGCTCCTGGGACTCTTCCACCGTGCGGTGATGTCCTGTCGGCGCGATGTCGTCGCGCAGCTCCTGATCGAGCGGCGCCTCGTCGTCGAGATCATAGGCGCGGACGCGCGGGGAGTTGGGATCGAGCCGGCGGGTGTAGTGTCCGGCAGGCATCGCCGGGCCGGCAACGCCTGCGGCATCGGCGGCAAAGACGTCGTCCTGTGCGGCACGCGCCTGCCGCACCCGCTCGGCCTCATCCGCCTCGCGAGCCCTGCTTGCATCATATTGCGATGTTGCGAAAGCCTCGTTCGACTTGCTCGTGTTCCAGCCCTCGGCGCGCCAGAGGTCGGCACGTTCATCCATGTCGATGGAGCCTTCGTCATCGAGGATATCGTGGGCGATGCCGTAGGTCGCGTCGTCGACCTCGACGGAGATCAGATAGCCGCCACGGCGCAGGCCTTCGGCATAGACCGACCGGTCCTCGTCAGGGAAAAGCCAGTCCTCCAGCTTCGACCAGAAGCCGCCACGGTCGTCCCCGGCAACGCCGGCCTTGTCGCCGTCGGCTTCATATCCCGGCATCATTCGGACATTGCTGATGTCGAGGTTCTTCAGCCGGTCGATCGCGCGTTCGGCATCGTCACGGCTGTCGAAGAAGGCACTGAGCGTACTGTGGCCCCCGCCGCCTGAGAATGCGGGAGCGCTGTCATTGCGGAGATTGCTCATCGGGATTCCTCCTCCAGGTTTTCCTCTCCGCAAACGGACGAAAAAGCCCGATGTTCCCCATCGATGTGGAGAAATGCGATCTTCTAGGAGCGCAAGGTCCTGAACGCGGCCCGGACCTCCCCGGCGAAGAGTTGCGGCTCCTCCCAGGCGGCGAAATGCCCGCCCTTTTCAGCCGCATTGTAATAGATCAGCTGCGGGTAGGCCCTGGCGAGCCAGTGCCGCGGCGGGCGGTAGACCTCGCCGGGAAAAACAGTGACCGCGACCGGAACCTTGACCGGTTCCAGCTTCGCTCCACCTGCGACATTCTCCCAGTAGATGCGCCCGCTCGAAGGCCCGGTATTGGTCAGCCAATAGAGCGTGATATTGTCGAGAATGGCCTGCCGGCCGAGCGCCTGTTCGGGATCTCCGCGGGTAAACACCCAGTCGGCAATCTTGTCATAGAGCCAGGCCGCAAGCCCGACGGGAGAGTCCGCAAGCCCGTAGCCGATCGTTTCCGGCCGCGTTCCCATGATCGCGGCGTAACCGAAGCCATTGGCGAGGAAATCCCGGGCCTCCGCGAAGATCACCTTCTCCTCCGGTGACAGGCTGTCGGGCGCCGACGCACCGCTCATCAGCGCCTGAGCGGCGTCGGGCGGAAAGGTAGTGGCGCGCTCGACCCTGTTGACGTGAATGCCGAGCAAGCCCTTTGGCGCCTGTCGCCCCAGCGCATCGCTGATGATCGCACCCCAGTCGCCGCCCTGCGAGACATAGCTCGTATAGCCGAGCCGTTTCATGAGCGTGTCCCAGGCGGCCGCAATGCGTTGCGGGTTCCAGCCCTTTTCCGAGGGCTTGCCGGAGAAGCCGAAGCCGGGGATCGACGGGATCACCAGATGGAAGGCATCGCCGGCCGTACCGCCATGCGCGGTCGGATCGGTCAGCGGGCCGATCACGTTGATCAGCTCGAACACCGATCCCGGCCAGCCATGCGTCATGATCAGCGGCAGGGCGTTTTCATGGCGGGAGCGCACATGGATGAAGTGGATATCCACGCCGTCGATCCCGGTCACGAATTGCGGAAAGGCATTCAGCCTCTGCTCTGCCTTGCGCCAGTCGTAGGAAGACTGCCACTCGTCCACGAGTGCCTTCAGCCGCTCGGGCTGCACACCCTGCGAACGGTCGCGCACGGTTTCCCCGTCAGGCCAGCGGGTGGCGGCAAGCCGCCGCCTGAGATCGGCAAGTGCGGCCTCGGGAATATTGGCCCGGAACGGCCGGATTTCGCCGGTCGGCGCTTCCGCCGCGACCGGATCGGCCGCAGCCGCAACCGAAGCAAGCGTCGCTGCAACCCCGGCCGCCGCGCCCGCAAATAGCAGCGAACGCCGTGACACCTTCAATGTCTCGATTGATTGCCCTGATTTCATGACATGCCTCCATTCCATCGGAAGGTTCGCGGCCGCATTTCAGACGCCCGACATCATGCGCCTGAAATGGACCGGAAGCGATCTCAGGCCTCGTCAGGTCCGGCCCGGTAAACCAGGAACTTGTTGCCCTCGGGGTCGCGGAAATAGGCGCAGTAGGGCCCCTCGCCGTTCTCCCCGCGCGGCCCCGGCGCGCCCTCGTCCGAACCGCCTGCCTGCAGCGCAGTTGCATGGACTTCGCGCACCTGAGCGCGGGAGCGTGCCTCGAAAGCCACCATGCCGCCATTGCCGACATTGGCCGGCCGGCCGTCGAAGGGCTTTATCACGCCGAATTCCAGCGTGCGCTCGCCGTAATAGACGGCCCTGCCGGGCTGGACCAGAAACCGGCCAATGCCGAAGACGGCCATTAGCCTGTCGTAGAATTCGGCCGCAGCCTCGAGATTATTGGTGCCGACGGTCGAGTGACCCGGCAGGCCCCGCACTCTTTGAGGCTCGGCGCTTTTCAGATTTACGGTCATGTCGTTCATGTCTCATCATCCTTTCATGCGACAGCACGGCCTCTGCCTGCTGCCTGCGGTGGACGCGGGCCATTCCCCGGCGCCGCGGATGGAGACGATTTACGGCGTGGACGGATCATCCGGTACTGCGGGAAAGTGAGAGGCAGGCTCTCACCGATGCGCTCTACCGGCGCCAGGCGCGATGCACGATCCTTGTCATCGAGGATTCACCCGGTCGCGACCACGAGGCTCAATAACAGCCAGCACGGCCGCCGGAGAGAAGGACAACGGACATGATGACATCGTCACTTGGAGCATTGCTCGCCGCCGCCGCAATCACAGGCGCGACACTGACACCCGCAAGCGCCGGCGCGATTGCAGCCGCAAGGCCCGAAGCTGGCACCATTGCCATCAGCGGCGATATCACCCTCAGGCGGTTCGTCGTCCACAATCCGGCCGCGAAAGGTATCGTGCTCTTCCTGCATGGCTTTCCCGAAACCGCTGCCGTCTGGGGCGACATGGCGGCCGCGCTCGGCGATGAATTCGAAGTGCACGCCTTCGACTGGCCGGGATACGGCCTGTCGTCGCGGCCCGAAAACTTCTCCTATTCGCCGCGTGATTATGCCGGCGTGCTGAAGGCCTATATCGACAAATCAGGCATCGACCACTCGAAGCTGACCATCTATGCCGCCGATATCGCCGCCCTGCCCGCCCTGCTCCTGGCCCTCGACGAGCCCGATATCGCACGGCGCATTATCGTTGGCGACTTCGCCCCCTTCAACCGGCCGGCCTATATGCATGAGCGCCTGCAGAACCTGAAGAGCGAGCCGGCGGCGTCCCTTACCCGCGCCGTCATGAACCAGACGAGCGACGAGATCCTTCAAAACGTCTACAGGCGCGGTCTGGCAGAGGACGAGCAGTTCGATCTCGCTGCCGGCGTGAAGGAAGACATGGTCCGCGGCTGGAGCAACGGCGCCCTCACCTCCGCCGACGCCTTCTACCATTATTACGCGGCCTTCACCCGCGACCAGGATCTTCTGGAAGCAAAGCTCGGCAAGCTCCGGACGCCGGTAAAGGTGATCTGGGGCGAAAAGGACATCTATATCGACAGCCGCATGGGCGCAGAATTTGCCGAAAGGACCGGCGCGCCGTTCGACGTCCTGCCCGGCATCGGCCACTATCCGCATCTGCAGGCGCCGGAACGGATCGTCGCCGAAATCCGTGCCTTACTGGATTGAACCATAGCTCCGGCAGGCTTCGCGCAGCCGCGGCAGGGTCCAGTCGATGAAGGAGCGAACCTTGAGCGCCAGGAAGCCCTGGCGCGAATAGACGATATGGATCGGTTGCGGCGCGCCAGTGTAACCATCAAGAACAGGCACGAGAGAACCGGAGGCAAGTTCGCCGGGGATCTGGTAATCGAAAAGCCTGGCGATGCCGGCTCCGCCCACGGCGGCGGCGACGCAGTTTGCCGCCGTATTGACCTCTATGCGATGGCGCGGCACCACCTCCACCGGCCGGCCATCGATATCGAAGGTCCAGAAAAATGTCCTGCTGTTGAAGATGATCCCGTCATGCTCGGGCAGATCGCCCGGATGCTGCGGACACCCGCAACGCCTGAGATAATCCGGGCTCGCGCAGGTCAGGACCCGAAACTCGGCAACCTTGACGGCATAGAGCGAACTATCCGCCAGCGCCCCCAGCCGGATGGCGACATCCACCTGCTCGCTGACGAGATGAACGGTGCGATCGAGCGAGAGCAGGTTCAGCGAAACCTCCGGATGCTCGGCCATGAAATCCAGCGCGATCGGCAGCACATAGCGATTGCCGAATTCCACCGGCATGGTGATCGTCAGCGTTCCCCGCGGCCGCTGATATTCGCCGGAAGCCCGGCGCTCCGCCTCCTCCATATCGGCAATGATCTTGCGCGCCGCCTCCACATAATCGCGCCCGGCATCGGTGAGCTGCAGCTTCCGGCTGGTGCGGATGACGAGACTGGCGCCGAGCGACCGCTCCAGCTCTGCCACCTTGCGGCTGACGCTCGGCAGCGGCGCATTCAGCCGCTTGCTGCCCGCCGACAGGCTGCCGGCATCGACAACGGCAAGCAACACGCGCATCGCATCCAGCCGGTCCATCCCCGCAGCCTTATCCCGCCTTCCCCGTGGAAATCTTAAACCTTCGAAACTCCGACCGATAGATGGGTGGCTGTCGATCGCGGTCAGCTCATCCGCTTCGCCCTACACCGCGGAAACGATCTCTTCGGCCTCGGCATAGGAAGTAGCGATCATGGTGGACGGATGCTCGCCTGCTCGGATACGGATAATTGCGAGAATAACCGGAACCCGGAATGAAAACCGTCCGCATCGCCGCCGCCCAGACCTTGGAATATCGCGAAAATGTCGAGGCCGCCCTGACATGCGCGCTCGATATGATCCGTCAGGCCGAAGCGGAAGGCGCCCGCCTCCTCATCTTTCCCGAAGGTTTTCTGCAGGGCTATCTGACGGAGCCCGAAACGGCACGACGAGCCGCCATGGATCTCGGATCCCCTGCATTCGCCGCCGTCATGAGCCGGCTCGCCGATGCCGGCCCCATGATCGTCATGGGCATGATCGAGGCTGAAGGCGAAGCGCTGTTCAACACCGCCGTCGTCATCGAGAACGGCAAGCTGATCGGCCGATATCGCAAGGCGCATCTGCTCAAGGGAGAAAACTTCTTCCAGCCGGGCACCGAGACATCCGTCTTCACGGTCGATGGTCTGCGCTTCGGCATCAATATCTGCTACGACACCGGCTTCCCCGATGCTGCCTGCAAGGTCGCACTCACAGGCGCATCCCTCCTCGTCTGCTGCGCCAACAACATGATGCCGCGCGCCAATGCCGAAAAATTCCGGGACGTGCACAACGCCGCCAGAGGCGAGCGCTGCCGGGAAACCGGCCTGTGGCTCATCTCCGCCGACGTGACGGGGGAACGCGAGGGACGCATTTCCTGGGGACCGACGGCGGTATTGAACCCCGCGGGAGACGTTGTCGCACAGCTCCCTCTCGAAGCCCCCGGTCTGCTCGTGTTCGATATCCCCGGCGATATGTAGAGCGCAACAGCACTGCTGGATATCCAACCGGATCAGTCGGTTCACAGGTATCTGGGAACCTTGCGCTCCAATAGGCTGACCAGCATCGGATCCATGAATTCATAGTCATCGGGAATGTCGAGGCAAATGATGCGCTTGCCGTTCAGCGACTTGCGGAATTTGCGGGTGATTTTGCCGCGATGCGCCTTCTCCATCACAAAGATGATGTCGGCCCACTCCACCTGTTCGGCATCGAGCGGATTACAGGCATCGTTGTTTGTCCCCGCCGACGACACCTCGATGTCCTCGCGTCCAGAAAACACCTGTTCGGCAGTGGGGCTTCTGAGCTTGTTCTGGCTGCAGACAAACAGCACGTTTCGAGGTTTGGTCGACATATCGGAGCCTGTCCGCAAACTGGGATCGAACGGATGATTGCACCAGCATAAGCATCATCCTTGCGCCCCGCAAAACGATTCCGTTGCGGGGAAGCACCCTCCGCGCGCCCCAAAACAACATCACGCCTTCGTTACCGCCACGCCTGTAACAACCCGCTTTCCCGTTGCGAATACCCCGACGTGCCCCGCTGAAACAGGGGCGTTTCAAGCAACGGAGACTACCAATGTTGAAGACTTCCATCAGCACCGCCCTTCTTGCCGGCGCGATCACGTCAGCTCTTGCCACGATGGCCAGTGCCGCCCCGCTGACCAAGGCTGAAGCTGCTGCTGCAACCGCCGCCCACAAGGAGAAGTGCTACGGCGTTGCGCTCAAGGGTCAGAACGATTGCGCCGCCGGCCCGGGCACGACCTGCCAGGGAACTTCGGTGAAAGACTTCCAGGGCAATTCGTGGAAATTCGTCCAGGGCGGAACCTGCGCCTCGCTCGATATTCCAGGTGGCCGTCACGGTTCGCTGAAGCCGCTGACGCGCGACATCTAAGCCGCCCGCAATCAGACCAGGATCAAGGAAAGCGGAGGCGAAGATGAAAAACGTCGACAAGGCGTCCAACCTTCCCATGGAGACGGAGAGCACCCTCCGCTTTCCGACATATCAGCTTGCCGGCGTGGCCGGCACCAGCTTCAAGCCGGAGCATCTTGCGGCGATCTCGGCCATATCGGGCCCCCAGGGCTTCTTCGAGATCCATGCCGAGAATTACATGGGCGCCGGCGGCCCGCCGCATCGCGCACTCGAAAGAGTGCGCCGCGACCACCCGATTTCATTGCACGGCGTCTGCATGTCGCTCGGCGGCCCGCAGCCGCTCGACAAGTTACACCTCAGGCGTTTCAAGGACCTCGTCGACCGCTATGAGCCGGCGCTGATTTCAGAGCATCTCGCCTGGTCGACACATGTCGATACCTATCTGAACGACCTGCTGCCGCTGCCCTATACCGGTGCGACACTCGCCCATGTCTGCGACCACGTCGACGAGATGCAGAACGCGATCGGCCGGCAGATCCTGCTGGAAAACCCCTCCACCTACGTGCTCTTTGCGGAATCCTCGATGAGCGAGACGGATTTCATTCGCGAGATCGCGCGGCGCACCGGCTGCGGCCTGCTGCTCGACATCAACAATGTCTTCGTGTCCGCCACCAATCACGGCTTTTCGGCGCTGGAATATCTGCGTGACTTCCCGCTGTCTCAGGTCGGCGAGATCCACCTCGCCGGCCACGCCGAACAGGAGGATGACGAGGGCGAGCTGCTCTTGATCGACAGCCATGACGGCCCGGTCGCCGATGCCGTCTGGCAGCTTTACGAGATCGTCATTGCCAGATGCGGGCCGATCTCGACCCTGATCGAATGGGACAGCAAGATCCCCGACTGGCCGGTGCTGCGCGCCGAGGCCCTGGCTGCGCAGGCCATTCTGGATCGCCATGCCAATGACAGGGGAACTGCCCATGCGCTCGGCTGAAATCGTGCCGATCCGGCCAATGCTGCCAGATTTCGCCGGGCAGTTCTCCGCCACGCTGCTCAATCCGGATGCCCCGGCGCCTGCTCTGGTCACCGGCCCGCGCGGCAAACGGGCGGAGAAGCGATACAATGTCTATCGCAACAATGTCACCGTCAGCCTGATTGCCGCATTGTCGTCGATCTTCCCGGCGGTCGAGCGTATCACCGGGCCGGATTTCTTCCGCGCCATGGCCCGCTTTCATGTGCGCGAGACGCCGCCCTCCTCGCGGCTGCTGTTCGAATACGGACGTGACTTTCCCGATTTCATCGACCGCTACGAATATGCGCAGGAAATGCCCTGGCTCTCGGACGTGGCGCGTATCGAGCGCGCCTGGCTGGATGCCTATCACGCCGCCGATGCGGCTGCATTGACGGCCGAAACACTCGCCGCCGTGCCGCAGGAAGGACTGGGCGGCGTAACGTTTCGTCCGCATCCGGCAACGCGGCTGGTTTCATCCGCCTATCCGGCTGTCACCATCTTTGCCATGAATCGCGGCACGGATCCCGTTACCCGCGTCGAAAATCGCCCCGAGGACGGGTTGATTACCCGTATCGATGACGACGTCACAGTACGCCTCCTGCCACCGGGCGGAGCCGCCTTCTTCAATGCGCTGCTCTCGCGCGAATGCCTTGCCGCAGCCGTCGCCGCCGGCCTCGACGCCTGGCCTGCCTTCGATCTGTCTGCCGCCATCGGCGAGACGATCGCAGCCGGCGCTTTTTCCGCGATCGAACTGGAGAATTCCAATGTCTGATATGCTTGACTCCAATGCCCACAACAAGCCTCGCAACGGCGCTCTCTCCCCGCTGGCGAGGCTGGTGGCGACGGCCGACGGACTTGTCCGGGCCGTCGCCCAGCCCGATATCGTCCAGGCCGTCATCCGCGTGGCGCTTGCCGTTCCCTTCTGGCGCTCCGGCATCCTGAAATGGGATGGCTTCCTGCAGCTGAACGATACGGCAATCGATCTCTTCACCCAGGAATTCATGCTGCACCTGCCAGGTGGCCCCTATCCCTTCCCGATGCCCGCGGTCATGGCCTTCCTGTCCGGCTGCGGCGAGATCACCTTTCCGACGCTGCTCGTCTTCGGTCTTGCCACCCGCTTTGCCGGTCTCGGCCTGCTGTTCATGACCCTGATCGTCGAACTGACAGTGCCCGATGGCTGGCCGATCCATATCACCTGGGCGGCAATGGCCCTTGCCATCATGCGCTACGGGCCGGGTCGCCTGTCGCTCGACCATCTGATCGCGCGGATGTCAGGCACTGCCAAAAGCTAGAACAGTCGACGTCAGTCATCGACATGATCAACCGCCCGGCTCCTCATCGCGCCGGGCGGCTTTTGCGCTTTGTTGCCGCACCACTCTTGCCGTTTGCCCGCCGATGCGCTCAATAGGCGCCGACGCTGGCTCTGCCTCACGCGCCGCGTCATCAAATTTTTCAGGATGACGGTAACAAACACGTGGCTCCGTGCGTAGAGGTAAGTAGCGGATGAAATATTCGGCCCGCGAAGAGGAATGGGCGGCCTGGATGCGCGCGGCGATCGCCGGCGACGCAACGGCCTATGACCGTTTCCTGAAGGCCGTGACACCCTATCTGCGTTCGATCGCGCGCAGGCGCTGCGACCAGTTCGGTGCCCCGCCGAGCGAGGTGGAAGACGTGGTGCAGGAAGTTCTTCTGGCAGTGCACCTGAAGCGCGGGACCTGGGATATTTCCCGCCCCATCGGTCCCTGGCTTTCGACGATCGTGCGCAACAAGCTGATCGACAGCCTGCGCCGGCGCGGCCGCCATGTTTCGGTCCCGATCGAGGATGTGATGGAGACGCTCGAAGCCGACCACCAGGAGGATGGCGCCGACCGCATCGATGTCGACCGCATGCTGGAAGGCCTGCGCGACCCGCAGCGCGAAATCGTGCGATCCATTTCGCTCGGCGGCGCCGGCATCCGCGAAACGGCCGAGCGGCTACAGATGACGGAAGGCGCCGTGCGAGTGGCGCTGCACAGGGCGCTCAAGGGATTGGCGGCCCTCTATCGGAGCAATACGCGTGAAAACGGATGACCTGATCAACATGCTGGCAAAGGATGCGCGCGTCCGCATCCGCTTCGGTCGCGTCTTCATGATCGCGCTTGCCATCGGCGTGGTGATTTCAGCCGCACTTCTCATCTCCACCATCGGCATCCGCAGAAATATGGCCGAGATGATCGAGACGCCGCGCGTCCTCTTCAAGCTCGGCACCACCCTGCTGATCGCCGTGACGGCCACCCGCCTCGCCTTCCGGATCGGCAAACCGGGCATCTCGCTGCGCTCCGCGGCCCTGACCCTCATCCTGCCGCTGGTGGTATTGATCGCCGGTATTGCGACCGAGCTCTTCGTCGTGCCGCAGGCGGACTGGGCGGCGAGCATGGAGGGGCATTTTTCCGCCTTCTGTCTGTTCTTCGTGCCGACGCTTTCGATCGCGCCGCTTGCCGCCATCCTCTATTCGGTCCGTCAGGGGGCGCCGGAAAATCCGGGCACGGCGGGCGCGGTGGCGGGTCTTGCCGCAGGCGGCATTGCGGCCGCCATCTATGCCTGGCACTGCCCCGATGACAGCCCGCTGTTTCTGGCGACATGGTACTCGATCGGCATCCTGGTCGCGACGGCAGCCGGGTTCCTGCTTGGCCGGAAAATTCTTCGCTGGTGAGGCGCGCGAGGTCGGTATCGATCGATGCCGCGCGGACTTGGCAAAATATCGCCAACCACCGGGAACTTTTGGCGCCGCTCCCAGTCTGATACCCGGACCGTACGGCGTCCTTTTCTTTGATAAAAGCATGCACCACACGGGCGTCGTGCGATCCAGCCTGTTGTTTCCCAATTGTTGGCCCGCTTCGGCGGGCCTTTTTATGCCAGGCGGCTAGAACGCTCTAGCGTATGCGCTTGCCTGTCAGCGCCTGCCAGGCGAGCCGCAGCGTATCGAGGCGGGAGCGTATGCGCTCCTGCTGCGGGATGGCCAGCCGGTTGCGAAAATCGGCGAGCGCCTGGGCCTCAAGCCTGCTTCCGAGTTTTTCCGGCAGATGCGGCACGGGTGCGCCCGTCAGCCGGTCGATCACAGTCCAGTCGTCGTCATTCCGGCGCTCGATGTCGTAACGGTTCATTGCGGTCGTGAGGTCTCTGAAAGAGGGATGAGGATGACAAGAAAGCGGCTTTCCCGCAGACATGCAATCGGCGAAATGTGAGTGAACGTCAGAAAATACGTTCATGGTCAAAATTGCGTTGCCAAGGCCTGATGTCATAGGTCCAGCTTTGCCATTCTCCTCTTGCCGATGCGCTTGCGCACCTTTGCGGGCCGGGCCTTCAATACGGCCGGCGCATATATCAAGTCCATGAGAGGCAGGGGTTTGCCGTTGGTCGTGCTGCTGTCAGTCTCTCGCGGGGCCATCCGCATGATGATCTCGTCGAACATTCTTGCTCCCCCATGCCTGCCTTCCATATGACCGTCCTCCCCTACGGTTTCTTCTGGGGCGCTACGGTAGCATCCGATAAAATGGCAGACCAATCGCACATTGGAGCTAGCCCGAATGAACCTCAAATGCCGTCTTTTCGCCATCGCTGCGACATGCATTGATAGCAATACGGATCTAGAATGCCGCAAGCGTCGGAAACCAGTCACTGGAGATAACCATGCACGAGATGACACCATCGGAAATGCTGAGAGATCCACTGATCCGCCAGATGCTTCGCGCTGACAAGATCAGTCTGGCAACCTTTGCAGCCCTGCTCGACGCTGCAGCCCGTCAGCACGCCCGTCCCGCAGGCGATGGCAGCTTCCCGACATCGAAGATGTCGGAAACCTGGAGCGTCGATGCCGCGGCCTATATCTGACCGACCGTTTTTCCGCGATGCCCGTCCGACTCCGGGCACCCCTGAGGCCCGCTCCCTGGTGAGCGGGTCCTTTTTATTTGCGAAGACGCAAACCTCGAAAATTCCATTGAAATCCGCGGATCCGGCCCGAATGGCAGATGATGAAGGCGGCAGGCCCTCATGTATGCCTGCCGCCTCCCGCCTCCGAGCGTCCGCCGCCCAGCGCTCAAGGAGGGAGGGACACCATAGCCCGGCATTGTGGCCTTTAGGGCAGTTTGCCCGGAAGATATTCCCGGTGTCGTCCGAGAGTCACATCACCCATCTGGAGCACGCCGGTCGTGATCTGGCATATGTTGTTGAAAGCGTTGGCCGAGATCGGGCCGTGCCTGTGGATAACCTGTGGAAATCTTGTGGACTGCAGACCGCTTGCAGGCGTCGCCGGGCGCCGAGCGTTGCCATTTCGTTCCAAATGCGATCTTCTGATCTCGCCTGCCATCGGCCTCCGCCGCAACTGACGCCGATGCAGCCACAGGGCGCTCCGACATCAGGTCGTGGAGCGCCCTTTCTTTTGGCCGCGGCAAATAAGTCACGCACTCAACATTCACGCATTCCGCAATTCCGAATTTCATAATTCACGCGTATAGTGTGTTTGAGGGTCTCAATCTCCGTGCCTTGAGGGGTCGAGGACAATGAGCTGGAATACGTCATCGGTATTCGCGCCGGTCGGGCTGGTTTTGCGCGGTCGGGAGACGCACACTGTCGTGCGTACCCTCGGCGATGCCGCATATCTGCTAATCCGGGATTGGCCTTTCGATGATGGCGAGGAATACATGATCGCCGTCAAAGCCTGCATCGACGCCATCTGTGGAGAAGTGGCTCCGGAACAGTTCCGGGAAGCATTTCTGCGCGCCGCCGACGAGGCGGGTATCGCGGCGCTGACGATTGTCCATTGAAGGACGCCTTTTGGGGCAAAAGACATAGACTGCATTGATTTTCTCGGTAGAACCGTCATCTGCTTCGGCGGCGCGATGACGCGCGCAGGTTCGAAGACCCGAGAGGCAATGAAGACAGCAGCAATAACAGGGGCAATCGTCTGCATGGCCTTTACGCAGGCCGCGGTTGCACAACCGACGCTCGATGCCTCCCCGCTCCAGCCGGACTACGTCGCCGTCATGCAGGCGCTCGACAAGGATGGCAAGCCGGTCGACCCGACTGTGACCATCATCCATCACGACGGCATGTTTCTGAGCGAAACGCTGCGCGGCGGCCGGACCAGCATCGGCTTCGGACCGGATGAGGCCAGGCCCGTTCTGCGCTGGAGCAGGCAGGCGGATGGTGAAATTACATATCTCGAGCTTCTTCTTCGCGCCCGCAAACCTGACATCGCGAAAGCGGATGCGCCGCAGCCGCTCGCGGAGGTCTCGTCCATTGCCGGCGAAAGCTGCACATGGAGCGAAACGGTAAGCAGGCCGCCCTCACCAGGGACGTTCATTTCGCGCGAGCAGAATTGCGCCACCAAGGACGGCATCGTCATCGAGACAAGGCTGCTGACGCCGAACGACGTGCCGATCTACCACACCCGTCTCGTCAGCCTTGACCGCCGTGACGTCGCCCCCGCCGAGGTCCTTCCGCCACTGGAAATCCTCACCCCGGAATACTGGCTCAGACCGAGCCGCAACAGCAATGCCGATCCCTCCCAGCCCGATTTCGACATCACGCTGGAGAGCACCGGCGGCGCGACGATCCGCTTGTTGCGGCATTATCCCTGGCACTACCGGGAACAGCGGCACGGTGATGGCTCCGTCAGCATCAAGATCTGGAACAAGCGCGAAGATCAGGGCATCTCCTATCAGCACGCAGACGGCTATCGACGGCTCACGGCCGCACATCCGGCAGACGACGGCTCATCGTCGTTGAAAGTCGATGAGGCAACCGGAAGGACTTCGCTCGACAAAAGCGAAACAATCCTCGGCGAGACCTGCGAATGGTTCGATCTGATGCCGGGAGTTCAGGACGCGGGAAACAGGCAGTGCCTCACACCTGACGGCCTGCCGCTCAAGCTTGATACCAGCGGCATGAATTTGGCCTTCCCCTACACCGCCACATCATTCCGCCGCCGCCCGGTCGATCTCTCCGAAATGCGCTTGCCGGCCGCAGCCTTTTCGCTGGACGAATGGGGCCTGCCGGCGCTGCGGTGATGCAGATTGCATGAGCTTGCACTGTGCCGTGGACACTGTTGGCAGTCATGCCCGGAGCCCCTATGGCATACCTATCGAAAAGAGACTTGGTCAGATTCCGCTAGAAAACGCCTTGCATCCCAGCGACAGCACATAAAGACATAGGAAATACGCATACCCCGTGTCGCAATCAGCCCGGCACTTTCGTCTTAAGGCAGAACTCCTTCTTTCAGATATGGATATAGGAACGCCATGACCAGTGAACCTTTGCTTTCAGAGATCGAAGAACAGGCCGAATTGCCGGTCGAGGACCATAGTGCCCGCAACAGGCTGGTGATTGGCCTGCTGCTTGTCTCCGCCTTCGTGGTCATCCTCAATGAGACCATCATGGGTGTGGCGATCCCGCACCTGATGGCCGATCTCAAGATCCCCGCGAGCTCCGCCCAATGGCTGACCTCGGCCTTCATGCTGACCATGGCCACCGTCATCCCCGTGACAGGCTATCTCCTGCAGCGGCTGAACACGCGACCGGTCTTCATCCTCGCCATGGCGCTCTTTTCCGCCGGCACGCTGGTCTCCGCGCTTGCCCCCGGCTTCCCCATGCTGGTCGTCGGCCGCATCGTCCAGGCCTCCGGCACGGCGATCATGATGCCGCTCCTGATGACCACGATCATGAACCTCGTGCCGCCGCATTCGCGCGGCAAGACGATGGGCAATATCTCGATCGTCATATCCGTCGCGCCGGCGATCGGCCCCACGATTTCGGGCCTCATCCTCTCCTCGCTCGACTGGCGCTGGCTCTTCCTGCTGGTGCTGCCGATCGCGCTTGCGGCTCTTGCGCTGGGTGCTGCGAAAATCGAGAACGTCACCGTGCCGTCGAAGGCACCGCTCGATATTCTCTCGGTCATACTCTCGGCTATCGGCTTCGGCAGTTTCGTCTTCGGCATCAGCGAGCTCGGTGCGCCCGAGGGCGGTTCGACGCCGCTCGATCCCCGCGTCATGCTTATTGCCGGTGCAGCCGTCATCGCCATCTTCATCTGGCGGCAGCTTTATCTCCAGAAGCACGAAAGGGCGCTACTCGACCTGCGCACCCTGCAGACGAAGACCTTCACCATAGCGGCAGGCATGATGGCGATCCTGATGATGTCGATGTTCGGCGTCTTCATCCTTCTGCCGATCTATCTTCTGTCGGTCCTCGGCCAGACGACCTTGACGACAGGCCTGCTGCTCCTGCCGGGCGGCCTGATCATGGGCCTTTGCGCCCCCTTCGTCGGCAGGCTTTTCGACCGCTACGGCCCTGCCCGCCTCGTCATCCCCGGCGCCATCCTCTTCAGCGGCGTGATGTGGAGCCTGACCTTCATCTCCACGACGACTCCGGTCTGGGTCGTGCTCGCCATCCATATCGTGCTCAGCATCGGCCTTGCCCTGATGTTCACGCCGCTCTTCACCGTCAGCCTCGGCTCGCTGCCGCCGAACCTCTATTCTCACGGCAGCGCCATCATCGGCACCACCCAGCAGGTCGCCGGCGCCGCCGGCACCACGCTCTATGTCGCCATCATGACCTGGCGCGCCGGCGTGTTGACTCAAGGTGAGGCAGATGCCGCAACGGCAACAGTCGGCGGCATGCAGTCCGCCTTCTTCGTCGGCGCGCTGATTTCGCTGGCAGCGGTCGCGGCATCCCTTTACGTGAGACGCCCGCCCAACCAGCCTGACGGCCAGCCGATGGGCGGGCATTGACGGCTTCCGGCGAGCCTGGAGCAATTCCAACAAAAGTGCGCAGCGGTTTTGTGTCCGGAATTGCGTGAAAACAAAGAGTTAGAACATTTCCGTGTTTCGAAGAAAAACGGAAATGTTCTAACGCGCGTAATAGCCAGGCTGGTCGAGATCGTCGATGAGGCCCCGGCAGGTCGGCTGCCAGCCGAGCAGCCAGCGCGTATGGGCGCTGGAGGCTGCCATGTTCGTTGCCGCCATGGTGGCGAACCAGCCGAAATGTTCGCGGGGGCGAGACTCCACCGGCAGGCCGAGCTGGCGTCCGATCACCTCGGCGATCTCTCGGAACGGCACCGCCTCGTCAGCGACAGCATGATAGGCCGCTTCGGTGACGCCGCTTTCGAGCGCCAGGCGGTAGAGGCGGGCCGCGTCCAGCCGATGCACGCCCGACCAGCAATTCGTCCCATCGTCAGGATAGGCGGATACGCCGGTCTCGCGGGCGATGCGCACGAGGATCGGGATGAAGCCGTAATCGCCGATGCCATGCACGCTCGGGGCAAGCCGCATCGTCGCCGCACGGATCCCCTGCCCGGCGCACGGGCGGCGGCTTCCGATTTGCGCGGCGACGCCGGGTTCGGCAGGTCCGCTTCCGTGGCACCCCGCGGAAAGCCCAGCAGGCCCGATGTGACGATGAGCGGGCGATCCGACCCGGCAAGCGCATTCCCGAGCGCATGGATCGCGCGCTCGTCCTGCGCCGCATTATCGAGAAATTTCGAGAAGTCGTGGTTGAAGGCGGTGTGGATCACCGCATCGGCCTTCAGCGCGGTCTCGGCGAGTAGGTCGAGGTCATCGAGCGATCCCGGAACGAGCTTTGCGCCGATGACCGCAATCGCCTTTGCTTTTGCGATCGAGCGAACAAGCCCGCTGACCTTGTGGCCGGCGCGGACCAGTTCCTCGACGATGGCGGTGCCGAGCCAGCCGGTCGCACCCGTTACGAATATGTGCATTGCTGAGATCTCCATTGCCGGACTGCCGTCAGGCAGCCGGTGTTGAGGTTGTTGTGTTGTGCAAAGACTAGTCGAAGTCAGGCCACGCGCATCGACAGCTCGATGTCGTCGGCAAAGGGCGTGGACATGTATCCGCTCGTGGGCGAACGGACGTGGTCGAGATATTGCGGGCAATAATCGGCATCGTCGGCAATGACGAGCGCCCCAGGCCGAAGCCGGCCTTCGACAAGCGCCAGCACCTCGGGATAAAGCGACTTCGCCCCGTCAAGCAGAAGCAGGTCGATACAATCGGGAAGATCGGCGCTCAATGTCTCGAGCGCATCGCCTGCTCGGATTTCGACGAGATCGGCAAGGCCACCTTCTGCAATGTTCTGGCGAGCCCGCGCAACCTTCGAGACCTCGAATTCGCTGCTGATCAGCCGCCCGCCGCCATTGTCGCGAAGGGCCGCGGCAAGATAGAGCGTCGAGATGCCGAAGGACGTACCGAACTCGACGACGGTCTTCGCGTTGGTGCTGCGCGCCAGCATGTAGAGCAGCTCTCCGGTCTGGCGCGAGACGGGCAGCCACAGATCCTTCAGGCGACCGTAGAAATCGAGATATTCGGTCTTGCTGTGTATGAGCCGCTCCCGCTCGTCGTGCGAGAGCCCGGCCATGGCCGGGCTGGTGGCTCTGTCGGCCTCGGCAAACAGCTGATCGAGAAGCGGCGCGAGCGGTGCGCTTGTCATGGTGTTCATCAGGAAAATCCCTCATTTCGGATGGCTTGCTTTCGAAACGAAAATACGAATAATCCGTCGCATTCGCTAATCGCATTTGCGGAACGTCAATATGGCAGAGCGTCCAAGCCACGGAATTTCCTCAAGAAAATCGCCGAGACAAGCGCGCTCGAACGAGCTCGTAAACGCCATTCTGCAAGCTGCTGTTCAGGTTTTAGAGCAGGAAGGCGCGCAGCGTTTTACGACCGCTCGCGTAGCCGAAAGAGCCGGCGTCAGCGTTGGCTCGCTCTATCAATATTTCCCCAACAAGGCGGCCATCCTCTTCCGGCTGCAGAGCGACGAATGGCGGCAGACCTCGAATCTGCTGGGCGACGTCCTTGGTGACGAGACCCGTCCGCCGCTCGACCGGCTGCGCTCCCTGGTCCACGCCTTCATCCGCTCCGAATGCGAGGAAGCCGCCGTCCGCGTCGCGCTGAACGATGCCGCACCCCTCTATCGCGACGCTCCCGAAGCGCAGGAGGCACGGGGAGCCGCCGATGACATTATCGAGCAGTTCATGCGGGAAGCACTGCCCGACGTATCGGACGCAATCCGGACCATGGCCGGAGACCTGATCATGACGACGATGAGCACGGTCGGAAAGGAATTTTCCGAGGCAGCGCATGCCGAGAACGAAATCTCAGCCTTCGCGGACGCGATGTCGGACATGTTCTGCGCCTACCTCCGCAGCCTCAACTGACCAGCGCGGCTGGCTGCCGGCTCAATGATAGGTCACGACGGGATCGAACATCCTTTGCAGGAAGGCGCGCTGCGCGGCCTGCGCATATTCCCGGGGAATGTCGTGCCCGCACTCGAAGACATGGAGCGTCACCGGCACCCCGGCGTCGGTCAGCGCATCCGAGAACTGTTCGGCCTGGGCAACGGGAGCCCGCTCATCAAGCCTCCCGTGCAGCAGAAGGGTTTCCGCCCGGATTTTTGATACGTGATGCAGGGCGGAGCGGGCCAGGAAGGCTTCGCTCGACAGACCGGCCTCCTGCTCGATCGTCCACCGCAAACCTTTTGAACTCGCCTCATAGGCAGCCTTGAGATCGTAGACCCCGCTGCGCAAAATGACGGCCCTGAGATCGGGAACCTGGGCCGCGACCATGGCCGAGGCAACCGCTCCCCGGCTGTTGCCGTAAAGAACGATCCGACCGGCATCGACTGATGGCTGCTCCCGCAGGAAAGAGAGTGCGGCCATGATTGCTCGCTGGGTGTCTGGACCGCAAAAATCCGCAGGTCCGTCAGAAGCTCCGAAGCCCGGCTGCGAGACCGCCGCCGCGGTGATATTCAAACCGGAGCAGAACCGAAGCAGCGTGCCGCTATCGACCGTCTCCTGCGCGCCGATCAGACGGCCACCCTGGTTGCCGTGGACAAACAGGATTGCGCCGGCAGGCGTAGTGCTTTCAGGCTGCGCCTGAAAAAGCTCCACATTCGCCCCGTCGCCCCTGTCGATCAGATGTTGCGTCACATCCAGCATCGCCACCCCGCCCTTCGATCCGCCGAAACTGCCATGCGCAGACGGCGCGGTCTCCATAAATTTTCGCAGTATTTGTCGGCTAGCCCTCGCCCAATTCGTCCTGTGGCCGAGATCATCTGAAAGATCACCACCACGAGGAGACCATAATGAGAAAGATCATAGCCTCTACCTTCGTCAGCCTGGACGGCGTCATGCAGGCTCCGGGCGGCCCGCAGGAAGATCCCGTCAACGGCTTCAATTTCGGCGGCTGGGTATTCCACTACTGGGACGAGGAATCCGGCAAGGTGATCGACGAGCTTTTCGCAAAGCCCTTCGCCCTGCTGCTAGGCCGCAAGACCTACGATATCTTCGCCGCCCATTGGCCTTATCAGGATGACTCGATCTCCGCGGTCTTCAACCCCGCAACCAAATATGTGGCGACGCACCGGCCTGATACGCTCGCATGGGAAAACAGCAAGGCCCTCGGCTCCGATATCGTCGCCAGCCTGAAGAGGATCAAACAGGAGGATGGACCCGACCTGCTCATCCAGGGCTCCGGCAATCTCATCCAGACCCTGCTTGCCAACGACCTGATCGACGAAATGACGGTGATGACCTTCCCGCTCCTCCTCGGCAAGGGCAAGCGCCTGTTCGAGGGCGGCGCCACCCCTGGCGCCCTCAAGCTTAACCGCTCGTCGATCTCAGGCAAGGGCGTCATCATCGCCACCTATGAGCGGAGCGGCGAAGTCCCGACTGGCTCGTTTGCCGACGACAATCCGTCCGATGCCGAGCTGGAACGCCGGCGGAACTGGAAGTAATCGCACTCGTTTCGCGGTATCCTGCCTGCCCTGAAAGAGAGGCCTTCGTGCTGTGCCGAAACGCGGCTTCTCACAAGCGCCGTGAAAAGCCACCTTCGCCTCAGGCTGCGTTGCGCCCCTGCTCCTGCCCGCCGCGATTGCCGGTCCAGTTCGACTTGACGGACGATCCGTCCTCGCGCTGGACGGCGCGGCGGTTGAGCTTGAAGAGGCTGACGAGCTGGGCGAGCGCATCGGCTCCGACGGCAAGCGTGGCGCTGATGACGGTCGTGCGTGCGCTCATGGCGGCATTGTCCTGCGTCAGGCGATCGAGCCGCAAAACGGCCTTGCTGATCTCGCCGAGACCTGTCGTCTGCTCGTCTGCGGCCTTGGCGATCCTGTCCACATTGCCGTCGATCTGGCGCACGAGCACATCGATCTGCTTCAGCGCCTCGCCGGTCTCGCCGACAAGGCGCACGCCTTCGAGAACTTCCGCACCGGAATTGTTGATGAGCGCCTTGATCTCCTTGGCGGCGTTGGCCGAGCGCTGCGCCAGTTCGCGCACTTCCTGCGCGACCACGGCAAAACCCTTGCCGGCCTCGCCCGCACGCGCAGCTTCCACGCCGGCATTCAACGCCAGAAGATTGGTCTGGAAGGCGATCTCGTCGATCACGCCGATGATCTTGCTGATTTCGCCCGACGCCGTCTCAATGCGCTGCATGGCATTGACGGTCTGGCGCACCACCTCGGTCGAGGATGCCGTCGAGGCGCGGGCGCTCTGCACGAGTTGGCGGGTCTCCTTCGTGTTCTCGCTCGATGAGCGCACGGTGGCGGTGATCTCGTCCAGTGCCGCCGTCGTCTCTTCCAGCGCCGTGGCCTGCTCGCGGGAGCGTTCGGCGAGATGTTCGGAAGCTTCACGCACTTCCTGGCTGCTTTTCGAAAGGTCGCCGGTCTGGCCGAGCACATTGACCAGCGTCTTCTGGAATTCGCCGATCGACTTGTTGAAATCGCGCCGCAGCCGCTCGAACTCGCCGACGAAGGGTTTGTCCAGCGTGATGCGGATATTGCACTCGGAAAGCCGCTCGAGTGCCGCTCCCAGTTCCTCGACCGCATCCATCCGGTCGGTCACGTCGATCGCGAATTTGACGACCTTGAAGACCTGACCTCGGTGATCGATGATCGGATTGTAGGATGCCTGGATGAAGACGCGCTTGCCATCCTTGCCGAGCCGCATGAACTGGCCGGTCGCAAATTTGCCGGCGCGCAGCTCATCCCAGAAGCTGCGATACTCGGCGGAGCGGGCATAGTCAGGCTCGCAGAACATCGAGTGGTGCTTGCCGATGATCTCTTCCGCGCTGTAGCCGAGTGCGGCGAGGAAATTCTCGTTGGCACCGAGGATCTTGCCGTCGGGCGTGAATTCGATAACGGCCTGCGCCCGAGACAGCGCCGCAAGCTTGCCTTCGTCTTCGGCACTCTTGCGCTTGATTGCCGTAATGTCGGTAGCGATCTTCACCACCTTGTATGGCTTGCCGAAGCGGAAGACCGGATTGTAGGAGGCCTCGATCCAGATTTCCTGGCCATTCTTGGCCCGACGGCGATACTGGCACTGGTCATACTCGCCGCGCGCCAGCTTCGCCCAGAAGGCCTTGTACTCCCTGGAGGCCGCCTCCTCCGGCAGGACGAACAGGCTGTGATGGCGTCCGACGATTTCCTCGCGCCGATAACCGACCGCTCTGCAGAAATTCTCGTTCGCCGTCAGGATAGTGCCGGTCAGGTCGAACTCGATGATGGCCTGCGACCGGCTCAGGGCATCAAGCACGGCCGATGCGTCGAGGCCGGGTATGGGAAAGCGAGACATGCCTTTGGACCCTCAGAGGTGGGAAGTACCGGACCACTTCGGGTAGCCGCAGCACTTTCTCAAGACATTAGTCGGACACCCTTAATTAGCCATTAAGCATATCTGAAATGCCGCCTGGTCGCGCATCGAAAGCCGTCCTGCCGCGTCGAATTCGCCTGGAACACGCGCTAGGCTTTCCTTGCCGCTGACATCCCGCCCTCGCGAAAAACGAGTTCCAGCAGGATGCCGCCCGGCGTGCGCACGAAGAGGCGCCGTTCGCCAAGCTCGACAAGATCCATGGTGGAATAGACAATCCCGTCGTCGTCGAGCCGAGCCCGGAAGGCATCCTAGCCTTCCAGCCGGAAGCCGATATGATCGATCGCCTCAGCATCCCGGCCGACGGCCCTGCTCCCGCCCGGAATGAGATGCACGACAGGTTCCCCGTCATTGTAGAGCCAATAGCCGGCAAAGCCGAAATCCGGACGGTAGCCGACCGTCAGGCCCAGCAGGTTCTGGAGGAACTGTCGCGTCCCTTCCAGATCCGCCGTGCGCAAAGTCACATGATCGAGCTGCATGGCATCACCCGATCACTCCGCCGCCATCGACGCGCACCGTGGAGCCGGTGGCAAAGGGCGTCGTCATGAGGAAGAGCACGGCATTGGCGATATCGGAGGCCTGCCCGACCGTCTTTGCCGGCAGCGAGCCTGCGACGCGCTCGAACATGGCGTTCCGGTTGCCCTCATCCATCTTCGACCAGAGCGGCGTGTCGATCAGACCGGGCGAAACCGCGTTGACCCTGACCGGTGACAATTCCAGTGCCAGGCCACGGGCCAGGGATTCCAGTGCGGCATTGATGGCGCCCTGCAAGACGGAAGACGCTGACGGACGTTCGCTGAGGAAGCCGGAAATAAAGGTCAGCGTGCCGCGCTCGGCAAACCGTGCCGCCCGCGCAACCCGGTAAGCGCCCCAGAACTTGCTGTCCATGGCCCGCGCAGCATCATCGAGTGAAAGCTTGCGCACCGGCCCGCTCGGCGTCTGGGCGGCGGAGATGACGACATGATCCCATGCCTCGTGCGAAGCGAAGAAAGCTTCGACACTGCTGTTATCGCAGGTATCGAGCACTGCCGTCTCGACCTTGCCTTCGATCGACTTTGCAGCCTCGGCAAGCTTGTCTGCCGAGCGCGAAGCGATCGTCACCTCAGCACCGGCAGCTGCCGCCTGTTGCGCGACCGCAAGGCCGATGCCGGAGCTACCCCCGACAACGAGAACGCGTTGTTTGGCCAAGGATTTCATGGTCGAAGTCATCTTTTCTCTCCAGTTTGGGGCAATCCCGCCTTGTTTCGATGGCTGGAAGTTAGCGCGACAGGGCTCTTGCCGGAATGGATATTGTCGTAGACTGTCTCTTGCGATATCAGCAAGAATATGAGCGACAACTTCCTCGACATGCTGGTCTTTGTGCGCGTGGTTCAGGCCGGCAGCCTCTCCGGTGCAGCCCGCGATCTGAACTTCTCGCTGACCGTCGTCAGCCGCAAGCTGTCGCGTCTGGAGGAAAGGCTCGGTGTGCGCCTCGTCAACAGGACGACACGCTCCCTCTCCCTCACCGAGGAAGGCGCGCGCTTCTACGAACGCTGCTCTAAGATCTTGACCGAGATCGACGATGCCGAAACCGAGGCGACGAGCGGCAGGGATACGGCAAGCGGCCTTCTGAAGGTCACCGCCACCTATGCCTTCGGCCGCCGCTGGCTGGCACCACTCCTGCATGAATTCCGGGAGGCCCATCCCGATCTCACCATCCATCTCGATACCGAGGATGGCCTGGTGAACATCGTCGAGGCGGGCTACGATCTCGCAATTCGTTTCGGCGCGCTGTCCGACTCCAGCCTGATCGCCCGGCAGATCGCGCCGAACCGTCGTGTCATCTGCGCCTCCCCTGCCTATCTCGACCGCCGCGGCCGTCCCGAGACGATCGACGATCTGCCCGCCCACGAGGTCATCGCTTTCGGCGAGCCGCCCAACACGCACTGGACCTTTGCGGATGGGCGCAGCGCCAATGTCACCGCCAGGCTCACCACCAACAATGGCGAGCTCGCCCATCGCTGGGCGCTTCTAGGGGCCGGGCTCGTGCTGAAGTCGATCTGGGACATCAAGGACGACATCGACAGCGGTGCGCTGGAGATTGTGCTACCGGAGGCAAGGCTCGCCGCCGCCCCGATCCATGCCGTCTTCCCTCACAGCCGGCTTGCCGCCGCCAAGGTCCGCCTCTGCATCGATTTCCTGTCGCAGAGACTGCGCAAGGCATCGCCGGCGGAAGTGTCGACGGATCACTGCTGATTTGTCGAAAAAGTGATTTCGTTCCAAAGACTTCTGGCTTATGTGGACTTGCCAGACGCAAGCAATGCCCATCTTCTGCCCGATTGTTGGCGCTTTAGTCAGCCAATGCCCCCACTCAGACTGCCCGCGCGCGCTGGGCCCAAGACTGCGCGCCGAGACAGTGTTTCAATCAGCTTTCAAGGACGTCAGAATGTCGCTGAAAACATCTTCCCGCTGGATCGCACCGCTCGCCGGTCTTCTGGTGCTCTCGGGGAGTGCAATTACCGTGCGCGCCGAGCCGCTGCCGGCGTCGCCCGTCACCCAGGCTAGCCCGAGGCCCAACTATACGGTTCCAGCCCGCCGCCCCGTCCATATCCTCCGGCAGGATACGGACGCGTCGCTGTCGGCCCTCTTTGATTCAGCCAGCGGCAATCAGGCCAAGGTGCTGAACGAGATGGACGGCCTCCAAGTCTTGATGAACAACGACATCGCCGAGGCGGTCGAGGCCTATTACGCCCAGCCGAAGGCAAAGCTCATCTGGGTCGATGGCAAGGGACCGACCCCCAAGGCCGCGCAGGCGCTCAGCCTCCTGAAGCAGGCTGAGGACTGGGGATTGAATGCCGGCGACTATGCCGTTGCTCCTCCTCAAGGATCGGACCGCGCGAGAGCACTGGCCGAGTTCGAAGCCTCCCTCTCGGCCAAGATGCTGATGTTCCTGCAGGATAATTTCCGCGGCCGCATCGATCCCAACAAGCTGTCCAACTATTATGACTTCAAGCGCAAGCCGGTCGATCTGAGGGCGACGATCGCCCAACTCTCGGCCACGCCCGACCTCATGGTGGTCTTCGACCGCCTTCTGCCGAGCAATCCGAAATTCGCCCAGCTTGCCGCCGAGTTGCATTACCTGCGCACCTCGGGCCAGGGCGGGGACACTGCCGCCAACATCAACAAGGTGATCGTGGCGATGGAGGAAATGCGCTGGCTGCCGCAGGAATTCCCGGAGCGCTACGTCTTCATCAACCAGCCCGCCTACATGGCCTATTATTACGAAAACGGCACGCTGACACTCTCGATGAAGGCGGTGATCGGCCAGCAGGATCACCAGACCAACTTCTTCGACGCCTCGATCAAGACGGTCGAATTCAACCCCGACTGGGGCGTGCCGCAATCGATCATCCGCAACGAGATGCTGCCGCATCTGAAGCGCGATCCCGCCTATCTGGACAAGGAAGGCTATGTGGTCTCGGTCAAGGGCAAGACCATGCCATCGGCCAAGGTCGACTGGTCGCAGCCACTTGAGAATATCGGTGTCGTCCAGCCGCCCGGTCCCGATAATGCGCTCGGCCAGCTGAAGATTCTTTTCCCGAACTCGCACGACATCTACATGCACGATACCCCTGCCCGTGGTAAGTTCGCCTCGCAGGACCGCATGTTCAGCCATGGCTGCGTGCGTCTGGAAAACCCGAAGGCGATGGCCGCCGCCGTCCTGAAGACCTCGGTCGAGTTCGTCGACCAGCAGATCGCTGATGGCGCCAAGAAGGACATGCCGGTTCCGGAACAGGTTCCGGTCTACGTCTCCTATTTCACCGCATGGCCGACGGATGATGGCGTCATCCACTATTTCGACGACATCTACGGCCGCGATGCGGAAACCTTGACGGCGATTTCAGCGACGACCGCAAGCCGCGCTCAATCGTAACTCGGCCGGGGCTGTGCCAGCCCCGCCCCTTCATCGCCAGCTACCCTCTGGCTATCCTCTCGTCGTCCCTGCCGACAATCGTCGGCGGGTAACGATATGTGCATTTTACACATATTCATTGACGGCATGCTCCGCCCCTGATATATGTGCATTATACACATAATGGAGTGGATATGGCACAGCAAATCTCAACCGGCGCACGCAAGTGCGGCGCCGGCGCAGCAGAACCGCGCGCGGCGATCATCGGGAGCAGCTCCGATGGCCGCTAGGATCACTACACGCAGCTGGGCGACACCCCTGACGATCGGCTCCTTCCTGCTGATGGCAGGCACCGGCGTCATGATGTTCTTCGAGTGGGAACGAGGCCTGATGACCGTCGTCCACCAATGGTTCTCCTGGTTTTTCGTTATTGGCGCCATCGGCCACATCGTCGCCAACATCAAGCCCTTCCAGTCGCATCTGAAGGCGCGCTGGGGCCGCTACAGCATTGCGGTTTTCGCGATCGTGCTTGCCGCTTCCGTCTTCAGCTGGGGGCAGATCACCGGGCCGCAACTGGAGCGCCCGATCGAACAGGCGCTTGTCTACGCCCCTCTCTCAGCCCTTGCCGATGTCACCGGTCAGTCACAGGCCGATCTCCTGGCCAGGCTCAGGCAGCAGGGCATAGAGGCCGAGGCGGATCAATCCGTCGGAGATCTCGCCCGCCTGCATGGAATCGATGAGAACCGCGCTCTTGCGATCATCTTCGGCGTGGAAGGATAAGCCTGCGTCCTACCGCTTATTGCCGACAGCGCCTTCACCTGTGCGGCGCCCGGAATTTGTGGCATAACTGGGCGATGGCGATACATGTCTTGGCAGTCCATGGTGATAGTGTCGGGACGGAACGGGCGGCAGGCGGCTCGCTTGCAGGCGCCTATTCCGTGGGCGTTCTCTGCTGGCTCCTCTCAGCCGGCGTCTATATCGCCGCCAAATGGGTCTCCACCGAGATGCCGCCCTGGGCGCTCTGCTTCTGGCGCGTGCTGATCGCCTTTGCGATCCTGCTGCCGATCGTCCAACGCCATTTTTCAGAGATGCTCGCGCTGGTGCGGGCACGCGGCCTGGAATTGCTTTTCATCGGCGGCATGGGGCTTGCCATCTGCCAAGGCATGATCTTCGTCGGCCTCGAACATGCCGATGCCACCACCGCCGGCATTATCATCGCACTGATCCCGATCATCACCATGATCCTTGCCCGCGTCATGCTGTCAGAGCCGATGGGAAGCTGGCAGGTGGCCGGCTCCATCCTTGCCTTCCTCGGCATCCTCCTCATCATCGTCAAAGGCAGCCCCGATGCGCTGCTGCGCCTCGACTTCAATCCCGGCGAACTCTGGATCGTCGCCGGCGCCTTCTGCTTCAGCCTGTATACGGTGCTGCTGCGGCGCGCGAAATTCGACCTGAACCGCCTTGCCCTGCTCGTCCTGCTGCTCGGTGCCGCGGCGCTGACCGCACTGCCCTTCTACCTCTACGAGCTTACCGCCGACGAACGCACGACGCTGAATACGAGCGGTCTCATCGCGCTCGCCTATGTGGCAATCCCCGGCGGCGCGCTCATGTACTATCTCTTCAACCGGAGCATCGAGGCACTGGGTGCCGCCCGCGCCGGCGTGCTCCTCTACATACAGACGATCTTCATCGCCGTGCTCGCCTATCTGATCCTCGGTGAAAAGCTGCAGACCTATCACCTCGAAGGTGCGGCCCTCATCATCGCCGGGTTGCTGCTGATCATCCTGCTGAAACCGAAGGAAAAGACAGCGACGGCCTGAAGACAGGCGGCGAGGATCAGGACCCTCAGCCCTTCACGCCCGCCCCAAAACGCAGCCCGTCCACCAGAAGCGCAAGCATCCGCCGCGTCGTCGCTGGATCATCCCCCTGCCCGAGATTGGAAAGCTGTGCGCCGGCGCGCAGGAGTTCGCTCGCCTCGATATCGCCGCGTGCGGCTCCGGCGGCAACGGCCCTATCCAGCAGGCCCTGCAACGCCGGGATCATGCGCTGCTCGAAATAGACGGGCAGCGCCTGATAGGCCGGGTCGCCGGAATGGAGTGCCGCGGCAAGGCCGCGCTTGGCCATGATGAAGTCCGTGAAGCGCAGCATCCAGCGCGACAACGCCTCTCCCGGCTCGTGTTCGGCGGCAAGCGTCACGGCGGCATCGGCGCAGGCATCCATCTCGTTGCGCACGACCGCCTTGATGAGATCCGAACGCTGCGGAAAATGGCGGTAGAGCGTGCCGACGCCCACCCCTGCCTTGTCGGCGATCTCGCGCACCGGCGCATCCACGCCGGAAGTGGCAAATACATCCAAGGCGGCTTTCAGCAGCGAATCCAGGTTGCGCCGCGCGTCCGCTCTTACAGGCCTTTCATGGCCGCCATCAGCCTCACGCGCCTCGCCCGGGCGGTCCGTCCCGTCAGTCACATCAACACCTCTTGCAAAACGGAACATTGTTCCGTATAAACGGAACCGCGTTCCGGATGCGCTCTTATACCTCGTTTGCCAGGACTTTGCCAGCCGCAAAGCCTGCCTGACGGGCAGCTCAAGATTCACCTGCTCCCGCGAGCAGTCCAAGATTCGAAGGAAACGAAGATGCAATACCGTCCCCTTGGCCGCACCGGCATCAAGGTCAGCCCCTATTGCCTTGGCGCCATGATGTTCGGCGCCATCGGCAATGCCGATCACGATGACTCCATCCGCATCATCCACAAGGCCCTCGACGCCGGCATCAACTTCATCGACACCGCCGATATGTACAGCCACGGCGAATCCGAGGAGATCGTCGGCAAGGCGCTGAAAGGCCGGCGCGACAATGTGGTTCTCGCCACCAAATGCTTCATCCCGATGGGCCAGGATCCGAACCAGCAGGGCAGCTCGCGCCGCTGGATCTATCGCGCCGTCGAAGATTCTCTGCGCCGCCTGCAGACTGATTATATCGACCTCTTCCAGATGCACCGCCCGGCGCCGGACACCGATATCGAGGAAACGCTCTCGGCCCTCACCGACCTGATGCGCGCAGGCAAGATCCGCGCCATCGGCTCCTCCACCTTCCCCGTCTCCGAGATCATCGAGGCGCAATGGGTGGCCGAAAAGCGGGGGCTCGCCCGCTTCCGCACCGAGCAGCCGCCCTATTCCATCCTGCATCGCGGCATCGAGCGCGAAGTCCTCCCCGCCCTCGAACGCTACGGCATGGGCGCGCTGGTCTGGAGCCCTCTCGCCATGGGCATGCTGACCGGCCGCTACCGCAGGGGTGCGGCCCAGCCGGACAGCACCCGCGTTGCCTATTTCCCGAAGCAGATGTCGAACGAGAACAGCCTCGATGCGGTCGAGCAGCTCATCCCACTCGCGGAAGGCGCCGGCATCTCGCTCACCCACATGGCGCTTGCCTTCGTCATCGCCCATCCGGGCGTCACGTCGGCTATTCTCGGCCCCCGCACCATGGCACAGCTCGACGATCTCCTGGCCGGCGCGCAAGTGCGCCTGAGCGACGAACTGCTCGACGCCATCGACGCCATCGTACCCCCAGGCACCGAAACGGGCCCGCTGGAGGCCAATTACCAGCCCCCGGCGATCAAGACCGCGAGTTTGCGCCGCCGCCCGCCCGCCGAACGCGCCGCCGGCTGATCGGAAACACAGGTTGAAGGCTCCGCCATTCCGGCGGGGCCTTCAGCACATCGGCAATATGGTCGGGAACAAGGCCATGATTGGCCGGGGCCAGTTCGCTGGAACCAGGTTCGGCTCATGCTTGCCGAACGGTTTCGAAAATCGGGCTGATCAAAGGTCAGCGGCAGGCAATTGCTGCAGCCGGCGCTGCGCCTCTTCCACCTCGATCGCAAGCCCTTCCAGAAGCTCGTCCCACATATCGAGCGCCCGCAGGCCTTCACGTGTACGAAACAGATAATCGGCGGAACTGCCGATACTGCCTGCCGCCGTGGCAAGCCGCTGTACGGTCGCTTCCCTGGAAAGGCCGCCGGCATAGGTATTTGCCAGCGGGTTCATGGTGAAAGCGATACCGCTTCCAAAACGCGCGCCGTCTTCGTCAAGCAGGTCGACCCAGCGCGGAATATAGGCCTCGGCCACCATCTCCCGCCGCCACAGCAGTTCGAGCTCGTGCAGGAGATCGTCTTCCTCCAGGCGCAAGGCCACGCCGTCGCAGTTGCCGCCCGCATCCAGCCCGAGCACGAGGCCCGGATTTTCCGGCGAGCCGCGTCCGGATGCGGTGGCAAGGCAAAAGGACCGGCGCCAGCCCTCGATACGGGCTTTCCGGCTTTCAACACTCAGAATGATCGGATTCCAGATCAGCGACCCATAGGCGAAAATCCAGACAGGGCCTTCCGGCCGTTCGGCAAGGATCGACGCGAGCGATGCCTGCCGCTCCTCGTCGCTCAGAAGCCGGAGCGTCGGCGCCGCCCCGGCAATCAGGTCTGCGAAAACGCCGCTCAGCAGCAGTTCGCGCGACAGGATTTCCTCGCCGCAGCAGGCGACCGTTTCCGAGTTTTTATTCTTGATGGTCATGACACCCCCAAATACCGGCCGCGGACATCGTCAACGGCCTTATTTCGTCGCCATCATCCACGCCTCGCGCGCCGGATAAAGCCCGTCGGCACAGACACAGTGTCTCCGCAGCCGCAACAATCGACGCATCGTCGCCTCCCTCTTCCCGCCGCAAAGATCAGCACCACATGTTTCTCGAAGAGACTCAATGAACGGGAGCCCGACATGAGCGAAATCGGCCGTCTGCTCGGCGCCGGCAAGGAAGCGGAAGTCTTTGAACATGGCACGCTGGCGCTGAAGCTCTATAAGCCCGGCCGGCCGAAAGCCCCCGCCTTTCGCGAAGCCGCCAGTCTGGCGATCGCCGAGAAACTGTCGCTGCCAGCGCCCAGGGTTCACGTCGTCGGCGATTATCACGGCCGTTGGGGCCTTTTGATGGATCGCGTGACCGGGGCAAGCCTTGCCGATGAGATGGCGCCCGAGCCGCCATTGTCAGCCATCAAGGAAATGGCCGCCCTGCACCTGCGCCTCCACCGCGAACCCGGCACCGGCCTCCCCTCGCTGAAATCGAGGCTGTCGGCCAATATCGAAAGCGCCGAACCCCTGACACAAGACCTGCGCGACCGGCTGCTTCTCACACTTGCCGCCCTGCCCGATGGTGACAGGGTCTGCCACGGTGACTTCCATCCCTGGAATATCCTGGGCTCCGGCAGTGACGCGATGATCGTCGACTGGCTCGATGCCTGCAGCGGCAACCCGGCCGCCGATGTCTGCCGCACCTACCTCCTGATGCGCCGCGTGCTCCCGGCAATCGCCGAGGCCTATGTCGTCACCTATGCGAAGGCGGCAGAATTACCCGCTGACGAGATCTTCACCTGGCTGCCGGTTATCGCCGCAGCCCGCCTGGCAGAGGACGTGCCCGAGGAGAACGAAGATCTCTTGCATCTTGCAGCACTCGCCCCTGTCGACGGATAGGGCCACTTCCTGATTCGCATCGCCTTTCGCCGTCTGCACCTGCTCCTTGCCAAGCTGCCTCGGCCTGGAGAGGAATAGTGCCAGCGTCGGCGAGCTGTTCGGCCTCTTATGGCCGACGGCAAGATCGATCGTCGGCGGTTCGCCCTTCAGCGGGTGGCTCGTGACGGACCAGGGAAGGACGTTTTCGGCACAGGCGGTCAAGAGCGCCACGCAGCTCAGGCGGCGGTACGCGACGGTCTCCGCCCGCCCCAGCGCCAGCGCTTGATCATGAAAGACCGGACGGCCCTCTCAATGCCCGTTCCCGATTACACCTTCGGTTCGGCAGGGCAGCAGATCCGTTCGTTTTCTGTTGCGAACAGTTCGCAATTATGTTTTGCTAATGCAAGTGATTAGCAATCGCATTTCAAGCAGATTCCGGATTGATCGTTGGGGGCGGTCGTGGCTGAGACCAAGGGTATCGACGAAATGACGAGGGAAGAGATCGAGCGGCTGCTGCTGAAGCTCAGCAACATGCTCCACGCCTCTTCGACCGCCCTCGAGGAAAGCAATAGCCTGTCACAGGCAATGGAGAACATTGCCGACCTGCTGCAGAACTACGAGGCCATTTCAGGCGACGCGGATGAGGTCGCAAACCGGATCGCCGAAGCGATAAAGATGGTCGGACAGGCCGATTTTATCCGCCCTGATGAATCGACGGTTCACTGAGCATCGGCCCTGTAACCGGGCCCCGCTTCTGGTTCAGGCCGCACAAGCCTCGCAGGTGCCGCGGATTTCGATCGTCGTTTTCGCCGGCTTGAACTTCTGGCTGCGCACCCATCCCATCAGCCGATGGTCAACCTCATGGTCGTGGAATTCGATCACCTGGCCGCAGCTTTCGCAGATCGCGAAGGCGACGATGCCGTGGCTGTGGCAATCCTCGCCCGGATGGGCGCAGGCGACGAAGGAATTGATGCTTTCGAGGCGATGCACGACGCCATATTCGAGCAGCTTTTCCAGCGCCCGGTAGACCTGCAGCGGCGCGCGAAAACCCTGGTCGCGCAGCTTGTCGAGGATCGTATAGGCGCTGAGCGGCCCCTCGGCCTTTTCGAGCACGTCGAAAACGAGCGCCTGGTTACGGGTCATTTGCGGTGCGGTCATGAGCCTTGTCCTTGCAGGTCCCTGCGCCCGCGCCAGGCGGGAAGCAGGCTCAGAATGAAGAGAATGAGGGCGGCCACCACGATCGACGGGCCTGATGGCGTGTCATAGGTCAGCGAGCCGAAGAGCCCGCCGACGACGGCGACAGCGCCGATCAGCGAGGCAAGCACGGCCATCAGTTCCGGTGTCGAGGAAAAGCGCCGCGCCGTTGCCGCCGGAATGATCAAGAGCGAGGTGATCAGCATGATGCCGACGATCTTCATGGCAATGGCAATGACGACCGCCATCAACAGCATGAAGAACAGCCGCGCCCGCTCCGGCTGCAGGCCCTCGGCCTCAGCCAGTTCCGGATTGACGGTGGCCGCAAGCAGCGGCCGCCACAGCCAGGCGATGGCCGCCAGCACGAAAATGCCGCCGCCCCAGATCAGCGCGATATCGGTCGTCGACACCGCAAGAATGTCACCGAACAGGAAGGCGATGAGATCGATGCGCACCCAGGTCATGAAGGCGACCATGACGAGGCCGATCGCAAGCGTCGCATGCGAGAGAATGCCGAGCAGCGCATCGGCCGACAGCGCCTGACGCTTCTGCAGGAAGAGAAGCAGGATCGAGACGACAGCGGCCACCACGAAGACGGCAAGCGTCAGGTTGAGTTCGAAGAGCAGCGAGAGCGCCACGCCGAGCAGCGCCGAATGGGCGATCGTATCGCCGAAATAGGCCATGCGCCGCCAGATGATGAAGCAGCCGAGCGGCCCCGTCGTCAGTGCCAGACCGACGCCGGCAAGAATGGCGCGCACGAAGAAATCGTCAAGCATGACGGTCCTCCCCGCTGCTGGCCGTGCTCTGCGCCCCACTCTGAGAATGCGTGTGCGTATGGGCGCGGGCCTCCGCATGCGCGTGCCCGTGGTGATGATCGCCATCAGCCTGCGCATGAGCATGGGCTTCGGCATGAGCGTGCGAATGCACGTGCCTGTGGTCATGATGATGCCCATCGTCGGGATGGCAATGATCGGTCACCGAGCCGTCTTCATGCAGCACGCGCCCGTCGGGCAGATGCGTATGGTCGTGATGGTGGCTGTAGACGGCGAGCGTCGGCGCAGCCCGACTGCCGAAGAGGCGCACATATTCCGGGCTCTGGCTGACGGCCTGCGGCGTGCCGCGGCAGCAGACATGGCCGTTGAGGCAGATCACGGTATCCGTTTCCGCCATGACGACATGGAGATCGTGCGAGATCAGCAGGATACCGCAGCCGGTCGTGTTGCGGATCGACTTGATGAGCTCGTAAAGCGCGATCTCGCCGGCGAAATCGACGCCCTGCACCGGCTCGTCGAGCACCAGAAGATCGGGTTTGCGGGCAATGGCGCGCGCCATCAAGGCGCGCTGGAATTCGCCGCCGGAGAGGTGCTGCACCTGCGCATCCAGCATATGCGCCATGCCGGAGGCTTCAAGCGCGGCCATGATATCGGCCTCGGGCAGCGGCCCGGTCAGCGTCATCAGCCGCCGCACCGAAAGCGGCAGCGTCCAGTCGACGGCAAGCTTCTGCGGCACATAGCCGACCTTGAGGCCGGCAATGCGCGTCACCCTGCCCTCATCCGCCTTCAGGACGCCGATCGCCGCCTTCGCGCTCGTCGATTTGCCGGAGCCGTTCGGGCCGATCAGCGTGACGATCTCGCCGCGAGAAACGGAGAAATCCACACCGCGCACCAGCCACCGGCCACCGCGGCGAATGCCGACATTCTCAAGCGAAACCAGCGGTTCGGCCTTCTTACCAGCAGGGGTATTTGCGGGAGAGAGCATCAAATTTTCCGAAAGTGCTGTTGCGTCCTGCTATTGCACACGTTATAGCATAACGCAATTGATGTAATAACATAACAATGGCAATTCAAGCGGAGCATGCTGATGAAACTGGCGATGGGCATTACCCTCGCGATCCCGGCCTTCCTCATCGCCGGGGCTCTTCAGGCGGCCGATGCACCTGTCGTCGTCACCTCGATCAAGCCGATCCATTCGCTGGTATCCGCCATCATGGATGGCGTCGGCAAGCCTGAGCTGATCGTCGATGGCGCCGCCTCCCCGCACACCTATAACCTGAAGCCTTCCAACGCCCGCGCCCTGCAGCAAGCCAAGGTGATATTCTGGGTCGGCCCCGGCCTCGAAGCCTTCCTCGAAAAGCCGCTGGAATCGCTGGGTTCCGACGCCATCGTCGCGCGCCTGGACGATGCGCCGGGCCTGGTGAAGCTGCCCTTCCGCGAAGGCGGCGCGTTCGAGGCTCACGACGACGACGCGGACCACGATAGTGCTTCCGCGGAGCACGATAGTGCTTCCGCCGAGCACGGCGAAGCCGGACATGACCACGCGTCTGATGCCCACGCTCACGATGAGGACGGCCACCACGGCTTCGATACCCATCTCTGGCTCGATCCCATGAATGCGAAAGCCATGGCAGCCGAGATCACCACGACGCTGGTTGCCGCCGACCCCGCCAACGCTCTGACCTATGAGGCCAATGCAAAGGCGCTGGACGACAAGCTGGATGCATTGGACAAGGAAGTCGCCGCGACCGTTGCGCCGGTAAAAGACAAGCCCTTCGTGGTCTTCCACGATGCCTATCAGTATTTCGAGCACCGCTACCATATCCGTGTCGCTGGCTCGATCACCGTCAGCCCGGAAACAATCCCGGGTGCGGAGCGCATCTCGGAGATCCACAAGAAGGTCGGCGATCTCGGCGCAACCTGCGTCTTCGCCGAACCGCAATTCGAGCCGCGTCTCGTCAACGTGGTCATCGAGGGCACCAAGGCGAAGTCGGGCGTGCTCGACCCCGAAGCCGCCACCCTGCCTGCTGGCCCCGATCTCTACTTCTCCCTCATGCGCGGCATCGCCGACAGCATGCGGAACTGCCTTGCCAGCGCATAGTCCGAGCGAGCGTCGGCAGCAATGTGCGCATTCTACAAGTAGGGAAATGCCAAAAGGCACCCTGTCGAACTTGCAGCCCGCCCCCGCGAGCGCTGCGGCGAAAGAAGGCGGCGACACCCCCATTCCGCCTTTTTTTTGTCGGCCCATATGTTACGTTATAACATAATAGGATGATATCATGGACAAGAGACTTCCGGTTACTGTGCTCTCCGGCTTCCTCGGCGCCGGGAAAACGACGCTGCTCAATCATGTGCTCGGGAATCGCGAAGGCATGCGCGTCGCCGTCATCGTCAATGACATGAGCGAGGTGAATATCGATGCCGCCCTTGTGCGCGATGGCGGCGCCAATCTCTCCCGCACCGAGGAACAGTTGGTGGAAATGACCAATGGCTGCATCTGCTGCACGCTGCGCGACGATCTTCTGAAGGAAGTCCGCCAGCTCGCCGAACAGGGCCGCTTCGACTACCTGCTGATCGAATCGACAGGCATTGCCGAGCCCCTGCCCGTCGCCACCACCTTCGAATTCCGCGACGAGGACGGGCTGAGCCTCTCCGATATCGCCCGCCTCGACACGATGGTGACCGTCGTCGATGCCGCCAACCTGCTTGCCGACTACGCCTCAGCCGATTTCCTCGCCGACCGCGGCGAAACCGCCGGTGACGGCGACAACAGGACGATCGTCGACCTCCTCGTCGAGCAGATCGAATTCGCCGATATCGTCGTTCTGAACAAGATCGGCACGGCAAGCGAGGAGCAAAGCGATGCGGCAAGAAAGATTATCACCGGCCTCAACCCCGATGCCCGCATCATCGAGACGGATTTCGGCAAGGTTGGGCTGAAGGATGTGCTCGGCACCGGCCGCTTCGATATCGACAGGGCCGAGACCCACCCTCTCTGGTACAAGGAACTGCACGGCTTCAAGGATCATGTGCCGGAAACCGAGGAATACGGCATCCGCTCCTTCGTCTATCGCGAAAGACGCCCCTTTCACCCCGCCAAATTGCAGGCCTTCCTCGATAAATCCTGGCCGGGCGTGGTGCGCGCCAAAGGCTTTTTCTGGCTTGCCACGCGCCCGCACTATGTCGGCGAAATCAGCCAGGCCGGCGCGATCGTGCGCACCGGCAAGATGGGCCTCTGGTGGGCGGCCGTCCCGCGCGAACAATGGCCGCAGGAAACCGCCTTCCTCAACGGCATCGGCCCCTATCTCGACCCCATCTGGGGAGATCGCCGCCAGGAAATCGTCTTCATCGGCGCCGATCCGATGGATGAGTCCTGGATCAGGCGGGAGCTCGACGCCTGCCTGGTGGAGAGCGCCAGCTTCACGCCGGAGCGCTGGCGCAATCTGCCCGACCCCTTCGCCAGCTGGAGCCGGCAGGCAGCATGAAGGCGACGGCGATCAGGCCCTATCGTTGCCTGTGCATCGAATGCGAACCGCTGCCGCCGATCGACGGGCTGCATCCGCTCACTTACGGAGATGGAACCGGGAATGAAGCGAGCAAACCGGAGCGTGTCCTGAGAACGATTGCCGAACTGGTCATGCCTTCGCGCCGGCGGGACTAGGCATTGAACAGGGGGCGCACCTGCGCCTGCCGGGTCGAGCCTCGCCCTGGCAGGCTGCCCTTCGGATGAAACTTTGCGCAGATCGACCTTATGATCTTTTTTTCATCATCCCAAATTCAATAAATGGGCACGAACCCCAAAACTGTGGGCCCTCCCCGAGCCGATCTCCCGCAGAAGCGGGGCTCGGCCGAAATTCCCGCGACTGGCACACCGCTTGCAACGGCTTCGTTCGAAACAATCGGATGTGCCATGCCGCCTGTCTTTACCGACCTCCTGCTCGGAGCCGCCCTCGCCCTCAGCCTGCGGCGCTTCATTCTCCCCTATGTGGTGGAGGATGACATCGTCCGGGCATCGGCACCGGTGACGATGGTGGCGAGCGCGGTATTCCTCGCCGCCCTCGCGCTCACTTGCGCCGACAAGAGTTTCTGGAGCGCCAGCGTAACGCTCACCGGCGGAGCCTTGCTCGCCTTCGTCTTTGACGACAGGTGGCCGAAACTTGCGGTCACCGCTGCGGCAGCATGCCTTCTCGTCTATCTCGGCCTGCGCTGATTGCGCTTCGCGCTCGCCGGATTTGCTTTAGGCCGCGACTTCCGGCCGCTTGCCACCCTTCGGTAAGGCCCGTGCAACAGCGCTCAGCAGATCCGTCTGCGAAATCAATCCGAGAATACGCTTCTCCCCATCGACGATAATGACGGCATGGGTGCGCCCGTCCGTCAGATCCGGCAGCAGGCCCATCGCCACGTCATCGGCACGCGCAGTCGTCGCCGGCGAGACCAGCCGCTCGACCGAACCGGCGGCGACTGCGAGCTCCCGCAGACCGACGGTGCCGATCAGCTTTCCGGCCTCGTCGCGCACCGGCAATGTCCTGATATTGTGGTTCAGCAGCAGCCAGCGCGCCTGCTCGACCGTTGCATCGGCATCGATCGCGATCACATCGCGCGACATGATATCGGCGCATCGGATCTCGGCATTCGAACGGGCAACCGCCTCAAACTCCACCTGGCGCAACAGCCGGCCGAGATCGGCACGATCGATATCGAAGGTCTCGTTGAGCTTGGCGAGTGCCGCATCGATATCCTCCTCCTGAAAGCCGGTGCGTTCAGCCGCCGGCCGGTCCGCCGTCAGGTGCGTGTTGACGGGTACTGCCACCACATGCGGGTAATTGTGCCGCGACAGCTTGTGAAAAACGAGGCCGAGCACCACCAGCAGGCAGGAATTCAGCGCGACCGGCACAAAGGGAAAGAGCATGCCCCAGCTGGCGACAACCGGACCGCCGAGCACGGCCGTCAGTGCCGCCGCCCCGCCGGGAGGATGCAGGCAGCGGGTGAAGGACATGGCGGCGATCGCCAGCGACACGCCGACCCCGGTTGCAATGATCGGATCATGGATCAGGCTCGCCGCCACCACCCCCATGATCGCCGAGATCGTATTGCCGCCGATGATCGACCAGGGTTGCGCGAGCGGGCTCGCCGGCACCGCAAAGAGCAGAACGGCAGACGCCCCCATAGGCGCCACGATCAGCGGCAGATGAGAACCTTCGCCGAAAAGCGCGCCGCAGAGCAGGCCCGTCAGCGCAATGGAGACAAGCGCACCGAGACAGGCCAGCAACCGGTCGCGCAGCGTCGCACCGGCAAGGATGGGGTGGAAGAGCCGCGAAATGGAGGACCGGCGGGGCTCGTCGGGATTTGGTAAGCGCATGAGAAACTCTTTGAAGACGACTGCGAGCGAAGTTGAAAGGCGCTGCTATTGCAGCATGGCGGGCGGATTGGCCGACATGAGCATGACCTGCTCGAAGGCCTGCAACGGATCGGATCGCTGCTGCCGCCTGGAAATTAAGAGCGTATCGACCAAGCCGAGCCGGTGGATGGTAACCTCTTTGTTCCAGGGCAGCATGTCGAGCACCGAGCGCGGCATGACGCCGACGGCATTGCCGGCGATGACCTGGGCAAGGATTGCATGATAGGACGTCATCTCCACCGTCGGCAGATTGGCGCCGGCGCGCATCCATCGCTCGGCAATCTGCCGGTAGGTACAGCCCGGCTCGAGCGCGGCGAGCGCCGGAAGGCGGATATCCTGAGGTACTTCGACCGAGGCGTGATGCGGCGGCAGCACCAGCAGGAGGTCCTCCTCGTAGACGCGCGCGGAATGGAGATCGCCGGCATCCGGACCTGCGGATGACAGCCAGCCGGGTTCGCCCTGTGGTGTGGCAATCAGCGCGCAATCGAGATCGCCGGATAAAACCGCCTTTGTCAGCTCCCGCGTGGCGCCAAGCGTAAGCTTCAGGGCAATATCCGGGTTCTGCTCATTGAAACGGGCAAGCACGGGTGGAAGCCGGCTTGCGGCCGTGCTTTCCATTGTACCGAGACGCAGCACCGGCTGCGGACGGATACCCTTGAGCGCAAGCTGCGCCTCCCCGGCCAGGGCCGTCAGCCGTTTCGCATAGGAAAGGAAGGTCTGCCCCTCGGTCGTCAGCGTCATGCGCTTGCCGTCGCGGCTGAACAGCACCGCATCCATCTGCCCTTCCAGGGCCTGGATACGGGTCGTGACGTTGGACGGCGCGCGCGCGAGCCTCCTGGCTGCGCGGGTCACGCTGCCCTCTTCGGCGACGGCAAGGAAAATTTCCAGGGAAGACAGATCCACATCGATCTCGCTTGATGAACGAACTTGTCTATTATTCCAAATCAGAGAATGATCGCAATCGTCCCACGGCCCAAAATCGTCACATGAACTGAAAACTTCTTCCGATCGGACCGCCAGATGCAGAAAGACGAACCAGAGGCCTATGCCTCGCCCGCATGCCTGATGCATGAAGTCGATCCCGCCTATATGGGTCTCGAAGAGCCGTGGGAGGTGGTGCGGGAATGGCGCCGTGGCGAGCGAAGGCGGCTGATCGACGCCCGCAAATCGATGGGATCAACCGATCGGGAACAGAAGACGGCGCTGATATCGGCGCAGCTCGACCACCTTCTGAGCCATGTCGTCGCGGGAAAATCCGTCAGCGTCTACTGGCCCTTTCAGGGAGAGCCGGATCTGCGCGGCTGGATGACGGCAATCGCCGGGCGCGCGGTCTGCCTTCTGCCTGTCGTGGCAAAAAAAGCGGGTCCGCTGACATTCCGCGCCTGGACGCCGGGAGCCAAGCTGGAGCGCGGCGTGCTCGGCATTCTCATTCCCACCGGCGGCCAGGAGCAGCGGCCCGATATCGTCATTGCGCCTGTGGTCGGCTACGACCGCGGCTGTTATCGCCTTGGTGTCGGCGGCGGTTATTTCGACCGGACATTGGCCGCCCTCTCCCCCAAACCGCTCGCAATCGGCATCGGATACTCGCAACAGCAAATCCGAACGATCAAGCCGCAGCCGCACGATATTCCAATGGATGCAATCGTCACGGAGGATGGCGTGATCCTGCGCCCCGGCGGTGCATTGGCCTGACGGCTAAAGACCGCGATTCGCGCGGCGAACAAAAAAGGGCGGCCGAAGCCGCCCTCTTTTCGGGATTGCGCGTGAACTCAGCGATTGGCGGCGATGATGCTGGAGATCACGCCGCTGGCGATACCGACGAGAAGATAGTCGTTATCGGCCCTCACCCAGTGATAGCCGCGCGGCGGCGGTGCCAGGCGATAGCGGCGATAGTCGCGAACTTCACCGTAGCGGCCACGCTCGGCAGCCGACATGCGGTAACCCCTGGCCCAGTAATGCGGGCGGATGACCTTTTTGTGGACGATGACCTTCTCGTGAACGACGACCGGCGGACGGCGATGATCGGCGGCGCTGGCTTGCGAAGCGACGATCGGCGAGAGCAGGAAAGAAGTAGAGAGAAGTGCTGCGAAGATCTTTTTCATGGGGTTTCCTCGTGTTGAACACGCCCCGAAATTACGTCCCTGAAAATGAACGGAATCTGAAAATAAAATTAAAGATCTGTAATGGAATCGGGCACTTATGCGCGATTCCTAATATCCTAATTTCAGGATAACGGAAGGTGGCGAGATCATGTTGCCGGATATCACGTCTGCGTAATCGGGCGTGATGAAACGGTGTTTTGAACGGGCGGTTTCCCCTCTCCCCAGCGGGGGTTCGAAGGACGGGTCGAGACCCGTGGCTCGACCCTGGTCAGGTGGCGTAAAGCGTCGGATGAGGAGGCCACGCCCATTGCTTCCGCAGCCCCTGCAGGCACGGTCTCTCCGATGGGGGAAGCGAAAACCCGGCAGCCGCCGCTCGAAACCTATCGCGCAATCAACGCCATTTCGATCACGTCCTTATAAGCCCCATCGACGCAAAACGCATCGCGGCTCACCCCTTCGCGTACGAAGCCGATCCCCTCGTAAAGCCGGATCGCCCTTGCATTGTCGGCATGCACGCCGAGTTCGATACGAAGCATGCCCACCTGCTGCGCGCCCTTAATCGACGCCTCGATCAGCCGGCGGCCGAGCCCCTGTCCACGGTAGGCGGGAAGCAGGCCCATGCCGAGCGTGCCGCGATGGGCGTGCGAGGGAAAGTGATGCCGGCGGATGTCGCACCAGCCGATCACCTCGCCGCCATCGAGGGCGACGAAGTGCACATTGCCGCTGGCAATGGAAGACAGCGCAAACCTGCGCGTCTCCTCCGGCGGCGGGGCTTCAAGCAGGCTCAGAAATTTCCGCTCGCGCGCCACAATGTCGAGAGCCCGGTGAAAGCCCTCGACATGCGTTTCGTTCAGCCGCTCGATGCCGGTGTCGCCAGCCATAAGCCCTCAAAGCTCGTCGTAATTGAACCAGTCGAAATCGGCCGTCTTTGCCCGGCCGGACGTATCGAAGGCGAAAACGCCGGTAAAGGCGCCGGTAAAGGAGCCATGCTCGCCGCGCCCGCCCTCGTCCGAGATAACGCCGGCATCGAGAACCGGGCCGATCGGCTGCCAGGCGCCCTTGCCTTCCGTCTGCCAGAAGAATTGCAGGTCGTTTTCGCGGATCTCCATGGAGAGCTGCACGCGCCCTTCAGCCGGGATCGCGACGCCGGCTTCCGCCGGGAAGCTCATGCGCCCATGCGGATAATCGCCGTCGCAGGAGAAAATCGTGACACAGCGGCCGAGCTTTTCATGCAGGGTTACGACGACGGCATGGAACTTGTGGCGGTTATAATAGTGTATCAGGCCGGCGACCTGCTGATAGGTATCCGGCGCAAACTCCACCACCGTTTCCGCGCGAAAACTGTGATGCTCCTGCCGGCGGGCGACGAGCGCCTGCTCGAACCAGGAACCGATGCTCTCGCGGCCGATCAGGCGCAGATGGCCGGGGCGCTCCGTCAGGTTGAAGATGCGCTCTGGCTGCGGCGTGCGCAGCCACTGGAAATCACCCGGCAACTTGCCGCCATCGAAGGAATACTCGCTGCGAACAGGTTTTTCAGCGCGCTTTGCATCGCCAAGTCCCGGCACCTCGACATCGGGAACAACAGTGCCGTTTTCCAGATAGAGCCAGCCATCCTCGCGCCAGACACATTTCTGCAGAGCCGTCTCGCGCCCCAGCGTGCAGCGACGCTTCGGCGGCAGCGGCCGGCCGCAAAGATGCGTGTGATAGACCTGGCCATCTGGTGTCTCGACGTACTGCCCGTGCCCTGCCCTTTGCAGCGCCGCTTCCGGATTGTCCTTCGAGGTGATCAGGTGCCGGTTCGGGTGCAGCTCATAAGGGCCGTCGATATTGCGCGAACGCGCCATCGTCACCGCATGATCGTAGCCAGTGCCGCCTTCGGCCGTCGTCAGGTAGTACCAGCCGTTCTTGCGGAAGAGATGCGGTCCCTCGACCAGGCCGAGCGGGCTGCCGGCGAAAATGTTCTTGATCGGGCCCTTCAGCGCCTTCGTCTGCGGATCCCATTCCTGCAGCAGGATACCGTCAAAGGCTGGAGACTTCGGCGAGCCGCCATAGCTCTCGGTGCGGTGGTTCCACTGCATGTTGACGAACCACTTGCGCCCATCCTCGTCATGGAAGAGCGACGGGTCGAAGCCCGAGGAATTGACGTAGACGGGTTCGGACCATTCGCCCTCGATCGTGGGCGAGGTCACGATGTAATTATGCGCGTCCTTGAAGTTGCCGTCGAAGCGCTTGACGTCGGTATAGACCAGCCAGAACTGCCCGTCCGCATAGGAAAGGCACGGCGCCCAGACGCCACAGCTATCGGGATTGCCGCGCATGTCGAGCTGCGAAGCCCGCTCCAGCGGCCGGCGCACCAGCTTCCAGTTCACCAGATCGCGCGAGTGATGGATCTGCACACCCGGATACCATTCGAAGGTCGAGGTCGCGATGTAATAATCGTCACCGACGCGGCAGATGGACGGGTCGGGATTGAACCCGGGCAGGATGGGATTGCGGATCATGGCGGCTCCTCCGTTGAGCAAGGTTCTTGCTATACGTACGTCAAACTATACCAGAAAAACGCCCGGGGGTTTGCCCCGGGCGATCAAAACTATTCCAGCTCTGCGGACTTGGCCCAGAGGTTGATGTCGGCCTCCTTGGCATAGACATCGATCTGCTTCAGCTCCTCTGCCGAGAACTCGAGATTGCCGAGTGCGGCAACGCAATCGACGATCTGCGAGGAACGGCTGGCGCCGATGAGCGCCGAGGTTACGCGTCCACCGCGCAGCACCCAGGCGATCGCCATCTGCGCCAGCGTCTGGCCGCGCTTTTCGGCGATCTCGTTGAGCTTCTTGATATTGTCGATGATCGAAGGACGGATGAAGTCCTTCTTGAGGAAGTGGTTCTGCGCCGCGCGGCTGTCGGCGGGAATGCCGCCGAGATATTTCGTCGTCAGCATGCCCTGCGCGAGCGGCGAGAACACGATCGATCCCATGCCGACCTCATCGAGCGTATCGAGCAGCTTGTCGTCCTCGACCCAGCGGTTGAGCATGGAATAGCTCGGCTGGTGGATGAGGCACGGCGTGCCGAGATCCTTCAGAATGGCAGCTGCCTCGCGGGTGCGCTGCGAATTGTAGGAGGAAATGCCGACATAGAGCGCGCGGCCGGAGCGCACGATATAGTCGAGCGCACCGCAGGTTTCTTCCAGCGGGGTCTCCGGATCGAAACGGTGCGAATAGAAGATGTCGACATAGTCGAGGCCCATGCGCTCAAGGCTCTGGTCGCAGGAGGCGACGAGATACTTGCGGCTGCCCCACTCGCCGTAAGGACCCGGCCACATGTCGTAACCGGCCTTGGAAGAGATGATCAGCTCGTCGCGCAGGCCCGCGAAATCGGTGCGCAGGATCTCGCCGAACGCCGTCTCGGCGCTGCCGGGAGGCGGGCCGTAATTGTTGGCGAGATCGAAATGGGTAATGCCGAGATCAAAAGCCGTGCGGCACATGTCGACCTTGCGGTCATGCGGGGTGTCGCCGCCGAAATTGTGCCACAGGCCGAGGGAAACGGCCGGCAGCTTCAGGCCGGAACGGCCCGTGCGGTTATATTTCATCTTCGAATAACGGTCTTCGGCCGGTTGCCAGCTCATCTGAGGTCTCCTCAACCTGTAAAAGTGCTTCTCTTTCGTGACCGCATCAGGCGGCAGTCGAAAGCTGAAAACGTCGCTGCCCCTCGTATGGGGCCGGGCGCGACGGCACTATTGGATCAAGCACACCGATACGGCAAGCGCGTGGCGCGTGTTCTCGACAACTTCACGTGCATGCCTGTTTCGTGGACAGCGCTCTACCGTCCAATGTCGTCATCCTCGGGCTTGTCCCGAGGATCTACTGATGGCACGGCAGATCCTCGGGACAAGCCCGAGGATGACGGAAAAATTGAGCAAGCGCGCCACACGACGAACGTACGGCGCACCCCTCACCTTACTTCAAGAGCGCCTGCGCCTCTTCGATACCGAGCGCCGCCGGCTGCGTGCAGGTCGTGGTGAGATCCACGAACCGGCCTTCTGCACCCGACTTCAGGATCGAAGTCATGATGTCGACGCCGTGCAGCGTGCGGTCGAGCGAGCAGCGTGCATCGCGGCCCTCGATCAGCGCCATGGCCATGTCGGCAAGGCCGGCCGTGCGGTAGTTGGCGCGCGGACCGTTCGGGCTTTCCTGGTTGAACTTGCCGAAGGGGTGGTCCCAGGCTTCCAGCGCCTTGATGTCCTTGTCGCGGCCGCTGGCCTCTACGACGCCGCCGAAGAAGTTCGGGTCTGGCACGTAGAGCGAACCATCCGTGCCGTAGAGCTCCATATTGGCATGGCGGTGCGACCAGACATCCCAGCTTGCCGTCAGCGTAATGGTGGCGCCGGAAACGAATTCCAGGAGCGCCTGGATCGTCGTCGGCGTCTTGACCGGGATGATCTCGCCATTGCGCGGCTGGCTGGTGATCGTGCGGGTTTCCGATGCCATCGAAGTCAGGCCGGCAACGCGCTTCACCGGTCCGACCAGGTTGATCAGGTTGGCGATGTAATACGGCCCCATGTCGAGGATCGGGCCGCCGCCCGGCAGGAAGAAGAAGTCCGGGTTCGGGTGCCACATTTCCATCCCCGGGCCCATGACGTAGCAGGCGCCCGACGTGATGCGGCCAATACCGCCATCATCGATGAATTTGCGGGCAAGCTGGTGCGCGCCGCCGAGGAATGTATCGGGCGCGCAGCCGACGGCGAGGCCCTTTTCCTTGGCGATGCGGCGAAGCTCTTCGCCCTGCTCGAGCGTCAGCACGAGCGGCTTTTCCGAGTAGACGTGCTTGCCAGCTTCGAGCGCCGCCTTCGACACCGGATAATGCGCATCCGGGATCGTCAGGTTGACGACGACGTCGATCTCGTCATTGGCGAGAAGCTCTTCGATCGTCTGCGCGACAACGCCATATTCTTCGGCGCGCTGCTTTGCAGCCTGCGCGTTGATATCGGCGCAGGCCAGCACCTTCAGCCCCTTGAAGAGCGGTGACAGCGAAAAGTAGGTGGTGGAGATGTTGCCGCATCCGATGATGCCGACGCCAAGTTCCTTGGTCATGATCTGCCTCAGTAGGTCTTGAAGGAAGCGATCGAGCGCGTGATGTTGCGGTCGATATCATTTGGATTGTCGTGCTCGACGACGAAATGCTTGGCCTTGGTCTTTGCCTTGACGACCGGAAGCAGCTTCGCCCAGCCGATCGTGCCATGGCCGACATCGGCCCAGCCGCCTTCGTCTGTGGCTTCGCCAGCCGGTGCGATATCCTTGACGTGAACGGCGCTGATACGGTCACCGAGCTTTTCGACCCAGGCGTAGGGATCGGCACCGCCGCGAACGACCCAGGCGATATCCGCTTCCCAGGTGATGCCGGGCGCACCTTCGAAGATGCGCTCGATCGGCAGCGAACCGTCCGAAAGCTTCACGAATTCGAAGTCGTGATTGTGCCAGCCGAATTCATAGCCCGCATCCTTGTAGGGCTTGCTCATTTCCTGCAGGCGCTTGCCGAAAGCGAGCCAGCCGGCTGCATCCGTCGGGCGCTGGTCGGGCATCAGGTGCGGCGCATAGATCGAATCCATGCCGAGGATCTTGGCGATCTGCAGCGACTTCTCGACATTGCCGTCGAGGAAATCGGGGCTGAAATGGCCGGTCGCCATCACGAGGCCATTCTTGTCGAGATCGGCGCGCAGGCTCTTGAGGCCAGCCTCATCGAGTTCCGCATAGATGCCGCCGAAACCTTCGACTTCGGCGTAACCCGCCTTGCCGAGCTTTTCGAAGATCGTCGAAAGCGGCGGGAAATTGCGGGCGCTATAGAGCTGATAGCTGAGCTTGGTCATGTCATCCTCCTCGGGCCTCGTGCCCGTTCTCACGTAAGATCAATCTGCCGACTGGCAGGAATGCAGGTCATAGAAGCGGAATTCCGGCAGCTTGCCCTTTTCGAGAGGCTTTGCCGGGGTGAAGGTGATCCGGCGGCTTTCGCCGGCAGCCAGGTCGAAGGCATTGTCGGAATATTTGCCGTCAACATCCGTCTCGATCATCACGAAGAGCGCCAGGCCCTTGGCGGTGACGTCGAGGTCGATCGAGCCGTTCTCCTCGACGAATTCGCGGACGACGGAAAGACCCGCCGGCTCCAGTTCCAGCGCCTTGTAGGTGCCGTTGACGAAATGCCCCTCGCCGCCCATGCCATTGGAGGCGGTGAAATGCCAGGCAAGCAGCGTGCCCTCCGGAATCTCGGAGATGTCGAGGGTCGCGGCCGTGCATGCCGCATCCGGCGCGCACATGGCCTGCACGTTCTTCAGATGCTTGCGCTCGCCCTTCATCGTCAGGATCGAGATCGAAAGATCGACGCTGACATCTTCGAGTGTGTCATTGACCAGCGAGAAGCGGATCGACTTGCCATCCTCCGAGGGGATCGCGGCCACCGCCACCGGCTGGAAGAAGCGCTTGACGAGATAGTGCATCGCCTTCCAGCGCCCGCCGTAATCGAGGCTCGACCAGGACGCGACCGGCCAGGTATCGTTGAGCTGCCAGTAGATCGTGCCCATGCAATGCGGCTTCAGCGAACGCCAGTATTCCACCGCCGTCTTGATCGCGAGACCCTGCTGGATCTGGCTGAGATAGACGAAATTCGGGAAATCCTTCGGGAAGCGGAAGTAGCGGAACATCGTGCCGGCAATACGCTCGTTGCCGCCCGCATTCTTCTGGTGCAGTTCCATGACGGGCGATGCCACGTTCATGTCCTTGGCGTCGGCATAGGTCTTGATGACGGGCAGCGACGTATAGGACTGGAAGCCGAATTCCGAGCAGAAGCGCGGGCGCACCGAGCGGTAATTGTCGAACGACTTGTTTTCGTGCCAGACCGACCAGTAGTGCATGTCGCCGGAACCATCGGCATGCCAGGCATCGCCGTAATCGAGATAGCCGGAGGCCGGGCTCGACGGCCACCAGAGGGCGCCGGGCAGCGCCTTCTTCACCGCCACTTCGATGGTGCGATTCAGGCGATCGTAGGAAACGAGATAGCGGTCACGATCCTTGCGGGACTCCTCGAACCAGGTGAGCGCGCCGACGAGTTCGTTATCGCCGCACCAGAGCGCGATCGAGGCATGCGAAGAGAGCCGGCGGACCTGATAATCCACTTCGACTGCAACATTCTCCAGGAAATCCTCGGTCGAGGGATAGAGGTTGCAGGCGAACATGAAGTCCTGCCAGACCATGAGCCCGAGCCGGTCGCAGATATCGTAGAACCAGTCGTGTTCGTAGAAGCCACCGCCCCACACACGGATCATGTTCATGTTGGCGGCCTTGGCCGACAGCAAGAGATCCTCTGTCTTTTCCTCAGAAGATAGCGAGAAGAGCGCGTCCGCCGGAATCCAGTTGGCGCCGCGGCAGAAGATTTCGTGGCCGTTGACCTTGAAGGCGAAGCGGCTGCCGGCAGCATCCGGCGTGGTGATGAGCTCGATGGTACGCAACCCGATCTGCTTCGTCACGCTGTCGGACGGCAGTTCGACGGTCAGCGTATAGAGCGCCTGCTCGCCGCTGCCCGAGGGCCACCAGAGGCGCGGATTGTCGATCTGGAAGACGTGGTTGACGTTCGTCTCGCCGGCACTGACGCCGACATCGAGCCTTACGCGCTCGCCGTCGAGATCGAAATAAAGCTGCGCGATGCCGGGATCCTTGGCAAAAAGCGTCGCCGTAACCTGCAGTTCCACCGAACCGTCGGAATTGTGCGTCTGGCGCGTCAGCACATGCTCGATGCGCGCAGTCTCCAGCTTCTTCAGCGCAATCGTGCCGTAAAGCCCGAGCGGGGCAATGGCGATATTCCAGTCCCAGCCGAAATGGCACTGCGCCTTGCGCAGCATGTTGCCGTCAGGGATCGGCGAGTTGCCAGTGCTGTAGGGAATATAGAAGGGCTGCTGCTTTTGCCGCGCGGCACCGGCTGCGACGTTGGAGGCAAACACGATGCGGATCGTGTTCTCACCCTTCTTCAGCATGCTCGAAACATCCGGCCGGTAGCGGCGGAAGCTGTTATCGGCCTCGAGCGCCAGGAAGCCGTTGACGTGGACGCTGGCGACCGTGTCGAGATAATCGATGTCGAGATACCAGTCGCCCTCGGCGTCAGGAAGCGTGAAGCTGCGCTCCACCGTCCATTCGCGCTCGGCGACCCACTGCACCTTTTCCTCGTTTCGGCCGAAATAGGGATCCGGGATCAGTCCCGCGCGGTGCAGCGCCGTGTGCACGTCGCCCGGCAGCGTGATGACGCTGCGGATCTCGCCATCGGCGGAAGCAAGCTGCCACGAACCCGAAAGTTCGATGTTGAAACCGTTCTTCGGCAAGGATGTCATAGTCTTATCCTGATCGCGCCGCTCCTGGGAGTGCCGGGCAAGCCGGACTGCGGCCGAAATTGGCTGGCCAGACGGCCAATTGGAGGATCGGGCGACGCCGTTTCCGGCGCCGCCCGCAGAACTTTCTAGAGGCGCAGCTCGCTTTCGGCATCGAAGACCGAGGCGAGCGCCATGTCGAAGCTGAGCTTCACCTTGCTGCCGACATTGAAGCGGCGCGCACCATTGATGCGTACCGACATCGTGTGACCGGCATGTTTCAGCCAGAGAAGATTGTCCGCACCCATCGGTTCTTCGATGTCGACGGTGGCGTCGTGTTCTTCGCCGCCGGCATTCTCGTTGACCTTGATATGCTCGGGGCGAACGCCGAGCACCACCTTGCGGCCGGGCTGCAGCTTCTCCACGCCGTCATAGGCGGCGAGCGAGAAATTCACGCCGTTGGCGGCAAAAGCAATGCCATCGCCTGATTTCACCAGTTCGCCCTGCAGGAAATTCATGGACGGCGAGCCGATGAAGCCGGCGACGAAGAGATTGCGCGGCCTGTTGTAGATCGTCGTCGGATCGTCGAGCTGCTGGATGATGCCGCTCTTCATGATGGCGATACGGTCGGCGAGCGTCAGCGCCTCGATCTGGTCATGCGTGACGTAGATCATCGTGTTCTTCAGCGACTGGTGCAGGCGCTTGATTTCGACGCGCAGTTCCGAGCGCAGCTTGGCGTCGAGGTTCGACAGCGGCTCGTCGAAGAGGAAGACGTCGACATCGCGCACCAGGGCACGGCCGATCGCCACGCGCTGACGCTGGCCGCCGGAAAGCTCGGCCGGCTTGCGCTTCAGGAGCGGCTGGATCTGCAGGATCTCGGAGGCACGCGCCACGCGCTTGTCGATCTCGGACTGCGGCACCTTGGCGACGCGAAGACCGAAGGAGAGGTTCTTTTCGACAGTCATCTGCGGATAAAGCGCGTAGGACTGGAACACCATGCCGATGCCGCGGTCCTTGGGCTCTTCCCAGGTGACGTTCTTGCCCTTGATGAAGATCTGCCCTTCCGAGGCGTCGAGCAGCCCGGCAATGCAGTTCAGCAGGGTCGACTTGCCGCAGCCCGAGGAGCCGAGCAGCACCAGGAATTCGCCGTCGTTGATGTCGAGGTTCAGATCCTTGAGCACGCTGACCGCGCCGAAGTTCAGCGACAGGTCCTTGATGGAGACACTTGCATTCATGTTCATTGGATCAACCCTTCACTGCGCCAGCGGCGATGCCACGGACGAAAAGTCGCCCCGACACGAAATAGACGACGAGCGGCACGAGTCCTGTCAGGATCGTTGCGGCCATGTTGACGTTGTATTCCTTCACGCCCTGGACGGAATTGACGATGTTGTTGAGCTGTACGGTCATCGGATAGGTATCCGGCCGGGTGAAGACCACGCCGAACAGGAAGTCGTTCCAGATGCCGGTGACCTGCAGGATCATCGCGACGACGAAGATCGGCAGCGACATCGGCAGCATGATCTGCAGGAAGATCTGCCAGAAGCCCGCCCCGTCGACACGCGCCGCCTTGAACAGCTCCTCCGGCAGAGACACGAAGTAGTTGCGGAACAGCAGCGTCAGGATCGGCATGCCGAAGATCGAATGCACGATGATGAGGCCGGTGAGCGATCCGTAGATGCCGATTTCGCGCAGGATGATGACGATCGGATAGATCATGACCTGATAGGGAATGAAGGCGCCGATTATGAGGACCGAGAAGAAGAATTCCGATCCCTTGAAGCGCCAGTTCGCCAGCGCATAACCATTGACCGAGGCGATCGCGATGGAAACGATGACCGACGGAACGGTGATGCGGACCGAGTTCCAGAAACCGCGCGAAAGACCATCGCAGTTGAGGCCGGTGCAGGCGGTCGCCCAGGCCTTGACCCAGGGTTCGAAGGTGATTTCCATCGGCGGTGCAAAAATGTTGCCGAGCCGGATCTCCGGCATCCCCTTGAGCGACGTGACGACCATCACGTAGAGCGGGATCAGATAGTAGACGGCGGCCACGAAAAGCGTGCCGTAGACGATGATGTTGCGGGCCGAAACCACCGGCCGCGGCTTTGGTCCGGCCGGACCGGAAACCGCCCCCTTCTGGAGGGAAGTATCGCCGTCGTTGACGGCCTTGAGAGCGATATTGTCAGCCACGTTTGCGCCCTCCGCCAAATTCCAGATATGCCCAGGGAACGATGATGATCGCTACTGTCACCAGCATCATGGTCGAAGCCGCGAAGCCCTGACCGAGATTCTGCGCCTGGAACATGTAGTCGTAGACGTATTTTGCCGGCACTTCCGACGAGATGCCCGGACCACCGCTGGTCTGGGCGACCACGAGGTCGTAGACCTTGACGATACCGCTGGCGATGATGACGAGCGTGGTGATGAAGACCGGGCGCATCATCGGAATGACGACGAAGAGATAGGTCCGCCACATCGGAATGCCGTCGACGCGGGAAGCCTTCCAGATATCCTCGTCGATGCCGCGAAGTCCGGCGAGCATCAGGCACATTACGAGGCCGGTGCCCTGCCAGAGGGCGGCAATCAGCACCCCGTAGATGACGATTTCGGACGTATAGAGCGGATCGAAACTGAAACTCGTCCATCCCAGCGACCGCACGACCGCCTGGACCCCGAATTCCGGATTGAGGATCCACTGCCACACGAGACCGGTGACGATGAAGGACAGCGCGAAAGGATAGAGGAAGATCGTGCGGAACGTGTTCTCGAAACGGATCTTCTGATCCATGAGAGCCGCCAGCATGAAACCGATGACCAGGCTGAAGATCAGCGACAGAATGCCGTAGATCGCCAGATTCTCGATGGACACGACCCAGCGCGGGGCGGCCCAGAGACGCTGATATTGCTCGATACCGACGAAGTTCAATCGCGGCAGGAGCTTGGAATTGGTGAAGGAATAAACCACCGTCCAGACCGTGCCACCGAGAAAGATGACCATGGCGGTGAGGATCATGGGAATGGAGGCAATCTTCGAATTCAGATTGCGGAATAGTTTAAACGGTCGGCCGGCTTTCGCTTGACCTGTCATTGAGTTTCCTCCTGAAGCACGGTCGCTTCGGTGATCGGGGCTCCATCCGAAGACGGCCACCCTTCCCGCCCCCGTCTCGACCGCAACGCGGTCCTGGCGCGATCGCACCCGGGTGTGACGTGACGTCGCCGGAAGGACCGGAGATCAGGGCGGCGCGATCCGGTCCTGCAATGCGCAGGACCGAACCTGATGGGCTTGAGGACCGAGGATCAGTCGGCGGCGGCGATGATGTCGGCGAAGCGCTTCTGCGCTGCGTCGGGCGTCATCGTGGTATTGGCGAAGAACTCGGCGAAGAGGTCTTCGATCTGCTTTGTCGTATCCGGCGAAGCGAGCTGATCCGAGCTGGTGACGATATTGCCCTTGGCGAGGATTTCGAGACCCTTCTTCATGCAGTCGTTGGCGGCCGAGATATCGACGTCACCGCGAACCGGCAGCGAGCCCTTCTTCAGGTTGAAGGCAACCTGCGTCTTCGGGTCGAGAAGCGTGGCGGCAAGCACGTCCTGAGCCTTCGCCTTCTCGGCATCCTTCTGGAGCGGGAAGTAGAAGGCGTCACCGCTGGTCGAGATGATCTCGTTCACGCCGAGGCCCGGAAGGCAGGTATAGTCCTTGCCGGCAACCTGCTTGGCGACCTGGAATTCGCCCTGCGCCCAGTCACCCATGATCTGGCCGCCGGCCTTGCCGGTGATGACGAGATTGGTGGCCTGGTTCCAGTCCTGCACGTTGCTGCCCTTGGACATGCGGCGTGCATCGTCGGCAGCCTTGAACACCTTGGCGATCTCGGGGCCGGCTGCCACTTTGGCATCCTTGTCCTTGAAGACCTTCAGGTAGTTGTCCTTGCCGCCGATCGCGATCATGAGAACGTTGAAGGCGCCGCTTGCCTGCCAGCCCTGACCGCCGACTGCGAGGGGAACGATGCCGGCCTTTTCCAGGGCCGGAGCGGCAGCGACGAATTCATCCCAGTTCTTCGGAACCGCAACGCCAGCCTTCTGGAAGGCTGCATTCGACAGCCACAGCCACTGCCAGGAGTGGATGTTGACCGGTGCGCAATAGATCTTGCCGTCGATCGTGCAGGAATCGAGCAGGGTCGACGGACGGATGATGTCCTTCCATTTGCCTGCGGTCGCCACATCGGTCAGGTCCTTCATCAGGCCAGCCTGGACGAGTTCCTCGGCCTGGCGGCCGTGGTTGAACTGGGTCGCGCCCATCGGGTCACCGCCGGTGATGCGGCTGATCATGATCGGGCGTGCGGTGCTGCCGGAACCGGCAATTGCGCCGTCAACCCAGTGGTTGCCGGTGGCGTCGAATGCCTTTGCCAGCTCAGCCACGGCGGCAGCTTCGCCGCCAGAGGTCCACCAATGGGTGACTTCGAGATCGGTAGCCTTTGCGGCGCCAAAAGGAATAGCTACGGAAGCGGCAAGCACAGCCGCCATAATACGGATTTTCATGAGTTCTCCTCCCTCACTGAAACGTTGCCGGAAAAACTTAGAGCAATCGATTTATCCGCGCAACCGCCCGCTCGTAAAATTTTCTGTGAAAGTCACCATTACATCCTATGAGGGCAATCAACGGCTCGACCTTTGCTTCACAAGAAAAGCGTAAGCAAGCAATTTCGCAGTTGCGGCATTGTATTATACACTTGATTTTACTGATTAATTTTTGATTAATCTGATAATTTCAACCTTTCCTGGCTTCGCAGGTGCAAAAAATCGCGTGCGGGACAGGCGATTCAACCAGAGAGGATCCCTATGCAACGCTGGTCAGAAAAAGCGCTCGACATTTCTACTGTATCGTTACAGATTGTCTGGCTCAGGGAGGAGAGCTTTTCCGCAGCGGCGTACTTACAGCGCGGCGAAAAGCCTCTATAAGGCGAAGCAAATCGCGCGAGGCGGGCCTAGAGGGATGGAAAACAACGGAAATTTCGGCGGAGCGGCATCCGGTTCCGTTCCGCGCGAGCGACCGACATTGAAGACGATCGCCTTCATGACGGGCCTTGGCGTGACCACCGTATCGCGGGCACTGAAAGATGCACCGGATATTGGCGCGGAAACCAAGGAACGCGTGCGCATGGTCGCCCGTCAGCTCGGCTACCAGCCGAACCGGGCCGGCGTGCGCCTGAGAACCGGCAAGACCAATGTCATCGCCCTCGTGCTCAGCATCGACGAGGAGATCATGGGCTTTTCCAGCCAGATGGTCTTCGGCATTTCAGAGGTGCTGACCGGCACCCCCTACCATATCGTCGTCACCCCGCATTCGCACAGCAAGGATCCCATGCTGCCGGTGCGCTATATCCTCGACACCGGCTCGGCGGACGGCGTCATCATCTCGCGCGTCGAGCCTGACGATCCACGCGTGCGCCTGCTCGCCGAAAGCGGCATGCCCTTTACCACCCATGGCCGCACCGATGCCGGCCTCGTCCACCCCTATCACGACTTCGACAACGAGGCTTATGCTCATCAGGCAGTCGAGAAGCTGGTCAAGCGCGGCCGCAAGCGCATCGCCCTGCTCCAGCCGCCGAGCAAGCTCACCTACTACACGCATACCCGCATAGGCTTTCAGACCGGCCTGCACGATTACGGCGCCGAGGAAGTGCCGCTGCGTGTCAACATCGACGCCCCGCTCGCCGAAATCCGCAACGCCGTGGAGCAGCTGATGCGCTCCCCCGGCGCCCCCGATGGGATTGTCTCGTCGGCCGGCAGCGCCACCATCGCCGTCAACGCCGGCATCGAAGCCGCCGGCAAACGCCTCGGCCACGACGTCGACCTCGTCTCCAAGCAATCCGCCTCTATCCTCAACTGGATCCGCCCGGAGATCATCACCGCCCACGAAGACGTCCGCCACGCCGGGCGCGAGATGGCCAAGCAGGTGATTGCGCGCATCGATGGCGTGGACGCCGAACTGCTGCAGAGCATCAGCAAGCCGGAATGGCCGGACGGACGGTAGAACGGCTGGTCACTTGTCGCGGCTAAGGTTTTTCCAGGCCGGCGTAAGGCGACCGGCTGCCCGGGCCGTCCCATGCCGGAACCCAGAGTCTTACTTGCCTACCGCGCGTTCTCCAGATCCGCCCGCGTAAACATTGGAAATACCCCAAGCTCGGGCACGCCATCGATGCGCGCGGCGCCCTCGCCGCGCCAGATCGCGCAGACGACACCAAGCACTTCTGCCTTCTCCCCGATCGCCAGCTGGTAGGCATCCTTCACCGCACCGCCAGTGCTGATGACATCCTCGATGAAGGTCACGCGCCGGCCAGCTACATTCTGCCCCTCGATCGCCCGGCAGGTGCCATAGGTCTTGGCCTCCTTGCGGATGAAGGCGGCGGGCAGGCCGGTTTCCAGCGAGATCGCGGTCGCGAGCGGCACGCCGCCGAGTTCCAGCCCGGCGATGATTTCGGTATCGGCGGGCAGAAGGGCTGCCATTGCCTGCGCCAGCGGCTTCAGGAGAGCCGGCGTGCCTTCGAAACGGTATTTGTCGAAATAGCGGTGCGATACCTGGCCGGAGCGGAGCACGAATTCGCCCTCCAGCGTGGCGATGTCGGCGATCTGACGTGCGAGAGCCGCGTGGTCGATGGATTCCCTGATCATTTTATCCCCTGCCAAAAAAATAAGTCCGGACGGCGCTTGCTCGCCTTAAGCCATAAGATCCCGGCCCTGCCCTTTCAGAATAGGCAGCGCGCGGCAAGAGACGAGATACAAAAAGCCGTTCAGCCCCCGCACTTGTGCTGCGCATCGGGCAGTATCCAGCTTTCTTTCGTCCTGCCATTGGTGACGAGGAAAAGCCGGCCATTCTCATCCGGCTCGCAGTCGCGATCGATCTCTACCAGGCATTGGGTGACCGGATCGTCGGGCTTGGAGCGGATCAGCATCTCCTCGCGGTTATACGAGACCTGGTAGCCGTCATTGGCATAATCGATGCCCGTGCCATTGCCAAAATCCTCATCGGTCACGGGTGCGTCGCCACTCTCGACGCGCGGATGCACCGCCAGGATCGTGGTTGCAGCGCATTGCCCGGCCTTTGTCGGGATGTCCGAAGTCCCGGGCTGCTTGCCGCCCGTCAGCGACTTCGCGGAGATGCCCTGCATGAAGCTGCTCTTGTCCGGTGATATCTCCCAGAGAATGGCGAGATAGGCGCTGAGGATACAGGCCCGGTCGTTACCGCAATCACGCCGGTCGGCCAGGAAATTGCGGGCCGAGTGGACGACATCATCCTCATCGGGAGCTGTCTTCCGTGCCGCGCCATAGCGGGCATTGAAGACATCGTCGAGGTGGGAAAGCTGAGTATCGCCGCAGACGATCTTTTCGTCGGCGCTGGCTGCCTTGGCGCAATTGAAGCCCGCGGCTTCTGCTGATGCGGTGAAGAGGAGGCCGAGGCAGAAGGTAATGAGAAAGGTGGAAATCGGTCGCATGATGGTCCCCTCTGTCCGGCGGGTCGGCCTCAACCTAAATGCGGCGGCGAGCTTGTGCGAGTGTTGTGCAGCGTCGTTCCAATGTCTGGCGGGGGTATTCCACGTCACAACGTGAACTGCGGCGTACCGGATATACCTCCGCAGCTCTGTTCCAATCGGCGCGCCAGCCTCACTTCACCTGATTGAAAACCGCCTCGATACGATATCCATCGGGATCGACGACAAATGCAGCAAAGTAATTCGGCCCGTAATGCTGCCGGAGCCCCGGCGCACCGTTATCGACGCCACCCTGGGAAAGCGCTGCGGCATGGAAATCAATGACCGACCGCTGATCCGGCGCGGCAAAGGCCAGATGAAAGCCCGCACCCGGCGCACCCTGCCCCGCCTCGAGCGATTTGATCGCCAGCTTGTCGCCGCCGCCGGGCACACCATAGCCGACGGCCTGTCCGGCCTCGCCGGGGCGCAGATCCTCCCAGACCCTGACATAGCCAAGCGCGCCGAGGGCAGCATCATAGAACCGCGCGGCTCGTTCGATATCGGCCACCCCGAAAGATGCATGGTGGAGCATATTATGGACCTCCCGATTGCAATCAGCCGCTTCGCGGCAGGCTAACAAAAAGCCCGGCACAATGGCCGGGCTTTCAACTCTGTTTTCGCAAACCTCAGAAGGTCGATGCACCACTGCCCCAGGGGCCGTGGTGGAAGTCCTTGCCGTCGAGGCGGTCGAAGCCGTGGGCGCCGAAGAAGTCGCGCTGCGCCTGGATCAGGTTGGCAGTGCCGCGGCCCTGGCGATAGGCGTCGAAATAGCTGAGCGCCGAGACCAGCGCCGGAACCGGCAGGCCGGCAGTCAGTGCCGCAGTGACGACGCGGCGCAGTGCCGGGATCGATTCCTTGACCATGGCCGAGAAGGCCGGCGTGACGATGAGGTTCGCCGCGTCAGGCGCATCGGTGAAGGCCTTGGTGATCTCGTCGAGGAACTGCGAACGGATGATGCAGCCGGCGCGCCAGATACGGGCGATGACAGGCATCGGCAGCGACCAGTTGAACTCCTTGGAAGCTTCCGCCATCACCGCAAAGCCCTGCGCATAGGCGCCGATCTTGCCGGCAAACAGCGCCAGTTCCAGATCCTTGTTGAACTCGGGGCCGTAGGCGACCGGGAAGGCAGCACCGAGATCGCCGAAGATCTTCTGGGCGGCTTCGCGCTGGTCCTTCATCGAGGACAGGCTGCGGGCCGCAACGGCGGCTTCGATACCGGTTGCCGGAATGCCCATGTTCTGCGCTTCGATCGCCGACCACTTGCCGGTGCCCTTCTGGCCGGCCTTGTCGAGGATCATGTCAACCATCGGCGTCTTGGAGATCGGGTCGGTGGCGGCCAGAACCTTCTCGGAGATTTCGATCAGGTAGGAGTTCAGGCGGCCCTTGTTCCATTCGCCGAAGATGCTGGAGATTTCCGATGCGCTCTTGCCGAGGCCGTCGCGCAGGATGCCGTAGATTTCGGCGATCATCTGCATGTCGGCATATTCGATGCCGTTATGGATCGTCTTGACGAAATGGCCCGCGCCGTCATTGCCGAGCCAGGCAACGCACGGATCGCCATTATACTTGGCGGCAATCGAGGTCAGAACCTTCTCGACACGCTTCCAGGACTCTTCCTTGCCGCCGACCATGATCGACGGACCGTGGCGGGCACCTTCCTCACCGCCCGAAACGCCCATACCGATGAAGGTCAGGCCGGTATCTTTCAGGCGGTCGAAGCGGGCAACCGTATCGCGGAAATTGGCGTTGCCGGCATCGATCATGATGTCGTTCTTTTCCAGATGCGGGCGCAGCGCCTCCATCTGCTGATCGACAGGCTCGCCGGCCTTGATCATGATGATGATCGGACGCGGCGGGCGGATCGCCTCGACGAACTCCTCGATCGTCTTGCAAGGAATGATCTGCTTCTTCAGATCACCGGCGCTTTCGTAGAATTCGTCCGTTTTTTCAGGCGTGCGGTTGAAAACCGCGATCTTGTTGCCCTTTTCCGCAATGTTGAGAGCCAGGTTGGACCCCATGACGGCAAGGCCGATCAGTCCGATTTCTGCCTTTTCCACGACAAACCTCCGATGAGTGAAATGGTGCGATGTTGTGGCACTCTCTCGGTCAAACGGCAAGGTCGAAGACGGCGATTCGGGTCGAAAAAAGGCTGTCGGAACAGGCTTTTCGAATGATCGGGGAAGCACCATATGCATGGGTTTGGGAGGCTGAAATGACTGTTGCTGCAAGGCAAGTCGATATCGGGCCGCTGCTCGCAAAGAGCGCCGGGCGCTACCGCGAATATGCGCCCTCGCCTGCCCTTGCGCCGCATTTCCGCTGCCTCTGGTCGCACGAGATTCGAACCGCAGGCCCGATCGCCATTGTGCCCGATGGTTATTGCGACCTGCTTTTCGCGAATGGCCGCCTCTTCGCTGTCGGGCCGGACCGCACCGCCGCCTTCCCGCCGATGGCGCCGGGCATGCGCATTATCGGCGCGCGTTTTGCACCAGGCGCCGGCGCCGCATGGCTGAAGCTGCCCCTGTCGGAGATCACCGGCCTCTCCATTCCCCTCAGCGATCTCGCGCCCAAAAAGGCTGCCCTCATCGAACCACGCCTTTCCGACTGTCCGGATGGCGCTGCCGCCCTCTCGCTCTTCGCCACGCTCTTGAGCGAACTGGCAGGGGAAGAAGCGGAGCCGGACCCCGAGGCGCGCCTGATCTTTACCGCCGCCGACCATGGGCCCGGCCGTATCGGCGAGCTGCAGCAGAGGCTCGATATCGGCGAACGGCAATTGCGCCGCCGCGCCCACCACCATTTCGGCTACGGCATCAAGACGCTGGAACGCGTCCGTCGGCTGCAGCGTTTCATGGCCTTGTGCCGCGCAAGCGAGACCCTGTCCCTGGCCGCCCTCGCCCTCGAAGCCGGCTTTTCCGACCAGGCGCATATGACCCGCGAGATCGGCGACCTGACGACACTGACGCCATCAGCCATGCTGGCTCAATTGACGGCCCGATGACCGTTTTGTTCAAGACGGTCCGTGCCGGCCTGCTAGTCTGACGCAAAGCAAGAGGACAGACCGATGAACACAATGCCCGCACGCATCGTCCACATCACGATCAAAAGAGACTGGCGCGATGTCTATGATTTCGCCGGCAGGCCGGAGAACATGCCGCTCTGGGCCTCCGGCCTTGCGAGCGGCCTGGAACCCGATGGCGAGGACTGGATCGCCCACGGACCGCTCGGCAGCGTCCGGGTGAGCTTCGTGCCACCGAACGAATTCGGCGTCATCGACCATACCGTCACCATCGAATCCGGCCTGCGCGTCTATAACGCGCTGCGCATCGTGCCGAATGGCGACGGCTGCGAGGTGATGTTCACGCTGCTGCGCCTGCCGGGCATGACCGACGAACAATTCGCAGCCGACGCCGCCCATATCCAGAAGGATCTGGCGTCCCTGAAATCGATGATGGAGAAGTTAGATGGCTGAGAACGATGCTCGAAATGACCGCCGCATCGACTATGTCGAGTTCAACGTGAAAGATATCGGCGCTTCAAAAGCCTTTTACGGTGCGGCCTTCGGCTGGCGCTTCACCGATTACGGCGAGAACTATTGCGAGTTCGACGACGGAAGATTGAAAGGCGGCTTTACCAATCTCGGCCCGGTGCGAGCCGCAGGCGGCCCGCTCGTCATTCTCTATGCCGAGAAGCTGGAAGACGTGCTGGCAAGCGTCGAAAAGGCCGGCGGCACCATAGCAAAACCGATCACGCCCTTCCCCGGCGGCCGACGCTTTCATTTTCTCGACAAGGACGGCTACGAACTCGCCGTCTGGAGCAAGGATTAAACGTCCGCGGATACGGGGCCGTTCATATTCTGGATGGTGATCAGCGCGCCGATCACCTTCCTCGCAGCATCATGCAGCGGCAACATGCGGCAGCGGCTGCGCCGCGCCGAGCGCTCGTAGATGTAGTCGACCGTCGCGCCGTCGAAGCAGGCGTCGAGCTTTTCCTTCACCTCGCCGGCAAAGCGTTCTTCGCCGATGAATTCGAGGATATGCCGGCCGATGAGCTGCATGGCATTCTTGCCGAGATGGGCACAGTTGACGGGATTGGAATAGAGGTAGCGGTAGTCCTTCGTCAGCACCGCCACGCGGTCCGGCAGCGTTTGCAGGATCGCCGCATTGAGGAACTGGCCATTGTCCGTGTCGGGAACATAGGCGGGCGGCGGCCTGAGTTTCATTTCCACCGGCAACGGCACCCGCCAGTCCGGCGCATGGGCGCCAAAATAGCGATCAAGCAGATAGGAGAGCACGGCGGCATATTGCGTCACGAAAGCACCGTCATCGGCGTCTTGAGCGATGAGGTAGCTTACAAACTGAAGTTGCATATAGACTTCGATGAGATTGGATGCCCTGCATGCGAGGATCGCCTCGACAAGCGGCTGGATATCACGGTCGAGCGCCTCCACGCGCCCATCATCCCCTAGCCTTATCGCTTCCTCGATCTGTGCGCAGCGCAAGGAAAAGGCCCTGAACAACTCAAGCAAGATACCCCCAATATCCATTTCCTGAGAAACGTTCCGAACACCGGTCGAGGCCTATGCTTCATGCAAGATTACGCCTTACGGTAGGCACTTTACGCGCCCTAGTAGAGACGCGTAACATGAACCGTGCTCATTTTCAACTGACGCAAACCTGTCGCTTTTCACCGATTATAAATCGGGAGCAAAAACTTACAGGCAGAATCTTACAGGCTGACGGAACGTTTGATATCCCACCGGTCGTGATACCACAGCCACTGGGCCGGATATTCGCGTACCCAGCTTTCCACCTTGTCATTCATCATCTGCGCCGTGGCGGGAAGGTCCAGATTGCCCTTCTCGTCGCGCGGCATCTCCATCTTCGGCTCGATTTCAAGCCGGTAGCGATTGCCCGGAAGACGGATGCAGCGGGCCGGATAGACCTCGCAATTGAACTGGCGCACCAGTTTCGGCAGCAGCGGATTGGTCTTGGTTTCCAGGCCGAAGAACGTCGTCTTCAACCCGCGGCTGAATTTCTGGTCGACGAGCACCCCAACGCCCTGCCCTGCCTCGAGCTGACGGGCAAGCGCAAAGGAAGAGCCGGCATGCGAAGGCACCAGCTTACCCATGCGGCCGCTGCGGAAATCAAACACCTTCTGCGCCACATAAGGATTGTTCGGCGGGCGAAAGAGCACGGTCACACTGAGACCGAAAGCGTTACCGGCGACCGGCAAGAGCTCGAAATTGCCGGTATGGCCGGTAAAGACGATGAAGGGACGCGGATTGTCGCGCAGTTCCAGGAAGATCGGAATGCCCGAGACTTCCACTCTGCCCGGCTTGTCGCTCGTTGGATCGAAATCGAATAGCTGGTCGAGAAAAACATATTCGGCCGCGAGCCGGCCCATATTGCCCCAGCTTTCGAGCGCGATCTCTTCCAGCTCGGCATCGCTCTTTTCCGGGAAGGCCCGGCGCAGATTGTAGAGCATCAGCTTGTGGCGCTTCAGCCGCTTGCCGACCCGGCGCGTCAGCCAATCGGCAAAGCGCATGGCGCCGTCAGCCGGGAAAAGCTTGAGGAAGTTCAGGAAGCCGAACATCAGCTGCGCCACCAGCCATTGCTGGAAGTGCCGCAGCGCCAGAACGATCCTCGTGATGAAAAGCTTCACGCGGATCAGTCCATCTTCAGGATGATCTTGCCGAAGATCTGGCGGCCTTCCATGCGCTCCAGCGCGCGGTCGATATCGTCGAAGCTGACTTCGGTATCGATGACGGGATGGACGAGGCCGCGCCCCATCTTCTGCATGGCATCGGCCATGTTTTCCATGCGGCAACCGAAGGATCCCAAGAGCTTAAGCTGCTGCTGGAAGAGCATCATCAGGTTCATTTCGGTCGAAACACCCGAGGTCGAGCCGCAGGTGACGAGACGCCCGCCGCGCTTCATGCAGAGCATGGAGCCCGCCCAGGTATCCTTGCCCACATGTTCGAAGACGACATCGACGCCCTTCTTCTTGGTGAGCTTGCGCACAACGCCTTCGAAACGGTCGGTGCGGTAATTGATGACGTGATCGGCGCCGAGCGCCTTCGCCTTCTCGATCTTGTCGTCCGAGCCGACTGTCGTGATCACAGTGCAGCCGATCTTCTTGGCAAGCTGGATCGCCGCCGTGCCGATGCCGGAGCCGCCGGCATGAACGAGGATCGTCTCGCCGGGCTCGAGCTTGGCATTGTCGAAGAGCATATGCTCGACCGTGCCGAAGGTGACGGGTGCAAGGGCTGCGCCGATCGCATCGACGCCGGGAGGTGCGGGAACCAGCAGACGCGCCGGCAGGTTCACCTTCTCCTGCGCAAAGCCATCGAGATGGAAGCCGTGCACGCCGGAGACATGTTCGCAGAGATTGTCACGGCCTTCGCGGCACGGACGGCAGAGGCCGCAGGTGCGCGCGCCGTAGATCGACACGAGCTGGCCCGGCAGAACGTTTGCAACGCCGGGACCGATCGCTTCTACCACGCCGGAGGCTTCCGCGCCGATGACGAGCGGCATCTTGCGTTTGGCAAAAGCCATGCCGCGCCAGCCCCAGACATCGATATGGTTCAGCGCAACTGCCTTGACGCGCAGCGTCACTTCGCCGGCGGAAGGTGCATCCGGTTCCGGCAGGTCGGTGATCTCAAGCTTGCGGTCATCGATCAGTTGCAAAGCGCGCATGGCAAAACCTCTCGCCTCTGGGGCGTTTTTTTATCGGTTGATTTGTCGGGAACCGCTTATGCCGGTTCGAGCGCCATGACAAGGCTTGCGTTCTGTCCGCCGAAGCCGAAAGAGTTGGAAAGCACGGCCGAAACCTGGGCTTCCCGCTTCTTGTTCGGCACGACATCGAGAACGATCGACGGATCCGGATTGTTGTAGTTGATCGTCGGCGGCAGCGTGCCGGATAGCATCGTCTGCAGCGAGAACACCGCCTCGACCGCTCCTGCCGCCGTCAGCGTGTGTCCGATCATCGATTTGTTCGAGGATACCGGAATGCCGACCAGCCTTTCGCCGAAGACGGCGGACATAGAGCCATATTCCATCTTGTCGTTTTCGGGCGTCGAAGTGCCGTGCGCATTGATATAGCCGATATCGTTCTCGCTCATGCCGGCATCGGCGAGCGCTGCGCGGATCGTGGCAATCGCCGGACCGCCATCGGGCGAAGAGCGCGTGCGGTGGAAGCTGTCGGCCTTGTCGCCGGCACCCTTCATGATGCCGAGCACCCTGGCGCCGCGTGCGATGGCGGATTCAAGCGATTCCAGCACCAGCGTCGCCGCACCCTCGGCAATGACGAAGCCGTCGCGATCCTTGCTGAAGGGCTTGGAGGCCTTGGTCGGCGGATCGTTCTGCGTGGAAAGGGCCGAAAGCAGCGAGAAGCGGATCAGCGCTTCCGCACTCAGCGAACCGTCGGTCGCAACCGTCAGCGCGCGCTCCGTGCGGCCCTGGCGGATCGCCTCGATACCGAGCTGGATCGCCGTCACGCCCGATGCACAGGCCGTCGACAGCGTCACCGGCAGGCCACGCGTGCCGAAGCGGTCCGACAGGCGCTCGGAGATCGCGCCGAACAGCGCTGCCTCATGGAAGGCCGGATCGGGACGCTGACGCATGGCGGCTAAAAACCGCTCATAGGCATCGCCGGGATGATCGGCGGCCGGCGAACGGTCGGCAAGCTCGAAACGGGCGCTCCATTCCGGCTCGATCGGCGGCGCTGCCAGGAACAGCGGACCGTTGAAATCGCCGGAAAGACCGGCATCGGCCAGCGCTTCGATCGTCGTCTCGCGCGCAAAGGCATAGGAGCGCTCGACGGCGTTCGGCACCGGGATGCCTATGAAATCGACCGTTCCGGCAATGCGTGTCGAAAGACCGTCGGTCGGGAAGCGGGTGATATCGTGAATGCCCGACGTGCCTGACGAAAGGGCTGCCCAATTGTCCTTCAAACCCTGGCCGAGCGAAGTGATGATGCCCATGCCGGTGACCGCGACGATCGGACGGCCGAGATGATCCTTATAAGCGGATGCTGTCATTTCAGTCACTCCTCACGCTTCTGCCGAGAGAACGGCGACGCCTTCGCCGCGCTGATGTCCAACTGTCGTCACGACGGCAGCCTTCGTAGCTAATTTCATCGGTGCCTCGTGCGCGGCATCGAAAGGCGGAACCTTGGCCTTGGCATCGATGGCAAGCGCTGCGAGTCCCAGACCGAGCGTGAACTGCGCCTCGAGCGTGTGACCGGAAACGCCGCCGAAGCCGCGGATCGCGGCGCCCGGAAGCTGATGCTCGAGCACTGCCTTTTCGCGGGCAGCAAGCTCATGCATGCCGGTCGAGCCGGAGAAAACCGCCGTGCTCTCGGCCGGCAGATCAGCGGCAGGCTTCAGCAGCCGCTCCATGCGCACTTCGAAATTGCCCCCGGCGCGATTGCCGCGATCGCCTTCGACGGCACCAATCGTTGCATAGATATGCGCGCCGCGCTCTTCTGCATGTTTGCGCGATTCCAGCACCAGGAAGGCACCGGCGGAACCCAGGATTATGCCACCGCCCTCAAGGCCGGTGCGCGACCAGAGCGGCGCCCAGTCGCCGCGCGTATTGGCGCCGATCGATTCGGTCAGCAGGATCATGTCCTGACGCTCGGCAGCAAAGGCGGCGCCGACGAGCGCATGGGTGGATTCGCCCGACTTGATGCGCCAGAAGGCCGTCTCGACGGCGGAAACACCGGACGCTTCTTCACCCATGAAGGTGCGCGAGGAGCCGGTGACCTTGTGAACGATGGAAATATTGCCTGCCAGCAGGTTGGAAAGCTGCGCCAGGAACAGCGTCGGGCGCAGCTCCGTCGTCAGCTTCTCGTTGAGCAGCAGCTCGCGGTCGTTGCGCTTCAGGCCCTCGTCGACGATCAGCGTATCGACATTGATGTCGCGTTCGCCGCCGCCGGCCGCAACGATCATGTCCATCGTGCCGCAGGCTTCGAGATCATCCTTGAAGCCGGCATCGTCAAGCGCCAGACCGGCCGCAAAAACGCCGATGCGCTGCCAGTTTTCCATCTGGCGCTGGTCGCCGCGCTTGGCGATCTGCTGCGACCAGTCGATCTCAGGCAGCGGATGGACCGGATAAGGCTTGAACTTCTCGGTTTCGACAATGGTCGCGGGCGTGGCATCGGCCGTCAGCAGCGCAATATGCGCATCCTTGCCGACGCCCTGACAGGTTACGATGCCGACACCGGTGATGACGACGTCATTGGCGGCCTTGCTCATCTATTCACTCCCCTGGGCTTTCGCCCGCTGCGCAGCGATGGCGTCCATCAGGCCCACTTCGCCGGCACGTTTCTTGACGATATCACCGAGCGGAATTTCGCTGAACGGCATGGTGCGCAGCTTGAGCTGCGCGTCGCAGACCTTCTTGCCGCCGCTGGTGATCTTTGCCTTGGTGACGGCAAAACCGGAGCCGTCATGTTCGAGGAAGGCCTCGATATCGAGCACCGCTTCCGGCTCGACGAAGGTGCGCATCTTGGCGCCATCGACCGACATCAGGAAGGGCATGGACGTAAAATCGGTGGCGGCAAGCACCAGCATGCCGGAAGCCTGCGCCATGGTTTCGATGAGAAGCACACCGGGAACGAGCGGCATGCCCGGGAAATGCCCTTCGAAAACGGGGCTCTTGGCCGGCACGACCGAGCGCGCAACGAGCGTGCGCTTCTCAAGGTCCACCGCCTCGACGCGGTCAATCATCTGGAAATATTCCAGCAGCATCAGACTTCTCCGGCGCGACGCGCAAAAGCCCGTCGGAAGGCCTACTTAGGAACAAAATCGCCCGGCCGCCATATCAATGGCGGCAGGGCGTGAAAAAAACCTGATGACGTGGCGTCAAGCCTTGGCGGCGCGCAGCTCGTCGATCTTGGCACAGAGGTTCTTCAGCACGAAGTATTCTTCGGTGGAAACCTTGCCTTCATTGACTTCCTGCGTCCACTTCTCGAGCGGAATCTTGATGCCGAATTCCTTGTCGATGGCGAAAACGATATCGAGGAAGTCGAGGCTGTCGATACCGAGGTCGTCGATCGTGTGGCTCTCCGGCGTGATCGTTGCGCGGTCGATCTCGCTGGTTTCAGCAATGATGTCGGCAACTTTATCGAATGTAGCGGTCACTCGCTCTACCTCTTGGGAAATGAAGATTCCCCTCCTCATAGGCAAATCCATTTCAAAAGCCAATGCTTTCGTCCCGGTTGCAAGCCAATTTGACGAACAGGTGTTGCTTAAACAGCAATGGAATGGCGCCCTTTGCCCTCGGTGAGATAGGCATCGAACCATGAAGCGACCACCCGGCTAAGGACTTTTCCGCTCTCCGTGATGCAAAAACAGTCCGTCTCGACGGCACAAAGACCGTCCTGATCCATGGCTGCAACGCGCCGCGCCTGCGATATCAGCGGCTCGGCCGCAGCACCGAATTTCTGCCTGAGATCACGGAAGGAAAAACGGAAATCACACATCAGCCGCTCAATCACATGGCCCCGCAGCCGGTCATCGTCGGAAAGCGCAATGCCGCGCACCACGGCAAGCCCGCCGGCGTCGGCCATGCGCTGATACTCGCCCGTCGCGGGTATGTTCTGCACGTAACCCTGCGGCAATCGCCCGATCGAGGATGCGCCGAGCCCGATCAATACCGGCGCCTCATCCTCCGTATAACCCTGAAAATTGCGGTGCAGGCGCCCCTCCCGGGCTGCAACCGCCAGCCCGTCGTCAATCTTGGCGAAATGGTCGATGCCGACGGGCTGGTAGCCTGCCGCGCGCAGCATTGCGGCCGCATGCGACATCTGCCGGAAGCGTTCGGCCGCATCGGGCAAAGTCTCCTCTGCGATCATCGTCTGGTGCTTCTTCATCCACGGTACATGGGCATAGCCGAAGAGCGCGATACGGTCGGGGTCGAGTGTCAGGATATCGGATACTGTGCGCTCAAGGCTTTTGAGCGTCTGGTGCGGCAATCCGTAGAGCAGGTCGCAATTGACGGAGCGAACGCCCCTCGCCCGGACGGCATCGACGACATCCTTGGTCTGCTCGAATGTCTGCAGCCGATTGATCGCCTGCTGCACGACGGAATCGAAATCTTGCACGCCGAGGCTTGCCCGCGTCAGGCTGATCTCCGAGAGCGCCTCGTAGCGCGCCTCGTCGAGATCGTTCGGGTCCATCTCCACGCTGATGGAAGCATCCGCGTCGAACCGGAAGCGTGCCTTCAGATGGCCGACGAGGTCGATCATATCCTCTGGCTTCAGCATGGTGGGCGAGCCGCCGCCCAGATGCAGTGCTGTGATGCGCGCCTCGGGGATCAGTTGCGCCACCATGTCGATCTCGCACTTCAGCGAGCGCAGATAGGCGGCAATCGGCTCGTAGCGCAGCGTCTGCTTCGTATGGCAGGCGCAGAACCAGCAGAGCCGGTCGCAATAGGGAATATGCACGTAGAGCGAAACCGCGGTGCCGGGCGCAATCTCGTCCAGCCACAGCGCATATTCGCCGGCTCCTATACTTGCGTTCAATTGCGGCGCTGTCGGATAGCTCGTATAGCGCGGAACAGGGCCGGAATATTTCTTCAGCAGATCTGTTTTCAAGGCCGGAATTTCCTTCACGGATGTTCCCCTTCAAATAAACCTGCTGAAAAAGGAAACTTTGACATGGATCAAATCGGATCCGTGGCGGAATTGATAAAGATCAAGACGTAACCGCAAGAAATCGGGATAGATGACCAGCGGGCCAAGGCGTATCACCAACGCAGGCCGAATGGTCGGATCGGGGCATCGACATGGATATCGCGCGCAGTGAAGATCCAGACATAAGCATTCCCGCAGCGTGCCGCGTCTGCGAGGCACGCCACGGCGTCGTCTGCAGCGCGCTGACGACCGCACAGCTTCGCGAACTCTGCAAGCATTCGATGCGCCGCAAGATCGATGCAGGTAGCGAGATCGTCGCCCAAGGCGAGGAAGTTTCGTCCTATTCCAACATCATGAATGGCGTGGTGAAGCTCTGCAAAGTGATGCCCGATGGCCGCCAGCAGATCGTCGGCCTGCAATTCGCGCCCGATTTCATCGGTCGCCCCTTCCTGCCGGAAAGCACGCTGTCGGCCGAGGCGGCCACGCCGGCGGAAATCTGCGTCTTTCCCCGCAGCCTGCTCGATCGCATGATCACGGATACGCCGGAACTGCAGCATAATCTGCATGCCCACGCGCTGAAGGAGCTCGATGCTGCGCGGGAATGGATGCTGACACTCGGCCGCCGCACGGCCCAGGAAAAGGTCGCAAGCCTTCTCTATCTCATCGCCACGCATGCGGAACCGGAAACGACCTGCAGCACGGCTTTCGATCTGCCGCTCTCACGCGCCGAAATCGCCGATTTCCTGGGGCTGACGATCGAAACCGTCAGCCGCCAGATGACGAAGCTGCGCAAGCAGGGCGTCATCCGTATCGAAAACAACAGGCATATCACCGTTCCCGATATGGACGAGCTGGAGCGTCTCATCACTGCGTGATGTGATTACCGCGTGATGACCACGCGCGTATTGGCGAGACCGTTTTCCCGCGTCATCGAGAAGAACTCGGCCGCATTGGCAGGATCGAGGCGCACGCAGCCATGCGAGGCCGGTGTGCCGAGCCGCTTGCGCTCGAAGGTGGCGTGAACGGCATAACCGCCGTTGAAGAACACGGCGAACGGCATCGGCGCATTGTCGTATTTCTTCGAGCGGTGATCGCGCGACAGCCACTTGGCGCTCCACGAACCCGTCGGCGTGGAATAACCCTTGCGCGCGGTGGAAACCTTCCAGCGATACTTCACCCAACCATTCTCGGTAACGGTCATCGTCTGCTTGCTGAGGCTGACATTGGCAACCAGCGTTGCTGCCTCAGCCGCAACGGGAGAAAATTGCAATAACAATACTGCGGTCGCCGCCGCCAAAAACGTCTTCATGGTCGTCCCTCTATCGAACCTTTAAAGGCTTTTTTCTGCCTATCGAGGGAGAGACTACGACAATACTTCCTATTTTGCTTTAACTCGAATGGTAATCACATTTTTAACAAGGATGGCTATTTGGCGGCGCTCCGCCTTACTCCGGAAACCCGGCCTTGCGGTATCCATCGACGAAATGCGCCAGGGTCGCCGCGTCCCGGAAGGGTTCCGTCGCTGCCCAATGGCTGATCGAAAATTGCGGGTTTGCGACGAGGAAGAGTTCTGCTTCGCTGCGCGCTTCGTCCAGCCGGCCGAGCTGCGCAAGGCCTGCAGCCAGGAAACGGCGTGAACTCGTGCGATAGGTCTCGTCGCGCCGCAGCGTCTCGACGACGGCTTCATAGTTGCGGCAGGCATATTGCGCCTGACCGAGCGTCAGATAATACCAGCTGGCCGGAAACGGGTTCAGCCGGAAGGCCTTGCCGATCTGTTCGAGACCTTCGTCGATCCGCCCGGCGAGAACGGAAATGTCCGAGAGCGCCGCCCAGGTATCGGCCTCATTGGGGTCGAGTTCGATCGCCTTTTCGAATTCCGCATCCGCCTCCGTAAAACTCCGCTCATAGGCAAGGAGATACGCAAGCACCCAGCGGCAGCCGGCATCGTTGGCATCGAGCGCCACCGCCTTGCGCGCCAGTTCCAGCGCCCTGCCGCGATCGGCCTTGGTCGGACCGCCGCTATGCACCCATCCCATCCAGTGGTTCAGCGCAAGCCAGCGATGCGCCTCGGCATAATCAGGATCGAGCGCAATCGCCCGCGTCAGCATCAGCTGCGTTTCCCGCGCAGTTTGCGGCGCATCGTCCATCAGCGTGCGCGCCCGCACGCAGAGATCATAGGCCTCCAGATTCTTCGGCCGATTGCGTGGCCGCAGAGGGCGCAGCCTGCCAAGCAGCGCTTCGACGATCTTTGCGGTGACTTCGTCCTGAACGGCAAATATATCCTCAAGGCTGCGATCGAAACGCTCCGCCCATAGATGATCGCCGCTTTCGGCATCGACGAGCCGGGCATTGATGCGCACGCGCCCGGCGGCCCGTCTGGCGCTGCCGTCGAGCAGATAGCGCACGCCGAGTTCGCCTGCGATATCACGCACATCCATCGCCCTTCCCTTGTAGGCGAAGCTCGAATTGCGGGCGATGACGAAGAGATCGGAAGTCCGGGAAAGATCGGTGATCAGGTCTTCGGTCAGCCCATCCGCAAAACCTTCCTGCTCCGGATCGCCGCTGACGGTGACAAAGGGCAGAACGGCAAGCGAGGGTTTGTCCGGCAGCGCCAAATGCTTCCGCTTCTCGCCGCCAAGCTGTCTTATAGTGCCGGTGAAGCGGTAGCCGATGCGCGGAACCGTCGAGATCCATTCGCCGCCATCCGCGGCGGGCCCCAGCAGCTTGCGCAGCTGCGCGATCTGGACGGTGAGATTGCCCTCCTCGACCGCCGTGCCCGGCCAGGCCGCGTCCATCAGCTCGGTCTTGGCCAGGATTTCGCCGGGCCTCCCGACAAATGCGGCAAGCAGCCTTACCCCGCGATGCCCGACCGCAACGGGATCTTCATTCCGCAGAAGCGTTCCCGCCTCCGGATCAAGCACGAACGGACCAAAGGCAAAACGCGCTCCCTGCATGGCGCGCATCCTAGAGGCTTTCATGCCAGGTTGGAACCGCTCTTCCTGGTGCCGATGCTACGACAGCAGGCAGTGCTTCAGCCCTGCCTGACGATGGCGCCGATCGCGTTGACGAGCAGGCGCGATGCGGTGAGCGCTGACAGGCCGTCAATATCGGCCGGAGGATAAAGCTCCACGAGGTCGAAACCGGCGATGCGCGCCCGCCTGCCGAGCCCGGCAATCAGGTCGATCACCTGCGTATAGGTGAGCCCACCCGGGCTGCGCGCTGCTACTCCCGGCATGATGCCAGGATCAAGGCCATCGCAATCGAGAGTGACGACGACCCGCGCGCCCTCGGGAATATGCTGCAAGGCAGCTTCGACACCGCCGGCATGAACTTCGCGCGCCGTGACGAGACGGCTGCCATAGCTTAGTGCGGCTTCGATCTCGGTCGGCCGCGCACTGCCGACGCCACGCATGCCGACCTGGACGATGCCGGCGACATGCGGCATCTCGCTGACCCGTCGCATCGGGTTCGAATAGCCATGGCGCTCGCCATGAAGTTCGTCGCGCCAATCGATATGGGCATCGATCTGCAAGACCCAGACAGGCCCGTAATCCGCAAAGCCCGCAAGGAGGGGAATGGGCACGGAATCATCGCCGCCGAGCAGGATCGGCACGGCCGGCAATGCCAGGATCTCACGCGTCTTCGCCTCGATCCGTCCCCGGTTGCCGGCATTGTCATGCATGATGGTCTCGATGTCGCCGGCGTCCACGCAGGAGACCGGCCCGCCGCCAAAGAGCGGGCCGCCGAGATCGAAATCCCAGTGCTCGACGAGATCGGCATCCTCCCGGCTCGCGGCGCGGATGGCGGCGGCCGCGAGCGCATAGCCGCTGCTGTCCTTGCCGGGATAGGTACTGCCGTGCGCGGCCGAGAAGATCACCGCATGCGGCGTGCGGCCATCGGCGAAGTGATCGGGAAGACCAAGAAAGGAAGATGGGGCCGTCATGTCCTGATGTCCTGATGCGTCATGCCGATAGGCTCGTATCCGCTGCCAGGAAGTCTTCCAGCGATTTCAGCAGCGACGTCCATCCGTGTTTGCGGCCGTCTGCGCCGTCACTCGGAGGAATGACACACATCTGTTCGGTATATGTCATCCGGGTGCCGCCGCCGTGGTCTGCAAATATGACTGTGGCAAGCGACACCGTGTGAACTCTCCCATTCAGTGCCATCGAATAGGCAAAGACGATCCGTTCACGGTCCTTGATCTCGAAATACCGCGTTTCGTTGGTGTGCGTGCCCATATCCGAGACATGCGTGAGATGCTCGGCCCCGCCGGGCCAGAATTCCAGTTTGGTCATGCCGTGGCCGAACCATGCTTTCTTTTTCTCGATCAACGCCCAGGCGGACCAGACATGGTCGCGGCAATTCGGCAGGACGCGTTCAATCACTATCGTTTCGTGAACTTGTTCCGGACTCGTCATCTCATTGCTCCTGATTAAGAAACGTGGCCAGGCGATCGAAGCGATCCTCCAAGGCCCGGCGATGCGTGTGCACCCATGACTCGACCCAACCCAGTGCATCCGGCGAAAGACTGACGGTCCGAACCCTGCCCGATTTGACGGATGTTACAAGCTCGGCCTCTTCGAGAACCCGCAGGTGCTTGAGAAAGGAAGGGCGTGCGAGATCAAAAGGTTCGGACAGTTCGGAGACCGACGCTGGGCCCCTCACGAGCCTTTCGACGACCGCGAGCCGCGTCGGATCGGAGAGAGCGCCAAAGATACGGGGCAAGTCTGGTTGATACGTAGCCATATGGCTACCTAAGCATGGAGCGGCCTCGCTGTCAATATAGGTAGCCAAATGGCAACCTTTCGACGGTTTGGAATTTATTGAGAACTTTTTGGAAGCGCTTAATTACGGCGCCCGCCGCATCGTCCAGACTCCAGGCTCGTTCGAAGTCGAAGGTTGCGAACCTTCAATGCCAATGGAGGTAATCATGAGCGATTGCTGCACCCTTGCATGCGCCCCGCATCGCAGATCGTCGCGTCGGTATCAGGGTCCGTTCATCCCGGCAGGCGTGATCGCACGCTGGTTCCGGCAGATCCTCATCCGCCGGCAATGGAAACAAAGGTCGAAGATCAGCCCCGCTCTGCTCGACGATATCGGCCTGACGCCGCAACAGGCAGGGTTCGAGGCCGCCGGGTTCTTCTGGCACGTGTGAGGAATGTCGCGATGACGGACGATCGCCAGTTTTCGCTGGCAGCAACAATCGACGGGTCGGCAGCGACACCGCCGCAAGCTGCGCGCCTCCCGTGGGCCGCGATGACAGGCATCATCGCCACCGTCACGGTCTTCGCCATGGCGCAGGGCCTGACCTATCCGCTCCTGAGCTTCATCCTTGAGCGGCAGGATACACGATCCGGCCTGATCGGCCTGTCGGCAGCGATGACACCGACAGGCTTCATCGTCTCGGCCCCCTTCATTCCTGCCCTGTCGCGCCGATTCGGCGCCATCAGGCTTGCCATCCTCTGCTCGGTCCTCGCAGCCCTGAGCCTGATCGCCATTGCCGCGATCCAAGACGTCTGGGCCTGGATGCCGCTGCGCTTCCTGCTCGGCGTCTTCGCCAATCCGCTCTACGTCATCAGCGAAACCTGGCTGCTCGCCATCACGCCCGCCGCGCGCCGCGGCCGCATCCTGGGCCTCTATTCCTCGGTCGTATCAGGCGGATTCGCCCTCGGCCCGCTATCCCTCGGCCTTGCCGGCACGGAAGGCTGGCCACCCTTCCTGATCGGTATCGTGGCCTTCCTCCTCTGCGGCCTGATCGTTTTTGCCGTCGCAAGGCGCCTGCCCGCCATGCCCCAGGAGGGCGAAGCAACATCGGTCGCCGGTTTTTTCCGGCTTGCGCCGCTCCTGCTCCTTGCCGTTTTCGTCGCCGCCGGTTTCGAACAGGTTCTGCTCGCCCTTTTCACCGTCTATGGCGCCGCCCTCGGCAGCCCCGAGCAGCGCATCGCCGCGCTGATCACCTGCTTCATCGCAGGCAATGCGGCACTGCAGATTGTGCTCGGCCGCCTCGCCGAACTATCCGGCTCGCGCCGCACACTGCTCGCCTGCGTGCTGACTTCGCTCGCCGGCTGCCTGCTCTTGCCCGTGCTGTTCGACACATGGCTCGTCTGGCCGCTGTTTTTCGCCTGGGGCGGCGTCTCCTTCGGCATCTACACCCTGTCGCTGATCCAGCTCGGCGAGCGCTTCACCGGCCAGTCCCTGATCGCCGGCAACGCCGCCTTCGCCCTCGTCTGGGGCCTCGGCGGCATCGTAGGCTCGCCCGCAACGGGCATGGCGATGCAACTGGCAGGCCACCAAGGCCTGCCGCTGTCGCTCGGACTGCTCAGCTTGGCTCTTGCGGTACTGTTGATGGCGGAGAAACGCCGATACTGACTGCCGTGTTGATCCTACGCTACGCCGGTAAATCCAATCGGCTTTCCCACTCGGCGTCGAAGTTATCTCTCCAGCGGGATAAAACGCCATAGAAAAGGTCAGCGTCCAACCACACTTCCCTGATCGTACCAATCATGTCGTCGGCGACGTCGGTATTGTTGAAGGCAATAAGACGAACCCTGTTCTCCACGTCCAGATGGAGAACGACGCTCCCGTCATCAAACGCCTCGTCGCCATCAGGCGCCCATGTGATCGCGCTGGAGTGGACCACCTCAACAAACTTCTGATGCGACAGTCCAAAGTAATCAGTTCGCGGCGTGTCTCGGTAAATGACATCGAGATAAGCCTCCGCGATCTCCGCAGCGTTAATATCGCCCAGGACAGGAGCGCAATGTGTTCCGCAGCGCTGCAGACGGCTATTCACCTCCTCGAAGGAGCATCCAAGCATCGAAGCATCAGGTTCCTGCACACCAAATCTTCGTCCACAAACGTGAATGACAAAGAATCCAAGAGCGCGCTGCGAAATATTGGGAACGACTTTCGTGATCTCGCTTTCGATGGCAAATAGGCTGGCTTCTCCGACAATCACTGCGCCCATCTCCGGTGACATTACCCCGATATCATCTACGGGGCTTAAGCTAGTACATCGTCACAGCAGACAGACGAAGGCCACGAAGGTAAGCAGCGTCAGCGCCATGCAGCTGGCCTGGAAGACCGAAATCCCGTCCTCCACATCGCCTGCCGTCGCCACATCCCGGCCCGTGCCGTTGATCATCGGCTCGCGCACGACAACGCCCGAATAGACGCGTGGGCCGGCAAGCTGGAGATCGAGCGCTCCGGCCATGGCCGCCTCCGGGCGGCCGGAATTCGGCGAACGGTGCAGCTTGCCATCGCGGACACCCACGCGGAAGGCATGGCTGAAGGCGGTTGTGCCGCGGCGAATGCCGGCGCCGACGGCGATCAACAGGATGGAGAGGCGCGCCGCCGGCCAGTTGGCGATATCGTCGAGCCGGGCCGATGCCCAGCCGAAATCGACATATTTCTCCGAGCGGTGGCCGATCATCGAATCTGCGGTATTCAGCATCTTGTAGAAGAACAGGCCCGGCAGGCCGAAGATCGCATACCAGAGCGCCGGTGCGACGACACCATCGGAGAAATTCTCGGCGAGGCTCTCGATCGCCGCACGGCAGACACCCGGCTCATCCAGCGTTTCCGGATCGCGCCCGACGATGCGCGACACCGCCTTGCGCCCGCCGACGAGACCTTCGGCCCTGAGCGCGGTTGCGACAGCCGCGACGTGATCCGACAGGCTCTTCTGCGCCAGGAAGATCGCCACGCAGAAAACCTCGAGCAGGATGCCGACGGGGCCGAAGAGCATGAGAAACCAGTGCAGCACCAGCCCGGTGACGACAGCGAGCACCGACAGCGCCAGGATCACCACAACACCATTCTGCCGGCGTTGTGCCTTGCTCAGGATCTCGCGGTTAAAATGCTGGTCGAAATAACCGATCGCCTTGCCGAAGATCGCGACGGGATGCGGCACGCGCATCCACAGCCATTGCGGATCGCCGATGATGCGGTCGAGCAGCAGCGCCAGAACCAGCACCAGAAAATGTTCATCGAAATTCATCGGTCAATGCTCCGAAGGGCCGCGGCAAGTCTTGCATCATCGGCAGCGTCGGGGGCAAGGCCGAAGCGCAGCCAGTCCGGCGCATAATCGAACCGGCGGACGAGAATATGATGGCGGCAGAGAGTCGTGTAAATGTCACCGGCCCTGGCGTCGGCAACAAGCGTAAAAAGCGGTGTACCACCGGCAATGACAAGGCCGGCCCCGGCCAGCACCGCATGCAGGCCCGCCTGCCGCTCGGCAATCGAGGTGGCGATCCCGGAGACATCAGAATTCAACAGCGAACCGGCAATCGCAAGCGCCGGCCCCGATACGGCCCAGGGGCCGAGCCAGTCCTCGAAACGCGCGAGAATATCGCTCCGCGCAATGGCAAAGCCGAGCCGCAGCCCCGCCAGCCCGAAGTATTTTCCGAAGGAACGGAAGATGATCAGGTTCGAAAGCCTCGCTGCACGCGGCGCAAGGCTCGTGTCCGGGCTTGTGTCCCCGAAAGCCTCGTCGACGACAAGAAAACCGCCGCCCGCCTTCAGCCGCTCATGCAGCGCTTCCAGCCTGTCGGCAGCATGGATTCGGCCATCCGGATTGTTCGGATTGACCACGACGGCCAGTCCGTGCTGGGTGCCGATATCATCGATATGATCAACCGCATCGACGACGAAACCGGCCGCCGTAAAAGCTCGCGCATACTCTCCATATGTCGGGGAGAGGATCGCCACGCGCCGGCCCTCGGCGGAAAGCCCGCCGACCGCAACCAGGCGCGGCAGAAGCTGGATGACGGACTGCGTGCCCGGAACCGGCAGGGGAAGGATTCCGCCGCTGCGATAGTGATCCCGCGCCGCATGCCGCGCCGTCTCGATAAGATGCCGATCCGGCAGGCGATGCCAGATCCTTGCAGGGATTTCCGGCAGCGCCACCGGGTTGGGGTTGATGCCGGTCGAAAGATCGAGCCAGTCCTCCGGCCGGCCGCCGAAGCTTGCCGCCGCCGCGGTAATGCCGCCGCCATGCACGATGGGCGCGTTCATGCGGCTGTCCCGGCAAGATCGATCAGGTGCATGTAGGAGCCGGCCACCTGCCCGCGCCTGAGGCCCGCCGCACCGAGATCGTTTCCAAGCGCATCCTGCGTCGCAAACAGCCGGTCGCCCTCGCCTTCGGAGACGATGGTGGAATAGTGGAATTCATGCGCCGTCATCGCCTTGTCGAAGAAGGCGCCCGCAAGCGGCGTCACCTGCCGATAGCCGAGGTGCCGCTGGCGCGTCTCATAGCTGGTGACGACCGGCAGCAGGCCGAGCATTTCATGGCGCACGCCTTCCCCATCGATCAGTCCGTCGCCGAGCACCATGTAGCCGCCGCATTCACCGTAGATGCGCAGGCCGCGGGCCGCCGCGGCCCTCATCGCCCTGGCAAAATTCTGTGCGGCCGCCAGCTTTCCTGCATGCAGTTCCGGATAGCCGCCGGGAAGATAGATCGCATCGGCGTCGGCTGCCGGCGCTTCATCGGCAAGCGGCGAGAAGAAGGAAATCTCCGCCCCGCGCCGCCGCCAGCCGAGCAGCATGTGCTCATAGCAGAAGGCAAAGGCGATATCGCGGGCAACGGCGATGTGCCGGCCGAAGGGCATCAGCCGGGCGATATTGGCAGCCGAAGGCCGGTTCAAGCCCTGCCGCGCGATGCGCATCAGGAATTCGAAATTGCACTCTTCGGAAACGGCATTGGCCGCATAATCGATGAATTCCTCGAGCGCCCCATGCTCGCCGGCCTGCACCAGCCCGAGATGCCGCTCGGGCAGCGCCAGCATCGCATCCTTGCGGATGACAGCGACGATGGGCATGCGGATAGCTTCCAGCGCCTGACGCAGCATCATCTCATGCCGGTCGCTGCCGACCTTGTTCAGGATGACGCCGGCAATGCGCACATCGGCGCGAAATCCCGCAAAGCCGCTGACGAGGGGCGCTACCGATTGCGACAGCCGCGAGGCATCGACGACCAGCACCACGGAAAGCCCAAGCTGCGCCGCAAGTTCCGCCGCCGTGCCGCGCCCGTCGGCCGCCCCGTCGAACAGGCCCATCATGCCCTCGATGAGCAACACGCGGTCGCCGGAACGATGCAGTGTCGCATTGGCTGAAATCAGCTCCTGCCGCATGCCCCAGGGATCGAAATTCAGGCAGAGCGAGCCACTCGCCGCGGCATGGAAGGCCGGATCGATATAGTCGGGACCGGCCTTGCCGGGCGCAACGGCGACGCCTCGATTGCGCAGCGCCCGGAGCAGCCCGAGTGTTACCGTGGTCTTGCCGGAGCCAGAGGATGGCGCAGCGATCAGCAATCCGCTCATGCCGTCTCCTTTCCCTGCCCGCCGGCATGACGAAAGGGATCGGGCTGCAGGCGGCGCCCGCCGAGCGCGCCGAGCCAGTCAAGCGAAGCGCGAAGCCGCACTACCTCGCCGACGACGACGACTGCCGGCGGCTCCAGCCCGGAAGCGGCAACTGCTGCAGGCGCTTCTCCAAGCGTGGTTTCCAGCACCTGCTGCTCGCCGGTCGCCGCATTGCAAACGAAGGCGACCGGCTCGGATGCCGAACGGCCCGATGCAATCAGATTGGCGCTGATCTGCGCGATATGTTTCATCGCCATATACATGACGATGACGGGCGAACCCTTGCCGATCGCGCCCCAGTTGATCGCATCGGGAACGATGCCGGAGGAATCGTGGCCGGTGAGGAACGTCACCGCATGATTGATCTCGCGATGCGTGACCGGAATGCCGGCATAGGCCAGCCCGCCGATGCCGGCCGTGATGCCTGGCACGATGCGGAACGGGATATTGTGCTCGACCAGCGTTAGCGCCTCTTCCCCGCCACGGCCGAAAACGAAGGGATCGCCGCCCTTCAGCCGCAGCACGCGCTTGCCCGCCCGCGCCAATTCCACCAACCGCAGGGAAATATCCCGCTGCTTGGCCGAGGGCTTGCCGCCGCGTTTGCCAGCATATTCGAGCTCCGCACCCGTCCGCGCGAGCTTCAGACAGTCTTCGTTGACCAGCGCGTCGTGGACGACAACATCGGCTTCCGCCAATCCCTTCGCAGCAAGCAGCGTCAGCAGGCCCGGGTCGCCCGGACCGGCACCGACAAGCCAGACGCTGCCCGGCTCCAGCGCCGGCAGATGTGAGAATGCACCATCGATCATCCAGCTGATCTAGGCCCGCCGGATGACGAGGTCAACGGCGTCGAGGGCCGCGCACTGGAAGTTGACAAAACGCGATTGAATCAACTCCGCAAGAACCGGAATCAAGCTCGCAAGCAATCCAGATAAACGATTGATTGGATTCCGGAATCGGAAACGGGCCGGCAGCAGATCGCGCATCCGGCCCGTCTGAGGCAATCAGACGCGCAGCAGTGTATCGCGGATCAGGGAGAGCACCTTTTCCGACTCGATACCGGTTGCAACCACCTGGCTCGGCAGGCCATCCCAGTCGCCCGGCGGGAACCGGCGGCCGTCCGGCTTGATCACCGTCTGGCCATCGGCAATGCCGCCGCAGACGACGCGCAGCGCGCCGGTAATCGTCTTGAACAGGTCCGGCGCCACGACATAGACGGCAGCACAGCTGTCATGCACCATCATTCCGTCCTCGACCGCATGCTTGTAGAAGTCGATATAGGATTGCGACAGTTCGTCGAGCTGCTTGACCGCCTTGTCGCCCTTGTCAGCCATGTCGCGCAGATAGGTCCTGCTCATCGTCGTGATCGCGGTCACATCGAGACCGATGACGACGACCTTCCACGGCGCGGTCAGCACGATATCGGCCGCTTCCGGATCGCCATGAATATTGGCTTCGGCAACCGGCGAGACATTGCCCGGCACATAGAAATTGCCGCCCATGATGACGATTTCCTTCACGAGGCCTGCAATGCCGGGATCTTCCTTCAGCGCCAGCGCGAGGTTCGTCATGCGGCCGACGGCAACCAGCGTCACCTCGCCCGGATTGGCCCGCACGGTCTCGATGATGAAGCGATATGCCGGACGCGGATCGAGCGGCAGGTCGATCGTCTCGGGCACCGGCATGTCGCCAAGCCCATTTTCGCCATGCACCATGGTCGGCCAGGGGCGCTCGTGACGCTTGGGATCGATGGTGACGCTTGCACCCTTGGCAACGGGGGCCGCGATATCCCATTCCCGCTTCAGGAACAGCGCATTGCGCGTCGTCGTCTCGATCGAGGCATTGCCGAAGACAGTGGTGATGCCGACCAGATCGATCTCGGGATGGCGGTGCAGGAAAAGCAGCGCCATTGCGTCATCAACGCCGGGATCCGTGTCATAAATGACCTTGTGCATGTGTATCCTCCAGAACAATTCCAGCAAAACCGTGCGGCGGCCTTGTACTCGAAATTGCATAAAAACAAAGGGATAGAGCAAATCCGTGAATCAGGATCGGAAGTGCTCCGGATGCGAGTCGCCGGCAGCCGGATGGCGCCGCGAAGTGCCGCCACCATAGCGCCCGTCAGGCTTTGTGCAACCCGATGCGGGCGACGGCCGCTGTCGCATGTCGAGATTTGATCTTGCCGAGCACGAGTTCAGCATCCGCGCCCAGTGCCGCCAGTGCTGCCGCTTCCGCCACCCCATGGCAGCAGACACGGGCAAAGACGATCTCGGAGGGATTTTTCAGCCGCGGCGTCTCCGCTTCCAGCCGCGCCGCATCGAAGAACACGGCAGGCACGGACAAATGCTCGGCAACCGCAAGGATCGCCGGCTCCTGTCTGCGGCTGTCGATCGAGGCAACAGCCGCAAGCGCCATGCCCGCGATACCGGCCGCGTCCAGCGCCTGGGCTGCTAAAGCCATCACCTCGGCAGGCGAAGTCCCGTGCTCGCAGCCGAGCCCGAGCACATGCCGCCTTGTCTCATCAATGGTGATGTCGCTCATTCCCATCAGCCGATTGCGCCCCGCTGTGTCCGCCATGCCATTGCAGCTCATGGCCGGAAATGCAACAAGGCCGCCCGAAAGCCCCGCCCCGAATGCCCCTCCCGGAATAATCTCTTGCCTGACATTGCGATCCATCTGCTTCTGCTGCTCTGCGCGGCTGCCTTCTTTGCCGGTTTCGTCGATTCCATCGCCGGCGGCGGCGGCCTCATTACCGTCCCCGCGATGCTGATTGCAGGCATTCCACCGCTGCAGACCCTCGGCACCAACAAGGTGCAGTCCCTCTTCGGCGCCGCCTCTGCAACCATCGCCTATGCGCGCAAGGGCCATGTGAAGCTTTCGGAACAATTGCCGATGGCGCTGATGGCCGTCATGGGCGGTTCGCTGGGTGCGGCCCTTGCCACGCTCGTGCCCGGCCAGGTTCTGCAGGCCGTGATGCCGGTGCTCCTGGTGGCGATCGCCATCTTCTTCGCCGTCAAGCCGAACCTGAATGATTCCGACACGCACCGCCGGATGACGCCCTTCCTCTTCGGGCTGACGCTGGTGCCCCTCATCGGCTTCTACGATGGCGTCTTCGGCCCCGGCACCGGCTCCTTCTTCATGCTGGCCTTCGTCACGCTTGCCGGCTTCGGCATGCTGAAGGCAACCGCCCATACCAAGCTTCTCAATCTCGGCTCGAATTTCGGCGCGCTCGTCGTCTTCGCAAGCTTCGGCGCCACGCTCTGGAAGATCGGCCTGCTGATGGGTGCCTGCCAGTTCCTCGGCGCGCAGCTCGGCTCGCGGCTCGCCATGCGCATCGGCGCAAGGCTCATCAAGCCGCTGCTCGTCATCGTCTGCATCGCCTTTGCGATTAAGCTGCTCTCCGACCCCGCAAACCCGCTGCGTGTCTGGCTTGGCGTCTAGAATTTGATCTCGTCGACGGTCGTCAACACTGTCTTGGCCGAAACACCCGGCGCATTGGCGAAATGCCAGGCGACATATTGCTCGGCATAGGGATCGGTCGACGACATGCCGTCGACCGGCAGGATGATATTCATGCCGGTCAGCGCCGCATAGGCCGCCGTATTCAGCACCGCCCCTTCGGATGCTGTGCCGGCCACGATGATGGTCTTGATATGCTTTTCGGTCAGGATCTTTTCGAGATCGGTGTTGATGAACTTGTTGGCGCCGCCCTGCACCACCGGATCGCCCTCTCTCGGCGCCAGTACGCTGGCGATATCGCCCTTCGTGGCGCCGCCGGTAATGCTGTAGATGACGGGCACGCCGCTCTTGCGTGCCTCGTTCAAAAGCTTTTCCACCTTCGGCAGCGAGGCGATGCAGCGGGGCTTGGTCTTCGTGTTGCACGGCCCTTTCGATGGGTCCTGCGCGCCGTTGAAATCGAGCAGCAGCAGCGCCGTATCCGATATATTTACGCTGACCGGCTTCAGCACCGGTGCAGCGGGCACCTTGATCGTATTCCAGTCGTCGATCACATTCGCTTGCGTGGCCGAAGCGCCGAGAAGTACGATGGCGAAGGCGGCTAAAGCCTTGCAGGAACGGGTTTTCATGGGGTTTCTCCTCCCGGGGCAAAAGAGTTGCCGCAAATCTTCGGGCTCGCTCCTCACCTGTCAAATCACCAAGCCGCGACCTGGATTTGATACCGGCAATCAGGCTTCCATTACGTCAGGCGTAATTGATAGGCTGCACCGCTTTCGCCGATGATCGCCCCGCCTGAACATGGCAGGCGATCAAAAGGAGACGACCCGATGAACGACGCCCAGACGGAAAACACGCAGCTGAACAAGGCAAGGACCAACGCCGAGCGCTATCTCGCAATCTGGAACGAGACGGATGCCACCCGCCGCCGTGCCCTGATCGCCGAGAGCTGGACGGAAGCCGCGACCTATATCGACCCGCTGATGCGCGGCGAAGGCCATGAGCAGATCAATTCGCTGGTCGAGGCCGTGCAGAGCCGCTTCCCCGGCTTCCGCTTCGAACTGATCGGCACGGCCGATGGCTACGGCGACAACCTGCGCTTCTCCTGGGGCCTCGGCCCCGACAATGGCGAAGCGCTGATCAAGGGCACGGATTTCGCCGAACTCGAAGACGGCAAGCTGAAATCCGTCCGCGGGTTCATCGACCAACTGCCGGAAGCCGCCTGATGAGCCCGACCGCCCGCTCTCTCGGAGATCATCTGCGCGAATGGCGCCAGCGCCGCCGCATGAGCCAGCTCGATCTCGCGCTGGAAGCCGATATCTCGCAACGGCACCTGAGCTTCATCGAGAGCGGGCGCTCGACCCCGAGCCGCGAAATGCTGTTGCATCTGGCCGAACGCCTCGGCGTGCCCTTGCGTGATCGCAACCCGCTGCTTCTCGCAGCGGGTTTCGCCCCCGTCTTTGCCGAACGCAAACTGGACGATCCGGCCCTTCTTCCTGCACGCCGCGCCATCGACAGGGTGCTGAAAGGCCATGAGCCCTATCCTGCCATCGCGATCGACCGCCACTGGACGTTGATCGCCGCCAACGCAGCCCTGACGCCGCTGCTCGAAACCATCGCCGATCCCACCTTGCTGGAACCACCCGTCAACGTGCTCCGCCTGAGCCTGCACCCGCAGGGCCTGGCACCGCAAATCGCCAATCTCGCCGAATGGCGTGCCCACCTGCTCGATAGGCTACGCCAGCAGATATCGGTCTCGGGCGATCCCGTGCTGGAAAAGCTCTTGAAGGAACTGCTCTCCTACTCCGCGCCCCAAGAGGCGACCGAGCCCCACACCGACCTCGCCGGCATCGCCGTACCCCTGCAGCTTTCGACCAGGGCCGGCCTTCTCTCCTTCATCTCGACGACGACAGTCTTCGGCACGCCCGTCGATATCACCCTGTCGGAACTCGCAATCGAGACGCTCTTCCCGGCCGATGAGGAAACGGCCGCAATCCTGCGCAGCCATCTGGCCAATTAGACCTTTTCCGCGCAATTCCGGACGCAAAACCGCGGACTTATTTGCTGGCAATGCTTTAGAATTCGACGCCCGGCTGCCCCTTGATGCCGGAGCGGAACGGATGCTTGACGAGCTCCATCTCGGTCACCAGATCGGCAATCTCGATCAGTTCGTCCTTCGCATTGCGCCCCGTCAGCACGACATGCGTCATGTAGGGCTTCTCGTTCTTCAGGAATTCGACGACTTCGTTGATGTCGAGATAGTCGTAACGGAGCGCGATATTGATCTCGTCGAGCAGCACCATGGAATTGCGCTCGTCGCGGATCAGTTCCTTGGCCTTTTCCCAGGCAGCCCCTGCCGCCGCCACATCCCGCGCCCGGTCCTGCGTCTCCCAGGTAAAGCCCTCGCCCATCGTGTGGAACTGGCAGATGTCGGAGAAATGCTTCTCGATCAGATCGCGCTCGCCCGTCCACATCGCACCCTTGATGAACTGCACGACGGCCGAAGGCTTGCCGTGGGCGATATGGCGGAAGATCATGCCGAAGGCGGAGGATGACTTGCCCTTGCCCTTGCCGGTATGGACGATGATGAGGCCCTTCTCATCCGTCTTGGTCGCCATGATCTTGTCACGCGCGGCCTTCTTCTTCGCCATCTTCTCGTTGTGACGAGCATCGTCCTTTTCGGCTGGTACGACTGGCTCTTCGCTCATGATTGGCTGCCTGCTTTTTTCTTGGTTTCGTTGATGTCTGTAAGATCGAATTGCGCCGAGTTGCTGCGCGGCGTCCAGAGCCTGCGCTCGATCGCCTCGAGCAGCCGCTCCTTCATTTCGGAGAGCGCCGCCGGGTTCTTCTCCTCCATGAAATCGCGCACTTTGGGATCAGCGACGAAAGCCTGATAGACCGCCTCGAAATGATGGTTGCCGACAGCCCCCGTCGTCGCCGCAAAGGCAAAGAGATAATCGACCGTCGCAGCAATCTCGAAAGCACCCTTGTAGCCATGGCGCATCACGCCCTCGATCCATTTCGGATTGACGACGCGCCCGCGCACCACCCGCCCGATCTCCTCTTCGAGCGAACGGATCACAGGCTTTTCCGGCCGTGAATGATCGTTGTGATAGATCGCCGGCCGCACTCCGCCCAACGTCTCGGCCGCCGCCGCCATGCCGCCTTCGAACTGGTAATAATCGTCGCTGTCGAGCAGGTCGTGCTCGCGATTGTCCTGGTTCTGCACAACAGCCTGGATGGAGCGCAGCCGCTCCTCGAAGACGCCGCGCTCGGCCTTGCCTTCTTCACCAGCACCATAGGCATAGCTGCCCCAGACGAGATAGGCTTCGGCAAGATCGGCCCGCCGCTCCCAACCCTTCTCGTCGATCAGCGCCTGCAAGCCCGCCCCATACACACCCGGCTTGGACCCGAAGATGCGATAGCCCGCCCGCTTTGCCGCCGCCTTCTCGTCGAGCCCGGCAGCGATTAGCCGCACCGCCTCGCCGCGCATGCGCCCGGCTATCGGATTGTCGGCCGCATCTTCCTCCAGCGCGCCGACAGCGCGGATCGCCTTGTCGAACAGCGCGATCTGCTCGGGAAAGGCATCGCGGAAGAAACCGGAGATCCGCAACGTCACATCCACCCGCGGCCGCCGCAGCATGGCTGGCGGAATGATCTCGTAGCCAGTGACGCGCCGCGAGGCCATGTCCCAGACCGGCTTGACGCCGATCAGCGCCAGCGCCTGGGCGATATCGTCGCCGCCGGTGCGCATGTTGGACGTGCCCCAGGCCGTCAGCCCGAAGGAGACGGGCCATTCGCCGTGATCCTGAACGTAGCGGCGGATCAGCAATTCGGCCGATTTCTTGCCGAGTTCGTAGGCGGCGGGTGTCGGCACCGCGCGGCTGTCCACGGAGTAGAAATTCCGCCCGGTCGGCAACACGTCAGGCCGCCCGCGCGTCGGTGCACCGGATGGACCGGGCGGGACGAAACGACCGTCGAGGCCGCGCAGCAGACTGGTGATTTCGGCCGGACCGCAAGCGAGGATGGAAGGTTTGAGGCGGGCCGCGATCTCGTCGAGTACGCATCTGGTTTGGGACCAGACAGTTGGGCAGGTGATTTCGCCGGAGACAAGCTTGGTCGCGAGCAGCTCGATGCGCTCGACTGTGTCACCGTTCGTGCGCCAGGGGGCATCGGTGATTTCTGCCAGGATTGCCGGACGTGAGCCGACCCAATTGCCGGCCATGTCACAATCAAGTGGATCGAAGGAACGCTGAAGCACGCGACTCCCCTTCTCCCCAGCGGGGAGAAGGTGGCCCGAAGGGTCGGATGAGGGGGCCATAGGCTCGGCCTCGCCTTCGCTCAGCCGCTCGCTCCTCACGTCGTTTGCCCCCTCATCTGCCCTAACAGACATCTTCTCCCCGCTGGGAAGAAGGGGGAATGTCAACACATCCCCCGCAATCGCCCGCTGCAGGCTCGCATCGCCGCCCTCACCCAGCCCACGCGGCACCCGCGCCAGCGCCACGGTGAGATCCGTCAGCAGCCGGCCCTCGGGCGACACGCCAAACACATGCAACCCGTCGCGGATCTGCATTTCCTTGAGATCGCACAAATAGGCATCGAGCTTCTTCAAAGCCTCGCCTTCGCTCTCACCCTTTGCAATCCCCGCGTCCCGATCCAGCCCGATATCGGCAACAAGCTCGAGGATCTGCCGGGACAGCAGCCGGATACGCCGGGGGTCGCCACCCGAGGCCTCGTAATATTCATCGACCAGCGCCTCCAGATCCTTCAGCGGCCCGTAGCTTTCGGCCCGCGTCAGCGGCGGCGTCAGATGATCGATGATGACGGCGGCCGTGCGGCGCTTCGCCTGAGTGCCCTCGCCCGGATCGTTGACGATGAAGGGATAGAGATGCGGCAGCGGCCCGAGGATCGCTTCGGGATAACAGGCTTCCGACAGCGCCAGTGCCTTGCCCGGCAGCCATTCCAGATTGCCATGCTTGCCCATGTGGATCACCGCATCGGCGCCGAACTCTTCGCGCAGGAAGGCATAGAAGGCGAGATAGCCGTGCGGCGGCACGAGATCGGGCGAGTGATAGCTTTCCTTCGGATCGATATTGTAGCCGCGTGCAGGCTGGATGCCGACGAGCAGCCCGCCGAAACGCGCAAAGGGGAGCGCAAAAGCACCCTCGCGCATGTAGGGATCGGCCTTCGGATCGCCCCATCGCGCGTTGACTTCATCCTGAATCTGATTGGGAAGAGAGGCGAAGAAATCCTTGTATCGACTCAAGGAAAGCCGCTCGCGCACAACCTTGCCGTCGAAACCGGAATTGGTCGGCCCCGCCATCAGATGCCGCATGAGCGCATCGCCATCATCGGGGATATCCGCGAGCGGATAACCAGCCTCCGCCATCGCCCGCATCACCTCGATCGTCCCGGCGGGCGTATCGAGCCCGACGCCATTGCCGAGCCGTCCGTCCCGGTTCGGATAGTTCGCCATGACCAGCGCGACACGCCGCTCCGAAACCGGCCGCTGCCGCAGCCGCGCCCAGTTGGCGGCAAGGGCCGCGACATAGGCCATGCGTCCGGCATCCGGCTCGCTGGAAACGATATTGGCCTCGACCGCGGCATCGTAGCGAGCGGCAGCCTTGAAGGAGACGGCGCGCGAGAGCACGCGGCCATCCACCTCCGGCAGCGCGACGTTCATGCCGAGATCGCGGGCCGACAAGCCTTGCGATGAGGCTGCCCAGGCCTCCCGCGACGAGGCGGAAAAGATCGCCTGCAGCACGATCGCGTCGTTGGCCTCCAGCACCGTCGGCTCGCGATCAGCACCGGGTGCGGACACGGCAAAGCCTGTCGTGTTGATGACCACGTCGGGTTGGAGATCGGCGAAGATGGCTTCGAGGATGCCTTTGGAGACGGGATCCTTGAGACTGTAGGCAAAGACCGGCAAAGGGCGAAGACCCTGCGCCTGCAGGGTTTCGATCAGTGCCTCGACCGGGCGGGTTTCGCCGCTCTGCACGAGTGCGCGGTAGAAGGCGATGGCAACGACGGGTGCTGCCTGTCCCTTCTCCCCAGCGGGGGTCCGGAGGACGGGTCGAGACCCGTGGCTCGACCCCGGTCGGTGGCCCAACGGGTCGGATGAGGGGGCCACCGCACAAACCTCGAAATCGTGCTCCTGTTGCTCGGTCTCTCCGTCGCTCGCCCCCCTCATCTGCCCTGCCGGGCGTCTTCTCCCCACTGGGGAGAAGACAGAACCGGTGAGCTTCCGCCACTCCTCGACCCCAACAAGCCCCCGCCCTGGCCACCAGATCCCGGCCTTCATCAGCGGCACAGCCGGCGCCGGCTTCTCCTCTCTCGAGAGCATCGCCGCCGCATAGGCGAGAAAGCCCCGTGCATTGGCATCCCCGCCCTCGATCAGATAGGCCCAGAGCGCATTCAGATCATCCAGCGCCACATTGGAAAACGGCGTCAGCCCGGCATCCGGCTTCGAATCCCCCGGCAGCACCGCAATCAGCGCACCGCTGCGCGCTGCGACCGCATGCAGCGCCTCCAGCGCATAGTGGAAATAGCTCGCCCCGCCGAGCGCCCGTACGATGATCAGCTTCGCATGCCGCGCCGTCCGTTCGACGTATGTATCGACCGACATCGGGTGCTTCAGGCTCATCAGGCTCGCAAGCCTCAGCGAATAGCCTCCTTCTCCGCCGCTATGGGCCGCGGCAATCGCCGCAAGCTCGGTATCGGCAGCGGACAGGAACAGGATATCGCCCGGCGACTGGCCGAGGTCGATCGCCTCGTCCCCGTCGCTGATCGTCCCCTGTTGAGCGAGAAGCAGATGCATTCGTTATGTCCTCAGACGAGCGCTTCGATCGCCTTGCGCACCGCGTCCTGATCCATCTCGTGCAGACCGATGACGACGAGGCGCGTATTGCGGGCCTCACCCGGCGCCCAGGCACGGTCGAAATACTGGTCGATGCGGGCACCCACGGCCTGTAGCTGCAGGCGCATCGGCTTGCCGGAGACATCGATGAAGCCTTTCAGGCGCAGCACGTCATGCTCGGCGATGATGCCCTTCAGCTTCTCGACGAAACCTGCCGTATCCGAGACAGCGCCGAGTTCAACGACGAAACTGTCGAATTCGTCATGGTCGTGCGGCTCGCCATCCTCATGCTCCAGCTCGTGATGGGACTTGCGGTTGACGATATCGTCTTCCGTGCCGATGCCGAGGCCGAGCAGCACGCTTGCCGGCACCTCGCCGTTCTTCGCTTCGATCATGACAGGCTTGCGGGCAATGCGCGAGGCGACTTCGCTCTTCACGCGGCCGAGCCCGTCCGCGTCGATCAAATCGGTCTTGTTGAGCACGATCAGGTCGGCGCAGGTCAGCTGATCCTCGAAAAGTTCCTCGATCGGGCTTTCATGATCGAGCGATTCATCCTCGACACGGCGCGCATCGACGGCATCGTGGTCATCGGCAAAACGACCGGCAGCAACGGCCGCACTATCGACCACGGTGATGACGCCATCGACCGTCACTTCGCTCCGGATATCCGGCCAGTTGAAGGCGGCGACGAGCGGCTGCGGCAATGCAAGGCCCGAGGTCTCGATGACGATATGGTCAGGGCGCTGCTCGCGCTCCAGAAGCTTGGTCATGGTCGGAATGAAATCGTCGGCAACGGTGCAGCAGATGCAGCCATTGGTGAGCTCGATAATGTCGTCCTCGGTGCAGTTTTCCGCACCGCAGCCCTTCAGCACGTCGCCATCGACGCCGAGATCGCCGAACTCGTTGATGATGAGCGCGATCTTCTTGCCGCCGGCATTGGTGAGCAGGTTGCGGATCATCGTCGTCTTGCCGGCGCCGAGAAAGCCGGTGATGACGGTTGCGGGGATTTTCTGCTGCATGGAACTAACCCTTCATTTTCAGCGGCAGACCCGCTGCGATAAAATAAACATCCGCGGCCGAAGCCGCGATCATCTGGTGCAGCCGGCCTGCATGGTCGCGAAATTCCCGCGCCATGCGGTTCTCGGGCACGATGCCGAGGCCGACTTCATTGGAAACGATGACGAGCCGCGCCTTAGCATGAGGCAGAAAGGCGGCAAGGGCGGCAGACTGGGCGGCGATATCGCGCCCCTCCATCATCAGATTGGTGAGCCACAGCGTCAGACAATCGACGAGGATGGCCCTGCCCTCCGCGTCGATGGCGGTCAGGCGCTCGGTGAGATCGAGCGGTTCCTCATGCGTGGTCCAGGAGGGGCCGCGGTCGGCCCTGTGCTGGTCGATGCGCGCCTGCATCTCGTCGTCCCAGGCGCGGCCGGTGGCGATGTAGTGGCGCTCGAGACCGCTCGTGGTGATGAGATTTTCGGCGAAGCCGGATTTGCCGGAGCGAGCGCCGCCGAGGATGAAGGTGGCGGTCATGACAACACCGTCCGTAGAGGATGGGCACGGCCTTCGCCACGCCCCTCATTCCTGTGCTTGTCGCAGGAATCCAGCCTGCCCAAGTCCTTGGGCAGGAGAGACTCATTCCGCGATAACGTTGATTCATTCACGGCACAGACGCGCCGTGGCTGGTTTCCTGTGACAAGCACAGGAAGCAGGGAAGAGAAAACGGCCTGCGCCGGAAGCTCATCACAGAGGGGCGGCGGAACACCGCGCCCATATCGCACCACCAGAGGCAGCGCTGAATAACATCCTTCAGCCAAGACAACCTCCGTGCTGGCAGCGGGCAAAGCGCCCAAATTGGGCATTATGCCCGGCACGGATAGCAGGTCTCCTGGCTCGCAGTTATCGGCCGCGACAGGGGCGACCCCTCGGTCGCCCCTTATCGTGCCAGCGGATCTGCCTCGCCTTCCCGGCTGCATCTCGTGAAAAGGCGGACGATTCGTAGAATTAGAGGCGTCCTGCCCCGGCTGATCACGATGCATTTCCAGTGGCTTTTCCGGCACTTGTCCGCCTTGCCCGCTTGCAGAATGCAAGACCGTCGGCGCCGCAATCCAAATGCCGGATGGAAGACCCTGACTGCTCTACAGTCGCGGGGTCGGCTGTGATGAAGGCGCCCGGCTTGGGTCCGCCCCGTCACATTCCCTTTTAATCCGGAAGGCGTTTGCCGATCCGGAACCATCCATTATGTGGATTCATGGTTAGGCGCGTGCAACTCCCATGTCAATTGCCGCGCAGCGTCCCGCTCATGTTCATCTCGACTTACACTACGGATATTATCGTCTTTAATCAAAGGCTTACGTCACAAAAACTTTACGGCCCGGCCGGTTTTTTGCCGCAATTGCCGCTCATGCGGATGCCGGCTCCGCCCTTGACCCCTATTCTTGCCGCCTAATTTCTCCATGATGCTCTCCCGAATGCACATTCGCCGCCTCGGCCCTCTAGGCACCGCCTTCGATCCGGGGCGCCTGCGCGCGCTTATTCGCCACAGCGAAATGGGCATGGTCTTTGCCGGCGCGCTTGTCGGCATCGTATCGGGGCTTGCGGTCTCAGCCATGAGCTATGCCTCGGAAGAGATGCACAGCCTGATCTTCGGCATAGACGGCACGACGAGGCTCAGCGCCTCGCAGATCGACAGCAAGTTTTTGCTGATGACGGCCCCGGTAGCCGGCGGCATGCTTCTCGGGCTCTTGCTCTTCATTCTCGCCAAATGGCGCAAAAAGCCGATGGTCGACCCGATCGAGGCCAATGCGCTGCATGGCGGCCGCCTGTCGCTGACGGACAGCATCCTTGTCGCGATCCAGAACCTCGTTTCCAATGGCTTCGGCGCATCCGTCGGCCTGGAAGCCGGTTATACGCAGCTTGCGGCCGGCATCGCCTCGAAATTCGGCCTGAAGCTGCAGCTGCGCCGCGCGGACCTGCGTGTGCTCGTCGGCTGCGGCGCAGCCGGTGCCATCGCCGCCGCCTTCAATGCACCGCTGACCGGCGCCTTCTACGCCTTCGAGCTGATCATCGGCACCTACACCATTATGTCGCTGACGCCTGTCGTGGTCTCAGCACTTGTCGCAACTCTTGTTGCGCGCCTTCTTGCCGGCAGCGATTTCATCATCGATGTCGGCAGTTTCGGCGCTGTCCAGCCGGCCGACTACGTGCCGGCCATTGCGCTCGGCGCCTTCTGCGCCGGCGTCGGCATCCTCATCATGCAGGGCGTCTCCTTCGTAGAGGAATTGGCGCGCAAGAGCGCCATCGCACTGCCCTTCCGCCCGGCGCTCGGCGGCATCGTCGTCGGCCTGCTGGCGCTGGTATCGCCACAGGTGCTGGCCGCTGGCCACGGCGCGCTGCATCTGAACCTCTCCCACGAGATCACGATCCCCGCGCTGATCGGTCTCTTCCTTCTGAAGTCGGTGGCATCCGCCGTCTCCATCGGCTCCGGCTTCAGGGGCGGCCTGTTCTTCGCCTCGCTTTTCATGGGCGCGCTGCTCGGCAAGCTCTTTGCCTATTCCGCCCCCTATTTCGCCGATGCGACGCTGACGCCCGTGATCTATGCCGTGGTCGGCATGAGCTCGCTCGCCGTCGCCGTCATCGGCGGGCCGCTGACCATGACCTTCCTGGCGCTGGAGATCACCGGCGACTTTCCGATCACCGCACTGGTGCTCGCAGCCGTCATCACCTCCTCGCTCGTCGTGCGCACGACCTTCGGCTACTCCTTCGCCACATGGCGCTTTCACTTGCGCGGCGAAAGCATCCGCAGCGCCCATGATGTCGGCTGGATCCGCAATCTCACCGTCGACAAGCTGATGCGTTCGGACGTGAAGACCGCAAAACTCGGGATAACGCTGGACGCGTTCAAGGAGGCCTTCCCCATCGGCTCGACGCAGCGTGTCATCCTCGTCGATGAGGGCGACAAATATGCCGGCCTCGTGCTCGTGCCGGAAATCTACGCAAACCCCACCAGCGCGCAGGACGAAGCCCAGAATCTCGGCGATTTCATCCGCTACAAAAACGATTTCCTGCAGCCGCAGATGAATGCCAAACAGGCGGCCGCGATCTTCGACAAGACGGAAAGCGAAGCGCTCGCAGTCGTCAACAACCTCATCGAGCGCAAGGTGATCGGCCAGCTCAGCGAAAGCCACACGCTGCGCCGCTACAGCGAAGAACTCGACCGCCGGCGCCGCGAGGTGTCAGGCGAGATCTGAGGTTTTTGCCGCCGATTTTCGAGCCTTTACCACAATCGGATCCGCAAGCTTGAACACGTCGGCCTTCCTCGAAACGCCGCGCAACTCGAACGATCCCAGGCGTTCGCAGGCGACACCGCAGGCAGCCGCGAAGCTTTCCGACATCAGAAGCGGCTGGCCAAGTTCGCCGCAGAGTTTCTCGATCCGCGAGGCCTCGTTGACGGCCCTGCCGATCACGGTGAAGTCGAGCCTGCCGCGGGCGCCGATATTTCCGTAAAACACTTCTCCGAGATGCAGGACGACGTCGACGCCGATGTCGGGGCCACCCCTGTCTGCCCGCTCTAGGTTCAGCGCCTCGTTGGCCTTCAGCATGTTCCGGGCCGAGGCGAGTGCTGCGCGGCAAGCCTTTTCGGGATCATCCCCCTCTTCGCTGCCGGTCGGAAAGATCGCCAGCACGCTGTCGCCCATGAACTTGAGGATCTCCCCGGAATTTTCCTCGACATGCCTGCCGATCAGCTCGAAATGCGCATCCAGAAACCCGGCGATTTCGCCCGGCTCATAAACGTCGGTCAATGCCGTGAAATTCCTGAGATCTGCAAGCAGGACCGCAGCACTGATGGATCCGCCCTTGCCTCTCTGAGCCTCGCCCGCAAGGATGCGTGCGCTTGTCCTGGCGCCCGTGTAGACGGCCAGAATATCGGCAGCGGTTTTCGATGCGGCCATGCGGTAGCAGGCGAGCCCCAGAGCCGGAATAAGCTCTGCGACCGTCCTCAGTTGCTCGTCGGAAAATCCACCCGATGCGTCGCTGGTCAGCGCGAGGCTGAAGCCGCGCAACGCGACCTCCTTCGGAAACTCGAAAATGCTGACCACGTGATCGGTCGCTCCGGCAAGGGCGAATTCCTTGAGCCGCGGGTACTCCAGACCCTCTCCCTTGGCTAAATTCCAGCGCCCCGCTCTCTCACCGCGGCTCAGCAGATGAAATGTCGGCGTTTTCTCGAAGTTGCGCTCGTCCACGCCGCCATGCTCGGAGTTTTCCAGTGTCGTTACCCCGCCTCGCACGAAATTGGCGGAGATACCGCGGTACATCGGATGAAGAGATGGCATCATGATACTGGCCCGCCAGATCGGAAACCCGTCAGCGACCAGCCGGTCGCACAGGCCTCCAACGAGGTCGCCAATATTGTCGCTCGCGATTCCCTGCTCTATAAGCCACTGAATATGATCGTTAATTTCGGAATCTCCAGATGGTTGAAACCGTTCTATGATCGGGAAATCCGGCGAATGGGCGGCAAGGCCGGACCGCGCCACCACAAAATCCGGCAATCGTCGCGCCAGCCGGGGTTCCTAGCCATCGCGCCCGGCGACGACAACCGCCGGGCAGGCACGGAGAGAGTGATACCTGGCATCATCAATCGCCTGCTTCACCTCGTCATGCCATTCACGGGCAACCGATGCAGTGCGGAATTCGATGATGATCAGCCTGTTCATCTGCCGTTCTCCCTGAACCGGATGGACCGCGCCGCCACAGGATCGCACATTGCCTCCATGGAACGTCACGTCGGGCGATATGCATGCGAGATAATCATCGATCGTCTGATCTTCGATATCGGGATGGATTTCGAGAATGAAATAAGCGCTCATCGATCGCTGCCTCCGACAAGGACCGGGCAGCCATGCGAGAGTATCGACATGACGCCGACAGTTCCTTAGAATATCGAAACAATTATTAGTTCGGAGATCTAAACGTTTTGCCGCAAAAGTCAACCGGCCGCCTCGCGCGCTACATCCCGACGGTCCAGCTGTTTTCAGCCAGGCTCGTGCTGTTCCATCAGAAGATGGCCGAGAAAGTTGGTCTGACCGGCACCGAATTCAAGTGCTTCAGGCTGCTGGAGCAGCTCGGTCCGCTGTCGATGACGGCCCTGTCGCGCGAGGTCGGGTTGAAGGTCGGAACGGTCAGCGGATTGATCGACAAGCTGGAGGCCACCGGTTTCGTCGTCAGGCAACGGGATGAGACGGACAAGCGCCGCCTTGTCCTGGTTGCCTGTCCCGAGGCCTCGGCACGCGCCAGCTCGCTCTACGAGGAGCATGGCGAGGCGATGGCCGCACTGCTGGAGACATACAGCGAGGCCGAGTTCAATCTGCTGCTGACCTTCCTCACCGATATCGGCAATGTCCTCGCCCGGACCTCGTCAACAGCACCGGAAGAACCGCTTCCCGAGCGGACCTCCGCCCTTTGAGGAGCGGCGGGAGACGCCCGTCTCCGCTTACATCCTGACAGTCATGCCGCCGTCCACGGTCAGCACATGGCCATTGACGAAGGAGGCGGCGCCGCTCGCAAGAAACAGCGCTGCACCAGCAATCTCATCCGGGCGGCCCCAGCGCTGGACCGGGATGCGCTGGCGCAGGAAGGGCATCAACTCCTCGTTCGCAGCCATCGCCGCGTTCGTCTCGGTGGCGAACCAGCCGGGTGCAATCGCGTTGCTGGTGATGCCGTATGGGCCGAATTCAACCGCCATGCCGCGCATCAGGCCGGTCAGACCCTGCTTGGCGGCCGGATAGACGCAATCGCCGGGCATGACGACATGGCCGCTGTTCGAGGTGACCGCGATCAGGCGGCCATGATTATGCCGCTTCATCAACGCGGCGGCATCCCGCGAGAGCGTCATCGCGGCCGCCAGATCGGTGCGCAACAGCTCGATAATGGCATCGTCATCGAATTCGGCCAGCGGCCGCCTGTCGCGGGCGCCGACATTGTTGATCAGAATATCGAGACGGCCATGGATCTTCTCGATGTCGGCCATCAGCGCACGCTGCGCCTCCCGGTCGACGATGTCGAAGGCGGCAGCCTGCGCCGTGCCGCCGCTACTGCGGATCGTCCCTACGGCATCTTCAAGCGTCGTCGCCGTACGCCCGGTGACGATGACATGCGCGCCGGCCTCGGCAAGTGCGCGCGCCATCTCGAATCCGAGGCCACGGCCGCCGCCGGTTACGAGCGCCACCTGGCCCGTCAGGGAAAATCTATCCAGTATGGTCATGGTTTTCATTGCTCTCGACCGGGTGTATCGGAACAATTAATGGACTCAGTCAACTAATTTGGCAATAGCAAACGATGCCCTGATTGCGTCTGCCCACTCTGCGGGGCCGTGAGGCAGGCAAGCGACATCCGGTCTAGCCGAACAGACCGGCAAGCCAGCGCGGGTCGAGATACTGTTCCAGGCCGCCTGCGACCTCGTCGAGCGCTCGGTCGACGTTTTCGCGGTAGTTGCTCGCTTCGCCTGACAGGCCAAAGCTTTGAAGCAGCCGGGCGCGGTAGGCATCGCTGCTGAAGAGGCCGTGCAGATAGGTGCCCATGATGCGGCCGTCTGGCGAAAGCGCTCCGTCGGGTGCGCCGTCGACGATAGCAGAGCACCTGACGCAATCCGGCCCGCGGGTAATGCCGAGATGGATCTGGTAGCCGGCAAGCGGCGCGTCGTATTCGGTCGAGCGGGCGGTGCTGTTGCGCACGGTCTTTTCCGGCGCCATCTCGGTCTCGACATCGAGAAGCGAAAGCCCCTGCGTCTCGGCCGTCCCGCCTTCGATGCCGAGCGGGTCATGCACCTTGCGGCCAAGCATCTGGTAGCCGCCGCAGATGCCGATCACCCGGCCGCCGCGCCTGACATGCGCCAGGAGATCGCGATCCCAGCCGGCCGCACGCAGGTCCGCGAGATCCGATATCGTCGATTTCGAACCAGGAAGGATGACGAGCGCGGCATCGTCGGGCAGCCGCTCACCGGACCTGATGAAGACGAGTTCGACATCGGGCTCTGTCCGCAGCGGATCGAGATCGTCGAAATTGGCAATGCGCGGCAGCACCGGCACAGCAATCTTCAGCGCACCCTGCCTGCCCCGCGCCAGCCGTTCGAGCACGACCGAATCCTCTGCCGGTAGGCGTGTGGCACCCGGCAGCCACGGCACGACGCCGAAGCACGGCCAGCCGGTGAAACCTTCGATGGCCCGGATACCGTCGTCGAACAGCGAGACATCGCCGCGGAACTTGTTGATGATGTAACCCGAAATCGTGCCGCGATCCTCTTCGCTGAGGATCGCATGCGTGCCGACGAGCGAGGCGATGACGCCGCCGCGATCGATATCTCCAACGAGGACGACAGGGACGTTCGCCCGTGTCGCAAAGCCCATATTGGCGATATCGCCCGCCCTCAGGTTGATTTCGGCCGGTGAGCCCGCCCCCTCGACGATCACGAGGTCAGCCCCCTCGGACACCTTGGCGAAACTCTCCAGAACCGACGAAAGCAGCTGCGGCTTCAGCCGCTGGTAGTCGCGCCCCTTTGCCTGGCCGAATACCCTGCCCTGCACGATGATCTGGCTGCCGTTTTCCGATTGCGGCTTCAGAAGCACCGGGTTCATATGCACGGATGACGGTACCCTCGCCGCGAGCGACTGCAGCCATTGCGCCCGGCCGATCTCGCCGCCGTCGTCGGAAACCGCGGCATTGTTCGACATATTTTGCGGCTTGAACGGTCGCACCTTCAGACCGCGATTGGCAGCCAGCCGGCAAAGCCCCGCCACCAGCACTGTCTTGCCGACATCGGAACCGGTTCCCTGCAGCATGATGGCTCTGGTCATTGGCACCTGCCCGTGAAGCGTTTCCGGCAGGCCTACAATGCGGGCAGACGTCAGGTCAACAGACGGTTGAAAAGCCGACAAAGGCCCAGAAATGCGAAAACCGCGATCGGGCCATGGACCCTACGCGGTTTGCCATAAAACGCTGACGCCATCATCATTACGCAATGAAGCTCGCTTTTTCCGGGACGCACTACCTGATCCGGAAAAGCAGCGGTTGTCCCCCGCCGCGTCACAACAGATAACGGCACATCCTTACCGGATGGTTATTGAAGACGGCTCTTGAAGGGAATTTTGACTTTTTTTGAACTTTTTCGATTTTAGCCCTATCTGCAGCCCCCGCAAGCCTGCTGATCGGCGTCAAACTTCTCGCTTTCGCGCTCGGCCGCATAAATTCTTCGGATTCAATTATTTAGTAAGATTGCAACGCGCAAAAGAGAGTTGATTTCCTGCCGCAAATCCGTAGGTTTGCTCATAATGAGCCATCGATAGAAATGGCCAGCGACGAGCCGCCGGAAAACGAGACGAACGGCGCCGCAGACGGGAAAGCCTGGCGAAATCCTATTCCGGCCGGGCATTGGCACCCTGAAGCGGCGGAGAGATTTGTCGGCTAATGACCCGGCGCATGCGCGTTCGATCACATAAAGATCCGGGGAACTTTCATGAAGACATTTTTCACGTCATTCATTCTTGCCGTCTGTTTTTACGCGGGAATTGCGCAAGCCGCCGACTGCGGCAAGGTCTCGATCGCCGAGATGAGATGGGGCTCTGCTGCAATCGCTGCGAGCTTCGACAAGTTCATCCTGGAAAAGGGCTACGGCTGCTCCGTCACCATTGTCGATGGTGACACGCTGCCGACCTTCGCTTCCATGGATAGCAGCGGCACGCCCGATATCGCCTCGGAATTCTGGGTGAAAGCGGTCAAACCGCAGCTCGATACCGCCATCAGCGCCGGCCGACTGGTCAAGGGCGCCGAAATTCTGGCGGATGGGGCCGTCGAAGGCTGGTACATTCCGAAATTCATCGCCGATGCAAATCCGGACATCCTGTCCGTGCAGGATGCGCTGAAGCACCCGGAACTCTTTCCCGACACCTACCATCCCTCGCTTGCCGCGATCTATAATTGCCCCGAAGCCTGGGCCTGCGAAATCTCGACCAGCAATCTCTTCAAGGCGCTCGGTGCCGATAAGCTCGGCTTTGCACTGATCGACAGCCCGACCCCGGCCGATTTCGACAATTCGATCGCCCGTGCCTTCAAAAACAAGGTCGGCTGGCTCGGTTATTACTGGTCGCCGACATCGGTTCTCGGCAAATACGACATGAAACAGCTGGGTTTCGGCGTGCCTCACGATCAGGCTGAATGGGACGCCTGTACCTCAGTGCCCCACTGCGCCAATCCCAGGCTGAACGCCTATCCCGTGTCCCAGGCTTTCACGCTGATTACCAGCGCTTTTGCCGATCGCGCCGGCCCCGTCATGAACTATCTGAAGGCCCGCAGCTGGGACAACGAAACCATCAGCCAGGTACTGGCCTGGCAGGATGAGAACGGCGAAGACAACGAGAATGCCGCCCTCTATTTCCTTGAGAATTATGAGGAACTGTGGAGCCGCTGGGTTCCGGCCGATGTAGCCGAGAAGGTCAAGGCCAGTCTATAAACATTCCTGGCAACAAGGATTGGACGATTCGTTATGACTGGCACGGTGCCCTTCCCCGATCGCGATACCGTCGCGGAAAAACTTGCGGCGCTCTCGGAAACCGACAAATCCTACCTGTCGCTGCTGATGGAAAATCCGCAGCAGGACGACAACCTGCTCGAGGGCCTGCATCGGCATCTCGATGTCGCCTCGTCCTCGCGTCTTCTAAACTCGCTGAAGCTCGAAGCCCTCGGTAAGTGGATCGGCGAAGCTGCACCCGATCGGCTGCAGATCAGGCTCATGGAAGCGGCGCGCTCGAGCCAGCACCCGGCCTATGCCGCATTCCGGACCGGGCTGACCCGATCCGGTGGTCTCGAAAAAGCCTATCCGACTTCAAAAATCTGAAAATAACTATCTCTTAGCTGCGCGATCGACACTGCGGCCGGCATCCTGCGTGGCATTGACGGCATTGGCCGTATCCCTGCCCACGCCACGGATCGTGTTGGCGCAGGAAGAGAGCGCGAGAAGGATCATCAAGGCGGATGCGATTTTACCCGTGGTCGTCATTTGCGAAATCCCTTTGTGAATTCAACCCCGAACGGCCGATGCCGTCCGGGCGGGATAACGCATTCGTGAGCGAAAAGTTCACCGGCTAAGAGCCTTTCTCCAGACAAGGCCGACATCCTCGATATCGCCGCTCCTCAAGCTGCATCTCAGCTGCGCTCGATGCCCCTTGCCGCCAGGGTCTCGTCAATGTCTGCCGATACCAGGAACGCCGATAGCTGGCTCGCAGCCTCCGCATCTGTTGAATCGGCGCTGACGCCAATGGCGAAATCGATGTAACTTTGCAGTTCTGCCGGAAACCTGCCGACCAGCATGGCCTCGGGAGCAGCGGCAAGGATGGACGTCACGGGAACGACACCCAGATCGGCCTCTCCACGGCCGACGGCCGCCGCCGTCTGTCCTCCCGATACCGGCACCAGCTTCGGCTTCACCTCATCAGCTATTCCCAGGCGCTCCAGCAAACCCTGGAAGTAGCCGCCACTGGTTCCGTCACTGGCATAGGCGATTGATCGCGCGCCCTTCAGGGTCTGTTTGAAAGCTTCGACGGAGCCGATATCGAGGGCCCGGCTGCCTTCCCTCGCCGCCACGCCCATTGCTATCCGGCCGAACGTGACCTGGCTTCCTGCCCTGATCTTTCCAAGGGAGACGAGTTCCTCGATAAGGTTCGGATTGGTAATGACGAGATCAAAAGGCTCACCGGCTTCGATCTGCGTCCTGACGGCGGGATTGAGCTCCCACCTGGCCGCGACCTTGTATCCCGTAATCGTCTCGAAGCGGGGGATGACGGCAAGCACGGCCGGCCGGACTGCGACAGCGCCAAAAAGCCGGATTTGCTGATCCATGGCCTGACCTCCCCCTCCAACAGGTTACTAATCCCGCGTTCGCCGGCGCTCATCGTTCCCTACCCAGGGTCGCAGTGCGTCCGTTTCCGGCTCTCCCGGATAATCAGGCTGCCGCCGCCTTGGACTTTTCGGCGAAGGATGCGCGGATACTGTCGGCCACCGTCTCGATCGGCCCTGTCGTCTGTGATGCGGTCAGGAGCTGGATGTCGAAAGAGCCGAGTTCGGGCAAGCCTTCCTGGATACCGAGGATCGCCATGTCCTCACTGACATAGGAGAGCGGCAGCGGCGCGACGGCGAGATCGGAAACCACGGCGGCGCGCTGCGCCATCGTGTGCGCACTGAGATAAGCGACGCGATAGGGCCGCTTGTTACGCTCGAGCTGGGTGATCGCCTCCTGCCGCCAGATGCAGCCGTCTTCCCAGATCGAGATCGGCAGCGGATCGCGCCGATGCGCCGAACCGCATTTGGCGCCAGCCCAGACGAGGCGCTCGCGGTAGACAACCTCGCCATTGGTCGGGAACGGCCGCGTTGCGCAGTTGATGAGCGCGAGATCGAGGCGCTGCTCCTCCATCCGCTTTTTCAGGCAGATGCTCATGTCGATCGTCACGTCGACCATGATGCCAGGATAGATCTGCGCAAAGCTCTTCAGGATCTGCGGCAGCAAGCGCTCGCCGATATCCTCGGGCGCGCCGAGCCGCACCACGCCGCTAAGCTCGGGCATGATGAAGCGCGATACCGCCTCGTTGGAGAGCGCCAGGATATTGCGCGCGTAGGACAGCAGCATTTCACCATGCTGCGTCAGCGTCACCGAGCGCGCATCGCGGCGAAACAGCGTGACGCCGAGTTGCTCTTCGAGCTTCTTGATCTGCATGGAAACAGCCGATGGCGTGCGAAACACGGTTTCGGCCGCTGTCGAAAAATTACCGGTCTCTGCGATGGCGACGAACGTGCGCAACACGTCATTATCGAGCAGAGGAATGGGACGGCGAAATGGGATAGTCATCGTCACATCTTTCAATTTTTCTGAATGACCAAGGTGTATCATTCTATTTGATTGAAAGTCAATCTGCTCCCTATTTTGAGGGTGATCGCGATGAGCCGATCAGAGTTCAGCCCTCGGTGCCGAAACGGCTGGTCTTGAAGCTGGCCCCAGCAGCACCCGAAGCAACCGTCCTGCCCTCGCCCTTCGGATAGGTATTGCCAATCATGGAAGGAGCGGTGAGTTCAACCGAGGTTTCCGGAGACCGCACCGCCCAGGCAATCAGCGCTCGCGCGGACATTTCTCCGACGCCGCCCGAAACATGCTCAGACGCGGAGACCGGCAATACCGCGATCTGCTCCGCCGTCGGTGCGGGATGGGTCAACCGGTCGGCGACGACAGACGTGTTGGCGGGCTTGCGGCCAACGACGAAGCGCGTGAAGTCGGCCGTAGCCGGCTGGACGGATGCAAACACCGGCGCAAGCGTGGCCGCAGGCGGCGCAGACACGGACACCGGCGTCTCGCTCTCGACGGCCTCGACCTCGACCGGGCGCAGCATCGGCAGCGGAACGGTGAGCGAGGCGAGATCGGCAAATCCGCGGTCGGCAACCGCCCGGTCCTCGGGTTTGGCAAGCTGCGGCGCAAGTCCGATATCGGCCCGCTTTTGCGGCGTCGGCAGCATGGCGGTGACAAGGCTTCCGGTCACGACGGGATCGGGTGCCTTAACAGGTGCTGTCGCGCGCGCCGTCAGCAGGGCCGGTGCCGCTGCCTTTGGCGTTACCGGCGCATCGTCATCCTCATCCTCGCTCGCCGCGATTTCGATCGGCGCGGAGCGGATGCCCTTCTTGCGCTCGGCAAGGGCTACCTGATAGCCCGGCAGCGGACGGCCGTCCGCCGGCAGGTGGATCGTGCGCCCGTCCGGGAAGAGCCGCGCCAGCTCCTGGCGCGACATGCGCGGCCAGGCGCGCACATTGCCGACATCGAGATGCACGAAGGGCGAACCCGAGGTCGGGTAATAGCCGACCCCGCCGACCTGCATCTGCATGGCGAGCCCGCGCAGCGTCGCAAGCTTGACGCCGGGAATATAGAAATCCATCGCCTTGCCGAGCATGTGCTGGCTGCGCTTGGCGACACCTGTATTGCGCGAACGGTTGCGCAGCATGTTGTTGGTCGCCGGCGAGCGGTAGGCGGAGACGACGTGGATCGTCTCCTTTGCCCCGCTCTTGCGATAGACTTCCCAGACGAGATCGAGCAGCCGCGGGTCCATTTTGGCCGGCTCGTTGCGCCGCCAGTCACGCAGGAAGCGGTTGATCTGGTTGAGGCCGCGCTGGTCGTACTTGCCGTTGCGCTTGAAGACGATAGTCGCCCGCTCGCCCGTATGCGTGAAGTACAGTTTCAGTGCCCTGTCCTCGGCCGCTGCCTCGCCCGCTCCGGCTATGACGGCAAAGACAAAGGCCGCCACGACCGCCAACCGATGGGCGACGACAGACAGAAACCACGCACAGGCGGTCGTCGGAATGGCGGCGATGGCTTGATGAAGGGACACAGGCTTCGTCCTTGGTGCGAGACACGAAAACATCACAGGCACCGCACACGCGGGCGGCGTTAAGCCTTCATTATGGTCAACAGATCCTTAAGAGGGGGTTTATGAGCCGCCGATTATACGACGCTCGGTTTCAGGCAGATGCCATCCTGCGTTTCCGAGGCGGCGCCGGAAGCGAGAAGTCCGCCATAATTATCTTGCCAAGTGCCCATGATCTTCGCTCGGAACTCTCGCAAAGCGATGCGAGATCGCATAGTTTCGACGGATCGTTATCATCAAAACAGGCCAAAGTTTGTATACCGAAATAGCCATCGTCATTCTTCTCACCATTCTCAATGGCCTCCTTGCAATGTCGGAGCTCGCAATCGTCTCCGCCCGCCCGGCACGCCTCAAGGTCCTGGCGGACCAGGGAAGCAGAGGAGCACGACTGGCTCTGCGCCTGGCTGAAAATCCCGGGCGTTTCCTGTCGACGGTCCAGATCGGCATCACCCTCGTCGGCGTGCTGTCGGGCGCCTTCTCGGGCGCGACACTCGGCGCACGATTCTCCACCTGGCTCCTGGCGCAGGGCCTTCCCGATGCCTGGGCGGACGGGCTCGGCGTCGGTACCGTCGTCGTGGCGATCACCTATCTTTCCCTCATCATCGGCGAGCTGGTGCCCAAGCAGATGGCCCTTCGTGCGCCGGAAGCCGTGGCCGCCAGGGTCGCGCCGACGATGACCTACCTGTCGAAGGCGGCTCTCCCGCTCGTCTGGCTGCTCGACGGCTCGGGCAAGCTCGTTCTCGCCCTGCTCGGCCAGTCCGGAAAAAACGCCGATGGCGTCACCGACGAGGAGATCAAGACCGTTCTCGCCGAAGCACAGAGCGCCGGCGTGATCGAGATCGGCGAATCCGCCATGATCACCGGCGTCATGCGCCTTGCCGACCGGCAGGCCCGCGCGCTGATGACGCCGCGTCGCGACGTCGAGCTGATCGATATCGAAGATTCCGCCGAGGAAATCCGCAAGACCATCCAGTCGACGTCGCGCACGCGACTGCCGGCCCGCAAGGGCAGTTCCGACGAGGTTATCGGCGTTCTCGCCGTCAAGGATTATTACGACGCGCTCGCCGCCAGCAGGTCGGTCGACATCATGACGCTGGTGCGCGACGTTCCGATCATCTCGGACCTCGCTCCCGCCTCCTCGGTGATCGAGGCGATCAGGAGGTCGTCGCAGCATATGGTGCTGGTTTTTGACGAATATGGCCACTTCGAGGGTGTGATCACCTCGGGCGACATCCTGGAATCGATCATGGGCGTCTTCGGCGATGCGGCCTCCGGCGAAGAGCCGGCGATCAAGCGGCGCGATGACGGCTCCTACCTCGTGTCCGGATGGACGCCGATCGACGAATTCTCGGAATTCATGAACTTCCCGCTTGACGAAGACGTCGAATATCAGACCGTCGCCGGTCTCGTTCTGGAAGAACTGAAGCATCTTCCCGAACTCGGGGAGACCTTCGTCAAGAACGACTGGAAATTCGAGGTCATCGACCTCGATGGAAGGCGCGTCGACAAGGTTCTCGTCAGCGCGCTTGCAAAGGATGAGGCACGGGCGGAGATATGACCCGCGCGTCGCCAGTCCGGACGCAATCTGCATGATGCATTCGCGCGCAGCTTGGCGCGCGTTCGACATGCCTTTCTCATCGTGCCGCCCCATATCTATTCCTGTAAATCAAGGGAAGCTCAATGTCCGCCACGACGACGCACGAAGCAGACCGGCCTCAGCACGGCCAGCAGAAGTTTGCCGCGCTTCTGCTCGGAGCTGTCGGGGTGGTCTATGGCGATATCGGCACGAGCCCGCTCTACGCTTTCCGTGAAGCGCTCCGGCCCTTCGCACATGACGGCGTGACCCCGAACGAGGTCATCGGCCTGATCTCGCTGATGATCTGGACGCTGACGATCATCGTCACCTTCAAATACGTGCTGTTTCTCCTGCGGGCCGATAACGAGGGCGAAGGCGGAACCCTGTCGCTGCTCGCGCTGCTGATGAAGAAGACCAGCCGGCATGCGACGATCTTCTTCTTCGCCGGCATCATCGGCGCAGCACTCTTCATCGGCGACGCCATGATTACGCCTGCGCTGTCGGTCCTCTCGGCGCTCGAGGGATTGAAGCTCGTGACCCCGGTCTTCACACCCTACATCCTGCCGGTCGCCATCGCGATCATGCTGCTGCTTTTCCTGGTGCAATCGGTCGGCACCGCCTCCGTCTCGAAACTCTTCGGCCCGATAACGCTGCTCTGGTTCGTCGTCATGGGGCTCGGCGGCCTCATCCATCTCGCTGACGATCCCGCGATCTTCGCAGCGCTCAATCCGCTCTATGCCTTCGACTTCATCACTCATGCCGGTCTCGTCGGCCTCATTGTCCTCGGCGCCGTCTTCCTGACAGTGACGGGAGCCGAAGCGCTCTATGCCGACCTCGGCCATTTCGGCAGGAAACCGATCCAGGCTGCCTGGTTTGCCGTGGTCTTCCCGTCGCTTGCGCTGAACTATCTCGGCCAGGGCGGGCTCGTCCTGGCCAATCCTCAAGCCGTCTCCGATCCGTTCTTCCTGATGTTTCCGGAATGGGCGCTGCTTCCCGTGGTCATTCTTGCGACCGCTGCCACCATCATCGCCAGCCAGGCAGTGATCACCGGCGCCTTTTCGCTGGCACGCCAAGCAATCCATCTCGGCTTCCTGCCCAGGCTTGAGATCTGCTTTACCTCGGCTTCCAATACGGGCCAGATCTATGTGCCGGCCGTCAATATCGCGCTCCTGCTCGGTGTCCTTGCCCTGATCTTCGCCTTCGGCTCCTCCGAGGCACTAGCCACGGCCTACGGAATTTCCGTCACCGGCGCGATGGTCGTCACGACGATCCTCTCCTTCCAGTTTCTCCGTGTCGTCTGGGGGTGGACGGTGCTCGCTGCCGCTGCCGTTCTGCTGCCGCTCTTCCTGCTCGAAAGCGTCTTCCTGGGCGCCAACCTCCTGAAGATCCACGACGGCGGCTATGTTCCGGTGCTGATCGCCGGTGCGCTGATGATCATGATGTGGACCTGGAAGAAGGGCACCATGCTCGTTCGCGAGAAGGCGGCAAGGAACGAGATCCCCTTGGTGCCGTTCATCGCCTCGATCGAACGCAAGTCGGACCACTCTCCCGTCCAGGTGCCGGGAACCGCGATCTTCCTGACAAGCCTCACCGACATGGCTCCGGGCGTGCTGCTGCACAATCTGAAGCACAATCGCGTCCTGCACGCCCGCAACGCGATCCTCAACATCAAGACCGCTCCCCGCCCCTATGTGCCGGAGGCGGAGCGGGTAACGATCGAGAGGCTCTCGGACCGCTTCATCAAGATCCAGCTCCTCTTCGGCTTCATGGAAGACCAGGACGTTTCCAGGGCCTTGCCGCTCTGCCGCAAGGCCGGCTTCGATTTCGAGATCATGTCGACTTCGTTCTATGTCGGAAGACGCAAGCTCGTCGGTGATCCGAACACCGGCCTGCCGGCCTGGCAGGACCGGCTCTTCATCGCCATGGCCGGCTTTGCGATCGACCCCTCGGACTATTTCCAGCTCCCCAGCAACCGCGTGGTGGAGCTTGGCGAGCAGATGGTCATCTGACGGCCGCCGCATAGCTCATCCCATCCGTCGACATGTCGACCGAGAAGGCGTCGGCCGGGGCTGAAGCCAGCCTATGGCGCGCCCCTATGATCTTTCAATTTCGCTGAACCTTAAGGCCAGTTCATTTCATTTGTTTGAACCAGCCCGAGTACCTATATTTTAGTTGTGACGATGAGGCTGAAGAAAAGGAGGCCGATCATGTCGCAACTGGCAGGCTTCAACATTCTCCAGGCTTTCTTCGCGTTTCGAGCCCGCATGTTTCGGGTGGCGGCACGCGAACGGATCAGGCAGGAATTGAAGCATTATCCGCCGCATCTCGCGGCCGATATCTGCGCCCTGCCCGCCCTGGACGAGCAGCAGCGATAGTTCAAAATCGCTTATGGTACTTATAAAATCTATTCGTTTGAATGATGAGTACCGCAAGCGCATATTTCATCTCAAGGATACGGCGATCCCGTGTCTCGCAAGGAAAGGAAACGGCAATGTCCTCGATCACTTACAGAGATGGCGGCAAGAGCCTGTCATCCTACCGCACACATTCTTCGTTCGGTTCCTATGCTGAAAAGCTCGTGCGCGCATGGCGCCGCTGGCAGACGGAACGTCAGATCGAATCCATGCCCCTAGACATCCGCAAGGATATCGGCTGGCCGAGCGCCGATGAGACTGGCAAGAACCGAGCTCACTAACGACAGGGCTCGTGAATGCAAGATCATGCAATGAATGCGACATACCTCCCAAGCTAGAGGCGGTGCCTGTCCCAAGCAGCACCGCCTTTTTCATGTCCGTCGCCTGCCTTTCCCCGGTGAATTTCATAAGACCACCCCGCCGCAGCGACACTTTTTGCTTCGCTCGCGCCGCAAATCTCCTGTCATGTCGCAGATTTGCTCTTCCTAGCCGCATTTTTCCATGCCAGTGTCGCTTTTAGAACATCGGAGCGACGCATTCCACGCGACCAATATGCAGTCGCCCTCGAGCATGGATTTTCCAATGAACAAGATGCAGCTCAAGAAACGTTCCGTAGTCTTCTTCATGGTCCCTCAATTCACCATGCTGCCCTTTTCGGCGGCGGTGGATACACTGCGCATCGCAAACCGCATGCTCGGCTATCAGGCCTATACGTGGCGCCTGACTTCCGTCGACGGCGAAAAGGTCTATTCCTCCTGCGGCATCGGCGTGGAGGCCAATTCCTCGCTCGCCGAAGAGCGCCGCCATCTCGGCGGGGAAAACCGGCCGGGCATGGTGCTCGTCTGTTCCGGCATCGATGTCGAGACCTTCAACAATAAATCCGTCAATGCCTGGCTGCGCGAATCCTACAATCGCGGCGTTGCCGTCGGTTCGCTCTGTACGGGCGCGCATGTGCTTGCCCAGGCGGGTCTCCTGAATGGCAAGCGCTGCGCGATCCACTGGGAAAACCTTCCGGGGTTCTCCGAGGCGTTTCCGCAGGCCGAGGTCTATGCCGACCTCTACGAGGTCGACAACAATCTCTATACCTGTGCCGGCGGCACGGCCTCGCTCGACATGATGCTGAACCTCGTCGGCGAGGATTTCGGCGAAAGCCTCGTCAACCGCATCTGCGAACAGCACCTGACCGATCGCGTGCGCAACCCGCATGATCGTCAGCGACTGCCGCTGCGCGCCCGCCTGGGCGTCCAGAATGCCAAGGTGCTGTCGATCATCGAACTGATGGAAGGCAATCTCGCCGAGCCCCTGTCTCTGCTCGAAATCGCCGAGGGCGCCGGCCTGTCGCGCCGCCAGATCGAGCGCCTCTTCCGCCAGGAAATGGGCCGGTCCCCTGCCCGCTACTATCTGGAAATCCGTCTCGACCGCGCCCGCCACCTGCTGGTGCAGTCCTCCATGCCGGTCGTCGAAGTCGCCGTCGCCTGCGGCTTCGTCTCCGCCTCGCACTTTTCCAAGTGTTATCGCGAACTCTACCAGCGCTCCCCGCAGCAGGAGCGCGCCGACCGCAAGATGACCATGGCAACGGCCCGCCAGCAGGCAGTCGCAGCTTAATGCAGTGACTGCAGTATGATGGAATATGAAAGGCGGCTCGGTGGCCGCCTTTTTTGATTTGCGGCAGCACTGCCACCGTCATGGTCGCGCCTGTCCCGAGGAGGACGGCGCACGCGAATTGCGCCCTTACTGCGCCGCCTCTTCCGTCATCTTGGCATCGGAATAGACAAGGTTACGCCCCTTGTGCTTGGCCATGTAAAGAAACTGGTCTGCCGCGTTCAGATAGTTTTCGAAGGTCTCGTAGCCGGCGATTTCGGCCACGCCGATCGAGACTGTCACCGACAGTTCCTCATCGTCCGCCGTCACCTTCAGACGGGAAATATCCGAGCGGATCTCGTCGCAGAGCTTGGTGGCCGCAAGCGAATCCATCTGCGGGAAGAGGATCGCGAATTCCTCGCCGCCGAGACGCGAGAGAAGATTGTCACTGCCTTCGAAGATCGTCTGTAGCCTGTCTGCGACGGCCTTCAGCACCTTGTCGCCGATCTCGTGGCCATAGGTGTCGTTGAGACGTTTGAAATGGTCGATATCGAGAATGGCAACCGCGCTCGACATTTTCAGGCGCAGGCATTCGTTCACCAGCTTCGGGCCATTGTCGTAGAAGTAGCGCCGGTTATAGAGGCCGGTCAGGTAATCGCAGGCGGCCGCCGCGCGCAGCTGCTTCATCTGCGTCAGCGTCTCGACATTGTTGGCGATGCGGCACTGCAGCTCTTCGACGACGAAGGGCCGGTAGACGAAATCGCTGGCGCCCGCCTTCAGGAAACTTGCCGACAGCATGCGGTCGTTCGACGAGGAAACGCCGATGACGCGCATCTTGTCCGAGCCGAACCGGTGGCGGATGCGCCGCGTCAGCTCATAGCCGCTCATATCTGGCATATGATGGTCTGTCACGACGAGTTCGATGTCGCCGAAGGCTTCGAGTGCCGCGAGCGCCTCGAGGCCGGAACTGGCCTCCACCACCATATATTGCTGCGCCCTCAGCAGATCGACCAGCACCTGGCGCGCCGATGGCACGTCATCGACGACGAGCACGCGCGTCTTGCGGTTCATGATCGCCCGGCGCACCGTCGCGACCAGATTGTCGAGCGCGAACTCGTTATCCTTCAGCACATAGTCGATGACATTGCGTTCCAGGATGCGGGCACGCGTATTGAGATCGAAAGTCGCCGTGAAAACGATGGCCGGAATATTGTGCTCGATCATGCAGTCGAGCGCCTCGCCATAAGGCGCGTCAGGCAGGTTCAGGTCAACCACGGCCATGCCGTAGTCATGGCCTTCCTGGGAGAGCTCCTCGCGCAGCGCCTTCAGCGAGGAACAGCATTTGACATTGAGATTGAGCTCGGTCTGGAAGCGATGGCGGAGCACGGCCGAAAACATCCGGGAATCTTCAACCAGTAGTACACGAACTCCTCCGAACCGAGGACCCGAACCATCTCGCTGAAACTCCCCCTGGAATGCCACAGCTGCCTATCCCCCGACGCGCCCGGAGGGCTCGACTCGCCCTCTCTCATAACGCGCTGGACGATAACCGAGAGCCCCTCCTCCGTGAAGGGGACAAATGGCGGTCGCAATACCTGTGATTGCAAGAATATGCGCCGCCTTTGCGCCACCCCGATGAAGACCGATCATCGGGCCGCTTCTCTGTCGCTGATCTTCGCGGCCGGGTCAGGCAACAGCGCGTTCCCTGCGCATCGACTGGATCTGCAGAAGCGTATCCAGGTTCTGGTTGACGCGGCAGTAGAATTCCTCGTCGATGAACGGGCGCAGCATGAAATCATTGCCGCCGGCCTTCAGGAACCGCGCCGAAAGCAGCCGGTTCGATGAGGAGGAAACGCCGATGATGCGCAGCTCGTGCGAGCCGATCGTGGCGCGGATGCGGCGCGTCAGCTCGAAGCCGTCAATATCGGGCATGTTGTAGTCGGTGACCATCAGGCCGATATCGCGGTTGGCCTTGAGGATCTCAAGCGCCTTGGCGCCGCTCTCGGCGGTGCTGACGCGGAAATTATAGCGCTTCAGGCGGCTGGACAGCAGCGCGCGGGCCGTGGCGCTGTCATCGACGATCAGCACGTGATGGCGATGGTTGGTCAAGAACCGGCAGATCGACTCCGCCAGGAGATCGACGGCAAAGATATTGTCCTTGAGGATATAGTCGACGATATCCTTGGCGAGCAGCTTGTCGCGCATGCCTTCCTGGAAAGTACCGGTAAAGACGATCGTCGGGATCGACAGGTCGACCAGATATTCCAGCGCCTCGCCGTTTTCGGCGCCCGGCAGGTTGATGTTGGAAATCGCCAGCGTGATCGGGTCTGAAGACTTGTCATAGGAAAGCTGCAGCTCTTCGAAGCTGCGGCAGATCTCGACGTCGATGTCGAAGAGCTCCTTCAGGCGCTTTCCGATCATCGAGGTGAAGACGTTGGAATCTTCAGCGAGGATAATACGCGCGCCGGCAAACATTTCTCCGGAATATTGCATTCCCGAAATACCTAGAAACGCCATGGCAAACCTTTAAAGTGGAAATTGTGTCCCCGAACGAAACGGTTACGTGAATTCATTTGAATAATTATTAATCGGCTTGCCATGGCCAGCGATGAAAAAGGCGGCCGATGGTGCGGCCGCCTTTTTCTTCTTCATATGCTTAAGAAACTAGAACAGGTCACAAGGCGGTCAGGCGCGAAGTGCCGCGTTCTCCGTATCGAACGGGCTCTCGCCGACGACGGTGGCGTTGTAGGTGGTGCCGAGGATCTTGATCTTCAGCTTCGTGCCTTCCTTGGCATAATCGGGCCGCAGCATGGCAAGCGCGAGCGAGCGGTTGATGCGGAAGCCGAACGTACCATTGGTGGCGCGCCCGACGAGCTCGCCCGCCTCGTTGTAGATCGCCTCCGAGCCGCGCGCATCGACGTCGTTGCCGGTCTCGACGACCAGCGTCGCGAAATTCCACTTCAGGCCCTTTTCCTTGTAGGAGAGCAGGCCCTCGCGGCCGAGGAATTCCTTCTCCGGCTTGATGAAGCGGTCGAGGCCGGATTCATAGGCATTGTACTCGATCGACATTTCGCGCGGGATCAGTCGATAGGATTTTTCGACCGACATGGAAAGCATGGCGCGGATGCCGAAGGGCTTGATGCCGAATTCGGCGCCGGCTTCCATCAGCTTGTCGAAGATGTAGTTCTGCATCTCGATCGGATGATGCAGCTCCCAGCCGAGTTCGCCGACGAAGTTGACGCGCAGCGCATGGGCGCTCGCCGCACCGACCGAGATCTCCTTGCCCGAAAGCCAAGGGAAATCCTTGTTGTCGAGGCTCGTGCGCGTCAGCTTCTTCAGCACATCGCGCGACTTCGGCCCGGCAAGAACGAGCACGCCCCAGCCTTGGGTGATCGGCGTGAACTTGACGCTGCCGTCTGCCGGCAGGAGCTTGCGCATATAGTCGTGGTCATGCGCCTCATAGGCGCCCGCCGAGACGAGATAGAAAGTGCCGGGCGCGCTTTCATAAACGGTGAATTCTGCGCGCACGCCGCCTTCCTTGGTCAGCATGTGGCAGAGCGCGATGCGGCCGCGCTTCTTCGGGATCGCATTGGCGAAGATCGATTCCAGCCATGCGCGCGCGCCGGGACCGGTGACCAGCGCCTTGGCGAAAGCCGACATGTCGAGCACGCCGACATTCTTGTTGACGTTCATGACTTCGTTGCCGACATGCTCGAAATAGTTCGAGCGGCGGAAGGACCACTTTTCCAGAATGCGGCCGTCTTCGGTCGGGTCGGAATGATTGTGGTTGGTCAGAACGTCGGCGCCAACGCCGATCTGGTCCTTCGGCAGGTCGTAGCCCTCGGGCGCAAACCAGTTGGCGCGCTCCCAGCCATAGACGGAACCGAACACGGCGCCGAGCGCCTTCAGGCGATCGTAGACCGGCGTCGTCTTCAGCGGACGGGCGGCGGCGCGCTCCTCGTCCGGATAGTGCATGGTGAAGACGTTGGCATAGGCCTCCTCGTTCTTGGCGATGAGGTAGCCCTCCTTCGCATAGGGGCCGAAGCGGCGCGGATCGACACCCATCATGTCGACGGTCGGCTCGCCATCGACGATCCATTCGGCAAGCTGCCAGCCGGCGCCGCCGGCCGCGGTGATGCCGAAGGAATGGCCTTCGTTCAACCAGAAGTTCTTGAGGCCCGGCGCCGGGCCGACGATAGGGTTGCCGTCAGGCGTATAGGCGATGGCGCCGTTATAGACCTTCTTGATGCCGACTTCGCCAAAGGCCGGCACGCGGGCGATCGCGGTTTCGATATGCGGCATCAGGCGCTCGAGTTCTTCCTGGAAGAGCTCATATTCGCTGTCATCGGAGGGACCGTTGACATAACAGACCGGTGCGCCCTGCTCGTAAGGGCCGAGCAGCAGCCCACCATTTTCCTCGCGCATGTACCAGGCGCTGTCGGCCTCACGCAGCACGCCCATTTCCGGCAGGCCCTTTGCCTTGCGGGCCAGAATATCGGGATGCGGCTCGGTGACGATATACTGGTGCTCGACCGGGATGACGGGAATGTTGATGCCGACCATATCGCCGGTCTTGCGGGCGAAGTTGCCGGTGCAGGAGATGATGTGTTCGGCGGTGATCTCACCCTTGTCGGTCGTCACCTTCCAGAGGCCGTCAGCCTGCTGCTCGATGGCGGTGACCGTCGTGTTGCGGTAGATCGTGGCACCACGGTCGCGCGCGCCCTTGGCAAGCGCCTGTGTCAGGTCCGCCGGCTGGATATAGCCGTCATCGGGATGCTGGATGGCGCCGAGCAGCCCGTCGGTCTCACAGAGCGGCCAGATCTCCTTCACCTGCTCAGGTGTGAGGATATTGACCTTCACGCCGATCGTCTCGGCAATGCCGGCATAGTACATGAATTCGTCCCAGCGATCCCTGGTGCGAGCGAGCCGAATGTTGGAAACCTTGCTGAAACCGACATTCATGCCGGTTTCCTCTTGCAGTTCCTGATAGAAGCGCACGGAATATTTGTGGATCTGGCCGACCGAGTAGCTCATGTTGAAGAGCGGCAGCAGGCCGGCTGCATGCCAGGTCGAGCCTGATGTCAGCTCCTTGCGCTCGATGAGCACGCTGTCGCCCCATCCCTTCTTCGCAAGGTGATAGAGCGTCGAAACGCCGACGACGCCGCCGCCGATGACCACTGCCCGCGCATGTGACTTCATGGAGAAAATACCCTCTTCTACCTGATATCCGGCAGCCCATACCGGATGAACTCCCAATATCCGGCTTCTCGAGCCGGACGAACCATCTTCGCGAACTATGCAGTGAGGCCTGCGTCATGAGAGGCCTGTTTACGACATGGGAAAAGCTTGCCGCGACGATGCGCAAATAGACAAGCGTCAAAAGCCACGAGGCTCAAAAATTCATAAAAATCGATGGTGGCCGGGCGCAAGCCGCCGTCATTTGATGACGGCGGAACCCTTGACGATCTCGATCGTCTCGTCGCCGGAAAGCCCGATACGGTCGCCATCGGGCGTCGTCATGAAGCAACCGGAAGGACAGAACCGTTCGGAAGCGCCGGCGTCGACGACGACTTCGACGCGGTTGCCGCCCTCGGTGACGGTCAGCACAACCGGGGCCCCGTCCTTGTTGGTAACGGAGGCTGCCAGTGCGAAAGATGTCGTGGAAAGGAGAAGAAGAAATGCGACTGCGGATCGTGTCACGGTATGCGACATAGGCTTTACGCCCTCCCCTGGGCGCTCGTCGCTGCGCCTGCAGCGATCGATTGCCTGAGGTTATAGCGCAAAACCCGTGAATGAGCGCTGAATGGCCCGTTCAGCCTTTGAGCTTGCCGTCCGCCGTCTTGCTGCGCAACTGGCGCACCGGCCGCTCGTCTTCTACCGTTTCTATATCCTTGACCTCGTCTTCAGCCGCGGCCTCTTCGGGCTCATCGGGCTTTTGGACGAGCACCTTCTCCGCCTCCGCATTTGCCTGCCGGTGAATGGTCAGATCGCTCTGCGGCAACGGGATCTCGATGCCCTCCGCCTTGAAGCGCCTGAGGATCTCGATCCTCAGATTGTTGCGCACCGTCAGGCCGTCGCCCATATCGGCCAGGAAGAAGCGCAGCTCGAAATCCAGCGAATAAGGTCCAAAGCGCAGGAACTCCACATGGGGCTCGGGATTGCGCAGGATCAACGGCACGGCCGCTGTCAGCTCCAGCAGAATATCCATCACCTTGCGCGGATCGGCCTCGTAGCTCACGGAAACCGGGATTTCCGAACGGCCGAGCTTGTTGCGATGCGTCCAGTTGCCGACGAGCCCGTTGATCAGATCCGAGTTCGGCACGATGATCGACTGCTTGCGGAAGGTCTCGATTTCGGTGGCGCGCACCGAGATGCGCTTGACGATGCCTTCGGCGGTGCCCGAAACGACATGGTCGCCCACCTTGAAGGGGCGCTCGACCAGCAGGATCAGGCCTGAAACGAAGTTCGACACGATATTCTGCAGGCCGAAACCGATACCGACCGAGAGTGCCGAAGCAACGAGCGCAAGGTTCGAAAGGTCGATGCCGGCAGCCGAAACGCCGAAGATCGCCGCCAGGCCTACGCCGAGATAGCCGATGCCGGTCTTGACGGAATTGCGCACCCCCAGATCGACATGGCTGCGCGCCATGACATTGCTGTCGAGCCATTTCTGCACCCAGCGCGTCGCGAGATAACCGCCGGCAAAGAGCAGGATGCCCGTGAAGATGCCGAGCAGCGAAATGCTGATGCCGCCGAGCCGCACCTCTGTGAATAGCCGGTAGGCAAGCAGCTGCAGATCCTGCACATGGAAGCCCCAGAGCAGCAGGATGAGCGGAATGCCTGTCAGGAGTGCCACGGCGTAGATCAGGAGGCCGACAACCAACCCCACCTGATCGATCGCAACGTCGCCAAGCTTGAAGCGGGTCTGCAGGAAGCGCCCGAGGAACGTATCGGCGAAATTGTCCTGCCGCGAGATCGCCTTGCCGAGCAGCAGGCCGATATAGGTGGTGACGATGATGGCACTGGTGATGATGAGCTGCGTGGCGACGAACCGCGCCAAGCCCACATAGCCCGAGAGCGCTGCAAGGATGAGGCCTGCACCGAAAACACGCAGCAGGATCGCCATGCCGCGCGGCCAGTGACGGCCCGGCGCATCGGGATCGCCATTCTTCGCCAGCATCGGCTTGCCGAAGGAAACGGCAATCAGGATGAGGCCGATGATCAGCGCCGCAAGCAGGCTGCGTACGACCGTCAGAACCAACGGCGATCCCATCGCCTCGCCGATGGCGCCGAAGAGATAATCGAGCGCGTTGACGACGGCCATGGCGATCAGGCAGTAGCCGACCGAGCGGGCGCCGAGATTGGAAAGGCGCACCAGACGCCAGGACGGATCATTCGGCGCAAAGACCGCGTTGACGAAACGGCCGACGAAATAGACGAGGCCGATCGAGCCGAAAAGCGCGCCGATCACAGGCGTGATATCGCTTCTCAGCACATTGAAGCCGTCGAGGAAGATCAGCGACGTCACCAGCAGCACATCCAGCGAAGCCGTGCGGATCAGCGTCGACCAGAAGGCAAAGGAAAGGCGGCTGATATAGGAGGGTTCCTCGACATGGAGATCACGCCGCAGATACTGGCCGAAAAGCCGGTAGCCGCCGGAAAGCAGGATAAGGGCCGTCGCGAGCGACAGGAAGATCGCTGCAAACAGCTGCAGGCTCTTGAATTTCCAGACGAAGGTAATCCAGCTCGAAAGCGTCTGCAAAAACTCGCCCGCCTCATCAACGAACGCACCGACCGCATCGTCGATGACGGAGGCGGAAATTTCGGTGCGCCGGAACAGCGTATCGGCAAAGAGCTGGCGCCGCGTCGCCGTGATCACGTTGGAAAGCTTGGTGATCGCGATCGACAGATTCTCCGCGTCACCCGTGACGGCATTGATCTGCGAGCGTTCCGCCGTCAGCGCATTTCGCTCGTCGGTGACGATCTGCGCTTCCGGCGGCTGGCCGTCCTTCGGCGGCTCGCCAAGTTCGGTCAGGCGGCTCTTGATCTGGTCGAAACGCGGGCGCAGGCTGACGGATGTCGCGATAACGCCGCGGCCGAGTTCATCCGTCTGGCCGGCAAGCTCCACGAGAGCATCGTCATTGTCGGCATTCTGCTTGACGCGGTCCTGCAGCGAGACAAGCTGGTTCTTCGCCTTGTCGATATCCTTCAGCGCCTGATCGAGTGCGCCGTTGGCAAGGGGCGCCTCTGTTGCGGCCGCCGGAGCTGGCGCCGCCTGGCCCGGAGCTGCCTGGCTTGGAGCTGTCTGGGCCGGAGCGGACTGCGTCTGTGCCTCGGCCGCCGGCTGAGGGGCCTGCGCGAAGACGGCCTTTCCATCGAGGTGCAGGCCGGCAACAGCCAGCGACAGCAGAAGAACGGTGCGAAACAGCCAATGTGTCAAGCGCAAGAAGCCCCCGGGTGGATTCGTATCAGAGGTAATTGACCGCTTCTTATAGGAAAGAAAGGCGACAGAAAGGCGGAATTCCAAGGTAATGGCTCAGAAACCGGAACCGGGAAGCGCCAGATACGCCAGTTCGGCCTCGCTCGACTCCCGTCCGACGATAGCGTTGCGATGCGGAAAACGCCCATATGTCGCGATCACGTCCCGGTGGCGAAGCGCATAGTCGCGAAACTCCTCGTCGCCGAGTGCGGTGAAAAGCACGACCGAACGATCCTGCTCGACGAGGTCTTCCGCATGTTCGAACGGCATGTAGAAGAAGGTCCGCTGGATGCCCTCGAGGGCGTGGTCGGCGCCGACGGCAAGCGCCATCTTCGCCTCGCGCAACGCCAGTCCGTCAGTCGAAAAGGCAAGCGGTGTCGCCCGGTAGATATTGCGCGGAAACTGGTCGAGCACGATCACGGCCGCAAGCCGGCTTTCCGGGGTGGAGCGCCATTCCTCGGTAACGCTGCGGGCAAGCGACAGGTGGGTTGCGCGGAACCGGGCCCGGATCTCCTCGTCCAGTTCGGCGGTCGAGCCGAACCATTCCTTCCGGCTGCAGCGAACGAACCAGAAATCGTAGACTTCGTCAGGCGTGCAGACGATATCCGTGTTCATGATGCCTCCCCAGGCGTCAGGTCAGCCTATGGAAAAGACCAGTATCGCCCTCGTGCCGCGATGCTCCGGATCGTAGACAAGTTCGGATTTCAGGCTGCCCGCCATTGCAGTCAGGATTTTCGACCCGAGGCCGGTTCCCTTCGCCGGGCCGGAGGGATCAAAGCCCTGGCCGCCATCCTCGACGGTCACTTTCAGCACATCGCTATCCTGTTCGACGATAACATTGATCTCGCCCGAGCTGCCATCCGGATAGGCATATTTAAAGGCATTGGTGACGAGTTCGCTGACGATCAGACCGAGCGTGATGACCTTGTCGGTCGAGAGATTGACCGGCTGGGCTGTCAGCACCACGCGGTGCGGCCGCTTGTCGTCGCGTATCGAGGTCTCGAGCTCGGTCAGAAGGCTGCTCAGGTATTCATCCACCTGCACTGTGCCGACCTGCCGGTTGGTGTAGAGGCGGCGGTGAACGCTGGCGATTGCGTTGATGCGCATCTGCGTTTCCTGCAGCGCATCGACCGCCACCTGATCCTTGGTCATGGAGGACTGCATCCGGATCAGGGCGCCGACGAGGCCGAGACTGTTGGCAATGCGGTGATTGACTTCGGCAAGCAGCATTTCGGCATGATCGCGCTGCTGTCGGATCACCTCCTGCGCCTGCGCCGTATCGCGGCGGAAGCGCGCCCGCTCCAGCCCCTGTTCCAGCGCCGCAGCCAGAAGATCGAAATAATCGGGCGAAATGCCTTTCAGCACATAGTCGTCCGCGCCAGCCTTCAGGGCTGCAACCGCAATGCTCGTATCGCCGGAGCCGGTGGCGTAGATGACAGGCGGATGATCGGGCAGCGCCATGATGCGCGGCAGGATTTCGAGGCCGGTTTCGGCTTTCAGGAAATGATCGAGAACGACTGCATCGATGCCCCCCTTGGCGAGCCGCTCAAGGCCCGTTGTCCCGTCGCTTGCCCATTCGAGCGTAAAGCCGCGACGGCCGAGGTTCTTCTGCATCAGCAGCGCCAGCGCCTCGTCATCATCGATATAAAGGATACGGATTGCAGCATCCGTATTGGACTCGCTCATTCTGCCTCCGGGCGTTTTCCCGCAGCAATACCGGCTGTGAGGCCGCCGAGTCGTTCTGCATGTGACTGTCGTATTGCATCGACAGGCGCGCGTAAACAGCACCTAGCCTTTGGTATGATGTGACGCCTGATGCCAGACGGATCGAAGGAAAATGCCATCGGAAATGTCGACCCCTGCCCCGGCTGCAGCCGGAAGCCCCTCTAAAAAAATTGCGAACACGAATACTGAAAACCAGGTTTTAAACGCAAGGAGAGGCAAATGGTTCCGCCCACTGATCAGCTTTTTTGAAAGCGGCGGTGGTGCGAAACTTCGGCACCCGCGTCGGCAGAAAGCTGCAGGAACCGCAGGCAAGATAAAAAGCCGATCATGCCGACCACGAAGAACGCCCAGCGGAAATCGCCAAGTGCAGGGCCGGCGGCACCGCGCAGCCCCGAGGAAGTGTTGAGCACGGCGGCCGCAACGGCAACACCGAGCAGCATGGAAATCTGCTGCAGCATGCTCGACAGCGTCGAAGCCGAACTTCTCTGCGACGGGCCGATATCGGCAAAGGACAGCGTGTTGAGCGCCGTAAACTCCATCGACCGGGAAAGCCCGGCAACGAGGAGTAGCGCCGAAATGACGACCTCAGGAGTATCAGGCGTGAGAAAGCCGCAGCCGATGATCGAGCCGGCTGCAATGACGCCGTTGCAGAAGAGCACGTTACGGAAGCCGAAAAGCCGCAAGAGCGGCGTCGTCACCGTCTTCATGCCGAGATTGCCGAGGAAATAGACCAGGAGATAGGTGCCGGCAGCAATCGAGCTCAGACCAAAACCCAGCTGGAAGAGCAGCGGCAGCAGGAACGGCGTCGCATTGATCGCCGTGCGGCAGGCCGTGCCCGCCGAAAGCGTCGTCATCGAGAAGGTCTGCACCCTGAAGGCGGCGAGATCGAGCAGCGGATTGTCGACCCGCCGGAAATGCCGCGTCGCCATGACGGAAAACACGATACCGGCGCCAAGCAGCACGATGAGCGGCAGTAAGCCGCCCTCCCATTTGACCGATAGTTCGAGCCCGGCAAGCAGCAGGGTCAGGCCGGCCGCGCTCAGGAAAAAGCCCTTTACATCGAGCGGCCCGACACTCTCTTCACGCTGCTCCGGCACGAAGCGCAGCACCAGCGCGATGCCGATCATGCCGATCGGGATATTGATCAGGAAGTTCCAGTGCCAGCTGGCATAGGTGGTGATGAAGCTGCCGAGTACCGGGCCGACGACGGGCGCCGTCAGCGCCGGCCAGGTGATCAGCGCGATCGCCTGCACCAGCTCGGACTTGCGGGCGTTCTTGAGCACGATGATACGCCCAACCGGCGTCATCAGCGCACTGCCTACGCCCTGCACCGCACGCGCAATGACGAATTCGGTGAGGCTTCCCGACAGGCCGCAGAACAGCGATGCCACAGTAAAAACGGCAATGGACGTGAGAAAGACGCGTCGCGCCCCAAACCGGTCGCCCAGCCAGCCTGAAAGCGGAATGAAGGCCGCCGTCGTCAGCATATAGACGGTTATGCCGATGCTCATAGCGACCGGCTGTACGCCGAAACTCGCCGCCATCTGCGGCAGCGAAGTGGTGACGATCGTGCCGTCGAGAATCTGCATGAAGAATGAAACGGCAACGACCAGCGCTACGATCTTGGCCTGACGGGCGCCGAACGCCTCATCTGTCTTCTCACTCGTCTGAACTGCAGTCATCGATCTGTGCGAATTCCGGATTACGGGAGAAAAGGCGGGAAACCGAAAGGCAGGCCGCGCGGAGGGATACCCGATCTGGATACGCCCCTTATTCGGGATCGGAAAGGAAAAATCCCGCGAGGGCCAATATTTTTGTCGCCCCGTGCGGCAACAATTCGGCATCAGCCGCCGACGGCAGTTTCAATCGGCTTTGCAGTTACGATTGCTGCCGGAAGCTTGCCGAGTTCCGACCTGCGGCTGGCCGTGTCGAGTTCGGAAAAGTTGTCGGCCAATTCAGACGTTACTTCGCCCTGCACCACGCAGTCGATCATGAACATCGGCCGGCGCTTGTGCTCCTGCACGAGGCGGCCGACATATTCGCCGAGCGTGCCGAGCGCGATCAACTGGATGGCGCTCAGGGCCGAAATGGCCGCCATGATGCTCGACCAGCCGGTGATGACATTGCCCTCGAACCATTGCACGAGCGTATAGACCAGGAGCCCGACCGCAAACACCGCCGATATCAGCCCCATCCACGCGCTAATGCGCAGCGGAATGATCGAGAAGCTGGTGATCGCATCGATCGCGAAGCGGATCATCTTCTTCAGCGGATATTTCGTCGAGCCGGCATAGCGGGCATCGCGCGTATACCGCAACGCCACCTGCCTGCCGCCGATCCAGCTCACCATTCCCCGGATGAAGCGGTGCCGTTCCGGCATGTTGAGGAGGATATGCACGATGCGCGCCTTCATCAGCCGGAAATCGCCGGTGTCCTGCGGGATCGAGATGGAGGTAAGCCGCGTCAGCAGCCGGTAGAAGACGGAGGCGGTGATGAGCTTGAACTTCGTCTCGCCCTTGCGCTCGCTGCGCTGCCCGTAAACGACGTCGGCGCCCTGATCCATGATCGCCATCATCTGGGAAAGCAATTCCGGCGGATCCTGCAAATCGGCATCGATAAGCAGCACGCGCTCGCCGCGCGCCACCGCAAGGCCCGAGGTTGCCGCGAGCTGATGGCCGTGATTGCGCAGGAGCTTGACGCCGAGTACCTGCGGAATGCCTGCCGCAAGCTGCGATATCACGCCCCAGGTATCGTCGCTGGATCCGTCGTCGACGAGGATGATCTCGAAAGATTGGCCGGCAACAGCCTGCGCAGCCGCCCTCGCCCGCCGGCAGAACTCTTTCAGTCCCTCGGCCTCGTTGTAGCAGGGTGCGACGATGGAAAGCTTCGTCTTCGTCTCGGCACCATCAACGGATTTGCCCATATCCACCGAACCTCCTTGCTCCCCGCAGGGCAGCATGACCAATCACCTGAAGGCGCAGAGGCAGCGCGCCCCTGGCCTGATGGTCGCAACCTGCACCTCCGGCAATGACTTGATATCATGCGTCTGCTTTGCAGATTCTAAAGGCAGAGCCACAAACTGAATTGCGCGGCATAAGCGCAAGGAGGCGTCATGCAGGATGCAGCACCCGATCTCGGCCGCAGGGCCGCCGAAGCCAATGCCAAGTTTCTCGTCGCCCTCGCCGTCATGGTCTTCCTGGCGGCAGGCACGCTCGCCTATTGGCAGGGCTGGCTGTTCTTCTTCAATTTCGCCGCCTGGTCGGCCGGCTCATCGGCCTATTTCTATTATCGGGACCCGGCACTCCTGGAAAAGCGCATGCGCGCCGGCCCTGCCGCCGAGACGGAACCGGTGCAGAAGCGCATCCAGCTCTTCACCAGCGTCGTCATGATCGCCCTCATCCTGGTTTCAGCGCTCGACTACCGCTTCGGCTGGTCGAACGTTCCGGCTTGGGCAGTCATTCTCGGCAATCTGCTGATCTCGGCAGGCTTCCTGTTCGTCGTGTTCGTCCTCAGGGAAAACACCTTTGCCTCCGCCACGATCCAGGTATCGGAGGACCAGAAGGTCATCTCCACCGGCCCTTACGCCCTCGTGCGCCACCCGATGTATGCCGCCGTCCTGCCGCTCGCATCCGGCATTCCGTTGGCCCTCTCCTCCCTGTGGGGGCTCGTTATCGTGCCATTGATCTTCATTGGCCTGATCCTGCGGCTCCTGGACGAAGAAAAGCATCTGCGCCGGGACCTGCCCGGTTATGAAGATTATTGCCGCAAGGTGAAGTACCGGCTGTTTCCCGGCCTCTGGTGAAAATCCGCCTGAGACTCAGGGCTCATAGCGGCTGACCTCCAGCCCCGATCCGACCGGCAGCAGCACGCTTGTTATCCCCGGCTTGGTCCTGATGGCCCGGGCATAGATCTTCACATCTTCAGTCACCGGATAAATCATGTTGTCGGCAACGATGGTCGCGCCCGCATTGAGCTTCGGATAGAAGGCTTCGAGGCACGGCAGGTAGAGATCCTTCCAGAGATCGACGAGCACGAAATCCACCTTGCCCCGCAATTCGCGGATCATCGCGACCGCATCGCCCACCCGGAAATCGATATGTTCGGCGAGCCCGGCCTTCTCGGCCATCGTCTGCGCGTAGGCGGATTTGTAGCCATGCACTTCCATGGTGATCAGCCGACCGCCGGTCGCCCGTGCGGCCTCGGCAAGCCAGATGCCGGAATAGCCGAAGGAGGTGCCGAGTTCGAGAATGGTCGGCGCCGTCAGGCTTCTGACGAGAATATTGAGAAACCGCCCCGTCTCCGGCCCCACCGCCCGCATCCGCTGATCCTGCCCGCCGTCGCGTCCGCCCGGCGCCTCCTGGCGCAGCGTGCCGCGCTCCTCGTCGATCCGCTGGTGATAGGCACCGAGCACTTCGAGCACCTTCTGATCCGGCCGATGTTCGCCGACATTGCTCTGCTTGTCATCGCTCATTGGCATTCCTCCCAGAGATAGGCCTGCGAGGCAGGATACCGCAGCGGCGACCTCGCTCCAGCGAGTTAAATACCGGGGGCGTCTTCGGGCAAGGGCAGAATGTTTGGAAAGCGAAAACCGCTGATTTCCGCAAACAGAGGCGGTGGATTCAGAAAAACAGAAAAAGCCAACAAGCCTTTGATATCAAAGGCTTTATTTCTGAATCCTGTTCTCTTTGAAGGAGAATTTGGTGGGTGATGTAGGGCTCGAACCTACGACCCGCTGATTAAGAGTCAGCTGCTCTACCAACTGAGCTAATCACCCGTACCGTGCTTGGCTGCGCGGTGTGACGGGGCATATAAATAGGATCGTCCGGCTTGTCTAGCGCCCTGTCGAAAATTCTTTGGTTAATTGCAAAGTTTTTTTGTCAGGGGCCGGAAATCCAATGAAATCAAAGGTCGAGAGTGCCGGTTGCAATCCGCACCGCCTGACCGCCGATCCGGGCGTTCGAAATCGTCCCGCCTTCGATATCCATATGCAGGTGGATGAAGGAGGGGCGGCCCATCTCCACGCCCTGCTCGATGAGGATCGGATGATGCCCGTCCGTCAGCCGGTCGAAATGGTTGATCGCGCCGGAGAGAGCGGCGGCTGCCGAGCCGGTGGCCGGGTCCTCTGAAATGCCCATGCCGCTTGCAAACATGCGGGCATGGAACTTGGCGACATGGTTCACGCCGCCGCGGCAATAAATATAGGCCGAGGCGAGAGCGCCGTCGACGAAGGGCACGGTCTTTTCCCAAAGCTGCGGATCGAACTCCAGCCGCTCTGCCGCGCCGACGTCGTGAACCGGCACCATCAGGAAGGGAACGCCGGCGCTCCAGATCGACGGCACGTGATTCTCGAAGCCGATCTCGGTGGTCTTCAAGGACAGCGCATCGGCAATGCCGAGCCTGTCGAGCGGCAGTGGTATCTGCTGGGATTTACGCGGCAGGTCGAATTCGGCAAAGCTCGCCTCGCCGTCCCTGAGCCTGACGGCACAGCGCACCGGGCCGACATTTTCTTCGAGCACCGAAACGAGGTCGAGGGTAGCGGCCTCGTGTGCCCGCTCCGCCAGCGCGATCGCCGTGCCAACGGTGGGATGGCCGGCAAAGGGCAGTTCGCGGCCGGGCGTGAAGATGCGGATGCGCGCCGTATAGGCGGGATTGTCCGCAGGCTGCACGAACACCGTCTCGGAGAGATTGGTTTCGCGGGCGATAGCCTGCATCGCCTCGTCCCCGAGTCCCCCTCCATCAAAGATCACGGCCAGCGGATTGCCGGCAAGCTTGGTGTCGGTGAACACGTCATAGACGCTGTAGCTTAACGCCACATCGGCCTCCCTGGATGGTCATCGAAGCGCCAACCTGCCCGACCGCACGCCTGAGTGCAAGATTACCTGTTGAAATACCAGTCGATGATTGGAAGCATGGCGACGTTGTAAGGCTGCGCTGCCGGATCGGCGGAACGAATTGCGACAGCGCCGGATATTTCCTTGTCGTCGGCGACGAGCATATGCCTGCCAATGAAATCGACCATCTCGTCGGCCGTCATGTCGAAGCGAAACAGCTTGAAAATCGAGACCGAGCGTCTCACGTGGCCGGCATAAAGCCCCTCGTCCGCAACGGCATCCGAGAGATCGAGACCCGTCTCCTCCATCACCTCGCGGGCCATGTTGCTGTCGATATCACAGCGTCCGTCGACGATATCTTCGGGCTCCAGCGAACCGGCTGCAAAATAGACCTGGCCGGGATTGGCCGTATGCGCCCCCATGCGAATCGCGACCAGCGCGCCGTCGGATGATTCCAGCACGGGATAGGCGAAGAGATGGATGGCCCCCTTCCGATCCGGCTGCCTGCGCCACCACATGAAGGTCGAGAAAGGAACGGTATGAGCCTCGCTCGAAATTCCTTCTTCGGAGAGCTTCAGCCGGTGCTGCAGCACCATGCGGCCATCGAAGAGCGCCGGATTGGCGGCAATTTCCCGCTCCCAGTTCTCGCGGATCGCTGACCTGTTGGCAATGAGCAGCGGATGATCGCCGTCGAGCACACGCAGGTTGGTGCCGGCGATCGGAAAAATGGTCTGTTCCGGCGGAAAGGCTGAAAGGTCTTCTGAAAAATTTGGTGTCATATGAGGTCCAGTGTCATGACGACGGGGCAATGGTCGGACGCCTTCGGCCTGTCCCACCCGGCGCGCGGGTAGCGCTCCACCTCCTGCCCCGGCGGGAAGATGGTGCGGTAGGGCTGTCCGTGGCGAATGATTTCGGGGATGCGCTTCGCATTGGCGGCAGCAAGTGCCGGCGACAGCCAGAGATAATCGAGCTGGCAGAGCCACTGCTCCTCCGGCCCGCGCGCATGATAGAGCGTCCAGCGGTCGAGCGGCTCGCGGCGGCGCACGACATTTTCGGCAAATCCATCCTGGCTGAAGACATCGAGCGCGCTCTCGGCCTCGTCCCGATGCTCGAACCGGTATCCTGTCCCGCGCCGGCCGATGACATCGACCCGCTCCTGATAATCGTTCATGTCGCCGCAGATGGCGAAGTTCTTTTTCGCCGTATGGCCTGCGCCGAATCTGTCCTCGATGATACGGCGAACGGCGCGCGCCTCCGCCCGGCGGATCGGCAGGGTCGATTGCCGCCCGTCCAGCCCGTCGCGCGGATTGCCCATTGACTTGAAATGCACGACATAGAGCGTCATCGGCACACCGCCGATCCTCAAATCCAGTTCCAGGCAGTCGCGCTTGAAGATCTTGTCGTCGAGCCGATTGGTCTTGCCGATCTCCTCGTCGAAGAGATCGAAATCACGATAGGTAGCCATCGCGTGGCTCTTGATGTCCCTGAGCTCGATCTTCTGCCCGTCGCGCGTTTCCTCGCGCATCAGCACGGCCACGTCGATGCCGCGGCTGTCATTGCCCTCGACCAGGTATTTCTGCCGGTAGCCATTGCCGACCATGCGGTAGAGATAGCCATATTCGAAGGCCTGAAGTGCTGCCATGTTGTCGATTTCCTGCAGGCAGAGAATATCGGCATCCGCATCGGCAATGGCGAGCGCCGTCATCTGCCTGGTGTCGTCGGTGGATGCGATCACCCGCGCCTGCTCCAGCTGCTGGTAGACGCCTTCGTTATTGACCTCGAAAAGTTTGATGACGCGGTCCTGCCGGAGCTGGTTGCGATAACCTGTGAAATCGAAGCGCGTCATCAGGTTTTCGACATTGAAAGTGGCAAGGCGAAGCGACATCGGGCATTCTCGGTTGGAATCACGGATACAACTAAAGCAATCCCAGCAAAAATGTGCAGCGGTTTTCCCGGAATTGCATGAAGACACCTAGACCCGAAAGCGCGCTTCGCAAACCCATTCGTCTTCAGAGCCGCCAGCCGGCGCGGATGACGACGTGCACAACTTCGTCAGGCACGACCGCCACGCGGCTGTAGGCGCGCAGCGCCTGGCCGTTGCCGAGCGTGAGCTTCACGGCATAACGCTCGCCTTCGAAAAGCACGGATTCGACGGTTGCCGGAGCCCCCTCGCCGCCGATAACGACATCTTCCGGCCGCACCAGAATATCCGCGCCATCGATATTGGCCGCATGCAGCGCCCCCTCGAGCTCGTCCCACTCGAGCTGACGTTCGCCGCCCATGACCGGCAGCGTGATGATCGCGCCCCGGCCGATCAGCCCGCCGACCATGCGTCCTTCCGGCCGCGCATAGATCTCGGCCGGCGGTGCCACCTGCAAAAGCTTGCCTTCCGACATGACGGCAACATCGGTGGCCAGTGCCATCGCCTCGCTCTGGTCATGCGTCACATAGATCATCGTGGCGCCCGAGCGCTGGTGGAACTCACGGAACGTCTCTTCCATCTCCTGCTTCAGATGCCGGTCGAGATTGGCGAGCGGCTCGTCAAGCAGCACGACGTCGGGAGATGTCACCAGGCAGCGGGCAAGCGCCACGCGTTGCCGCTGGCCACCTGACAGATCGGCCGGACGCCGCTCGGCATAATCGACAAGACGCACGGTCGACAGCGCTTCCCGCACCCTGGCCTTGTAGGCCTCGCCGGAGATGCCGCGCACCTTCAGCGGATAGCCGACATTGTCGGCCACACTCATATGCGGCCAGAGCGCGTAGGACTGGAACACCATCGCCATGTTGCGCTTTTCCGGCGGCAGCGATTGCGAGGCATCGGCCAGCAGCCGTTCGCCGAGATAGATCGATCCGTCGCTCGGCGTCTCGAAACCTGCGATCATGCGCAGCACCGTGGTCTTGCCGCAGCCGGAGGGGCCGAGCAGCGCGAGAAAGCCGCCCTCGCGCACATCGAGCGAAAAGCCGCTGACAGCCGCTCTGCCCGTGCCGAAATCCTTGGCCACCTGATTGAGGATCAGCTTCGCCACGGCACCACTCCCTTGGGCAGATGTTTCGCCAGAAGCTCCAGAAGCAGCATCATGGCGACGACCATGAAGACGACGAGCACGGAGAGAGCCGATGCAAGATCGGCACTGCCGCTGTCATCGAGATTGTAGATGGCGACGCCGAGTGTCTGCGTGCCCGCCGACCAGAGCAGCGCCGAGATCGTCAGCTCGTTGCAGGCAATCAGGAAAACGAGGATGACGGATGCGCCGGCCGCCGGCGCGATCAGCGGCACGATAATATCCTTCAGCCGTCGGAAGAAGCCGGCACCGGAAAGCCGTGCCGCCTCTTCGAGCGCCGGATCGAGCTGATGAAAGGCACTGACGACAGGCTTCAGGCTGACCGCAAAGAAGGAAGAGAAATAGGCGATGAGAATGATCCAGACCGTGCCGTAAAGTGTCACGTTCAGCACCGGAACAGGCGCGGCAAAGACGAGGATGAAACACACGGCCATGACGATGCCCGGCAGCGAATAGGGTATTTCCACGAGGCTGGAGACGATGCGCGACAGCCCGTCCCTGCGCCGCGTCAGTACATAGGCCGCCAGCACCGTGACGAAGAGCAGCCCGACCGCCGCCCCGCTTGCGAGCGAGAGCGAGTTGACGAAGGCGGTACGCGTTACCGCCTGCCGGAAGAGAATCTCTTCGAAAGCATGGAAGGTCATCGTCTTGAAGGTGAGCGGCACGCCATAGGCAGGCACCAGAGCCCCCGCGACCAGCGCGAAGAAGGGAGCGGCCAGCATGAAGAACAGCACGATCCAGAGCAGCGGCGTGAAGAGGAGCTTCCACCCGCCAAGCTCGAAGGCGGCCGTAGCACCCGAAAGCCCGATGACACGATAATCGCGCCCGCGCAGCGCCCGGTCCTGGATCGCCAGGCCCGCAACCGAGATCAGCGCGATAATGGCCGACAGCAGCGCCACATCGCCGAAGGTGCGGCCGGTAAAGGCGGTGAATTTCGAGAAGATCAGCGTCGGCAGCGTGAAGATCGAGGCTGGAATACCGAGAATGGCCGGGATGCCGAAATTGCCGGTGCAGGAGACGAAGGAGATCGCAGCCCCGGCAATCACGCCCGGCAGCGACAGCGGCAGGATGATATCGCGGAAGACCCTGAGGCTCGACGCACCTGACAGCCGCGCCGCCTCCACCCCGTCGCGCGGCAGGGTCATCAGCCCTGCCCTCAGCGCCAGATAGACGAGCGGCGCGTGCTGCACGCCGTAGAGCAGCGCAATGCCGCCGATAGAATAGAGCGGCTGCGGCGACCCCAGCGGCGGCGCGATATGCAGTGCCTTCAGAAGCGGGCTCGACGGCCCCGACATCTGCACCCAGGCGAGCGCCGTCACCTGCGGCGGGATCATCATCGGCAGCACGAAGAAGAAGCTGAGCGGCCCCTTGGCCGGGATATCGGTGAGCGTCAAGAGATAGGCGAAGGCGCAGCCGATAACGAGCGAGATGACCGTGCCGAGGACCGCCGTGACGATGGTGTAATAGACGGCCGACCAGACCATCGGGTCCGAAAGGACCACCATGACGCCGCCATTGGCAAAGGCGGAAATGCCGACGATCGCGAGCCGCGCCAGGGGCAGCACGCTGAGGAAGAGAACCACCGAAACAATAAAAGGAAACAGCCAGACGGGCTGGCTGCTTCCTGCACGTATATAGCCCTGCATGGGTCTATTATTTCGAACCAAACAGATCCGTAAAGGTCTTCAGATCCTTGTCGGTATTCTTGAGAGCCTCGGCGGCATTGATGGGCAGAACCTTGATCGTATCACGTGCCGGGAAGCCGTCAGGCAGCTTCATGCCGTTGCGAGCCGGGATATAGCCGAGCTTGAGGAAACCTTCCTGGCCCTTTTCCGAGAGAACGTAATCGACGAACTTCTTGGCGGCATCGGCATTCTTGGCGCTGGCGAGAATGCCGACCGGCTCGGTCACGGCCGAAACGCCTTCGCTCGGGAAGACGAACTCGACCGGAGCACCCTTGGCCTTTTCGCGGATCGGCAGGTAATCGACGACCATGCCGTAAGCCTTTTCGCCCGAAGCAACGGACTTCAGCACCACGCCATTGCCGCCGGACGCGACAGCAGCATTGTCGGCGAGCGACTTGTAGAAATCCCAGCCGAGGCCTGGAACGGCGGCGAGCGTCTGGGCGTGGATGAGAGCGGCACCCGAGGCGAGCGGGCTCGGCATGGTCACGAGGCCCTTGGCTTCCGGCTTGGCAAGGTCTTTCCAGCTCGTCGGCTTCATGGCGGCCGACGTGTTGTACATGATGCCTGTCGTGATCAGCTTGGTGGAATAGTAATAGCCGTCGGCATCATAGAGCGCGGCATCGTAGTTAGCGGCTTCCGGCGACTTGTAGGCAAGCAGCTTGCCGTCTTCCTTCAGGCGCTCCAGCGTCACGACATCGGCGATCAGCAGGACGTCTGCAACCGGGTTGCCGGCCTGAATTTCAGCCTGCAGCTTCGCCATGATCTTCGGCGTGCCATCGCGCACCCAATCGACCTTGATATCGGGATTGGCGGCCATGAAGCCATCGACGGTCGCCTGCGCGTCTTCGTTCGGCTGGCTGGTGTAGAGAACGAGGTTGGCAGCGGAAGCCGGGATAGCGAGAAGGCTCGCGGCAAGAAGTGCTGCGGCGGAAACTAGAGTTTTCATGGAAGGAATCCTCGAATGATGATGCCCCTCCTTATTGGGGGTGTTTTACAGCGGTGTGACAGGAGACTGCAGCTCGGCTCCAGCCGGCGAAGCCGATATCCTCACACAATTTTCGATGAGAGACCTGCTGTCTTTGTCGATAGCGCCGCAAGATAATCTAAACTTAAGATTGCACGATATAGATCTCTATAAAACCAAGCCATTTTCAACAGCCTGGAGTTTGCATGAAGATCCGAATTGTAACCCTGCTTGCCTGTGCAATTCTCGCCGCATGTCAGACGGCAGACGGTAAAACGTCCAAAGATTTGAAGGATTATCCTGAGGCTTTAGCCTACAGGGACTGCATGTGGTCGCGCGCAGTTGCCTATGCTCCGCAGAACGGCTCGCCATTGGAATTGGGCTTGATCGCTGCCAACTCCTGCAGTTCCGCACGTCAGGCCCTGCTCGACGCCGTCAGCAAAAATGAAAGACCGGGTTTCATCCGCGAATTGTCGCGCCGGATTGAGCACAGCAACCGCTCGTTGCAGCGGATATGATCATCGCTGTGAGGACAAGGAAATAGCGCTGGTTGCGGGCAACATGCCTCGCGCTCGCATAGAAATCCGTTGTCTAATACGCTCGCACAGGCGTCGGCAAAGGCGTAAATTCACGCAGGCGTGAACAGCATCGCGCTTGCCTCGGCAGTCCGTTGCGGTACGTCAATCAGGCCATTTTCAAGAGGAGGAATTTCAATGGAATATCGTTTGCTCGGCCGTTCCGGCCTTAAAGTTTCCACCGTGACCATGGGCACGATGACCTTCGGCGGCGTCGGCTGGGCCAAGACCGTTGGTGATCTCGGCGTGCAGGAAGCCCGCCGCATGGTCGATATCTGCCTCGATGCCGGCGTCAACCTGATCGACACGGCCAATGTCTATTCCAACGGCGAATCCGAGCGCATCATCGGCGAAGTGTTCGGCGGTAAGCGTCCCGATGGCGTATTGCTCGCCACCAAGGCCCGCTTCGGCATGGGCGACGGTCCGAACGATCGCGGCCTGTCGCGCTATCACCTGATCCGCGAATGCGAGGCAAGCCTGCAGCGAATGAAGACCGATGTCATCGACCTCTATCAGGTCCATGAATGGGACGGTCAGACGCCGCTCGAAGAAACCATGGAAGCGCTCGATACGCTCATCAAGCAGGGCAAGGTGCGCTATGTCGGCTGCTCGAACTATTCCGGCTGGCACATCATGAAGGCGCTCGGCGTCGCCAATGAAAACAAGTACCAGCGCTTCGTCAGCCAGCAGATCCACTACACGCTGGAAGCCCGCGACGCCGAATACGAACTGCTGCCGATCTCGATCGACCAGGGCCTCGGCGTGCTGGTCTGGAGCCCGCTCGCCGGCGGCCTTCTCTCCGGCAAGCACCGCCGCAATGCCGCCGCTCCCGAAGGCACCCGCCAGTTCGCCGGCTGGACCGAACCGCCGATCCGCGACGAAAACCGCCTCTGGAACATCGTCGAGACGCTTGTCGCGATCGGCCAGGAACGCGGCGTTTCCGCAGCCCAGGTGGCGCTCGCCTGGCTGATCGGCCGCAAGGCGGTCACCTCGGTCATTATCGGCGGCCGCACCGAAGCCCAGTTCAAGGACAATCTCGCCGCCGCCGAGCTGAAACTGTCTGCCGACGAGCGCAAGCGTCTCGACGATGTCAGCGTGCCGCCGGTCATCTATCCCTATTGGCACCAGCTCAACACGGCCAACGAGCGGCTGAGCGAAGCCGACATGGAACTCTTCGCCCCGCATGTGAAGAAGTAAACTCTCCAAAACGTTGCATGGCGGGTAACCGGCGTCACAAAAGATGCAATTCCGCCATGCTATCGTGAACCTCGCCCCCACCACGAGGTTCATCATGCTCCGGAATTACAAGGTGCTGAAGGGTACGGCTTCGGCGCTCGCCCTTGACGACGACAACGATCCCCATATCGAAATTCGCCTCGAGGCCGGTGACGTCAGCTATCGCATCGCCATGAACGTGCGCTCGAAGGAATCGCCGCACGATCTGCTCTATGCGAATGTCATGGACTTCCAGCACGCGGAGCTGACGGCTGAGCTCGCCGCCTTGCCGATGGGCCTCACGGATATCAGGGGCGACCGGCAGGATCTGGCGATCGACTATGTGCGCGGCGGCATTATCGAGCGCGAGGACATGGATGTTGCGCCCTTCCAGCTCGACGGTCCGAAGAACGACCTGCGCGATTTTATCGAACCCATCGTACAGGAAGGCATCGCCGACAAGTCCATCCACTTCTACGCCTTCGGTGAAGCCTGGGGACCTGAGAACAACAAGCCGGACGAATATTTCGGATTCGAGCCCGGCAATGGCATCCACGACATCCACATGAACCAGGGTGACAGCGGCAGCTTCCGCGCCACCAACGCCCCCAATCAGGACGGCGCGCTGCTGATCCATTTTTCCGATGAGGATCACTGGGCGGCGATCTTCCTCGGCTTCCAGTCGCAGAACTGGAATACGGACGCCAATACTGGCCATCCTGTCGGCGACAACAGGGGCGGTCAGGGCCGCGGCGAAGGCACCCGCCGGCCGCAACCGATCGTCGCCTCGTCGCTGCGCATCATCGCCGCCATGATCAACCCGGTGAACCACCCTGACGGCACCGAGGACGAGACGGTGACGATCATCAACCGGTCGGACGTCGCCATGTCGATCGCGGGCTGGTCGCTGGAAGACGGCGAAGGCCGCCGCCAGAAGCTCTCGGGCTCTCTCGCATCGGGCGAATTCCGCACAATCACGCTTGACCCGGAAAATGGCGGCCCGCAGCTTGCCAACAAGGGCGGCGACATCATGCTCGTCAATGCCGACGGCGCGGTCGCCGACCGTGTCGGCTACGGCAAGAGCGAAACCGCCAACGAAGGCTGGACGACGATCTTCTGATCGCCGCCCATGCATCTCGACATATCAGCCGATCTCGCTGGCGATCAGCTGGCCGAGACGGCTAATGCCCTCCTCGATCATCCTCTCGTTGGCGCAGGAGAAGCTGACACGAAACGTGTTGGCGCCCGAACCGTCGGCAAAGAAAGCCCGGCCCGGAACGAAGGCGACCTTGGTGCTTTCGAGCGATTTGGCGAGAAGCTTCGCGCCGTCCATGCCCTCCGGCAGGGTGACCCAGATGAACATGCCGCCTTCCGGCTTCGTCCAGCTTGTGCCTGATGGCATGTATTTTTCAAGCGCCGACAGCATGCAATTCCGCCGCTGGCTGTAGGCGGCCCTGATCTTGGCGACCTGCGCGTCGAAACCACGCTCGGCAACTTCCGAAATTGCCATCTGGTTGATGGTCGACGAATGCAGATCCGCCGCCTGCTTCATCAGCACCAGCTTGCGGATGACAGGCGCATTGGCAACGATGAAACCGACGCGAAGGCCGGGCGCCAGTGTCTTGGAGAAGCTGCCGCAATAGATCGTGCGCGTATCGTTGATATGCCCCTTCCGCGCAATTTCCAGCGCCAGGATCGGTGGGATCGGATCGCCGTCATACCGCAGCGATTGATAGGCGGCATCTTCGATGACGGCGATGTCGAGCTCTTCGGCAAGATCGAGAACTTTCTCGCGACCCTCGCGATCGACAGTTTCGCCGGTCGGGTTGGAGAATTCGGCCGAGAGATAGGCGAACTTCACCTTGCCGCCCTTCTGGGCAGCCGCATCGCGATAGGAACCCGGCGTGCGGTTGCCGCCTGGTGTCAGCTGGTCGTAGGCGGGCTCATAGGCATTGAAGGCCTGCAGCGCGCCGAGATAGGTCGGCCAGGTGACGAGCGCCGTATCGTTGGGCGACAGAAACAGCTTGCCGAGATAATCGAGGCCCTGCTGCGAGCCTGAGACGATGAAGACATTCTCGAGTTCGCAGGGAATGCCTAAGTCGGCCATCTGCGTGACAAGCCATTCGCGCAGCGGCTTGTAGCCTTCCGATACCGAATATTGCAGCGCCGAGTTCACCGCCGCACTGTCGAAAATATCCGCATAGGCCTTCTTGAATTCCTGATCTGGAAACAGTGCCGGGTCCGGAATGCCGCCGGCAAAAGAGATGATATCCGGCCGGTCGAGAAGTTTCAGAAGCTCGCGGATTTCCGAAGCGCGCATCCGTGACGAGCGCGTCGCAAACATTGAATCCCAGTTCAGCATGGGGTTTCCTCATCTTTTTTTATGTTGTTTGCAGATCACCATGCCGCGCAATTTATGTCAACAATACTGACCTATTTTCTTGTCACTGTGACAAGTCGGTGATCCGGCAGTCCGACGCCTTGGCGCCAATCTCCAGGATTTCACGCAGCCAAACCGATGGTCTGCGTCATTGGCTCAACATTCGCCACATCGCTGAATTATTCGTCCGATCACGAGCAAAATCGGCTCATTCAGACCTTTCCAAAACCGGCCCGGCGGCAGTAGTGTGCCGGCCATTATTCAATGGACTATCAAGGTGCCAGCATGACCGCGACGTCGACCTCTCATGAAATCACAATCGAATTCCACAAGTCTCCCGTCTCCGACGCCGACCGCATCAAGGCACTGGAAACACCCGGCTTCGGCAAGATCTTCACGGATCATATGGTCCTGGCACGCTGGACCGCCGACAAGGGCTGGCACGATGCGAAGGTGACGGCGCGCCGCCCGCTGGAGCTCGACCCTGCAAGCGCCGTCCTGCACTACGCCCAGGAAATCTTCGAAGGCATGAAGGCCTACAAGGCGGACGATGGCCGCATCCTGCTCTTCCGGCCCGAAGAGAACGCCCGCCGTTTCGCGCAGTCGGCCGCCCGCATGGCGATGCCCGCCGTGCCGGAAGAACTTTTCCTGAAGGCGGTCGAAGAACTCGTCCGTGTCGACAAGAACTGGATACCCTCGGGCGATGCCAGCCTCTACCTGCGCCCCTTCATGTTCGCCAATGAGGCTTTCCTCGGCGTTCGCCCGGCCCAGGAATATATCTTCTGCATCATCGCCTCCCCGGTCGGCGCCTATTTCAAGGGCGGTGCCAAAGCCGTTTCCCTCTGGGTCGAAACCGCCTATACCCGCGCAGCCGCCGGCGGCACCGGTGCTGCAAAATGCGGCGGCAACTATGCAGCCAGCCTCGTCGCCCAGGCTGAAGCGGCCAAGAAGGATTGCGACCAGGTCGTCTTCCTCGACGCGGCAGAACATCGCTGGGTCGAAGAGCTCGGCGGCATGAACGTCTTCTTCGCGATGAATGACGGCTCGATCGTCACCCCGCCCCTCGGCGGCACCATCCTTCCCGGCATCACCCGTGCCTCGGTCATCGTGCTCGCCAAGGAAAAGGGCCTGCGCGTCGAGGAACGCCCCTATTCCTTCGAGGAATGGAAGGCCGATGCGGCGAGCGGCAAGCTCGTCGAAGCCTTCGCTTGCGGCACGGCAGCCGTGCTCGCGGGCATCGGCCTGGTTCGCCATGCCGACGGCGAATTCAAGGTCGGCGACGGCCAGACCGGCAAGCTGACATCAGAACTGCGCCAGCAGCTCGTCGGCCTGCAGAAGGGCGTCACCAACGACGAGCGCGGCTGGACCCGCCGCGTTCTCTGATCTCAATCCTGGATATCGGAAATGCTGCCGCGTTCCCGATAGCGATTCTCAGGTAAAACAGAACTTCGAAACCGGGCTTATCGCCCGGTTTTTTATTGCGGAAAACCACCCACCATTGACGGCAGCGAACCATGTTCTTACCCTATAGCGATCGATAGAGGAAAGGTAAGAATGGCAACAGCAACTCTCTCTGCAAAGTTCCAGATCTCCATTCCAAAGGAAGTGCGCGAGCAGCAGCACTGGTCCGCGGGCCAGGAATTCGTGTTCATCCCGAAGGGCAAAGGCGTTCTGCTCATCCCCGTCCCTGAACTCGCCGATCTCAAAGGCATCGCCAAAGGCGCCGACCCCGCCAACTATCGCGACAGGAAAGACCGTTTCTGATGCGCGTCGTCGATAGCTCGGCCTGGATCGAGTGGCTGACCCAGGGCCCTGCAGCGGATCGCCTGCAGGGTGAAATGCCCGCGCGGACAGAATGCATTGTCCCCACGATCGTCCAGCTCGAGCTCGCCAAATGGCTGGAGCGCGAACGCGGTGAGGACGCCGTCGATTCCTTTTTCGCCTATACCGCCACCTGCGTCATCGCGCCCCTTGATACGGCCCTCGGCCGCCGCGCCGCCGAAGTGTCGGCCAAGCGCAAGCTCGCGCTCGCCGATGCGATCATTTACGCCACGGCCGAATTGCACGATGCCGATGTCCTGACACTGGACGCTCATTTCAAGGATCTGGACCGTGTGGTCTATATCGGGAAGAATCCATGACCACTTCCTTCTACGACGACAACGCCGAAACTTACGCCGCTCGCGATCGCAAGCCGCCTACCGCAAGGCTCGATGCATTCCTCGCCGCACTACCCGAGAAGGCTCGCATCCTCGAACTCGGCTGCGGTGGCGGACAGGATTGCGCCTATATGCTGTCCAAAGGCTTCGACGTTACGCCGACGGATGGTTCGGCTGAGCTTGCTCGCCAGGCCGAGAAGCTGATCGGCAGGCCCGTCAAAATCATGCGTTTCGAGGAACTGTCCGCACATGAGGAATTCGATGGCGTCTGGGCCGAAGCGAGCCTCCTGCACGTACCTCGCGCAGATCTGCCCGGCATCCTCACTCTCATCCGTAGCGCCCTGAAGCAGGACGGCGTCTTTCATGCGAGCTTCAAGGCCGGTACCGCCGAAGGCCATGACAGCTTCGGGCGCTATTACAACTATCCTTCGATGGAATGGCTGCAGACATTGTTCGATGCCGGCGGCTGGAGGGATATCTCGATCAACGAGGTAGATGGCGGCGGCTATGACGGTAAACCGACCCGCTGGCTGCATCTTGCCACCCGCAAATGAAAAGGCCGGAGCTTTCGCCCCGGCCTCTCGTGATTACTGTCCTGAAGTCGCTTAGTTGACGGACTTGTCGACCAGCTTGTTCTTGCCGATCCAGGGCATCATGGCACGCAGCTTGGTGCCGACTTCCTCGATCTGGTGGCTGTCGTTCAGACGACGGATGCCCTTGAAGCGTGCGCCGCCGGCGCGGTATTCCTGCATCCAATCCGACGTGAACTTGCCGGTCTGGATGTCGGTCAGGACGCGCTTCATCTCGGCCTTCGTCTCGGCGGTGATGATGCGCGGACCGGAGACATATTCACCCCACTCGGCCGTGTTGGAGATCGAGTAGTTCATGTTGGCGATGCCGCCTTCATAGATCAGGTCGACGATCAGCTTCACTTCGTGCAGGCATTCGAAATAGGCCATTTCCGGAGCGTAGCCGGCTTCGGTCAGCGTTTCGAAACCAGCGCGGATGAGTTCAACGAGACCGCCGCAGAGAACGACCTGTTCGCCGAAGAGGTCGGTTTCGCATTCTTCGCGGAAGTTGGTTTCGATGATGCCCGAACGGCCGCCGCCAACGCCGCAGGCGTAGGAGAGAGCGAGTTCAAGTGCATTGCCGGAAGCGTTCTGGTGAACGGCAACGAGGCAGGGAACGCCGCCGCCCTTCTGGTATTCGCCGCGAACCGTGTGGCCCGGACCCTTCGGGGCGATCATGACGACGTCGACCGAAGCCTTCGGCTCGATGAGGCCGAAATGAACGTTGAGGCCGTGGGCAAACGCGATGGCAGCGCCGTCACGGATGTTCGGAGCAATCTCGGCCTTGTAGATATCGGCCTGCAACTCGTCCGGGGTCGCCATCATCATCAGGTCGGCCCAGGCGGCAGCTTCGGCAACCGTCATGACCTTGAAGCCGTCGGCTTCAGCCTTCTTGACGGTCGGCGAACCGGCCTTGAGCGCGATCGCGACGTTCTGGGCGCCGGAATCCTTCAGGTTCAGCGCATGGGCGCGACCCTGCGAACCGTAGCCGATGACGGCGACCTTCTTCGACTTGATGAGGTTGAGATCGGCATCACGATCGTAATAGACGCGCATTGAAATTCCTTCCCTTTTGCTTGTCTGTTGACTGTCAGAAAAGCGGTCAGCCGAGGATCGGCATCTCCGCCAGAACTTTCTCCGTGCCGTAGAGGCGCAGGAAGGCTGTCACCGCCTTCTCCGCCTGACGCGCGGTATCCTTGAGACCCGGCTCGCCGAGCAGCATGCGCACATGCAGGTCGGAAACGATGAGGCCGTATAACGTATGATAGGCTTCGTCGGCATCATGGAAGCGCAGCAGCCCTGCCCTCTTGCCGGCATCGATCAGTGCCATGGCGCGGCGGTCGATCTGCCGGCGGCCGCGTTCGAGCAAGAGCTTGCCGAGCTTGGAGCCGTCGCGATGCGAATCATGTGCACTGGCATGGCCGATCGCCAGCCGGTTGAGCGCCAGCGACACGTCGCCGGCCAGAACCTCGAGCAGGTCGCGGGCGAAAATCACGAGATGGTCGTGCAGGCTCGTATAGGTCAGCCGCTCGCCGCTGCGCTCGAACGTGCGCACCTTGCTCGCCTGATAGGCGATCATTGCAGACAGAAGACCGTCACGGTCGCCGAACCATTTATAGAGGCTTTCCTTGGAGCAGTTGGCCGCGCGCGCCACACCCGAGGTCGTCAGCGCTTTCTCCCCGCCATCGACGAGAAGCTGCAGCGCCTGCTCCAGAACAGCGTTCTGGCGTGGCGAAAACTCGCTCGGCTCTGCGACATCGACTGACACGGTTTCAACTCCCCATTTACGTACCGTACGGTACGGTTCGTGGCGTTTATGCGCCAGATGGCAGGCCCTCGTCAAGAGCCATCAGGAGATTTTTCATGTCATATGAAACAGCGGAATTCGGCTGTTCGAAGGCAGGCAAATAGCTGAACCTGAAAGCCAAGGAGAATCGCTCATGAAAACAACAGCCCTCACCGTTGCCCTGTCGCTTGCGCTTGCCCTTCCGACCCTTGCCGCCGAGACGCGCTGCGGCTGGATCCAGAACCCGACGCCCGGCAACTGGTGGCTGGACGATGCACAAAACACCTGGACGATCATGACGCAGGGCGGCAACGATGAACCCGAGGGCATGGACCTCATCCCCGACATCTCCGAGCGTGATTACGTCAAGACCAACGGCAATTACGGCTATGCCTGCGGCTGCATGAGCGTGGAGACCGACGGCGAGGAACGCATCACGCAGATCCTCTCCTTCCGCCAGCTGCCGCTTGCCAAGTGCCGCAACGACAAAGCGCTGAAATTTCCGGGCTGAGGCTTACTCGGCTGCTGCCATGACCTCCCGCGCGCCGTCGACATCGCGCGACGGCGACGCGCCGTAGAGGCGGCTATATTCACGGCTGAATTGCGACGGGCTCTGATAGCCGACGCGGTGGCCGGCAGTGCCGGCATCGAGCCGTTCCACCAGCATCAGCCTGCGCGCCTCGTGCAGGCGAAGCTGCTTCTGATACTGCATCGGCGTCATCGCCGTCACCGACTTGAAGTGGTGGTGAAACGACGACGCGCTCATGCTGACATGCTCGGCCAACTCCTCGATACGCAGCGGCCGGGCGAAATTCTCCTTCAGCCAGGCAACGGCGCGCGCGATCCGGTTGCTGTGGCTGTCGGCCGTCGCGATATTGATCAGCCGTTCGCCATCGGGGCCGGTCAGGATGCGATAAAGGATTTCCTGCTCGATCAACGGCGCCATGGCTGGAATTTCGCCTGGACGATCGAGCAAGCGCAGCAGGCGCACGGCAGCATCCAGAAGCTCCGGCGGCGCGACGTTGACCGTCATGCCGCGCTGCCCGTCGGTATGGGCGGCCGGACGCGGAATGTCGATGCGGCTCAAGAGCTCCAGCAGCTTTTCGGAATCGATTGCGAGCCCGAGACAGAGATGCGGCACCTCGGGGCTGGCCTCGGCGATGCGCCAGGCAACCGGCAGATCGAGCGAGGTCAGCAGATAGTCCCCGGTTCCGTAACTGATGAACTCATCGCCAAGGCGCAGGCTCTTGGCGCCCTGCAGCACAAAGGCAAAGCAGGGCTTGTAGCTGCTGTGCAGCGGATCGCTGGGATTGGAGCGGCGGCTGATGTGAAGATTGCCGATCGATGTACGAAACTCACCGTCACCAGGCGCAAACCGCATCGCGATATCGACGATTTCCCGATAGGGGCTGAAGGGCAATGTCATGCGGCAACTCTTTCTGTCTCAGGCCTGCGATCTGATCCCAATTTAAGACTGCTTTTCCATTTCGCAAACAGGTGGCCAGCTCACTTTTGCAGGATCGTGCAAAAAGCTGAGAGTATCGCTCTAACGCTGCTGCAAGGTTCCGCGCAATAGTTCAGCCACCCCTTTCACCCCACCCTCCCAAATCGGAAAGGAAGGCACCCATGCCTATTGCCAGAGGTTACGCCGCGACTGACGCTTCCAAGCCGCTGACCCCTTTTACCTTCGAACGCCGCGATCCTAACGAGGATGATGTCGTCATCGACATTAAGTTTGCCGGCATCTGCCATTCGGACATCCACACTGTCCGCAACGAATGGAAGAACGCTGTCTACCCGATCGTTCCGGGCCATGAGATTGCCGGCATCGTCAGGGCTGTCGGTTCCAAAGTGACGAAGTTCAAGGTCGGCGACCGCGTCGGCGTCGGCTGCTTCGTCGATTCCTGCGTCGGCTGCGCCACCCGCGACGTCGACCGCGAACAGTACATGCCGGGCCTCGTCGGCACCTACAACGAGTTCGAAGCCGACGGCAAGACCCGCACCCAGGGCGGCTATTCTGACTCGATCGTCGTCAAGGAAGGCTATGTCATGTCCATCCCGGACAACCTTCCGCTCGATGCATCCGCACCGCTTCTCTGCGCCGGCATCACGCTCTATTCGCCGCTGCGCCACTGGAATGCCGGCCCCGGCAAGAAGGTCGCGATCGTCGGCATGGGCGGCCTCGGCCATATGGGCGTCAAGCTCGGTGCGGCCATGGGTGCCGATATCACCGTGCTCTCCCAGACGCTGTCCAAGAAGGAAGACGGCCTGAAGCTCGGCGCCAAGGAATATTACGCCACCAACGATCCGGAGACCTTCACCAAGCTCCGCGGCGCCTTCGACCTCGTCATCTGCACTGTCAGCGCCGAGATCGACTGGAACGCCTATCTCGGTCTCGTCAAGGTTGACGGCGCCTTCGTCGTGGTCGGCGTTCCCGAAAATGCGATCCCGGTCCACGCCTTCTCGCTGGTCCCCGGCCGCAAGAGCATTTCCGGCTCGATGATCGGCTCGATCAAGGAAACCCAGGAAATGCTCGACTTCTGCGGCGAGCACAACATCGTCTCCGAAATCGAGAAGATCAACATCCAGCAGGTCAACGAGGCCTATGAGCGCGTGCTGAAGAGCGATGTGCGCTACCGCTTCGTCATCGACATCGCCTCGCTGGCAGCCTGATGAAACAAAAGGGCGGCTCTCGAGCCGCCCTTTTCATGTCCGTATCCTGCACTGATGGCGACAGCATCGTCAGAGCAACTGCCCGACAGGCTCTGCCCGTGGAGCTGGGTGCGGCGGCATGAGCGAATGCCCGATCATCCGCTCCCGAACGCGAGATTCTCCCCGTTCCCCCACGCATTCTCGCTGAGGCTGCAGCGACGAGAAGATCACAACCAGCCCTTCCCAAAGACCGAACTCCCCAAGTCTATCCAGCGCGCGCAATAAGTAACTGCCTGGATAAATGTTCTATTTACGACTCATTATGTCGCTCAGGCATATTTCGGCATATCAAAGCCAATGTATGTTCGCGATGCCTCATAAAGCAGTCAGTAATGGGCGGATATAATTGAAGTATCCGTAGTAGCATCCGGCTGCGTACATACGTCGGGCCGTCGATTTCGTATATCTGCAACTTCAGAAGACCGATGCTCAAAACGACGATCTAGACCTCCGTCGTACCTTTACTTTCTCGCATTGCCTGTAGGGACATTGCCGCAGCACTCCCTACGACGGCCGGCCTGCCTGACAGTAGCTGCGCGTCCTGCCTTGTCGCAACTTGATGGAAAAGGGGACTTCATCATGAATATATCGAAAAGCACCGGTGGAATAATGCTTGTCCTTGCCATGCTGGCCGCGACTGCAGGGCCGGGCCATGCCGATGTTGCAAAGATCGGCATCCTCTCCTGCGACGTCTCGAAGGGCGTCGGAGAGATATTGAGCCGCAAGCAGTCACTCAATTGTCAGTTCAAGCCCGATGGCGGACAGCCCGAAAACTACACCGGCAGCATCGATGAATATGGCATCGAGCTTGGCAAGGTGGATCAGGGCCATCTGATCTGGGGTGTCGCATCCGCAATGCGCGGCGTCCCGAAAGGCGCGCTTGCCGGCAAGTATGTCGGCGTCGGCGCAGGTGCATCCGTGGGCGTCGGTGTCGGGGCCAATGCGCTCGTCGGCGGCAACGATCAGTCTTTCTCTCTGCAGCCGCTTTCCGTTGACGGCGAAACCGGCATCAACATCGCAACCGGCGTGCTCCGGGTGACACTGACCACCTCCGAATAGACAACCCAACCGCAGCGAAAGGAATTGACATGCCTGAACTCATTCTCGCACGCCGAAATCTCCTTGCCGGAATGGGCGTCGCCTTGGCTGCAGGACCGGCGGCAACGCTTGCGGCCTCACCTGCCATGGCTAACCAGGGCAATATGGACGCGGCGATGCGTGCCCTCGAAAACGCTCTCGCTGCCTTGCGTCGCGCCACTCCCAACAAGGGCGGGCACAAGGAGCGGGCCGTCGGCCTCATCGAGCAGGCCATGGCCGAAGTGCAGGCAGGCATCGCCTATGCCGCCGAGCATGGTGGCGGCTAGGCGGCTACCGCATCGACCAGTGGCAATCAGCATCCCCAAAAGGAAGTTATCGATGACACGCACATCAACGATCGAACTGTTGCTTGCAGCTACTCTAGCGTTGCTCGGCGGCAGCGCTCTCGCTCAGGACGCAGCCCCGAAGCCGCATGTTCCGCTCGAGAAGACTGTCGGCCAGGTCAGTCGCCAGGGACCGGTCGCATCGCTGATCGTCGTCAATTCGGATGGCGCAAAGCTTGAAGGAGACAAGCTGACCCTGACGGGCGTCTCCTCAAACGCCATCATCTTCGCAGACCGGCCCGTCCGGGCGGCCGGCCATCTGGCAACGGACGAACTCGTCAAGCAATGGGGGACCGGACCTGACAATTTCGATGCGGATCCACCCAATGCCACGGTCTCCGTCCTCGGCGGTGGCTCAAACATTGCCGATGCTGTCGTCACGCTGAAATCGCCCAAGCTCGAGCGCACGACGCTGACTTTCGACGTTTCAGTGCTGGAAGGGAGCCTTGCCGGCGCCTCCGGACCTGCCGCCGTCTTCATCGATCATTGGCGCGGCTGGAACAATGCCGGCTGGTATGGCTTGGGCCTTGCGACAGGCGCCGCCTTTGGTCTGGCGGCCCGTCCGGGCTATGCAGCGCCCTACTATCCCCCTCCGTACTATCCGCCGGTCGAAGCCAACCCCTGCCCTCCCGGCTACTGGCTCGGCCCGTGGGGACATTGCCGCGACACGCCCTATCACGGCCGCCTGCCCAACGGCAGCTGGCAATAAGCCGGTATGAACGGGCGGGATAGAATTCCCGCCCTCGAGACACGTACAGTCATGCCCTACAGCCGCGCAATTTCCGGATAGCCCGGTAACATCCGTATCCAGCCGGAGTGGACGATATTTCGTCAGCGCCGGCTGTCGCGACTGGGTGCGCCTTTTGCTAGCCGTCGTCGCGCATCGTCTCGCGCTGGGTGATCAGCCGGGCGCTGTGCTGGCCGCTCATATAGATCCAGAACCAGTTCCAGGCGACGCTGAAACGCGAGCGGGTGCCGATCAGGAAGTAAATATGGGCAAGACCCCAGATCCACCAGGCAAGCCAGCCCTTGAGCTTGAAAAGGCCGAAATCGATGATCGCCGCACTCTTGCCGATCGTTGCCAGGCTCCCCTGATGGAAATATTTGAATGGCGCAGGCGCGGGTTTGCCGGACATGCGCGCCCGGATCACCTTCGCAACATAACCGCCCTGCTGCTTGGCAGCCGGCGCAATGCCCGGCACCGGCTTGCCATTCTCCTGGGTTACGGAGGCCGTGTCACCGATCACGAAGACATCCCGCAGGCCCGGTGCCGTCAGATCCTTTTCGACGATGGTGCGCCCTGCCCGGTCGGCCGGCACTCCAAGCCAGAGCGCCGCATGCGAGGCCTGCACGCCCGCCGCCCACACGATGGTCCGGCTCGGAATGAAGGCCTCACCCATGGTTACGCCATCGGCAGTGCACTGTGTCACCGGCGTTCCCGTCAGCACCTCGACACCGAGTTTTTCGAGCGCCTTCCGCGCATAGGCCGAGAGATCCTCTGCAAAGGCAGGCAGCACGCGTGGGCCTGCCTCGATCAGCACGACACGGGTCTTGCGCGTATCGATATTGCGGAATTCCTTGGGCAGCGTGAAATGCGCGAGCTCCGCAATAATGCCGGCAAGCTCGACACCAGTCGGGCCTGCGCCGACGATGGAAAAGGTCAGGAGCGCATCGCGCACCGCGGGATCGCTTTCCACTTCCGCCCGCTCGAAGGCAAGCAGCACGCGGCGGCGGATCGTCGTCGCATCTTCCAGCGTCTTCAGGCCGGGTGCGACCGGTTCCCATTCGTCATGGCCGAAATAGGCATGCGTGGCACCGGTCGCCAGCACCAGCGTGTCGTAGTTCAGCACCATGCCGCTGCGCAGCGTAACGGTCTTTGCTTGTGCATCGACGCCATTGACCTCGCCGAGCAGCGTCGTCACCTCGGGCCGGTCGGCATAGAGGTGGCGGATCGGCCAGGCGATCTCGGAAGTGGACAGGATCGTCGTTGCCACCTGATAGAGAAGCGGCTGAAAGAGATGATGGTTGCGCCGATCGATCAGCGTGATCTTCACGCCCGCCCCCTTCAACCCGTTGACGAGCTGCAGCCCGCCGAAACCGCCGCCGACAACGACGACATGATGTTCGCTCATGACCCTACCCTTTCGTCATTTCGCTGCAGCAAATGTCGCCTTTCACAGGAAGGATTCAACCGCCGTTTCAGCATGCCTGCCCACGACTTCAGGCATAGGAGACAGGTATGGAGGTGCCGCTCTTCATCAGTTCCATGGAGATCGAGGCAGAGACATCGAAAAGCTCGATGCGGCGTACGATGCGCTTGTAGATGACGTCGTAGTGCTCGACGCGCGGCAGCACGATCTTGAGGATGTAATCGTAGTTGCCGGTCAGCCGGTGCGCCTCGACGATCTCGGGGATATCGCTGATCGCCCGCCGAAAACTCTCGGTCCACTCGTCGGAATGATGTGCGGTCTTCACAAGCGCGAAGACGGTCGTCGGCACGCCCATCTTCTCCCGATCGAGCACGACGATGCGCCGCGCGATATGGCCGGTCTCTTCCAGCCGCTGGATGCGCCGCGAACAGGCGGAAACCGAAAGCGCCACCTGTTCGGCAAGCTCGGTCACGGAGATGCCTGCATTCTCTTGCAGGATATCGAGAATCCGCCTGTCGCGATCGTCGATCATGAAAAGTCCACGCTGAAATTTTGCAGAGAAATCGAAAATGGTGCAAAAGTATAGCACAGAACGATGCAAAAGAACAAACAACGCAAACACATCGCGCCCGATCTGCAGCATCATCAGGACATCAGAAAACACTCCAGGGAGCGAGCATCCATGAAAACAATCGGCCTCATCGGCGGCATGAGCTTCGAAAGTTCGGCAGTTTACTATCGTCTCATCAACGAAATGGTGCGTGAGCGCCTGGGCGGCCTAGCCTCTGCCGAACTGACCATGCATTCGGTGAATTTCGAAGAGATCGTTGCCCTGCAGAAGGCCGGCGCCTGGGACAAGGCTGCCTCGCGCCTCGGCGATGTTGCGTTGCGCCTGCAGATTGCCGGTGCCGATTGCGTGCTGATCTGCACCAACACCATGCATCTGATCGCGCCCGAGGTTGCGACACATATCTCCGTGCCGCTGATCCACATCATCGACGAGACCGCGAAGACGATTCACGCAGCAGGCTGCAAGCGCCCGCTGCTGCTCGCCACGCGCTACACGATGGAGCACGGCTTCTATACCGAGCGCATGAAGAGCCTCGGCCTCGACATCGTCGTGCCTGATGCCGCCGACCGCACCATCGTCCATGACATCATCTTCAACGAGCTCTGCGCCGGCAAGGTGCTCGACAGCTCGCGGGAAAAACTGATGGCCGTGATCGAACGCGCCCACGCCAAGGGCGCCGATGCCATCATCCTCGGCTGCACCGAGATCTGCCTGATCCTCGATCCCGATCATCTGCCCCTGCCCGGCTTCGACACGACGACGGTCCACGCCCGCGCCGCCGTCGATTTCGCGTTCGAGGGAGAACTCCCAAACGAAGAAGAAGACGCGGCCTGAGTCACCAATTTAGTTGACTCAGTCAAATAAAAGCAGCAGGGTTTCGATAGAACGCCGTGCGTCCATTCTGACGCACGGTGTTCTATCTCTTTGAATCTGCGCATCAGGCTTACCGAAAATCGAAACGGATTTTCGGGCCGATGCTGTAGGAGACCCTGCCATGACCGATATTGCCCTCATCGAGTCCGCCCGCGAATTCAATCGCTTCTACACGAACTTCCTCGGCCTTCTTAACAAGGCCTATCTCGATACCCCCTTCACGCTGACCGATGCGCGCGTGCTCTTCGAGATCGGCGCCCATGATGGCGTCAATGCCGGCGTCCTCGCCCGCGACCTGCAGCTCGATCCCGCCTATCTCAGCCGCATCCTCAAGCGCTTTCGCGAAGAACACTTCATTGAGGCAACGCCCGATCCGGCCGATCAGCGCAGCCAGATTCTGACTGTCACCGCCAGGGGTCGCGCCCAGTTCGAAGAGCTCGGCAGCCGCTCCAACGCCCAGATCGCCGCCCGCTTCAATACGCTCGCCGATGGCGAGCCGCAGGCCGCCATTGCCGCCATGCGAACGATCCGCGCGATCCTCGACCCTCAGGCAAAACCGGCAGCCCCCGTCATCCGCCCGCATCGCGCCGGCGATATCGGCTGGATCGTTCAGAGCCAGGGACGTTTCTATGCCGAGGAATATGGCTGGGACCTGCGCTTCGAGGGGCTGGTCGCCGACGTCGCCGGCAAGTTCCTCGCCAGTTTCGATCCCGAGATGGAATATTGCTGGATCGCCGAGCGCGGCGGCATCAATCTGGGCTCGGTGCTGATCACCAATGGTGGCGATGGCATTGCAAAGCTCCGCCTGCTCTATGTCGACAGGGCCGCCCGCGGTCTCGGTCTCGGCAGACAACTCGTCGACGAGTGCATCGCCTTCTCCCGCCGCAAGGGATACCGGCAGATTTCGCTCTGGACCAACGACTTCCTCCACACCGCCCGTGCCATCTATCAGAAGGCCGGCTTCCGGCTTGTCTCCGAAGAGAGACATCGCATGTTCGGCCCGGAAGCGAACGGCCAGACCTGGGTGCTCGACCTCTGATTTTGCTGCCTGGCAGAAATTTTACTTGATTTGGAAACGATCATTCCCTAATTAGGCGCCATGACCGTTGACACCCTCACACCTGACCCGAAAACCCGCAGCCGCGGCCGCCCGCGCGAATTCGACATGGACTCGGCACTCGATGCGGCTTTGCGCGTCTTCTCCGAGCGCGGCTACCATGCCGCCTCCATCAGCGAATTGACCGAAGCCATGGGCCTTGCCTCCGGCAGCGTCTACAAGGCTTTCAAGGATAAACGCGGCATCTTTCTTGCCGCCTTCAGACGCTATCGCCAGCTCGGCCGCGGCCGGCTGGAGACGAAGATCGCATCCGTAAAGACGGGCCGCGAAAAGGTCTTCCAGATGGTCCTGTATTACGCCGAGCTTTCCCACGGCGAAGCGGGCCTCAAGGGCTGCCTCGTCGTCGGTGGCGCAAACGACATTTCGCTGCTCGATGAGGAAGCCGCGGAACATGTGGCCGCCGCCTTTTCTGCTGATGAAAAGCTGATGGCCGATCTCATCCGCATCGGCCAGGCCGATGGCACGATCCCGTCAACCGTAGATGCCGATACCACGGCCCTCACATTTCTCTGCCTGACGAAGGGCTTTCGCGTCATCGGGAGGACGGGACGCGCCGAGAAAGAGATGATGGCTGCGGCCGAGGCCGCAATGCGTCTCGTAACTTGATGACAGAAATACCGTCATCCGGTCAGGGATCGGGTGGCGGCAAACGATAAAATTGCATTCAATCCTCCCAATCATTGCCTATTGGAGTTTCTGATGAGCGTTTCAGCCACCACTCAGGATGCGGCCTTGCCTCGCGCCCTATCCCCTTGGCTAACCTTCCTTTTTGCAGCCTCCTGCGGCTTCGTCGCCGCCAACCTCTATTACGGCCAGCCACTGGCAGGCCTGATCAGCGCCGATCTCGGTTTCTCGCCTGCCGCAACTGGCCTCATCGTCACGCTCACGCAGATAGGCTACGGTCTCGGCCTTCTGCTCCTGGTGCCGCTTGCCGACCTCTTCGAAAATCGTCGTCTCATCCTGACGCTGACTGTCGGCTCCGCACTTGCCCTCGTCGGCGCGGCATTCTCCTCCACGCCCGGCATGTTCCTGACGGCCTCGCTCTGTATCGGTCTCGCCTCGGTCGCAGCGCAGGTCCTCGTCCCCTTCGCCGCCAGCATGGCGCCGGACGCGACGCGCGGCCAGGTCGTCGGCAATGTCATGAGCGGCCTGCTCTGCGGCATCATGCTCGCCCGCCCCTTCGCGAGCCTCGTTGCCCAAGCCTCGTCCTGGCATATGGTTTATTACGTCACTGCAGCGGTCATGATCGCCCTCGGCATCGTGCTGCGCGCCAACCTGCCGGTCCGCGTCCCCCACACCAAGCTGCGTTACGGTGAGCTGCTGGCCTCCATGGGCCATCTGGCGGTGAACTCGCGCGTCCTGCAGCGCCGCGCCCTCTATCAGGCCGGCATGTTCGGCGCCTTCAGCCTGTTCTGGACGACTGCGCCGCTGCTGCTCGCCAGCCCCGCCTTCGGCATCTCGCAGAGCGGCATCGCTCTCTTTGCGCTTGCCGGTGCCGCCGGCGCCATTGCCTCGCCGATTGCAGGCCGTCTGGCCGACCGCGGCATGACGAAAGTCGCATCCACGCTCGCCATGCTGCTCGGCATGGGCTCCTTCCTCATCAGCCACTTCGCCACCGATGGCTCGCTGATGGCGCTCATCCTGCTGACGGCTGCTGCGATCCTCCTGGATTTCGGCGTGACCACCAATCTCGTCTGCGGCCAGCGCGCCATCTACGGGCTGAGCCCGGAACATCGTGGCCGCTTGAACGGCCTCTTCATGGCGACCTTCTTCACCGGCGGCGCCATCGGTTCGGCGCTCGGCGGCTGGGCCTATGCAACGGGTGGCTGGACGATGGCGGCCTGGATCGGCTTCTGCTTCCCGGCAGTCGCCTTCCTGTTCTTCCTGACGGAAGGCCGCGAGAGGTAATCATTTCCGGATCAGGCGGCTTGTCCGCCTGATCCCCTAAAGCAATTCCAGCAAAAGTGTGCAGCGGTTTTGCGTCCGGAATTGCGCTCTACACAGCATCGGCGTCGAAGCGAAGCCGGGCGGCCCGAACTCCGTCATGGTTCGCTTCGGCCCAGTTCAGAAGCTGCGACAGCGCCGTATAGAGCGAGCGGCCCAAATCGGTCATACGGTATTCCACGCTCGGCGGCTTCGTCGGAAAAACCTCCCGCTCGATATAGCCGTCGCGCTGCAGGTCACGCAGCGACTGGGTGAGCATGCGCTGGGAAATATCCGGGATCATCCGGCGCAACTCGCCGAAGCGATAGGGCTGCTTGGCGAGCGCCTCCAGAAGCAGGGTCGACCATTTGCCGCCGATCTGCTGCAACACATCCCGCACCGGACAATTGGTGAAATCCAAACTGGCAAGATCGATCTCGCGCCGCGCGCCGCCCTGCCCGTCCGCAGGTCCTGCCGACTGGCGCGTTCTATCCTTCAGGCTAACGATGGTTCCTGCCATGAGCTGGTTCCCTTTTGGTAACGAACTCCCGAAAAACTGCCTTCTTTACAGCCCCGGGTCAATTCCTATTCTAGCGTTACTCTCTTTTTGAGACCACCTGTCAACCACTGTAGAGGATATCATGAGCGAAACCATTCTCGTCACCGGCGCAGCAGGCCAGCTCGGCCAGCGTGTCGTCCATCACCTGATCGAAAGCTACAAGGTCGCTCCGGCGAACATCATCGCCGCGACCCGCAGCCCGGAAAAGCTCGCCGGTCTCGCTGCCAAGGGTGTCGTCACCCGCAAGGCGGATTTCGATGATGCCGCCGGCCTCGAAACCGCCTTTGCCGGCGTCGACCGCCTGCTGATCATCAGCACTGACGCGCTCGACACACCCGGCAAGCGCCTGATCCAGCATAAGGCCGCCGTCGCCGCCGCCGTCAAGGCCAAGGTGAAGCACATCACCTACACCTCGATGCCGGCCCCCGATAATTCGCTCGTCACCTTCGCGCCCGACCACCTCGGCACCGAAAATGCCATCAAGGAAAGCGGCATCCCCTACACGATCGTGCGCGACGCCTGGTATCACGACAACTACATGCACAGCATGCCGCACAATCTGCAGGCCGGAAAATGGTTCACCTCGGCGGGTGACGGCAAGATCTCGACCATCTCGCGTGACGACTGCGCACTCGCCATTGCCTCGGTTCTTGCAGCCGGCATCTCGGCAAGCGCCATCTACACGCTGACCGGCAAGCAGTCGTTGACATCAAAGGAAATCGCCGCCATCGCCACCGAGGCCACCGGCAAGCCGCTGGACGTCGTCACCGTGACCGACGAGCAGCTCGGCCAGGGCCTCCGCGGCGCCGGCCTGCCGGGCTTCGTTGCCGACATGCTCGTCTCTGCCGACGCCAATATCCGCGCTGGCAAGTTCGACATCGTCACCGATGACTTCACCAGGCTGACGGGCAAGGAACCGCAGTCGCTGAAGGATTACTTCATCGCCAACAAGGCCGCTCTCATCGCCTGAGCCGGCCCGCAGCATCGGCCCGAAGATCGGAATCGATTTTCGTAAGAGCGGCCTTTGTGCGTCCGAGTGGACGCACGCCGCTCGAATGCCCGCCCTTTCATCCACCGAGGGCGGGCCTTTCTTGTCAGATTTTCTGGCCGCATGCCCGGCAGAAGCGGCGTACCGTTTCCGCCATGCCATATTCCAGCGCATCGGCCGTCAGCCCGTGGCCGATCGAAACCTCGGCGAGATCGGGAATGCGCTTCACCAGCGCTGGCAGGTTGTCCACCGTCAGGTCATGGCCGCCATTGACGGCAAGGCCGAGGGCAAGCGCCGCATCCGCCGTCTTGCCGAGCCCTTCGAGGATCGGCCCCGCCCTTTCAGGCGCATCGTAGCAGCCGCCATAGGGGCCGGTGTAAAGCTCGATTCGGTCAGCACCCGTCGCTTTCGCGGCTTTCATAGCCTCCGCGTCGCCATCGCCATCGGCAAAAAGCGAAACGCGGAATCCCATCTTCTTCAGCCGTCCCACCACATCGGTCAGGAAAGCCTGATGCTTGCGGAAATCCCAGCCGTGATCGGAGGTCGCCTGCGAGGGATCGTCAGGCACGAGCGTCACCTGCTCGGGCTGGGCCTTGGCGCAGAGCTCCAGGAATTCCTCCGTCGGATAGCCCTCTATATTGAATTCGGCCTCCGGAAACTCGTCATCGATCAGGTTGCGAATGACCGGAAGGTCGGAAAAGCGGATATGCCGCTGGTCCGGCCGCGGATGCACGGTCAGGCCCGAAGCGCCGGCCTGCAGCGCGATGCGCCCGAGCCCTTCCACGCTTGGCCAGGGCAGGTCGCGCCGGTTGCGCAGCATGGCGATTGCATTGAGGTTCACGGAGAGTTTGGCGGGCATGGCGATATCCGTCTGGGGTGGGGACTGGCCCTGCTTTTAAGCCAAGGCGACAGCGAAGGCCAATCAGATTCGCGTATGCATTCATGCCTGGCCTTGATGGCCACGCCTCCCACGACGACCGGCATCATCAGCGTACCGGAAACAGTAATTTCCGTTCCCTTCGAAGATCATTCGTGAATGGCGGAAAACACTGTGGTTCCTCTATACCACACACCCGAGCAAGAGGTGGACCGGGATGCCCTGACATTGCTATCCCATTTAAAAACGGTTATTTTTAGCACTTACAAAAGAAACCGTCCGCGCATAAAGTGGGCGCTGCGTAAACGAGTCAAGTACGCCGAGTACTGCTTCTTCCAACGATAAGAACGCTAGAGGAAACCCCACTCGCCGCGCTCCGGAAGCAACTGGCAAAGCCGCATGAGGTGCAACTACCTGCCCCAGGAGGGTTCATGCCAGACGGTTCCAAACGTTTGTTTGCTGCCGCCGGTATTGCTTCGGAGGCCCGGTCGAAATACCGGTTCCTGCCTTCGGCTGCTTTGCCGCCGGATATTCCACAAGGTCCCGTTGCCATCGCCGACATGGCGAACGCTTTCGGCGTCACGCACAGGACATTGCATTTCTACGAAGAGAAGGGCCTGATTTCCGCAAACCGCATCGGCCTGATGCGCGTTTACGATCAGGATGACGTCATGCGCATGGCGGTCATCACCGTTTGCCGCGAAACCGGCATGCCGATCGCGGTCATCCAGGAGCTGATGGAGGTCTTGCGCAGCGCAGTCTCACAGGAAGAGGCCGAGTCGATCTTCCGCGAGGCCCTTTCCCAGCGCAAGCGCGAGCTGACGGCCGAGATGTCGACCTTGCACCGGCAGTTACAGCAGGTGAGCGATCTTCTCGAATATGACAGCAGTCTCGACTTGCCGCCGATCAACGACAACAGGGATCCGGCAAGCCTGACCGATCAGGAGCGACAATGCCTGGAGCTGATGTCAGAGGGCTATTCGACACAGCGCATTGCCCGCGCCCTCGACCTCAAGCATGAGGAAGCGCGCGGACTGGAAGCCAACATCATTCTGAAATTCCATGCCAACAACCGCTTCCAGGCCATCGCCAAGGCGGTTCTCCTCGGCATCGTTCAGGCTTGATTCTCCCCACACTGGCTGCGGCCGCCACCGCATCCCGCACGACCGTGATCGCCAAACTTTAGGGAACGTCCAGTTTAGCGGACAATCGTCAGCGTTTCTGCTGCACGTGTAATCGCGGTGTAAAGCCAGCGCTCGCGCGTATCGCGGAAAGCCCAGCTTTCGTCGAACAGCACGACATTGTTCCACTGCGAACCCTGTGCCTTGTGAACCGTCAGCGCATAGCCGTAATCGAACTCGTCATAGCGCTTGCGTGTGTTCCAGGGGATCTCGCCTTCCACATTCTCGAAAGCCTGTTTCAGGAGCTTGATCTTGGCAGCCCCCCGATCCATGTCGTCATCTTCGGGGCGCACCAGCAGATTGATGCCCGGCTTCGTCGTTTCCTTGGAAGAGGTCATGACCTGCCAGAGCGAGCCATTGAGCAGGCCCTTTGCCGGGTCGTTGCGCAGGCAGACCAGCTTGTCGCCGGTTTGTGGATGTTCGGTTGTAAAACCCTTGAGTTCCCGCAGGCGCTGGTTATAGCGCCGCCGCGTCTTGTTTGTGCCGACAAGCACCTGATCGGCATCCATCACCAGCGGCTGCGTCACCTCGTTCTTCGAGATCACCTGCGCCTTGCCGTAGTCGCCATACATGATCTCGTTGCCCTCACGCACCTGCATGGCGAGCTTGATGATCGGATTGTCGCGCGCCTGCCGGTGGATGTCCGTCAACAGATAATCCGGTTCCTGGTTTGTGAAAAAACCGCCGCCCGTGACCGGCGGCAGCTGGCCGGGATCACCGAGCACCAGGATCGGCGTGCCGAAGCTCATCAGGTCCTTGCCGAGCGCCTCGTCCACCATCGAGCATTCGTCAACAATGATCAGCGCAGCCTTGGCGACCGGGCTCTGGCGGTTGATGGAAAACATCGGCGCGATCGAAGTCTTGCCGGTTTCCTCGTCCTCCACCTCTTCCTCGCCGCGCGGCCGATAGATCAGCGAGTGGATGGTCTTGGCGTTCGACGCCCCGCGCGAGCGCAGTACCTGTGCGGCCTTGCCGGTGAATGCGGCAAACAGCACATCTCCGTCCACATGCTCGGCAAAATGCTTGGCAAGCGTCGTCTTGCCCGTTCCGGCATAGCCGAACAGACGGAAGAGCGGCGACCTGCCCTCCTTCAGCCAGTTCGAAACGGCCTTCAGGGCTTCATCCTGTTGCGGGGCGAATTGCATGGAAGCGACTTGGCAGGATTCGCCTCGTATAGGCAAGACGGAATTTTCCCTGAGGCGAGCTAGCTCTTCACCGCCTCGTTGATGACTCGTTCGCGCAGCAGGCCGACGAGATAGAGCGATCCCGTCAGGATTACCCAAGCGCCGGAGTTGGCTGCCCGTTCGAGCGCCTTTTCATAGGCAGTCTGCGGATCCTCGATCACTTCGCTCGCGAGACCGATCTGACCGGCAAGCCTCTGCAATTCGGCAGGAGAACGGAAACGATCGGAGACCGAGGTGAAGATCGGCGAGACGCCATGGCGGCCCATCACCTCGAGAAGCCCCGCTGCATCCTTGTCGGCCGCGATCGCCACGACAGCAATGCCAGATCCGGCAAATCCTTCCATGGCGGAGAGATCGTCGAGCACTGCTTCGAGATTGAACGGCACATGTGCCCCGTCGAGCGCAACGGCAACATTGCTGGCCGCGGCACGCCCCCGGACAGGCACGGTAAATCGCTCCAGCCGCCCCGGCAGCTGCGATTCCCGCTCGGCCTCGGCATCAACAAGCCATCCGCCGACCGCCTTGCCCTCGCGCGCCCTGACGCCGAGTTCACCGAGCACATCGAGCGCCGCACCCGCGACTGCGGCATTGCGCCCGGCAATCGTCGACGCTTGCGAAAGATCCGGCCGGATCAGACGCGCATCGATCTCGGCCGCCCGCCTGGCTATCACCGCCCCCGCCTCGTCATCCGCTTCAAGCGGTGTCACGACAGTCGTATGCGGCTTGATGATGCCGGCCTTTTCGAAGGCAATCGCCGCCCGCGTCTTGCCCAAAATCTCCGTATGTTCGAGGCCGATATTGGTGACGATCGAAACATCGCTGTCGACGATATTGGTCGAATCCAGCCGGCCACCGAGCCCTGTCTCGACAACGGCCCATTGAACGCCCGCATCGCGAAAAATCAGGAAACCCGCCGCTGTCAGTATGTCGAACCAAGTTGCAGCCTCGGCTGCCGTCCCTTCCGCCCTTGCTTCCCTGAGCGCATCGAGCCCCAGGAACAGCGCCTCGGCGAGCACGGCCTCCTCGACCGGCTGGCCGTTGACGCTGACGCGCTCGGAAATATGCTCCACATGCGGCGAGGCATAGCGCCCGACGGAAATTCCGGCATGGCGTAGCCCTGCTTCCAGCAGCGCGCAGGTCGAGCTTTTGCCCTTGGTGCCTGCCACATGGATCGAGCGGAAGGCGCGGTGCGGATTGCCGAGACGCGCGGAGAGATCGAGGATCGGTTCAAGCCCGACACGCATTTCGCCGCGCGGGCGTTGTTCCCAATTGGTGAGCTGATCAAGTTGCGAAAGGGCTTCGATAAGGCGGGGATTCTGGTTCTGCATGGGGGGCATGGCACAGGTTACAGGAGTTACTATCTTGGTGCCCAGGCGAGCGGCAGCGGCAGCCTGCGCTTCCCGATGGTTCTCCATCTGTCTCGCCAGTCACACAGACGAACCGACACTAGAACCTTTCCATCGCCCTGCCTAGCCTCGCTAGCGTCATCGGCAGCGCCCCGCCGCGACACCGCCCGCGGCAACTGCCAGTTAACGCTGGTGAATTTTAGCCCTTGCCGAGATTTTCAATAGGGCCATTTCTATCCTCTGTCTTTGACAGAGACGGAGATCCGAGTGGGGCAGACGATCCGAATTCCAGTCAACGAACCGCAGCGACTGCTTGCCGTGCGCTCGCTGAGCGCCATCAGCAGCAGCCCGACGCCGGAGCTTGCAGCACTTGCCGAGCTCGCCAAGAATGCATTCGCAATGCCCTATGCCGCCGTCAACATCGTCGATGAGGACTGGCTGCGCATTGCCGGCGAAGCGGGCATGCAGCTTTCCGAATGCCCGCGCGACCTCTCCTTCTGCACCCGCGTCGTCTTCGCCAACGACATGGTCGTCGTTCCCGATTTGGAACAGGATGCGGAACTCAGCACCGCACCCTACGTGACAGGCCCGCCGCATTTCCGTTTCTATGCCGGTGCACCTCTGGAACTTGAAAGCGACCTGGCAATCGGCGCGTTCTGCATCCTCGATCAGAAGCCGCGGCTCTTCACCGAACAGGAGGCCGCCAATCTTCGCCGTTTCGCCCGTGTGGCCAGCGCGCTTCTGCGGCTGCAGAAGGCGAATTTCGTCATGGGCCTTGCCGAAAACAGCCTGCGCACCGCCGCCATGACCGATCCGCTGACAGGCTTCCTCAACCGATCGGCGCTCGATGCCATCGTCGACCGGGCGCTGGAAGCAGCCCTTGCCTCCGGCCAGACCTTTGGCGCCCTCTATCTCGACATGGACGGCTTCAAGTCGATCAACGATACGCTCGGTCATCATATCGGCGATGAAGTGCTGCGCGAAGCGGCAAGCCGCATTCGCTCGGTCATCCGCTCCGGCGATATCGTCATCCGCATGGGCGGCGACGAATTCGCGATCTTCGTTCCGAACCCGCCGAACACCGAAGCGCTTGTTGCCGTCTCCGAACGTCTTCTCGCGACCTTCCGCAGCCCCTTTACCATCGAAGGAAACATCATCCGCGCCCGCCTGAGCATCGGTGCGGCACTTGCTCCGCTGGGCGGCCGCCGCCGCGCCGAATTGCTGCGCAACGTCGATAACGCCCTCTATCGCGCCAAGGCGGCCGGACGGGACTGCCATGTTGTTTTCAATCCGAACTGACGTTTGAAAAACAGACGGGAATAAAACCAAGCCCTGACGTGTCTCATGTCCGGTATCGCAAAAATGCGTGCCTAACCCGAGGAGAGAGACCATGAAGTCCGTGAAATTCCTGTCCGTGCTTGCAGTCGTCGCTGCCACCGCCACTGCAGCCTTCGCCGCCCCCGCCGTCACCGAAGTCGAAACGGCCAAGGGCAAGGTCCTCGCCGGCGAAAAGGGCATGACGCTCTACACCTACAAGAAGGACGAAAAGGGCGTCACGAACTGCTACGACAAGTGCGCAACCAACTGGCCGCCTTTCCTCGCTGCTAGCGATGCCAAGGCCGATGGTGCATACTCGCTCGTCGAGCGCAAGGATGGAAAGAAGCAGTGGGCCAAGGACGGCATGCCGCTCTATTACTGGGTGAAGGACACGAAGTCCGGCGATATCACCGGCGATGGCGTCGGCGGTTCCTGGGATGTCGCGAAGCCCTGATGAGGCCAGCGTGAAGACGCCCCCACCCGATACGTTCGAGGGCCAGATCCTGGCCCTCCTCCCCTCGCTTCGCCGCTATTCCCGCAGCCTCACCCGCTCGGATGCCGAAGGCGAGGATCTGCTTCAGGATTGCGTGGAAAAGGTCCTGGCCCGGCGCGGCCAGTGGCGCGGAATCAACCTGCGCGGCTGGGTCCTCACGACGATGACCAACCTTTACCGCAACGCCCGCCGCGCAAGCCCCCGCGACCGGCTGGTCGAACTCGATGCCGCCGAGGATATCGCCAATTCCGATACCCAGGCCGATCCGCTGGAGCGCCTGCGGCTGGAACAGGCTCTCGACAGCCTGTCGGAGGACTACCGCTCCGTACTGATGCTCGTGGTCATCGAGGGCTACAGCTACAGCGAAGTCGCCGCCATGCTGGAGATCCCGATCGGCACCGTCATGTCGCGCCTGTCGCGCGCACGCCAGCGCATGAGCGAACATATGAAAGCCGACAACGTGATTACGCTTCGGAGACCGAAATGAACGAAACCAATCGAGCCGTGACCGAAGCGGACCTGCACGCCTACGCCGACGGGCAATTGCCGGAAGCTGCCCGCGCCCGCGTGGAAGCCTACCTCGCGGAAAACCCGGAGGAGGCCGCCATGGTCGCCGCTTGGCAGACGCAGAATGCCGGCATCAAGTCGCTTTTTGCAGGTTATGAGAAGAGCCGCGATGCCGATCTCCGGATGGTGACATCAGTAGTTCAGGCAACCTCCCCCTGGAAGATACGCTCGGCATTCGCCGCAGCCGCCGTGATCCTCTTTGCGCTTGGCGCCGTCAGCGACCGCTTCATCCCGCCGCTCTTTGAGCGCCCACCGTTACAGCTTGCCGAATCCGAGACCCTGCCGAAGCAGGCCGAAACCGCCTTCCTTGTCTATGCGAGCGAAGTGCGCCACCCGGTCGAAGTCTTCGCCAATGAGGAAGCCCATCTGGCGACCTGGCTCGGCAAGCGTCTGGCGATCCCCGATCTCAAGGTTCCGGACCTGAAATCCCTCGGCTTCCACCTTGTCGGTGGTCGCCTGCTACCGGTCGATGACAGGCCGGGCGCCATGTTCATGTACGAGGATCAGGGCGGCGAGCGCCTGACGGTCATCGTCGGCCGCAACAAGGAAAACAGGACGACGAGCTTCCGCTTTGCCTCCGCCAAGGATGTCGAGACCTTCTACTGGATCGACGGCGAACTCGGCTATGCGGTGACGGGCGAAATCTCCCGCGACATGCTGCGCAAGGTGGCAGAGGAATGTTATAGGCAGTTCCCATCCTGAGGCGGGAACTGCATCTGAAACTCAGCGCAGCGGATCGTTCGCAAGCTCGATCGGCTTGCCATGCGGCGTTGCTTCCGCCGCCCTTTGCCAGCTCTTCTGCAGGTCGACGATCACGGCGGCATCCGCAACGCCGCGGCTGACGAGCAGTTCGGAAAGAGCAGCCACCCAGCAGTCGAAATAGTCGCTCCCGTCTTCGGCGCGGCCGGGTTTGTGCAGTTCCTTCGACAGGGTCTCAGCCCATTCGTTCCAGGCAAACAGCCCCTTCTCATGCAGATGCACGGTCATGGCGAAGGCCTCCGCAGCCCAGGGCTCCGGGAAAACCGGATCGCCTTCCGGTGACTTCGGCAGGCTGGGCGATTGGGCCAGTTGAGACGGCACCTCACACACGCTCAAGATAGCTCTCCCACGCATCGATCGAGACCGTCAGCGATGGGTCTGCCCCCTCGCCCCAGATCTCGCCACCGTCGAAGACCACGGTATAGAGCCATTGCGGGTTCTCGCCCTTGCCATGCGCATTGTCATCGGGGAAGACGAAGGAGCCCTGCACCGCCTCGATGGTGCCGGTCTTGGCGCGGGCATAACGCGGCAGCCGGGTATGGGTGGCCGGATTGAAATTCTTGGTCTTTACAGTTTCACCGACGACGAAGAGCGGCGCCGCCTCGACAGGCCGGTCGCAAGGCCCACCCTTGGCGAGCACGCCGGCGACCATGTCGGCCTTCAGCACTCGCTTCGGCACCGAGCCATCCTGCAGCTTGGAGCCGGACAGCAATTCCTCGCGGCTCGCAAAGCCATGGCGCTCCAGAAGCATGTCGATGCCGCGGATCCAGATCTCGTAATAGCTTGCTGCAAGATATTCGGCCGGCGGAATGCTTTCGCGCGCATGCCGGCTCTCGTCGATCGTCCAGGCACCAAAAGCGCCACAGGAGAGCGTGATGCCGAGCGCCCGCTTCTCCCATTCGGCATGAAAATAGGGTTCGTTGACTTCCGGCGCGACGGGGCCGAAGCCCATCTGGCCACCGAGATCGTGTGGGCCGTTCATCGGGCCACCTCCGGGTTGCCGGCACCCGAAATTTTCGGGCTTCCCGCAATTGCAGTGCCGATCATCGCATCGCGGCTGACGAGATCGGCAAGCGCTTCCTCATCCATGCCCTCCGTTCCCTCGGGCCGCTCGGGGATGACGAGGTAACGCAGCTCCGCCGTCGAATCCCAGACGCGAACCTTCTTGCTCTCAGGCAGCGTCACCCCGAATTCAGCCAGCACGCCGCGCGGATCGATGACGGCACGCGAGCGATAGGCGGGAGCCTTGTACCAGACCGGCGGCAGGCCGAGCACCGACCACGGATAGCAGGAGCAAAGCGTGCAGACGACGAGGTTATGCGTGTCAGCCGTGTTGAAGACGGCGCGCATGTGCTCGCCCTGCCGACCAGTATAACCGAGGCTCGCAATCGCAGCCGTCGCGTCCCGCTTCAGCCATTCGGCAAAGTCGGGATTGCTCCAGGCTTTCGCAACAACACGCGCACCATTGCGCGGCCCGACCTTTGTCTCATAGGTCTCGACAATCGCATCGATCGCCGCCGGATCGATCAGCCCCTTCTCCGTCAGCAGCGTTTCCAGCGCCTTCACGCGCGCCTGCATGTCCGAATAATGGTTGTCGTGGTGATGATCATGGTGATCGTGGTCATGATCTGCGTGGTCGTCTCTGTGCCGCATGGCGCTCTCCAGGCTAGAGCGCTCGATCTTATGCGGCGATCGGAGGACCGCCAAGCGCATTTCTCGTCAAGAAGTGTCCCAAATGAATGCCGTCGGCAATGACTGAAGATGCAGCTAATTAAGCAACTCCTTATTTTTCGCCGTGATCCTAACCAAACGTTAACGGCTTCATCTCAACATCGCACACATGAAACTTCCGACATTCGGCCGCAGCACCAGATCAAACGCGCCTCCGTCCGCGCCTCCGCGAGACGAGATGGAGAGCCTTGCCGATAGCTCGGCCTCTGTCGATCCGCGCCGGCAGGAGACCGAAGATACTGTCGAGAGCCCAGGGCTGGTTGCACGCGCCCTGCTGGATCATGTGATTCAGGAAATGGCGACGGACGGCCATGTTCAGCCGATCGATCTGTTTGGAGCCCTGGGATCGGTTGGCGGTTTTTCGTGCGTCCTCACCGCCTTTGATATTGCTTCCGCAGGAGATCTCAGCGACGACGCTGATCTCATCGCCATGGAAGCCGAAGACGGCTCCCGCTATTATACCGGCAACCTGCCCAATGCCTTCCTTCTGGAAAGCCACGATTCCCTGCTCAACCTGACATACGGCGCGGCGAGAAGGTCCGGTGCTCTGATCTCGCAAGAGATGGCGATGGAAACGCTTCGTTACGTGGTCTCAACAATCGGACATCCGCAGTTCGGAATACCGCGATTGACCGATGAGAACCGTCCAGCCGAGACGCCCGTTGCCTACGTTCGCCGCCTGTGGCCGAAGTTGGCCGATGCTCTCGATCGAAATCGCGTACCCCTCAGCAGGCGACCTTTCGCGATCGGCCTGGCGCTGGAACTTGCCTTCTTCCACGTCAGGCCGCCGCTTGACCCGTCCCTGGCGGCCCGGATCGTCACCGAATGCGCTATTCCCATGGCGAGACTCGATCCCCGCCTTATCGCTTGAGCTATCCGGCATGAAAGGCAGACAATTTCTTGCAGGCGTTATACCGCCCGCCCCTGCCCGACATGCCGTTTTTGGGTAGTCTCCCATCATGAACATCCTGATTCTCGGTGCCACAGGCTTCATCGGCTCGGCGATCGCAGCGCGGCTGCTTGCGGACGGCTGGACCGTGACCGGGCTAGCCCGCAATCCCGACCGGGCGCGGGTTCGCCAGCCCGCTATCCGCTGGATCAGGGCCGACCTGGAGAAGATGACCAATGTGGCCGACTGGGCCTCCGTGCTGGAAGGCCAGGACGTGGTCGTCAACAGTGCCGGCGCCCTCCAGGACGGTCTTTCTGACAATCTCGCGGCCACCCAGCAACGCGCAATGATCGCGCTCCAGCAAGCGGCGCGACCGGCCGGCGTAACGCTCATCGTCCAAATATCCGCCCGAACGGATGGCGCCGGCAGCGACTTGCCCTTCCTCGCCACCAAGCGCGCTGCCGATATCGCGCTTGCGGCATCCGGCCTGCCTTATGTCATCCTTCGCCCGTCCCTCGTGCTCGGCCGCAATGCCCATGGCGGCACCGCACTTCTGCGCGCACTCGCATCCTTCCCGTTTGCCCTGCCGCTCATCCATGCCGACAGCCCGGTTGAAACGGTCGCCGCCGAAGATGTCGCCTCTGCAGTCTCGGCTGCGATTTCAGGCACGCTTCCCTCCGGCAGCGACATCGAACTGGCTGCTACCGAACGGCACACGCTGACAAGCCTCGTCAAACTGCATCGTTCCTGGCTTGGCCTGCCGGATGCGCCTGTTATCTCTATCCCGCCGGCACTCGCACGGCCCGTCTCATGGCTTGCCGATCTCGCCGGCCATCTCGGCTGGCGCTCGCCGCTGCGCTCCACCGCCATGACCGTAATGTCCGAGGGCGTCAGGATGGACCGCCCCACCCGGCAGGATCTGCCGACGTTTTCGGCCGCAGAGACGCTTGCCGCCAACCCCTCCGGCGTTCAGGACCTGTGGTTTGCCCGCCTCTATCTCCTGAAGGCGCCCATCATTGCCGGCCTGTCGCTCTTCTGGCTGCTATCGGGCCTCATCCCGCTTCTGGCACCTGAACAGGCAAGCGCCCATTTCCTGCCCTTCATGCCAGCCGATGCGGCCATGGCGATGACGATCATCACCTGCCTGATCGATATCGCGCTCGGCGCCGCAGTTCTCGTGCGCCCCTTCGCCCGTCGCGCCCTTGCCGGCATGCTCATCGTCTCGCTTGCCTATCTCGCAGGCGGCACCGTTCTGGAGCCGGCGCTCTGGCTCGATCCGCTCGGGCCGCTGGTCAAGGTGCTGCCGTCGCTGCTGCTGACACTTGCGGCACTCGCAATCCTGGATGAACGCTGATGCTCGCCGAATTGCTGCTTCTTGCCCATGTCGTGGGTGCCGCCGTGCTCTTCGGCACCGGCGCCGGCATCGCCTTCTTCATGGTGATGGCCCATCGCACCCGTGATCCCGGGCTTATCGCACACGTCGCCGGCACTGTGGTCGTTGCAGACACGATCTTTACCGCCACTGCCGCCATTCTCCAGCCGGTGACAGGCTATCTTCTCGCCCGTATCATCGGCTGGGACCTGACGGAAAGCTGGATTGCGCTCTCACTTTTGCTCTATGTCGTGACCGGCATGTTCTGGCTGCCGGTCGTCTGGATCCAGATCCGGCTGCGCAATCTGGCGCGGGCCGCTGCGGCTTCGGGCACCGCCCTGCCATCGGCCTATTTCAGCCTTTACCGCGTCTGGTTCGCCTTCGGCTTCCCGGCTTTCTTCGCGGTAACAGGCATTCTCTGGCTGATGCTCACGAAGCCGACGCTATTTTAGCATCGGCCAGAGGCTGAGAACGAGCAGCAATGCCATGGTGATATTGAACCATTTCAACCGCACCGGATCGGACAACCACTCGCGAAGCGCCGAGCCGAAGCCAGCCCAGGTGGACACGGAAGGCACGTTGACCGCCGCAAAAGCAAGACCGACGAGCAGCACGCTGGCCAGATAAAGCTCAGGATTGGTATAGGTCGCCATGGCCGTCACCGCCATCACCCAGGCCTTCGGATTGAACCACTGAAAGGCCGCGGCACCGAGGAAGGACATCGGCTTCACGCCGCTCGTGCCCTCGCCCAGCGAGCGTGACGTTCCGATCTTCCAGGCGATCCAGACGAGATAGGCGCCGCCTGCGAACTTCAGCGCGGTATAGACCGCCGGCACCATATGCAGCAGCGCTCCGAGCCCAAGCCCGACGCCAAGAAGCAGCGACAGGAAACCTGCCCCGATGCCGAACATGTGCGGGATGGTGCGACGGAAACCGAAATTCACGCCCGAGGCAAACAGCATCATATTGTTCGGCCCCGGCGTGATTGACGTTGTGAAGGCAAAGAGCAACAGAGCCAGAAACGTATCCAGCGGCATGAAACCTCCCGGAAAGCATGTGTCGATGATGTGGCCGACTTATTGGATTTAGGTCAGCATAACTGCCCTAAACCCTTGTCACCATAACATGATTGTCACGGTGACAGGATTACCTGATAGTCTGCCGGAGACGCAAAGGACCAGAACCGCCATGGACGACCCGATCCCCGCCATCACTTTCCCCGATGGCACCGAAGTCCCCGCTCTCGGCCAGGGAACCTGGGGCATGGGCGAGGATGCCGGCCACGCGAGGCAAGAAATCGCAAGCCTCAAGGCCGGCCTCGATCTCGGCATGACGATGATCGATACCGCCGAAATGTATGGTGACGGCGGCGCCGAAGAAATCGTCGGACAGGCAATCAAGGGCCGCCGTGAGGAGACCTTCATCGTCAGCAAGGTCTATCCCTGGAATGCCAGCCGCACCGGCACGATCACCGCCTGCGAAAATAGCCTCGAGCGCCTCGGCACCGACCGCATCGACCTCTACCTGCTGCACTGGCGCGGCAACTATCCGCTCGCCGAGACCGTCGAGGCCTTCGAAACGCTGAAGGCTTCGGGCAAGATCCGCGCCTGGGGCGTCTCCAATTTCGATACCGACGACATGCAGGAGCTGCTGTCTGTTCCCGGAGGAAAGAACGTCGCCGCCAATCAGGTCCTCTACAATCTCGCCCGTCGTGGTATCGAATACGATCTCCTGCCCTGGTGCCAGAGCCGCAATATCCCCATCATGGCCTATTCGCCGATCGAACAGGGCCGCATCCTGCACCATCCGGACCTGATCCATATCGCCAAGGCCTATCAGGCCACCCCGGCGCAGCTGGCGCTTGCCTTCGTGCTCGAACGCGACGGCGTCTTCGTCATCCCGAAGACCTCCAACATCGAGCGCGCCCGCGAAAACCGCGACTGCGTCTCCCTCGACATCACCGACGAGGACTGGGAAGCGCTCGATGCCACCTTCCCGCCACCGGCAAGGAAAACGCCGCTGGAAATGCTCTGATCTCCAACGGCGCAATTGTTTTGCTATTGTGTTGCAGTTTCTACATGCCCCGGCTGTAGTTTCTACATGCCCGGGCTGTAGTTCCTACATGCCGGGGCTGTAGTTACTACATGCCCTGAGCGCCGCGGTTCATCGCGGCAATGCCGGTGCGGCAGACTTCGATGAGGCCGAGCGGCTTCATGATCGCGATGAACTGGTCGATCTTCGAAGACTTGCCGGTAATTTCCAGGATGAAATGATCGATCGTTGCATCCACCACCTTGGCGTGGAACGCATCGGCAAGGCGCAGCGTCTCGGCGCGGGTCTCACCGCTGCCGATCAACTTCAGAAGCGCCACTTCCCGTTCGATCGGCCGGTCCTGGCCGAGTTCACGGGCACGCACCGTCAGGTCCACCACACGATGAACAGGCACGATGCGCTCCAGCTGCGCCTTGATCTGCTCCAGCACCTGCGGCGTGCCGCGGGTCACGACGGTGATGCGCGACAGATGCGCTGCATGCTCCGTCTCGGAAACCGTGAGGCTTTCGATATTGTAACCGCGGCCGGAAAACAGGCCGATCACGCGGGCGAGAACGCCCGGCTCGTTATCGACGAGCACCGAAAGCGTATGGTTCTCGACGGCCGCCGTTTCCGGAGAGATGAAATAGGCAGAGCCGGTGGGTTGAAGGTGTGCGTTCATGATCCTGGGGTTCCTACCTATCTGTTTTTATACTAGCTGACGGCCCTTGGCGTCGATCGCATTAGCGACCGCCTCGTCGGTGGCTTCGTCCGGCAGCAGCATTTCATTATGCGCCTTGCCCGATGGGATCATCGGGAAGCAATTGGCGAGATTGGCGACGCGGCAATCGACGATGACCGGCTTCTTGACATCGATCATTTCCTGGATCGTCGCATCGAGATCATCAGGCTTTTCGCAGCGCAGGCCAACCGCGCCATAGGCTTCGGCGAGCTTCACGAAGTCGGGCATCGCTTCCGTATAGGAGTTGGACAGGCGGTTGCCATGCAGGAGCTGCTGCCACTGGCGCACCATGCCCATGTACTGGTTGTTCATGATGAAGATCTTGATCGGCGCATTGTGCTGGATCGCCGCCGACATTTCCTGGATGCACATCTGGATCGAGGCATCGCCGGCAATGTCGATGACGAGGCTCTCCGGATGGGCGATCTGCACGCCGAGGGCTGCCGGCAGGCCGTAACCCATCGTGCCGAGGCCACCCGAGGTCATCCAGCGGTTCGGCTGCTCGAAACCGTAGAACTGGGCTGCCCACATCTGGTGCTGGCCGACTTCGGTCGTGATGTAGGTGTCGCGATCCTTGGTCAGTTCATAGAGACGCTCCAGCGCATATTGCGGCATGATCACGTCGTTGCTCTTCGTGTAGGCGAAGGAATTGCGCGCGCGCCAGCGGGCAATATCGGCCCACCACGCGTCCAGGCGCCCCTTCTCCGGCTTCTTCGGCAGCGCCCGCCACAGGCGGATCATGTCTTCCAGGACACTGCCGACATCACCGCGGATGCCGAGGTCGACGCGTACGTTCTTGTTGATCGAGGACGGATCGATGTCGATATGGATCTTCTTGGAATTCGGGGAGAAGGCATTCAGGCGGCCGGTGATACGGTCGTCGAAGCGCGCGCCGATGCAGACCATGACGTCGCAATCATGCATTGCCATGTTGGCTTCGTAGGAGCCGTGCATGCCGAGCATCTTCAGCCAGTTCTTGCCTGAGGCCGGATAGGCGCCGAGGCCCATCAGCGTCGAGGTGATCGGGAAATCCGTCAGCTCGACCAGTTCGCGCAGCATGCGGGAGGCTTCCGGGCCGGAATTGACGACGCCGCCGCCGGTGTAGAGGATCGGCCTGCGGGCATTGGCCATCAGCTCGATTGCTGCGTGAATCTGGTTAATGTCGCCCTGAACCTTCGGCTGGTAGCTCTTCTGGATCGCGTGATCGGCCGGCGGCGTGTAGGTGCCGGTGGCGAACTGAACATCCTTCGGAATATCGACGACGACGGGACCGGGGCGGCCGGACTGCGCAATGCGGAAGGCTTCATGGATGACGGCGGCGAGCTCGTTGACATCCTTGACCAGCCAGTTGTGCTTGGTGCAGGGGCGCGTGATGCCGACGGTGTCGCATTCCTGGAAGGCGTCCGAACCGATGAGCGAGGTGGGAACCTGGCCGGAGAGGCAGACGAGCGGAACCGAATCCATCAAGGCGTCCTGCAGCGGTGTCACGGCATTCGTGGCACCCGGACCTGACGTGACCAGCATGACGCCGACTTTGCCGGTGGAGCGGGCATAACCTTCGGCCGCATGGCCGGCACCCTGCTCATGGCGCACGAGGATATGCTTGATCTCTTCCTGCTGGAAGATCTCGTCATAGATCGGAAGAACCGCACCGCCGGGATAGCCGAAGATGTGCTCGACACCATTATCCTTCAGCGCGCGGAGAACGATTTCCGCTCCCGTCATTCGATTGCTGTCCGCTTGATTGTCCGTGCTCGCCATGTATCTGTTCCGTTTGATGCTGAGGAGTTGAGGTTCGTGCCGGAAGCCCTGATTTCGGGCATAAAAAAAGGCCCCTGAGGAGCCTTCGTCTTGCGCATGGGTGGCTACCGCCGGATGGTTACACCATCCTGCCCATGCGCTTTCCCACCACGATAAGAACGTTCGAAATTGTCATGGGCGGAATTGATAGACAGAAAATTTCGCAGCGTCAACGCATTCCGCAATAAAAAATCCGCGGCCGGCCCACCGATCACCCCTCCCATAGCCCGTCCAATTCTGGGGCTGAAGGATTTATTAAAGGATCGGTCATATCCTGTCCTTTACTGCGGGGAGTAACCCTTTGCTGAACAACGACATGATGACGACAGGCAAGGCAGGCGAACAGGATCGCCGCGATAGCCTTACGCCGGGGAACCGCTTCCTCGGGCGTGTCGTTGCGTGCAGCGGCTCGCGCGCCACCATCGCCGCCGTGGCGGAAGCCGGTGGCACCGATCTCACCGAACTATGGTCCGTCGGTCGGCTGATTTCGATCAGCGTCGGCAGGAATCGTGTCGTCGCCCTCGTCTTCTCCATGAATACCGGCAACCAGGGCTGGGGCGAAGGCCAGGACAATGTCTTCCGCATCGAGACGGAACTGCTCGGCGAAGTCCGCGTCGACGAAGACGGCCGCGAGGAATTCTCGACCGGCATTTCGTGTTATCCCCATCTCGGCGCCATCGCCCATCGTATCCGCGCCGCGGACCTGATGCGCATCTATGATGCCGGCAAGGGCGCCACCGCCGTCATCGGCAACCTGACACAGGATGAAAGCATCGAAGCGGCGATCCATGTGCCCTCGATGCTGTCGAAGCACTTCGCCGTGGTCGGCTCGACCGGTGTCGGCAAATCGACTGCCGTCTCGCTGCTTCTGCACAAGGCGATCGAGGCCGATCCGAAGCTGCGCGTGCTGATCCTCGATCCGCACAACGAATTTGCCGCCGCCTTCCCCAAACACGCCGTTACGATCGATACCGATACGCTTGACCTGCCCTTCTGGCTGATGCGGCTCGAGGAGTTCGCCGAAGTGGTCTTCCGCGGCCGCCCGCCGGTACCGGAAGAGCTCGACATGCTGCGCGATATCCTGCCGGAGGCCAAGCGCGCCTTCCGTGGCAGCGACAGCTCGCTGGTGCGCCGCCAGACGGAAAAGAGCTCGATCACTGCCGATACGCCGGTGCCATACCGCATCGCCGACCTGCTTGCTCTCATCGACGAGCGCATCGGCCGGCTGGAAGGCCGCACCGAAAAACCCTTCCTGCGCTCGCTGAAGATGCGCATCATCGCGGCGATCAACGATCCGCGCTACCACTTCATGTTCTCCAACAACACGATCAGCGACACGATCACGGAGACCATCGCCCAGATCTTCCGCATCCCCGGCGACAACAGGCCGATCTGCACCTTCCAGCTCGCCGGCATCCCCTCCGAAGTCGTCAATTCGGTCGCGTCCGTGCTCTGCCGCATGGCCTTCGAAATCGCGCTCTGGAGCGAAGGCGCCATTCACATGCTGGTCGTCTGCGAAGAGGCGCACCGCTATATACCCTCGGATCCGAACCTCGGCTTCGTTCCGACGCGCCAGGCGATTGCCCGCATTGCCAAGGAAGGCCGCAAATACGGCGTCTCTCTGGGCATCATCACCCAGCGCCCCGGAGAGCTCGACCAGACGATCCTGTCGCAGTGCTCGACGCTGTTCGCCATGCGCCTTGCCAACGACCGCGACCAGGAAATCATCCGCTCGGCCATCCCCAATTCCTCGATCTCGACGACGAGCTTCATCTCCTCGATCGGCAACGGAGAGGCAATCGCCTTCGGCGAGGCGATCCGCGTGCCGATGCGCATGCGCTTCCTGCGCGTCGATGAAACCCTGCTGCCGAAGGCCCATAGTGCCACCAGCAAACATGCCGAGGAAGACCCGGACACCGTCGACCTGCGCCGCATCGTCACCCGCATGCGGGCGATCACATCAGGCCCCGATATTTCCACCTTCCAGCAGAGCTACAGCTCCGCGATGACGGATTACGAGCCGGACGAGGATTTCGAGGACGAGGACGCCGCCCAGCCCTACGCCGCTCCGTCGGCAACCGAGGCGCCGCTCGAGCCTTATCGGCCAGCACTCCTGCCACAGACCCGGGCCCCACTGCCCGAGCCTCCGCCGCTCTCGCCGCAAACCTCTATCGACGCGCGCCTGGAAGCGCTGCGCCGGGAAATGCGCCGCGACGAGCAGCCGAAGCCGGCCTTCGGCGAACAGACATCACAGCCACGCCGCGAGGGTGGCATGTCACTGCGCGAAAGCATCCTGAAGAAGCCGCTGAGCAGCCTTTATAATAAGGATTGAGCCGTTGGCTCAGTGGAAATAGGAGATCGCCTCGATCCGCATGGTCTCGTCTGCGACCGCCAGCTTTATCACGGTTGGCATCGTGAGGAGCTTCCACAATTCGTAACCGGACGTCCCAGAGAGATTCCCGAGGAAGCTGCAGAGAATGCGGCCGTGGGAAACAACGGTGCATCGCGTCGCTCCGTCCAGCCGAGAGGCGATATGGCTCAGACCGGCTCTGAATCGCGCTGCCGTTTCGGCATGGGAATCGCCCCAGACCCGGTTCTCCCGATCGCTGAAATAGCGCTCGACCGATATCGCGAAATCGTCGCTTGATATCCACGCCACTTTGTCGGATCGATGCTCGCGAAATTCTTGAACAGCCGTCACCTCCAGGTGCGTCAACTGTCTTGCCGTCTGCATTGCCTTCGCTTCGGGGCTGCTGAAGACCAGTTCGGGCAATAGGCCTTTGAGAGATGCAGCCACGGTACGGCCAGCCTCGGTCAACTGCCAGGAGGCGGGAGGGCGCTCCGGATCGGGCATCGTCTCTGCATGGCGAACAAGATATATTTCACGCATTTCTGGAACACTTCATGTCAACCGCTCCCAGCTTTCATCCATCTGGTTGCGGAACCATGTCATCTGCCGCTTGGCATATTGCCGCGTGGCGGCCGACCCGCGCTCGATCACCTCGCTGCGGCTCATCTCACCGCGCAGCATCGCCGCGATCTGCGACACACCGATCGCTTTCATGACAGGCATCTCGGCGGGAAGATCGAGCGCCAGCAGCGCCTTCACCTCTTCCTCTGCTCCCTGCTCCAGCATCTTCTCGAAACGGCCATTGATGCGCTGGTGCAGTACGGCGCGATCCGGCAGCACGACGATCTTGCGCGCCGTCTCGGGATCGACGATGACTGGCCCCGCCTGCCCCTGGAATTCGGCGATCGACTGGCCCGTCGCCTCGAAGACTTCAAGCGCCCGCACGATCCTCTGCCCGTCCTGCGGATTGAGGCTTCGGGCGACGGCAGGATCGGCCTTGGCAAGGTCCGCATAGAGCACATCCTGCCCCTCCTGCAGCAGTCGGCCCCTCAGCCGCTGGCGGATCGCCTCGGGGATGACAGGCATCTCCGAGAGCCCGCCTGTCAGCGCCTTGAAATAGAGCCCCGTGCCGCCGACGAAGACCGGCAGCTTTCCCTCGGCGCGGATGCGCGGCAAGAGCGCCGTCACATCCCGCAGCCAGGCGCCCGTCGAATAGGCCTGCCCCGCCGGCACATGACCGTAGAGATGGTGCGGCACGCCTTCCATATCCTCTTCCGAAGGCCGTGCCGTCAGCACCCGCAGCGTGTCATAGACCTGCATGCTGTCGGCGTTTATCACCACGCCGCCATGCTGTTTGGCCAGTTTCGCAGCGAGCGCGGACTTGCCGCTGGCAGTCGGCCCGGTTATCAGGATCGCATTCAAAGTGCTCAGAAGGTTTTCCATCATGGCCCTCGTTGCCACGCTTGTTGCCAATCCGTCAAACCCCGTTCTTTCGCCTGCGATCGCCGAGCGCGCCGCCGACGCCGTCAAGTCATCGGGGCTCTATTGGCTGGCGGACGGTATTGCCTGCGATATCGTGCTCGCGGACGGCTCCGACGGCAAGGTGGCCGAAGCCAGCCTGCACGCCGTAATCGCCGGCAACCCGATCGATCTCGTCATCCAGGAGCAGGAGACTCGCCGCAAGAAGCTTTTGATCGCCGATATGGATTCCACCATGATCGGCCAGGAATGTATCGATGAACTCGCCGCCGAAGTCGGCCTCAAGGACAAGGTCGCGGCGATCACCGCCCGCGCCATGAACGGCGAGATCGCCTTCGAGCCGGCATTGCGCGAACGCGTCGCGCTCCTGAAGGGCCTGCCGATATCGGTCGTCGATGAAGTCATTGCCAAGCGCATCACGCTGACCCCGGGCGGCCCGGAACTGATCGCCACCATGAAATCGAAGGGCTATTACACCGCCCTCGTCTCCGGCGGCTTCACGGTCTTTACCAGCAAAATCGCCGCGACCCTCGGCTTCGACGAAAACCGCGCCAATATCCTGCTTGAGGAAGGCGGCGTCCTCTCCGGCTATGTCGCCGAACCCATTCTCGGCAAGCAGGCCAAGGTCGATGCCCTCAACGACATCGCCGCCCGCCTCGGCATCTCCCCTGAAGACGCCATTGCCGTCGGCGACGGCGCCAACGATCTCGGCATGCTGCATCTGGCCGGCTCCGGCGTCGCCTTGCACGCCAAACCGGCTGTCGCCGCTGAAGCCGGCATGCGGATCAACCACGGCGACCTGACGGCGCTGCTCTATATCCAAGGCTACCGCAAGACGGATTTCGTCACGGCTTGAGCGCAGGGAGCCACATCTGAAAACAGAAAAGGAGCGGCTAACCGCTCCTTTTTGATCTTCGGAACCGTATTCGAAGCCCTTACTCCATCGGCACGGCTACGAAGCGCAGATCGCCGTTGGCAGCGGCGACCATCATCTGCGCATTGCGCCGGCCTTCCTGCTTCAGCGTCTGCACTTTCGTGGCAACCGCATCCGGCGACTTCATGAATTCCTGCGCGACTTCGACGATCACGTCGCCGGGCTTGAGACCCTTTTCGGCCGCAGCAGAACCCGGAGCGACCTCGGTCACGACGACACCGTCGACGCTTTCGGCGATGCCGAAGGCCTTGCGGGTTTCGGGGCTAAGCAGCGAGAGCGACAGGCCGAGCACATGCTTTGGCGTGGCCTGGCCCGGTGTCGCCTGATCCTGCCCCTTTTGATTCTGACCCTTTTGATCTGGGCCTTTCTGATCCTGTCCTTGATCCTGCTGGTGCGGGTCCTGGCCGTCCGGCGCGGTCTGCCCCTGATCGCCGCCCTGATCCGGTTCGTCCATATCGTTGTTTTCGCCGGGATCGGGATTGATGACGCCGTCATCGCCGGAATTGTCGCCGGCAGCAGCCGCCTGATCGCTGTCTTCGAGACGGCCGAGCGTCACCTTCACGGTCTGCTCCTTGCCGTCGCGCAGCACGATGACATCGACCTCCTTGCCGACAGGGCTTTCGGCGACCACGCGCGGCAGGTCACGCATCTCGCCGACGACCTTGCCGTCGAATTTCAGGATCACATCGCCCGCCTTGATCGAACCGTCGTCGACAGGTCCGCCCTTGATGACCCCGGCAACCAGAGCGCCCTTGGCGCTGTCGAGGCCGAGGCTGTCGGCCACCTCGTCGGTGACGGGCTGGATGCGTACGCCGAGCCAGCCGCGGCGCGTCTCGCCATATTCACGAAGCTGATCGACGACGCCTGAAGCGAGTTCCGACGGCACCGAGAAGCCGATGCCGATCGAGCCGCCCGAGGGAGAAATGATCGCCGTATTGATGCCGATCACCTCACCCTTCATGTTGAAGAGCGGACCGCCCGAATTGCCCTTGTTGATCGCCGCATCCGTCTGGATGAAATTGTCATAGGGGCCGGCATTGATGTTGCGGCCGCGGCCCGAAATGATGCCGACCGTGACCGATCCGCCGAAACCGAACGGGTTGCCGATCGCCATGACCCAGTCGCCGATGCGCATGACGCTGGAATCGCCGAACTTGACGGATTTCAGCGGCTGCTTCGGCTCGACCTTCAACACCGAAAGATCGGTCTTGGTATCCGTGCCGATCAGCTTGGCCTTGAGCTTGGAGCCGTTGGCGAAATTGACCTCGATGTCGTCGGCGCCTTCGATCACGTGGTTGTTGGTGACGATATAGCCGCTGGGATCGATGACGAAACCGGAACCAAGCGAGCTGACATTGTGGTTGGGACCGCGATTGCCCTGCTGCTTATTGAAGAAATCGTTGAAGAATTCCTGGAACGGCGAGCCATCCGGCGCGCGCGGAGCCGGCCCTGCCCCCTCGTCATCCTTCACGTTCTGCGAGGTCGAAATATTGACCACGGCATCGAGCAGTCCCTCGGCGAGATCGGCAACGGAAGCCGGCCCGTTGCCCGGCGCCGTCATCTGCACGGGCGGAGCCGCGGGTGCGACCGCAGCAGGAGAAACCGCTGGTGCTTGAGGCGCCGCAGGGGCCGGTGCTGCCTGTTCAGGTGTCGCTGGTGCGGGAGCGGTTTGCGCATGCGCAACACCGCTTGCGCCGACATTTGCCAGAAGGGCGGTGCCGGCCAGGAGCGCGAGCGTTCGTCTGAAGGGCGAGCGATTCGTGGGGGCCATCAAGCTTCCTCTGCTGGGGTAAAGGCGCACATACAGCATCAGCATACGGCGGAATGATGGAGGGCGAAATCACCTTTTCGCGAAATCCCCTTCCGAATGTGACCTACCCTCGCAAAAGCCAGACCCCTCCGACGCCAAGCGCCGTCGCTGCCAGGCCGAAGGCTCTCAATTGCCACTCTGGAATGCTGGGAAGAAGCTTCGCCATCCCGACAAGAAAACGAGGGGCCAGTGCATAGACCAGCCCCTCGATGATGAGGAAGAATGCAAGTCCCGTCAGGAAATCCTGCATTCTCTATGTCGTCAGTTCGCCGCCGGAGCAGGCGCAGGCTGCGCGGCCGGCGGCGGCACAAGGCCACCCGTCTGGCCGGGTACTGCAGGCTGATTGCCGTTCGAATTTTCGAAGTAGCGGAAGAACTCCGAACTCGGCGACAGAACCAGCGTCGTATCCTGCGAGGACATGGCCGTGGAATAGGCCGACATCGAGCGATAGAACTCGAAGAAGGCCGGATCCTTGCCGAAGGACTCTGCGAAGATGCGGTTACGATCCGCGTCACCCTGACCACGCAGGATTTCCGAGTCACGCTGGGCATCAGCGGTGATCTCGACGACCTGACGGTCGGCGACGGCCCGGCGGCGCTGGCCTTCTTCGTTACCCTCGGCGCGAATACGCTCGGCCTCGGCCAGACGCTCGGAGCGCATGGCGTTATAGGTATTCGGAGCCACTTCCGGCGACAGGTCGGTCCGGCGAATGCGGACATCGTCGATATGCAGGCCGAGATTTTCGGCGTCGGTGCGCAGATCGTCCCGGATTTCGAGCATCATCGCCACGCGCTCTTCGGAAAGCGCGGCATTGTAGTCGCGCAGACCGTAGACGCGGCGAAGCGAGGAATCGAGTTGCGCGCGCAGACGTGCCTCGGCAGCGTCACGATCACCCGACACCGTTTCGCGGAAACGGCGCACATCCGAGATGTTGTAGATCACGAAGGCATCGACATCGAAGGTCTGGCCGTCCTGAACCTGAACGCGGATATTGTCGAGGTCGAGCCTGAGTGCGCGCTTTTCGACATACTGCACCCGATCGGCATCCATGAAGCCGAAGGGCAGCTTGAAATAGAGGCCCGGCTCGCTCTTGACCGACTGGATCTGACCGAAGCGGACAACGATTGCCTGCTCACGCGCATTGACCACGAAGATCGACGAATAAAGAATGGCGAGAATGATCGCGAGCCCGATGAGGATTACGGGAAGTCTGTTCGATAGCATGGTTCAACCTCCCTGCCGTGCCGGTGCCGCCGGTCGATTGATCTCGTTGAGCGGCAGGTAGGGCACGACGCCCTGCTTGTCGTCGATCACGACCTTCTTGGAGTTCTTCAAGACCTGTTCCATCGTTTCCAGGAACAGGCGCTTGCGCGTCACGTCGGGAGCTTTCGAATATTCGTCATTGATGGCGGTAAAGCGCTGGGCCTCACCTTCGGCTTCCTTGACGACGCGATCCTTGTAGGCGGCTGCGTCTTCGCGGATACGGGCGGCATCGCCTCGCGCCTGGCCGAGCTTCTGGTTCGTATAGCGGTTGGCGTCCTCGATCGTGCTGTCGCGGTCGCGGCCGGCACGCTGCACTTCTTCGAAGGCATCGGCGACTTCACGCGGCGGCGCCACGTTCTGGATCGTCACACCGGTGACGGTAATGCCCGCGCCGTAACGGTTCATCGTATCCTGAACGATGTTGAGGACCTGTGTCTCGATCGGCTGACGATTGCTGCGGAACGCATCCTGTGCCGGACGGCGGCCGACGATCTCGCGCATGGCGCTGTCGGAAACCTGCTGCAGCGTCTCGGCCGGATTCTCGACGCCGAAGAGGTAGGCCTTCGGATCGCTGATCGTGTAGAAGACGGCAAACTGTACGTTGATGACGCTCCTGTCACCCGACAGCATCAGCCCGCTCGAAGAGCCGGCCGTGGTGGCGCCGATATTCTGCTGCTGCACCGTCACCTTGACCATCTCGACAGTTTCGAACGGCCAGAAGTGGAAATGCAGGCCCGGCATGGAAATTTCTTCCTTCGGCTTGCCGAAGCGCAGTTCCACGCCGCGCTCGTCCGGCTGGACGACGTAAATGCATTGGAAAAGCCAGAAGATCGCAATGACCGCGACGATGATCGCAACGACACCGCCGTTGAAACCACCGGGAACAATGCCCCGCAACTGATCCTGTCCGCGACGGATGATATCTTCCAGATCGGGCGGACCGCCCTTGCCGCCGCCACCGCCGCGTGGACGGTTCGGCCCCTGCCCCCATGGTCCCTGATTGTTATTTCCGCCGCCGCCGCCCCAAGGGCCGCCGCCGCCATTCTGATTGCTCCAGGGCATCAAAACCTCGTTGTTCGTTACGTCATACACATCCGACCGCCGTGGGGGCTACCGGCGGATGCGATGGGACCGTTATAGGTATCACCGCATCTGCTTTCAACGCGGCGTCAGAAACTTGGTCAATATAATTGGAAAATAGTTCCTTTTCAGGCATCTCGACGTTCATAAACGACGAAACGCGTGGGATAGGTATCCCTCTCCCCTGCCGGAACATCAAGACTTTCGGTCGCCACCCAGGCGGCCGCATCGATCGCCGGAAAGACAGTATCGCCATCCACATCGGCCTCGACATGCGTGATGCACATGCGATCGACGAAAGCTATGGCCTGCGCGTAGATCTGCCCGCCGCCAAGGATGGAGATTTCGTTTTCGCCCTGCTTGCGGGCGAGCGCCTCGGCCATTGTGATCGCTTCGTCGAGCGAGCGGGCCATATGAACATCGGGATGGTCGATATCGGCATCCCGCGAGATCACCACGTGCTGGCGTCCCGGCAGCGGCTTTCCGCCGAAACTCTCGAAGGTCTTGCGGCCGACGACGACGGGCTTGCCCACCGTCATCGCCTTGAAGCGCTTGAGGTCTGTCGAAAGCCGCCAGGGCATGTCACCGTCGCGGCCGATGATGCCGTTGCGCGCAACGGCGACGAAGATGGTCTTGCGGATATCGGACATCGGCCTTCCCGGCTTGGAGCATGCCACGCAAACCTGTGAAGCGGTCCGCGGTCACGACATGCGAAACAGAAACCTGAAGCAGGCGATCTGAAAGATCGCAACACGCTTTAGACGGCGATCGGCGCCTTGATACTGGCATCGGCCTCATAGCCGACGAGCTCGAAATCCTCGTAGACGAAGCCGAATATATCCTTGACGTCGCGCTTGATCACCATGCGCGGCAGCGCATGCGGCTGGCGCGTCAGCTGCAGTTTCGCCTGTTCGAAATGGTTGTGGTAGAGATGCGCATCGCCGAGCGTATGGACGAATTCGCCATATTTCAGCCCTGTCACCTGCGCCACCATCATCGTCAGCAGCGCATAGGAAGCGATGTTGAAGGGGACACCAAGGAAGATATCGGCCGAGCGCTGATAGAGCTGGCAGGAAAGCTTGCCGTCGGCCACATAGAACTGGAACAGGCAGTGACAAGGCGGCAGCGCCATCTCGTCCACTTCGGCCGGGTTCCAGGCCGAGACGATGTGACGGCGCGAGTTCGGATTCTTCACAAGGCCTTTGACGAGATTGTCGATCTGGTCGATATGGCCGCCATCCGGCGCCGGCCAGGAGCGCCACTGGGCACCGTAGACCGGTCCGAGATCGCCGTTCTCGTCGGCCCATTCGTCCCAGATGCTGACGCCGTTTTCATGCAGGTAGCGGATATTGGTCTCGCCCTTGAGGAACCACAGTAGCTCGTGGATGATCGAGCGCAGATGCAGCTTCTTCGTCGTCAGCACCGGAAAGCCGGCATCGAGATCGAAGCGCATCTGGTGACCGAAGACCGAGCGCGTGCCGGTACCCGTACGGTCGCCGCGGTCGGTGCCGTTTTCCATCACATGGCTCAAGAGGTCGAGATATTGCTTCATGGTCGCCACCGATTCCTTTTGCGCCTAATTTAAGGGGAAAACGGCCGCAAACCAATGCGCGTTGCTGATTATCCAAGCAAAATCGCTGGAAAGCACGAAGCTTTTGTGACGTATCCCCTTTCCTTGCGATCACAAAAACACTATATCACCCGTGCCGGCTTTCGGGCCGGCTATGGCGATAAACGGGCGATGGAATAAGCCTATTGGACCCGGGGGCGGTACCCGGCGCCTCCACCAAAAACAGACGGCTTCCCTGATGGGAAAAGGACTGCTTTTGATGGGGGCGAAATAGGATCGACAAGGGTGTAAAGATCGACTTTTTGCTCGGCATGATACCGCCGTTATCGGGTCACAAGTGTAGTTGCAAACGACAACAACGCTAAGGAATACGCTCTCGCTGCCTAATGGCGGTGTGAGAATTCCGAACTAAGCCCTTACGGTTAGCCCCGTAAGGCGGGGTCCGAAGGCACCTGGCAACAGAAGCCTTCACCTTCTCCCCTTTTTCGACGAAATCATGTATGCTGATGGGTGCATGAATCGGCTTGCGCCTTTCCCAAAGCGGCCGGACGTGCCATAGAAGTTCGTGAAAAGACTTCCAAACCGACGAAAGACAGGAAAAGCATGGGGCAGGATCATATCCGCTACGACATTCTGGCACAGGACGCGTTGCGCGGTGTCATCCGCAAGGTCTTGACCGAAGTCGCAACGACGGGCCGTCTGCCCGGCGACCATCACTTCTTCATTACGTTTCTGACCGGTGCTCCCGGCGTGCGCATCTCGCAGCACCTGAAGTCCAAATATCCCGAGCAGATGACCATCGTCATCCAGCACCAGTTCTGGGAACTGAAAATTACGGAATCCCACTTCGAGATCGGCCTGTCCTTCTCGGACGTGCCGGAAAAGCTCGTCATTCCCTTCAATGCCATCAGAGGCTTCTACGACCCCTCGGTCAATTTCGAGCTGGAGTTCGATGTACCGCTGAGCGATGGCGAGGAACTGCCGGCAGCCGAGATCACCGCCTATCCGGTCGATGCAGCCAAATCCGAGGATGCGGCGGCAAAACCTGCCGTGGAAGGCGAGGAAAAGAAACCGGGCTCGGTCGTTTCACTCGATTCTTTCCGCAAGAAACAGTAATGCCAAGGGAGGCGAAAGCCTCCCTTTTTCTTTCATGACGGAGGCAACCGCATGAGCGCCGAAATCGTCAACCTGCGCCAGTTCCGCAAGCAGCAGGCTCGCTCCGAAAAGGAGAAGCAGGCAGAGCAGAACCGTATCTCGCACGGCCGTACCAAAGCTGAAAAGCAATTGACCCGTGCCCTCAACGAGAAAGCCGAAAAGGTGCTCGATCAGGGCCGGATCGAAGACGACAAGACCTGATCGCCGACGCCTGAAAGGCTTGGGCGATCAAACAGATGCGATTCCTTACTGAATCACTTTCTCAATCAAGACGAAGCAGGGCCGATGATCCGCAAACATTCGGCGACGTTGCACGGGCACCGCACCAGTTTTTCGCTGGAAGATGAGTTCTGGACCGAGTTGAAGGCGATTGCCGCGAGCCGCTCCATGCCGCTCGCGGCACTGATATCAGAGATCGACGATAACCGCATGCCCGACAGCAACCTCTCCTCGGCATTGCGGCTGCACGTCTTGTGCTGGCTGAAAAATGCCGCGGCGAACGCCTGATTGGGCGTGTTTGACCGCCGCCCTTTTTACTGCGCCTGAACGCCTGGCAGCTGATCGAAATTGAGCTGGCCGGGCGGCGACGGTCGTTCGGTCCGGCGGGCAGCCTCGGCCTCCGACGCAGCCCTCGCCTCCGCCTCCGCCTTGGCACGCGCCGCCGCTTCAGCCGCTGCCTTCGCCTCGGCTTCGGCCTTGCGCTGAGCCGCATCCTGCGCCAGAGCCCGCAGCCGCTGTTCTTCTGCCTGCCGCTGCCGCTCGATCTCGGCAGCTGCAACCCGCTGGGCGTCATTGAAGCGATAGAGCGCCACCTCGCGCCGCAGCCGCTGCTTCTCCAACACGTTGGCCTGCAGGCGTTCGACGCGCCGCCGCTCGCGCTCGAAGGCACGCAGCGAAAGATAGCTGGTAATGTCGGTCACATCCATCGTCTTGCCGGGCGAAGCCAGCAGGCCGGAGAAGTTCAGGCGGATACCCGGCTCCGCGCCTGAAAGCGCCTCGGCGCCAGGGTTGAAACCGATGCCGAGCGTTGCGCTGATACGCTGCTGCGGCAGCTCGATCTGCGCATCGGCGCTCAGATGCGCCAGATCGTTGGAGACACTGACGTTCTGGATACGCAGCGTACCGTCGGTCACGTTGAAGGGAATACCGAGTGGCGGCAGTTTTGCCTCGCCGTTGTTCAGCAGCGTCTCGACGATCGGATGCACCTTGCCGGCATTGATCTGGTCCTGCATCGGATCGGTCGCAGCCAGAAGCGGCGCCAGGATCGCAAGGTTCAGCCCGCGAACGCTCGTTTCGCCAAGCCGGATTTCACCCGAGCCGTTCAGCGAGCTCGCAATCTCCGAAACCGTCTTGCCCGAGGCTTCGAGCGCCAGAGACATGCCGAATTTTCCGTTGGCGACAGGTGCGCCGTCGCGCGGCCAGATGACGCCGCCGAGATCGGAATCGGCAAGTGCCAGTCGCGACTGCAGGAAGCCCGTGCCATTGGCATTGGTGAAGAGCAGGTTGCCGGAGAGTGTGCCGCCGTCCCAGTTGCCCGCAATGTCGTTGAGCTGCAGCTCATCACCCTTGTAGGCAACATTCGAGCTGAAATCGTTCACAGCCGTGTTGAAAACACTCGGCCAAAACTGCTTGGCTGTGAGCTTCAGATTGACGTCGAGATCGCGGAAGAGCGGCATGCCAAGGGCTGCCGTCGTCAGCTGGCCATTGGCGGGATCATTGATCTGCCCGAACACGGCCTCCCCGAGCCAGCCGAGATCGGCCGTGGAAAGCGCAAGCGCGCCGCTCGCCGTCGTCTTTGCCGCCTTGCGATCGAAGGTCAGCGCACCGGCAAATTCGTTGTCGGCCGCGTGCCCGTTGAGATCGGCCAGCACCACCTTGTCGGCATCGATGGTCGCATTGGTTTGGAGCTTGAAGGGCAGCCCGGTGCCAAGCTCGGGCAGCGCAATGCCGTTCATGACCAGATACGGGTCGAGATCGGCACTTTCGAGCGACACGGCGACCTTGCCGTTCATGAAAGTGTCAGGCCGAACGTCGACCTTGCCGTTTGCCGTAAACGAGGTCCGATCGGTCGCAAAGGTCAGCGCGGCGTCGGCGGGATCATTGTCGGTCGCCGTCACCTTCAGCGTCATGCGGCCATTGGCGCCGGCATCGACCGGTAGCGGATCGAGGCCCGCCTGCCCGAACAGGATCGACGGCACGGCATTGTCGAGCGTTGCCTCCAGCGTCGTCGTGCCGTTGCCGGTCAGCGCCAGCAAGTCGGACATGCGGTAATCGAGATTGACGCGGCTGCCGTTCGAAACGCCCGCGAGCGTCACCGCCAGCGCATCGCCATCATCGCCGCCGAGCGTCAGCGCACCGCGCAGCGCCGTATTGCCATACCAGCCCGCATTGCGCACCAGCCGGTCCATGACGGGATGATGCGGCAGGTGCTCGCGCAGCATGGCGAAGAAGGCGCCGGGATCGGCAGCCTTGAAGGTGATCTCACCGGTGCCCTTATAGTCGAGCAGCGATCCCTCCGCCTTGCCCGTCGCCGTCAGTTCGGCGCCAGCAAGGTTCTTGATCGCCAGCCGGTCGACTGAAAGCGCCCCGTCTGCGAGCGTGAAAGTCGTTTCGACATTGTCGGCCTGCACGCCGAAGGCGGTGAACTTGTCGGCCTTGAGCTGCGCGGCGATCTTGTGATCGAGCACGTTGTCACCGGCATCCTGGCCGGTAAAGAGACCGGTCAGCGCCCTCAGCGCATCGAGATCGAGTGAATCACCGTTAAGCGCAACGGAAAGCGACGGTGTCTGGCCGTTGGTCGCCTGCCGCTCCAGGCGCCCCCTCAGCGTCGCGGCACCGATCGCGATCTCCAGATTCTCGAAACGCTGCAGATCGTGCGTCAGGCTGACATTGGCGGAGAAACCCGCCTGCCTTAGTTGGCGGATCGCCGGATCGACCGAACCTGCCAGCCAGGAAGCAAGCCCGGTCGGCTGGTTGGAGGCAACCACCATCTGACCGTTGAAGGACGGTTCGCCCGTAAGCGTCAGCTTGCCCTTGCCTTCCACCTGCGTGCGGCCGGGCAGCGTGCCGACAGCACTGTCGATCATCCAGCCGTTGCCGGCAGGCTCCAGTTCCAGAGCCACGTCGCGGATCGTCGTATCGCCCGCAACGATCGCCGGCAGGCGCACGGTCGCCTTGCCCGGCACCTGCGGGATCGGCACCTGGCCGACAATTTCAAGCAGCGAATTCAATCGCTGACGTGCCGAAACCGCTGGGTCGCGGTTGGTCTTGCCGGCGGCACCCTGATTGCCGATACGGTTGACGTCGATTTGCTGTCCATCGGCGGTCAGCAGGAATTCCGGCGCCTTTCCGGTATCGAGCGTCGCCTCGCCGGTGATCACATAGGGGTCGCTGGTGGAGCCGACCTCCATGCGGTATTCGGGAATGCGGATGCGGTCGTTGGTAAGCTCGAAACGACCCTTGAGGCGCGGCGGCGCCTCCCCTTTTTCAGTCTTGCCCTCGCTGCTCTCGATCGCGGCCGAGAGCGTGCCCTGGTAATTCGGCCGGCTGTCGACGAGCTTGAGTTCACCGTCGAGATCGATGCTGACGGGATGTTTGTCGGGCGCAAGTCGGGTGCGCACGCGCAGCACGCCGTTTTCGTCCGGCTGGTTGCTGGCAATCGAGAAGCTGCCATGCTCGCCGTCAAGCGCGCCGTCGCCCTCGATGCGCCAGGGACCGGCGAGCGACTTTGCCGACATCTCGGCATTCAGCCCGGTTACATGGCGCGAACGGCCGGATTGATCATCGATGAACTCGATCTCGCCGCCGCTGACATGGACATTTTCCAGAACCACCGTCTTGGCTGGAATTTCCGGCTGACTGCCGCGCATCCAGTCCAGCGAACCGTCCTTCAGGAGCCGCAGCTGCACCTTGGGATTGACCACGCGCATGTCGAAGATCAGCGCTTCGCCCGAAAGGAAGGGCGCAAGCTCGGCATCCATGGAGAACTGCTCGACCTGCACGACCGGCGTGCCGTCTTCCTCCTGGCCGACGCGCACGTCATGCAGCGTCACAGAGGGAAACGGCAGCAGCCGAGCATCGACCGTGCCATGCACAGTCACCTTCTTGCCGATGATGCGGCTTGCCTGATCCTCGAAATTCTTCCGGAAATCCGTCCAGTCGATGAATAGCGGTGCCAGCAGCGCCACGAAGAGCACTACGACGATCACTCCTCCTAGAAAGACGAGGAACCGGCCTATCAAGTCAGGGATTCTCCATTCGGGATTCTGTTGCCGACACTAGCGCTATTCATGCCGGGGGCAAGGGCCAAGATCATGAGATTGTTCCATTTTCAGCCCAGATGAAAAATCTTGCCGGGATTGAGGATATTGTCCGGGTCGAGCGAGCGCTTGATCTGGCGCATCAGATCCACCGTACCCCCGAGCTCCTGCTCCAGAAATGCCATTTTCCCCTGCCCGATCCCGTGTTCGCCAGTGCATGTCCCGTCCATTGCCAGCGCCCGCGCATTCAGCCGGGCGACGAATTCCTCGGCCGTCGCGATGTCCGCGGCGCTCTTGTCGTCGAACAAAAGCTGCACATGGAAGTTCCCGTCGCCCGCATGGCCGACGATCGGCGCCAGCAAACCATTTGCCTCGATATCCGCCTGCGTTTCGGCAACGCAATCCGCAAGCCGGGATATCGGAACACAAACATCGGTCGAAAGTACGGCAAGCCCGGGCGCCAGCGCCCGCACCGACCAATAGGCATCGTGACGCGCCTTCCAGAGCTTCGTGCGCTCCTCCGGGCTCGACGTCCACTTGAATTCACCGCCGCCGCATTCGGCCGCAATCTCGGCAAAGGCGGTCGATTGCAGCGCCACCGTCTCGTCCGTGCCATGGAATTCGAGGAAGAGCGCCGGGCTCTCCTCATAGGGAAGATTGGCATAGGCAATGCTGGCGCGCATCTGCAGCGCATCGACAAGCTCGATACGCGCCACCGGAATGCCCATCTGGATCGTCATGATCACGGCGTCGCACGCCGCTTTCACGCTCGGGAAGGCACAGACACCACCGGCGATCTTCTGCGGAATGCCGTGCAGCCGCAGCGTCACCGAGGTCAGAATGCCAAGCGTACCTTCCGCCCCGACGAAGAGCCGCGTCAGATCGTAACCCGCCGACGACTTGCGGGCGCGGCGCGCCGTGCGAATTTCCTCGCCGGAGGCCGTCACTGCCGTCACGGCAATCACATTGTCCTTCATCGTTCCATAGCGCACGGCATTGGTGCCGGAGGCTCGCGTCGAGGTCATGCCGCCGATCGAGGCATTGGCGCCGGGATCGATCGGGAAGAAAAGGCCGGTATCGCGCAGATGGGTGTTCAGCGCCTCGCGCGTGACGCCCGGTTCGACCGTGCAGTCGAGATCCTCAGGATTGACTTCAAGCACTCGATTCATGCGGTTGAAATCAATGGAAATGCCGCCATTCGGCGCGTTGACCTGCCCTTCGAGCGAAGAGCCGGTGCCGAACCCGATGACCGGCACCTTATGATCGGCGCAGGCCCGCACAGCGGTCTTCACATCGTCGGCCGTCTCGGCAAAGAGCACGCCGTCGGGCAGCTGGGCGGGAATATAGGTGGTCGTGTGCGCATGCTGGGCGCGAAAAGCCTGGCCGGTCTGGAAGCGCTCTCCGAAGCGCTGTTTCAGGATACCGGTGACGGCCTCGATACCCGCCTCGTTTCGCATCCCAGCCTTCGCGTCGCGCAGTGCCATGCCCTTGATCTCCCTGCATTCCACAGCCTGCTACAGCATCTGTAGCAGGCCGGGTATGAGGCAAGTCAAAGCGGCTGTCCAGCCAAGATTCAGGGAAGATTTCATCCCATCCTTGTTGTGGGGATCGCGGGCGGGTTCAGCCGCGCAAAGCCCTCCTGCCGATAATAGGGGAAATAGGGATAGGGCGGTGTCACGGCACTGACGGCATCCAGCCGCCCGATCTGTTCCGGCGTGAGGCTCCAGCCTACCGCGCCGAGATTTTGGCGAAGCTGTTCCTCGTTGCGTGCGCCGATGATGACGCTTGAAACCGTCGGCCGGCCGATCAGCCAGTTGATGGCGATCTGCGGCACCGTCCTGCCGGTCTCGGCGGCAATCTCGTCCAGCACGTCGACGATATCGAAGAGCCTTTCGTCATCGACAGGCGGGCCGTGTTCCGCCGTCTGATGCAGGCGGCTTCCCTCGGGCAAAGGCGCACCGCGGCGGATCTTGCCGGTCAGCCGGCCCCAGGCGAGCGGGCTCCAGACGAGTGCACCGACCTGCTGATCAGCGGCAAGTGGCATCAGTTCCCATTCGTAATCCCGTCCGGCGAGCGAATAATAGACCTGATGGGCCACGTAACGCGGGTAGCCATAGCGCTCGGAAAGCCCGAGCGCTTTCATCAGCTGCCAGCCGGAGAAATTGGAAACACCGATGTAGCGAACCTTGCCGGCAGCCACGAGCCCATCGAGCGTCGCAAGCACCTCTTCGACAGGCGTCGAGGCATCGAAGGCATGAAGCTGCAACAGGTCGATATAGTCAGTGCCGAGCCGGCGCAGCGCATCCTCGGTCGCGCGGATCAACCGCGCCCGCGAGGTGCCCCAATCATTCGGCCCCTCGCCCATCGGCAGCGCCGTCTTGGTCGAGATCAGCACGGAGTCGCGCTTTCCGGAAATCGCCTGCCCCAGCACCTCCTCTGAAGCACCGGCCGAATAGACGTCCGCCGTGTCGAACAGCGTCACACCCGCCTCCAGGCAGATATCCACCATCCGCCGCGCCTCTTGCGCATCCGTCGTGCCCCAGGCACCGAAGAGTGGACCGCTGCCGCCAAAGGTGCCGGCCCCGAAGCTCAGCACCGGCACTTTCAAGCCCGATGCGCCCAGATTTCTGTATTCCATGGTTCGATCTCCTGTTTCCCAAAGAGATAGACCCGGCCGGAACGATGATATAGATTGCCTTAGAGCATATCATCTGTGATTTGAATTCATCATGAGCCGTCAGGACATCAATCGATCGGGCGAAATGGAAGTCTTCGTCAGCGTCGTCGAACGCGGCGGTTTTTCCGCTGCCGCGCAGGCGCGGCGCATGACGCCATCGGCCGTCAGCAAGCTGGTCGCCCGGCTGGAGACAAGGCTCGGCACCCGCCTCGTCAACCGCTCGACGCGCAAGCTGCAGCTGACACCGGAGGGATGCGCCTTCTATGAGCGCAGCGTGGCGATCCTTGCCAACATATCGGAGGCGGAGCGTTTCGCTTCGGCGGGAGAACAGGCGGCCGGCCGCATCAGCATCAACACCAGCGGTTCCTTCGGCAATCATGTTCTGGCCCCGCTCGTCCCAGCCTTCCTCGCCGGGCATCCGGGGGTGACGCTCGATATCACCCACACCGACAAGGTCGTCGATCTGCTGGAAGAGCGTGCCGATGTGGCGATCCGCGCTGGACCGCTGAAGACATCGAGCCTGATCGCGCGCAAGCTCGGCGCCGCCAGGAAGATCATCGTCGCCTCCCCCGATTATCTCGCGCAATATGGCGAACCGCATTCAGCCGCCGAACTCCAAAACCATCGCCGCATCGGCTTTTCCTATGCTCGGGCGCTGGAAGGCTGGCCGATCCTGGAGAACGGCGGGGAAATCACCATTCCCCTTACCCCGGGCCTGCAGGTCGGCGATGGCGAGGCCATGCGTTATCTGGCGCTCTCGGGCGCCGGCCTTGCCCGCATGACGGAATTCACCGTGCGCGCCGATATCGCCGCCGGGCGGCTCGTTCCCCTGCTGGAAGACCTCAATCCCGGCGATGTCGAGGAATTCTACGCAGTTTATATCGGCCAGGGCGGGCCACTGCCGGCCCGTGTTCGCGCCCTGCTTGATTTCCTCGCGAAACACACCCGCCTTTAGGGGCAAAGGGCCAGATTCTGCAATTGACCCTTTGGCTGCCGCGTGCCTATACCGGGTCTGCGCTTGCCGGCCCTCAGCCGGCCTCTTCATGCTGCCGGGGCCTCCTCCCGCCTCCGCCTTCGGGCTCGCTCCGGTCGAAAAGTTCGGGGATCACAATTTTGGACGCAAGCAGCTTCCAGCAGAAAGCGAGCCTGCCCAAATGGGCATTGCTGCTCGTCTTGTCCGCCATTCTTGTCCTGTTCCTCGAACTCTTCGCCCTGCCCGCCTCGCTGCTGATCGGCCCGATGGTCGCGGCAATCGTTCTCGCCCTTACCGTCAGCAAGGGGCAGTTGCGCGTCCCCTACTGGCCGCTGCAATTCGGTCAAGTGCTGGTCGGCCTCCTGATGGCGCGCAACATCACGCCCGATATCCTCGGAACCATGGCCAAGGATGCGCCGCTCTTCTTCGTCTTCATCGTCTCTGTGGTCGCCATTGCCGCCGGTCTCGGCTGGCTTTTGACACGTTGGCAGGTTCTGCCCGGCACGACGGCTGTCTGGGGCTCCACGCCCGGCGGCGCCTCGGCGATGGTCATCATGTCCGAGGCCTATGGGGCGGATGCCCGCCTCGTCGCCTTCATGCAATATCTGCGCGTTGTCTTCGTCGCCGTCGGCGCCTCCGTCATCTCCCGTCTCTGGGCCGCCGCCGATGGGCAAGAGCCGCCGCCGGTCATCTTCTTCCCGCCGGTTGACTGGCCGGCCTTCGCGATCACGATCATCTTCGCCGCCCTTTGCTGCTACGGCGTCTTCCGCTTCCGCATCCAGGGCGGCAATATCGTCATCCCGCTGATCGGCGGAGCCGTTTTGCAAGGTTTCGGCCTGCTGAAGATCGAACTGCCGACCTGGATCCTGGCGCTCAGCTACGCGCTGATCGGCTGGAGCATCGGCCTGCGCTTTACCCGCTCGATTCTCGAACACGCCGCCCGCGCCCTGCCCCGTGTTTCCGCCTCCATCATCATCCTGATGGCACTCTGCGGCTGCATGGCCGTCGCCCTCCACAAATTCGCCGGCATCGACCCGCTGACGGCCTATCTCGCCACCAGCCCCGGCGGCGCCGATTCCGTCGCCATCATCGCCGCGTCGAGCGATGTCGACGTGCCCTTCGTCATGGCCATGCAGACCGGCCGCTTCATGATGATCCTGTTGATCGGCCCGGCTGTCGCCCGCTTCGTCGCCCGCCGCTCCGGGCTTGCGGAAAACGCTGCTTGAGCATCAAGACTCTCGGCAGCCCGCAGCCACTCAACGACCGCTGAAGCGTTGCCTCGCGGCCTCCGTAACGGGTGTATAGAGCGCCACGCGGGTTCCCTCCGGGTCCGAGAACTGGACCGTGCGATTTCCCCACGGCATGTCCCTGGGCTCATGCACCACCTCGACATGATCCTTGAGCCGAGCGAATTCAGCGTCGACATCAGACACCATGAATTCAAGAATGGCGGTTCTGTTGGCCCGCGGCTCCGCACTGCCCTCTTTGAACAGGGCGACCGTCTCCACGCTCCCTATCGCCACGACGGCCCCGGGTGTGACGATCTCGGCAAAGACGGGAGCAAGCCACTCCGCGCGATAGCCCGTCACGAGCTCATAGAAGGCCACCATGCTTTTAATATCCGAGGCGACAAGACGGGTGGATGCGAGCTTCATCAATTTCTCCTTCAGGCGTAACGATCTCTTTGCCCGCTCTTGTGACATAGTCATCCTGCCAGCGTTGTGGCAGCAGGAGTCACCAGCATGCGGAAAGCGGAACGGCTTTTTCAGATCATCCAGATACTTCGAAGATCAAACCGTCCGGTCACCTCGGCACAGCTTGCCGATGAACTCGAGGTCGCGCGACGTACCGTCTATCGCGACATCGCTCATCTGATCGGCCAGCGTGTTCCCATAGAAGGGGAAGCGGGGTTCGGTTACGTCCTCGATCCGCAATACGACATGCCGCCACTAATGCTGACACCAGAGGAAATCGAAGCCGTTCTGCTCGGCGTCCAGATGGTTGCAAAACTGGGTGACCCGGCGATCACGAATGCCGCCAGAGATGTCATCGCCAAGATTACCGACACGGTACCCGACGACCTCCTTCCGTTCATCGCCGAACCGGCAGTCGGCCTGAAGCCCGAGGAGGTCACCAACAGCCTGACGTTCGATACCCGCCCGGTCAGGCGGGCGATCAGGGAGGGGCGAAAGATCGACCTCGAATATCGCGCAGCCAGTGGCGAGATAAGCCACCGCATCGTGTGGCCGGTGCTTCTGGGCTATGCAGACACGCATTGCCTCCTGATCGCGTGGTGTGAATCGAAGCAGGCCTTCCGCCATTTTCGCACCGAACGCATCCTCGACTTCGAGGTTCTCGAAGAGACTATCGGCGTATCCAGAGGCAGGTTGAGACAACAATGGCTGCATTGGCGTGAAACCGAACTATCCCGTTTGCGCGCTGCTCGGTGACTGGCGGTCTGCGGAAAGCGCCGTCTAAATGCGGGGACCCATCAAACTGCGTGGCCTTCGAAACAGGCTCTGAATTGTCCCGCCTATGCCTGACTAGCCGCGGGCCCGGTTATTCCCTAGACTGGCTTAATGAACATCACTGTGCTGAAAAATGGATAACACCGGACTGTCTCTCGACCGAATGCGCACCTTTGTTCGCGTGGCCGAGCGCGGCAATCTGTCTTCTGTGGCAAGGGAGCTCGGTATCGGTCAATCAACCGTGACGCGGCACCTCAATGAACTCGAGGAGGCAGTCGGCGTACCTCTCCTCAGCCGAACCACGCGTCGCGTCATCCTAACCGATGAAGGCAGCCGCTATTATAGCAGCTGCCTTCAGGTATTACGCCTGGTCGAGCAGGCTGCCGAGGAAGCCAGGAATGCCCGTCGGGCGGCTGCAGGCGCTGTCAGGCTTTCATGCACTGCAGCGCTTGGCGTGATGCACATCACCCGCCTCATCTTCGAATTTCAGGACCAGCATCCTGATATCAGCGTCGATCTCAACCTGACCGACGAGCGCATCGATCTGGTTCGCGAGGGCGTTGACGTGGCACTGCGGCTCGGACCTCTCACCGACAGTTCCATGAAGCTTCATGCGCTCGGAAAAAGCCATCGGCTGATGGTCGGCGCTCCCGCTTATTTCTCCATCCATGGGCGGCCGGAGCGACCGGACGATCTCTCGCGATACGAAACCGTCATAATGTCCAATGTGGCCGGGAGCGATCAGATTGCTCTCTCCTCCCGCCATGGCGCAATGTGACGGTTCCAGTCAACGGGAAGCTGCGCGTCGATCACGGGCTTGCGGCGCGCGAAGCCTTGGCCGCAGGACGCGGCATCGGCCCCGCTCACCTTTGGCTGGTCCACGATCTCCTGGATCGCGGTCGGCTCGAGGCCGTGCTCGAAGACTATCGTCCGGCGTCCGTGCCGCTGAGCCTGCTCATCGTGCCCGAGCGTTCAGCCATTGCCCGTGTCCGCCTTCTCACCGACTTTCTTGTCGCCGAGATCCCCAAACTGCCGGGAATCCGCCCATCATGACTCAGAGCCCGAACGATTTCTTGTCGCCGCGCCAGCCCGTGGTGCGAAGATACTGCTCCCAGTCGAGTGTATCGGGATCCAGTCGGCGGCTCCATTCCAGGTCATGCCCCTTGCCGAAATAGCCGTATTCGACGGCATACTCGACCATCCCGACAAGCTCTCGCACGAGGAATTCGTTGGCGGCAAACTCCGGAAAATACTGCAGCAGGCCATCCCTGGTGAAAGCGTTTCGATATTCTGCCCTGAGGCCGGTTACCGCTCGGAAAGTCTCGACCATCTCCCGGGGCGAGATGATATCGCCGACAACAGGCAGCGTTTTCCCGTTGTATCGCTCGGGATTTGAGAAGATTTCGAGCACGACCGGCCCGGTCGCCGTCAGTGGATCGACGAAAGGCGCCCGGAAATCTTCCGGCAGATAGATCGGCAGCACGAGCGTGTCGCCTTCCATACGCGGCGGATAATATTCGAGAAGGTTCGTGTAGAAGAATGCCAGCATGACGAAGGAATGCGAGATCGGCAGACCGCGAATATAATCTGCAACGCGTGCCTTGTCGGTGAAGTGCGGAGCAAACTTCGTCCCGCCCGAGATCGCATCGACATTTTCGAGCGTGCTGAACACGATATGTCCGACGCCTGCCTCAACCGCGGCATCCGCCAGCTGGCGGCCGATAGGAGCCTCTATCGTTGCCGGCGGTGTAACGGGCGGCGTCATCAGGAACGCCCCGTCCGCGCCTTCGAAGGCAGCGACGAGATCTTTCTGGAAGCCGATCTGGAGAGGAACGGTTACAATTTCAGCTCCAAGCTTCTCCAGGCTCAAAGCCTCGGGTGAATCCTTTTGTCGGGTCAGGGCGCGCACGCGGAAACGCCCGCTGCGAAGGAGCGTCGTTGCGACGCTGCGACCCTGTTTGCTGGTTGCACCGACAATTGCGATAAGTGGCTTATCATTTACAGACATAGTTGCGCCTTGAACCTTTTCCCTGTCGCTCGCCGCAGACTGCGTAGCCAAGCGTCATTTCGGGGAGAGCATTCGGCTGATGCCGCTAGCTCCAACTCGGGAGCAAGTTATCTCATCAGGTTTTCTTGCTGTAGGCATGCGCAATGCATATGATAATGCCGTTTTCTGGATAGATGCCACGGCTTCACACGTCAGTATCAGCGACTGAACGGGCCAGTCTCTGTCGTATAAAGACGTTGAAGCCCCGCCCATCGCCCGGGCGTTACCCCATAGGCCTTCTTGAAATGCCGGATGAAATGCGCCTGGTCGGCAAAGCCGGTAGCCGCCGCCACATCGGCAAACCCCTCGCCCTCGCCCATCAGCGTCTTTGCCTGCTGCAGCCGCCGCATCAGCATGTAGCGATGCGGACTGGTGGCGAAGGCCGTGCGAAAATGCCGTGACAGCGTGAAGCGGTCGAGGCCGGTAACGGTCTCCAGCTCGCCGGAGCGCACCGGCCGCAGTGCATGTGCCTCCAGATAGTCGCGCGCTGCCCGCACCTGTTTCCACGCAACCGCGCCCAGCGCACGGCGGCGCACCTGCGAATGCCGCGACAGGCCGCCTGCCACGCGGCTGACGAAGTCGTCGACGAAGAGGTCGTCCAGCTCCCGGTCGAGCTCGCCGAGTGCGGCAAGCAACACCTGCGCCAGCGCCCCATCGGCAATGACCGGCTGGTCGACGAAGGGAAGGCCGATCTTCTCTGCCGCCAGACACTCCATCAAGAGCGCCGGCTCCATGTAAAGCATGCGGTAGTGAAGGCCTGCCTCGGTCGCTGCCCCGCCGTCATGTTCCTCGTCCGGATGCAAGACGATCACCTGGCCTGGCATGCTGAAGCGCCGCTCGCCGCGATAGGTGAAGGTCTGCACGCCATGAAGCGTGACGCCAAGGGCATAGGTATCGTGCCGATGCGGCTCAAAAACATTGCCCGAAAACTGCGCCTCGATACGCTCGATGCCTGGAAAGGCAGGCGCAGTCAGAATGCCGCTGCCGGCAGGTGCCGCCAGCATGCCGCTGCCCACGGGCGCGGTCAGAATGCCGCTGCCCCCCTGCGGCGCGCACAAACGTTCAAGACCCTCGAAGACCTGCGGCGTTAGATCCTGGCTCAACGCGTTTCGATACCTTGATGAGAGAGACTGGAATGTTTGATACCAAAATTGCGATCGTCCTGCGAAACAATCTTGCCGGCTGGCAGAAGCTGAATGTCACGGCCTTCCTCTCGACAGGCATTGCCGGGCAGTATCCTGAGATCATCGGCGAGCCTTACAAGGACCGCGCCGGCAACCTCTACAACCCGCTATCCATCCAGCCGATCATCGTCTTGTCGGCCGACGAAGCGACGATATCGACGATCCATCGCCGCGCGCTGGAGCGCGACGTGACCTCTTCCGTCTTCATCGAAGAAATGTTTGCAACCGGCCATGACGTAGCCAATCGCGCTGTCTTCGCCGAATACGCCCCCGATGACGCCAAGGTGGTCGGCATCGCCCTGCGAGCCGACAAGAAGATCGTCGACAAGATCACCAAGGGCGCAACGATGCAGCATTGAGGCAATCGGCGGAAACGAAAAAAGGCCGGGCGATGACCCGGCCTTTTGTCGTCTGAAGGCGACCGATCAGCCCTGCGTGATCGGCGCGATCTGGATTTCGACGCGGCGGTTCTGCGCGCGGCCGGCTTCGGTCGCGTTGGAAGCAACCGGCTGCGACGGGCCAAAGCCGACGGCCGAAACGCGGCGCTGGTCGATGCCCTGGCTGCCGAGATAATCGGCAACGGACAGCGCGCGGCGCTGCGACAGATCCTGGTTGTGCTGCAGGCTGCCGGTAGAGTCCGTATGACCGTTGATGTCGATAAGTGTCCGGTTGAACTTACGCAGCACGATCGCCACCGAATTCAGCGTCGGATAGAAGCCCGCCTTCACTGCGTCCTGGTCGACGTCGAAGGTGATGTTCGACGGCATGTTGAGAATGATGTTGTCGCCCTGGCGGGTGACCGAAATGCCGGTGCCTTCGAGCTGGGCACGAAGCTCGGCTTCCTGCTGGTCCATGTAGTTGCCGATCGCGCCGCCGGCGAGCGCGCCGATGCCGGCGCCGATCAGCGCCGCGTTGCGCTTGCCATGGCCGCCGCCGCCGACGGCGACGCCGACGAGAGCACCGCCAAGCGCGCCAAGGGCAGCACCGCCAGCGGTATTGGATACCTTCTGCTCACCAGTATAGGGATCGGTCGTCGTGCAAGCTGAGAGGTAACTCGCCGCAACGGCCAGAAGGATGAATTTCTTGATCATGGACAGGAGGTTCTCCGTTCGAAGCTGGTGCGAGCAGATATTAGGGAATGCGGCAACAAGATGAAGATACCAATCTGATAAGCCAAATTCCCCATGGGAAACATCGGTCTGTTGCAGCCGCGCACCGATATCACCAGCTTTATTGGCAAACCGCAGGTCTTCAGTCGAGGCCGCGACGTTTGGCATAGGCCGCCCGTGCCTCGTCCATGCGTGCGGAGTTTGCAACGACCCACTCGGCAAGCCCCCGAACCGGATCCAGGAACTCCCGGCCGAGATCCGTCAGCGCATACTCGACCTGCGGCGGTGTGGTGGGCGTGACGGTCCGGGAAACAAAGCCGTTCTCCTCCAGCTCCCGCAATGTCGATGCCAGTACCTTCTGGCTGATTTCGCCCACTTCGCGACGCAAGGCGTTGAAGCGGAGCGGACCGTGACCCAGCACACGCACCACCAGCAAGCTCCACTTGTCGCTGATGCGCGCCAGCATGCGGCTGATGTGATCGCAGGCGTGAACCTGCCCGCAGTCTTCGGCGCCCTCGCAGCCAGCGGTTTCCTCGTGGTTATCTGGTTTCAATAAAGTGCCTCCTTGTGCTGCTCCACGAACCATCCGTAATCTGGTTACTGTTGGAAACCAGCATACAGGAGGTTACTATGAATTCTAAGCCCCGTATCGCCGTTATTATCGGCTCTACCCGCCCCACCCGTTTCGCCGATGCCCCGGCACAATGGATACTGAAACAAGCTCAGGCACGTGACGACTTCGACGTCGAGCTGGTCGACCTGCGCGATCACCCGCTCCCCTTCTTCGAGGAAATGGCATCTAACTTCTGGATGCCAAGCCAGAATCCGGAAGCGGTGCGGTGGCAGGAAACGATCGGCCGCTTCGACGGCTATATCTTCGTCGTCGCCGAATACAATCATTCGATCACCGGCGTTCTCAAGAACGCGCTCGACCAGGCCTACAAGGAATGGATGCGCAAGCCGTTCACCGCGATCGGCTATGGCGGCACGGGTGCCACGCGCGCGGTCGAACATCTGCGTGGGATCGGCGTCGAGCTCCATATGGTCTCGACCCGCAGTGCCGTGCATATCGGCGGCAGCGACTTCATGTCGATCCACCCGGCCTTCGGCAACAAGCCGATCGAGGAGATCGAGGCGAACCTGCTGCCGACGGCAAAGGCAGCCCTCGACGAACTGGTCTGGTGGGCCAAGGCAACGATGGCCGCCAAGGCTGCCTGAAGCCAAAGAAAACCGCGCGGCGAGCATCGCTGGCCGCGCGGCCGGCACTACAAAACCGAAATCAGAAATTCTGGAAGAGCTGACGAACCGTGTCGTAGGATGCGTTGGCGATATTCAGCGATTGCAGACCGAGCTGCTGCTGGGTCTGCAATGCCTTGAGTTTGCTCGATTCCGTCTCCATGTCGGCATCGACGAGGCGGCCGATACCCGTGGTAAGATTGTCGGACAGGTTCTTGGCGAATTCGTCCTGGATGCTGATGCGCTTTTCCAGTGCGCCGAAAGCCGAACCGACGGTCGTCAACTGTCCGAGCGCGGCATCGACGACGCTGATCATCTCGTTCAGGTCCTGTTTGCTGGTACTTGCCGTCAGGCCGATTTCCACCTGGCCGGCCGTGTTGCCGTTCTTGCTCTTCGTCAGCACCCAATTCTGCGCCGCGCCCAGTTCGCTTGCGAAGAAGTCGGAAGTCAGAACGCCATATTCGCCGGTGCCGCCTGCCCGGTCGTCGATCACATAGCGTGCATCCTTGGAGGAGGTCGCGCCGCTCGGCGGGATATCGATATGATAGCTCAGCATGCCCACCGATACCGTCCCGTCCGAATTGCGGATGAAGGAGGCCGGGATCTGGCGCGGCTGCGTCGGCGTCGTCGTATTGTCGAGGATGATCCAGTTGTCGTTGTTGAAGCCCGCACCCTCGGAAACGCTGCGCAGCTGCGCCTTCAACTGCTCGAGCTCTTCACCGATCTTTGTCTTGTCGACGCCCTGCTCGGTTGCCGCCACAAGCTTTGCCTTGATCTCGGTGACGACGTCGACGACGCTGTCGACGCCCGCCGATGCTGTACCCATGGTGGCAGCCGCCATGCCGAGGGCATCCTGAATGGCGGAAAGCGCCTTGTTGTCGTGGCGAGCTGTCGTCGCAACCGACCAATAAGCGGCATTATCTTTTGATTTTTCGACGCGCAGACCTGTCGTGACATGGTTCTGCGTCACCGTCATGTTCCGATTAATATCACGCAGCACATTAAGCGCCGCATCCACGGAGGTGCGCTGATAAATACTCACGGTACGAACTCCAAAAACACAACAAGACGCAACACAACAGGATGTACCGAAATCAAGCGGACGCTCATGTCCGCCGTCGCTGGAAAATCAGCGCAGTGGCCTTCGGAAAAACTGGGGAAGACCGGCCGGTTACTGATCGCGATCATTGCCGCTTATGCTTAATAAACGGCTAAAGTTCAGAAGTAATTTATCTTATTTCACAAGACTTCATACACCATAAAAACGCCTGCCGGAGAGATACGGCAGGCGTTTTCGAAAGTATTAAAAAAGCTTGTTCGCCCTCTTACTCGGCAGCCTGAAGCTGCTGCGGATCCGGCTTCGGACGCGTCGCATGCGTCATTTCCTCGTGCAGGCGCGCTTCCTCATGGGCATGCGGCTTGGCGAACCGGGCAATCAGGAGATAGGCAACCGGCGTGATGAACAACGTCACCAGCGTCGCGAAGCCGAGGCCGCCGACGATGACCCAGCCGAGCGCCACGCGCGCTTCCGCACCCGCACCATGCGCAAAGACCAGCGGAACGCCCCCAAGAATGGTCGCGATCATCGTCATCATGACCGGGCGCAGGCGAAGCGCGCAGGCCTTCTCGATGGACGAGCGTACGTCCTCGCCGCGGTCACGCAGCTGGTTGGCGAATTCCACGATGAGGATGCCGTTCTTCGCCATGACGCCGACAAGCAGCACCAGGCCGATCTGGCTGTAAATGTTGAGACTGGAGCCGGTGATGACAAGCGCGAAGACCGCGCATGCAAGACCGAGCGGCACCGTCGACATGATGATCAGCGACGACAGCACGCTTTCGAACTGTGCCGCGAGCACCAGAAAGATGATGACGATCGCAAAGCCGAAGGTCAGCGCCATGCCGCTGGAGTTCTCCTCCAGCGTCGCAGCTTCTGCGAGCGGCAGCAGGCGCGCGCCGGCCGGCAACAGCGGTGCTGCCATTTGCGTGACATTCTTCACGGCGTCGCCAAGCGACATACCGTCCTTCAGGCCGGCGGTGATCGCCACCGAGGCGAGCTGCTGTTCACGGTTGAGCTGCGGGGCGACCGAGCCTTCCTTCAGCGAAGCGATGACCGACATCGGCACGATCTTGCCGTCGCCGGTCTTCAGGAAGACGTTTTCAAGATCGGTCGGGTCGTCGATCGGCCGCATCGTCGAGGTCAGAAGCACCGGATAGGATTCGCCATTGACGAAGACGTCGACCACCGATCTTCCTTCGAGCAGCGACTGGATGGCGGTCGAAAGGCCGGTGATATCGATACCGAGATCGGAGGCCCGTTCACGATCGATTGCGACGGAGACTTGCGCCTGCGACGGTTCGTTGGTCAGGCGTGGCGTATCGTACTGGCCGCTGGCATCGAGCTGCTGCACGAGCTTGGCGGCCGCCGCCGTCAGCGCCTCGTGATCATTGCCGATCAGCGCCATCTGCAGGCCGCTGCCGGCGCCGCGAATACGCAGGCTGTTCGACGAGATCGCATTTCCGCGCAGCGCCGGCACCTTTGACGCAGCCTGGTTGATGTCGCGGACGATATCGGCCTGCGTGCGGTGGCGCTCGCCCCAGGGCGCCAGCGTCAGCACCATGAAGCCGCTGTTGGAAGCGCCGCCCTGACCGGAGATCGAGAAGACGTTCCTGATATCGCCGCTGTCGACAAGCGGCTGCAGATATTCCTCCACGAGCTGCAGCTTGTCGCGCGTATATTCGAGGCTGGAACCCTGCGGCGTTGTCAGCCGCATCATCACCATGGCGCGGTCTTCCTCCGGCGTCAGTTCGCTCTTGACCGTGCCGAAAGCGACAACAGCTGCACCGCCGAAGATAAGGGAGAAGACGATGACGACGACAGGCGCGTTCAGGCAGGCATGCAGCGCCCATTTGTAGAGGCCGGCGAAAGCCTCGCCGAAGCGGCCGAGCAATCCGTGGTCCTCGATCATCGGCTTGGTCAGCATGCGAGAGGCGAGCATCGGACACAGCGTCAGTGCCACGATCGACGACAGGCCGACCGAGAAGGCAAGCACGAAACCGAATTCGCGGAAAAGACCACCCACCTGCCCCGGCAGGAAGGACAGCGGAATGAAGACGGCGGCAAGTGTGGCCGTTGTCGCGATGACGGCGAAGAAGACTTCGCGCGTGCCGAGCACGGCCGCCGCGCGCGGCCCCATGCCCTCCGAGCGTCGACGCACGATGTTTTCGAGCACGACGATGGCGTCGTCGACCACGAGACCGGTCGCGAGCACGATCGCAAGCAGCGTCAGGATGTTGATCGAGAAGCCGACCATATAGATCGCCGCCAGCGTGCCGATCAGCGCCACCGGCATCGAGACGGACGGGATCAGCGTTGCGCGCCAGTCGCGCAGGAAGAGATAGATGACGACGGTGACGATGACTGCCGAAAGCAGCAGCGCCAGCACCACTTCATGGATCGCGCCCTCGATGAACACGGCATCGTCGCTGGTGATTGCGATCGTCGTGCCCTTCGGCAGCGTCTTCGAAAGCTGGTCGACGGCAGCATGAATGCCGGTGGAAATATTCAGCGTATTCGACTGCGCCTGGCGGATGATACCGAGACCGATGCCCGGTTTGCCATTGGAACGCAGCGCCGTCTCGCCGTCGCGCGGCCCGAGCGTCACGGTCGCAACATCGTCGAGACGCACATTGTGCTGCAGGATGACGTTCTGGAAGTCCTCGGGTGTCTGCAGGCTGGCGGTTGCGCGCACCACGATATCCTGCATCGGGCTCTTCAGCGAACCGGCCGGCACGTCGAGCGCGGCATTGTCGAGCGCCTTGGTGAGATCACCGATGGTCAGCCCGCGGCTTGCAAGTGCCCCCTGATCGACGTCGACACGGAAGACCTTTTCCTGATCGCCGTATTCTTCGACATCGGCAACGCCATCAACAGAGGCCAGACGGTCGACCACCTCGTTCTCGACGAGCAATGTCAGATCGTCCATGTTGAGCGTATCCGACGTCACCGCGAGGCGCATGATCGCCGAAGAGTCCGAATCCGCCTTGACGATCTGCGGCGCATCCGCCTCATCGGGCAGGTTCTGGGCGATGCGGCCGATTGCGTCACGCACGTCATTGGCGGCAACGGCCAGATCGATGGAATCGGAAAATTCCAGCGTGACACGGCTCTGGCCGAACTGGGAACTGGAAGAGATGGATTTGAGACCGCTGACGCGCGCGACCGCGCCTTCGATGACCTTGGTCAATTCCTGGTCGATCGTCTGCGGCGAAGCGCCGTCGAATGTCGTGCGCACGGTCACGACCGGCCGGTCGACATCGGGCAGCTCGCGCACTTCGACGCCCACATAGGCCGCAAGACCGGCCACCACCATCAGCGTATTGAAGACCAGCGCCAGGATCGGCCGGCGCACGAAGAGTGCGGTGAAGGTCGCCTTGCCGGATTCCGGTTTGTCCTGGTGGATCTCTGTCACGCTCATTGGGCGGCGACCTTGTCGTTTGCGGCAACATCGGTCGCCGTGCGCACAGCGCCGTTCTCGCGCACGCGCTGCAGGCCCTGGGTGACGATCTGATCGCCATCCTTCAAGTCAGCCTTGACCAGCACATAGTCCGGATTGCGCTGCACGACCGTGACCCGCACCTTGTGCGACTTGTCGTCGGTCACCCGCCAGACGAAGGAGCCTTGGGCATCCCACTGGACGGAAAGCGGGTTGACGGCTGGATATTTATCGCCGGCAAACTTCATGCTGACAGCGAAGGACATGCCCGCGCGCAGCTCGTCCGAGCTGTTGTCGATCCGGCCGCGCAGGCGCAGCGTCCGGCTTGCCGCGTCGATACGGTTGTCGACCGCTTCAAGCACGCCCGAAAAGATTTTGCCCGGCCGCGCCACGGACGTTGCCTCAACCACTTGGCCAACGGAAACCGTATTGGCGAAACGCTCCGGCACCCAGTAATCGACGAGGATTTCGGTGCGATCGTCCAATGTCACGATCGGCGTCGAGGTGGTGACATTGTCACCGATATTGACGGGCACGATGCCGACGATGCCGTCGATGGGGGCCACGATATTGCGGCGCTGGAGATTGAGATCGGCGGCCTGCAATTGCAGCCGCGCATTCTGCTCGGCGATCTCGGAATCGAAGACATCCATGCGCGAAACGCTGGACTTGATATTGTGGTAGAGGCTGGATTTCTCGAGCGCGCTATTCAGCGCCACCTGCGCCTGCCCCTGGGCAATGACCTGCTCCTCGCTGTCGAGCTTGGCGAGAACCTGCCCCTGCTTCACCATATCGCCTGACTTGATCAGGATCTCGCGGATCGTACCCGTCGCCTGCGGCGTGACCGCAACGGAGCGGATCGCGTCACCCGTGCCGATCGCATTCAGCCGGTCGTTGACGACGCCCTGCACCACGGCCTGGGTGACGACAAGCACCGCGCCATTGCGTCCGCCGCCACCGCCGCCATTGCGGCGGTTCTGCCCCTGCCCCTGCCCTTGCGCTTGGCCACCTTGAGTCTGCCCCGCGCCGGCATCGGCTGCCTCTTCGCTCTTCGGTGCGATCCTGGAAACGATGCTGTCGGGAATACCGGCATTGCGCATCGTCTCGCCGGCGCCGGGCACAAAATAGACCCACGCGGCAAAGCCGGCGATAATGACGACAAGACAAAGTACAAATTGCTTCCAAAAGGGCATTCACGTCTCCGGAGGGACTCGAGGTTGTCCAGGGTCGGTCGAAAGAGGCGCGCGAGACAAAAAGTCTCACCTGGTGCGACAATATCGCACCTTTCCCCGGCCGGCAGCAAGCACAACCACCCGTCATTACCGATTTGTAATATCAGCAAACTTTGAAAATAACCCGTGCGCTCACTTTTACTTGAACGACGCTAAAGCAGTGTCGGCAAAACTGCGCAGCGATTTCCGTCCGGCACCGCGCCAGGCTTCAGATGCGCCTCTCCCGTCGCCATGTTCCGGGCGAGACGCCGTGGAGCGCGGTGAAGATACGCGTCAGATGGCTCTGGTCGGCAAAACCGCAGGCAACCGCGATCTCGGCAATGGAGGCGGTGCCAAGCAGCATCTGTCGCGCTTTCTCCGCCCGATATTCGAGCAGCCACCGGTGCGGCGTGCGGCCGGTCGATTTCTTGAAGGCGCGAATGAAATAGCTGGTCGACAGCCCGCATTGCGCCGCGACATCCGAGATCGTCGCCTCCCGCGCCGTCAGCGAAGCAAGGAAAGCTGTCGCCATGTTGAGCTGACGCCCCGAGAGCCCGCCGCTACGTTCGGCCGGCAGGTTGATCTTGCCGTAACGCGTCACAAGATGCGCCTGCAGCGCCAGCAGGATGTGATCGATGAAGAGCGCGCTCGCATGCGCCGGCTGGCTGAGCGCCGGGAGCAACGCCGTCGCAAGCGCCTGCACGACAGGATCAAGCTGGCCCTGCCCGCAATCGAGCCCATTGAAGCCCGACCGTCCCGCCTCGTAGCTGAAATCGGCAAGCCCCTGCCGGGAAATATTGAAGCGCATATTGTCGAAAGAGGAGCGATGGTGGCAGCGCCATTCCTCCCCGAGATCGGTGATCGCCAGCGCGCCTGCCGAATGGCCGCCGTCGTGAACGAGCTTGCCGCCGCGCCAGAGGCGATGATTGTCGAAAGGTTTCAACTGGGCGATGACGCTGAAAGCCTCCGCCTGGGGAATCGGCCCGCTTTCGTCATGGTCGGCGCTGGTGCTGCGCATGCGCACGATCGAGACTGCACCGGCTTTCAACAATGAAACCTTTGGCCGAGATGCCAATTCAATCACCCCCGTTTTCGAATTGCCTCCCACTGTCATAATCGCATTGTTTGCTTTCGAAATCCACCTGGCGAAATCGAAACGGCAGCCCCTTCGAGGCTGCCGTCCGCTCGCGTCGCATCGATTCCCTGGTGTCAGGCGGCTTCCTGAAACGCCTGCTCCAGGGTAGCGACGTCGATCTTGATCATCTTCAGCATTGCTTCGGTCATCTTCTTGGCATTGCCCTTGCGCGTGCCGCTCATCATCTCGGCCAGCGCCTTGGGCACGATCTGCCAGGAGAGACCCCAGCGATCCCTGAGCCAGCCGCAATGTTCGGCCGTTCCGCCATTGGCGAGGAAGCCATCCCAGATGCGGTCGAGCTCCGCCTGATTCTCGCAGACGACCTGCACCGAGAAAGCATGGTTGAACTGCTCGAACGGCCCGGCCTGCATGGCGATGAAATTCTGATTGCCGAGCGTGAATTCCACGATCTCGACGCTGCCGGGAGGCCCGCTCGGGGTTTCAGATGGCACTGTCGTGATATCGCCGATCGAAGAATCGGGAACCAGCGAGACATAGAATTCGACCGCTTCGCGCGCCTGTTCGGCAAACCAGAGAAAGGAAATGACCTTGACCATGAACTGTCCTCCTTGAGCTGTTGGTCACTATGGCCCTAGGACGCATGGGCATGGCCTCTCCCGACAGGACGGCGCAATTTTTTCTCGAATAGCGATTTTTCAACGTCTCCGGGGCCTTCCGCGGAGCCTCTTCAGCCGAGAGCAATTTTCGACAAAAGAGGGTCAGAACCGACAATCGGATTTGCCGTTTGCCAAGTAGGTTCGCCGTCAATTCGCAGCCTCGCTCTTGCGGGGAAGCGATGCCGACCGACGCCCGCCAGCCTCTTTTGGCGACAGCCCGGCAGCCCGTTTATTGGCCGCAAGGCCCCACGACCAGGGAGAACGCTCAATGTCCAGATATCTCGAAGTCCTGACACCGGAAAACAGCCAGTTGATCTTCATCGACCAGCAGCCGCAAATGGCCTTCTGCGTCCAGTCTATCGACCGCCAGGCGCTGAAGAACAACGTCGTCGGCCTCGCCAAGGCGGCCAAGACCTTCAAGGTTCCGACCACCATAACCACGGTCGAGACCGAAGCCTTCTCGGGCCACACCTATCCGGAGCTGCTCGCCGTCTTCCCCGAAAACACGATCCTCGAACGCACTTCGATGAATTCCTGGGACGATCAGAACGTTCGCGACGCATTGGCGAAGAACGCCGCCGACGGCCGCAAGAAGGTCGTCGTCTCAGGCCTCTGGACGGAAGTCTGCAACACCACCTTCGCGCTCTCCTGCATGCACGACACCGATTACGAGATCTATATGGTCGCCGATGCCTCGGGCGGCACCTCCGCCGATGCCCACAAATACGCCATGGACCGCATGGTCCAGGCCGGCTGTGTGCCCGTCACCTGGCAGCAGGTGCTGCTCGAATGGCAGCGCGACTGGGCGCGCCGCGAAACCTATGATGCGGTGACGGCTATCGTGAAGGAACATTCCGGCGCTTACGGCATGGGCGTCGATTACGCCTATACCCATGTCCACAAGGCGCCCGAGCGCATCGCGCATGGCAAGCGCATCGGCCCGAACCCGGCCAGGTGAGTTCTCTCCGGGGAGCGGCTTCGTCGCCGCTTCCCCGTTGCCGCATGCCGAAATGAATCGAGGCCCCAAATGAAAATTTATCTCCTCTCCCTCGGCGCCGGCCTGCTCGTCGGCATTGTCTATAGCCTTCTCAATGTCCGTTCGCCTGCGCCGCCGGTCGTGGCCCTCGTCGGCCTGCTCGGCATCCTCGTCGGCGAGCAGGTCATTCCTTTCGCCAAAACGCTGATCAACAAGGAACCGGCAGCGGTCTCGTGGTTGCATCAGATCAAGCCGCACATGTTCGGCCACATGCCCAAGGGCAGCACGCCTTCCGACGCCAAGCCCTCCGACAAGGCTTGATAGCGCTCGCGCTCGAGGACGAAGACCATGGAAAACACGACCGCCGACCTCATCCTGCATCACGGGCTGATCACCACGCTCGACCGCTCCAACCCGGCCGCCACCGCCGTTGCCGTGAAGGACGGCAGGTTCCTCGCCGTCGGCCACGACGCCGAGATCATGGCGCTCAAGGGACCGGAGACCAGGGTCGTCGATCTCAAGGGCAAACGCGTCCTCCCCGGCCTGATCGACAATCACACCCACGTCGTCAGAGGCGGTCTGAATTTCAACATGGAGCTGCGCTGGGACGGCGTGCGCTCGCTCGCCGACGCGATGAACATGCTGAAGCGCCAGGTGGCCATCACCCCTGCACCGCAATGGGTGCGAATCGTCGGTGGTTTCACCGAACATCAGTTCGCTGAGAAGCGCCTGCCGACCATCGACGAAATCAACGCCGTCGCGCCCGATACCCCGGTCTTCATCCTGCATCTTTATGACCGCGCCCTTCTGAATGGCGCCGCGCTGCGCGCCGTCGGCTATACCAGGGACACGCCGAACCCGCCCGGCGGCGAGATCACCCGCGATGCCCAAGGTAATCCGACCGGTCTGCTGCTTGCCAAGCCCAATGCCGGCATTCTCTATTCGACGCTATCAAAGGGGCCGAAACTGCCCTTCGACTATCAGGTCAATTCCACCCGCCACTTCATGCGCGAGCTGAACCGCCTGGGCGTCACAGGCGTGATCGATGCCGGCGGCGGTTTCCAGAACTATCCCGATGACTATGCCGTCATCCAGAAACTCGCCGATGACGGCCAGATGACCGTCCGTCTCGCCTACAATCTCTTCACCCAGAAGCCGAAAGCGGAGAAGGAGGATTTCCTGAACTGGACGGCGTCGGTGAAATACAAGCAGGGCAACGACTATTTCCGCCATAACGGCGCCGGCGAAATGCTGGTCTTTTCCGCCGCCGATTTCGAGGATTTCCGCCAGCCGCGTCCCGATATGCCGCCGGAAATGGAAGGCGAGCTGGAAGAGGTCGTGCGCGTGCTCGCCGAAAACCGCTGGCCCTGGCGCCTGCACGCCACCTATGACGAGACGATCAGCCGCGCGCTCGATGTCTTCGAGAAGGTCAATCAGGATATCCCGCTCGAAGGCCTCAACTGGTTCTTCGACCATGCCGAGACCATTTCCGAACAGTCGATCGACCGCATCGCAGCCCTTGGCGGCGGCATCGCCGTGCAGCACCGCATGGCCTATCAGGGCGAATATTTCGTCGAGCACTACGGCGTGGGCGCCGCAGAAGCCACCCCGCCCGTTGCCCGCATGCTGGAAAAGGGTGTGAAGGTTTCGGCCGGCACCGATGCCACGCGCGTTGCCTCCTATAATCCCTGGGTCTCGCTCTCCTGGATGATCACGGGCCGCACCGTCGGCGGTTTGGCGATCTATCCCCGCCGCAATTGCCTGGACCGTGAAACGGCCCTGCGCATGTGGACGGAAAACGTCACCTGGTTTTCCAATGAGGAAGGCAAGAAGGGCCGCATCGAAAAGGGCCAGTTCGCCGACCTCATCGTGCCGGACAAGGATTTCTTCGCCTGTGCCGAAGAGGAAATCTCCTTCCTCACCTCGGAGCTCACCATGGTCGGCGGCAAGATCGTGTATGGATCAGGCATTTTCGCCAGTCTCGACGAAAACCCGGTTCCGCCGGCCATGCCCGACTGGTCGCCGGTGCGCAGCTTCAGGGGATATGCTGCCTGGGGCGAACCCGAAGGTGCCGGCAAGAACTCGCTGCACCGCCGCCTGATCTCCGCCTGCGGCTGCGCCAATGATTGCAATGTCCATGGCCATGCCCACGCTGATGCCTGGGGTTCGAAGGCGCCCGTCTCCGATCTCAAGAGCTTCTGGGGTGCGCTCGGCTGCGCCTGCTGGGCCGTTTGAGGATAGATGCATGCATGCCTTTGAAATCCAGCTTGCATCCTTCGTCCGCCCTCTTTTCGGGGCAGCGTGGATGCGCTTCATCGCCTATCTCGGTCTCTGCGCCGCCTATCTGCAGGGCGGCCTCAACAAGCTCACGGATTTTCCGGGCGCGATTGGCGAAATGACCCATTTCGGCCTGTCGCCGGCACCGGTCTTTGCGGCGATCGTCATCATCATGGAACTTGCCGCCTCGCTCATGATTCTCGCCGGATTCCTGCGCTGGCTCGGCGCTCTCGCGCTCGGCGGCTTCACGCTGATGGCTACTTTCCTCGCCCTGCGTTTCTGGGAATTGCCCGTGGGAATGGAGCGCTTCATGGCCACCAATTCCTTCTTCGAGCATCTCGGCCTCGTCGGCGGCTTCCTGCTCGTCGCCTGGCTCGATCTTGGGCACAAGGCATAGGCAACCTACACCAAAGGATCGCTTACACGGCCATTTGAAACATGTTTCCTGATCGCGTCACGCACCACGGTGCAGAAAATCGCGCCAGCAGGCGAATACCTCCCAACCCCAAGCATAGGACAGAGACGATGCCGACGATCACCACCAAGGACGGAACGACGATCTATTATCAGGATTGGGGCAACGGCCAGCCGATCCTCTTCTCCCATGGCTGGCCGCTCTCGGGCGATGCCTGGGAAGTGCAGATGCTTTATTTCGCCCAGCAGGGCTACCGTGTCATCGCTCATGACCGCCGCGGCCATGGCCGTTCCTCCCAGCCGTGGAACGGCAATAATATGGATCAGTATGCCGATGACCTCGCCGAGCTCATCGAGAAGCTCGATCTGAAGAACCTCGTCATGATCGGCCACTCCACCGGCGGCGGCGAAGTCGCCCACTATATCGGCCGCCATGGCACGAGCCGCGTCGCCAAGGTCGTGCTCGTCGGCGCCGTGCCGCCGCTGATGCTGAAGACCCCTGCCAATCCCGAGGGCACGCCGATCGAAGTCTTCGACGGCATCCGCAAGGGCACGGCCGGCGACCGCTCGCAGTTCTACCGCGATCTGACAATGCCCTTCTACGGCTTCAATCGCGACGGCGCCAAGGTCAATGAGGGCCTGCGCGAAACCTTCTGGCTGATGGGCATGGCCGGCGGCATCAAGGGCCATTACGACTGCATCCATGAGTTCTCCGAGGTCGATTACAGCGACGACCTCAGGAAGATCGACGTCCCGGCGCTGCTCATTCACGGCGATGCCGACCAGATCGTGCCGATCAAGGCCGCCGCCGAAAAGGGCATCAAACTTTTGAAGAACGGCACGCTGAAGGTCTATCCGGGTGCCCCGCACGGCCTTGCCCAGACCGAAGCCGACAAGTTCAACGCCGACGTTCTCGCCTTCATCAAGGCGTAATCCATGAGAGCGGCCGGCCGGGCCGAAGGAGATACATACATGCTTCGTCTATCGTTAGCCCTTGTTGCCCTTCTCGGCCTGACCGGCGCTCCGGCCCTTGCCACCTCGCCACAGTCAGGCGTCGGCCCGCAATATGATACGACCCATGTCTATGTCGCCCCCGGCGACGTGGACGCCTTCGCCAGGAGCTTCCTCGCCACGTTCGGCGGCACCAGCACCAGGCAGGTGACGGCAACGGTGACGCCGACGCCAAGCAGCACCACGTCGCAGCTCCTGCAGACACCGGTTGGCACCGTCTCGCTCTTCGGCTTCAAGACGCCGATCCCCTACCCCTTTGGAAGCGAACGCACAGGCTACCTCGTCACCGATCTCGACAAGGCCGTGGCCGCCGCCAAGGCTGCCGGCGCCGATGTGATCGTCTCAGCCTTCCCCGACCCGATCGGCCGCGACGCCGTCATCCAGTGGCCGGGCGGCATCAACATGCAGCTTTACTGGCACACGACCACGCCGAATTATCCGGCCTTCACGACAGTCCCGGAAAACCGGGTCTACGTGTCGGCTGATCGGGCCGCGGCTTTCACCCACGCCTTCCTTGCCTTCTCGCACGGCAGGGTCGTTTCCGATGAAGAGAAGGCGCCGGGTATCGAGATCGGCCTTCCGGATCAGACCTTTCACCGCTTGCGCATCGAATCCGTTTTCGGCCGCATGACCGTACTGGTCACCGACGGCCATCTGCCCTTCCCCTACGGCCGCGAGATGACCGGCTATGAGACGGCCGATCTTGACGCGACGCTCCAGAAAGCCAGGGACAGCGGTGCCGAGATCCTCGTCGAGCCCTATCAGTCTGGCGAGCGCCGAGCAGCCATGGTGGAATTTCCGGGCGGCTATATTGCCGAAATCCACGCCGCCGCGGCACACTGACGAACGAATATACAGAGGGGGAAAAGACCGATGCGCCCAGCCCTGCCCGTGCTTCTGAGCTTTACCGGTGGTTATGTCGATACAGCAGGCTTCCTGGCACTTGGAGGTCTCTTTCCCGCCCATGTCACCGGCAACTTCGTCACCCTCGGTGCAGCGCTGACCCACGGCACATCGGGCATCATCGCCAAGCTTCTGGCGCTGCCCGTCTTCTGCCTGACGATCCTCCTGTTGCGCTACCTCACCTACAAGGTACCCGCCGGTGACGAGAAAGGTTTGCGCATCCTGCTCGTCATCAAGCTATTGTTCCTGATCGCTGGCGGCGCCTGCGCCATCTGGCTTTCGCCCTTCACCAATCCGGATGGCCTGCCGCTGGTCGCAACCGGCATGCTGCTCGTCATCGCCATGGCGGTCCAGAACGCCGCTCACCGCATCCATCTCGGCGCGTCACCGCCGAGCACGCTGATGACCGGCACGACGACGCAGATCATGATCGATCTCGGCGATCTCGCCCATGGCATGTCAGGAGATCAGGCAAAGACAGTGAAAGGCCGCCTGTCGCGCATGGCAATTGCAGTGGCCGCTTTCGCGCTCGGCTGCGGCCTGGCCGCCCTGCTCTTTGCCACCGTCGGCATCTGGTGCCTGGCGCTACCGCCGCTCTTTGCCCTGGTGTCGGTCTGCCTGGCCTTTGCCGGGCCGAAGGCTGCCTGAGAACAGCGCTTAGCCGCCGATGCCGCTGCCGGCGGTCGCAGCCTCAGCCACGGCAATGCGCTGTCGCAGTGTCGCCTTGCGTGCCCGAATCTCAAGCGAAATGAGTTCAGCAACCGATCCATTGCGGCGCAGCAAGGCGATCGTGCTCAACACGGGAGACACGATGGCGGCGAGGACGGTTCCGAGGCCTTCACCACTGTCCGGCAAACCATTCGCCGCGATCAGCGCGACAACGGCGATCAGCAGGATCAGATTGGCAAGAATGGCGATGACATGCATATGGCTCTCCCGACGGCTGGCGCGAAACCATAGTTGAGGTCCAGGAGGACCACAACTCCTGCGCAGGCTTCCCGACCGGGCAACCAAACCTGCTGAGGATAGCGCAGCCGCTGGGAATGAAAGCAGAACATCTTTTCTGGTCTTTCCTTCCCGAATCACTACATTACGCGCCATGAGCAATAGTTTCGACGATATGCCCTTCTTCGACGAGGAACCGGGCGATGCGCCGCGCAAGCCGCAACAGCCTGCCGCTCCAGCAAGGGCGCCCGCCGCCGGCGGCGGCATTGCCGCCCGCGCCATGGCAGCCCGCGACGGCGGCCGCCCCGATTATCTCACCGGCCTGAACCCGGAACAGCGCGAAGCAGTCGAGACGCTGGAAGGCCCTGTTCTCGTGCTCGCCGGCGCCGGCACCGGCAAGACGCGCGTGCTCACCACCCGCATCGCCCATATTCTCCAGACCGGCCGCGCCTTCCCCTCGCAGATCCTCGCCGTGACCTTCACCAACAAGGCCGCCCGCGAGATGAAGGAGCGTATCGCGCTTCTCGTCGGCGGCGCCGTTGAAGGCATGCCCTGGCTCGGTACCTTCCACTCGATCGGCGTCAAGCTCCTGCGCCGCCATGCCGAGCTCGTCGGCCTGCGCTCCGATTTCACCATCCTCGATACAGATGATGTGGTCCGCCTCATCAAGCAGCTGATCCAGGCCGAAGGCCTCGACGACAAACGCTGGCCGGCCAAGCAGTTCGCCGGCATGATCGATACCTGGAAAAACAAGGGCCTCGGCCCTGCCGATATTCCTGAGGGAGATGCGCGCGCTTTTGCCAATGGCCGCGGCCGCGATCTCTATTTCGCCTATCAGAACCGCCTGTCGACGCTGAACGCCTGCGATTTCGGCGATCTCCTGATGCATCCGATCGCGATCTTCCGCAAGCAACCGGACCTCTTGAAGGAATATCACCAGAAGTTCCGCTACATCCTCGTTGACGAGTACCAGGACACCAACACCGCCCAATACATGTGGCTGCGGCTTCTCGCCCAGCGCGCCAAGGGCGAGCCACAGAATGTCTGCTGCGTCGGCGACGACGACCAGTCGATCTATGGCTGGCGTGGCGCTGAGGTGGACAATATCCTGCGCTTCGAAAAGGATTTTCCAGGCGCCAAGGTCATCAAGCTGGAGCGCAACTATCGCTCCACAGCCCATATCCTCGGTGCCGCCGCCCATCTCATCACCCATAATGAAGGCCGCCTCGGCAAGACGCTCTTCACCGATCGCTCCGATCCTGACGACGTCAAGGTGCAGGTGCATGCCTCCTGGGATTCCGAGGAAGAGGCCCGCGCCATCGGCGAGGAAATCGAGCGCCTGCAGCGCGGCGATGCTGACGGCAAGAAGCATCTGCTGAACGACATGGCGATCCTGGTGCGCGCCTCCTTCCAGATGCGCGAATTCGAAGACCGCTTCGTCACGCTTGGCCTGAACTACCGCGTCATCGGCGGCCCCCGCTTCTACGAGCGCCTCGAAATCCGCGATGCCATGGCCTATTTCCGCCTGGTCTCGCAGTCGGCCGACGACCTCGCCTTCGAGCGCATCATCAACACGCCCAAACGCGGCCTCGGCGATACGACGGTACGCGCGCTTCATGATTATGCCCGTGCCCGCGATATCCCGATGCTGGCGGCCGCTGCCGACATGATCGAGACGGACGAGCTGAAGCCGAAGGCCCGCAAAGCCCTTTTCGACGTGATTCAATCTTTCCGCCGCTGGCAGGAACTGCTTGAAAACACACCACATACCGAGCTTGCCGAGCAGATCCTCGAAGAGTCGGGCTATACCGACATGTGGAAGAACGACAAGAGCGCCGAAGCGCCGGGTCGCCTTGAAAACCTCAAGGAACTCATCCGCTCCATGGACAGCTTCGAATCCATGCGCGGCTTCCTCGAGCACGTCTCCCTCGTCATGGATGCCGAGACCAACGAAAATCTCGACGCCGTCTCCATCATGACGCTGCACTCGGCCAAGGGCCTCGAATTCGACACCGTCTTCCTGCCCGGCTGGGAAGAAGGCCTCTTCCCGCATCAGCGCTCCCTCGATGAATCCGGCCGTGCCGGCCTGGAGGAAGAGCGCCGCCTCGCCTATGTCGGCATCACCCGCGCCAAGCACCGCTGCCACATCTGGTTCGTCTCCAACCGCCGCATCCACGGCCTCTGGCAATCGACCATCCCCTCCCGTTTCCTCGACGAACTGCCGGAAACCCATGTGGAAGTGGCCGAGATGGAGCAGAATTACGGTGGCTACGGCCGCGGCGGCGGTTATGGCCAGTCCCGCTTCGACAAGGCCGACCCCTTCGCCAATTCCTATTCGACGCCGGGCTGGAAACGCGCCCAGGCCAACAAGACCGACGCCACCCGCGACAACTGGGGTACACGCTCCGGCCATGCCGTGGAACGCATCGGTTACGGCGAAAGCGGCCCGCGCGGCCGCACCATCGAGGGCGAACTGGTGGCGAAATCCACAGCCACCGAACCCTCACGCTTCGCCCTCGGCGACCGCGTCTTCCACATCAAATTCGGTAACGGCTCCATATCTGGCATCGAAGGCAACAAGCTGACGATCGATTTCGATCGCGCCGGCCAGAAGAGGGTGCTCGACGGATTTGTAGAGCGGGTCTGACCGCTCACCTTCCTTGGCGTGTGGTCGGGAATCACATGCGCAGCCGAACGCGCTTCTCCAGATGACAAAACGCCGCTTTGACCCGACTCGCGAACAGGCTTAGCCCGGTCATTGCCCGCCCATGAAAGGCAGGCTTCACAAGACCTTCAAAGGAGGTTCAAGTGACCAGTGTTTCAGCTCTGGGCAGCACGCTGACCCAGTACCAAGCCCCTCTCAATCCTCTCGACAAGAACGGTGACGGCGTCGTCTCTGCGGACGAGCTTGCCGCCGCTTCAAAGTCCTCATCCACCAACGCCTCGTCCGCCGGTGATGACGATTCGTCCGGCTCCGATGTCGTTCAGAAGATCGCAGCCGATATTCTGGCGCTCATGCTCTCGCTCCAGAAGACGGACGACGACAACAAGGCCGGCACCGATGACAACGGTGACGATTCCAAGGGTGCGCTCACTGCCCTGGATGCGAATGGCGACGGCAAGTTGACCACATCGGAACTTCTTTCCGCCGACCCGCAGAAGATTGCCGCCGCCGGCGGTGACGATCAGGACGGCGGCCTGATGGCCAAAGTCCTGACCGACATGCAGACCGCGCTTCGCGCATATCAGACGACCTACGGCAACTCGCCCACCGCAACCGGCGACAGCGACCAGACGGCCTGATACAATGAGGCTCCGCCGGGGGAGCCTCGCTGATCGGGCCAACGCTTTACGAAGTCGCAGACTTCTCCCTTCGCCTCTGCTTGCGCGGGCCCGATTTATCGGAGAGGCTGCAGAAATGGCTGATCATTCAACAGTTGATATGAAAATACTGCGCCGGATTGGCTGGGATCACTGGGATCCGATCGGCATCAGGCAAGTCGATGATCCGGCATGGCGAACCATCGCCACCAGCGAATACGATTCCTATCTTCTACACGCCGCCAATATGCTCCTTCACGGCTCGATGCCCGCGGCAGTCGCTGCTTACCTGGAAGAGATCGTCGTCATCAAAATGGGCCTCGGGCCCGTTAATGATGCGATTCAAGGTGCCGCGATTCAAACCGCGGATGCAATTGCGACTTACCTTCAGTCCAGGTCCACGCAGGCACAAGACATCCGATGACGACCATACCGACCCTTCACACCGAACGATTGATCCTGCGGGCTCCCGCAATGGCGGACGGGCCGGACTATCATGCACTGATGATCTCCGACCGCGCCCTCTATATGGGCGGTCCGCATTCGACCAAGGTCGCCTGGGGCATGTTCTGCCACGATGTCGCGCTCTGGACGCTCGAAGGCCATGGCGCCCTGATGATGGAAGATCGGGTTACGGAGCAATGCCTCGGCCAGGTCGGCATCAATCACGGCCCGCTGTTTCCTGAAAAGGAACTCGGCTGGCTCGTCTATCCGCAGGCCGAGGGTAAAGGTTATGCCTATGAGGCAGCCGTCGCCTTGCGCGATTGGGCCTTCGCTGTGCGTGGCCTGAAGACACTGGTGAGCTATGTCGCCCGCCCTAATGTGAGGTCAATCCGGCTGGCCGAGCGGCTGGGCGCCGTGCCGGATGCAACGGCAGCGCGCCAGGAAGGCGATCCCGATGATCTCGTATTCAGGCATCCGGCCCCATCATCGCATGCATAAATCCTAATATAAAACGCGAAATACTTGCCGCTTTCGCGTAAAGCGCGAACGGCAACAGAAAAATACGTTGATGCAGCGATTTGCCACTCTTCATACTAGAAATAGGACTTGCGCCCGGCCCCCCGGAAATCCACTAGTTGATTGCGCCGAATGTGATTGGCATTTTGCGATGCGATATGCGTAAGGGATAGCTTGATGAAGGCGCTGCTGCTTGTCGATATTCAGAATGGCTTCTGCCCCGGAGGCAACCTGCCGGTTCTCGAAGGCGACGAAGTCGTCCCCGTCGCCAACAGCCTCATCGACAGCGGCAAATACGATCTTATCGTCGCCTCGCAGGATTGGCATCCCGCCGATCACGGAAGTTTCGCCTCCTCGCATCCTGACAAGCAACCTTTCGAGATAGGCGAACTCTCCGGCAAGCCGCAGATGTTGTGGCCGGATCACTGCGTGCAATATACGCGCGACGCCGAGCTGCATCCCAAACTCCACTCGGCTCAAATCGACCTTATCCAGCAGAAGGGCGAAAACAGGAACGTCGACAGCTATTCCGCCTTCCGCGACAACGATCAGCATGCCCTGACAGGCCTGGCCGATTTCCTGGTCGATCAGGGTGTGACGGAGCTCGATGTCTGCGGGCTGGCAACCGACTATTGCGTCAAATTCTCTGCGCTCGATGCGCTGGAACTCATTCCCGGCGTCAAGGTCCGTCTCATCGAGGACGCGAGTCGTGGCATCTCGCCCGAGGGTGTGGCTGCTGCGATCGACGAGATGCGCGGGCACGGCATCGATATCGTCAAGAGCGCGGATATTCTCGCCTGATGCAGGCCGCGTAAAGCTTTTGCGATAAAGACATGCGCAAACTATGGCTTGTTCAGTCTTTCGTCCCTTCCTCACGCTCCAGCAGATAAATCTCTTCGCCGAAATCCTCCATCTTCTTCACGAAGGCGGCGTGCGCGTCTCTGAGCCCGCGATTATAGAAATAGGGTCCGATCTTCTCGGCGAAGAATTCCAGCAGGAATTCGGCCGGCAGCACGCCGATCGGGTCGAGTTCGCGATCGAAATATTGGCGGATGTGCGAAACGATCTCTGCCTTTTCTTCCTTGGAAAATTCGATCTTCTTCATTGTCTCCCTCGCCTTGCCGGTGACGTAAACCGGTAACGCTTCAGCAAAATCGATTGGTGAATCAAGGAAATTCAATTGCCGCCGCAGGTGAGACACCATAGAGGGAAATTTCAATTCCAACAGGACGTAATCCCATGAATCGCGCCGACTTTGTCGAAGGGTTGCGGGGCGGCTTTCCCGTGGCGCTCGCCTCTGCCCCGTTCGGAGCGTTGTTCGGCGCCCTTGCCGCCGAGCAGGGCATGTCGCTATCAGAACTTACTTTCATGAGCGCCTCAGTCTATGCAGGCGCCAGCCAGCTGGTCGGTATCGAGCTTTTCGGCCATAATGTGCAGGCTTGGGTGATCGTTCTCTCCATCCTCGCCGTCAATTTCCGCCACGTGCTCTATTCAGCAGCAATTGCCCGCTACATCAGGCACTTCACCGCGCTGCAGAAGTTCTTCACCTTCTTCCTGCTGGTCGATCCGCAATTTGCCGAAACCGTCAAGCGCGGCGAGGCAGGGACGCCGGTTACCTTCACCTGGTATCTCGGCTTCGGCATCATCATCTACATTCCCTGGGTTCTGATCAGCCTCATTGGTGGCATGCTCGGTACCCTTATCGGCGACCCCAAGACGATCGGCCTCGATATCCTGCTGCCGACCTATTTCCTCGGCATCGTGCTCGGCTTCCGCAAACGCGACAATTTCCTGCCGGTGGCGCTGACGAGCGCCGTCGCCTCGGTCATTGCCTATCATTTCGTGGGCTCGCCCTGGCATGTCAGCCTGGGGGCTGCAGCCGGCATCATCCTTGCTGCGCTGATGCCTCTGCCTGCCGAGGAGCCGGATCTCGAAGCCGACGCCCTCAACACCGAAAATCACGAGGTCTGAGATGCAATTCGATCTCCACATGGCTCTCGTGATCCTGGCCGCCGCAGCCGCGACCTATGCGACGCGCATCGGCGGCTACATCCTGATCACCAAGATGAAGCGCATTCCGCCGCGCATGGAAGCAGCACTCAATGCCGTACCGGCGGCGGTGCTGACGACGCTGGTGGCGCCCGCCTTCTTCATCGGCGGCTGGGATTCGAAACTGGCGCTCGCCGTCGCCCTCGTCATCGGCCTGCGCTTCTCGCATACCTGGATGCTCGTGGCCGCCTGGATCATCGTCATGACCTGGCGGCACACGATCGGTCTTTAAACCTCAGGCTCAGTATTCCAGCGGCAGCGTCGCATTTTCCAGCCATGCCTTGACGTCATGGTCGTGGATCAGCGGCATCAGCGCTTCGCGCGTGCGATGGTGATAGTCATTGAACCAGTGCAGCTCGTCATGCGTCAGCAATTCAGGAATGACGATGCTGCGGTCGATCGGGCAGAAGGTCAGCGTTTCGAAGCCGAGCATCGGCATGTCGCCGCCCTCGACGGCTTCCGCCTCCCGCACATAGATCAGGTTCTCGATGCGGATGCCGAAATGGCCCGGCCGGTAATAACCCGGCTCGTTTGACAGGATCATGCCCGGCAGCAGTTCCTGCGTCGAAAGCCGCGAAATGCGCTGCGGCCCCTCGTGAACCGAGAGATAGGAGCCCACGCCATGGCCGGTGCCATGCGCGAAATCAGCCCCTGCCCGCCATAGCGCGATGCGCGCCAGCGGATCGAGATCGCAGCCGCGGGTGCCCTTCGGGAAACGCGCCGTGCTGATCTGGATCATGCCCTTCAACACCAGCGTGAAGAAGCGCTTGTGCTCCTCGCTGACGGTACCGATGCCGACCGTGCGGGTGATATCGGTCGTGCCGTTGATATATTGCGCGCCGGAATCGATCAGGAAGAGCTCGCCCGGCTGGATAGGGCGGTCGGTCGCCGTCGTCACCCGGTAATGCATGATGGCCGCATGTTCGCCGGCACCCGAGATCGTGTCGAAGGAAATGTCCTTCAGCGGATTCTGCATGCTCTGGCCCATCCGGGCGCGAGCCGCCTCCAGCCGCTCGGCAGCACCGATTTCGGTGATCGTGCCGGGTTTGCTCTGCGACAGCCAGTAGAGGAATTCCACCATGGCGGCACCATCCTGCAGATGGGCTGCAGCCGAGCCGTTGATCTCGGTACTGTTCTTCACCGCCCGCGGCAGCTTCGCCGGATCGGTGCCCTCGACCACCTCGCCGCCCGCCTTGCGTATGATCTCGGCAAGCGCATAGGAAGCGATATCGGGATCGATGAGGATACGCCCGCCTTCCTTGGCGACCGCAGCAAGCTTCTCGTCAAGCAGCGAAGGCGCAAGCTGGGTGGCGATCTGCGCCAGATAGGCTTCCGGCTCGATACCGGTCTTGCGCTTGTCGAGGAAGATCTCGGCCTTGCCGTCGGCATGGATGATGGCGCGCGCCAGCGGATGCGGCGTGTGCGGCACGTCGGCGCCACGAATATTGAAGATCCAGGCAATGGAAGAGGGATCGGCGATCAGCACCGCCTTGAGGTTCTTCTTGCCGAGATCGGCGGTGATCGTTGCGATCTTGTCTTTTGCAAGGACACCGGCCTGGGCGACGTTCTGGATGGTGACCGCCCCGAGCGGCTCTGCAGGACGGTCGGCCCACAGCTTGTCGAGCGGATTATGCGGCAGGAACACCAGTGCGCCGCCGATCTCCGACAGTGCCTTTTCGAGCTTGCGAACGTCCGCACCCGAATGCAGCCATGGATCGATGCCGAGCTTCAGCCCCTTTTTGCCATGCGCCGGAAGCCAGACATGCGGCGGCTCGTTGACGAGATCGCCGCCGGTAAAGACCGAGCCGTCCACCTGCTCCGCAAGCTGCGTCACGTAGCGGCCGTCGACATAGACGATCGCTTCCGTGCGGGTGATCAGCGCAATGCCCGCCGAGCCGGTAAAGCCCGTGAGCCAGGAGAGCCGTTCCGCACAGGCAGGCACATATTCGCCGTTGAACTCATCGGCGCGCGGCACGAGGAAGGCATCGATGCCTAGCGCGTCGAAACTGGCGCGCAGTGCGGAAACCCGTTCCCTGCCGAACTGTGGCGTGGAGGTGACTTCGAAAGACTGAAACATGCTGGAAACCCGAATGAATGAAACGAATCCGGTTAATGGGATAGCGGCCATGTTAGCGAAATTTCAGTTATTGGGGAGAAAAAGCGACGCGAAGCACCCGGAAAGGCTCGGCCGCCCAATAATTTGGCAGAAATGTGTCTCGATGTGGGAAACTGGCACGCTTCATGCATTGCACGCATGGCTGCAATGAAACAAACCCTCTACCACCGCATGTCGGAATAGCTACATAGGGCGCATCGAACGGTTCACGACGAACCACAAACAAAGGATTTTTTGAAATGACCGCCTCTCTCTCGCGCTTCGCTTACAGCAGCCCGGTACAGGCTGGCGAACGCCAGACTGTGCGTCATATCATCGGCGCCCGCCGCCCGCAGCATGAGGACAGCCTCAAGGTGCTCGCAGCAGGCCAGCGTTCCACGCGCCACAAGGGCGCACCGAGCTACGCATTCTGAGCTTAAAGCCTTTCCGATCCTCCTCCCCTCCACCGGACGGGCCTATCGGAATGCAGTAGTGCCCGCTTGAGCATCCTCCTCCTTCGAGCTCGCGGGCAAGACCGGATTTAAATGCCGGTCCAAGGCGGTGCCACTGGCACCGCCTTTTTTCTTGTCTCGATTTCTGGAAAACAAACCCTCGCGGACGCGTCAGGGACGATCCAGATGGATCGTCACCCAGCCATTGCGCCAGATGGTGCGCACATGCCGCAGCCTCGCGCCATTATAGGCGGCCAGCACCTTCCAGCGCTGACTGGCGAGAATGCCGGACAGGACGACCGATCCGCCCGGCGCCAGGTTGGCGACGAGCTGCGGCGCCATCTTGATCAGCGGCCGCGCCAGAATATTGGCGATGATGAGATCGAAGGGCCCGTTCTCCGAAAAAGCCGTCGAATGGAAGCCGGGCGCCGTCACCGTGCGGATGCCGCTGGCAATGCCATTGCGGCGAACATTCTCTGCCGCGACACCAACTGCGATCGGATCGATATCCGTTGCCAGCACCGGAATATCTTTGAGCTTGCGCACGGCAATCGCCAGAACGCCGCTGCCGGTCCCCAGATCGAGCGCATTGCGCACCTTGCGCGCCCTGACAACCCGGTCGATCACTTCAAGGCAGCCGGCGGTCGTGCCGTGATGACCCGTGCCGAACGCCTGGCCGGCATCGATCTCGATGGCGATATCGCTTGATCGCACCTTGTCCCGGTCATGCGAGCCATGCACGAGGAAGCGCCCTGCCCTGACGGGCTTCAGCCCCTCCAGAGATTTGACGACCCAGTCCACATCCGGAATGACCTCACGCGACAGCACGGCATCGGGAAATGCCGGTCCCAGCGCCTCCTCGATGCGACTGCGCACATCCGCCTCGTCCTCCGCCATCATGTAGACGGAGGCTTCCCAGATATCTTTCTTTTCGTCGATCTCGGTGGTGCCGATGGCGAAATCTTCTTCGCCGAAGACCTCGCTCAGAAGGTCGAGGATCTCTTCGGCCTGCTTTTCACTTGTCGACACGTAAAGGCGGATTTCACTCACGATAGGCAATCTTTCCGGTTGCGTCGCTCGCGACCGGCGCGATGCTTCAAGCTGCCGATCATCCCTTGGCGACGAGATTCTCAAGCTTCTTTATCGCCGTATCCGGGTTTTCGCCATAGGAGATCGTTCCCGAAAAACGCCCGGCTGAATCGAGCAGGAAGACCGAGGCCGTGTGGTCCATCGTGTAGTCTCCATCAGGATTGTTCTCGTCCACCGGCACCTTCTTGGCATAGACGCGGAAGCCCTTGATGACGTCGGCGACCTTCTCCGGCGAGCCGGAAATGCCGGTGATGCGCTTGGAAACGTTGGATACATACTGGTTCATGATCTCGGGCGTATCGCGCTCGGGATCGACGGTCACGAAATAGGCCTGCAGCTTGTTACCCTGCGGATCGACCTTCTCCATCCAGCCGTTGAGCTCGAAGAGCGTCGTCGGGCACACTTCGGGGCAATGCGTGAAGCCGAAGAACAGGGCGGTAGGCTTGCCGCGCAGTGCCTGCTCCGTAATCGGCTGGCCGCTCTGCGATACCAGCGTGAACGGCACGCCGAACGGGCCCTCGGCCACCACCTCCCTCGTCCGGCTCTGGTCCAGCGTGAACCAGCCGAGCACGCCCGCAAGCGCAAGCACGGCGATCCAGACGGCGATACGGAAATTCTTCATGATACTTTCCTTACTAGCAACTCCAGCAAAAGTGCGCAGCGGTTTTGCGTCCGGAATTGCCTAAAAACAAAAGTGCGGATGCCCCATCCGTCCCGCCCGTGTGATTATAGTCGCGATCGCAGCCACGCAATTCAAGAATGCGTTTTCTCACCCGTGATTAATTGCCCCACCTTGATGAATGCCAAATGCGGGCAAACGCGCCGCGAAAAGGTCGTACAAAGACGAATTATCACGCCTTTCTAAAGGCTTGCCGCGAAGACCTCCAAGCAACCCCAAGAAATACATCGTTAGGAAAGGCTTAATAGCGCATATCTATATTTAGTAATGCACACAGCGCTTCGTCGCTGTTCCGACATGATGTCGGCCGGAACACGGACCGGATCAGCATAAAAATCGAGGGAACTGAAAACCGCCTGGGGCGGAGGGTGGCTTTATGACAAATTCGACGGTTCGCAGAAGCCTTTCGGTCGGCCAGCGGCTCTGGACGCTCGGCGGGGCCGCTTTCATCGGCTTCGGCTCGATGATCGCCATCGGCTGGTACGAGAATATGCAGGTCGATGCCGGCCTGCGCCGCACGGACGAAATCCAGCAGAGTATCGACACCGTCAACGACATGCGCGTTGCCAATCTGACGCTGGTCCTTACCGCCATGGACATGATCGTCGACAAGGACGAGAAGACCATCCAGCCGGGCCGCCTGAAGCTCATTACCGACTCGCTCGCAACGCTGTCCAGCGGCTCGAAGGGAATAGGCGCGCTCGCCGAGGAGCTGAAAGCCGGCGACCTCCTGAAGAGCTACGATGCCGATGTCGACGCGCTTCGCCAGGCCATCCAGGTGGATCTCAAGGCGCTCGTCGAACAGGGCGCCGCCGATGACGAATTCGACAAGATCGACGACCGGATCGACAGCGCCGGCGACAAGCTCACAGGCACCCTCGACAAATTGGCCAATGACGGCACCGCCATTGCCCGCAATCGCATCGAAAGCGCCAACGACACCTCCCACAGCTCGCTGATCATCCAGATCGCGCTCGGCCTGATCGCCATCCTCACCATGGCCGCCCTGCAATACATTCATGGCGGCTCCATAAGCCGCGGCATTGCTTCCGTGCGGGAAAGCATGCTGCGCATTATGAACGGCGACCTGACGACCAATGTCGCCGGCAAGGAGCGTGGCGACGAGATCGGCGAAATGGCCCGCGCTGCCGAAAGCTTCCGCCTTGCGGCAATCGAAAAGATCGATCTGGAAGCACGCACCGAGACCGACCGCAAGCGCAGCGATGCCGAACGCCGCGAGCGCGAAACTGCCAAGCTTGCCGATACGGAAGCGCTGAACAACGCTGTCACCGCTCTCGGACAAGGCCTGACCCGCCTTGCCAACGGCGACCTGACCGCAAGCATCGACCAACCCTTCCGCGAGGAGCTGGAAAGGCTGCGTCAGGACTTCAACCAGACGGCCGTGCGCCTGCGCAGGGCGATGAGCGACATTGCCCTGAACAGCACCTCGATCCAGGCCAACAGCCATCAGATGCGCGCCGCCGCCGATGATCTCGCCAAGCGCACGGAGCAGCAGGCCGCCTCGCTGGAAGAAACCTCAGCGGCGCTGGACGAGATCACCGCCACCGTGCGCAACGCCACAAGCCGCGCCGAAGAAGTCGGCAACATGGTTGCCCATACCCGCCAGAATACCGAGAAATCCGATGCCATCGTCGGCGATGCCATGGCGGCGATGGAGCGAATCGAAGGTGCTTCCCGCGAGATCGGCACCATCATCAACGTCATCGACGAGATCGCTTTCCAGACGAACCTGCTGGCACTCAACGCCGGCGTCGAAGCCGCACGTGCGGGTGAAGCCGGCAAGGGTTTTGCGGTCGTCGCCCAGGAAGTGCGCGAACTGGCCGGTCGCGCGGCCGGAGCAGCCAAGGATATCAAGGCCTTGATCAGTAAATCCGGCGCCGAAGTCAAAACCGGTGGCGAGCTGGTGACAGCTGCCGGCGAGGCTCTGCGCCAGATCGGCGAAGATGTTCTTCGTATCGACGGTCATGTTAAATCAATCGTAACCTCTGCGCGCGAACAATCAGTCGGACTGAACGAGATCAATACAGCCATCAGCCAGATGGATCAGGCGACGCAGAAGAATGCGGCCATGGTGGAAGAAACGAACGCCGCCAGCCACACTCTCGCAACCGATGCGGAAAACCTGACGCAACTGGTACGGCAGTTCAATATCGGCGAGGGCATGAACGCCCGTCAAACGCCGCGAGAAGCCTCCGCAGCCTCGCATCCGAAAACCTCACCCGCACGGAGCCTGATTGGCAAGGTCGCGGGCGCCTTCACGGGCGGCTCCGCCGCCAAGAAACTCGCCTCCTCTCCGGCCGGAGACAACTGGGAAGAATTCTGATCATGAGCAACAACAACGCCATCAAGCAGTCGGGCGCCTATCTGGAAATCGTTTCGTTCCACCTCGGCGATCAGGAATTCTGCATCGATATCATGGCCATCCGCGAAATCCGCGGCTGGGCGCCGGTGACTCCGATGCCGCACACCCCGCCCTACGTCCTCGGACTGATCAACCTTCGCGGCGCCGTGATCCCGGTCATCGACATGGCCTGCCGCCTCGGCATGAAGATGACGGAACCATCCGAGCGCTCCGCCATCATCGTAACCGATATCGCCGGCAAGCTTGTCGGCCTGCTGGTCGAACAGGTCTCCGACATGATGACCATCAAGAGCGAAGACCTGCAGCCGGCGCCAGAAATCATTCCGGAGGCCCAGCGCGCCTTCTGCCGCGGTATCGTCGCGCTGGAAAAGACCATGGTCTGCTTCCTCAACCTCGACACCGTCATCGCCGACGAACTGGCGCGCGAGGCTGCCTGATACGTTTCGATATCTCGAATGCGAAGGCCCGGCTTGTCCGGGCCTTTTTCATTGCGGTTTCCCATTCTTCCAAACCACATCCTGGCCATAGAGCGGGATCGTCGAAATCGACATCTTCGCCGACCCATCCGTCACCTGCCGCGAATGGGCGAGATAGATCAGCGTGTTGTTTGTCCTGTCATAGATCCTGTTGACGGCAAGCGTTTTCCAGATCAGCGACATGCCCTGACGGAACACCTCGCTGCCATCCTTGGACATATCGATATTGCCGATCTCGATCGGCCCCGTCTGGCGGCAGGCGATGGAATTGTTCGAAGGGTCTTCGAACCAGTTGCCGTTCTTGAACCGGTCGATCAGGCTGCGGTCGAAATAGGTGACATGGCAGGTCACCCCCTTCACCTCAGGGTCGGAAACCGCCTCGATGATGATGTCGTTACCGATCCAGTCGACCCCGACCTTGCCGACGACTTCCGCAGAAGTCGCGCCTGCGGAAATGGTCAGGAACGCTGCAGAGAGGAAAAGATTGCGCAAAGCGGACATGGCAACTCCCGTGTTGATCCGGAAGCTAAGATAAGAATGGCCGGACCCTTTGCAAGAAAGCGCCCGAGCCTTTGCAGGAAAGCAAAAATCACGCCTTGCGGCAGGTGCAGGGCTCGTAGCCGGCAGAGGTCAGCCGACCGGGTTTCATGCCGATCGCAGCGGGAATGGCGGCAACCGTCGCAGCCTTGACGGCCCTCGCCATCTCGATTGCTGCTGCAGCGCAGACGGCGGCATCCTCGGCTGCATTATGGTGAACGAAGCGCAGACCGAGATGTTCGGCAATCAGGTTCAGCCGGTGCGACAGAAAATGCGGCCAGATGCGCTGCGCCATCTTCAGGCTGCAGAGATAGGTGAGCTCCGGATAGGACTGCCGGTAAAGATCGAGGCTCGCCCGCCACACGCTAAAATCGAAGGCGGCATTGTGGGCGATCATCGTCGCGCCCCGGAAATCCTCGTGGAATTCGTCCATCACCTCGGGAAACTCAGGTGCATCTTCGACATGCTCGGGGCGAATGCCGTGGATCGCGATATTCATGCCGGAAAAGCGCATGTCCCGCGGTCGGATCAGCCGCTCCTCGACCCGCGTCACCTGCCCGTCCTCGATCCAGGCAAGACCGACCGAGCAGGCACTGCCGCGCTGTTCGTTGGCTGTCTCGAAATCGATGGCGATGGTCTTCACGGGCAAACATCCGAATCGTCTATCCTACCGGAATAAAGACTGCCGCATCCGAAGGCAAATTTTGACCTGTTGACATCTGCACGCGAATGGCGAAACTTCCGCTCATGATCAACTCCGTGACCCACAATATGCATCTTATCGCCACGACCCTTGCAGGGTGCGCGGGAGAGATGGTGCGTCACTAGCCGTCTGATCATCCCCGAGAACCCTGCCGAGGCGAGCAGGGTTTTCTGAAACTCCGCTCTCCTCCTTTTGAAACCCAAGGAGAGCATGATGTCAGTCAATCAGGATACCCCGCCCGAAAAGCCTTCTCTGGAGGGCCTTAACGTTCGTGCCCTGCGCATGAGCGACGCCGAAGCCGTCACCGAACTGATAAACCTGCCGGGCTACCGCGCCGGTACGCTGCGCCCGCCGTTTCAAGGCATCGACGCAGTGCGCAAGCGCATGGAGAACCCCTCACCCGGCGCGCTCAACCTCGTCGTCGAACTCGATGGCAAGCTCGTCGCCAATGGCGGCATGAACCGCTTTGAAGGACGGCGCCAGCACGCCGCCAGTCTCGGCATGGGCGTACACGATGATTTCACCGGTCGCGGCATCGGAACCTTCCTGATGGCCGCCATGCTCGACGCCGCCGACAACTGGCACGATATCAAGCGGGTGGAATTGACCGTCTATACGGATAACGAGACAGCCATCCGCCTCTATGAGAAATTCGGCTTCGAGAAAGAGGGCCTGCTCCGCTCCTTCGGCTATCGCGACGGGCAATATGTCGATGCCTATACGATGGCGCGGCTGAGGGCGTGAACCGCTCACACGTCATGCTCGGGTTCGTGTCGCAGAGGATGACACCGAGGAGGAAGCGGGCGCGCCAAACAGAAACGCGGTGTCTGGCACAGAGCTTCCTCACCCGCCGATCAACGCCAGCCACTCATCCTCGTCCATCGTCTGGACGCCGAGTTCGCGTGCCTTGTCGAGCTTGGAGCCGGCGCCGGGGCCGGCTACAACGATATCGGTCTTCTTGGAGACGGAGCCTGCAACCTTGGCACCAAGGCTTTCGGCCCTGGCCTTCGCCTCTTCGCGGGTGAATTTCTCCAGCGAACCGGTGAAAACGACGGTCTTGCCGATGACCGGGCTCCCGGTGGTCACCGGCTGTTCGGCCTCCTGTGGCGTCACCTCGTCAAGCAGGCGGCCGATCACCTCGATATTGCGCGGCTCCTTGTAGAATTCGACAATGGCGCGCGCCACCACCTCGCCTATGCCTTCGATGGCGTTGAGGTCATTCCACGCATCGCCGGAAAGCGTTGCCGCTTCCTTCATGGCCGTCGCAAAGGCCTCATAGCTGTTGTAGGAGCGCGCGAGCAGCTTTGCCGTCGTCTCGCCCACATGGCGGATGCCGAGCGCGTAGATGAAACGATGAAGGGCAATGCTGCGCCGGTCGTTGATCGCCGCATAGAGCTTGCCGACGCTGACCTTGCCGAAGCCGTCGATATTCTCCAGCTTGGTGATTGACTGCTGCTGGCGCTTCTCCAGTGTGAAGATATCAGGCGCGGTGCGGATCTGCAGCGCAGCATCGTCGCTCTCGAAGAAGAAGTCGATCTGCTTGGAGCCGAGCCCCTCGATATCGAAGGCATTGCGCGAGACGAAGTGCTTCAGCTCTTCCGTCGCCTGCGCGCGGCAGATGAAACCGCCCGTGCACCGGGTGACGGAATCGAGCTTGCCGGTCTTCTCGTGCCGCTCACGCACCGCATGCGAACCGCAGACCGGGCACACCTTCGGAAACTGATAGGGCGTGGCATCCGCCGGCCGCTTTTCCATGACGACGTCGAGCACCTGCGGGATCACGTCGCCGGCACGCTGCACGATGACGGTATCGCCGATGCGGATATCGTGCTCCTCCTCGCGGATGCGCTCGCCGCTATTGCCGATGCCCTTGATATAGTCTTCGTTATGCAGGGTCGCATTGGTGACGACCACGCCGCCGACGGTAATCGGCGTCAACCGCGCGACCGGCGTCAGCGCACCGGTGCGGCCGACCTGGATGTCGATATTCTCGACGACGGTGAAGGCTTGTTCGGCCGGGAACTTATGCGCCGTCGCCCAGCGAGGGCTGCGCGAGCGGAAACCGAGGCGCTGCTGCAGCTCGAGGCTGTCGACCTTGTAGACGACACCGTCGATATCGTAATCGAGCTCCGGCCGTTCGAGGCCGATCTCGGCATAGTGGGCGAGGATATCGTCCACCGAGCTCAGCCGCTTCATCAGCGGATTCACCGGGAAACCCCACTCCCTGAACTTCTCGACCATGCCCAGCTGCGTATCCGCGGGCATCTCCGACATCTCGCCCCATGCATAGGCGAAGAACCTCAGCTTACGGCTCGCCGTCACCTTCGCATCGAGCTGGCGCAGAGAGCCTGCAGCCGTATTGCGCGGATTGACATAGGTCTGCTTGCCTTCGGCTTCCATCTGCGCATTGAGCGCCATGAAATCGCTCTTGGCCATGTAGACCTCACCGCGCACTTCCACGACGGAGGGAACGCCCTTCGGCAGTTCGTTCGGAATTTCCTTGATGGTGCGGATATTGGCCGTGACATTCTCGCCGGTCGTGCCGTCGCCGCGGGTCGCGCCCGTCACCAGCTTGCCGTTCTCGTAACGGATCGACATGGAAAGCCCGTCGATCTTCGGTTCGGCCGTGAAGGCGATGGAATTGTCCGGCAGGCGGCCGAGGAAGCGATAGACACTGGCAACGAAGTCGCGCACATCCTCCTGTGAAAAGGTGTTGTCGAGCGACAGCATCGGCCGGGAATGAACGACGGGCGCAAAGGTGTTGGACGGTTCGGCCCCCACGCGGCGCGACGGACTGTCCTCGCGGATGAGCTCTGGAAAGCGCGCCTCGATCGCATCGTTGCGGCGCTTCAGCGCGTCGTAATCCGCATCCGAAATCTCCGGCTGATCCTTGCCGTGATAGAGCGCGTCATTGCGCGCAATCTCCTTGGCAAGCCGCTCCAGTTCGGCGGCGGCGTCTTCAAGCGTCAAGTCCTCAACAGCGACGGATTCGGTCGACATGCAGCTTCACTCCAGAGAATCTGCAATGGTTTTAGAGCAAAATTCGGCGATTGAAATAGTACCGAGGTTTGGAATTTACGGCCGGGCGTTGCTGAGTCTGATGGCGCTCACATGTAAAGTCGTATGCTGCAAGGCCTTCATCGGCAGAAGACTGTCGACCACCTTTAGCTCGATACCGCGCGGTGCAAATTCCCGGTCGAGCCCGGAATGGGCCGTGAGCGCGAGCGGCACGACATTCCTCCGCGATACCCACATTCCCGCGTCCTCCAGATCCTCGAAACTCTCGGTCGGCATCTCGTAGCGGTGGATGGTCCCGGCCCGCAATCGCTCCAGCCAGCCTCGCTCGACATAGGCGGCACCCCGCCAGTTCCCGAGCAGGCGACGATCCTCCTGCGATGTCTCCGGCTTTGCCCAAACAAGGATGCGCGGGCAATCACGCGGGAAGAGATACATGAAGTCGTGGACTTCATCGATCGCCCAGACGAGCGGCCCGTTCAGCCACGCCTGGCCCGGCCGCCGTTCGGAAGAAATGCGAACCGGACGCGGCTCGAAAACATCGATCGTGGGATCGTCGCTGAAATGGAAAAGCCGCATGGATAGACCTCACCGGTAGCTGAGGTCAGATAGCGCAACGCCTTGCGCTTGTCACCGATGGGGAAACCTACCCGTTACCTGCCAGCAGCCGCGCGGCAGCAGCCCTCGCCTCTTCCGTCACGGAGGCACCGGCAAGCATGCGGGCGATCTCTTCCGTGCGGTCCTTTTGCGCCATGGTGGCGACGCGCGTGGCGATCTTGTCGGCCCCCTCGCCTGATGGTCCCTTGGAGATCAGAAGATGCGTGGCCGCACGGGCCGCTACCTGCGGCGCATGAGTGACGGAAAGAACCTGCACCTTTTCGGAAAGCCGCTTCAGCCGCTGTCCAATCGCATCCGCCACCGCGCCCCCCACACCGGTGTCGATTTCGTCAAAGACGAGGGTCGGCGCCGAACCGCGATCGGCAAGCGCCACCTTGAGCGCCAGCAGGAAGCGCGAGAGTTCGCCGCCCGAAGCGACCTTCATGATCGAGCCGGGACGCGTGCCGGGATTGGTCTGGACATGGAATTCGACGACATCGATGCCCTCGGCCGTCGCCTCCCCTCCATCGGTGGTGATCTCCACCATGAAGCGGGCGCGCTCGAGCTTCAGTGCCGGCAGCTCGGCCATGACGGCCTGCGCCAGCGCATCGCCGGCATGATGACGCTTCTCCGAAAGCCAGCGGGCAGCCGTATCGTAATTCGCCTTGGCGACCCCCACCTCCGCATCGAGCTTCGACAGTCGCTCTTCGCCGGCATCGAGATCGGCAAGATCGGTGATCATGCGCACGGCAAGAGCAGGAAGCTCGGTGACCGGAACGGAATATTTGCGGGAGGCAGCGCGCAGCGCAAACAGCCGCTCCTCGACACGCTCCAGTTCCTTCGGATCATATTCCGTCTTGCGCAGTGCCGCCTCGACTTCCATCTGCGCGTTGGAAAGCTGGTCCAGCGCCGCATCGAGCAGCGCTACGGTGTCTTCCAGCAATCCGGGCGCCTCGTGGCTCTTGCGCTCGAGACGGCGCACCAGCGAGGCGATATGGGGCACGGGAGAGGCGTTGCCGTTGAGGAACTCGGAAGCCTCGGCAATATCGCCAGCAATGCGCTCTGCCTTCATCATCTTCTGGCGGCGATCGGCAAGCTCGTCTTCTTCGCCGTCGCGCGGTGACAGCTTTTCAAGCTCCTCGACGGAGGAGCGCAGATAATCCGCCTCGCGGGCAGCGGCTTCGACCTTTTCGCGGTGTTTCTTCAGCGTGCGCTCGGTATCGCGCCACTGGCGGTAAAGTGCGCCGACACCCTGCACGTCATCGCTGATGCCCGCAAAGGCGTCCAGCAACGTCCTGTGTGCATTTGTATCGACAAGCGCGCGGTCGTCGTGCTGGCCGTGGATCTCGACCAGCATCTGGCCGGCCTGACGCATCAGCTGAACGCTGATCGGCTGATCGTTCACATAGGCCTTGGTGCGCCCGTCGGAGGATTGCTGGCGGCGAAAGATCAGGTCGCCTTCGTCATCGATGCCGTTTTCGCGCAGGAGCTTGCGGGCGCCGTGATCCATGCCCACATCGAAGACGGCCGTCACCTGCCCCTTGTCCTCGCCGTGGCGCACAAGACCGCCATCGCCGCGCCCGCCAAGGGCCAGCGACAGACTGTCAAGCAGGATGGATTTGCCCGCGCCCGTCTCACCCGTCAGCACGGAGAGGCCGGTCTCGAAGGCAAGATCCAGCCGCTCGATCAGAACGATATCGCGGATCGAAAGCTGGATCAGCATTGGCCTCAGGAACCGAGAAGGAGTTTCTTGCCCGCTGCCGCGATCCACGAACCCTTGTTTTCACGCGGCTCCGCGCCACCCGACTGCAGCAGCTTGTAAGAATCAGCATACCACTGGCTGTCGGGATAATTGTGACCGAGAACGGCAGCAGCGGTCTGCGCCTCCTCGACGACACCCATCGCGTAATAGGCTTCGACGAGACGGGCGAGCGCCTCCTCGACCTGATTCGTGTTCGGATATTTCTCGACGACGATGCGGAAGCGCGAGATCGCGGCGAGATATTCCTTGCGTTCCATGTAGTAGCGGCCGACCTGCATCTCCTTGCCGGCGAGCTGGTCGCGCGCAAAGCGCATCTTGGCCTGCGCATCGTCGACATATTCGGAGTCAGGATAATTGTCGACGACGGCCTGCATCGCCTCGATCGTCTTTTGCGAGGCGCGCTGGTCCTGCGTCACGTCGACGATCTGCTTGGAATAGGTCAGGCCCACCAGATACTGGACGTAGGCGGCATCCTTGGACTTCGGATATTGCGCCATATACTTGTTGCCCGATGCCAGCGCATCGTCGAAGCGGCCCTGGCGGTACTTGACGAAGGTGCTCATGACAAGTGCCTTGCGCGCCCATTCGGAGAAGGGATTCTGCGCATCGATCGCGTCGAACTTGCGCGCCGCCTCGGCCATGTTGCCGGCCTTCATGTTGGCGAGGCCCTGCGTGTAGAGCACGTCCGGCGGATCGGTTTCGAGGCCGAGCTTGGTGATGTCGATATCAGGGTCCGACTGGCAGCCGGAAATCAAGGCACCTGCGCTCAGCACCATCAAGGATGCGAGCAAAGCACGCGCTGTCTTCATCATCATGTCAGACCTTGCATAAGCCATTCGAAAGAATCCCACCGCCGCCGTCCACTCCACAGCAGCCACGCCTAGCTGGCGTTTCTAGCCACAAATACCTATCGAGAGCAACGCAATGATCACGCATTAACGCATTTTTGTGGCAGCATTGCCGAGAATGTCGGGCTTTTCACCGCCATTCACATGAGGAGCGGCTAAATATATGCCGCGAAACATCTATCGACGCGCTGTCTGCCCCTTCCCCATAAAAAAACCGCCCCCGTTAGGAGGCGGCCCTGGCCTTAATTGGTATACTGGAGGTCATGCCGACCAGGGGGCGAATTCCGGAGCGCTGACTGCAATGAATTCGCGAACGGCAACGCGCTGGCGCGGCGTCGATGTCTCGACTACTTCATAGGCCGAGGGATCGCTGAGCAGAGCCTTGAGAGCGTTGGCGTTCATCTTGTGGCCGCCGCGATAGGAACGGTAGCAGCCGATGAACTGTGCGCCGGCAAGCGCCAGATCGCCAACGGCATCGAGCGTCTTGTGACGCACGAACTCGTCCTTGGCGTAGCGCAGGCCTTCGACATTGATGACGGTGTTGTCGTCGGAAATGACGACAGAGTTTTCGAGCGAGGAACCGAGAGCATGGCCCGAAGCCCAGAGGCGCTCGACATCACGCATGAAGCCGAAGGTGCGCGCGCGCGACAATTCGGTCTTGAAGACGGAAGCAGTGAGATCGCCTTCCCACTTCTGGCGGCCGATCAGCGGGCATTCGAAATCGATCTCGACTTCGAAGCGCGTGCCGTCATAGGGACGGAACTCGCTCCAGGAACCGCCATGCTCGATACGAACCGGCTTGGTGATGCGGATGTAGCGGCGCTTGACGCCGAGAGAAACGAGACCGACCTGTTCGATGGCTTCGACGAAGGGAACCGAGCTGCCGTCCATGATCGGCATTTCGGCGCCGCTGACTTCAATGACGACATTGTCGAGGCCGAGAGCGTAAACGGCCGCCATGACATGTTCGATCGTCGCGACGGAATGAGCAGGCGAGAAGCCGAGAACGGTGCAGAGATCAGTATTGCCGACTTGTGAGGAAACAGCCTTCAGTTCGGTGACATCGCCATTTTCATGCACGCGCTGGAAAACGACGCCGGTGCCGGCTTCGGCCGGATTGAAGGTGATCGAAACATCGGCACCCGAATGCACGCCGATGCCCGAAAGTGTCACCGGACGCGATACCGTCGTCTGAAAGCCCAGCAAGCCAAGTCCCATAAAATTATGCCCTTATTCTTCCATACCCGTCGTTGCCAACCGGTCGGATCTTTCTTCTATACTGCCCGCAGCGCTCGAAGCGGACTCTTGGAGCAGTTCGCTTGCCTCATACTTACGTGGAGCGGCGCTGCAATCCAAATCACTGTTCGTTTCGATTTGTTACGAAATCCGCAGCGGCAAAAGCATTTAGAATTCAAGCATGTAGAAATGCAAACGCCCGGGGTTTCGGTCCCGGGCGTTTTCTGTGGAGAAGTGCTTTCTCAGTTCGACTGGCGGCGCAGGAAGGCCGGGATTTCCAGCTGGTCATCTTCCTGCATCATGCGGGCCTGCGGAACCGCACGGCCCTGGTCGTCAAGGTTGCCGCGACGCGGTGCGTAGAGGCTTGCTTCCGGCGACAGCGGACGGCGCTGCTGCGAAGAAGCAGCCGGCGCAGAGGTCATTTCCGGAGCGACTTCCTCTTCGCGACGGCCGAGCGAGTTGGTGATTCGCTTGAGCAGACCCATCGGACCGCGCTCTTCCTGGACATGCGCGGCAGCAGGCTGCGTGCGATGATCGATCTCAGCCTGGACGACCGGCGGGAAGTCCTCGACCTTCGGCATGCGGACCTGCTCGGGAGCCTGGCGAATGACCGGCTCATGGCGAACTGGCTGGTGCATCGGCTGCTGCATGACCGGCTGCGGAGCCGGCTGGTGCATGACGGGAGCCTGCTGCTGGACCGGAGCCTGACGGAGAACCGGGGCCGCTTCCGGCGCAGAAGCGAAGATCTTGCTCTGCGGACGGAAGGTTTCCTGCATCACCGGCTGCTGCACCGGAGCGGCGGCACGCGGGGCCGGGATTTCCAGTTCGCGTTCCATCGCGACTTCAGCCTCGCGGATGGTCTGCGCAATCTGGTCGGCCTTCGGTGCCTGCATTACCGGAGCAGGCTGAATTGCGGCCGGTGCAGGAGCAACGGCCGCGGAGGGGCGGATAACCGGCTTTGCTGTCGGCTGGAATACGCGGTCGGTGCCCTCGCCCATGGCGCGGTCGATGCCGGTGGCGACAACCGAGACGCGGATGATGCCTTCGAGCGATTCGTCGAAGGTTGCGCCGAGGATGATGTTGGCGTCCGGATCGACTTCTTCGCGGATGCGGGTCGCAGCTTCGTCAACTTCGAAGAGCGTCAGGTCGCGACCGCCGGTGATGGAGATCAGGAGGCCCTGTGCACCCTTCATCGAGGTTTCATCGAGCAGCGGGTTGGCAATTGCCGCTTCGGCGGCCTGCATGGCGCGGCCCGAACCGGAAGCTTCGCCGGTACCCATCATCGCGCGGCCCATTTCGCGCATGACCGAGCGGACGTCGGCGAAGTCGAGGTTGATGAGACCTTCCTTCACCATCAGGTCGGTGATGCAGGCAACGCCCGAGTAGAGAACCTGGTCAGCCATGGCGAAAGCGTCGGCGAAGGTCGTCTTGTCGTTAGCGATGCGGAAGAGGTTCTGGTTCGGAATGACGATAAGCGTATCGACAGACTTCTGCAGTTCCTGAATACCGGATTCGGCCAGACGCATGCGGCGTCCGCCTTCGAAGTGGAACGGCTTGGTGACGACGCCGACCGTCAGGATGCCCTTGTTGCGGGCCGCCTGCGCGACGACAGGAGCAGCACCCGTGCCGGTGCCGCCGCCCATGCCGGCCGTGACGAAGCACATATGCGTGCCGTTCAGGTGGTCGATGATCTCATCGATGCATTCCTCGGCAGCCGCACGACCGACTTCAGGCTGCGAACCGGCGCCGAGGCCTTCGGTGACGTTGGCGCCGAGCTGGATGATCCGTTCGGCCTTCGTCATGGTCAACGCCTGGGCATCCGTGTTGGCGACGACGAAGTCGACGCCCTGGAGGCCTGCTGAAATCATGTTGTTGACGGCATTGCCGCCGCCGCCGCCGACGCCGAATACAGTGATGCGCGGCTTCAGCTCAGTGATGTCAGGCTTTTGCAGCTTGATAGTCATGGTACCCGTTCCTTCTCTCTCTGGCCGCATCGCCACGCCGGCCAATTCACTCAATTTCAAAAGCTTTCCTTCAGCCACTGGCCCATGCGGGCGATACGGCTGTTATTACCCCCAAGCGACATGAGCAGATTGCTCTGTGACGCATGTGTCTCCATGTCCGCGACCTGCGGATAGATCATCAGCCCGACGGCCGTCGAAAAGGCCGGCCCCTTGGCTGCCGTCGGCAGACCCGAGACACCCATCGGACGGCCGATGCGAACGTTGCGGGCCAGAATGCGCCGCGCCACTTCGGCAAGGCCGGTCAGCTGGCTGGCTCCACCCGTCAGCACGACACGCTTGCCGACGATCGGGCTGAAGCCCGAACGCTGGATCCGGTCGCGGATGAGCTCCATCGTCTCTTCGATGCGCGCCGAAACGATGCGCGAGACCAGAGCCCGCGGCACCTGCGTCGGCTGATCACGATCATCCTCACCGATCGGCGGAATGGAGATCAGCTCGCGCTCATCGGAAGAATTGGTCAGCGCCGAAGCGTGGACCACCTTCAAACGTTCAGCATCCTCGATCCGTGTGGAAAGGCCGCGTGCGAGATCGGTCGTCACATGATGACCGCCGAGGCCGACAGCATCGGTATGGACAAGCTTGCCCTCGGCAAAGACCGAAATCGTCGTCGTGCCGCCGCCCATGTCGATGGCCGCACAGCCAAGTTCGACTTCATCGTCGACCAGTGCGGCAAGACCGGATGCATAAGGTGTTGCAACGATTCCTTCCACCGAAAGATGCGCCCTGTTGACGCTCAGTTCGAGATTTTTGAGCGCCGAGCGCTCCGCCGTCACCACATGCATGTCGACGCCGAGCGCATCGCCGTACATCGCCAGCGGATCGCGGATGCCGCGCTCGCCATCCAGCGAGAAGCCGGTGGCCAGCGAATGCAGGACGGCGCGGTCCTGACGCAGCGACTGCTGGCAGGCCGCCGAAAGCACCTTCTTCAGGTCGTTCAGTTCGACTTCCTGGCCGCCGAGATCGATGGTGGCCGTGTAGATGTCGCTGCCGAGACGGCCGGCCGTCAGATTGACGATCAGGCTCTCAACGGTCAGGCCCGCCATGCGCTCAGCCGCATCGACGGCGAGACGAATGACGCCTTCAAGCGCGTCGAGATCGGCGATCACGCCGGTCTTGATGCCGCGCGAACGCTGATGGCCGATACCGATAATCTCGATATTGTGCGTGCGGCCCGGCAGGATCTGGCTTTCCTCGCGCGGCGTCAGCCGGCCGATCATGCAGACGACCTTGGTCGAGCCGATGTCGAGCACCGAAACGATATGCGACCGCTTCGACGAAAGCGGCTTCAGGCGCGGCAATCCAAAGTGGGATGAACCGAACAAGCTCATATATTCTGCCCCGCCTTCTTCAATTCCTTGGTACGCGTTGCGACCGCTGCCTCCCGGCGCGCTGCCGCCTCCGGTGTCAGCTGGATCGTCGTGCGATCCGGCAACCTGAGATCGACTGCGGCGATATCGCGCTCCAGAAGCTGCTGATCCCTGTCGAATTTCGAAAGCGTCGCGAGCGCCTGGTCGATATCATCTTCCGGCAGCTTGACGACGACGCCATTATCCATGTGCAGGTCCCAGCGACGGCCGGAAACCCAAACGAACGCCTTCACGCGAGCCTTGACATCAGGCCACTTCGAGAACGCGTCCTCGATGGAAGCCGCGGCCGTTTCAGCGTCACGGCCGACGACCAGCGGCAGGGTAGAAAATTTATTGTCACGAAGCGGCGCGATCACGCTGCCGCTCTTCTCAATCAGAGAAAGCTCCTGGCCGTGTTGCCAGATAGCGTAGGCAGCGCGCTCCGAGAGCTTCACCTCGATCGTCTTCGGATAAATCTTGCGGACTTCGACATTCTCGACCCAGGGAAGGCGCGCAATCTTCTGGCGCGCAGCATCGACATCGAGCGCGACGAGCGATGTCGCGCCATCGAGGCCGAGAAGCTGAAGAATCTCGATTTCCGAGGTCTGGTTATTGCCGGAAACCTTCACATCCTCGATGGCAAATCCGACAGCGCTGGTCGTCGCCTGGGCGACCGCTTCCGTATGGCCGCCAAGCGACATGCCGTAGAGACCAGTCGCAGCCAGGAAGCCGAGCGCGGAAACGGTACCCGTATGGGCCGGAATGTCGATACGGCCACTTCCGAGACTTACAAGGAAGCGGACGACGCGACGCAGCGGACGCGGCAGCACGCGACGGTCATCGGCTTCCACATAGGGAAGCTCGGCATGACGGCTGGGGCGTCCTATTTTTTTGACCGTCAACGCAAACAAGACGCGTCCTCCACCATCCACCGGAGAAATGCACCAAAGGAATATCCGGCATGGCCGGCCATTTCGGGCACAAGGGAGGTTGGCGTCATGCCTGGCTGGGTATTGACCTCCAGCCAGATGAGCTCGCCATCTTCGGAGAAACGATCGTCGTAACGAAAGTCGGACCGACTGACGCCGCGGCAACCAATTGCTTGATGCGCCCTTAACGCCAATGTTTGTATTTTTTGGTAAATTTTCGGTGAAATTTTAGCCGGCAAGACATGTTTTGAACCACCTGCCGCATACTTGGAGTCGTAATCATAGAAATTGTGGCCCTGCGGCACCACCTCGATGACATCCATGGGTTGATCGCCCATGACGCCGCAGGTCAATTCGCGACCATGAATATAACGCTCGACGATGACTTCCTCGCCATAGCGCCACTCGGCCGAACCAATGACCTGAGGCGGGTGCGCCTGATCCTCGCCGACGATGACGACGCCGAAACTGGAGCCCTCGCGCACTGGCTTGACCACATAGGGCGCCTTCATCGGATGATCCGACGGGAACGAGAAGCGGTTCAACACCTGCGATTCGGCAACGGGAACACCGGCGGCAGCCGCCACACGCTTTGCCCGGCTCTTGTCCATGGCAAGCGCCGAGGCAAGCACGCCAGAATGCGTATAGGGGATCTGCAGATATTCGAGAATGCCCTGTATGGTGCCATCCTCGCCGAACGGCCCATGCAAGGCATTGAAGACAACATCGGGCTTCACGGCAGAGAGCTTCTCGGAAATGTCGCGCTCGACATCGATGCGCGTCACCCTGAAGCCCTCACCTTCGAGAGCATCGGCGCACGCCTTTCCCGAGGAAAGGCTGACAGGCCTCTCCGAGGAAAATCCGCCCATCAGGACAGCTACGTGCTCGCGACTCATCAACACCCCCAAAAATAACTTCCACTCTGCCGGACCAAGGCTTGCGCGGAGCTGGTCTGCGCGGTTCGTGGCCTTTGTCTGACTTGGGTGCATTAGAGCATCATTATGGTTAACGAACCGTTTACTTTCGTTAACTGTTGGCTCCTACCCTCTGCAATTTTTTGCCTTCTGCAGATTTGCAGGCTTCGCGGCCTCACGTGATACGCAAGCTTGAAAAACACCGGAAAAACCCATGCCTTCAAGGACATATGGAGTCGCGCTCATCCGCACCGGAATAAGGCGAGCGAAGCGGCGGTCCTGTTTGAACCGTCGACTTGCGGGAACGCCGACAAGACACGGCGCCGTCATTAATTAATGCGAGTCGCCCCTCGCATGCCTGTCCGCACCCGTTGAGGTCAACGCAAGAGAAGCAAAATGACCTGGATGGAAACAAATCCGCCGCCTGAAAGGGGATGCTCTGATCGGCGGAGGCAGCGGCGGAAAAATAGTACAATTTCCGTTATATTCTTGCGTCTTTTGGCGTTGCGCGTGATGAAAATTGCGTTAAGACCCGTGGGGCCTTCCCGAGGCAATCTGTAAACTGAATGGAATAATAATGTCTGACGCGGTATCCGTATCGCCGACTCCCGCTTCGAACAGCACGCAAGTCAATTCCCCGGCTCGTGTTCTGATCGCGAGCCTCATCGGCACCACCATCGAATTCTTTGACTTTTATGTCTATGCAACGGCAGCGGTCATCGTCTTCCCACACCTGTTCTTCCCGTCGAGCGACCCGACTTCTGCGCTCCTGCAGTCGCTGGTGACCTTCTCGATCGCCTTCTTCGCCCGCCCCTTCGGCGCCGTGGTCTTCGGCCATTTCGGCGACAAGGTCGGCCGCAAGGCGACACTCGTGGCGGCCCTCATGACCATGGGCCTGTCGACCGTCGTGATCGGTATCCTGCCCGGCTACGATGCGATCGGCATCGCCGCGCCGCTGCTGCTTGCGCTGTGCCGCTTCGGCCAGGGCCTCGGCCTCGGCGGCGAATGGGGCGGCGCCGTGCTGCTCGCAACCGAAAATGCTCCTCCCGGCAAGCGCAGCTGGTACGCCATGTTCCCGCAGCTCGGCGCGCCGATCGGCTTCATTCTTTCTTCCGGCTTCTTCCTGATCCTGGCGGAAACCATGAGCAACGAGGACTTCCTCGCCTATGGCTGGCGCATTCCCTTCATCGCCAGCCTCGCGCTCGTCGCCGTCGGCCTTTATGTTCGCCTGAAGATCGCCGAAACCCCGGAATTCCAGAAGGCTGTCGAAAAACACGAGCGAGTCGCCGTTCCGGTCGCGACCGTCTTCCGCGGTCATCTGCGCAGCCTAATCCTCGGCACGTTCATCGCCGTTGCCACTTTCGTCCTCTTCTACCTGATGACGGTCTTCACACTGTCCTGGGGCACGACGAAACTCGGCTACACGCGTGAGCAGTTCCTGGTCGTCCAGCTGGTCGGCGTCGTCTTCTTCGGCCTGACGATCCCGCTCTCCGGCTGGCTGTCTGACCGCTACTCGCGTCGCATGATCCTGACTCTGACGACGATCGCCATCGCCATCTTCGGCTTCTTCTATGCAAGCCTTTTGACGGCTGGCCTGACCGGCGCCTTCCTGTGCTCGATCATCGGGCTCGGCCTGATGGGCTTCACCTATGGCCCGATCGGTGCGGCCCTTGCCGCCCCCTTCCCGACCATGGTGCGCTACACCGGCGCCTCGATGACCTTCAACCTCGGCGGCATCTTCGGCGCTTCGCTTGCTCCCTATATCGCCACCTGGCTTGCGACTACCTACAGCCTCAATTACGTCGGCTACTATCTCACCGCCTCGGCTGCGATCTCCCTGATCTGCATCCTGCTGTCGGGTCGCGAAGAAGTCTGAGCTACTGACTGTCTGGACAAAAAGCCGCGACGGTCGCCGTCGCGGCTTTTTTTATTGATGCGATCGGCAGTTCCGGCTAGCGAGAGCCTCCATCGGCAAACAGGGAGAAGATCATGCGATGCCTCGTCACCGGCGCTGCCGGCTTCGTCGGCGCCCCTCTCGTCGAGCGTTTGCACAGGGAACGGATTTGGGACGTGACGGCCACGACACGATCCGCAAATTCTGCCTTCCCATTGGATGTCAGGCATGTTCCCGTCGACATCACCGAGACGACCGAGTGGACCGCTGCCCTCCAAGGCATCGACGTTATCGTCCATCTCGCCGCCCGCGTTCACATTATGAACGACAAGTCGAGCGATCCATTGGCGGATTTTCGCCGCGTCAACACTGCCTCTACCCTCAATCTCGCCGGACAGGCCGCCCGCGCCGGCGTGAAGCGCTTCGTCTTCATCAGCACGATCAAGGTCAATGGTGAGGAGAACGATCGCCCCTTCCGGCACGACGACCAACCGAAGCCCATCGATCCCTATGGCATTTCGAAAATGGAAAGCGAAATCGGCCTGCGCGAGATTGCCGCGCTCACCGGCATGGAGGTCGTCATCGTCCGCCCGCCGCTGGTCTACGGCCCCGGTGCACGCGGTAACTTCGCCCTGCTCGTTGGCCTTGTCCGCAAGAAGCTGCCGCTGCCCTTCGCGTCGCTGAAGAACCGTCGCACACTGGTCGCTGTGCAAAACCTTGTCGATCTGATCATCACCTGCATGCAGCACCCCGCCGCTGCAGGAGAAACCTTCCTTGCAGGAGATGGGGAGGATCTTTCGACACCAGAATTGATCGAAGGGATCGCCGCAGGGCTTGGCGTAAAGCCAGCACTCCTTCCCTTCCCGCCGTCGCTGATGCACATGGCAGCGAGGATTACGGGAAAGGAAGCCGTCTTTCAGCGCCTCTGCGGCTCATTGCAAGTCGACATATCCCACGCACGCGACGTCCTGGGCTGGTCGCCCGTCGTCACGCCGCGTGAAGGCCTCAAGCTCGCGGTGAAGTGAAGCCTATTCTGACGTAATGCCATGGAAGGGGCGAACCTCGCGGCCCGGCATGAAGAGGCCAAGACGCTTGATTTCCCACTCGAGCTTGATGCCGGCCGTTTCGAAAACCTTGCGACGCACTTCCTCGCCAAGATATTCGAGATCGTAGCCCGTAGCCTGCCCCATGTTGATCATGAAGTTGCAGTGAAGCGACGACATCTGAGCGCTGCCGATGACGAGGCCGCGGCAGTCCGCCTCGTCGATCAGCTTCCACGCGGAATGACCCTCGGGATTCTTGAAGGTCGAACCACCGGTCTTTTCACGAATAGGCTGCACCGTCTCGCGGTGATTGCGCACCGCATCCATTTCGGCGCGGATCTTCGCGCGATCATCCGGATAGCCTTCGAACAGCACCGAGGTGAAGATCAGATCATCGGCAGCATCCGAATGGCGATAGGAATAGCCCATCTCGGCATTCGTCAGCACATGCTTGTTGCCCTTGCGGTCGATCGCACGGACCTCGACCACACGATCCTTCGTCTCGGATCCATTGGCGCCGGCATTCATGCGGGCAGCGCCGCCGATACCGCCCGGAATGCCGTAATAGAAGGCAAAACCACCGATGCCATTATCCATCGCCATGGCCGCCACATGCTTGTCCGGGCAGATCGCGCCGGCAACGATGCGGTTTTCACCGGCGAGCTCGACAAAGCCGAAGCCCTTGGCCGAGAGGCGCAGCACCACGCCCGGGATACCGCCGTCACGCACCAGGATGTTCGAGCCGACACCAACCACCGTCAGCGGCACTTCATCCGGCAGTATCTTCAGGAAGGCGATCAGGTCTTCCTCGTCATGCGGCTGGAACATCAGCTCGGCCAGACCGCCGGCGCGGAACCAGGTGACGCGATCCATTGGAGCATCCGGCGTCAGCCGGCCACGAATGTCCTTTACGCCCTCTCCAAGAGAGGCAAGTAGCTTTTCTCCGTTAACCTGTTTCATGCGGATTTTCCTGAAAGGTCTTGCAACTGCTTCGGCAGCGCTGCTGCCCAATATGTAATGCTACCAGCACCCAACAAAACTACAAAGTCTCCGGGTTTTGCAATCTCTGCTACCATCTGCGGTAGAGCTTCCGCCGAAGGAAGGAAGCGCGCATCGCGATGGCCACCCGATTTGATGCGGGAAATCAGCGATTCCGAATCCGCGCCCTCGATCGCATCCTCACCCGCGGCATAGACGGGTGCGATGAAAATGCTGTCGGCATCGTTGAAGCAGGCCGCAAATTCCTCGAACAGGCTCGACAGGCGGGTGTAACGGTGCGGCTGGTGCACGGCGATGATCCGGCCCTTGCAGGCCTCGCGGGCAGCGCGCAGCACTGCCTTGATCTCGACCGGATGGTGGCCGTAGTCATCGAAGATCTGCACGCCGTTCCACTCGCCCGTCAGCGTGAAGCGACGCTTCACGCCGCCGAAGGAGGCAAGCCCCTTGGCGATATCCTCACGGGAAATGCCAAGCCGGTTGGCAACGGCAATGGCCGCGGTGGCATTCGAGATATTGTGACGGCCAGGCATTGGCATGACAAGATTGTCGAGCCGTGTGACCTGTCCCGTGCGGCGACGGCGGATCTCCACATCGAAGATCGAGCGCGTGCCATCAATGCGGACGTTCATGAAGCGAACGTCGGCCTGCGGGTTTTCGCCGTAGGTAATGACCTTGCGGTCTTCGATCCGACCGACCAGCGCCTGAACCTCCGGATGATCGAGACACATGACGCCGAAACCGTAGAAAGGCACGTTCTCGACGAACTGGCGAAACGCGGCGCGGACGGCATCGAAATTGCCGTAATGGTCGAGATGCTCGGGGTCGATATTGGTGATAACGGCGACATCGGCTGGCAGTTTCAGGAAGGTGCCATCGGACTCGTCGGCCTCGACCACCATCCACTCGCCCTCGCCCATGCGCGCATTCGTGCCATAGGCATTGATGATGCCGCCGTTGATGACGGTCGGATCCAGCCCGCCGGCTTCGAGAAGCGTAGCGACCAGCGAGGTCGTCGTCGTCTTGCCATGCGTACCGCCGATCGCGATGGCATTGCGGAAGCGCATCAGCTCGGCCAGCATTTCGGCGCGACGGACGACCGGCAGGAGCTTTTCGCGCGCGGCAACGAGTTCCGGATTGCTCTTCTTGATCGCGGTCGACACGACGACCACTTCGGCGTCACCGAGGTTTTCCGCCTTGTGGCCGACGAAGACCTCGATGCCCTTGTCACGCAGGCGCTGGACATTGGCGCTGTCGGACTGATCCGATCCCTGCACCCTGTGGCCGAGATTGTGCAGCACCTCTGCGATACCGCTCATGCCGATACCGCCAATGCCGATGAAATGGACAAGGCCTATTGCCTTCGGCAGCTTCATGCGCGTGCCCCCTTGAATTCTGCAACTGTCTTGCCGGCCGCAATAGCCTCAACCATGTCGGCAAGCAAGTTTGCTGCATCCGGTTTTCCCGCGAGTTTGGCGGCCGCCGCCATGTTGGCAAGTTTTTCCGGGTCGTTCATCACATGCGTCAGGATGGAGGCGATACGCTCCGGAGACAACTCCGACTGTGCGATCACCTTGGCCCCACCGGTTGCCGCGAGCGCCGCCGCATTCGCCGCCTGATCGTGGTCGAGCGCATGCGGATAAGGCACCAGCACCGCCGGACGCCCTATCACCGAAATTTCCGAAACCGTCGAGGCGCCGGAACGGCAGATGACGAGATGCGCTTTGGCAAGGCGCTCCGCCATGTCGTTGAAAAACGGCGCGATATCCGCGCCCATCTGCAACTGCGCCACACAGCCGCTCACCATATCCATATCTTCAGTGCGAACCTGCTGCGTCACCTTCAGCCGCGCGCGCAGCGCATCGTCGATCAGGCTGATGGCCGTCGGCATCGCCTTGGAGAAATATTGCGCGCCCTGGCTGCCGCCGAAGACCACGAGGTTGAAATCCTCGCCCGGATGCGAAGGCTTGTAAGGCTGTTCGGCCGCGGCAAGGATGGCCGGCCGGACGGGATTGCCGGTCGCAACCGTCTTGTCGGAAAAAGTGCCGCCGCTTTCAGGCAGGAAACCGCCGGCAATCGCCCTGACGCGCGGCGCAAGCGCCTTGTTGGCGCGCCCCATCACAGCATTCTGCTCATGCAGCATGGAAGGCACGCCGAGGCGCGTGGCGGCAAGCAGCGGAGGCACGGTCGGATAGCCGCCGAAGCCGACGACGACCACCGGCTTCAGCCGCTGGATCAGCCGCTTTGCGCTGCGCATTCCGGTCCAGAGCGTCCACAGAGAACGGGCAACGGCCACAGGGTTCTTGGAACCGATCGTTGCCGACGGCACGACATGGATCTCGTCAGCCGGGAACTTGCCGGCATAACGCTCGGCGCGGCTGTCAGTTACGAGATGCACGGAATAGCCGCGCTCTCTCAGCTTGAAGGCCAGCGCCTCCGCCGGAAAGACGTGGCCACCGGTGCCCCCGGCGGCAAGAAGGACGATGCCCCTGCTCATAATACCCTTACTCCGCCGGCATGCCGTGCGGCACGCGGAAGAGGCTCCGGTCCTGCGCACGTTTTTCCGGGCGATGGCGTGTCAGCGCCAGAATGAAGCCGGCCGTCACGCAGATTGCCACCATGGACGAGCCGCCATAGGAAATCAGCGGCAGCGTCATGCCCTTGGCCGGCAAAAGTTCGAGATTGACGCCGATATTGATGATCGACTGGATGCCCATCTGCAGCACGAGGCCGGCAACGGCAAAGCGGTTGAAGTCGTTGCGTTCGCGATAGGCATGAGACAGGCCACGCAACACCAGCACGGTGAAGATGGCAACGAGCGCGATGCAGAAGACGATGCCGAACTCCTCGGCCGCGACCGAGAAGATGAAGTCGGTATGCGCGTCCGGGATGATGCGCTTGACGATACCTTCGCCCGGTCCCTGCCCGAACCAGTCGCCGCGAATGATCGCTTCGCGGGCCGTATCGATCTGGAAGGTGTCGCCTTCGCCGGTGAGGAACTTGTTTATTCGGCCCGCCACGTGCGGGAAGACGTAATAGGCGGTCACGAGGCCACCGGCACCCCCTGCGCCCAGCACGATGATCCATAGCCACGGCATGCCAGCCATGAAGAACATGCCGCCCCAGACGGCCGTCGTCAGGATCGTCTGACCAAGGTCTGGCTGAGCGACAAGAAGAGCGACGACAATGCCAAACAGGATGATGGCGAAGAGATTACCCGGTATCTCCGGCTGGCGCGCATGTTCGGCAAAGAGCCAAGCGCAAACGACGACGAAGGCCGGCTTCATGAATTCCGACGGCTGAATGGAAAGTCCGGCGATCCAGATCCAGCGCCTGCCGCCCTTGACCTCCTGGCCGAAGAACAGCACCAGCAGCATCATCGCGAGTGCAACGATCAGCAGGATGATGGCGGTGCGCCGTATCTGGCGCGGCGTCAGGAAGGAAAGGCCGAGCATGACCGCGATCGACGGGATCATGAACGCGGCATGGCGCTTGACGAAGTGGAAGGGTTCGAGGCCGATGCGCTCGGCAACCGCCGGCGACGCCGCAAAGGACAGCATGAAGCCGATGCCCATCAGGAAGAGGAACAATGCCAGGAAAAAGCGGTCGATGGTCCAGAACCAATCGGCCAATGCTCCACGTTCCGCGCGGCTCACCATGTCATTTGCCTCCTGTTGCCGAATTGATCAGCATGGTCACGCCGTCAAGGGCGGCCACATGGCCGACAAAGGTATCGCCCCTGACTTCAAAATTCTTGTACTGGTCGAAGCTTGCGCAAGCCGGGGATAACATCACGGCCACGGGACCGGTCTCATCCTTGTCCGCATCAGCTGCCGCATGCGCTACGGCCCGTTCCAGCGTGCCGGATATCTCGTAGGGTGCTGCCTCGCCTAGCGTCGCGGCAAATTCCGCCGCCGCCTCGCCGATCAGATAGGCCTTGGCGATGCGCGGAAAATAGGGCGCAAGTGTCGTGATGCCACCGGCTTTCGGCAATCCGCCGGCAATCCAGTAGATCCTGCTGTAGCTCGAAAGTGCCGGAGCCGCAGCATCGGCATTCGTCGCCTTGGAATCGTTGACGAAGACGACATTGCCGCGCTGGCCAACGGGCTGCATGCGATGTTTGAGACCGGGGAAGGATGCAAGGCCGGCGCGGATCTCTTCGGCGGAAACGCCGACGGCAAGGCAGGCGGCGACTGCAGCCGCCGCGTTCTGCGCATTATGGCTGCCGCGCAGCGTCTGGATGCCATCGAGATCGACGAAGGGCAGCATGGCGCCGCTCGTGGCCTGGATGAGTTTCGTGCCCTCGGCGTAGATGCCGTCGGCCAGAACATTGCGGCGCGAGATCCTGATAACCTTTACCCCTGCCCGCTCGATGCGATCGGCAATCAGCGCCGAATGGCTGTCGTCGACGCCGACAACAGCGACGCCGCTACCGGCGACCAACCGTTCCTTGACATCGGCATAATGCTGCATCGTGCCGTGGCGATCGAGATGATCGGGCGTCAGGTTGAGAAGGATCCCCGCGGACGGGTTGAGCGTTGGCGCAAGATCGATCTGATAGGAGGAGCATTCGACGACGAAGTAGCGCTCGGCCTTCGGGGGATCGAGTGTCAGCACGGCCGTGCCGATATTGCCGCCGAGCTGCGTGTCACGGCCGCTCGATTTCAGGATATGGGCAATCAGAGCCGTCGTGGTCGATTTACCGTTGGTTCCTGTGATCGCGATGAAAGGGCAATCGGGAGCATGCGCCCGCCGCTCGCGCACAAAGAGTTCGACGTCACCGACGATATCGACGCCGGCGGCACGCGCGAGGTCGACCGTCCAGTGAGGCTTCGGATGGGTGAGCGGCACGCCGGGCGAAAGCACGAAGAGCGCCTGAGCGCTCCAGTCGATCCCATGCAGATCGGCAGTGGTGATGCCCTCTGCCGCGGCCTTGGCGACGCTGTCAGGATTGTCGTCCCAGGCAATGACATCGGCGCCACCCGCAACGAGCGCCTTGGCGGTCGCGAAGCCGGAACCGCCGAGACCGAAGAGGGCGACCTTCTTTCCTGCAAGCGTCGTGACGGGGATCATGACGGCCTCACCGGAGCTTCAGGGTGGAAAGGCCGAGCATGGCAAGGCCGACGGCGATGATCCAGAAGCGGATCACCACCTGGCTTTCCGTCCAGCCCTTCTTTTCGAAGTGATGGTGGATCGGCGCCATGAGGAAGACGCGCCGGCCTGTCATCTTGAAAAAGCCGACCTGGATGATGACCGAGAGGGTCTCCATGACGAACAAGCCGCCGACGATCGCCATGACGATCTCATGCTTGGTGGCGACAGCGACGGTACCGATCGTGCCGCCGAGCGCGAGGGATCCGGTATCGCCCATGAAGATGGCGGCCGGCGGCGCATTGAACCACAGGAAGCCGAGGCCGGCACCGATGACGGCGCCCAGCACGACGGCAAGTTCGCCTGTACCGGGCACAAAATTGATCTGCAGGTAATTTGCAAAGACGGCGTTACCGGCGAGATAGGCGATGATGCCGAAGGCGGCCGCGGCAATCATGACGGGGACGATGGCAAGCCCATCGAGGCCGTCGGTCAGGTTCACGGCATTGCCAGCGCCGACGATGACGAAACCGCCGAAGACAACGAACATGATGCCGATATTGATCATGAAGTCCTTGAAGAAGGGGAAAGCGATCGAGGAGCCGAAGGTCGAGCCGGCGGGGCCGGAGGCAAGGGCCGCGCGCATCATGAAATAGACGGCAATACCCGCAATGATAAACTCGATGCCGAGGCGCGCCTTGCCGGAAAAGCCCTTGTGGTTCTGCTTGGTGACCTTGAGATAGTCGTCATAGAAGCCGATCGCGCCGAAGCCGAGCGTCACGAGCAGCGTCGCCACCACGTAGACGTTGGAAAGATCGGCCCAGAGCAACGATGCGCCGACAATGCCGGCCAGGATCATCAGGCCGCCCATGGTCGGCGTGCCGGCCTTCTTGAAATGCGTCTGCGGCCCGTCGGCGCGGATCGGCTGGCCTTTTCCCTGCCGGATGCGCAGCGAGTTGATGATGGCCGGGCCGAAAAGGAAGACGATCAAAGCGGAGGTGAAGAGAGCAGCACCAGCTCGGAAGGTAATGTACCTGAACAAATTCAGAAATTTGAAATATTCCGACAGTTCGACTAGCCAAATCAGCATTCAAGGCCCCTTTTACCCGATCATAGTTCGCGTTGCGTGTCTGAAACTGGTGGGTACTTGTCAAGGAGCGCGGCGACAATCTTGCCGAAACCGATCCCCAGAGACGACTTCACCATCAACACGTCGCCAGGTGCGACCGAGTTCAGTACGAATTCCAGCAATTCTTCCGTCGTCTCGCGGTGCTCGACCGCGACGCTGTCGGGAAGCGATTCTTTCAGCGCCACCATCTCGGGCCCGGCGAGCCAGACATGTTCGAGACCGGCAGCCAGCAGCGGGCCGGCAAGTTCCGTATGGACCTGCTCGGCAAATTCACCCATTTCCAGCATGTCGCCGAGCACGGCAATGCGGCGTCCGCGGCCGCTCGGTTCGGCATCCGCAAGCAGCGCGATCGCCGCGCGCATGGAGGCCGGATTGGCGTTGTAGCTCTCGTCGATCAGCGTGAAGCTGCCATTGCCGATCGGAAGCCTATGGCGCTTGCCCCTGCCCTTCTCCGGCTTCAGCGTCGCAAGTGCCTCGATTGCCTTGTCGAGGCTGGCGCCGACGATCGTCACCACGCCCAACGCGGCCAACGCGTTTTCAGCGATGTGGCGCCCGGGTGCGCCGATGCGCACCTCCTTGGTATCCCCTCCGACGGTCATCCAAAGCGTCGAGCTTTCGTCCGAGCCGTTGAATTCAGCCAGCCGGAACTCGGCCTTGGCATGCTGACCGAAGGAATGGATCTTCATGATGCCGAGCGCCTGGGCGGTTTGCTCCAGGAAATTGAACTGATCGTTGTCGCGGTTGAGGATGACGTCGCCGTTGGGTTCCAGCCCTTCGAAAATCTCCGCCTTGGCGGCAGCGATTTCCTGAACGTTCTGGAAATTGCCGAGATGGGCTGGCGCAATCGTCGTGATGACCGCGACATGCGGGCGGATCATCTTTACCAGCGGCCGGATCTCGTCCGGATGGTTCATGCCGACCTCGAAGACCCCGAAATAGGTGTCGATCGGCATGCGTGCCAAGGTCAGCGGCACACCCCAGTGATTGTTGAAGGACGCAACGGATGCGTGGACCTTGCCGGAGGGAGAGAGCACATGGCGCAACATCTCCTTCGTCGTCGTCTTGCCGACCGAACCGGTGACGGCGATGATCTTGGCCCGCGAGCGCTCGCGTGAAGCCAATCCCAGCTTGCCGAGCGCGGCAAGCACGTCCTCGACCACAATCATCGGCACCGTCAGGCGCCCCATGGCCGGCAGGCGGGCTTCGCTCACGACAAGCAGCGATGCACCGTTTGCCATCGCCATCGAAGCATAATCGTGGCCATCCACGCGGTCGCCCTTGATCGCGAAGAAGGCCTCACCGGGCGCGATCGAGCGGCTGTCGATGGAAATGCCGGTGATGCCCTGCGGCAGCGAGCCGAACGGACGGCCCGCCATCGCGGCGATCATGTCTTCGGTGGTCCAGAGCCAGTTCATGGTACCCGCTCCTCCAAAGCCTTGCGCACTTCGGCATGATCGGAAAACGGCAGCGTGACGCTGCCGACCGTCTGCCCCTCTTCATGTCCCTTGCCGGCAACAATCAGCGTATCGCCGGATTTCAGCTGCAGAACCGCTTCACGGATAGCCTTGGCACGGTCGCCGATCTCCGAAGCGCATGTCGCCGCCGTCATGATCTCGGCACGGATCGCCGCTGGTTCCTCCGAACGCGGATTGTCATCGGTGACGATGACGACATCAGCGAGCCGGCAGGCGATCTCGCCCATGATCGGCCGCTTGCCGCGGTCTCGGTCGCCGCCGCAGCCGAACACGACAATCACCCGACCCGTCGTAAACGGACGCACCGAGCTTAGCACATTTTCCAGGGCGTCGGGCTTGTGCGCATAGTCGACATAGGCTAGCGCGCCGTCTTTGGTATGACCGACCAGCTCAAGACGGCCGGAAGCGCCCTGCAGCTTTTCGAGTGCCGCCATCGCGACCTTTGCCGGAACGCCTGTAGACATGGCAAGAGCAGCCGCAACCAGCGCATTGGCGATCTGGAAATCACCGGCCAATGGAATATCGACCTCGAAAATCTCACCCTCGGCGTGAATTTCCGCGACCTGCTTGTGACGAAAATGCTCGACGCGCTTCAGCGCCAGATAGGCACCCTTGCGCCCGACCGTGCGAACATCGTGGCCGGCGGCCGTTGCCGCCTTGATCGCCTGCTCCGACCATGGATCGTCGGCGAAGATGATCGCGGGCGAACCCTTCGGCAGCACCCGGTCGAAGAGGTGCATCTTCGCCGCCATATAGTCTTCGACCGTCGGATGGTAATCCATGTGGTCGCGGCCGAGATTGGTGAAGGCGGCTGCCGCGAGCTTCACGCCATCGAGGCGATACTGGTCGAGGCCATGGCTGGAAGCCTCCATCGAGGCACGCGTGACGCCTTCATCGGCGAGTTCGGCGAGCAGCTCGTGCAGCGATACTGTATCGGGCGTCGTCAGCGAGCCGTATTCATTGCGCGTCGGCGAGATGACGCCGGTCGTACCGATCATTGCGGCGGCATGGCCGGCATGCGCCCAGATCTGCCTGACGAAGGAAGCAACAGAGGTCTTGCCGGCCGTGCCCGTCACGGCAACCATCGTCGCCGGCTGACGGCCGTAGAAATGCGAAGCGGCAACGGAGAGAAAACGGCGCGGCTCGGAAACGACCAGAACCGGTACGGAGGCCTGAGCCGCATGCGATGCGATAACGACGGCAGCACCCTTTGCTACCGCATCGGCGATGAAGCCCGCGCCATCCGCCTTGGAGCCCGCAATCGCCACGAAGGCCATCCCGGGTACGATCTTCCGGCTGTCGGAAGACAATCCCGTTACATCCAGCGCGCCGGCCGGCCCTTCGAGTTCAGCTTTGAGTTCCGGAAACGCATTTCCGGCGAGGTCCCGCAATTTCATCGAATGCACTTCTCTGGTTCAGGTCGACCGCCCCTTACGAATCGACGCCGACATTGATTCACACTCAATAAGACACCAACAAGGCCGAGCCGTCTTCGCCAAATTCCGGCTCGACACCGAGGATGGGCGCAGCACGGCGCACGATGTTCTTGACCATGGGGGCTGCCGTATAGGCGGCGATACGCTGATGCTGCTCGCCGTCAAGCGGTTCGTCGCAGAAGGTCAGCACCACATATTTCGGATTGTCGATCGGGAACGCCGCCAGAAAAGCGTTGAAATTCAGGTTGCTGGCGTAGCGGCCGTTGACGACCTTGTCGGCCGTGCCGGTCTTGCCGCCGACATGGAAGCCCGGCACATCGGCGTTGCGGCCGGAGCCCTTTACGCCATTCAGCTTGAAGAGATAGCGGATATCGTCGCTGGTGCTTTTCTTGACGACCATTTCGGCGACTTCATCGGCCTGCTCGCGATTACGCGGCAAAAAGGTCGGCTCGATCAGCTTGCCGCCATTGATGAGCGCGGCACCGGCGACCGCCGTCTGCAGCGGCGTCGTGGCCACGCCATGGCCGAAGGAGATCGTAATCGAGTTGATCTTCTTCCAGACACGCGGCTGGCTCGGCATCTTCACTTCGGGAAGTTCCGTCTGCATCTTGGTCAGCAGGCCGAGGCGCGTCAGATAATCCTTCTGCATCTCCATGCCGACGATATCGATCATTCTCGCCGTGCCGATATTGGAGGAGTATTCGAAGATTTCGGGCACGGTCAGCCAGCGGCGCTGGCCATGGAAGTCGTGAATGGTGAAGCCGCCGATGCGGATCGGGTTGGTGGCGTCGAAACTGTCCTTCAGCGAGACCTTGCCGCTATCGATCGCCATGGCGGTGGAAAAGGTCTTGAATGTCGAGCCCATTTCGAACGTGCCGTTCGACATGCGGTTCAGCCAGCCGTCCTTGGAGCCTTCCTGCGGATTGTTGGGGTCGAAATCCGGCGCGGATGCCATGGCAATCACTTCGCCGGTATGCGCATCCAGCACGACTGCCCCTGCCCCCTTGGCCTTGTAATTGACCACGGCATTGGCAACGACATCGCGCAGGATTGCCTGCACGCGCACATCGATCGAAAGACGCACCGGCTCCAACGGCTGGTTGCTCGTCATGCCCACCGAAGCGAGATCGGCGAGCCCCTGATCGTCTATATATTTTTCCATACCGGCAACGCCGCGGTTGTCGATATTGACGTAACCGAGGATATGGGCGGCCGTCGCGCCGCCCGGATAGAAGCGGCGCTTTTCCGGACGGAAACCGATGCCGGGAATGCCGAGTGCCAGGATCTGGCTCTGCTGCTTCGGCGTCAGCTGACGGCGCAGCCAGGCGAAATGCGAGGTGCGGTTCGAGAGCTTCTTGTATGTATCCTTGACGTCGAGGTCGGAAAGCACCGTCTGCAGCTTCTCGACTGCCTCGTCCGCATCGACGATCTTGTTCGGCTCGGCAAACAGCGAAACGGTGCGGATATCGGTCGCCAGCACTTCGCCGTTGCGATCGACAATATCGGGGCGCGATGCCATCAGCCGGTCGGGCGGCAGGATAGACGAGACCGATTCCGGCTCCTTCATCGCATATTCGACCATGCGTGCGCCGATGACGGCATAAAGCGCGGTAAACCCGACGATCAGCAGGCCGACACGGCTTCTGGCCTGCCCCGACTTGCGTTTGCGCGAGCCTTCGATCGCCATACCCGAGGGAGCGCCGAAACGATTGTAAACGCCAGCGGAAAAATGCGCCTGGCTCTTCAGCACCATGATGCGGGAAAGAAAGGACATTATTCCAGCGCCCCCGTCTCGATCTGGTCCGCGTCTTCGGCTTCGCGTGGCGCCCGCGTTGGGACCGGCTGAGACTTGGCGACGGCACCCGGCTTGGCGCCGGCCTTTGCTTCGGTAATGTCTGGCGGCGGAACCTGCGATTTCAGCATCGGCAACTCGCGCGCATGGGCAAGCGATGTCGAATCCGTCGGCTGCAACTGCAACTCGCTGTTATAGGCATTGACCAGCCGCTCCAGCCGGTTGGGCTGCGACTGCAACGCCCAGTCGGCCTTCAGGAGATCGATCGTGTCCTTCTCCAGCTTGATCTCCGCCTCGAGGCGGTGAACCTCCTCGAGCTTCAGCTCGGCGCGGTGCTTGATCGTATAGGTGACGGCGGCTGCCGCCGTCATGATGCCGATGAGGACAAGATCGAACGTTCTCAGCATATCAAGCTCCAAGCTTTCCGAGGCTGGCAAGATTGGGGAATCCGAAGAGCGACATGTCTTCGGCTTCAGCGGGAGCGCTGGTGCGCTGGCCGGCGCGCAGCTTGGCGGAACGGGCGCGCGGATTGACCTGGGCTTCCTCTTCGCTGGCGGAAACCATCGGCTTGCCGACCGGCTCGAAGGTCGCGGCGCGCTCATGCGCAATGGGCAGATGGCGGGAGCCGGAGGCCTTGCCGGCCCGGTCGGAGAAGAATTTCTTGACGACCCGGTCCTCCAGCGAATGGAACGTGACGACAACGAGACGACCGCCGGGCTTCAGAGCCCGCTCGGCGGCAAACAGTGCCTGCGCCAATTCGCCGAGTTCGTCATTGACGAAGATGCGCAGCGCCTGAAAGACGCGCGTTGCCGGATGGATCTTGTCCTTCATCTTGCGCGGCGTCACCAGCTCGATGAGGCCGGCGAGATCCCGCGTCGTCTCGAAGGGCTTCTCGGCGCGATGCTTCTCGATGGCATGGGCGATGCGCGGTGCCTGGCTTTCCTCGCCGAGATAATGGAAGATCCTGATGAGATCGGCGACTTTGGCGCGATTGACGACATCGGCGGCAGAAACGCCTGAAACCGACATGCGCATATCGAGCGGGCCGCTCTTTTGAAAGGAGAAGCCGCGCTCGGCCTCGTCGATCTGCATGGAGGAAACGCCGATATCGAGCACCACGCCGTCGAGCCCACCTTCCGGCGCATGATCGGCAAGTTGCGAAAACTGCGAATGGATGAGCTTGAGATGACCGCCATGCGCTGAGACAAGCGCCTGGCCCGCGGCAATCGCCGTCGGGTCGCGATCGAGCGCGATCACATCGGCGCCGACGCCAAGAATGGCGGAAGTGTATCCGCCCGCACCAAAAGTGCCGTCAAGAATGACCTTGCCGGAAGAAGGCTCCAGCGCCGCAAGCACTTCCTTGAGAAGAACCGGAATGTGGCGAACCGGTCCGCCACCGGCTTCAGTTGAACCTCCGCCAGGATTCGCCACCATTCCGTTCCCTCGTCCTCTCAGGAACGCTTGCCCGCCAGCTTGCGCTCCCCTCGTGCCTGCGCCTGCGCGGCCGCGAATGCTTGCGGCTGCCAGAGCTGAAAGTGATCCGCCCGACCCACGAAGGTCACCTCGTCCGAAATGCCGGTGAAGTCGCGAATGAAATCCGTGACCATCAACCGCCCCTCGGCGTCGAGCTTCATGAAGACCCCGCCCCCATGAATGAGAAGCGACATCTCGTTTGCCTCCGGCGAAAACGGATCTTCCGCCGCAATCTGCCGCTCGAACCTCTCCAGAAGATCCGGGCCGCCGACGCTGATCGCCGGAAACACAAAATCCTGGAAGCAGTAAAGCTCCGGGATATTGCGCTGCGCCAGCACGGAACGAAACGCCGCCGGCACGGAAACCCGGCCCTTGGTATCGATCCTGTTGGTCGCATTCGAAAGGAAGCGGCTCATGACACGAAACATCCGTTTCCGAAAGAGCCCGGAAAGCATTTTGCCGCCCGAAACCCCTTAAGTCAGGCACAGCTTCGCAAGCCGGAAGAACCAAGGTCCTCCCGACGCTTCCGGTCCGGAAGGCGCCTTTGCTTTGCGATGAATGGGCAGATGATTGCCCTGATGCAGTGCGCATTTGGGATAGCATGGGACCATATGGGCGTCAATGGGATGAGCCCCTTTTAAGGTGGGCGCAGTATCGAACATTTATAAGCTGTTAAGTTTAACAAAGGGTTAGGAAAGCGATTCTCCGACGCCGCCTGAAGTACCGCAGCCGAACGGGAAAATCGGCCGCGCAAGACCCGTAGACCTCGCCTCGGTTTCAGGCATTTCAATGACTTGTCAGGAAAGAAATCGGATTTTGCGGCAATGGAAACGCCGCGGTGTTAATCGCCAGTTGGCCTGTAAGCCGGGTTCTGTATGGCTCCGGCGAACCGGAACGTGGCAGCCATTCATCTGGGACAGCGCTTGCACGCTGCCTCACGCAACCCACCCGGATGACTGACCCAGAAACAGGCCGGAAGGCTTTCGCCAACCGCGTCATCCCTATTCGGTTTTGCTCCCGGTGGGGTTTACCGTGCCATATCCGTTGCCGGAGATGCGGTGGGCTCTTACCCCACCCTTTCACCCTTACCTGTCATGACAGGCGGTTTGCTTTCTGTGGCACTTTCCCTGAGGTCGCCCTCGCCGGACGTTATCCGGCACCGTGTTTCCGTGGAGCCCGGACTTTCCTCACCCTACCGCCTTTCGGCATTGGTAAAGCGCGGCTGCCCGGCCAACTGGCAGGGGCTCCCTTAAACGAGGAAGCCCGTAAAAGCCAACGAAATATCGGGGGCAGGCTTAACGGAAATAAGGTGCGAAATCCGTGGCGTAGCCCTGATCATTGATTCCGCCTGCCAGAATGAGTTCAGCCCCCAGCCTGCCGATCTCGTCGGAGCTCTTGGCTGACGTCCCCATGCAGCCGGTCAGAACAGCGATATGCGGCGAAGCGGTATAGCCGATCATCGGGTAGCGGCTCCTGGTATAGGAGACGACGCAGGATGCACTGGAAATGGACCGCGCCTCGAGTTCGGGCAATATGCGTGCGACAATGCTCTTGAAGTGTTCGCGGGCAACCTCCCTCCCGTCGGTGCGGAACCAGGAACGCATGTCCTTGTCGTTGTTCAGCACGAGATTGTCCGGATCACCACCGATCTTCAGATAGAGCTTGCCATCGGAGTAACGGATTGGCGGCAGCAGATAGATATCGATGCCGGGCGCATCGAGGATTAGCGACGGCATGCCGGCAAAGCGGTGCGCATCCTCTTCCGCCACCTCGAAAAGGGTCACGGTGCGCCCGTAAACCGTCATATCAACGGATTGCGGCAAGAGATTCTGCGAAATGGAAAAACCACCGGCCGCAAGCAGCACTTTCTCGGCTCGCCAAACCTCGCCGCCATCAGTCGTGACGACAGCCACCCCACCCTCCTCCCGGATCGAGGTGGCGTGATCGCGGATGACAGTCGCACCTACCTTTTCCAAGAGCAGCGACTGCGCCTTTACCAGCTTGCGCGGACTGATATGGCCTGCGCCCTTTGCTTGGAAAATGCCGGTACTGCCGGCAGGAAAATCAAAGTAGGGAAATTGTCTCCTCAGCCCGGCTTCCTCGAAAGAAGCGGTGTCGACACCGAGCGAGGTTGCAGCCCGTCGCGTGGCGGCAAGATAATCGCTGCCCGGAGGCCCCACAGCGAGGCAGCCGACTTGCGTATAGAAATCAACGCCACTTTCTTCGGCAATCTCGCCATAGCGGGCGATGGAGCGGTTGGCGAGCAAGGCCCAGTCGCGGTCCGGATCGATGGTGCGGGTGATGCGGCCTTCGTCATAGTGACTGGCGAAGACGCCTTCATGCGCCTTGCGGTCTTCAGGCTCATCCGGGCCGATGACGGCAACGCCGTCGGTCCGGCGGGCCAGATATTTTGCGGCCGCGGCACCCATCATGCCGCGGCCGATAACGATGAACCTGAAGTCGACTGCCATATCTCACCTCTTTTGGAGGTAGCGATAGCATGGCAATCGCCGTGAAGCATCAAGCTCCTGTCAGAGACGGGCGCCTGCGGTTCAGAGCATCGCAAGAACCTTGCCGCAATAGGATTTGGAGACAGGGTTCATGCGCGTCGCGCCGTGGCCGGCATTGTACTTGAGGATGGTATTGCAGGTCTGCCCACCACCGAGATCATGGGCGGCCGCCAGGTACTTCATGCCGTACTTGATGTTGGTTTCCGGATCGAACAGGCCCTTGGCGCTGCCGGAATAGCCCATCATGCGGGCCGTTGCCGGCTTGATCTGCATCAGGCCGATCTCGCCGTGGGTGCCGCGCGCCATCGGATTGAAATTGCTTTCGACACGGATGACGGCAGTCGCAAGAGCCACCGGCACATCATACTGATTGGCATATTTGCTGATCAGTGCGGAATAGGAATCGCCGGAAACTTCGGCGACGGGATAGCCGCTCTGGCGCTCGACCGTCTTCAGCGGACGCTGCGCTTTCTTCTGCACGCGCTGCGCCGTCTTCTGCGGGCGTTCTTTCTCGTGCACGCGCTCCGCAGTCTTCTGCGGACGCTCGATTTTCTTCACAGGCGCATCGGCCCGCACACCCCAGTCATTCGCAAAGGCAAAGCTATTTCCTGCCAGCACCATGCCAACGCATGCTGCAGCAACAACAATCAGTTTTCTCATGTAGTCTTGATCACTCCGACCCAAAGAATTACCGGACTGCGCGCCTCGCGGTCCTGATGTATTCCTGACCAATAACTGATCAGGCCTCGCAGCAATTCTTATCGTTTCACATGACGCCTTCGATTTAGCTTGGGAACAACCATCGGCGTCGCTTAGCGGAAGCCCTTAGACCATCGCAATGAGGAGATAATAGGGAAATGATGTGGCAGTCCGATTTTCGCGCCCAAACATGGAAAATCGGTAATGTTGGAAACTGTGAAAAATCAGGAATAACGCGGCAGCGCCGAGAGCAGGCGATGCAGCGTGTCGATCGTCGAGAAATCGGCGATTCCGTCCACCTGTTCGGGGCGGAAATGCCGCTGGAAGGCTTCCACGTCACCCGCCGTCTTGTCACTGAATTCGCCCGTGATCTCAGTGCCGTAACCATAAAGCGAGAGCATGGATTGCAGCGCCTCGATCGGTTGCCCGCGGTCACCGCGCTGGAAGAAGCGTCCGCCGGTAATAGCGGCCGGTTCCACCCAATGGCCGACGCCAGCCTCGTAGAGTTCGCGCCAGGGGAATTTTTCGCCGGGATCGACCTTGCGAACGGGGGCGACATCGGAGTGCCCAAGCACCCTTTCAGGCACGATTGACCAGCGATCGCCGCAATCACGACATAATTCGATCACGGCAGCAATCTGCTCTTTCGGGTAATCTGGAAGCCCGCCCGGATGGCCGGCATTGGCGATTTCGATGCCGATCGACCGCGAATTGATATCCGTCTCGCCGTGCCAGAAGCTCTTGCCCGCATGCCACGCGCGGCGGCTCTCCGGCACGAGTTGCAGGACCTCGCCGTCAGGCTGCACGAAATAATGGCTGGAAACCTGGCTTTCATCCCGACAGAGCCAGTCGAGCGCTCCTTCAGCGCTCGGCATGCCGGTATAATGCAGCAGGATCATATCGGGTTTTTGGCCATCGGCACGTTCGCCATGGTTCGGCGAAGGCCGGACGCGCGCTCGGCTGTAATCGGCCTCGAATGAGGTCATGCGGCGCGGCGTTCCTTTTCGATCGCCGCATAAGCGTCGTTCAGCGCTGCCATCCGTTCGTTGGCAATCGCATGAAACTCTTCCGGCACGCCGCGCGAGATCAGCCGATCCGGATGATGCTCACTGACGAGCACATGGTAGTGGCGGCGGATGGTCGGGAAATCGTCTGCCGGCGAAACGCCGAGAACCTTGTAGGGGTCGCGCCCATCAGAGACGTGGCGGGCGGCGATCTGATCGAAGCGGGCGTCGCTCATCTGGAAGATTTCCGCGATATGGCGCAGGAAATACATTTCATTCTCGTGGATCAGCCCGTCCGCCTTGGCAATATGGAACAGGCCATCGAGCACGTCTTCCAGAACCGGGCAATTGGCAGCGCAGGTCGAGCAGAGCGTCGACAGCTTGGCCGCATAGGCTTCGTAACCGGCAACGTCCTGGCGGGCGAGATTATAGAGACGCGCGACATTCTTTGCTTCGCTCGGCGGAAACTCGAAAATATCGCGGAAAGCCTGAACTTCCTTTTCGCTGACAATGCCATCGGCTTTTGCCATCTTGGCCGAAAGCGCGATGACGGCTACGGAAAAGGCGACCTTGCGGCGCGTCTCCGGATCGCCTTCGAAAACTGTTCGAATAGCCTCGACCACCGCAAAGAGCGCATTGCCCGCGGTATTGCCAATGGCATTCACCAGTTTTTCCCAGAAAGACATCGTCATCTTCTCGCAATGCAGCAAGTTCTAGAAGAAACACCTTGACCAAATAATCGTTGCCATTGCAAGGCGGCTATTGGTCGTAGGTTTGAAAACAGTTTTCACAATTCGGTAATTGTCGCTGATCCCGCGACCATCCGCTGTGTCCGCTATTTTCTGTATTATTCGCAGAACGCCCGGCGATTTCCACAACACTTATGGATAGGTGGACCGGCATTGAACCGATTATATCGACGGTTCCGGCACCTGCACTGCAGAATGGTCCGTTTTTCGTAAATTCTTTACTTTACAGGGCACTTTCCCTGCCGCATCCATGCGTTACCGGAAGCATGTCGCGCAAAAACGTGCAGCGGTTTGCGATACCGGCATGCGTAAAACAGAGACTTGAGCCGCCGCAATCGCGCGCATCGGGCGCCAAAGGAGGGATCTATGGCCAAACAGAAAGTCGCAATGCTGACCGCCGGAGGCCTGGCGCCCTGCCTCTCATCCGCCGTCGGCGGCCTGATCGAGCGCTATAGCGACATCGCACCCGATATCGAACTCATCGCCTACAAGTCCGGCTATCAGGGCGTGCTGCTCGGCGACAGCGTTGTGATCGCCAAGGAGATGCGGGAGAAGGCGCCGCTCCTGCACCGTTATGGCGGTTCGCCGATCGGCAACAGCCGCGTGAAGCTCACCAATGCTGCAGACTGCGTGAAGCGTGGCCTTGTCAAGGAAGGCGAAAATCCACTGCGGGTCGCCGCCGAACGTCTTGCCAATGACGGCGTCACCATTCTGCACACGATCGGCGGCGACGATACCAACACGACCGCTGCCGATCTCGCCGCCTATCTCTCGGCCAATGGCTATGACCTGACGGTCGTCGGCCTGCCGAAGACTGTCGACAACGACGTCGTGCCGATCCGCCAGTCGCTCGGTGCCTGGACGGCCGCCGAAGTCGGCGCCCATTTCTTCGACAATGTCAGCAACGAACAGACCGCCGCTCCGCGCACGCTCGTCATCCACGAGGTCATGGGCCGCCACTGCGGCTGGCTGACTGCCGCGACCGCCCGTGCCTACCTGCAGCGCACCAAGGGCAACGAATATGTCGACGGCCTGATGATGAACGCGCATATGAAGAGCATCGACGCCGTCTACCTGCCGGAAATGGCCTTCGACCTTGATGCCGAAGCCGCGCGCCTGAAGGAGATCATGGACAGGACCGGCCATGCCACCGTCTTCGTGTCGGAAGGCGCCTGCCTCGACGCCATCGTCGCTGAACGCGAAGCCGCGGGCGAGACGGTCAAGCGCGATGCCTTCGGCCATGTCAAGATCGACACGATCAATGTCGGCGCCTGGTTCCAGAAACAGTTCGCGAGCCTGCTCGACGCCGAACGCTCTCTCGTCCAGAAATCCGGCTATTTCGCCCGCTCGGCACCGGCAAACGGCGAAGATCTGCGGCTGATCCAGAGCATGGTCGACCTCGCCGTCGAAAGCGCCCTCAACAAGATTTCGGGTGTAACCGGCCATGATGAAGCGCAGAACGGCAAGTTGCGCGCAATAGAATTTCCCCGCATCAAGGGTGGCAAGCCGTTTGATCTTTCAACGGCATGGTTTGGTGAAGTAATGAACCAGATCGGGCAAAAATACACCGGGGCATGATTGACGGATGGCTAATATGATGTCTTTGCTTGTTCTCTAGGAATAGGAGGAGATTCCATGTCGCTTGAAGCTTGGCTCGCTTTTGCAGCCGCATCCGCCATCATGCTGGCCATACCGGGACCGACCATTCTTCTGGTCGTTTCCTATGCGCTTGGTCATGGCCGGAAAACGGCGCTGGCGACCGTTTCAGGCGTGGCTCTCGGCGATTTCACGGCCATGACGGCATCGCTTTTCGGATTGGGCGCCCTGCTCGCCGCATCCGCGACGCTGTTTACCGTGCTGAAGTGGGTCGGCGGCGCCTACCTCATCTGGCTCGGAATCAAGCTCTGGCGGGCACCGATCATTGGCGAGCACATCGCTGACAACGATAACCTGCCGGAAGAAAAGTCCTTGCGGATCTTCCTGCATGCCTATGTGGTGACTGCGCTGAATCCGAAGAGCATCGTCTTCTTCGTCGCCTTCGTACCGCAGTTCCTGAACCCTGCCCTTCCCTTCTTCGATCAGATGCTGATCATGGAAGCGACCTTCCTCGTGCTCGCCACCATCAATGCCTCCTGTTACGCCCTTGCCGCTCACGCCGCCCGCGGCCTGATTCGCAAGGCGAGCGTGCAGCGTGCTGTTAACCGCACCGGCGGCACTCTGCTCATCGCAGCAGGCGCCGTAACCGCCGGGTATCGCCGTATTGCAGCTTAGAGCCTTTCCCGGTCAGATTGCAGCATTCTGCCGGAGCAGGTTTTCGACAGGGCAAAGGCGATTGGCGAAGGGCATACCTCCAGGTACGTCCGAATCGACCGCCTTTGATCCTGGCGCAAAGATGCCTGGCCCTTCGGGTTGGCTGAAACGGGCCGCCTGATCGACCGGCCGGCTTGGCCGTAGATCTGGGCTGCGACGTGCGCCTGCCGGTCGACCATCCAACTCCGTTTGAGCCAACAGAATGCCGCAATCTGACCGGGAAAGGCTCTAATAATTTTCCGTGGTTGCTGGAAAGCCACGAATAGGTTAATGGCTATCCCCGGGCTTAAGGTATTTGATAACTTTTAAGACGCTGCCGGGGCGGCGCGATTCACGAAAGTGAGAGAATGGTAGCGATCGGATTTTCCGGCCTGAAACGCAGTCTCGTGGTCTCGACCATGCTCTGCGGCGTCATTTCCGGATGCGCGAGCGTTGAATATACCTCTCAGGCGGAACTGACCGCCGCACAGACCGTGATTCCCATGCCGAAGCCGGGTGAAGACGCAACGCTGGCTGCTATCCCGACTGCCGAAGGCGCAACTGCTCCGGCCGTCGCCACGCTCAATGCGCAGGCAGCAACTGCCGCACCTGTTCTCACCGCAGCAGCCATGCCGAATGTGGTGTCCCCCGTTCAGCAGCAGGCCGGCGATTTCGCCATGCAGGGCGGCGTACAGCAGGTTGCCGTCAATGGCTATGCTCCGATCCCGCTGACACCCGAGATGACGGCAATCCAGTCCGTCATTCCGACGCCGCGTCCGGGCTCGCCCGCAAGCCCCTCCACACAACTTGCCTTCGCTGCAACGACACCGCAGAACGGCGCGCTCGCAGCGCTTGCCGCCGTCGATACCACGCCGCGCTTCGCCATGGACTACGGCTTTGACGAGTCCGGCCCGATCGATCCGCCGGCCGCGCCGCCGATGTTCAGCGATGACGACGGCGACGATGCTCCGACCGTCGAAAAGAGCCTCGTCAGCAAGCTCATCAGCAAATATTCCAAGCTTTACGCAATTCCGGAATCGCTGCTCCACCGCGTCGTCCATCGCGAGAGCCGCTACAATTCCAAGGCCTATAACAAGCGCGGCTACTTCGGTCTCATGCAGATCAAGTACAACACCGCAAAGTCGATGGGTTACGATGGTAATCCCGCCGGCCTTTTCGATGCCGAAACCAATATCAAATATGCAGGCAAGTACCTGCAGGGCGCCTGGCAGGTTGCCGACAGGAAGGAAGACGACGCCGTTCGTCTTTACGCCCGCGGTTACTATTATGACGCCAAGCGCAAGGGCATGACCGACATCGCCCAGGGCAATTACTGATCGTCCAATAATTGATACAGACTGTCTGTGATGGGCCTCAGCCGGCTTTCGCCGCCTGAAGCGTATTGAGGATTTCCTTCAGCACGATCTGCGGCCTGTAGCGCAGCCAGCTCGGGGTCAGTCCCATGCGGACGAAGACGAGATTTGCCGAGGGAACGATTGCCATCGTCTGGCCGTCATGCCCCTGCAGCCAGAACGTATCCTGCGGCAGGCCGAACTCCGCGCTCGTGCCGCCGCCAGGTCCGGCAAGCCAGGCCTGGCCTTGCGTATATTTGCCCCCCGAACTTGCTGTCGGTGTCCGCATCGTCGCAACAAAGCCTTCCGGCAGAAGCCTCTGTCCGTTCCACACACCGTCCTGCAGCAGGAACTGGCCGAAGCGTGCCCAGTCATGCGCCGTGGCATAAATATAGGAACTGCCGGTAAACGTCCCGCGCTCATCGGCTTCGAAGACCGCGCTCGTCATGCCGAGCGGAGAAAACAGCGAATCGCGGGGATAATCGAAGGCTGCCCGCGGATCACCGACCTTATCCATCCAGATACGGGACAGAAGCACCGCCGTTCCACTGGAATAATGGAAATCCGTACCCGGCGCGGCCACCAGAGGTGCGCCCGCCGGCAGGGAAACCATATCGGGGTCGAGATAGAGCATGCGCGTCACATCGGCGACGGCGCCATAATCTTCGTTGAAGGCGAGCCCGCTTTCCATGCCGAGCAGGTCGGAGAGTTTGATGTCTCCGCGCGGATCACCGGCCCATTGCGGCAGGAGATGCGTGTCATCGAAGGAGATCTTGCCTGACAGCATCAGCCGGCCGATCAGCGCCGCATTCACGGTCTTCGTCATCGACCAGCCGATGAGCGGCGTATCGACGCCGAAACCCGGCCCATAATTCTCGGCAATAACGCGACCATCCTGGATGACGACCATCGCCCGCATGGCAGGCCCGGCAAGCGCGGTATCGGCCAGAAGGGCTGCGACCTTCGCATTGCCGGTCGCAGGATCGACACCCTCACCGTCCGGCCATGATGCATCGTTCGCCCCCGCCCGCAGCGCCGGCACCAGTGGCACGGCTCTGGCGGCGGCATCGAAATTGCCGTCAGGCACACTCGTGCAGCCGAGGGCGCCGCGATAAAGCGCGTAGCTTGGCGCAAACAGGCCCATGAAACGCGAAGTCACCCGCCCGCCGTCGCGATCGATCTCGACGCGCATCAGCCTGAGCAACGGATTTCCTGGTGCCTGGACATCATCGTGGAGAACTGTGTCGGGATCGCGCCCCGCGATGAAGACATTGGAGCAGACGATCTTGGCGGCATAGCCATTACCCACCTTCAGGAGTTCCGGCGGAGCTATGGAGAGCCACGCGACTGCGCCTACGACGACGAGAATGACGAGCAGGGCCAAGCCCTTGAAGATACGCGGAACAACTCGCATGCAATCCTCCACGGAAGGGAGAGAAGCAGGAAACGCTCCCCGCGAAAAGGGCGAAGCGAAAAAGAAGTGTTTCAATCGCCTTCAATTTTCGCTGAGGTCTTCGCGGAGCGCCGTTGAAACCCTGGCCCACAGGGCGCGTCATCAAACTGTAGCAGAGGCGGGTTACACGCCCTGAACGCTAAAAAGGTGACAGACTCATGTCGGAATTTGCACCGGATACCGGCTTCCGCAAGAACCGGAAACTCAAGGCAGCGCTTCTCCGCCACAAGGCTTTTTCCAAGGACGGCTTCTCGGAGCGTCTCTTCGGCATGCTCTTCTCGGGCCTCGTCTATCCGCAGATCTGGGAAGACCCGGACCTCGACATGCAGGCAATGGACCTGAAGCCCAATCACCGCATCGTCACGATCGGTTCCGGCGGCTGCAACATGCTGGCCTACCTCTCCAAGGCGCCGGCTTCGATCGACGTTGTCGACCTCAATCCGCACCACATCGCGCTGAACAGGCTGAAGCTTGCGGCCTTCAAGAACCTGCCAGGCCATTCTGATCTCGTCCGTTTCCTGGCCATGCCGAACGAGAAGTCGAACAGCCGGGTTTTCGACCGCTATCTGTCATCCAATCTCGACGATACGACGCGCGCCTACTGGAACACCCGCAAGTTCGGCCGCCGCCGCGTCACGGTCTTCGACCGCAACATCTATGAAACCGGCCTGCTCGGCCGCTTCATCGGCGCCGCCCACCTTCTTGCCCGACTGCATGGCGTAAAGCTGCAGGAAATGATCAAGGCCCGTACGATCCGCGAGCAGCGCCAGTTCTTCGACGACCAGATCGCTCCCCTCTTCGAAAAACCCATCGTTCGCTGGATCACCAACCGCAAGAGCTCGCTTTTTGGCCTCGGCATTCCGCCGCAGCAATATGACGAGCTGGCAAGCCTTGCCGCCGACAATTCCATCGCGCCTGTTCTGAAGCACCGCCTTGAAAAACTCGCCTGCCATTTCCCCATGCGCGACAACTACTTCGCCTGGCAGGCTTTCGCACGCCGCTATGCGGATGGCGAGGAAGGCCCGCTCCCGACCTATCTGAAGCCCGAGCATTACGACGTGATCCGCGCCAATGTCGACCGCGTCAACGTCCATCATGCAAGCTTCACCGAGCTTCTGGCCGGCGAGCCGGCTGCCTCGCGCGACCGTTACATCCTGCTCGATGCACAGGACTGGATGACCGACCAGCAGCTCAACGATGTCTGGCGCGAGATTACCCGCACCGCCCGTGACGGCGCCCGCGTGATCTTCCGCACGGCGGCCGAAAAGAGCATCATCGAAGGCCGCCTCGCCCCTGTAATCCGCGACCAGTGGCACTATTTCGAAGAGCAGTCACGTGAAATGACCAGCCAGGACCGCTCGGCAATCTACGGCGGCTTCCATATCTACGGGAAGAAGGCGTGAGCAAAGTCAGCGAGATGACCGTCAAGAGCGAGGAACATGCCGACCTGATGGACGGCATGTATCGCTACCAGCGCCATTTCTACGATCTCACACGCAAATATTATCTTCTCGGCCGCGACCGTACGATCCGCAACCTCGACGTTCCCAAGGGCGGCACGCTGCTTGAAGTCGGCTGCGGAACCGGTCGCAACATGGCGCTCGCCCACAAGCATTTTCCGACGGCCAAACTCTACGGTCTCGATATTTCCCAGGAAATGCTGATCTCCGCCCGCAAGACCTTCGCCACCAAGGCGACGATACCGGATTTCCGGGTCGCGGATGCCACGGCCTATACGCCGCGCGAATTCGGCGCTGCCGGTTTCGATCGCATTCTGATTTCCTACGCGCTGTCGATGATCCCGGATTGGGAACGCGCGGTGGATGCGTCGATCGCCGCGCTCAATCCCGGCGGCCAGTTGCACATCGTCGATTTTGGCCAGCAGGAAGGCCTGCCTGCCTGGTTCCGCCGCCTGCTGCAGGCATGGCTCGCCAAGTTCCACGTCACACCGCGCTCCAATCTGCGCGAGGTTCTGGAAGCGCAAGCAGCTGAAAACAGCGCGACATTGTCGTTCGACAGGATCGGCGGCGGTTATGCGTGGCGAGCCGCTATTATCAGCAAGCGCTCATAATTCGCTTGTAAATAACCAATTTTTTACGTTGATATTAGAAAAGAGGGTTATACCCTCTGCTGGGCGCGTGTATTCGAAGGTCAGGCTGTGGGGCAGATCCATCATCACGACGGGACATTCATGCGTCGGCTTCTGTTTTGCGTCGTGCCGCTTGCCCTGCTGCTCGCCGGTTGCAGCTCCACGGGTTACGATTATCTCGAGACCGCTTCCATAAAGCCGAAGACCCGCTTCAAGGATACCGATCCGCAGGATTTCGGCCCCAAGCGCCCGCAGCAAAACGCAGTCCACGGCATCGACATCTCCAAATGGCAGGGCGATATCGACTGGCAGACGGTGCGCAAATCAGGCGTTGCCTTTGCCTTCATCAAGGCGACCGAAGGCAAGGACAGGATCGACCCGCGCTTCGACGAATACTGGCGCGAGGCAGCGGCCTCAGGCATTCCGCATGCGCCCTACCACTTCTATTATTTCTGCTCCTCCGCCGACGACCAGGCCGACTGGTTCATCCGTAACGTCCCGAAGGAATCGATGCGCCTGCCGCCGGTGCTGGATGTTGAGTGGAATGCAGAATCGAAGACCTGCCGCTTCCGCCCCGATCCGGCCACGGTGCGATCCGAAATGCAGCGGTTCATGAATCGCCTGGAGGCCTATTACGGCAAGCGGCCGATCATCTATACCTCTGTCGATTTTCACCGCGAGAACCTCGCCGGCTATTTCCAGGACTATCATTTCTGGGTCCGCTCCACCGCCAAACATCCAGACGTGACCTATGCCGACCGCCGCTGGGCCTTCTGGCAATATACGTCGACGGGCGTCATCCCCGGGATCCGGGGGCCGACGGATATCAATGTCTTCGCCGGTTCTGCGAAAAACTGGAACAACTGGGTGGCTGACGTTTCCAAGGATAGAAATTCTTAGTAACGTACCCTAATCTTTCTTGCTTCCGTCACATTCCTCTGGGAAAGCGACGGAATTCCATGTGTTTTTACGAGGATCGTTTCATGCACCGCTCGCTTAAAGGCCGCTCTGCACTTGCCCTTCTGTTTGCCTGCGCCATTGCAACAGGCGCTGCCGCCCAGCAGGCTCCGAATGCGGCAGCTTCGGCCCCTGCGGCACCCTGCGGCGGCGATCTCTCTGCCTTCCTCGAGGGCGTCAAGAAGGACGCGATTGCAGCCGGCGCCAGCGCCGAAGCTGCAGACCAGGCGCTCGCCGGTGCTCAGATCGACCCCAAGGTTCTGAGCCGCGACCGCGCCCAGGGCGTCTTCCGCCAGACCTTCCTCGAATTCTCGCAGCGCACCGTTAGTCAGGCACGCCTCGACATCGGCCGCCAGAAGATGAAGCAATACGCCGATGTCTTTGCCCGCGCCGAGCAGGAATTCGGCGTTCCCGCCGGCATCATCACCGCCTTCTGGGCGATGGAAACCGATTTCGGCGCCGTGCAGGGCGATTTCAACACCCGCAACGCGCTGGTGACGCTCTCGCATGACTGCCGCCGGCCGGAGCTCTTCCGCCCGCAGCTGATCTCCCTCATCGAGATGGTCCAGCACGGCGACCTCGACCCGCAGACCAATACCGGCGCCTGGGCCGGCGAAATCGGCCAGGTGCAGATGCTGCCGCGCGATATCATCGCTTATGGCATGGACGGCGACGGCGACGGCCATGTTCGCCTCAAGCAGAGCGGCCCGGACGCGATCCTGACGGCTGCCAAGTTCATCCAGCATCTCGGTTTCGAGCGCGGCCAGCCCTGGCTGCAGGAAGTCACCGTGCCGGATAATCTTCCCTGGGAAAAATCGGGCCTCGGCGGCACGATGACGGCAGGCGAATGGTTCAACCTCGGCGTCAAGCCGCGCGACGGCAACACTGCCTTTGCCAATCTCGAAGGCGATCTCGTGCTGCCGCAGGGCCGCCTCGGGCCGGCCTTCATCGCCTATCCCAATTTCAAGATCTATCTGGAATGGAACAAGTCGTTCATCTACACGACGTCGGCCGCCTATTTCGCGACCCGCCTCTCCGGTGCCCCGACCTATCAGAAGGGTACGCCGGAACAGGGCCTGTCCAACGAAGAGATGAAACAGCTGCAGACCAAGCTCGACTCGCTCGGCCATGACGTCGGCGAAATCGACGGCATCCTCGGTTCCGGCACCCGTGTCGCGATCCAGAAGGAACAGCAGCGGCTAGGCATGCCGGCAGACGGCTGGGCCACCCCCACCCTGCTCAACGCGCTCTGAGTAACGAGACGACCTCCTGCCACCCGGTCGCATGAATCGGGTGGCGGTCTCCTGCCGATCGGATATCAGTACTCCAACATCGGGAGGCATCGGCATGGAACAGAGAATGACCGCATTGACCTGGGGCCTGCTTGCCCTGCTCGGTCTCATCTGGGGCGGCTCCTTCTTCTTCGCGCGCATTGCCGTCATCGAGGTGCCGCCGCTCACGCTCGTCTTCCTGCGCCTTTCGATTGCAGCCCTTGCGCTGCATATCTATATCGCCGGCCGTTTCGGCATCTACCCGCTCTTGAGGAGCCGCTGGCGCGAATTCCTCGTCCTCGGCATCCTCAACAACGCCCTGCCTCATGCGCTGATATTCTTCGGCCAGACGCGCATCGGCGCCGGCCTCGCCTCCATTCTCAATGCCACGACGCCGATCTGGACGGTGTTGATCGCCAATTACCTGACATCGGATGAGAAGCTCTCTTCGGCCAAGATCATCGGCTGCCTGACCGGCCTGCTCGGGACGGCCGTGCTGATCGGCCCCAGTGTCGCGGCTCGTGGCGATCTGCCGGTATGGGCGCTGCTTCTGCCGGTGATCGCCGCAATCTCCTACGGATTTGCTGCAACCTACGGCAAGCGGTTCCGGGGCATCGCACCGCCGGTTATTGCCGCCGGGCAGATGACGGCCTCCTCGCTGGTTGCATTGCCGCTGTCGCTCGTCATGGATCACCCCTGGACACTCGCCATCCCCTCGGGCAACGCGATCGCCACGATCCTGGCAATCGCCCTCCTGTCGACGGCCCTGGGCTATATTCTCTATTTCCGCATCATGGCAGTAGCGGGCGCGACCAATACGTCGCTGGTGACACTGCTCGTACCCCCGAGCGCGATCCTCCCCGGCTTCCTGTTCCTTGGGGAACGGCTGGAAACAACCGAGATCGCCGGCATGGCGCTGATCGGCCTCGGGCTAATCATACTCGATGGGCGCATCTATAGTCGCTCACGCGCCCTCGCCTGAAAGGACTATGCTGCAGCGCGCCATTCTTCCGCCAAAAGGATGAATCCCGATGCGCGGTATGTAACAAAGTGTTAAATTTTGAGAGCGCGATTTTCCGATTAAATTTCAGAAACTTACCGGATCGTCTCTAGACTTATCCACTGCCCTTTTCGGCAGTGCAGCACAAGAAGCGCTTCCCAACTAACACATTTCCGACATATTATTAGCTGGTTAACGCGAGGAGGCAGACATGGGACTTACGCAATCCTTGAATGTCCTGTTGGTCAGTGCAGCGTTCGCATTCGTCGTATCCATGCTCTTCATTTGAGCGGTTGCGAAGCGTAAAGACTGAAATACCGAACTCCTGAAACAATCAGCCCCAGATATTGAAAAGCGCATGCCCCGCCCGGCATGCGCTTTTCCTTTGTCCACGGGCGACTGTTGGATCAGGCCGCCGCGCCGGCGCTTCTGGCCGTCTGGCGCGAGAGGCCGAGATTGTCGAGAACGGCAGAGACAAGCGGAGCGCGGTTCATCGTATAAAGATGGAATTCGTGCAGACCGCGACGCACGAGATCTTCGATCTGCTCGGCTGCGACATCGGCGGCAACCTTGGCCCGCTCCTCCGGCTTCTCCTCATACCCGTCAAAGCGCTCGTCGAGGAAGGCCGGAATGATCGTGCCGCAGGCGCCGGCAAAGCGCTTCAGCTGCGTCAGGTTCTGGATCGGCATGATACCAGGTACGACAGGGATCTTGACGCCGGCCGCACGCACCTTTTCGAGGTAACGCTCGAAATTGTCGTTGTCGAAGAAGAACTGCGTCAGAGCGCGATCGGCGCCATTGTCGGCCTTCCGCTTCAGCATCTCGATATCGGCCGCCTGGTCGCGGCTTTCAGGATGCTTTTCCGGATAGGCCGAGACGGAGATCTCGAAATCGCCGATCTGCTTGAGGCCGGCCACCAGTTCGGCTGCGTTGGCGTAACCACCCGGATGCGGCTGGTACGGCGCACCAACGCCGCCAGGCCCATCACCGCGCAGTGCCACGAAGTGCGTAACGCCTGCCTTGCGGAAGCTGTCGACCACCTGATGCGTCTCTTCCTTGGTGGCGCTGACGCAGGTCAGGTGCGAGGCTGTTGCAAGCGGTGTGTCGGTCAGGAAGCGCGTGACCGTGGAAAGCGTCGGCGCCTTGGTGGTGCCGCCGGCACCATAGGTCACGGATACGAATTCCGGGTTCCAGTCCTGCAGCTCGCGGACCGTGTTCCAGAGCTGGCCCTCCATCTCCTCGGACTTCGGCGGGAAGAACTCGAAGGAGATCGCGATATCGCGGCGGCGAGCGTCGTTGTTCTGGGTCATTTATTCTCTCCCGGCAAATGTAGGTATGGCGCCTTCGCTCTCCAGCGAGGCCATCAGGCGCCTCGGGTCGCGCGCGAGCCAGATCGTGACCGTGAGGCCCTTCTCGCCCTGCTGACCCGGATGAAGATCGACGACCTGCTCGACATCCAGCCCTGCCTTGCGCACCCATTCCGACATGGCCTGATGCGAGAAGCCGAGACGGACATGGGCATGCTCGTCGCGAAGATATTCAAGGCCGTGCGGCGCCAGGTCGATGATAACAAGGCGACCGCCCGGCCGCAGCATGCGCGCAGCTTCGGTGATCGCGATCTCGGGCTGGTCGAAAAAATGCAGCACCTGGTGGATCGTCACCAGATCGAAGTCCTGCCCCTCGAAAGGCAGATTGAGGATATCGGCGTGGCGTACCGAAGCCGTGGTGATGCGGGACTTGTCGAGATTGGCGCGTGCCACACTCAGCATGTCGCGGCTGGCATCGACGCCAATTGCCCGGCGATAGCGGCCGGAGAGAAGCTCCAGCATGCGGCCGGTGCCGGTGCCGAGATCGAGCAGGGAATCGATCGGATTGCTGCCGAGCAGCTTGATGACGGCGGCATCCACCTCTTCATCAGCCGCATGCAGGCGGCGAAGCTCGTCCCATTCGGCAGCGTTACGGCTGAAATAGGCCTGTGCCCGCTCGGCGCGGTGGCGTTTGACGGAGGCAAGACGCTCGCCGTCCCGCTGTACGACCGGATCGTTTTCGGAGACATGCTTCAGGAGGTTACGCACCAGCGCGGCGGCCTTGCCCTCATGCGCCAGCCGGAAATAGGCCCAGGCGCCCTCCTGATAGCGATCGATGAGCTCTGCCTCGCCGAGCAGCTTCAGGTGCCGCGAGATGCGGGGTTGGGATTGGCCCAGGATTTCAGTAAGATCGGTAACGGTGAGATCACCTGCCGCCAGCAGCGCCAGCAGCCGCAGGCGCGTCGGTTCGCCGGCCGCCTTCAAGACGTCCACCAGCGCATCCAGTCCAAGCCTCAGGGGTTCGCTCATACTCTACCCAATCAAGATATAAAGATATCTTTATGTGATTTGGGTAGCTGAGGCAAGCGGCATTTCACCGAATTGCGAACTTGCCTGTGCTGATCGCGCCAACAGAAGGGAAGATCGCGAGGCATCAAAAAAGCCCCGGAACAGCCGGGGCTTTTGAAAGCGGTGAAGAACCGATCAGCGCGTCAGGCGCTTGTGAGCCTGGCTGCCCGGGTTCAAGGCATCAGGGCCGAGGCGGCGAACCTTGTCCTGCTCGTAGTCCTCGAAGTTGCCTTCGAACCATTCGACATGGCCCTCACCTTCAAAGGCGAGGATGTGTGTCGCCAGACGGTCGAGGAACATGCGATCATGGCTGATGATGATGGCGCAACCGGCAAATGCTTCCAGCGCGCTTTCCAGCGCACCGAGCGTTTCCGTGTCGAGGTCGTTGGTCGGTTCGTCGAGCAGCAGCACGTTGCCGCCGGCCTTCAGCATCTTGGCAAGGTGAACGCGGTTGCGCTGACCACCCGAGAGATTGCCGACCTTCTGCTGCTGATCACCGCCCTTGAAGTTGAAGGCGCCGCAATAGGCACGCGAATTCATGTCGAACTTGCCGAGCTTGATGATTTCGGCGCCGCCAGAGATTTCCTCCCAGACGGTCTTGTTGCCGTCGAGCGCGTCGCGGCTCTGGTCGACATAACCGAGATGTACGGTTTCGCCGATGCGGACCGAACCGGCATCCGGCTTTTCCTGACCGGTGATCATCTTGAACAGCGTCGTCTTGCCGGCGCCATTCGGACCGATGATACCGACGATGCCGCCCGGCGGCAGCTTGATCGACAGATCGTTGATCAGCGTGCGGCCTTCGAAGCCCTTGGTGATGCCTTCCATCTCGATGACCACCTGGCCGAGGCGTTCGCTGACCGGGATGATGATCTGCGCGTCGCCCGGACGCTGCTTCTCGGCGGCCTCAACCAGCTGCTCGTAGGACTTGATACGCGCCTTCGACTTGGCCTGACGGGCCTTCGGGCTGGAAGCAATCCATTCCTGTTCGCGGCTGATTGCCTTCTGGCGGCCGGCTTCTTCGCGGTTTTCCTGCAGCATGCGCTTGGCCTTCGCCTGCAGATAAGCCGAGTAGTTGCCTTCGTACGGGATGCCGCGGCCGCGATCGAGTTCGAGGATCCAGCCGGTGACGTTGTCCAGGAAGTAGCGATCGTGGGTGATCATCATCACGGCGCCCGGATAGTCGCGCAGGTGCTTTTCGAGCCAGGCGATGGTTTCGGCGTCCAGATGGTTGGTCGGTTCGTCGAGCAGCAGCAGGTCCGGCTGCGAGAGCAGAAGGCGGCAGAGCGCGATACGACGGCGTTCACCACCCGACAGGCTGGTGACTTCGGCGTCGCGCGGCGGGCAGCGCAGCGCTTCCATCGCCATCTCGACCTGGCTTTCCAGATCCCAGAGGTTCTGGCTGTCGATGATGTCCTGGAGCTTGGCACCCTCTTCCGCCGTCTCGTCGGAATAGTTCATCATCAGCTCGTTGTAGCGATCGACGATCGCCGTCTTGGAAGCAACGCCTTCCATGACGTTTTCGAACACCGTCTTGTTCGGATCGAGCTTCGGCTCCTGCTCCAGGTAGCCGACCGTCGCACCTTCGGCGAGCCAGGCTTCGCCAGTATATTCCTTGTCCTGGCCGGCAATGATGCGCAGCACGGTGGACTTACCGGCGCCGTTCGGGCCGAGAATACCGATCTTTGCATCGGGATAGAAGGAAAGATGGATGTTCTCGAGGATCTTCTTATTGCCATAGGCCTTGTTGAGGCCGGACATATGATAGATGAACTGACGTGCCATGCTGGGATGCTCCGGGCGGAAACTTGAAATCGTGGCCGCTATGTAGGCGAAACCACGCCCGCGGGCAACGCCGAAACCCTGTTTCGTCAGGATTTCGGCATGTTTCCGTCAGAAGCCGGCTGCATCCACAAGGCCTTCGTCACAGCCGAAGGACGTCTGCCCTGCCCCCTGGATCAGCCCGCCGAGACCCTTCTCCTTCGCTTGGGCCGAAACGGCATCCTGCGAAAGTCCGATCGTCAGTTCGCTGATCACGCGCTTGTTGCCGACGCGCCGGCAGCTCATCTTCACGCGGTCGCTGGCACCGGCCCCAAAGCTCTTGTCGAAAGCCGCCTTGATCGCGTCGGATTTCAGCGTCTTGCCGACATTGGCGGCAAAGAGATCGCGCACCGCCGAAGCATTGAGATCGCCCATCAGGTGGATAGCAGTGGCAAAATAATCATCGGCACTCATCTTGGTGCACGTGCCGTGTTTGATCCACTCATGCCGCTCGAGCCCGGATTGCGTGCCGGGCATTGCCTTGTCGAGAGCGGTCTTCGTCTCGGCTGTAAGGTCTACTGACGGCAGGTCCGTCCACTGGCCGTCCTTGTCGGCGGCCTTCTGCTCGGCAGGCACGCCGCAATAATCCTGGCGCATCGGCCACAGACCGTGGAGAGAAAAATTGGTGGCATCATAGCGCTCGCCGCTCTGCGTGGCGCATTCGGCCTTCTTCTGATTGGTCTGGCAGAATGCCGGCTGCCAGCTTGCGGCGAGAATGAAGCGCGTTCGCCCGCTTTCTTCGGCGGATACGGAGCCGACAGACGACAGCGAGAGGAACAGGATGGAAACCGAGAGTAGAAACTTGACCATTATTAGCCCCGAAATAGTTCCGACAAAGAACAATACAAGAACAAACAAGCACGAAGCCGTGACTTGCGCAACCCTGAATCGCAGCAGGAAGCACGCTTTCTCGTGTATGAGCGACGCCGCAATATTGCATTTGCCTTGATATCTGGTCTTTTGGGCCCGGGAGGAATGCATGTTTTCCGAGACATTGCGGCTTCAAAACGCCGGGGCTTCGCTTGCCTGTCACTACCAGCCTGCAGAAGGACAAGTGCAAGCTATCCTGATGATTTCACACGGGCTTGCCGAACATTCGCGTCGCTACCGGCGCTTTGCCGAGGCCATGGCGGCAAGAGGCTACCACGTTTACGCGCATGACCATCGCGGCCATGGCGAGACAACCGCATCCGATGCGCCGCTCGGCCGCTTTGCGAGACGCAACGGCATCGAACACGTCGTCAGCGATATCGCCGCCGTGCACAGCTTCGCCACGGGCCGTCACCCCGGCCTGCCCGTCATTCTGTTCGGCCACTCAATGGGCGGCCTGATCGCACTCAATGCCGCAGCCGATCTTGCCGGCCGTTTCGCCGCCGTCGCCATCTGGAATTCGAATTTCGCCGTCGGCCTTTCCGGCCGCGCCGCGCAGGCGATCCTGCTTGCCGAGCGCGCGCTGAAGGGCTCCGACGTGCCGAGTGACATGCTGCCAAGGTTGACATTTTCCGCCTGGGGCAAGTCCGTCCCCAATCATCGGACGGAGTTCGACTGGCTGTCGCGCGATCCGGCCGAGGTCGATGCCTATATCGCCGATCCGCTTTGCGGTTTCGATGCTTCGGTATCGCTGTGGTTGGACGTCTTCGCGCTCACCTTCCGCGGCATCGCGAAGGAACAACTCGCCAGACTGCCGAAGGACATACCGATTCACCTGGTCGGCGGTGGAAAGGACCCGGCTACCAACAATGGAAAAGCTGTGCTCTGGCTGTCAGAGCGTTTGAAAAGCCAGGGCTTCTCCCGTATCAGCACTGAGATATATCAGGATATGCGGCATGAGACGCTGAACGAAATCGGCGCCGGCGCGGCAATAGCGGATTTGGCCGACTGGTGCGACGAGGCGATCCGCAACGGTCCGGAGCGAAAGGACTGAGATGACAAGCCCGAGCTATACCCCCCATCACGCCTCCTCCGAAGTGACGTTCGGCCTGCTTTTCATGCTGCTCTCGGTCCTGATTTCGCCGCTGATCGACATTTTCTCGAAGCTCGCAACGGCAACGATCTCGTCCACCGAGGTCGCCGCCTTCCGCTTTGTCATCCAGTCGCTCACCATGCTGCCCATCGTCTTTCTGCGCGGCGCCAAGATCCAGTTCTCGCTGAAGCAGAGCTGGTATCATGCAATCCGCGGCGCCATGGTCACGACGTCGATGATAAGCTTCGTCACCACGCTGAAGGTCATGGCGGTTGCCGATGCGATCGCCATCTTCTTCGTCGAGCCGATCATTCTGACGATCCTCGGCAGCATCTTCCTGAAGGAGACCATCGGCTGGCGCCGCTACAGCGCCTGCGCCGTCGGCTTCCTCGGCGCCATGCTGATCATCCAGCCGAGCTTCGAAGAGGTCGGCTATATTGCCCTTCTGCCCGTCGTCAGCGCCTTCTGTATCGCCGTCTTCGCGCTGATGACACGCGTGCTCTCGCACCGGGAAGATCCCTGGGCCATGCAGTTCCAGACCGGCCTCTGGGGCATCTTCTTCTGCGCCGTCATCCTGTTCTTCGGCTATGGCAGCGGTTCCAACATCATCGACACCACCATGCCCGATCTTCCCGCCTTCGGCTACCTGCTGGGTACGGGCATCGCCGCCGCCATCACCGGCATCCTCGCCGCCTATGCCTATCGCGCCGCACCGGCTTCAACGCTGGCACCGCTGCAATATCTGGAAATCGTTTCGGCCACCGCCTTTGCCTGGCTGGTCTTCGGCGATTTCCCGGATGCACTGAAATGGCTCGGCATCCTCATCGTCATCGCGTCGGGCCTCTACATCATCTGGCGTGAGCAGCGCTTTGCTTCCAAACCCGTATCCGATACATCTGAGGCAACGCGGGCGCCCTGAAATCCGACAGCCATGGGAGAAGCCCGGGAGGAAACTGGGAGGAACATGACGCAGGACGAAAAGAAGAAGCCGCCGCTTGCGGGCATCCGGGTCATCGAGCTCGCACGCGTGCTCGCCGGCCCCTGGGCCGGACAGATGCTGGCTGATCTCGGCGCCGACGTGATCAAGGTGGAAAACCCCGACGGAGGTGACGACACCCGGCATTGGGGGCCGCCCTTCGTCGAAGGAGCGGATGGTGAAAATCTCTCGGCCGCCTACTACCATTCCACCAATCGCGGCAAGCGATCCATCACCGCCGATCTCAAGAGCGAGGAAGGCCAGTCGCTGGTGCGCCGCCTCGTCGCCACCGCCGATGTGCTGATCGAGAATTTCAAGCTCGGTGGCCTCGTCAAATATGGTCTCGACTATGACAGCCTGAGAGCGATCAATCCCCGTCTCGTCTACTGCTCCATCACCGGCTTCGGCCAGACCGGCCCCTATGCCAATCTCGCCGGCTACGATTATATCGTTCAGGGCATGTCCGGCTTCATGTCGATCACCGGCGAGCGGGATGGCCAGCCAATGAAGGCGGGTGTGGCAATCGCCGATATCTTCACCGGCATCTATGCGGTATCGGCGATCGAAGCCGCCCTCATCCATGCGCTGAAGACGGGTGAAGGCCAGCTGATCGACATGGCGCTGCTCGATGTACAATCGGCAGTGCTTGCCAACCAGAACATGAATTACCTGGTCTCCGGCCGCGCGCCCGTGCGGCTCGGCAACGCGCACCCGAATATCTCGCCCTATGAAGTCGTGCCGACGGCTGACGGCTATCTCATCCTTGCGGTCGGCAATGACGGTCAGTTCCGCAGGCTTTGCACCATCCTCGGCCTCGTCATCGGCGATGACGAGAATTTCGCGACAAACAAGGCACGCGTTGCCAATAGAGACGCGGTGCGCCGGATTGTCTCGACCGAAACGCTGAAATGGCAAAAAGCCGATCTCCTGAAAGCCTGCGAAGACAATGCCGTTCCGGCAGGTGCCATCAACACGATCGAGGAAATGTTCGCCGATCCGCAGATTGCCGCGCGCGGCCTGCGCATCGACCTGCCGGATGCCGCAGGCACGGTGATCCCGGGTGTACGCACGCCGGTTGTTCTGTCGGAAACGCCACTGCGTTACGAACGGCCGAGCCCGCGCCTCGGCGAGCACAATGAAGAGATTCTGGCCGAACTTCTGCAATGGGAGAGGAAGACATCGCCATGAGGAGAATGGGGCCATGAGGAGAATGGGGCCATGAGGAGAATGGGGCCATGAGGAGGAAGAGGCCATGAAGAGGACAGGCGGACAATTGGTCGTCGAGGCGCTGAAGGCAAACGGCGTCAAGCGCCTCTCCTGCGTGCCCGGGGAAAGCTTTCTCGCGGTGCTCGACGCCCTGCACGACAGCGACATCGACGTGATCGTCTGCCGCCAGGAAGGCGGGGCGGCGATGATGGCGGATTGCTGGGGCCGGCTGACCGGCGAGCCCGGCATCTGCATGGTCACCCGCGGCCCCGGTGCGACCAATGCCTCTGCCGGTCTGCATATCGCAAGGCAGGATTCGATCCCGATGATCCTCTTCATTGGCCAGGTCCAGCGGGAAGCGCGCGAGCGCGAAGCTTTCCAGGAGGTCGAATTCCGCCGCGCCTTCACCGAATTCGCCAAATGGGTCGGCGAGATCGATGATGCCGCCCGTATCCCGGAATTCGTCACCCGCGCCTTCGCGATCGCAACATCAGGTCGTCCGGGTCCGGTCGTGCTGACGCTTCCTGAAGATATGTTGCGCGACGAGGTCGAGGCTCCGAAAGCCAGGCGCTACGCGCGCGTCGAAGCCCATCCCGGCCGCAGCCAGATCGACGATCTCTATCTGCGCCTGCTGAAGGCCGAGCGGCCGATGGTCATCCTTGGCGGCACCCGCTGGGATGCTGATGCGGTCGCCGATTTCCAGACCTTTGCCGAGCGCTTCCGCCTGCCGGTCGGCTGCTCCTTCCGCCGGCAGATGCTGTTCGATCACCTGCATCCGTGCTACGCCGGCGATGTCGGCATCGGCATCAATCCGGCGCTGGCAAAGGAGATCAAGGAGAGCGACCTCCTGATCCTGCTCGGTGGCCGCATGTCGGAAATGCCCTCCTCGGGCTATACGCTCATCGATATCCCCTACCCGGCGCAGTCGCTCGTCCACATCCATCCGGATCCGTCGGAGCTTGGCCGCGTCTATCGCCCCGATCTCGCGATCTGCGCCAGCCCCGCCGATTTCATCGCGGCACTCGCCGATCTCGAAGCTCCTGCCGAGCCGCGCTGGGTCGAACGCACCGAGCGCATGCACCAGGCCTATCTCTCATGGTCGAAGCCGCCGGCGACAGGTCCGGGCGCCGTTCATATGGGGCCGATCATGGAATGGTTGGAGGCCAATACCGGGCCGGACACGATCTTCACCAACGGCGCCGGCAATTACGCCACCTGGGTGCACCGCTTCCATCGCTTCCGCCGTTTCAATACACAGGCGGCCCCGACCTCAGGCTCCATGGGTTACGGCCTGCCGGCAGCAGTCGGTGCCAAACAGCTCTTCCCCGACAGGGACGTCATCTGCTTTGCCGGCGACGGCTGCTTCCTGATGCACGGACAGGAATTTGCGACCGCCGTGCGCTACGGCCTGCCGATCATCACGGTCGTGGTCAATAACGGCATCTACGGCACGATCCGCATGCACCAGGAGCGGGAATATCCCGGCCGCGTCAGCGCGACCGACCTCACCAATCCGGACTTTGCAGCCCTTGCCCGCGCTTATGGTGGTCACGGCGAGACGGTGGAAAAAACGGAGGATTTCGCGCCGGCTTTCGAGCGCGCACGCGACAGCGGCAAGCCAGCGATCATCGAGGTCAAGCTCGATCCTGAAGCCATTACGCCGGCGCGGACACTGACGCAGATCCGCGAGAAATCCTAATTGAAAAATCAGCGCATTGGAGAACGAGAACTCAGCGCGCAAGCTCGCGTTTCAGCATTCTATCCAGCTGATCGCAGCTCTCTTTGGAATATTGCCGGGTCGATTGCTGCGTAACGCCGCGGCGAGCCGTGCTGAAGGCCCGTTCCGTTGCAGCTTGCGGGTCTTGCAGTTCCTTTCGAGCAAACTTCAAAAACAGCGCTTTTGCATTCCGAACGAGCTGCGGGCGCTTGTAATTCATGTCGCAGATCAATGCGATGGTCATGCTCATAGAGGCGACGCCAAGCCCATCGCCCTTGGGAATGGGCGGAAGCTCCTCCGTAAAAGCCACGGAAGCAACGAGGCAACCGGCAAAACACACCGTCAGCAGGCGCCTCGTTGACATTCCGTGTCCTTAAGATCAGATCGCCGCGGTGACGATGAATTCAACCTTGTACTTCGGCGCAGCGAGCTTGGCTTCGCTGGTGGCACGGGCCGGCGGGTTTGCCGGGTCGATCCAGCCTTCCCAAACGGCGTTCATCTCAGCGAAATAGGCGATATCGGAGAGATAGATGATCGTCTGCAGGATCTTCGACTTGTTGCTGCCGGAAGCGGCGAGCAGACGGTCGACTTCGCCGAGTGCAGACTTGCACTGATCGGCAACGCTTTCGCCTTCGCCGACCTGGCCTGCGAGGTATACGGTGTTGCCGTGGATGACGGCGCCGCTCATGCGGGCACCGATGTCGATACGCTTGATGCTCATCGTGTTCTCCTGTTCATCAAATAAAAGCGCCGCGTTAGCGCGGCGCAGGACTGGTTCGGGTAAAACCGGCTCAGGCGCGGATGTGGTGCGTCTTCTGATAGATCGCCGTCGAGCGCGCGCCGGAGCGGCAATAGCCGAGCATCGGCCGCTCGAATTCGTCGAGCGCGTCGACCATGCCCTGCACGGCCTCCTCGGTCACACCCATCGGCCCGACCGGCACATGGGTGATCTGCAGGCCGATTTCCTTGGCGCGGGCTTCGATGACGGCAAAGGGCGTCTGGTCAGGGCTTTCGCCATCCGGACGATGGCAGACGATGGACTTGAAGCCGAGTGCCTTGATCTGGTCGAGTTCGTCAACCGTGATCTGGCCGGAAACGGAGTATTCATCGTCGATCTGGCGGATATCCATCGTCTCAATCTCCTCTAAAATGGTGGGCTGAAGGTCTACGACGCGTCCCCTTGGGCGTCAACACGTCTTCGCCGAACGCCCCCGGATTAGGCTATAAGCTTAGACGAAGCCGAAACGAAGGCCGTAGCTGCGGCTTTCGCCCGGCTTCAGCCAGTTGAACTCACCGGCCGCCTCCAGCTCATGGCGCAGCACCCAGCGGTGCGACACCGGCTCGATACCGATAATATCAGCCGGCGCCTTCTGGTTCCGCCAGATCTGCAGATGCGGCAACGTATCGGCACGCACGCGCACCCTGAGCGTCTTGCCGCCGATTGCGGCAACCGGCCCGAGCCGGACTTCGGCAAGACCGTCCTCCGTTGCCGGAGCCTCGACGCAGAAGATGCCGCCCGGCTCCTCGCCGAAGGTCCAGGGAAAACCGCTGCCCTCGAGCATCCTCCCCTCGAGCCGCGTGCCCGCGTCCAGCCATTTGCCGCCGATATTCATATGGTACATCAGAAAGGTCGGCACCTTTTGGTCGCTCGTATTGACGACGCGATCCTCAAGCGAGACCTCGCCCGTTTCCCCGTCGATCCGCCACAGGCGCTCGATGCGCTGGGGCAGGCCCTCGACCGTGATGATGTCGATATCGGCGCGGCATTCGGCATTGCCATTTTCGAACCTCGTCCACAGCACTTTGGCGGCATGGCCGGAGGCAGACCCGTGCAGGGGATAGATCTTGCCGTCCGTCCCGGGAACAGGTTGACGATGACGTATGTGATCGGGGCCGCAGGTGAAGAGAAAGCCTTCCAGAGAATGATCGATTCGCGGATCGCCATCGTCGGGGATGGCGCGCTTGGGCGCGATATCGATGCCCTCGACGATGCAGCCGCCGATATCCAGCACCGATCTTTCATCCAGCATCAGGCGCGGTCCGCGTGCGGCGGCAAATTCGATCATCGGCTTATCCTCCCGGGAATCTTGGCTGCGGTAGGGTTAGGGGGTGCCGTCACCCTAGTCAATCAAGGACAGGAACGGCGATCGGCAGCACCGCAACCATCGCCTTCACGGGAACGCCATCTTCGCGCAAGCGTTTATGAGTAAACGCAAAACACCGTTGTTTTTATCTTTTGTTCAGCACGGCTTAAGAAATTCCACACTAGCGTCAAAATTCGCAGGTGTGTGTCTGCCGAGCCACTGATCGAGGTGTGAGACGTGAATCGCTTTATGAAATCGGCCCTTTCCCTTTCGGCCCTGCTTTTGGCGCTCGCCGCGTTCACGCCGCAGCAGGCCGACGCGCAGCAATACGGTCGCAACAGAAGCGATATCGTACTGGTGACGCCGACCGGCGAAATCCTCGAATACGTCCCCCCCGGCCGCGGCTTCGTTTATGCCCACGACTATCGCGGCAATCGTGTGCTGATTGACCGCTACGGCAACATCGTCGCGACCGAGATGCGTGCTCGCGGCTACTATTCGCCGCGCACCAATCGGGAAGTCTATAACGACGCCTACAATAACGACCCCTATTATTCCGACGACAACCGCTATGGCGATACGCGCTATTCCGAGCGCGGCCCGGTAACGGGGTCCATCCCGCAGGACGCCTCCATAGAGCGTCGGCCACTCGATCAGGCCTACCCCGGCGATCCGCAGGGCCAGGATGATTATGCAGCGGTCGAGCCCGACCAGCAGATTCCACCCGCCGACGAGCCGCGCGCGGCGCCACAGGATCCTGTGATCACGCTCAAGGACAAGTCCAAGCCTGAGATCGTCGCCCTTCAGGTGTTTCTGGATCGCGCCGGCGTTTCTCCTGGTGTCATCGACGGCCACATGGGCTCCAACGTCACCAAGGCGATCTACGCCTATGAACAGATGACCGGCACGAAGCTTGATCCGAACAATACGGATGCGATCCTCGAAGAACTGCGCATGAATGGCGGCCTGCCGGTCGTCAACTATACGATCACGGACGCGGATGCGGCCGGTCCCTATGTGGCGCAGATACCGGAAGATTATTCACAGAAGGCACTCCTGCCGTCGCTTGCCTATACCACGGTCACCGAAGCGCTCGCCGAGCGCTTCCACATGGACGAGAACTTCCTGAAGGAAATGAACCCCGGCGCGGATTTCACGATCCCGGGCACAGTCATCAAGGTCGTCAATCCCGGCGCGAACAAGACCGGCGCTGTTTCAAAGATCCTCGCCGATAAGGGCCGCAAGCAGGTCTTTGCCTATGACGACGCCGGCAATCTTGTTGCCGCCTACCCGGCCTCGATCGGCTCCACCGACACGCCTTCTCCGTCAGGTACCGTGACCGTCGAGCGTGTCGCCTTCAATCCGGGTTACACCTACAATCCGAAGATCAATTTCCAGCAGGGCGCCAACGATAAGATCCTCGACATTCCGCCAGGCCCGAATGGCCCGGTTGGTACTGTCTGGATGGCGCTTTCCAAGCCCACCTATGGCATTCACGGCACTCCGGACCCTTCCAGGATCGGCCGCACCCAGAGCCACGGCTGCATCCGCCTGACGAACTGGGATGCGACGGAGCTTGCTAAGATGGTCAAGCCCGGCGTGACGGTCGAATTCGTCGACTGAGGAAATCTATTCGCCCGGTGTTTCTGGCGGGCGCTCGCCGAACTGGATCAGACGCAGGAGCTCCACCTGCTTCCTGGCACCCGTCTTCAGATAGACGGACCGCACCTGCGAGCGGATCGTCTCGCGCGAGCGGCTGGTTTCGGCAGCCAGGCCCGAAACCGAGCCTCCCGAAACCAGCGCCCTCACGACCCTGATTTCAGCCTGCGTGAGACCGAAATCTCTGCGCAGTTTCTCATCGCTCAGCCCTGCAGAGCTTTGTTTCGGCTCGATCAGGATGGCGACGACCGGTCGCTCGAAGAAGCGTGGCTGGTGGCTCTTCTCAAGCTTGAGCAAGGTGATCTTCCGGCCATCGTCCAGAACCGTCTGTTGACGCTCTGCCTCCTCCTCATGCCGCAGCATCAGTGTGAGACGGTCGTCAGCATCCTGGTCGGCAAGATGCAGCATTCCGAGCGGTGAAAGCCAGACACCCGCCCCCTGTTCGAGCACCTGCTCTCCGAAGACAGAGGTGGAGACCAGTTGCCGCTCCGAATTCAGCAGCAGCACACCGACGCCAATAGCATCGAACAGCCTCCCGTTGATCTCCGAAACATTCTTCTGTCGGCCGCCGGATTCGACCGCGATGAAGGCGCGCCTCAGATGAGGTCCGATCCGTGTCAGAAGCGCAGCGCAGGCCCGGCTCTCATCCGGGTCGGTCCAGCGGGTCGTGGTGATCGAAAGATTGAACGACCGGCTGCCCTCCCGCAGGATCGCCATGCCGACGGCGCCGTGACCTTCATGCCGATGCCAGAAGTCGTTGAAGAACTCGGTCCTGGAAAGCTCTGCATAGGATATGAAATCCTCGCCGATTGCCCCCTGCCCGGGGGGCGTTCTGTTCAGGCCCGATATCCAGGGGTTCAGCCGGCAGTAATAGCGTGTGTAGGTGTCGATCCACGCCTGATCCATATTGATGTGGAATTGCGACGAACCTTCCGCCCGCGCCGCATCATGATAGAAAAGGCTGGTTCCCGCCCCTGGCAGCAACCCGTTCAACTCTGTCAGAAACGTATCCCATCGCGCTTCACCAAAAACGATCCCGTAAATAGAATCGATAAGCTTGTCGTCGACTTGCTGGCTTATGCTCATGCGTTGCTTCGCGCGTGAAGAGATTTTTACAACCTGATCATCATTACAGCAGTGAGCAAATGTAATTTCAAATAGAAAATGCCCCGGCCGAAGCCGAGGCATCAATTTCCCTACCCCTGTCTATTCTGATCAGGCAGCCCGGCCCATGGCATTTGCCAGGCGGATCGCAACCGGCAGCCGGCCGGGCACCTTGCGAATGATTTCCTCTGCGAAACAGAGAGCGTTTTCACGGGCCTTGTCGAGATTGCTGACACGCGTTGGATCCATCGTATGCAGCGTGCCGCCACAATCGAAGATGTCACGGAAGGCGGAGCGTTCGATGATGGCCGTATCCAGAACCGACACGTGGCGTTCGTTCAACAGGGCCTTGACCAGCTGCAGTGCGCGGGTCGTGACCATGGAGTTGACGCGGGTCAGCACGACCGAATGCCCGATCTTGATGCCGGCCTTCTCCTCCAGATATTGCAGCAGTTCGAGAACCTGGGCGCCGCCACGAGCATCCATGGCGCAGCCCTGGATCGGGATCAGCACATGATCGGAAAGGCCGACTGCCGTTGCCAGCAGCGGGTTGCGCGCGCCGGGCAGGTCGATGATGAAATAATCGGTATTATGTTTGTTTTCGCTGATGTGCTGCGGCAGCGAGGCGGTTGTTACGAAGTCGATGACGCTGATGTTGGGCACATGACCGGAGATTTCGTGCCAGCGCGAAATCCAGTGCTGCGGGTCGGCATCGAGGATGGTGACACGGTAGCCCTGACGGGCCAATTCGGTTGCAAGCAGCAACACGGCTGTGGTCTTGCCGGCGCCGCCCTTGGTATTTGCGAATGTGATGACTGGCATATTCTTAGTCCTCGAACGGAATGGGCGTGAGCCGGCATCGCTCTTGTTGATCGCACAGTCGGAGCATCGTGCGGTTAACCCATCCTTTCCAATCGTGGTTAACAAATTCTAAACGCGCCCGCCGAAATTGCGGTCCGCATTTTTCACATCATCAAAAAATGGGATGGCCCGAAGCGCGAAAAACAACAAAAAAGCCCGGAAAACCGAGGTTTTCCGGGCCAGTTTAGAGGTCCGCCTTTATCTGTTCAGAAGCAATCCTTAAACAGGGTCTTGGTATTTTCGAGCGTCAATGCAACCGGATTGCCACCAGCACTCGGATCTTCGATCGCCATTGCGGCCAGTTCGTCGATCCGGTCGGGGGTGATTCCCATCGCAGTGAGATTTTCGGGCACGCCGAGTTCGGAGCGCAGCTTCAGCACGTAGTCGTAGAAGCCGTCGAAACCGCCGGATATGCCGAGATAGGCAGCCGCACGCGCAATCTTCTCTTCAATAGCCGAGCGGTTGAAGCGCAGCACCGCGGGCATGACGACGGCATTGGTCATGCCATGATGGGTATTGTAAACCGCGCCGATCGGATGCGAGAGCGCATGAATGGCGCCAAGCCCCTTCTGGAACGCAACAGCGCCCATGGCGGCTGCCGACATCATGTTGGCGCGGGCTTCCAGATCCGTACCTTCCTTGTAGGCGCGCGGCAGGAATTCCTTGACGAGGCGCATGCCTTCCAGCGCGATGCCGGCTGACATCGGGTGATAGAAAGGCGAAGAATAGGCCTCCAGGCAGTGCGCGAAGGCATCCATGCCGGTGCCGGCCGTGATGATCTTCGGCATGCCGACCGTCAGTTCCGGATCGGCGATGACGACGCCCGGCAGGAATTTCGGATGGAAGATGATCTTCTTCACATGCGTTGCGGAATTGGTGATGACGCTGGCACGGCCGACTTCCGAACCTGTGCCGGCCGTCGTCGGCACGGCAACGATCGGCGCGATGCCTGCGACATCAGCCCGCGTCCACCAGTCACCGATATCCTCGAAATCCCAGACGGGGCGCGTCTGGCCGACCATGAAGGCCACGCACTTGCCGAGATCGAGACCCGAACCGCCGCCGAAAGCGACGACGCCGTCATGGCCGCCGTCGCGGAAGGCCTTGATACCGGCTTCGAGGTTCTTCTCATTCGGATTCGGATTGACATCGGCAAAGATCGCCCGGCCGAGGCCGGCATCTTCGAGAATGTCGAGCGCGTTCTTGGTGATCGCCATCGCAGCGAGGCCGCGGTCGGTGACGAGCAGCGGCTTCTTTATGCCGAGGCTCTTGCAGGCGTCTGCGAGTTCCTTGATGCGTCCGCGGCCGAGCTTGACGGATGTCGGATAGCTCCAGTTGGCGGTGATGTTGGCGCTGCTCATGCTGTGACTTTCTTCAGGTGGTAGGATTTCGGGCGCGTCAGATTGTGGAAGCCGATGATCGACAACGAGCCGCCGCGGCCGGTTTCCTTGACGCCGGTCCAGCAGAGAGCCGGATCGAGATAATCGGCGCGGTTCATGAAGACGGTGCCGGTTTCGATGTCGCGGCCGAGCCGCCCTGCCCGCTCCGCGTCCTTGGTCCAGAGCGACGCCGTCAGCCCGTACTGGCTGTCATTCATCAGCGCCAGCGCCTCATCGTCGTTCTTCACCTTCATGATGCCGACGGCCGGGCCGAAGGTTTCTTCGCGCATGAAGGCCATGGAATGATCGACATTGACGAGGATCTGCGGTGCCAGATAGGCGCCGCCGTCATCGGCCGGGAAGAGCTTGGGATCGACGAGCGCCTTGGCGCCCTTGCCGACGGCATCGGCGATCTGCTCGCGCACCACCTTGGCGAAGCGCTTGTGCGCCATCGGGCCGAGCGATGTCTCCGGATCGAGCGGATTGCCGAGCTTGTAGTTCGAAACCCAGGCAACCGACTTCTCGACGAAGGCGTCATAGAGCGATTCATGCACATAGATGCGCTCGATGCCGCAGCAGCACTGGCCGGAATTATAGGTCGCGCCATCCATCAGCGTATCGACGGCAGCGTCGAGATCCGCATCTTCCATCACATAACCCGGATCCTTGCCGCCGAGCTCGAGGCCGAGACCGGTAAAGGTGCCGGCCGCAGCCCGCTCCATCGAGCGGCCGCCTTCGACCGAGCCGGTGAAGTTGACGAAGTTGAAGCTGCCGGCGGCGATCAGCGCCGAGGTCGTCTCATGATCGAGGAACACGTTCTGGAACACATCCTCGGGAACACCCGCCTCGACGAAAGCCTGCACCAGCCGCTCGCCGACGAGCAACGTCTGCGAGGCATGCTTGAGCACGACAGTGTTGCCGGCCATCAGCGCCGGCGCAATCGTGTTGATCGCCGTCATGTAAGGATAGTTCCAGGGGGCAACGACGAAGACGACGCCATGGGCTTCGCGCTCGATCCGGCGCTCGAACTTGTCGCTTTCCTCGACGACGAGAGGCGCGAGCGCATCGGCCGCAATCGAGGCGACATAATTGGAACGCTCGTTGAAGCCCCGATATTCGCCGCCATACTTGATCGGCCGGCCCATCTGCCAGGCAAGCTCGGGCACGACGACGTCGGACATCTCGTTGAGACGGGCGACACCTTTCAGCACCAGCTGGACACGATCTTCTAGCGGGCGCCTGGCCCAGGTCTTCTGCGCCTTGCGCGCACGCGCAACGGTTTCCTTCGCCGCTTCAAGCGAAAGCGCCGGACGCTCCGCATAAACAGAGCCGTCGATCGGCGAAATGCATTGGATCATTGTCATGATCTGAATCCTGTTTTCTTCTGAGCCGCAGGGAAAGACACCATGACCGATCCCCGAGAAGGAATCCGGTCAGGCGGTTTTCCGCTTCGGATATGTTCTTAAGCTCTCTCGAAGCCGCGCGCCACTTCCCAATCGGTGATGCGGCGGTCGTATTCTTCCTGCTCCCATTCGGCAGCGCGGGTATAGTGATCGATGACCTCGTCACCGAAGGCTGTGCGCAGCATCTCCGATTCCGTCATCGCCTTGGTCGCAGCCCGCAGCGTACGCGGGATTTCGCGGATATCCTTGCCGAAATAGGCGTCACCCACATAGGGCGCCTCCAGTTCCAGCTTCTTCTCGATGCCGTCGATACCGGCGGCAAGCAGGGCTGCGAAGGCAAGGTAAGGATTGAGGTCGGAGCCGCCGACGCGGCATTCGATACGAATTCCCTTGGTCTCCTCGCCGCAGAGACGGTAGCCGGCCGTACGATTGTCCTTGCTCCAGACGGCCTTGGTGGGCGCGAAGGTACCGGCCATGAAGCGCTTGTAGGAATTGATATAGGGCGCCAGGAAATAGGTGATCTCGCTCGCATGGCTGAGCAGCCCGGCAATATAGTGCTGCATCAGCGGCGACATGCCGTGATGGCCGGTATGATCGAAGAAGAGCGGCTTTTCTTCGAGACTCCAGAGTGACTGATGGATATGCGATGAGCTGCCGGCGGCATTGTAGTGCCACTTGGCGAGGAAGGTGATCGCCTTGCCCTTCGACCAGGCGATTTCCTTGCAGCCGTTCTTGATGATCGCATGGCGGTCGGCCATGGCGAGTGCATCGGCATAACGCACGTTGATTTCTTCCTGGCCGGCAGATGCCTCACCCTTGGAATTTTCGACCGGAATGCCGGCTCCCTGCAGGCCCTTGCGGATCGCCCGCATGACCTCTTCTTCCTTGGTCGTCTGGAAGATGTGGTAATCTTCATTATAGGCGCTGGCGAGTTTCAGGTCGCGGTAACCCGACGCCTGCGCCGCCTCATAGGTCTGGTCGAAGAGGAAGAATTCGAGTTCGGAGGCCATGTAGGCCTTCATCCCCATGTCTTCGAGCCGCTTGACCTGCTTCTTCAGGATCGCGCGGGGCGAATGGGCCACTTCCTCATGCGTATGATGATCCAGCACGTCGCAGAGAACGAGGGCCGTGCCTTCGAGCCAGGGAATGACCCGCAGCGTCGAAAGATCGGGCTTCATCGTGTAGTCGCCATAACCTTTTTCCCAGCTGGTCGCCTTGTAGCCGGAGACGGTCTCCATCTCCATATCGGTCGCCTGGAGGTAGTTGCAGCTGTGCGTTTCCTTCCAGGCACTTTCGAGGAAGAATTCGGCCTGGAAGCGCTTGCCCATCAGGCGCCCCTGCATGTCCACCTGGCAGGCCAGCACCGTATCGATGCGCCCGTCGGCAACGTCCTGTCTGAGATCGTCGAGAGTATAGTTGCTCATGATGTATCCGCCTGAAATTGAACTTGGAAATCGGGACAACGAAACGGCATGCGACGCCGGGATCAACCCATCCGATGCCTTTTCGTTGAACCGTGAGGGGGCCGCGTGACGCGGCCCCGCCATGTGAGAGGGAAGCCTTGATCTATCAGTGTTCGCCGACAGCCTTTTCGGCCGCTGCGATTTCGGCCTGGCGTCGTGCCACTTCCTCGCCGATCGGCGGCCCCTTGAAGCGGCGGCTTTCGAAGCCAAACCAGACAATGCCGGTCAGAACCAGGAAGCCGACCGTCACATAGAGTGCCGGTCCGTTCGGCGGTTGAATGCCGAGTACGAAGATCAGGATCATCGCGAGGATCGAGAGAACCGCGAAGAGCTTGAACATGCCTTCGCCGAGGTTCCACGGACCCATCTTGTCCCACTTCGACGTGCCCCAGGCAAAGAGGCCGAGTGCGATCGGGATCGCGAAGGAGAAGAATAGGAAGATGACCGTGCACGACACGACGATCGTGTAAACTGGCGTCTCGCCGATCGAAACGAGCGACGAGCCCCAGACGAAGAGCACCGAGAGGATCGAGCCCGTCCAGATGGCGGCAACCGGCGTGCGGTAGTTCGGGCTGACCTTCGACAGTCCCTTCGATGCCGGCAGGCCGCCGTCACGCGAGAAGGCGAAGATCATGCGTGAGACCGAAGTGACGGTCGCAAGACCGCACAGCCACTGGCTGATGAGGATCGCGAAGTAGAGAATGTCCTTCACGGTCGAATTGACCTGCGTGTCCATCGCCCAGAAGAACACGTTCCAGCCCTGCTTTGCAGCATCGTCCATGTTCGGCAGCATGAGCACGAAGGAGCACAGCATGATGTAGCCGAAGAGCGCCGACCAGAGGACGGAAGAGACCATACCGCGCGGAACGGAATGCGCCGCCTTGACCGTTTCTTCCGACGTATGGGCCGAAGCGTCATAGCCGGTGATCGTATAGATCGGCAGCAGCAGGCCGAGCAGGAAGACCCAGAGGCCCGAGGTCGAGGGCCAGACATTGCCGCCCGCTTCGCCCGAATAGTTGGCGAAGGTGAAGAGCCGGCCGAACTCGTAAGACGGCGCCGAAATCAGGCACACCGCGGCAAGCGCGATAGAGGTCGCGAAGATGAGATAGCCCGAGAAATCGGTGAGCTTGGCCGTGAGGCCGATACCCATATGGTTCACGAGGGCCTGCGCGCCGGTGATGATCACCAGGAAGACGATGCGCACCGTCGTCGTGTCCGTCAGGCCGAGATAGCTCGTGCCGAACGTGCCCATGAAGAAATAATAGGTACCGACATTGATGGCGCCGAGAACGGTGACGAGGCCGAGCAGGTTGAACCAGGCGGTCAGCCAGCCGGTGAAGCGGTTACCGAGGATCGAACCCCAGTGATAAAGCCCGCCTGCCGTCGGATAGGCGGAGCTGATCTGCGCCATCGCAACGGCGAACACCAGCGAGACGAAGCAGCCGAGCGGCCAGCCGATACCGATCGCGGCACCGCCTGCACCCGCGGTTGCCTGCGCGAGCGAGTTGATGCCGCCCGACAGGATGCAGATGATCGAGAAGGATACGGCAAAGTTCGAGAACGAGCTCATGCGTCGTTCAAGTTCCTGGGCATAGCCCATGGAATGCAGGATGCTCATATCCTGCTTCTTATCATTTTCGGAATAGTCCGACATGACTTCCCCCTGTTGACAATCGCCCGCGGAATTGCGGCCGATCCTGTGCCAAAAGTGCCCGTGGCTTTTCGCCTTGCGGGCTGTTCGCAGTTAAACTGCTCCCCGGGGTCTTCTTTTATTCAGGCATCCAGACTCTGCTGGAGAAGCCTTGTGAGATAGTCGGCCACGACCCCTTGGCCGGTATCTTCACTGATAAGGTCGTTACGGACCTCGATCATGACATTGCGAAGCCCGTTGGAAATGCCGTGCAGGATCAGCGTGTGGGTCACGCCGTCAGCAGGCCCGTAGGGTTCGTTGCGTTCTGTACGATAAAGCGGCGCCTCGGCCGCAAAATCCAGCATGCGGTCGGCGAGACGGCTGTCCTCGTCATGGAGGATGCCGAGTTCGACGGCGCGCTGCTTTCCATTATAGACCGGAGTGAAGCTGTGGATCGTCACGATGACGCTATCCTGCCCCCTCGCCTGCCGATCCCGGATCAAGGCGCGCACGCCATCATGGAACGGCAGGTAAAGCGCCTCCGTGCGGGCCAGGCGCTCGCCCTCACTCAAATCCTTGTTACCCGGAATCGCATAGATCTCGCTGACCTCGGGCATGGCGCCCGGCGAGCTCGGCGGCCGATTGCAGTCATAGATCAGGCGCGAGAAGCGCTGGTAGATGAGCGTTGCATCGAGCGCTGCGGAAATGGCGCGCGCAACCGCAAGGGCGCCTGGATCCCAGGCGATATGGCTGGAAAGCGCTTCCTCGGAGAGGCCCAGATCGCCGAAATGTTCAGGAAGCGTGCGCGATGCATGCTCGCAGATAAGCAGCACGGGACTCTTGCCGTGGACACGCTCGATTGCAACGCAATCGCCGTCCGCCTCGCTGAGAATTTTGGCCTGAGCCAGCACCAACGGCGCTTCCCCCATCGCTTAATAAATTCTTTACAAGAAAAGAATTCTTCAGCTTCACCGCAGTGTCAAGCGCACTCTGAAAATTTCTTTTCATGACAGTTATTGACATGGATTGTGACAGCGTTGTTAACTTTCAGTGGGAAAGTGGCACTAGACCATCCCGGGGAGCAAAATCACGTGAGTGTCGCGGCAAAGACCGTTTCGGACGTCATTCATTCGCATTTCGGCGTGCTCACGCGCGCCGAGAAGCAATTGGCTGAAAGCCTTCTCGACAACTATCCCGTCTCAGGTCTCGGCAGCATCACCACCATCGCTGAAAATGCCGGCGTTTCCACGCCGACAGTCGTGCGCATGGTCCAGAAGCTCGGCTACAAGGGCTATCCGGATTTCCAGCAGCATCTGCATCAGGAAGTCGAGGCGACGATCTCCAACCCGATCGCCAAGCACGACCGCTGGGCCCAGAACGCGCCAGGCACCCATATATTGAACCGCTTCGCCGATGCCATCATGGGCAATCTGCGGCAGACGCTTTCCGATCTCGACACAGCGACCTTCGACAATGTCGCCACCCTGCTCTCGGATCGCAAGCGCACGCTCTATTTCGTCGGCGGACGCATCACCGGCGCCCTGGCCGAATACTTCTTTACCCATATGCAGGTCATTCGCCCGAACACGGCGCTGTTGTCGTCCAATTCGTCGAGCTGGCCCCAATACGTCCTCAACATGAACCCGGGCGATCTGCTCATCATCTTCGATATCCGCCGCTACGAGCAGGAGATGGTGAGCCTGGCCACCGCCGCCCGCAAGCGCGGCGCCGAAATCATAGTCTTCACCGACCAATGGGCCTCACCCGCCGCCAAGCTCGCACGGCACGTCTTCCGCGTGCAGATCGAGGCGCCGTCGGCCTGGGATTCCTCCGTTGTGACACTCTTCATTGTCGAGGCGCTCATCGAAGCGGTGCAGAACTCGACCTGGGACGAAACGAAGGAACGCATGAAAACGCTGGAAGGCCTGTTCGAACAAACCCGGCTTTTCCGCAAACCCGGTTAGGAGGGACAGCTAAAAAAAGGGCAAAAACAATGGCGGCTTTCGCGGAAACAGGACAGCCTGTCGCAAATGAAACATTTGCCGCAAGCGACTGCTATTCATAGAAAAATTAACGTCATGCAACTGTCACACAAGCTTCATCTAACGACAGTAACAGCACATCGGACACTGAAAACCTGAAGGAGAACAACAGTGATCTCTAACATTTCTCGACTGCTTTCGCTTTCTACTGCGATGATCGTAGCTTCGACTGCGATCGCAGCCGCTGAACCGAGCGCCGATCTTATCGCTGCCGCCAAGAAGGAAGGCACGCTGACGACGATCGCTCTCCCGCATGACTGGTGCGGCTACGGCGATGTTATCGCAGGCTTCAAGGCGAAGTACGGTATCGAAGTCAACGAACTGAACCCGGACGCCGGTTCGGGCGACGAAATCGAAGCCATCAAGGCCAACAAGGGCAACACCGGCCCGCAGGCTCCTGACGTGATCGACGTTGGCCTCTCCTTCGGCCCGTCTGCAAAGGCTGAAGGCCTGATCCAGCCCTACAAGGTTTCCACCTGGGACTCTATCCCGGACACCGCCAAGGACGCCGACGGCTTCTGGTATGGCGATTATTACGGCGTTCTCTCCTTCCTCATCAACAAGGATCTCGTCAAGGAATCCCCGGCTGATTGGGCTGACCTTCTGAAGAGCGATTACGCAAACTCGGTTGCCCTCGCCGGCGACCCGCGCACCGCCAACCAGGCAGTTCAGGGCGTTTATGCGGCCGGTCTGTCGCGCAGCAATGGCGATGCGGCAAAGGCTGGCGACGAAGGTCTCAAGTTCTTCGCCGAACTGAACAAGGCCGGCAACTTCGTACCGGTTACGGGTAAAGCCGCACCGTTTGCACAGGGCTCGACGCCGATCATCATCTCCTGGGACTACAATGCTCTGTCCTGGGGTGAGAGCCTGAAGGGCAACCCTCCGTTTGAAGTCGTCGTTCCGAAGACGGGCGTTGTCGCAGGCGTGTACGTTCAGGCGATCTCCGCCTTCGCACCGCATCCGAACGCTGCCAAGCTCTGGATGGAATATCTTTACTCGGACGAAGGTCAGATCGGCTGGCTGAAGGGCTATTGCCACCCGATCCGCTTCAACGATCTTGCCAAGAACAACAAGATCCCGAAGGAACTCCTCGACAAGCTGCCGCCGGCAGCGGCCTATGAAAAGGCTGTTTTCCCGACTCTTGAGGAACAGGCTGCCGGCAAGGAAGCCATCAGCAAGAACTGGGATTCTGTCGTCGGCGCCATCGTCAAGTAACACCTGATCCTGCCTCCTCGCCTCAGGGCGGGGAGGTTTTCTCACTCCGACGCCCCAGGATGAGCTTTCCATGAGTACCGTTTCAACACCTATGGTAAGCAGCGCCCCCTTGATCAACAAAGACCGCGTGATCGACTGGCTGGGCATTGCACCCTTCATTATTTTTTCACTACTGTTCCTGATTATCCCCACGCTTTATCTCGTGGCGGGCGCGTTCTTGACGCCCGAGGGCGAACTCACGCTGAAGAATATCGGCGATCTCTTTACGCCATCCATTTTGAGCGCTTACTGGATCAGTATCCGCGTCTCGGTGGCGTCCGCCCTTGGCGGCGCCCTGATCGGTTTTTTCCTCGCCTGGGCCGTCGTGCTCGGCGGCCTGCCGAACTCGGTGCGCTCGACGCTTCTGACATTCTCCGGCGTAGCCTCGAATTTCGCCGGGGTACCGCTCGCCTTCGCCTTTCTCGCAACGCTCGGCCGCACCGGCCTTGTGACCCTCTTCCTGCGCGACTGGTTTGGCTTCAACCTTTACGGCACCGGCTTCAACCTCCTCTCGTTCTTCGGCCTCACCATCACCTACATGTATTTCCAGATCCCGCTGATGGTGCTGATCCTGACGCCGGCGTTGGACGGTATGAAGAAGGAATGGCGCGAAGCCTCTGAAATTCTCGGCGCTACCAACCGTCAATATTGGACGATGGTTGCCCTGCCGATCCTCTGGCCGAGCCTGCTCGGTACCACGCTGCTGCTCTTTGCCAACGCTTTCGGCGCCATTGCCACCGCTTTCGCGCTGACCGGCAGTTCATTGAACATCGTGCCGATCCTGCTCTATGCGCAGATCCGCGGCGACGTTCTGCACAATGCCAACCTCGGTTACGCGATCGCGCTCGGCATGATCGTCATAACCGGCGTATCCAATGTCCTTTATCTCATGCTGCGCATGCGCGCCGAACGGTGGCAGAAATGAAAGCTCAACGTCTCGGAGCCTGGATCGCCATCATTCTCGGCGCGTCCTATTTCATCATCCCGCTGATCGGCACGATCGAATTCTCGCTGCGCATGCGCCGCGGCACCTATAGCTTCGATGCCTATCAGTCAGTCTTCTCGGACGCTCAGTTCCGCGAGACCTTCGGCTACTCCATGGGAATGGCGTTTCTGACCATCATCTTCGGCATGCTGCTCGTCGTGCCGACAGCCTACTGGGTGCGGCTGCGCCTACCGCAGATGCGTCCGGTCGTCGAATTCATCACACTGCTACCGCTCGTCATTCCGGCGATTGTCATCGTTTTCGGCTACCTCAGGATGTACAATTCATCGTCCTATCTGCCGCTGACGAATTCGTCGATGGGCACCAACGTCCTGCTGGTTTTCTCTTACATCACCTTGTCGCTGCCCTACATGTACCGCGCGGTCGATACAGCCATGCGCGCCATCGACGTCCGCACACTGACGGAGGCGGCTGAAAGCCTCGGCGCTCGCTGGACCACCATCATGTTCAAGTGCATTTTCCCGAATGTCATGAGCGGCGTGCTCTCGGGCGCTTTCATCACGCTCGCGATCGTCATGGGCGAATTCACCTTCGCCGCGCTCCTCAACCGTCCGGCCTTTGGCCCCTATCTGCAGCTCGTCGGCGCCAACAAGGCTTATGAGCCTTCTGCGCTCGCCGTTATCGCATTTTCGATCACCTGGCTCAGCATGGGCCTGCTCAATCTCGTTTCGCGCTTTGGCAAAGCCCGCCCGGCTAAAGCATAAGGTATTTGGCTCATGTCCTTTCTTACGCTGACCAACATTCAGAAATCCTTCGGCCAGACCCAGGTCGTCAAGAACTTCAACATGAACATCGAGAAAGGGGAATTCGTTTCCTTCCTCGGCCCGTCGGGCTGCGGCAAGACGACCGTGCTGCGCATGATCGCCGGTTTCGAGACGCCGACCGGCGGCACGCTGACGATCAACGGCAAGGACCAGCGCGCCCTGAAGCCGAACCAGCGCAACATCGGCATGGTCTTCCAGGCCTACGCCCTTTTTCCGAACATGACGGTGCATGACAACGTCGCTTTCGGCATGAAGGTCGCGGGCGCTGCGAAGCCGGAGATTGACAAGCGCGTCAAGGAAATGCTCGGCCTGATCAAGCTCGATCACCTGGCGGACCGCTTCCCCTACCAGATGTCGGGCGGCCAGCAGCAGCGCGTCGCACTTGCCCGCGCCCTTGCGGTCAAGCCGCAGGTTCTGCTGCTCGACGAACCGCTCTCGGCGCTCGATGCCAAGATCCGCGTGTCGCTGCGCGAGGAAATCCGCCAGATCCAGCAGTCGCTTGGCATCACCACGGTTTTCGTCACGCACGACCAGGAAGAAGCGCTCTCGATCTCCGACCGCATCGTCGTCATGAACGGCGGCAAGGCCGACCAGATCGGCACGCCCTTCGAAATCTACAACACGCCGGCAACGCGCTTCGTCGCCTCCTTCGTCGGCACGCTGAACCTCATCGAAGCCAAGGTCGTCGATCCCGACAGCAACCGCATCCAGATCGGCGATCAGGGCATCACGCTGAAACAGTCGGTCCAGACCTACAAGGCTGGCGACACCGTTCAGCTTGCGCTCCGTCCGGAAGCCGGTTCGCTCGCCGAAGGCGCCCAGAGCGACACCGCCCTGACCGGCGAGGTCGTATCTGCCCACTTCCTGGGTTCGGTCATCCGCACCCGCATGAATGTCGGCGGCAACGTGATCTCCTTCGACATGTTCAACAGCCCCGGCGTCAGGCCGCCGGCCGCTGGCGAGACCGTGACGCTCCGCTTCATGGCCGCCGACCTGCTCGTCATCCGCGACTGATCGAGACGGACTGAAACAAACGAAGGCGCCGCAACGCGGCGCCTTTTGCATGCCTGCTACCTATTTTTCATGAGCCCCTGCCCCTCCGAATATCCAGATCGGGGAGATAGCATCGAAACGGAAGGCAGCGTAAAGACCAAACGGCTTGCCTCGAATCCGGGCAAGCAATACAGACCGGACGGACATCCGCTCGGTCGTTCCACAACGGGGTCTTTCAATGATTACCTGCCATCTGCGATACGTCATCGACCCCTACAAGCTCGCCGAATTCGAACAATACGCCCGGCTCTGGATCCCCATCGTCAACAGGATGGGGGGCGCCCATCACGGCTACTTCCTGCCATCGGAAGGCGCCAACAACATTGCAATTGCGCTGTTTTCCTTCCCTAGCCTTGCCGCTTACGAGGACTACCGCACCCGAATGGCAAGCGACCCGGAATGTCAGGCCGCCTTCGAGCTCGACAAGCGCAACCGCAGCATCATCAGCTATGAGCGCAGTTTCATGCGCCCGGTTCTCGGCTGAGAGCCCCGGAATTTAGTCCAGGCATATCAATCCCGCCGATCGGGTTAGGACAGCACCAGATTCCATAGAATTCGGATATCGGGATCGTTCCGTCGCTGTTGCCCGCCCGCACGGGAGATAGACTGCAGGGCTTGTCTCCATTCATGGATGAGGCTTTGCGCACCGAAGCGATGACACAGTCAATGTCAGCGAAGGATTGGGGCCAACTAACGCTCCTGGGCGCACTTTGGGGCGGGTCCTTCTTCCTCGCCCGCGTCGCCGTGTCCGAAATTCCGCCGTTGGCCCTCGTGCTTTATCGCGTGGCGATTGCCGCGCTGGTCCTGCATCTCTGGTTGAGGCTGCGCGGCATTTCCTTCGCGCCCGTCCTCGCCCGGCCGGGCTCTTTCCTCTGTCTCGGCCTTCTCAACAACGTCATTCCGTTCTCGCTGATCTTCACCGGCCAGACGGAGATCGGCGCCGGTCTCGCCTCGGTCTTTTATGCAACGACACCTCTTTGGACGATCCTGTTAGCAAACACGCTGACGCCGGATGAAAAGATCTCAACCGCGAAGATCGCAGGCGTCGTCATCGGCATCGCGGGCGCCGCCGTCATGATCGGCCCGGGACTTCTGTCCAATCTCGGCGGCCCCACCTGGGCAAAGCTCGCGGTCATCGGAGCCGCTGTCTCCTATGCCTTCGCCGTCGTCTACGCCAGACGCTTCAAAGGCATAAGCCCGACAGTCGTTGCCACCGGCCAGCTGACAGGTGCTGTCATCCTCATGCTGCCGATCGTCTTCATTTTCTACAGCCCGGCCGACATCGTCACATCGTCTGCTCCGATATGGATGGCCGTGCTTTTTCTCGCGATCCTGACGACCGCCTTCGCCTTCATTCTGTATTTCAATCTCATCGCCTCGGCCGGGGCGACCAATGCATCGCTGGTGACGCTGCTGGTGCCTGTCAGCGCGATCCTGCTCGGCACGGTCTTTCTCGGCGAAAGACTGGACACGTTCGAGCTTGGCGGGATGATCCTGATCATGACGAGCCTGATCGTCATCGATGGACGGCTTTTACGGCGCTGATTTGCCTTCAATACCGCCTTAAACAAAAAGCCCCGCTCGATGGCGGGGCTTTTCGTTCCGGTTGCAATCAGCGGATTGCCCTGTCGTTCGCATCGAAGCGGTGAATATGGCTGCCATCCGGCGTCGCATAGACGATCTCATCCGGTTCGTACTTGTGTTCGCCGAAGAGACGTGCGGTCAAGAGACCGCATTGATCCGATTCCAGATAGACGATCGTATCGGCGCCGAGATGCTCGACATGCACGGTCTTGGCCTTCCAGCTACCGCTGTCGCGCGAGAGCGTCAGATGCTCCGGACGAATGCCGACCGTCTTGGCCTGCGCATCGCCGACCTTGTCGGCAGGGATGAAGTTCATTTGCGGCGAGCCGATGAAACCGGCGACGAACGTGTTGGCAGGGCGATTATACAGTTCCATCGGCGAGCCGATCTGCTCGATCGCGCCGGCATTCAGCACCACGATCTTGTCGGCAAGCGTCATGGCTTCCACCTGATCGTGGGTGACATAGATCATCGTCGCCTTCAGGCTGCGATGGAGGCGAGCGATTTCGAGACGCGTCTGCACGCGCAGAGCCGCATCGAGGTTGGAGAGCGGCTCGTCGAAGAGGAAGAGTTCCGGCTCGCGCACGATCGCACGGCCGATCGCCACGCGCTGGCGCTGGCCACCCGAAAGCTCGGCCGGGCGGCGCGCCAGATATTGCTCGAGCGACAGCATGGACGAGGCCTTGGTCACGCGCGTCTCGATTTCATCCTTCGCCGCCCCCGCCTGTTTCAGACCGAGGCCCATATTGTCCTTGACCGTCAGGTGCGGATAAAGCGCATAGGACTGGAACACCATGGCGATGCCGCGCTTGGCCGGCGGCGTCAGCGTCTCGTCGCGGCCATTGATGATGACGGCGCCCGAGGTGACGTCTTCCAGGCCGGCAATGCTGCGCAGCAGGGTCGATTTCCCGCAGCCTGATGGACCGACGAAGATGACGAATTCGCCGTCCTTGACCTCAAGGTCGATGCCCTTCAGCACTTCGTGCTTGCCATAGGCCTTGCGGATGGATTTGAGTTGAAGCGATCCCACTAGTCTTTCCTTATAGTCTAACCGGTCGGCCGGTGCGCACGCTTTCGTCAGCGGCAAGGCAGATGCGCAGCGAGGCCACCGCATCATCCATATGGCGGTTGAGGTCCAGATCCTCGTTGATGGCGCGCAGCACGAAGGCCTGTTCCAGGTCGCAAAGCGCCTGATGGCCGGGCTCGCCTTCCATCGTCATGTCCTGATCGGGACGAACGAACTTGCCGTCAGGCCCGGTCTCCGCCGTATGCAGGCGGATGACGGAGGTTTTTGTATGCGTGTCGATATCGTCGGACTTCGCGTTCGGATCCATGACGATCGAGACGGCGCCGTTCGGCGACATCACATCCTTCACGAAGAAGGCCGTCTCGGAAATCATCGGCCCCCAGCCGGCCTCGTACCAGCCGACGGAACCGTCCTCGTAGAGCACCTGCAGATGGCCGTAATTATACATGTCCGGCGCGATCTCGTTCGACAGGCGCAGGCCCATGCCGCGCACTTCGACCGCCCTTGCATCGGTGATCTGGCACATGACATCGACATAGTGGACGCCGCAATCGACGATCGGCGAGGTCGTCTGCATCAGCGACTTGTGCGTCGCCCAGGTCGGCCCGCTGGACTGCTGATTGAGGTTCATGCGGAAGACATAGGGACCACCGAGCTTCCGCGCCTCCTCGATCAGCTTCTTCCAGGACGGGTGATGACGCAGGATATAGCCGATGACCAGCTTCTTGCCCGCCTTCTTTGCGGCAGCCACGACGCGCTCGGCATCGGCAACGGTCGTTGCCAGTGGCTTTTCGACGAAGACGTCGCAGCCGGCCTCGAAGGCGGCGACGGCATAATCGGCATGGCTGTCGGAATAAGTATTGATCGAGCAGAGATCCGGCTTCAGCTCGGCAAGCGCCGTGATGAAGTCGGGATGGATAGTGTACTGCTCCAGCTCCGGCGCAAGCTGGCTCGGCTTGGAGCGGTTGACGAGGCCAACGATCTCGTAGCCCGGATTGTTGTGATAGGCGAGCGCATGGCTGCGGCCCATATTGCCGAGGCCGGCAACAAGGACACGGATCGGCTTGTCGGATTGGCTCACTTGACGGCTCCCGAGGTAATGCCGCGGATCAGCTGCCGCGAGAAGATGACGTAGAGGACGAGGATCGGCAGGATCGCCAGCGACAGGGCAGCGAGAACCGCATTCCAGTTGGTCACGAACTGGCCGATGAAGATCTGCGAACCGAGCGTCACGGTCTTGGTGGCTTCTGACGGAGCCAGGATCAACGGGAACCACAGATCGTTCCAGATCGGGATCATCGTGAAGACAGCGACCGTCGCCATGGCCGGCCGTACCAACGGCAGCACGAGGCGGAAGAAGATCGCATATTCCGAAAGCCCGTCGATACGCCCGGCATTCTTCAGGTCGTCGGACACGGTGCGCATGAATTCCGAGAGAATGAAGATCGCCAGCGGAATGCCCTGCGCCGTATAGACGAGGATCAGTGCCGTCAGCGTGTTGACGAGACCGGTCGCGACCATGCCCTGCAGGATGGCGACCGTGCCGAGGCGGATCGGGATCATGATGCCGATCGCCATATAGAGACCAACAAGGGTATTGCCCTTGAAACGGTATTCCGACAGCGCAAAGGCGGCCATCGCTCCGAACAGCAGCACAAGGAAGATCGCAACGATCGTTACGATGAAGCTGTTCTGGAAATAGGTGGCGAAGTCACCCTGCCCCAGCACCGTCTGGTAACCAACGAGGCTGAAGGTCGAGGGGGTCGGCACCTGCAGCGGCGACCGGAAGATCGAGTTGCGGTCCTTGAACGAATTCACGATCGTCAGGAACACCGGGAAGATCGCAATCAGCGTGTAGCCGATCAGCGCCAGATGTACGAGGCCGGTGCGGATGGGGGATGTGCGCGCTCTGTTCGACATGGGCTCACACTCCTCAGAACTGGTAGCGGCGCATGCGCCGCTGGATGGCAAAAAGATAGAAGGAGACGCCGGCGAGGATGATCAGGAACATGACCGTCGCGATCGTCGCGCCCATGGAGCGGTCGCCAAGCTGCAGCTGGAAACCGAAGAAGGTGCGGTAGAGCAGAGTGCCCAGAATATCCGTCGACATGTCGGGGCCGGCAAGCGCACCCTGCACGGTATAGATCAGGTCGAAAGCGTTGAAATTTCCGACGAAAGTCAGGATCGAGATGATGCCGATCGCCGGCAGGATCAGCGGCAGCTTGATTTTCCAGAACTGCGCCCAGCCGGTAATGCCGTCGCATTCGGCAGCCTCGATCACTTCCTCGGGAATGCTCAGAAGTGCCGCATAGATCAGCATCATCGGGATGCCGATATATTGCCAGTTCGAGATCAGCGACACCGCGATCAGCGCCGGGCCGGACTGGCCGAGCCAGGGAGCGAAGGCCCACTTGAGGCCGACGAGGCTCATCAGCCAGGGTGCGACACCCCAGATCGGCGACAGGATCAGCTTCCAGATGAAGCCGACAATGACGAAGGAGAGCAGCGTCGGCAGGAAGATAGCAGTGCGGTAGAAGGCAACGAAGCGAAGCCGGGGCGTCGACAGAAGTGCGGCAAGTGCAATCCCGATCGGGTTCTGCACGCACATATGGATGATGAAGAAGATCACGTTGTTGCGCAGCGCATTCCAGAAGTCATGCACCCAGCGGGCATCGCCGAAGAGAACCTTGTAGTTGGCAAAGCCAACGAAGGCCGGTGCGCCATCGACCGTATTGTAGAAGGAAAGTCGGAGCGTTTCGATCAGCGGCAGGATCATGATCGCCGTATAGACGATGAAGGCCGGAAGAAGGAAGATTCCGATATGCCAGCGAATGGGACGCTTGATCGGGATCACGTCGACTGCGGTGTCGGCTTCGCTCATGGCTTTTGCCTGTTTTTATTGGCTGGACCATCAGGCGCAGCGCAGGTGGAAATCTTGCCCCTCATTCCCCTCTCCTTCTTCGGAGAGTCGGACCATGCCCATACCTGAAAACCACGGGCCAGGAGGCGGCTGCGAGTCTCTTGCCCCTCGCGGGACAAGATGGCCGGCAGGCCGATAAGGGGCGGTCCAACAGGCCGCCCCTCACCTTCAAAACCTTACTTGCCCGGCTTGTACCAGCTGTCGAGGCCCTTTTGGAGCTTTTCGGCAGCGACGGCCGGAGTGTCCGTGCCGTTGATGACGTTGGCCGATTCAACCCAGGTCTCGTTTTCGAGGTTCGGCGTACCGCGCGACAGGATCTGATAGGTCGAGCGGACGGTCGACTTGTACGGGCCGCGCCAGGAAACGAATTCCTGAGCGAGCGGATCGCTCATCTTGACCGGGTTGGAGTTCAGGCTGAAGAAGCCCGGCAGGGAGTTTGCGTAGATGTCGGCAAACTCAGGCGAAGCGACCCAGGTGAGGAACTTCTTGGCTTCTTCCTGGTGCGTGCTCTTGGCATTCAGGGCAACGCCGATATCCGGATGGTCGGAGATGTAGCCCTGGTCGCCAGCCTTCGGAACCGGCGGCGGGAAGGCGCCCATCTTGAACTGAGCCTGCGTGTTGAACAGCGCGATTTCCCACGAACCGGCCGGGTAGATGGCGGCGCGGCCGAGCGTGAAGAGGTTCTGGCTGTCCGAGTAGGTCTGGGCTTCGAAACCGTCGCCGAGATAGGGCTTCCACTTGGCAAGCTCTTCATAAGGCTTGACCCAGTCGGCGTCGGTGAGCTTCTGCTTGCCAGAGATCAGGGCTTCGCGGCCCTCTTCACCCTTCCAGTAGTTCGGGCCGATGTTCTGGTAGCCCATGGTTGCGGCTTCCCAAAGATCCTTCGTGCCCATGGCGAGCGGGATGTAGGTGCCGTCAGCCTTGATCTTGTCGAGGGCTGCGAAGAACTCGTCTTCCGTCTTCGGAATAGCGATGCCGAGCTTGTCGAAGGCATCCTTGTTGTAGATGAAGCCGTGGATGACCGAAGCCATCGGCACGCAGAAGGTCGACTTGCCGTCGTCCGTAGACCATGCAGCCTTGGCGACCGGCGAGAAGTTTTCCATGCCGGAAAGGCTGGTGAGATCGACGAGCTGCTTCTTGTTGAAGAGTTCGAGCGATGCGTCGAACGGACGGCAGGTGATGATGTCGCCTGCAGAGCCGGCATCGAGCTTGGCATTCAGCGAAGCGTTGTATTCAGTCGGGGCGGTCGGCGAGAAGACGATCTTGATGCCCGGGTTCTTGGCTTCGAAAGCCGGGATGATCTTTTCCTGCCAGATCTGCAGGTCGTCGTTACGCCAGCTTTCGACGGTGAGCGTCACGTCGGCGGCATGAACGAGGCCGGCTGACGACAGCAGGCTGGAGGCAAGCAGCAAACTTTTCAGAGCAGTGTTTTTCATTTCCCTCTCCTGTTTTACGCGCCGCTAGGCGCTGTTTTCGGTCTGAAACAAGCGGTTGGCGTGCCTGAGGAAACACCCAACGCCCCTTTTAGAGCCGCCAAGACTGGCGGCCCTGAAGCTCTGCCGACACGAAGGACGCTAGCCTCCGGCCGAACGGTGCGCCCTCCCGATACGCTGAACCGGGCGCTTGAAATAAGCGAAAACTTGGAAAGATACCGCACGCCTCCGCGAGCCATTCCGGCTCCTGCGATCACCGTCTGCACCTTTCTCGAAACATGGCCGACGCTGTTTTTCTTTGCCGGTTTTCACATGCCTCGATACGCTGTTCCCTTTTCCGGAATTAAGGCCAAAAAAATACCAATTGTCCAGCCAAAATTAACTTCTGAACCCGAGAAAATTCATTAAAAATTTTTATCGTTTGAAATCAATAAGATAAAAACGGCATAATTCACGGTCATTTCCGCTTGGTAAATGGTATTTTTTTGGTATTGTATAAGAAAACATAAGGGAACGGCTTAACCGGAGGTCCGATGACGGAACTTGCAATCGGCATAGATGGTGGCGGAACAAGCTGCCGGGCAGCAGTTGCGGACAGAATGGGCAATGTCATAGGCCTCGGCAAGGCTGGCCCTGCCAACATCCTTTCCGATCTGGAAAACTCTCTCGTCAATATCGTCGAATCCGCGCGCCAGGCGCTGCGTGACGCCGGATTTGGGGATGAAACCGCTTCCACAATCTCCGCAGTCGTAGGTGTTGCCGGCGCCAATGTCGGCGATTACGGCAAGCGCATCGAAAGGGCCTTGCCCTTTGATGACGGTCGGGTTGTCACCGATGCGCTGATATCGTTGCAAGGGGCACTCGGCGATGCCGACGGCATAGTCGGCGCCGTCGGAACCGGCTCCGTCTACAATGCGCGCCGAGAGGGCAAGCTGCACGGCATCGGCGGCTGGGGTTCGATTGTTGGCGATCAGGCGAGCGGCGCACGCCTCGGCCGCGACCTTCTGGAAAGGACCCTGCTTGCCTATGACAAGGTTCGCCCCACCTCACCTCTGACGGAAAAGATCATGGCCGAATATGGCAATGATCCCGAGCGGGTCGTCGAATTCGCCCATACCGCCCGCCCCCGGGATTTCGCACGATATGCACCGACAGTATTCGAGGCTGCAGAGGCCGGTGATGCGATCGCAATTGAAATCGTCAGGGAGGCGGCAGATGCGATCGATGCGAGCCTCGACGCGCTCTCATGGCCCGAATGCCCGACGATCTGCCTGCTCGGCGGCCTTGCCAGACCCTACCATCCCTGGCTCGCGGATCGGCACAAGACGTTGCTGGCAGAGCCGAAAGCCGATGCGCTGCAGGGTGCGGTCGATCTCGCCGTCAAACTGATGAACGACCGGCAGGGAGGTGTGGCATGACCGATGATCTCGCCTCCATTCTGTCTCCCGAGCGCCTGCAGGCCGGCGGCACTGGCCCCCTCTATGTAAAGCTCCGCCGTACTCTGGAAGAGGCCGTCCGCACCGGCACGCTCGCCCATGGCGATGCCCTGCCCCCGGAACGCGACATTGCCGAATTTGCGGCCGTCAGCCGCGTGACCGTGCGCAAGGCGATCGACGAACTGGTAGCCGACGGCCTGCTCGTGCGCCGTCACGGCTCCGGCACCTTCGTCGCTAAGCCGGTGTCCAGGGTCGAACAGCGCCTGTCCCAGCTCACCTCCTTTACGGAAGACATGGCCCGGCGCGGCATGACCGCCCGCTCCGAATGGCTGCACAAGGGCGTGCACACACCATCGCCCGACGAGATGATGATCCTCGGCCTCGGCACGGACATCAAGGTTTCACGCCTGTCGCGCCTGCGCATCGCCGACGACCAGCCTCTGGCGATCGAACATGCAAGCGTATCGGGCGAATTCCTGCCTGATCCCTCTGCTGTCACCAATTCGCTCTATGCCGAGCTGGAGCGGCTCGGCGTGCGCCCCGTCCGCGCCGTCCAGCGCATATCTGCGACCAACATGAAGGAAGCCGACGCTCAACTGCTCGGCGTACCCGTCGGCCAGGCCGGGCTTTCCATCGAGCGTATTTCCTATCTCGGCTCTGGCCGCGCGGTGGAATTCACTCGCTCGCTCTATCGCGGCGACGCCTATGACTTCGTCGCCGAGTTGACGATCGGCGCGACCTGATTTTTCTTCCAATTCAAAAAGATGAAGCCGGAAAGTGAATCACTTCCCGGCTTCATCGTTCATTGAATCAACGACTGAGCGCGCCGCCTCAAGCGACGGAAAAGACTCCGCAATCAGGCAGCGTCTTCGATCTCTTCAGCAGTCTTGCGCGGCACGTAGTTGAGCACCGGTCCGAGCCAGCGCTCGACCTCGGTGACATCCATTCCCTTGCGCTTGGCATAGTCTTCGACCTGATCGCGCTCCACCTTGGCGACACCGAAATAGTAGGAGTCCGGGTGGCCGATATAGATGCCGGATACTGAGGAGCCGGGCCACATCGCATAGCTCTCGGTCAGCTTCACGCCGGCAGTGTTCTCCGCATCGAGAAGACCGAACAAGGTCTTCTTCTCGGTGTGATCGGGCTGGGCCGGATAACCGGGCGCCGGACGGATACCGGCATAGGCCTCGGTAATCAGGTCCTCGTTGGAGAGATGCTCGTCCTTGGCGTAACCCCAATATTCGCGGCGCACGCGCTCATGCATGCATTCGGCGAAAGCTTCGGCGAAGCGGTCGGCAAGCGCCTTTACGAGGATCGAGGAATAGTCGTCGTTCGAACGCTCGAAACGTTCGGCAATGGCGATCTCCTCGAAGCCCGCCGTTACTACGAAGCCGCCGACATAGTCCTGCACGCCGCTGTCCACGGGCGCGACGAAGTCCGACAACGCCACGTTCGGACGGCCATCGCGTTTCGAAAGCTGCTGGCGCAGCGTGTAGAACGTCGCCAACTCCTCCTTGCGCGCATCGTCCTTGAATAGGCGGATATCGTCGCCAACGGTACCCGCCGGCCAGAAGCCGATGACGGCGCGCGGGCGGAACCACTTCTCGTCGATGATCTTCTTCAGCATCGCCTGTGCGTCGGCCCAGAGTGCGCGGGCTGCTTCGCCCTGCTTCTCGTCTTCGAGGATCGCCGGGTAGCGGCCGCGCAACTCCCAGGTCTGGAAGAACGGCGTCCAGTCAATGTACTTGGCAAGGTCGGCCAGATCGTAATCTTCGAATACCTTGGTTCCGAGGAAGCTCGGCCTGGTTGGCTTGTAGGCCGCCCAGTCGACCTTCTGTGCGTTCTCGCGGGCACGTGTGAGCGGCAGACGCACCTTCTCGGCTTCGCTGCGCGCATGGGCCGCGGCGACCTTGGCATATTCGGCCCTGATATCGTCGATATAGCCCTGACGGGCGTCCGGCGACAGCAGCGAGGACACGACGCCGACAGCACGGCTGGCATCCGTCACGTAAATGGACTGGCCCTTGTTGTAGCCCGGATGGATCTTGACGGCGGTATGCACACGACTGGTCGTGGCCCCGCCGATCAGCAGCGGGATATCGAAGCCCTCCCGCTCCATTTCAGCAGCCACATGCACCATCTCGTCAAGCGAAGGCGTGATCAGGCCCGACAGGCCGATCACATCGACCTTCTCGGCGATGGCGGTCTCCAGGATCTTCGTCGCCGGCACCATGACGCCGAGGTCGATGATCTCGTAATTGTTGCAGGCGAGCACGACGCCGACGATGTTCTTGCCAATATCGTGCACATCGCCCTTGACGGTCGCCATCAGGATCTTGCCGGCGGACTTGCGCTCCTCGCCGCCATTCAACCGCTTCTCCTCTTCCATATAGGGAAGGAGAACGGCAACGGCCTGCTTCATGACGCGGGCGGACTTGACCACCTGCGGCAGGAACATCTTGCCCGAGCCGAAGAGATCGCCGACGACGTTCATGCCGGCCATCAGCGGCCCTTCGATGACGTGCAGCGGACGCGCCGCCTGCTGGCGGGCTTCCTCGGTATCGGCCTCGATATATTCGGTGATGCCGTTGACCAGGGCATGTTCGAGGCGCTTCGCAACGCTCCATTCGCGCCAGGAGAGATCCTGAACCTTGCCTTCCTTGCCGGCGGCACCGCGGAATCGCTCGGCCACTTCCAGCAGCCGCTCGGTTCCGTCGGGACGGCGGTTCAGCACCACGTCTTCGCAGGCCTCGCGCAATTCCGGATCGATCTGGTCATAAACGGCAAGCTGGCCGGCATTGACGATGCCCATGTCCATGCCCGCCTGGATGGCGTGGTAGAGGAACACGGCATGCATCGCCTCGCGCACCGGTTCGTTGCCGCGGAAGGAGAAGGACAGGTTCGACACACCACCCGAGATATGGACGAGCGGCATGGTCTTGCGGATCGTGCGCGTCGCCTCGATGAAGTCGACGCCGTAATTATTGTGTTCTTCGATACCGGTCGCGACAGCGAAGATGTTCGGGTCGAAGATGATGTCCTCGGGCGGGAAACCGACTTTCTCGGTGAGCAGCTTGTAGGCGCGCGTGCAGATATCCACCTTGCGCTGGTAGCTATCGGCCTGCCCTGTCTCGTCGAAGGCCATGACGACGACGGCAGCGCCGTAATTGTGCAGGAGGCGCGCCTGGGCGAGGAAATTCTCCTCGCCTTCCTTGAGCGAGATCGAGTTGACGATCGCCTTGCCCTGCACACGCTTCAGGCCGGATTCGATGATCGAGAACTTCGACGAGTCGATCATCACAGGCACGCGGGCGATGTCAGGCTCGGCGGCGATCAGGTTCAGGAACTCGACCATCGCCTTTTCGGAATCGATCAGGCCTTCGTCCATATTGATGTCGATCACCTGCGCGCCGTTCTCGACCTGGTCGCGGGCGACATCGAGCGCTGCCGTGAAATCGGCATTGGTGATCAGCTTGCGGAACTTGGCCGAACCGGTGACGTTGGTGCGCTCGCCGACATTGACGAAAGGAATGTCCTTGGTCAGCTCGAAGGGCTCGAGGCCCGACAGCGACATGAAGGGGCGATGCTCAGGGATCGGCCGCGGCTTGTACTTGGCCACCGTCTCGGCGATGACGCGGATATGTTCGGGCGTCGAGCCGCAGCAGCCGCCGACGATATTGACGAGGCCTTCGCGGGCGAAGCTGTCGATCTGCGCAGCCATCAGTTCCGGCGTCTCGTCATACTGTCCGAATTCGTTCGGCAGGCCGGCATTCGGATAGGCGCAGACAAACGTGTCGGCAACGCCAGAAAGCTCCTGCAGATGCGGGCGCATCGCATTGGCACCGAGCGCGCAGTTGAGGCCGATCGTAAAGGGATTGGCGTGGCGCACGGAATTCCAGAATGCAGTCGGCGTCTGGCCCGAAAGCGTACGACCCGAAAGGTCGGTGATCGTACCGGAGATCATGACCGGCAAACGAATGCCCTTGGCCTCGAAACGCTCTTCGCAGGCAAAGATCGCAGCCTTGGCGTTCAGCGTGTCGAAGATCGTCTCGATCAGGATGATATCGGCGCCGCCATCGATCAGGCCATCGATCTGCTCGGCATAGGCATCACGCAGATCGTCAAAGGTGACGGCGCGGAAACCAGGATTGTTGACGTCAGGCGAGATGGACGCCGTGCGGTTCGTCGGGCCGATAGCGCCGGCGACAAAACGGCGCCTGCCATCCTCGCGCTCTGCACGTTGCGCGGCGCGGCGCACGATCTCGGCGCCTTCCTTGTTCAGCGCATAGACCTCGCCTTCCATCGCATAATCAGCCTGCGCGATGCGGGTCGAGGAGAAGGTGTTGGTCTCAAGGATATCGGCGCCGGCCTTGGCGTATTTGTAATGGATTTCTTCAATGGCGTCCGGCTGCGACAGGATCAGCAGGTCATTATTGCCCTTCTGATGGCAGGCACAGCCGATGAAACGCGAACCGCGGAAATGGTCTTCATCGAAGCCCAAACCCTGGATCTGCGTGCCCATGGCACCGTCAAGGACGAGAATGCGTTCGCTGGCGGCCTTCTTCAGCGCCGCGAATACTTCACTGCCATCACGTTTGCCCCCTTCGGGGCCAAAGAGATTATCGAACACGGGAAGGCTCCTTGATATTACAAGATCTAAAACGACCAATCACATAAAGATATCTTTATGTCAACATATGCCTGTTGCTTTAGGGACATTACGAGCCTTGGCGGATGACAGACTCGCACGACCTCTATATAGGCGTTTTCCTAAAGGCATTGTGCACGAATTCGGAGGAGTATCATGGCACCTGCACTCGGCAACTGGTCTACCCGCGCCTACCACCGAGGCTGGCTGCTTGCGCAGGCCAACGGTCTCTTCGATTTCTTCCAGCACAATTCCATCAATCCCAAAGGCGGCTTCTACGACCTCGACGACGCCGGCAAGCCGCTCAATGCCGAAGGCCAGGTACGGCCACTCCATATTGCCTCGCGCGCCGTGCACTGCTTCTCGATCGGGACGCTTCTCGGCCGCCCCGGTGCCGCAGATGTCGTCGATCACGGCATGAACTACATCTGGGACCAGCATCGTGACCGCAAGAACGGCGGTTACTTCTGGTCGCTGGACAACAACGGTCCCGTCGATTCCAACAAGCAGGGCTACGGCCACGCTTTCGTCCTTCTCGCCGCCTCTTCGGCAAAGACGATCGGCCATCCGCTCGCCGATGGCATGCTCACCGATATTACCGAGGTCCTGAACACGAAGTTCTGGGAAACCAGGCACGGCGCTATCGCCGAAGAGTTCACCGCCGACTGGCAGCCTCTCGATGGCGGCACCTATCGCGGCCAGAATTCCAACATGCATCTGACCGAAGCGCTGATGGCCGCCTTCGAGGCGACAGGCGACCGCGATTACCTCACCAAGGCCGAAAGCATCGCCGATCTCGTCATCCGCCGTTCGGCCGGTTCCGTCGACTGGCGTGTTGCCGAGCATTTCGATACCGAATGGAACCTCGATAAGGATTACTATCATCCGAACGAAATGTTCCGCCCGGCCGGCACGACGCCCGGCCACTGGCTGGAATGGACCCGCCTCATCCTGCAGCTCTGGGCGCTCGGCGGCAAGAAGATCGACTGGATGCCGGATGCGGCAAAAGCCCTCTTCGAGCAGTCAATGGTGCTTGGCTGGGACAACGACAAGGGCGGCTTCTTCTATACGCTCGACTGGGCCGACAAGCCGGCCAAGCGCAACAAGCTCTGGTGGCCGGCCTGCGAGGGTGCTGCCGCCGCGCACTTCCTCAACGAGCACCTGCCGAGCGATTATCATGAAGAATGCTACCGCAAGATCTGGAATGTGATCGAGCGCAGCTTCATCGACCATGAGCATGGCGGCTGGCACGAGGAACTGACGGAAGACCTCGTTCCCTCACACTCGCTCTTCCCCGGCAAGGGCGACATCTACCACGCCCTGCAGGCCTGCCTCATCCCGCTCTTCCCGGCAACGGGGAGCCTGACCAAGGGCATTGGCGAAGCCGGCGGCAAGCTCTGAGGCGAAAGCCTCAGTAGCCAGGCATGGCAGGCGGCGCTGCGTTCGGATTCTGCTGGAACCACTGCACTTCCGCGCTGGTATCGTCGAGTTCGTCCTGAACATCACGCTGCTCCCTGCGGATGCGGCGCATATCGTCTTCGAGATCGTCCATTCGACGGCGGATATCGCGCCGGTCTGCATCCGGCGCATCCTTGAGCTTGCGCGACAGGTCGTCGATCTCTGCTTCCTTCGATCCGTAGTCGCTCTGAAGCGAACTCAGCCGCGACTGCTGTGAATTCTGGCGGTTGCCGAGCGTGTAGCCACGCAGAAAACCGGGCGCTGTCTCTGGCGGGCAGACATTGGAATAGCCGTGACCCGCCTGCCCGTGCATCAGCCCGCTCATCGGCGTGCAATAGCGCACAAGACCTGCCTGATAGCCCTGATACCAGATGGTCTGGTCGGGTACGATCTTCACCCGCTCGCAGGACTTGGCATGCGCGGCAAAACGCTCCTGCGGCTCGTATCCGGCAGCGCCGTCGGATTCACCGATCACCCGCCAGTCAGCGGCGACGCATTCTTCCTTCGAGAGCGTATTGCAGGAGGCGAGGAAAAGGCTGAAACCAATGGCAGCAAAGGCAAAGAGCAAACGTAACATGGCGTCCCGGCAATAACTTACAAATCCGGGCGCACCTTATCGTCACGAAATACGTCAGTCACCGGGAACGGATCGCGATCTTGTGCTTTTCGTGGCTTTTATTTGTCAGAAATGCGGCAGAATTCACGCCAGCCGCAGCGTATCGAGATCCTTCGCCAGAATCAGCGCCAAGGCTTCGACCGCGAGGTTGTGATCGTCCCGCTGCGGCAGGCCCGAGACGGTGACGGCGCCGATGCAGCCAGTGCCTCTGACGTTGATCGGGAAACTGCCGCCATGTGGCGCGTAGTCGGTGCCGGAAAGACCGTTGTCCTCGACCGTCTTGCCTTCCTTCTGCAGCTTGAGGCCGGAAGCGTAGCTGCTGCGGAAATAGCGGAACACCATGTTGCGCTTGCGGCGCACCCAATTGACGTTGTCAGGTGTCACGCCCGGCAGGGCCGCGTAGAAGACCGGCATGGAATGCAGCGTGATATCGATCGCGATGCCGAGCCCGCGTTCGGTGGCAAGCTCCTGCAAGAGCTTGCCGAGCTGCCATGCAGTCGTCAGATCGAAGGCATCGAAGCTCAACGCCTTTTCCTGTTCCGCAATACGGATCAGATCCTCGTCGATCGACATGGCACGGCTCTCCTCTAACGTGATAATCGGCTGCGACAATTCTCACGCGAGGGGAAAAAGTAAAGTCAAAACTTGGCGCTATGCACCATCAAGAGTTTTCGCCTTATGTTCAGCCGGCCGCCTGGATCGGCGCAAAACCGCTCATCGCGCCCGTGAAATGTTTCGGCAGCGGCGAGGCATAGGAGCCGCGTTTGCTGGTCGAAAGACCGAGCGAAACCAGCGCTTCCGCCTGCTTCACGGCAGCGGCAACCCCATCGATGACAGGCACCCCGTAGACATCCTGCAGTTCGCGCGCCAGATCCGTCATACCGGCGCAACCGAGCACGATCGCCTCCGCTCCATCTTCCGAAAGCGCCCGTTCGATTTCCGCTTTCAGCCTGCCGATCGCGCCAGATGCAGCATCTTCCAGCTCCAGCACCGGAATATCCGATGCCCTCACCTTCGCACGATCGCCCATGCCATACCGGCGCACGAGATTGTCGATCAGCACCCGGGACCGTTCCAGCGTCGTCACCACCGTAAAGCGTTGGGCGAGGAAACCCGCTGTAGCGACAGCGGATTCGCAGAGCCCGAGAACGGGCACGTCAGCGAAGGTGCGTGCCGCATCAAGCCCGGTATCGTCGAAGCAGGCGACGATCGCCGCATCGTAACCGGCGTCCTGCCGCTCCTTCATCTCCGTCAGCAGTCCGGGGATGGCGAGCGCGCCGTCGTAGTGCCCCTCGATCGAGACCGGCCCCATGCGCGAGGTGGCGGCGATGATCTCGGTGCCGGCGGCGGCGACCGCACGGGCGGCGGTTGCCGCCTTCTCGGTCATGGAAGCGGTCGTGTTGGGATTGACGATCAATATGCGCATGTCAGCGTGTCTTTGCCTGCCGCCGGCCGAGCATCGTCATGATGCCGAGCGCGACGAGAATGATGGTGAAGGAGAAGAGCGTCGTGACCGTGCCGAGCGCATAGAGCACCGGCGTCGTGACGTTGGTGGTCATGCCGTAGATTTCGAGCGGCAGCGTATTGTAGGTGCCTGATGTCATCAGCGTGCGGGCGAATTCGTCATAGGAGAGTGTGAAGCCGAACAGACCGACGCCGATGAGACTTGGAGCGATCATCGGCAGAACGACATGGCGGAAGGTTTGCCACGACGTCGCGCCGAGATCGCGCGCGGCCTCCTCGTACGCCGGCGAGAAGCGGTTGAAGACGGCAAACATGATCAGCACGCCGAAGGGCAGCGTCCAGGTCAGATGCGCGCCGAAGGCTGAGGAATACCAGGCAGGTCGCAAGCCGCCCTGCTGGAAGACCACGCCGATGCCGAGCGAGATGATGATCGACGGCACGACGAGGCTCGCGACCGTCGCATAAAACAGCACCGACGAGCCGCGGAAGCGCCGGCGGAAGGCAAGGCCCGCCATCAGCGAGACGACGACGGTCACAATCATCACCATCAGGCCAAGAATGAACGAACGCTGGAAGGACGCGCCGAAATCGCCGACCGCCTGCTTCTCGAAGAGATTGAAGAACCAATGCGTCGAGACGCCGTTCAACGGAAAGGTCAGGCCACCATCCGGCCCCTGGAAGGAGAGAATGACGATCGCCGAGAGCGGCCCGTAGAGAAAGAGAACGAAGACGGCGAAGAAGATGGCGAGCACATAGAATTCGAGGGAGCGTTTTTCGCGGTACATTCTAAAGCTCCTTGCGGATATCGACGACACGCAGGATCGCCGCGACCATCATCAGCACCACCACCAGCAAGACGACGGCATTGGCGGCAGCGGCCGGATATTGCAGCAGCGACATCTGGTTCTTCATCATCAGCGCCACCGAGGCGCTCTGCCCGCCGGACATGACCTGCACGGTCGAGAAATCGGCCATCACAAGCGTGACGACGAAGATCGTGCCGATCGCCATGCCAGGCTTGGCAAGCGGGATCACCACGTTCCACAGGACTTGCCAGCCGGAGGCCCCGGCATCGCGTGCCGCTTCGAACAGCGAACGGTCGATGCGCATCAGCGTGTTGAAGATCGGCGTGACCATGAAGAGCGTGTAGAGATGCACCATGGCGAGCACCACGGCGAAATCCGAATAGAGCAGCCATTCCACCGGCTGCGGCACGATGCCCATGTCCACCAGCGCCGAATTGACGAGCCCGTTGCGCCCGAGCACCGGGATCCACGAGATCATGCGGATGATGTTCGACGTCATGAAGGGCACGGTGCAGACGAGGAAAAGGATCATCTGCGTCGAGGTCTTGCGGATATGAAAGGCCAGGAAATAGGCGACCCAGAAGCCGATGAAGAGCGTCAGCGCCCAGACGATGACGGTGAATTTCAACGTATTGAGATAGGTCTTCCACGTCACCCATGAACCGAGCGTGTCGGTATAGTTCATCGTCAGGAAGTCGGGATAGATGCCGGCGAAATCATAGTCCCAGAAACTGACGACCGCGATCATCAGAATCGGCAGGATGAAGAAGAAGCCTAGAATGGCGATCAGCGGCATGGCCTGCAGATAGGAGATCGCCCATGGCGCAAGCCGGAATGCGCGTTTGGGCGTCTCCGCTGCCGGTATCGTCTGCTCTGAAGCGATCGTGGCCATGCCTGGTCCTTTCCTTCATCGAGGTGAGAAAGGAGAGGTCATCAAAGACCTCTCCCTAACCCTCCCCACAATGGGGAGGGAGAACGGTGCCGCGCCCTCGACAAGTTCCCTCCCCTTGCGGGGAGGGTTAGGGAGGGAAAGCCGCAGATATTTAAGCCGCGATGAACTCGTTCCAGCGGCGGACCATGTAGCGGTCTTCGTCCATGACGGAGTTCCAGCAGGCGATATGGCCGATACGGTCTTCGAAGGAACCGCCGTCGCGTACAGAGCCGGCCTTCTCCATGACCTTGCCTTCGGGCGAGAGGATATCGCCCTGCGCTGCCTTGCCTTCCATCCAGTAGCCCCACTCGTCGGCGGTCATGAAACCCTTGGCGGTTTCAAGGCAGGCCGAGTAATAGCCCTGGCGGTTGAGATAGGCGCCGACCCAGCCGGACGTGTACCAGTTGATATATTCATAGGCTGCATCGAGCTGCGCACCCTTCAGATGCGCGGCAAGGCCAAGACCACCGCCCCATGCGCGATAACCTTCCTTGAGCGGCTGGAAGCGGCACGCAATGCCCTTGGAGCGGACGGCGGCAACGGCCGGCGACCACATGGACTGGATGACCACTTCGCCCGAGGCCATCAGGTTGACCGACTCGTCGAAGCTCTTCCAGAAGGCGCGGAACTGGCCGTCGCCCTTGGTCTTGATCAGGAATTCGATCGTCTTGTCGATCTCTTCCTTGGTCATGTTGCCCTTGTCGGCATATTTGATCTTGCCGGAGGCTTCGGCGATCATCGCCGCATCCATGATGCCGATCGACGGCACGTTGATGATCGCCGTCTTGCCCTTGTAGGCCGGATCGAGAATATCGGCCCAGGAGGTGATGTCGCGGCCGGTCAGATCAGGACGAATGCCGAGCGTATCGGCATTGTAGATCGTCGGCATCATCGTGAACCACTGGGTCTGCTCCTTGGCGAACTTCTTGGAGTCCTGCGCCTCGACGAAGCCGACCGTGTGCGGCGCCGTGCCCTGCGCGATCGTGCTGTCCGCCTTCAGCTTGCCACTCGTGAAGATCGGCACGACCTTGTCGAAATATTTGAGCTTCTTGACGTCCATCGGCTGAAGAACGCCGGTCGGGAACACCTTCTTGCAGATCCAGTATTCGATATCGGCAATATCGTAGCTGTCGGGCTGGGTGACGGCACGCTGGGCGGCGGCATCGGAATCGGTCGCGGTCATCTCGAGCGTGATGCCGAGGTCCTGCTTGCACTTCTCGGCAATCGCATTGATGTTCGAAACGCCGGTGCCGAACTGGCGAAGCGTGATGTTGGACTGCGCCCAGATCGTCGGGAAGCCGGTGATGGCACCCGAGCCGGCGATGGCGCCGACGGCGGCGGCACCCGTCTTCAGAAGCGAGCGTCGGGAAATTCCCTTTTCCGCCTTGGTGGTTTTCGTTTCAGTCGTCATGGCAGTTCCCCTTTTCTTGATATTGAAGGTCATGCGGAAACGCGGCCAAGGAGGACGGCATCCTCCAGGGCCCAACTCAGAGCCACCGCATCGCCGACCGAAACCGGCTTTGCGAAGTAATCGCTGTCGCTTGCGATGACGGTGAAATCGTCGCTGCCAGCCCCCAAAACGGTGATCTTCACCGAGGAGCCGCGATATTCGATGTTGGAGACGATGCCGTTGAAGCCGAGGGTCCATTCGGTCGCCACCTGAAGGCGCACGCGGTCGGTGCGGATGCCGATATCGACGGCTTCGCCGACCTCCCTGCCCGTCCCGCGTACGGAAAAACTCTGCCCTTTCGGCACAGTCATCACGATCACGCCGTTCTCGCTCGAAGTGACCCGACCGGAGAGCACATTGTGATCGCCCATGAAGCGGGCGACGAAGGCGGTTGCCGGCTTTTCGAACACCTGCCGCGGAGACGCGGCCTGCTCGATCTTCCCGTCATTCATGATCACGATGATGTCGGCGAGCGCCATCGCCTCTTCCTGGCTGTGCGTCACATGTACGAAGGTAATGCCGAGCGTCTTCTGCAGCTTCTTCAGCTCTGCGCGCATGCGGATCTTCAGGAATGGGTCTAGTGCGGAGAGCGGCTCGTCGAGCAGCAGTGCCTCCGGATCGGTAATCAGTGCGCGGGCCAGGGCGACACGCTGCTGCTGGCCGCCAGAAAGCTGTGCCGGCCGCCTGCTGGCGTAGGCCTCCATCTGCATCAGCTTCAGCATGTCCAGCGCCTTCGCACGGCGCTCGTCCTTGTCGACACCCTTCATCTTCAGGCTGAAGGCGACGTTGTCGACGAGGTCGAGATGCGGAAACAATGCATAGGACTGGAACATCATCGCCGTGCCCCGCTTGGCCGGTGGGAAATCGGTGACGACGACGTTGCCGAGGCGGATATCGCCCGATGAAATCGTCTCGTGACCGGCGATCATGCGCAGCGTCGAGGTCTTGCCGCAGCCGGACGGCCCCAAGAAGCAGCAATAGGAGCCAGCCGGGATTTTCAGGCTGATGGCATGGACCGCCGTGGTCGCGCCATAGACCTTGGAAACGGATGCTATATCGATCTCTGCCGCTTTCGACATCGTGTCTTCCCCTGTTCGAGAAAGACAATGCATCTGCCGTGCCAGTTTGGTGGGCGTATCTTAAACCCTTGCAAACCAAGAATTTTTAATAGCTTCATCTGGACTGGCGAAATTTCTCGCACTTTTCGCACTGCACACAAAATGGGCTTTCGTCCTCAATTCGTGCAGAAAATCGTATACGATTTGGCCGATGCAGTGCGTACAAATTCATTTAACTTTTGAGACGAAGGCAGCTATAATTTGCTGCCATCAAGGAAACCGATTTCATGAAATCCGCCGCCAGCGCCATAAGCCAAGACGACCCTCAGGAAACGGGCGTCCCGCAGATTCGCGATGCAATCAGGGAAGCTATCGTCGAGAGGCGCCTGTCACCCGGAACGAAACTGTCGGAAAGCGATGTCGGCAATCTCTTCAGTGTCAGCCGCACGCTGGCACGCGCCGCCTTGCAGGCGCTGTCCTACGAAGGTCTCGTCAGCGTCGAGAAAAACCGTGGCGCCTTCGTCGCCTATCCCTCTCCCGATGAAGCCCGGCAGATATTTGCCGCCCGCCGCCTGGTCGAGCCCGGCATCCTTCGCGAAGCCGCCGCCCGCATCACGACATCGGATATCCAGCACCTGAAGCAATTGCTTTTGGAAGAGGGCCGGCTGATGAGCGAGCGCGGCCAGACGGCAAGGCGGGCCGAGATCAAGGCATCGGGCGATTTCCACCTGACGCTTGCAGTCATATCGGGCAATGCGATCATGCAGCGCTTCATGGAAGAACTTGTCGCCCGTTCATCGCTTGTGATCGCGCTTTATGGGCAATCGACCGTTTCGAGCTGTGGCCATTCCGAACATGGGGACATTATCGAGGCGATCGAAAGCAGGGAACTCGATCGAGCCTGCCATCTGATGCTCCACCACATCGCCCATATCGAGGCCGACCTCGACCTGCGCGAACGCAAGAGCCTCGGCCTCAAGGAAGCATTCGAACTCTAATGGTTCGGCGAAGGGATATCGGCGGCGCGGCTGATATCCTCCACGCTCATCGGCTCGCTGGAACGCAGCTTCACTTTGCCGTCAGTGCCGACAAGCACCAGCCCGAATTCACCGCTGAGTGGCCCCTGCAGCTCATCGCGCACATCGTCGGCATCGAGATCATGTCCGTCCTCGAACAGAGAAAATGCGCCGCCGCCGGCAATCGTGAAAACTTCGATATCTTCTTCGATGAGCCGCATCTGTGATTTGCGCAGCAATTCGTCCTGAATGATCGGCCTGTCGTCCTCTGCATCTGCGAAGACGATCAGCACGTTCTTTTGGCCGAGGAACTGTTCCAGCGACCGCGGCAGACCGGCCTCGTGAACGCCTGTTCCCATGATTTCGTGAAGAATGGATCTCAACATGGTGCTCATTCCTTTTCTGCCTGTTTCAACGGCTGGAAATGAGCTGGGTTCCCTGCGGGAAACAGGATCGCGGCCAGTGCCGCGATCCCGAATGCCTAATCGCGGGGTTCCGCTTCGGATCCGCGCGTCGACAGCGCGACGATATCAGGCGTGCCATTGGCAAGAAGGCGCTTGCGCACCAGAACGCGCATCACGCGCGCCGCCGTAGAGAAAGTCATCTGGTCCAGCGGCCCCTCGCCTTCCCACGGCTTGGTCAGCCGTTCGGTAACGGCGCCGACGATATTGGCCGGGACGATATCAGTGCATTCCCGCATGGCTTCGAAAACGAAGCTGATCGGAATGACCCTGCCTTCATGGGTGACAATAGGCTCCGTCAGTTCGCTGTCCCATTCCTCGTAGGCATAGAGGGCCTCACGGAACAGCTGTTGCAGGGTAAACGGGGCATGTCCGTTGTGAAGTGGCGGCAGTGCATTCATCATGTCTGTCTCCTCTGATGGATTAAGCCAGCTTCCTCAAGACCCGGCCCGGATCGACGCGGAAACAACAGCTCGGCTCCTCCCTTCGGACCGGATACACGATTCATTTTATAGAGTAACACACGTGTGATAAAGCCATTTCTGGCTGTCCGGCCGGCGCGAGGATCTAACCGATTGAAATTCATGCACACTCAAGAGCATTTTTTTGCTGCGGGATGCGATGCGGGGCTCTTTTCCTCTGTAAACCCGCACCGAATCCGGTTTCGGAACTTTTAACGGACTGACTGGTTTTTCCTAGGCATAAAGCCTGGGGAGATTAGCAATGACGGAAATTCACCAACCTGAACGCCGTAGTCGGACCCTGCGTGGTCGCCCTTACAGCCTTCACGAGTTCGCCGCCAAATATGGCTTGAAAAACGAACAGGCAGAAAGCCTCTTTACCCGCTTCGGACCCTCTTCCATAGAGCTGGACCTGCTGATGGCCGCCAAGCGCCGGCCGCCGGTATTACCGGACCACATGAGCGAATAGCCATGACGAGCGATGGCAAGAACAAGATCCGCAAGGACGCCGAAGGACAGTTCGCACGTTCTGACGAGGGCCGCCGCAACAGCGGCGTCTCCAGCGCCAAGCCGCGTGATATCACGCATTCCGACGACGCGACCGTTCATCGCACGCCGCCCGGCGAGAAGCCGCGCAAGGATTGGGCCGTCAAGCACGACGAGGCCAACAGCGAGCGGTCCCGGTCCGAATGATCGCCCGATCTCAGGGCAAAATTTCACGAAATATATCTGGAACACACGTCGGGTGAAAACCGTTCCTACCGCGAGCATGACCAAAAGCCATGCCGCCCATCGAAATCCCGGCGCATTGCCGGGTCCATCTACAAGGTGAGCTTCAGGTACCGTCTTCGGCGGGAGGCCAGCCGTGTGGATTCGATGAGGTCAAACAGCGGCTCAAGAAGGACGCAACGATGAGCAATACCTCCCGGCACGACTGGATATGCAAGCGCGCCTACGCGATTTGGGAAGCGGAAGGAAGGCCGAATGGCCGCGACGCTGAGCATTGGCTTCAGGCAACTGCCGAACGCGACAGGCTGGAGCGGACGCGCGCTTCGACCGATGGCAACGAGGTTCTTGTCAAATTCCGCCCGAAAGCCCCAGAACCTCGCAAACCTGCCGCCCAGATCGGCGAACGCCACAAGCTTCCGCGAGCGGTATGACCAGGCCGTCTAATCCAGGCTGAGTCGGAAACGGGTGGAAAAATCGCCTTCCCACCACATGGGGAAGTTGGTTCCCCACTTGTTGTTATGCAGGTTGAAACGGATTCCCTCTTCAAAATCCGGCAATCCCCTGCAGAATGTCATGAAATCCCAGCTCTGCGGGGCAACCAGCGGCGTGTCGAGCGGCTGAACGACGACAGGTCCGACATCGGCGATTTCGCCGCTGACGGCGTTGACCGCCTGCAGCTGTGCACCCCCGGATCTGGCGAAACTGCCGGCCGGGTGCCACAGCCCCATCTTCCTGAAGAGCCAGTCCTTTGCACCGGCAGGCATAAACGATAGGAAGCTCGCCTCCGGCATGCGATTGGCCGGCTTGTCGCGCAATGAGAGCCGCAATTGCAGCACACCGTCATCCGGCAAAAACTCCAGAGCCAGTTGCCTTGGAGCCCCAAATCGCTCGACTGCTTCGGCCGGCATCGACAAGAGAACGCCGCCATCGCCCGTGCTTTCGAGGCTCGGCACAAAAACCGTCGAAAGCGCCGCCCCCGAAGCGCCAAGCCCCGGCTTGTCGTGATCAAGCACGGCCCATTCCTGCCGATGCGTCAGATAGGTGTCCATATGCCTGTTGATGTCGTCAGCATCGTAGCTCTCGTAGCGATAGGCGATCAGCGAACCACTGCGGCCGGCAATCCGGCGCCCTTGCGGCGATGTAAGCGTAGCGATATCGCCCGTCACCTCATTGAGCTCGATCGACCAGCCGCCAATGGCGAGCTGCGTCTCGCGGCTCGCAGTTCCGACGAGCGCTGGCGCAAAGAGTTCCGCGAGCGCTGCCTGTGCCTGCTGCTGGTCGTCGGCATCGAGTTCGGCCACAGCCTGGTCAACATACCCGCGCTGCTCATCCCATGACGCTTCGGTATAGGCAAAACGGTAATCCGTTTTGCGGGCGGCTTCGAAATCGGCTCTCGCCCAGGCCTTGTCGTCGCGCAGATAGGATTTGATATCAACGCCGCAGGTATGCTCCGCCACCATGGCGAGCCCGCGGCCGAAGGCGAGCCTGCGCCCATTGAGCCCCTCGCCCGCAAAGCGATCATAAAGCCGCTGCAAAGCGAGAAATTTCGCCGTTTTCAACGGATCGGTGGCGCTGCCATGGATCCAGCTATCGCCCAGTTCCAGCTCCAGCACCGGGAAACGCTCACGCTTTTCCCAGAGGATCGCACCATAATCCTCCAGTGTCGCGCCGCGGATGACGGCATCGGGCTCGATGCGGTGAATGTCGCGATAGGCTTCAGCCGTCTGCGGCACGCTCTGCGGACCGATATTATCCTGCGTATGCGCAAAGCTCAGCCCATCGTCGAAACCTTCCGGGAAATAGGTCTCGCCATAAGAGCGCTGGTACATGACAACGACTTCCGCGCCATCAGGCGCGCGCCAGCGGAAAATGTCCGGCACCTCGGGCGGCGGGGAAGCCGTGTTGACGCCGAGATGCAGGAAGCGGATGCCGGCCTCGGCCAGCAAGGGCACCATGCCGAGCGTGTGGCCGGGAACGTCGGTCATCTTCGCCGCAATCGTCTGCTTGCCGAAACGGCGGTCGAGCTCCTGTGAGTACGAAAGACCCGCTCGGAAAAGCTCCGGCGACATCAGCTCGGTATGGGTGGTGAACGGCAGGCCGTGCCAGCGGATGAGCCCGCGTTCGATCGCCTGTTCCAGTGCCGCGACTTCGGCGGGCGAACGGGAATTCAGATGATCCCAGATCAGCCAGGCGCCCGTTGTCCAGATGAACTTCGGCTCCTCGGGGTTTTCGGCATGGAAATGCGCACCGGTCTCGATCGCCTGCGGGATGAAGCGCTCGTGATATTGACGCCGGACCTTCTCGGCATGGTCGGTAAAACCGATATCGAGATGGGTCTTGAAGACCAGGTGCACGCGCTTTTCTGTCATCTGCATTCCGCTAGATCAGTCCTGCCGTCGTCAAGCAGCTCTTGCGAGACACAACGCAAATGATTTTGCGCACGACACGCAATCCTGATCCCCTCCCAATATGGCACAATGGCATTTTGTGTAATCGTTTCCACAAACACCTTTGCGCTTCACGGTAACGATCCGTCAAGCATATTTGCTGGAGGAACCCCGAATACACTGGATATTTCGTCGGCCAGGACTTCGGCCATCTTGCTTCCAGCAGGCAACGCAACTTAAGTGACGACAAAATGTGAAAACGTGTTCATACGCCATTAACCTGACTGACCATGGCGATGCACGCGCGATACACCTGTCATCTTGCTGCTTTACACGACATAGCCGGGACCTTCGCCAATGGCATCTTCATGATCGAACTCACCGTCCGTGCCGCACGTTCCGATCAGGCGAACGAACGCCTTGTCCCGCGTGCAATTCTGCTGGGAAATGTCGGCACTGCCATATCCGGGCGCGCCTCTCCAAAGGCAGTTGCGTGCCATCGGGATAAAGCCGCGATCCATCCGGTGTACGAACGTCGATATCGAAGGAATTTCGAGACCGAAACAACGGCAAAGAAGCGGCTACTTCTCTTCGCAGAGTGCCCGGTGAACCTCTGTCCAGAACAAGGCGAGCAACGTATCGCCGTTGCGCTCGGCAACGAGCGCGCGGATCAGCGCCTCGGAGCCAGCCATGTCCTGCCAACTCGATCTCAGCCCTTTTGCTGCCTGATGGCATTCGGCGATATCGAACGTTCTCTTGCTGTCCATCTGGAGCCTCCCCGAAAAAGGCGCTAACAGACGGACCTGGAAAAGTCATTCCCCGCATATGTGGGGATGCCTTGTATTTTCGACATTCCTCGCGGTAGGATTGAATGGTTTAAGGCAGGCGACACGATGACGGAAAACAATTATTCCCAAAAGTTCGAACCCGTTTTCGAACAGATCAAGGCCGCGGCCAATGTCGATGCTTCCATCCGCATTTTCCAGGCAGACTATGCCGTTGACTATGTCACCTATCACCTCGCTCAAACCATTGCGGCAAAGATCGACGCTCCTTTCGTGCGCACCACCTATCCGGATGCCTGGGTGTCGCGGTATCTGCTCAACAGCTATGTGAAGGTCGACCCGATCGTCAAACAGGGCTTCGAGCGCCAGCTGCCTTTTGACTGGAGCGAGGTGGAGCCGACGCCGGAAGCCTATGCCATGCTCGTCGATGCGCAGAAGCACGGGATCGGCGGCAACGGCTATTCGATCCCCGTCGCCGACAAGGCCCAGCGCCGGGCGCTGCTGTCGATCAATGCCCGCGTTCCGCTTGATGATTGGAACGCCATGGTCAAGCTCTATCGCAATGAATGGATCGAGCTCGCCCATATCATCCACCGGAAGGCCATCTACGAGCTTCACGGCGAGAACGACCCGGTACCGACGCTGTCCCCGCGCGAAATCGAATGCCTGCATTGGACCGCACTCGGCAAGGACTATAAGGATATCGCCGTCATCCTCGGCATTTCCGAGCATACGACCCGCGATTATCTGAAAACCGCCCGCTTCAAGCTCGGCTGTGCCACCATTTCCGCGGCCGCCTCGCGGGCCGTGCAGCTGCGCATCATCAATCCCTAGCTTTTCCTTCCGGCCGGATCGAAACCCTCGCTGGTCAAGCGTCGGACGTGCCGGAAGGCATGGCCTCCCCCGATCTTTTCCACACTGACGAGATCCGCTCTGCGGCATGCTTCCGGCTGCCCGCAAGAGGCTTGAGCGATCCCCCCATATGCGGGGGCTCATCTGTAGGCGCCCATATGAGGGAATTTCCGATCCCGCCGTCCTGAACCATTCTGCTCTCACGAACCCAACACGCTGGAGGGAAAAATGTTCGTTATCATTCAGGCACATGAGTATCAGAAATACGCTTTCATACTCGACCAGATGTTCCGCCTGCGCAAGAAAGTCTTTGCGGACATCCTTGGCTGGAACGTTCCGGTAATCGGCCCCTTCGAGCGCGACAGCTATGACTCGCTCTGCCCGGCCTATCTCGTCTGGTGCGACGAAACCCGCACCCGCCTTTACGGCGGCATGCGCCTGATGCCGACGACCGGTCCGACCCTCCTCTATGACGTCTTCCGCGCAACCTTCCCGCAGGCAGCCAATCTCGTCGCCCCCGGCATCTGGGAGGGCACCCGCATGTGCATCGACGAGGAGGCAATCGCCGACGATTTTCCCGAAGTCGATGCAGGCCGCGCCTTCTCGATGCTGCTGCTGGCACTCTGCGAATGCGCCCTCGATCACGGCATCCACACCATGATCTCCAATTACGAACCGCACCTGAAGCGCGTCTACAAGCGCGCCGGCGCAGAAGTCGAGGAACTCGGCCGCGCCGACGGCTACGGCAAATATCCGGTTTGCTGCGGCGCCTTTGAAGTTTCCGAACGTGTGCTCACCAGGATGCGCGCATCCCTCGGCATCGATACACCCCTCTACACCCGCTACGTCCCGACGCGTTCCGTCGTGACTCAATTTCTGGAGATGGCAGCATGAACCGCTTGAGCGAAACCACCGTACAAAAAGACATCGGTGCGCTGGAACGACATATCCTCGCATCCCGCGATATCGCAACGCAGATGGGAGACCCCTTCCTCTCCTATCTCCTCTCGATGGCTCTCTTCACGATCTATGAGAAGAAGGCGCATCAGGAAAACGACCTGCTGAAGAGCAGCTATAATTAAGGCCCCCCGGGGCCAGCGGCCGGGCTTGAAGCAGACCTCCCTTCAGGCTCGGCCGCACCTCCCGATCTCAGGCACCTCGCCGGAACATTCGGCTCCCCCACCGGTTTTGCGATGATCGAAACCACGGGAGATAGCCATGACGGACCGGAACGAGGACAGCGTGCGCGAGCGCGCCTACGCAATCTGGGAAGAGGAAGGCAGGCCGGACGGCCAGGATTTGCGCCATTGGAGCGATGCCGAAGCCGAACTGCACGGCGAAGCGACGAGGGCCAACAAACAGGCTCGCAGACAGATCGAAGAAACCGAGGCCGCGACCGGAGCAACCGACGTTCCCATCCCGCCGCCGTCTTTGTCGAGCCCGGATTGACCGCTCTCGCCTTACTACCGCGTCATGGAATCAATCGCCGAAATCAGCGCCTCGTGCTGATAGGGTTTCGGCAGGAAGGCCGTGTTGGCCGGCAGCGACATGGGATCGAGCCGCACCATGCCCGAGGTGATGATGATGCCGATATTCGGCCGCATCGCCCTCACCCGCTTGGCCAGTTGTATGCCGTCCATCGAGCCGGCCATATTGACGTCGGTAAAGAGAATATCGACATCGTTACGAGCCTTCAGGAGCACCATCGCCTCGTCCGCATTCCCGGCCTCAAGCGCAACGTGTCCCACGTCTTCAAGCACATCCAGAATATTGAACCTGATCAGCGGCTCATCCTCGACGATGAGCACCACGGCACCTTGGGAAGCCACCATTCTGCGATTGCCCTCTTCAGATCCAGTCTGACGGGAGTAAATGTAGCCCGCCTGCGAAGGTTCCAGAGGGCAAACCGGAAATATGCATCGTCCACAGATGCTTGCGCTCATGGCTTGTGACTGTCCCGGATTTGGGTTAAGCGGACAAAAGCCGCGGGTGCCATTGCCCCGGCTCACCGCACCCTGGGTGCCGGGCCTGTAGCTCAATGGTTAGAGCCGGCGGCTCATAACCGCTTGGTTGGGGGTTCGAGTCCCTCCGGGCCCACCACTCAATTTCTATCCGTTTGATTTGACAAAGGTTTTGGTCTTACTTCCCGCACCGGAAACTAGGTGCGGGGAAACTTTGGTCCTGATCTGTTCTTCGACCAGTCGCGAAGAGGCCTTGCCGAGGAGCGCCCGATCGGCTCCCTTGGTGTAGATTTCGGCTTGCTTGACCGTGACCCAACCGAATTGCGCCATCAATTGATGACTCGTTGCGCCCGCCTCTGCGGCCAGGGTGGCACTGAATTTCCGCAATCCGTGGGCGCTCTTGTGAACACCCGCCGCCCTACATGTATCTCGGAACCAATTGCCGAACGACTCTTTCGTCATCGGTAGGCCTTTTTTGCCAACAATGAATGCCAGGTCTCCGGTCTGAGTTTGCTCGATGAGGTCCAGAATTCGCGGCGAAAACTCGATCGTCACTTGCGTGTTCGTTTTCTTGGTGCTGATCTTCAAGACGTCGGCGGTCATATGCTGGCGTCCAGCACGGACGGCGTCCGACCTCCTCAGGCCTGACGCTACGATGAGTTCAAATGCCAGTCGTTCTCGGGTCCCCAGAGGCCAGTGGCTAATGAATTTTTCGATTTCTTCGATCGTCCAGATCGGAAAGCCATCAGTGCTCAAAGGTTTCAATCGTTTGACACCAACGGTGGGATTTGCGCTGACGTGGCTGTTGTCCACTCCCCAATTGAAAAGGGCTGACAGCGCCTTCTTGAAATTGTTGGCAAGGGATGGCGTCGTTTTTCTGCGCTCCAAAGCCTTCTGGACGTCGGCCTTTGTCACAGCCCTGCAATCCACGTTTCCACTGGCGTCAACAACTTGCTTGTAGAAAAGGCCGCGCTGCTTCCGTGTGGCGACGCTCAGTCCAGCCCATTCTGCGCTCTCCATGTATTGCTGGACGAGCCACCGCAAAGACCGGACGATCGTGGTTGCCTCCACATGCTCGATCTTCTGGCCTATCAGAGCCGCCTGGTATGCCTTCTTGAATTCCTTGGAACCGGGTATGCCCGGCAGCCGGACGCGGTCCCCTTTTCCGATGCGGAAATAGAAGACGATCTTGCCGTGTCTTGTGGTTTCTTTGACGACATGGAGAGGGAGTTTTCTGGGCATGAAGATGGTCATAGCACAACTCCCCCGCGTCTTGTATACGAGGTGCCACCATAATCTCCCATCGGCATCGGAGACACCCGAACAATACGTCCGTCGAACTCCATCTCCACCATGACCTGCTCACGCTTCGCAATATCTGCCAGACGTGCAATGTCAGCCTTGCTAATTTGCTTTCGAGATACCCCGAGACCCGCCAAGTTCTTGCCGGTGCCCGTGTCGTCGTTCTTTATCAAGTCAATTTCCATGTTCTCTGCCGCCGTGCGGGTTTATGAGAAAATGGTGAGTCCAAAGCCTGCGTGTTGCAACAAAAAAATTCATTGCAAATCAAAAACTTAAAACAGAGCAGGAGTTTACTGGCGCACTTTACTATGGCTAGGAAGCGGCCATAGTAAACTGTGGCCCCCGTTCTAGTGAACAACGTGATTACTGACCGGTGTGGCCTGTCTTCAGGGCCGCCTGACAGACACGAGGTCGTTGCATGGCTCTGGCGATGTCCGCCTTCCCGGCCTCATTTCCGCAACGGACATGAGATGAGCGACGCCCTTGTCGGCCAACGCTGGGTCTTCGCTGATCATGGTGCGAACATGGTCGATGCACTCCAAGATTTCACGAGCGCTCTTGTGCTTCCGGCTCACATTTCGGACCTGCTCGGAATGAAGCTCCTTAGCCTGAGCTTCTTCGCGATATAGCGCTGACTCGCCTCCTGAGACGGCTATTTGCAGCCGCTGCTTCTCCTTCTCAGCGGCGATTAATGCTCGTTCGAGGTCTTGAATTCTCCGGCGGCGGCGGGCCGCCAATCCGATGGCGTAACACCACCATTGCACAGGAGGGGCTTTCGAAAGCTGTTCGTGGATGTCCCAACGACGGTCTCGTGTAGCCTTCAACTTCGCGTTCCCATCCCTGAGTTCTTCCTTTATCCGCTTAATCGCTGACGTCGGTTGGAACACCGGAAACGACGTCAATAGGTCATTCGACGCCTTCCTCTCCATAACCCTGAGTTCCTCGGCTATCTGGGCAAATGAAGACCTCGCAATGTGCGGCGGTTCTGGCTGCGTCGGTTGCAACGGAACAATGAAGTCCGGGGCCCTCCTTTCTTTGGGTCCTTGTGAAATCGAATGGTCTTTGCTCGTCGGCGGCTTCTCGACTGGTGCAGTCGAAACAGCGGGTTCCATCAGCATATTGACCTCTAACTTGCGTCGGCTGGCCAGCATATGCAGTGCGCCCACCAAGATGCCGTCGACAGTTTTCACGACGATCCACGTTCCCGGCTTGTCCCCGGCTTTGACGTCCAATCCCGCAGTCGATAGCGCCTCTACGAGGTCAGCTCGCGTAGTTGCGTCACTTGCAGCGTCTCTTACGATCTGCCGCAGCGCGGGCAGGTCTAATCTAAGACGTTTCTTCTCCTGGTGTTGAGCATGGGTGAACGCCTCCGCCGGGATCGGGGGCATCGGAAGCAGCGTCCGCTCCAGACCATCGGCAGCGCAAGTCATTCCTCGCTTGCGTAGCCCCTTGATGACCGTCTCGGTGTGTTTGCCTGCGACGAACGGATGGCCGAAAGCATATTCGCTCGCTCTCGCCACCAGCTCGTGCACCACCCGATCAAACGACGATTTCAGAACGCGACCGGTCACCGGGTCAACTTCGCCGACGAGCACATGCCAATGAAGGTCGGTGGCGTCTTGAGTAGATCGCTTCTTCCGATGCTCAACCACTACAGCACGGTGGGCGTCGAACTCGAACTCGTTGGCGATCATATCGAGCACTTGTCGCATCTGCGGCCTGTCCATCATCTCGTGCGGTGCAACGATCCAATGCCGCACCGAATAGGCCGCACCCCTAGCGAGGGAGTCCCTGTGCATGTCTTGAATATCCGCCGCCGTGCCTCGCAGGAACGTGACCGTCTCGTTGTCGTCGCCATTTTGCAAATGCCGGATTATGCGGTTGACGCCCGATTTTGAGCGAATGCGCAGCCCCTTGACGATCATTTGCATTGTATCAGCTCTTGAGCCGCTTTCCGCAGCGTTGCGGCTTCCTCACGCACCCGGCGAGGATCGAGCGGCGTCGAATTCATGAAGTCGAGCAGCCGATTGGCGGAGCGGCGGACGTCGGCGCAGGCTTGGCGGAGTTTGGTGCCAGGGACCTCGCCGCGAACAGCGTCGGCTGCAGCTCGGCGCAGAATCTCGGAAACAGAACTACCGATCCGTCGCCCGCAGTCTTCAATTCGGCACTTCTCGACCTCCGAAATCCTGAAACGTATAGATGAGTCCTTCATCGCTCTTCCTTTCTTGGGGTTCCACAGGGGGCAGCGCCCCCTTGGCCTGCTGCGTGTGTTCACACACGCATGGCTGGCAACCGCAGGTCACTCGAAATAATGTGCCTACAGAAAGAGTCCGCCGATACGCTGCCGGCGGCAAGTCGAATGCTATGAATATAATATCGGGCGGGCGACCACCTAAGCCGCCAAGGCGAAGCCGCTTAGGTAATTCGCCTCATCGTTGGTGATTTTCGTCAACACTTGGGGGGGGTGAAAGCCATCACGCATGACACGAAGATACTCAATAGAGATTGGCTCGATTTTCTGCACCGATGACAACTCAATGCCGACGCCCCGATCTGTACCCAAAAAATACGCATCGAAGTCGTCTCGCGGGATCGCTGCGTGTCTCGCGTAACGAACCCATAGTTCGGCCGGCGAAGCGTAGTGAAAATCCTGCGCGATCGCAGCTCCTACAACCGCGCCAACTGGAAGAGTCGCATAAATCCAGAGCTTGGTTCCAATATCGATCGATGGGATTCGCCGCCTGAGCTCGACTGTTTTCGCTCCCGATAAAATAGCGTCTACAAACAGCGGTCGGATTGAGATGATCGCGTTATGTGGCAATAGGCCATCCCTCAGCAAAAATTTTGCTCATCCTGTCACTGTTTAAAGCGACTGGTGAAACAAGATTGGCACGTCCCATGGCATCAAATTCTTTCAGCTTTTTGACCATTACGGGATGTGGGAAGACCATGAGATTGTCAAAGGTCGTCAGCAGCACATCGCTCGTCTTCGAAAAACGGTCGACGTCATCGACCACGAGCCGGCGCATGCCATCGGTTGAAATCTCGCTCTTCTTCATGATCAACGAGTCTACGACGCGCCCGCCAGCTACGACAGCGCCCCGACCTTTACCGTCCCGTTTCGATTCGTAAAACAGTATTGGCATATCGGGGCGGATCAATTTGGAAGACCTGGGGTCATTTACGTAGCCTCGCTTCGAAAGAAATGCTGCGTCACCGCTTTCAACAAAAGAAAATTGCTGTTGTCGATTGGTTCCGAGGAGCTCATCCGCGTACGCTTTGGTAATTGGCACGATCACGCCCTCTCGATCCGGCCCAACAATCAACGTAGGGCTCAGCAGAGTTTCGAGTTGCTGCAACGACAAGTTCAAGTTTTTGCCGCTCCCATCGATAACCGACATCTTATCGCCAATGCCGCTCGTAGGGATGGTCAGCCCAGCGCGCCGCCTCAATTCCTGGGCAGCACGAGCCCAGTTGCTATTAGTTAGCGGTCTGCCCAATGCTACTTTCGCAAGACCTCCCGAGCTGCCGCTGGACACGAAGCCACGTGATTTAGCGACCTGATTGACAATTGTCTGTCCTGGAAGATGCTCAAGTGCCAACCTTATCGGTAGGTGTTCGCATGCTTCTCGAATGAGAACGTCGAGCAGATACTCAGCAAAAAGTCCGCTTTCTGGGTGTTCAGGGCGAACGTGAACAAGCAGTTCCCCTGTTGGTTCGATCGACCGTGGAAGGCGCAGACTGCCAATCGCGAGGGTGTTGCCGTGCTGAAAAAATCCCAAATAGCGTGCAGACCCGCCTTCAGCCGGCAGCGGACATGCCTTTGCTATAATTGTCTCGTTGACACCAACCGAGGAGAGGTAGCGCCGAGCATCCTCCGGTGACATTTGGCCAAAGGAGAACTCGCGGCCAGAAACAGGTGGTTGCGGTTGTGGCATTGCTTGGGCGGGAAGAAGGCTTACAAGCTCATCTAATGAAATGACGTCAATTCCTACATTCGCTAACAACTCGTCCCGAGCCCCAATGAGAGCTTCATCGCGGGTTATAAACGCTGATGCACGGGTGAGAGCTGCGTGCGCGAGATGCTGGGCGTCGCTACGCGCCTGCACCGTTCCGGCGTCACGGTGCTTTCGTTGAGTGAACACGAGATCATGAATTTCGTCGGCAAGTCCGTTGCAAGCCTCGATCGATACATTCGGTAGTCGCGGAAGAGCCAATGCCATTTGTAAGATCGGATCGCTTTTCACGTCCCTCGATCGCTTGGCAAGTTCTTTAGCGAATTCGTCTGCGACGACCAATCGGAGATCGTGACCGAGGGCCGCGGAGAATAACTGTCTCGCTGCATCACTGTGTTGTCGTTCCTTCACCAGATCGAAGAAGACATTAAGGTCAAACGCATATATCGGCGAGTTGCCCGCACTCCTTCTCCGAATCCCTAAATCAAGGCCCTCACGTTGAGTTTGATTGGCAAGCGAGAAAAGGCTGTCATTTTCAAGTTCCCTAACATGGACCAGGATTTTCCTGCTTCGTGCTTGTCCTCCTGCACGTTCTGTAACAATTTCGAAGCCGTTCCTTGCATAAAAACTACGGGCTTGCGTCAAATCCGATGCAACATCTGCACGCAAAGCCATGAAGCCCCGCGCTTCTAAGTCCGCCACCAAGGTGTTCATCAGAGCGCTGGCAACCCCTGCAGATCGATACTCTGGGGCTACCGCTATTTGCTGTATCTTCGCGTTGGGAAACACGCCGCTAAAGAGAAGATAGCCGGCGAGAACCTCTTTTTCGGCAGCATGCGATACCATCGCAAAGAGTCTGCGTCGAACTATGGCATCTCGAAAGGCAGTCTCGGGGAGAAATCCAAGAGCGTTTCGTTGGGAGTCCGCCAGTGCCTGTATCTCGGAAAGTATCCCAACTAGCCCTTCGATGTCTTTTTTGATGACAAATCGCCTATTTGACATGGCGGCCTCTTTTAAGCAGGGATGACCGGCGCTTCCGGCGCATGAGGCCCCGGCACATGCCCCGCAGGCACGACACCGGCGGCACTTAGGACATGTTTTTCTTGATCGTCGAAAAAGATATGCGCGCCGAATGCTTTTAAGATCGGGCCCTTTGGCCACGTGCCAACGAAATGCGCTTCATCCGCCGGCGTACCCCAAGCGCGCAGCGTGTGCACTACTCGGGCGTGTGCGTGCCTGTCGCGCGCCGTGACGATACCTATGCGGACTTTGCTGACGCCATCATCGTTCATGTAAATCTGGCGTAGGATCGACAGCTTTTTCAGGAACTCACCGAGCGGCCCGCCTTCCATGGGCTTTGTAGCGTTATCCTGTTCGTGTCTCCGAAATGCTTCTAACCCCGACGTCTTATATATCTCGTCGGACTCTGCGCTGAAGACAACGGCGTCGCCATCGAATGCAATACGCACCTCATCGGCGGGCACGTATTCCCAGTTCCTCGATATAGGGCCGAGATGTGCAGCCGCTGTTCCAGCCGAGACAGCGGATTGGACGTCGCTTCGATCATTTGAGAGGAATAGGTCGATTTCCCACGCAGGAATAAACGGTGCCAGTGAACCGCCACTGGTGAAACTCCCAGTAATTACGGTTAGACCGTAGTGCTCTATCGACAGGAAAGCGCGGAGAGATAGGTCAGGAGAGTTCTTCGACAAAAGCACGACTTCGACATACGGCTTTTCGCCGGTCTCATTGAGTTTGAGTAATCGCTCAATGACTTCGAAACCCGAGCCGCGGCCGACAATAGTGCTCTCTCGTTCCCGCTGCATCTGGGCGTATGCCTGGACGCCACGAGATCGAAAGACACCGTGCTCTTCTTCGAGGTCAAACAATGCCCTAGTCGAAATTCCGATACGTAGCGGGCTAGAACGCAATTTTTGTTTGAGGTCTTGGATTTCCGTCACCTGATTTCCCCGCGCAGCGTGGTGGGTCAGCCAATAGTAAGGCGCGCTGCCACTATCGGCTCGATTTTTAAACGTTGCCCGTCGTCTGTTATCCAGACCAGATCGCTCCCTTTCGACAGGATTGCATCGTGCCGGAAGATGTAAGCCTTGGGCTTAGGTAATAGCGCTTGCGGAACCACATAGATGATGTAGTCCGCGCGATGCTCGGACGAGTGCATTTTGGCGTATTCATTGGGCGTCAACTCGACTATGAGGTCTTTGCCGGAAAGTCCCTTGACCTCGACTTTGAGGACGCTGCCTTCGTCAGCGAACGCTTCCAGGTCCCATCCGACGCCGTCTTTCTCGACGGACTCCACCCGGTGCGAGCCTCCCTCGTCGGACTTGAAATATGCGATCGCATGGTTGATTGCGGCTTGTTCCACCTTACGGCGCAACTCGGGGTCAGTCTGCCGTGGGGACTTGGTCGGTCGTTTGGCACGTCGTCCGCCTCGGCCGATGTATTCAGCGACGTCCTTGTTGAAGGCCTCTCCCTTGCCGTACCAGACCGGGCTTTGGCCCAAGTTGCCAGACTCCTTCGCCGTCGGAATGACATACGATCTGGCATCGACTGGCAGCAGCACCGCGTCGGCAGCAGGCGCTTCGATCTGATAGCCGACATCGAAACCTGACGAACGTTCGAGACGTCGATTTTCGGCGTTCCGGTTTATGCGAGCGTTCCGATACCAGCCGACGATGACTGTCTTCTTGGTGCGTGGATTTCGCGCGATCCAGACAACCGTGACGCCATCGATCGTGGCATCGCCTCTTTGGGCTCCCAGTCTTGAAATCTTGATTTCGGCAGAACGGGGCACATAACCATAGACCTTGCCCCTGAGCGGCTCGAAGTTCCATGATTCATGCGCGATCTCATTAGTCTTCAGAAAGCCGAAATTGCCCTCGGCCTTGTCACCCTTCGGCCCCCGGTAATACGTCATCCAGGCGTGGTTTATAAAGACCAGTTTCTCAGTCAACACGTCCCCCTGCCACATCTACCGGATTCTTCGGATCAAATTTCCAGTTTGGGCAGCGCCCGCACGATCTTCATGGTCTCAAGACTTACCGTGATGACACGCTGGAAAAGTTCAAGCGGATAAGCCGCGTCTCCTATCGTTTCGATAGCATACCGGTTGGCATCATTGACAATCCCGCTCGCGGCGTCGGTCTTGACGCCCTGCCTCTCCATGACCCATTCCAGCGCCGGCTTGCCGTTAACGACGTAGTCGTATGCCTCAATGGGAATACCGGTCATTGTGATGTTGCTGTTATAGACGACAGTCGTCTTGTCGACGTTTGGGCGCTTACCGCCGAACTTCATCTTCTCCACCCGGTAAAAAGCTTCGCGGTCTTTTATTACCGCAAGCTCTAAGCTGCCCTGCTTGAACGTAACGGGATAGGGATCAGCCTGTTCATAGTTGCAATGGAGCTCGCCAAGTTTACGTCCTGCCTCGGCAATAGCACGGAAATCTGCAGCATTCTTCACGGCCGGAATTCGGGGCAACTGTTTAGACAAATTATCTGCAAAGCGGCTGAGGTAATCCTCTGAGTGCAACAATCCATAAACATAGTAGAACAGTTCATCTTTAGTTACAGTAACTCCTGGATAAAGTGCTTGAAAATGCGCAAGCCCATAGTCGGTGATGCCGTCGTTCATCCCACGTTGATGGGTACCTAGAAGGTCGCCACTCCTCTCTTCAAGGACATATAGAGGGAAGCACTGACAACCTCCGTCGGGCATGAGCGCGTGAATGCTGTCACACATGATTGCGAGATAGCCGTTTTGCCGCCAGCTTCCCTCAATTACGATCATTCGGTTTTTGGTGACGCGGTCAGGAAAAATGAGCGGCATTCGATACGCGCTCCAGTTCAATGTCTTGTCGAAGTATAGCCATTGCCTGAAGAACGGACGATAGGTAGCCAAGGTTATCTTCGAATTATCAAACGTATATGATTTTCCAGCCCGATAGTCTTTTATTGTGTTTTCACACCATTTGAACCCGTCAACTGATTCTACCGGACGTTTCTCCGCTTGACTGCGGTTAAATGTTGAAATGCTTCTATCGACGATGCGGGCAAGAGTATCTTTGGAAGAATTATAAACCCAAGCATCACGAGCTGTAGCTACGCCGCGTGAGTAGGTTTTGAACAAAGAGGTTCCGCTCTTGTCCCTCTTATCACCAATATTGATATAGGCATCGAACTCAGCTTCTCGTTTTTGGAGCCAATCGCCATGCTTGTCGGGATGAATTTTGAGCCATTGGCCTTGCTCCTCGATTCCTTTGATCGATCCTAACGATGAAACCCTCTCAAGCTTTTCTTGCCTAGTCAGGTAATCACCGATGTCGTGGAAAAAAATGTTCCCAGTCGTTGAAGCGTCGGGGTTCTTCACGAGGATATTAATGGAAATAGGAGCGCGGCTACCGGAACCAAAAATCTTGCCGCCTTCCTTCCTTGACCTTTCCCCGGATGTGCGTTGGTTGCCTCTAAGATGGAAAACAAAAATGGATGAAAACTCAGCTTCCAAACTTTTCCTGAGGCCGTCCAACGCAGTGCCATCAACCCATGCTGCGCTCGTCACGAACCCGACGACGCCGCGGTCGCCAAGGCGATCGGAGGCCCATCTAATGGCTCGGGTATAGCTATCGTAGATCGCACGTTTATTCGCGTTTCCGGATAGTGCAACAAAGGTGTCACGAATCCGCTCGTCAAGTTTCGGATAATCTATGTTGGCAGCGTGGTCGTTTGCGCTGTTTTGCCCTGAAGAATAGGGCGGATTGCCCACGATCACCCGAATATCTAGCTCTTTTTGCTTGGTGCGACGGCTGCTGTTATCCGCCATAAGGTCGCTGACAAGATCGCGTTCTTGCTCGTAAAGCTGGAACGTATCCGTAAGGCAGATGCCCTCGAACGGCACGTAGTCACCGCCCGCCAAGCCGTGATAGGTCGCTTCTATATTGATCGCCGCGATGTAGTAGGCCAACAGCACGATTTCGTTAGCGTGAATTTCTTTCCGGTATTTGTGCTCAAGCTCGTCTGGCCTGATAAGGCCGGATTGCAGCAGGCGTGTGATAAACGTCCCCGTTCCTGTGAAGGGGTCAAGGATATGGACGCCCCGGCTGCCGAGGGTCTGGCCAAACTCCGATTGCAGGACCTCATTGACCGAGTGAATGATGAAGTCCACTACTTCGACAGGGGTATAGACTATGCCAAGGCGCTCGGTCATCTTCGGAAAGGCGTTGCGGAAGAACTTGTCGTATAGTTCGACGACGATCCTCTGTTTACCTTCTGCGTTGTCGATGCCAGATGCCCGAACTCTGACATCGGCATAGAATTTCTGAAGGCTGGCGGATTCCTTTTCGAGATTATGCTCGTGCAAAGCGTCCAGAACGCCCTGCATGGCGCGGGAAACCGGGTTTTCCTTGGTGAAGTTGTAGCCTTCGAACAGTGCCTCAAAGACTGGCTGGGTGATCAGATGCTGCGCGAGCATTTCAACAGCTTCGTCCTCGGTAATGCTGTCATTGAGATCGTCGCGCAGTTCTGCAAGGAATTCTACGAAAGCTTTCCGCTCGCCGCTGTCGGGCTGATCCACCAAGGCCTTAATACGGGTAATGTGAGTTTGGGCGACCCGGCCGATGTCCGTTGCCCAATCTTCCCAATAGGAACGACGTCCACATTTCTTGACGATACGGGCCAGAATGGCCCGGGAGATTTCGTCGAATACGAACGACGTCTGCGCCGGCTCGGATATTGACGCCCCGGTGGTGTCTTCCCTTTCGTCGGCGCTGCCGCCCTGACCAATACCGAGTCCGGCCCTCTCTGGCTTATTCCTGTTCGGCAAATCATTGGTGACCGCAACGATTTCGATTTGGTTTGAGACGTCGACGCCCAAATCCATTTTGTTGATAGTGGCATCGAACCTGTCGTCATGGGCGCGAAGTGCGTTCAAGATTTGCCAGACGACACGGTATTTCTCGTTGTTGTTCAGCGCCTCCTCGGGCTCGACGCCAGCCGGAATGCCGACCGGTAGGATGACGTAACCCATCTTCTTGCCGGGGGCACGCCGCATGACGCGGCCGACTGATTGCACGACGTCAATCTGGGATTTGCGCGGATGCAGGAACATGATGGCGTCCAGCGCCGGAACGTCAACGCCTTCTGACAGGCAACGTGCATTGCTGAGGATACGACACGTGCTCTCGTCAGTGTCTTCTTTCAACCAATTCAGACGTTCGTTGCGCGCCTTGGCATTAAAGGTCCCGTCGACATGCTCCAGCTCACACTGGAGTCTATATTTTTCGGCAGCGAAGCCATCCATGACGTTGCCGCTCGTCAGGTACTCATCGAGAACCTTGGCGAATTCGTCGGTAATCAGCTTCGAGCTCTTGATGTCTTTGCAGAAGGCGAGCGCCCGTTTCATCGGCAGGGGATCAGTCGAGACGTCCTGCTTGAGGTCTTCCTTTGTCAGGGCCTTGTAGCAGCCGATGATCTTGGTGGCATCATCGAGGACAAGTTCGCTGTGCTCGTCGGCGAGCCGGTGCTGGACGCCAGCAGAGACCACGGCCTCATCCACCGCCAGCACGACAACCTTGTAGTCCGTCAGAAGACCATTCTGGACGGCCCAGGAGAAGCCTCGTTGAAACAAGACCTCGCCATAAAGCGAGGCATCGTCCATTGAACAAAGCTCGACGGACGCTTCGCCCGCCTTGGTCTTGACCGCGTCACCGAAAATGCGCGGCGTCGCGGTCATATAGAGGCGCTTCTTGCCTTGAATGAAGTCCTGATTGTGGACCTTGATGAAACTGGACTCTTCCTCGCCTTCGAATTTCGCGCCGGTCGTCCGGTGCGCCTCGTCGCAAATGATCAGATCGAATTCCGGAAGGTCGAATTTTTTCTGGGCGTCAGATATGGTTTGGATGGATTGATAGGTGGAGAAGACAACTGTCATCCGGAGATCGGGATGTGCGTTGACTTTAGCGGCCAGTACCTTCGCGTCCGTCGTGGCCGGATAGGCGAGGTCATGAATATCGATGTCGCCAAGGTCGTCGCCGCTCCTCCGCCTGCCAACTTGGACGTCGGAACAGACAGCGAAGCAACGCAGCGGCGTCTCGGTGTCAATGGACCATTCACGGACTGATTGAGACATCAAGGCGAGCGATGGCACGAGGTAAAGGACCATTTTGCCGACGCCCGCGAAATCCTCGGCAATCTTCAAGCCCGTAAAAGTCTTACCCGTTCCGCAGGCCATGATCAGCTTGCCACGATCGGCGGCGGCAAAGCCGTCCTTCACAGCAGCGAGCGCCTCCTTCTGATGAGGCCTAAGTTCTTTCTTTTGGGTAAGGACGACTTTCGAGTCCTTGATATAGGTCGTCCAGTCGATTGGGCTCTGCTGGATATCCGAAAAGCCGATCCGCTGCGTGCTGATGTTCTGGTCCTGCAACGCACCCTCGGCGTGCTCACTCCAGTTCGCGTTGGTCGTGTCGATTATGAGGCGTTCCGTGAAAGGCCTCTTGCCCGAAGCCGTGAAGAAAGAGTCGATATCGCTCTTTTGGATGCGATGACCTTCGCGATAGAATTTGCACTGGATGGCGCAGAATCCGCCTTCGTCCCGCACCCGGGCTACCAGGTCGATGCCCGTGTCTTGGGCGCTGATGTCTTTCTCAGACGCGAACTCGGCATAGGTCCAAACTTTGTCGAATCGCTGCACGTATTGGGGGTCATTCTCAAAGAAGACCTTGGCAAGGTTTTCGAAATACGTTCCTTTCTCACGTTCGCTCTTGGAGCCGGTGCGATAGCGGTCGAAAAGTTCTTTGAGTGCACTGGACATGGAATCGCTCGAAATACGGGAATCTTCGGAATCTTGTATCGCATCGAGATTTTCATGTGTCCACGACGTCTTCGCCGCCTGCTAGAGCAGGCCACAAGAGAATTGTAGAGAGCATCGGAGCCGGGAGCATAGCGCCCTCAACTACGACCCGGCGGGAATTGGCGCATGTGAAATCGGGAAGACTGGTAACCGCACGAGCGATAGATGTCGCGGGACCGACTTCCCCCGATTTCGCATTCCATCTTTGATCTTGCTCGAACGGTTTGTGCCACATAGAAAAAATGACGAAATTCGTGACGGCTTGCCGCCGATGAAAACTAGATTCACCATCAGTCTCATAAACGACCGTATTCGTGACGGATTGAAGAGGCGATATCTATGGGTGAGTTGATTGGGTATGTTCGGGTATCGAAATCTGACGGTAGCCAAATCCTAGACCTTCAAAAAGACGCGCTCCTTATCTCCGGCGTCGAAGTCCCGATGATTTATGAAGACCTTGCGTCCGGAAAGAAGGATATCCGGCCTGGACTTGAGGCCTGCCTGAAGGCGCTGCGATCAGGCGACACGCTCGTGGTTTGGAAGCTGGATCGGCTCGGCCGTGATCTTCGCCACCTGGTCAACACCGTAGACGATTTGTCGAAGCGCGGCGTCGGATTTAAGGTGCTCTCGGGGCAGACGCCAATCGACACTTCGACAGCACAGGGTAAGCTGATGTTTGGCATCTTCGCGTCCTTGGCGGAGTTCGAACGTGAACTGATACGAGAGCGAACGATAGCTGGGCTTGCCTCCGCCCGCGCCCGCGGTCGTGTCGGTGGTCGAAAGCCGGCGATGACGCCTGCTAAAATAAGGCTTGCGCAGGCAGCAATGGGTAAGCGAGAAACTGTCATATCTGAACTCTGCCACGAACTCGGAGTGTCTCGCCAAACGCTTTATCGCTATGTTTCGGCCGACGGCGACCTACGCGAAGACGCTAGGAAGCGCCTTCGGTGAAGAGGTGTGCAGCTCGATGGGGCGCTCAATGCTTGAAATTCGGTGTCGTACTGCGAACCCCGAGATAGAGGGTCGGAGCCTCAGCCAGCCCGTCTCCACCAACATGAGACAGGAGGCTATTAGGCCCTGTCAACCACCAGTCGAACGCCCTGTGTGCCGCTTGGGCGATATTTGCCAATATTCTCCCTGCTGAACGGATTTCCAAGCTCGTGAACTGAAATGAGCGATGGATTGAGCGCGAATGACACGTAGAGTATCTTCCATACCCCCTTACGCTCGTTAGCATGCTCCGTCGCGGCAGCAACCTGACTGCGACCAAGGTCCACGTAACCTGGATCGCCAGTGTGGGCCTTTACTTCGAAGAAGAGGCCGCCACGGCTGCGCGGGATGTGGAAGTCGTAACCGTCATCATCTTGCTTGGGCGAAAGAGCCAAGTATCGTCGGCCAAATGCAGATATCCAGTGATCATCCGCAAAGTTTTTCACTGTGCGCCGGAGGTAGTGATAAGCGGCGAACTCGCCAGCAAAACCAATAAGATTGCGCTGCTCGTCACTCAGATAAACTGGATCGGTCTCACGCTCTTTGGTCGAACCTCGGCCGCGATTCCGTTGCGGGTTCTCAGCAATTGGCTTGAGCTCCGCTGTACCCGACCGCTGGCGAAATGCCTTATCTTCAAGGCCTTCGCGTAGCGCCTTCGCAATTTCTTCGAAATCTCCCTGCACACCGCCGCGGATACTCGCGCCTCCGATCACCACAGAGCGCTTTCGTGCATCTTCCTTTTCTTGCCTTCGTCTTTCCGCAGCCGCTTGATGATCCAGATCGTCTTCAACCAGTCCCAAATCAGCAAGGTTGAGAGACTTGGGCATGCCGAACGGCCAGAGGCCCGCGTGGCCGAGTGCCGAAGGCAGGTCATCCGCCGCCAAAGCCACGAAATCAAAAATCCCGGACGCGAGCGCTTCGCGGGTGACTTGTTCTGACTTGTCACTCCAAACAGATTTCGCTGATCTTTCAATGGGTGCCTTCGCGACCCAAGCTGAAATCACCTGACGTAAGTGGTCCAAATTCTGAGAAATCAATGCTCGGTTTGTCTGCCGTAGGATATCGATGCTGACAGAGGTTCTTTGCGAGCCCGCTGGGAGCGCTACAGCGCTAAGGAGTGTGACCCGATCGTTGAACTCCGTTTCCGACAACTCGTCATTTGTATCAAGCCAACTTTCATCAAAGCTCAGCCAGTCAAGGTTCCGCGCACTTCCGTAATCTTGCAACCTTATCTGCGACAGCTCCGCCATCCAGTAGCTATCCCTAACGCGCGCCGCCAGTTCATGCCTCGCTTCCTCTTTGAAGTCATCGAATTGCTGGCGCAACTGTCGCTCGAATCTCAGCGGACGGAATGATGCTCCCAGCGCGAATATGGCTTCGTTGAGGGCTACAAGCGTAATTCCCAGCTCTCGCCGGAACCCGTTCAACGACTCTGCTTCGCGACATTTTTGGATCATCCCTTTCACGTCGTCAGGATTTACGACGCCGGAAAGGGCGGCAACGATGTCTTCGTCGTCGACGATGACATGCTCTCTGTCTAGGATTCTGGCCGACGCGGCGTCTCCGAAACGGGCCTGCAAACCTGGTAGAAGCCAGTCCAGTAGGCGTCTACTGCTGTTTCGGAGCGATCTTCGAAGTTCCGTGATGCGCTCTTCCGGTTGTCCGAAAGCCCTCGCGAGAATGTCATCGTCAGGTGGTCCCACCACTCCTGACGGATCGAGTCCAAGATTTGAGATGGCGTAGATCACCGCTTGAAATGCCGCGGCTAATGGCGGCCGTCTGATTGCCGCCGCCAGGCCGCGGGACAGCCGCGAAAGCTTTGCCCATGTCAAAACCCCGTCGGGACTTTGCAAAATTATAGCAGGATTCTCAGCGTCGGGAATTGGTAGGACGCCATCAAGCGCGTAGGGTAGTCTTCCCCGCAAACCGTTGATCTCCACCTCGATCGCGTCCCCTTGGACAAGGCGGAGCCTCCGGAAATCTTCATAGATTGCCTGACGCGTTCGGCTAGTGCTTCTAAATGTCAACGTGCTGTTGAACTCGAGGACAAGGACGGCAATCTCGGCGAGCCAGTCTCTCCCTTCATCGATCAAACGCTGATGGGAGCTTTGGGGATCAAATAGCTGCCCATCGATAATAATCTTGGGTTTGACGTCGTCGATTAGCAAGAATTGCGTGGGAAACGCGCTTTCAAGGGCGTCGAACGCCTCGCGAGCGGTCCCGGGAGGCAAGGAAATTTGCCGGTGCCCTAACGCCAGCAGCAAATTCTCAAGGAACGGGTGCGCGTTCTCGCCCACAAATATCGGCTCGGCAACAGGGGTTTCCGCGTCAATGCTTTCGGCGATCAATCGCCCGCCCTGTTGTATTGCCATTGTTATTGGTGATTGGAGCGATAGACGTGGTTCGTGGTCGTGCCAGTCGAGCCACGCTTGCCTCCAAGCGCTTCTGAAGACCTCCAGTTCGTGCTCTGTCAGTCCCCGAGAAAGGATTTCCCCGAGGACGACCAGCCTTTCTACTGCCGTAGTCGGGTTCGCCCAAAACTTCATTCCCAGTTGTTCGGAAAAAGAACGGCGCAGCGCTTGGGAACTTTCGAGCTCGTCTCTAATCGATCGGTCAATGCGAGGAAGAAAACGAGGGAGTTCCTGTCTGCTCGCAAACCAGCAATCGCAGGGCCTTTGCCAGATAGTCTCTTCGTTTACAACGACGGGAATCCAGGCCGCTTCTCGAAGGAAAGCAAGCAAGGGACTTGGAAAGCGAACATTGTCATAGCTCCCCCCTGTTCGCCGCAATGAAGTCTCGAAGTACCTACTCAAGCCGTCGGCCGCGGCACCTATCACCAACCTAGCATAGGCTCTCTTCGCTCTGTCGTTCATCTGAGCGAAATCGGCCTGCATCTGGAGAATGTAGAGGGTGTTCTCCGATGTGTATGCTCCGCTTTTATAGCTGAAACGAAGCTGTACGTCCGGTCTTCTGATCGCCTGCTGCCAATACGGGCCGCTGGCCTGCTCAAGTGACTGCTGCTTAGACCGACCGCTTCTAATCGCTTCCCATTCCCACTGGGACATCGACAGTGTTTTGTGATGAAAGACCGCCAGGCCATCCTTGACGCCGAGCAATGTCATAAACTTCGTCCAGTCGACCGCCGATCCTTTGTCCTTTAATGGCCAGGATTCCCAACTCGGTAGAAGGCCCTCGCAGATTGGTTTGGCCCGCGCTAGCCCAGCGACGGCGTCACAGAATTCGGCCATCACCGCACCTCTGGTGTCGCGCCAGCCGTGGGAGAAATATGCCGCTTGTGCTTTCCTTAATCCGCCGGCACACGGGATCGGAAGAGAAGCTGACCGCAGGGCCGCCTCGACTTCCTGAGTGGGATGTGATTTCCACGCGTCAAACGCCCATCCAATTGCGGCGATAGCGACTTGGCGCATGGGACGCTTGCCTTGCAGCCTCCCAAGGCCCGCAATGACGCGCGTGACATTAAACTCGGTGGCTAAACCAGCGGCTATAAGCGCCTTCGTTACGGCAGGAGGCCACCGTAGGGATGGGTCAGCAAAATGCATCCGTTTGGCGATGCTCTTGGGCGGAAATCGCGTGCTAGCCTTGCGGCTCCTTTTGTTCGAGCCACTGATGTCGGTATCGGGGTCTATGAATACTTCGCGATCGAAAAGCGTTTCCTGAGAGTTGGCATTGCCCAATTCACCATCTTCCAACCTGAATATTGGCTTGCCCCGCATTGCAGCCAAGGCTGCTGGATCAAATCGTGCTAAATCGCCGTAATATTTTTCCCAGTCGTCGCGAGACGTTTTCCGCCGACGCTCTGCCAGACTTGCCGCAACGGCCGTTCCCCAGTCTGCGCAAGTCTGTGTTTCTGGCTCGAAGCCGAAATCCGTAGAGAGCACAAACTCGCGAAGCGCTTCCATACGCGCCTCTCCCAGCCCCCGCCGCAGCATCGGCACGTTGCACACCCGAGAAAGTAATCTTGCATCCACTAGATCGAATTTCTCGTCATCCCAATCAAAGACTTCGCCGAGAATACTCCATCTGGTTTCGGGCCGACGGATGGCGGGTAGCGGAATTTGTCCGGCATCCCCGAGGGCGCGGATGCTGGCATCCACCATCCGCTGGGAATCCGAAAACCAAGCTACGCAATCAACTGCAGCCGCGGCCAACTCGGCGGCCGGTTCGTCAGAAGATGAGATTGTCCTTGCCAAGGCAAGAGAGAGGTCAGCAATACAGTCCAGCAAGTATGAGTTCAGCGGATTATCGAGGGACAGCCCCTTACGATCGGCATCCGGGTGAAACGGAGCATCAAGGCAGCCGTTGAAAGGTGCACGCGTCTCCATCGGCAGGAAAGCGAAGAAAAAGCCTGCTTTAGCGTCTTGGGAAAGAGGCAAGGCTATCGACACCACAGGAGCGCCTTTCCATTCCAGCCACTTTTCGACTGGATCGCTCCTATCGACGGCCGCCTGAACACTGGCCTTGAACGCCTTTTCGTCAACAGCCATGCGCGCCAACAGGAACCGACGCTTATCGACCGTAATCTCCTCAACTGTCATCGACTGACCAAACGCGGACGGACGCCTATTCTTCGAGGCCCTTGTAAAAACCTTCCTGAGAACCTCGCCGCTCTTCTGCACGTGCTCGATCGTCAGCGAATGCAGTTGCTCCAGAAAAAGCACGAGCGGAGCGCTCTCATTGATCAGCCCGCTGATTTCCTCAATGACCCGCTCGCCAGCCAGTTGATCCTTCAGCTTTAGTCGGACTACCGTTGAAAATCCGGCAGCAGCGAATGGGGGGATGTCGCGAGGATCATCTTGGATGGGCACCGGAAGCTGAAGACGATGGGCACGGCCGACAACCGACGAGGAGAACACTGACTCCCCACGATCAGCTAGCCAAGCTTCTTCGTCGGATGGATTCGCAAACCGAAAGCAGAAACCGTCGAAAACGTTGCTTGATTGATCGTGTTTCGAATAAATCTGGACGTCCTGAGACAATAGCTCAACACTTCGGAACCCAAGGCCCTTGTGGCCGATGAAATTTCCGGGAAGCTTGTTGCTCAGGGCGGGATTCGTGATCGCGACAACGTTGTCTTCTGTGAAGCCGGAGCCCGTATTGGCAACGTAAAGGGTACCGAACCCTTCGCTTTGATCATATTTGAGGAGTATGCGTGGCTCGGGCGACTGTGCCGCTGCATCAAAAGCGTTTTGGATGAGTTCCCTAAGGATACGCTTTGAATAGAGGTTCGCGGCCTGCTTCGTCAGCTCGCGCATGGCATCATCGCGCTTCGAACCTGCCTGGGAGTTGCGAAGCGTAACATCCATCTCGCGGTCAAAAATCGATGCTACGAACGCCTGAGCGATCGCTCGGGTCGAATAAGGGGTCGACACCCCGTACGAAGCACGCCCCACCGCTTCCTCCACAATTCCTCCTTTGCAACTCAAACCCACAACAACGAATCTTCCATTTACTAGATTCGCGGTTTGCGGGAAAAGCAATTGAAGAAATTGCAGTCGAACTGGCAGCTCTTCGAATACGTGTACAATGGTGGGGGCCACCGGCAAATGCTGGGGCCACCACTATTAGCTATGCTACTACACGAACAAGAAATCGAGCTGTACCCAACGCCGGAACTTATCCCAAGAGGTGTCGTCAAGAGGTAGTCTGCAGTCAAATTCCGCCCGACGACCGTTGCGTAAGGCATAAGCTTTGAGTGCTTCAATCTCAGACTTGAGTTCGTCCTGCAGGCTCCACGCTTCTGCTTGAAGGCTAGGGCTTTGGTCCGAGAACGATTCGACCAAAGGGATGGCCATCGCGATGTAACCGTCGCTATCCCTGGCAACGAAATGGGTTTGTGCGAACAGACGCATGTATCCATCCTGATCTTCGTACTCACGACTGACCAAGACGACGTACTCTCCCGGGGTCCCATTCTCGATCCGCTCGACGAATCTTACGCCGTGCTCATCAATTGCAAATTGTCCCACCGAAAAGATGATATCTTCAAGTTCACGCATGCCATATTCCTTCTAGTTCGTGAGGCGTCCATCGCGGTGCGTTGGTTCGCTGCCCAGAATCTAGCCGGCCTCATTCGGAGAGCACTACAGACGATTGATTGAATTTAATAAATAAAATCAGAGTCTTGAATTATTTTTAATCATCGCGAATGCAAGACGCTGGAGTCTTCCAATTTGCCGTTCGGAAGACTCCGAGACTACTTTCGGTGTGGTGTTCTCAGCGACGCAACTGTGGCGGAAGCAACGAAGGCATCGATGAAGCTCAACCTTTGCTTGCGCATCAGTTACCTGTTCGTCGAGTTGATTCGGCCCTTTTCGGTGTTTTCGCCTCGTGTTAGCAAATCGTGTTTCGCGCGCTGCCGTCGCGACCGCGGCAATAGACTTGATCCGAATGCCGATAAGCCTGACGATTTCGGCTGCCTTAGCCCAAATTTTCGAAATTCGGCTTTTCGTGTGTCCTGGAGCCGTTGTGGCAGCCTTCTGACTGGTCCCAGATCGCCCCTCGCACCGCTCTTCACTGGCGTCGTCGTTCGCGGACGTCACTTCCTGAGTTGCGACAATAGTCGCTGAAGAACACTCTGGAGCTCGGTCGTTTCGAACGTCTTCTGCGATTAAGGGGGCCATCGACTGGGTTTCGAAAAGAAGCGCGGCAATCTTCGTGCCTCCAAAGCGCACCCTTACTCTGGACAACAACCTATCGCCTGTTTGAACCGGCTGCCTCGAATATGCGGTATCTTGACGATTGCGTTGTATCGCCGCCTTGTCCAGGCCGGGCACTGACTGCGCGGCAGATGCTGGACGAGATGATCTCCACTTGGCGAACACACCTCCAGTGCGAAAAAACCGAAACCGATGCTGGGTGAGGCTCCAGGCAGATTGCAGGGCATGATCAGGCCACGTCAACATGTCCTTGTTTCGCCAGATACCCCACAGCATGTAGGTCGATACCGCTGCCGCGTTTCTTATGGGGGCTGTCCTCAGGTCGATCTTAGAGAATTTGGTCATCAATCTGCGGTGAACCGCTTCCCGGTGGCCAGGCGGTACCCGGCACACGAAATGGGCGTGCAGGTCGAAAAGACCGGTTTGGTGATCAAAACGGGGATGAATGGCAATTAGCAAGACTTCGAACGAATGCCTCTTTCGAAGTTCGCTGAACTCGGTGTTGATTGTGCAATTGAAGGTTTTCATTGCGGTCGTTAGATCGTCCGGCGTCGCTTTGTGGCCTGGGAGACCGATGCACCAGAACATACAATCTGCAAGGCCATCCGCACGAGCGAAGTCCACGAAGTCGGCGACTAGGGGGATATTTTTCCGGGTAGCGTGGGTGCCGAAAATTCGGGTACCCCGAAGCGGTTTGCCGAGATCGATAATTTCCCCGGGGCTGTCTTGAAGAAGGACTAGGTAACGCTCGTTCCGTGAGGCAAAGGCGTCAATGCCCATCCCTTCGAACCGTCTCGCCAATTCGCGGGCGTGGACGCCAAGCCTTTCATTTCCTGATGCTGAATCTAGCATTCTGAAGCGCTCTTTCGGTCAAGAGCGGTGCGGGGTGTGTTCCAATTTAGGAAATCAATTCAATAGCCGCTTTTCTGTAGGTGCGGGGCTTTAAGTAACTGAATTCCTTCGATTATGTGACAACCTCCGGGCCCACCATTTCTCGAGATTACGCACACCAAGCCCGATTTGTAGGGTTGCCGCACCAGACGCGGCGCTGTTTGCTGGCTCAGTGAACCGAATGGATTGTTGTCGATCTTGTTCCACGTCCTTTGCGAGCTCACGCGGATGCTCGCCTTAGTCCCAGTGAAAAGTTCCCCAGACCTTAAGGGACTCAATATAGCTGATGACGTCGCCGTTTATTGCCGCCCCCTCATATTCATGATAGCTTAACTACACTTTCGCGCTTGTAAGCCAGTAATGGCAAGACGGGGGTGCGCGATGAATGTCTTTTGGGTCAGCTTCATTTGTTTCGGCATTGGAATTTCCGCAGCGTCCGCGGGCCCATTGCACGATGCCGCGCGCGAAGGCAATGTCGAGCGCGTCAAGCAGCTTGCCGATCAGGGCGCGAACCTCGCTGAACTTGATAATACCGGCGAGCCGGCGCTGCTGATCGCGGCGCTATCAGGCAAGGCCGATGTCGTTACCCTTCTTCTCGATCGCGGTTGCGACATCGAGATCCGCAACAAGGGCGGGCTCACGGCGCTGCATGCGGCCGCCTATGGCGGCCATCTCGATATCGTGGAGCTGCTGGTGGCAAGAGGTGCTTCCGTCAACGACCACGAGAACTTCTACAATATGACCCCGCTGCATGCGGCATCCGAGGAAGGTCATGCCGATGTCATTGCTTTCCTGCTCGCGCAGAAGGCCGATATCGAGCCGAAGGAAAGAAACGGCTACACGCCGGTGACCCAGGCCGGATGGCGATCGCATTGGGACGCCGTCACTCTTTTGTTGAAAGCAGGCGCCGCCTGTCAGGGAGCCGACCTCACGGGTCAGTGGCTCTATGACGAATGCACGAAGCGAAAATGAGCGTGCGCGCCTGAAAAACGGGAGCATTGAAATGTCTCACTGGAATGGATTTGTGAAGGCTGCAGCGATAGGCGGCATCGCCGTCCTGCTGCTGGCGAACGAGGCCACGGCGGAAGACTTCGTCAACACCGGCTATTTCGGCGATGTAGCGATCAAGGGCTATGACCCTGTCGCCTATTTCACCGATGATAAGGCCGTGGAAGGATCGCCGCAATATTCCCACCACTGGCTTGGCGCCACCTGGTATTTCGCCAGTGCCGAGCATCGTGACATGTTCGTCAAGGATCCCGGCAAATATGCCCCGCAATATGGCGGCTACTGCGCCGACGGCGTGTCCTTCGGAACGGTGACCACCAACATCGATCCGAATGCCTGGCGCATCATCGAAGGCAAGCTCTATATCAGCTATGATCCGGGTGCCGCAGAAGGGTTGGTGAAGAACCCCACCAAGGTGGTCGACTCCAAAAAGCACTGGTCGGAAGTGCAGAACATCCTGATCTCGGAAAAGACACAGAAAGACTGGCAGCACCCCTCTGCCCAATAGCTGTCCGCGGCAGTCAGCCCCCGATCGAGAAGAATTTGAGCGCCTGCGGCGTGACATGCACATATGTCGCGCCGGGCTCGTCGGGAGCGCGATTGCGATAGACGTTGCCGCAGACCATCCTGTCGAGGAAATAGCCCGCGAATTTCTCGCAGAGCCAGTCTCCCCTGATCTCGACGGTGCCGGTAATATTCGTGTTGGCGCTGCGATAGGCGGTATTGCCCGCTTTGTCGAAGAACTGGACGAACTGTGTGCCGTTGCGGTGTTTGCCGGCCCAGCTCTTGTCGCTGATGAGATCGCGCAACTGCTCGCCGGTAACCTGATCGGCCTTCTCGCCCTGAAATCCGAAGGGCCATTCGGGAATGCCCGCCTTCTGCAGCCTGCTCAAATGCAGGTTCAGATCGTCCTTGCGCCAGTAATCGTAGAGATAGCTGTAGTAGGTGAGATTGCTTTCGGGAAAGAGCGCCAGCAGCTTCGTCTTCTCCTGCAGGCTGCGTTTCCTGTCGCCATCCTCGATATAGGCCGCGGTCAGGAATTCGCGCGCAGCCTCCGCATTGGGAAGCGCGTCGCGGGCCGCCTCCATCAGCGAAATCGACCGGTCGTCATCACCGATGATGTAGAAGACGATACCCGCCAGCAACTGGAAGCCGGGCGATGGCGAAGGATCGAAGCGTAGCGCCTTTTCCATTTCGGTGGTCGCCTGGTCATGATTGCCGATATGAGCGAGCACGAGGGCCAGATTGCCATTGGCTTCGGCGTCGCTCGGCTGCGCCTGCACGGCACGGTTCGCCGATATCAGCGCCTCCGTCTGGCGACCATCTACCAGTTGCAGAAGAGCAAGGACGGTATGCGCCCGCGCATTGTTCGGGTCGATCTTCAAAGCCTGCCCTGCAGCGTCATAGGCGATCTTGCGGGCGACTGCCGCCGACCAGAGGATATTATAGTCGTTGCGCCAGACATCGACGGCGATCCGCGCGATCCCCGCATGCGCATCGGCAAAATTCGGATCGAGGTCGATCGCCTTCTGGTAATAGGACAGCGCTTCGCGGTAGGTCGCGACGTCTCCATAGGTGAGGCCCGCCTGCTCGGCGCGCATATAATAGTCGTAGGCCTCGAGATTCTCCGTAGGGATCTGCGCCAATTGCGTGCGCTCGCCCTCGCTGAGCCGGATGGCAAGTGCTGCGATGATCTTACTGATGACATCATCCTGGACCGCGAAAAGGTCGGCATATTCCCGGTCGTAGCGCTCGGCCCAGAGGGAAAGCCCGGTCAGGGCGTCGATCAGTTTGACGTTGATGCGCAATCGCGAGCCTGCGCGCTGCAGCGTGCCTTCGAGAACGTAGTGAACGCCGAGCTCGGCTGCCACATCCTGTATCTTGCCGCCATCGTCACCCACCGCAAAGACGGAGTGGCGCGCGATGACGAAGAGGCCGGAGACCTTGGAGAGCTCGGTAATCAGGTCGTCGGTCAGGCCTTCGGCAAGATGATCGTGCTCGACGTCGCCGCTGACATTGATGAACGGTAACACGGCGACGGACGGCTTGTCCGGCAGCGGATAGGCAAACCGCCCGGCAACCGAAGGGCCTTCCAGCAACGCCCATGGCTGCCACCATAGCGCAGCTCCGGCAAGAACGAGCAGCAAGGCGCCAGCAGCCATCGCCACGATGCTCCGGCGGCCCGGATATCGGCGCGCCTTGGCAGCTCTTTTTGCTGCCAACGGGCTGAGTACGACACGATAGACTCGCACGGGCTCGGCAAGGCTTTTGACCTTCTGCTCGCCAAGCGAGATGAAACCGACATCGAGCTTCGATCTCACCTGGTCGTAGGCTGGGCCCGTGATCGCTATTCCGCCGGGTTCGGCGAGCGACTGCATGCGATCGGCGAGGTTGACGCCATCACCGTGGATATCGTCTCCCTCGACGATGATATCACCGAGATTGATGCCGATGCGGAAATCGAGACGACGGTCGTCCGGCATCTCAGCATTGTGCCTTGCCTTCAGCCTCTGGACATCCACTGCGCAGCGCATGGCATCGACGACGCTGTGAAACTCGACCAGCAGCCCGTCGCCCATGGTCTTGACCAATCGTCCGCTATGCTCGGCTATCGAAGGTTCGACGATCTCCCTCAGGTCTGCCTGGAAACGCAGACGCGTCCCCTCCTCGTCGACCTGGCTCAAACGGCCGTAGCCCACGACATCGGCAATCAGGACAGCGGCAAGGCGGCGCTCCATGTCAGTCTCTTCCCCCGAAAGGACGACAGCGGGAAGCATCTTACAGCACCGCCATAGCCGATACCATCGACGGCGAGAGGAAGGTCGCCGGCCCGTGACGGGACGGCAGACGGAGCCATTGTCATATAACTGTCATATTATGCATAGGTGGCATGCCAAAATGCCCATTGTTGGAGCAACGCGCACAAATTATATGCTCGCCGGCTAACAAAAATAAAAAAAGTGAGCTTGATATGCCTTTGATTTTCAAACGCCGCAAAAGCGGCCTCATGCGACGGATCGTCAATGGTCTTGGTTCTGCCCAGCAGCGCTATCGTGATGCGCGCGAGGCAAGGAAGACTGCGATCCATCCTTCGTTTCTTGACGATTTCGGTATCTGACCAGACGGGCGCTCAGCTTGAGAGCGCTCGAATCCCTTCCAGGCGGGCTTCCATCGCCCTCTCAGGCAGCCTTCTGATCCCGGGATATCATCCCGGTATCCTGCCCGATCTCCCCCTTCTTCAGCATGATCCCGCAGGCAAACGCGACGGCGGAGAATACGAAGAAGAACGATTCGCCGATTGCCAGCCGGTTGTTGGAATTGGACAGGATCGTTCCGAGGAAGAATAGTGTCACCATGCTATAGGCCAGCAGCGCGCTGAGGCTGATCAGCCCGGCCCTCCAGGCAGCGAAAACCCGCCTATACATGGCTGTTGCCAATATGGCGAAAACGATGATGCCGAACAGCCCGTGGCGAACAAGCATCTCGAAGTAGCCGTTATGGAGCAGAGTATAGGGCACGCTGGCATAGGTGGTCGAATTCCAGAGGATGAGCCAATGATTGCCGGCACCAAAGAGAGGCGCCTGGGCAATCACTTCCGAAGCATTCGCCCAGAGCTGCAGCCTTTCACTCATCGATTCCGGCGTAGCTCTTGACGCGATCGCAGCAGCGACGGCATCCCGAACGCCATGTGCGGAGATTTCGGTCTCGATCCGAACGGTGGCCTCATAAGTGGGGCCGGCAAACCTCCAGATATCATCGCCGCCGACAAAAAGCGCTGCTGCCACGAGAGCAACGACAGCAGCTCCTACCAGCGCAGCCCGGCGTCTGTTTGCATAAAGCAGCATCGAGGCCAGCATGAGAGGTCCGACAAGGACAAGGCTCAGCCAGACGCCTTTCGCCTTCGAGCCGTAAATGTTGAAAAGGCAGAGCGCGATGATGAGCGTCGCGACGGCAATGATCCAGGTGCCGGAACGGCGCTCGAGCTTGCCGGTCTCCCAGGCGTGCAACAGCCAGTAGAAGGCGCCGATCATCAGAAAACCGCAGCCGATGGCGCCATGGATCAGGTTGTTATGGAAGAGCGGCGAAATACGGTCGTCGCCTGCAAGAATCGGTTGGTAGTCGGTGGAGATCAGCAGCGCTGCAAGTGCGATCGGGAAATAGATCGCCAGGACCGTCCCGACCTCTTTCCGGCTGGAATAAAGCGCGATGCCGACGGCTGGGAAAAACAGCGGAAAGGCGTAGAGCCAGTCCGACGCACCCTTCTCGCCGTAGACGATCAGGCCGAAGAGGAAGCGCAGCAGCGCATAGGCGCCCCAGGCAACGCAGGCGTTGGCCAGCCAGTCTCGCTTCAGCAGGCTCAAATTCGGTTTGAACCAGACAAAGGTCGTCCCGATCAGCAGCAGCGCCGCATAGCGATAGCTGTCGCTTTCCAGAATGGGTGCCGAAATCAGCAGCAGCCACAGGATGATGAGGACAGGCTTGAGGCGGGAGGGCGTGGCGGTGGGCTCTTCGCTCGCTACCATGGAGAATATTGCACCCTTCTAGCATAGTCGGCAGCACGAAGCAGTTGGGTGACGGAGCGGTGTATTCCCTTGAATTACTGCCGCCTGTAGTCGAGCTTCGTCGCAATCGCCGTGTCGTGGCTGTTCGGCCCTAGCTCTATCAGATTGTTCTTGACCGTAAAGACATTAACCTCGGCCGACCACCACCCGCGCTCTAACGCCACATCGAAGGGATAGACCGGGATGGTCATCGTCCGCAGGAGCAGCGAGAGGTTCGGATTGTCTACCATGCGTTGATTGCCCTTACACTCTTTGGTCGAAACCAACCATCATGATAAAGCAGTCCCCGCATCGATTTCTGCCGCAATAGCTTCACAATCCGCAGACACAAAGCTCGCAGGGACGCAAACAGCCGAGGAACAAACATGGCGCCGAACTACACCAAGACTGCCCTTCTGACAGCCTTTCTGAGCCTGCCGCTCGCGGCATCCGCTCCACTTCTCGCAGAGGAGAATCAGCCGCGCGAAGCGGTCATTAACGTGTCCGGAGAGGGCGAATCGGCATTGGCTCCCGATATGGCCGTCGTCAATCTGTCCGTGGTCAAGCAGGCCAAGACTGCCCGCGAAGCGCTTGATGAAAACAACAAGGCAATGAACGAGGTGCTGGCCGCACTGAAGAAGAGCGGTATCGCCGACCGTGACCTGCAGACGTCAGGCTTTTCGATCCAGCCGCAGTACAATTACCCGCAGCCGGTCGACAATCAGCCACAGCCGCCGCAGTTGATCGGCTACCAGACCAGCAATTCGGTCACCGTTCGCGTCCGTGACCTTTCCAAGCTGGGCGAGATCATCGACCAGTCCGTCACCCTCGGCATCAATCAGGGCGGTGATATCCAGTTCACCAACGACAAGCCGGAAGCAGCCCTGGAGGCAGCCCGCAAGAACGCAGTCGCCAATGCGATCAAGAAGGCGAAGACACTGAGTGAAGCCGCCGGCGTGAAGGTCGGCCGCATCGTCGAAATCAGCGAAAATGTCGTGCGTCCGATGCCGCAGCCGGTTTATCGCGCAGCGATGATGAAGGAAGCTTCCGACGCCGCTGCCGTTCCCGTTCAGGGCGGCGAGAACAGCTACAATGTCACCGTCAGCGTGACTTTCGCAATCGAACAGTAAGTCTCCGCAGGGCGCTTCGGCGCCCTGCCCCGACGGGAAAGCCGCTCAAAAGAAAACCGCCCCTGCTGTCTGCAAGGGCGGTTTTTTTACGCACTGAACGATCGCGCCTGGCTTCAGCGGCGCAGGAGCGGGCAGCCGCGAACGTTGCCGAAAGTCATCTCGCTTGGGCCACGGCGGCTCCAGCCCTGCACGATCACACGACGCGGCGTGATATCAACGACGCGCGTACGGCGCAGGCCGTAATCCTCGGCGATGTTTGCAGCGATGCGCGGATCGCAGCCGCCACGGGGCGGACGCCCGTAACCCGGCGGAGGCAGAGGCGGACGGCCATAGCCCGGCGGCGGTGGCGGCGGACGGCGCCAATCCGGCGGGGGCGGACCACGGTCCGGTTCACCGATAATGATGTTTACCTGTGCTGCAGCCGGCGCAACGGTGCCGGCCAGCGCAGCGGCGGCAAGAAGGGCGGCAAGCCCAGCCTTCGCCATAAACTGCATCATAAAAAAGATCCTCATGGTTGATAGCCACGCGGGCAACTGCCGGAGCCTATTTCGGAATCACTTGCATACGGTTCCGAGAGAAGACGGGCGAAAGCATCGCGGTCAAGGCAAAACAGGCGGAGGCGAGGTTTTCCTGCTTCAAGTTCCCCTGCCTCCGGTCCACCGATCAGCGATACATAAGCGGGCAGCCGCGCACGTTGGCGAAGGTCATGCGATCCCAGCCACGGCGGTCACGACCGGCAACGACGACCCGGCGCGGTGTGATGGTTGAAATGCGCACATCGCGCAAACCGGAATAGCGGGCTTTGCGGATAGCCTGCATCGGCGAGCAGCCGCGAACCGGCGGGCGATTATACTGCGCCTTGACGACAAAATCGGACTGCGGCGCCGCGAAAGCGGCGGAGCCAGCAAAAGGAATGGAACTCAGGGCAAGCAGTGCGGCAAGCGAAGCCTTGGCAAGGAAATGCGACATTCGGGTTTGTCTCCTCGTGGTGTTTCCTCAATCTCCCTTTTGGGATTGTCTCGAGACTAAACGCATGAAGCTGAATGCTGTTCGAACCGGCCATTCAGTTGGCATTCAGGACGGTTAACGGCGCAGAAACAATGCCCGGCAAAGCGGCGCAGTCGCTTTCGTCCCGGAATGCGCAAGCCAATCTACGGGCCGAGATGCAGGACCACGTCGCGCCGATGCGGGCGATCACGGTGTTCGAAGAGATAGATGCCTTGCCAGGTGCCGAGCATCAGCCGGCCGTTGCCGACGGGAATGCTGATCGAAACCTGGTTCAGCGCCGCCTTTATGTGTGCCGGCATGTCGTCCGGCCCCTCGCTCGTATGGATGACCCATCGCATCGATGGGTCGGATGATGGCGGCACGAGGCGGCGGAAAAAATTGTTGAGGTCCGTCTTCACGTCAGGGTCGGCATTTTCCTGAACGAGCAGCGAACAGGAGGTATGGCGCACGAAGACAGTCAGCAGCCCCTCGTCCATGCCGGACTGTCGCACGAAGGCATTAGCCTGATCGGTGAATTCGTAGAGGCCCTGACCGCGGGTGGATAGTGTAAGCATCGTCTGGGGCAAGGCGGTCTCCGTCGCAGATTGTCTCTCGCGAGGTGGCGTGCCTTGCCCCCGAAGTCAATGCCGCATCTCTGAGGTTACAGCCGCAGCAGTTCCTCGAAGCCGCCATAGATCATGCGCTTGCCGTCAAAAGGCATCTGCCACTTGTCGCTGGAAAGGCGTGGATCGGCCATTACCTTGGCATTGACCTCGTCGCGCTGCTGCTTGGACTTGTAGAGGATCCAGGAAAAGACCACGACCTCGTCGTCCTTGGCCATCACGGCGCGTGGAAACGAGGTCAGCTCACCATAGGGCACCTCGTTGCCAAGGCATTCGACATATTCAAGCGCGCCGTATTCTTTCCAGATCGATCCGGCATAGGCAGAGAATTCCTTGTAGGCATCGACATTCCCGCGGGGAACGGCGACGATGAAACCATCAACATAGGACATTGCAGATCTCCCTTCGTTTTAACGTCCGAAGGACGTTCGACGCCGGCGGCATCCGACATAGGCGCGTCAATTAATGCCCACGGCCTATGCGGCAAGGAGATAGGGCCTAGCCCTGAAGGGTCTTCACCTTGAGGAGATCCGGGAAAAGCCGCGTCCACAGGAGCACGACGGCAATCGTACCGACCCCGCCAACGATGCCGGCCACGACCGGGCCGATCACGCCGGCAAGCATGCCGGACTCGAATTCACCGAGCTGGTTGGATGTGCCGATGAAGAGCGAATTCACGGCATTGACGCGGCCACGCATCTCGTCAGGCGTCAGAAGCTGCACGAGAGAGCTTCGCACGACGACGCTGACCGTGTCGGACGCGCCGACGACGAGCAGCGCGATGACGGAGACCGCTATATTGGTCGAGAGCGAGAAGACGATTGTGGCGACACCGAAGACCGCCACTGCCATCATCATCTTGCGGCCGACATCCGATGTCAGCGGCCGGCGGGCCAGCACGATGGACATGGCAAGCGCACCGATCGCTGGTGCCGCCCGCAGCAGGCCAAGGCCCCACGGGCCGGCATGGAGAATATCGCGTGCAAACATCGGCAGCAGGGCCGTCGCGCCCCCGAGCAGCACTGCGAAGAGATCAAGTGAGATGGTGCCGAGCATCACCGGTCGGCTGCGGATGAAGGAAACGCCGGCGAAGACGGAAGTAAGTGTTACCGGCTCGCGTTTCGAAGGCGTCCACTGCATGCGGATCGAAATCACATTGAAGCTCGCCACCGCAAAAAGCACGGCTGCGACCGCGAAGGGCGCAATGGGGCTCACGCCATAGAGAAGGCCACCGAGCGAGGGGCCGATGATCAGCGCCGTCTGCATCATCGAGGTCGACGTGGCAACGGCTCTCTGCAGCATCGAAACCGGCACGATACTGGGCAGGAGTGCCGCCATGGTCGGCCGCTCGAAGGCGACAACGGCGCCCATGATGGTGACTGCGACCAAAATTCCGGCCGGTGTCAGCCATTGCTGCCAGGTTGCGATCGCCAGAACCAGCGAGGTAACAGCCTCGATCAACTGACAGGCAAGCCCGATCCGCCGGCGATCGAACCGGTCGGCGACGTGACCAACGACAAAGGTCAGCACGGCCATCGGCAGAAACTGGCAGAAACCGACGAGCGCGAGCGCGAAGGCGCTATGCGTCTGATCGTAGATCATCCATCCCATGGCGATCGCCACGGACTGGAAGGAAAGTGAGGAAAAGACCCGGGAGGCGGCGAAGTTCAGATAGCCGGGATGGCGCAGAACGCTTTCCCGCTCTTTCACTGGTATGTCCATGGTTCAGTCACCGGCCTGCGGCCAAGCCACAGGCGCCTATAGGAATCTTATAAGAGCGGAACGGTGTTCTGCCTGAAAGTGATCCATGTCAACCGGAATAAGCTCCGATGCGTAATTGCCGCATCAAGTCGAGCGCGGACAGCAGCCGACCATCTGGCACGCCGCAGTATGGAGCTGGTCGCGCATATCGAGCAGCCACATGGTCTCTTCCATGACGTCAATGATTGCCATACGCAAATCCGGACCAATGAGAGCGAGCAGCTCATTTTGCGAACTGCCTATGGTCGCTGCACCACCAAGAAGCTTCCTCATCTGCTCGACAGTGGGGGCGGTGGAAATCTCGACCCTATCCAGAATGTCGGGAGATGGAATGCCCATCCAGGAAAGTGCGGAGGCGACCAGCAGCTTGGAAAGCGCTCGGCACAGAGGACAGGACAATTCTTCGGATGTATTGACGATCTTCCGCTTGAAGCAGGCGATCGTCGCCCGGACCTTGCTGTTGACGGCTGCAAACATGCCGACAGCAATCCTGCGAGTAGCGTCGACCGGTCTCAGTATATAGACCCTTTGCCGGCTCCGGAGGGATGTGGCCGCGCTATTTTCTTCACTGAAACCCTGAACAAGGAAATCACCCCTTCCCGCCAGTATTTCCAGCAGGATCAGAACATATCCGTCACTGCGAAAGACATCGAACTCAAAATTGAAAGAACCATCGCCGATGCTCTCTACGATGCGGATATCCAATACTTCGGAACGAAGCTCCACCTGGTCCAGTTTCATAGGGCCCCCGGGTCTGCAATACCCCGCGCGCGGCAAAGATACTGCAACCTGAAGGGTATTCATATTAACCCAATACGCTTACGCATCCATCGTCATTTGACTGATGCGTAGGTCATAGGTGGAAGTCCGGTTATCCCTTAGAACTGGCCTGCTTCGGGCGACGGCAGCTCTTCAATGGAATCGACCCTGTCAGGGTAAAAGGCCAGATGGTCCCTGATGTTGGCAACGGCGGGATTGGGCGCCTCGTAGGTCCAGATCGCATTCGTCGAACGCTCGCCGCCATCACGAATGCTGTAATAGGAGGCATCTCCCTTATAGGGGCAATGGCTCTCGTGTTCGGTGCGTTCCAGCAGCGACATATCCACATCCTTGCGTGGAATATATTGCACCGGCGGATAGGAAGCCTCGCGCAGGGTCAGCGCATCATGCGTATCGGCGATCACGCGGCCGCCGAGCTTGACGACGACACGGGAGGGATTGTGTTCGACGGTGATCGGATGATCCGGCCCGGGAATCTTGATCGGCTTGCCTGACATGGACGTCATCTCCGGATTGATATCTCTCCGAAAGAGATAGGGTGTGCAAGCGACCATCCCAAGGGGCCGCGCGACCATTCTCGTTCGGCAGATTTCATAGGCCGCAGATGTGCGCATCGACGATGCGGAAAGAGCCGCGGAGACGTTGACCTCCGCGGCTTGTGACCTGCTATCTGCTTACCAGCGGTCGAGGCCGAGCAGCTTGCGGCCGAGCGGCGTCAGCTCGGCGGTCTTGGCATTGTGCTTTTCCCATTCGCGCGGATCGCCGGGGAAGGCATCGCGCTTCGGATGATCGAGCTCCCGCCACAGGCGAATGCGCTCTTCGCGCTCTTCGGCATTATCGTATTCGGCCGGATGCATGGAGATATATTGCGCCATGCGCACACGGTTCTCCGCATGGTTCGGGCGAACGCCATGGGCGAGCAGCGAGTTGAAGATCATCAGGTCGCCCGGCTCCATGTCGATATTGACAGTCGAAAGACCGGTCATGTCTGGATGCATCGGATCGCGGTCCTCGGGCTGCGTCTTCACCCATTCGTCGAAATGCTCGAAGAGATAGGGTACGCACTGGAAGCCGCCGACATCGCCGTCCTGCTTCTTCAGGCTCAGGACTGCCTGCACGCCGATCGGCATCGGCCGGATGGACGTATCGACATCCCAGTGGATGAAGCCGTTGGGATTGCCCTTGACCTTCTTCGGCGGGTTGAGATTGGCGCGGTCGATCGTCACCCACAGGTCTTCGCGGTCCCAGATATCGACGAAGACGTCATAGACGCGCTTCTCCATCCGGTTATCCCACATTGCCTGGTGATTATAGATTTCCAGCATGCCGGTATTGTTGAGCTCTTTCATCTTGTGCTCACGGCGCTGCGGCGCATACCAGGTGGAGGAATCGTTCGGATCCTTCTCGTCAAAACGCCAGAGCACCTCCGCAAGCCGCTCGACATTGGCTGCAGGAACGGCCTGGCGAACGATGACATAGCCCTTCGTCGTCCAGTGCTGCCAGTCCGCTTCCGAGAGCACGCGCAGCGGCAGTCTCTTCTTGATGTCCTTGAGCTGCGTGGTGACCGACGAGGCCGTCGGATGAGCGTCGCGTTTCACTGCCAGTTCCATGAGATCCTCCCATCATTTGATCCATTCCTGTTGTTTCAGGCGATGGAGAGAGTGTAGCGGCTCATCGCAGCTCATGTTGTGCCAACTTGGCAAATTATGATACTATCATGGCGTCAAATATCTGAGAGGCGCTTGATGAGGCCGTATCTCGAAATCCTGCCACGCCACGCCGACAGCTCCTGGAGCATGCTGAACCGGCGGCTGGATGACGCGATCCCCTTCCAGTGGCACCACCACCCCGAATTCGAACTGACGCTGACGCTGAACTCCATCGGTCAGCGCTTTATCGGCGATCACACGGGGGAATATGAGGATGGCGACCTCGTGCTCGTCGGGCCGAACCTGCCACATACCTGGGTATCGCGGGCCAAATACGACGAGGCAAACCCGCATATCGCCCTCGTGCTGTGGTTCCATCCGGACTGGATGCGGCAAATGACATCAGGCGCGGTGGAACTGCGCCCCGTCGAAGCAATGCTTGCTCGTGCCGATCGCGGCTTGCACTTCTCGAAGGAAGCGGCCGCTGCCGTCCGCAGCAATATCGAGGCCATCTTCGCAAAGCCCCCAGCCGAACGGCTGCTCTTGCTCTTTAACATTCTCGACGCCATTGCCGCAGACCGGCAGGCATCTCCGCTTGCCAGCACACCCGGCCAAAGCCGTGAATTGCAGGAAAGCCGCGAACGGATCGACAGGGTGCTAACGTATGTGCATCTGAACTATGCCCGCACAATCACGCTGGAAGAACTTGCCGATATAGCCGCACTCAGCGTCTCGGGCCTGCACCGGCTGTTCCGCCGCCACACCGGCACCACCGTCTCGGACTATCTGATCCGCATGCGCATCGGTGATGCCTGCGCCCGCCTTTCGGCCACGGTCCAGCCCGTCGGCCATATCGCCGATGCCGTCGGCTATGGTTCGCTTGCCAATTTCAACAGGCAGTTCAGGACGCAAACCGGAATGACGCCGCGGCAATACCGCAACGTCTTCCGCCCCGCTTAAACCTTGGCCGTTCGCCGCAGGCTGGCGAGGCCAAGGCCTATGACCGCGGCCAGAACGCAGGCGATCCCGAAAATCTGGTTGGCACCAACCGCCTCTCCAAGAACCAGGAAGGCAAAAATGACGGCTGTTGCCGGCGCAACAGCCGTAAACAGGGAGGCCTCCGCGCCACTGACGCGCTCCGCTCCCGCATACCAGAGGATGAAGCCACCGACAGTCGGCACCAGCGCATAATAGAGGACCGCAAGCAGAGCAGGCTGCGAAGCGATGCCAATATCGTGATGCTCAAACAAGGCGGGCACACCCGCGACGACGAAGCCGATGGCTGTCATCAACGCCGACTGCGTCAATGGCGGAATCGACGTGCCAAGCCGCTTGTTGAGCAGGATGAACAGCCCCTCGCAGATGACCGCGCCGAAAATCAGCATGTCACCGACGAGAGACCCGCTACCGGCAGCCGGCGAAAAGGCAATGGAAAAGACGCCGGCAGCCGCAAGCCCGATTGCCAGAAGCAGGAACCGTTGCGGCCTCTCGCCAAGCACGAGAATGGAGATTGCCGCCGAGACGACGGGGAGCGTGCCGATGATGACGCCTGCATTGGCCGCCGATGTCAGCGACAGGCCCGAAATCAACAGGGTCGTGTAACTCACGCTCCCAGCACCTGCCTGCGTGACGAGGATCAGCCAATCCCGTCCGGAAAGCTGTAACAGCCGCGCTCCTGTCCATCGCATCAGGAAGACGAAGAAGGGAAAGGCCACCGCAAAACGCAGGGCCGTCGCCGTAAAAGGCGGCAACCCGGAAGCAATGACCTTGCTGGCGACAACGGTACTGCCGACCGTCGTCATGGCCAAAGTGAGATAGATATAACCTTGAAATTCCCTGCTCATCTGCCGCTCCCTTAGAGACAGCGCAAGCAAACAGGCTGAAAGGCCAGGGGTCTTGAACGAAATTGCAAGGAAACAGGCAAGCGATCAGGAATGCCCGCGTGCATAGGTGCCGGGCGTCAGGCCATAGCGGGAAACGAAGGCGCGCGTCATATGGCTCTGGTCGGCAAAGCCGCTTTCCGCTGCAGCCTCCGCCAGTGCAGCACCACCGGCGATCAGCCGCCGGGCAAGATGCACGCGGGCCTGAACGTGATAGGCATGCGGCGTGAAACCCGTCTCCCGCGCAAAGGCGCGCAGCACCTGAAACCGGCTGAGGCCGCTCTCCCGTGCCAGATCGGAAAGCGAGATCTCGCCCGCCGGATCATCATCGATCATGTTACGCGCATGGACAATGGAATGCGGTGCCGGCGCCGGCCCCTCCGTCATCGCGGTTTCCCGCAGGGCATCGGCAATGACCGACAGAAGCAGCTCTTCGCAGCGCATCCCTTCCTCATCCTCGGTCACGGCGGAAAATAGCGCGCGAAATCGATCGGCGAGCAGCCTGTCATGAATGACAGGGCGCGGAATTTCCGACCGATTGGTCCCGCCTTCTGCAACCTCGCGCGCAAGCCCCTCCATCACCGCAGGATCAAAATAGAGAATGCTCCAGGAGCGCGCCTCGCCGATCGGCGCGCCGTCATGAACCTCGTTCGGGTTGACGGTGATAAGATCGCCGGCCTCCGCCTCGACCATGCCGCGCCCGCTCAGCGATCTTTGAGCCCCGGAAAAGATGAAACCAATGCCGAACTGCTCATGCGTGTGGCGCGCGAAACGATGGCCTGATGTCGCCACCACCGCCTCCACGCCGGGCACGGACGAACGCAGCATTCTGAACTGGCTGGCGGGCATGGAAAACTCCTTCGCGACCGACTGTGCCAGCCGGCAGCGAGCCTAGCAAGCCCAGAATGGGCAGCAGTTTCGCGTGCGGAATTGCGCCAAAACAGGAGTTCTAAAAGAACTCATCGAGGAGCTGATAATAGTCCATCTTCACAGGATCGATGATCGAAAGGCCATAGGAATTGAGAAACAGCCGTACGAATTCCTCGCCGAAATTATAGCCGATGCTATGGCAGGCGAGCGCGACATCCTGATAGCGGTCGGCAACACCAAGGCGGCAGCAATCGATATAACCGGCAAACCGCCCCTCTGCGACCATGAAGTTCGGCAGGCAGGCATCGCCATGCGCAATAACAAGATTTTCGCTTTCCGGTCGCAGCCGCTGCAACTCGCCGAAGAGGGAGAAGGCGCTTTTGCCGAGCCGTTCCTCGTCGAAATCCGCTTCGTCGACAACGCCGGCCCGCATGCGCACTGCAGCGGCGGCAAGGCGCTTCTCCAGCCGATGATCGAACGGACAGGCATTGATATCGAGGCTATGGAGCGCACTGAGCGCAGAGGCGAGGATCTCGATGCGCTCTTCGGGCAACAGCGTTGCGGCAGTGACGAGATCCACGCCCGGCAGCGCCGTCATCAGAAGAAAATTGCGCTCTCCGTCGCTCTCATGGGCGATGACTTCAGGGCAGTCGAGGCCCTGGCTGCGAAGCCAGACAAGTCTCTCGGCTTCCTCGGCGAGCTCGCAAAACGGTCCGGCCTCTTCGACCTTCAGGTAAAGCCCCGGACGCCCTTCGCCCTCCAGACGAAAAACACAGGCCGAGGACCGCCCGAGAGCGTCCCGTCGCCATTCATAGCCATCGAGATGGTTCCGGAGCGAGGCCGGAAGCCTGCCATATTCCTGAAGCGGAACGACCATGATGATCCCTAGGGGAAAAGGCTCCTTCGGGAGCTTGGGTGACGGCCTTAGTGAAAGGTTCCGACCGGCGCGCTTTCAGCGAGAATTTCGAAAGCTTCTTCCAGGGCTGCGACGAGAATATCGGTCAGCTCGTCGGCCTTATTTTCCAGAAACATCAGGCTGACAGCTTCTTCCTGGCGCTCGAAGAAGTGCTCGATCTCGTTCGACATATCATGTGTCCCTTCGCTACCGTACCATAACGGCTATGGGGAAACGATAGAGATGATGCCTTGCGTGTGGCTGTTGCGCGAATGAAGCAAGGCTAGCGAACAGCTATCGGCGAGAGTTGTAAATCGGATACTGGCTCTCGGGAAGCGGCCCACCGAACTTAAATGCAAACGACAGTATCCTCTTTGCGTCGGGATCCACTTCACATCGGAACTGTACGTTGTACCATTTTCCGCTCTTGAAAAAGGCCCCCTTCCTCGTTTCGATAACAGTTTCGTTGGTTAGCGAATATGACGGTAGCTCGGCACCCCGAAATCTCGGATTCTCATGAATTATCTGCTGATCGAGTTCTGACCTGCATAATTGGTTCATGCGCTCGCCGCGCTGCATGTTACCCATTGCCGTCTGCGCAATCTGATCGTCCGTCATATTCTGCGAAAACAACGTTTTTACCTCGGGCAATGGCGCCTTCGACACTTGATCTTTTTGCAGTGCGGGCTTCTTGGGCACCGAAGGCTTTTCGGGTTCGAAACTGGTCTTCACCTCTTCGGTTGTCGCAGCGGCAGGCGCGTCGCGTTCCGAATGTGTATCGGCAGCAGCGATCTGCGGCGGTTCTATTTCTTTTGGAACCGGATTTCCGGCGGGCTGCTCAAGCGGCTGAGACGTACTGGTAGCTTCCGCTGTCTGCTCTTCCGGTGGCTGCGGAGGCGAAGGCGGTGGAGGAACCGGTGTATCCTTTTTCTCTCCTTCCGAGGCGTTTCCATTCACGGACTTCATCGGGCCGGTGTTCTTGTCTCCAAATTCGAAAACAGGTGAACTCCCGCCCGCCCGCTTCTCGGACGAAGGTGGAGGCAGACTCGGTGGCGACGGAGAAGGAGGCGGTGCTGGTGGCGGTGGTGGTGGCGGTGGTTCGGCCTTTGCCTGTTCCTGTGGTTTCTTTTCCTCTTTTGGCTTTTCCTCCGGCTTTTTCTCGTCTTCCTTCTTCTCTTCCGGCGGCGGCACGAGCTCGACCTTCACGCTCTCGTCCTCGGCGGGTTGCGCCTGGATCTTAGGGAGGCCGAAAATCAACAGCGCGACGATGGGCACATGCACCAGCACGGACGCGATAACACCCCAGCGAGCGCGGGGCTCCTGGTGTTCCGTCTCGTGATCGGTATCTGCCGGTTCGACTTCTTCTTCTGTCACAGCAGCGATGTGGCCTTTAAAACCGGCAGCATCAAGCCACAAATGGAAAAAACCTTGTGATGATGACCTTCGTGACTGTTGGCAGCGGACTCACTGATCGGCCTCGCCATCCTCGGCCACCAGATTGTGCTCCTGCCACAGGTCCTTCGGAATGGCATCGCCAATCGCAAAGGCAAAGGCGGTGACAGTCTTTCCCGCGGGATCCACCTCGCAATGGAAGCGGATATTGAACCAGTTCCGCTTGCTTCGGAAAGCCCCGCCATCCACCTCGATGCTGTTGCCCCTCACCTTCTCCGGCTTCATGGCGTAAGGTGCCACGAGATCGGGCACCGATCCCGGACGGGAACGGTTGACCTGCTCCAGCGCTTCGAGGTTGCAGAGCTGCAGATTGCGCTCCTCACCGGACAGCGTGCCAAGCAGCTGACGTGCGTTGCGGCTGCGCGGGCTGCCGAGTGTTTTTGCGGAAAAGAGTTCCGTCGCCTGCATCAGCGGCGGTGGACCTGATACCGCCGGCTTCGCCAGCGCCGGCGCAGACGGAAGCACCTCTCTGGACGCCGTCTCGGGCATCAACGGCAGGATGTCCCCATCCGCCGGACTTCCGCTGTCCCCACGGCTTTGCGGCGGCGACAGGGCCGCAGGCTGCGGAACGGGAATTGCGGTGGCAGGCGGCGGTGATACGACCTCGACGTCGACACTCTCCTCCGGCGGCGCCCTGAGCGGCTTCACGTCGGGCAGGAATGCCAGCAGGATTGCGATGATGGCAAGATGCAGTGCGAGCGATGCCGGCCAGGCCGGATCGAATCTTCCTCTCTGCAACAGGCCGGCATGTTCCATCGAAGGCAAGTCCATGCTCTGGGTTCAAGGCGCAACGACACTGCCAGCGCTGCGGACCAGCCACAACGCCATATCTGGCTCATCACCACTTATCGACCATCCTGATCTATGCGAGCGACGCGATGATGTCGCGATAATTCACTTCCGAAAATGCCTTCAAGGTTTTCGTGCGCACATTGCCGCCCATGCCAAGCGATAGCGTAAATCGCGCTATCACCCGGTCGTCGGGTGCCTCGCAAATAGCCACCATGTCATATTCGCCCATGGTGAGATAAAAGCGCTCGAAGGAGCCGCCCAAGCTGCCCATCAGAGCTTTTGCCGCATCGAGCCGTTTGGCAGATTCCTTCACATTGCGGATGCCCTGATCCGTCCAGTTTATCATGAGAATGTAAGTGGTCATGTTACACCTCCCGGCGGAGGCCATGGTCATCCAAGCAGGCTTGCGAAACCGTTCGCATGCTGCGACCGCTCAATTCCCCCGCGAGGGAAATTATAGGCCCATCACCACAGGGCGACAACAAAAAGCGAGCCATCAATCCGGCTTAGCAATAGCCCGAAAGGCTCATTTGTAGTGACTGAAACCAAAGAAAAACCCGGTCAGCAAGGCTGGCCGGGTTCTGGTATCGGTCGTTGGATGCGTGAAAACGCTCAGCTGTCCAGGAACGAGCGCAGCTTGCGCGAGCGGCTCGGATGCTTGAGCTTGCGCAGCGCCTTCGCCTCGATCTGTCGGATACGTTCGCGGGTGACCGAGAACTGCTGGCCGACCTCTTCGAGCGTGTGGTCGGTGTTCATGCCGATGCCGAAGCGCATGCGCAGGACGCGCTCTTCGCGCGGCGTCAGCGATGCCAGAACGCGGGTCGTCGTCTCGCGCAGGTTCGCCTGGATGGCGGCGTCGATCGGCAGCAGCGCGTTCTTGTCTTCGATGAAATCGCCGAGGTGCGAATCCTCTTCGTCACCCACGGGGGTTTCGAGCGAGATCGGCTCCTTGGCGATTTTCAGGACCTTGCGGACCTTTTCGAGCGGCATGGCGAGCTTTTCGGCCAGTTCTTCCGGCGTCGGCTCGCGGCCGATTTCATGCAGCATCTGACGCGAGGTACGAACGATCTTGTTGATCGTTTCGATCATGTGCACCGGAATGCGGATCGTACGGGCCTGGTCGGCGATCGAGCGGGTGATCGCCTGACGGATCCACCACGTCGCATAGGTCGAGAACTTGTAACCGCGGCGGTATTCGAACTTGTCGACCGCCTTCATCAGGCCGATATTGCCTTCCTGAATGAGGTCGAGGAACTGCAGGCCGCGGTTCGTGTACTTCTTGGCGATGGAGATGACGAGGCGAAGGTTCGCTTCGACCATTTCCTTCTTGGCGATACGCGCTTCGCGCTCGCCCTTCTGCACCATGTGCACGATGCGGCGGAATTCCGAGATCGAGATGCCGGTTTCCGTCGCGAGATTCTGGATCTCCTGGCGGATGTCGCGGATCGTCGTGTTTTCGCTCTTGGCAAATTCCTTCCAGCCGCGAGCGGCCAGATTGCCGATCGACTTCATCCAGTTCGGATCAAGTTCAGCGCCCTGGTACTGTTCCAGGAACGAGTCGCGCTTGACGCCGTAGGATTCAGCCAGACGCAACAGGCGGCCTTCGTTCTGCACGAGGCGCTTGTTGATGTCGTAGAGCTGCTCGACCAGCGCATCGATGCGGTTCTGGTTGAGCGACAGCGACTTCACGGCCTTGATGAGTTCGTCCTTGAGCTCCTTGTAGCGGCGCTCCTGGGCGGAAGACAGCGTGCCGGTGGCGGCAAGGCGCTGCTCGACCTGCTGGTCCTGCAGCTTGCGCAGCTTCTTGTAGGTCTCGGCGATGATGTCGAGCGTTTCCATGACCTGCGGGCGCAGCTCAGCTTCCATCGCCGCGAGAGAAAGGTTGGATTCGTCCTCGTCCTCTTCTTCCTCTTCAGGAGGCATGCCTTCGCCGCCGACATCGGTGATGTCGTCGTCACCAGAGCGCGCGCGCCGGGTCTTTTCCTTTTCCTCGGCAGCCTTGCGGTCGGCCTCGATCTTCTCGGGGCTCTGGAACTGCGGGGCAGCCTTGGCTTCCGGACCGGAATAGGTGGTTTCGAGATCGATGATCTCGCGCAGCAGCGTCGTGCCTTCGTTCAGTTCGTCGCGCCAGATGATCAGCGCCTGGAACGTCAGCGGGCTCTCGCAGAGGCCTGCGATCATTGTTTCGCGGCCGGCCTCGATGCGCTTTGCGATGGCGATTTCGCCTTCGCGCGACAGAAGCTCGACGGAACCCATTTCGCGCAGATACATGCGCACCGGGTCGTCGGTACGGTCGGTCGGCTCTTTCTTCTTGGCGGTCGCAAGTGCGGTGCCGCTGGAAGGCGCAAGCTCGCCGCCCTCGCCGTCTTCGCTGTCGGAGCTGTCGTCGTCATCGCTACCGGAAGCGCCGGCTTCCTCGGCTTCTTCGTCTTCGATGACGTTGATGCCCATGTCCGACAGCATCGACATCGTGTCTTCGATCTGTTCGGACGTCACTTCTTCGGAAGGCAGGACGGCGTTGAGCTCGTCCATCGTCACATAGCCGCGCTTCTTGGCGGCCTTGATCATCTTCTTGACCGCGTCATCGGAAAGATCGAGAAGAGGGCCGTCGCTTGCGCCGTCGCGTTCGACTTCCGCTTCTTCGTTCTCTTTGACCTTCGTTGCCATTTATATCGTCGCCTTCCTGACGCTATTCATACTCGCTGCGGTGAATGGCCCTGTCGTGGCCTGGCACGTGCGCGCCGGCCTCGAATCACCTATACCCCACCTAACGGGATGACATTTAAAGCCTGATTAACCACGATTGCCGGCATCGGACAGCAAAACTTCATTGCCATTGGATTTCCGGCCATGGTTGTGCGATCCGCCTTGACCCAGTTCACCGCTCAAGTGGAACGGTGATTCCCACAAAATTTGTTCTCGTCAAGCTTTTCCAGAAAAAAAGCCACCGAAAACCCGGAAAAAGCCTTATCCACAGGCTTTGAACCGCGCCAGCGATTGCGAAGCTTATCTAGTATGTCACGGGCAAAAGACAAGGGCTTTTGCGCAAACACTGGAAGAACCGCAACTCGCTCCAACCGTACGCCATAGATTCTTCGCAAATCGCCAACATGAGTTGTGAAAAAAGAGGCGCGCACGATTATGGCGAATTCCGCTCCGGTTCTGCTTGCACTTGTCGCGTTGTTCGCCGTCTTCCCGGCAAGCGGCTATCCCGAGGATACCAGCAGCACAATCAGCTTCGGGATTTTGTTCGCAGATCGCGATCCGATAGCTGGGTCCGCCACTTGCTATAACGGCAAGACCTGCGAACTGGTCAAGGACATCGGACCAATACATTCGCTGAACATTACCGACTTCTCGAAATCACCCGATCGCGGAAGTCAGCTGAAAATCGAATGCGCCTCCGATTGCTCCTTCGGCAATCAGCAATTCAGCACGGAAATAGGCCGTGAGCGTAAATTTCACTTCTTCAACGGGTCCGACACATATACCGCGAAGCTGCTGGTCATCAGAATACGCGATCCCATCGGGCAGATCCTGCTCAACTACTGACGTGGCATTCGGCTAAAACGGTGTGGCGATTTCGTCAGCTCAAGGATTGGGATCGTGATGTTCAGAAGAAAGTTGATCATTTCAGCCACCGTCGCCCTCAGCGTGCTCGCCTATACGAAAGTCATGGCCAAGATCAGCTCAGGCACCCCGCCCCCGGATGCGCCCTTGGAGCAACAAGCCAACCTAATTCGCGTTGATAAATCCGATCGCCGCATGGTTCTCCTTCGAGGCGAAACCCCTCTTTCGGCATATCGGGTTTCTCTTGGAAGCGCTGCCGATGAAGGGCCAAAGCAGCGAGAAGGCGACGAGAAGACACCGGAAGGCCGCTATGAGATCGACTGGAGAAATCCCCGGTCCATGGCGCATCTCAGTCTGCATATCTCCTACCCCAATCCGGCCGATCGGCAGAATGCCGAATTGAAGGGCTATCCTCCCGGCGGCGACATCATGATCCACGGCCTTCCCAATGGCTGGGGCTTCCTTCAGACAATGCACCTGCTTTGGGATTGGACGGATGGCTGCATTGCCGTCACCGACCAGGAGATGCGCGATATCTGGGCACGCGTCCCCGATCATACGCCCATAGAGATCACGCCCTGAACCGCCGACCTAACGCGACAGCCCATCGTATGCATTCACCGTCAGGGCAGACAGATCGAGCGCTGGAATGCAGCGCAGATTGACGGATGCCATCTCCATGCCATTGGGCGCCGTTGCTTCCCCGAAGGGCGCGATGCCGCACTTGGCGCAGAAGTGATGTTTGATGGCATGACTGTTGAACGTATAGGTCGAGAGGTTTTCTTCCGGCACCGTCAGGTGCAGCTTCTCCCGCGGCACGAAGCCCAGCAATCCGCCGCGCCGGCGGCAGAGCGAACAGTTGCAGTCGAGCGCTTCGGTGAATGCGCCTTCCACCGTGAAGGCGATATTGCCGCAATGGCAGCTTCCCTCGTATTTCATGCCCGTCTTCTCACATCCAATCCATCACGACCTTGCCGGAATTGCCCGAGCGCATCGCCTCGAACCCGTCGCGGAATTCGTCGATCTTGATGCGATGCGTAATGACCGGCGAAAGATCGAGACCGCCCTGCACGAAGGCGATCATCTTGTACCAGGTCTCGAACATCTCGCGGCCATAGATGCCCTTGAGGTTCAGCATCTTGAAGATGACCTTGTTCCAGTCGATCTCGAAACCAGCAGGCGCAATGCCGAGAATGGCGATCTTGCCGCCATTGTTCATCTTGTCGATCATGTCGCGGAAGGCGGGTGCCGCACCCGACATTTCGAGGCCGACATCGAAACCTTCGGTCATGCCGATCGCCTTCATCACATCGGCAAGGTTTTCCTTGGATGCATCGACGACATAGTCGATGCCGAGCTTGCGGGCGAGATCGAGCCGGTTCGGATTGATGTCTGTGATGACGACCTTGCGTGCGCCGGAACGCTTGGCAACGAGCGCACCCATGATGCCGATCGGCCCCGCACCGGTGACCAGCACATCTTCGCCGACGAGATCGAAGGAGAGAGCGGTATGGACGGCATTGCCGAACGGATCGAAGATCGCTGCGATTTCATCCGGGATATCGTCCGGGATCGGTACGACATTGGCTTCCGGGATACAGACGAATTCGCCGAAGGAACCCGGGCGGTTGACACCGACGCCGAGCGTATTGCGGCAGAGATGCCCCCTGCCCGCGCGGCAGTTGCGGCACTTGCCGCAGACAATATGCCCTTCACCCGAGACACGTTCACCGACATGATATTTTGTGACGGCAGAGCCGATCTCCGCTATCTCGCCGCAGAATTCATGGCCGACGACCATCGGCACCGGGATGGTCTTCTGCGCCCACTGGTCCCAGTTCCAGATGTGCACGTCCGTGCCGCAGATCGCCGATTTCTTCACCCGGATGAGCACGTCGTTCGGGCCGACCTCCGGCACCGGCACATTCTCCATCCAGAGGCCGACTTCAGGCTTCGCCTTGACCAGCGCTTTCATCATGTTGGACATGATCTTTTCTCCTCAAGGCTCTCAGATAACACCGAGTTCGCGGCCGGCTTCGGCAAAGGCCGCAATCACCCGCTCGACATCCGCCTTCGAATGCGCCGCCGACATCTGCGTGCGGATACGCGCCTGCCCTTTCGGCACGACCGGGAAGGAGAAGCCGATTACATAGACGCCCTTCTTCAGCATCAGCGCGGCCATATCCTGTGCGAGTTTCGCATCTCCCAACATGACCGGGATGATCGGATGCCCTTCGCCGGCAAGCGTGAAGCCGAGCTTGGTCATTTCGGTGCGAAACAGCGCGGCATGGGCAGAGAGCCGCTCACGCAGCGCATCGCCATTGTCGATGAGGTCGAAGACCTTGAGCGAGGCAGCCGCGATAACAGGCGCCAGCGTATTGGAGAATAGATAGGGGCGCGAGCGCTGCCGCAGCCACTCGACAATCTCGGCTTTGGCCGACGTATAACCACCCGATGCACCGCCAAGCGCCTTGCCGAGCGTACCCGTGATGATATCGACACGGCCTTCGACGCCACAATATTCCGGCGAGCCACGACCATGCTTACCGACGAAGCCTACGGCGTGGCTGTCGTCCACCATGACCATCGCACCATATTTTTCGGCGAGATCGCAGACGCCCTGCAGGTTGGCGATGATGCCATCCATCGAGAAGACACCATCGGTCGCAATCATCTTGAAGCGGCTGCCTTCGGCCTTCTTCAGTTCTTCTTCCAGAGCCGCCATGTCATTGTTGGCGTAACGGAACCGCTTGGCCTTGGAGAGACGCACGCCATCGATGATCGAGGCATGGTTCAATGCATCGGAAATGATCGCGTCCTCTTCACCGAGTAACGTCTCGAACAGGCCGCCGTTGGCGTCGAAACAGGAGGAATAGAGGATCGTGTCTTCCATGCCGAGGAAGGAGGAAATGCGCGCCTCGAGTTCTTTATGCTCTTCCTGCGTACCGCAGATGAAGCGAACCGAGGCCATGCCGTAGCCATAGCGGTCGAGCGCCTTCTTGCCGGCTTCCGCGAGCTCCTCATTATCGGCAAGGCCGAGATAGTTGTTGGCGCAGAAATTCAGCACCCGCTCGCCCGAGGCGATGGCGATCTCGCCGGCCTGCTTGGAGGTGATGACACGTTCGGACTTGTAGAGGCCAGCATCCTTCAGCGCAGCCAGTTCGCCGCGCAGGTGCGAGAGGAAATTCGAGGTCATTGAGGGCCCTTCTCTTGATGTTTCCCGTCTGAGCGTCGGTTAGCACATCGCCACCGGCTTGTCTTGTTCAACGCTCGGCCATGACAAGCAGAAACATCGGCCGGTCGAGTTCTTCCACCCATTCCGGATGCTCGGCCAGATCCTGCTCGCTCGGCGCCCATTCCTGGACATGGCGAATGGTGAAACCCGAAGATATCAGCGTATTGAGCGTGGTGCCGAGACGACGGTGCTGCTTGACGACACCCTTGGCGAGCCAATCCGTCGTGCGGCTTCCTTCGATAGCATAGCTGTCCAGCGGCCATATGCGCCGCCCATTGGCATCAGTGCTCCAGCCGGCATTGCGCGGCGCCATGAAGATCGGATGCTCGATCGTAAAGACGAAACGTGAACCGGGAACGAGCGCCCGATAAACCGTGGTGACAAGCCGCTCGAAATTATTGACATAGTGAAAGGCGAGCGAACTATGCGCGAAATCGAATGAGGTTTCCGGCAGTTCCAGCTCTTCGAGATCGGCGATCCCATAGGTGATCGCCTCATCATGCGTATCCGCCCTCGCGCGGCCGATCATGTTCTCGGATATGTCGAGGCCGAGGACGCTTGCAGCACCCACCGAGCGGGCATAGCGCGCAAACCAGCCGAAGCCACAGCCCAGATCGACAACGCGTTTCCCTGCGAGCTCCGGCAATTGAGCGCGGACCGCCGGCCATTCGGCGGCGCCCTCCAACCCCTCGATCGAGCGGCGCATGGTGCTGTATCCGGCGAAGAACTCCGCCGTATCATAGATATTCTGGCTCATGATAATCCTCCGGACGGTACTTATAGGATACCACCCATCATGATCTCAAGGATCGGGCATCTTAAGGATCAGGACCGTCGCCGATCTCAACGAGGCCGAACCTGTTCTGGATCGGCAAGATCGCTTCAGGGGTCGCCGCACCAGCCCGTTCGAGCTCCAGGAAGAAATGCTCGAACCCACCAGGCGTGACGAAGCCCATCATCCGGCCCATGCCATCGCTGACATTGCGCCAATGATGCGGAACATTCGGCGGCAGTACGACGACGGAGCCGACGGGCGCCTCGATCATCTCGTTGCCGCACCAGAAACGGTAGTTCCCTTCGATGACGCGAAAGACCTCCGTCTCCCGCGTGTGCATATGCCGCGAGGGGCCGGTGCCTGGTGCCGAAAAGGTCTCCCATATGCCGTAAGCACCGGCGGTTTCCTCCGCCGTTGCATGAATGAACACCTGCCCACCATGCGGATGTCTGGCAATCCGCTCGCGCCCGGGCAGTGATGCGACTGCTCTGTTGAAATGCGCCATTGAAGTTCCCCCAAACTCTGAAACGACCCTAGCAGAGATCCGTGCAGATTGCAGCGGAAGGTACGTGCAACCGGACTATTCGTCGTGGGAGAGAATAATATCGAGGAAGGCGTCGCCGTAGCGCTCGAGCTTCGACTGGCCGACACCGGAAATACCAAGCAACTCCTTGCGGCTGCGCGGCCGCTCGGTGGCAAAGGCAATCAGCGTCGTATCCGGGAAGACGACATAGGGCGGCACGCCGAGCGACTTGGCAATCGACATACGCTCGGTTCTCAGCGCTTCGAAGAGCGAACCATCCGCCCCCGAAAGCCCGGTCCTGCGCTCCGCGCGCTCGGTTTTCTTTGCTCTTCGCTCCGAGGGAGCGCGGTCCTTGCGGAAAAAGACTTCGCGTTCGCGTTTGAAAACGGCCCGCGCCTCGGGCTCGAGTTTCAGGGCGCCGAAAGCTTCATGATCGACCCGGATCAGCCCCATCGCCATCAGCTGGCGATAGACCGATTGCCAGGTACGAACAGCAATATCCTTGCCTGCGCCGAAAACCGGCAGATCGACATGGCGGAAGCGTTCCGTCTTCTCGTTGACGTTGCCGACAAGCACATCGATGACATGGCCGGCGCCGAAGCGCTCGCCGGTGCGGTAGATCGCAGCCAGCGCCTTGATTGCCGCTTCCGTCCCATCCCAGGTCTCGACCGGCTTCAGGCAAGTATCGCAGCCGCCGCATTTGCCGCTATGCGCTTCGCCGAAATGCGCCAGGATTGCCTGCCGCCGGCAGGAGGCCGTCTCGCAGATCGCCAGCAGCGCATTCAGCTTGCCACGCTCTATGCGCTTGATCTCGTCGGCCGCGCTACCCTCGTCGATCATCCGCCGGCGCTGGATCACATCGGCCATGCCGTAGGCCATCCACACCTCGCACGCCAGGCCGTCACGCCCGGCGCGGCCCGTCTCCTGATAATAGGCCTCGACCGAGCCCGGCAGATCGAGATGGGCGACATAACGCACGTTCGGCTTGTCGATGCCCATGCCGAAGGCGACGGTCGCAACGAGGCAGAGCTCTTCTTCCTTCAGAAAGGCATCCTGGTTGGCATCGCGCAGCGCCCGATCCATGCCGGCATGATAGGGCAGCGCCCGGATACCTTGCGTGTTCAGCCAGTCCGCCGTCTCCTCCACCTTGGCGCGCGACAGGCAGTAGACGATGCCGCTATTGCCCTTGTGGCCGGAGAGAAAGCGCAGGAGCTGCTGGCGCGGCTGATCCCGCTCGACGATTTCATAGGAGATATTCGGCCGGTCGAAGCTTGTGGTGAAGACCGCGGCATTATCGAGCATCAGCCGCTCGATAATGTCCTCCCGCGTATGCGGATCGGCCGTCGCCGTCAGCGCAATACGCGGGACGCCTGGATATTGCTCGGCGAGCTTGCCGAGTTCGCGATATTCCGGCCGGAAATCATGACCCCATTGCGAAACGCAATGGGCCTCATCGATGGCAAAGAGCGCAATCTTCGCGCTACCGATCAGTTCGCGGAACCCATCCATTAGGATGCGCTCGGGCGTGACATAGAGCAGGTCAAGATCGCCGGAGGAAATACCGCGACGGATGGCGACATATTCTTCACGCGAAATGGAGGAGTTCAGCGCCGCGGCCCGAATTCCAAGCTGCTTCATCGCCTCCACCTGATCGCGCATCAGCGCAATCAGCGGCGAAACGACGATGCCCAGACCCGCGCGGCAAAGAGCCGGGATCTGGAAGCAGAGCGATTTGCCTGCACCTGTCGGAAAGAGCACAACCGCATCGCCGCCGGCAACGACATGCTCCACCACTTCTTGCTGCCTGCCGCGAAAGGCCGAATAGCCATAAACGCGCTTCAGCACGTCGAGCGGCTTGGCCGCGCCTGTAAACAGCGCATCGGATGCGGAGAAGGATGTTTCGCTTTGCTCGGCCTGCGACATCAGTGGCTCGCAGCGCCCTTGACGCGGCCCGAGAGCACACCGAAACCGTCGATGATGGCTTCCTGGTTTTCAAGCCGCAACGCCTCATAATGCACTTCCTGCGAGGCGCGCATCAGGCGGTCGATCTCGGAATCATCCCCGGCTTCGGTCGCCTGGGCAATGTCGCGCTCCAGCTCGATCTTCTGCCAGCGCAGATCCTTGGCACGCTTGTGGAAGGCAAGCGCCTGGCGGTAACCCTCGCGCGCGTCTTCCGTCGCCGCTTCCTCCGTTGCCGTCCAGAGCCGGGCATTGCGCACCTGCTGGTCGAGGTTTTTCAGGAGCGGCGCAAAACCCGCAACGTCGAGGCATTCCAGGAGATAGTCGCGCGTCAAATGCGGCCCGGCAACGACGGCGGCCGCGCCCAGCATCGCCGACCACAGCTTCTGAAGCTCGCGATTGTCGTAGTCGATGGCGGCAATCTCGTCATAGTCGTCGAGCATCAGCGACGGATGGTTGATCACGGTCAGCGCGAGCACGCATTCTCTCAGCGCCGCATTGTCCTGATGGCCGCGCACGAGGCCCGAACGGGTCAGGCGATCCGATGCCGCAACGGGGGTACGAGGCCCTGCAGGAGCTCCGCCCTTCTGTCCGCGGAAATTGCCGCCGCCGAAATTGCGCCGTTCGCCGCCTCCGCGATTCTGGAACTGCGGCTGGAAGAAGCTGTTCAGCCGGTCGCGCATGTCCTGCTGGTAGTGGCGGCGCACATTCTCGTCGGCAATCACCGCGACGAGCTGTCTCAGCCGCGCTTCCAGCTCGGCGCGCGCTTCCGGAGTATCGAACTTGCCGCTGCGTGCTTCGCGATCCCAGAGCATTTCCGAGAGCGGCTTGGCCTGCGCCATGACCTTGTCGAACGGGGCCCTGCCCTCGTGCTTGACGAGATCGTCCGGATCCTTGCCATCGGGCAGCAGGGCAAAACGCACGCTGCGTCCGGGTTTCAGGTGCGGCAGCGCCAGATCGGCAGCGCGGTTGGCCGCACGAATGCCGGCGCCGTCGCCGTCGAAGCAGAGCACCGGCTGCGACGTCATCTTCCAGAGCAGATCGAGCTGGTTTTCGGTCAGCGCCGTGCCGAGCGGCGCGACGGCGTTTTCGACGCCTGCCTGATGCAGCGCGATAACGTCCATATAGCCTTCGACGGCAATGATCGTGCCTTCGCCATTCGCGCCCTGCATCGAGCGGCGCGCCCGCGCGAAATTGTAGAGCACGTTGCCCTTGTGGAAGAGCTCGGTCTCATTGGAATTGAGATATTTCGCCGGCGCATCCGGCGACATGGCGCGCCCGCCGAAGGCGATGACCTTTTCGCGCGAAGACAGGATCGGGAACATGATGCGGTCGCGGAACCGGTCATAGGAAACGGGCACATTCTCGTGCACGACAAGGCCGCAAGCCTCGATCTGCTCCTTGCTGACACCTTTGCCGGCCAGGAATTCCTTCAGCGCATTGCGGCTGTCAGGCGCAAAACCGAGCCGGAATGTCTCGATCGTACGCCCCGTCAGGCCGCGATCGCGCAGATAGGCGCGAGCGCGGGCGCCATTGGCCGTCTGCAACTGATCCTGAAAGAACTGCGTTGCCATTTCCATGACATCGAGAAGCGAGGTGCGCTCCTTCTCCCGCCTTTCCATCTGCGGATCGGCAACCGGCATCGGCACGCCGGCCATATCGGCAATCGTCTGCACCGCCTCGGGGAAACTCTGGCCCTCAAGTTCGGTGAGGAATCGGAAATGATCGCCGGTAACGCCGCAGCCGAAGCAATGGTAGCGGCCCTTGCGATCTTCGCAATGGAAGCTCGGCGATTTCTCGCCATGGAACGGGCAGCAGGCCCAATAGTCGCCACGCGACACATTGGTCTTGCGCTTGTCCCAGCTCACACGCCGCGCAATCACGTTCGAAATGGGAACGCGGTCGCGGATATCGTCCAGGAAGGTGGGGGAAAAGCGCATCTCTACCTCTTGCAGAACATCCATATAAGCAGCTTTGCCGCGCCGCGCCACGAAACTTCTGCCGTAAATCCCGCTTTTCACAGGGCGCGAGAGATTGTCACAAACGCCTGCCAACGCCACTCAACAACCTGTTATCGGACCCTCACAGGGGGTGCGACATTTTTGACATTTTCCAAGTCGGGAGAGGTCGCAGATGTCAATCTTGCCGAAAGCTGGCACGGAAAAATAACACGCAGAAACAATAGGTTAAAAGAAAAATTGCGGGATTGCACAGGCTTTCTCGGCATGCGTGGCCCAACCACATTGTCGCGTCCGGAAAGGCCGAATCCGAGATTATTATATTTTTGTAATTTGAATAAGCCGGGGGCTGGCCATAAGTTCGATCTCAACAAAGCGATCCCCAAGCGAGGCACCATCCCTACCCCCGGCGCCGCCTCGCAAGGGTGCCTTTGCAAATACCCGCCGGCTTGGGTTTCGACCCTGCGTCGCTGACGGAAGCAAAGAGCAAGAAGGCAGGAGCGCCCCCAGCTCCTGCCTTCTTTATTTTGGGCTTATGCGCTGCAGCTTTTATTGAGCTTTACCTTACCAATTAACCCCTGAAATACAAAAGCATTGACACTTCCAATAGGCGTGGCAAATGAATGCGCGGAAATCCTGGACAGCGCTATGGCCTACACCGCAGAAAATCTTGCAGCCAACGATAATTTTCTTGCTGCAATTCTTCATTGTGCCAATGAAATGCTCGCGATTTATCGCGACAGCCCGCGTATTGCGTCGATATTCGCAGCACAGCAGCGCTGGCTGATGGCGCATACAGGTTTTGCTCTCTATTACGGCTATCCTGGTGATGAGAAGCGCGGCCTCTATTCCGGCCGCTTCATCGATTTCGTCATGCAGAACAAGATCGCCAGCCGCAACACGGCAGCCGCCTTCGTGCAGGAAATGCTGGCCTACCGTTTTCTGCGCCCCATTCCGGGCGATGACAAACGCACCCGCTTTCTTGAGCCGACGGAAACGGCGGAGCACCATTTTACCAAATGGCTGGTCGCCCACCTGATGATTCTGGATAGCCTGGATGGCGGCGGCCGCGCAGAAAATCTGACGGCCGATCCCACGTTGATCGCCCGCCTGCAGCCGCTCATCGCCAAGAAGATCATCGAAACCGAAGCTGTGCGCGATCCGGGCGCTACCTTCAATCTCTTCAACTGGGCCAATTCCGGCGGCCTCGTGATGGATTATCTGATATCGCGCCTGCCGGGCTTTCCGCGTTCTGCCGACCGCATCATCGTCGGTCCGGTATCGCTGCGCGAGATTCGCGACCAGTTCATGATTTCCAACACGCACCTGAAACGCCTGCTCACACAGGCCGCCGAGATGGGAAGCGTGGGCTGGACCGAGCCGCCGAGAAAGGGCGACTTCTGGCTCTCGCGCGGTTTCGTACTCGAATATTGGAACTATCAGGCGGCGAAATTTGCCATTATCGATTCTGCCGCCGAAGCCGTGCTTGGGCCTGCGGTCGAAGAACAACCGCAGGCAAGACGTCTTACTTCAAGAGCTCTTTGACCGTACCGGAAGCCTTGGCGAAATCCATCTGGCCCGCATAGCGCTCCTTCAGAGCAGCCATGATCTTGCCCATGTCCTTCGGCCCTTCAGCGCCGACTTCCTTGATGATGGCGGCGATATTGGCACGCACCTCATCGTCGGAAAGCTGCTTCGGCATGAAATCCTGGATAACGACAATTTCTGCGCGCTCCTTGGCTGCAAGCTCGGGACGGGCGTTCTCTTCGTAAATCTTCGCCGACTCATCGCGCTGCTTCACCATCTTGGCGAGGATCTGCAGCACTTCGTCATCGCCCGCCTCTTCCTTGCCGATGCCACGATTGGCGATGTCGCGATCCTTGATCGCGGCCTGGATGAGGCGGATGGTGCCGAGACGGTCCATCTGCTTCGCCTTCATGGCTTCCTTGAGCTGGGTGGCGAGTTGATCGCGCAGCATATCTTTACTCCTTCTGAAGCACCGGGCCGAAAAGTGTGAGAGAGCTTTTCCGATAGGCCGATGCTTGAACAAAAACTTCAAGCGGCGAATCCGTTTCCCGGCCCGCCGCTCTGGAATGGCGCTTTCATAAACCACGCTGATGTGTGGGATCAAATAAATTGCGAGAATCCCGGCAATATCGGCAGGAAAAGTGCCGCAATCTGCAGTACAAAGATTGACCTAGGCAGAGAGCGTGGCTATCTACCGCCACCTGCACCAAAATTCGTGATCAGGCGTCAAACGCGGCCAAAGCCGCGCGCCTGCACCTGCGAGATCAAATGGCCGGCTCGCGTTGCCAGAACGCCAAGCCCGCCGGAAACGGGATGAAGATGACCGCGACAGCACCCTGGACAACCGAAAAGCCGACCGCCCTGCTCGTTCTTGCCGACGGCACCGTCATCGAAGGCAAGGGTATCGGCGCAACCGGCAAGATCCAGGCGGAGGCAGTCTTCAATACGGCACTGACCGGCTACGAGGAAATCCTCACCGACCCCTCCTATCTCGGCCAGATCGTTACCTTCACCTTCCCGCATATCGGCAATATCGGCACCAATGACGAAGATATCGAAGACCTGACGCCGGCAGCACGCCATGGCGCGGTCGGCGTCATCTTCAAGGCCGATATCACCGAGCCTTCGAACTACCGCGCCGCCAAGCATCTCGATGCCTGGCTGAAAGCTCGCGGCATCATCGGCCTCTGCGGCATCGACACCCGCGCACTGACCGCCTGGATCCGCGAAAACGGCTCGCCGAACGCCGTCATTGCTCACGAGCCCTCCGGCAATTTCGACGTCGAAGCGCTGAAGGCGGAAGCCAAGGCCTGGAGCGGCCTCGAAGGCCTCGACCTCGCCAAGATCGCTTCGTCTGGCCAGTCTTCGCAGTGGTCGCAGACCCCTTGGGTCTGGAACGAGGGCTATGGCGAACTCGGCGCCGCCGACACGAAGTACCATGTCGTCTGCCTGGATTACGGCGTGAAGCGCAATATCCTGCGCCTCTTCGCCGGCCTCGACTGCAAGGTCACCGTCATGCCGGCAACGACGAGCGCAGAGGACGTGCTTGCCCTGCAGCCCGACGGCATCTTCCTGTCGAATGGCCCCGGCGATCCGGCAGCTACAGGCGAATATGCCGTTCCCGTCATCAAGGATCTGATCAAGACCGATATCCCCGTCTTCGGCATCTGCCTCGGCCACCAGATGCTGGGCCTTGCGCTCGGTGCCAAGACCGAGAAGATGCACCAGGGCCACCACGGCGCCAACCATCCGGTCAAGGATCACACGACCGGCAAGGTCGAGATCGTCTCCATGAACCACGGCTTTGCAGTCGACACGAAGTCGCTGCCCGAAGGTGTTGAAGAGACTCACGTATCGCTGTTCGACGGCACAAATTGCGGGTTGCGCGTCCTCGGCAAGTCGGTCTTCTCCGTCCAGCACCACCCGGAAGCCTCTCCCGGCCCGCAGGACAGCCACTACCTCTTCCGCCGCTTCGTGAACATGGTGCGCGAGAAGAAGGGCGAACCGGCACTCGCCGAACGCTGACATCAGATCAAGGCCCGCACAATGCGGGCCTTTTTCTTTGCCCGCGTATTGACCTCAACTTAACTTGAGGAATTACAGAACTGCCTTCAACACATCAGATGCAGGAGAAGACTGGATGAGCGGAGCTTTCTACAGGATAGACAAATTCGTCGTGCCGGCTGCGGCGCGCGAGGAGTTTCTCGTCAATGTGATGATGACCCATAAGGTGCTGGAGGCACAGGACGGCTTCATCAATCATACGGTGCTGGAACAGATTGCCGGTCCCGGCGAATTCAATTTCGTGACTGTTGCCGAATGGGAGAGCGCAGACGTCGTCGAACGCGTTCGGGCAGTCATTGCCGCAGCCCACAAGGCGGCCAATTTCGATCCTCAGGAAATGTTCGCGCGGCTCGGAATTCGCGCCGATATCGCCAGCTACAAACCGGTTGCGGCATGACAGCTGAGATATGACGGCCGGCTTAAGCCCCGGCCGTCGCGCCCTCGCGGCGTACGAGAATATAGAAGCGGGCGCAGAGCATGGCGGCAGCGGCCGCCAGCCCGACGAGAAAGCCATACCAGATTCCAAGCCCGCCGAAGCCGAGCGGGAAGGCAAAGGCCCAGGCGAGGAAAAAGCCGATCGGCCAATAGGCGATCAGCGCCATGACCATCGGCACGCGCGCATCCTTCAGTCCACGCAGCAGTCCGCTGGCGATTGCCTGCAGGCCATCGACGAACTGGAAGAGACCGGCAACGACGATCAGCGGGCCGGCATAAGCCAGCACCTCGGGTGCCTCCGGCAGACTGACATCAAGGAAGAGCCGCGCCAGAACCTGCGGTATGGCCGCAAAGATGATGCTGCCGATGATGGACGCAGCGGCGGCAATGATGAGCACTGTGATAGCCGCCCGCACCAGCCCGGCATGATCGCCCTGCCCGTGCGCAACGCCAACACGAACGGTTGCCGCCTGGCCGAGGCCGAGCGGGATCATGAAGGCCATCGAAGCCCATTGCAGGGCGATACCATGCGCGGCAAGTTCGATCGTACCGATACGGCCCATCAGCAGCGAGGCTGCCGTGAAGAGGCTGACTTCGGCCAGGATGGTGATGCTGATCGGCAGACCGAGGCGAACGACCTCGAAGAAGGCATGCCAGTCCGGCTTCCAGAAGCGCACGAAGATCTCATAGCGGCGCGTCTCGTCCCTGCCCTGCACATAGGAGAGGATGAAGAGGAAGCCCGCCGTCTGCACCACGACGGACACGATTGCGGCCCCCTCCAGCCCCATGACCGGAAAGCCGAAATGGCCGAGCACGAGGATATAGGCGCCGATCGCATTCAGCACCAGCATGGCAATGGTGACATTGAGGATGACGCCGGCCTTGCCGATGGCGCTGACGAGCGCACGCATGACGTTGTAGAGCAGCCCCGGCAACACGCTGAGCTGGCCGATGATGATATAGCCATGGGCAAGCTTCGCCACTTCAGGCTCCTGCCCGAAATAGCGCAGGATTCTCTCGGAGTTATAGAAGGCAGGCTGCATCAGCAGCCAGTAGCAGATGACGACCCAGATGCCCATGCGCAGCGACCGGCGCACGGTCACGACATCGCCGCGGCCATAGGCCTGGGCCACCATCGGAATAACGGCAATCGCAAAGCCCGAACCGAAAATCAGGATCGTGAACAGGAACTGCGCAGAAAGCACCATGGCGGCAAGATGCTCGGCTCCGAGCTGACCGACGATCATTACGTCGGTCATGCCGATGCCGAACTGCGCGAGCTGGGCGCCGATCAGCGGCACGCCGAGCATCAGCGTGGCGCGAAAATGCGCAGACCAACGGTTGTCCTTTGCAGGCGCGACGGCGCGCACATCGATTGGCGTGTCCATGACACTGTTCCTGAGATTGAATTATTGAGAGCCGCAGTGCGGCAAAATATCACGCTGGCTTAAAGCAAGGCGGCGCAAAGAACTACCCCAAAACAAGCAGATGCTGAAAAATTCATCACAGCTTCATTGTTTTTGATGGATCATTCCGCCGCGTTGAAGGCTTGTACCGGCGCTTTCGCTATCCTCACACGCGTCAGAAATACAACCGTCCCAACCATGATGAAGAAAGCGGCCAGCAGATAAGGCGCACCGGCAAAGGTGATCGGCGCATCCGGCTTGGTGAAATAGCCGAACATCTGCGTGAAGATCAGCGGGCCGATGATCGTCGTGATGCTGCTGATACTCGTGAGCGCACCCTGCAACTCGCCTTGCGCCGACGGCGGCACCTTGCCGGCGGCTATGCTGCGCAGCGGCGGATCGGCGACATTCTCCATGACGGTCAATACGATCACGGTGTAGACGACCCAGCCCGCCCAGGCGAAAGCGTAGCCTGAAAGCGCCACCATCGAGAAACAAAGGCCGAGGACCGCCGTCTTCCATTCGCCGAGAACGGGCACGACACGCGGCAGGACAAGCCCCATGACGACAGCCGCACCGATGCCGTAGATGCCGAGCGACAGGCCGATCTGCCCTTCGCTCCAGCCATAGCGGAAGGTCGAGACGAAGGGCCAGACCGAGGGATAGACGGCATGGGCGAGGAAGAACAGGAACATCACGAGGCAAACCCAGCCGATCCCGGGATAGTGCCGCATCTGCCGCAAAGCGCCGAGCGGGTTTGCGCGCTTCCACTCGAAGGTACGGCGGTTCTTCGCTTCGAGCGTTTCCGGCAGCAGGAAACAGGCGGCAACGAAATTGACGAAGGAAAGCGCGGCCGCACCATAGAATGGCACGCGCGGCCCGAACTCGCCGAGGAAACCGCCGATGACGGGACCGACAGTGAAACCGACACCGAAGGCGATACCGATCAGGCCGAAATTCTTGGCGCGGTTCTCTTCATTGCTGATGTCGGCAATATAGGCCGAGCAGGTGGCAAAGCTGCCGCCGCTGATGCCGGCGAGCACACGGCCGACGAAGAGCATCCAGTAACTGGTGGCGATGGCGCAGATGAAATTGTCGAACGCGAAGGTCAGCACCGAGAGCAGCAGGATCGGCCGTCGCCCGAAACGGTCGCTCAGGTTTCCGAGCAGCGGCGCAAACAGGAACTGCATCAGCGAATAGATCAGCATCAGCCAGCCGCCGTCGACGGCTGCATCGCTGACCGTGCCGCCCGTCAGTTCCTCCAGATAGACAGGCAGGACCGGCATGATGATCGCGATGCCGATAACATCCAGAAAGAGAATGATGAAGACCAGGAAAAGGCCGCGGCGAACGAATTTCGGATCAAGCATAAGACATCTCTACAGCCGATATTTTCTGGAAAGACGATCTCGTCGCCGAATATATGACATAGCCGATTGAATTGAGCGAAACAATCCGTGAACATTTCAATGTTTTTGATGGAGAAGCCGCCAAAACAGATCATTCACGCGCTTTTTCGCTGCTCCACCCGCACGAAGTCCACAAAGGCCCGCAATGGCGCGGGCATGTGGCGGCGGCTCGGATAATAGAGAAACGGGCCGGAAAATTCGCTGTCCCACTCACTCAGGATCCGCACCAGCCGGCCTTCCGCAATCCCCGGCGCGAGCAGTTCTTCAAAGGTGCGGATGACACCAAGACCTGCAAGCGCGGCCTCGATTTCCATCTCCACTGCATTGGCGATGACGGGACCGGACGGCGCGATCACGAGCGTTTCGTCACCCCTTTCGAATTCCCAGGCAAGCGAAGCGCCGCTGATGAAGCGATGGCGAATGCAGCTATGTTCCAGCAGATCCCGTGGATGCTGCGGTGTGCCCCGCCTTTCCAGGTAAGCGGGAGCGGCCGCCGTGACGTAGCGCTGCCGGCGCGGACCGATCGGCACGGCAATCATGTCCCGTTCCAGCCGCTCGTCATAGCGAATGCCGGCATCGAAGCCGGCGGCCAGCACGTCGATGAATGTATCTTCGCCAATGATTTCCAGGGTGATCTGTGGGTAGAGCGTCAGAAACCGGGCGGCGAGTTCCGCCATGAAAAGTTTGACGACAATGCTCGGCACGTTGAGCCTGAGCGTGCCCGCCGGACTATCGCGAAAACTGTCGAGCTGACCGAGCGCGGCGGCCACTTCCGAAAGCGCCGGAGAGAGCTTCTCAAGCAATCGCTGGCCGGCTGCCGTCGGCGTGACGGAACGCGTCGTGCGATTGAGAAGCCTGACGCCGAGCCGCTCTTCGAGACGTCGCAGAGAATCGCTCAGCGACGATGCGGAAACCCCGCGCTTGCGGGCTGCGGAGCGGAAGCTGCGCTCTCTTGCAATCGCGGCAAAGGCATCCAGATCACTGAGGGGAAGATCATCCATTGTGCATTTTTCCGTACGGCCCGTTCGATACCATCCGGATTATCGCACAAACATGGCTGCTATAAAACGGCATCCGAAGACGCCATCGGGGCGTCGCTGAAGGAGAAGAAGATGCAGACCTATCGTTTGGGAAAAACCGGTCCTGATGTTTCGGCCATCGGTCTCGGCTGCATGGGCATGTCGGGCATGTACGGCCCGTCCGACCGTGCCGAAAGCATAGCAACCATCCACGCAGCACTCGATGCCGGCGTCAATCTGCTCGACACAGGCGATTTCTATGGCATGGGCCATAATGAAATGCTGATTGGGGAAGCGCTCAAGGGCCGCAAGCGCGAAGAGGCCGTCATCAGCGTCAAGTTCGGCGCCTTGCGCGATCCCTCCAGCGGCTGGAATGGCTACGACGCCCGCCCGATCGCCGTGAAGAACTTCCTTGCATATACGCTGCAGCGCCTCGGCGTCGACTATATCGATATCTACCGCCCTGCCCGCCTCGATCCTAACGTGCCGATCGAGGACACGGTGGGTGCCATCTCCGATCTCATCAAGGCCGGCTACGTCCGCCATGTCGGCCTCTCCGAAGTCGGCGCCGATACGATCCGCCGGGCTGCGGCCGTCGCACCGATTGCCGACCTGCAGATCGAATATTCGCTGATCTCCCGCGGCATCGAGGATGAGATCCTGCCTGCTACCCGCGAGCTCGGCATCTCCATCACCGCTTATGGCGTGCTCTCGCGCGGCCTCATCAGCGGCCACTGGCAGAAAGGCCAGCAGGGTGCAGGTGACTTCCGCGCCGTCAGCCCGCGCTTCCAGGAAGGCAATATCGATGAAAATCTCGCTCTGGTCGAGGAGCTGAGAAAGATCGCCACCCTCAAGGGCGCCTCAGTTGCGCAGGTGGCAATCGCCTGGGTGGCGGCGCAGGGCAAGGATATCGTGCCTCTAGTCGGCGCCCGCCGCCGAGACCGGCTGACGGAAGCACTCGGTTCGCGTGCCGTCGAGCTCACCAAGGATGATCTCTCTGCCATCGAACGCGCCGTACCAAAGGGGGCTGCCAAGGGCGCCCGCTATCCGGAAGCCCAGCTCAAGCATATGGACAGCGAAAAGTAAGCTGCCCGGCGTACCGGCACCCCGCCTGCAGGCAGGGTGCCGGATATTCCGCTCAAATCGGGTTGGAGAAAGTATCGCAGGCCGAAAGCTGCCCGCTGTCGAAGCCCCGCTTGAACCAGCGCACGCGCTGCGCCGACGTGCCGTGGTTGAAGCTCTCCGGCACGACATAGCCCTGCGAACGCTTCTGCAGCGTATCGTCGCCGATCTGCTGCGCAGCGTTCAAGGCCTCTTCGAGATCGCCGGCATCGAGAATGCCCTTCTGCTGTGTGAACTTGCCCCAGATGCCGGCAAAGCAATCCGCCTGCAGCTCGACGCGGACCGACATCTTGTTCGCATCCGCCTCGCTCATGCTCTGGCGTGCCTGATTGAATTTCGGCAGGATGCCGAGCAGGTTCTGCACATGATGGCCGACCTCGTGGGCGATCACATAGGCCTCCGCAAAATCGCCTGAAGCGCCGAACTGATCGGAAAGCTGCTGGAAGAAGGCAGTGTCCAGATAGACTTTATGATCGCCGGGGCAATAGAACGGACCGGTCGCAGCCGATGCGAAACCACAGGCCGATTGCGTCTGGCCGGAGAAGAGAACAAGCCGCGGCTCTTCGTAATCCTTGCCCTGCGACTGGAAGATGCCATGCCATGTATCTTCGGTTTCGGCGAGAACCGTGCGCACGAAGGCGGTCATCTCGTCATTGGCAGGCGCCTGCGGAGACGATTGGCTTTGCTCGTAACCGGGACCTCCGACCGAACCGCCGCCATCCATCACCTGCATCAGGTCGATACCCATCGCCTTGAAGATCAGGTAGATGACGACGAGAAAGATGATCGTGCCGATGCTGAGCCCGCCACCGCGACGGCCAACCCCGCCGCCCGACGGAAAACTGAAACCGCCACCGCGGCCAAAGGGATTGCCGCCACCGGACGGATCGCTGCGGCGATCCTCGATATTGTCGGATTGACGCCGGCCTTTCCATTCCATCTTCGATCTCCCCGGCTATGCATTGAAGCATGCTCTTAGGAGTCAGTTATATATCCGGTGCGAGAACGAATTCCAGCCGCCTCCTTACGCCGCCCGGCTGCGGCGCGGCGCGAACCGGATGGCACCGACGACCGCAACGGCGACCAGCACGAGCACCGCTACCGCCATCCAGCTGTCGCCGGAAAAGGCGACGGCATTCATCAACCGGCCCGGCAGCAGAGTGGCAAGGCCGGCAACGACGATGCCGCCGAAATACATGCCCGATACGACCCGGCGATGCGTACGGATATCGTGCCGCCGTGCAGCCAGAATAGCCCGCCAGCTTCCAGCAAGCACCGCGATGGAAAGAAGGTGGATCGGGCTGAAGCCATGGAACAGATTGATCCTGTGGATGAAGAAGCTCGAGAGCGCCGTGATGACCATCAGCGCCATCCAGACCTTGCCGAGCAGCCGGTGCCTTGGCGTGCCCTTCGGCCGGGCCAGCAGATAGGCGCCAAGGATTGCTGCCGGCACGACGGCAAGGACGTGGATCTGAATGGCAAGGGGCGCATTGAACAGTGGCTCGAGGGTCATGGTCGGCTCCGGTTGAAATCGCCCCCTGTTTCCGGCATGACTGCGTTCCTCTCAACAAAGATGGCGTAAACGACGAGGAAACTTCGTGGATCACCCGTCCTTGCAATCCACGCTTCGCGAATTGCAGGTTTTCTGGCGCTCTCCGCGCTTCTGGGGAACCTTCCTCGCCGTCGTTTTGATCTTCGCGGTGACCGGCCCCTACGGCACGATGGAAAGCATGCCGGCCGGCAAGCGCTTCGCCTATTGGCTGATCCTGCACGCTGCCGCATGGTCGATCGCCATCCTGTTTTCGGTGTTTGCCGATGCTCTGCTGCGCAAGGTGCTGGACGGTATGTTCTGGCGCATGATGATCGGCTCGCTGGTCGCAGCCTTGCCGATCGGCTTTGCGATCGGTCTCGTCGACTACATTTTCAGCGGCGATCCGGTCCTGCTGGAAAGCAGCCTCTACAGGGCCTTCTTCGCGCTGCCGCTCTGCGCCCTCTTCTGCTTCCTGACCTATCTCACCATGCATCGCCAGATCGAACAGGCAAAGGCGGAAATATCCTCATCAACCTCGATCCTCGATCGGTTGAAGCCGCAGAATCGCGGCGCCCTGCTGCGTCTATCCGTGCAGGATCACTATACCGAGGTCGTTACCAGCCGCGGTCGCGAGCTGGTGCTGCTGCGTTTTTCCGACGCGCTGCGCGAGATCAGCGGGACACCAGGCCTCCAGGTGCATAGGTCACATTGGGTGGCCGACGCCCATGTTGAAGCCCTGAAACGCGATAACGGCAAGATCCTGATCCTCACGCGCGACGGCACGCAGATTCCCGTCAGCCGGAGTTTTGCCGAGGAAGCCCGCCGGCGCTTCGGCTGAAGAAATGCCGGCAACTGCTTGACGCGACTCCTGCTTTCCCGCTTCCTGATGATGAGGAGACCTTGAGGAGAATGCCGATGAAAGCCGTGCGCCTGGAAGCGACCGGAAAGCTGTTCCTGCGCGAGGTCGAAAAGCCCGTTCCCGGACCGGGTGACCTGCTGGTGCGCGTCGAAGCCTGCGGCATCTGCGGCACCGATCGCCATCTTTTCCTCGGCGAGTTCCCCTCCCATCCACCGGTGACCCTTGGCCACGAATTCGCCGGCATCATCGAAGCGGTCGGCTCCGAGGTCAGCGGTTTCCGCCCCGGTATGCGCGTTACGGGTGATCCCAATATCGCCTGCGGTCGCTGCGAAGAATGCCACAACGGCCGGGTCAATCTCTGCCGGAACCTACAGGCGATCGGCATCCACAAAGACGGCGGTTTTGCCGACTATGTCATCCTGCCGCAGAAACAGGCCTTCGCCCTGCCGCCTGGCCTCGATCCGCTGCACGGCGCCTTTTGCGAGCCGCTCGCCTGCTGCCTCCACGGCCTCGATCTCGCAAATATAAGGACCGGCGCTTCCGTCATCGTGCTCGGCGGCGGTGTAATCGGCCTTCTCACCCTCCAGCTTGCCCGGCTTGCCGGCGCGACGCATGTTCTCCTCGTCACCCGAAATTCAGATAAACGGACGCTCGCTGAAACACTTGGCGCAACGGCCACCTTCGATCCATCGTGGAAGGATCCAATCAGCGGCATTACCGGCGAAGGCGGATTGCTGCCAGGCGGTGCCGACGTCGTCTTCGAATGCGCTGGCGTGCCGGAAACCATGATGCAGGCGCCGAAGCTCGCAAGGCGTGGCGGCACGGCCCTCATCCTCGGCGTCATGCCGCAAGGCGCAAAGATCGAGGTCGAGCCCTTCGATCTGCTGTTCCGCGAGGTGAGCCTCGTCACTTCCTTCCTCAACCCTTTCACACACGGGCGTGCGGCCGATCTTATCGCGTCGGGCGCAATCAGGGTCGAGCAGCTGATTTCGCGTCGGATCACGCTGGAACAGGCGCCCGAAGCGATCGCCAATCCGGCGCTCGGCGGCGAGATTCGCGCGCTCGTCGTGCCCGGTCAGCAATAGGCTTCCAAAGGGCGGTCCGGATTCCTGTCGATTCCTTGATTTATGGGGTTCCGTTTGCAAAAACATTTGCCTATAAGCCGCTTCTAGCCTGAAAAGACCCTCAATGCGCGACCCGACCCGGTGACCTCCCACCCTGGCCGGCTTTTTGCGCAGCTAGAAATGGATATCGCCCATGCCGAAGCGCCAAGACATCAAATCGATCCTCATCATCGGCGCAGGACCGATCGTGATTGGCCAGGCTTGCGAATTCGACTATTCCGGCACCCAGGCCTGCAAGGCGCTGAAGGAGGAAGGCTACCGCGTCATCCTCGTCAACTCCAACCCGGCCACGATCATGACCGACCCGGGTCTCGCCGACGCCACCTATGTCGAGCCGATCACCCCTGAAGTCGTCGCCAAGATCATCGCCAAGGAGCGCCCCGACGCACTGCTGCCGACCATGGGCGGCCAGACGGCGCTGAACACCGCGCTCTCGCTGAAGCGCATGGGCGTGCTCGACCGCTATAATGTCGAGATGATCGGCGCCAAGCCCGCCGCCATCGACATGGCCGAGGACCGCGCGCTGTTCCGCGAGGCGATGGCCCGCATCGGCCTTGAAACGCCGCGCTCGATGCTGGCAAACGCCACCGACATCAAGGACGCCGACCGCAAGACCCATGAAGCCGAGCGCACCAAGCTGCGCGAAAGCCTCTCCGGCGCCGAGCTCGACAAGGCGCTCGACGAACTGGAAAACCAGTGGAACCTCGGCGAGAGCGACCGCAAGCAGCGCTACATGAGCCATGCGATGGCGATTGCCGCCCAGGCGATCGACCATGTCGGCCTGCCGGCCATCATCCGCCCGTCCTTCACCCTCGGCGGCACTGGCGGCGGCATTGCCTATAACCGCTCTGAATTCTTCGAAATCGTCGGCAGCGGCCTCGATGCTTCGCCGACCACCGAAGTGCTGGTCGAAGAATCCGTCCTCGGCTGGAAGGAATATGAGATGGAGGTCGTCCGCGACAAGGCGGACAACTGCATCATCATCTGCTCGATCGAGAACATCGACCCGATGGGCGTCCACACCGGCGATTCGATCACCGTCGCCCCGGCGCTGACGCTGACGGACAAGGAATACCAGATCATGCGCAACGCTTCGATTGCGGTGCTGCGCGAGATCGGCGTCGAGACCGGCGGCTCGAACGTGCAGTTCGCCGTCAATCCGAAGGACGGCCGCCTCGTCGTTATCGAAATGAACCCGCGCGTATCGCGCTCCTCGGCGCTCGCCTCCAAGGCTACTGGGTTCCCGATTGCCAAGATCGCCGCCAAGCTCGCCATCGGCTATACGCTCGACGAACTCGAAAACGACATTACCGGCGGCGCGACCCCTGCCTCGTTCGAACCGTCGATCGACTATGTCGTCACCAAGATCCCGCGTTTCGCCTTCGAGAAATTCCCCGGCGCTTCCCCGGTTCTGACCACAGCCATGAAGTCGGTCGGCGAAGTCATGGCGATCGGCCGTACCTTTGCAGAATCGCTGCAGAAGGCGCTGCGCGGCCTCGAAACCGGTCTGACCGGCCTCGATGAAATCGAGATCCCCGATGCCGAAGAAGGCGAATCCAGCCTGAACGCCATCCGCGCCGCGATCGGTACGCCGACGCCGGATCGCCTGCGCATGGTCGCCCAGGCGCTGCGCATGGGTCTGACCATCGAGGAGGTGCACGAAGGCTGCAAAATCGACCCATGGTTCATCGCCCAGCTGAAGAATATCGTCGACATGGAAGCCCGCATCCGTGAACACGGCCTGCCAACCGACGAAACCAACCTTCGTATGCTGAAGGCCATGGGCTTCTCCGATGCCCGCCTCGCCACGCTGACCGGCAAGCGCCCGAAGGAAGTGGCAGAGCTGCGCAACTCGCTGAACGTCCGCCCGGTCTTCAAGCGCATCGACACCTGCGCTGCCGAATTCGCCTCGCCGACCGCCTACATGTACTCGACCTACGAGACGCCCTTTGTCGGCGCTGCGCGCTCCGAGGCGCTGGTCTCCGACCGCAAGAAGGTCGTCATCCTCGGCGGCGGTCCGAACCGTATCGGCCAGGGCATCGAATTCGACTATTGCTGCTGCCATGCCGCCTTCGCGCTGAAGGATGCCGGCTATGAAGCGATCATGATCAACTGCAACCCGGAAACGGTTTCGACCGACTACGACACCTCCGATCGCCTCTATTTCGAACCGCTGACGGCCGAAGATGTGATCGAAATCCTGCGTGCCGAGCAGGAAAAGGGCGAAGTCGTCGGCGTCATCGTCCAGTTCGGCGGCCAGACCCCGCTGAAACTCGCCGAAGCACTCGAAAAGAACGGCATCCCGATCCTCGGCACCGCGCCCGACATGATCGACCTTGCCGAAGACCGCGACCGCTTCCAGAAGCTTCTGATGAAGCTCGACCTCAACCAGCCAAACAACGGCATCGCCTATTCCGTTGAACAGGCTCGCCTGGTCGCTGCCGAAATCGGCTTCCCGCTGGTCGTTCGCCCCTCTTACGTGCTCGGCGGCCGCGCCATGCAGATCATCCATGCCGAGAGCCAGCTGCAGAGCTACCTGCTCGATACGGTTCCGGAACTGGTGCCTGAGGATATCAAGGCACGCTACCCGAACGACAAGACCGGCCAGATCAACACGCTGCTCGGCAAGAACCCGCTCCTCTTCGACAGCTACCTGACGAACGCCATCGAAGTCGACGTCGATTGCCTCTCCGACGGCACCGACGTTTATGTCGCCGGCATCATGGAACATATCGAAGAAGCCGGGATCCACTCCGGCGATAGCGCCTGCTCGCTGCCGCCACGCACATTGTCTCGCGAGATGCTCGACGAGCTGGAGCGCCAGGCCAGGGCCATGGCGAAGGCGCTGAACGTCGGCGGCCTGATGAACGTGCAGTTCGCCATCAAGGACGACACCGTCTACGTACTCGAAGTCAACCCGCGCGCCTCCCGTACCGTGCCCTTCGTCGCCAAGACCATCGGCGCGCCGATCGCCAAGATCGCCGCCCGCGTTATGGCCGGCGAGAAGCTCGATGCGACCTTCGCCGCCTATGGCGAGAAGCCGGATCCCCGCGCGCTGAAGCACATTGCCGTCAAGGAAGCCGTCTTCCCCTTCGCCCGCTTCCCGGGCGTCGATACGCTGCTCGGCCCGGAAATGCGTTCAACCGGCGAAGTCATCGGCCTCGACAGCGATTTTGCGCTGGCCTTTGCCAAGTCGCAGCTCGGCGCCGGCGTCGAACTGCCGCGTGAAGGCACGGTCTTCGTATCCGTGCGCGATGCCGACAAGCCGCGCGTTCTCCCCGCGATCCGCATCCTTGTTGAACAAGGCTTCAAGGTGCTGGCAACCGGCGGCACAGCCCGTTTCCTCGGCGAAAACGGCATCGAGGCGACGAAGATCAACAAGGTTCTGGAAGGCCGCCCCCATATCGAGGACGCCATCCGCAACCGTCAGGTCCAGCTCGTCATCAACACGACCGACGGCAACAAGGCGATCTCGGATTCGAAGTCGCTCCGCCGCGCCACGCTGATGCAGAAGGTGCCCTACTACACGACGATGGCCGGCGCCGAAGCCGCCGCCCAGGCGATCAAGGCGCTTAAGGCTGGAAATCTCGAAGTCCGCCCGCTGCAGAGCTACTTCTGATCCCGCGAAGAGGCATGGCCTCTTCGCCTTTATCCTGGCGTCGCAGTAAAAACTGCGACCCAAAATTGCAGAGGCGAAAACTTGATGTTAGCCTGCTCCCGAGCTGTATCGGGGGAGCAGCATGTCGAAGAACATCGTCATCCTGTTCGACGGCACGTCGAACGAGATATCCGCAGACCGCACCAACATTCTCCGGCTGTTCGGAACGCTGAAGCGCTCCGACGAACAGATCGTCTATTACGACCCCGGCGTCGGCACGCTTGGCGCGGCAGATGCCTGGTTGCCCCTCTACCGCAAGTCCATTGAGGTCTGGGGCCTTGCCACCGGATGGGGTCTCGATGAGAACGTCAAAGGTGCCTACCGTTTCCTCGTCGAAAATTACGATGCCGGCATGCCCGATGATCACGGCGGCCATCCCGACAGGGACCGCATCTATATTTTCGGCTTCAGCCGCGGCGCCTATACGGCCCGGGTTCTCGCAGGTTTCATCCACGCCTTCGGGCTCTGCAGCAGATATCACCTGAACCTGCTCGACTACGCTTACAGAACCTATAAGGGCATTCCCGAACAGGAACAGCACGCAGATGGCGGAGATCCGTCATCTGCCTTCAAGAGCATGCGGCTCTATGAGCGCATGCTGCGCAACGACCGCCCGCCGATCAAGCTGCTCGGTCTGTTCGATACCGTTGCCTCGGTCATCGAAAAGGGCAAAGGGCGAATCCAGTTCAAGACGCACCCTTTCACCAGAAAGAACCCCAGTGTCGAATATGTGCGTCACGCCATGGCAATCGACGAACGACGAACGATGTTCCAGCCGGAATTGTGGACGCCGGATCAGGATTATCGCGGCAATCCTTTCAAGCCCGCGACCGCAAAGCAGGACTTCAAGGAGGTCTGGTTTGCCGGTGTCCATGGCGATATCGGGGGCGGTTATCCGGAGGCTGAAAGTGCTCAGATCAAGATACCGCTCGATTGGATGATCCGTGAAACCGGGCTTGCAGGCCTGCTTTACGTTTCGCGCACGGTCAACAATATCGTCCTTGGCAGGAGCGACAACAGCTATGTCGAACTCAACGCCGCCGCACCGCTGCACGACTCGATGACTGCGGGCTGGAAACTGCTCGAATATATTCCGCGGCGAGTCCCTGAAAACTCCTGGCGCAAACGCGGCAACAGAGGAGGAATTTATCTGCCCCTCGAGGACCGGCGTTTCATCCCCGATCGCGCAAACCTGCATGAATCCGTGAGAGTGCGCATGGTGACCGGATACAATCCGTCCAACATGCCGAAGGATCCGGTCTTCGTTCCCTGAATCGAATTCTACGCTCAGTGAGCCAGAGCCTTGATCTGATTCATGTCTTGCCGGAAACGGGCAAGCTCGTGCGCCTTCCTGTCCTCGTCCGGAAGCCGCAACAAGTAGGAAGGATGCACCGTCACGAAAAGCAGCCGTCCTTCCTCCATCGCAATCGGCCGACCGCGCACGTCTTCCAGTTTCTGCTTGTCGCCGGTCAGCGAGTAAAAGGCGGTTGCGCCCATCGCCACGATCAGCTTCGGCTTGACGAGATCGAGTTCCAGCTTCAGCCACCAGCGGCAATGCTGCACCTCGCCAAGATTGGGCTTCTGATGAATCCGCCGCTTGCCACGCGGCTCATATTTGAAATGCTTGACGGCATTGGTGACGTAAAGCCGTGACCGATCGATACCGGCCTGCGCAATGGCCTCGTCGAAGACCTTGCCCGCCGGTCCGACGAAGGGTCGGCCGGCAAGATCCTCCTGATCGCCCGGTTGCTCGCCGACGAACATGATGTCTGCATCGGCAGGACCTTCGCCGAAGACGGTCTGCGTCGCCCTGGCATGCAGCGGGCAGCGATTGCAGACCGCAGCTTCGTCGCGAAGTGCCTCCAGCGTCCCGGCCGGCGCCATTTCCGGCATCGGCAGACGAGCCGCCGCTTCCTGAATTCGGTTGTGATAGGGGAGCGGCATCGTCGCTTCGCGCTCCGCCATGGCGAGTACCTTTGCTTCCGCATCGGCAATAAGGCCGGGAATGAGATCGGCCTCCGGCAGGTTCTTCCAGTATTTTTTCGGCATCTCCGCCTGCATGGCCTTCACCTTCAGCCGCGCCGGATTGAAGATGCTGGCATAATAGATGCGCCAGAGATCGTCGGTCGCGTCGCTGATATCAGGCTTTTCGCAAGGCGCATCGCTCGTCGTCAGCCGCTCGCCATCCCAGGCGGCCGATCCCTTTGGCGTTGCGATCAGCCAGTCCATGTCGGTGAAGCGGCGCTGGAAGAACGGAGCCGTGCGCGCGACGATGTAGTGATCGGGCTCGAACCAGGCGATGAATTTACGCCGCCCGCCGGCAGCGGCCGCCACCTCCTTGAAGCGGACGAAGGCCGTCATCTTGTGGGCGTCGCGATGCACGCTCTTCTGCATCAGCCGGGCGCGCGACACCTCTTCATCGGATGCCAGCTCCAGCAGGTTCCGGTTTTCCTGTGTTCGCCAGAGCAGGCTGTAAAGCAGTGAGAAGCGCCTGGCATCGCTATGGCAGATCACCGCCTCGGCCAAAGCCATGAAGGCCGGCGGTACGCTCATCGTCCTGGCATCGACGGGAGGATCAGGCGGCAAGGCATCACGCTGGAAGGCAAACCCCGGTTCGCTGCTTCTTTCATGCCAGTCGATTTCATCAGGCAGAATTCCAGCTGCGGCAAAGGCGCGAGCTGCCTTGCGCCACTCCTCGAAATTCCCCCTGCCCTCCAGAACGACACGGCGCATCATAGCAGCGACAATTGTTCGGGTTGCGGTTCGAACATGGCGCGCAGGTCCGGTCGATCGGCCAGGCGACGCGGCGTCCAGCCCTCGGCAGTGATGAAGGCCTGCACCTTGCGAAGGGAGACACCAAGCCGCGGCAGATCCTCGAGCCGCAACCGGCGCTGCCGCCTCTCCGTCAGGATCGCCTTCACCGTTTTGGTGCCGAGCCCCGGTACGCGCAGGAGCTTCTCGCGATCGGCGCGATTGATATCGACAGGGAAGTCCTCGCGATGGCCGAGGGCCCAGGCAAGCTTGGGATCGAGATTGAGATCCAGCATGCCGCCCTGCTGTGTCGAGGTGATCTCGTCGATGCCGAAACCATAGAAGCGATAGAGCCAGTCCGCCTGATAGAGCCGGTGCTCTCGCATCAGCGGCGGCTTGATGAGCGGCAGGTTCTTCGAACTGTCGGGGATCGGGCTGAAGGCGGAATAATAGACGCGTTTGAGACCGTAGCTGCTGTAAAGCTGACCGCTGGTCGACAGGATCGTCGCATCATTGGCGCCGTCAGCGCCGACGATCATCTGGGTACTCTGCCCGGCCGGCACGAAGCGCTTGCGCCGCTTGGTCTGCAGCGTCGGCTCTCCCGCCGCCTCGATCTTCAGCCTCAGATCGCCCATCGAGCGGCGGATGCTGGCGGGCTTCTTCTCCGGCGCAAAACGGCTGATGCCGCTATCGGTCGGCAGCTCGATATTGAGCGACAGGCGATCGGCATAAAGCCCCGCCTCCTCGATCAGATGTGGAGACGCCTCCGGAATGGATTTCAGGTGGATGTAGCCGCGAAAATGATGCGTGACGCGCAGTTCGCGCACGATGCGTACCATCTCCTCCATCGTATGGTCGGAAGAGCGGATAATGCCCGAGGAGAGGAACAGGCCTTCGATATAGTTGCGCCGATAGAATTCCAGCGTCAGCCAGACGACCTCTTCCGGCGTGAAACGGGCGCGCTCGACATTGCTGGACGAGCGGTTGATGCAATAGGCGCAATCGTAGATGCAGAAATTGGTAAGCAGGATTTTGAGCAACGAAATGCAGCGCCCATCCGGCGCATAGGCATGGCAGATGCCGGCGCCTTCGGTTGAGCCGAGCCCGCCGGAGGCAGCCGAATCCCGTTTGACCGTGCCGCTGGAGGCGCAGGATGCATCATATTTGGCGGCGTCGGAGAGGATCGCCAACCGTTCTCTAAGCGATTTCTTCATCATCTTGTTCACTAAATGTTCACGGTGGCGAAATCAAGACGAAGAAATGAGCTTCCCTGCAAGTTCCCTTCAAAAGCAGGCACTTCTGCTGATGATAAAAAGCGCCGATACGAATTTTATGGAAATTGCGCGTGCCGATCTGCTATAAGCAATGAACTAGGTTTGTAACACGGTTCCGAAGTCCCCTTCGGGACCTGTTTTCTTTTGTGTCTGCGCGAACTGCGGATGCGGGGAGAGAAGGACGAAAAAATGGTTGATAAGGTACCGATGACACAGGGTGGTTTCGTCAAGCTGCAGGAAGAACTGCGCTGGCGTCAGCAGGAGGAGCGCCCGCGAATCATCGAGGCAATTGCGGAAGCGCGCGCCCATGGCGACCTTTCGGAAAATGCCGAGTACCATGCGGCCAAGGAAGCACAGAGCCATAATGAAGGCCGCATCACCGAGCTCGAAGACCTGACGGCGCGCGCCGAAGTCATCGACCTCTCCAAGATGTCGGGCGACAAGATCAAGTTCGGCGCCAGGGTGAAGCTCGTCGACGAGGACACCGAGGAAGAAAAGACCTACCAGATCGTCGGCGATCAGGAAGCCGACGTGAAGCAGGGTCGCATCTCCATCTCCTCCCCGATCGCCCGCGCGCTGATCGGCAAGGAAGTCGGCGACTCCATTGAAGTCAATGCGCCGGGCGGCTCGAAGGCCTACGAAATCCTTTCCGTTTCCTGGGGCTGATCGCCCTCGCCTTTCTTCGCACGAGCAGCCAGTGCCGGACATCAGTGACGTCGAGATCATCGCGCCCAACCTGAAACGCCGGCTCTCCGGCGTCACGTCCACGATCGTTCAGCTCATCCCCTGCCAGATCCGGTTGGGGATCAAGATCGCCGCTCTCGGCCCTGGTCTTCCGCCGGAACTTCCGCGGTTGAAATGGCCGCAACTTGCCGGCCTCTGGCGCCCGCCTGCCGGGCGCCGGCAGCGCGTCTGGCATGCGCGCCGCAACAACGAAATGGCCGTCGGCATCCTCATGCGCCACGTCCTGCGCATGCCGCTGAAGCTCGTCTTCACCTCCGCCGCCCAGCGCCGCCACACCTCCTATACCCGCTGGCTGATCCGCCGGATGGATGCCGTCATCGCCACCAGCAGCCGCTCCGGCTCCTTCCTCAAGGTGCCGCATGTGATCATCCAGCATGGCGTCGATCTGACGCTTTTCCATCCGCCCGAAGGGGCTGACGATACGATCGCCGCCAGCGGTCTGCCCGGCCGCTATCTCGTCGGCTGTTTCGGCCGCGTGCGCCATCAGAAGGGCACCGATCTTTTCGTCCAGGCGATGATTGCGCTGCTGCCGCAGCACCCGGACTGGACGGCCGTCATTTCCGGCCGCGTCACGCCGGAGCATACGGCATTTGCCGACAAGCTGAAGGCCGATATCGCCGCAGCCGGTCTGACCGACCGCATCGTCTTCATCGGCGAAGTGCCTGATATCAAGGTCTGGTATCGCCGCCTGAGCCTCTATGTCGCCCCATCCCGCAACGAAGGTTTCGGGCTGACGCCACTGGAGGCCATGGCTTCGAATACGCCGGTCGTGGCATCCGACGCCGGCGCTTACGCCGAAATGGTCGTACCGGGCGAAAACGGCGTCATCGTGCCGCCCGGCGACGGCGACGCACTGACGGCGGCCATCGCCACCTATCTTGCCGATCCTGCGCTGACTTCAGCTCAAGGCGAAACGGCGCTCCGGCATGTGCGTGAAAACTTCGCGCTGGAAAAGGAAGCAACGGCCATCAACCGGATTTACCGGCAGCTTCTCGGCGCTTAAGCCGATCCCAGGTGACGGACAAATCAGGAAGGCGGAGAGACGGAGATGTCGACCGCAAATAGAAACGACACGTGAAAACAAGAGCCTGAAGCGTGGCAAGCGGATCTGAAAGATCGCGACACGCTTTGGATTATAGCTCGACGAGCCCGAGCTTCTTCACCTGTCGGATCGTCAGCATGGTGCGAACAGTATCGACATGCTCGTTGGCCGTCAGCACTTCGATGACGAAATCCTGGAAACGGGTGAGGTTCTGGGCCACGCAATGCAGCAGGAAATCGCTGTCACCGGAAACCATCCACGCCTGGCGCACCAGCGGCCACTCGGCGGTGGCGGCAGCGAAGGCCTTCAGATTGGCTTCGGACTGGTGCTTGAGGCCGACCATGCAGAACGCGACGAGATCGAGCCCGAGCCTCGGGCTGTTCAACATCGCGTGATAGCCTTCGATGACGCCCGCTTCTTCGAGTTTACGCACCCGACGCAGGCAGGGCGGCGCTGAAATTCCCACCCTGTCGGCAAGTTCCACATTGGTCATGCGGCCGTCGGCCTGCAGTTCCCGCAATATCTTTATGTCGATAACGTCAAGTTCAGCGCGAACCACGCTCAGGCCTTTCTTTAATTCCCCGTGGGCAGCTTCTATATAAAGCGACGGAATACGCAAGAAAGTTTCAGGCCGATGACGGAATCTTGCACGGCGCCTGCATTTGCCTTGTTGGTAATGCAAGGCTGCCCTTGAATAAAAGCATTGGTCGTTCATAAATGGCGCAGGGATCGCGAAACGGCCTTATTCGCCTCTTAGCCGCCGCATCCTGCTATCGAAAGGAAATTCCATGTCTGCCCGCCATACCAAGGTGCTCATTATCGGTTCCGGACCTGCCGGTTATACGGCAGCGGTCTATGCCGCGCGCGCCATGCTGAAACCGGTTTTGATCGCCGGTCTGGAACAGGGCGGCCAGCTCATGATCACCACGGATGTCGAGAACTATCCGGGCTTTGCAGATCCCATCCAGGGTCCCTGGCTGATGGACCAGATGCTGCAGCAGGCTCAGCATGTCGGCGCCGAAATCGTCAACGACCTGGTGACCGAAGTCGACCTCAACCAGCGCCCCTTCGTTGCCCGCACCGATAGCGGCCAGGTCTGGACTGCCGATACGCTCGTTATCGCGACCGGCGCCAAGGCCAAGTGGCTCGGCATCGAGAGCGAGCAGCATTTCCAGGGCTTCGGCGTGTCTGCCTGCGCCACCTGCGACGGCTTCTTCTATCGCAACAAGGATGTGATCGTGGTCGGTGGCGGCAACAGCGCCGTCGAAGAGGCACTTTATCTCTCGAACATCGCGAAGTCAGTCACTGTCGTGCACCGCCGCGACAGCTTCCGCGCAGAAAAAATCCTGCAGGAGCGTCTCTTCTCCAAGGAGAACGTCAAGGTTCTCTGGAATACCGAGGTCGCCGAGATCACGGGCACGCCGGCAAAGCCCCCCATGCCGCCGTCCGTATCCGGTGCTCGCCTGCGCGATACCCGCACCGGCACTATTACCGATGTCGCCGTTGACGGTGTCTTCGTGGCAATCGGTCACGCGCCCGCAACGGAACTTTTCAAGGGCAAGCTGAAGCTGAAGGACAATGGCTACCTCTGGACCGCACCGGATTCGACTGCGACCAGCCTGGAGGGTGTCTATGCCGCAGGCGACGTGACGGACGACACCTTCCGCCAGGCAATCACCGCCGCAGGCTTGGGATGCATGGCCGCCCTCGAGGCAGAACGTTATCTGACGGGCCATATGCCCGTTGCCGTAGCAGCGGAGTAATAGTGGCATGAGGGGTGGGGGAATGCCATTGGACTGGGACAAGCTGCGTATTTTCCACGCAGCTGCCGAAGCCGGATCGTTTACGCATGCGGCCGACAAACTGCATCTGTCCCAGTCGGCCATCAGCCGTCAAGTAAGTGCGCTCGAGCAGGACGTGGGCACCAAGCTCTTCCATCGCCACGCGCGCGGCCTGATCCTCACAGAACAGGGCGAGCTGCTTTACCGCACCGCCCACGACGTGCTGCTCAAGCTCGAAACCGTCAAGATGCAGCTGACCGAGACGACGGAAACGCCGTCCGGCAAGCTGCGCGTCACGACGACAGTCGGCCTCGGCCAGGGCTGGCTGACCGACAAGATCCAGGAATTCCTGCAGCTCTATCCCGACGTCCAGATCCAGCTCATCCTCGACAACGAGGAAGTGGACGTGAACATGCGCCATGCCGATTGCGCCATCCGCCTTCGCCAGCCGCAGCAATCGGACCTGATCCAGCGCAAGCTTTTCACCGTGCATATGCACGTCTACGCCGCCCCCTCCTACATCAATCGTCACGGCGAGCCGCAGACGATCGAAGATCTCGACAACCACCGCATCATCACGTTCGGCGAGCCGGCGCCAAACTACCTGCTCGACGTGAACTGGCTGGAAATCGCCGGCCGCTCGTCGGACAACAAGCGCATCCCGCATCTGCAGATCAACAGCCAGACCTCGATCAAGCGGGCCTGCCTGCTCGGTATCGGCATCGCCTGCCTGCCCGATTATATCGTCGGCCGCGACCCTGGCCTGATCCAGCTGGCGATCAATGCCGACGTCCCCTCTTTCGACACCTATTTCTGCTATCCGGACGAGATAAAGAACGCCGCCAAGCTGAAAGCCTTCCGCGATTTCATCGTCAGCAAGGCCCGCAACTGGAACTTTTGATTTCCACTTTTGTGGAATGAATCTCAAATCATGCAACCCACGCATGACTGACATGCACAAAAAAGGGTTGTTGTTTGCTCATTAAAGCACCATATCGCACATAGCTGATGCACACGGTGGCTTTTCCTCCCAGTTCCACCGCATTAGCTGTTCCCCTCTGGAGGTTTTTGACCTTCACACTTATAAAGGGCCCTGGTTTTCCGGTGGCCCTCTTTTTTTGCCCGATTTTTGCTTTTTGCCTGAATTTTTATCGGAAGATACCGCAGTGCGGAAAAATTTTGTGCAGCGCATAGCTGGCATGCACAAAAGGCTATTGAAAGCTGCACAAAGAACCACCATATCGCTCATAGCCGATGCAATTCGTGGTTCTCTCCCAGTGCCACCGCGTTGGCTGTTCCCCTCTGGAGGTTTTTGACCTTCACACTTATAAAGGGCCCTGGTTTTCCGGTGGCCCTCTTTTTTTGCTTAAGATTTAAGCAGAGCCAGGAAATCAATCGCTCACGCCTCCGTGATTTGCATATCGAAAATCATCGATCCATATATCGGGAAAATCCGATTTATAGTTCGATGAACGACGATGGACAAAGACGAGATTCTCAAGGCCCTGGCCAATCCTGCCCGGATGGACATCCTCAACTGGCTGAAGAAACCGGAAGAGCACTTTCCGACGCAGGAACACCCGTTTGAAATGGGCGTCTGCGCCAGCCAGTTCGAACGCTGCGGCCTTTCCCAATCCACTGTTTCCGCCCATCTTGGTACCCTGCACCGCGCCGGCCTCGTTACCAGCAAGCGTGTCGGCCAGTGGATCTTCTACAAGCGCAATGAAGAAACGATCGCTGCCTTTCTCCAGCAGCTAACGCAGGATCTCTAGTCATGCCCCTTGCCCTGCTCGTCCTTGCCTTGAGTTCATTTGCCATAGGCACCACGGAATTCGTCATCATGGGCCTCCTGCCCGAAGTCGCCGCCGATCTTTCTGTGACGATCCCCCAGGCTGGCTGGCTGGTGACGGGTTATGCCCTAGCCGTCGCGCTCGGTGCGCCGATCATGGCGGTCTCCACCGCTAAGCTGAAGCGACGCTCGACGCTCATCATGCTGATGGCCTTCTTCATCGCCGGTAACCTGCTCTGCGCAATCGCGCCCAATTACTGGGTGCTGATGATCGCCCGCATCGTCACCGCGCTTTGCCATGGCGCCTTCTTCGGCATCGGCTCGGTGGTCGCCGCCAATCTTGTGAGCGAAGACCGCAAGGCCCGCGCCGTCGCCCTGATGTTTACCGGCCTGACGCTGGCAAACGTTCTCGGCGTTCCAACCGGCACTGCCATCGGCCAGGCTTTCGGGTGGCGCTCCACCTTCTGGGTCGTTACCGCCATCGGCGTCGTCACCATTGCCGGCCTGATCGCCATCCTGCCGCGCGACAAGCAGGAAACGCAGAGCAGCATCCTGCGCGAGATCGCGGCATTGAAGAACGTCCGCCTCTGGATGGCGCTCTCGGTGACCGTCTTCTTCGCGGCCTCGATGTTCACGCTCTTCACCTACATCGCCCCGCTGTTGCGTAACGTGACCGGCATCTCGCCGGAAGGCGTCACCTGGACCCTGTTCCTGATCGGCATCGGACTGACAGTCGGCAATCTCATCGGCGGCAAGCTTGCCGATTGGCGGCTTGGAGCCACGCTTGCCAGCGTCTTTGCTGTAATCGCACTCACCTCCGCAGTCTTTTTCTACACCAGCCGCTTCGTTATCCCGGCCGAGATAACGCTCTTCCTTTGGGCTGCCGCAACCTTCGCTGCGGTCCCTGCCCTGCAGGTCGGTGTCGTCGGCTTCGGCAAGGATGCGCCAAACCTCGTCTCGACCATCAATATCGGCGCCTTCAACACCGGCAATGCGCTGGGCGCCTGGGTCGGCGGCATGGTCATCAATGCCGGTCTCGACTTCGTTCATGTTCCCCTCGCCGCTGCCGCCATGGCCCTGATCGGCCTCGCAGCGACGGCGCTCACCTATCTCTCCGGCCGGGCACAGACTAACCCCGCTACCGCCGAGTGATCCCCCAAGCAGAAAGGACCTTCCATGGCCAAGCTTTTCCAGCCGACGCAGGTCGGCGATATTTCCCTCAGGAACCATATCGTCATGGCGCCGCTCACCCGTAACCGCTCGCCGGGCGCAGTCCCGAACGATCTCAATGTCGAATATTACCGCCAGCGCGCTACAGCCGGCCTCATCATCACCGAAGCGACCGCCATCACGCATCAAGGCCAGGGTTATGCGAACGTTCCCGGCCTCTACAGCAAGGAAGCGCTCGACGGCTGGAAGCGCGTGACGGATGCGGTCCACGCCGGAGGCGGCAAGATCGTTGTGCAGATGTGGCATGTCGGACGCATCTCCCACAACACGCTGCAACCCGACAATGCCAAGCCGGTCTCCTCGACCAACCGCATCGCCAAGGCCAAGACCTATCTCGTCAATGCAGACGGCACCGGCGCCTTCGCCGAAACGTCCGAACCGCGTGCACTCGAAACCTCCGAAATCCCCGGCATCATCGAGGATTACCGCAAGGCCGCCCGTGCTGCGATCGACGCCGGCTTCGATGGTGTCGAAATCCACGGCGCCAACGGCTATCTGCTCGACCAGTTCATGCGTGATGGCGTCAACGACCGCGCCGATCAATATGGCGGCTCGATCGAAAACCGTGCCCGTTTCCTCTTCGAAGTCGTTGAAACCGTGACCAGGGAAATCGGCGCGCGCCGCACCGCGATCCGCATCTCGCCGGTGACGCCGTCGGGTGAATCCTATGATTCAAACCCGCAGACACTCTTCACCCATGTCGTTGAAGGCCTTGCCAGGTACGACCTCGCCTATATCCACGTCATCGAAGGCCAGACCGGCGGCGAGCGTGATTATCGCCAGGGCGACAACCCCTCCTTCGACTACAAGGCACTGCGCGCTGCCTATGAAAAGGCTGGCGGCAAGGCTGCCTGGATGGTCAACAATGGCTATGTCAGAGACATGGCGATCGAAGCCGTCGAAAACGGTACGGCCGATCTCGTCGCCTTCGGCAAGCCCTTCATCTCCAATCCTGATCTCGTTGAGCGTCTGGAGAAGAATCTTCCGCTGAACCCACCGGACCAATCGACCTTCTATGGTGGCGATGCCAGGGGCTATGTCGACTACCCCTTGCTTGAAAAGGTCGCCTGATCCTTTTCGCCGAAGCGAAATCCCGCCATCCGGCGGGATTTCCATTCGTGACCATTGCCGCTAGCATGCGCGCATGTTCTCACCCTATCTCGAACGCTGGTCGCTTACCTCGGACGGCGAACCCATCATCACCCATTCGAGCCGCCTCCTGCCGGTCACCTGGCAGGACAAACCCGCCATGCTGAAATTCGCAACCGACAGCAGCGAGCGCGAAGGCGCATTGCTGATGAAATGGTGGGATGGTGACGGCGCGGCCAAGGTCTATGCGCAGCAGGACGACGCCGTTCTTCTCGAGCGCGCGGCCGACAGGCACTCGCTGCTGGAAATGGCCCTGAACGGCGAGGATGATGAAGCAAGCCGCATCATGGTGCGCACCGCAGCAAGGCTGCATGCGCCGCGCCCTACGCCTCTCTCCGGTTCCCCGACACTCGAGCGCTGGTTCCGCAGTCTGGAACCGGCAGCGCGCACCCATGGCGGTACGTTTGTCGATAGCTGGAGGATCGCCAACAGCCTGCTCGCAACACCGCAACAGCTCAGCATTCTCCACGGCGACATCCACCACCGCAACATCCTCGATTTCGGCGAACGCGGCTGGCTGGCGATCGATCCCAAGCGGATCTACGGCGAACGCGGCTATGACTTTGCCAATATCTTCGCCAATGAAGACCTGCCGACGACGACGGATCCCAAGCGGCTCCAGCGCCAGCTTCCGATTGTCTCCAAAGAGGCAGATATCGAACCGTCAAGGCTGCTCAAATGGATCGCTGCCTATTCCGGTCTTTCCGCTGCCTGGTTTCTTGAAGATGGCGACCACGCCTCGGCGGAAAAACCTCTGACGGTTGCCCGTATCGCCCTCGCGGAACTGGGCTAGCTTAATTTCCGATCGTGAGAGAGTGCGCTGGCGTCGCTGCAGAATGCGGTTCCGGCAGAGATCCCTGCGCGATGAGGGTTGCGCGCACGGCCTCGTCGATCGGCGTATGTGGCTCGGTTCCGATTTCGGCCACCAGCTTGTCGTTCCTCATACGCACCGTCACCTTCCACAGGTAACGCATCTCCTTCAGCTCATGCATGACGGTCATAAAAGGAGCGAGCAGCGGTACAATGAACCAGGGGAAGCGACCGATCTTTGCCGCGCCGCCGGCAACACGCCGGACAGCCTCCGCCATCTGCTGGCCGTCACCATCCCAGAAGCCGTTCAGGTGATAACAAGCGAAAGCTGGCAGGCGCGCTGCCCGCTCGACGAGTTGCACCATCGTCTCGGCAACATCGGGCAAATAGGCCCATTGGTGACCAATGCCCGGTCTCGCCGGATTCTTGATCGTACCAACAGGCTTGCCCGGCGTGGCGAAGGCGGCGGAGAACCAGCTATTGCTCGTCGCGCCCGGCCCGAAGAAATCGCCGGCGCGAACGATGATCACACCTATGCCGGTCTCTGAAGCCGCCTTCAGACACTTCTCCATCTCGACACGTATCTTGCCCTTCTTCGTCACCGGATGCTGCGGACTATCCTCCGTCACAACGGGAAACGCATCGGGCCCGAAATTATAGACGGTGCCCGGCAGCACGATGCGGGCGCCAACGGCACGAGCTGCGGCAATCGTATTATCAAGCATCGGCAGAACCAGCTTCTCCCAGTCGCGATAACCGGGCGGATTGACGGCATGCACGATAAGGCTGGCACCCTCAGCCGCCTTGCGCACATCCGCCGCATTCATCGCGTCCCCCTGCATCCAGTCGAAACCCTGCCCGCTCGCCGATGCTTTCGCGGCGTTGCGGTTGAGCGCCCTCACCGTCCAGCCGCGGGCCTGCAGCTTGCGGGCCACCGCACCGCCGATGCCGCCGGTAGCGCCGAGAACCAGCGCCAGTTTCTTATCCTGATATTCACTGCTCATGATCATCTCCTTGTTCGATGAGACGACTATGCCTTCTATCCACGATAAACAAAATTGACGAAATAAGTTCCGTCGCTATACATAATTATATGGATACCGAACCAAGCTGGGATTTCTATCGCTCTTTCCTCACTGTCCTGCGTCAGGGATCGCTCTCGGCTGCCGCGCGCGAACTCGGCCTGACCCAGCCGACGATCGGCCGTCATATCGACGCGCTGGAGCAGGCTGTCGGTGCGGAGCTTTTTACCCGCTCTTCGAATGGCCTGCTGCCGACCGATATGGCGCTCGACCTGAAACCCTATGCCGAGACGCTCGCAACGACGGCCGACGCCTTCCTGCGCACGGCATCCAGCCGGCGCGACAGGGTGGAAGGCACCGTGCGCATCAGCGCCAGCGAAGTGATCGGCATCGAAGTGCTGCCGCCGATCATCGCCGATCTGCAGGAGGCCTATCCGGGTTTGCAGGTGGAGCTGTCGGCATCGGATGCGCTGGAAGACCTCATGAACCGGGAGGCGGATATTGCCGTGCGTATGACCGAGCCGCAGCAGGATGTGCTGCTGGCGCGGCGCATCGGCGATATCCCGCTCGGCTTCCACGCCCATCGCCGCTATCTTGAACGCCACGGCACACCGCAGACAATGGCCGATCTCACTGGTCATCGTATCATCGGCTTCGATCGGCAGACGGCCTATATCCGCATGATGCGCAAGCTCTATCCGGCAGTTGACGAACTCGCTGCGGCCTTTCGCACCAGCAATCATCTCGCCCATCTGGCCGCGATCCGCGCCGGGATAGGCATCGGCATCTGCCAGACGGGGCTCGCCCGCCCGAACCATGATCTCGTCCACATTCTGTCGGATGAATTCGAGATGCGGCTTGGCACGTGGGTTGTCATGCACGAGAGCCTCAGGACCTCGCCGCGCTGCCGCGTAACCTTCGACGCGCTGGTTGATGGTCTGCTGAGCTACATCAAGTCATGCAGGGGAAACGCGCGCCTGATGACGCGCTGAATGAGGTCAGAAAATCGGCGGGAGATCAGGGCTCGGGGGAAACCTCGGGCGAACGGCTCTTGGTGAACCCGTCCACAACCTCGGTTTCGGGACGATCGCCACCTTCGGCATATTCCTCGTGCCACTTGCCCTGCGCGTCCTGCCAGCTGATCTCAGCGGAGTCGCCGCCGACCTGCTGCTCGGCCGCAACGATGCGGGCAGCTTCTAGCGCCTCGGAGTGGCTCGGAAATGCCTCGGAATAGACGTCTCCAAGCTTGTAGGCCCAGCCGCCGTCATGCGGTACGACCTCATAAACCACCTTGACCATGCATGTGTCTCCTCTTTCTTCTCGTTGCGCATCCGTAGGCTCCCGGATCATGTCCGGTTCAGCGCGGGCCGCTTGAGAAGATTTCGAGGACGCCGCGATCTGGGTTCGGCTGCCGTATGAAAAGCAGTATTTCATTAATCGTCACAGACTGCAAATTCCATCAGTTACGACTCTGCTTGCCTAGAAAAATCACCGGCTTAGATTCCCGGAGGGAATCAAACTCGGCGCTGGCGGTAGACATGGCATTGCATCTTAAGGAAGAAAAATTCTTGATCGTGGCGGTCGTGGTCGCGATCATCGCCTACATGCTGGAGCATTCGGTCATGGAGGCCGGCCGGACCATGGCGCTTGTCGCGGCCGCCGCTCTGATCGCGACCATTGTGCTCGCCTCCATGCGCGTCGCCCATCACGCCGAACTGTTGGCCGTCAAGGTCGGCGATCCCTACGGCACCATGATCCTGACGCTCTCGGCCGTCGCCGTTGAAGTCATCATCCTCGCCATCATGATGAGCGGCGAGGAAACGTCGCCAACGCTCGTGCGCGATACGATCTATTCAGCGCTCATGCTCGATATCAACGGCATCCTAGGCCTGGCCGCGCTGCTCGGCGGCCTGAAACATGGCGAGCAACCCTATAACGACAATTCCGGCAAGACCTATGGCGTGATGATCCTGACCGCCATGGGCATCTCGATGATCGTTCCGGAATTCGTGCCCGACGACAAATGGCACTATTATTCCGGCTTCACCATCATTGCCATGATCGCCCTCTACGGCCTCTTCCTACGCATGCAGGTCGGGCAGCACAGCTATTTCTTTTCCTACAGCTATCCACGCTCGGAACGGCAGAAGGAGCGTCCCGAAGAACACCACGACGAGGGGTCGGTCGCGACCTCGATCACCATCATCCTGATCGGCGTGGTCATCATCGGTGCGCTCGCCGAGTTCATGTCGGGCTTCATGAATGAGGGCCTGCGGGATAGCGGTGCTCCTGTGGCCGTGACCGCGATCGTGGTTGCCGCTATATCCGCCGCTCCTGAAATTTTGACGGCCCTGAGGGCCGCACTCCGCAACCGCATGCAGGCAACCGTCAACATCGCCATGGGCGCATCCCTCTCGACGGTGATCCTCACCGTGCCGGTCATGGAAGCGATCGCGCTCTATACCGGCCAGCCGTTCATCATGGCCATGTCGCCGGTCCAGACGGTGATGGTCATGGTCACGCTGATCGCCGCGGCAATCAACCTCAACGACGGCGAAACCAATGCCATCGAAGGCATGACACACTTCATCCTCTTCGCCACGTTCATCATGCTGACGGCGATCGGACTTTGAACCTGAAATCAGCGACTTAGCGCCAAGAGCGGAATCGCTTTCGAAGCACGTTGAATCAAAAAGTGAGACAAAGAAAAAGCCCGCCATCTCTGGCGGGCTTTTCGATAGGGCTGATGCTGCCGATCACTTGCAGGCGCCGCAGAAGCGCTGGATGCGGCGGCAAGCTTCCTCAAGCAATTCTTCCGACGTCGCATAGGAGATGCGGAAGTTCGGGCCGAGGCCGAAGGCCGAGCCATGAACGACGGCAACGCCTTCCGATTCCAGCAGTTCGGAAACGAAATCCTCGTCCGTCTCGATCACCTTGCCGGACGGGGCTGTCTTGCCGATGAGACCGGCGCAGGACGGATAGACATAGAAGGCGCCTTCCGGCACCGGGCAGACGATGCCCTTGGCCTGGTTCAGCATGGAAACGACGAGGTCACGGCGGCCTTCGAAGATCTTCTTGTTCTCGGGGATGAAGTCCTGTGTGCCGTTCAGCGCTTCGACGGCCGCCCACTGGGCGATCGAGGTCGCACCCGATGTCTGCTGCCCCTGGATCATGTCCATGGCCTTGATCAGCTGGATCGGGCCTGCCGCATAACCAATACGCCAGCCGGTCATCGCGTAGGCCTTGGAGACGCCGTTCATCGTCAGCGTGCGGTCGTAGAGCTTGGGCTCGACTTCGACGGGCGTGACGAATTTGAAGTCACCATAGGTCAGGTGCTCGTACATGTCGTCCGTCAGCACCCAGACCTGAGGATGCTTCATCAGCACGTCCGTCAGTGCCTTCAACTCGTCATGCGTATAGGCAGCGCCCGTCGGGTTGGACGGCGAATTGAAGATGAACCACTTGGTCTTCGGCGTGATCGCCTTTTCGAGATCGGCGGGCTGGAGCTTGAAATTATGCTCCTGGGTGGCCGAAACGAAAACCGGTGTGCCGCCGCAGAGCGCCACCATCTCGGGATAGGATACCCAGTAAGGCGCGGGGATCACGACTTCATCGCCGGGGTTCAACGTCGCCATGAAGGCGTTGAAAAGGATCTGCTTGCCGCCCGTGCCGACAATCGTCTGCTCCCAGGAATATTCCAGACCGTTCTCGCGCTTGAATTTGGCGGCAATCGCCTTACGCAGCTCGGGGATACCGGATACCGGCGTGTATTTCGTTTCGCCGCGATTGATCGCGTCGATCGCCGCTTTCTTGATATTCTCGGGCGTATCGAAATCGGGCTCGCCGGCGCCAAGGCCGATCACGTCGCGTCCTTTTGCTTTCAGTTCGCGCGCTTTCTGAGAAACGGCGATGGTGGCTGAAGGCTTCACGCGGGAAAGGGCATCGGCAAGGAAGGCCATGATATCGGTCCTACAAGGTTGAAACGGGCAGAAGGCCGGGACCGGAGTTCTGCGCTAAGCTCTATGTCCAATGTATGACATCATTTCAAGCGCAAAGGCATGATTGCCGCGATGATTCTTATTGATCAATTGCCGCATCTGCGTCTGGAAATTTGAATGGAGCTTTGAAGTGGCGCTGCGGGTGGCCGACCCACGCACACGGGAAGTTGATTCAATTTCTGAGGTCGGCCCTAATTTATTACTAAAAATCAAGGTTATCGCCCGTTTACCATTTGCCATGAATAAGCCGCAACAAATGCCGTGGCGCGCCGCAATTCGGTCGTGAGAGTGCCGAGATCGAAACGATATTCTCCGCCATCCGACACTGGTTATTGAGGGCATACCATGTTTCTGGAAGACGAACGCGCGGCAGAACGCCTGCGTGCAATCCGGGTTTCCCTATCGCTGATGGTGGCAGTCATTGCTTTTGCAAGTTGCATCGTCGCGACGTTCTGCCTGTTTTCGGCCGCCGAAGCAGGGCCGGCCATGGCCTCCAGCTCCCTCAAAACGTCCTATGCCGATCAGAAGATCCTTGATGGCGCAACCGTACTTTTGGCCGCGTTCGTCGCCGCGAACGGACTTGCCATCTGGCTGCGCCGCATCAAGGGCCGTCTCTCGGAGGGGCCGCGCCATGTCCGTTAAGCCGCAGCGGTCCGGCTGGACCGAGGAAACGGGCTCGTTCGAGCCGCTGCCGACCTATCTCGAACTGGCAATGGCTGCCGCGTCTGCCCATGAGGCCCCGCCTTCACCGCCGAGACCTCGCCTCCCCGGGCTTTCTGTCGTCGAAAAACTGGTCGCCGTCGGCATCGTTTGCCTCGCCTTCTACGGCATGGCCCTGATCGGCTGCGGCCTCTTCCTGAAAGCGGAAGCAAAGCGCACCGGCTTCATCACACAGCGGATGATGAGTGCGGAGCTGCAGGATGCCGATTTCGATATCCGCTTCTCTCCCCGCATAATCAACTGACCCGCACTCGTTCAACCCGAGAACACAAAACCGTTATGAGCGGCGATTGCGGTTGAAGCGCCCCATGCCCCGCGCCAACTTCCCCTCAAAATGACGACGGGGAATATGATGGATACGATCTCGCCATTCCGTTTTATCCTGCTCCTCGGCGGGGCCATGGCTTTTTCGGGGCCAGCCCTTGCCCAGATTGGAGACATTGTCAGGACAAAGGAAGTTTCGGTTCGAGTCGAAAAGCTCGCCGAAGGGCTCGAGCATCCGTGGGCGGTCGAGGTCCTGCCCGATGGCAGCTATATCGTCACGGAGCGACCGGGGCGGCTCCGCATCATCCGTGACGGCAAGGTTTCCGATCCGATCCGCGGCGTGCCAGAAGTCAGCGCCCAGGGCCAGGGCGGCCTGATGGATGTCGCCCTCGCCCCGGATTTCGCGACCAGCCGAAAGCTTTATCTGACCGCTGCAACCGCCAGCGACCGGGGTTCGGGCACAGAGGCGTTCAGCGCAACACTTTCCCCGGATGAAAAGAGCCTCGAGAACGTCACGCCGATCTTCACCATGCGGCGCTTTACCCGCGGCAACATCCAGTATGGCTCGCGCATCGCGATCGCCCCAGACGGCTCGCTGTTCATCAGCGTCGGCGACCGCGGCAACCGCAACCGCTCGCAGGATTGGAAGGATGATGCCGGCTCCATCGTCCATCTCAACGCCGATGGCAGCATTCCCGCCGACAATCCCTTCAAGGATAGCAATAAGGTCCTGCCGGAAATCTGGTCCAAGGGTCATCGCAACCCGCAGGGCATCACTTTCGACAGCGCCGACGGCAAGCTCTACACTGTCGAACATGGCGCGCGTGGCGGTGACGAGATCAACAATCCCGAACCCGGCAAGAATTACGGCTGGCCTGTTATCACCTATGGCCGCGATTATTCCGGCGCCAAGATCGGCGAAGGAACAGCCAAGGAGGGCCTCGAACAGCCCCTGCATTACTGGGACCCGTCGATCGCCCCGGGCGCCCTCGTCGTCTATCGCGGCAAGATGTTTCCGGAATGGAACGGCAATTTCATCGTCGCAGCGCTGAAGTTCCAGTTGCTGTCCCGCATGCAGCGGGATTCGAGCGGCGCCTTCACCGCTGAGGAGCGCTTGTTTGAGGGTGACTATGGCCGCATCCGGGACGTCATCGTCGCCCCCGATGGCGCATTGCTGATGGTGACCGACGAGAATGACGGCGAACTGCTCCGGGTTTCCCGCGCTGAAAGCCGGGCCGGCTAGAGCGCGTTCCGCAACTCCTTGCGGATCATGAATTTCAGCCCGGACCAGACATCATCGACAGCGCAGACTTTGACGTCGACGAGACCTGTCGGCAACAGGACCTCCCTAAGGGCGTCCTCGGTGATGCTGGTCGGGACTTTCGAACTCTTCTTCGGCCAGGATATCCAGACCATGCCATCCGGCTTGATCGCGGAAAACAAAGCCGCTGCCATGTCTTCCAGCACCGCGCGCTGCGTCTCAAAGATATGGACATAGTCGAACTGCCGATGAGACCCTTGCGATAAGATACGTGCGACCGAAACAAAGCCCTCGAACTCGTCGATCTCCTTCAGCCCATCGGGGACATTGACGAGCAAAGCCGCCTGCCCCGCTTTAAGCCCCAGCTTCTTTGCGAGCGGCGTGCCGGAATAGCCTGTCGTCATTGGCGCTTCCACACGAGCGGCCACGTTGCCGGACCGCCGTCGGCCCTGGCATCGCATTCTTCCTTGATGCGCACTTCCTCGAGAACGAGAAAATCCGTGCTATCGAGCCCGGCGGCACGCCACGCATAATAGCTGCCGCAATCGCCCAGGCCGCGCCCCTTCAGCAAAGAGGTGAAGCGTCCTTCCGCAGCGTCGTAGCGGATATTGACGGCCGTATCGCCGGTCGTTTCCGAAAACTTCAGCGGAAAGACCGTTCGAGAAATCCGGTCGCCGTAACCGCCATAGATCGCGAAAGGCATGTTGTAGGCGCCGGACTGGCCGCAAGGCACGATGATCAGTCTCTTCCCGGTCTCGCCGGTCACTTCGAAAGCATCGCCATAGGCTAGCCGCTGCTCTTCGATGTGGCAGTCGCCGTCATCGGGCTCGACATCCGCGCGCACCACATCGGGCAAATCGGCAAAGTGTGCAATCGGCCGGACGGGTGATGAAGCCTCGGCCGAAACATTCCCGGGCCCAGCCAGGGCAGCTGCCGTAACGGCCGCAATCAGTTGCCGCTTCATCCGTGCCTCCGAACCATTTGAGGAATTCCCATCCTTGTCGAAAAGAGATGCGCCTGCTAACCCGGCAACACAACTCTTAAATGCTTCCCGAACATCGAGGGCGAGATGACGCGCGTTCAGGCGAACCTCCTTCTATTGCTTGCAGCTGCCATCTGGGGCGGCGGCTTCGTCGCGCAGTCGACGGCAATGAAGGCGATCGGCCCCTTCTGGTTCATCGGCCTGCGCTTCGCCATCGCCGCATTTGCCGCCCTGCCTTTCACACTGATCGAAGCGCGCAAGGCGAAGGTCGCAACCAGCCACCGGCATCTCGGCCTCTATCTGATGATCGGGCTGGCGCTCTTCGGCGGTGCTTCGACACAGCAGATCGGCCTGCAGACGACGACCGTCACCAATTCCAGCTTCATTACCGGGCTCTATGTGATCTTTGTGCCGCTGATCGCAGTCTTCTTCCTGCGCCGCTCGCCGCACTGGATCATCTGGCCGGGCGCCATCATGGCCGTATCGGGCATCTACATGCTGTCGGGCGGCCAGCTTTCGGCCCTGACGGTGGGAGATCTGCTGACGGTCGTCTGCGCCGTCTTCTGGTCGATCCAGATCACGCTTGCCGGAACGACGGTCAGCGAAACGGGACGGCCGCTTGCACTGTCCAGCGCCCAGTTTGCGGTCACGGCAGCCTGTGCGCTCATCATCGCCGCCCTTTTCGAACCGGTGAGCCTGACAGATATCCGCGTGGCTGCACCCGAAATCCTCTATGTCGGTATCTTCTCCTCGGGCGTCGCCTTCGTGCTGCAGGTCGTCGCCCAGCGCTACACGACGCCATCACAAGCGGCGATCTTCCTCTCCGCCGAAGCGCTGTTCGGCGCCACGCTTGCCGCACTTCTTTTGGGCGAGAGCATGCCGCCACTCGGCTATATAGGTTGTGCGCTGATGTTTATCGCTATGCTTGTAGTCGAGCTCGTGCCCGAAATGACCCGCCGCCGCTCCCCCACGGCCTGAACACGCGTCCATTTATGGGGCGTTCAGTACCATCTGAAATTTTTTTTAAGCCAACAACAAGACGCGCTAGCGTTGCATTTTTGGTAAAATCTGCCCGGAACTTATATTGCAGACGATATAAAACGTTAATCAATTGCTCCCGACGAGGATTTTTTGGCGTTTTTGCGAAAACAGGCCATATTTGCGGGGGTCTTCTTAGGAACCCGTTAAAAAACTTTTGCTTGCCAAAATCCTTCAAACGCAGCACTCTTCGCGCGTTCGGGCATTTTGCGAGCATGGGAAGTCCTTAAGAATTTGCGAGCCGGAAACGCTAATATTCCGGTCAGCCGGTCCCAATGAAAGCGGGCGTTAAGTCCTGCCTGGAACCGGTGGAGGTAGAGGGGACCTTTTTCTCACATTTCAAGATCTGCCTGCCAGCGTCTTCGCGAGAAGGCAATAGCGTAATGCTGCCCGTGTGGATGGCGGGCGGAGACAAAAGGACCTGAGGCATGGCCGAGACTGGCACTGTAAAATTCTTCAATACCGACAAGGGCTTCGGCTTTATCAAGCCGGACAAGGGCGGCGCCGATATCTTCGTTCACATTTCTGCCGTTCAGGCTTCCGGCCTGGCCGGTCTGACGGAAAACCAGAAAGTAAGCTTCGACACAGAGCCGGATCGCCGTGGCAAGGGCCCGAAGGCCGTCAATCTGCAGATTTCAGGCTGAACCCTCGCATAGGCGTGGAATCGAGTTGAAGCCCGGCAGCCATGCCGGGTTTTGTCGTTCAGACTCCATTCAGCATGCCGCCGCTAGTTTCGGAACCATAGAGAAGGGACCGCTTCCGGTTTCCGATACTGGGATTTTACGCGATGAACAGGCTTGCAAAGACCATTCTTCTGACAGCAACCGCCGCTGCCCTGACCCTCGCAGCTATCGGTGAAGCTTCGGCTGGAGATCGCTACTGGCGTCATGGCCACGACCACGGCAACGATGCACTGGTCGGCGGCGCTGTCGGCCTTGCGACCGGCCTGATCGTCGGCTCTGCCATCGCCAATGCCAACAACGGCCCGGTATATGAAGAGCGCCGCTACATCGACCCGCCGGTCTATGAGCCTGAATATGCTCCGCCGCCGGTCTACCGCGCGCGTCCCGTCTACTCCGAACCCGTCTATTCCGAGCCGGCCTATGGCCGCCCGGTTTACGGACGCCCCGTCAGCGCCATGGAACCCTGGAGCGCCCAGTGGCAACGCTATTGCTCCTATCGCTATCGCAGCTTCGATCCGCAGAGCGGCACCTATGTCGGCAATGACGGTCGCGAGCACTTCTGCGTCGCAAGCTGATCGGCTGAAGATGTTTTGACGAAAAGCGCCGCCACAATGCGGCGCTTTTCTTTTGTCCGCACCTCAGCCGGCCTTCTTATCCCAAGGCATGGGCCGGGCATCGCCGCTCTGTTCGAAATCGGTCGACTGGCTGACGACACGCCAGTTGCGATCGGCCTCCATTCGCGCTGCATCCGCCTTTTCCACGGCTGCGGCCGCATCGCTGCCGAGCAGCAATCTCAGCGGCGGCGTATCGAGCGAAGCGATATGCAGCACCGCGGCGGCCGCCCTGGCCGGATCGCCGGGCTGGCGGCCATTATAGTTGCGCTGATATTCCGCCATGGCGCCGACCGTTTCGGCATATTCCGGACGGCCTTCGTAGATCGCCGTCGATGAACCTGCAAAGTCGGTGCGGAAGCCGCCGGGCTCGATCACCGTCACCTTGATGCCGAGCGGCCCGACCTCCTTGGAAAGCACTTCGGAAAAGCCCTCAACGCCCCATTTCGCTGCCGCGTAGGGCGCGCGCCCGACAGGCCCGATCCTGCCGCCGACGGAGGAGAACTGGATGATATGGCCTGCCCCCTGCCCGCGCATGACCGGGATCGCCGCCTTGGTCATGATGATCGTGCCAAAGAGATTGGTCTCGATCTGCGCCCGGAATTCGGCAAGGCTCGTATCCTCGATCGGCGCGACATTGCCGTAACCGGCATTGTTGACCAGCACGTCGAGCCGGCCGAATGTATTGACCGCGGTCTTCACAGCCGCTTCCGCCGCCGCCTCGTCGGTCACATCGAGCGCCAGGGCGAGAACGCGCGAGCCATACGCATCAACAAGATCGGCAAGCTGGGCGGGATCGCGCGCCGTCGCGACCAGCTTGTCGCCGGCCTCAAGCACGGCATTCGCGAGCGCGCGGCCAAGGCCACGCGAACTTCCGGTAATCAACCAAATCTTTGACATGGGAAACCTCCTTTTCGGTTCTCAATCCATTTAGGATCTATTGTTTCCTTTAGAAAGAAGGTACCCAATGGATCTATACAAACCTGAAGGTAACTGTAATGAAAGACGACATCTTTGATTTCTGTCGTAACATGAGCGATGAGCAGGATGCGCGAGCCCGGCAGATGCTGGAACGTGCCGCTGCAAAATGGCCGCTACGCGTCCTGCACGTGCTTTCGGAAGCGAACGGGCCTCTACGCTTTTCAAGAGTGCTGGAGCGGGTGGAGGATATCAGCCAGAAAGTCCTGACACAGACATTGCGCACGCTCGAAAGCGACGGCCTCGTCATCCGCACGCTCTATCCGCAGGTACCGCCGCGCGTCGAATATGAGTTGACGCCGCTTGGCCGCGAATTGCTGACGCAGGTCGTCTCGCTCTGGCGCTGGATCGTCGTCCACCTCAATGAGTTTGACGCCGCCAAACCTGCAGCCAGCCGCTAAGCCGGAATACGCACCGTCGCCCTCAGCCCGCCAAGCGGACTGTCGCCGAGCGTGATATTGCCGCCGTGGCTACGGGCAATGTCCCTGACGATGGCGAGCCCGAGACCGGTACCCGAGGCATCGAGATTGCGTGCACTGTCCAGCCGGAAGAACGGCTTGAACACGTCCTCCCGATACTTCTCGGGGATGCCGGGGCCATCGTCGTCAAAGACAATCGTCAGCCACTTTGCGCTATGCTTGGCCTCGATATGAAGCGTATCGGCATAACGCCTTGCATTCGAGGCCAGATTGGTAACAAGCCGCGTAAAGGCATTGGGGCGCACGGCGATATGGTCCTCGCCATCGATGGAATAGGTCAGCGCCTTGCCGTGCAGGTCGAAATCGGCCTCGAGTTTCTCGAAGACTTCACTGAGCTTCAGCTCCCCGACATCCTCCTCGACCTCGCCCCTGGCAAAGGCCATGTAGGCCTCCAGCATGGTCTGCATGTCGTTGACGTCTTCGTTGAGGCCGGCAAGATCGGGATTCTCGCCGGCGAGCGCCAGCTGCAGTTTGAAGCGTGTCAGGATGGTCCTAAGGTCGTGGCTGACACCTGAGAGCATCGCCGTGCGCTGCTCGATCTGCCGCTCGATTCGCTCACGCATGAGGATAAAGGCAAGACCGGCGCGCCGCACTTCATCGGCGCCGCGTGGATAGAAATTGTCCGCCTTCTGCCCCTTGCCGAAACTTTCCGCCGCCCGTGCGAGATTGAGGATTGGCCGGATCTGGCCGCGCAGGAACAGGATCGAGATGGCGATCAGCACAAGTGACGCGCCGACCATCCAGAGAATGAAAATATGCGTGTTCGATGCATAGGCCTGACTGCGTTTCGTGATCACGCGCAGGATGCGATTGTCGAGTTTGATACGGATCTCGATGAGATTGGAATTGCCCACCGTATCGATCCAGAACGGCCGGCGGATTTCATCGGTGATCTCGTCGCTCAGGATGCCGTCGAGGATCGAGAAAAACGGCTTGTTGCGCGGCGGCGGCAGATCGCCATCCGGCTCGATCGAAATTTGCAGGCTGAGCTGGTCGCGGGCGATGCGGGTTATGTCGCTGTAATCGGCATCCTGCGGATAGGTGTCGATGACCTCGATGATGGCGGCAATATCGCGGGTCACGGCGAGCGACAGCCGCTCCGTCACCATCTGCCAGTGACGTTCCATGAAGACGGCTGCGACGACCGACTGCAGGAGCACCATCGGAATGATGATGATCAGCAGCGAACGCGTATAGAGACCCGTCGGCAATCGCCGGCGCAGCCAGCGGACGAACCAGCGCCAGCCGGGTGCAGGAGAGCGGTCTTCCCGCCGCAAGCTGTCGAATGTCACCATTTGCGCCGGTCCCGAACCCGTCGTTTCAGTCGATACTCAGTCTGTATCCGATCCCGCGCACCGTTTGCAGCCAGACCGGATTGGCGGGATCATCCTCGATCTTGCGGCGCAGGCGGTTGATCTGCACGTCGATCGTACGTTCGCCGACTTCGGCATCGTCTCCGATCAGCTCGTGGCGCGGGATCGTGTCGCCGGCCCGGCGGGCAAAAAGCAGCATGATCTCCTGCTCACGGTCCGTCAGGCGGATCACTTCCGCAGCCTTCTTCAGCTCCTTGCGCGTGAGCGAGAAGGTGTAAGGACCGAACATGATCTGCTCGATCTTCGGCGTATCGCCACTGCTGTTGCGCCGCAGGATATTGTTGACGCGCAGGACAAGTTCGCGCGGATCGAAGGGCTTGGGAAGATAATCGTCGGCTCCGGCTTCAAGCCCGGCAATACGGCTGTCGGATTCTGCAAGCGCCGTCAGCATGATGATCGGCACGTTCTTCACGGCCCTGAGCCCGCGTGTCACTTCGATGCCGGATTCGCCGGGCATCATCACGTCCATGATGATCAGGTCGAAATCGAGCCCTTCCAGCTTGCGCTGCGCCTCCGCCCCGTCAGAGGCAATGGTCACCCGAAAACCGTTTTCCGTCAGGTAGCGGTTCAGGAGCGCACGGATACGGGTATCGTCGTCGACGACGAGAAGATGCGCCGCGTCATCGGAAATGCCTGTCTTGACCGCCATTCAATCCGCCTTCTGTCTGTCTCGCATGCCTCTGAGGAATGCCTTTACGCCCTCCCGTGCCTCCGGGGTAGATCCCCCGAATGCCCGTTCAATACGGCGTGATTGCGGCTCGGCGAGCGCCAGAGCCAGCTCCCTGCCCGATTTGGTGGGATAGAGCTTGCGCTGTCGGCGATCCTCCGGGCCTGCCACCTGCCGAATATAGCCTGAATCGATCAATTGTTTCAGCACTCTTGCAAGGCTCTGCTTGGTGATCTTCAGCGTATCGAGCAGATCGGCGACCGTCATTCCCGGATTTCGGTTGACGAAATGTACGACGCGGTGATGCGCGCGACCAAAACCACTCTTTTCGAGAATGGCGTCGGGATCGGATACGAAGTCACGATAAGCGAAGAAGAACAGCTCGATGATCTCGAAATCGATGATCCCGGTATCTTCCATCGGCGTGGCCAGCGGCTCAGGTTTGCCTGCTTTCGAGCTGGTCTGTCGTGGCACTCGGCATTCCCTTCCTCTTGGCGCGATATAGCGAAGCTTGCACAAAAGCATGCCCGCCTTATTGGCATTACGTCGGTGGTCGCTTCCCCGGACGTTGCAGGAGGCCTCGCACGGACTCCTCCTTCCGGAAACTAAAGCCCGCCCGGCAAATCTCCAATACAACGCGCAATTTCCCCCAACGTCAGTGGATAGAACGTAATGGGGACAACAATCAACTGACATGGCGCAAAAGCGCCGGGAGAGGCGAGGATGCATTCTGATCTGCGGCCGATCGCATGGCGCAGCTGCGATGGCGTTTTGTGTCAGGCGAACCGCAATCGAGGTCCATCCCGGCCTGTTTGAGGACCGGCACACCCGCAGACGGTGATCAAGTTCACCGGCCGCCGCGGCATTGAAGCCGTCGAACAATCAATCTTCCCGGAAGAGCCAAGCGGCTTCTCCGGATGCGTCCTACGGGCGCGGAAATTACTCCCGTATCCGGAATCGGTTGTAGCATCGCGCCGGCGACCATCTCCGAACGCTTGAGGAGCAACCCATGGAGGAAATCTATCCGGCCGCGGCAATCGCTGCCGAATAAATCAGTCGCCAATCATGACAGCCCAGCCAGACGTGTCGTCCACGGGCCATTTGGTTGTCCTGCGTCGGGCGTGCCGAACCTTCAGCGTGCCTTGGCCATGACCAGCCCGGCAAGCGTCGAAAGGATGCCGCCGCCGATCAGCCCGCCGATACCGTCGGCGATCAGCCCGGTCGCTGCAGCTTCACCGCCGAGCATGCTGAGCAGCATGCCGCCGCCAATACCGCCAATTGCGCCCGCAATCGTTCGAGCAACGACGTTGATCGCCGTCTGTTTCAGTGCGGCGCTCGCAGCATTGCCGCCGACTGCCCCTGCAATCACTTGTGTGATGAGCGGAAGTAGAGCTTCCATCATTTCCTCCTCTGGCGATCTCCCCGATCGCCGACTCATGCCATCACCGGATGACATGTTAGAATATTATCATATTCCAGAGAGGAAGTAGAGATACATAACAACCCACGCGGGAGCTGTGACATATGAGAAAGGCGGCCCGAAGGCCGCCTGTCACTTCTGCCGCTTATTGATAGACGTAGACGATGCGGCGCGTGCCCGGGTCGACCAGCACCGGTCGATCGTTGATGCGCACGTAGCGATACTGGTAATCCGGAATCGTCTGGAAGGTTACGTCCGCGGGCACTTCGGCGCCGACGACCACATCACCGCCAAGCTGTACCGCCTGCCCCGGCGTCGTGTCGATATAGGTGCGGACTTCCTCCGGTGGCGTGATGGTCTCGACCGAGCCGACCGGGCCAATGAGTTCGTCGCCTGGCGCAGGCATCGGCTCTGCCGGCACGACGCTGGCGGTTGTCTCATAGGTCACCACAGGCACACCGAGATCGCCGCGATGCTGCTCTACGATGACGGGAGAACCGCCCTGATCGACCTGCAGATATTCGGCATAGACCCAGCCGCGCACGCCATTCACATCGACGCGGCACCAGCGGCTGCCTTCAATGCAGCCATCGAGAACGGCGGTCGAGCCACGCGTGGCAAGACCGACGGACGGATATTGCGGACCAGGCCCCGAACGGATGTTCAGGTCGTTGATGGACGTCGCCACCATCTCCGCCTGAGCAAGGCCGGCACTCGCAGCCAGAAAGGCGCCTGCCAGCAAAAGGTTTCTCTTCAAGGTCATTGTAAGGTCTCCTTGTTGCGATGGGCTGACAACGCGCGGGTTGCGTGGTTGTTCCGCGGCATCAGGCAAGGCGGAAGAATGGCGTAAAGAAGACAGTGGCAAACATTTGAAATCGCTTCATAAAGCGTCCACAAGTCGAAGCCGCGCAACTCTCCCGAACCCGATAAATTCCTGTTGCGACCTGTCGTTTCCGCGTGAACCAGCCGAAAATTCCGGCTGCCTTCGACCGCAATTGCGCCTATAGAGACAGGCGATTGAAAAGACGAAACGAGGCATTCATGGGCATGCTCCAGGCCGGCATCATTCCGGTAACCCCCTTCCAGCAGAACTGCACCATTCTCTTCGATCCCGATACGAAGGAAGGGGTGGTCGTCGATCCCGGTGGCGACGTCCCGGTCATTGTCGGGGTAATCGAGGAGCACGGCCTGAAGATCAAGGAAATCTGGCTGACCCACGGTCATCTGGACCACGCCGGCGGCGCCAAGGAACTGAAGGAAAAGCTCGGCGTCGATATCGTCGGCCCGCACGAGGACGACCTGCCGCTCCTGCAGCGCATCGAAACTCAGGCCACGAAATACGGCGTCGAGGGCCTGCAGAATGTCGTGCCCGACCGCTGGCTGAAGGATGGAGACAAGATCTCCTTCGGCTCTCACGAATTTGAGGTCTATCACACGCCGGGCCATGCGCCGGGCCACGTCATCTATTTCAACCGTGCGCAGAAATTCGCCCATCTTGGCGATGTGCTCTTCAACGGCTCGATCGGCCGCACGGACCTGCCCGGCGGCAATCATCGCCAGCTTCTGGACTCCATCAGGGACAAGGTGCTGCCGCTCGGCGACGATGTCGGCTTCATCTGTGGTCACGGCCCGGGAAGCCGCATCGGTGACGAACGCCGTGAAAATCCCTTCCTGAAGGAGATCTAATCATGAAGCACATGAGCTGGCTGAACCCGCCGCCCTTCTTTGAAGAGTGCGACGGCGCGCTCCATGTCCGCTCCGGCGAAAAGACCGATTTCTGGCAGGGCACCTATTACGGCTTCCATCGCGACGATGGTCACTTCCTGCATGAAAGCCGCAAGGGTGACTTCACCGCCGAGGTTACCTTCTCCGGCAATTACGAAGCGCTTTACGATCAGGCCGGCCTGATGATCCGCGCCAATGAGAAGCACTGGATGAAATGCGGCATCGAATATACCGACGGGGCCAGGCACTTCAGCACCGTGGTTACGAACGGCAATTCAGACTGGTCGGCTTTCCGCATAGGCCATGATTTCGATGCCATATCGATCCGCGCCACCCGCAACGGCGACGCCCTGTTCATTCAGTACAGTACGGACACTATGGACGAATGGCGCATGGCCCGCCTCGCCTGGTTCGATCCGGCCCTCGAGGAAGTGCTGGTCGGCCCGGTCTTCTGTTCACCGCAGCGTGCCGGCTTCGAAGCCGTCTTTCACGATTTCACGATGGGCGATCCGCTCTCGCGCGACATTCACTGAGGCTGCTTGCCGCGATGCCGGTCGACGATAGGGAAGTCTGACGACCTACATCAGCTTCTGGCCGTTCGGCACCGGCCGCTCGACCGCAGCAAGGACGATATCGCCCTTCTCATCGGCAAAACCGAGTGTCAGCACTTCCGAGCGGAACGGACCGATCTGCCGCGGTGGAAAATTGACGACGGCGAGCACCTGCCGCCCGACGAGCCGTTCCGGCGAATAATGAATCGTGATCTGCGCCGAAGATTTCTTGACGCCGATCTCGGGGCCGAAATCGATCAGAAGCTTGATCGCCGGCTTTCGTGCTTCCGGAAATGGATTTGCCTCGATGATCGTGCCGACACGAATGTCGACGCGCTCGAAATCTCCAAAGCTTATCTCTTCGGCCATGACCGCCTCTCAGCCGGCAAGTTCTTCGGCGCGTTTGCGAGCTGCCGCAAGCGCCTGGTCGAACAGCGGCTGCATACCGTCTTCCGCCATCAGCACGGAAAGAGCGGCAGCGGTCGTACCGCCGGGAGAGGTCACATTCTGGCGCAGGCGCGCAGCGTCGTCGGGGGACTGGTGCAGCAGCTCACCAGCCCCCGCCACAGTTTCCCGCGCAAGACGCATGGCAAGGTCCGCCTGCAGGCCAAGTTTGCGGCCTGCTTCTGCCATGCACTCGACGAGATAGAATACATAAGCAGGCCCGCTGCCGGAGACCGCCGTCACGGAATCGATATCGGATTCGGAAGGCACCCATTCGACAGGACCGGAGACACGAAGAAGCGCATTGACGCCATCGCGCTGTTCGGCGCTGACACGCGCATTGGCAAAGGCGCCCGTCACGCCGCGCCCGATCATGGCAGGCGTGTTCGGCATGGCGCGCACCATCGCCGCCTCGCCGAGATGCTTTTCAAGAAAGGCCAGTGTCTTGCCGGCCGCGACCGAAACCACCACTGTCTGAGGCCCGACGACACTTTTGACCGTGGGAAGCACGGCTTCCATCACCTGCGGCTTCACCGCAAGAAATAAGACGCCGGCTTTAAGATCGGCAGGAGCGGCAGTGACATGCGCGGCGCCGGCATCGGCAATCGTCGACATCATCGCCGGCGATGGGCCAGGATCGACAACGACGACAGCAGAGCCCGGAACTCCGCTCTTCAGCCAGCCCGAAAGCATCGCTCCGCCCATATTGCCGGCCCCGATGAGGACGACCGGATTGGTGGCGGAAAAGGTAATCGCAGGCATGTTACGCCTCGCCGACAGTTTCGAAGAGTACGGCCTCCATCGCCTTGTTGGCTTCCATGCCGGACCAGACGACGAACTGGAAAGCCTGATAATAGGCCTCGCAGGTGTCGAGTGCACTCGAAAGCAGCACCTCGACCTGACGATTGGTGGGCTCGGCACCGCCGGCAAGCAGCAGCGACTGCCGGAAGATGACGACATCTTCCTGGCGCCACAGGTCGAAATGACCCATCAGCACCTGGCCGTTGATCGCCGAGAGCAGCTTCACCACCTCGTTGACCCTGATTTCAGGAACCCGGATGTCGAAGGCGCAGCCGAGATGCAGCGCTTCGAATTCCTCCATCCAGGAGAAGGAGACGTGATAGTCGGCCCAGCGGCCCTCGACCGTCATCGCGATCTCGTCTTCGCCGGAGCGCTCGAAGGCCCAGTCATTGTTTGAAGCCACGTACTCGATCATGTCGACCGGGTTCGACTGGCGTTCGACTTCCAATTCCATAAGGCTCATGCAGCACCTTCTTGACCGGAATGAATGCGGCCTAACTTCGTGAAAAACACAAAACGAGACACACGCAATACCGGAAACAACCACTGGGGATGATCGTTGAACCGCTGCCAGACTAACGCAGTGAACCTGCCCGGAGCTTACCATTCGCTTCGAATCATCATTTAAAATCAGTCTATAATGGCCCTCGCGGCCTGCCAGCCCCCTTCACGGAAATTTGGCCGGACCTGCTGTGGAAAGCACTTATGGAATCAGATTCAGCGGGGGAGGTAAAAGACTCTGCCCATTGGCTTTTTTGGCAGTGTCCACAGGTGAAAAATCACACCCGATTTTTTTATCGAGGATGCGGCATGTTACATATGGGCCACGCCGCACCTTATACAGCATCTTCTTTAAGCTGAGATCACTTGCCCTTTGCGGCGAGCTTGGCTTCAAGCACAGCGATGCGGGCGGCGAGCGCCTCGTTCTCGTCCCGGGCCTTGATAGCCATTTCGCGCACGGCTTCGAATTCCTCGCGCTTGACCACATCCATGCTGTTCAGCCAGCGCTCGGCATGGGCGTTGAAGGCGGTTTCGACTTCCTTGCGCACGCCCTGCGCGGCCCCCGCGGCATCGGTCATCAGCTTGGCGAATTCATCCATGATGCGGTTCGTTCCGGTCGTCATGGCGTATATCTCCCTTCGCACGACGTGAATATCAGGCCCTGCGGCCTCTGAAATGGAGGTAGGGCTTCGCCGTTAAGGATGCAAGCGCTTTACACGGGATAAGCCCTTGCGCGCAGGGCCGTGACGAACAATGCACTTGACCCCCAGAGATCGCAGGGTCATGTTCCGCGCATCTCAACGGGTGGGAAAACCTTGCCGATAGCCGCTGATCTTCTTGCTATAATGCCTTTCCCTGATATCGATCCGATCGCTTTTTCGATCGGCCCAATGGCGATTCATTGGTACGGCCTGGCCTATGTCGCCGGCATCCTGCTTGGCTGGGCCTATGCCCGGCGTATCGCGGCAAACGATGCGCTCTGGCCGGACAATAAATCGCCAATAACAAGGGCCCAGCTCGACGACTTCATCGTCTGGGCCGCACTCGGCATCGTTCTCGGCGGGCGCATCGGCTACATCCTTTTCTACGACCTCGGCGCCATTATTGAAAATCCGATCCGCGCCGTGCAGATCTGGAACGGCGGCATGTCCTTCCATGGCGGCCTGGCCGGCACGACGATCGCCATGATCCTCTTTGCTCGCCGCAACCACATTCCGATCTGGAACCTTTTCGATATCGTCGCGACTGTCGTGCCCTGCGGCCTGTTTTTCGGCCGTATCGCCAATTTCATCAACGGTGAGCTCTGGGGCCGGTTGACGGATGTGCCATGGGCAGTGGTCTTTCCGACGGGAGGCCCTTTTGCCCGCCATCCGAGCCAGCTCTACGAAGCCGGCCTTGAAGGTATCGTGCTGCTCCTCGTCCTTGCCGCCCTCGTCTATGGCCCCAAGGCGCTGAAAAGTCCTGGCTTGATCACCGGCGTCTTCGTCTGCGGCTACGCGCTCTCGCGCATCTTCGTGGAATTCTTCCGCGAGCCGGATGCGCAGCTCGGCTACCTGCTGGGAACGAACTGGCTGACGATGGGAATGGTCCTGTCGTCCCCGATGATCCTGCTCGGCCTTTGGGCGATCTTCCGCGCCCGCCGACAGGCCGCTGCCTTGCAGCACTGAAGCTACCGGAATTGTTGCCATGACCACCGCTTTGGGCGAAAAGATCAAGACGATCATCCAGGCAAACGGGCCGATCAGCGTCACCGACTACTTTTCGCTTTGCCTGGCCGATCCCGAACACGGCTATTATCGCACCCGCGAACCCTTCGGCCGCTCCGGCGATTTCGTCACCGCGCCTGAAGTCAGCCAGCTCTTCGGTGAAATGATCGGCGTTTTCGTCGTTCACGCCTGGCAGCGCCATTCAACGCCTGCTGGCGTTCGCCTGGTCGAGATCGGCCCGGGCCGCGGTACGATGATGGCGGACATGCTGCGTGTGATTTCACGTATCGCTCCGCCGCTCTTCGACAACATGACGATCCATCTCGTCGAAACCAGCGAACGCCTGCGCGATGTCCAGAGCCAGGCGCTGGAAGCCTATGACGGCAAGATCAGCTGGCATGCCGGCTTCGACGAAGTACCGCCGGGCTTTACCCTGATGGTCGCCAATGAACTCTTCGACGCGATCCCGATCCGCCAGTTCATCCGCACGTCGACCGGCTTCCGTGAACGCATGGTCGGTCTCGATGCCGATGGCGAGCTGATGTTTGCCGCCGGCGTCGCCGGCATTGATCCGGCGCTGCTGCCGGAGCCCGCGCAGAATGTCCCCGTCGGCACGCTCTTTGAGATTTCGCCTGCCCGTCAGGCGGTCATGAGTGCCGTCTGCGAAAGGCTGCGGGCCTTCAGCGGCACGGCGCTTGCAATCGACTACGGACACCTCGTCACCGGCTTCGGCGATACGCTGCAGGCCGTGCGCATGCATGAGTTTGATCCGCCGCTTGCCCATCCCGGGGAAGCGGACCTCACAAGCCACGTCGATTTCCAGCAGCTGGCAGAAACGGCGGCGTCCGCCGGTCTCCACATCAACGGCGCGCTGCATCAGGGCGATTTCCTGACCGGCCTTGGCATCCTTGAGCGCGCCGCCGCACTCGGCCGCGACCGCGAGCCGCATACTCAGCAGATCATCCAGAGCGCCGTCGACCGTTTGGCAGGAGCTGGGGAAGGCCGCATGGGCGAACTTTTCAAGGTGCTGGCCGTCTCGCATCCGGCAATCGACCTGATGCCGTTCCGCCCGGTGGATTGACAGACAACGTCGCGCTCGCCAACATCCAGGCAAATGACAGTGCTTCGCCGGACAAGAGCCGGCGGAGACGACGTCGATCCCTCTCCAAAAAACCGGAATATCACATGACAGATGCGGACTCTCCGGCACCGATCGAAAGCGCGCTGCTGAACGACGCGGCCGGCAGCACGATCCGCCACGGCTATTTCACCCGTGCGGGTGGCGTTTCCCAGGGAATCTATCGCGGCCTCAATGTCGGCCTTGGCTCGCATGACGAACGCGAAAATGTGCAGGAGAACCGCAGACGCGTCGCCGCCTGGTTCGGCCTGCCGGTCGAGCGGCTGGCGACGGTCCATCAGGTCCATTCCCCCGATGTCGTCACAATCGGACCGGACTATGATGGCGACCGGCCGCAGGCAGATGCCATGGTCACGGCAACACCGGGCATCGCGCTCGGCGTGCTTGCGGCCGATTGCGGCCCGATCCTGTTTGCCGATCCGGAAACTCGGGTGATCGGCGCGGCCCATGCCGGATGGAAAGGCGCGCTGACCGGCGTGCTTGAAAACACCATCGATGCCATGGAGGCCCTTGGCGCGACCAGGGACAACATCGTCGCCTGCCTCGGCCCTTCGATCAGCCAGGCAAGTTACGAGGTCGGCCCGGAATTCGTCGAGCGCTTCCTTGCCTATGATCCGACCTACGAACGCTACTTCATCCCCTCCCCGTCAGCGGGCCATGCAATGTTCGATCTGCCGGCACTGACCGTCGAACGGCTGAAAAACGCCGGCGTGCGCGCCGAAAGCTTGGGGGTCTGCACTTATCCCGACAGCGAGCGCTTTTTTTCCTATCGCCGGACCACACATAAAAAGGAGCCGGATTACGGCCGCCAGATTTCGGCGATAAGCATCAGGGAGATGTAAGCAGCATGGCACTTCATTTCGAACCGGCTGAATTCGCCAGCCGCCTCGCCCGCCTGACGGACAAGATGAAGGAAGAAAAGCTCGATGCGCTGCTGCTTTTTGCACAAGAGAGCATGTACTGGCTGACCGGCTACGACACCTTCGGCTACTGCTTCTTCCAGACGCTGGTCGTCAAGGCTGACGGCACCATGGCGCTCCTTACCCGCTCGGCCGACCTGCGCCAGGCCCGGCACACCTCCGTTATCGAGGACATCCATGTCTGGGTCGATCGCGTCAACGCCGACCCGACGATGGATCTCAAGAATCTGCTGGTCGAAATGGACCTGCTCGGCGCCCGTATCGGCGTCGAATATGACACGCATGGCATGACCGGCCGCGTCGCCCGGCTGGTCGACGCGCAGTTGACGACCTTCGGCCAGATCAGTGACGCCTCCTACCTCGTCAGCCGCCTGCGCCTCATCAAGAGCCCGACCGAAATCGCCTATGTCGAGCACGCGGCCGTGCTGGCCGACGACGCGCTGGATGCTGCGATCCGCCTGGCCAAGCCCGGCGCCGACGAAGCCGATATTCTTGCCGCCATGCAGGGCGCGGTCTTCACCGGTGGTGGCGACTATCCGGCCAACGAATTCATCATCGGTTCAGGCGCCGACGCCCTGCTCTGCCGCTACAAATCTGGCCGTCGCAAGCTCGATGCCAATGACCAGCTGACACTCGAATGGGCCGGCGCCTACGCGCATTATCATGCCGCCATGATGCGCACGATCGTCATCGGCGAGCCGACACACCGCCACCGCGAGCTCTACAATGCCTGCCTCGAGACGATCCAGGCGATCGAGACCGTGTTGAAGCCCGACCACACCTTCGGCGATGTCTTCGACATGCATGCAAGGATCATGGACGAGCGCGGCCTCGCCCGCCATCGCCTCAATGCCTGCGGCTATTCGCTGGGAGCCCGTTTCTCGCCCTCCTGGATGGAGCATCAGATGTTCCATGCCGGCAACCCGCAGCCGATCGAGGCCAACATGTCGCTCTTCGTGCACATGATCATCGCCGATTCCGATACTGGTACGGCCATGACGCTCGGACAGACCTATCTGACGACAGATGAAGGCCCGCGTGCGCTTTCGCGCCATCCGCTGGATTTCATCGGCGCCTAAGTTCTGCAATCACCGGCAAGAATCCGGAATTGACAGACAGGTCCCCCCACCCCCATAAATTCGCACGGGGCTGATGCTGACGTGGGAAGGGACGAACCGAGGGATGACGCGAGTTGCGACTGCGCCCACGCTCCTGATCTGTCTTGCCTTGCTTTCTGCTTGCAACACGACCGATGCATTGACGCTCACGCCGCCGATGGAAATCGGCGACTCCTCGACGGACCAGCGCTCATCCACACCGGTGACGCAGGGCGAAGCCGAACGCATGGCCGGAGCGCCGCAGCAGACATTTCCAGCCGCACCCCGTCGGAACGGTTATACGCCAGCCTATAGCCAGCAGACATATCCGACCCAGCCAGATTATCAGGCGCAGACCTACCGGCCCGGCACCGGCGCTCCGCCGACGACCATGCAGGCCCAAGCCGATGCGCTGTCCCGCAACGGCTCTTCGCCCGCTGCGTCCGGACCGATCGAAAGCGGGTCGCTTGCGCCACCGACCGTCGCTGCCGAACAACCGCCGTCGCGTCAGCCGACACAGACGGCAGCGCTTGATCCGTCCGTTTCTTCATCGACGTCGGCGCGCGGCAATACCGTGCGCTTCCTGCCCATCATCGGTGCGCCGGTGCAGGCCGTGACCCCGCTGTCCCGCCAGCTCGGGACGGAAGCCCGCGCCCATGGCCTTGCCATCAAGAGTTCCAACGACACCAGCAGCGACTATATTCTGAAGGGTTACCTCTCCGCCTTCAGCGACGAAGGCAAGGTCACCGTGGTCTATGTCTGGGATGTGCTGGACAATGCCGGCGGCCGGCTGCACCGCATTCAGGGACAGGAAAGCGTGCCGACGGCGGCGACCGATCCCTGGGCCGGCGTGCCCGCCTCCGTGATGCAGCAGATCGCCTCCAAAACGATTTCGGAATTTACATCCTGGCGGCAAAGCCAGGGCGGTTAGTCACAAGCTTTTTATAAATATAAAAGTATGTGATGCCTTAGCCCTTGCATTCACCGGGAAGCTGGCTAAAAAGCGCGGCTATCAGCGCATAACAGGCGGACCAAGATGAAGGTTTTCGCAGGCAATTCGAACCGGCAACTCGCCGAAGCGATCTGCAACTATCTCAATGTTCCCTTAGGGAAAGCCAGTGTCCGAAGGTTTGCCGACCAGGAAATCTTCGTGGAAATCCAGGAAAATGTCCGCGGCGAGGACGTCTTCCTCGTGCAGCCGACCGCCTTTCCTGCCAATGACCACCTGATGGAGCTGCTGATCATGATCGACGCCATGCGTCGTTCGTCAGCCCGCCGCATCACCGCCGTGCTGCCGTATTTCGGCTACGCCCGCCAGGATCGTCGCGCCTCCGGCCGCACGCCGATCTCCGCCAAGCTGGTCGCAAACCTGATTACTGAAGCAGGCGCCGACCGCGTCATGACGCTTGACCTCCATGCCGGTCAGATCCAGGGCTTCTTCGATATACCGACAGACAACCTCTTCGCCCTGCCCGTTCTGACGCGCGACATCAAGAGCCACTATGACCTCAGCAACGTCATGGTCGTCTCGCCTGACGTCGGCGGCGTGGTGCGCGCCCGCGCGCTCGCCAAACGGCTGGACTGTCTTCTGGCCATCGTCGACAAGCGTCGCGATCGGCCCGGTGAATCCGAAGTCATGAACATCATCGGTGACATCACCGGCAAGGACTGCCTGCTGATCGACGATATCGTCGATTCCGGCGGCACGCTCTGCAACGCCGCCGACGCCATGCTCGCCAAGGGCGCTTCCAGCGTCACCGCCTACATCACCCATGGCGTGCTCTCCGGCGGCGCGGTCACCCGCGTAACGTCGTCGAAGCTGCGCGAACTCGTCATCACGGATTCCATCCAGCCGACGACGGCCGTCCTCTCGGCCCACAACATCCGCGTCGTCACGACAGCACCGCTGATCGGCGAAGCCATCAGCCGCACGGCACAGGAAGAGTCCGTCTCGAGCCTCTTCGACTAAAAAGAGCCGGTATTCGACCGGCTCTTTTGTTTCGGCTTGCATGCTTGTTACTGTCCGGTCTCACTCAGCCCTATCAAGGGCTGATTATTCACCGTCACAGAACCATCCGGATGTCGAACAACGGCCCACAATGGTCGGCCGTCCCCCTCTTGAGCAAAGCCCTTCGCCACTGTCATCCAGAGGCTGACTTGACCTCGACTTTCGGTGCCGGATCTAAAAAGCCGGCACGGAGCCGGCTTTTCATTTTCAGATTGCAAGCCGAAGGCCTTATTGCGGCTGTGCCGGCTCCTGACCTTGTTCCTGTTCCTGATCGGGTTCCTGCCCTTGATCCTGATCCTCGCTCTGATCCGGCTCCTCGGCATCCGGTCCCTTGATCTGCTGACCGTTGACCGCCACCGAACCGTCGCCGGCAACGCTGATATCCCAGCGCGAGCGGCCATCCGGATCGGTCTTGGCAAAGCCCTTGGCCATCATCATGCCGAAGGAGACCTGCTGGAGGTTCGGATCGCTCTTGGCAAGCTCCTGAATGGCGGCGATCGACTTGTCGAGATCGCGCGCAAGGACCGAAGCCTGAACCGAATAGTCCTTCTGCGTATCGATGCGGCCCAGCAGTTTGCCGGTGACGTCGATATCGTAGACGTCGGAGACCGCGGTAAACTTCGGCAAGTCGACGACGAGCATACCATCATGGAAAAGCTTCTCGGCCGCCTGCTTGCCGCTTTCCTCCGAATTGCTGCCGGCCGAGAAATCGATCTTCATGAACTCGTCGCCGAAAGCGGCAAAATCCATATCGGGGACGGCGATCTGCATATCGATGCTCTTCGGCAGGAAGGCGTGGTAGCTCGCCGGCACGACAGGGCTATCGAGCGTCACATCTGCAGCGTTCATACCGAAGGCAAAGCGGACGGCGTCGCTCGGCCCGGCGATCGAGAAATCATAGCCGAAGGCCTTCGCGCCACCGTTACCCGCGGCGGTACCGACCGTCAGGTTGTTCGCCGTGATCGATTCATTGAGGGAGGAGAATAGCGGGAAGGATGCCTTGAGCACCGATTTCAGCTTTTCGCCATCCTCCTTGCTCAGTTCCTTCTCGTCCATATGCTCCAGGATGAAGAAGACGATATCGCGGATTTCCTTCGCCGGCAGGCTGGCGACATCGGCGTTGAAGTCTATCGAATCCGCCTTGATGTTGACCGGTGGCATCTGCGGGCTCGTGACGGTCTCCGACAGCGCGGAAAGCGAACCGTTGGCCTTGAAATCGAGACGACCATTACCGCTGGCGCTGTCGGTCGAATCGAGCCGGTAGTCCATGCCCGCAAATGTCGCGTCGACCTGGTCCATATCGGACTTTGACGTGACGCGGATGTCAGTGGCCTTGAAATTGCCGGAGCGCAGATAGGCGATCGCAGGATCGAAAACGCCGTCATAGACCATCGATGCTATCGAGTAGGTAAAATCCGTGGCCTTGTCATCCGGCCCCTTGAGGTTGCCGGAGATATTGAAGCTGTTATTGCCTTCAAGGTTCCACAGACCGCTGTCGAGCGGCGTGGCAAAAACCGACCATGGTGTCAGGCCATTCACCACGACCTTGGTCGTGTCGACCTTGCTGAGCAGCTTGGCGAAATCATAAATGATCTCGTAGCGGCTACCCGCCGGGTTGACGGTTAGAAAACCGCTCTTTGCAAAATCGTCAGGCAACACTTTCGTCAGGCTGTCGCGAAGCTTGTTGGCTCCATCCTGATTGATCTCAGCCGCATTCGCTGCCCCGAACAGCGATAGGGCAATAATGCTCGTCGTGGTGACAAGTTTGAGACGCATCCGTACTCTCCTCAGCCGCTTTGAATGCGGCATAGGAAGATCGGATATCTTCCGGTGTCAAGCCGCAGTGTTGAGTGCAGCGGCTTGTTTTTCCATTCGTGCCGGGCGGCCAAAGTAGTAGCCCTGAGCCTCATCGCATCCTTCCGACGTCAGCAGCTCGAGCTGGCTCAGCGTTTCCACGCCTTCCGCCAGCACCGGAATCGACAGCCCGCGTCCGAGGGCAAGGATGGACCGAATGACCGCTTTCGCCTCCTGGCTCGTCTCGACTTCGTTCATGAAGCTGCGATCGAGCTTGATCTTGTCGAAGGGGAATGAGCGAAGGGTCTCGAGTGACGAATAGCCTGTTCCAAAATCGTCGATGGCGATAGCGACCCCCTGCTGCTTGAGCGCGCGCATTGCAACCAGCGCCTTGTTCTTGTCGACGATGATCGACGACTCCGTTATTTCAAGTTCGAGCCGCGATGCCGGCAGGCCGGTTTCCTGGAGCACGGCGCGAACGAGTTCGGCTATGTTTGCATGGGCGATCTGGATGGGCGAAATATTGACGGCGATCTTGATGTCGTCCTTCCAGCTGATCGCTTCCCTGCATGCCTCGCGAAGGACCCATTCGCCGATGGGCACGATCGCGCCGCATTCTTCGGCAATCGGAATGAAATCGACGGGCGAGATGTTTCCGCGTTCAGGATGGTTCCATCTGAGCAGCACCTCGTAGCCGGTCGTCTTGCCGGTCGCGACCGACTTCTGCACCTGATAGTGAAGGTACATCTGGTCACGCTCGATCGCGGTCCAGAGGTCACGCGCCAGCCTTCGTCTGTCACGAGACGCTTCATCCATGGATTCTTCATAGAAGCAGACATTGCGCCCGACCTCGTGCTTTGCGCGATACATGGCCAAATCTGCGTTTGCGAGAAGCGTTTCGGTATTTTCGCCGGCCTCGGGGTAAAGTGCGACGCCAACGCTGGCGCCGGGGACGATATGGTGTCCCTCGAAATCCATCCTCTCCATGAGCGTGGCTTCCAGCCGCGCAACGAAGTCGTCAAGCTCTGCCATGTCGTTGAAGCGCTTCACGGCTGCGAACTCATCGCCGCCCAGCCGGGCGACGAGCTCCTCGTCACGCAGGATCCCGTTCAAGCGCGCGGCCAATGTGCTCAACACGAAATCACCTGCGACATGACCCATCTGGTCATTGATTTCCTTGAACTTGTCCAGGTCGATGCCAATCACCGCAACCTTGCTCGACAGCCTTTTGGCGATTGTCAGCTGATGTGAGAGATAGTCGTTGAACGTGGGACGGTTCGGCAGGCCGGTCAACGCATCGTGCTTGGCCATGAACGCGATTTTCTCTTCGCGTGCCAGCCGTTCGGTAATGTCTTCGAATGTCGTAACCCAGCCGCCATCCGCCAGAACGTTGAATGTCGCAAGAATTGAGCGACCGCTCGTCGTCTGATGCACCAGGGTCTTCTGGCCGGAGCGCATGGTCGCCATATGCCGGCGATAATGATCGGTCGCCCTTGTATCTGCGGCGTCGCCATCGCCAAAGACGATCTGATAGCCGCTGCGAACGATCTCGGAATAGGCAAGGCCCGGGCGAATGAAATTCTCGGGAAACCCGAAGAGCTGGCTATATCTGGCGTTTGCGAGGATCAGTCGCTCATTGCGGTCGAACATCGAGATGCCCTGGCTCATATTCTCGAGTGCCAGATCGAGGTTCCTCGATACTTCCCTGATCCGATCCCCGTCGATCTTTGCCTGCGTGATATCGCGGGTAATCTTCACGTATCCGATGAGATGATGGTCATCATCATACACGGGTTGGATGACGACATGTGCCCAGAACGAGGATCCATCCTTGCGAAAACGCAGCCCTTCCGCTTCAAATCTGCCGTTGGCGAGAGCGGATTGGAGCGCGCGCTGCGGAAGACCATTCTTCTGATCCTCTTCGGAGTAGAACCGTGCGAAGCTCTGGCCGACGATTTCGGCGGCGCTATAGCCCTTGGCGCGTTCCGCCCCGGTATTCCAGTTCGACACGATGCCTGAAGGGTCGAGCATGTAGATTGCGTAGTCCGTCACGCCCTGCAGGAGCAGCTCGAACCTGGTTTCGCTTGCACTCGCGTGCCTGGCGGCGCGAAACGCAATGATCGATGCCGAAATGCCCGAGGCGAGCATTGAGATCGATACGGCAAGAATGGTCGCCAGAAGAAACGGCTTCGAAAGCGCCTGCGGCTCGATCGCGTTTGCGCCTCCTTCGATAATCGTCAGCGCCCCCATCGCGGTGAAATGCATGAGGACGATGCCGAGTGACAGCGCGGACGCTGCAGCGAGAATGCTCCAGTTCGAGCCCTTCCAGTTCTTTGTGAGCGTAAATCCCCAGGTCGCCATGGCCGCCGATATGATCAGCGCAACAACAACGAGATACCGATCCCAGACGATGGTCCCTGGAACCTGGAGTCCGGCCATGCCGATGAAATGCATGGCTGCGACGCCGACGCCAAAAGCCAGGCCCGCGGCAATATTGGCCTGGGAGCCTACAAGTGACACGGCAGCAAGGCCGGCCACAAAAGTGGAGGCAAAGGCCGCGCCGAGTGAAATAAGCGTCAGGTCGCGATCATAACCGACGACGATGCCCGGATCATAGGCGAGCATCGCGACGAAATGCGTCGACCAGATACCGAAGCCGCCCGCTGCCCCGGCCACGGAAAGCCAGATCCAGCGCGGCACGCCTTTTGACCTGCCAGCGCTTCTCAAGAACAGGATCGTTCCCAGATTGGACACGAGGCATAGTGCGGCAGCCAGGAGAACCAGCGTCAGGTCATGTTGGTATGTCAGGCAGTATGCGATCGCAAACATGAGAAAACCCATTCTTTTCAAGCCTGACATCGGTCTGACCGCGTTAAAGAAGGGATAATCCGGCGCCTTTGCAGGCAAAGTGGAACCTTCTGTTCGACTTTGTGATTAACGCCCGGACAACGAAAGCTTATCATTGGTTTTGGAGTGACCCTCTCAATACCAAAGATTGCATCGCGCGGTTTTTCGGGTGTATTACTGCAAGACGCGATCGGCAGGATATGGCCGACGGCATGCTCTTCTCGACAGAGCCTGTCACCGCTTGCGTTTCCGTGACACTTATATTATAGGCCACGCGTCCGCGTAGACACCCTTGGAGGCAACGCGGATGAGGACGGGCACGCCCGCCTCCGGTCCGATGGCACAAGGCTTTTTGCCAGCCGCGGGCTCTCCAAATAACCTCGAAAGGACTAGCCATGAGCCACGAAACTTACGAGCTCAAGGCCGAGGCGCGCGAACGGGTTGGTAAGGGGTCCGCCCGTGAACTCCGCCGCAACGGCTTTATTCCCGCTGTCATCTATGGTGACAAGCAGGCCCCGATTTCCATCGCTATCAACACCAATGAGGTGACGAAGCGCATTCATGCCGGTGGCTTCATGACCACCGTTGCGACCATCGACGTCGACGGCAAGAAGTACCAGGTTCTGCCGAAGGACTACCAGCTCGATCCGGTCCGCGACTTCACGATGCACGTCGACTTCCTGCGCGTATCTGGCAACACCCAGGTTACCGTTGAAATCCCGGTTCACTTCGTCAACGAAGACAAGTCCCCTGGCCTCAAGGTCGGCGGCGTTCTGAACATCGTTCGTCACGAAGTCGAAGTTCAGTGCCCGGCAAACGCGATCCCGGAATTCTTCACGGTTGACCTCTCCGGCCACAAGATCGGCGACAGCATCCACATTTCGGAAGTCACGCTGCCGAAGGGTGTTACGCCCACTATCGCCGATCGCGACTTCACGATCGCAACGATCGTTGCTCCGGCTGCAGGCATCGACGAGTCCGCTGCCGAAGGCGAAGCAGAAGCCTGATCGCTTCTACCAATTTGTAAAGCATAAGCCCGTTTTCCCTGAGGAAAGCGGGCTTTTTCATTTCCGGAAAAGGCCCATTTCAGCAACATTTAACACATTCATGGAAGCATGTTCCGGCTGGTTGCGAAGTCCCCGCCCTGCTGCGTGACCGCAGAATATTCCGACCCCGTGGAGCAAACGGAACCATGAATAATTCCGTTGAGAACAGATTTTTTGCGATTGTTTGCGGCGCGCTGCTTGTTTTTGTAGCCCCCCTTTTTGTTCTTTTTCTTTTCCTTTCCTCCGAACGCGCCGACAAGGAAATACGCGACCATATTTCCGTTCTTCTTGTTGCCAATGCCCAGGCGCTTGCCAAGCCGCTTTGGGATCTTGATGCTGACAGCGTAACCCAGATCAGCGCGACGGTCGTTTCGCAGGGTGCCATCGTCAAGGTGGAAGTCCGCGATCAATCCGGCCAGCTCGACGTCAGCCAGTCGACCATTCCGAGGTCATTCGACGGCAAGCTGGTTCAGGTATCACGCGCCATCATCTACAACACCGTCGATGGGCCGAAAAACCTCGGCAGCATTTCCGTCTTCTATCCGGCACTCGGCCTGTTTTCCGGCCTGAAGCAGGAAGAGGTCGTTTTCGTCTCGATCTTCATTTTCGCGGTGCTGGCTGTTTTCGCCACCGCGCTCATCGGCAACCGCATCTTCGTCATCCAGCCCCTGATGCGCCTGACGGCCGCAATCGAGGCGACACGCCAGCTCGGCTCCCGCCATCATGTCGACTGGCGGTCGAACGACGAAATGGGCCGCCTCGCCCAGAGCTTCAACGAAATGCAGACGAAGCTCGAGAATGAGGAAACCGAGCTGAAGCTCGCGCATCGCCGCACCACCGATATCTATGACCTGACGCCCGCCATGCTCTTCTCGCTCGACGACGAAGATCGCATCACCGCCGTCAGCGACTATTGGCTGCTTGCAACCGGTTATCACCGCGCCGCCGTCATCGGCCGGAATTTCTCCGATCTCGTGACCTCCTTCACCCGCGACAAGTTCGTCAATCGCAAGAGCCAGCGTGAGAACGGCACCGGTGACGTCACCGTCAAGTTCATCTGCATGGACGGCCGCATCATGGACGTCCTGATCATGGAGTCGGCGCTGACGACCCAGGGACAGGAAGGTCAGTCGCTCTCCGTTATGACCGATGTGACGGAACTGAAGGCCTCCGAAGACCGCAATCATCGCCAGGCGATATCGGACCATCTGACAGGTCTGTTGAACCGCCAGGGCTTCGAAGCCGTACTCGACAGCAAGATCGCAGCCGCCGATGCCGCCGATCAAGAACTCGCCTGCCTCTTCGTCGACCTCGACCGCTTCAAGTGGATTAACGACAATATGGGCCACGCCGCAGGCGACGCGGCCCTCATCGAACTCGTCGAGCGGCTGAAGACGCTGCTTGCTCCCTCCGATGAAGCTGCCCGTCTCGGCGGCGATGAATTCGCCATCCTGCTGCCCGCCAAGAATGCCGAGAAGCGCGCTCGCGCCATGTGCGACCAGATCGCTTCGATCTTCGAGACCCCTTTCGGCCCGGACATGCATCTCAGCGCCTCTGTCGGCATCGCCATCTATCCGCGCCATGCTGCGACGGCAGCCGAACTGCTGCAGAAGTCCGACATGGCCATGTATGCCAAGAAGCGCGACGGCAAGAACGGCGCACGGATTTTCGACAATGGCATGCTCGACCATGCCCGCCGGCGCGCCGAGATCGAAGCGCATATCGAAGCCGGCCTCGCCGACGACTGGTTCGAGGCCTATCTCCAGCCGATCGTCAACCTGAACGGCCGCGGCATCGCGGGCTTCGAGGCGCTGATGCGCCTCAACCATCCGCAGAAGGGTCTCATGCCACCGGCCGAGATCATCAGCGTGGCCGAAGAGACTGCCAAGATCGTTCGCGTCGGCAATGTCATCATGGAAAAGGCGATCGCCAATCTGGCGAAGATTTCTCGCCTGCCCGGCATGCAGAATAGCTATCTCGCCATCAATTTCTCGCCGCTGCAATTCGAGCCGGCGCTCGCCGCGCGCCTCGCCGCCATCCTCGGCCGCCACGGCATCCTGCCGGATCGTATCGTCGTCGAGATCACGGAAGCGGTGCTGATGCACGACAACCCGCAGATCCGCATGATCGTGACGGAACTGCGCCGTTTCGGTTGCCGCATCGCGCTTGACGATTTTGGTACCGGGTACTCGTCGCTGAGTTATCTCAATCGTTTTCCGGTCGACATCATCAAGATCGACCAGTCCTTCACCCGCGCCATCAATGACGCTGACGATGACGTGCGCCAGAAGAGCCGCATGCTGATCGAGGGCATCACGACGCTGTCGCACAAGATGAACTGCACCGTGATTGCCGAAGGCATCGAGACCGAGGAGGAATGCGGCACCCTGCACCAGATGGGCCTCGATTATGGTCAGGGCTATCTGTTCCACCGTCCGCAGAACGCCGCCAGGCTGATCGAGGAATTGAGCAGCTCGCTCTCGGATGTGGCGCGCGCTTCATGAATTGACGAGATACGGGAGGTATCGCAATGAAAAGGCTGCTGCTTCTTGCACTTCTTGCCCTGCCCTGCTTTTCCGCGTCGGCGTCAGCCCAGACGGTAGCCTTCGTGACCGAGGAATACGCCCCTTTCAACTACCGCGACGGAAAGGTTATCAAGGGCGCGACCGTCGAACAGGTTCAGAAGGTGATGGCCGATATCGGCGTCGATTATACCCTCGACGTCATGCCCTGGGCCCGTGCCTTCAGTCTCGCACGCACGACATCGATGACCTGCGTCTTCGCGACCGCCCACAATGCCTCGCGCGACGGCCTGTTCAAATGGGTCGAGCCGCTTCTCGTCGACCGCAACATCCTGATTACCCGCCAGGGTTCAGGCGTCTCTGCCGCCAACCTCGAGGCGGCAAAGAAATACGTTATCGGCACACAGCGTGACGACTATACCGAAGTGACACTCAAGGAGAAGGGCTTTACCAAGCTCGACGTCGCCAGCGATTTCAACGCGACGCTGCGCAAGCTGCTCGGCGGCCGTATCGACATGATGCCGATCTCCGAACTCTATTTCGACAAGCTGAAGGCTGACCAGCCGCTGGAAATGGTGACCGTGCTGTCCTCCCAGCCGATGGGAATTGCCTGCGAGAAGAACTTCCCGGACGATCTCCTGGCCCGCATGCAGGCCTCGCTGGACAAGCTGATTGCCAGCGGCGAACAGAAGCAGATCTTCACGAAATATGGCCTGCATCTGCTGAATTGATCGGCCGCCCGCCGTTCAGGCCCGCCTTTGCCACTTGACTTTGCCGCCGTTTCGCGGTGGTGAACGCCAACAGCTCTTGCAAGGAAGACAGGCCATGCTGATCATCGCGGGTCTCGGCAATCCCGGCGCGAAATATGCCGGCAACCGGCACAATATCGGCTTCATGGCGGTGGATGCCATCTATCGCCGCCACAGCTTTTCGCCCTGGTCGAGGAAATTCAAGGCCGAGATATCAGAAGGTGAGCTGGCGGGTGAGAAGGTGCTGCTGATCAAGCCGCAGACCTTCATGAACCTGTCGGGCGAAGCGGTCGGCGAAGCCATGCGCTTCTACAAGCTGCAGCCTTCCGATCTCGTGGCGATCTATGACGAGCTCGATCTCCCGGCCGGCAAGGCGCGGCTGAAGACCGGCGGAGGCCATGGCGGCCACAATGGCATCAAGTCGCTCGACGCCCATTGCGGCAAGGAATACCGCCGCCTGCGCCTCGGCGTCGGTCATCCAGGCGCCAAGGAACTCGTGCACAACCATGTGCTTGGTGATTTCGCCAAGGTCGACCGGGATTGGCTGGAACCGCTGCTCGACACGCTCGCCGACAACGCCGACATGCTGGTCCGCAATGAAGATTCCCAGCTGATGAACAAGATTGCACTCGCGCTCGGCGGCAAGGCGGAAGAGGAAAAGCCGAAGCCGGAGAAGAAGCCGGCAGGAAAGTCCCACATTCACCAGGCCCGCAATCACGGCCAGCAGAAGCTTCCGGCGACTGGCCCCATGGCCGAGATGCTGAAAAAGATGTTCGGCAACAAGGGCGACTGAACGCGATGGCAGGCGGGGACTTCAGCATCCGGCCCGCGGCCGTCGGCGATTTACAGGGCCTGACCACCCTCTACCAGCACCTCAACCCGACCGATCCGGTCCTCTCTGCCCATATGGCAACGGAACGTTTTTCCGCCATTCTGGCGCAGCCCGGCATGACGGTCTTGATCGGCTTTGCCGGCGAGATCGCTGCCGCGACCGTCACGCTGGTCATCGTGCCCAACCTGACGCGCAATGGCGCCTCATACGCACTGATCGAAAACGTCGTCACCCACGCTGATCACCGCAAGCAAGGTTATGCCGGCAAACTCATCCGGCATGCGATTGAAGAAGCCTGGAACGTCGGCTGCTACAAGGTCATGCTGCTCACCGGATCCAAGAATCCGGCAACCCTGCGCTTCTATGAAAACTGTGGTTTCATGCAGGACAAGACCGGCTACCAGATCCGCCGCCCGTCTTGAGACGCACGTCCTTTCCTCCGGCCACTATTCCTCAGGCTCCGTCGTGAACATCAGTGGAAAGCCCATCTCCTTGGCAAGGTCGATGGCTTCCTTGGCCTTCGTCTCCGCAATATCTTTGGTACAAACCACGACCACGCAGGAGCCGAGCTTGTGGGCCGTCATCATCACGCGGTAACCGGCCTCTTCGCTCATGCGAAAAACGACCTTAAGAACCACGGTGACAAATTCGCGTGGCGTATAATCGTCATTGACGAGAATGACCTTGTAGAGCTTCGGCTTGTCCAGCTTCGGCTTCACCCTGGTCTTGGGTTTTAAGGCAATGTCGTTGTCAGCCATCGGAAATCCGCCCGTTGATGACATGGGAAGGGGTTTGGATCTAACTAAGCTTTTTAGATTGCAGAATTTCGACACCTGGTGCCGGGGGAAATCCCGCGAGGGTAAGAATAATGCTGCTAAGCCCCGACGGCAAGGGAGCGGCGAGAAAAGCGCTCTAAGACTTGACCGCTCCCCTCCTTTATCCCATAGCCACGGCCAAGGATTTCTTGAGAACAGCAGGTTTCAGCCATGGGCTTCAAATGCGGTATCGTCGGTCTGCCGAATGTCGGCAAGTCGACCCTCTTCAACGCACTCACCAAGACGGCGGCAGCGCAGGCGGCGAACTATCCCTTCTGCACGATCGAGCCGAACACCGGCGAAGTGGCCGTTCCCGACGCCCGCATGCAGAAGCTTGCCAATATTGCCAAGTCGAAGGAAATCATCCCGACCCGCATCAACTTCGTCGATATTGCCGGCCTCGTGCGTGGCGCATCGAAGGGTGAAGGTCTCGGCAACCAGTTCCTCGCCAATATTCGCGAAGTCGATGCCATCGTGCATGTGCTGCGCTGCTTCGAGGACGGCGACATCACCCACGTGGAAGGTCGCATCGATCCGGTTGCCGACGCCGATACGATCGAGACCGAACTGATGCTCGCCGATCTCGAAAGCCTTGAGCGCCGCACGGAGCAGACCCGCAAGCGCGCCGCCGGCAAGGACAAGGAGTCCTTGGCCATGCTGCCGATCATGGAAGCCTCGCTCGCCCTGCTGCAGGACGGCAAGCCGGTTCGCACCCTGCTCGCGAAGCTGGACGCGGAAGAGATCCGTATCCTCCAGGGCCTTAACCTCCTGACCTCGCATCCAGTCCTCTATGTCTGCAACGTCGCCGAAGGCGACGCTGTGACCGGCAACCAACATACCGAGGCTGTCGCCGTGATGGCGAAGGCGCAAGGCGCCGAAACCGTCATTATCTCGGCTGCGATCGAATCCGAAGTCGCCCAGCTTCCAGATGAGGAAGCCAAGGAGTTCCTTTCAGCCCTCGGCCTTGACGAAGCTGGCCTCGACCGTTTGATCCGCGCAGGCTACAAGCTGCTCGACCTTATCACCTATTTCACGGTCGGCCCGAAGGAAACGCGCGCCTGGACGATCGCGCGCGGCACCAAGGCGCCGCAGGCAGCCGGCGTGATCCACTCGGATTTCGAACGCGGCTTCATCCGCGCCAATACGATCGCCTACGACGACTACATCCAGTTCAATGGTGAAGTCGGCGCCAAGGAGGCCGGCAAGGCGCGCGACGAAGGCAAGGAATATGTCGTCCAGGACGGCGACGTCATCCACTTCCGCTTCAATACCTGATGCATAGGCATGTCGCGCAAAAGCCCGCAGCGTTTTTGCGATAACGACATGCGTCAAACAGAAAAACCAAAGCTGCCGCTCAGCCGGGCGGCAGCCTTTCTACTGCGCCTGACGGCAAGGCACGCAACACGATGCGCCGAAGCGGCATCCAGCCCGTACCGATGATGAGCACGATCACGCCGACGATAATGAGCGTTCCGAAAATATAGGTATCGACGGTCGCACTCCCCTGCCGGAATATCCCATAGATCGCCAGTCCCAGCGTCAGCAGCCCAGACGTGACGAAAGCGCGCCGGTCGATGATCAAGCCGATCAGCATCAACAGCGCGACAATTACGACGACAACCGGGGTCTTGAACGAGTTGGCGTCCATGATGTCCAGCCAGCCGCCGTCGAGTGAGAGCAAGATCCGGATGCTGTAGAGCAGCGCAGGTGCGGCAACGAGATGAAGCCAGAAGGCGACATCCGATCGCGTCGTGCGGCGAAGCCTGTCGCTGAGATCGAAACCGAGTGCAGCGATGAACAGGCCGACGGCGCAGGCAAACAGGATGACCGACACAAGAGTCGGATGGTTGAGGATGAAGGCATCGTCGCCGCTCGCCCATTGCAGCAGGCGGAAGACAAGCGCAAGCACGAGGGCCAGACCCGAGAAGATGGAAAGCGCAAGCGCAAGCGGCACACGGTAGCGCAGATAGAAAAGCCCCATGATAACGGGGAATGCGACGATGAACCTGTCGATGCCATCGCCGGTCAGCCACAGATCGGCATTGGAGGGATAGATCGACAGCATCATCCGGAAGGTCCAGGCAAAAACCGCTAGCGTCAGCACCACGGCCGGCAGCGCGAGGCGCTGGCGCTTCACGAGGATTTCTGCCAGCACAAGAATTGCCGGCAGCACCGCATAGAGCGAGGCAAGTCCCCAGAGGCCCGCCAGCGCGATCAGGATGCCGATGGTGATGAGGACGTCATGAAAGCCCCTGACGAAGCGTGGCGTCTCTGTATCCGACCATGCCGGCTCCAAAGGCCCCGCCGCACGCGCGTCGACGACAACACCGCGTGCAGCCAGGAACGGCACCAGCCGCTCGCCAGCCTCGGCGGTAATCAGCCCCTCGCGCGCCGCCTCGTCGAGTATCGACCTTAGTTCAGCCATGCCGGTTCGTTCCTATGGAATCATTGAGCCCGCGCGGATGCTATTGTAAGCAATGACGCCTGCCTATGATGAGGACCCCTAATGCCTGCAGAAAAGCTCGCCTATGAGGATTTCCAGCCCGGCCGGCGCTTTCCGCTTGGCCCGAAGCCAGTGACGGCACCCGAAATCATCGAATTTGCCGCAGAGTTCGACCCTCAGCCCATGCATCTGGACGAGACCGCGGGCCGTGCCAGCATCCTTGGCGGCCTCGCCGCTTCCGGCTGGCATACGTCGGCGATGTTCATGCGCATGATGGCCGACAGTTTCGTCCTGAACTCGCTTTGCGAAGGTGCACCGGGCGTCGATTTCATGGAATGGCGCAAACCGGTGTTGGCAGGCGACACGCTCTCCGGCCATTCGACGGTGCTGGAGGCACGTCCGATGCGCTCGCGTCCAGGCCTCGGCATCGTTAAATTCCGCCACGACGTGGAAAACCAGCGCGGTGAACTGGTCCTCCTGTCGGAAAATTCCGTCATCTTCGGCATGCGTGGCAGCCTGGAGGTCAGCGCATGAGAATGACCGAACTCTACGCCGCCGGTGAGAAGAGTGAGATCGGGACCTATGTCTTCACCGAAGAAAAGATCCTCAGCTTCGCCCGGAAATACGATCCGCAGCGCTTCCATACCGACAAGGATGCGGCCGGCGACACGATGTTCGGCGGGCTCTGCGCCTCCGGATGGCATACGACGGCCGCCTGGATGCAATGTTTCCTCAAATACTGGATGGCGGAGATCGACCGGCTGAAGAGCGAGGGCCTGGCCCCGCCGAACCTCGGCCCCTCACCCGGCTTTCAGAAGCTGCAATGGCTGAAACCGGTCTTTGTCGACGAGACGGTCAGCTATTCCGTGACCTTTCTCTCCGGCCGCCCGCTGGCGTCGCGGCCGGGCTGGCATGTCAACAGCATCCTCTGCGAAGGCGTCAATCAGGACGGTATTGCCGTCATCCGCTTCGAAAGCAGCGTGCTCGAATTCGAGTGATGCGGGCAGAAGCAATTCCAGCAAACGCCTAAAACGGCTCTGCTGGAATTGACAGGTTCAATGGCCGGAAAACTCGACGAGCGTATGCACGTCGACCCCGAGATCCTCAAGCTTCTTGCGGCCGCCGAGATCCGGCAGGTCGATGACGAAGCAGGCGCCGACCACTTCCGCGCCGATCTGGCGGAGAAGCTTTGTCGCCCCCACAGCCGTGCCGCCCGTCGCAATCAGATCGTCGACGAGGATCACCTTTTCGCCTGGCTCAACGGCATCGCGATGCATCTCCATTTCGTCCACGCCATATTCCAGGCTGTAGGCGATGCGCACCGTGTCATGCGGCAGCTTGCCCTTCTTGCGGATCGGCACGAAGCCCGAGGAAAGCTGATGCGCAACCGCGCCGCCGAGGATGAAGCCCCGCGCTTCCATGCCGGCAATCTTGTCGACCTTCAGACCAGCATAGGGCTGCACGAGTTCATCGACCGCGCGGCGGAAGGCCCGGGGATTGCCGAGCAACGTGGTGATGTCGCGAAAGATGATGCCGGGCTTGGGATAATCCGGAATGGAGCGGATGCTGGCCGCAAGCTCCGAAAGCGTGTTGTTCATCGAAAATCCGTATCTGCGAGGGGCACAAAACGCCCGCACACTATCAATTGCGCCGGGTCAAACCAAATAAAAAAGGCGGCTGAAAAGCCGCCTTTTCCCATGAGACCGATTATATCTCAGTGGTCGGTGCGCCCGTAGATCGAGCGCTTGGTCAGATAGACCAGCACCGTGAAGATCAGCAGGAAGACCATGACCATGAAGCCGGTACGCTTGCGCTCTTCGAGATGCGGCTCGGACGCCCACATCAGGAACGACGAGACATCCTTGGAATACTGATCGACCGTCTGCGGCGAACCGTCGTCATAGGTGACCTGGTCGTCGGAAAGCGGCTTCGGCATGGCGAGAACGGCAGCGGCATGGAAATACGGGTTGTAATGCGAACCTGCCGGAACCTGGAAGCCGGCCGGCGGCTCTTCATAGCCGGTCAGCAGCGAGTGGATATAGTCCGGACCGCTTTCCTGATACTGGGTGAAGATATCGAAGACGAACTGCGGGAAACCGCGTTCGACTTCGCGGGCCTTGGCAAGCAGCGACATATCCGGGGGAGCCGCACCGTTGTTGGCAGCAGCGGCAGCTTCCGCATTCGGATAGGGCGATGGGAAGTGGTCGGATGGAACTGCCTTGCGGGTGAACATTTCACCGCTGGCGTCAGGGCCGTCCTGAACTTCGTAATTGGCTGCGAAGGTCTTGACCTGTGCATCCGAATAGCCGAGTGCGCCCAGCGTACGGAAGGGCACGAGGTTCATCGAGTGGCAGGCGGAACAGACCTCGGTATACACCTTCAGGCCGCGTTGGAGCTGGCCCTTGTCGTAATGGCCGAACGGGCCGGCAAAGGTCCAGTCGATTTCCTTCGGTTCCTTCAGCGGATAGTGCGGGGTAGCACTTTCCTCATGATGGGCAGCCGGGGCGGCAGCTTCCTGGGCGAACGCGACGCCGCCAAGGCCGGCTGCGACAGCGAGCGAGAGGATGCTTGCAACAAGCTTTTTCATATTTCTATTCCTTCCCGTCCGCTCGCTCAGGCCTTGATCGCAGCAGTCTTGTTGCGCTTTTCGAGCACCGCTTCAGTGATCGAGTTCGGAATGCGGCGCGGTGTTTCCACCAGCCCAAGGACCGGCATCGCGACCAGGAAGAATGCGAAGTAGAGCAGCGTGCAGAACTGCGAGATCGTCGTGTACAGGCCTTCCGCAGGCTGCGAGCCGAGCCAGCCGAGGATGATCGCGTTGATCACGAACAGCCAGTAGAACAGCTTGAACCACGGACGATAGACCGCCGAGCGCACCTTTGAAGTGTCGAGCCAGGGCAGGAAGAACAGCACGATGATGGCGCCGAACATGACCAGAACGCCGCCGAGCTTGGAGTCGATCGGGCCGACATTGAAGGTGATCGAGCGCAGCATCGCGTAGAACGGCAGGAAGTACCATTCCGGAACGATGTGGGCCGGGGTCTTCAGCGGATCGGCCGGGATGTAGTTGTCGGCATGGCCGAGATAGTTCGGCAGGTAGAAGACGAAGTAGGCATAGACGATCAGGAAGACCGAAACGCCGAGCGCATCCTTGAGCGTTGCGTAAGGCGTGAAACGAACCGTATCCGTCTTGGTCTTGACCTCGACGCCCGTCGGGTTCGTCTGGCCGGTAACGTGCAGCGCCCAGATGTGCAGGACGACGACGCCGGCGATCATGAAGGGCAGCAGGTAATGCAGCGAGAAGAAGCGGTTCAGCGTCGGCTGGTCGACGGCAAAGCCGCCAAGCAGGAACTGCTGGACCCATTCGCCGACCAGCGGAAAGGCCGAGAAGAAGCCGGTGATGACGGTTGCGCCCCAGAAGGACATCTGGCCCCAGGGCAGGACATAGCCCATGAAGCCGGTTGCCATCATCAGGAGGTAGATGACGACGCCGAGGATCCAGAGGATTTCGCGCGGCGCCTTGTACGAACCGTAATAGAGGCCGCGGGCGATGTGCAGGTATACGGCGACGAAGAAGAAGGATGCGCCGTTGGCATGCAGGTAACGCAGCAGCCAGCCGTGATTGACGTCACGCATGATCTTTTCAACGGAGTTGAAGGCGATCGTGGTGTCGGCGGCATAGTGCATGGCGAGCGTTACGCCCGTCAGGATCTGCACGATCAGCATGACGGCGAGCATGGCGCCGAACGTGTAGGCATAGTTCAGGTTCCGCGGAACCGGATAGGCAATGAAGCTGTCATAGACCATGCGCGGCAGCGGAAGGCGCGCATCGACCCATTTTTCCAAGCCGGTTGATGGCTCGTAGCTGGAATGGCCACTCATTAATCAGTCTCCCCTCAACCGATCTTGATCTTTGTGTCGGACAAAAATGAAAAGGTCGGGATCGCCAGGTTCTGCGGCGCCGGGCCTTTGCGGATACGGCCGGCCGTGTCGTAGACCGAACCATGGCAGGGACAGAACCAACCATTGTATTCGCCGGCCTGACCGAGCGGAACGCAGCCGAGATGGGTGCAGGTGCCGATCATGACGATCCAGTTTTCCTTGCCCTTGCCGCCGGAGCGGTCATCGCCCGTTGCAGGCGCGTCGGCAGGAAGGTTTGCATTGCGGGCGATCGGATCCTTGAGGTCCGACAGCTGGACATCGGCTGCAGCCGTGACTTCTTCCGGTGTGCGGTTGCGGATGAAGATCGGTTTGCCGCGCCACTTGACAGTCAGCGACATGCCGGGCGTAAGGCTTGTGACGTCCACTTCGATGGAAGCCAGCGCGAGCGTCGACGCATCCGGACGCATCTGGTCGATGAACGGCCAGGCAACCGCAACGGCGCCGACCGCACCGGCCATGCCAGTGGTGAGATAAAGGAAATCACGGCGAGTGGGCTCTGAAGCCTCGCTTGTCGTTACGTGTTCGCTCACGGCTTAACCATCCTCTGCGCAATTGTCGCGGAATTCCGCCCTGCCCCTCCAGAGGCGGCGAATCTATCAGAACATATTTCGGCCATAGATTCCCCACCAATCCGGCGCGTTCTATGCTTGATCGCAAATTATGTCCAGCCTTGACAAGGGGATGGGGGCACAATGTCGCGGGAAATTTGAGTGAATTTTTTAAGGCAATCACTGGCTTGCAACTTTGCTGCATTGCAACAAACTGGGGCGCGTGTTAGGCGCTGGTGAGTTTGCCATACGAATTTGGATTTGCGCCGATGAGGCATACTGTTTTCTGCGTATTGAGCGTCCTCATCACCATTGTTCTCGCCCTCGTTTCGCTCCGTTATCTTACCGATTTCTGGCTGCTTTCGCTCGTTTACAGCTTCCAGGTTCATCTCAGCATCATCTGTGCTGTCGGTGCCGTTATTGCCCTCTTTTTCAAGCGGCACTGGTATGGGTTCCTGATGCTGGCGGTGGCAACCTTCCTGAATATCCACGGCGTCATCATGCTGCGCGAATTCGCCGGCAAGCCGCCTTCGGAGAACGCCCCTCGCCTTTTCCGGCTCATGTCCTTCAATATTGAGAATGACAATTTTGAAAACGGCGGGCGGATTGCTGATGCCATTCTGGCCTCGGGCGCCGACGTGGTCGACATCATGGAGGCCGAGCCGGTCTTCGCGCAGTTGCCACGGCTTCAGCAGCTCTATCCCTACCGGATCGGCTGCGATGCGAGCGCGACATGCGATACGCTCGTGCTGTCGAAACGTCCCTTTGCCCGGCAGGAGATCCGCGACATTGGCGAGCTTTGGAAACAGCGGCTCGTGTCGATTTCGATCGACTTCGACGGGACGCCTGTCGATCTGCTCTTCCCCCATCTCTCCAAGCCGTATTTTGATGATTTTCAGGCTGACGAGCTCGAGGATCTCACCGCTTTCATGAAGCCTCATACAGGCGCACTGGTGGTTGCCGGAGATTTCAATTCTTCAATCTTGGCGCCGACCATCCAGCACTTTTTGCGCGGAACGGGACTGAAGACGGATTTCCCGGAACCAACCACCTGGCCCGTCAGCGCCGGTTCATTCGGCATCAGCATCGACCATATCTTCGCAAGGCCGCCGCTGCTCATCCGCTCGACGAGCCGTCTGGAAGACAGCTTCGGCTCGAACCATTACGGCCTAGTCAGCGATTTCGTTCGCGAACACTGAACGCGTATCGTCGTCGTCGGAAGCGAGGAAGCCGCCGGACTGGCGTGCCCAGAGCTCGGCATAAAGGCCGCCCTGTTTCAGAAGCGCATCATGCGTGCCTTCCTCGATGATCTTGCCGCGATCGATCACGACAAGCCTGTCGAGCGCGGCGATGGTCGAAAGCCGGTGAGCGATCGCAAGCACCGTCTTGCCTTCCATCACGCGATTGAGGTTCGACTGGATCGCCTCTTCCACTTCCGAATCGAGCGCCGAGGTCGCCTCGTCGAGAACGAGGATCGGCGCATCCTTCAGCATCACCCGTGCAATGGCGATACGCTGACGCTGGCCGCCCGAAAGCTTGACGCCACGTTCGCCGACATGGGCATCAAAACCCTTGCGCCCCTGCTGGTCTCGCAGCCGCTCGATGAAATCGAGCGCCTCGGCGCGTCTGGCGGCCTCGACAAGCCGTTCCTCACCGGCATCAGGCCGACCGAACAGGATATTGTCCCGCACGGAGCGATGCAGCAGCGACGTATCCTGGCTGACCATGCCGATCTGCATGCGCAGCGATTCCTGGGTGACGCCGGCAATGTCCTGCCCGTCGATCAGGATGCGCCCGCCTTCGAGATCGTAGAGGCGCAGGAGAATGTTGACGAGCGTCGATTTGCCCGCACCGGAGCGGCCGATGATGCCGACCTTTTCGCCCGGACGGATCGTCAGCGAAAATTTGTCGATGACGGCATTCTCCTTGCCGTAATGGAAAGACACGTTCTCGAAACGGATGCCTGGCTGCTTGATGACGAGTTCTTTCGCATCGGGGCGGTTGACGAGATGCAGCGGTTGGGAGATCAGCTCGGCCGCGTTCTGGATGGTGCCGAGATTGCGCATAATGCCGTTGAACTGCGTCATTAGACGTCCGAGCAGGAAGTTCAGTCTCAGAACCAGCGTCAGCGAGAAGGCGACGCCCCCGGAACTGATCAGTCCGCGCAGCCAGAGATCCACACTGATTCCGGCCATGGTCACGATCATCAGGCCCGAAAGCAGCGCCATCGAAGCGCGCACGCCGGTGATGAAGCGTGTGAACTGCAGCACCGTGTCCTGATAGGTGTTGAAGCCATTGAGCATATAGCGATCGCTCTCTTCGTCGCGGGCGAAGAGCTTCAGCGTCTGGATATTGCTGTAGGCATCGACGATGCGGCCATTGAGCAGCGAGGCTGCCTCAGCGGTTTCACGCGAATGATAGCGGATACGCGGCACGAAATAGCGGGCAAGCACGCTGAACGCCACCAGCCAGAAGAGCACCACCGCAGCCAGTGAGAAATCAAGCTGCCCGACCAGAACCAGCGTGGTGACGGCATAGATGCCGACAAACCAGACGCTTTCCATCAGCGATGTCACGAGATCGCCCGTCGCCTGGCCCGCTGACCAGACCTTGGTGACGATGCGCCCGGAAAAATCGCTCTGGAAGAAGGCGAGCGACTGGCGCGACACATGCAGATAGGACTGCCAGCGCGCAAGATTATAGAAACCGGGCGTAATCACCTGCTGGTCGATGAGCGCGATCAGGAAGGCGACGACGAAGCGAACGATGCCGATCAGTGCCAGCATGCCGAAGATCTCGCCGCCATGGGCGGCCAGAAGCGTGCTCCAACCGGCTCCCGGCTTGATCGTGCTGAGGATGTCGACGAGCCTGCCGACGAACCAGAAGAGCGCCGCTTCGATCGCAGCCGACATGCCCCCGAGGATCAGCATGGCGATAAACGGCCACTTGGCCTGGCCGATATAGAAGGCGATGAATCCAAATGTACTGCGCGGCGGCTGAAGATTGTCGCGAGCGCGGAAGGGATCTATCCAGGTTTCGAACAGGCGAAGGATCGGAGTGAGCAGCATCACCGCGATATAGGCCCGTTCAGAATTGTGGCAAAGAGAATATAGGGCCGCCAAAACCTTATATTTTGGTAATGATCGGTAATATCGGCGTCATCACCATTGATACGGGTGGCAGCGACCACGATCTCGTGCCATGATCGCTACTTACCGGAGACCGCGGATATGGAAACGAAAACGCTCAATGCGCATCTTCCGCTTCCCCTTGCGGAAAAGCTCGACGCCCTGGCCGACGCGCTCGATGTGCCACGCGACAGCATCGTGACGGAGGCGATCGCGAGCTGGATCGAACGGGAAGAGCGGCAGCGCATCTTCACGCTGCAGTCGCTTGCCTCGAACTCAATCATGGTAGTGGAACATCATCGCGTCATCGACTGGGCCGATAGTCTCTGCGCGGATCGGGTCCGCACGCTCTAGCGATATGGCCGGACAAGGAAAAGCCCTCCCCGCTCATGCGGGAAGGGCTTTTTTATTGGGCTGCGACTTCAGCCTCTTCCTCGTGATCGGCAAGGAAGCCGCCGGACTGGCGGGTCCAGAGGTCGGCATAAATGCCACCGTGGCTCACCAATTCGGCATGTGTGCCGCTTTCGATGATGCGGCCCTTGTCGAGCACGATCAACCGGTCCATCTCCGTCAGCGTCGACAGGCGGTGAGCGATCGCGATAACGGTCTTGCCTTCCATCAGCGCGAAGAGGTTTTCCTGGATCGCCGCTTCCACTTCGGAATCGAGCGCCGAGGTCGCCTCGTCGAGCACCAGGATTGGCGCATCCTTCAGGAAGACACGCGCGATCGCGATACGCTGTCTCTGGCCGCCGGAAAGCTTGACGCCGCGCTCGCCGACCTGTGCATCCAGCCCCTTGCGGCCCTGCATGTCGACAAGCCCTTCGATGAACTCCCAGGCGTTGGCCCGCCTTGCCGCCTCGATGATGTCCTCGTCACTCGCATCCGGGCGACCATAGGCGATGTTGTCGCGGATCGAGCGATGCAGGAGCGAGGTATCCTGCGTCACCACGCCGATCAGCGCACGCAGGCTGTCCTGCGACACCGCAGAAATATCCTGTCCATCAACGGTGATGCGCCCGGACTCAAGATCGTAGAACCGCAGGAGCAGGTTCATCAGCGTCGTCTTGCCAGCACCCGATCGACCGACGAGACCGACCTTTTCGCCGGCTCGGATGTCGAGCGACAGGTTCTCGATGATGCCCTTGCCCTTGCCATAGTGGAAGCCGATCCGGTCGTAATGGATCGCACCTTTCTTCGCCGTCAGTGGGGCGGCGCCCGGCTTGTCGACGATATCGTGCTGCTTCGACATCATCTCCATGCCGTCATAGACGGTACCGATGTTTTCGAAGAGCGCGGAGACTTCCCACATGATCCATTGCGACATGCCGTTGACGCGCATCGCAAGACCAATGGCGATGGAAATCGCGCCGACCGAGATCGTACCGTTCAGCCACAGATAGATCGACAGGCTGGAGATGACGAACAACGAGATGCAGTTGTTCAGATAGACGCTCATGTGAAAGAGCGTCACCTTGCGCATCTGCTGGTGAACCGTATCCAGGAACCCGTCCATGCTTTCCCGCGCATAGACCTCTTCACGGCCGGCATGGGAAAACAGCTTCACGGTCGCGATATTCGTATAGCTGTCCACCACGCGGCCCGTCATCAGCGAGCGTGCATCGGCCTGCTGGGCCGCGATCTTGCGAAGCCGCGGCACGAAATAGGCAACGATACCGATGTAGATACCAAGCCAGGCGAGGACAGGCAGCATCAACCGCCAGTCGGCGGCCGCTATGATGACGATCATCGAAAGGAAATAGGTCACGACATAGACGAAGACGTCGAGGATCTTCATGACCGTTTCGCGCACGGCAAGCGACGTCTGCATGACCTTGGTGGCAACGCGTCCGGCGAACTCGTTGGCGAAGAAGGTCATGCTGTGACGCAGCAGGAAGCGGTGCATCTGCCAGCGCGCGATCATCGGGTAATTGCCGAGCATCATCTGGTGCATGATAAGCGAATCGAGACCGGCAACGAGCGGCAGGCCGATCAGCACCAGCGCACCCATCCAGATGAGCTTGTGGCCTTCGTTCTGCAGGAAGGTCGCGCGGTCGGCATTCGTCAGCCAGTCGACGATATCGCCGAGGAACTGGAACAGCGCCACTTCGCCGATGGCGATCGTCGCCGTCAGAACGGCCATGAGTGCAAGCCATCCTGCCGCCGGCTTCGTATAGTGCCAGCAGAAGGCAAAAAGGCCTTTCGGGGGAGCAACCGGCTCCTCGCTCGGAAAGGGATTAAGTCGCTGCTCGAACCAGCCAAACATGAAAATCGCTCCGGAATTTCCGCGTTCCGGCCCCGTCTTCGCGCCCGCAGGGGCGCATGCAAGCACATATGGGAACCGGAGGCTCAAGGGGCGAGGCCATAACGGCCGCGCAATGAATCAAATGGGCAATTAGGGAAGAAAAGCGCTTTATACGCGCCAGATCACCAACAGCGGCATCACAGGCGGGAGACGCATCAGCACAAAAATATCCATGTCGGCGCTCCCTGTTGGCGATTGAAGATATGCACCGATAACGCGAAAATGCCCAAATTTCCAGCCCCGCCGCATCGGAAAATGACCATCAAATGGTCAAAAAACGTCCTGTTGCGTCAAAATCACAGTTCGGATAGGCCATTTTTGCATCATCGCAACGGACAACTTCCCATGGCAGACCTCAGGCTTGCGCTCTACCAGCCCGATATTCCCGGCAATACCGGCACAATCCTGCGCCTAGCCGCCTGCCTTGGCTTTGCAGTCGACATCATCGAACCGGCCGGCTTCGACATTTCCGATCGCAACCTGAAGCGCGCGGGCATGGACTATCTGGCCGCTGCCGCACTCACGCGCCATGTCAATTGGGACCGCTTCGAGGAATGGCGTGCAGCCACCGGCCGCCGCCTGATCCTCGCCACGACGAAAGCATCGCAGCGCTACACGGATTTCGCCTTCCGCACCGACGATATCCTGCTCTTCGGCCGTGAAAGCGCCGGCGTTCCCGACCACGTGCATGAACGTGCCGATGGGCGCGTCCTGATCCCGATGGTGGAAGGCCAGCGTTCGATCAACCTCGCCGTCTCCGCCGCAATGATAACAGGCGAGGCAATGCGCCAGACCGCCTGGTCGTGAACCTGCACCCATGCCGATGCTTGGCGGCCTCGATGTCGCAAACACCGCTTTGAATCGACGCGAAATCGCCTATATTAATTAGCCAGGCAATCAATAAATCTGCACAAGCGGTGAGATTCCAATAATTTACTCGACTGCGCAAATGTAGAATCGGGAAAAGCTTCTCAAGAAGAAGAAAAAGACCAGGACCATGGAATCCACAATCGTCATGATCAATCTGTTCGGCGCGATCGCGCTGCTGCTCTTCGGCCTAGCACAGGTCAAGGACGGCGTCACGCGCGCTTTCGGAGCACGTCTGAGGACCGGGCTTGCAACCGGCACGGCGAGCGGCCCACGCTCGATCCTGTCAGGCTTCCTGGCAACCATCGCCCTTCAGAGTTCGACGGCGACGGCCCTGATGACGGCGTCTTTCGTGGAGCGCGATCTCATCAAGCCGCGCATGGCGCAGATCGTGTTGCTCGGCGCCAATGTCGGAACGGCTGTGACCGCCTGGATCGTCGCAACCGGCATCGAGTGGCTGTCGCCGCTTCTCATCCTCCTCGGCATCGTGCTCTATCGCGGCAAGTCTGCTGCCCGCCACGGCGGAGGTGCGGCCATGATCGGCATCGGCCTGATGCTGCTCTCCCTGCATCTGCTCAGCAACGCGACGGAACCGATGCGCAGCTCTCCGGCGCTGGCCGCCTTCATCGGCCTTCTCGGAGATGCCTGGCCGGTCGCTTTGGCCCTTTCGGCGGCCCTCGCCTTCATCTCGTCGTCCAGTCTCGCCGTCGTCGTGTTGATCCTCTCATTGGCCTCGACCGGCATCGTCTCGCCTGAACTGATCGTCATTCTCGTGCTTGGAGCCAACCTGGGCGGCGCAATCCCGCCTGTCATCGCCACCCTTTCCGGTCCGGCATCGGCAAGGCGGGTGACGCTTGGCAATCTTATCGTTCGTACGGCCGGCTGCCTCGTGGCGTTGCCGCTTGCCGGCTACGCGGCGCCGCTCCTCGAAATGCTGCCTTTTGGCCCTTCCAAACTGCCGGTCGATACGCATCTGATCTTCAATATCCTGCTCGCCGCCGTCGCGTGGCCCTTTTCCCCGATGCTTGCCGCTTTGACCAGCCGCCTCGTGCCCGACGATGTTCAGCCGGATCAGGGGCCGAAGTTTCTCGACATGCAGGAATTGTCCACACCCGTGGTGGCGCTTGCGAGTGCCACCCGCGAAGTGCTCGGTGTCGGCGACCTGATCGAACGCATGCTGATGCGCAGCTCGGAAGCTTTCCAGCACAACGACATGTCGAAGCTGGCCGAGATCCCATCTCTCGAGAAGAGGGTCGATCTCCTGCAACAGGAGGTGAAGATCTATCTTTCCAAGCTCGGCCGCGTCGGCCTGAGCGACGAGAATGCACGGCGCTCGATCGTCATCATCGACTACGCGATCAATCTCGAGCACATCGGCGACATCATCGAGAAGGGCCTGCTGGAACAGGTCGGCAAGAAGGTCTCGCTCGGCCTGAAATTCTCGGAGGATGGTTACAGGGAACTGCACAAGCTGTTTGACCTGACGATCGACAACTTGCGCGTCGCGCAGACGATCTTCGTCACCCGCGACTTCAACCTTGCCAAACAGATGATGGAAGTGAAGGTCGAGGTCCGCCGCATGGAGAAGCAATCTGCCGAGCGACATCTCGAGCGGCTTCGTGACGGGCGTGCCGACAGCCTGCAGACGAGCTCACTCCATCTCGACATGCTGCGGGATCTGAAGCGTATCAACGCTCATATCGTCTCGGTAGCGCACCCGATCCTCGATGAAAGCGGCTTGCTGATCGAAAGCCGTCTGCGTGATGCGGCGGAATAAGGTCAGTCGGCGGATGGCAGGCGGCGCATGGTGAATTCGATCTGGTCGCCTTCAAGCTGGCGCCAGCTCTCCACCTCTGTCCAGTAGGCAGCTTTGGGATATTCATCGAACCATTCGCGCGCCTTGGCGCGGGCTTCCAGAAGCCCCATCCGATAGGTCTCGCGGACGAAGTGATCTTTCTGACGGGCGGACGCTTCTGCCCGATGCTTTGCGATCCTGCGCTTCAAGCCTTCAAAGGGCGGAGGCCCCGGAATTTTCGCCATAAAACCTACCTCTTGATCGAAAGGTAGTATCGAAATCGCCCCTTTGCGAGTCGAATCTTGCAAGCCCTTGCAGCTGCCTCCCTGTGCTGGCGGGCGCCTGCTGCACCTGCTAAACGATAGTCATAATCAGGAAAGAGCGAATCGCATGGAAAGACCGGAACTGCCGATCGGCCTGCCCGAAGACATAGAGGACAAGAAGACCGCCGCCCGAACATGGTTCGAAGGATTGCGCGACACGATCTGCTCTTCCTTCGAGGCACTGGAAGACGAACTCGAAGGCCCGCTATCCGATCAGGAGCCCGGCCGTTTCGTCGCCAAGGACTGGTCGCGCGAAAACGGTGCAGGTGGCGGTGGCCGCATGTCGATGATGGAAGGCCGGGTCTTCGAGAAGGTCGGCGTGCACACCTCCACCGTCTACGGCGAGTTCTCGCCGGATTTCCGGGCGCAGATACCAGGCGCCGGTGAGGATCCGCGCTTCTGGGCGTCAGGCATTTCGCTGATCGCCCATCCGGTCAATCCCAATGTGCCGGCCGTTCACATGAACACCCGCATGGTCGTCACCACCAGCCGCTGGTTCGGCGGCGGCGCTGATCTGACCCCGGTGCTCTCTCGCCGCCGCACGCAGGAGGACGAGGACACGCTGCTCTTCCACAAGGCCATGGAAATCACCTGCCGCAACCATACGGTCGCCGATTACGACGCCTACAAGAAATGGTGCGACGATTATTTCTTCCTGAAGCATCGCAATGAAGCGCGTGGCGTTGGCGGCATCTTCTACGACTGGCTGCATTCCGCCGAGGAAGCCGGCGGCTGGAATGCCGATTTCGCCTTCACGCGGGATGTCGGCCGGGCCTTCGCCATGGTCTACCCCAAGATCGTCCGTTCAAACTTCAACAAGGATTGGACGGAAGCCGACCGTGACGAACAATTGATTCGCCGTGGTCGCTACGTCGAGTTTAATCTGCTCTACGACCGGGGAACGATCTTCGGCCTGAAAACCGGCGGCAATGTCGAATCCATTCTCTCTTCGCTGCCACCCGTCGTGCGCTGGCCATAAGCCAGCGCCAAGCGTGCAGGCAAAGACCGGCACGCTGATAAATTTGAAACACAATTCCGGTAAAATCGCGTTGAAAGGCCTTCATCAGAACTGAGTGCGTCCTAAATTAGCTTCTGTGCGTTACAATCGGAGGAGGATTGTCATGACGGTACAAAGCAGCCCCCCTGCTTCTGCAGGTGTTCAGGAAACGTCCCGCGCAATCGAAGCGCCCGAGTTTCTAACGCGCATCGCCGAAGACTTGAGAGCGAAAAGCGGCTCCGACCTGCCGCTGTCCTGCTTTGTCGAGCAGGTGAAATTGCAGCTCGCAGGCGGCAAGACCCCGGAAGAACTTGAACAGCAGGCAACAGGTGCTGCCAACAGCAACAAGCCCGCACACCTTTCGGACACTTACATGGCCTGGGCAATGCCCCACCAATAACAGAGCCTTTCGGCCGACTTCCAGGTCGGCCGGAGCTTTCCTCCGACGGAACCTTCTCCATTGCCGCACATTCCCCAGTCGCGCGAAAGCGCGATGGTTCTGCATTTCAGAGACAGGAGAAGACCATGCGACTTTTCGAATGCGGTACGCTCGTTCCCGGATGCGATTGGCACACAAGGGCCGATAATGATGCTGAAGTTGTTCGCCGCGCCGTCGAGCATATGAGAACCGCCCACGGCGAAACGACCATTCGCGAAAACATGGTGGACAATATCAAGGCCCGCATCCGCGACGAGGCGAACGCGGCCTGACCTCAACCTGCAATCTCCGAGAGCCGGGCGAGCAATGCCGCCCGGTCGGAGACGAAATTCTCTTCCACCCACTGGTTTTCCAAGGTCGACAGGATTTCGCCGACCTTCGGGCCGGCCGGTATGCCTGTGGCCATCACGTCCCCACCATTCAACGGAAACTGCGGTTTTTTCCAGATACGCGCATGATCCAGAAGCTTTGAAAGCCGCGCCGAACGGCTCATCTCATCGAAACTGCCATTCTCTGCCTTGCCGCGGGCAACGCCAAGCGCCAGCTTCAGCCGCACGACGATACCGTCTGGGCCGTCTCTGTAGAGCAGCTTTTCGAAGGCTGCGGCGGAAATCTCGTCATTGACCGGAGCAGCCTTCGCCCAGGCCCGCAAATAGGCCGCTTCCGTATTTGAGAATTTCAGCCGTGCGGCCAATTCCTCCAGCCGCGCCGCATCGGGCGGGACGATCGAGGCAAGCCGCAGCAGGGGATCAGGCGTCCAGCCCAGCGCTTTTTCGGTTGTAACGAGCGCCGGAATGGCATCGATGCCCCATTTCTCCGTTTCCGGCAGGATTTCCGAGAGAACCGCAACCTGTCGCATCCAGAGAAGCGCCCGGCCTGGATCTTCGGCCGAGAGCAGCTTCCGCAGTTCAGACCAGACCCGTTCGGCCGACAGTGTCTTCAGCTTCGACCTTGCAGCCGAAGAGGCCTTCAGTCCCTCCGCATCGGGCCGGCCGGAACCATACCAGGCAAAGAAGCGGAAGAAGCGCAGAATGCGCAGATAATCCTCTTCGATCCGCGTCGCTGCATTGCCGATGAAGCGGATGTTGCGCTTCTCGATATCGGCAAGTCCTCCGACGAGATCGATCACCTCACCCGAGGCATTCGCATAAAGCGCGTTGATGGTGAGGTCGCGCCGCTCGGCATCGGACTGCCAGTCCATGCTGAAAGCGACCTTGGCGCGGCGTCCATCCGTCTCCACGTCGGTGCGCAGCGTCGTCACCTCGAAGGGCCGTCCGTCGATGACGAGCGTCACGGTGCCATGCGCGATGCCTGTCGGCACCGCCTTGATGCCGGCCGCAGCCGCCCGTTCCATCACGGTCTCCGGCAGCAGGGTTGTTGCGATATCAATATCGGCGACCGCAAGCCCCATCAGGCTGTTGCGCACGGCACCGCCGACAACGCGCCCTTCTCCGCCATCGGCGTTCAGGAGCGCAAAGACGCGGCCGAGCGCCGGATCCTGAAACCATGGCTGATCGACCACTGAGGTCATGCATAGAGCCTTTCATAGAGCGTGCGGACGATGCCGGCGGTGATGCCCCAGATCATCCATGTTTCATATGGCATGCGATAAAAATGCCGGTCGATGCCATCAACAACGCGCTTGTCCCTGTTGTGATTGGCCGGATTCATCAGGAAGGAAAGCGGCACCTCGAAAACATCGTCCACTTCGATCGGATTGAGTTGCAGTGAGAAACCGCGCTGCACCACGCCGAGGACGGGCGTGATACGGAACCCGGTGGATGACAGATAGTTCGGCAACCGCCCGACCGTCTCGACGAAACCGCCGTCAAGGCCGATCTCCTCTTCGGTTTCGCGGATCGCGGCCTTCTCGGGCGAGACATCGTCCGGATCGATCGAACCACCGGGAAAGGCGATCTGGCCGGAATGCTTGCGCAACGTCGACGTCCGCTTGGTGAAGATCACCTTCGCCTCATCGCCATCGTCGACGACAGGCACCAATACGGCCGCATCGCGCAGCTTCAAGGTCTCGGCCAGCGCCACGATATCGGGATTGAGCACATGGTCGCCATGGTCGCGCCAGGCATGGTCGACAGGCGCGCCGACCTGATTGAGCGCGCGGCGGCGGAACTCGGCAGCCGAAAACGGGGGATAGATCCTGCTGATCGCTTCGCTCATCGGGAGGCTGCTTCCAGTTCATCCGCCGGCATGATCGGAAAGATCTCGCCGCCGGAGCGAACGACGAACATATCCCGGCCGGCAACCTCGGCCACTTCCCCGAGTTCTACCATTTCATACATCACGGCGCGTGACACGAGCGCTTCAAGCCGCCCCCGCACATGCAGATAGGGCTTCAGTTCGCTGTCTTTCCCATCTGCTGGCCCATCTCCCGGCCCATGCCCTGGAAAACGCAGAGGATGATCCTTGCCGGCCTCTATGACATCGCCGACGTTGGTGCGGAAGGTCAGAACCTTCTGTCCGTCCTTCTCGCTCGCATTCATCTCGACGGCGACAAAGGGCGCGTCGACGACCCTGATGCCGACCTTTTCCACAGGAGTTACGAGGTAGGTCTTGCCGTCTTCATCTTTCCTCAAAACGGTGGAAAAGAGCTGAACCAGCGGCTGCCGGCCAATCGGGGTGCCCATATAGAACCAGGTGCCATCCGCCCTGATTTCCATGTCGATATCGCCGCAAAAGGGCGGATTCCATTTCTCGACAGGCGGCAACCCGCGCTTTTTTCCGGATTTCGCCTCGGAAGCGCGCGAAATCAGCGCGGCAAGCCCCGCTGCATCCGCCATATGCTTCATTTCCTCGGCTGCCATTCTTCTGTCCCGGTTTGCTCTTAACGAAATAAGTCACGAGATAGTCATTTGAAACAAACTTGTCAGCCCGCAACATCTTCATAACTGTATCGGGTATGAGGCACGCCTAGTAAAATCAGACGATTCGCAGCCGAATGATTTCAGCCGTTGGAGACGCCCGTGGGTATGATCAAGACCGAAGCCAGCCTCGATGAACAGGCGATTGTCGCCGCCGCAGAACGAGCGCTATCCGATATCGCCGCCATCCGCACGGAAGTTTCCAAAGTCATCTTCGGTCAGGAAAGCGTGGTTGAAAATACGCTTCTCGCCGTTCTCTCCGGTGGTCATGCCCTTCTCGTCGGCGTTCCCGGCCTTGCCAAGACCAGGCTCGTGACGACGCTTGGCGAAGTCCTCGGCCTTGCTGCAAACCGCATCCAATTCACCCCCGACCTGATGCCATCTGATATCCTTGGCTCTGAAGTCATGGACCAGGACGACAGTGGCCGCCGCTCCTTCCGTTTCGTCAAGGGTCCCGTCTTCGCCCAGCTTCTGATGGCTGACGAAATCAACCGCGCCTCGCCACGCACCCAGTCTGCTTTGCTGCAGGCGATGCAGGAATATCATATCACCATTGCCGGCCAGCGTTATGACCTGCCCTCGCCCTTCCACGTTCTGGCAACGCAGAACCCGCTGGAGCAGGAAGGCACCTACCCGCTTCCCGAAGCCCAGCTCGACCGTTTCCTTCTGCAGGTCGATGTCAACTATCCTGAACTTGCCGCCGAGCGCCAGATCCTGCTGGAGACCACAGGTCTCACCGAAGCCAAGCCGGAACCGGTCATCAATGCGGCACGTCTGTCCGAAATCCAGACGCTCGTCCGCCAGATGCCGGTCAGCGACACCGTCGTCGATGCCATCCTCTCGCTCGTACGCTCAGCCCGCCCGGGCCAGGGCAATGCCTCCACCGACAAGCATGTCGCCTGGGGCCCCGGCCCGCGCGCCGGCCAGGCGATGATGCTCTGCGCCCGCGCTCGCGCGCTCTACGAAGGCCGTCTGGCACCCTCGCTCGACGATATCTACGCACTCGCCGAGCCCGTTCTCGAGCACCGAATGGCCCTGACCTTCGCCGCCCGTGCCGAGGGCATGTCGGTGCGCGACGTCATCGCCGGACTGGTCAAGCAGGCAAAGGGATAAGGAAGCGTAGCGCGTGGCATCCATCGGACAGATCGTCAACCCGACGTCAGGCAATGATGCCCTTTCCCGCGCAAGGCAGCGGGCCGCTCTCGTGCCGGATTGCCTGGTTGAAGCCAAGCGTATCGCCAATACCGTGATTGCCGGCTGGCATGGCCGACGCAAACGCGGCATCGGCGAGAATTTCTGGCAGTTCCGCCCCTATAGCGAAGGCGAAAGCCTGTCGCGCATCGACTGGCGACGCTCCGCCCGCGACGACCATACCTATGTGCGCGACCGCGAATGGGAGGCCGCCCACACGATCTGGCTCTGGGCCGATATGTCGCCCTCGATGATGTACAAGTCGACCTATGGCAGCGCATCGAAGGAGAGCCGTGCGCTGGTCATCATGCTGGCGCTGGCCGAGATCCTCGCCCGCTCCGGGGAGCGTATCGGTTGTCCCGGGGTGATGGAGCCCGTCTCCGCCCGCAACGCCGCCGAAAGGCTTGCAGCTGTCCTGATGCACACGCCGTTGACCGGCGGCCTGCCGGAAACTGCGATGGTGCGCGGCTGGAGCGATCTCATCCTCATCGGTGATTTTCTTGATGATGCACCCGCCATTATGGCCCGTCTCGGGCCGCTTGCCCGCCGCGGCCTGCGCGGCCATGTAGTCGAAATCGCCGATCCGGCCGAGGAAATCTTCCCCTACAACGGCCGCACCGAATTCACCGATCCGGAAACCGGCGAAAGGCTGACCTCCGGACGAGCCGAGAGCCTGCGCGAAGCCTATCGCAACGCATATCTCGCCCGGCGCGAAAACCTCGGTCAATCACTGCGCCATCTCGGCTGGACCTTCGTCAGCCACCGCACCGATCACCTGGCGTCCGAAGCGCTGGTCGCAATCCACATGTATCTTTCGGGAATGCCGGCAAAGGCAACGCATGGAGGACAGCTTTGAGCGCTCTTCCTTTCGCCTTTGCCTATCCCGCCATCCTTGGCGCGTTGATTGCCCTTCCCGTTATCTGGTGGTTGCTCCGGCTCACGCCGCCGCGTCCGCAGGCAGAAGTCTTCCCACCGCTGAAGATCCTCGCGACCGTGCTGAAGCGCGAGGAAACGCCGGCGAAAAGCCCCTGGTGGCTGACGCTGCTGCGCATGCTTCTGGCCGCCGCGATAATCTTTGCGATCGCCGATCCGGTCTTCAATCCGCGGACCAGCACGCTTGCGTCCGGTGGTCCGCTCGTCCTTTTCGTCGACAATAGCTGGGCTTCGGCACCCGACTGGGAGCGCCGTGTCCAGACGGCCGACGCACTGATCGACGATGCCGAGTCCGCCGGTGCTGTCGTCTCGGTCGCCTTCACCGCAGAGCCCACAAACGACGCGACACCCGGGACGGCCTCGGCCGCCCGCGAAAAACTGCGTGCCGCCCAGCCGAAGCCGCTCGTGCCCGATCGCCAACGGGCATTCGAGGCCCTGCGCTCGGCGCTCAACGGCACGCATCCGGGTACGCTTGTCTTCCTCACCGACGGCGCGGCAAGCAGTGATAACGACGCCATCGTGCGTCAACTCTCCGACCTTCAGCCCACCGAACTGCGCGTGATCGAAGGCGATGCGGCCCAGACGGTCGCAATCTCCGGCGCCGCCAATGCGGCTGACGCGATGACGGTCAAAGTGACCCGCCTCAGCCCCGGTGGCGCGATCTCCGTCCCCCTCAACGCGCAGGACGCACAGGGCCGCGTGATCGCCACCGGCAGGGCAGATTTCGCCCCCGGCGAGACAGCCGTCAATGCCGGCATTTCCGCTCCTTTCGAGATGCGCAACGATTTTGCCCGCGTCAGCATCAATACTGGCGCCACCGCCGGCGCCGTGCATTTGCTCGACGATGCCTTCAAGCGTCGCAGGGTCGTGCTGCTGTCGGGCGAAAGCGGCGATGAATTCCAGCCGCTGCTATCCCCGCTCTACTACATTCAGCGGGCGCTTGAACCCTATGCGGACCTGGTGCGGCCGACCGATGCCAATCTTTCGGTCGCCATCCCGAAACTGCTCGCCAACAATCCCTCCGTCATCATCATGGCCGATATCGGCCGTCTTCCGGAGGATACCTACGCGCCTCTGCAGCGCTGGATATCGAATGGCGGCATGCTGCTGCGCTTTGCCGGCCCGCGCCTGGCTGCAGCCCCTGCCGAAGACCCGCTGATCCCGGTCACTTTGCGACAAGGCGAACGGGCGCTTGGCGGCAGCCTGTCCTGGAGCGAACCGCAGGCGCTTGCCGAATTCCCCGCTTTCGGCCCGTTTGCCGGCATACCGCGCCCGACCGACGTCACGATCAACCGTCAGGTTTTGGCGGAGCCGACGCCTGATCTTGCCGAACGCACATGGGCAAGCCTTGCCGATGGTACGCCGCTCGTAACGATGAATAAGATGAATGCCGGCCAGATCGTTCTCTTCCACGTCAGCGCCGAAGCCACCTGGTCGAACCTGCCGATTTCAGGCACTTTCGTCGAAATGCTGCGACACCTCATCCAGATCTCGCGTTCTGGCGGCGTGACCTCGGAATCGACAGGCAGCGCGCGTGTCGCCGAAACCCTGCCGCCCTTCCGCATGCTGACGGCCAAGGGCACGTTGGTGACGGAAACCGGCAATGCCCGTCCGCTGATACCGAATGCCAAGGCCGCACCCCTTGCCAATTTTGACAACCCGCCCGGCCTCTACGGTTCGGAAGATGGCTTTGCGGCACTCAACGTGCTGCCCGAAAACGCGAACCTGAAACCACTCGACATTGCTGGCGTAAATGTCGTCCGCGCCGGTCTCATCGGCGGCGAAAGCTGGTCTGCCAAGCCCCTGCTCTTCTTCATCGCCTTCCTGCTGCTCCTCGCCGACAGCCTGATCGTGCTCTTCATGAACGGCGCCTTCTCCCGCATGCGCCCGCGCGCCAGGGCTGCCGCGACGATCGCCGTGGCGCTTGCGGCCGGCCTCATGCTGCGGCCAGACATCTCGCATGCCAATGATACCCAGCCGGGCGACGACATCATCATGCAGCGGCTGGACAATACCCATCTCGCCTATGTCGTGACCGGCGAACAGGATGTCGACAATATTTCCGAAGAGGGGCTCGACGGCCTCACGAAATTCCTGACTTACCGCACGACGCTGGAGCCGGCTCCGCCCGTCGGCGTTGACCTGAACAAGGACGAGCTGTCCTTCTACCCGATCATCTACTGGCCTGTTTCCGCAACTGCGCCGATGCCGTCCAACGCCGCCATCAGCCGTATCGACGCCTACATGCGCAACGGTGGAACGGTGCTTTTCGATACGCGCGACCAGATCGACTCTCTCGAAGGCGGCAGCGACACGACTGCCAACGGTCAGCGCCTGCAGCAGATCCTCGCCAATCTGGATATTCCGCCACTGGAACCCGTACCGCACGACCACGTGCTGACCAAGTCCTTCTATCTGCTGTCCAGCTTCCCCGGCCGCTACGCCGGCAGCCCGCTCTGGATCGAAGCGCGGCAGGGAGGTCAGAACCAGAGCAATGCCAATAGGCCGGCCGCTGCCGCAGACGGCGTCTCGCCGATCCTGATTACCGCGAACGATTTTGCCGGTGCCTGGGCCGTCGACGATAATGACACACCGCTCCTGCCCACTGTGCCGCCGGATGAAACGCAGCGCGAATATGCCTTCCGCGCAGGCGTCAACATCATGATGTACATGCTGACCGGCAACTACAAGACGGACCAGGTCCACGTGCCCGACCTGCTCGAACGGCTGGGGCAGTGACATGACGATCGATTATTCGCCTTTCCTTCCCTGGCCCTTTCTGGCGGTGCTGACAGGCATCGTCCTTCTGATCGCAATATTCGCGATCTGGCGCGGCATTCGCGGCGCGTGGATTCGCACGCTTGCCGCTCTCGCCCTCCTCGCAGCACTTGCCAACCCGGTATTGCTGCAGGAAGACCGCGATCAGCTGTCGACCATCGTCCCCGTTATCGTCGACCGCAGCCAGAGCCAGCAGACGGCCGATCGCATGACGATGACCGATGAGGCGCTCGCCTCTCTGAAGACGCAGCTGGCGCGCTTTCCGCAAATCGAGCCGCGTTTCGTGGACGTGAACGAGGACCGCAATTCCGATGTGCCGTCCACCCGTCTCTTCGATGCGCTCTCGGCCTCGATCGCCGATGTGCCGCCTTCGCGCGTCGGCGGCGCGATCATGCTGACGGATGGCGAAGTGCATGATGTGCCCGGCGTCAATCAGGCGCTCGGCTTCGACGCACCGATCCATGGCCTGATCACCGGCAAGCCGAACGAGTTCGACCGCCGCATCGAAGTCATCAAGGCCCCCCGCTTCGGCATCGTCAACGAGGAGCAGCAGCTCGTCCTGCGGGTCTTCGACGACGGCCCGAGCCCGGGCGGCACGGCAAATGTGACGGTGCGCCTTAATGGCGACGAGATCGCCACCCTTCAGGCAACGCCTGGCCAGGATACACCCTTCTCCTTCAAGGTGGCCCGCGGTGGCCCGAATGTGCTGGAATTCTCCGTTGCCGGTATTCCCGGTGAGGTGACGGATGCCAATAACCGCGCCGTGCACATCATCGATGGCATCCGCCAGAACCTGCGTGTCCTCCTCGTCTCGGGCGAACCGCATGCCGGCGAGCGCGCCTGGCGCAACCTCCTGAAATCCGACGCGTCGGTCGATCTCGTGCATTTCACCATTCTGCGCCCACCGGAGAAGCAGGACGGCACGCCGATCAACGAGCTGTCGCTGATCGCCTTCCCGACGCGAGAGCTCTTCGTCGACAAGATCAAGGATTTCGATCTGATCATCTTCGACCGCTATCAGGACCGCGCCAATGTGCTGCCGATGCTCTATTACGATAACATCGCGCAATACGTGGAAAACGGCGGCGCGCTGCTGATTGCCGCCGGCCCCGAGCATGCAAGCCCGGAATCGATCGCCATGACGCCGCTCGCCTCCGTGCTGCCGGCAGAGCCGACCGGCCGGATGATCGAGCAAGCCTTCTACCCCCGCCTGTCAGAACAGGGCCGCAAGCATCCTGTCACGCGCGGGCTTGACGGCTCCGGCGACGAGCCGCCGCATTGGGGCCGTTGGTTCCGCAGCGTCGATGTCGACCGGCCACAGGGCCAGACCGTCATGGTTGGCGCCGACAACCATCCGCTGCTTGTTCTCAACCGCGCCGGGCAGGGACGGGTCGCCATGCTGCTTTCCGACCAGGGCTGGCTCTGGGCGCGTGGCTTCGAGGGCGGCGGCCCGCATGTCTCGCTCTATCGTCGCATCGCCCACTGGCTGATGAAGGAACCGGCGCTGGAAGAAGAGGCACTGACGGCCCGCACCTCCGGCCGCACGCTGGAAATCACCCGCCAGACGATCGGCGATGCTCCCGGTGACGCGGTCGTGCGCTACCCCTCGGGCAAGACCGAGAACCTGCCGCTGACGCAGACCGAGCCCGGCCTCTACAAGGCCGAAAAGCGCATGGACGAGATCGGCCTTTTCGAAATCCGCAATGGCGACCTGACGACACTCGCCCATGTCGGAGCCGTCGATGCCCCGGAATTCAAGGCGATGATCTCGACGACGGCGGCTCTGAAGCCTATCACCGACAAGAGCCGCGGCCTCGTGACCCGTGTCGTCAACAATGCCGGCGCCATCAGTGTCCCGCCGATCCTTCCCGTGCGGGGTCAGGTACGCGTCACCGACAATGACCGCATGCAGATCCGCATGACCAACGAGACCGTGTTGAAGGGCATCAACACCTTGCCGCTCTTCGCAGGCTTTGCAGGTGTCGGCATTCTGCTTCTTGCCTTTGGCGCCATGTGGTGGCGCGAAGGACGATAACGATGCCGGAATTCGAGCTCACCGCTTCCCCTTCACCGGAAGAGCTCGCCGTCATCACCGATGGGCTGACGGCTTTCAACACCGAGGATGTCGGCCCGTCCGAGCGGCAGGCGCTTGCCGTTCTGATCCGCGATACCGACGGCAAGGTTTCCGGCGGTCTGTCCGGCTACACGGCCTGGGGCTGGCTCTTCGTACAGTTGCTCTACATTCCCGATACGCTCCGCGGCAGCGGCATGGCCGGCAAGATCCTTGCAAAGGCGGAAGAAGAAGCCGCTGCCCGCGGCTGCCGCGGGGCCTGGATCGATACGTTCAATCCGAATGCGCTCAGCGCATACAAGAGTCAGGGCTACGAGGTCTTCGGCGAACTGCCGGATTTTCCCGACGGCCGAACGCGGACCTTCCTCAAGAAGATGCTGTGACGAGAGCAATTCCAGCAAAAAAGGACGGAAATGCCCTACTTCCGCCAGGCAATCTTGCCCTTCAGCCGGGCATGCGCATCTTCCGCGAATGGCACGACGAGAACGCGGCCCGGATCGACCGGACCGGGAAAGGTCAGCGCGCCATAGGCGACCTTTTCGAAGCCGAGCGGGCAATAATAGGGCGGGTCTCCGACCAGTATGACGGCTTCCGAGCCCTTGCGTTTGGCAGCTTCCACCGCAATGCGCACCAACTCCCGGCCAATGCCCTTGCTTTTGTGCGACGGCCGCACCGCAAGAGGTCCGAGCAGGTGCCCCTTCACCGTTCCGGCCATAACCGGCGTCATCCGCACAGAAGCGATCGTTTCGCCGTCATCGGCGCAGATGAAGGAGAGCGACAGGTCATGCGGTCCCTGCTCGCGGATGCGTGCAGCGGCGCGCGTATGCCGGCCCGGGCCGAAGGCTTCTTCGTTGATGTGTTCGATAGCAGCGTCGTGAGACGCATCCTCGGTGAGGTAGACGAGATCGTGCTTGTACATGAGCATGGGAACAGAGACCGTATAGACGCAGATATATGGGTTCGCGAACACGCCCTCAGGCGTTCGGGAACATCAGCGTCGTCGCAGGCCTCTGAGAATAGACATCAAGCAGGATTCCAGAATTTTGTGAGGAAGGCGGATAGCAGGAAAAATTTCCGGCGTCCATTGCAAAAATTCGGTCAAGAGCTGGGTGGCCGAGACGCAGTGTTCAATCTTTGCCAACCTGCAAAATGCAGCGCACTGCAATATCTATGCTGCAACAACCAATTTCAGAGGTAGAAAACATGGGCATGCTGGTAGACGGCGTCTGGCATGACGTCTGGTACGATACGAAGGAAACGAAGGGTCATTTCAAGCGTCAGCCATCGCAGTTCCGCAACTGGATCACGGCCGACGGAGAAGCCGGTCCCAGCGGCAAAGGCGGCTTCAAGGCGGAAGCGGGTCGCTATCATCTCTATGTTTCCCTCGCCTGTCCCTGGGCGCATCGCACGCTGATCTTCCGCAAGCTGAAGAAGCTCGAAGACTTGATTTCCGTTTCGGTCGTCGATCCGCTGATGGTGGAAAACGGCTGGGAGTTCAAAGTCGGCAATGGCGCCACCGGCGATCATCTTTTTGGCTCCAAAGCGCTCTGGGAAATCTACGTGAAGGCCGATCCGCACTATTCCGGCCGCGTCACTGTCCCTGTTCTCTGGGACAAGCAAACCGGCACGATCGTCAACAACGAGTCGGCCGAAATCATCCGCATGTTCAACAGCGCCTTCAATCACCTGACGGGCTCAACAGCGGATTATTACCCGGAAGCCCTGCGGGCAGACATCGATGCGCTGAACGACGTGGTCTATGACACCGTCAACAACGGCGTCTACAAGTCAGGCTTTGCCACCACGCAAGCAGCTTACGAGGAAAATGTCGTCAAGCTCTTCGAAACGCTGGACAGGCTCGATGAGCGCCTTGGCAAGGGCCGTTACGTTTTCGGCGACCGCCAGACCGAAGCCGACTGGCGGCTCTTTACGACGCTCGTACGTTTCGACCCCGTTTATGTCGGCCACTTCAAATGTAATATCCGCCGTATCGAGGACTACCGCAACCTGCCGGCCTATCTGCGTGACCTCTATCAGACCCCTGGTGTTGCCGACACGGTGAACCTGCGACACATCAAGGAACACTATTACCGGAGCCACAAGACCATCAACCCGACCGGCATCGTGCCCGTTGGTCCGGCGCTCGATCTCGACCGGCCGCATGGCCGTGACAAGCTGGCAGCCGCAGCGTGAGCTTTACCAGTAATGTGCCGGCTCCGCCTCGCCGCGGAGCTCGGTCAGCCTCCTATGCGTCGCTTCGGTCGTTTCCGCCGGCAGGTTGTCGATCTCGAAAAAGCCGCTATCGGCAATTTCCCAGTCCGGCGGTCGAGGCGCCGTCTGTTCCACGGTGGCCCTATAGAAGACCACATGGTCGCGCCGGGTGATAGTGGTGTTGAAATAGACGTGGAAGAGCTTCGGCTTGCCCACGATCCTGAGATTGCCCTCCTCCCGCAATTCCTTGATGAGCGCTTCTTCTGCCGTCTCGTTTCGCTCCAGCCCGCCGCCTGGCATATGCCATCCGCCGGTATAGCCGTGACGAACGAGAAAGAGGCGTCCCTGCTCGTCGAAACAGGCTGCACGGACCCCCATCGTCATTCCGCGCGCAATGGAAAAATACACGTGCAGCAGCCGCACCAACACTTTCATGTGAAGGGGCCATGTTTGTTTGTCTGCCATGGGCTCTTTCATACTCTCATCGCGCGGATGTGTTTGAATTGTAAATAAGCTGGTCTATGTGTCGTTGCATGTTCAAGCTAGCGCATATCTCCGACGTCCATCTCGGACCCCTGCCCCGCCTTTCCATTCACGAACTTTTTTCAAAACGTATTACGGGCTTTGTGAACTGGCACCGCAACCGGCGCAAGCATCTTTTCGGCAGCACGCTCGATCTGCTGCTGAACGATATCCGTTCGCATAAGGCTGACCATCTGGCGGTGACCGGCGACCTCGTCAACCTCGCAAGCGGCATCGAAATCCGCGCCGCCGCAGCCTGGCTGCGCGAACTCGGCGATCCCGCCGCGACCTCGGTCGTTCCCGGCAACCACGATGCCTATGTGCCAGGCTCCTATGAGAAGTCGATGCGCGCCTGGTACGACTATGTGCGCGGTGACCTCGCTCCGCCGCAATGGGAAGAAGACCGGCACATCTTCCCCTACCTTCGCATCCGCGACAAGGTAGCAATCGTCGGCTGCTCGACCGCCGTTGCAACCCCGCCCTTCGCGGCCTCCGGCTTCTTCGGCGCACGCCAGGCGCGCGATACGGTCAACATGCTGCGCGCTGCCGGTGAAGCCGGCCTCTTCCGTGTCGTCATGATCCACCATCCGCCCATCCGCGGCGCGACCTCCTTTTACAAGCGCATGATCGGCATCCGCCGTTTCGCAGCCGTCATTTCCACCGGCGGAGCGGAACTCGTGCTGCATGGCCATACGCATCTCAATACGCTCTACTGGCTGCGCGGGCAGACAGGTCCCGTCCCTGTCATCGGCATCGCCTCTGCCTCGCAGGGACCTGGTGGTATCAAGCCCCGCGCCGCTTACAATCTCTTCTCCATTTCCGGTTCTCCCGGCGCCTGGGAGGTGAAGGGCGAGCGCTTCAGCATCAACGACACCGGTGACGGCATGATGCCGGAAAGCGCTGATATTTTCGCATTTTAACGGCGATTGCGGAATCAGTTCCGACAGCGATTGAAGCAACGCGTGAAGAGCGTTTGCCAGTGACGCAAGATCAGCAATAAAGGCCGCCGGGGCTCTTGGTATTTTCAATCGTCGGCGTACAATCCAGCAACCGCAGCGTTTCAAAACGGAGTACGCCCGATGACTGCTTCTCTTCGTCGCCTGTGCAGACTTTCGCTTGTTTCCGTCTTTGCTTTAGGCCTCGCCACGTCCGCCTTCGCGGTCGGCGACAACAATGACGAGACCTCGCCGCCGCAGAAGACCCAGACGACCAAGACCTGCACCAAAGGCAAGGTGTGGGATGCCAAGAAGAAGGAATGCGTCGACCCGAAGAAGCAGAGCTTCAACGATGACGATCTCTACAAGTTCGCTCGCGAATTCGCCTATGCCGGCCAATATGAAAACGCCATCACGGTGCTCAATCTCGCCAAAAATCAGGACGATCCGCGCATCCTGAACTATCTTGGCTATGCCAACCGCAAGGCCGGCCGCGTGGAGCTCGGCATGTCCTACTACAAGAAGGCGCTGCAGCAGGATGAGAACTACATCCTCGCACGCTCCTATATGGGCATGGCGCTTGCCGAGCAGGGCGACATCCAGGGCGCCCGCGTCCAGCTCGTCGAGATTCGCGATCGCGGCGGCGAAAACACTTGGGCCTATCGCGCTCTGCTGCAGAGCCTGAACGGCTACAGGACATATTGAGACAAGCTCCGCGGGGTATCGTGCGGAAATCCCCTGGCAAGGGATGGATGAAATGAACCCCGCGCTTGCGAACTACAGGCGACCTGTTCCATAAAAGCCGCCTGTATGGCCGGGATGAATACGATGGCTTCGCGCCCGCCGGGCAAGCCCCGCATGCGAAGCTGGCCCATATTCGATGCTGGTATGAGTTTCGGCCAATGTGAATGCTTCTTGGAAAGACCATGCGCCAACCCGCAACCACCACCGATATCCGGCGTGACCTCGTCGGTCTCTTGCCCCGCCTCCGCCGCTTTGCCATTACGCTCGCGGGAGAGACGACCGCGGCCGATGAGCTTGTTCAGTCGGTGTGTCTGCGCGCTATTTCCAAGGGACATCAGTGGAACGGCGAAGGCCGGCTCGAAAGCTGGATCTATATGTTGGCCCGCCAGCAATGGGCGGAAGACAGTCGCAAGCGCAAGCCGCGTCCGGCCGCGCGAGGCAATGTGACCGATATCCGCGACGCCATTCGCGACCGCGTGGCCGCCGTCGATACCGACGCACTGCACCGCATGCTTGCGGAGATGCCCGAGGGCGTGGCCAGCATTTTCGTGCTGATCGACGTGGAAGGCCACAGCTATCAGCAGGCAGCCGAAATCATGGGCATCGCAATCGGCAATATTGCCGGCCAGCTTTCCACCGCACGACTCCATTTCGCCGCATTGTCCGGTCACAATCCGCCCGTTCACAGGTACTGACTGATTTGCTCGATTTCAAAAAACAGCCGCTCGAAGCCCAGCTCGCCGCCCTCCTCGATGGCGAAACCACACCGGAACAGAAGCTGGAGCTGGAAGGCCGGCTGGCCACGGATGAAAGTGCCCGCAAGATCTACGACAAGCTCCGCCACGGCGTCGATTTCGGACGCCGCAAGCTGGACGACATGTTGAAAGAACCTGTTCCGCTGGCGCTTGTCCGCTCCATCAAGAGCACGCAGCCGCCGAAGACGCCGATCGCCCCGCGCAGCGCGCGCCCGCAGCTGAAGCTCGCGCCGAACGGCCGCCAGGCGCTTGCCGCTGCCCTCATTCTCTTCGTCGTCGGTGGTGGCATCGGCTATTTCATCGGCAATGCGCCGGATACGGATGACGCTGCACCGGTCGCCGCGGCGCAGATCAACACCAATGACTGGCTGGGCGACGTCACCGCCTTTCAGCGGCTTCTCGTGCGCCAGCCGCGTCACCTCGTCGAGGTGCCGGCCTCCCAAGCCGAGGAAATCTCCTCCTGGCTGACAACGGCGATCGGCGTGCCGTTCCGCGTGCCGGATCTTTCCGCTGGATCCTGGACCTTCCAGGGCGCGCGCGTGATCCTTGGCGACAACCGCCCTGTCGGCCAGCTTGTCTATTCCAACACAGATGGCGATATCATCTCGATATGTTTCCGCAAGGATGCGCAGCCGCCGGAAACGGAAGATTTCAAGGAAACGATCCGCGACGAAATTGGCCTTGTGACCTGGCACAATGCGGGCACGTCCTATGTATTGGCTGGCCCCTCCGCCGAGGCTTCTCTAGGCCAGCTCGCCATGGAAGTCGCCGCCGCCATTTGATGGTCAAGGCACCAGAACGACTTTTCCGCTGACCCGGCGCTCTTCGAGCACGCGATGCGCCTCAGCCGCTTCATCAAGCGAAAAACTTCCGCCGTGCACGACCTTCAACGCTGCGGTTGCGGCGAGATCGAAGAGGAGAGCGAGATCGCTCTTCCATTTGTCGGCGGCAATCAACGGCAGCAGCGAAAAGCCCTTCAATGACTGGTTTGCATCCAGCATGGAGCGGATTTCGGAAAGCTCGAGCGAGAACCGCCCCATGGCCGCCAAGAGCATTTCTCCGGCCGGAGCAAGTGCGGCCAGAGACGCCCTCGCGACATCGCCGCCGACCGTCTCGTAAATGACATCGGCGCCCTGCCCTCCGGTCGCTGCCTTGACGGGACCGGCCCAATCTCTGGCGGTGTAATCGACCGCCAGGTCGGCGCCGAGCGAAAGTGCGATCGTCCTCTTGGCCTCGCTGCCTGCTGCGGCAATGACCTTGCTCGCTCCTTCCAGCCTGGCAAGCTGCAGCAACAGCGATCCGACCCCGCCGCCGGCAGCGTTGACGAGCACCACCTTTCCCTTCGGCGGACTACGACGCACCATGTGCAGAGCCGTCAGGCCCTGCACCATCAACGCCGCCGCATCTGCAAAGGAAAGGCTGTCCGGCAAACGCACCGCCGCTCCAGCATCAACAACCACATATTCGGCATAACCGCCAAAGCCACGCCCGATTGCAAAGAGCGGGACAGCGACGCGCGCACCGGAGAGCGACGGATCGGCATCCGCCCCAATGTCTTCGACGATGCCTGCCACTTCCACGCCGGGAAAGACAGGCAGCGGCGGCGTGACGGCATAACGATCCGCCCGCATCAGAACCTCGAAGAAATTGACACCGGCAGCATGGACACGCACCAGCACCTCACCGCCTTTGGGTTCCGGTTTCGGCACCTCGATAGCTTCGAGAACTTCAGGCGGACCGAAGCGGGTGAATTGAACGGCTTTCATGGCGGACCTCACGTTTTGATGGCGTGAAGCAGGCCTTAGCACTCGATTTACAGTTCAAATACACACATATCAGTGCCATACCCACCAGGAGGTGACCATGGCCGAGCCCATGAAAAGATTGCCGAAACTGCCTGTGGAACGCGCTTTGAAGGTCATTTCCGGGCGATGGAAACCCGTCATCCTCTATCACGTCTTCTCAGGACCCAGGCGACTTTCGGAACTCAAACGCATGATGCCTGACATCACCCAGAAGGTGCTGATCCAGCAGCTACGGGAAATGGAAGAGCACGGCCTTGTACGCCGGGAGATCTTTGCCGAGGTGCCGACGCGGGTGGAATATAGCACAACCGAACTCGGCCTCGGACTGGAGCCAATCCTTCTTGCTCTCTGCCAATGGGGACAGAACCACGCGGAGGCGCAGGGCGAACTCGATGAGCTCGCCGATTGCATCGTCAGGCCGCGTCATCCTGAGGCGATCGCGGCCTGATCGGAATTGCGTCAGGCCTTGCCGGCCTTCACGTCGAGCACGCGGTTCGCAGCCGACACGATCGCTTCGAGCGATGCCGCAACGATATTGGTGTTGATGCCGGCACCAAAGAGCTTGCCGCCCGGGTAGGACGTCTCGACATAGGAGATAGCGGCAGCATTGGAGCCGTGCTGCAACGAATGTTCCGAATAGTCTTCGACTGACATCTCGATACCGAGATAATGCGACAGCGCATTGATGAAGCCGTCGATCGGGCCATTGCCGCGGCCTTCGATACGCTTGATCTCGCCATTGTCGGTGATTTCGGCCGCGACGATCCTCTGTCCCTTGCGCTCGGTGTCAGGGTAGGTGTGATGATCGACGAACTTCAGGCGGCCATCCGGCTGGGTCACATAGCGCTCGATGAAGCGGTCGTGGATACGCTTTGACGGAAGCTCCTTGCCTTCTTCATCGGTAATGCGCTGGATGTCTTCGCGGAATTCGACCTGCAGGTTGCGCGGCAGGTTGAGCCCGTAGTCCTGCTGCAGGATATAGGCGATACCGCCCTTGCCGGACTGCGAATTGATGCGGATGATCGCCTCGTAGGAGCGGCCGACGTCGCGCGGGTCGATCGGCAGGTACGGCACTTCCCAGACCGGATGGTTAGCGACTTGTGCTGCCTTCATGCCCTTGTTGATCGCATCCTGATGCGAGCCGGAGAAGGCCGTGTAGACCAGCTCGCCGACATAGGGGTGACGCTCGGTGATCGCCATCTGGTTCGAATATTCGAACACTTCCTTGATGCGCTCGATATTGGAGCAGTCGATCTGCGGATCGACACCCTGCGTGAACATGTTGAGCGCCATGGTGACGACATCGACATTGCCGGTGCGCTCGCCATTGCCGAACAGCGTGCCCTCGACGCGGTCCGCACCAGCCAGCAGAGCGAGCTCGGCAGCGGCGATCCCGGTGCCGCGGTCATTATGCGGATGCAGAGAGATGATCAGGTTCTCGCGGTTGTCGAGATTGCGGCACATCCACTCGATCTGGTCGGCATAGACGTTCGGCGTCGCCATCTCTACCGTCGAAGGCAGGTTGATGATGAGCTTGTTGTCAGGCGTCGGCTTCATCACCTCGATGACGGCGTTGCAGATTTCCAGCGCCACATCCAGCTCGGTGCCGGTGAAACTTTCGGGCGAATATTCGAAACGATAGCCGCCTCCGGCCTTGGCCGCCATGTCGCTGATCATCTTGGCGGCATCGACGGCAATTTGCTTGATGCCGTGCACATCCTTGGCGAAGACCACGCGGCGCTGCAATTCACTCGTGGAATTGTAGAAGTGCACGATCGGCTGCTTTGCGCCTTCCAGCGCCTCGAAGGTGCGGGTGATCAGTTCGGGCCGGCACTGAACCAGCACCTGCAGCGAGACGTCGTCGGGCACATTGCCCTCTTCCACGCACCAGCGGGCGAAATCGAAGTCGGTTTGCGAGGCGGACGGGAAACCGATCTCGATTTCCTTGAAGCCCATTTCCAGGAGCAGGTGGAACATGCGCGCCTTGCGGTCATGGCCCATTGGATCGACGAGTGCCTGGTTGCCATCGCGCAGGTCGACGGAGCACCAGATCGGCGCCTTGGAAATGGTCTTGGTCGGCCAGGTGCGGTCGGGGATATTCACCTGCGGATAGGGCCGGTATTTGACGGCGGCGTCGGGCATGCCCTTGGCGCCTGCGGAGGATCGGCGGGTGGTCGTGTCCATTGTCTTGTCTCCTCGTCCCGGCATTTGCCTCGCGTCTTAGCCGATCATATCAGGCTTGGCGACTGCAAATGCGGACCTTTGATCGGTCGTTTGGTCAATTTTGAATGTGAGTCGCGAGGAGCGATGGCCGGGCGGGCTTTCGGCCGCCGGGCGCTCCTCAAAGGACCCGGCAACCGCGCGTAAGGCCGAGGAGAAGAAGCGAGGTCAGGGCGCGCGTATTATCACGCAGGGCCGTGCGGCCGCGTGCAATCGTCTCGGAAATCCGTGCGCTTGTGCTCTTCATGTCCGCGCTTATAGCCTCCGCCGGAAAATCCGGCAACCCCTCGCCTATTTTTTCCTCGCCTGCACGATACGGGACAGCGCCAGCATCAGCCCGCCCGCGATCAGCCCCCAGAAGGCGCCGGATATGCCGCCGAAGGAAACGCCCGACGCAGTGACGAGGAAGGTAATTGCCGCTGCCTCACGCGATTCCGGTGCCTGGAAAGCCGCCATGGCCGAACTGGAGAAGGCGCCGACAAGTGCCAGACCGGCCACGGCCTCGATCAGGATCGGTGGCGCCAGCGCGACAAAGGCCGTCACCGCTCCGGCAAGCAGGCCGAAAATGATGTAGCCGACGCCCGAGATCAGCGCCGCCCAATACCGCCGCGTGGGATCGGCATGCGCGTCCTGCCCGGCGCACATCGCTGCGGTGATCGCCGCCAGGTTGACCGCATGGCCGCCAAAAGGCGCCGCCAGAAGCGAGAAGACGCCGGTTACCGCGAAGAGCGGCCCCGGCATCGGATCATAGTGATTGACCTTCAGCACCGCGATGCCAGGAATATTCTGCGACGCCATGGTCACGATGAAGAGCGGCAGGGCAATCGACACGAAACCCGAGAGATTGAAGACCGGATGCACGATATCGATGACCGGCACCAGCGACTGCTCGAGCGAAGAGAAGGCACCCGCGGGAATATCGACACCGAAGGCCAGTACCAGCACGAAAGCCACCAGCGCCGCCGGCACCGCCCAAAGGCGCTTGAAGGCGCCGACCACGATCCAGGTCAGAATGATCGGCAGACCGAGCAGCGGATTGAAGGCGACGGCCTTGACCGGCGCAAAACAAAGGCCGAGCAGCACGCCCGACAGCATTGCATTGGCAAGCGGCGCAGGAATGGCGGCAACCGCCCGTCCGAGCGGCTTGAACAGCCCGGCAACAACGATCAGCACGCCGCAAAGAATGAACGCGCCGACCGCTGCATTGAAGCCACCATCAATCGTTCCGATGCTCGCAAGCAGCGCAGCCCCAGGTGTCGACCAGGCGATACTGACCGGCAGACGCGTGACGGCGCTGAGTACGACAGCGCAAAGACCCATCGAGATCGACAACGCCATCAGCCCCGAAGCCGCCTGCGCATCCGTCGCACCCACCGCCTGAAGCCCATGCAACACGACGGCAAAGGAACTGGTGAACCCGACGAAAGCCGTCAGAAGCCCCATGAACAGGCTCTGTACGGAGAAATCTTTGAGCATGGCGCGACTCCGGCTGCGAAGATTGCGCATGGAGCAGCATAAGCGAATTGCGCGCAAGCCGGATTGCCCCTGGAAATGATCGCTTACGCGGCAATCCCGCGAGATTGCATGGCAGCATGCGGGCAGACATGGAAACGCCCCGCCTGCGGATCGCAAACGGGGCGTCAATTCAAGGCAAAATCAGCGAAAAAATCAGATTTCGCTCTGCGAGGTCACGACGCGAGCGACGAGACCATAGGCAACGGCGTCTTCAGCCGAGAGCCAGTAATCGCGGTCGATATCCTTGGCGATCTTTTCTTCCGACTGGCCGGTAGCCTTCGAGAAGATCTTGATCAGGCGCTCGTTCATCTTGATGATCTCGCGTGCCTGGATCTCGATATCCGAAGCCATGCCGCGGGTGCCGCCGGACGGCTGGTGCAGCAGGAAACGGGTGTTCGGCAGGCAGATGCGGCGTTCCTTCGGAGCTGCGGCATAGATGAGCGCGCCGGCCGAGGCAACCCAGCCCGTACCGATCATCCAGACCTTCGGCTTGATGAACTTGATCATGTCGTGAATGGAATCGCCGGATTCGACGTGGCCGCCGGGCGAATTCACATAGATGCGGATGTCTTCGTCATTGGCAGCGGCGAGCGCCACGAGCTGGGTGCAGACCTTCTGCGCCAGTTCCTGCGTGATCGGCCCGTAGATGAAGATCGAACGCGACTTGAAAAGGTTCGCCTCCGTTTCCTTGCCGAGCGGCAGTTCCTTCGTCTTGTCGTCCTGTTCTTCTTCGTCGTTCATTCGAACCTCTCTCGTCCAATGCGGTTCCTCGCACATAGTGCGACTCAATGCGTAAAACAATGCGGGAAAAAGAGGAAGCAGGAAGCGGTGAAGATATTCTTATGACAAACGGACGATATCATCGCATCATCTGAAAAGCCCGGGAGAAACATAAAATGGCCTCCTCCTTTCTGCGTGCTGCCATCAGCAACAATGCATTCTGGTGCGATGCCGTCTGCAAGGCGCTGGGCTCGCCAGGTGAGTTCACGTCCACACTCTGGTTTCACCGCCGGGACACGCCGCCCTTCTATCCCGACATCGTGACGCTGACGGAGGCGGATAGCGAGCAAGCGGAGGCGATCGCGACGCTGGTCAACAGCGAGGAACGCGTTTGGGCGATCAAGGATAGCTATGCGGCCCTCGATCTTGAGCCGCTCGGTTTCACGCTGCTGTTCGAGGCCGAATGGATCGGAATGCGCACGCCAGTTTCAGTGCCATCCCCCATCTCCTGGAAGCGCATGGAAAGCGCTGCCGATCTTGCCCGATGGGAGGTGGAATGGAGTAAGGCGAACGGCCCGGTAGCGCAGAGGATCTTTAGCGAACCCTTGCTCCACGCCCCCGAAATCGCCTTTCTGCTCGGCTTCGAACACGACAAGCCGATTGGCGGCGGCATCCTCAATCTCGATGCCGGAGTAGTCGGCCTGTCGAACCTGTTTGCCGAAGGCCGGCACGGCGAAACTATCCGCCGCGGGCTGATTGCGCAGGCGGCCGAGCTCTATCCGCGAGAGCCGCTTGTCGGTTACGAACGCGGCGACGATCTGGACGAAGCGGTGCGCGCGGGCTTCGAACTTCTGGGACCTCTGCGCATCTGGCTGAAGGAGGTCTGAGCTTACTGAAATGTAAGTCGCCAAGGCTTTGAAATGCCCTAATCGCTTCCTAACTCAGCTTTACGCGGCCCATCCGCCGAATGTCAAGGCCGCAGAACTTTAAAGGAGACAGAACATGTCACCGGAAGAACGCCAATTGCTGACCTCCCTTTTCGATCGCGTCCGCACCGCAGGCACAACACCGCGCGATCCGGAAGCCGAAGCGCTGATATCGGAAGCGACCCGCACGCAGCCCTCCGCCACCTACTATCTGGCGCAGGCCGTCATCGTGCAGGAAAAGGGCCTGGAGGCGGCGGCCAACCACATCAAGGAACTGGAAGAGCGTGTACGGCAGTTTGAAGCAGGCGCCGGTGATCACCGCCAGGCCGAGCAGGGCGGCTTCCTGAGTTCGATCTTCGGCAGCACCCAGACGCAGCAGCCGGCCCCCGCTCCCGGTCCCTGGGGCAGCGCGCAGAGGGACAGCTACGAACAGCCGCCGCGTGGCTATGACGACAGTCGCCAGATGCCACAGCAGCCGACCGGCCCTTGGAGCCAGCAGGCCTCTGCACCCTCTGCCGGCGGCAGTTTCCTGCGTGGCGCTCTCGGCACCGCGGCCGGCGTGGCTGGCGGCATGCTTCTCGCCAACTCCCTCTCAGGCATTTTCGGCAACCACATGTCGTCGCTCGGCTTGGGTTCGCCTTTTGGCGGCGCCAATCCCTTCGGCAATGCCAGTGCGCCCACCGAGGAAACCGTCATCAACAATTACTACGGCGACAACAGTCAGGCGGATGATTCCAGAGCTGACAACAATGATAACAACGACAACATCCAGCAGGCCGATTACGACGACAACGATGACTTCACGGATGATTCCGGTGACGACACGACGGATGTTTAGGATTTAGCTTTAAGGAAAGAGTGGCAGTTGGTTTCAATTGCCACATCGTTTCCCGGCCCTTCGCCTTAAGCTCAGGGCGTTCGCCGTTGCAATCGATTCACTGGATCGATCGCTGGCTGCGCCCGACCACGTCTCACCCACGTCCACGATAGGTGGCGACACCCTGATCCGGCAGCCATACGCCTTCCGGCGGCTTACCGGTCTGCCAGAAGACGTCGATCGGAATGCCGCCGCGCGGATACCAGTAGGCGCCGATGCGCAGCCACTTCGGATCCAGAAGCTCGACGATGCGCTTGGCGATATAGATCGAGCAATCCTCGTGGAAGGCGCCGTGATTACGGAAGGAATGCAGGAAGAGCTTCAGCGACTTCGATTCCACCAGAAATTCATTGGGAATGTAATCGATGACGATATGGGCGAAATCCGGCTGTCCGGTCATTGGGCAGAGCGAGGTGAATTCCGGCGCGGTGAAGCGCACGACATAATCGGTGCCGGCATGATTGGATGGCACCTTTTCCAGAATCGCCTCTTCGGGGTTCTTGGCGGTTTCCGTCTGCTGGCCCAGCATCGAAAGGCTGGAAACGTCTGTATTGGGCATTACGCCTCCTTGATCACTTTAACACGGATGCCATGGGCCTTTTCGCCCTCCGGCTCCACGTGAATGGCAATTGTCGCGCCCGCATGCACGGCGCGGATGGCATCTTCAAGGCGGTCGCAAATATCATGCGCTTCGCGAACCGTCATCTTGCCGGGCACGACGAGATGGAAATCGACGAAGGTCACCGAGCCGGCACGCCGGGTCTTGAGATCATGCACACCGATAGAGCCTGCCGCATGGGTGGCGATCGCCTGCTTGATCGCCTCCTGTTCCTGCGGCTCGACCGCCTGATCCATCAGTCCGCCGATCGACTGCGAGATCACTTTCCAGCCTTGATAGAGAATGTTGAGCGCAACGAGAATGGCGAGAATGGGATCGAAGATCGCATAACCGGTCGCAAGCGCCAGAAGCAGGCCAACGAGAACGCCGACCGAAGTGACCACATCCGACATGATGTGCTGCCCATCCGCCGTCAAGGCTGCGGAGCGGTGCTGTCGCCCGGTACGGATCAAAAGCCGCGCCCATACGGTATTGATGACACCAGCGGCAATATTGATTGCAAGGCCGAGCACGGGCGCCTCGAGCATGCGCGGGTTGGCGAGATGGCTGACGGCCTGCTGAACGATCAGCAGCGCGGCAACGACGATCATCACGCCTTCGGTGACGGCCGAAAGATATTCAGCCTTGTGATGGCCGAAGGGATGGTCATGGTCTGCCGGCTTCTGCGCATAACGGATGACGAAGAAGGCGATGAAGGCCGCCACCACGTTGACGAAGGATTCCAGCCCGTCCGAAAGCAGAGCCACAGAGCCCGTCACCCACCAGGCGACCATCTTCAGTCCCATGACGCCAAGCGACATGGGAATGCCCCAGAACGCCAGTTTCCGAACCGTGAGATTGCCCTCGTCGCTCATATCGTCCCCCTGCGGTTGCGAATGAATTGCAGCATTTAAGCCATTGAAACGCAAAACCGCCCGCGCGGGAATCGCGCAGGCGGCTGATGCGGGTGATATGGGCAATCGCACTCGAAATGTCAAAGGCTTTGGCACTTCGGAACAAAGACAGATCTGATTGACGAAAATTTTATAACCATTTATATAACCTGTAATGCAAATGGGAGAAACGGCCTTGGTGGAAGATGTCGTGAAATCGCTGGGCTACCTTTGCCTGGGCAGCCGCTTCCGCCGCATTGGTGAGCGTCTGCAGGCCGATACGCAACAGGTGATCGAGGAACGGGGCGTCTCCATCCAGGCGGCGCAATATCCTTTCCTCGGCGCCATCGACAGGCTCGGCCCGCTGACGATAGGCGAACTGGCGCAAGCCGTCGGCATCACCCAGCCCGGCGCGACCCGCACCGCCTCCCAGCTGATGGAACTCGGCCTCCTCGACATGCAGCCATCCGCTGAGGATCAACGGCGCAGGGTCGTGTCGCTGACACCAAAAGGACAGGAACTCGTCGATTATTCCAGGCAACAGGTTTGGCCGCATATCGCGGCCGCCGTTGCCGATCTCTGCCGGGATCTCAACGGCCCGTTGCTGGAACAGCTTGCCGCAATCGAAGACGGCCTCGCCGAAGCACCGCTTACTCGCCGGACGAGCGCCCTGAAGGAGAAGACCCCATGAGCCATATTCTCGATCGGCCTATCTGGAACGCGCTCCACACCGCACATGCCGATCTCGCCGAAGGCGGCGAACGGGCGATGCGCTATCCGCCGTCAATCGTCCCCTTCGCGGCCGCCGCCGACGATACGCGCGAAAGCCTCGAAGCGCTGGAGAACCTTCCTGCCGTTGATGAGGCCATGGCGATTGTCGAAGCCGGCCCCGTCATCATACCGCAGGGACTGACGGTCGTCGCCGAGGGAAAGCTGGTGCAGATGATCGCCGAGCGGCCTTACGAGCGCATTTCCGACAGCCGGTTGCAGCCACTGACCTCTGACGATGCGGAGGAAATGCTCGCGCTGGCGACGCTGACCAAACCCGGCCCCTTCACACTCCGCGCCCAGAGCCTCGGCACTTTCTGGGGCGTGAGGATCGATGGCCGTCTCGTCGCCATGGCTGGACAGCGCCTGCGCCACCCGGGATTTGGCGAACTCAGCGGCCTCTGCACCCACCCGGATTTTCAGGGACGCGGCCTCGGCACCCTGCTCTTCCGCTATGTCGCGGGCGAAATCTCCGCCAGGGGCGACACAGTTTTCCTGCATGCCTATTACACCAACACGCCGGCCATCACGCTCTACAAGGCGCTCGGCTTCAAACTGCGGTCGGAAATGAACCTGCGCGTCGTCAAGCGAGGCGCATAGGTCGGCCAAAACGCCGCGGTCTCCTGCTTTTGCCGTTTGTGCCATGATAGCGACCCAATTGCATGGTGTTGACGGCCCTGCAGTCAATTGGGGACCGCGCGGATATGCATTGGATCAATCGCTACATCGACCAACCGTTGCTCGACGGTGCGGCCAGCTCCTTGCGGGCCTGGCATAGTCGCACCGGCCTGTCGCCTGAGCGGCTGGAGCCGCTCTGGAATATTGCAGTGACAGGCCTCCTGCTCTTTGCTGCCGGCCATTTCCTCTCCGGGCCGGCGCTGCTTCTATGTTACGGCGGCCTGGTCATGTTGACGCTTCCCTCCGTCTGGATGCTCTTTACATCCGGCCGCGACGTGGGCGGCTACGACGTTGCTGCCTACAAGAAGCTGAGAACCAGGGCGTTCATGAAGCGCGAGGCGGAATGGGCCGTACGGCTCGCCATCCTCTTCACTGCTATCTGCCTTCCCTTCGTCTCGCGCTCGGATGATGCGACGGCCGCCTATTTCATGATCGGCGCCAGTCTCTGGTTCGTGCTGACCGGCCCGGCCAGATCCTATCTGGCAGCTGCCGAACCGCCGATGCCGCGTGACGGCGATCCCTCATTCAAGGCCGACCTGCAGTTCAGCTGAAAAGCACTGGTCCAGCACGTAATTCAATTGGTCGCGGCACCAATGGAACGAAGCGCTCTCGTTTCCGTTATATTGCCAGCAACCGATAAAGGAGATCGCGATGCTGTATTATGCTCTGGTATTTCTCGTCGTAGCCCTGATTGCAGGCGTCCTTGGATTTGGCGGCATTGCCGGCGCATCCGCTTCGATCGCCCAGGTCCTGTTTTTCATCTTCCTGGTGCTGTTCGTCGTATCCATCGTCGCCCGGCTCATGCGGCGCGTATAGACGAACATCCCAAACACAAAAAACCCGCCGTTTCCGGCGGGTTTTTTGTGGGTTCAAGAGGCCGCCGGCCGTCAGGCCGCCTTGGTCTTGGCACGGCGGGCGAGATGCGCCACCACATTCTCGATCATGCGCATGCCGGCATCGCCGCCGAGCGTCATGATCGATTCCGGATGGAACTGCACGGCCGCGATCGGCTCCTTGGCATGCTCGATGCCCATGATCGTACCGTCCTCGCTTTCGGCAGTGATGATGAAATCCCGCGGCAGCGTCGAAGGATCGGCAAAGATCGAGTGATAACGGCCGACCGTGACTTCCTTGGCAAGGCCCGAGAAGACGATGCCCGGCTCCAACACGCGAATGCGTGACGGTTTGCCATGCATCGGCAGAGCCAGATGACGAAGCTCGCCGCCATAGGCTTCGGCCAGCGCCTGCAAGCCCAGGCAGACGCCAAAGATCGGAAGGTTGCGAGCGCGGGCCTTCTTGATCGTCGCCTTGCAGTCGAAATCCTTCGGGTTCCCAGGTCCCGGCGACAGAACGACGAGATCAGGGTTCAGCCGATCGAAGATTTCTTCCGGCACCGGCGTACGCACAGTCGAGACGGTCGCCCCCGTCTGGCGGAAGTAATTCGCCAGCGTATGCACGAAACTGTCTTCGTGGTCGATCAACAGGATGTTGACGCCCTTGCCAACAGAGGCGACATCGCGCTGGGTCTTGCCGGAATTGCCGGTCTTGGCATCGCGGATGGCGGAAAGCATGGCAGAGGCCTTCAGTTCGGTTTCGGCTTCTTCTTCCTCGGGAATGGAATCGTTGAGCAACGTCGCACCGGCGCGCACTTCGGCAATTCCATCCTTGATGCGCACGGTGCGCAGCGTCAGGCCGGTATTCATGTCGCCATTGAAGCCGACCATGCCGATCGCCCCACCATACCATGCGCGCGGGCTCTTCTCATGCGCTTCGATGAAACGCATGGCCCAAAGCTTCGGCGCACCGGTTACAGTCACGGCCCAGGCATGGCTCAGGAAGCCATCGAAGGCGTCCATATCGTCCCGCAGACGGCCTTCGATATGGTCGACCGTGTGGATGAGGCGCGAATACATCTCGATCTGGCGGCGACCGATGACCTTGACCGAACCCGGCTCGCAGACGCGGCTCTTGTCGTTGCGGTCGACGTCCGAGCACATGGTGAGTTCGGACTCGTCCTTCTTCGAGTTCAGGAGCTTGAGAATCTGCTCACTGTCGGCGATCGGATCGTCGCCGCGCTTGATCGTGCCCGAGATCGGGCAGGTCTCGATGCGGCGACCGGAAACACGCACGAACATTTCCGGCGAGGCACCGACCAGATATTCCTGGTTTCCAAGGTTGATGAAGAAGGAATAGGGGGACGGATTGATCGCCTTCAGCCGCTTGGAAATATCCGAAGGCTTGCTTTCGCAGCGCTCCATGAACTTCTGCCCGGGCACCACTTCGAAGAGATCCCCCTTGCGGAAGCTCTCCTTCGCCTTGACGACGAGCTCGGCATATTCCCCCGGACGATGATCGCTCTTCGGCGGGATCGTATCCGTTCGGATAAACGGCTCGGCTGCAATGTCGCCTGCCCTGCCCTCGGTCGTCTTGCCGTTCTTGGAGAAATCGTAGCGATCAACCCAGGCCTTGGCAGCATAGTTATCAACGACGAGGATTTCATCCGGCAGGTAAAGCACCATGTCGCGCTGGTCGGAAGGTCGTTCCAGCTTCAGATCGATCGCGTCGAACTGGAAGGCGAGATCGTAGCCGAAAGCGCCATAGAAGCCGATGCTGGCATCGGCTTGCGAATAGAAAAGATCAGTGATGGCGCGAAGTACGGTAAACACCGTCGGCATCTTCGAGCGCTCTTCTTCGGTGAAAACGCGGTCAGGCATCTTGACCGTCAGATCGAGCCTGCGCGCGGTCAGTGCGCCGAGTTCCAGTTCGCTGACGGTCTTCAGTCGCTCGACGATGAACTCGAGGATGACCTCGCCGCGCTCGTTATAGGCTTCGATCCAGACATTGCGGCCGAAGGAGGAGACACCGAGCGGCGGATCGACGACAGCCGTATCCCAACGCGTATAGCGGCCCGGATATTCGTAGTTCGACGAGAAGACGGCGCCGCGCCGCTCATCGAGCTTATCGACATAGGACGAAACAGCATCGGCATAGGGAATGGCCCGCCTTTGCCGCGTGACGGTAATACCGCCCTTTGTCTCGTAGATTTCCGCACCATCATCCCGCAGGATCGTTACCATAGTTCCACTCCGTTATCGGGCCCGGACGAAAGGCGGCCTTTGAAACAAAAAAGCCGCCTCGAAGTTTCGGGCGGCTCGTTCGTCGTCTTTGGACACGATTGGTCGAGGCCGCCTCAGCGAGCCCACCACCAAACTGCAATGTTCAAGGACTTCTTCATGGGCGAAATTGTTAGCCTGAGATGAAGCCAAGCGCAAGAGGCGATCAGCCCACGAAAAAGGGCGGCCCGAAAGCCGCCCCTGCCCCAGCCTTGAAGGCTGATTTCTCATCAGAATGTCTTGGTGACCGAGATCTTGAAGGTACGGCCCGGCTCCGAATACCACTCCTTCGGCTGCGAAGACGTCGCGCTGAGGTTCACGTCGCGAACGGCGAGCGCACTGTAATATTCCTGATCGAAGATGTTGTAGACACCACCCTGGATGCGCAGTCCCTTGACCTGCTCCGGCGTCCACCATGCCGTCAGGTCGACGATACCATAACCAGGTGCGTCAAACGACGTCAGTGCATTGTCGTTGCCGGTCATCTGGGACGAGAGCGTCGAGGAAAGGTCGAAACCGTATTCGTCATTGCTCCAGCCACCGCCGATGATCGCCTTGAACGGCGCCACGGAACGCAACCGCTCCTGCGTGTCGTCATTGCGGCCATAAGTGTAGGCCAGCGAGGTGTGAAGGTTGATACCGTTGTCGAACGTCTTGATGAGGTTGGCTTCGAGACCGGAGATCGAAGCTGAAGAAACGTTCGTGTAGTTGAACGTCGTAAAGCCGCCCGCGTCAACGGTTGTCACGGTCTCGATGAAGTTCTGATAGCGGGTATGGAAGGCCGCAACCCGCCCCTGCAGGCCACCTGTGTCGAAGTTGGCGCCAATCTCGATACCACGGCCGATTTCCGGATCCAGATCCGGATTGCCGAGCTGTGCGTAGCGACCGGTCGGGTTGTAGAAGCGGCTGTAGAGTTCATCGACGGTAGGAGCACGGAAACCGACGGCAAGCTGTGCGTAGAGCTGCACGTCGGGCGTCAGATCATAGGTCGCAAGCAGCTTCGGCGACATGGCGGCTTCCGTGCGGTCATGCAAAGTGCCGAAACGCGTAACACCGGTATTTGTCGCGAAGCCACCGCCGGCCGAAGGATTGTAATTGAACCAATCGAAGCGGAAGCCGGGCGTCAAAGCGAAACCGGTATTGCCGATCTCGATCCGGTCTTCAAAAGTCAGCGCAAGATTCTGGCTGTCGACATCAGGCACTTCCGCCTGGTTGTTGAGCGACGGGCACGTGGTTGGGGTCGGGCAAAGGGCCGAGCTATACTGCGTCCACTTGGAAACACCGATATCAAGACCGATGCGAACCGAGTGATTGAGGCCGGAATATTCGAAATCCTTGGTCGCCGTGCCGCTGAAGCCCCAGGTTTCGTTTTCGATCTCGTTGTTGCGACCGTAGGCAACGTTGGCAGCAGTTCGACCGTGGCTGCCGGCTTCCTTCTTCAGATCAAGCCAGTAGAGTGTCGCCCGAGCACTGCTGAAAAAGGCGTCGGAAGACTGCGCTTCATAGTCATAATCGAGCGAGACACGATCACGATCTCGCAGGTCGCGGCCGTCGAAATTGTTGATCATGTAGGTGCGGCCAGTGCCCTGCTGCTCCCGGAGATCGGTTTTCAGGTCACGCCGGAAACGCTCGGCCGTCAGCCCGATGCGATGACCGCCTTCGAGATCCTGACGCAACTTGAAGAGCAGGTTGTGCTGATCGAAATCCGCAGGATCCGCCTCGGTGCGCAAACGCCCGTAGCTGTCATTGTCACCCTTGTTGTCGCGCTCATGGCCCTTGCGGTAGCTACCTTGGAAGAGGATCGACGTATTGCCGACCTTCTTGGCAGCGGCTGCGGATCCGGAAATGCTGCGATCTTCGCTGTCATAGGTCGATTTGACGATCGCGCCCCAGTCGCGGTCTTCCGGAATGAGGTCTTCGGGCTCGAGCGTATTGAGGACGAAGGCGCCGCCCAGCATGCCGGAACCACCCTTGCTCGAATCCGCGCCGCGCACGATGTCGAGAGAGGAAAGTGAATCGAAATCGAACGTGTCGCCGCCGCCATTGGCGTTGCTGGTCGCAAAAGCCCCCTGCCGGGAGCTGTTGGACAGATACGGGATCGGGATCCCGTCGATCGTCGTCAGGATACGCGGGCCGGAAAGGCCGCGCAGATTGAAGCCGGCGTCTGCACGCGAATAGTTCACCGTCGCATCGACGCTGCGGCCGATATCGTCGTAATTCGTGACCTGCTTCTGCTCCAGTTCCTTCTTGTCGATCTCAGTCGCAAGCGGCGTGTCGGCAATACTGCCGGGAGCCGCGCGATTTCCCTTGACGACGATTTTCTGAAGGACCGTTGCGCCTTCGGCATTCGTGGCCGGCGTGCTTGCCGGAGCGCTCTGAGCGAAAGCGTTTGAAACTGGAAAAACAAGTGCGGCTGCTGTGCAGACCATTAGAACCGAGCGCCAATGCCGGACGATCATAACCTACCCTCAAATGGAAATTACCGGGCTGGCTGTCGTGGCGTTTCGGGCGCTCGAGGGGCTGGCTAGGTTTGCGGACGACGGCGGAGATTTCCGCCTTCTTTTTGCCGCATAAAAAACATGAGTTTTATTGTCAATATATTCAGCCAATTTATGTTGAATAATACAATCAAGTTTTACCGATGTCGACAAAACGTTGCGCAATTGCAACGAAACCGGTCCTTTCGCGTTAACTCTCCGCTCGATCAACGACGGGAAACGACGTGTGAGAGAATTTCGGAAGATGGCGGTCCTCCTCGCCGCACTCGCCCTGCTCCCTGGTGCAAGATTGCCGCGAACCGGCCCCTTGCCGGAACCCAAGCCAGAGACGGCAACCGAAAGCCCTTCGGTCCAGCCTGAAAAAAAGCCGGAAACGGAGGCAGTTCCTGAAGCCAAACCGGAGCTAAAACCCGATACGCCGCCGCAGGCTTCCGACATTCCGACGCCGGAGCCGAAGCCCAGCGAAGCCTCTGCCACGCCATCGGCTGAAAAATTTGGCCCGCCGCCGCCCCCGCTGGAAGACCAGAAACCACCGAGCCCGGCCGAGCAGACGCTCGAAGAACAGCACCTGACCATCGAGCCGGAGAGCGACGCGGACCATGCCGAATGCGTGAAGGAATTGCAGAGCCTTGGCGTCGTCTTTCGCGAAACACCCCGCATCGACGACGGCAACGGCTGCGGCATCGACAAGCCCATCATTGTCTCGCAGGCTTTGCCCGGTATTACGTTGAAACCCGAAGCCACACTTCGCTGCCCGACGGCACTGGCGCTTGCACAGTGGATGAAGGGTAGTGTCATTCCAGCAGCTTCGGTCGCACTGCCGGCCAACGGTGGCATTACCACCATCAATCAGGCTTCGGCCTATATCTGCCGCCTGCGCAACAGCGCCGAGACCGGCAAGATTTCCGAACATGCCCGCGGCAATGCCATCGACATTGGAAGCTTCAGCTTCAACAAGGGCGAGCCTGTCGAGGTCCGCTCACGACGCGAGGACTCGACACTGACAGGCGCATTCCAGCGTACCGTCAGCGCCGCAGGCTGCCTCTATTTCACGACCGTGCTCGACCCCGAAAGCGATGCCGCCCATGAGACCCATTTCCATCTTGACGTGATCGAGAGAAAGGGCGGTTATCGCTACTGCCACTAGAAATTTCAGACACTTGAGATGACAGCTTGAATCAGATCCTCAAATACCCAGATCAAAGTCTCGGGACGACGATGTCGAGGATCGCAAGTGCATGAAGGCTATCGCAGCCTGCATTATCTTCGGACTGCTTGTTACTGCCATAGGCTTGCTGTTTTCAGGCCATGTCTTTTGGCTCCTGCCGATAGCGATATTGGCTGGCGGAAGCTTTCAGCGGCTGTTCGTTTGGCTATTCATCGACCCCGACGACGAGAAGCGTCGACGCCATCTCGTCACGAGCAGCGCGAACGCCACTGGGGATCAGAACAACCCTTCGATATAACCCTGATCGTTGAGGAAAATCCGTTCCGCCGACGGCGATTTCGGCAGGCCGGGCATAGTCATGATCTCGCCGGTAATGACGACGACAAAGCCGGCGCCCGCCGACAGCCTTACTTCGCGCACCGACACTACATGCCCCTCCGGCGCACCGCGCAGGTTCGGATCTGTCGAAAAGGAATATTGCGTCTTCGCCATGCAGACCGGCAGCTTGCCATAGCCTTGTGCTTCCCAGGCCGCCAGCTGGTCGCGGACCGCCTTGTCGGCCGTCACCTCGCCGGCATGATAGATCTTCGAAGCGACGATCTCGATCTTTTCGATGAGCGGCAGGTCGTCGCCATAAAGCGGCTCGAACCTTGCCTGTCCGGATTCGGCTAGCTCCACGACCTTGTAGGCAAGGTCCTCGATGCCGGCAGAACCTTCCGCCCAGTGACGGCAAAGGATGGCTTCGGCGCCATGACGCGCGACATATTCCTGCACGGCGGCGATTTCAGCATCGGTATCCGAAACGAAATGATTGATCGCAACGACGACAGGAACGCCGAACCTGCGCACATTGGCGATATGGCGGCCAAGATTGGAGCAGCCGCGAACCAGCGCCTGAACATTCTCCGCGCCGAGATCGTCCTTCTTGACGCCGCCATTCATCTTCAGCGCCCGGACTGTCGCGACGATCACCGCGGCACTCGGTTTCAAGCCGGCCTTGCGGCATTTGATGTTGAAGAATTTCTCCGCGCCGAGATCCGCTCCGAAGCCCGCTTCCGTCACGACATAGTCGCCGAGCTTCAACGCAGTCTTCGTCGCGACCACCGAGTTGCAGCCATGGGCGATATTGGCGAATGGACCGCCATGCACGAAGGCCGGATTATTTTCGAGCGTCTGCACGAGGTTCGGCTGCATGGCATCCTTCAGCAGGACGGCCATCGCGCCATCGGCCCTGAGATCGCGGGCATAGACCGGCGTCTTGTCGAAGCGGTAACCGATGATGATCTCTCCGAGCCTTCGCTCCAGATCCTTGAGATCGGTCGCAAGGCACAGGATCGCCATGACTTCGGACGCGACGGTGATATCGAAGCCGTTCTGCCGCGGGAACCCGTTGGATACGCCGCCGAGCGAGGACACCATGCTGCGCAGTGCCCGGTCGTTCATGTCCATCACCCGTCGCCACGTGATGCGGCGCAGATCGATATTCTCTTCGTTGCCCCAATAGATGTGATTGTCGATCATCGCCGCCAGCAGATTATGCGCCGAGGTGATCGCGTGGAAATCGCCGGTGAAATGCAGGTTGATGTCTTCCATCGGCACGACCTGGGCATATCCGCCGCCTGCCGCTCCACCCTTCACACCGAAGCAGGGACCGAGCGAGGCCTCGCGCACGCAGACGATCGCTGTCTTGCCGATGCGGTTGAGCCCGTCGCCGAGACCGACGGTGGTCGTCGTCTTGCCCTCGCCTGCCGGCGTCGGATTGATGGCAGTGACAAGGATCAGCTTACCGTCCTTCTTGTCCTCCTGGGCGGCGATGAATTCGGCGCTGATCTTCGCCTTGTCGTGACCGTAGGGAACGAGCTGCTCCGGCGGGATGCCGAGCTTGGCGCCGATCTCGAAAATCGGCTTCTTTGTTGCCTCACGCGCAATTTCGATATCGGATTTGATGGCAGCCATGGATCGTGTTCCCGTTTTCTCTGCGCGCCCGATTTCTCTATGCGCGACGGACTCGGCGCTTATTTCAATCGGATAGCGAAATATGCCCAAACTGTGAATAGCGCCGCGCCTTGCCCTGCGGCTATTCCATTGTTTATTAGGGGTCAGCGATTCTAAGACTTACGGGGGTAGACCGTGAAATCACTCGAACTTTTGGTCGAGCGCATCATCCTTTCCAGCCGTTGGCTGCTTGTGGTCTTCTATATCGGCCTTGTCCTTGCCTTGGCCGTCTATGCCGTGGCCTTCGCTTTCAAATTCCTGAAGGTCGCAGGAAGCGTGTTCGAGCTCGGCGAGGCCGAAATGATCCTCGCCATGCTCGGTCTCATCGATGCGGCACTCGTCGCAAGCCTCATCGTCATGGTCATGATCTCCGGCTACGAGAATTTCGTCAGCCGCTTCGACGAGGCTGAAAAGGAAGGCGAAGTCTCCTTCCTCGGCAAGCTCGATTCCGGCAGCCTGAAGATCAAGGTCGCCTCCTCCATCGTCGCCATCTCCTCCATCCACCTGCTGCAGGTCTTCCTCAACGTCGATCAATATACCGACGGCAAGATCATGTGGCTGACCCTCATGCATCTGGCCTTCGTTGTGTCTGCGGTCATGCTCGGCTTCCTAGAAAAGTTGATGAGCGTGACCTCGAAGAACGACCTGAAGGACAAGGGCTAAAGCGGCGTCAGGCCGTGAAAGACGGCGGTGTGAAGCAGAAGCGCCGTGTCGCGGCGGCGCCTCTTTTCGAAACTCGGCATCAGTTAACTGAAGCAGACGCCGGAACGATTGCCGCCTCGGATTTTCTGGGGCACAGAACGCTTTCCTTAGCGTTTGGTCCGCAGACATGAAGGCCGGGCTCCTCATCGTAGGGGATCACACCATCGATGATCTCAAGCCTGAGCGCCTGAGGCGGATATATATCTCCTCTCCCGAAAGACGGCGTTATCATCATCGTGTCGAATGTGTCGGGACTGACGCCCATCTCACTGAAATAGGCAATGAATTTTCCGCGCTCAGTCTCCGTAACCTTGCTCGCCGGTTGGCTGAGGCCGAGAGCGGAAGTTCGTCCCACGAGCCGCGACGTTCCGCCCATAAAGGCAATGGTGCAGCTCGAAAAACAGTACGCCCCACCGGCAAAGACTTCCCCCTCGGTCGGCCCGCTTTTGGCCATGCTCGCGGTACAACGCGGATCCTGCATCGGACAATTCGGCAGGCGCGTTCTGCCAATTGACGTATCGAGGCCCGCAGCGCGGATCATACGTCCCATTGCGAAAGCTGCATCCTTGTCGCCACCAAAGGACTGAAAGACGACCGGCAACTTTCTGTCGCCGAGTGTCTTCAAGATCGCTTCCAGCTGAGCCGGTGTATCCGGCATGATGTCGCCATCCGCCGAGATCCACTGCGTGCATTCTTCCTGGCAATTGCCTTTGTACATCAGGAGGAAGTCCATCGGATGGGTTTTAGGCGCAGGATAGCTTGGGGATACGGTCGCACTCTTCACGGGCGGCTCAGGCACAGCAGCTTTGGGCGCCGGATGGCGATAGCATGCGGCATCGGCCGCTGCGTCCTGCGCGCAGAGCGGCATGCCGGGCCATTCATTGTAAGCCAGCATATCTGTGATCAGACCTGTCCGAAGTGCTTCAGTCGGCACGACCATCGCCATGCTGTCGGGTGTGGCGCTCATCATCAGGTCAACGATGTCATCGCTGACCCCCATCTCTTTCAGATACGCCTTCAGGGTCGCGCTAGCTTTTTTGCCGAGCTTGGTGGAACTGCTCTGCCCGGTAACTTTGCGGCCAATCTCCTTACGGGAAACTTCCTGCTTCTTCCCATTCACCATCTTGTATTCGATGCGATAGGAGACGCGCATCTTGTTGTAGACGGTCGTGATCTGATGGACGCCGATATAGGCCCATTGAGACGAGACTCGCGTCGTGCCGCCCGCCAAAGCCAGCGGGCACGCAGAAACGCAATATGCGCCATACGAATAGGTGGATCCAGCTGCAGCGCCATTCCGGCCGATGGCAGCCGCGCAACGCAAATCCTCAGGCGGACAGCCTTCCAGCCGCGTACCACCGACCGCCGATTCCAGCCCAGCCTTGCGAATCATTCGTCCCATTACATAGGCGGCATTCACATCCCCACCTTCGGAACGGAACACGATCGGCAATTTCCGATTCCCGATCTTCCTGAGAATTTTTCTCATTTGGGCAGGTGTGTCGGAGGTTATGCGCCCCTCTGCCGAAATCCATTCCGGACAGTCTTGCTTGCAGACAGATTTATGCACGATGACGAAGCTCATCGGTGGATGTTCCGGCTGCTTCTGCTCTGCGGCCTGCAATAGCGCAATTGGAAGGCTGGAAAGAACTAAAGCAAGTATTATTCGAGAAAACAGATACTTTACGGAAAGGAAAATTGCAAAGCGCACGAGTAGATTGCCTCAGTTGCATCCGATCATACGCTTAGCAATTGGTTTGAACGGCAGCAAGCGGGGTTCCCACAGACTTGCTGCCATTTCATTACTTCATTCGCCCATCGCGATCAGGCTGGCATTGCCACCAGCCGCGGCGGTGTTTACCGAGATCACCTGTTCCAGCGCAAAACGCTGCAGATAGGCCGGACCGCCAGCCTTGAAGCCGGTGCCGGAAAGGCTAGAGCCACCAAACGGCTGGGTGCCGACAACGGCGCCGATCATGTTGCGGTTGACATAGATATTGCCGGTATCGAGCGCATCGGTGACGGTGCGGATCGTGGATTCGATACGGCTGTGGATGCCGAGCGTCAGGCCGTAGCCGGAAGCCTGGATCTCCTGCAACACTTTCGGCAATTCCTTCGCCTTCCATCTGACGATGTGCAGAACCGGACCGAAGACCTCCTTGGTCAGCGCGGCAGCCTTGTCGAGCTCGACGATATGCGGCGCAAAGAAGCTGCCGCCCGCAGGCGCCTTGCCGGCAAAACGCACCTTCTGCGTCTTCTGCATGTCGGCGACATGGGCCTCCAGCATAGCCTTCTGCTTGTCGTCGATGATCGGGCCGACATCGGTGGTTTCGAGTGCGGGGTCACCGAGCTGCAGTTCGCGCGCCGCGCCTTCGATCATCTTCGTCATGTGCTCGGCCACATCCTCCTGCAGGAAGAGCAGGCGCAGTGCCGAGCAGCGCTGACCGGCAGAACGGAAGGCCGAGAGGACCACGTCGTCAGCCACCTGCTCACCGAGAGCCGTCGCATCGACCACCATGGCATTGAGCCCACCGGTTTCGGCAATCAGCGGCACGATCGGCCCATCCTTGGCGGCGAGCGCACGGTTGATCGCCCAGGCCGTCTTCGTCGACCCGGTGAAAGCCACACCGGCAAGGGCTGCATGTGCCGTGATCGCAGCACCGACATCGGGACCGCCGGGCACGAAAAGCAGCGCATCTTCCGGCACGCCGGCTTTGTGGAACAGCTTGACCGCCTCATAGGCAATGAGAGGGGTCTGCGGCGCCGGCTTTGCGAGCACGGCATTGCCGGACACGAGGGCTGCCGAAACCTGCCCGAGGAAGATCGCCAGAGGGAAGTTCCAGGGCGAGATGCAGGCAAAGACGCCACGCCCGCGCCAGAGGTAGCGATTGTCCTCACCGGTCGGCCCCGGCATCTTCGTGACAGTGCCAAACAGCCGGCGTGCCTCATCGGCATAGTAGCGGCAGAAATCCACGGCTTCGCGTACTTCGGCCACACCGTCATCGAGCGTCTTGCCGGCCTCAGCTGCCAGAAGCACCAGCAGCCTGTCGCGGTTTTCCTCCATGAGGTCGGCCATGCGCTCCAGTGCCGATGCACGTTCCTCGACGGAGCGCCGCGACCATGTCTTGAAGCCCTTGGCCGCAATCGCAAAAGCCTTGTCGATATCGGCTGCGGTGGCATTGCGCACCGAACCGACGGTCTTCGAATGATTGGAGGGCGAAACCACGGAAACGTCGGAACCGCTGGCAGCGACGCCGGGGATCAGCGGCGTGGCGGAAATGGCAGCAATGCCCTTGCCGATATTGCCCATCAGCCTCTCGAGCGTCGCGCGATGGCCGAATTCCAGCCCCGCACTGTTCTTGCGCTTGCCATAGAGCTGCAATGGCAACGGAATCTTGCTGTTGCGCGCGCTGGCCCCGACATCGAATTCGAGCTTGTCCACCGGACGCTCCAGCAGCGCCTTGATCGGCACGTTCTTGTCGCCGGCCATGGCGACGAAGGAAGAGTTGGCGCCATTTTCGAGCAGACGTCGGACGAGATAGGCGAGTAGGTCGCGATAACCGCCGACCGGCGCATAGATGCGGCAGGCGATGCGGTCGTTGGTATCAAGAAGATGATTGTAGAGGCTCTCGCCCATGCCATGCAGGCGCTGGAACTCGAAGCCGGAGCGATCATTGCCCGCAAGCTCGAGAATGGTGGAAACCGTCAGCGCGTTATGCGTGGCAAATTGCGGAAAGATGCGCGCCCGTTTGGCAAGCATGTGCTGCGCACAGGCAAGGTAGGAAAGGTCCGTCGCCTGCTTGCGTGTCCAGACCGGATAATCATCAAGCCCGCGCTCCTGGGCGCGCTTCACCTCGGTATCCCAGTAGGCGCCCTTGACGAGACGCACCATCATGCGGCGCCCGAGCTTTGCGCAGAGTTGGTCGATATAGTCGATCACGGCAACTGCACGCTTCTGATAGGCTTGGATAGCCAGGCCGAAACCATCCCAGCCGGCGAGCGACGGATCGGAAAAGACGGCGGCGATCACGTCCAGCGAAAGCTCCAGCCGGTCGGCCTCTTCGGCGTCGATGGTGAAATTGAGCTGATGCGCCTTCGCCATCTGCGCGAGCTTCAGGAGATCCGGCACCAGCTCCTTCATCACCCGGTCGCGATGCGTGGCGAGATAACGTGGATGCAGCGCCGAAAGCTTGACGGAAATACCCATGCGGTCGGGCAGATCCTTGCCCTTGCCGTTCTTCGCCATCCAGCCGCCGATCGCCTCGATCGCCATCGCATAGGATTGCCAGTAACGCTTGGCGTCTTCGGCGGTGCGGGCACCCTCGCCCAGCATGTCGAAGGAATGGCGATAGCCCTTTTCCTCACTCTTGGCAGCGCGGTTCAGCGCGTCCTTGATCGTCTCGCCAAGCACGAAATGATGACCGAGGAAACGCATGGCCTGCTTGGTGGCGTTGCGGACGGTCGGCAGGCCCATGCGTTTGACAAGACCCCGCACCACACCTTCAGGCGTTTCGCCGGGCCTGATGATGCGGGCCGAAAGGCCAAGTGCCCAGGCCGAAGCGGAAACGAACCAGCTGTCGGCCTTGCCCTCATGCTCGCTCCAGCCGCCTTCCTTCAGCTTGTCCTCGATCAGCTTGTCCTGCGTCAGCGCATCGGGTACGCGCAGCAGCGCTTCGGCAAGCACCATCAGTGCCAGGCCCTCCTTGGTGGAAAGCCCGTATTCCCTGAGGAAGTCCTCCACGCCGCCGATCGATCCGGAATTGCCGCGGATCGCCTCGATCATGCCGCCGGCGCGCTTGTCGATCGCCCCGTCCTGGGAGGCCGAAAAGCGCAGGCCTTCAGCAAAACCATGCAGCAGTCGGTCATCGTCACCGGCAAATGGAGCGTTGAACAGGGCAAAAGGCGTGGAAATCTGGGTCGGCATGTAGTGTTCTCCGTGATTTCGGCAACATAGCTGTTCATTCGTGGTGTTTTTCACTAAACTGAGGCCGACCAACACGATCTTCGCCTACCGACCGCCTGAAAGGCCGCGAAAAATGAAAGAACTCGACCGTCTTGACCGCAAGATTCTCCGCGCACTGCAGAAGGAAGGGCGGCTTTCCAACATAGAGCTCGCTGAACGCGTCAACCTGTCTCCCACGGCCACTGCCGAGCGCGTCAAGCGACTGAGCCGGGACGGTTATATCACGGGCTATATGGCAATCCTTTCACCGGAAAAACTCGGCCGCAGCCTCCTCGTCTTTGTACAGGTTAAACTTGACCGCACCACGCCTGATGTTTTCGACGCATTTGCTGCGGCAGTAAAACGCAGCGACGACGTGATGGAATGTCATATGGTCGCGGGAGGATTCGACTATCTTGTAAAGGCGCGCATGGCGGGGATGGATGCTTATCGCCAATTCCTCTCGGAAGTGATTCTTTCCCTCCCCGGCGTACGCGAGACACACACCTATGCGGTCATGGAGGAAGTGAAAGGGACGGCGCTTCTACCCGTATAGGCGGTAAATCAACTTAGGCGCGTTTTTCGCTGGTTAATTTTTCAGAAAATGAATTAATCAGTGTGTGCTAAGTCAATTAGGGCTAGCATGCCCGCGTATTTACGTATTTGATAGCGGTAACATGGGGACCTGCGGGGGCACATAATGTCTTACATGACTACCTCTGAAAGGCAGTCATTGCTATCGAGCGAATTGGCAGTGGCCCGCACGCGCGGCCTGTTCGGGCAAGCGCTTGGAAGGGTGGCAGCCGCATTCGGTTTTGAGCATATCACTCTGCTGAACGCCCCGGCGAAAGAAGATTTGCTGCTCAAACCACTGATCATCGAGAGCTCGCTCCCGGTTTCCTACATCAGGGATTTCGATCGTGGACATATGTTGCGGGCATGTCCCTTCGCCGCGCGCATGAGAGAATCGGCGGTGCCGCAGGTCTGGCATCTCAACGATCCCGCCCATGCCCAGTCTTTCCCGGCCGGCATCAGGAATTTGATGCTGCAGCATGGCATGACCGCCGGTATCGCGATGCCCGTCAACTCCGGGGATGGACAGCGCCTCGTCTTCTGGTTCGGTGGCGAACGCGCATCCCTTGGACAGAGCGAGATCAATGAACTCGCGATGATTATTCTCTACGCCCTCGACACCTACAATACGGTCAAGCGCAATGAGGAGAGCTCCCACAACGCGCTCTCGGCACGCGAGCTTGAGGTCGTGCGATGGACCGCGCAAGGCAAGACCTCGATCGAGATCGGCCAGATCCTGGCGCTCTCGGATCACACGGTAAATGCCTATATGACCAACGCAATTAAAAAACTCGATTGCGTCAACCGCACTCAGTTGGTAGCAAAAGCCATCCGATTGAAGCTGATCAACTGAGGAATCAGAAGAGAATCAGCGCGTCATCCCAATCAGGGGGAAACCGTGCCTCTTCGTTTCGAACAGCCGGCCGTCGAACATCGGCTGCAATCGCGTGCCCACATTGGTGTGACAGATGCCGAAGCGCTCACCATGTTCGCGGCCTACCGCCTCTTCGGCTTCTGGCGGATGAACATCGAGACCGGACATTTCTTCGCCAGCGAAGACGTACATGAGATTTTCGATCTTCCCTACAGCGAAGGTCCGGTCAACCTGACCGAACTCATGTCGCGCATCCATCAGGAAGACCGGCTACTGATCGCCGAAACCTTCGAGCAGGCGAGCCTTCACCGTGTCGGCTTCCACTATGTCTATCGCGTCGACAACGGGCTCGGCGGCTACAAGATGGTGCGCTCCGTCGGGCAGTTCCGCGACGATGCCAGCGGCGGCGGCATCGTCGGCATCACCTATGAATTCGTCGAGAAGCTGCGCATCCTCGGCTTCGAAGACAACGGCGATCCTGCTTAGCGGCTAAGAAGCCAGGGCATCTGCCGTGCGTCCGAATGGACGTTCCGCGCTCTAGCGGTCCAATACCGAGCGAATTTCAACGAGATTCGAACGCACCCTCAATATGTAGAAGCCCATCGTGGCGAGGTGGCTCGGCATGATCCAGCCGTCTTCACGTCCGTTGGAAATGATCGCCGGCTGGATGCGAAGTGCTGCCTGGAACTGGCGTGTCGTACCCGACCAGATGGCGCCGAGATTTCGCTCCGACACAACCTGAGAGAAGTCTGCCTGTGCGGCCGACAAAATCGCGTAATAAGCGTAGAGCTGACCATATGCGAACCAGAATCGGTCGTCAGCACGCGTGTCGAACCAGCCGCGATCATGATTTTCCGAGCGTTCGGCCAGCATGTCGGATGTGCTGCCGAGATCGTTGGCGATACGGTCGATGAACTGGATGAGGTTGTCGGCGCGACCGTCGAAAACGGCATTGCAGGCAGCCAGATCCGTATTGAATTTCCGCAGGCTATCAATCGCCGTGCGATAATAGGCCGGCGTCGGTGTCTTCGGTCCGAACGGGTTCAGGCCGAAATACCAGCTATATTCATCGAACTGCAGATTGCCGCGCGCATTCTGCAGATCGCTATTTATGCCGGACGTACCGCGTACGCGCCCCAGCGTATCCACCAGTTCCACGGACGTACGGCGAACGGCCTGATTGATGCCGCGCTGGAAGGATGCCTTGTTGTCGAGAAAGGGCGTGTGATCCCAATCGATGCCGAAGAAGCCCATCTTGTAGAGCACCATCGACGAAATCCAGGCATTCTGGTTGACGTTGAAATCCGTCAGATCGGCAGCGACATCGACGATTGCCGAACGCTGGCAGCTCTTGGCAGCAGTCCCGTCCGCCGTCGGAATTTCCTGCCCTGCCGGCACCTTTCGATCCGAAAGACGATACTGGTCGACAAAGTTCGTGTTGAAATTCGACCAGACCTGCGTCTGCCAGATGAAATAGCCATAGAGGACGACGAGAAGTGCGAGAAAGCCGATTATCGGCAGCCGGATCGCCCAAGTCCGCCGCGCATACCATCCGTGCGCGGCCAGGAAGGGCCAGAAGGCCCAGGCGGCAAAAAGGCGAACCCAGCGGCCGATCGTCTGGCCGATCAGTCTGAAAAAACCGGCAATCCGGTCGAACATCGTCGTCTCCTGTCAGGCGGCGAAATGAGGGTATCCCTACCCACCACATATGCGCTCGATCGCTCAAGTACAACAACAGACAAGGATATTTCGGCCGATGGCACGCGATCTGTCAGGGACGGCAGCCTGCCCTCGCCACCCTGTCAGGAACGCAGCGAACGCAAGAAACCGAGGCCGAATACGGGAGATTTTCGCACCACGTCGATCAACGGTGCATCCGAGGGCTCATCGGCATAGGCCGGAAATTTGCGGGCAAAGTCCTGGTCTGCGCGGCTCTTTCGCTGGACCAGATCCTGAGGCACCAGCATGCCCTTTTCGAAAAGCGCTATGGATGCGGCGATATTTGGGAAAAGCTCCGGCTTGATCCTTACTTTCATGCCCGGACGGTCGGTGTCGACCTGTGCCTGGTAGATGACGAGCCGCTCCTCCGTATCGACCGAAAGCTTGCGGATGAGCGCATTGCAGCCGGCGATACGGCCATTCAATCTGTCGACGAAGGTCTGGAACATGCCGATGAAGCGTTCGCGCCGCTGGCTTTCGTCGCGCATCGCATGTTCCTCGACGGAAATGCGCTCTGCCTCCGCTTTCAGCGCGAGGCGCTCCGCCTCCATCTGCTCCCAATGCGCCTTGTTGCCGTAGACGCCGATGCGACCCTGTGCGTTCAATGCCTTGGCGTTGAGCTCCTTCATCCGCATTCGCGCAATATCAATCTCGTCGACGAGTCGTCGCCGGTGCTCGACAATGTCGACGAGGCTCAGTTCGGCGCTCTTGTGACGCTCGACAAGCGATTGCCTCTGGTCCTTGAGCAGCGTTGCCAACAGATCGGATTTCGCCAGGAGATCGAGCAGTTGCTCCACGACCGGTGCCTCGCGCACCCGCGCGCTGTGCATACGCCACATGCGCTGTCGGGAAAACCAGCCGGCGATCTTTTCGCGCCGCGTCAATCCGCGAAAACTGTCGAGGTCCGCCGAGACTTTGGCAGTGAACTGGTCGAGCGAGAAGACGAGTTCCGCAAGCAGCACATCAAGCGTGGAACTGTCGGTTAAGAAGGCCTGGAATCGCGCATTCTGCTCCAGGAAAAGCTCATCGGACGAGCGCTGCCCGTCACCATCGAAGCCTGCGATGCAAGCGGCACAATAGTCCGCCTCCCCGCCCATGGCCTCGGCAAGGTCGCGGGCGGCATCATACTGGCTGTCGAAGGGCGGGCTCTTGCGCACCGGGCACTCCAGGGAATCTACGGATTGCAGATTAGTCATTTGCATCGCCGAAGAAAACAGGCCTTTGCCTGCTCAGACCGGCTCGGCAATCCATTCGCCGTTCATCGCGTCATCCCAATGGCGGCGACACAGCGAAACATATTTCTCGTTCCCCCCGACATCGATCTGTGCGCCTTCGTGCAGCACCTTGCCCTCCGCATCGAGCCGCACCACCATGGTGGCCTTGCGCCCGCAATGGCAAATGGTCCGCACCTCCCGCATCTCGTCGGCGATTGCCAGGAGTTCCTGAGAGGCCGGGAAGAGCTTGCCCTGGAAATCCGTTCTCAGGCCGTAGACCATGACGGGTATGCCAAGCCTGTCGACCACGCGGGCAAGCTGCCAGATGTGATCGCGGGTCATGAAATGTGCCTCGTCGACGAAGACGCAGGAGATCGCCTGCCCTTCACTGCTGAGTTTGCGCACCAGCGCATAGAGATCGCTGTCGCCTTCGAAGGGGATTGCCTCTGCCTCGAGCCCGATGCGCGAACCGATGACACCCCGCCCGACCCGATCGTCGAAGGCCGCGATCAGGAGAACCGTGCGCATGCCGCGCTCGTGGTAATTGTAGGAGGCCTGCAGCAGCATGGTCGACTTGCCGGCATTCATCGTCGAGTAGTTGAAATAGAGCTTTGCCATCGAATTCTCCTTATCTGGCTTCTTGGAAGCTGGAGAACGCAAAGAAAAGCCCCAAGAAATCGATAATCACAGGAAATCCAGGCGGCGAAATCGCCAAAAGCCTTGAAATTCAAGCTTTCTCAAAAAACGCCGGAGCGTCGCAATCATATAGTCCGGAACGCCGCAAACGCGCCGAGATCGCTTGTAAAACTGGTCTATTGATGGTTGGCTTGGGAACGTAAGACTGGGAGTCTAAAATGAAAACAACAAGCGCATTCAAACTCGTCACCGCAACTGCAGTCGCCGCGCTCTCTGTCGCGACCGCTGCTTTCTCCGCAGATCCTGAAAGCTGCTCCACCGTCCATCTCTCGGACATCGGCTGGACGGACGTCACCTCGACCACTGCGACCGCTTCCCTGCTTCTGAAGAAGCTCGGTTATGAGGCCGATATCAAGGTTCTCTCCCTGCCGGTCACCTATACCTCGATGAAGAACAAGGACATCGACGTCTTCCTCGGCAACTGGATGCAGTCCCAGAAGGCCGATATCCAGCCCTATCTGGACGACAAGTCGGTCGAATCCTACGGTCCGAACCTCGTTGGCGCCAAATATACGCTGGCGACCAATGCCAAGGGCGCCGAACTCGGCATCAAGGACTTCAAGGATATTGCCGCTCACAAGGACGATCTCGACGGCAAGATCTACGGCATCGAGCCCGGCAACGACGGCAACCGCCATGTCATCGACATGATCGACAAGGACACCTTCGGCATGAAGGCCATGGAGCTCGTCGAATCCTCCGAGCAGGGCATGCTGGCGCAGGTCGCCCGCGCCGAGAAGGAAGGCAAGCCCATCGTCTTCCTCGGCTGGGAACCGCATCCGATGAATACCAACTTCAAGATGACCTATCTGTCGGGTGGCGACGACACGTTCGGACCGAATTTCGGCGGCGCCGAAGTCTATACCAACGTTCGTGCCGGCTATCTCGGCGAGTGCCCGAACGTCGGGACGCTGGTCAAGAATCTCAAGTTCTCCCTGAAGATGGAGAACGAGATCATGAACAAGATCCTGAATGAGGGCGAAGATCCGGAAAAGGCAGCGGGCGAATGGCTGAAGGCCAATCCGTCCGCGGTCGAGCCCTGGCTCGCCGGCGTCAAGACGCGCGATGGCAGCAGCGACGGCCTCGCAGCCGTCAAGTCCGGCCTCGGCCTCTGATGAAATGAACGGGGCGGGTCTGCCGCCCCGTTTTCGTTTTCATCCCGATCTTCGTTCTCAAAAGACAGGCGCGCCTCGTGAATTGGATCACCGACGCTAAAATTCCCATTGGCCCCTGGGCTAAGTCCTTTGTCGATTGGCTGACATCGAACGGCGAATGGTTTTTCAACCAACTCTCCGCCCTGTTGTCGCACGTCATCAATGCCTTGCTTTTCGTGCTGCAGACGCCCAATCCGCTGGTTGCGGTCCTTGCGATCAGTCTCCTCGCCTGGTGGCTGCGCCGGTCGATTGCAGTAGCGGTCTTCACCTGTCTTGGGCTGCTGCTCATCATGAATCAGGGCTACTGGAAGGAGACGACGGAAACGCTGGCGCTCGTGCTCGCCGCAACTTTCGTCAGCATGGTGATCGGCATTCCGCTCGGCATTGCGGCTGCCCGCCGCGCCTGGATCTATGCCGCCATGCGGCCCGTCCTGGACCTCATGCAGACCATTCCGACTTTCGTCTATCTGATTCCAGCGCTTATCCTTTTCGGCCTCGGCATGGTGCCGGGCCTGATTGCAACCGTCATCTTCGCCATCCCCGCTCCCATCCGCCTCACCCGCCTCGGTATCATCTCGACGCCCCCCTCCCTCGTCGAAGCAGCCGTCGCCTTCGGCGCAACGCCGATGCAGGTTCTGCGCAAGGTAGAGCTGCCCTTCGCGACGCCGCAGATCATGGCCGGCCTGACACAGACCATCATGCTCTCCCTCTCGATGGTCGTCATCGCCGCCCTCGTCGGCGCTCCCGGTCTCGGCGTACCGGTGGTACGTGCCCTGAACACCGTCAATATTGCCAAGGGTTTTGAGGCAGGCTTCTGCATCGTTATCCTGGCAATCATTCTGGACCGCATGTTCCGCACCGCAGGCGAAGGAGACGGCGCATGACCGCGGTCAGTTTCAAGGACGTCAGCATCATCTTCGGCGACCGGCCGGAAATTGGGCTCGCGATGGTCGATCAAGGTCGCTCACGCGACGAGATCAGCGCTGAGACCGGCCTCGTTCTCGGTGTCGCCAATGCCTCGCTGACGATCCAGGAAGGCGAAATCCTCGTGCTGATGGGCCTTTCAGGCTCCGGCAAGTCCACGCTCTTGCGCGCCGTCAACGGACTCGCCCCCGTCGTGCGCGGCGACGTCGCCGTCTCGGCGGCAACGGGACTGGTAAACCCCTACAGATGCAATGCCAAGGCGCTGCGCGACCTGCGCACGCATACGGTTTCCATGGTGTTCCAGCAGTTCGCCCTTCTGCCCTGGCGCACAGTCGCGGAGAATGTCGGCTTCGGCCTCGAACTCTCGGGCGTACGGGAAGCCGAACGCAAGAGCCGGGTCGGCGAGCAACTCGAACTCGTCAACCTGACGAAATGGGCGGACCGCAAGGTCAACGAACTCTCCGGCGGCATGCAGCAGCGCGTCGGCCTTGCCCGCGCATTTGCCACCGGCGCCCCGATCCTCCTGATGGACGAGCCGTTCTCGGCACTTGATCCGCTGATCCGCACGCGACTGCAGGACGAATTGCTGGAATTCCAGCGGCGACTGAAGAAGACCATTCTCTTCGTCAGCCACGATCTCGACGAGGCCTTCCGCATCGGCAACCGCATCGCCATTATGGAGGGCGGAAGGATCATCCAGTGCGGAACGCCACAGGAGATCGTCAAGAACCCGGCCGATCAATATGTCGCCGATTTCGTGCAGAACATGAACCCGATCAACATGCTGATGGCCTCTGACATCATGCAGCCCGGGCTTGGCGAGGCGGCAATCGGCATGTCGGTCAGCGCCACCGCGCGCCCCACGACGCCGCTCGTCGATGTCCTCGATGCCCTCGCCCGGCAGCCCGGCAGTATCGGTGTCGTCGACAACGGCCAGATCGTTGGCACTATCTCGGCGCAGGATGTCGTCACCGGCCTCACCCGGCACAGGCGCAAGGCCTGAAACAGGTTGGCGATACGGCACCGAAAACAAAGCACTGAAGCGCGGCGAGCAAATCTCGGAGATCACGCCACGCTTTAGACTTGATCCTTCCACTCCGCTTTGCGACAACGCGGATATGAAAGAGCCATCCTCTACGCTTCACGAAACCGACGACGAGGCCCGCAAGCTGGCGCGCACCCTCTTGCGCTCTGCCCGCTATGCGGCTCTCGCCGTTCTCGATCCTGAAACCGGCTTTCCCTTCGCAAGCCGGGTTCTCCTCGGCACCGACATAGACGGCGTTCCAGTCATTCTCGTTTCCGCGCTCTCGACCCACACGAAAGCACTTGCCGCCGATACCAGAGCCTCGCTCCTGACCGGCGAGCCCGGCAAGGGCGATCCGCTTGCCCATGCGCGGTTGACGACCCAGTGCCGTGCGGAACGGGTGGAGCGGGATACGCTCCTTCATACGCGCATCCGCAGCCGCTTTCTCGCACGTCACCCAAAGGCGAACCTCTATATCGACTTCCCGGATTTCCGCTTCTTCCGCCTTGTCCCGCAATCGGCGAGCCTCAATGGCGGCTTCGGTCGTGCATACATTTTGGACGGCAGTGATCTCGTGATTCCCTCCGCGGCAAATGATGACATCGCGGAAAAAGCTGACGCCGCAGTGCAAGATTTAATAGCGCGCCATCCGGACCTGATGTCAGCGCTGACATTGAGGCTAAAGGCTCCGGAAGCAGGTCCCTGGCGCATAAGCGGTGTCGATTCCGCCGGTTTTGATATGATTTCAGGTGACTTATTGTTGCGTTGCGAGTTCGATATACCCGCTGAGGATTTGGATCACATTTGTTCAAACATATCTAAAATAGCATACCTGATACCTTAAATTTAGGTATATACAATCTTCAAACCCAATTGCTAGTTTTCGCCGTCAGTCAAAGAACCGTCTGACGGCCTGTGCCTGTACGGATGATGTACGTTTCGCATTAGGAAGAAGAAAATATGGAAACCTCTGATTTGGCCGAGCACACCAATGTGGCGGCAGCTTTATTATCGGCCATGGCCAACCCCAAGCGTTTGCTGATCCTCACCAGCCTGGTAAAGGGAGAAGTGCCTGTCGGCGTTCTCGCTACCCAGGTTGGCCTGAGCCAGTCGGCCCTCTCCCAGCATCTGTCGAAATTGCGCGCTCAGAAGCTGGTCAAGACCCGTCGTGATGCACAGACGATCTACTATTCCAGCAACTCCGAGCCGGTCATGAAGATCCTTGCAACACTCGAGGATATCTACGTGGCTCAGAACCGGAGCAGGTCTGCAGCCTGATGTTAGCGCTGACATGATGTCAGTCTGAGCAACGTTCAAGGAGATGTTTCCGCGGACGCTGCTTATGCTATTTTCAGCACGTGAAGCCTTAGAGGCCGGCAATTCGCAAGAATTGCCGGCCTTGTTTGGTTGGAGAAGCGGGCTTAGCTGCCCACCACTCCGTTCTTGCTGCGCGTCAGCACGACAAGCGACGGACGGGCCGGTACGCCCGGCTTGAAGTCCGGCCAGCTGGTGCCGGCATCTTCCATCGAAGTCGCATCCTCGTTGTCGGCCATGCGCAATTCGCCCGGATGTTGGACCGAGAGGAAGACGCTGGAACCATCAGAGGTGAAGGTCGGAGAGCAGGTCTCCGAACCGACGGGCGCGATATAGATGAGCTTCGGCAGCGCGCGGCCCGGACCTTCTGTATCCATCACATAGACGGAATCGGCGATGCCTTCCGGCGGCGGACCGTCGGTCGTCACCCAAAGACGACCTGCCGGATCGACGGCAAGATTATCAGGATCAGTAAACCATCCGGCCGAAGTGGTCGCCGGATGGAACATCGCCTGGTCTTCGGGCTTTGCCGGATCTCCGCAAAGGACGAAGACATCCCATTTGAAGCTCTCGGCTGCGTAGTCAGGCTTGTCCGGACCGCCGGGGGTTACGAGTTCCAGCAGGTGCCCATGCGGATTGGGGCCACGCGGATTGGCAACGTTGACCTGTTCCTTCTCGTCGTCACCCTGGCCCTTCGGCAGGCGGTCCTCATTCTCCGTCATGGCAACATAGAGCTTGCCGGTGCCGAGATGCGGGATGAAACCTTCCGGGCCGTCCATCGGTGTCGCACTGACGAGATCGGCCGCAGCGCGCGTTGCGAGGACCACATCGGCCTGCGTCTTGAAACCGGCTTCCGCCGTCAGCGGGCCTTCGCCGGCAACGAGCGGGATCCAGCGCATCGTGCCGTCGCTCTCGAACTTGGCGACCGACAGCGTGCCGTGGTCGAGCAGGTCCTTGTTGGCGGCACGATCGTCAGGGTTCCACGGATCGCGGGTGACGAAGCGATAGATATATTCGAAATCGTCATCATCGCCCATGAAGACCACGACGCGGCCATCCGGCGCCACGCAACACTGTGCGCCTTCATGTGTCATGCGGCCGAGCGATGTACGCTTGACCGGCTTTGCCGAGGGATCGAAGGGATCGATTTCGACGACCCAGTCGAAACGCATCCATTCGTTCGGCTCTTCCTCGAACTTGAAGCGCGGTTCGACGCGGCTGACGGAATAGATGTCGTTCTCATCCTCGTCCCAGCCCTGGCGCTCGACCAGTTCCTGGTTCGGGAGCTTTTTATAGTCGCCGGCAAAGACGTCCATTGCGCCTTCTTCACCTGAGAGCATCGTGCCCCAGGGCGTGATGCCGCCATTGCAGTTCGAGATCGTGCCGAAGACGACCGTACCGGTCGGATCGGCCTTGGTCTTGAGGCGGTCGTCACCGGCAGCCGGGCCGGAAATGCCGATTTCCGTGCTCATGTGGATGCGGCGATTATATTTGCCGTCCTTGACCACCTGCCACTGATTGCCGTCCTTGCGCACCTCAAAGACGGAGACGCCGACAGCGGCCATGACCGCACGGATCTGGTCCTCGGTCAGCTTCTCGCGATAATTCTCCGCCGTCAGGCCCGGGAACATCAGGAAGGGCGTCGCATATTCGTGGCTGACGACCATCAGGCCGTGGTCCGAGCTCTTCTCGCCCCAGGGCAATGGCAGGAACTGCGTGAAGTCGTTATTGTAGCCGAACTGGCGTTCGGCGGCCTTGCCGTTGAGCTTGGCCACGTCGAATTCCGGGCTGTCGGCAAAGAGTGCATCGCCCCAGCGAATGAGGATTTGGCGCTCGTAGCCTTCGGGCCAGTGGTCGGCCGTGTCGCGCACGCGCTTCAGTTCTGGGAAAGTGAGCGTCGACTCGGCAGCTTCTGCCTTGGTGGCTTCAAAAGCCGGCGCAAAGGCGGCCGCGCCCATGGCTGCGATGAAGCCTTTCAGAATGGTACGGCGACGAACGCCTTCTTCGAGAATGGTGCCGTAGCTCGGCGCAAATGCACGCCGCGGATTGGGGCGCGGCCTGGTTTTCTGGCGGTCCGTCATGACTACCTCCGGTAAAAACGGTTGAATTTCAAGGAAATGAATGAAATGCCCTTGGCCATTGCGGCCATCGATTTCTGTAGCAATGCCCAGCGAAGGATTGATGACGCTTCAAGCGTCTCGGGAACGGCATTTGGCGGCGCTTCTTCGGCTTGACGCCTTGCCCGGCGCTGATAATTTGACCGGGCAGTAAAAATAAACGGCGCCAAGCCTTGAACGGGATGGCCTCCCCAACGGCCAGGAGAACAGCATGTCCAACCGCCTGAATGCAACGCCAAACGACCTTCGCGCCTTTTGGATGCCCTTTACCGCAAACCGCCAGTTCAAGAAGGAACCGCGCCTCTTCGTGAGTGCGAAGGATATGTACTACCAGACCCATGACGGACGTCAGGTTCTGGATGGTACGGCTGGCCTCTGGTGCGTGAATGCCGGACACTGCCGCCCGAAGATCACCGAAGCGATCCGCGAGCAGGCGGGCGAACTCGATTACGCCCCCGCTTTCCAGCTCGGTCACCCCAAGGCCTTTGAACTCGCCAACCGCTTGGTCGACATCGCCCCCGAGGGATTGGATCACGTCCTCTACACCAATTCCGGTTCTGAATCGGTGGAAACGGCGCTCAAGGTGGCGCTTGCCTATCACCGCGTGAAGGGCAATGGCTCACGCTTCCGCCTGATCGGCCGCGAGCGCGGCTATCACGGCGTCAACTTCGGCGGCATCTCCGTCGGCGGCATCGTCACCAATCGCAAGATGTTCGGCACGCTTTTGACCGGCGTCGACCACATGCCGCATACCCACCTGCCCGGAAAGAACAATTTCACCCGCGGCGAGCCTGAAATTGGCGGCGATCTCGCCACTGAACTCGAGCGCATCGTCACCCTGCATGACGCCTCCACGGTCGCCGCCGTCATCGTCGAGCCGGTCGCCGGCTCCACCGGCGTGCTCATTCCGCCGAAGGGCTACCTGCAGAAACTGCGCGAAATCTGCACTAAGCACGGCATCCTGCTGATCTTCGACGAAGTCATCACCGGCTTCGGCCGCCTCGGTGCTCCCTTCGCGGCCCAGTATTACGACGTGAAGCCCGACATGATCACCGCCGCCAAGGGCCTGACCAACGGCGTCATCCCGATGGGCGCCGTCTTCGTGACCTCGGAAATCCACGATGCCTTCATGAACGGCCCCGAGCATATGATCGAGTTCTTCCACGGTTATACCTATTCGGGTAACCCGATCGCTTCGGCAGCAGCCCTTGCAACGCTCGACACCTACAAGGAAGAAAGCCTGCTGACGCGCGCAGCCGAACTCGCCGACTATTGGGCCGATGCGCTGCATTCGCTGAAGGATTGCCCCAACGTCATCGACATCAGAAATACGGGTCTCATCGGCGCCATCGAGCTCGACCCGATTGCCGGCGAGCCGACCAAGCGCGCCTTCACGGCCTTCCTCAAGGCCTATGAAAGCGGCCTGCTGATCCGCACGACAGGCGACATCATCGCGCTCTCGCCGCCGCTGATCATCGAGAAGAAGCACATCGACGAGCTCTTCGGCAAACTGCGCACGATCCTGCAGAACAACATCTGAGCGCAATCATCCCGGATGAATTCAAGGGCGAGGCTCCGGCCTCGCCCTTTCTTTTTGATGTCGGCGACCTCGATCGCGTTATCGGTCTCCGGTGTGACGGATTTCCTGCAGACAGGGCAAATCACCCCAATGGAGATCCCATGCAAAGACTCGTCTTCCTTCTCTCCCTCGCCCTGCTGCTGGCACCTGCAGCACACGCCGGAACCGGTTTTCGTGAAATCACCCTGGCCGACAAGAATAGCGACAGCCCTGTTCATGTCAGCATCTGGTATCCAACCGCATCCGACGCCGCGCCGGTTCTTCTCGGCGAAACCCCGGCCTTTATCGGTCAGCCCGTGATCCGGGATGCCGCACCCATGACCGGCCCACATCCGCTGGTCGTCCTCTCCCATGGTTACGGCGGCAGCTGGCGCAACCTCGCCTGGCTTGCCGCCGACCTCGTTGACGCAGGCTATGTCGTTGCCGCGCCCGATCATCCGGGTACGACGACATTCGACATGCGGAAACCCGACGCCGTCGAACTGTGGAAACGCCCCGGCAACCTCAGCCGCGTGATCGATGCTCTGCTCGGCAATCCCGATCTGACGGGCGGCGTGGCATCCGGTCGGATTGCCGCCATCGGCCATTCACTCGGCGGCTGGACGGTCGTCGAACTGGCGGGCGGACGCTTCGATGCGGCCAGGGTAACGAGGAATTGCGCGGCTGAATTCAGCCCGATTTATTGCAAGATATTCGAGGCACTGGGTGTCGGCCGCGATGCAGCCTCCAGCGCGGCGCTGGCCGCCGATCTCAGCGATACGAGAATCCGCGCCGTCGTGGCACTCGACCTCGGCCCCGGCCGCGGGCTGACGCCGGAGAGCCTTGCGGCAATCCACATCCCCGTCATGGTGCTGGGTGCTCAGGCGGACGTCGATGCGGAGACGGCAACCAAGGCGGACATCGCCGCCACGAACAAGGACTCCGGCTATATTGCCCGCTATCTGCCGCCAGCAACCACTACCTACAGCCTGATCCCCGGATCGCTGCATTTCAGCTTCATGCAGACATGCAAACCTGGCGCCGCCGAACTGATCGAGAAAGAGGCGCCCGGCGAGAGCATCGTCTGCCGGGATGGTGTCGGCGCCGATCGCGCAGCCATTCACCGGCAGGTTTCCGGCATGGTTACGGATTTCCTGGGAACTGCGCTCGCGGATCAATAGACAAGGCCCCTCATCCTCGCGCCTCAGAGAGCCGTGAATGACGAAGACGCAGGCTGCGGATCAGATCCGCAGCCTGCCCCTCAAAACGGATACGTTCAGGAGACGGAGGCGACCGAAAGGCAGAGGGCAAACTTTTTGACGAGCCGGCGATCGAAATGTCCTTCGTTGGCCAGCATCCAGGTCAGCGCCTCTTTCGCGCTCCACGCTGACTTGTAGGGGCGCGCCGAAGTGACCGCGTCATAGACATCGCAAATCGCCGCAAGGCGTGCGTGAAGGCTGATTTCGCCATGGGAGAGCTTGCGCGGATAACCCTTGCCGTCGATCCGTTCATGATGATTGAGGCAGACGTCGAGAACAATTTCCGACATGCCCTCCTGACGCGCCAGGATCGCATGCCCCTTTTCCGGATGATCGCGGATCAGTTGCATCTCGTCTTCGTTCAGGCGCCCCTCCTTATTGAGCACTTCGAGCGGAATTTCGAGCTTGCCGACATCGTGCAACAGCCCCGCCGTACCGAGCGCCTGCACCACTTCCTCATCCAGTCCGAGGTGGCGGCTGAAAAGGATCATCAGGGCACTGACAGAAAGGGAATGCAGAAAGGTGACTTCGTCCTTGGATTTCAGCCGGGTAACGCTGATGAAGACGGCAGGATGGTCATCCATCGATTTGGAAACAGAGGAAATTACCGGCTCGACCTGGTCGACGGAGATCGCATCTCCGCCCCGCAGCCGGCCGAAGACATTTTCCAGCACTTCCACGGATTTCTGAATGGTCTCGCGCGCCGCCTTGATGTCGATCTCGATCTTGCGGGAGGTACCTCCGACATCGATACCCTTGGTGGTGTTGATCACGACACCTGCATCCGCACATTCATTGAGCTTCAGCGTATCGCTCTCACGCCGCAGTAAGAACCGTCGCCGGGATAGAAGAGGATGGTCCCAGACACCCTCGACCATCTCGATAAACATTCCGGTCCGCACTTGCCTAGCTTCAATACGCTTGAGCATTCAGATATCTGTTCCCGCTATATGTCTGAATCGACAAATCGAATATTTTATTGCACCGCAACAATATACTAGGGAATAGTAGTTATACTCGGATTCTCAGAATCAATTGTTAACTCGCTAAAACAGCAAAGCAAAAACAGCGGTCAGCGGCGCCATGACCAGATATGGGCTTATCCTCAGCCGCCGATATGCTCTGTTGAGGACAGCTTCGCCCTACAAGTCCGCACGACTGAACGTATGGGGCCGGAAGAACCCAACTCTGACAATTGCGGATTGAGATTGCCCTGACAGGGGTGCCGTGATCTGCCGATCAGCCGGGCAGGACAGACCGAAAATTGCGAGAAATGGACTGAAAAATCAAAAAATCGGGCGCAATCTTTTCAGATTTGGCGAAATCGGCCCCGATCTTGTTATCATCTTGCGGAATCTCACCGAAATTTCTAGAAATCTTGCCATGCGCCGGGCGAGCCAAATATGGCCGCGGGGCTCATTGATCGTGCAGCTTTTCCTCGTCCTTGGCACGCTCCCAACGGGATCGCTGACAAAAGAATGGCCTGCGCGACAAGCAACCGGTGGTCGAAGACGACCCTACCCAAGGAGACAGAACATGACCCTGAAGACTCTGACGGCGACGCTGGTCGCCTCGCTGGCATTTGCCCCGCTCGCGCATGCGGATATCGTCATCGGCCTCATCGCGCCGCTGACCGGTCCGGTGGCAGCCTATGGCGACCAGGTAAAGAACGGCGCGCAGACCGCCGTCGATGAAATCAACAAGAGCGGCGGCATTCTCGGCGAGAAGGTCGTGCTCGAACTCGCTGACGATGCCGGTGAGCCGAAGCAGGGCGTTTCTGCTGCGAACAAGGTTGTCGGCGAAGGCATCCGCTTCGTCGTCGGCCCGGTCACCTCGGGCGTTGCCATCCCGGTTTCTGACGTTCTGGCCGAAAACGGCGTGCTGATGGTCACCCCGACCGCCACGGCGCCTGACCTCACCAAGCGCGGCCTGACCAATGTTCTGCGCACCTGCGGCCGGGACGACCAGCAGGCCGAAGTCGCCGCCAAATACGTTCTCGAACATTTCAAGGACAAGCGCGTCGCCATCATCAACGACAAGGGCGCTTACGGTAAGGGTCTCGCCGACGCCTTCAAGGCAACGCTGAACGCTGGTGGCATCACCGAAGTCATCAACGACTCCATCACGCCCGGCGACAAGGACTTCTCCGCGCTGACCACCCGCGTCAAGGCTGAGAAGGTCGATCTCATCTATTTCGGCGGCTACCACCCGGAAGGTGGCCTGCTTGCCCGTCAGCTGCATGACCTTTCGGTCAATGCCCAGATCATCGGCGGCGACGGCCTTTCCAACACGGAATTCTGGACGATCGGCACCGATGCGGCAGCTGGCACGCTGTTCACCAATGCCTCCGACGCCACCAAGAGCCCGGACTCCAAGGCTGCAGCTGATGCGCTCGCCGCCAAGAAGATCCCGGCCGAAGCCTTCACCCTCAACGCCTATGCTGCCGTTGAAGTCCTGAAGGCCGGCATCGAGAAGGCCGGCAGTGCTGAGGATGCAGAAGCCGTTGCTACTGCCTTGAAGGGCGGCGAGCAGATCCCGACGGCGATTGGCAAGCTCACCTATGGCGAGACCGGTGACCTCTCCTCGCAGAGCTTCTCGCTCTACAAGTGGGAAGGCGGCAAGATCGTTGCTGCCGAGTAATCGGAACGAATGGAACATGCGACCGGGCGCCAATGGCGCCCGGTTTCGTTTGCGGGCATCGAATCCGCAAGCAGATGCGCTATAACTCGCGGAATCGATTGCATCGCGAGGGTAGTCATGACCACCAAGCTCGAACGTCTTATTGATCAGGGTGTGGGTCGTGTGCCGGCCGACATCGTGCTGAAAGGCGGACGCTTCTTCGATCTCGTAACCGGCGAACTCGTCCAGTCGGACATTGCCATCGGCGGCGACCGCATCGTCGGAACCTGTGGCAACTACAGCGGCCAAACCGAGATCGACATTTCCGGCAAGATCGTCGTTCCCGGCTTCATCGATACGCATCTGCATATCGAATCCTCTCTCGTCACGCCGCACGAATTCGACCGCTGCGTCCTGCCCTATGGCGTCACGACCGTGATCTGCGACCCCCACGAGATCGCCAATGTGCTCGGCAAGGAAGGCATCGAGTTCTTCCTCGCTTCGGCGCTGGAAACGATCATGGATATCCGCGTCCAGCTGTCCTCCTGCGTGCCGGCTACCCATCTGGAGACATCAGGCGCCGACCTGCCGGTCGAAAGCCTCCTACCCTACCGCGACCATCCCAAGGTCATCGGGCTTGCTGAATTCATGAATTTCCCGGGCGTGATCCATAAGGATCCCGTCTGCATGGCAAAGCTCGATGCTTTCCAGGGCGGGCATATCGACGGCCATGCGCCACTGCTCTCAGGCAATGATCTGAACGGTTATCTCTCGACAGGCATCCGCACCGAGCACGAATGCACGAGCGCGGCCGAAGCCCTGGAGAAAATCCGCAAGGGCATGCACATCCTCGTCCGCGAAGGCTCCGTCTCGAAGGATCTTCACGCCCTGATGCCCATCATCACCGAGCGCCTCTCGCCCTACCTTGCGCTCTGCACCGATGACCGCAATCCGCTCGATATCGCCGAGCAGGGCCATCTCGACTACATGATCCGCACGGCGATCACCCATGGTGTCGAACCACTCGCTGTCTACCGCGCCGCCTCGATCTCGGCTGCCCGCGCCTTCGGCCTGCGCGACCGTGGCCTCGTCGCGCCCGGCTGGAGAGCCGATCTCGTCGTCATCGACAGCCTGGAGAATTGTCGGGCGGAAATGGTCTTCTCGGCCGGCCGTCACGTCACCGATGCGCTTTTTGCCACCCGCAAGTCCGTGTCGCCAGTTGGCCTCGACAGCGTCAAGGCTCGCCCCGTCAATGCAGCCCATTTCGGCGTGCCTGTTTCGGAGGGAGAAACGCCCGTCATCGGCGTCATGCCCGGCAAGATCATCACCGAGCATCGCCGTTACCGCCTGCCGGCGAAAGGGAATCAGACGACCGTCGATCTCGGCAACGACATCATCAAGGTCGCCGTCATCGAGCGTCACGGCAAGAACGGTAATCACGCCAACGGTTTCGTTCAGGGATTCGGATTAAAAAAGGGCGCCATCGCCTCGACGGTCGGCCATGACAGCCATAATATTTGCGTCGTCGGCGTCAGCGAGGATGACATGGCGCTTGCAGCCAATCGCCTGGGTGAGATCAAGGGCGGCTTCGTCGTCGTCGAAGACGGCAAGGTCACGGGTGAGATTGCGCTCCCCGTCGCCGGCCTGATGAGCCTGGAACCCTATGAAACCGTGCGCGACACGCTGCATGATCTGCGCAAGGCAGCCTATGCCCTGGGCACGACCCTGGAGGAACCCTTCCTGCAGGTCGCCTTTCTGCCCCTGCCCGTGATCCCGCATCTGAAGATCTCGGACAAGGGGATGGTGGACGTCGATCGCTTCGCGCTGATCAGCTGATACGAGCGCAGAAGGCGTCAAGCGCCTTGAGCTGCACTGTCTTGGCGCTGGCGGTGGCTTTGAACCCGGGCATGGGCAATGGAGCGCCCAGCACCATGCCGGCAGGAAGCTGAAACTCCGCGGCCTCACGCGTCAGGTTGAAGACGAAGAGCAGTTTCTCGTCTCCCTTCTGCCTGATGAAGGCGAGCAGGTCCTGATTGCTGCCAACGAATTCCATGCTGCCGTCGATCAGCACCGGATAGGTCTTCCGGAATTCGAGCGTACGCCGGTAATGATGCAGCACGGACCTGTCATCATTTTCCTGGGTGTCCACGGAAAGCGCCGCCTGTTCATAGGGCACCGGCAGCCAGCTCTTCTCAGCGCTGGTAAAACCGGCATGCGCCTTGCCGGCTTCCCATGGCATCGGCGTACGGCATCCGTCACGGCCCTTGAAGGCCGGCCAGAAGCGAATGCCATAGGGGTCGCGCAGGTCTTCGAAGGCAAGCTCTGCCTCCGGCAGGCCCAGCTCCTCGCCCTGATAGAGGCAGATCGAACCGCGAAGCGCTGCCAACACCGAAATCGCCAGCTTGGCGATGACGGGCCGCTCCTCTTCCGTTAGCGCGAAGCGGCTGACATGGCGGTTGACGTCGTGATTGGAGAAAGCCCAGCAGACCCACCCATCTTTCACCATGCGCTGGAAGGTCTCTACGCAGCTTCGGACATGCGTGGCGGTAAATTCGGGGCCGAGCAGATCGAAAGTGTAGCACATATGCAGCTTGTCGCCGCCGGTCGTGTAGGCAGCAACGGTCTTCAACGAGCGCGCCCCATCGCCCACTTCACCTACCGTCGTGCGTCCCTCGTATTGATTGAGAAGGGCCCGGAAGCGCTTGAGGAATTCGAGGTTTTCCGGCTGCGTCTTGTCATAGAGGTGGTTCTGCATGCCATAGGGATTGCTGTCGGGCGCATCGAGACCGGCCTGATCCGGATCCGGAACATGCGGCGGATTGTCCCGGAGCAGCTTGTCGCAGAAATAATAGTTCACCGTGTCGAGGCGGAAACCGTCGACGCCGCGGTCGAGCCAGAACTTTACCGTCTTCAGCAGTGCATCCTGAACCGGCTTGCTGTGGAAATTCAGGTCCGGTTGCGAGGTCAGGAAGTTGTGCTGGTAATATTGCCGGCGCACGCCATCCCATTCCCATCCCGGCCCGCCGAAGATCGACAGCCAGTTGTTCGGCGCCGTGCCGTCCGGCTTGGGATCGGCCCAGACATACCAGTCCGCCTTGTCGTTCGTGCGGCTGGAGCGGCTTTCCACGAACCATGGATGCCGGTCGGACGTATGGGAAATCACCTGGTCGATGATGATTTTTATGCCGAGCCTGTGGGCTTCCGACATCATTGCGTCGAAATCGTCGAGCGTGCCGAAAATCGGATCGACATCGCAATAGTCGGAGACGTCATAGCCCATGTCGGCCATCGGCGACTTGAAGAAGGGGGAGAGCCAGATCGCATCGACGCCGAGGCTTGCGATATGGGAGAGGCGCCGGGTTATCCCCTTGAGATCGCCGAGCCCGTCACCATTCGTATCCTGAAACGAGCGCGGATAGACCTGATAGATCACCGCGCCGCGCCACCAATCCGCATTCCCGCCTGTCTGCAACGCCATGAGCCGCCGTCTCCTGCTTCATTTCGCCCGCAAGACTAATGGCGGCGAAGCAAAAAACAACAGTTCAATGGCCCATTCTCGAGCAAAGATCAGCTAGTCGCGATCGGACAAAAGGGAGACGCTTATAAGCTTGTCCACACCCGAATGCTACCCACTGGTTTAGGGGTTGCAACGCCAAACCTTTGCGTTAAGGTGCCGTTGACCTGCACGTAACAGGTCAAACCGGGAACAAATGACCAAAGAAAAGGCGAAAAGCCTAGAAAGGTGGACCCTCCATGTCCTTTTTCACGAAAAAATTTCTCGCGTCTGCAATGGTTGGCTCATTGCTCGCATTTTCGGCCCATGCGGCCACACTGAATATCCATAATGGTGGCGACCCCACCTCGCTGGATCCGCAAAAGCTCTCCGGCGACTGGGAAAACCGTATTGCCGGCGACATTTTCGAAGGCCTTGTCACTGAAGACGCCAAGGACAACCCGGTTCCCGGCCAGGCCGAAAGCTGGACCATTTCCCCCGATGGCAAAGTCTACACTTTCAAGCTGCGTGACGGCATCAAGTGGTCCGATGGCCAGCCGGTAACGGCAGGCGATTTCGTCTTCGCCTTCCAGCGCCTCATCGACCCGAAGAACGCGGCCGACTACGCCTATCTGCAATTCACCATCAAGAACGCGGAAAAGATCAACAAGGGCGAGATCACCGATCTCAACGAACTCGGCGTCAAGGCGATCGACGACAAGACGCTCGAGATCACCCTCGAGAACCCGACCCCCTACTTCATCAACGCCCTGATGCACTACACGGCCTATCCGCTGCCGAAGCATGTCGTCGAGGCCAAGGGTCAGGACTGGGTCAAGATCGGCAACATCGTCACCAACGGTCCGTACAAGCCGACCGAATGGGTCCCCGGTTCGCACGTCACGACCGTCAAGAACGACCAGTATTACGGTGCCAAGGACATCAAGATCGACGGCGCGAAGTTCTTCGTGCTTGAAGACCAGGAAGCCGCCCTGAAGCGCTACCGCGCCGGCGAATTCGATATTCTCACCGACTTCCCGACCGACCAGTATGAGTGGATGAAGAAGAACCTGCCGGGCCAGGCGCATGTCGCTCCCTTCTCCGGCCTTTACTACTACGTCATCAACTCGACCAAACCGCCCTTCAACGACAAGCGCGTCCGCCAGGCTCTGTCCATGGCGATCAACCGCGAAGTCATCGGCCCGCAGATCCTCGGCACCGGCGAACTGCCGGCTTACTCCTGGGTCCCGCCGGGCACTGCAAACTACGGTGAGCCCGCCTATGTCTCCTGGAAGGATCTTTCCTACAAAGACAAGGTCGAAGAAGCCAAGAAGCTGCTGAAGGAAGCAGGCTTCGGCCCGGATCACCCGCTGACCACCGAGCTCAAGTACAACACCAACGACAACCACAAGCGCATTGCCGTCGCGATCGCCTCCATGTGGAAGCCGCTTGGCGTCAATGTCGAGCTCGTCAATGCTGAAACGAAGGTCCACTACGATCAGCTGCAGCGTGGTGAAGTGCAGATCGGCCGTGCCGGCTGGCTCGCCGACTACAACGATCCGGACAACTTCCTGAACCTGCTCGTCACCGGCGTTCAGATGAACTACGGTCGCTGGTCGAATGCCGACTATGACAAGCTGATCAAGGACGGCAACGCTCAGACCGATCTGACGAAGCGCGCCGAGATCTTCAAGAAGGCCGAACAGCTCGCGCTGGACGATTCCGCAGCACTTCCGATCTACTACTACGTCTCCAAGAACGTCGTCTCGCCCAAGATCGAGGGCTTCGTCGACAACGTTCAGGACATCCACCGCACGCGCTGGCTGTCCATCAAGGAATAAGGATGAAAGGCTCTTCCCGGTCACCCCGGGAAGAGCCGCTCCACGCCCATGATCAAATATGCACTCCGTCGATTGCTGTCGACGATCCCCGTCCTGTGGATCGCCGTCACAGCTTGCTTTTTCGTTTTGCGCCTCGCCCCCGGCGGCCCCTTCGATGGCGAAAGGCCATTGCCGCCGGTGATCCTGAAAAACCTCGCGGTTCATTACAACCTGGATAAACCGCTCATTCAGCAGTACCTGATCTACGTTGGTGATCTCCTGCACGGCGACCTCGGCCCCTCCTTCGCGAGCGAGGATTTCACTGTCGCCCAGCAGATCGCGATCGGTCTGCCCTACACCTTCACCATCGGTACGGCTGCCTTCCTGATCGCCATCATCGTCGGCGTCGCCGTCGGCTGTCTTGGGGCGCTCTATCAGAACAAGGCACCGGACTATATTCTGAGTGCTCTCATTCTGGTGGGCGTCGTTCTGCCGAACTTCCTGATCGCACCCATCATGCAGCTCGTCTTCGGCATCCATCTCGCGTGGTTTCCGGTCGGCGGCTGGGGTGATGGCTCGATCAAATATCTCGTCCTGCCGATCTTCGTTCTGGCGCTGCCGCATGCCGGCCGCATCTCGCGCATCACCCGAGGCTCGATGATCGAGGTGATGAACCAGAACTTCATCCGCACTGCCAAGGCCAAGGGCATCGGCCCGCGTCTGACGGTCATGCGTCACGCGCTCAAACCCGCCATGATGCCCGTCGTGTCCTATCTCGGACCGGCGGCAAGTTATCTTCTCACCGGCTCGCTGGTTGTCGAAAGCATCTTCGGATTGCCCGGCATCGGCCGCTATTTCGTCAACGCAGCGCTGAACCGCGATTACGGCATGGTTCTCGGTACGGTCATCTTCTACATGGTGCTGATCGTGTTCCTGAACCTTCTGGTCGACATTGCCTATGCCTGGCTGGACCCGAAAGTGAGAAACAGATGATCCTCAATCCCGCAAAAAGGGAGCTGCTCGCAGCCGAACTGCTGGAAGCCGAAGGCCTGTCTCCGGAAGGCCGCTCGCTGACCAAGGATGCACTGCGTCGCCTCTCGCGCAACAAGGCGGCCGTCATCTCCATCGGCGTGCTGGTGCTGCTCATCATCGTAGCCTTCCTCGGCCCGAACTTCATCCCCTTCAACTATGAAGACCCGGATTGGGCCGCCTTCCGCGCGCCTCCGTCCTTCGAAAGCGGCCATTATTTCGGCACTGACCCGAACGGCCGCGATCTGCTCGCCCGTGTGCTCTACGGCACGCGCGTTTCGCTTGCCGTCGCGCTGACGGCCACGCTCGTCTCCGTCGTCATCGGCGTGCTCTATGGCGCCGTTTCCGGCTATATCGGCGGCAGGCTGGACTCGATCATGATGCGCTTCGTCGACATCATGTACGCGCTTCCCTACATCCTCTTCGTCATCCTGCTGATGGTGATCTTCGGTCGCAACGTTTACCTGCTCTTTGCGGCGATCGGTGCGCTCGAATGGCTGACCATGGCCCGCATCGTGCGCGGCCAGACCCTGTCGCTCAAACACCGCGAATTCGTGGAAGCCGCGCGCGCCTCCGGTCAGAAACCCTTCAAGATCATCACCAAGCACATCATCCCGAATCTCGTCGGCCCCGTCGTCATCTTCGCGGCGCTGACGGTACCTGAGATCATCGCGACCGAGAGCTTCCTCTCCTATCTCGGCTTCGGCGTGCAGGAACCGCTGACCTCGCTCGGCACCCTCATTGCCGAAGGCACCGACGCCATGGAAAGCATGCCCTGGCTGCTGGTCTTCCCGGCAAGCTTCCTTGTGGCCCTGCTGCTCAGCCTGCTGTTCATCGGCGACGGGCTGCGCGACGCATTCGACCCGAAGGATCGATAGGATGACCCAGGAAAACAAAAACGAAAAACAGCAGGATACCCTTCTCGAGCTGAAGGACTATTCGATCACCTTCGAGACGCCGGAGGGTCAGGTCAAGGCGGTCTCCAACATGAACCTGACGGTCCGTCGCGGCGAGCGCATCGCCATCGTCGGCGAATCCGGTTCGGGCAAGAGCCAGACCTTTCTCGGCGTCATGGGCCTGCTTGCCAAGAACGGCAGGACCACCGGCCAGGCCCTGCTCGAAGGCAAGGACGTGCTGGCGCTGAAACCGCGCGAGCTCGACCATGTCCGCGGCAAGGACATGGCCATGGTCTTCCAGGATCCAATGACGGCACTCAACCCGTCGCTGCGGATTTCCCGACAGCTGACGGAACAGCTCGAAATCCACCGCGGCTTCACGGCCAAGGCGGCATCGGCTGCGGCTCTCGACATGCTGAAGCGTGTCGGCATCCCCGACCCGACGCGCCGTTTCGGCCTCTATCCGCATGAGCTTTCGGGCGGCATGCGCCAGCGTATCGTCATTGCCATGGCGCTGCTCACGAAGCCGAAGCTCCTGATCGCCGACGAGCCGACGACAGCGCTCGACGTGACGATCCAGGCGCAGATCCTCGATCTCTTCAATGATCTGACGGCAGAGATGAACACGGCGCTGATCATGATCACCCACGACCTCGGCGTCGTGGCCGGTCTCGCCGACAAGGTGGCCGTCATGTATGCCGGCCGTATCGTCGAGGAGGCCCCGGTCGACGAACTCTTCGAGAACCCGGCGCACCCCTATACCGCAGCCCTGCACGCGTCGATCCCGCGCCCGGATCAGGATGTCGACGACCTCGTCGTCATCCCCGGCCGCCCGCCGAACCTGCAGCACCTGCCGAAGGGCTGCAATTTCTCGCCGCGCTGCTCGCAGGTTCAGGACGATTGCATCGACCGACCGCCGCAGCTTCAACAGCAGGGGGCAAACCACTGTGCCGCCTGCTTCCATCCCTTCCCCCGCCGCGAGGAGTTGCTGGTCCATGGCTGAACGCTCGCTTCTGAGGGTCGAGAACCTGACGACCCAGTTCGAGATTCCCTCGAAATCCTTCTTCAAGCCACCGCTGATGCTGACGGCCGTCAACAATGTCAGCTTCGATCTCGCCGAAGGCCGCACGCTTGGCATCGTCGGCGAATCCGGGTGCGGCAAGTCGACGCTCGGCCGCTCGATCCTGCGTCTCCTGAAGTCGCAGAAGGGCCGTATCCTCTGGCAAGGCCGCAACCTGCTCGACCTGTCGGATGAGGAAATGCGTGCCGCACGCCGCGACATGCAGATCATCTTCCAGGATCCAATTGCCTCGCTCGACCCGCGCATGACGGTCGGCGACATCATCGCCGAGCCGCTAACCGTCTTCGAACCGAAGCTTTCGAAGGCCCAGCGTCTCGACCGCGTGCGCGAGATCATGACCGCCGTCGGCCTGGTGCCGGAGATGATCAACCGCTATCCGCACGAATTTTCGGGCGGACAGGCGCAACGTATCGGCATTGCCCGCGCCGTCGTCACCAAGCCGAAGCTCATCATCTGCGACGAGCCGGTATCGGCTCTCGACGTGTCGATCCAGGGTCAGGTCATCACGCTGCTTCGCAAGCTGCGCAAGGAGTTTGGCCTCACGCTGATCTTCATCAGCCACGACCTCTCGGTCGTGCGCCTGATCTCCGATGACGTGCTGGTTCTCTATCTGGGCAAGGTGGTCGAAGCCGGCGATTGCGCCACCGTCTTCGAACATCCGGCCCACCCCTATACGCAGGCGCTGTTCTCCGCGGCCCCGATCCCGGATCCGAAGCTCGCGCGCCAGCGCAGCCGCATCCGCCTGCAGGGAGACCCGCCCTCGCCGCTCAACCCGCCGAAGGGCTGCGTCTTCTCGCCGCGCTGCTGGAAGGCGACCGACGTCTGTCGCACCGAAATGCCGCCGACGGAACTGGTCCGTCCCGGCCAGACAGCCGCTTGCTATCATATGGACCGGCCCTGACATGATATTCTCCATCGCCCCGCCCTCGGGGCGATGGACTTTCAACTCTCCTTGACTTGTCTCCTCCCGCCTCTTCGCGTATCCGCAAGAGCAGAAAAAATCCGGGAGGAAAGCTTGAGCGGACGGTTTCTATCGATCGGCGAATGCATGGTGGAGCTCTCGCAGGCCGGTGAAGGCCTGCTGCGCAAGGGCTTTGCCGGCGACACTTTCAACACCGCATGGTATGCTCGCGCCTGCCTGCCGCCCGCCTGGTCGGTCGACTATTTCACCGCGCTCGGCGATGATCCGATGTCCGACGAAATGGCAGCTTTCATGGACAAGGCCGGCGTCGGCACCGGTCTCATCCGCCGCATCAAGGGCAAGACGCCCGGCCTCTACATGATCAATCTCAGGAACGGCGAACGCTCCTTCAGCTACTGGCGCGACAGTTCCGCCGCCCGCAGCCTTGCCACCGATCCTGATCGCCTGCGTGAGGCAGTGGAAAGTGCTGACGTCGTCTATTTCTCCGGCATTACGCTCGCCATCCTCTCCCATGACGACGCCGACACGCTGCTTGCAGAAATCCGTCGCGCAAAGGCAGTCGGCAAATTTGTCGTCTTCGATCCAAACATCCGTCCCCGCCTCTGGTCGAGCTACGATGTGATGCACACGACGATCAGCGAAGGCGGCCGCGCTTCCTCGCTGGTCATGCCGAGCTTCGACGACGAGGTTGCCCATTTCGGCGACGCCTCCATCGACGCCACCATTGAACGCTATCTTGCACTCGGCGCCTCGCACGTCGTCGTCAAGAACGGTGCGGAAGGTGCAACGCTGAGCTTCGCCAACGACAAAACCCATGTGCCGGCAGAAAAGGTCGAAAAGGTCGTCGACACGACAAGCGCCGGCGACAGCTTCAACGGCGCTTTCCTGGCTCATTATCTGGAACATCGCGATGCACCGACAGCCGCCGGCTTCGCTGCGAAAGTCGCGGCTCGTGTGGTCAGCGAACACGGCGCGCTGGTGCCGAAGGAAAAGCTCGGCCTTTGACATCAGGTTGAAGCCTGCGCATGTCGCTTTATCAAGCGGCCCGCGCAGGCTCGCCCCCGCCTTAGCGGTCAATCATATCAATCGTCAGATCAGGAATTGGGCTTCTTGTCGTCGGTGCGGACGGCCTCATCGTGATACCAGCAGCTGTCGAGCGCATCGCACACTCCGGCAGCCTCACGCTCCATCATCCGAAAGCGCTCGAAGCGGTTCGAGGCCTGAACGGCCTTGATCGGAAACTGGTAGATCGTCGCAGATTCGCGATGGAAATCGATTGCCATGAGATAGCCTTTCTTCAGCTCGGCCTATCAACATTCACGGTCGCTACAATAGCACAATGCACATAGTTTATGCAAATTGCACAAAATAGATGCAATGTCGCAATTATAAACGCTCGATGCGGCATTTGCTGATTAAGGCCCTGCTGATTTGGTCAAAACTTCATCCATTGCTGACAACGCCGGAATTTTGATCTGGTTCCTGCCTCTTAAATGGCCTCTGCCAAGGACGATAGCCGCGAACCCTCATCGCCTCGCGGGCCGGAAACCTCTCTCGCAAACGACTGCAACACGGTGATTCGTAAATTTTTTATGTCAGCCGTCCGAACTGGCACGCTACGTGCTTTAGAATAGGCATCCCCTGGCGAGAGGGCGCGCGCTTGCGCCCTTGCCTCAGGATTGCTCAAGTTCGCAGCAGAGAGAGACGCGATGACAAAGTATAAGCTCGAGTACATTTGGCTCGATGGGTACACTCCGGTACCGAACCTGCGTGGCAAGACTCAGGTCAAGGAATTCGACAATTTCCCGACACTCGAACAGCTCCCGCTCTGGGGCTTCGACGGTTCGTCGACGATGCAGGCCGAAGGCCGCAGTTCTGATTGCGTGCTGAAGCCGGTTGCCATCTATCCGGATCCGGCCCGCACCAACGGCGTTCTGGTGATGTGCGAAGTCATGATGCCGGACGGCGTCACGCCGCATGCGTCCAACGCTCGCGCCACCATCCTCGACGACGAAGATGCCTGGTTCGGCTTCGAACAGGAATATTTCTTCTACGAAAACGGGCGCCCGCTCGGCTTCCCCGAGTCCGGCTACCCGGCTCCGCAAGGCCCCTACTACACTGGCGTCGGCTATTCGAACGTTGGTTCGGTTGCCCGCGAAATCGTTGAGGAGCACCTCGATCTCTGCCTCGCTGCCGGCATCAACCACGAAGGCATCAATGCCGAAGTGGCAAAGGGCCAGTGGGAATTCCAGATTTTCGGCAAGGGCTCCAAGAAGGCCGCCGACCAGATCTGGATGGCGCGCTACCTCCTGCAGCGCCTGACCGAAAAGTACGGCATCGACATCGAGTATCATTGCAAGCCGCTCGGCGACACCGACTGGAACGGTTCGGGCATGCATTGCAACTTCTCGACCAAGTTCATGCGCGAAGTCGGCGGCAAGGCCTATTTCGAAGCGCTGATGGCCCAGTTCGACAAGAACCTGATGGACCACATCAACGTTTACGGCCCTGACAACGACAAGCGTCTGACCGGCAAGCACGAGACGGCTCCGTGGAACAAGTTCTCCTACGGCGTTGCCGACCGTGGTGCCTCGATCCGCGTTCCGCACTCGTTCGTCAAGAACGACTACAAGGGCTATCTCGAAGATCGCCGCCCGAACTCCCAGGGCTGCCCCTATCAGATCGCCTCGCAGGTTCTGAAGACGATCTCGGAAGTTCCGACCTCCGGCTTCGCTTCGGCTGCAGCCTGAGTTTTACTGCGGCGCCGACCTCCCCGTCGGCGCCGTTCCTTTTTCAAGGCACAGCGCCCGAAGGCGATCCATCGCGGACATATTTGCCGGTTTCTCCTGCCATAAAGCCCTGTAAATACTCGCAGAGGGCTGTAATATTTCCATCATGCACTTCCGCCAAAATAGATAAGCGGGAATCGCCATTCCGGAACCCCGCCAGGGGTGGTGCGTTGCCAGAACCAAGCGACGCTGATGGAAATAAAAGCATGCTGCAACGTCCGTCAAATTCATATAGCGGCGAAAGCTGGGCTAGTGCCGCAGCCGCTGGAGCCGTGCCGGAGCGGCTGGTGATCGTGACTGACGCCTGGCACCCGCAGGTCAACGGGGTCGTCCGCTCGATTGAGAATACGAATCGGGAACTCGCCAGGATGGGCGTTGAAGTCTCGATGGTGACGCCGGAGCGTTTCGCCAGCATCCCCTGCCCCACCTATCCCGAAATCCGCCTGTCGATCGCCTGGTACAGCCGCATTGCCCGCGAGATCGAAAAGCACAAGCCTTCCTATGTTCACATCGCGACGGAAGGCCCGCTGGGACTGACGGCGCGCCGCTGGTGCCTTCGCAAGCGCATGCCTTTCTCCACCAGCTATCACACCCGTTTTCCCGAATATGTCTCGGCCCGGCTGCCCATCCCCTCAAGCTGGCTCTACGCCTTCGTGCGCTGGTTTCACAATGGTGGGGCCGGCTGCATGGTCGCGACCCCGAGCCTCGCCCGCGAGCTCTCCGCAAAGGGTATCAAGAACCTCATGCCGTGGAGCCGTGGCATCGATGCCACGCAGTTCCATCCGATGCCGCTGGAAGAAAAACCGTTCGGCCTTGCCCGCCCGATCTTCATGACAGTCGGCCGCGTGGCGCTGGAAAAGAACCTGCCGGCTTTCCTCGACCTCGACCTGCCCGGTTCGAAGGTGGTGGTCGGTGACGGCCCAGCGCGCGCCGAGCTGGCAGAGCGCTATCCGAATGTGCATTTTACCGGCGTAAAATTCGGTGAGGAACTGGCAAAAGCCTATGCGCAGGCCGATGTCTTCGTCTTCCCGTCGCTGACGGATACGTTCGGCAACACCATTCTGGAAGCGCTGGCCTCAGGCGTCCCCGTCGCGGCCTATCCCGTCACTGGCCCGCTGGACATCATCGGCGAAGAAAGCCTTGTCGGCGCGCTCAACGAGAACCTGCAGACTGCCTGCCTGGCCGCTCTGTCGGGCTCGCGGGAGAAGGCGCGCGAGCTTGCCATGCAATATTCCTGGGAAGCAGCCACACTGCAGTTCATCAACAATATCCGCGCCGCCAATGGCGTCATCACGCCAAAGTGGAAGAAAGCGTGGCAATATGCCACCAAGTCCCTTCCAAGAAGCAGAAAGCCCGGCGATAGCACCGGGCCTCTTCCATCATCTGATTGAGCCTTACTTGTGAAGGGCGGCCCGCAGCGTGTCGTTGGCCACTGAAATTGCGCTTCGGACAGCAGGCGTTTCGGCAATTGCATTCAAGAGCACGAAGTCATGGATCGTGCCATTGAAGCGGATCGATGTGACCTTTACGCCTGCCTGGGACAGCTTGCGGGCATAGGCCTCGCCTTCGTCACGAAGCACGTCATTTTCGTCGACGATGACAAGCGCCGGCGGCAGGCCGTTCAACTGCTCGAGCGAGGCCTGAAGCGGTGAAGCGGTCGGTTCCTGGCGCTTGGCCTCGTCAGGCAAATAAGCATTCCAGAACCACTTCATCGCTTCCTTGGTCAGCCACGGGCCGTTGGCGAACTGGTTGTAAGAACCGGTATCGAAATTGGCGTCGGTGACGGGGTAGAACAGCACCTGCTGGTCGATGGCAGGTCCGCCGCGCTCCTTGGCGAGCAGCGTCACCGCAGCCGTCATATTGCCGCCGACGCTATCGCCGGCGACGGCGAAGCGGCTGGCATCGACGCGGAATTCCTTCGCGTGCTCGGCGACATATTTGGTCGCGGCGTAAGCCTGTTCGATGGCAACAGGATAACGGGCTTCCGGCGAACGGTCATAATCGACGAAGACAACGGCGGCCTGTGCGCCATTGGCGATCTCGCGCACCAGCCGGTCATGCGTATCGGCGTCACCCAGCACCCAGCCGCCGCCGTGGAAATACATGACGACAGGCAGCATGCCCTTGGCGCCTTCCGGGCGGATGATGCGCAGCTTGACGCTGCCGGTCGGGCCAACCTTGATAACCTTGTCTTCTTCCTGGGCTGCGAGCTTCTTCACTTCGCCCTTCTGGGCACCGGCGAGAATGTTGCGGGCATCGGCAGGCGAGAAGGTGTAGATCGGCTTGGAGCCGGCCAGGCTATCGATGAATTTCTGCGTTGTCGGTTCGAGCACCGGATCGGCAAACGCTCCGGCTGCGGAAGCTGCCAGGATTGCTGCTGCGGAAACTGCGGTCTTGATGCCAGACATTGTCGTATCCTCTTGGTTCGTTGCGTTCGTCCTGAACACGCCTTTAATATCGCACGCGATTATTTATTGTACGATATAAATTGTTGCATGGCTGCCATGCACTAAAAGCGGATACGATTATTTATCGCACGATATAACATCGGCGGGTTCGGAGATTGAGCCATGTCAGACCAGCTGAAACTCGACACTTTCATCTGCTTTGCCGTCTATACGGCCAGCCACGCCTTCAATCGTGTCTACAAGCCTCTGCTCGACGAGCTCGGCCTCACCTACCCGCAATATCTGGCGATGGTCTGCCTGTGGGAAGAAGACGGCCAGACCGTCGGCGGCCTTGGCGAAAAGCTCTTCCTGGAATCGAGCACGCTGACTCCTCTTCTGAAGCGCCTGGAAATGGCCGGCTACATCCACCGCGAACGCAGCAAGCAGGACGAGCGCGTCGTCGTGTTGCGACTGACGGAGGAAGGCAAGCGGCTGAAGGAAAGGGCGGAGACCGTGCCGGGCTGCATCATCGACGCAAGCGGCCGCAACGCCGACCAGCTCGCACGACTGCAGGCAGAGATCGTCGCGCTGCGGGAAGCACTGAACAAGAGCGCATCCTGACGCCACGCCTGCTCGGGCAAGCTCATCCCGGCTTGCCCGGCAACGCTGGAAAACGCGCTAGGTCCGCTTCTTCTTCCCCTCAAAGGGATTGTCCGGCGAGCGGTAATGGATCCGGATCGGTACGCTCGGCATATCGAAATCCGCACGCAGCCCGTTGATCAGGTAGCGCGTATAGGATTCCGGCAGAGCATCCGAGCGGGTGCAGGACACCATGAAGGCCGGCGGACGGGCCTTTACCTGCGTCATGTATTTGAGCTTGATACGGCGACCGGAAACGGCCGGTGGCGGGTGCTGCACCTGCTGCTGCTCCAGCCAGCGATTGAGCTTGGCGGTGGAAATGCGCTTGTTCCAGACACGGTCCGTATCGATGATCGACTGCATGAGCTTGTCGAGCCCCCAGCCTGTCTGGCCGGAGATCGGAACGGCGCGGATGCCGCGTGCCTGCGGCAAGAGGCGGTCGGTCTTTTCGCGCAGGTCCGCCAGCACCGCCTGACGGTCCTCGATCATGTCCCACTTGTTGAAGGCGAGCACGGCCGCGCGTCCTTCGCGCAGCACGAGATCGACAATATGGAGATCCTGCTTCTCGAAGGGGATCGTCGCGTCGAAGACGATAACCACGGTCTCGGCAAAACGAATGGCGCGCAGCGCATCGGCGACCGAAAGCTTTTCGAGCTTTTCAATCACCTTCGCCTTGCGGCGCATGCCTGCCGTATCGAACATCTTGATCGTGCGACCGCGCCATTCCCACTCCACGGAGATGGAATCACGCGTGATGCCAGCCTCCGGGCCGGTCAGCAGCCGGTCCTCGCCGAGGAAACGATTGATGAGCGTCGACTTGCCGGCATTGGGGCGACCGACGATCGCGACACGCAGCGGCTTGCTGTCATCGTAGACGGGTTCGTCGTCTTCCTCGTCCTCCTCGCCTGATGACTGCGGCAGATCGACATCGGTGACCGCGACATCATCCTTCGGCGGAAAGGCAATATCCTCGCCGACTGCCGCGACGATGGCATCGCGCAGATCGAGCATGCCCTGCCCGTGTTCGGCTGAGATCGCCACCGGTTCGCCAAGCCCGAGCGAAAAGGCGTCGTAGAAACCGCTATCGGACCCGCGCGCTTCGGATTTGTTGGCAACGAGCACGACGGGCCTTCCGCGTCGGCGCAGCATCTCGCCGAGAGCCGTATCAACAGGCGTCAGTCCCGTCTTGGCATCGACGATGAAGAGCGAAAGGTCGGCTTCGTCGATCGCCGCTTCGGTCTGCTGGCGCATGCGGCCCTGCAGGCTTTCGTCGGTCGCCTCTTCCAGACCCGCTGTATCGATGATCGTGAATCGCAGATCGACAAGGCGCGCTTCACCCGGCCGGCGGTCACGCGTCACACCCGGCGTGTCATCGACAAGCGCTAGCTTCTTCCCAACCAGACGGTTAAAAAGCGTCGACTTGCCGACATTCGGGCGTCCGACGATGGCGACCGTAAAACTCATTCTTTTCCCTTAAGCCTTAACCCTGCGCGGCGGGCGCCTTGCCGGATGCGGTGATGAGATCAAGCATCATATGAGCACGATTGCCAACAGCGCGCGGGCTGTCCGGATCGTCAACGATAGCCTGGAACCACTGGCGCGCCTGCGCCATGTTGCCGGCCTTGTAAGCGGCAAGACCAAGCGCCTCGCGCGCCGAGTGGCGGAAGGCGTTGCCTGGGACGGCCATTTCCTCGACAGCAGCAGAAACCTGGTCGTAGGTGCCGTTCTCGATCAGCAGCCAGCCGGCGCGCATCTTGGCGGCATCCTGCACGGCAGCCGGAACGGACTTGTCCTTGGCTATCTCCTGGAACGAGGCGATGGCACCGGCATTGTCGCCCTTCTGGGCCTGGACGGTCGCGGCACGCATACGCGCCAGAACCGGATAGGCGCCATGGCCTTCCTTCTCCAGTTTATCGAGTGCAGCAAGCGCCTCGTCGGTCTTGTTCTCGTCGGCAAGCTTCATCGCCGCCAGGAACTGGTCGCCGGCGCCGGAGGACGCGTTATTGTCCCAATATTCATAGGCAACCTTGCCGATGGTTCCGAGCACGATAAGAACGGCAATGGCAATGATATAGCGGCCAAACCGGCGCACTGCGCCCTTCATCTGGTCGGAACGCAGTTCCTCGTTGACTTCACGAATGAAGCTGTCGTCGTTGAATGCCATTCTCGTCTCCGGCCGCGGATACCCATACACAGTGCAAAACGCACATTGTCGGGCCTTCTACTCCATTTTGCGGCCGTTGTAAGGGGGATATCGCAGAATCGTCACGAAGCAAGCATCGGCAGTGGCGCAACGCCGATCAGCCATTCGTGAACGCGCCAGATCATCAGCGCCCAGACCACCACGCCGATGATGACGGCATAGACGTCATATTTGGCCGAAACGAAAGCCGGCAGCGTTATCTCGCCGCGGCGCTGGCGCCGCTTCAGCGAAATGCGCAGCACCACACCCCAGGCAAGGAATGCCGCAAAGAGCAGAACCGAATAGGCCTCGCCATTCGACAGGAGATGGGCCAGCGCCCAGATCTTCACCGACAATACGATCGGATGTTTCGTCTTCGTCTTGATGTAACCGGCCGGCAGGAAACCAGCGACGAGACAGATTACCGCAATCAGCATCAGGGTGACGGTGAGATGCGCCATACCCATGGGCGGATTGTAGAGCATGCCGATCGGCTCTCTGCGTGCCGCCCCGAAGGCATAGATCACGAAGATCAGCGTCAGGATGCTCGCGATCGCATGAAAAGCGATCCAGGCCGGCTTGCCGACCTTGTCGATCATCGCCTGCCGGAAGCCCGGCACGACGACGCGGATCAGGTGCAGGCCGAGGAAGAGAATAAGACTGAGGACGAGCAGAGCCATGGTGATCTTGTTTTCCCGTTTCTTGGTCAGCCATGAATTACCGGCACAAGATGAAAAATGCCAGCGAGACCGCAGCTTCGCCGCATTTCTGTAACAGGAAAACCGCAATGCAAATTGTCGCGGTGCCCATGTTTCGTTCCATTTTTTCTGCGTCCCTCGCCCTCTCCCTGTTTTTTCCTGCTGTCGCTGGCGCCGCCGACAAGCCGAAGCAGCTTGTCATCATTTCCTTTGACGGCGCACACGACAACGCGCTCTGGCAAAAGAGCCGCGAGATGGCGGCAAAGAACGGCGCCCATTTCACCTATTTCCTCTCCTGTACCTTTTTGATGAATCAGGAAGCGAAGCAGGCCTACCAGGCGCCTCATCAGAAACGCGGAAGATCCAATGTCGGCTTCGCACAGACCGACGACGAAATCCGCGAGCGGCTCGGCAATATCTGGCACGCCCACCTCGAGGGGCATGATATTTCCAGTCACGCCTGCGGCCATTTCGACGGCCGCCAATGGAGCGAAGCGGACTGGTCAGCCGAATATACGACTTTCAAGACCACACTGAAGAACGCCTGGAAAAGCGTCGGCCTGCAAGAGCCGGCCGGCTGGCAGGATCTTGTCGATCGCGGCATCAGCGGCTTTCGCGCCCCCTACCTTTCGACAGGCGGCGGCGCCGACATGATCGCAGCCGAGAAGAAGGCCGGCTTTACCTATGACGCAAGCCTCGTCACCAAAGGCCCGGCCCTGCCGGTTGATGAAGACGGCATCATACGTTTCGGCTTGCCGCTCATTCCGGAGGGCCCGGGCGAGAAGCCGATCATCGGCATGGATTACAATCTCTTCGTGCGTCACTCCAAGGGCGAGGAGGATGCAGCCGACAGCGCCGCTTTCGAAGAGCGCGCCTATGCGGCGTTCAAGGAAGCCTTCGACAAGCAATATGCAGGCAGCCGCATCCCCCTGCAGCTCGGCTTCCACTTTGTGGAAATGAACGGTGGCGCCTACTGGCGCGCGCTCGACAGGCTGGTCAGCGACGTTTGCCACAGATCAGATGTTGCCTGTGTCAGCTATTCCGACGCAATTCCGATGATCAAGGCCCGCGGCAAGCTGCAGGAGACATCCGGGTTGTAAGCTTCTGCGCTTAAAACCTCTGGATATCAAAAACAACCGCACGTATTGATTGCATCGCGGCCACACTTCGATAAACATTGCCTCAAACGTGCTGCAAGCATGGGGAGGTGACGTCATGACCTTTATAGAAAACCTGGAGTGCCTGGCCGACAAAGACGAATTTCCGGTCTGCGAAACCGGCTTTTTCACCTGGGATATCGTTGCCAATCTGCTCTATGGCGACGGAGCAGTCGCCGAAATCTTCGGACTCGACGCCGCGGCGACGGCAAGCGGCCTGCCGCTCGAAGCCTATGTCGCCCGCATCCATCCAGACGATCAGCCCGCCGCCGCCAAAGTCATCCGTGATACGATCCTCACACAGGAGCCGGAGCAACAACGCTACCGGGTCCGTCGCGCCAACGGCGTCTTCCAGCAGGTCATGGCATTCGGCCGGTGCTTCCGCGACAAGAACGGCGTCCCGTCTCTTTACGGCGGAATCATCTTTCCGCTCCCCGAGGAGGCCCCTGCGGCGGCGACACCGCTGCTCGATCATTGCCTGGCCGCCTATGACATCGCCATCAAGGAGGGCAACATGGCCGTGGCCGACCACATCGTGGAAGCCCTGATGGCTATGGACTGGAAAAATACGGGCTGCACGCGCCCGAACTGACAGTTCTTGAGGAGATGATAAAAAAGAAGGGCCACCGCAGCGGTGGCCCTTTTTCATTCCGCGTCAGCCGTCGACATGTACGACACCGGCCTCGCGCTCGAGATAGCGCTGGTCGATATCCGGCAACGGCTCGTCGTCGATCGCCGCCTCAAAGGCCTTGAGACGCTTGTGGATGGACAGCAGTTCGATGATCGTCGTCCAGGAGTTTACGAGATACTGGAAGGAATTGCTGACCTGTCCAAAAGCCGTCGCGATCTGCTGGAAGATACCGTAGGTGATGGCGCCGGCAACGATGGTCGGGGCCATAAAGAAATAGACGAAAAGATTGTCGGCCTGCAGATAGAACGAGCGGGCAACATTGAAATACAGATAGTGAAAATAGAGCGTGAAATAATTTCTTCGCACTCTTGAGAACAACTCCTGCATCGTCGGCGGCTGTGCTCGGTCGGCATGATCCTCGCCATAGACCAACTCTTTGCGATAGGCCGCCTCTACGCGCTGGTTCTTGAAGTTCAAGCCAGGCAGCTTGATACCCGCGAAAGCCAGCAGAACGGTACCAAAAGCCGACCAGAAGATGGCAAGCCAGAAGAGAGAGTTCGGCACTTCACCGAGAAACGGCAGGCTCGTCACGTAATGTGACAGCGCCAGCATGATCGGCAGGAAGACGACCAGCGTCATCACTGAATTGATCAGGTTGATGCCGAGCCCTTCCAATGTCTGGGAAAAGCGCATCGTATCTTCCTGTACGCGCTGAGATGCGCCTTCGATATGACGAAGCTTTTCCCAATTGGCCATGTAGAAATTGTTCATCGCCGTTCGCCAGCGGAAGATGTAGTGGCTGGTGAAAAAGTCGGTCAGGATCGACACGAGCATGCTGAGGAAGGCGATTTGCGCGAAGATCAGAAATAGGTCGTAGAAATTCTCGACGGTGATACCCGGCTTTTTCGTCAGCGCATTTTGCAGCAGATCGCCGAACGGCCGGCGCCAGTTGTTGATGACGACAGTGATCTGCACGCCAAAATAGGTCACGAAGATGATCAGCGCCGAGCCCCAGATGGACCACATCTTCCACGGATGGCTGAGTGCCTTCAGATGCCAGAAACCGCAAAAGATCAGAGCCGCTAAAAGGAAGTATCCGTAAAACCAGAGATTTTCCGGCAGCAGAAAGAACGAGAGATCGATCGGCTGCTGCTCTTCGGGAACCGCCGTAAAACCAAGTGAAGCACCGAGACCGGCGGCGAAGAAATACCAGCCGAAAATTGCGGCCAGCGTCCAGACTACGAGCGAAGTAAAGAACGCCTTTGGCTGGGGAAAGAAGGAATGAAACACGGGAGGTTTTGCTTTCCTGAACAGGAGTCACGGAAGAGTGGCGAACCACTGATTGCCCGGAAATTAAGGCAGTTCGAAGAAAGCGGCAATGGGCTCAAGCCATTGTTACGCACTTGTAACCACTTAAGGGATTTTCTTCATCACAGGCATGACGAGAGCCGCGCAGAAAACCAGCACAACCGCGGCAATAATGGTCGGCAGCACGAAATTACCCGTTACCTGCGCGATCCAGCCGGCGACGACAGGCCCGATGATCTGGCCGACACCGAAGGCGGCTGTCATCAGCGCGAGAATGCGGCGCGGGCTATCGGGCGAGAGCCGGCGGCCGATCTGCAAACCATAGGCGGTGATGGCAAGGAAGGTCGCCCCGAACAGTGCGCCGCCGATGAGCGGCGCCACCGAATGCGGCAGCGCTACTGTCGCAAGCACGCCGATCGCTTCGATGATGAGAGCCGCGACATAGACGCCGCCAAGTCCGAGCAGCCGCACGAAAGGCTTCCAGATGAACAGCGCGATCGTTGCCGTCACCCCGGCAATGAACCAGCAGAGAAATTCGACGATCGGCCCTGAGGCGCTCATGCGGGCGATGGCGACGAGGAAGGTCGCGGTGATGACATAGCCGAAGCCGAAGGAGCCGTAAGAGAGCGTCAGCAGCACCATCGGCCGGTTCCAGACAAGCGCTGGTTCCTTCGCCTGGCCCGTATGCACCGGCGCCTTCGGCAGCAAGGCCCAGGCCACACCTAAGCTGACGAGGCAGAAGAGCGCGCCACCGATCCAGTCCGCGCGCCAGCCGCCGGCCGCGTCGTCAAAGACATAGCCGAGCGCAAGCACCATGACGGAAGAAATCGCAATCCCCGCCCCCGGCCCGCCGAAATGCGCGGCCTGGACATGATCGTTGCCTGCGACAGCCCCGTGGCTCAGCACGATTGCAGACGTGAAGACCAAAGTGAAGGCGCTCGCCACGCCTGCAAGGAACCGGATGACCGCAAAGACCAGGACAGATTCCGTTGCCGCCATGGCAGCCAGCAGGATCGCAGTCGCAAGGAGGGAAAGAAGCGCCACCAGCCGCTCGCGCCCTGCCGCCCAGCCATAGGCGCCGAGAACCGCACCGACGAGATAACCGATAAAATTGGCCGAGGCGATGAAACCGGCATCGGCCGCCGATAGCGGCACGCCGGCCATCATGCCAGGCAAGATCGGCGTGAAGGAAAAGCGCCCGAAACCCATGGCCGCCGCCATGGCGACGGCGCCTGCTAGCGCTGTGGTGAAGAGATTGACCGGACGGTCATTATTGGGAGCCAACATGCCACTTTTATCGCGCCGCAACATGGTCGTCTCAAGTGAGTAATTCTGATGGCTTCTTCAATTTCACGAACAGATTTTTCGCACCGCCCCTTGAACGACATATCTTACGATATATGTTTTACGACATAGTGAGCGATACATCTGATACAAAGGAGTTCGTTATGAGAGGTTTTCGAGGCGGCTTCGTCGGCGAGGCCATGCGCATGGGAATGGGCCGCAGGTTTTCCGCGGGCGAATTGCAGACGATCCTGCTGGCGCTGCTGGAAGAGCGTCCCAGCCACGGTTATGAACTGATCAAGACGCTGGAGGAGCGCTCCGGCGGCTTTTACGTCCCGAGCCCGGGCGTCATCTATCCGGCGCTGACCTACCTGGAGGAAACAGGACTGGCGGAAGTGGAGAACGACGGGACAAAGAAGCTCTACAAGATCACCGATGCCGGCCGCCAGAAGGTGGAAGAAAACCGCGTCATGATCGACCAGGCACTTGCCAAGCTGGAGCGCATTGCCGAGGGCATGGCGTTCGTCAACCGCATGTTCGACCCGGAGCAGCACCAGGGAGGTGGCGGTGGAGGGCGCCGGCGCGACGACGAGGACGACGACTTCGGCCGCGACGACGGCAACGTCCGCGCCGCCCGTCAACTGCTGCGTTCGGCACTGCGCATGCGCCATCCCTGGTCGGCAAGCGAAGCAGCCAGGATTTCCGGAATTTTGGAGCGCGCTGCCATGGAAATCCTGCAGGGCGGCAAGACCGAGCCGCAACGGGATTGAGGCCATATCGACGATTGGCGGCGTGAACCGCCGCCCCGTCGGTGTCAGGTCTTCAGCAGGCCACTCGCAAGATCGCGAAAGGCCTCGACAACCTTGGCGAGGAGGCTGTGCGGGTCTTCCACGGCGGCGATCCAGAGAGCAGCGCTAAGCGACGCCCCGTTGAGCAAGCGCGCGGCAGCTTCCGCATCGACAGGCTTGACGATGCCCTCATCGATCAGCGCCTGAATTGTCTGGGTTGTCGTTCGAAGGCACACATTCTGACTGGGCCACTGCGAGGGATCGCCGAGCACCGCCGGCCCATCGAGCAGCATGATGCGCTGGATTTCCGGCTCCAGAGCCATTTCGATATAGGCGGTATATTCCGCCAGCAACCCGAGCCAGGTCGTCTCGGCGCGATCCCGCTCGATACGCAACCGCTCCCCCATCTCGCCGTCGATCTGGTCGATCACGGCCTGCAGCAAGCCCTTCTTGTCACCAAAATTGTGGTAGAGCGCGCCGCGTGTCAGCCCCACATCGGCGGTCAGATCGTCCATGGAAGCAGCCGCGTAGCCCTTGACTGCAAAGGCTTTTCGGCCCGCCTGGATGAGCTTCGCCCGCGTCTCCTCCATCATCTGCGCCCGGGTCTTTGCGACCATCACTATCTCCCAAAATACACATACGGACCGTATGTGTATTGACATACGCGTCGTATCTCTGATTATATCCACATACGGAGCGTATATCAATTGCTCCGGAATGGGCTGGCCATACCCACAAATCCTCGTCGCCATCGACGAGCAAATGCCCGGCGAAAGGCACCCTTTTGCCTGAACAGGAGAAAAGCAATGACCAAACGCGAAGCAATCTTTCCCGCCGGCCGGCAGGCTCTCTATGAGATCAACCGCTATTCAGCGGCGATCCGCTCCGGTGACCTTCTCTTCGTCTCCGGCCAGGTCGGCAGCCGTGAAGACGGCTCGCCCGAACCCGATTTCGCAAAGCAGGTACAGCTTGCCTTCGATAATCTGAAAGCCGTGCTGAAGGCCGCCGGCTGCAGTTTCGACGACGTTGTCGACATCACGTCCTTCCACACCGATCCTGCCGCGCAATGGCCCGTGATCTCCGATATTCGCTTCAAGGAAATCGGCGAAGCGCCCTATCCGAACTGGACGGCCGTCGGCGTGAACTGGCTGGCGGGCTTTGATTTCGAAATCAAGGTCATTGCTCGCCTTCCTCAGGCTGCCTGACCGGCCCTCTCAAAAGCAGTGAATTGAACGCGACGCCGGAAACGCGTGCGGCGGTCAGGAAATCTCGATGATTTCGAGTTCCTGATCGCCGACGACAGCGATATCGCCGACGGCCTTGCCCGTGAGAACCCGGGCGACCGGCGCGACATAGGAAACCGACCCGGCTTTCGGATCGGCTTCATCCTCTCCCACGATACGATATGTCTGGACGCGCCCATCGTCACGGCTGAAGGTGACAGCGCTTCCGAAGGCGACCGTCTCCGTCGATGTCGGGGCCGGAACAGGCTGGGCCGTGCGAAGGCGCTCGACGAAATAACGCAGGTCACGCAGAGGATTTGCTTGCTGCCGCCGCCGTTCGTTGACGTCCTCGATCGTACTTGCCGCCTCATAGGCCTGGCGCGCTTCCTGCATTTGCAGTTCGAGAGCTTTCAGCCCGGCCTCCGTCACGAGATTTGGATGAGGCGAAATCGCGCGGTCGGGTAGCAGCGTTTCCGCTGCGGTTTCGGCACTCTCTTCCTTGGTGAAGGCAACTGCCATCTCGACCTCCAACAGCGAGGGGAAATCCCCCTCAAGCCGCCAATGTCAGAATGATCGGTCCGTTGCGGGTCGCAACGACCGTATGTTCGTATTGCACTGTCGGGGCCTTGGGATCGGCGTAAAGCGTCCAGGCATCATCGCCGCCTTCAGCCCACGTGGCACCAAGCGAAAGAAAAGGCTCGACGGTAAAGACGAGGCCTTCCGTCATCATGCGCCGTTCTGAAGGATCAGGCCAGGTGGAAAGTTCGGCCGGTTCCTCGTGCAGCGAGCGGCCGACGCCGTGGCTCGCGAGATTGGCAACGAGCGTATAGCGGTTCTTCTGTGCGAAGGCGCCGACGGCATTGCCGATCTTCGCCAGCGGCTCGCCCGCCTTGATCTGGTTGAGACCCACCCAGAGCGCCCGTCTGCCGTCCCGGCAGAGCCTCTCGATGCGGGATGCGACCGGCGGCACGGCGAAGGAGGCGCCGGTATCCGCAAAGAAGCCGTCCTTTTCCGCCGAAACGTCGATATTGACGAGATCACCTGGACGAATGACGCGCGGGCCAGGAATGCCGTGGGCGATTTCCTCGTTGACGCTGATGCAGGTCGCACCCGGAAACTGGTAACAGAATTCGGGTGCCGAGCGCGCACCGGCGTCTTCCAGCACCTTGCGGCCGATCTGGTCGAGCTCCAGCGTCGTCATGCCCGGCTCCATCGCTGCCGCCATGACCTGGATGGCATTGGCGCAGATACGGCCGATCTCTTTGAGCTTGGAAAGTTCTTCGTCGTTCTCGATAACCATAGACACGTTCCGGCTTTGCCGAGAGCGACAGGCTCTTCGTCAGGCGGTGGCTTTCGCGCCTTCGGAAGTTTCAGTCAATGCCTTTCTGACGATCGGCGCCACTTTTGTCCCGTAGAGCTCGATGCCGCGCATGACCTGATCATGCGGCATCAGGCCGATCGCCATCTGCAGCAGGAAGCGATCGTTGCGGAAAACCTTGTGTGCAGCAACGATCTTCTCAGCCACGAGTTCCGGATCGCCGAGGAAGAGATTGCCGGTCGGGCCGCGCGACATGTCGAAATGCGCCCGGCTCGTCGGACCCCAGCCGCGCTCGCGGCCGATGCGGTTCATCACTTCAGCCTGCGGACCGTAAAACTGGTCTGCCGCCGCCTCGGTCGTATCGGCGATGAAACCATGCACATTGATGCTGGTCTTCAGCTTTGCCGCATCCTGCCCTGCCCGGCGGGCGGCCTCCCGATAGAGGTCGAAGAGTGGCGCAAAGCGCGGGTATTCGCCGCCGATGATGGCAAGCGCGACCGGCAGACCAAGCGCGCCGGCACGCGCCACGGACTGCGGCGTGCCGCCGACGGCGATCCACAAAGGCAGCGGATCCTGGAGCGGCCTCGGATAGACGCCGCGCCCATTGATCGGCGCGCGCAGTTCGCCCTGCCAGTTGATGATCTCGCTGTCGCGCAGAGCCAGAAGAAGATCGAGCTTCTCTTCGAAGAGCTGATCATAATCTTCGAGATTGTAGCCGAAGAGCGGGAAGGATTCGATGAAGGAACCCCGCCCCGCCATGATCTCGGCGCGCCCGTTGGAAATCAGGTCCAGCGTCGCAAACTGCTGGAACACCCGCACCGGATCGTCGGAGGAAAGAACTGTGACGGCGCTGCTGAGACGGATGTTCTTCGTCTTCGCCGCAGCCGCCGCAAGCGCCACCACCGGCGCCGATGCCACATAGTCAGGCCGATGATGTTCGCCGAGCCCGAAGACATCGAGCCCGACCTGATCGGCAAGCTCGATCTCCTCGATCAGTTGCTTGATCCGCTCGGCCGCTTCCACGCCCTTGCTGCGGGACGGATTGGGGTTGACGTCCGCGAATGTATAAAGGCCCAGTTCCATGGTCGGCATCCTGTTTAACTTGCGCCTGAGATAAGGTCCGGCATGGCTCGGAGCAAACGGAAATTCTGGAACGGATTGTTCGATAAAGTTGATGGCCGCGTCGGACCGATACCCACCACGGATCGAAGATTTCCACGCCAGTGCCCCGAAAGTCGCGGGCGGCATCGCATGAAGGTACAGCTTATTTCGCCGCCGGCTGCGCCGCTTCTTCCTGCATCTTGTCGATCTGCCGGCGGATATGGGCAGCTTCCGCCGCCGAGTGCGCAAGCGCAATGGCGCGGTCGAAGGCAATGCGGGCCGGTGCGATACGGCCAAGCTGCTTGAGCAGATTGCCGCGCAGCCCGTGATAATAGAAGTAGCCGTCGAGCTTCTCGCCCAGAGGTTCGATGAGATCGAGCGCTTCCTGCGGTCCATTGAGCTTTGAGACCACGACCGCCCGGTTGAGCGTCACGACCGGTGAAGGCTGGACGCGCTCCAGCGCGCGGTAGAGCAGATCGATTTCCACCCAGTCAGTATCCGCGGCGCGTTTTGCACGGGAATGGACGGCGGCAATTGCTGCCTGGAGCTGATAGGGGCCGGGCTTGCGGTGACGCAGCGCCTTGTCGAGCAGAGCCAGCGCTTCGTTGATCAAGGGCTGGTTCCAGAGCGAACGGTCCTGATCCTCGAGCAGCACGATCTCATCTTCGGCGCTGAAGCGTGCCTGCCGACGCGAAATCTGCAAGAGCATGAGGGAAAGCAGCCCCATGAGTTCCGGTTCGGCGGGGAATATATGCAGCATCAGCCGCGCAAGCCGGATCGCCTCGTCGCTGAAGGCAGCCGCCTCCTGTTCCGGATCCGCCTGACTGTAGCCCTCGTTGAAGATCAGATAGATCATCGTGCTGACGATCACCAGCCGCTCGGCCCTCTCCTGCGGGCTCGGTGTCTCGAACGGCACACCGGCTTTCGCCACGCGCGCCTTGGCCCGTGTGATGCGCTGCTCCATGGCGCTTTCGGAGACCAGGAACGCACGCGCGATCTGTGTCACCGACAGGCCGGAAACGATGCGCAGCGCCAGCGCGATCTGCTGGGTGGCCGGCAGGTCCGGATGGCAGCAGATGAAGAGCAGCCGCAGGATATCGTCGCGATAATGGGAATCGTCCAGCCGATCGGCAATATCGCTTTCGGCGTCCTCTTTGTCCGAAATCTGATCCTCATCCGGCAACGCCTGGATTTTCGCCCGCTTGCGCACCGCATCGATGCCGCTGTTGCGACCAACGAAGATCAGCCAGGCCGTCGGGTCGCGCGGCGGCCCTTTTTCCGGCCAGGTCCGGATCGCCCTCAGGCACGCCTCCTGAAACGCCTCTTCCGCAGTATCGAGATTGCGGAAATAGCGTAGCAGAGCGCCAAGAGCCTTCGGCCGGGCCGAGGCAAGCGCGAGGTCGATCCAGGCAATGTCTGTCATGATGCGATCTCTCCCGGCCTGAAGGTGTAGAACGGCCGAATTTCGTAAGAGGTGGAACCCGGATTGACCGCCGAAAGCTGTTTGGAGAAGGCGATCGCCTCATCCAGCGTTTCGAAATCAACCGTATAGAAGCCGAGAAGCGCCTCTTTCGTTTCCGCAAACGGACCATCGACAACGAAGGCCTCGTCCCTGCCCTTGCGCACGGTCGCTGCGGCCGTCGTCGGCATCAGCCGGCCGGTCGGGCCAAGCTTGCCGGCAACGGCGAGCGGCTCGATCACGGCATGCAGATTTCCCATGACGGCAGCCTCTTCCTCCTCGGTCCAGGCAAAAACGGTTTCCTCGTTGGCGTAGCAAAGGATTGCGTAAAGCATCGGTAACTCCTCTTTCCGAATGACGAAGGAGTAACCGTTTGGCCGACAGGCCGCATCAAAAAATTACGAATAGGAAAATCAGTAAATCTGATCGAAGCGCTGCAGTTAGCCTATGACAGGGCTTCGAAATCCACGCCATTGAGTTGCCTGATTTGACCCTGAGAGCTGTCGGCGCTTCCATCACCTTTCCATTCGAGAACGCCGTGAACAAATCTCAGAAACTTCTCGCAGCACTTGCCACCCTCATATTGTCGACGCAGGCTGCCCATGCCGCGTCCGCCCCGGAAAATTTCCTCTATATGGGGGCCGGCGACCTCGCAGCTGCAAAGGCGACACTCGCCCGGCCCGATATCGGTGGCGTACAGGTCGTCTATGCCTGGAAGAACCTGGAAACGGCAAAAGGTCAGTATGATTTTTCGGCAATCGAACAGGACCTGGCCATCGCCAAAAGCCTGAACAAGAAGATGTTCATCCAGGTGCAGGATCGCTTCTTCAATCCGAAGGCGCGCAACATCCCTGACTATATGCTGACCGAACCGGAATATGATGGCGGCCTGACCCCGCAATTCGACAATCCCGGCGAAAACAAGCCGGTGGGTTCCGGCTGGGTCGCCCAGCAATGGAACCCGGCCGTTCGAACTCGCTATCAGGCTCTGTTGCAGGCACTTGCCGAAAAGTTCGACGGCCAGGTCTATGGCATCAACCTGCCGGAAACCTCCATCGATCTCGACCCGAAGCATGAACCGAAGGGCTTCTCCTGCGACGCCTATTTCTCGGCCGAGATGGAAAACCTCGCCTTCGCCCGCAAGGCCTTCGAAAAGTCCTTGGTCGTGCAATATGTGAACTTCTGGCCCTGCGAATGGGAGAATGACCATAATTACATGGGCCGCCTCTTCGATTTTGCGGCGAAGAACAATGTCGGCCTCGGTGGCCCTGACATCGTACCGAACCGCAAGGCGCAGATGAAGAATTCCTACCCCTTCTTCAACAAGTACAAGGGCAAGCTCTCCTATGTCGGCCTCGCCGTGCAGGAGCCGACGCTGACCTACAGGAACCCCGCGACCAGGAAGCCCTTCACCAAGGAAGAGTTCACTGCCTTCGCAGAGGACTATCTCGGCGCCGACGTGATCTTCTGGAGCACGGCAACGCCCTGGCTGAAGAAATGACGATAACAGGCAGGCGGTCACCAAGCCGCCTGCCACCGCCCCTAGGGCTTAGCCGCCCCACGCCGAATTGCGGATCACGCTGCAGAAATTACCCCTGTGGAAATGCGGTTCCTTGTCGGCTATCACATCCGCCTTCACATTGCCGAAGGTCGTTTCCGGCTTGTGCTTGATGCCGTCATAGAAAGTCTGGATGATATCCTCCTTGAAATGCGGCGTGCGCGGATGGGCGTGCACCACCGCTTCGCGATCGGCATCACCGAAGCCGTGATAGTCGATGCCGAGCACATCCATCTCCACACCTGCCGTCACCAGGGCCACGACCGGATGCATATGCTTCGGAATACCGGCTGTCGTATGCAGCGCGATTGCCGTCCAGACGGTGTCGATATTGGCCTGCGAGATGCCGTAGCTTTTCAGGAAGTCACGAGCGGCATTGGCGCCGTCGACCTCGAAACGCTCATGCTCCGAACTATGCTGGTGTGTCAGCCCCATGTCATGGAACATGGCGCCGGCATAAAGCAGTTCCGGGTCAAAATTCAGCCCGCGGCGTTGGCCCGAGAGCGCACCGAAATAATAGACCCGGCTGGAATGATGAAAGAGCAGCGGCGATTCCGTGTCCCTGACAAGTTCGGTAATGTCGCGTGCCAGCTTGCTGTCGGGAATGCTGATGCCGCCGATCGTCAATGTCATCGTCTTTCTCCTTGATGGTGGATGCCAAGGAGCGTAAAAGCGGCTGGATATGTCAGCAATCGACGCTATCCGTCATTTTCTGCCAAAACCATTCCGCTGCGGACATGAGGCCGTCAGATGAAGCCCAGGACCATCGCCATCCTTGCCGTTCCCGGCGTTCAGCTTCTGGACGTTTCCGGTCCGCTCGATGTTTTCGCCGAAGCCAATCTGCAGAGTGGCAGGCAAGTCTATCGCCCCGTCGTCATCGCCACCACGCACGGCCATATCCGCAGTTCCTCCGGCATCCGCCTGATCGCCGACTATACGATCGAGGACGAGACCGGCCCGCTCGATACTCTGCTTGTTGCAGGCTGCCCCAATGCGGCTGAAATCGAGCATGATGCAAAGCTGCTGGCATGGCTCGGCAAGGCCGGACCCGGCGCCCGCCGTTACGGCTCGGTCTGCAGCGGCGCATTCCTGCTCGCAGCCGCCGGCCTGCTGGAGGGCCGGCGGGTAACCACGCACTGGGCCGTCGCAGAGAGGTTGAGACAGGCCTATCCCGCCGTGATGGTAGAGGAGGACGCGATCCATGTGGCCGACAGAGAGTTGAGGACCGCTGCCGGCGTCACAGCGGGACTGGATCTTGCCCTCTCCCTTGTCGAAGAGGACCTCGGCCGTGACGTGGCGATGCGTATTGCAGCCCAGCTCGTCATGTTCTTCAAGCGCCCCGGTGGCCAGATGCAGTTCAGCCGCAAGGGCGAAGCTGCTCCTGCCGGACGCTCGGCCCTTCAGGAAGTACAGCGCTGGATCGCCGCCAATCCCGCTGCCGACCATAGCGTCGCAGAACTCGCCCGCCGGATGGAACTCAGCCCGCGGCATTTCGCCCGGCTCTTCCGCGACGAGGTTGGCATGACGCCGGCAGCCTGGGTCGAATCCACCCGCATCGCCGCCGCCCGCCGGTTGCTCGAAAGCGGCCATGCGCCGAAACAGGTAGCCGGCGAATGCGGCTTTGCCGATGACGACACCTTGCGCCGCGCCTTCACGCGCCATCTCGGCGTCACGCCTGCGGAATACCGCAAGCAATATGCACACATGAGCCCGGTGAGTTGAGCGATCAGAGCTCGCTCAACGTCCGCTTCACCGCATTCCTCCAGCCCCTGAGCTTTACGGCACGGGTCTTCTCGTCCATCGAAGGTTCGAAGCGCCGGTCACGCTTCCAGGTCGCGGAAAACTTCTCCCTGTCCGGCCACACCCCGGCTCTGCTGCCGGCCAGCCAGGCAGCGCCCAGCGCCGTCGTCTCCAGAATGACGGGGCGGTCGACCGGTGCTTCAAGCAGGTCGGAGAGACGCTGCATCGTCCAGTCGGAAGCCACCATGCCGCCATCGACACGCAGCACCGTGTCGTCTGTGCCGTTCTTCCAGTCCTTTTGCATCGCCTCCAGGAGATCGCGCGTCTGGTAACAAACAGCCTCCAGCGCCGCCCTCGAAAGCTCGGCCGGGCCGCTATTGCGGGTCAGGCCGTAAATCGCGCCGCGCGCCTTGGCATCCCAATGCGGCGCACCGAGGCCGGTAAAGGCGGGTACGAGATAGACCTCCTGTGTCGGATCGGCTTTCTCTGCCAGGCCATTGGTATCGGATGCCCTGTCGATGATGCCAAGGCCGTCGCGCAGCCATTGGACCGCCGCGCCGGCAATGAAGATCGAGCCCTCCAGCGCATAGGTCGTCTCGCCGTCAAGGCGATAGGCGATGGTCGTCAGCAATCGGTTCTTCGATCGCACCATATCGCTGCCGGTATTCAGAAGCGCGAAGCAGCCGGTGCCATAGGTCGATTTCAGCATGCCTGGCTCGAAGCAGGCCTGACCGATGGTCGCCGCCTGCTGGTCGCCGGCAACGCCGAGGATGGGGATCGCGGCACCAAACAGCTCGGGATCGACGATGCCGAAATCATCGGCACAATCCTTCACTTCCGGTAGCATGGCGGCCGGTACGCGCAGGATGTCGAGCAGATCCTCGTCCCATTCGTTGGTGGCGATATTGAACATCAGCGTGCGCGAGGCATTGGTCGCGTCGGTCACGAAGCTCTTGCCGCCCGTCAGCCGCCAGATGAGGAACGTGTCGATCGTGCCGAAGCAGAGGTCGCCGCGCGCTGCTCTCGCCCGCGCGCCCTTCACGTTTGCAAGCATCCAAGAGAGCTTGGTGCCCGAGAAATAGGGATCGAGAATGAGCCCGGTCTTCTTCGTGAAGGTGCGCTCCAGATCCTGCCGCTTCAGATTGTCGCAATAGCTTGCCGTGCGCCGGTCCTGCCAGACGATGGCATTCTGGATCGGCTTGCCGCTCTCGCGCTCCCAGACGACGACGGTCTCGCGTTGGTTGGTGATGCCGAGTGCTGCAATATCCTTTGCCGTCACCTTGGCTTCGCGCAGCGCCATATGGACGGTGGAAACGACCGAATCCCAGATTTCCTCGGGATCATGTTCCACCCAGCCGGAGCGCGGATAGAACTGCGTGAATTCCTTCTGGCCCATGCCGGCGATCTTCATGTCGCCATCGAAGACGATCGCCCGCGTCGAGGTCGTTCCCTGATCGACCGCCAGAACATATCCACCCATGCGATTCCTCCCGCTGCATGCTGTTGCCGTGGCAAATCAATAGGGCAGGTCCGCCCGGCTTGGAAGGGCGTAACTGGCAGTGGCGCCCTCAACCACTTCCCGATTGCCAGCCCGACGCCTTTGAGCATAACCTCGCTCTAACGCTGCAATGCAGCATCTCATTGTCAGGGAGGAAGTAGCATGAGCAGATCAGTCGTCGTCACCGGGTCCACCAGCGGCATCGGGCTTGCGATTGCCACTGCCTTTGCCGCCAGGGGCGACAACGTCGTCATCAACGGCTTCGGAAAAGAAGATGAAATCAAGGCGATAGTCGAGCGCCTTGAATCATCGTCGAAAGCCAAGGCCCTCTATCACCCGGCCGATATGACGAAGCCATCAGAGATTGCCGATCTGGTCGAAACTGCGGCCAAGACCTTTGGGACAGTCGATGTGCTCGTCAACAATGCCGGGATCCAGCATGTCGAAAAGATCGAGGATTTCCCGATCGAAAAGTGGGATCAGATCATCGCCATCAATCTGTCCAGCTCTTTCCATACGATGCGTGCTGCGATCCCGCTGATGAAGGCGAAAAAACACGGCCGCATCATCAACATCGCTTCGGCGCATGGCCTGGTCGCCTCGCCCTTCAAATCTGCCTATGTAGCGGCGAAGCATGGTATATTGGGTCTGACAAAGACGGCCGCCCTTGAACTCGCCGAATTCGGCGTGACGGTAAATGCGATCTGCCCCGGTTACGTGCTGACCCCGCTGGTCGAAAAACAGATCCCGGATACAGCAAAGGCGCGCGGCATGACGGAGGAGCAGGTCAAGACCGAGGTCATCCTCAAGGCGCAACCGACGCACGAATTCGTCAAGGCCGAGGAGATCGGCGCGCTGGCGCTCTACCTCGCAAGCGAGGAAGCCCGGCAGGTGACCGGCACGCATATCTCGATTGACGGGGGCTGGACGGCGGCATAACGATTTTAGAAAACATCCGGGAATATCATGAACGACAGCATCCGTTTCATCCTCAATGGCGAGGACGTTACTTTGGGCAACGTCCGGCCGACGGAGACTCTTCTCGATTTTCTCCGGCTGAAGCGACGGCTGACAGGCACCAAGGAAGGCTGCGCCGAGGGCGATTGCGGCGCCTGCACCGTGCTGATCGGCCGGCTCATTGACGGCAAGCTCTTCTATGAATCCGTCAATGCCTGCATCCGCTTCATCGGCTCGCTGCACGCGACCCACGTCGTGACGATCGAGCACCTGGCTGCAAAGGATGGCACGCTGCATCCGGTGCAGCAGGCCATGGTCGATTGCCACGGTTCCCAATGCGGCTTCTGCACGCCTGGCTTCGTCATGTCCCTGTACGGGCTCTGGCTCTCCAACGATAAGCCGGATCGTGCCGAGATCGAAAAGGCGCTGCAGGGCAATCTCTGTCGCTGCACCGGCTACGAGCCCATCGTCAAGGCCGCCGAGCAGGTGAGCCTGCAGCGCCCAAGCACGCTTTTCGATCCACTTGAAAAGACCCGCGCCGAAATCATTGCCCGTCTCTGGGCCATGCAGGCATCCGAGACGATCTCGATTGCGTCAGAAGAGGGCCGCCTCATTGTGCCCCGCTCTGCCGACGCGCTTGCGCGGGTGCTGGCCGCCGAGCCGACGGCGACCATCGTTGCCGGCTCCACCGATGTCGGCCTCTGGGTGACGAAGCAGATGCGTGAGCTAGATCCCGTCATCTTCATCAATCATCTGACGGAGCTTCAGTCGATCATTGCAGGCGAATACGGCATTACCATCGGCGCCGGCGTCACCTATACCCGTGCGCTTGAGACCATCGCCCGTAAGATACCCGCCTTTGCCCGCCTCATAACACGCATCGGCGGCGATCAGGTGCGCAACATGGGCACCATCGGCGGCAACATCGCCAACGGCTCGCCGATCGGCGACAGCCCGCCGCCCCTCATCGCGCTCGGCGCACAACTGACGCTGCGCTCGATCGAAGGTGTGCGCAGGCTGCCGCTCGAGGACTACTTCATCGCCTATGGCAAACAGGATCGGAAACCGGGCGAATTCGTCGAGAGCGTCTTCGTGCCCTACCCGGTCGCAGACGCCAAGTTCGCCGCCTACAAGATCAGCAAACGCCGAGACGAGGATATTACCGCCGTGCTCGGTGCCTTCTATCTGGTGCTGGACGAGGCCGAGCGCGTCACCGAGATCCATATTGCCTTTGGCGGCATGGCGGCAACACCGAAGCGCGCCCGCAGCGTCGAGGCCGAGCTGATCGGCAAGCCCTGGCGCGAAGCGACCATCGAGGCTGCACGCCCTGCCTTTGACGCCGACTTCCAGCCGCTGACGGACTGGCGCGCCACAGCGGAATATCGCCAACTGACAGCCAAGAACCTGCTGACGCGGTTTTACCTCGAAACGGTCGGTGCGCCCGCCGAGCTGAAGCGGTTCGAGGAGGTGGCGTAATGGACAAGTCCACCTTCGAGGATCGCAAGCTCATCAACGGCCAGATGCATGTCTCGCTACGCCATGATTCAGCGCATAAGCATGTCACCGGAAGTGCCGATTATATCGACGATATTCCAGAACCCGCAGATCTCCTGCATGGCGCGCTCGGAATGTCTGACCGCGCCCATGCCGAGATCCTCTCGATAGATCTCTCCGAGGTCGCGGCCTGCCCCGGCGTCGTCTGGGTCTTCACCGGCAAGGACATTCCCGGCGTCAACGACGTCAGCTCGAACGGCAGCCACGATGAGCCGCTGCTTGCCGAAACCAAGGTCGAATTCCACGGCCAGCCGATCTTTGCGGTGATCGCGCAAACCCGCGAGATCGCGCGGCGCGCAGCGCGCAAGGCGAAGATCGAATATCGCGATCTCCCCCATTGGAGCGACATCGACGGCGCCATTGAAAATGGCAGCCCGCTCGTCATAACCCCGATGACGCTGCAGCGTGGCGAAGCGAAAGCGGAAATGGAAAATGCTCCGCGCCGGCTGAAGGGCCAGATGCGCATCGGCGGCCAGGAGCATTTCTACCTTGAGAGCCATATTGCCATGGCGATCCCTGGTGAGGACGATGAGGTCGCCGTCTGGTCCTCTACCCAGCATCCGAGCGAAATTCAGCATATCGTCGGGCATGTGCTGAACATTCCCTCGAACGCCGTCACCGTCAACGTGCGCCGCATGGGCGGTGGCTTCGGCGGCAAGGAAACGCAAGGCAATCAATTCGCAGCGTTGGCCGCAGTGGCAGCCAAGAAGCTGAAGCGCGCCATCAAGTTTCGCCCGGACCGTGACGAGGACATGAGCGCCACCGGCAAGCGGCACGACTTTCGTGTCGACTATGAACTTGGTTTCGATGAAGAAGGCCGGATCCACGCGGTCGACGCCACCTATTCGGCCCGCTGCGGCTTTTCCTCCGACCTGTCCGGCCCCGTCACCGACCGCGCGCTGTTCCATGCCGATTCCAGCTATTTCTATCCGCATGTGCATCTGATCTCGCAGCCGCTGAAGACCCACACCGTCTCCAACACCGCGTTTCGCGGTTTCGGCGGCCCGCAGGGCATGCTCGGCGCCGAGCGCTTCATCGAAGAGATCGCCTATGCCGTCGGCAAGGACCCGCTCGATATCCGCAAGCTGAATTTCTACGGCCAGCCGGGCTCGGGGCGCACGACCACGCCCTATCATCAGGAGGTCGAGGACAACATCATCGCCCGCGTCGTCGAGGAACTCGAAGACAGCGCCGACTACCGTGCCCGGCGCAACGCCATCGTCGCCTTCAATCGCGACAACCGCTATATCCGCAAGGGCATTGCGCTGACGCCAGTGAAATTCGGCATCTCCTTCACCATGACCGCCTTCAACCAGGCCGGCGCCCTCGTCCATATCTATCAGGATGGCTCGATCCATCTGAACCATGGCGGCACGGAAATGGGCCAGGGCCTCTACACCAAGGTGGCACAGGTTCTGGCCGACAGCTTCCAGGTCGATATAGACCGCGTGAAGATCACGGCGACCACGACGGGCAAGGTGCCGAACACATCGGCGACCGCCGCCTCCTCTGGTTCGGACCTGAACGGCATGGCCGCCTATGATGCGGCCCGCCAGCTTAGGGAACGGCTGGTCGCGTTCGCAGCGGAGAAATGGGAAGTGCCGGTCTCGGAGGTCATCTTCCTGCCGAACCGCCTGCGGGTCGGCGAGATCGAAATCCCCTTCCCTGATTTCATCAAGCAGGCCTATTTCGCCCGTGTTCAGCTGTCGGCCGCCGGCTTCTACAAGACGCCGAAGATCCATTGGGACCGCAAGGCCGGCCGCGGCACGCCGTTCTATTATTTCGCCTATGGCGCCGCCTGCACCGAGGTCACGATCGACACGCTGACCGGCGAATATCTGATCGACCGCACCGATATCCTCCACGATGTCGGCCGTTCGCTGAACCCGGCAATCGATATCGGCCAGGTCGAGGGCGCCTTCGTCCAGGGCATGGGCTGGCTGACGACCGAGGAACTCTGGTGGGATGACAAGGGCCGCCTGCGCACGCACGCCCCCTCCACCTACAAGATCCCGCTCGCCTCCGACCGGCCGAAGATCTTCAACGTGCGCCTCGCCGAATGGTCCGAGAATGCGGAAGCCACGATCGGCCGTTCCAAGGCCGTCGGCGAACCGCCCTTCATGCTGGCGATCTCCGTGCTGGAAGCGCTCTCCATGGCCGTCGCCAGCGTCGCCAACTACCGCGTCTGCCCCCATCTCGATGCCCCCGCAACGCCCGAACGCGTGCTGATGGCGGTCGAGAGGATGAAGAGGGTGTAGCCATGACCCGGCGCGAAATCCTTTCCGGTTTTGTGCCCGGCAGCGACTTCCGCGCCTTTCTGACCCTCCAGCCCGATGTGATCCTTGTCGAAATAACTGGCACGCAGGGCTCGACACCGCGCGAGGCCGGCGCCTTCATGCTGGTTTCGGGCAGCAGCCTCTGGGGCACGATCGGAGGCGGCCAGTTCGAATTCATGGCGATCGGCAATGCCCGCGACCTGCTCGCCGGCACTGGCGGTACTGACACCATGGATATTCCGCTCGGCCCCGAAATCGGCCAGTGCTGCGGCGGCCGCACGCAACTGCGCTTCCGGCCTGTAACGGATGCAGTCAGGAACGAGCTGGAGAAAAAGCGGGAAAGCGAAGCCGAACAGCTGCCGGAAGTCTATGTCTTCGGTGCCGGCCATGTCGGCCGTGCGCTTGCCGCGGCACTCGCGCCGCTGCCGCTTTCGGTCACCGTCATCGAGACCCGGAAAGACGAACTCGCCAATCTTCCGGTCTCGACAAAAAGCCTGTTGGTGCCGATGCCCGAGGCATTGGTGAAGGACATGCCTGCAGGTGCGGCACTCGTCATTCTCACCCATGACCATGCGCTGGATTTTCTGATCGCGCGGGAAGCACTCGCCCGCGCAGACTTTGCCTATACTGGCATGATCGGCTCAGCCACCAAGCGGGCGACCTTCGCGAACTGGCTTTCCCGCGAGGCAGGCGGCGAACGCTCCTGGCTCGATCGCCTTACACTGCCGATCGGCGGATCGGCAGTGAAGGACAAGCGCCCTCACGTCATCGCCGCCATGACGGCCGCCGAGATCCTGACCGCACTGGCCTCCTACCGCGACCGATCGTCCTCGTAGTGCGGATCGCGTCCGTCCAGGAAACCGAGATCGCGCTTGATGCGATCGGGCATGGCATCCATATCCAGCCGCGGTATCCGGCTGCCGATTCCGCCGGCCAGCCGGCGAATGACGGTGGTGATTAGCGCCTCTCTTGCTGGAGTACGGCTGTCGTCGATAGCTTGGCAATCCATGACATCACCTCGATGGCTTGATGAGATGATTGCAGTTTGCCGGGAAAAATGCTGCAATTCCAATCGAACAACCGTCTGCATCCATAAAGAGAACTTATTCATGAAACTGTCGAAACAGTTCCCGCTGAATGCGCTGCGCGTCTTCGAAGCCGTGGCCCGGCTCGGCAGCTTCACCAGGGCCGGGGATGAACTCGGCATGACGCAGACGGCCGTCAGCTACCAGATCAAACTTCTGGAAGAGAATATCGGTGAGCCCCTCTTCCTTCGCCGCCCGCGTCAGATCGAGCTGACCGAAGCAGGCGAACACCTGGCGCCGAGGGTCTCGGATGCATTCAACATCCTGATCGAAGCCATGGCCTCGATGCGCAAGACGACGGAGGAAACGCTGACGATCCATTCGACGGCGACTTTCGCCCAGCAATGGCTGTCGCGCTATATCGGTTCCTTCCAGCTGCAATACCCCAATATTGCCGTCAGGCTGGTCACCTCGGGCAATATCGTCGATTTCCAGAAAGAGGCCGCAGATGTAGCGATCCGCTGGGGTCGCGGCGACTGGCCGGGGCTCATCAGCCACCGGCTGATGAAGCTCGACTATTCCCCCATGCTGAGCCCCAAGCTCGCTGTCGAAATGGGCGGCATTCACGAACCCGCAGATCTCCTGAAACTGTTCCTGATCAGCGCCGGCGATTCCTGGTGGGCGGAATGGTTCGCGGCCGCCGGCGTCAAGGATGCCGATCTCTCCCGGTATCCGAAAAGCGAATTCGGCACCCAGATCCTCGATGCCAGCATCGCGATCGCCGGCGGCGGTGTCGCCATGCTCAATCCCGGCCATTTCCAGGACGATGTCGCGGCCGGCAGGCTTTACCAGCCCTTCGAACTGACCGGCAATGACGGACGCGACTATTGGCTCGCCTATCCAGAAAACAGGCGAAACGTTCCGAAAATAAGAAATTTCCGGAAATGGCTGCTCGAGAAATTCAACGTCGAGCAAGCCTGACTATACAGCGCGTTAAGAAATGCGCATCGCTCAGTATCCCATGTCGGGCGCATAGAAACATCGCGGCGTATCCTCGTTCGGAAACAGGCAGAGATGGTAGTCGCTGTCACCCGAATGCATCGCCTTGGTCATCGGCAGCAGAAAAACATGGTCGCGCGTCACAAGCCGGTGATCGCCGGGCCTTAACGTCAGAAGATAGCCATTGGGAGTAATGGCCACGGTTTTGGACGGGATCATCTGGCAATCGCCGTTATGAGCATCTCCATTGCAACAGTAAGGGTCGTAACTCCAACCCGTAGCGGCGTCGTGGGCCGTCGCAAACGACGCATATGCAATCATCACGCATGTCAGAATGCTGCGCATGGGCATCTTCTCCGTCGATGAATGCGCCGCCAGTGTCGTGCGGTTTCCACCTCGTTCCGGCGGCCCAATATTTAACAACTGTAATTCGATCTGCACATTTCAAGGAACCTTCTGTTCCACGTTGAGGCATTCACGACGGATAAAATGTCGCAGAAATCGGCCGTTTTTTAAGGCACGCGAAACACACGTCTGCTTGGCAGCAGGATGCACAACCAGATTGCCACCTCAAATTGCGCGGATATAAGTATTCTGATGGAAGACCCGCGATATGCTTTTGGCCGTTTCATGCTCGACCCCGCCAGCGGCATTCTGCGGCGGGATGGGCAGCCAGTCCCGCTCGGCCAGCGCGCAATCGCTCTGCTCACGGCACTGCTGGATGCGGACGGCAGACCGGTCGGAAAGGATGCCTTGATCGAAGCGGGCTGGCCGGGACTGATGGTCGAGGAAGGCAATCTTTCCGTACAGATCGCGCATCTGCGCAAGGCGCTCGGGCAGCGACCCGACGGGCAGGAATGGATCGTCACGCTGCCACGCCTCGGTTATCGCCTCTTCAGGAGCCAGACGCCGACCTCTGATATCGGCGACGACATATTCCCGTCTCTCGCGATACTGCCTTTCGAAAATCTCAGCGGCGACCCCGAGCAGCAATATTTTGCCGATGGGGTTGTTGACGATGTCATCACCGCGCTCAGCCGCTTCAGGTCCTTTGCGGTCATTGCCCGCAATACCAGCTTCGTCTATCGCGGCATGGGTGACGTCAGGAAGATCGCCGGAGAACTCGGCGTCAAATATGTGCTGGAAGGAAGCCTGCGCAAATCCGGCAACAGATTACGCATCTATGCCCGGCTGGTGGATGCCGCCGCCAATATGCAGCTCTGGGCGCAAAGCTTTGACGGCGATCTCGAAGATGTCTTCGAGTTTCAGGACCGCATTACCGAATCCGTCGCCATAGGGATCGAGCCCCATGTCCAGCGCGCCGAACTGGAACACGCACGGCGGGAACGGCCCGGCAGCATCTCCGTCTATGATATCTGCCTGCAGGTCCTGCCGAAGATTCTTGCCGAGACCTCCAGGCAGAATGCAGAAGCCCATGCTCTGTTGACCGAGGCGCTCGAACGCGAGCCGGATAATGCCCGCATTCTGGCGCTCGCCTCCTATACTCTCGAACATCGCAGAACGATGGGCTGGCCGCCCTTTGGGCCGGATGATGCAGAAAAATGTGTCGCGCTCGCGCGCCGGGGCATCGAACTGGCCAGAGGCGACGCCACGATCATGGCCACCTGCGGCATGTCGCTCATTCAGGTCGGGCGCGAATATGATTGGGGTCTGGCAATCATGCAGGCCGCCGTCGATCTCAATCCCAACAGTCTGAGCGTTGTCGTAAGAGCCGGAATTGCCCACGTTCATTGCGGCAATCTTGATCGGGGGCAGCAATATCTCACGCGTGCCCACCGGCTGAGCCCGCTTGATCCCTACGCCCACATCACCTTCTGCGGCCTCGCCGATATCGAGATGATCCGCGGCAATTATGAGCAATCGCTTCTGTGGGCATCGCGTTCACTGGCATTGAACCCGAATTTCGATCCGACGGTCTGGATCCTGATCACCGACAATATGAACCTCGGTCGTGTCGAAGAGGCCAAACGCTTCCTGCAACATCTGTTGCGCATCGCGCCCGATAGCACGCTGGCAAGCATCGCGGCCGGGCAGGCGACCAAAATTCCCGAACGCCGGGCCCTTGTCCTGGAGGGTCTACGCAGCGCCGGCCTGCCGGAGGCTTAGGGACGCTTCGGAATTTTTTGGATCTTTTAGGGGGTCGCTAAAGGACCCTGCGCACGCCCGCGAAGCAATCTCCTCTTACCGCGCAGGGAGCGCGGCACTTTGGGAGGTTTCGATGTTATCGCCCTTGATGATACTGTCACTCGATCAGGGCAGGCCCGCCCCTGCACCACGATCCGTCGGCCAATTCGATGCCCGCCTGCTGGAGGACATTGCCGACTGCATCGCCGAGCCAGAGGTTCGAGCCTCAGCCGATCCGAAGATTGCAGGAATGATTGCCTTCATCCGCAAAAGCTTGCGAAATTGGCCAGCGCTCCCCGGGTATGGGATTTTGCTTCGTCCGGCTCAGCCGCACCGGCCGAAACCGTAGATCAGTGTTTCTTCTGCTGCTGTTCGGCAGCGGCAACCCGGTTCAGCATCGCCACCATCTTGGTCTTGATCGATCCGTAAGTGCCGAGTTCGAAATTGCAGCTGAAGCAAGTGATGATGTCGCTGTCGATCGGCTGCGGGCGCGGAAATTTCATGCGCGTGTTGCGGCACTTCGGGCAAGGGACTTCGATCTGCATGTTTCAGCGGCTCCTTATTAGCTTCGTTGCGATGCCTTAGCACATATGCCGCACCCGGCAAGCTCTTACTGCAACGTCCACTGCGGCAAGAAACCCCAAGTTCCCCCTTTCCTCCCGCTTGAATTTCTCGCAATCTCACGAGTCGGGAAGAAGAACAGGGGAACTGAATGTATGAGTATGCAATAGCCTGGGAATGGCTGGCCTTTGCGGCGCGATGGTTCCACGTCGTTACCGCGATCGCCTGGATCGGATCGTCCTTCTATTTTATCGCTCTCGACCTCGGCCTGGTGAAGCGCCCGCATCTGCCAGCCGGAGTTCACGGCGAGGAATGGCAGGTCCATGGCGGCGGCTTCTATCACATCCAGAAATATCTGGTGGCGCCGGCCGAGATGCCGGAACACCTGACCTGGTTCAAATATGAGAGCTATTTCACCTGGCTCTCGGGCTTCCTGATGCTCTGCATCGTCTATTACGGCGGCGCCGACCTCTTCCTGATCGATCGCCACGTGCTGGATATTTCCAAGCCGGCCGCCATCCTGATCTCGCTCGCATCGCTCGGCTTCGGCTGGATCGTCTACGACCTGCTCTGCAAGTCGCCGCTCGGAAAGAACACCTGGGGCCTGATGGCGGTGCTCTATGTCGTGCTGGTCTTCATGGCCTGGGGCTATACCCAGGTCTTCACCGGCCGTGCCGCCTTCCTGCATCTCGGCGCCTTCACCGCCACGATCATGTCGGCCAACGTCTTCATGATCATCATTCCCAACCAGAAGATCGTCGTGGCCGACCTGATCGCAGGCCGCACGCCGGATGCCAAATATGGCTATATGGCCAAGCAGCGCTCGCTGCATAACAACTACCTGACGCTGCCTGTCATCTTCTTCATGCTGTCGAACCACTATCCGCTGGCCTTCGGCACCGCCTTCAACTGGGTGATCGCCGCACTGGTGTTCCTGATGGGGGTCACGATACGCCACTGGTTCAACACCACCCATGCCCGCAAGGGACGACCGACCTGGACTTGGATCGTCACAGTCGTGCTCTTCATCCTCATCATGTGGTTGTCGACTGCACCGAAGATCCTGACCGGCGAGGATCAGAGCGCATCCGTGGCACCCGCCTTCCAGCAATTTGCCGGCGATCCACATTTTCCCGCCGTCAAACAGCTGATCGGCACGCGCTGTTCCATGTGTCATGCGGCAGAGCCGGTCTATGAAGGTATCGCCCGGCCGCCGAAGGGCGTAATCTTGGAAAATGACGCAGAAATCGCTGCGCACGCCCGCGAAATCTATATACAGGCGGGCCGCAGCCATGCCATGCCGCCGGGGAACGTGACCGACATTACACCGGATGAGCGCAAGCTGCTCGTCGCCTGGTTCGAAAGCGCAGTCGAAGGCAAACAAGAATGACCATGACACTCCTGCGCGGGCGCCTGCTCTCCTTCCGCCGCGCTCCGCTCAGCCTCGCCGATAGCGAGAGCTATTTCTACGAGACAGACGGCGGTCTGTTGATCGAGAATGGCATCATCGCTGCTATCGGCGCCTATGCTGACGTCAAGGCCAAGGCGCCTGCCGAGGTCGCCGAAATCGATCACCGTCCGCATCTGATCATGCCCGGCCTCATCGACATGCATCTGCATTTCCCGCAGATGCAGGTGATCGCTTCCTATGCCGCAAACCTTCTGGAATGGCTGAATACCTACACATTCCCCGAGGAATGCCGCTTCGTCGAAAGCGCCCATGCCGAGAAGATTGCCACGCATTTCTACGACGAACTGATCCGTCACGGCACGACGACGGCCGTTGCCTATTGCTCTGTGCACAAGACCTCGGCGGATGCCTTTTTTGCGGAAGCCATGCGCCGAAACATGCGCATGGTCGGCGGCAAGGTGATGATGGACCGCAATGCGCCGCAAGGCCTGCTCGATACGCCTGAGATGGGCTACGACGAGACCCGGCAGGTGATCGCCGACTGGCACGGCAGGGGCCGCAACCACGTTGCCATCACGCCGCGCTTCGCAATCACCTCGACGCCGGAGCAGATGGAGGCGACGGCAGCGCTTGCCCGCGAGTTTCCCGATCTGCACATCCAGACGCATCTGTCGGAAAACCACGACGAGATCAAGTTCACCTGCGAACTCTATCCTGATGCGGCCGACTACACCGATATCTATGCCCGCTATGGCCTGCTCGGACCGAAGAGCCTCTTCGGCCACGCCATCCATCTTTCAGACCGTGAGGCCGATGCCATGAGCGAGGCCGGAGCGGTCGCCGTCCATTGCCCGACCTCCAACCTTTTCCTCGGCTCCGGCCTCTTCCCGCTGAAGGCGCTCGCCCGCCGCGAGAAGCCCGTTCGCATCGGCGTTGCCACCGATATCGGCGGTGGTTCCAGCTATTCCATGCTGCGGACCATGGACGAAGCCTATAAGATCCAGCAGCTTCTCGGCGAACGGCTGAACCCACTCGACAGCTACTATTACATGACCCTCGGCAATGCCGAGGCGCTATCTTTGGCGGACAGGATCGGCACGCTGGAGCCGGGCTCGGACGCCGACCTGGTCGTTCTCAACGCGGCCGCAACACCGGCCATGGCCCTGAAAATGGATGTCGTAAAGACGCTTTCGGAGGAACTGTTCCTGCTGCAGACCATGGGTGACGACCGCGCCGTTGCGGAAACTTACGTCGCGGGCGTCGCGATGAAAAGCGGGCTCTAGCAGGGCGGTGGCCTGACGGCAAAATCCTCTGAAATCAAATACCAAAGGCTGAACAAGCGTGGTATTCGACCACGTCTCAGATGTGAAAGTTCGCTCATGACCAAGCCGCTGACCATCGCCGATCTCAAGAAAATGGCTCAGCGCCGCGTTCCGAAGATGTTCTTCGACTACGCGGATTCCGGCGCCTGGACGGAATCGACCTACGCCGCCAACGAAGCCGATTTTCGCGATATCAAACTGCGCCAGCGCGTGCTGGTCGACATCACCAACCGCACGCTTGAAACCACGATGATCGGCCAGAAGGTGTCGATGCCGGTGGCCCTTGCCCCGACGGGCATGACCGGCATGCAGCATGCCGATGGCGAGATGCTGGCGGCGCGCGCGGCGGAAGAATTCGGCGTGCCCTTCACACTCTCGACCATGAGCATCTGCTCCATCGAGGATGTCGCCTCCGTCACGACGAAGCCGTTCTGGTTTCAGCTTTATGTCATGCGCGACAGAGGCTTCGTGCTCGATCTCATCAACCGCGCCAAGGCCGCCAAATGCTCTGCGCTGGTGCTGACCGCCGACCTGCAGATTATCGGCCAGCGCCACAAGGACCTGCGCAACGGCCTCTCGGCACCGCCGAAACTCACGCCGAAACATATCTGGCAGATAGCGACGCGCCCCTTCTGGTGCATGGAGATGATGAAGACGAAGCGCCGCAGCTTCGGCAACATCGTCGGCCACGCCAAGGGCCTCGCCGATCTTCCCTCGATCACAACTTTCGCGAATGAACAATTCGACCCGCAGCTGTCGTGGAGAGATGTCGCCTGGATCAAGGAACAGTGGGGCGGCCCGCTGATCATCAAGGGTATCCTCGATGTCGAGGATGCCAGGCACGCCGCCGAAACCGGCGCCGATGCCATCATCGTTTCCAATCACGGCGGCCGTCAGCTCGATGGCGCCCCCTCTTCGATCAGCATGCTGCCGAAGATCGTCGATGCAGTCGCCGATCGTGTCGAAGTGCATATCGATGGTGGTATCCGCTCCGGTCAGGATGTGCTGAAGGCCGTGGCACTCGGCGCGCGTGGCACCTATATCGGCCGCCCCTTCCTCTATGGCCTCGGCGCCATGGGCAAGGACGGCGTTACGCGGGCGCTCGAGATCATCCGCAAGGAGATGGACATCACCATGGCGCTCTGCGGCAAACGCGACATCAAGGATATCGATTCCTCGATCATTGCCGGCCGGCAGTAAGTTACGGCATCCGGCCCGTCGCGAGTGCCACGGCCCATTCCGGGCGACCATTGGTTCTTGCCAGCGCCGACATGGCCATGTTGTCATAGCGGATATTGCGGAAATGCGCCGTCCATCCACTGGCTAATTTTTCCAGCACCGCGTAACTCGCCATCGCGTGGCCGGTCTCGACCTTGTGTGGATAAGGCTTGTCATCGTCATAGGCCGGGCCGCCGACACTGCCGGGATTGACGACAAGACGACCGCCGGAAAGTGCTGCCATGCGCGGAATATGCGTGTGGCCACACAGGATCAACGGGCTTTTGATGCCTTCCGCCAGCGCCTCGATCTCCGCCTGCGGCCGCAGCACCACGCTGCCATCGGCAACGGCCATATCCAGCCAGTAGAGATTGTCGTCCTCAGGGGTCGCGTGGCAGAGATAGACCTCGTCCCTGTAGATCAGGTCGACCGGCAGCGATCGCAGCCAGTCGAGATGCGCCGCGCCAAGCTGCGCATAGGCCGCGGCATCCGAAATATGCATTTCTTCCGGCTGCTGCTCGATCAGATAGCGGTCGTGGTTGCCGCGCACGGTCGGAATGGAGAGCGACAACAACCGCTCAGCCACCCTGCCTGCCTCCAGCGGACCGCTGAAACAATCGCCGAGATTGACGATGCCAGTAATCCCCTGGGCAGCGATGTCAGCCAGCACGGCTTCAAGCGCAAGGTAGTTTCCATGGATATCGGCGATCGCGGCAAAGCGCATGTCAGCTCCCGCGATAGGTGGAATAACCGTAGGGCGAGATCAGCAGCGGCACATGATAATGCGCCGCAATGTCGGCAATGCCGAAACGGATCGGCACGAGATCGAGGAAGGCCGGATGCGGCAGAGGCGTCCCGCTTGCCCTCAGATAATCTCCGGCGTGAAAAAGCAGTTCGTAGGTGCCGGCACGAAAGCTCTCGCCGGTCAGGATTGGCCCGCCATCGACGCGGCCATCGGCATTGGTCTCCACCGTCTTGATAAGGTGGCGAAGCTCCCCCTCGATGTGAAAGAGATCGATCCGCAGCCCTTGGGCCGGTTTGCCGAGAGCCGTGTCGAGAACATGGGTGGTCAGTCCGGTCATGGCGCGGGCTCTCCGATGATGAAGGCGCTGTCGAAGAAGAATTCTTCCAGATTGTTGCCCGGACCGTCACGGTCGACAACGAGAAAGTCGCTCGGCTCGCCGAGCGCCATCAGCGGATGATGCCAGACATTGCGCCGATAATTCACGCCCTGGTCGCCGCCCGCGAGAAAGACCTGCGGACGCCCCGGACGGCCGCCTTCATCTTCGGAAACGACGACGAGGAAGGGTCGGCCCGATATCGGCGAGAAGCTCTGGCTACCGAACGGGTGCCGCTCCATCATGCCGACCTCGTAAGGAAAGCTGCGCGGCTGGCCGCGGAAGAGATTGATGATGACGCGCGCGCCCTCGCCCGCAGCCTCGGGCGCTGCAAGCGCATGGAAACGCTCGGTATTGCCGCCGTTGATATAGCGCATGCTCGTAGGATCGGCTTCGATCACGTCGCCGAAGGGCGCGAAGGCGGATTTTGTTAGAGACTGTATTTCGAGATATTTGGACACGGAATTACTCGCCCTGAACGCGCCAGTGGCGAACATTTTCAAGTTGGGAAACCAGAGCCGGAAGGTCGGTCCTCGCCGTCTGCCAGATGACGGGCAATTCTGCCCGATAATAATCGTGAACGATCAGGTCTCGCATGCCCTTTATCCGGGTCCACGGAATATCCTGATGATCCTGAATAAAGCCGGGGTCGCCAGCCGCAATTCGCGCCGCCGCTTCGCCGACGAGGACCAGCGACATCGTCACTGCCAACTGGGTGCGAATATCATGGAGAAACTGCTCCTGGCTCATGCCCTCTGTCAGGTCGAAGGCCTGCTGCGCGGCCTCCTGCATGCGATCCACATGTTCAAGAAGGCGCTCGCGGCTCATATGGCGGAGGCTTCCGACAGAACACGGTGTTTGATGCGCTCCGGCAATCCACCCGCAGTAACCAGATCCACCTTAACCCCCAGAATATCCTGCAATTCTTCCAGCAGCCCGCCAAGATCGAACAGCGTTGTCCCTGGCAGCGCATCCACGAGAATATCCAGATCGCTGTCCGGCCGATCCTCGCCGCGGGCAACCGAGCCGAACACACGCGGGTTTGCCGCGTTGAAGCGCTTGGTCGCTTCGCGGATCGCCTGCCTGTTCTTCTCCAGCACTTCCGACGGTCTCATCGCGGCATCACTCCTGATGCCGCGAATATAAGGGACGGGACTGAAAGAGGAAAGAACTCAAGCCTTCACTCCGAAGAGCCTGAGGCGCATCGTGCCGCCATCCGGATGCATGGCATAACGCACATGCGTGATCGGGCCGATATCGGCAATCGCGTCGCTGCCATATTCATGGATATGGTCCATCTGCAGCTTGCTGCGCGGCAGGATCGGCTTCCAGTTTTCCGAAGCCGCGATATCGGCCTCAGACAGCGTATCGCCGAGATCGGGCAGATAGGCGCCGAAGAGTTCGCACGTATCGGGGAAATTGCCCTTGAAAAAGGCAGTATCGACGATCACGCGCTTGATCGTGCCGGCATGGCCAAGCCGAATGATCGCCCAGTCGTGACCGGGACCACGGCGGCGCTTGGTTTCCCAGCCGTCGCCCATGTTGAGGCCGCGTCCAGGACCGAGCAGCTTGTCCGGATGGCCATAATGGGCATCCGACCAGGCAAGCGCTTTTGCACCGTTGAAAATATAGGCGAGATCGACTTCCTCGCCGGCGCCGACTTTCGACCAGTCGAAATAGGCCGAGCCATAGACGCGAAGACGCGCCACACCGCCATCCGGATAGATATGCAGGCGAAGATGCGTCCAGATCTTCTGCTTGTCGGCATTTTCGAAGAAATGGTGCGCGCTGGAGCCGAGCGGCGACTTTACCAGGATTTCGGTCCACTGGGTCGCATCATCAGGATCGCCGCTTTCGAGAAAGGCAGCCTCGATCGAGCAATGCGGCGGATAATTGCCGGTGAAATAGCTGGTATCGACATCGAAGCCGAAGATGCGGCCCGGCATGGCGAGCTTCACGATCGCCCAGTCATGGCCGGGGACGCGCTTGCGGCGGCTTTCCCAGCCGTCCATGTACTTGCCGTTATCGTCATAGAGATCCGGATCGAAGCTTGCCGGCACGTCCTGCAGCATGCGCTCCAGCGGCGCGAAGAATTCGTCCGTGGCGTAGAGACCCTTGGCGCCGAGACGGGCCGAGGCAAGATTGATGGCGCCCGTGGCGAAAGCTGGCAGGCTGGTATCGGTCGTATCGGTCATTCAGGTCTCCGGAAGCATGGATGTCAGGCGCAGCAGCGCGATCTTTTCGACCTCGGCTGCAGCAGTCACGAATTCTTCGTCGCTGGTATTGTCGATCCGCTTTTCGAAAGCGGCAAGAATATCGTCCTTGTTCAGCCCCTTCACAGCGATGATGAAGGGAAAACCGAATTTCTGCGTGTAGGAGGAATTAAGGTCGGTAAAACGCGCATGCTCTTCAGGGCTCAACCGGTCGAGCCCGGCACCGGCCTGTTCCTTCTTGCTGTCTTCCGTCAGCTCGCCCGCGACCGCCAGCCGTCCGGCAAGATCGGGATGAGCGCGCAACACACCGAGGCGCTCTTCCCTGCTCGCCGCGCGGAAAATGGCGACGAGCTCCGTATGCACACGATCCACCGTCAGCTTCTCACCGACAAAGCCATCGTCATAGGCCCGCTCGGCGATGAAGGGCGAATGCTCGAAGACGCCACCGAAGCGAGACACAAATTCGTTGCGCGAAATCATCAGATCGTTTCCGGCTTGTGGTTCGCATGCCAGTGCTGCGCAATCTCGATCCGGCGCGGGACCCACACCTTGTCGTGCTTCAGCACATATTCCATGAACCGCTTGAGCGACGCCACGCGTCCCGGCCGGCCGACGAGGCGGCAATGCAGTCCGACCGACATCATCTTCGGGCTGCCCTCCTTGCCTTCCTCGTAGAGCGTATCGAAGGCGTCCTTGAGGTAGGTGAAGAACTGGTCGCCGGAATTGAAGCCCTGCGGCGTGGCAAACCGCATGTCGTTGGTCTCGAGCGTGTAGGGAATGATGAGGAACGGATTTTCATCGGCACTCTTCACCCAATAGGGCAGATCATCGGCGTAAGAATCCGACGAATAAAGGAAGCCGCCCTCCTCCTGCACCAGCCGCAGTGTATTGTCCGAAGGCTTGCCCTGGTACATGCCGTAGGGCCGCTCACCCGTCAGTTCCGTATGCAGGCGCACGGCTTCGAGGATGTGCTTGCGCTCCAGATCCTCCGGGAAATCCTTGTATTCCAGCCAGCGATAGCCGTGGCTGGCAATCTCCCAGCCCGCCTCCTTCATCGCGGCGACCGCTTCCGGATTGCGGGCCATGGCGAGCGTGACGCCATAGACGGTCGCCTGCATCTTGAGATCGGTGAAGAGGCGCCAGAGCCGCCAGAAGCCGGCGCGCGAGCCGTATTCGTAGATCGATTCCATGTTGAGATTGCGCTGGTTCGGCCAGGGCTGCGCGCCGACGATTTCCGACAGCAGGTTCTCCGAAGCCGGATCGCCGTCGAGGATGGAGCTCTCGCCACCCTCTTCGTAATTGATGACGAACTGTACTGCGACGCGTGCCTCGCCCGGCCATTTCGGGTCGGGCGTGTTGCGCCCGTAACCGACGAGATTGCGCGGATAGGTCTCGGATACCATCAAATCACCTTTTGAAAAGACAGGTGAAACGGTAGCATCCGTGACCGGAATGTCGAGGCGTAAAAGTGCGTATTTGGCCTTCGACTTGTCGCGTGTAACTCAGGCGATCTTGCGCGCGCTCACCTTGCCCATCGGATGCAGCGAGTGCACCCGGAACGGGCCACCGGCCCCTTCCTCGATCATCAGCGCGACATTCGAGACCGTTACCGGCTCGGCAAGAACCGGATCGAACATCGCCCGTAGTGCCTGCTCGATGCGCGGCATATCGACCGCGTTCACCGGGCCGGTAACCGGCATATGGAAACGGAACTCGTCCATCACATAGGGGTTGCCCCAGCGATGCAGGTTGGCAAATTGCGCCGCCGAAAGTCCGTCAGGATCACTGCGCTCGATATCCGCCTCGGAGAGTGGCGCACGAAAACGGTCGAACTCCTGAACGATCGCCGAGGAAAGAAAGTGAACCTGATCACAGGGGCGGATCGGTGACAGGCTGTAGAAAGTGCCGAGGCGCGCAACTTCCAGACGCGGAATCTGGAAGGGTGACAACGTCCCGCAAAAGCGCATGAGGTCGCGCAGGAGTTGCGGTTCGGAGACCTCGCACGAAAGGTGGAAAGGGGCTTTCAGCACGCCGTGGAATCCATAGCGACGCGGCACCGCCGTATGAAAGGCGATCTCGTGGATGCCAAGCCCGCGGATTGCCGGCGGTTCGACCATCTCGCCTGAAAATACGTTGCGGCCAAGCCAACTGGCCGCCACATGCGAGAGCGGATCGCTCGCTGATGGCGTGAAGCAAATGGCATAGCGCATGCGATTTCCTCCATCTGACTGAGGTAGGCGCGGACCAATTCCCGCGCCATCGATGCGCAAGCAGATAGGTGATTTGCATGACAGAATAACGAAGCGGAGCGCCTTCTAATTCACGTTTAACGTGAAGAGACCGCGATGTGGTTTGAAATTGCAAAGCTTTCCGGCAATAAAAAATCTGTATTTACATCGCTTGCAATGCATATCGCCGCTTCCGCCAGCCGATGTGCGAGCCCGAAACTGACCTTGAAACCGCCGGTCAGGGCGATGAGATTTTGATTCTCCGGATGCGCGCCGACCATCGGATCGCGGTCGATCGCCTTGGGGCGCAATCCGGCCCAGCGCTCGATAACGGGCGCATCGCGCAAGCCGGGAACCATGTCGCGGGCGGCTTCGATCAGCGCATCGAGCTGCTCGTCGGTGGAAAAGGGATCGGCAAAGCTGTTCTCGCTGGTGCTGCCGACGGCCACATGCCCACCCTCATGGGCAACGACATAGAGCCCGTCGCGAAATATCGTGGGCAAGCCGGGGTCGACATCAGCGACAAGCAGTGCCGCCTGTCCCTTGACGGCCTGCCCGAGAGGTTTCTGCAACCCCGATGTCAGCGACTCCAGTAACGGAAAGGACCGATATCCGGCGGCAAGGATTGCACGGCCGAAGGCGAGACTTTTGCCGCCTATGGATACCGTTCCCCGCGCCGGATCAAGCGACGTCATCTCGGTACTTTCGAGTATGCGAACATGCCGTGCCGTGCGCAGAAACGCCGCCAGTGCCGCGACCAGCGAGCGCGGTGCGACGCGGGCTGCGAGCGTGTCATGCACGAAACCGCTTTCGCCTGCAGCCGGATCGATCCAGCCGTCACCCGGTGGCCAATCGAGCACATGCCAGTGAAAGCACCGCTCTCCCGCTCTCCAATGTGCCTTTGCATCTTCGGAATGGCCGAGCGCGATCTGGCGCAAATGCGCCTTCGGCAGCGGGATCAACCGGCCAGAGCGCCGGTATCCGGCCGAAAGCCCGGTCGCCGCTTCGATATCGCCAATGTCGGCTTCCAACGACACCAGCGCATCGAACTGGAACTGTTTCTTTTCCGACCAGCGGTCCGGCATATGCGGCATCAGCGCGCCGAGCAGCCCGCCGCTTGCCCCGCCGCCGAGACGCCCGGCATCGACAAGCAGCGTTTTCATGCCGCGGCGCTCGGCATGCACGGCCGCCCACAGGCCCATGATGCCGCCGCCGATGATAATGACATCGATCGATGATTGACCCGAGGCCGGGGCAGGACTATCGGCTTTTTCCATGACAGACATCAATCCGGATCAGATCGGCGCGGGCAAGCCGCAGCCTCTCGAATGGCGCGACGGCGATATGCCCTATTCGACCGCCTTTGGCGACCATTTTTATTGCCAGACGGACGGGCGGCTGGAATGCGGCCATGTCTTCCTGTCGGGAAACGGCCTACCTGAACGGTGGAGCGGCCGCTCGGCCTTTCTCATCGGCGAACTCGGCTTCGGCACGGGGCTGAATGTCTCGGAAACCTGGCGCCAATGGAAACTTCACCGCCTGCCCGGACAGCATCTGCATTTCATGTCCTTCGAGCTCTATCCGATGCGCCGCGAGGAAATCGACCGAGCGCTTGCCCACTGGCCCGAGATCGATGCCGAGCGCCAGGCGCTGGCCGCCCTCTGGCCGGAGAGTCCCGAAGGCATTGTCTCACTCGCCCTGGACGAGCAGACGAAGCTCAGCGTCGTCTGCGGCCAGGCCTTCGACGGCGTTTCTCGGGCTGCCGCCGAATTCGATGCCTGGTATCTCGATGGCTTCGCTCCGTCGCGCAACGGCGACATGTGGTCGGCAGAGTTGATGCGCCTCGTCTGCGAAAAGACCGTTCCGGGCGGAAGCTTTGCGACTTATGCCGCAGCCGGCTTCGTGCGCCGCAACCTCGCGGCGGCCGGATTCACTGTCGAACGGCGCCAAGGGTTCGCAGGAAAGCGGGAAATGCTCTGCGGCACAAAGCCTCAATAACCGGAACGGCCGGGCTTCAATTCGCCGCCAAGCCATTGGCGGATCTTGTCTTCCAGGAGTTCCGGGCTGATCGGCTTCGACATGTAGTCGTCCATGCCGGCATCGAGGCAGAGTTCCCTGTCGCTTTCCAGCGCATGCGCCGTGACACCGATAACAGGCACGCGATGGCCCTGCCCCTGCTCCTTCTCGCGGATCAGCATGGTTGCCTGATGGCCGTTCATGACGGGCATTGAGACATCCATCATGATCAAGCGTGGCGTATGCCGCTCCCATGCCTCCACGGCCTCTTCGCCATTATTGACGACGAGGAAGGAAAGCCCGGTACCTTGCAGGATCTGCGTGAAGACGATCTGGTTGACCTCGTTGTCTTCGGCCACGAGCACGTCGACGAATTCGGCAGCCCGTTTTTGCGGAACAGGCGCAGGTGCCGGCGGCGGTACCTCCGCCTCTTTCTGCAGCCGCGTGATCTCGGCCTCGGAAGCCTGTTTGACACGGCTTGCCCGCACCACCTCGACGACCGTATTGCGCAGCAAGTTGGCGCGCGCCGGTTTCATCAGATGCGCATGGCCGTTCAGCGCCGCAAACTCCTTCTCGGTGCCCGAAATATCCATCGAGGTCAGGAAGATGATCGGCAGCTCCGCGAAACGGCTGTCAGCGCGAAGACGGCGGGCGACCTCGGCGCCGTTCATGTCGGGCATATGATAGTCGAGCACGACGGCATCGACCTTGATGCCGAGATCGGCAGCAGCCTCCAGAATGGCAAAACCGGTGGCGCCGCCTTCCGCGGCAACGCCGTCGAAGCCCCAGAGGCCCAGCTGTTCAGTCAGGATACGGCGATTGACCTCGTTGTCATCGATGACGAGGATACGCGCACCCTGCACATTGATCGGCAGCGGTTTCGGCTCGATCCGGGCGGCAGCGACCGCAAAGGGCAGCCTGACGGTGAAGACCGAACCCCTGCCCCATTCGCTTTCGACATTGATATAGCCGCCGAAGAGGTCGACGAGACCCGCCGTGATCGCAAGACCGAGGCCCGTGCCCTCATGCCGCCGGGTCGATGAGGAATCGACCTGAGAGAACTTGTCGAAGACCGACTCCACCTTCTCGGGCGGAATGCCGATGCCGGTATCCTCGATGCGGATGCTGGTCATGATCTCGTCGCCGCCGGAAGCCTCGAAACCGATATCGACGAAGACATGGCCGCGCTCGGTGAATTTCACGGCATTGCCGACGAGATTGGTGACGATCTGGCGGAAGCGGCCAGCGTCGCCGATGACGGCAGCCGGCAGATCCGGTGCTGCCCGAACCAGAAGCTCGATATCCTTTTCCGCCGCAGGCGAAGACAGCAGCGTCGCCACGTCCTCGACGGCCTCGACGAGATCGAAGGCGGCCTTGCGCAGCTTCATCTGGCCCGCATCGATCTTCGAAAAATCGAGGATGTCGTTGATGATCGTCAAGAGCGCATTGCCCGATTTGACGATGATATCGACAAAGGTCTTCTGGCGGGTATCGAGATTGGTCTTGGCGAGCAGTTCCGCCATGCCGAGCACACCGTTCATCGGGGTGCGGATCTCATGGCTCATGTTGGCGAGGAACTCGGACTTGGCGCGGTCGGCAGCCTCGGCGCGCGACAGAAGCTCAGTCAGATCCTCTTCGCGCTGCTTGAGTTCGGTCACGTCGGTAAACAGCGCCACCCAATGCTGCCGTTCGCTGATGGTGGCTTCCATATTCACCCAGCGCTCGCCGCCGACATGGAAGACGGTCGAGATCGGCTGGCGCGCGGCAATGTTGGCGCGCCACTCCTCGAGCGTTTCGACTGCATTGTCGTGGAAATCGCCACGATTGGCACAGAACTGGAAAAGGTCGATCCATTCCCTTCCCGCCTCGGTCAGCTCGGCCGGGATGCGCAGTACTTCGGCAAGCCCGTCATTGGAAAGCTTGATCACGCCGTCCCGAACGATCGCGAGCCCCTGCGACATGGCATGCGTCGCGTCACGCATCATCTCGCCGAGGCTTTCCAGTGCGGCGCGCGCCTCGTGGATTTCCTGCTCGCGCTCGCGCACGGCGGAAATATCGGAATAGGTCAGCAGGATGCGGTTTGAGGAAATGCGCCTGGAGTCGAAGATGACGGACTTGCCGGCAGCCCAATCGAGCTGGATCGGCTCGGGGTTTTCATCTTCGAAAAGCCCCTTGCGGAACGAATAGATTTCGTCCGGCGTCTGCGTATCGCCGTAGCGGCCGAGCTCGTAATTGCGCTTGACGACATCGATGAACGGCCGCCCATCGAAACGGTCGTCGAGCGGCAGTTCCCAGATGCTATAGAACTCATCATTGACGTAGAGAATGGTGTGATCATTGTCGAGGATCAGCACGCCGACCGGAAGCGAGCGCAGGATGCTCTCGATTTCCTGATGTAGGATTTCCTCTTGCTGGCGCGCGTCTATCAGTTCCTTCTCACGCGCTTTCAGCGGCGTGATATCGGAGAAGGAACCGACGACATAACGCTTGCCGTCAGGCGTGACGACCCGGTTGACGCGGGAGATCACCTGGAAGATTTCGCCGTCCGTATTCGGCAGATAGCTCTCGACCTCGATCAGCACGCCGTTTTCGAGCGCGAGGAGGTTTTCCCGATAGATCGCCTCACCAGCCGCCGGTCCGAACATGTCGTGCTCGGTCAGGCCCAGCGCCCTGGAACGGGCATGACCGGTGAAGGTCTCGTAATACTGGTTGGCATAGACCAGCCGATGGTCTTCGTCGCGCACGAAAGCCGCGACCGGAAGATCCTCCATGATGGTGCGCAAGAGGTCGCGCTCACGCACGCTTTCGTGCCAGGAGGCTTCACCTGCCGGCACGGTAGTGGCGCCCTCGGGCGCAAACTGGCTGCCCTCAGGCGCATACCTGCTGCCCTCGGGCGCATACCTGCTGCCGCCGCGGTAGGCGGCATTGACGACCAGCGGACGGCCGTCTTTGGCAAAGATGCCGATCGGGTGATCGAGATTTTCAAGCGCCTCGCGGATATGGCCAAGATCGGTCGCCATCGTATCGGCGACCTCGGGAATGGCACGTCGCGGTTCGCGTATATCGAAGATGCCTAGCACGTAAGCCCGGTCCTGCGAGGGCGAAAAACTCTCGATCAGCACGCGCTCATGGCTGAGGCCGGCGGCATCAAAGGAGATGGCGCTCTCTTCGGTACCGAACACAAGCGCACGACGTTCGCGATCCTCGCGCTCCTCTTCTTCCGGTCGGTCGAACAATTCGCGGCTGCGCCGCCCGATGAAATCGGAAATCTCGCGGCCGAAGAAGCGGGCATAGGCCTCGTTGACGGCGACATAGCGGAGTTCGCTGTTTTTGACATAGGCCGGGGTATCCAGATCAGCGATCCGGCGGCAGGCCAGTTCCAAGAGTTCCCCGGTAAAGTTCAAAAAATCTTCACTCCCGCAATGAACGAAATATCCCCCACAACAACTATAACGCCAAGGCTTTTAACAAGCTGTTAACCATAAAATTCCACTGACAAAAATTCCAAGCCGGCTCATGAAGTTGATGAATCAGACTGACAACAAAGGCTTGCACGAAACTGAAATGGCTTGAAGATTCACGGGGAAACCCGGCCGGACATGGCGAACGCGCCATCCGACGACGGCCGAGCATGGAGAAAATTTAATCCCGGCACGGCTTGCGCAACCATCAGCGCGCCGCGATCGCAGCAGATTCTGGCAATGGCTTCAATGACGAGCCTACCACGAAAGGGATTCGACATGTCCGTTCTTCATAAGACAATGGCGGCGGGCCTGGTTGCACTGACATTTGCAGGCGCCTCGCTGGCAACGGCCGATACCGCAAGCGCTCACTCCGGCGATGCCTTCTGGGGCGGTGTTGCCGGCGGTGTCGTCGGCGGTCTCGTGGGTGGAGCAATCGCCTCTGGTCCGGCCTATCCGGCACCTTACGCCTACTATCCCCGCCCCTATGCTTATTATCCCGCCTACCCTGCCTATTACGGCCCGCGCTACTGCCATCCGGAATGGCGCTATGATCGCTGGGGCCAGCCCTATCGCATCGAAATCTGCAGACGCTGAGGGCTTTCCAGGCATCGCTTGACCTCTCGCCTTCATCGGGCCATGCATCGCATGACCCGAGGGGAGATTGCGCCGATGCCCGAACCACTGAAGAACCTTCTGCATCCAGCGCTCGTACGCGCGATGGCGGACATCATCTCGGCAAATGCGCCCTCCTTCGACCGCGACCGCTTCACCGCACTCGCAACGGATGGCATCGAATCGCTGGAGCTCATGGAGCGCGCCACACTGATCCGCGACGCGCTGTTTGCGACCCTGCCCGAAAGCTTCCCCGAGGCGGCAGCCATTCTCGGCGCAAGCCTGCCGGCCGCCGGCAAGGCCGGGCTGACAGGCTGGATGCTCCTGCCCGTCAACCAGTTCATCGCCGCGCGCGGCCTTGGGCATTTCGATATCGCGCTTGATCTTCTCAAAGCGCTGACGCGGCATTTCACGGCGGAGTTCGGCATCCGTCCGTTCATCCATCAGGACCAGGATCGCGCGCTGGCGACGATCATCCGCTGGGTCGACGACGCCAACCACCATGTCCGCAGGCTCGCGAGCGAGGGCACACGCCCGCGCCTGCCCTGGGCGATGCGCCTGCCGCAATTGATCAAGGACCCCTCGCCGATAATCCCGATCCTTTCCGCGCTGATGGACGATCCCGAAGACTATGTCCGCCGCTCCGTCGCAAACAGCCTGAACGACATCGCCAAGGATCATCCCGATCTCGTCGCGGCCTTTATCGCCGAGCATATCGAGGGCGCCTCGGCCGAGCGCCGCTGGCTACTGAAACACGCCTCCCGCACGCTGCTGAAGAAGGGCCATGCTCAGGCGCTTGCCAATTTCGGCTTCGGCGCGGCTGCCGCTCTGGAATGCGAATTGCGGCTGCCAAATCCATCGGTGCTTTTCGGAGAAGGCGTGGATTTCGAAATCCGCCTGCGCAATGCCGGCGATATCGCGCAATCGCTGATGATCGACTATGCCATCCATCACGTGAAGGCGGACGGCTCGCTCTCGCCGAAGGTCTTCAAATGGAAAACGGTCACGCTGGCTGCAGGCCAAGACCATGCCCTGCAGCGCCGACACGCCATGCGGCCGATCACCACGCGGCGCTATTATCCCGGCCAACATCGCATCGTCATTCTCATCAATGGTGCCGAAACGGCCTCGGGTCATTTCGTCCTCTCCATGCCCTGAGGCACCGAATGGCGGCGCATGCTCTTGACTTCCGGCGGGAAATAGACCACATGCACCGCAGCTTTCACCTTCCGGCCGCCGCGTGAGCGTGCCACTGCAACAGATGCTGAAGAAGGATAGAGCGCATTCGACAATGCCGCGACCCAAGAGCGGCAAGACGCGCAGGAAGCTTTTTCCAACTTACAAGTTCCCATTTCACGCGGGGTTCTTGACGCCAGATTGACACCGGACCGCAATGTCGCGATCCGGCGTTTATGTTTGGCGCGCCCTAAAAGGTTATGACTTGACCAATTTTGAATCGCTCGGTGTCTCCAAGCCGGTCGTCGCCACCCTGTTTCAGCTCGGGATCGAAACGCCGACGCCCATTCAGGAACAGGCTATCCCCCTTCTCATCCAGGGCCGCGACCTGATCGGCCTTGCCCAGACCGGCACCGGCAAGACCGCTGCCTTCGGCCTGCCGCTCATCGAGCGCCTGCTCAAGGAAGAAAAGCGTCCCGACAACCGCTCCGTTCGCACGCTCATCCTGGCCCCGACCCGCGAACTGGTTAACCAGATCGCCGACAACCTCCGGAAATTCATCCGCAAGTCGCCGCTGCGCATCAATGTCGTCGTCGGCGGCGTCTCCATCAACAAGCAGCAGCTGCAGCTCGAGAAGGGCACCGACATTCTCGTCGCCACGCCCGGCCGCCTGCTCGACCTCTGCAACCGCAACGCCATCACGCTGACGGCCGTGCGCTACCTCGTGCTCGATGAAGCCGACCAGATGCTCGACCTCGGCTTCGTGCATGACTTGCGCAAGATCGCCAAGATGGTACCGAAGCGCCGCCAGACCATGCTCTTCTCGGCCACCATGCCGAAGGCGATTGCCGATCTCGCCGGCGATTACCTGACCGATCCGGTCAAGGTCGAAGTGACGCCTCCGGGCAAGGCTGCCGACAAGGTCGAGCAGTATGTTCACTTCGTCCCAGGCAAGAACGACAAGACGGTTCTGCTCAAGAAGACGCTGACCGAAAACCCCGATGGCCGCTCCATCGTCTTCCTGCGCACCAAGCATGGCGCCGAAAAGCTCGCCAAGCATCTGGAGCAGGTCGGCTATTCCGTTGCCTCCATTCACGGCAACAAGAGCCAGGGCCAGCGCGAGCGTGCGCTCAAGGGCTTCCGCGACGGCGCCATCAAGACGCTGATCGCCACCGACGTCGCCGCCCGCGGCATCGATATCCCGGCCGTCAGCCACGTCTTCAACTACGACCTGCCGGAAGTGCCTGACGCCTACGTGCATCGCATCGGCCGCACGGCGCGCGCCGGCCGCGACGGCATTGCCATTGCCTTCTGCGCCCCCGATGAGGCTCGCCTGCTGCGCGACATCGAAAAGCTGATGGGCATCGACATCACCGTTGCCAGCGGCGAACCGCCGGCTGACCTGCGTGCTGCACCCCGCAGCAACAATCGCGGTCGTGGCGGCCAAGGCCAGCAGCGTGGCCAGGGCGGTCGCGGTGAAGGCCGTGGTGAAGGTGGACAGCGTGGCGAACGCCGTGAAGGCGGCCGCAGCGAAACCCGCAATGGCAGCGGCCGTCCCGCCGGCCATGGCGACCGCCGTCCGCGCCATGAAGGCGATGTCTCGGAAGTGCGTGGCGGTGAAGAACGTCGCGCTCGCCCCCAGCGCAACAACCGCAACCAGGACTTCCGCGGCCAGCGCCGTAACGAGCAGGCACCGGATCTCGGCCCGGACAATGATCTGGCCTCGACCTCGGATTTCCGCCCGGCTCGCAATCAGCAGCAGCGCCCGGCCCAGACGGAAGCGACCGGCCATCACCGGGGCAACAAGCAGCACGTCCATGGCCGCCCGCCGCGCAACCACGGCGACCAGCAGCCGCAGGGCGAACAGCGCCGTGACGGCAATGGCGGTCTCCGCCGCAAGGGCCGCAATGGTGGTGGCCCGCGCCGCGAACGCGCTTAAGCCAATGATATCAGGAAGGGCCGGAGTGATCCGGCCCTTTTCTTTTGACCGCCTCGGTCACAGGCGCGGGCAGAGTTTGGTCCGTCGCCCGGGCATGAAATGATCACCTGCCCATCTTTTGTGCGCCAAGTCAGGATTGCCAAAAGCACACCTCGCACCAACTGCCGATAAATGCCCAGTTTTTGACCCGTTTTTGCATTGCAGAAGATTTTATGAATCTTCCATGCGAACTGTGCATGGTTCTTGCATTGCCTATTGCGTTGTATTCAAATGAACAAAAAAGGGGAGCCACACCTTTGGCATTTGATGAAATGATCACCGGAGACGAAAGTCCCCGAGCGCCATATGACAAATACTTTGAGTGGTACAACAGCCAAGACCGGGCACACCTGATTTCAAAGTCCCGCGACGCTGAAAACATCTTCCGCAAAACCGGCATCACCTTCGCGGTTTACGGCCACGCCGACAGTTCCGAAAAACTCATCCCCTTCGATATCATCCCGCGCATCATCTCGGCCCGCGAATGGCGCAAGCTCGCCCAGGGCATCGAGCAGCGGGTGATCGCGCTGAACGCCTTCCTCGACGATATCTATCATAAGCAGGAAATCATCCGCGCCGGCCGCATTCCGCGCGAACTGATTGAGAAGAACGTTGCCTTCCTGCCCGAGATGATCGGCTTCCGGCCGCCGGGCGGCGTCTACACCCATATCGTCGGCACGGATATCGTACGAACCGGCGAAGACCAGTTCTATGTGCTGGAGGATAATGCCCGCACACCCTCCGGCGTCAGCTACATGCTGGAAAACCGGGAAACCATGATGCAGATGTTCCCGGAACTCTTCCATGAGAACAAGGTGCAGCGCGTCGAGGACTACCCCTATCTCCTGCGCCAGAGCCTCGCTTCGCTCGCCCCTCCCGGCTGCAAGGGCAAGCCGCGTGTCGCCGTTTTGACCCCCGGCATCTACAACTCCGCTTACTACGAACATTCCTTCCTTGCCGACACGATGGGTGTCGAGCTGGTCGAAGGCTCTGATCTGCGCGTCATCGACGGCAAGGTGAAGATGCGCACGACGCGCGGTTACGAGGCGATCGACGTGCTCTATCGCCGGGTCGACGACGACTTCCTCGATCCCCTCACCTTCCGCCCGGAATCGGCCCTCGGCATTCCCGGCATCATGGATGTCTACCGCTCCGGCAATATCACCATCGCCAATGCGCCCGGCACCGGCATTTCAGATGACAAGGCGATCTATTCCTACATGCCGGAGATCGTCGAGTTCTATACCGGCCGCAAGCCGATCCTCGAGAACGTGCCGACCTGGCGCTGTTCGGAAGCCGGCAGCCTGAAATATGTGCTGGAGCATCTGGAGGAACTGGTGGTCAAGGAAGTGCATGGCTCCGGCGGCTACGGCATGCTCGTCGGCCCGACCGCTTCCAAGAAGGAACGCGCCGATTTCGCCGAGAAGCTGAAGGCCAAGCCCAGCAATTACATCGCCCAGCCCACGCTTTCTCTGTCCACCGTTCCGATCCTCGTCAACAAGGGCATCGCACCCCGCCATGTCGACCTGCGCCCCTATGTGCTGGTCTCCGACAAGGTGCAGATCATTCCGGGCGGGCTCACCCGCGTGGCGCTGAAGCAAGGCTCGCTGGTGGTCAATTCCAGCCAGGGCGGCGGCACCAAAGACACCTGGGTATTGGAGGACTGATGCTCGGAAGAACTGCAAACGGGCTCTACTGGATGTTCCGGTATATCGAGCGCGCCGAAAATATCGCACGTCTTGTCGATGCCGGCCTGCGCATGTCACTGACGCGCAGCGACGCCGGTGATGACAATTGGGACGGCGTGCTGCAAAGCGCCGGCGTGCGCGAACTCTACGACGAGAGCCATTCGAAGCTGACCGGTCCTGATGTCATCGACTACATGTTGCGCGACCGCCAGAACGCGTCGAGCGTCATGTCCTGCATCGATTTCGGCCGCAACAACGCCCGCATGGTGCGCACCGCGCTGACGCGCGAAACCTGGGAAGCAACCAACGAATGCTGGATCGATCTCAAGGAGCTTCTGTCGAAAAAGCTGAAGCCGGCGGAACTGCCCGAGGTCATCGATGTCATCAAGCATCGCGCCGGCCTCATCCGCGGCGCCTTCCATGGTTCGATGCTGCGCAACGAACTCTATAATTTCGCCCGCATCGGCACCTTCATCGAGCGCGCGGACAATACGAGCCGCATCCTCGACGTGAAATATTACGTCCTGCTGCCGTCGATCTCGCAGGTCGGTTCTTCGGTCGACAACGTTCAGTGGGAGTCGATCCTGCGTTCGGTCTCTGCCCACCGCTCCTACAGCTGGGCCTATGACGGCGAATACCGGGCCATGAACATCGCCGACTTCCTGATCCTGAACGGTCAGATGCCGCGTTCGCTTGCCTATTGCTACGAGAAGATCGTCAGCAACCTCGGCTATATCGCCAAGGACTACGGCGAGCGGCTTGCAGCGCACGATACGGCGGATGCCATTCGCGCCACGCTGCAGACCCTGAAGATCAAGGATGTCATGGATCAGGGCCTGCATGAGTTCCTCGAAGATTTCGTCTCGCGCAACAACAAGCTCGGCAACGAAATCTCCGATGGCTACCGGTTCTATGTTTAAGCGGGTCAGATCATGAGACTGAAGATCAGCCACCTCACCGAATACCGCTACGACGAACCGGCGCAGTTTTCGCTGCAGCGGCTGCGCCTGACGCCGCCGAATGCCGTCGGCCAGACCGTGCTCAACTGGTCGCTGCATGTCGAGGGCGCCAAGCCGGAAGTCGAGTATGACGACCAGTTCGGCAATCACGTGAACCTCGTCTCGCTGGAAGGCGAACAGCAGGTGACGCGCATCGTCGCCGAAGGCGAGATCGAGACTGAAGACCGCAACGGCGTCACCGGCCCCCATACCGGCTTCTGCCCGCTCTGGCTCTTCCTGCGCGAAACGCCGCTGACGAAGAGCGGCAAGCTGGTGAAGGAATTGATCAAGGGCGTGACAGGTGAGAACGATCTTGCCCGCATGCATGCGCTGATGACGGCAATCCACGAGGCGGTGGAATACAAGCCCGGCACCAGCAGTACGGAGACCACGGCCGAACAGGCACTGGAGAAGAAGAGCGGCGTCTGCCAGGACCATGCCCATATTTTCGTTGCCTCCGCCCGCGCACTGGAGATCCCGGCGCGTTATGTCTCCGGCTACCTGATGATGGAAGAAAAGGTCGATCAGGCCGCCACTCATGCCTGGGGCGAGGCGCATATTCCCGGCCTCGGCTGGGTCGGCTTCGACCCTGCCAACAAGATCTGCCCGGATGACCGCTATGTTCGCATGGCCTCCGGCCTCTGCTACCGCGATGCCGCGCCCGTATCGGGCATGCGCATAGGCACGCCGGGCGAGAAGCTCTCGGTCACGGTAAAGGTCGAAAATGGCGACCAGATGCAGAGCCAAAGCCAGAGCTGACAAAAGCAGGCGAAGTTGCCATGGCGATTATGCGCGTTCAAACACGCAATAATTGCTGTTGCAACCAATTCTCTACTTCAAACTAACCCGATATTAAAGCCGCAGACGGAAGCTGTGCGCTGTGAGCTCGCATTTGTGGGCACCGGCGCAAAGCGCGCCGGCCAGTTTTGAGATTTCAGTAGGTTGTTTTATGTCTCTTCTTCTTATCGATGACAGCAAATCCAGCCTGCTTGCCCTTGAAACCGCCGTCCGCCGCTTTGCCGGCTGCGCGATCGAAAGCTTCACCAATCCGCTGGAAGCACTCGAGCGCACGACGCACGTCGAATTCGATCTTGTCCTGGTCGACTATATGATGCCCGAACTCAACGGCGTCGCCGTAATCCGCCGCCTGCGCAGCCAGCGCGGCTATGAGACCGTGCCCATCGTGATGATCACCTCGCAGACGGAACGCGCCGTGCGGCTGGAAGCGCTCGAGGCCGGTGCCACGGACTTCCTCGCAAAACCCTTCGATCCGCTGGAGCTCGAAGCCCGCATCCTGAACCTTCTCGCCCTGCGCAGCGCCCAGCTTGCCCTCGTCGATCGTGCCCGCTCGCTTGATCAGGCCGTCCGCCGCGCCACCGAACGGGCCGATATCCGCGAACAGGAAATCGTCTGGTGCCTGGCGCAAGCCATGGCCTCGCGTGACGGCAATACCGGCGATCACATCGAGCGTGTCGCCAACATTGCCGAACTGATTGCCGAAGGCCTCGGCATGGACCGTATCCAGCGCCGCAACATCTATCTCGCTGCCCCCCTGCACGATATCGGCAAGATCGGCATTCCCGACGCCATCCTGCAGAAGCCAGGCAAGCTGGAGCCGGATGAGATCGAAAAGATGCGCGAGCATGTGCCGATCGGCGTTTCGATCCTGCGCAATAGTTCCGCCGAGCTTTCGCGCGTTGCTACCGCCATCATCGGCGGGCATCACGAAAAATGGGACGGCACCGGCTACCCGCAGGGCTTTGCGGGCGAAGAGATACCGATCGAGGCCCGTATCGTCGCCGTTGCCGACGTCTTCGATGCACTCTGCTCCGAACGCCCCTACAAGCGGGCATGGCCGATCGACGAAGCCTTCCGGGAAATCATCGCCTGCAGCGGTACGCATTTCGATCCGGCTTGCGTGGCGGCTTTCCGCCGCAAATGGCCGGAGATCCGTCTGCTCTTCGATCAGTTTGAGATGGAAGAAGACCGCCTGCGCTCCAGCGGTTGACATCCGATCGGGTTCCGCGACGCTTTCCCCGCAGGTCGGCGATCCGGTACCGGCAGCCAATTGCCGAAATCCTCCGTATGAGCCTATGGTGCAGTCATGTCTCGCATGAACCTTCATTTTCTTGATGCACGCGGCGCGCTCTCGGACCTGCGGGATTGGCTGGACGACCGGCTGTCCGACGCATTCGATAAGGGGAGCGCTTTACTGCGCATAGAGCCCGTCGATGTCGTGGTGAAAGCCGGAGCCCGCGTACTTCCTGAAAAAGGTCATGTTGGATATGCGCCGGAGCCCGGCTTGATCTATGTCACGGTCGACCCCGCCAACCCGGTTCTTGCTGCAAACGCTGACGCATCCCTGGAGCGGATGTTTGTGCATGAGCTGCATCACGCCGCCCGATGGGATGGACCCGGATACGGAAATTCACTGGGGGAAGCATTGGTCTCTGAAGGCCTGGCGGGGCATTTTGCGCAGGAAATCTATGGCGGCCCGCTTGAGCCCTGGGAAAGACTGCCGAGGGATGAAATCCGCAAATATGTGACGCATGCGGCTGGGGAGTGGGACAGCCGCAGCTATGACCATGAGGCCTGGTTCTTCGGCACTGCCGATTTCCCTGGCCAGCTGGGATATTCGATGGGTTTCCAGCTCGTCGCTGATCACCTGATGCGAACGGGCCAAAGATCATCTGCTCTGGTTCACGAGGCAGCATCGGCATTCAGACCTTCTCTGGATCAAATCTAGAATTCGCTCCGCCCGGCGTTTCAGCCAACACAGGTGACATTTTCGGGATAATTGGTTTGGCGAAACTATAGACGAGGGAGAGGCTATGTCGCTTAGCGAGCAGCAATTCATGGAGTCTGTCCGCCGCAACCCGATAAACGCCGAATTGTTGACCCGGTTGCGCACCCTGGGGGTTCCCGAGGCCATTCTGACTGCCGGCTGCCTCGTGCAGACGGTCTGGAACCTGAAATCGGGTTATGATCCGCAGTACGGGATAAAGGACTACGACGTCTTCTACTTCGATGACGCCGACCTGTCATGGGAGGCCGAAGACCTCGTTATTCGCAACGTGCAGAAGGCGGTCGACGATCTGCCCGTCAAGGTGGAGGTCAGGAACCAGGCTCGGGTCCATCTCTGGTATAGGGACAAGTTTGGAGCCGAATACCCAAAGCTACAAAAGGCGGAGGATGGCATCGACCGTTATCTCACCCTTTGCACAAGGGTCGGCATCCGCCTTCATGACGGCAGCCTTTATGCGCCTGACGGCCTGGATGACATGTGGAACGGCATCCTGCGCCTGAACCCTGCCAATCCTCAGCGTGGCCTATTTCTGGATAAATGCGCACAGTACGTGCAGCGATGGCCCTGGCTGACGATTATCGATGATCAGATCGGGGGGTGCGATCCGCAGCCACATTGACGGTTCGCATTTTCCGCGTTCCGTCTTCTTTGCGGAACTCGGAACCTTCAAGACGAAAGCGTCGGCCCTGACCTTCCCGCAAATTTCTGTCGCGAAACACCACGAGGGGCGGAATTTCGCGACAGAAGTATTTCACGATAGCGGGGTTCTCACCCCGCCTTTCCATCGGCCTATGTCTGGAGGACGGGCCTGTTAGTGGCTATCCTTGCCGACTGCACTTCCGCGACATCCCTTCAGGAAGTCGAGGTCGGCGCCGGTATCTGCACCTTCGACATGCTGCTGATGCAGGAAGGCGTAACCCGAGGTCGGCAGGTCATGGTTCGGCTGCCATTCGGCCAGACGCTTCGCCAGTTCCTCTTCGGAAATGTCGAGATGCAGGCGGCGGTTCGGCACGTCGAGCTCGATCATGTCGCCGTTGCGGACGACGGCGAGCGGGCCGCCGACGGCAGCTTCCGGCGAGGTATGCAGAACGACGGTGCCGTAGGCCGTACCGGACATGCGGGCATCGGAGATGCGCACCATGTCGGTGATGCCCTTCTTGAGCACCTTCGGCGGCAGACCCATGTTGCCGACTTCGGCCATGCCCGGATAGCCCTTCGGACCACAGTTCTTCATGACCATGACGCAGTTCTCGTCGATATCGAGATTGTCATCGTTGATCTTGGCCTTGTAGTCGTCGATGTCTTCGAAGACGACCGCACGGCCCTTGTGCACCATCAGATGCGGCGAAGCGGCGGACGGCTTCAGAACAGCGCCCTTCGGCGCCAGATTGCCGCGCACCACGACGATGCCGCCGGATTGCGTCAATGCCTTTTCAGCCGGCAGGATGACGTCTTCGTTCCAGTTGACGACATCCTTGACTTCGTCCCAGACGGTCTCGCCCGAAACCGTCACTGCATCCTTGTGCAGGAGGCCGGCTTCGCCGAGGCGCTTCAGGACGACGGGCAGGCCGCCGGCATAGAAGAACTCTTCCATCAGGTACTTGCCCGACGGCATCAGGTTGACGATCGTCGGCACGTCGCGACCACAGCGGTCCCAGTCGTCGAGCGTCAGATCGACGCCGACACGGCCGGCCATGGCGAGCAGGTGGATGACGGCATTGGTCGAACCGCCGATGGCCGCATTGGTGCGGATGGCGTTTTCGAAGGCCTGCTTCGTCATGATGTCGGAAGGCTTCAGGTCGTCCTTGACCATCTGCACGATACGGCGGCCGGTCAGCTGCGCCATCACCTTGCGGCGGGAATCGACGCCCGGGATTGCGGCATTGCCTGACAGTGCCATGCCGAGCGCTTCAGCCATGGACGCCATGGTGGAAGCGGTACCCATTGTGTTGCACGTGCCCGACGAGCGGCTCATCGAAGCTTCAGCCTCGAGGAATTCGGCCTGCGTCATCTCGCCGGCCTTCACCATTTCGGAGAACTTCCACAGATGCGTGCCCGAACCGACTCGCTCGCCGCGGAAATAGCCGTTCAGCATCGGACCGCCGGTAACGACGATCGACGGCAGGTCTACGGAGGCAGCACCCATCAGGAGCGAAGGCGTGGTCTTGTCGCAGCCGACGAGCAGCACACAGCCGTCCATCGGCTGGCCGCGGATCGCTTCTTCGACAGCGAGCGCCGCGAGGTTGCGATACATCATCGCAGTCGGACGGAAGGTGTTTTCAGAGGCCGAGAAAACGGGCACTTCAAGCGGGAAACCACCGGCTTCCCAGACACCGGCCTTCACCTTTTCGGCGAGCTCGCGCAGGTGGCCGTTGCACGGCGTCATGTCCGACCAGGTATTGAGGATACCGATGACCGGGCGGCCGTCGAACAGGTCGTGCGGGTAACCCTGGTTTTTCAGCCAGCCGCGGTGGTAGATCACGTCGCGGCTCGTGCCGCCGTACCATTCCTGCGAGCGCAACTTGCGCGGCCATTCTGCTTTCTTCTTCATAATTTCTGTCCCTCAGGATATCCCCTGACCGCCTCGTACGATCAGGGTTATCGCGCTTTGTCTTAGGCCAGCGTATAGGCGGTTTTGACGGTTGTGTAGAATTCGGCGGCGTACTTGCCCTGCTCGCGCGGGCCGTAGGACGAGCCCTTGCGGCCGCCGAAGGGAACGTGGAAGTCGACGCCGGCGGTCGGCAGGTTCACCATCACCATGCCAGCCTCGGAGTTGCGCTTGAAATGCGTCGCATGCTTGAGGCTGGTCGTGGCAATGCCGGCAGACAGGCCGAATGGCGTGTCGTTGGCGGTCGCGAGTGCCTCTTCGTAATCCTTCACGCGAATGACGGAAACGACAGGTCCGAAGATCTCTTCGCGCGAGATGCGCATCTGGTTCGTCGCTTCGGTAAAGAGAGTCGGCTGAAGGTAGAAGCCGGGTGTGTCGCGCGAGATGAGCTCGCCGCCGAAGGCGAGCTTGGCGCCCTCTTCCCTGCCGATCTTGATATAATCGGTATCGGTCTGGAGCTGGCGGGCATCGACGACGGGGCCGATATGGGTGCCGGGCTTCATGGCATTGTCGACGACGACGGTCTTCAGCTTTTCCGTGAGCGCCGCAACGAACTTGTCGTGAATGCCTTCGGTGACGATCAGGCGCGACGAAGCGGTGCAGCGCTGGCCCGTGGAGAAGAAGCCGGAATTGGCGGCGGCCTCGACGGCAACGGTGAGATCAGCATCGTCGAGCACGACCATCGGGTTCTTGCCGCCCATTTCCAGCTGGAACTTGCGGTTATGCTCGATGGAGGAAGTGGCGACGCGTTTGCCCGTACCGGTCGAACCGGTAAAGGTGATGCCGGCAATGTCAGGGCTGTCGAGCATGGCCTGGCCAACGACCGAGCCCTTGCCCATGACGAGGTTCAGAACGCCCTTCGGCAGGCCTGCGCGATGCAGGATGTCGGCAATCGCCCACGAACAGCCGGGGACGAGATCGGCCGGCTTGAAGACGACGGTGTTGCCGTAGCAGAGCGCCGGCGCGATCTTCCAGGCCGGAATGGCGATCGGGAAATTCCAGGGCGTGATAATACCGATGACACCGAGCGGCTCGCGGGTGATCTCGACGCCAATGTTCGGGCGCACCGAGGGAACGACCTCGCCCGCAAGGCGCAGCGCTTCGCCAGCGAAGAATTCGAAGATCTGCGACGCGCGGATCGTTTCGCCGATCGCTTCGGGAAGCGTCTTGCCTTCCTCGCGGGCGAGAAGAGCGCCAAGCTCGTCCTTGCGCGCCATGATCTCGTCGCCGGCCTTCTTCAGGATGACGTGGCGCTCCCAGATGCCGGAACGCGACCAGGCCGGAAAGGCAGCCTTCGCGGCAGCGATGGCAGCCTTCGCATCCTCGGCGCTCGCCTGAGCGTAGAGACCGACGACTTCGTTCGTGTCGGACGGGTTGATGTTCTCGGCGGCATTCGTGCCGGTCCATTCGCCGGCAATAAGATTCTGATGGACGGTCATGGCCTTGGAGCCTCCTCTATGTCAAATGACCGGCGGCTTTCGCGGCGGCCGGCCCCTTGAGATCACAGTTGAAATCAGAGCTGCTTGACGGCGATCTCTTCTTCGGCGGCAACCTTCAGCGGATTGCGCAGCGGCAGGCCGAATTCGGCAACCTCGATTTCAAAGACATCGCCCTCTTCCGCCTTGATGCCATCGGCAAAGGAAAGCGTCGCCGTACCGAACATATGTACATGCACATCACCCGGCACGCGGAAGAGGCCATATTTGAAATGGTGATATTCCAGATTGGCGAAAGTGTGCGACATGTTCGCTTCGCCCGACAGGAACGGCTTTTCGAAGATGACCTTGTCGCCGCGCTTGATGCGTGACGTCCCGCGGATATCCTCGGGAGCTACGCCGATCCGGATTTCCGGACCGAAGCTTGCCGGGCGCAGCTTGGAATGGGCGAGGAAGAGATAGTTGATCCGCTCGGTGACGTGATCGGAAAATTCGTTCGACAGCGCAAAGCCGATACGGAACGGAGTGCCGTCCTTGGCGATCACGTAGATACCGGCCATTTCAGGCTCTTCGCCGCCGTCGAGCGCGAAGGACGGCGAGACGAGCGGAGCGCCCGGAGCAGCGGCGCCATAGCCATTGCCCTTGTAGAACCATTCGGGCTGCACGCCCTTCTGGCCGGCCGCCGGCTTTCCGCCTTCGAGACCCATCCTGAACATCTTCATGGAGTCGGTCAGCGTTTCCTCTGCCGCTTCCGTGGTCTTCTTGTGCATGGAATCGCGCGTTGCGGCCGAACCCAGATGCGTCAGGCCCGTGCCGGTCAGGTGCAGGTGTGCTGCATCCGGATGCGTGATCGGCGGCAGGAAACGGCCTTCGGCATAGGCCTTTTCAAGATCGACGGCGTCGCCATATCCATGCGCCTCGATAACGGAGACGAGCGACTTGCCGCCATCTGCGGCTTCCATCGCCAGAGCGTAGACGCTCGTAGCACCCTTGACGGTCTTGGCGGCGGCACCCGGCTCGCGCGCGGCGACGATGATCTCTCCGTTGGAGCCTTTGATCTGCGAAATAAGCACGGTCCTGATCCTTTTCGTTCGGCGACGGCAAAGCTACGCCGCTCCGGCTCCCCGAGGAGCCGGAATTCGTTTTCATACGACTGCGAATGCGCAGGCTGAGTTAGGCCTCAGCCCTTGTTCTTGTTGTAGACGTCGAAGAAGACGGCAGCGAGAAGCACGGCGCCCTTGACCATCTGCTGGAAGTCGATGCCGAGACCGACGATCGACATGCCGTTGTTCATGACGCCCATGATGAATGCGCCGATAACCGCACCGGTGATCTTGCCGACGCCGCCCGAAGCCGACGCACCGCCGATGAAGCAGGCCGCAATGACGTCAAGTTCGAAACCGACACCGGCCTTCGGCGTTGCCGAGTTCAGGCGCAGCGCAACGATCATGCCGGCGAGACCCGCAAGCACACCCATGTTTACGAAGGTGAAGAAGCTCAGGCGCTCGGTGTTGATACCGGAAAGCTTGGTCGCCTTTTCATTGCCACCCATGGCGTAGATGCGACGACCAATCGTCGTGCGGCGGGTGACGAAGCTGTACGCCGCGATCAGGACCAGCATCACGATCAGAACGTTCGGCAGACCCTTGTAGGTCGACAGCAGCCAGCCGAGCCAGACGATGGCGAGCGAAATGAGGACATTCTGGCCGATGAAGAAGCCCATCGGCTCGACGTCGATGCCGTGGCTCTCATTGACCTTGCGGCGGCGCCAGGCGAGGTAGAAGAGGATGACCGGCATGATGACGGTCAGGATCAGCGAGGTGAGCTGGGTCGGAATACCGAAGATGTCGATCATGTCGCCCGGCAGGAAGCCGGTGCTGATGACCTGGAATTCCTTCGGGAACGGGCCGATGTTCTTGCCACCGAGAACGGTGAGCGTCAGGCCGCGGAAAACCAGCATGCCGGCAAGCGTCACGATGAAGGACGGGATGCGGTGATAGGCGATGAAATAGCCCTGTGCCGCGCCGATGAAGCCGCCGATGATCAGGCAGAGCAGACCCGCCAGCCAGAAATTCATGCCCCAGGAAACGGTGAAGATGGCCGCCAGCGCGCCGACGAAGGCAACGATGGAGCCGACCGACAGGTCGATATGCCCAGCAACGATCACCAGCAGCATGCCGAGGGCCATGATGATGATGAAGGAGTTCTGCAGCACGAGGTTCGTCAGATTGACCGGCTTGAACAGGATACCGCCAGTGTAGAACTGGAAGAATATCATGATCGCGACGAGTGCGATCAGCATGCCATATTCGCGGATGTTGCCGCGGATATAGTCGGCAATCGAAACGACGTTGCTTTCCTCTGTGGATGTCGGGTTGACAGGAGTCATTGTTTCTTCTCCCCTGAGCGCATGATAGCGCGCATGATGGTTTCCTGGCTTGCTTCTCCTTTCGGCAGTTCGGCGACGATGCGTCCTTCGTTCATCACGTAGATGCGGTCACATGTGCCAAGCAGTTCAGGCATTTCTGACGAGATCATCAGAACGCCCTTTCCATCGGCGGCAAGCTGGTTGATGATAGTATAGATTTCGTATTTTGCGCCAACGTCGATACCACGTGTGGGCTCGTCCAGGATCAAAACATCGGGATCGGAGAACAGCCACTTCGACAGCACGACCTTTTGCTGGTTGCCGCCCGACAGGTTGACCGTTTCCTGGAAGATGCCCGATGACCGTATGCGCAGCTTCGAGCGATAGTCCGTCGCGACTTTCATCTCCTTGATGTCGTCGATGACGGTGTTCTTCGAAATGCCGAGCAGATTGGCGAGCGTGGTGTTGTGCAGGATGTTGTCGTTCAGCACGAGGCCGAGATGTTTGCGGTCTTCCGTCACATAGGCGAGACCGGCGTCGATCGCCTTACGCACCGTCGACGTATCGACCTTCTTGCCGTCGACGAAGACGTCGCCGGTGATCTTGTGGCCATAGGACTTGCCGAACACGCTCATGGCGAATTCGGTGCGGCCAGCGCCCATGAGGCCGGCGATGCCAACGACCTCGCCCTTGCGGACATTGACGTTGATGTCGTGAAGGACCTGGCGGTCGCGATGCTGCTGGTGGAAGGCGTTCCAGTTCTTCACCTCGAAGATGGTCTCGCCCACCGGCACGGAGCGCGGCGGATAACGGTCGGCGAGGTCGCGGCCCACCATATTCTTGATGATGATGTCTTCGCTGATCTCGTCCTTGTGACAGTCGAGCGTCTTGACGGTCATACCGTCGCGCAGGACCGTGATCTGGTCGGCGACCTTGCGGATCTCGTTCAGCTTGTGGGAAATGATGATCGAGGTGATACCCTGCCTGCGGAATTCCATCAGCAGGTTGAGGAGCGCGTCTGAATCGCTTTCGTTCAGCGATGCCGTCGGCTCGTCGAGGATGAGCAGCTTGACGCTCTTCGACAGCGCCTTGGCGATCTCGACGAGCTGCTGCTTGCCGACGCCGATGTCGGTCACGAGCGTATTCGGAGATTCGCGAAGGCCTACCTTCGCCAGAAGCTGCTTGGTGCGATTGAATGTGTCTTCCCAGCTGATGACGCCCTTCTTGGCGTTTTCATTGCCGAGGAAGATGTTTTCGCCGATCGACAGGAGCGGCACGAGCGCCAGTTCCTGATGGATGATGACGATGCCGATTTCTTCCGAATCCTTCAGGACTTTGAAATTGCGGACATCGCCCTCATAGACGATCTCGCCTTCATAGCTTCCTGCCGGATAGACGCCGGAGAGCACTTTCATCAGGGTCGACTTGCCGGCCCCGTTTTCGCCCACCAATGCGTGGATCTCACCCTGGCGAACCCTGAGGTTCACATTCTCGAGCGCCTTCACGCCCGGGAACGTCTTGGTGATGTTCCGCATTTCGAGGATTGTATTGTCCATGACTAAAAACCCAACGCCGCGACCGAAACTGGCCCGGCGATCATAGAATCGAAGACCGGAACCCGCAATCACGCGGGTTCCGGCCATTCATAATTACTTCAGCTGATCTTCCTTGTAGTAACCGCTGTCAACGAGAACCGTCTTGTAGTTCTCCTTGGTCACGGTAACCGGCTTCAGCAGGTAGGACGGAACGACCTTGACGCCGTTGTCGTAGGTCTTCGTGTCGTTGACTTCAGGCTCCTTGCCGGACATGACGGCGTCAACCATCTGAACGGTGACCTTTGCGAGGTCGCGGGTATCCTTGAAGATCGACGAATACTGTTCGCCAGCGATGATCGACTTGATCGACGGGATTTCCGAGTCCTGGCCGGAGACGACCGGCAACGGCTGGTCAGCCGAACCGTAGCCGACGCCCTTCAGCGACGAGATGATGCCGATCGACAGACCGTCGTACGGAGACAGGACAGCGTCAACCTTGGCGTCGGTGTAGTTAGCCGAGAGCAGGTTGTCCATGCGGGCCTGGGCCGTTGCCGGATCCCAACGCAGCGTGCCGACCTTGTCCATGCCGGTCTGGCCGGACTTCACGACGAGCTTGCCGGAGTCGATGTAGGGCTGCAGGACAGACATCGCGCCGTCATAGAAGAAGAAGGCGTTGTTGTCGTCCGGCGAACCGCCGAAGAGTTCGATGTTGAACGGGCCCTTGCCGTCCTTGAGGCCGAGCTTGTCGACGATCGTACCAGCCTGGAGAACGCCAACCTGGAAGTTGTCGAACGTGGCGTAGTAGTCAACGTTGGCAGAGTCGCGGATCAGGCGGTCATAAGCGATGACCTTGATGCCGGCGTCATGGGCCTTCTGGAGAACGTCCGAAAGGGTCGTGCCGTCGATCGAAGCGATGACGAGAACCTTGGCGCCCTTCGTGACCATGTTTTCGATCTGCGAAAGCTGGTTCGGAATATCGTCGTCAGCATACTGCAGGTCGGTCTGGTAGCCGGCTTCCTGGAGCTGCTTGACGATGTTGTTGCCGTCGTCGATCCAGCGAGCGGAGGACTTCGTCGGCATTGCGATGCCAACCAGGCCCTTGTCTGCCGCCAGAGCAGGCATAACGAACGATGCGACGCCGAAGGCGGCCGCAGCCATCAATGAGATAATGGATTTCATTTCTCTCTCCCTTGTTAAAGATTCACGGACGAAAAATCGCCCGCCCCGAAACTGTGGCAGGTTCCGTATTGGATAGTTACTTCAGATGGTGAGAAACGAAGTAGGTCTCCTCCACGATCTCACACGTGTTGAGTGCCAACCAGCACACGGCGGCAAACTGGTATGGATTCCTATAACTGTCAAATAGAATAACTGGTAATGTGCATAACAATTTTGGTATATCGTTAAAAAGTATTACTTTTGATGGAACGCAGTGGGGAGGCTGCAACCATGACGATTATCTCCGAGCTCTTTTCATTGGAACATGTCGACATTCATAGCGACAATTTTGGCGATGACAGCTTTCTACGAGCGGGCCTTAAGCTGAATCACCTGCGTATGATTGTCGCAATCGAAGATAGCGGGCAGATTTCGGCTGCCGCGGAAGTACTCAACATATCGCAGCCGGCAGCCTCCCGAATGTTGTCCGATATGGAGTCGATCGTGAAGACACCACTCTATGAGCGGGTCGCCCGTGGCGTGGTGCTGACGACCTTCGGGGAAGCGCTCGCGAGACGCGCTCGCAAGATCCTTCTGGAGCTTCGTGAGGCAAGCCGTGAGATCGGCGAATTGAAGAGCGGCAAGGGCGGATCGGTCTTCATCGGCGCGGTCACCGCACCCGCCATGAGCCTCGTCGTTCCCGCCATCAACACGGTGCGCAAGACCTTTCCCGGCATCGAGGTCAACATCCAGGTCGAGACCAGCAATGTCCTGGCGCGCGAACTTCTCGCCGCCCGCCACGACTTCATCATCAGCCGCATCCCCGACGATCTCAACCCGCGCCTTTTCGAAGTCCGCGAGATCGGCGTCGAGAAAGCCTGCCTCATCGTCCGCAGCCGCCATCCCCTATTGAAGAAGAAGACGGGCCCAAGCAGCCTGTCGGAGATCAAGGATTACGACTGGGTGTTCCAGCCGCCGGGCACGCTGCTGCGCCGCACGATAGAGGATATCTTCCTGTCGCGCGCCGTTCGGCTTCCGGAAAACATCGTCAACACCTCTTCGCTGCTGCTGACCTGCGCGATCATCTGCGAGACGGATGCAATTGCCCCCGTCGCCGTCGATGTCGCACAGTTTCTCGCCTCGCAGAGTTCGAACGCCTCGGACGTGCGCATCCTGCCGATCGATTTCGAGATCAACGTCAAGCCCTACAGCCTGATCACCGTCCGCGAACGCGCCCTGCCCCCGAGTGCCCGGCTCCTCTACGATCTCATCCTGGAAGAAAGCATCCGGCAGGCAGAGGGCTAGCGCCGAGCCCCAGACTGCGATCGTTACGACAACCTTCTATAGACGCCAGGATAGTCCAGCACGATGCCGTCGCCATCGACCTCAAGCTCGGCGGCAAAGCCGGTTGACAGGCCTTCATAGAGAAAGCGGTTCCCGGCAAGTTTGGTATAACGCTGCTGGACAGGTTCGACGATCAGGTTCGGCAGGGAAACATAGGCAACGCTGATCTTCTCGGCGACACCGGTTTTTTGCCCTAGCCGTCGAATTGGCAGGGTATTGGTGAATGGTGTCGCCGCAATATCGACATCCAGGCATCCGGCCAGCTCGGAAAGCTCCGCGCCATCCTCGCTGATCCAGCGACCGCGCCCGTCGGACAGAATATGCAGTCGCTGACCATTGGCGATCTGAACTCTGACGTCTCGCACCCGCCACTGCCGATCTATCGTCAACCGGTAGGTCAGATCGTATTTGCCGGCTTCGAACTGTCCACTCACGATACCTTCCGCAAGCACGCCCTCGTCATTGTGGGCGATGGAAAGGGTCTCAAGTCCGTCTCCGTTCCAGTCGGTCCATTGCACTGTCCGTTTCCAACCTGCCATCCATGCCCCCTTTTCTCATCCGCATCTGTCTCCTGCCGCGGCATCCGGCTCTGGAGAGATCCCGTGATCCTGCCTCGAATCCAGCCCTGCGCCAACTTGGCGCCGTTTAATGCGCCGCTCGAAAAGGAAGGCGCATGCTGTTCGGACAATCGATATTCCAATCCGTTCTCGAACGGCTGAAGGCGGAAGACGAAGCCTCCGGCGATGCCCAAGAACCGGCCGTCCATCGCGTCTCCGGCTTCTCGACCGGCCTCGCCTTCGATGTGATGGAGGGTGTCTCGGCCGGTTCGCAAAGGGTCGGCGAGGCCTATTTCGACAATCTCGGTGCCGAACCCGCGATCGCAGAGCCGCCGGCGCCCGAACCCGAACCGGTCATGCCGGCGCATCTGGGCCGCATTGCCCCGGAACAGATCGCCGCCGAACTTGCGATTTCCGCCGCCGACACGCTGCAGATACTCAATGAGAAGCGACGCGCCTTCGCCAAGGCCAATCATCCCGACAGCGTCGCCCAGCCGTTCCGCGACAATGCCAACAGACGCATGATGATCGCCAACCTCTTGATCGACGAGGCGACGCGCCGTCTGCCGCGCAGCTGAAACTTCCCCCTCCGACCGGAGGATATGATAGATTCCAGCGTTTGAAAGACTGGAGCTTTCGACGCGTTTTCGATGGGTCTTCAAGCTGCTTCGCCCGATGGCCCGGGCGGCGCATCTAGGTGGTGTGCTGTGTCGTCATTTTTTCGCGCATCGATTGCATATACCTCATCAGCTTTTGGTGCGTGTGACGGCATAACTTCTACAGGTCCGCCATACTACGCCCTACTCCCTTTTCATTAACCCTCGCGCTATTAGGCGAAGTTGTATGCAATGCAACCTATTGTAACATGGCTCGATGTGATTGTTTTCAAAGGAGATCGCCATGTCATCCACGGAAGATCCGAAACTTCTGCCGCACAATACTGCGCGCAGACATTTTCTAGGTGTCGCTGCTGCCGCCGGTGTTCGGCTCGCCGGCGTGGCGGCATTGGCCACGGCAATTTCCACATCTCCCGCGAGTGCATTGGGACGCCGTTGGGGGCACGGTGGCTCGGGTGGACACGGCGGTTCCGGCGGGCATGGAGGCTCCGGGGGGAGCGGTGGTTCCGGCGGAGGTGGTGGCGGCGGCGGTCCGCAGTGCTTCCTGCGGGGAACGGGGATCCTCACGGATTGCGGTGAAAGGCCTGTCGAGGATCTGCGTGCCGGCGATCGCGTTGCCCTTCCGGATGGAAGCACTCGTCCGATCAGGTGGGTCGGCCGCCAGGCCTTCAGGAAGAACGGCGCACGCTGGCAGGAAGCCGTCGTGCCGATCCGCATTCGCCGCCATGCGCTGGACGGCCGCACCCCGCACTCCGATCTCTACCTGTCATCCGGCCATGCGCTGTTTCTGAACGGCGTCCTGATCCGCGTGAAGGATCTCGTCAACGGCACGACCATTGCGCCGGTCACTCCGGCCGACGACATGCCGCTCGAATATTATGCCGTTCTGCTCGATACGCATGAGGCCATCCTGGCCGAAGGTGCGGCGGCCGAGAGCTTCCATCTCGTGGACAACAACCACGAGGCCTTCTCCAATTTCGCCGAGTTCAAGCGCCTCTATGGCGAAAGGCCCGGCGTGATGACATCTTATGCCCCGGTGCTGGGCGAGGAAGGTGGCTGGAAGCACCTGAAAGCGCTCCTCCTCCTTGGCGTTTCGCCCCTGGTGCCGGCGCGCGACCCGTTCGGGGATGCCTGCAGGAAGATCGACGCGCAGGCCAGGGAACTGTCGCTCTGATCTGCAGCCGGCTTGCTCGCCGGGGCGCATCTCGAACCCGGAGAGCTCAGTCGCGCAAACCGCCCAGCGGTCTTGCCAGACGACATGCATAGAAGAAAGAATAGCGTGGCGCGCATCGGAAAGATCGCGCCGCGCTTTTCTTATTCGCCCTTCTTCTCTTCTTCCGTTGCCGGCTTGTCTGCCTCTTCCTCATCATCGGAAGTGACCACTGCCGCCGTCTCCGGCGGTTTCGGATCAAAGGTCCAGATCAGCATATAGAAGGAATAGGCGCCGGCGCCGCCCGCGAGCACGCCCCAGAAGGGGTCGCCGCCGATGAATTCGAAGATCGCCCATCCGAAGCAGACCACCACGATAAGGATACGAACCCAAAGGTGTCGATAGGTCGGATGGTTGGGATCGATCAGCTGCATCTTTGTCTCATTGTTGTGATAACGCGCCTCACTGCTGTGATGACGCCCGTCTCGCTGTTGCGATGACATCACTTGTCTTTAGGATGGAATTCACAAATGTGAAAGAGCCGCGGGCTTGACGCGGCGAATGGAAAATGGAATGAAAATTCCAAACTTATATCAATTCGGTTTATTTGTTCCGAATATAGGGAGGCAGTAAATGACAGTGAGATTTGGTCTTCTCGGCGCCGGCCGCATCGGCAAGGTCCATGCAAAGGCCGTCAGCGGCGATGCCAATGCAAAGCTCGTAGCCGTCGCCGACGCCTTCCCGCAGGCTGCCGAAGCAATCGCTTCCGCCTATGGCTGCGAAGTGCGCACGATCGAAGCGATCGAAGCCGCCAAGGATATTGACGCCGTCGTCATCTGCACGCCGACCGATACCCATGCCGACCTGATCGAGCGCTTCGCCCGCGCCGGCAAGGCGATCTTCTGCGAAAAGCCCATCGATCTCGATGTTGCCCGCGTCAAGGCCTGCATCAAGGTCGTGGAAGAGACCGGCGCCAAGCTGATGGTCGGCTTCAATCGCCGCTTCGACCCGCATTTCATGGCCGTGCGCAAGGTCATCGACGACGGCAAGATCGGTGACGTCGAGATGGTGACGATCACCTCGCGCGATCCGGGTGCCCCGCCGGTCGATTACATCAAGCGTTCGGGCGGCATCTTCCGCGACATGACGATCCACGACTTCGACATGGCCCGCTTCCTGCTCGGCGAAGAGCCGGTCTCGGTCGTCGCAACCGCCGCAGTCCTGGTCGACAAGGCGATCGGCGAAGCCGGCGACTATGACAGCGTCTCCGTCATCCTGCAGACCGCCTCGGGCAAGCAGGCCATCATCTCCAACTCGCGCCGCGCCACCTATGGCTATGACCAGCGCATCGAGGCACACGGTTCCAAGGGCGTCGTCTCGGCCGAGAACCAGCGCCCGGTCTCGATCGAAGTCGCAAATGGCGAAGGCTATACCCGCCCGCCGCTGCACGATTTCTTCATGACCCGCTACACTGAAGCCTATGCCAACGAGATCGCAAGCTTCATCTCCGCGATCGAAAAGGGCTCGAAGATCTCTCCGTCGGGCGCCGACGGCCTGGCCGCTCTCGCACTCGCGGATGCCGCCGTCCAGTCCGTCAAGGAAGGCAAGCTCATAAAGATCGGCTGACCGCCCTCTCCCGACGGTCGCCATCATGAGAAATGGCCGGGCACCCGCCCGGCCATTTCTCGTTTGATGACATGGGTAACTGGATGATGATCCGAAGACCCCTCCCAACAAGGCAAAGGGAGATTGCCACGGTGCCTGTCCCCTTCGCCCCATCGGGGAGAAGGTGGCCCGAAGGGTCGGATGAGGGGGCCGAGAGCATAAAGGTCGGCTGGTCCAACCTAGCAGCGTGCATTTAGGCATAAAACATTATTATAACAGATACTTAAAGAAATACCTGTCGGCGGTTAGGCCCCCTCATCCGCCCTTCGGGCACCTTCTCCCCGATGGGGCGAAGGGGGGAGCGACTAATCTCCGCCCTGCACACCCGCCACGACGATATCCTCATCAATCACCGCCAGCGCGCGATTCAAATGTCCTTCGAAGACGAGAATCTGCTCGTCGGCGACGACCCTGAGGTCAGGCATGCCTTCCATGCGCACCACATGGGATTGGCCGAGCCCCTCCTCGATCCCCTGCCGCAGCAGATCGTAATAGCGCGTGCCCGGCCCGGTGATCGCGATCGGCATGCGCTCGGTCAGGCTCAGCATGCGCGACAGGCCGTTTCCGAGGGCAAGCCCCGCCTGCCGGAACGCAAAGCCCGAAATACGATGGCCCTGCCGCGCCCTGGCTGCGATCTTGTCGAGCTCGGCGAGCGGCACGAACTTTGCCGGGATCGTATCCAGCGGCACTTCGAAGGCGGTACGCAGGATGGCGTAGAAACCGGCATAGGCCTCGATGCAGCCGCGCGTGCCGCAGCGGCAAAGCCCGCCATTGGCCATATGCAGCATGTGCCCGAAATTGGGCGCCGAGACGTCATGCCCGCCATGGCTGGTTCGCCTGATAATGCCGAGCCCGATGCTGTGGCCGAGCGAAAGGGCCGCCAGCGAGCGGAAATCGCCGCCCTTCACATTCTCCTCATGCGCGCCCAGCGCCGCGGCGACCAGCAGCGTCTCGTTGTCGAGAATGACCTTCGCCTTCCACTCCGGCTTGAGCGCCAGTTCGAAATCGATCTGGTCGCTGCCGAAGATCGGCGACCAGACGAGAACCGGCTCGGAGGAATTGACCAGCCCCTTGCTGCTGATCGAGATGAGCAGCACCTTGTCCCGCTCGATGCGCGAGCGTGACAGGATGCGCTCGAGCCCCTGCCGCACCCCGTTCACGAACCGGCCCGCGCCTGCGGGATCATGCGACCTGTCTTCGCTGAAACGATCGATCAGCTTGCCCGAATAATCGACCAGCGAATATTGCACGGCATCCGAGGAGATGATGACGACGATGAGATAGCCGCAGTCGCGCCGCTGGCGCAAAAGCACGCGCGGGCGCCCTCGCCCGCTGGCCGCCTGCTGCTCGGATTTTTCGATCACATGCGCCTTTTCGAGATCGGCCGTGATCGCAGAAACGGTCGCGGACGAAAGCCGCGTAAAATCGGATATTTCAGTATGAGCAAGCGCCCCGTGGCGGCGGAGAGTGGCGAGCACGAGCACGCTGTTTCTCTGCCGTACGAGCTCCGTGCTCGACTTGGTCAGCATCTATCGCCGCCCTCTTCCCCGTTCGTTCCGCCCCTCATTGCCACAGCATCTCCGGCCGCTTTCGTCAAAGGAAATTAAGCCGGTAGTGCGGTGTTGACAGTTGAAAAAATCTCTGACACTAAATTTCTCGACTGTCGAGAAAAAAATCCAAACCTTTCTGGACAGGCTTTCGCGGTGGCCGGAGGAGCAATGGCTGGGCCGGCTGCAATTCACTCGGGAGGACATTATGAAGTCTATTTATAAGCTGATGGCAGGCGCTGCCATCCTCGTTTCGCTGCAGTCGGCTGCCATGGCTGCCGACCTCGTCGTTGGCGTTTCCTGGTCGAACTTCCAGGAAGAGCGTTGGAAGACGGACGAAGCAGCGATCAAGAAGGCTCTGGAAGCCAAGGGCGCAAAGTACATTTCCGCTGACGCACAGTCTTCGGCTGCAAAGCAACTCACCGACGTTGAGTCGCTGATCTCCCAGGGCGCAAACGCTCTCATCATTCTCGCTCAGGACTCCGACGCAATCGGCCCGGCTGTTGAAAAAGCCGCCAGCGAAGGTATCCCGGTCGTCGGTTACGACCGCCTGATCGAAAACCCGTCTGCCTTCTACATCACCTTCGACAACAAGGAAGTCGGCCGCCTGCAGGCTCAGGAAGTCTTCAAGGTCAAGCCGGAAGGCAACTACGTCTTCATCAAGGGCTCGTCCTCCGACCCGAACGCTGACTTCCTCTTCGCAGGTCAGCAGGAAGTCCTGAAGGCTGCAATCGACGCCGGCAAGATCAAGAATGTCGGCGAAGCCTATACCGACGGCTGGCTGCCGCAGAACGCTCAGCGCAACATGGAGCAGTTCCTGACCGCCAACAACAACAAGGTTGACGCCGTTGTTGCTTCCAACGACGGTACTGCCGGTGGCGCCGTCGCCGCTCTCGACGCACAGGGCCTCGCCGGCTCCGTTCCGGTTTCCGGCCAGGACGCCGACAAGGCTGCTCTGAACCGCATCGCTCTCGGCACGCAGACGGTTTCGGTCTGGAAGGACAGCCGTGAACTCGGAAAGCGCGCTGCTGAAATCGCTCTCGATCTCGCCGGCGGCACGGCCCTCGACAAGGTTGCAGGCGTGCAGACCTTCGAAGGCGGCCCGAAGAAGGTGAAGATGCAGTCGATCTTCCTGACCCCGCTTGCCATCACCAAGGACAACCTGAACGTCGTCATCGACGCCGGCTGGATCTCCAAGGCTGAAGCCTGCCAGGGCGTCAAGGCCGGCTCCGTCAAGGCTTGCGACTAATCATCGCCTGACGATCTGAAATACCGGCGCCGCAGCGGCCCTCCGCTGCGGCGCCGGATACGGATGAAGCCCGCTCGATGGGGCTTCTCCGTTCTCGCGCACATCGCGGATGCTTTGATTCCCTGCCAGAATAGTGCCGTTGTGATCGGCTATTTTCGGAAGCGTCCCGGTGGTCACAACAAGAACAGGGCGGTCATCGGCCAGCTATTCCCATCAGGAGCAGGCCTGCGCCCAAACAAATGGGGGAAACGGCAAACCCATGGCAGACATCACCCAATCGACCTCGTCCGGCCCGCGCACGGCAGTTGAAGGCCCCTTCACGCGCTTCCTGCGGGCAACGGAAATAGACACCCGCCTTCTCGGCATGATCGGCGCATTGCTGGTCATCTGGGTCGGCTTCCACTTCTATACCGGCGGCCTGTTCCTCACGCCCCGAAACCTCTGGAACCTCTCTGTCCAGACCACCGAAATCGCGGTTCTCGCGACCGGCATGGTGCTGGTCATCGTCACCAGAAACATCGACCTGTCGATCGGCTCGATCCTTGGCTTCGTCGCCATGATCATGGGCGTGGTCCAGGCGAAGTTCCTGCCGCAATATCTCGGCTTCGACAATTCCTTCACCTGGGTGATCACGCTCATCGCCGGCCTCCTCGTCGGCTCGGCCATCGGCCTGCTCCAGGGCGTCATCATCGCCTTCCTCGGCGTGCCGTCCTTCATCGTCACGCTCGGCGGCTTCCTCGCCTGGCGCGGCCTTGCCTGGTATGTGACGAGCGGCCAGACGGTCGCTCCCCTCGACACCACCTTCCGCATCATGGGCGGCGGTGCCGAAGGCGCGATCGGCGCCACCTGGAGCTGGATCATCGGTGCGGCTGCCTGCGTGCTGATCGTCGTCTCGATCATCGGCTCGCGCCACCAGCGCCGGCGTTTCAACTTCCCGCGCCGTCCGCTCTGGGCAGAATATGTCCTCGGCATCCTCGGCTGTGCCATGGTGCTCGGCGCGATCTGGGTATCCACGATCTATTACTGGCCGCCGGCGATCGCCAAGCGCTATGCCGAGGCCAATAACATCACCATGCCGGAAGGCGGGCTGATGATCCCCTACGGCATTGCCGTGCCGGTGCTGATCGCCATCCTCGTCGGCATCGTCATGACCTTCATCGCCACGCGTCTCCGCTTCGGCCGCTATGTCTTCGCGATCGGCGGCAACCCGGAAGCAGCCGAGCTCGCCGGTATCAAGACCCGCTGGGTCACCGTGCGCATCTTCGCGCTGATGGGCTTCCTCGCAGCCGTCGCCGCCGCGATCTCCACGGCACGCCTCAACGCCGCCGCCAACTCGCAGGGCACGACCTACGAACTCTATACGATCGCGGCAGCCGTCATCGGCGGCACGTCTCTGGCAGGCGGCACCGGGACGATCGCCGGCGCCATGCTCGGCGCGCTCGTCATGCAGTCTCTGCAGTCGGGCATGGGTCTCGCCAATGTCGACACGCCCATCCAGAACGTCGTCGTCGGCGCGGTGCTCGTCATTGCCGTCTGGCTCGACACTGTCTATCGCTCCCGTGCGAAGTAAGAGGAGTACGAACCATGGCTGAACAACGCACTCCCCTTGTCGAACTGAAGAACATCTCGATCTCCTTCGGCGGTATCCACGCCGTCGACAATGCCTCCGTCGATCTCTACCCTGGTGAAGTCGTGGCCCTTCTCGGCCATAACGGCGCCGGCAAGTCGACCCTGATCAAGATCCTCTCCGGCGCCTACAAGCGTGATAGCGGCGAGATCCTGATCAACGGCGAACCGGCCGACATCCGCAATCCGCGCGATGCCAAGAAGTTCGGCATCGAGACGATCTACCAGACGCTCGCCGTCGCCGATAACGTCGACGCCGCCGCCAACCTCTATCTCGGCCGCGAGCTGAAGACCCGCTGGGGCACGCTCGACGATGTCGCGATGGAACATTCCGCCCGCGAGGTGATGGGCCGCCTGAACCCGAACTTCAAGCGCTTCAAGGAGCCGGTCAAGGCACTGTCGGGCGGCCAGCGCCAGTCCGTCGCCATTGCCCGCGCCATCCTGTTCAACGCCCGCATCCTGATCATGGACGAGCCGACGGCAGCCCTTGGCCCCCAGGAAACGGCGCAGGTCGGCGAACTCATCAAGCAGCTGAAAAAGGAAGGCATCGGCATCTTCCTTATCAGCCACGACATCCACGACGTCTTCGACCTCGCCGACCGCGTCTCTGTCATGAAAAACGGCCAGGTCGTCGGCCACGCCCGCACCGAGGATGTCACCAAGGACGAGGTGCTCGGCATGATCATCCTCGGCAAGGTGCCGCCGAAGGCCATCCCCGGCCCCGGCGCCATGCAGGTCTGACATAAGCAGCATCCAGCAAGCAAACTCCGCCGCCCGAAAGGCCCGGCGGAGTTTTCATTTGTGGCATCAGTCCGCAGCCGCAGCACCCGCAGCAAGGGTCGCAAGCCGCGCCAGCCTGACCGGCTCATCCCGCACGAAGGACGCATTCTCCGAGAGGATCGCTTGCGCCCGCGCCGCAAAGCGCTGCGCTTCCGCCATCTCGCCCTTTACCGCATAACACTCGGCCAACTCTTCATAGACATAAGGCGCCGCATCATTGGCCGCATCCGCTAGCGCCACGACCCTCTCCCCAAGCGCAATCGCCTCATCCACCCGCGACAATGCGCGGAGCGTACGCACGACCGCATACCGCGCCACCTTCAGCGTCTGTGCGTTGCCGGAGGTCTCCCGGATCGCCTCATCCCGCCGGAAGGCGCCAAGCGCATCCTCGAAGCGCCCCGCCTCGAAATAGGTCCAGCCGAGATTGTGATGCAGCATGCCTCGCCAATGCGGGCTTGCGCGTTGCGCCTCGATATAATCGAGCGCCACCTCCACCCACCGTTCTGCCGCCTCGACATCGGACGCGATCGCCAGCATATGCGCCGCATCGACAGCCAGATCATGGTCCCCTGCCCGCTGCGCTAGTTCCCATGCCTCGCTAAAGAACGGCAGCGCCCGCGCCGGCTCCCCCGCACTGTTGAAAAGCCGCCCCCGCTCGATCGCAATCCACGCCCGCGCCCCGGCATCCTCGCCAGCCTGCGCCACGGCTCCATCCAGGATCTCATGCCCCAGCGAAAAATTCCCTGAAAGCCCCGCAAACCGCGCCCGCCGCGCCAGATCGAAAACCGCTTCGCCCATCTCATCCCCGATGAAAACCTAACCATCAGAGGAAGCTTTTAGCGACGCCCCATCGCCTTGAAAATCCCGGATAACAGCAACGAGCCGAAATTCCGCGAACTTCGCGATTGAAGCAGAGCCAAAGCTAGGCTAAGAACCACGACATCGGACGACGAGTCACATCGTCAGGCATGCACCCGTAGCTCAGCTGGATAGAGTGTTGGATTCCGATTCCAAAGGTCACAGGTTCGAATCCTGTCGGGTGCGCCATATTTCTCACGCTTACCGTCTTTGCGAAATGGCTTGGCACATAAGCCAAACCGGCTTGGCATCCGTGTGAAACGGCCCCGCGACGTCGTATTTCGCCCGCATCGCCAACTCCATAGTATCTAACCAGATCATTATGTTGAAGGATTCACCGCTTTGCGGAGTCTTCTCGGTCGAGCATTGATATTTTCGCGTGACGATGCGGACTGAATCCTTCAAACAGCATTGTGACCTCGCCGCTTTGCATGGCTCGCAAATCTGTACTTCGGCGGCACCGCATAGATCGTTCAAGTGGATTTGAGGTGCTGGCGACCAGATCGAAATGTAGGCGAAGCATCGTAATGTAAATGTCGCGCTCGACCGTCTTCTTATATACCAGTATTTGTCTGCCGATCGCCCGACAACGGGAAACGCCCCTAAAATATCTCGGGATCCGCGTCGAATCCTGTGGAATATCTCTGAAAAGCAGGGATTCGAGATGCTGTATGTTCGCCAGAACCAGATACCTTGGTTGCAGTGATTCGCCTCAATTAATCTAGCGAGAATTGCATGGCCAAGGGCACGACAGGAAAGACCGGCGGAACCTCCAAGATACGCTTTATAATGGTCGAAGCGGAGATTGCCGATGGAGACATCGGACAGATCACCCAGGCGATCCAAAACGCTCTGAAGACGTCTGCTCCCGTCACCGCCCAGCGCATCGCCGGTCCGAGTGTTAAGGCGGTCGCCAGAGATGCCGAGATCGACGCGGACGACGAGGTAGAAGAAGCCGAGGTCGTGGAGATCGAGACGCCGGTGCGAGCGCCGCGGCCGAAAGTGCAGCGCGCCGCCAAGCCTGCTCCGGAAGTCCTCGAACTCGACATGACATCCGGGACGTCTCTCGCAACCTATGTGCATGGAGCGAACCCCAAGAGCAACGTTAAGCGTTACCTGCTCATAGCTGCCTGGTTCAAGGGGCACCGGGAGACGCCCGCGGTAACGGCCGCACACATCTATACGGGGTTTCGGAGTCTTAAGTGGTCCGTGAATATCCCGGACTTTTCGCAGCCACTACGCGATCTAAAGTTCGCGAAGTTGATGACCGCGCCCGAGAAGGGGCACTATGCCATCAACCATCTCGGCATCGCCGAGGTCGAAACGATGCTCTCGGGCGGCGATTGATGCTCCTTGCCGATTTCGTGCAGCAGGTCGATGGATTCGACGCACTATCGCCGAAGGACAAGATTAAGGTCTTCGGATGGTATCTCCATGTCCACAAGTCGCTGGCGTCTTTCGACAACGAAGCGATCAGAACGTGCTTCAAGCAGCTTCATCTGACGTCGCCAGATGTTTCGGTGTACCTGCCACGCATGGCCGCCACGAAGCCTCCGGAGCTCCTCAAGGAGCGAAGCAGATATCGGCTGGCGCGCAACGTGCGTTCCGATCTCGACAAGAAGTACGGCGTGCATCAAACCGTCATACAGGTTGGCAAGCTTCTGTCCGATCTTCCTGACCGCGTACCGGATATCGCCGAACGGGCCTTCCTTCGTGAAGCGCTGGCCTGTTACCGGGCTGAGGCGTTCCGCGCCTGCATCGTCATGTCGTGGAACCTCGCCTTCGATCATCTACTTCGTTGGATCCTCGCCGATATAACGCGACTTTCGGACTTCAATGCCGCCATCGCTCGCCGCTTCCCGAAGAAGACCGGCACCTCGATCTTTACAATCGAGCATTTCGAGGAACTGAAGGAGGCCGAGGTCGTCGACATCTGTCAGACGGCATCGCTGATCTCGAAGAACACCACCGAAATTCTCCGGGAGAAACTAAAGAAGAGGAATATGGCGGCCCACCCCTCGCAGGTGACCATTCAACAGTCCCAGGCCGACGACGTCATCACCGACCTGGTCAACAACGTTGTTCTCGCGCTGAGCTGACAACAATCGCTCGCCACGCAAGCTTAAACGGTCAAAATGAGATCTCCCCGCTTCAACATTCGCGCGAAGAAGCTGCGCTCGATCTTCTCGGCTAAAAACATCGAAAGAATCTGGAAGGATAAAGTCAGAATCTCGATGCGAGAGCAGTTCATATGTGACGGGATCGAAAACTTCGACTTCCATGTTGCCCGTAGCGTCGAGAGCCAAAAGCTTTCTCACCTCATCCTGTCCGGAGATTATGTACCCCAGAAGGCTCAGCGCATCCTCGTCGAGAAGAGCAAGGGTTTATGCCGACAGCTTGTCATCCCGAGTGTGCGGGATGCAATAGTTCTGCAGTGCCTCTCTGACGCTCTTTACGCCGAGATCAAAGGCAAGGCACCGACTACGAAAGCATTCTTTGAACCGAAGGATCACAAGTTCTCATCCCCACCAAGCGGATACGGCACGTTTGCCTCGTGGTTGAACTTCCAGAAGGGCCTCTTTGAATTTTCCAAAACACGGAAATTCGTCGTCGTGACGGATATCGCGAATTACTACGATAGCATTTCCTACGTGCATCTTCGCAACGCCATTGCCTCGATCAGCGGCGTTGAGGAATGCGTCATCGATATGCTGATCTATATTCTTGGCGATCTGCTTTGGCAGCCGGACTATACGCCTCGAATTGAAGTCGGTCTGCCGCAGGTCAACCTCGACGCGCCTAGACTGCTTGCACATTGCTTTCTATATGAACTCGACGCCTACCTCGCGAGCGACCCTGACCGCGATTTCGTCCGATACATGGACGACATCGACATTGGCGTAGATACAATTGTTCATGCAAAGCAAACCTTAAGATCCGTCGACCTGGTCCTTCAGACCAAGCAGGTTCGATTGAATAGCGGAAAGACGCTGATCCTAACTCAGCCAGAAGCAATTCGACATTTCAGGGTCTTGGAAAACGCCAGGCTTGATTCAGTCCAGGCCAGTGTCGATCACCGCCTGAAGCATGGGCTTCCGTTGGATCGCCAACGCTCGCTCGTCGAGGCTAGGATTCGACAAGGAGCTCGAAAGAAAGCATTCGACGCGGGCAACGGCGAAAAGGTCCTGAAACGATGGCTGGGGCTTGCCGACAAAACCGACGCCGTCGTAAAGCCAGAGCTTCTCGAAGACCTAATCAAACGGAGACCGTCCGTTCGAAGCAATGTCTACTCGCTAATTCGAAGCCGCCCTCTCGTCCCGTCTACCGCTAACCTTCTATCGCGTTGCGCGCAGTCTGGGCTCCTTGTCGACGACGCAGCGATGGTGGAGATGAGCAACTATCTTGTAGAGACATTGGTCAAAACAAGGCGGTGCCAACCGATGCTTGCGACGATCATCAATAGCAACGACCAAGAAAGCTATTTCGGTCTGTACTCGAAGCTCTGGCTTCAATCCAAATACGGCACGATGTCCGAACTTCTCGCAACGCTTCGAAGCACACAGAACGTCTGGGTGCCTCACGAACGGTTGGGACGCCTTGCCGGTTCATTCTTTCCTCTTTTCCGAGGCACCGCGGAGGAGGCTCCATTCAAGACGCTTCTTTCGTCCACCCTGAACGCGGGAGTGCGCGAAGCTTACAAGTTTCATGATAACCTCAGCAGCGACCTCCAAACGTTCAATGCTATGTTTCAGGCGCTGGAAAAACCCAATCCATCGCGCGGCACCGGTATCACTCACGCGAAGTTCCTATGCTTGCTGTCTGCGATGAGGAACACCGCTGCTCCGGCTGCTCGGGTAGCAACTCTGAGAGCAAACCATTCGCTCGCGTTTCAGGATAGCTACTATAAAGCCATCGGCAAACGTCTGGGCGTGTAGAAACCGCATAGGAAGCGTGGACAGTCGGCGGATGAACGGCAAGCTGCGCGGCAGGATTCAGGCTCCCTGGAAGCTCGCCGCTGATGAACTCGTCGGGCTGGCTGCGCAGCAGCTTGACGTTCGGTCGAGATTGACGGGGAAGGCGGTGCTGAAGGAAAATCGTTGTCCCGGACGGCTGGTGAACTTCGTGCTTGCTCGATAGCATCAAGCCGTTCTGGCTCGTGGCCGAGACTGTCGGTCACGGCTTCCTTTGCAACTGGTCGCCCAGGTTTGGTCAAGACAAGCGGACCAGGGCATTCTCATGAAATAGAGTTTCGTTGCTTGAAGCTGCCGCAAGGGAGGCCTGCTTTTCCTTGTAAAGGCGCTCCCTGCTATGGAACTTCGGCATAGCGGATGATGCTCTGATTTTGAACGTTGGCGACCAATTCATCAGAGCGAGACAAAAATCGGCGGAGCAAAGGCGAGGAATTTGAATCGTTGTATCCTAAGGTGAGATCAATTGTCGGAGGCACACCCTCAAGTGCTCTGGCAACGACATTCGGTGTAAGCATATTTTGCGCATAAAGCGGAATAAGCGTTATTCCACCCGTCGATACGACGAGTGACATTGCTGATGGCAGGCCTTCGCCTTCGTACTCTGCCTTGAGGGTGATCCCGACGTTCGACGCGTAATCCTGGATCACGGATTGCAGTACGGGAGAAATTCTAGCCGAACTGACGTAAGTTTCGCGGGCAAGGTCCTGCGGCAGGATCTTTTTGCGCGACGTCAAGCGATGGTCCGCCGGCAGCACGGCGATCAGTGGCTCCTTGGCCAGAAACTTGAAGGACACACCGACACTCTGCGTCTCGGGGCGAAGGAAAGCGACGTCCAGCTTGCCCCGCATCAGTGCCAGAGCAAGGTCCGGGGAAGACTGGCTGGACAATATGATTTCAACCTCCGGCGCTTCCTCCCGAATAATGCGCAATGCATGGGGTAGCCACACGACCTCTTGCCCTGCGAGAAAACCGATCGTGAACGACTGCTTTTCCGGCCGCTCTGCCCGCCGGGCCCCTTCCGCAGCCGCCTCGACTTGCAATAACGCCAGCCGCGCGTGATCAAGAAACACTTTACCGGCGGCGGTGAGCGTCACGCCGCGCGACTGCCGTTCTAACAGTTTGACACCGACTTCGGTTTCCAGATCGCGAATTTGCCTGCTGAGCGAGGGCTGGGACGTGTGAAGCCGCCGCTCTGCTGCGGTCAGTAGGCTTCCCTCCTCCGCAACGGCAACGAAATAGCGCAAATGCCTGAGTTCCATCGGGTCCTCGCTATACCTTTGAGGCATAGCTCGAACGTACAAGGTATTTGTCTTCGATAAAGAGGGAATTTAACTAACGTCGCAATTTTCGGATATGATCGAACACGCCTCACCGGAGGTATTTCGCAATCAACTGTATCCCAAAACGAATGTTCAACAGGGCAGATGGAGCGACACGATGCCTACAATCACGACCACGGACGGCGTAAACATCTTCTACAAGGACTGGGGCTCGGGCCAGCCGATCGTTTTCAGCCACGGCTGGCCGCTGTCGGCGGACGACTGGGACGCCCAGATGACCTTCTTTCTTGGCCACGGCTACCGGGTGATCGCCCACGACCGGCGCGGTCACGGCCGGTCCGACCAGCCCGGCACCGGCAACGACATGGACCACTGGGTTGCCGACCTCGCGGCCCTGACCGAGCACCTCAACCTGCGCGACGCGATCCACATCGGCCACTCCACAGGCGGCGGTGAGGTCGCTCGCTATGTCGCCCGCCACCAGGAGCGCGTCGCGAAGGCGGTACTCGTCGCTTCCCTGACGCCGAACATGTACCGGAGCGAGGAAAACCCGTCCGGTCAGCCGCCGGAGTGGTTCGAAGCGATCCGTGCGGGCGTGCTGGGCAACCGGTCGGAATTCTACCGTTTCGTCCCTGAGAACCCGTTCTACGGGTACAACCTCGATGGCGCCAAGCCTTCGGAGGCGATCATTGCGAACTGGTGGCGCCAGGGCATGGGCGGTGGTGCTCTCGCTCACCACGCGACTGTCGCCTCCTGGCTGGAAGATTATACCGAAGACCTCAAGAAGATCACCGTGCCGGTGCTGGTGATGCATGGCGAGGCCGATCAGGTCGTCCCCTTCGCAAGCTCCGTGCCGCGTGCGGTCAACCTGCTCAAGAACGGGTCGCTGAAGACCTATCCGGGCTACCCCCATGGCATGCTGACCACACATGCGGATGTCCTCAACCCCGACCTGCTCTCGTTCATCAGGTCTTGACGACATTTGACATGCGCATCGCCGATGTTATGCGCCGGCGCAGTTCCGCGGTCTCGCCTAGGAAATCGGTCTCCTACGCGCCGATTCTAAACGAAAGGCGGAAACGGCAGATTACTCGGGATAGGCCTCAGCGCCCTCCAGCGCCGCCTTGTGGAAGAGGATGAAGACCAGGGGGTTGCCGGGCTCGGACATTGCGTCGCTGCGCTGGCCCGTTATCTCCCCGGCCACGCCGCTTGTATATTCCGCGACCACCTCGCCGAAGCTGTTGCGCTGGATGGCCACCTTCTGTCCCGGTTCGACCTTGTCGTTGAGCTTGACAAGATGCTCGACGATCCCGCCCTCGGTTGCCAGGATCGGGAAGGCGCTGTTGCCGACGAAGACAGTCACGTCCTTGCCTGTCCGGCCCATCGGCCCGGCAACGATGCCGTAATGCTTGAGGACGTTCATCGTGCCTTCCACGAAGAGCGCGATCATCTCGAGGTCCAGAACGCGGGCAGCACCGATCTCCGGCGTAAACGAGGGGATACCCACCTCCATGAAGGCGTTGTGCAGGACACCGGGATAGACATGGTTGTCGAAGATCTGGCCGACGGGATAGAGCTCCAACATGGCCTTGACCTCGGGCACATCCATGCCGCCGATATTGAATGCGGTGACTTCGAACCCGGTCGTTCCGGTGTGAAAGTCGATCGCGAAGTCGGCGTTCGGCCGCAGCAGCCGGTTGAACAGCAGCCCGGCATGCCGGCTGGGCGCGGTGAGACCGTTCTCGTTCCCCGGCCATTCCCGGTTCATGTCGACCAGATCGACGCCCCTGCCCTGATTGGGCCACCTGCGCTGCATGCTTTCAAGGGCCGGGCGCGCCACATCGGTGACCGCCATGACCGTGCCCGACATCTGTGTCGGATCGAGTTGGTTCATCACGGTTTGGACCGTGTGAATGTTGCTCATTTCGTCGCCGTGCACACCACTGGTCAGGATGCCGCGCTTGCCCGGCCTTGCCCCCTTGGCGACGGTCACGGACACATACCAGTACTGCCCCGTGGGCATCTGCGCACCCTGAAAATACAGGAAATGCTTCTGCCCCGGCTCCAGATCGTCGACGTCGAGCGCGCTGACGACCTTTTTCCCTTGGATGACATCGCCGGTATAGACCGTTCCCGAGGCCGTATTGGCAGCGGGTTTCGCTGCCTCCTCTGCGTCAGCGGCATCCGCGCTGACCGCGAGAGCAGCCGACGCGCCGACCGTTGCCAGTGATGCAATCATGAAATCACGGCGATCGATGCCGTTCTTCGATTTGTCCGACATGATGGAAGCCCCTCTGTGATTTGAAAAATTCAGTTAGAACAATGGCATGTGCATCGGCCGAAAAGTTCCGTACGTCTTCAACTCAGGGTATGCTGCTGAAAATTAGGGCACGCTGCCGAGTTCACAAGTCCAAGCGGATCGGACGGCGGGCGGGCAAGCAGCATCGTCCGGTCGCTGAATTCATCCAGCGCGAGCATTCCTCGCGCGTCGGGGTGGTGCTCCAGCATCACGGTCCAATTGAGCGTGAGGCCAGGAAGGGGATTGCCCTTGTCATTCGTCTTGAGCATGGCGAGCCAGTCGCGCGGCGGCGCGTATGCAGTCATATGTGGCATGAGGTTTCCGTGGGGAATGTGGGCGTCCTCGTCTCCCCGGCGGGGAGAAGGCGAAGCCGCATCCGCCGCAAGCCCGTCCTGCTCTGAACACTCGGACGGCGGATGATCCTCCTTGCCATTGACCGGTTCCCTGTCTGGAGTCTTTCCGACCTCGCCAGACCTATTTGGAAACACTCGGGAAATAGAAATGAGACCGGGAAAGAAGGGATCGCGGTGGCGCGCAATGATCGATATCAGGCCGCTCGTCCACCGACATTTCGGCCCCATTGTCCTTTGCCCACTACGCAGGAGTGGAGCTTCAACACCATCTGACACCCGGAAATCAGATCGCCGGCTACGGGACAAGCCGGCGGTCTGACCTCAAGTGGTCGCCATCTGTTTTTCGCCTGTGCCGTTTCCGCGGGCATCAGGTGCTTTCGGCGCGGGGTGTCGCCGTCTTGGCTTAATGACCACTCAAATTGGGGTTCATTGCCGAAGTTACGTCTTTGCCAGGGCCTCCAGCGCATCCGCCACGGTGCTGGCTGGATTGCTCTTGCAATAGGCGGCGACCTTTTCCGCGTTCGCGTGCGCCTTGTCACTGTCGACTGTCGGATTGCCCGCCTTGCCGTGAACGTAGCCGTTCACCCACATGGCAACGGCAATCGATTTTGCAGGCGCCATTGCGCCGACCTCTTTACAAGTGAGCTTCGACGCATCCGCTTCGGCGGCCAGTGCTTGGCAAGCCAAGCCGATACCTGCAAATGCGAGTGCAATTGAAAGATGGTGTTTCATCGTCCTCTCCCAAAAAAGCGCTCCTGAATCGGAGCAACTGGTTGCGCTTTGCTAAGTATTTTCCGAAAAACCATCGATACCAACCAATCAAGATAGACGATACCAGATCACGATGAGTTTTACGGCAGCAAACCATAACATATTATTTGAGCTAATGCTTATATATTCATCGAAGCAGCGCATTATTTTCCGAATTAGATTACGAATCTGCAGCAATACATAAATTTATACACAGTTATACACCGCTCGATTTCGATGATACGCTGATAGCATCGAATCAAGGTGTGCAATGTTTGCAAATCTATAGGCGCCGTTGCCGGCCTGCTTACCCAGCCAGGCCGCGGCGACTCCCCATTCATCTCTGTCTGTGGCCACTCCGGATTAAGCATCGTGAGACGTCGAACCACCCAGACCTCGGCTCTCCGCCATCTGGACGAATCCCAGATCTTCCGAATGGCGAATGTCGCGGCCTGTTCGAGGGTCGCTCCGGGCCGAAGGCGATCGGCGGTCGGGAAAGTGGGGCACACGGTCGCAACGCGGCACGGCTGCCCCTCAAGCGCGAGCGTTCACGCCTTCGAACCAGAAGCGGCTATAAATCAGTATTTGAGATCACGAGCTGTCTGGCGGCCGCCTTGCTTGGTCTGTCGCTTGTCCTGTCGGCACCCGGCATTGCTCTTTTCGTTCGACGCGCGACACGCCTGTTTCGTGTCACGTGCGCCTTGCCGCGTATCCTGTCTGACGTCACGCCCGGCGCGCCGTTGCTGGGCCTGTTCTGTGCCCCACGACAAATCCGGCAGAGTTGCAAGAAACATCGTGGCCAACAGAGCGGTAAACAAAAGTTTCAATCTGACCATTGCCTGACTCCTCTGAGCAGCCTCCGAATCCCTTCGGAAGGCCTCGGTTTCAGATGGGGCGCAAGCAAGACATGATCATAGACGCGAGCATCCTTGCTGTGCGGACTCCCGTAGAAGATCTTGATTGAACAAATCGCCTCCCATTCCCGATCCACGAAGATCGGGACGAAGAATTATGCATCAGGCGACGGGATACTGGAGGTATATTACTGTATTATACCCTCCTGCGGGCGACCCGGCCGGAAGGTGTCCAGTTGTGCTTGCGCCCATCCATCCTCAACCGCATCGACGCAGCCCGGGCCGCGACAGCGAAAGCGGTCCGCCCGCCAAGGGCGCCCGAGAGGGCAGGATCAGAAACGATTGTCAGGCGGTAAACGCCGTCGTCAACGGTTTCAGTGCCGCCACCGGGCGGGCCTCGGCTTGGAAATGAATTCGTTCTGCGCCTTCCGCAGAGGCCCATCGGGCCGAGAGTGAACCGGCTTGTTGCAAGCCTCCGATATCGTTGAGGCAATTGCGTCGAATAGGTACTCGCCACAGTTGCTTGTGGCGGTGGTTTGGGGAATATTCGTGCTCTGGCCCTGAAGGCCTGCGCGGTGACTGATAAGGGGGACAATGTCATGTCTGCAAGATACCTTTTGGCCGCGGTAGCGATCGCGCTTCTGACCCTTTCAGGGTGCGCGACCACCGGCACCGGCGGCGACAACACGACCTACGCAACGCCACTGGGTATTGGTCCCGTTCGCGGCAATTACGGTGGCTATTAGTCGCTGCTGAATACCGTTGAGAGCAGATCCACCGCTGGGTTCGGGAAACCGGCCTGTCGATCACGGTTTTCGAAACCTGTCTGGTCAGAGCAATTCCAGCAAAAGTGCATAGCGGTTTTGCGTCCGGAATTGCGTAAAAACAAAGAGATAGAGTGGTTCCATACCCACTTCCGGCTGCCTGAGGCTTCGCTTGAGCGGCAGGCCCGACAAATGTCTCGGCATCGGGGCCGTAGTTCTCCGCAACAAATGATGGATATATGCGGTGAGCGGAAAACATTCGTAAAGCTCTATCGCCGCGACAAGGCGAGGAGCCGTTCAGAAGCGGAGCCTGGGATTGCTTTCATGGTAGATGACGTGAGCGCGGTGCGCCGCCAAAACGCCGCCGGTCTGCGCGGGTTGCTCGATCTCGATCAGCAGCGCGATTGGATGCTGGGTGGGACGATCCCGGCCGACGCCGACGAGCGTCCGGAATCCCTGGAATTGCGTCTCAAATACGTCGCGAAGTTCGAGAAGCTGCTGCGCCGGCCGCAGGCACAGGCGGTTCTCGACATTCTCAGGCGCTACGGGAGCGACTGCATCCCGATCCCGCGCCGGACGGAGCGGCATTATTGGTCGGTTTCCTGTCTGCCGTCGACACCGGGCAAGGCCCTCATTCGCGTCAATGCGAGCTGGATGGAGCTCTTCTCGCTCTATGCCGATGGTGACGATATCCGCGCGCTCTTCCTGGTGCATCTTTCCGATTTCACCACCGACCACTCGCTCGATCACGGGCAGGTGGATGAGGATTTCCTCGGGTCCTGTGTCATGACGCCTGAAGACGTCAGCTATTTCTTTCCCAGAGGCCAGGACATTTTCGGCGTCAAGGTCCGCGGCTTCTCCTCGATCGGCAAATTCCTCGCCACGCCCCGTGCGCTGCAGGCGATCCGGGCGTTCAACCTGACGCACATGAACCGCGGCCGGAACGCCTATCAGGCGAGCCACTGCTACAGGCTGGCGGATTACATGCTGGGTGACGACGGTCGCTGAACAACGGACCGGAACCGGCATCCCCTCCGATAAATGCCCGCCCATAAACCGTCGCGCGCATTGGCACGCCTCTTGCTCCGTTAAAATTACACTATCCCATCTGGAGTATTGTGTAATGGAATGGGACACCCCGATCGAATTCGCGCCTGTGATCCTGATGTTCAAGGATCCGGAAAGGGTGTTTTCCATCAGGACGGCAATGGGGGCCGCCAATGCGCTCATAAGGGAATTCCCCTGCGATGACGGAGAGGAGTTTCTTCTGGCCATCAAGCTCTGCCTCGATGTCGTCAAGGGCATCGCTGATCCCGAGCAGCTCAGAGCCGCGATCATTCGCGCTGCAGAAGAGGCTGGCGTTACCGCGATCGCCGTCCTGCACTGACCGCCTTTGAGCAGCGGCGGCATTGAAGCGTCGGGAATCCACTATAATTCTGCGCCATGAGCCACTGGCGTGCCAAAGGACGTGCGGTTCACCGAACGGGAGCGAAATGGGCGTCAGGAACTATCTCATCGAAGGCGTGTCCGGCACCGGCAAGACCACGGTCGCGACCGAACTCCAGCAGCGCGGCTACCACGTCATTCATGGCGACCGTGAGCTGGCCTATCGCGGCGATCCCCGCACGGGCGAGCCGCTGGACAGGCCCCGGCACGAGCAGGAGGATGTCGCCTTCGTGCACAGGCAGCACCTATGGCATGTCGGCAAGGTCCGATCGCTCGCGGCCGATAAAAGCCACCCGGTCTCCTTCTTCTGCGGCGGCTCGAGGAATTCCCATCACTTCATCGATCTGTTCGACGCCGTCTTCGTTCTCGAGATCGACCGAGAGACGTTGGAGAACCGGCTTGCAGGCAGGCCCGAAGACGAGTTTGGCGGAAGGCCGGCCGAGCGGGACCTTGTCCTGCACCTGCATGCGACGCGGGAAGACATTCCGGCGAATGCGACTACCATCGACGCCACTCGGCCGCTCGCCGCAGTCGTCGACGATATCCTGTCGAAATGCCGGGGGGCCGGCTGAAGCCGGGCTCGCTGCTCTCTAGAAAACCGCTCGAAACAAGCAAATCCATGCTAGTCTCGCAGGCCATCAGACCGATGGTGGATGCAGCGATGCTGGAAACGGACAAGATCTTCGCCGGCTCGATCCCGGAAAACTACGACCGCTATATGGTGCCACTGATTTTCGAGCCCTTCGCGGCAGACCTTGCCCGGAGAGCAGCGGTCTTGTCGCCGAATGCCGTCCTGGAAATCGCCGCAGGCACCGGGGCTCTCACCCGCGTTCTCGTCCCGAAACTGTCCTCGGGCGCAAGCTATACCGCAACCGACCTCAGCCAGCCGATGCTCGATTATGCCGCTTCGCAGCAGGCTTCCGACCGCCGTATCGAATGGTGCCAGGCGGATGCTCTGGCGCTGCAATTTGAAAACGCAGCCTTCGATCTCGTCTGTTGTCAGTTCGGGGCGATGTTCTTTCCCGACCGTGTAACTGCCTATCGCGAGGCAAGACGGGTTCTGAAGCCCGGCGGGCACTTCCTCTTCAATGTCTGGGATCGCATCGAGGAGAATGACTTTGCGAATGATGTCACCAATGCTTTGGCGGAGATGTTTCCGGACGATCCGCCGCGTTTTCTCGCGCGCACGCCACACGGCTATCACGACAAGGCCGTGATCCGGCGCGATCTCGAGTCAGCGGGTTTTCAAAGCCTGGCGATCGAGACGACGACCGAGCAGAGCCGGGCGCCCTCCCCGCGTCTTCCTGCCGTTGCCTATTGCCAGGGGACCGTTCTTCGCAACGAAATCGAGGCGAGAGACGCCGGAAAGCTGCAGGCTGCGACCGATCACGCCACCTCCGCGATCGCCGGCAGACATGGCAGCGGCGCGGTGGCCGCCAGGATCCAGGCGCATGTCATCATGGCCGTGGCATAGGCCGGGCAGGCGCTGGCGCCGCTGCGCCTAATGCGCAGTATAGGCGCCGTCCGCCAGGTAGTGCGCGCCGGTGATGAAGCTCGCCTGTTCGGAAAGCAGGAAGCAGACGAGGTTGGCGATCTCGTCAGGCGTCCCGCGCCGGCCCATGGGCTGAAGGGATGCCATCCGGCGCGTGCTCGCTATGTCCAGATGCTCTGACAGCAGTGGCGTATCGATCCAGCCGGGGCCGACAGCGTTTATCCGGATGCCGAACCTCGCATATTCTATCGCGGCAGCCTTCGTCAGACCGACAACTCCGTGCTTGGCCGCCGTATAGGCCGCTGCGGTCGGCAAGCCGACAGCGCCGAGCGCCGAGGACATGTTGACGATTGCGCCCCCGCCCGATCTCAGCATCACGCCGATCTGGCATTTCATGCAGTAGAAAACGCTGTTCAGATTGACGTTCATCAGCTTGTGCCAGTCATCGAGCGGATAGTTCCCAACTGCCGCCCTGACACCATCGATCCCGGCATTGTTGACCGCGAGATGAAGGCCGCCGCATGTCTCGACGGCAAAATCGACAAGGCGCTGCACGCCCTCGAAATCGGTCACATCGACAACGAATGCCCGCGCCCGGCCGCCATCAGCGCAGATTGCCGCCACGGTCCGGTGCGCAGCCTCCTCATTGATATCGGCAATGACGACCTCGGCTCCCTCAAGTGCGAGCTGCCGGGAAACGGCCGCCCCGATACCGGAGCCCGCCCCCGTCACAACTGCGACTTTTCCTTCCAAGCAAAGTTTCATCGCTTCCTTCCATCTAGGTATTCTAATATTCTTGCAAAACGAGTGGCCGAAGCAAGGAGATTCGTGCATGGTCGAAATGCATACTATTGCAAGTTGCGCAGCTTGTCCGCCTGCCAGATAAGCAATTCCACAGAAGCGAATGGGCCGGAAACGGGCCCGCCACTGAACGGAAAACATCGAAGCTGACTGAGGGTAAGTGGAAATGAACGAAAGGGCAGTTGTGACACGCCGGGGTCTGGTCTTGGGTAGCCTGGCTCTGATGCTTCATGGATGCAGTACGACATCGGATGGCCCGCCGCTGGGCTACCGGGTTTTGGGAAGGGATCCGGATGCCGATCCCCGCTATCGGCGGCAGGAAGTGGCTTATGACGGAGGCGAGCCGCCCGGCACCATCGTCGTCGATACGCGTGCACGCTATCTCTACTTTGTCGAGAACGGCGGCTTTGCCACGCGCTACGGCGTTGCCGTCGGCGAGGAAGGGTTGAGCTTCAAGGGCGAAGCCACGATCGGCCGCAAGGCGGAATGGCCCTCCTGGAAGCCGACCGACGACATGATCGCCCGCAAGCCGCGGCTTGCCCAATATGCCGAGGGCGTGCCGGGTGGTCCGGACAACCCGCTGGGGGCTGCCGCGCTTTACCTCTACCAGGGCGGCCAGGACACGCTCTTCCGATTGCATGGAACCAATGCTCCCTGGTCGATCGGCCAGGCGGTATCCAACGGCTGCATCCGCCTGACCAATGCCAATATCGTCGACCTCTACTCCCGCACCCGCATCGGTACGCGCGTACTCGTCATTTGAACCATGTCGCGCAAGACCGGGCCACGGTTTCGCGATACCGAGATCGCGAAATCGACAGCCGGAAGTGTGGCAGGTAAGCCACAACGATCACGGCATGCTTCAATGGCGTTTACCATGTGAAATTGCAGGGTTGGCCACACCGGTAAGTATCTGCTAATGTAGATTCGTTGCACATTGCATCACTGCCGCACTGTCCAAGGTGCCGATTATCGTCAAACTATGAGGTGCAGACTTTCAAGCCTGCACCAGGATGAGGAGAGGACTTAATGAGCAGAATTTTATTCTTGATCCTCGCAACGCTTGCGGTGGCCAATCTGAGTGCCTGCGGGTCGATTGGTAAAGGCAAGGGGAAAGCTCCACCGCCAGCAACAGCCGTCTACAAGTAAAATTCGCATAACGCTTGGGAAGGGCTCGGTAGGCCCTTCCTCTCTCTCTAACATCCCAAAACGGCCAGGATTGATCCCGCCTGCCATTCAGGACGCAGGAACGGCGCATCAGCCGGCATCAGGCCCGCATTCGCAGGAGCCTGCACATGGAGCGTGTTGATGGCGCTTGAAAGAAGCCGCTTGTGCGTGGTCGCCATTTTGGCGGTTGTGGTATCATCGTGTCAGTCAGAAGACAAAGCCCCCCAGCCACATTATACATCCGATGCCCGTGACCTTGGGAAACCGGCCGCGGCTCAAGCCCAGGCGGGGCGGCGCTTCATCGAATTCCGCTCGCGTTACGCGCTGACCTACGGTCACACTTATGTCGTCTTCGGCAGTGCCGACAGGAACGGAAGAATGATCAGTCCCGAGGTTGCGGGACTTGCCCCGGCATCGCCAGATGCCGCGCCCTATGTGTTGGGCCACTTTATCCCCGTCCCCGCCACGACAGGCGAAACGGACGGCGATCTCGAAGAGCAATACCGCTCGGCGAGCTGGCGCGTGATGTTGACGGACGCCGAATATAACGACACGGTCGCCTATATTCGCAAACTCCAGGCGCGCAGCCGTCTCTGGGAAGCGACCGTCTATAATTGCAACGCTTTCGTGGCCGATATCGCCAAACATATGGGCTATAAGACGCCAGGCATCTGGCTTCGCCCGCAGCAATTCATTACAAATCTGCGGGAGATGAATACGGGTTGATAGAAAAGCAGAGCGATCCCGGAAAGAAGCGGATCGTGGAAAGGTTCTGGTGCCGATTTGAGCTTGTCAGTTCACACCATTGGCGAGATCGTCTGGGTCCTCGGAATTATCGCATGGTACGTCATCCGCTACCCATTTGAGCGCCGCGGCAAGCGCGTGCCCATCGTGAGCAGCCAGCGGAGCGCGGCAGAGAAGATCGCGCTCGCGACGGCCCTTGCCGGGCTTGCGATCGTGCCGGCCTTCTACGTCGCGACAGGCATCCCGAGAGCTGCCGACTATCCTGCCCATATCTGGGCGGTCGTAGTCGGAGCAATCACATTCGCGCTCGCCATGTGGGTCTTTCGGCGAACGCACAAGCAGCTCGGCCGAAACTGGTCCATCACGCTGGAAATCCGCCAGAAGCATGAACTGATATCGTCAGGGCCCTACGCGCTGGTGCGCCACCCCATGTACACGTCCTTCATGCTGATGGGGCTGGCGCAGGCCTTCCTGCTGTCGAACTGGGTGGCGGGCCTTGCGGGCCTCGTCGGCTTTGCCGTGCTTTTCTTCCTGCGGGTGGACAAGGAAGAGCGTATGATGCTCGACGTTTTTGGTCCTGAATACCGCGCCTATATGGACAGGACGAAACGGATCATTCCTTATCTCTACTAGGGCAGTTCCAGCAAAACTGTGCAGCGCTTTGCGTCCGGAATTGCATGAAAACAAAGAGATGGATCATTTGTGCGTTTCGAGGGAAAACGGAAGTGATCTAGGGGGAGGACAAGGATGAGGGGACGGACAGTCAGGCTTTCGGCTGCGAGGCGGCTTGTCGGAGATCTCATGCGGTTTTCGATCGGCATACCGCGCGTCACCGTGCAGCGGCAGATGAACTTGCGCGCGCTGGTCGACGCCAGGAGCGCCTGCGACCCGCGCCCGTCATGGACCGTGCTGTTTCTGAAGGGATATGCGCTCCTGTCGAAGGAGACCCCGGACCTGCGGCGCGCCTATATCAAGTTTCCGAAGCACCAGCTCTATGAATATCCCGAAAGCGTTGCCTCGGTCGCCCATGAGCGCGAGCACGAGGGCGAGCGAATCGTTCTCCTGAGCACGATCAAGGGTCCCGAACAGCGCCCCATCCCGGAACTGGAAAAACTGATCCAGGAAGCGCGCTCGCGCCCGATTGCCGAGATCAAGGAATTTCGCCGCTCGCTCAAGCTTGCCCGCGCGCCGGCCTTTCTCCGCTGGTCGCTGATGTGGCTCGGGCTCAACCTGGGGCGAAAGCGGGCGCGCTATTTCGGCACCTTCCAGCTGTCGGTCTATTCCGGCCTCGGCGCCGAATCCCTAAACCCCCTGACGCCGCTCACCACGCTCCTGAACTACGGGCCGATCGACGCGGATGGGACGGTGACGGTCCGCATCCACTACGACCACCGGGTCATGGACGGCGCCAGCATTGCCCGCGCGCTGGAACGGTTCGAAAGGATCCTGAACGGCGGTGTCGTCGACGAGGTCAGGGGGCTCAAGCAGGCGGGAAAGCCTGCCGGCATATCGATTGCTGGAAGGGCACCATGAGCGTCGGCGCCGAACTCCGCCTGGCTGTCGTGGTCCTCGGTGCATCCCGGGGCATCGGGCGGGCCATTGCCCGGGTTGCCGCGCGCGATGGCAATATCGTGGTTCTGGTGGCGCGCTCCCCCGAGGACCTTGCGGCGGCGGCCGCCGAAATCGTCGGGGCAGGCGGAGAAGCCTTCACGATCGAACTCGACCTTGCCTCCCAGGATGCATCGTCGCGCATGGAGGCTTTTCTTGCCGCAAAAGGTCTGGCCTGCGGCGTTCTGGTCAATAGCGCCGGCTATGGCCTGCGCGGCGCCGCTACCTCCCTGCCCGCCGATGAGCAGCTCGGCATCATCGACGTCAACATCCGCGCGCTCGCCGACATGACCCTGCGCTTCCTGCCGGGCATGGTGGCGCGGCGCAGCGGCGGCGTCATCAATCTCGGCTCCGTCGCCGGTTTCGCGCCCGGCCCCTACATGGCCTTCTACTACGCCAGCAAGAATTTCGTGCGCGCCTTCTCGACCGCCCTGCATGAGGAGGTCCGCCGCTTCGGTGTGACGGTCACCTGCGTCGCCCCCGGCCCTGTCTCGACCGACTTTCTGGAAAAATCCGGGGCCGACCGGGCTGCCCTCTTCAAGGTGCTGCCCAAGCTCGATGCCGACTATGTGGCCCATGAGGCATGGCAGGGTTTCAAGTCCGGCCGCCGCCTCGTCGTTCCCGGCATCTCTTCGAAGCTCGCCGCCTTCATTGCGAGAATCTTGCCCTCGGCGATGGCCCTGCGCCTGATCGGTCGCGCTCAGCGCCGCAAGAGGGATCCGAACCCCCGTCGGCCGGAAACCAGCATTGCGGCACCGGCTCGTAAACCGGAATCGGCTTTCGGAAAGCCCGACGCCTAGGCTCCGGGAGTTAGGGCATCCTTCGTGCCTGCGGCCGGACATGCAGCGCTTCAGCTAAGGCTGCAATGCCCGGGATCATCGCTGGTCGGTGCTGCGCGCAAAAACCTGCTTCGAACCCTCAGGCTGATCGGCCTGCGGTGCCTCGCGCCTGATCCGCAGCCACCAGTTCGCGCTTAGCCGCGGGGCCGTCAGCTGTCCATCATGAGGAGATGGTTTGACCACCTCGTTCTGAATGCGATTGCCTTTTCCGGGCGCAATGTCGTCAGCGCAAGCCATGGTCAAGGGAAGAGCAAGAGCCGCGCTCGCAAGGAGCGCTCTCCAGGCATGTCTCGCAGTGCTCGGCATGACGGGCAGGTTTCTCATCCTCCCATTCAGCCAGAATATTAGCCTTTACGGAAGTACGAAACGGTAAATGTATCGGCAGTAGACGTAAATATACTGACGGTTGGCCCCCGCAACGCTCATTCCCAGGGAGCGCAGATACGGCAAGATAAACATTCATTCGATTGACTGAAATCTCCGTTGGAGTTATAAGTCAGTCATGAGCGATGAACAAAACCAACCGAACCGCGCCGAAATCACCCGGGAAAAGCTGCTTGCCGCAGCACTCGACGTCTTCGGCCGCCATGGCTTCGACGGCACCTCGACACGGCAGCTGAGCGAGGCGGCGGGTGTGAACCTGCAGGCCATTCCCTATTATTTCGGCGGCAAGGAAGGGCTCTATATCGCGACGGCGGAATATCTGGTGTCGCGCATCGAGCGTCATGTCGGCGCCCTGCGCCAGCAGATCGTCGCGCATATCATGACGCTCGATGCCGCCGGGCAGATGCTGACGGCAGACGATGCCCGCCATTTCCTGACACAGCTCACGGAGACGATGATCGGCATCTTCGTCAGCAAGGAATCGGAGCCCTGGGCGCGCTTCATCACACGCGAACAGATGGAGCCGACGGAGGCCTTCACCCGCATCTACAAGGGCCTGATGGGTCCGATGATCGAGATGGCGCGACGGCTGATCGGCACCATCCTGCGCGAGGATCCGGCTTCCGAGCATGTGCGCCTGCGCACGCTGGCCTTTGTCGGCAACATCATGATCTTCCGCCTCGCCCACGCCGCCGTCCTCGCCCAGATGGAATGGCAATCGGTCGGATCAGAACAACTCCAGAGCCTGCGCAAACTTGCCGCAGAACTTGTCGGCCTTTTGGAGCCGGCGAAAGGAAATACCCCATGAAACGGATCGTCCCCCTTGCCATCGTTATTCTCGTAGCCGCCGGCGGTGCCGCCTGGTGGTACGGCCTGCCGCAGAAGTTCGGCTGGTTGCCGGAACGATCAAAGGAATTCGCGCTCTACGGCAATGTCGATATCCGCCAGGTCTCCCTCGGCTTCCGCGTCAATGGACGGCTGGCCTCGCTCGCCGTCGATGAAGGCGATACGATCAGCAGCGGCCAGGTGCTCGGCAAGCTCGACGCGACACCTTACGAGGCTGCCGTTACGTCCGCAGAAGCCAATGTTGCCGCCCTGCAGGCCACGCTCGACAAGCTGAAGGCCGGCCCGCGCCAGACGGAAATCGCCCAGGCCCGCGCTGCCTATGACGAAAGCGTCGCGGCGCTGCACAATGCCAATCTCACCTATGAGCGCGCCCGGCAGCTTCGCCCGCAGGGCAATATCTCGGAAGCGAACCTCGATCTGGCAACCGCCAATCGCGCAATGGCCGCGGCCCGCGCCGATTCCGCCAACGAAGCGCTGAAGCTGCTGCAGGAAGGCAGTCGCGTGGAAGACATCGATGCAGCCGACGCCCAGTTGAAGGCAGCGCAATCCGCTCTGGTCTCCGCCCGCATCTCGCTTGCCGATACGGAACTGCGCGCGCCGAATGACGGCGTCATTCTGTCCCGCGTACGCGAACCCGGCGCCATCGTCGCGCCCGCCGACAGCGTCTATGTCCTGTCGCTAACGCAACCGGTCTGGGTGCGCAGCTATGTGGCGGAAGGCGATCTCGGCCGCCTGCATCCCGGCATGAAGGTCCAGGTGACCTCGGATACGCAAGCCGACAAGCCCTATGACGGCACGATCGGCTTCATTTCGCCGGTCGCCGAGTTCACGCCGAAATCGGTCGAAACACCGGAACTACGCACCGATCTCGTCTATCGCCTGCGCATCGTCATCGACAAGCCCGGCCCGGATCTGCGCCAGGGCATGCCGGTCACCGTGCACTTTCCCTCGCTGGCAGCGCGATGAGCCCGGTTCCCTCCAAGGCAGATGAAGCGCTGGTCCGGCTTGCCGATGTCACCAGGCGCTTCGGTGATGCCCCGCCGGCTCTCGATGCCGTCTCCGGCGAGGTCAGGGGCGGCGCCATCACCGGCCTCGTCGGCCCCGACGGCGCCGGCAAGACGACGCTGATCCGGCTGATGACCGGCCTCATGCTGCCCGACAGCGGCACTGTCGAGGTGCTGGGCTTCGACACAGCCCGGAACCCGGCCGCCATCCAGGCCTCGATCGGCTACATGCCGCAGCGCTTCGGCCTCTATGAGGATCTCTCGGTCCAGGAGAACCTCGATCTCTATGCGGATCTGCGCGGCCTGCCGAAGGCCGAGCGCGCCGCCGCCTTCGACGAGCTTCTGACCTTCACCGACCTGAAGCGTTTCACGACCCGGCTCGCCGGCAAGCTCTCGGGCGGCATGAAGCAGAAGCTCGGCCTTGCCTGCGCGCTCCTGAAAAAGCCGCGCCTGCTGCTGCTCGATGAGCCGGGCGTCGGCGTCGACCCGATCTCGCGCCGCGACCTCTGGAAGATGGTCGAGAACCTGACGCAGGAAGGCATCGGCGTGCTCTGGTCCACGGCCTATCTGGATGAGGCCGAAGCCTGCGATCATGTCCTGCTGCTCAACCAGGGAAAGCTGCTCTTTTCCGGCAAGCCGCACGACCTGACCGGGCGCGTGGAAGATCGTGTCTTCAAGGTCTCCGGCGTCAGCGGCCGCAGGCGCCAAGTGCTCGCCGAACTGCTGCAGACGAAAGGCGTGATCGACGGCGTCATCCAGGGCGATGCCATCCGCCTCGTGACATCGAAGGATGAGACGCCCGATATCGGCAAAACCGGCGGAGTAAAGCTGACACCCACCCCTCCCCGCTTTGAGGATGCCTTCATCGATATGCTTGGCGGCGGCCCCGGCGGGCGCTCCAAGCTCGCGGAGGCACAGGGCTCGCCGAGCGAGACGGGCGACCGCCCCGTTATCGAAGCCCATGGCCTGACCAAGCGTTTCGGCGATTTCACCGCCGCCGACAATATCACCTTCGATATCGGCCGCGGCGAAATCTTCGGCCTGCTCGGGCCGAACGGTGCCGGCAAATCCACCACCTTCAAGATGCTCTGCGGCCTGCTGAAACCGTCAGGAGGCGAAGGCCGGGTCGCCGGTTTCGACCTTCGCAAGGATGCCGCCGAGGCGCGCAACCAGCTTGGCTACATGGCGCAGAAATTCTCGCTCTACGGCGATCTCACCGTCATGCAGAACCTCGAATTCTTCGCCGGCGTCTATGGCCTCTCCGGCAGCCGCCGTCGCGAGCGCATCGAACTGATGACCGAAATCTTCGATTTCGGCCGCCACGGGCGCTATTCGGCCAAGGACCTGCCGCTCGGCCTGAAACAGCGCCTGGCGCTTGCCTGCGCCGTCATGCACGAGCCGCGCGCCCTGTTCCTGGACGAACCGACCTCCGGCGTCGATCCGATCACCCGGCGCGAATTCTGGACCCATATCAACGCCCTCGTCGAAAAGGGCGTCACCGTGCTGGTGACGACGCATTTCATGGACGAGGCCGAATATTGCGACCGCATCTCGCTGATCTATCGCGGCCGCTCGATCGCACTCGGCTCGCCCGACGAGTTGAAAGCGCGGGTCGCCACCAGGGAACAGCCGGACCCGACGATGGAGGATGCCTTCATCGCCCTCGTTCAGGACTCCGAAAAGGGCCAGGAAAAGGAGAAAGCGGCATGAGCGCTTCCTCCCGCAGCCGCCGCTTCATCGCCCTCGTACGCAAGGAAAGCTATCAGGCGATCCGCGACCCCAGCACCATTCTCATCGCCTTCGTACTGCCGCTGATCCTGCTCTTCCTCTTCGGCTACGGCGTGTCGCTCGATACGACCCGCACCCGCATCGGCCTCGTCCTGGAGCAGGCGACGCCGCTGACGCAGGATCTCGCGGCAAGCTTCCAGGCCTCGCGCTACTTCTCCGTCACTGTTGGCCGCGACCGGCGCATGTTCGAAGACGATCTCGTGCTCGGCAATGTGCGGGGCATCGTCGTCATTCCCGCCGATTTCGCCGCGGACTACGCCGCCGGCAATCACCCGCAGGTCCAGGTCCTCGTCGACGGCTCCGATCCCAACACCGCCAATTTCGTCCAGAACTATGTGCAGGGCGCGGTCGCCAACTGGGAGCGCCAGCGCCAGTCCGAAACGGTCGCCGCCGGTCCCCCCATCTCCATCGAGCAGCGTTTCTGGTTCAATCCCGAGCTGACGAGCCGCAACTTCCTCGTCCCCGGCTCGATCGCCATCGTCATGACGCTGGTCGGCACGCTCTTGACCTCGCTGGTCGTCGCCCGCGAATGGGAGCGCGGCACGATGGAAGCGATGATGGCGACGCCGGTGACATCGGCCGAACTGCTCGCTGGCAAGATCCTCCCCTATTTCCTGCTCGGCCTTGCCTCCATGACGCTCTGCGTGCTGCTCGCCGTCTTCCTGTTCGGCGTGCCGTTTCGCGGTTCCGTCATCGCGCTCTATGCGCTCTCTGCCGCCTTTCTCATCCCGGCGCTCGGCCAGGGCCTGTTGATTTCGACGGCGACCAAGAACCAGTTCCTCGCTTCACAGCTTGCGCTGATCTCCGCCTTCCTGCCGGCCTTCCTGCTCTCGGGCTTTCTCTTCGAGATCAATTCCATGCCTGAAATCATCCAGTGGATCACCATCATCGTGCCAGCGCGCTATCTCATCCCCAGCCTGCAGACAGTCTTTCTCGCCGGCGATATCTGGCCGATGTTTGCCCGCGCGATCGCCGTGATGCTCACGATCGGCGGCATCATGTTCCTGCTGGCTGCCCGCAGCACCAGAAAGAGGATCGGCTGAGATGTGGTGGACCCGGCTGAAAGCCCTCATCATCAAGGAACTGCTGGCCGTACTGCGTGACCCCAAGGGTCGCTTCGTGCTCATCGTGCCGCCCGTCATGCAGCTTCTCGTCTTTTCTTATGCGGCGACGCTCGAGGTGCGCAATGTCGATATCATGGTGCTCAACCGCGACAGCGGCCATTGGGGGCAGGAACTGATAGAGCGCATCCACGGATCGCCGACCTTCCGCCGCATCAACACAGCAGACAATCAGACCGATATCCGCGAAGCCATCGATGGTCAGTCGGTCATTGCCGCAATCGAGATCGGCCCCGATTTCTCCCGTAATATCGAGGCGGGCATTCCGGCCGATCTTCAGATCATCCTCGACGGTCGCCGCTCCAACGCCTCGCAGATCGTTTCCGGCTATCTCACACAGATTGGCATGACGCTCTCGGCCGAGACGCCGGCAGGCCAGCGCGCCATGGCCAAAACAGTGGCGACCGTGCCGCGCAACTGGTTCAATGCCAACCTCACCTATCAATGGTTCATGGTGCCGAACCTGATCGCCAGCATCGCGCTCCTCATCGGTCTCATCGTCACCGCGCTGTCGATTGCCCGCGAGAGGGAACTCGGCACCTTCGATCAGCTGATGGTCTCGCCGCTGCGCGTCCATGAAATCCTGGTCGGCAAGCTCATTCCGCCAATGATGATCGGCCTCTTCCACATGACGCTCTATATCCTGGCGGCGCTATTCATCTTCGGCGTGCCGCTCAGGGGATCGCTCTTGCTGCTCTATGGCAGCTCCATCTTCTATCTGGGTTCGGTCGCCGGCCTCGGCCTCTTCATCTCGGCGCTCTCGATGACGCAGCAGCAGGCAATCCTCGGCGCCTTCCTGTTCATGGTGCCCGCCATGCTGCTGTCGGGTTTCGCAACGCCGATCGAGAACATGCCGGCATGGCTGCAGCCGGTGACGACAATCAATCCGCTGCGTTATTTCCTCATCATCGTCAAAGGCGTCTTCCTCAAGGATCTTCCCGCGGAGGAAGTGCTGAACCAGACGATTCCGCTGGCCCTGATCGCGACCGCAACCCTCGGCGCCGCCGCCTGGCTGTTCCGCCGCAGGCTGGAATAGCCATCTCACGCACTATAACCCGCACGGCCAATCCGTGACTCCTGCGATCAGGAACAACGACTGATCCGGCTCGTTTCCTCAGCGCAAACCAAGGCAATTCCCATAGCGCTTATCTGCCCGGAATTGCTGAAGAAGCAATGAGATAGAGCATTTCCGTCTTTCCCTGAAAAACGCAAATGCTCTCGATCGAAGGAGTATCAAAATGCATAAGATCATTCTCGTTTCCGGCGCGCTGGCGCTTTCGTCGCTCGCCACCAATGCCATGGCCGACGGAGCGGTGACGGGTGCAGCCGGCGGCGCAATCACCGGCGCCATTGTCGGCGGCCCCGTGGGCGCTGCAATTGGCGGCGTGGCAGGTGGTGTAGCCGGTGCCGTCGTCGATCCGCCGCCGCGCGAGGTCGTAACCTACGTCCAGCAGCAGCCGGCCCCGCCGTCGGCAGTGGTGGTGCAGCAGCCGATCGTCGTTGGCAAGCCGCTGCCATCAGATGTCCAGGTGATCCCGGTGCCGGATAATCCGCGCTATGCCTATACCGTCATCAACGATCGCCATGTGATCGTCGAGCCGCAGACCCACCGCGTGGTTCAGGTGATCGAATAAACGCAAAAGGCCCCGCTTTTCGGCGGGGCCTCTTTCATGCGCAGTTTTCAGAAATGTCAGGGCTTGCGCGGCGTCGTCAGAGCCGCGTCAGCCGTATCGACCACAAACACGGCCAGCAGCTTTGCCGGTTTCGTCTTGCTGGCGTTGGCGCTGACATCGTGCCGGTCGCCGGGAAGTTCCGTGAAGTTCATTCCCTTGGTGAAGGTCTTCACCTCGCCGCCATTCACGCCGCTCAAAATGGCGCCTTCGAGAACAGTCGCATAAATAAGCGCCGATTTGGCATGGGTATGCGCCGAGCTGTAGCCGCCGGGCTCGTACTCGACCAGGACACCTTTCACGCTCTTGCCCGGAACATCCGGAAGCGCGTGCGCGTAAACCTCCGTCACTTTCGCGCCCTTCGACTCGTAGACGAGTTCACCCTTGGTGAGGTCGTGCGCCGAGGCGACGGTGACCGGCAGAACGAGTGCCATCATGGCATAAAGGATCGTTTTCATTATGCTTTCTCCACTTGCGATGCATGATTCTGGTGGCGGAGCCAATCCGCAAGCGCGGTCTGCCCCTGCATGAAGGCGCCCGTCGGAACGAGCGAGGTGGCCGTGACCGGCGCCCCGAAATAGCCAAGGGCTGCATCGACGCCGACGCTGCGGCTGTCGCCCTTTGCGGCCAGGTATGTCCGCATGCATTCGCCAAAGCCGGCGCGGTCCGGGCCGGCAAGGTCGACGATGCCATTGTGCGGCTTGCCAAGCGCAACGCTGACCAATGCCGCCGCGACATCATCAGCTGCGATCGGCTGGAACTGGATATCGGGGACATTTACCGCGCCGTCAGCGGAATAGGCCTCGGCCAGCGTCTCCATGAATTCGTAGAATTGGGTGGCGCGAACGATCGTATAGTCCTGGCCGGAGGCCTGCACCGCATCTTCCTGCGCCTGCTTGCCGCTCACATAGGGATTGCCCGAGAGGTCGCTGGTGCCCACGATGGACAGGACGACATGGTGGCGAACGCTGGCCGATTTCTCGGCTGCGGTCAGGTTGCGGGTGGAGGTCGCAAAGAAATTGCGAATGACCGGCTCGTCATAGGAAACGATGTTGGAGACGTCGATGACGGCATCCGCCCCTGAAAGGGCGGCTTCGAGCCCCTCGCCGGTAAAGGCATTGATCCCGTTTCTGGAGCTGGCGACGACGACCTCGTGCCCGGCATTGCGAAGAATGGTGACTGCCCTGGAGCCGACGAGGCCCGTGCCGCCAATGACGACAACCTTCTTGGACGTGCTTATTGTAGCTTCTCCTGTGACGAGGCCCGATTGCCCGTCTTTCTTTCGTTGAGTTCAAGGAAAGCGCAGCCGCGGGCGGCGATACCGCCGTCGTCGTCTGCCATGACATCAGCCGCGATGTCTGCGATGGTCACTTTGGCGAGCTCGGCGCGATACGCTCTTTCCGCCTTCAGCATCGCGGCATTGATCTGGCAGGGCTTGGTGAAGTACCGCCCCGGCAGAGGATTGGGTCCGCGCTGGCGGATCTCGGCACAGCGGAAGGCCGGTGCGGGACCTTCCACCGCCAGCACGACGTCGAGGAGAGTGATCTCCTCCTTCGCCCTCGCCAGCCTGTATCCGCCCTTCGGCCCCGGCGTCGTCACGAGCAGCCCGGCGCCCGACAATGCCTGCAGATGCTTCAGCAGGTAGCTTGGGGAAACCCCGTGAAGCTCCGCAAGTGCTGCCGCCGACAGCACCCCCTCCTCCGACAATCCGGAGAGGAAAGTCACACAATGAATTGCCTGCTCTACGCCGTCGCTGAGTTTCATGTGCCGTCTCCAATCATGGATAAACTTTATCCGCGATTTAGAGCGTCGTCAATATGCCCGGGGTGAACGATGCGTTCAGCGAAGTTTCCACGCGGAACGGGCGCGCAATTCCGGTCAGCGAACAAAAGAAAAAGGCCCCGCATTTGCAGGGCCTTAAGCAGGTGCACGACATCGAAAAGGCGGGAGGTCTTGTCCTAACCGCGATTGCGCAGCGCTTCCGCCTGCGCGTAGAACTTCTTTTCCCATTCCTTGTGATTATCGAGCCCTTCGCGGATGAACGGCGTGAAAATCGCAAGATTGAGCAAGGTCCAGTTGATCAGCCGGGCCGGGAATTTCAGCGGCTTGACGAAATCGATGAAGAGAACGACGCGCGTCTTGTCCGTGTGGTTCCACGCTTCATGCTCATAGGCATCGTCGAAGATCAGCGCCTTGCCTTCCTGCCAGTGGCAAATCTGGTCCTTGACGCGGATGGCAAGCTTGTCGGCCGGCTCTGGCACGATCATGCCGAGATGCAGGCGCAGCACGCCATTATAGGGGCCGCGATGCGCCGGCAGGTGTTTGCCGGGTTCGAAGATCGAAAACATCGCAGTCTTCAGGCCGGGGATCTTCTGCACCGCCTTCCAGGTTTCCGGGCAGGCCTGGATGTTCTGCTCGGACTTCACCCCGAAACCGACGAGAAAGAAGGTTTTCCAGCGATTGTCCTTGGAGATGGTCTGCACGTCGGTGGAGATATCCTGGAAGCTCGGCAGCTCGCTCTGGCGCACCAGCACGCGGTCGAGTTCGGCGCGGATCTGCGGCCAGGCCTTCTCGACCTCCTTCGCCCAGGGAAAGGCGGCATTGTCGTAAACCGGCGGATTGCCGAGTTTGGCATATTTGAAATTCAGGCCCTCGGCCCATGCGACGATGCCCATGAAGAAGCGCGTGATAGCGCTCGGCCGGTCCATGGGAGAGATCCCGGCAGTGGCAAAGTCTTGTGTCTCGGGGGCGGTTTTTGCGGGAAGGGATGTATTGGCGATAATGTCAGTCATGTGTTTTCCGTTGCCGACTAGAGCAATTCCAGCAAAAATGCACAGCGGCTTTGCATCCGGAATTGCGTCATAACGAAGAAAAGCGCGCTTCCGTATTTTTGAGGAAAGACGGAAATGCTTTGGGTATGACATGGCCTTCCGCAGGAGCCGTTAGGACGGTTTCCGCGTTGGCCATCGAGTAAATATGGCTAGTGCTGGGCGTCGCTCAAGTACACTTAAGTACAGGTTTTAGCGATCAATTGCCGCATGACACCGCCGCGCTGCGAGCGCGTCGGTGTTCAATCTGCAAGGGAAAATATCAGACTTTAAGCTCGCGGCGTTCGCGCTCGGTTACCATGGCAAGGTCGAGCACCTTCTGCAGGTTCGCCGCATGACGGAAGTTCGGATCGAGCTGCACGCCTGTTGCCACAGCCTCGGCAAAGCGCTGGTAATTGGTTGGAACCGGCGGCACGTCGACCGGCTTCCAGGTCGCCGTTTCGACATCGTCGCCGAGGCAGCCATGCAGCTCGGAACCGCTTGGGCGGTGGATGACTTCCAAGCTGCCTTTCTCGCCATAGATGCGCAGCTTCAGCTCGTTCAGATGACCGGTCGCCCAGCGGCTGGCATGGATGACACCGAGGGCGCCATTGGCGAAATCGACCGACATGGTGAAGCTGTCATTGGCATCGAGCATGTATTCGCCGATCTGCCCGCCGGGTGCCTTGTTGAAGGTCTTCAGTCGCGCAAAGACGTGATCGATATCGGTCGCCGCGCCATAGGCGGCAAAATCCAGGATATGGATACCGACATCACCGAGCACGCCGTTCGATCCGTGGCCGGTAGACAAACGCCAGAGCCAGGTCGATTCCGTGCGCCAGTCGCCCCAGGCGCGGGATACCAGCCAACTCTGCAGGTAGGACGCCTCCACATGCTTGATCGTGCCGAGCTCGCCCGATAGCACCATCTCGCGGGCGCGCTGCAGGGGAGCGACATTGCGGTAGGTGAGGTTCACCATGTTGATGACGCCGGCCGCTTCCGCGGCTTCCGTCATTTCCAGCGCCTTCGGATAGTTCTCCGCCAGCGGCTTCTCGCACAGCACATGCTTGCCGGCAGCAATCAGCGCCATGGTGGTCGGATGGTGGATCCGGTCAGGCGTGATGTTGGTCGCCGCATCGAACTCGCCCCAGGCGATCGCCTCGTCGAGCGTCAGAAACCGCTTCTCGATGTTGAACTTGTCGGCAAAGGCGGCCAGACGGTCTGAATCCGTATCGACGGCACCGACTACGGTCACGCCGTCGATATTCATGAAGTGGGCGAGCTGGTTCTTCGCCATCACGCCCGTACCAAGAACGAGTAGTCGCATGGATGCTCCTCAGCGGTAACCGGCTTCGCCGGCCTGATGCAGTCTCGGGCCGCGTTCGACGATCGGCTCCAGTGCTTTTTCTACCGGCACATTTGGAGCATCGGTGATGCTCTTCAATGCACCCTCGGGGTTATAGGCCCACTTCACGCCGTTGATCAGCACCTTCTGCACGGTTGCATCGTGATAGGTCGGGTAGGTTTCGTGGCCCGGACGGAAATAGAAGATGTTGCCGGCACCACGCCGCCAGGTCAGGCCCGAACGGAAGACTTCGCCGCCCTGGAACCAGGAGATGAACACCGTCTCCAACGGCTCCGGCACGGAAAACTGCTCGCCATACATTTCCTCGTTTTCAAGTTCGAAATGCTCGCCGATACCGGCTGCGATCGGATGGCGCTGGTTGATCGTCCACAGGCGCTCGCGCTCGCCCGCTTCACGCCACTTGAGTGCGCAGGGAGTGCCCATCAGCCGCTTGAAGATCTTCGAGAAATGGCCGGAATGCAGAACGAGAAGGCCCATGCCTTCCCAGACCCGCTTGGCGACACGCTCGACGACGACATCGGAAACCGCGCCATGATCCTTGTGACCCCACCAGGTCAGGACATCGGTTTCGGCAAGCCGGGCTTCGGTGAGGCCATGCTCGGGCTCCTGGAGTGTCGCCGTGGTCGCCGAAATCGCCGGATCGGTGTTCAGCGCCTTGGCTATGGTCGTGTGCATGCCTTCGGGATAGATGCCCCGGACGATCTCATTGGTTGTCTCATGGATGTTCTCTCCCCATACGACGGTGCGAATGGCCATGACTATGCTCCTCTAGAACCTTTGGATTTTTGGCAAGCAGGAAGGCGGGATTCAAAGCGCTTTGGGAAGATGGCCAGCCAAAGCAGTCCCTCCTCCGCATCAGAGGAAGACATAGACCTTTGTCGGTATTTTGACAAAGAGGATTTTTCCCGTCCCTGCGGTCGGGAAAAACCCCTTTTCACATCAATGGGAAACGGTCTTGGAGAACAGGTTGACGACGACCACGCCTGATATGATCAGGCCGAGACCGATAATGGCGGGCGTATCGAGCCGCTGCTTGAAAAACACGAACCCGACGGAGGAAATCAAGACGATTCCCAAAGCGCTCCAGATCGCATAGGCGATACCAACAGGGATATGCTTCAGCGTCAGCGACAGGCAGTAGAAGGCAGCCCCATAGCAGGCGACAACGAGCGCCGTCGGCCCGAGGCGGGTGAACTGCTGGGAGAGCTGAAGGGCGGTTGTGCCGATAACTTCAAGCACGATGGCTGCAACGAGCAGCCCATAGACGGCAGCCGGGTTCATGACGGTATTCCTTCTTGATCTACTTGTGGGTCAGCTCGATGAGGCGGGCAATCAACTCTCGCCTCAGAGCGCCACTGATATCATGGCTTTCCAACGTATCTGCGAACCACAGACCGTCGGCGGCAAAACGCACGATCAGCGTGTCGAGCGCGGAATCGGTACCGATATATTCCTCGGCCCTCGCCGCCACCCATTGGCGCCATCGCAGGCGCAGCCGGGGTTCGGCGAGAAGCGCGATCGTCACCTGCGTCCAGCTTCTGGAATCGTCGGGACGATCCTTCAGCCCGGATACCGCCTGCAGATAGGCGCGAGAGAAACGGCCCTGCGGCAGCGGATCGGCGCGCATCAGCTCGTCTATATCGGCGTCGAACTTCTCCAGCAGGCTTTCGAACAGGGCGTCCAGCAGCGCATTCTTCGTGGGGAAGTGATGCAGCAACCCGCCCTTGCTGACGCCTGACGCAGCCGAAACCGCATCGAGCGTGACAGCGCCCATGCCACTCTCACCAGCAAGACGCGCGGCGACCTCCAGCAACTGCTGGCGCACGAGCACGGGTTGTTTCTTGCGATGATGAGCGTTTGACATGAATTTATAAAGATACCGTCTGGACGGTTTTGTCAAGGAGAATCGACTGAAGGCGCTGCCTCGCAAGGGATTATGCGCGAAATGCCGCGGTGTTTTGATGACAGTTGCGATCCTTTTTGATCGGGTGCATCTAAGCGGTGGGCCGATAAGCCGGAAACGGCGTTCGGATGCTATTAAAACCTGGAGCGGCGCAGGGGACGTACCGCGCCGGGACTGGTATTGAGGGATGGTTTTGTGCCGGAAGAGAAGACCACTACGAACGTCACCACACTATACGACGCGATCGGCGGTGATCCTGTTGTCCGCGCCTTGACGCATCGCTTCTACGAACTGATGGATACGCTGCCGGAGGCTAGGCACGTGCGTGCCGTGCATCCGCCGAGCCTTAAAGGCAGCGAAGAGAAATTCTACGAATATATGACCGGCTATCTCGGCGGCCCGCCGCTCTATACCGACAAACGCGGCCACCCCCGCCTGCGCAGTCGCCATTTCGTCGCCAAAATCGGCCCCGTCGAACGCGACGAATGGCTGCTCTGCTTCCGCCAGGCCATGGATGAAACGATCGCCAGCCAGGCATTGCGAGACCTCATATGGGCGCCGGTCGAGCGCCTCGCCCATCACATGCAGAACAAGGAATAGCCATGAGCCTGAACGCGCGCCTGGAGCCGGTGCTCTATCTCTTTGCCGGCCTGTTCGGCCTTGCGGGCGTGGCCCTTGCCGCCCTTGCCGCCCATGGCGGCGGCGATGCACATCTCGCCGCCTCGGCCTCCGCCATGTGCCTCGCCCACGCCCCCGCCCTGCTGGCGCTGGCAATTGGCGCCGCCAAGATTAGAACCGCCTGGCTCGCCGGTTTGCTGATGATTGTGGGAACGGTGCTGTTTGCGGGTGACCTCGTGACGCTGCGTTTCACCGGCTCCGGCATGTTCCCCTATGCGGCCCCGACAGGTGGCTGGGCGATGATGCTGGGATGGCTGGCGGTCTCAGCGAGCGCATTTTGGCGGGTGCGGGCGTAGAATTTCGGAAGGCTACAGAGCGGGCCTCCCCTCTCCCCGTGGAGAAGGGGATGCTAGCTGTTCGCCTGCGGTATACGCCCGAAGCGCAAAAGATTGCCATGCGGATCATGGATATAGAATTCCTCCATGTTCCAGGGCCGCACCGCCATATCCGACAGGCGCTCGATACCCTTCGCACTGTATTCCCTATGAAGCGCGCCAATACCGCCGCCACGTAGATAGACGGATGTCTTTTCCGGCAGGCTTCGATCGTCGGTCAGCCAGAAATGCAGTTCCATCTCACCGCGTCTGACGATCAGATAGTCACTCGCCTCGTAGACGATTTTGATGAAGCCGAGTTGGTCCCGATAGAAGGCAAGCGTCTCGGCGATATCCAGCGACGGCAGAACCGGCATCACCTCGATGCGATCGGGATCGCAGCTCATATGCCATCCACAACGTTGAAGCCTTCGAACACCGGCGGTCCCTTGTACAGGCCCTTGTTGTCGCCGGCATTGCGGTGGGCTGCGCGGAAATTCTCCGACTTCGTCCAGTTCAGAAAATCCTCTTCGCTGCGCCAGAGCGTGTGCGAGGAAAACAGCGTATAGCCCTCCTCCGCATTGGCCTTGCCGCGCAGCAGGCGGAATTCGACGAAACCCGGAACCTGCGACAGGTTGGAATCACGATTGCGCCAGATACTCTCGAAATCGCCCTCAGCGCCGGCAGCCACCTTGAAACGGTTCATCGCGATATACATCAAAAGCTCCTCACGCCTTTTTCTGGGTCGCACGTCCGGCATAGGACGGAAAGGCGACGATATTATTGCCGTCGGTCGCGTCCGCGCCAATGGGCTTTACAGACGCTTCGCCGGGCATGCGTGCTTCCCAGGCGGGAAACAGCACGACATTGGGATAGCTGCGCTGGCGGGCGGCATTCTCAAGGAAAACTTCGTAAAGCTCCGGCACAAGGCCGTCACCACCGTGAGCGGCGAGCTTGTGCAGGCCGATCATCGTAAACCCGTCAGGGTGCCCATCATTCATCGGGAATTGTCTCGTTCGTTCATCGTCTGCAGCGCACGTTCCAGGCTGGACTTGCTGCCGTTACGCAGCGGAATGAAGGCCTTGCTGAATTTCTTGCAGCCGGTCTTCACGCGCAGGCAGGCATCATGGCTGATACAGTCGATCGGGCAGAAGACGCAGTCGACGGAAGGAAGCAACGTGTCGATGCGCGAAACGGCTTCGCGAAGGCCGCCGTCGTGGTGGATCAGCTCTGCGCCGAAGCTGCTGGCGATCTGGCGAAGATGCGCCACCTGGCAATCGCGGCCGCCGACATAGAGGAAACTGCGGCCATCCAGCTTGGAGCGCCCCGAGGAGGACTGTTGCGCCTCCTGATCGGCCTGAACGCGGATCTCCCGGTTCGCCCCCTTCTTCGCCTTTCGAGCCATTTACCACCCGTTCGCTCGTTGATCGTCACACGATTCCTGCGTGTGCGAGCGGGACCTTATTAAACTTGATTTTTAGAGTAAAGTATAAAGTTGATTATTTTTATCATATTTAATTCCTACCAACCTGAATTTCCTGCTTGAAACTCACGGATTGCCCACCCGGCGGCGGGCTGAACGGCGATGCGCGCCGCACGGCATCGGTAGCGGCCTGATCGATCTCAGGAACGCCGGAACTCCTGTAGATGACGGCAGAGACAAGATTGCCGCCGCCGCCGATGGTCAATGTCACGCCGGCCGTCCCGTAGACGCCGCGAGGCTCGCGAAGCGCGCGGCGAATGCGGGCGCGAACCTTGCCGCCGTAATTGGCGCGCTCAGCGGTGCCGATCCCGTTGTTGTTGCTGGCGGCTTGCGAATTGCGGTCCGACTGGGCCGACGGATCGCCGTCGGCAACGCCGCGCTGCGAATTCTGCTGCTGCTCGCCATTCCTGCCGGCAGCCTTCTGCGGCGGACGCTTCTTCTCAACCGGCTTCGGCTTTTCCTCTGCTGTCACCTTCGGCTTAGGGGTCGGCGTGACAACCTCCTCGGGCTGTTCCGGCTCCGGCTGGACTTCAGCCGTTTCGACAGGTTTCACCTCTTGCGGGGTCTGCGCAACCTCGGGCTGGGTCTCGGCAGGCTGCACCTCGGTCGGCTGGACCTGAGTGGGTTGCACCGCAGTCGGCTGTATCTCGGTCGGCTGTACTTCGGAGGGCTGTATCTCCGGCGAAACCGCATCGACCGGCACCTGCTGCTGTTCCGGAACGATCGTGGACATCGGCTGCGCGACGGACTCCTCCGCCGGCACTTCGGATACCAGGATTTCGGGCTCGACAGCCGCGGCATTTTCCGGCGAGACCCGCGTCACTTCCGGCGCCGGCGCCTGTTGAATGGCCTCCTGCATCTCGACGGGCGAAACCTCGCTCGTCGTCACAGGCGAGACCTCGGTCGGCTGCACGGTCTCCGGCTGCGCCTCCGCTGTCTGCATCGGCTGGATCGTGTCGGGCTGGACAGGCTCTGGAATAATTTCCTGCTGCACGGTCGTTTCCGTCTCGCCAGCTGCCGCTTGGTCAACATCGGAATCGCCGTACATGACGACGCTCATCGCCTGGCCGGCTTCTTCGATCGCCTCTTCAGGCGCTTTCGGAAAGGCAACGATCAGCGCAGTCGCCAATGCTGCATGAAAAATCAGCGAGCAGATGCAGGTCAGTGTCAGCCGCCGCCGCACCGGCGCCTTCTCGTCCTCCTGCTTCTCCACCGCCGCATCCATCGGCAATGGTGTCACCGGAGCAGCGGGAGCGGCTTCCGGGTGATCGGGGAAGGAGGAGATCTGCGCAAACCGCGCATAGTGGATGACCTGTTCTCCGGCCGGCTGGCGCTGCGCGTTGCGCAGATCGGCCAGCTCGTGGCCGGGATGCATGCCGGGATTGTTGTCGTTCAGGCCCTCGTCAGCGCCCTCCTCCTCGATGAGCACGTGTCTCGATCTGGATTTCGCTGATATTGCCATTTGACGCCTCGGACAACCTGAAACATGCGCACCGGGTTTCCTCCCGGCCCGGTCTTGGCCTTCGACCTGGTCTTAGCCTTCGAAAGGAACTGAAATCTGCGAGCGGGTCACGAGCCCCTTCATGCATTCGCCGGCTGCCGGCCCGTCACAGACGGGCGTGTCGTTGATCAACACGCGCGTGACCGTCTCGCACTTTACGTTCGGCATATCGAACTGGCGCACGCGCTTCTTGCCCTGCGGCAAGTCACGGAAATCGAGCACCGTGATACGGTCGACGGCATTCTTGTCGTTGAAGAAGGCAAGCTCGAAGGAGACCTTGTTGATCGGCGTCGCCAGATTGTTCTCGGCAACGAAGGTCATCATGCAGCCCTTCTGCGAGGGCGTCAGCGCGTTGAGCTCGACATCGAGCTTGGAAGCCGCTGCATCCTGCGCAAAGGCCTGCGCCGCGCCCGAAACCGAAAACAGCACACCAGCCGCAAAAGCGGCAAACCGACCCGTCATTATCGCCTCTCCAAAGACCAAATTGACCGCCATCAGGCGGCTTCAAAACAGTGCCGTCAAAAACTTGACTGCTTTTGTCTTCTATTATTGCGTCTTTAAAAAACTATGAGTATGAGAGTCAAGATAAATGTAGCCGGAACGGGGCCTTCAACCCCGCAATCACGGGAAAAGCCGACCGAAATGATGGTTGAAAAGCCAGATAATTTTAAGCTCGCACAGCTGCGCAACGAGCCAGCAGTGGCCGAGATCCGTGTTCTCGAAAGCGGCGATCTTTTTGCCGGCACCAACGAGATCATGATCAGGCACGACGGCGTGATCTACCGCCTGAAGATCACCCGTCAGGGCAAACTCATTCTCAACAAGTAAGCTCACAGCAGGGTAGAACATGACCGAGCAGACCAGACCGGCACCATCAGAAATCCGCGCGTTCCGCGCCGAAAATCCGAAGATGCGCGAGCGCGACATTGCCGCGCAGCTCAAGATTTCCGAGGCCGCCCTCGTCGCCGCCGAAGTCGGCATCAGTGCCGTGCGCATCGATGCCAGTGCCGCGAAACTCCTGCAGCGCGTTGCCGATCTCGGCGAGGTCATGGCCCTGTCGCGCAACGAAAGCGCCGTGCACGAAAAGATCGGCGTCTACGAAAACATCAAGATCGGCGAGCACAATGCCATCGTGCTCGGCGAGAATATCGATCTGCGCGTCTTCCCGAGCCGCTGGGTTCACGCCTTTGCCGTCACCAAGAAGGATGGCGACACAACACGCCTCAGCCTTCAGTATTTCGATAAGACAGGCAACGCCGTCCACAAGATCCACCTGCGCCCGGCATCCGATGTCGAAGCCTATCATCGCATCGTCGCCGAACTGAAGCTCAACGACCAGAGCCAGGAATTCGTCGAGGCCGAAACCTCCTTTGCCTCCGACGAAGACGGCAATGTCACCCAGGAAGAACTGCGCGACAACTGGAGCAAGATGACCGATACGCATGAATTCTTCGGCATGCTGAAGCGCCTGAAGATCGGCCGCCAGGCCGCGGTGCGTTCCGTCGGCGACGACTATGCCTGGAAGCTCGACAATACGGCGACGGCAGAGATGATGCATGCCTCCGTCAAGGCAGGACTGCCGATCATGTGCTTCGTTGCCAATAACGGCATCGTGCAGATCCATTCCGGCCCGATCTTCAATGTCCAGCCGATGGGTCCGTGGATCAACGTGCTCGACGAAACCTTCCATCTGCATTTGCGCCAGGACCACATTGCCGAGACCTGGGCCGTACGCAAGCCGACCAAGGACGGCCACGTCACCTCGCTCGAAGCCTATGATGCTGACGGCAACATGATTATCCAGTTCTTCGGCAAGCGGAAGGAAGGTTCCGACGAGCGCAGCGAATGGCGCGAGATCATGGAAAACCTGCCGCGGGCCGCAAGCGTCGCCGCATAGGGATCAAAGCGATGAAAATCCGAAACAACCTGCGCCGGCTCCGTCTTTGGGAACTGGCTTTGACTGCGGCTGTCATGATCCTGCCGCTGGTTCCGATGGCACTGACCGGCGGTGCCTTTGTGCGCGCCGCCCATGCAGAGGACAAGAAGCTCGATACATCGCGGCTCGTTTCGGTCGGCGGTGACGTCACCGAGATAATCTACGCGCTCGGCGAGGAGAACAGGCTGATCGCCCGCGACACGACGAGCCTGTATCCGGAAGCGGCGCTGAAGCTGCCCGATGTCGGCTACATGCGCGCGCTCTCGCCGGAAGGCATTCTTGCCATGAACCCGACGGCGATCATCGCCGTCGAGGGCTCGGGCCCGCAGGAAGCGCTGAACGTTCTGAAGAATGCCAGCGTGCCCTTCGAGACCGTTCCGAATGCCTATACGCGCGACGGCATCATCGCCAAGATCGATCGTGTCGGCACGCTGCTAAACGTGCCGGACAAGGCGAAAGCCCTGGAAGAAAAGGTCGGCGCCGATCTCGATGCCGCCGTCACCGATGCCGAAAAGCGCCCCGAGGCCGAGCGCAAGCGCGTGCTCTTCATCTTGAGCGCCCAGAACGGCCGCATCATGGCATCAGGCACCGGCACGGCTGCCGATGGCGTCATCAAGCTTGCCGGCGCCGTCAATGCGATCAGTGAATTCCCGGGTTACAAGCCGCTGACCGACGAGGCGATCATCAGCGCCAGGCCTGATGTGATCCTGATGATGAACCGCGGTGATGGCGCCGGCACGAAAAACGACGACCTGCTTGCCCAGCCCTCGATCGCGCTGACACCGGCCGGCGAGAAGAAGGCGATCATCCGCATGGATGGTCTGCATCTCCTAGGCTTCGGTCCGCGCACGGCAAGTGCAGTTCGTGAACTCAACACGGCAATCTACGGGGGCTGATGATGGCCGTACCGGAAGCCATGATGGAAAACAGGCGATCCTTTTTGCCGGTCTTCCGCAGAAACCGGCAGGCGGGCGACAGAACCGAGCTTGCCCTGCTGGCGATCGCCTTCCTCGTCCTGGCTTCCGTTTTCGCCCTGCTCTTCTCCGTCACGACGGGAGCGTCCGACGCCTCCATTCTCGACGTCGTCAGAAACATGGCAGGCAACGAAACGGCGCTCAGCGCCCGTGACCGGATCATCATCTTCGACATTCGCCTGCCCCGCGCCATCCTCGGCTTCCTGATCGGCGGATCGCTCGCCGTCTCGGGCGCGGTCATGCAGGGCCTGTTTCGTAATCCGCTCGCCGATCCCGGCCTTGTCGGCGTCTCCTCGGGCGCTGGCTTCGGCGCGGTCGTGATGATCGTTCTCGGCGGCACGGTCGCCGCCCCCCTCTACCTCGCACTCGGCATCTACGCCCTGCCGCTCGCAGCCTTCGGCGGCGGCCTGATCACCACGCTGCTGCTTTACCGGGTCGCCACCAGCAACGGCCAGACCTCAGTCGCCACCATGCTGCTTGCCGGAATCGCGCTCGGCGCTCTGACCGGCGCGTTGACGGGCGTGCTCATCTATATGGCCAACGACCAGCAGCTGCGCGACTTGACCTTCTGGGGCATGGGCTCGCTTGCCGGTGCGACCTGGATCAAGATCGCGGCGGCCGGTCCGATCATCCTCCTCTCCTTCATCGCCCTACCCTTCATGGCCCGTGGCCTGAACGCCATCACGCTCGGCGAAGCGGCTGCCTTCCATATGGGCGTGCCGGTCCAGCGGCTGAAGAATATCGCCATCGTCACCGTTGCCGCCGCAACCGGCGCCTCCGTTGCCGTCAGCGGCGGCATCGGCTTCGTCGGCATCGTCGTTCCGCATATCCTGCGCATGGTGATCGGCCCGGACCATCGCTTCCTGCTGCCGGCCTCGGCACTGCTCGGCGGTTCGCTGCTGATTTTCGCCGATGTGCTCGCCCGCACCATCGTCGCACCCGCCGAAATGCCGATCGGCATCATCACGGCGGCTGTTGGCGGTCCCTTCTTCCTCTGGATCCTGTTACGGCAGCGCTCGCGCCTTGCCCTGTGAGTGTGCACCGATGATCGAAGTTTTCGGCGCCAGCGTGCGCCTTTCCGGCAAGACCATCGTCCGCGATGTCGCATTCACCGCAAAGGCCGGCGAACTGACCGCCATTGCCGGACCGAACGGCTCCGGCAAGACAACCACGATGAAGGCCGTTTCCGGCGAGCTTGCCTATGAGGGCTCTGTATCTCTGAACGGCGAAGAGGTGCGCACATTGAGGCCGTGGCAACTTGCCTCCATCCGCGGGGTCCTGCCGCAGGCAAGCGCCATCTCCTTTCCCTTTACCGTTCGCGAGATCGTCCGCATGGGCCTGACCTCCGGCCTCAACCTCCACGCCGATCAGGCCGATGAGACTGCCGCAAAGGCGCTGGCCGCCGTCGATCTCACCGGCTTCGAAGGCCGCTTCTACCAAGAACTCTCCGGCGGCGAGCAACAGCGTGTGCAGCTCGCCCGCGTGCTTTGCCAGATCTCCGAGCCGGTCGTCGATGGCAGACCCTGCTGGCTGCTGCTGGATGAGCCGGTCTCCAGCCTCGACATCAGCCACCAGCTGACCATCATGACGCTCGCGCGCGATTTCTGTGAGCGCGGCGGCGGGGTGATTGCCGTCATGCACGATCTCAATCTGACGGCTCTCTTCGCCGACAGGATCGTGCTGATGAAATCCGGCCGCCCGGCCGCTGAAGGCAGCGTCCGCGACGTACTGACAGACAAAATGTTGGAGACGGTGTTCGGTTGCCCGCTGCGCGTTAACACGGTGCCTGGCGACGGCACGCCTTTCGTCCTGGCCCATAGCGCGCTGGCCAACTCAGGAACCTTTCCAGCCTGAATGCGTTGTCCGCAATGATTTGGGTCAAAGCCGGGCGCTCTCTTCCGTGCCATTGATGGTGCTGACCCCGCGTGAAACCGGGCGGCGCTGATCGCGCCCAGCAATGGAGACAGTCATGGCCTACTCCTTCTTCCAGTCCAGCCGCAGCCGCCGCAACGGCGCTCTTCACAATCTCGAAACCAGCGTCGAAGACCAGATCGCAGCCCTGCGCGAAGAGCTCGCCGAGCTCACCCATGTTCTCGGCAAGACCTCCCGCCATCAGGGTGAGAAGCTGCGTTCTCAGGCATCCGCAAGCTATGAAGACATCCTCGGCCGCAGCGAGGATCTGCTGAACGAATTGCAGCAGCGCTACCTGCGCGGCGCCGGCGAAGTGCGAAACACCGTGCGTCGTCATCCGCTCGCAACTGTCGGTGCCGCTGCTGCCTTTGGCCTGCTCGTCGCCATGCTTGCGCGCCGCTAGGAGGCTCGATGCTCTTCCCGATCCTGAGCCTGCTCGTCGGCAACAGCGTTCACCGCACGGTGGAACGCACCAAGCGCAACGGCATCTTCATCGCCGTTGCGTTGCTTTTTCTGCTGACTGCCTACGCGCTTGCCGTCACCGCCGGAGCCATCTGGCTGGCAGGCATCTACGGCGCCATCGGCGCATCCCTCTTCCTTGCGGCCTGCGCTCTACTGATCGCGATCATCGTTTTCGTGATCATGACGATCATGAACCATCAGGAAGCCCGCCGCGCCCGGGAACGCCGCGCAGCACTTGAATCGCTGGCAACCGTTGGCCTCGGCTTCGTTCGCACCCAACCGCTCCTGACCGCGGGCGTCGTGGCTGCTCTCGTGGCTGCCAATCTGGTGGGTTCGAAGCGGGACGACTAATCCGCATCCTCCTCATTTTTCGATTGCCGCAAGAAGCGCAGCGCGCGCAATGATGCGCTGCGCTTTTTCTCTGTCGTTGATTGAGGCAATCGCGCTATCGGTCCAACAAAAAAGCCGGCGCCCCGCAGGGCAGCCGGCCATCCTTCCTCCCAGGAAAGGCGTCGTTCAGAAGGCAAAAGCCTTCGAGGTAAGTGGCGCCGACGTAGCGTCGGGACCGAAATCCGCCTCGCCTGATATCTGCAGGAGATCCTGCAACCGCTGGCGCGCGCGGTTCACGCGGCTCTTGATGGTGCCGACGGCACAGCCGCAGATTTCCGCCGCTTCCTCATAGGAGAAGCCCGATGCGCCGACGAGGATGATCGCTTCGCGCTGGTCCGGCGGCAGCTGGTCCAGCGCCTTCTTGAAGTCCTGCAGGTCGAGTGCGCCATATTGGGAAGGGTGCGTCGCCATGGATTCGGTAAACAGGCCATCGCTGTCCTGCACCTCGCGGCCGCTCTTGCGCATCTGGCTGTAAAGCTCGTTGCGCAGAATCGTGAAGAGCCAGGCCTTCATGTTGGTGCCCATCTCGAAATGATCCTGCTTGGCCCAGGCTTTCATAATGGTGTCCTGAACGAGGTCGTCGGCGCGATCATGCCGGCCGATCAGTGATATGGCAAATGCACGAAGGCTTGGCAGGGCCGCCAGGAGTTCGCGCTTGAAGCTCGGTTGCGCTTTTTCCATGCGGGTATTCCTATTCGGCCATCTTTGCGGAAGCCATCATTTCGGCCTGATCAAGCTTTTCCAGCAGGTCGAGGAAACGGTCGGGAATGGTCTCCTCCTGCGCGGCAGCATAAAGCGACCGCAACCTGACGCCGATCTGGTTGTTCGGGTCCAATAGGTCGCTCGCCCGCAGCTCCAACTGGCGCTCGTCCGGTGCTTCTGTCTTTTGTGTCGTCATCAACTGATCACTTCTTGCCTGTTGTCTTGGGTTGAAAGGCAAAGTCGCTGTAAAAGGTAAATGGAACGGATAAGCGATCGATCAAGCAGGTTATTTCAAACCCTTGATGTCGTAGATCCATTCCGTTCACATGGGTCAAAACGTGACGCCCTTCATTTGTCGGCTAGGATAATGCAACGCCGCAAAAATAGTTCCTCACCTCAGGAACTTTTTTATGGAGGCCGCGTTTTCTGGTCATTGCAGCCATTTACCTGCCTGTAGACGGGAGTTTTTAATGACACTATCCACTCGAATTGCGCCGCACCTTCCTTATCTGCGTCGCTATTCCCGCGCTCTCACCGGCACTCAGACTTCTGGCGATGCTTATGTCGCCGCCGTTCTGGAAGCGATCATCGCCGATCTCTCCATATTCCCGGATACCGCGAATGACCGCGTCGCACTCTACAAACTCTTCACGCAATTGTTTGGTTCCACTGCGGTCGAGATTCCCGAGCCTTCCTCACCCTATGCCTGGGAACAGCGCGCAACGCTGAACCTCTCGAAGGTTTCGCCGCTTGCCCGCCAGGCTTTCCTGCTCGCCTCTGTCGAGAATTTCCGCGTCTCCGAGATCGCAGACATTCTCGAAATCACCGAAGAGGAAACGATGCAGCTGCTCGACAAGGCCTCGCATGAAATCTCGCGTCAGGTCGCGACCGATATCATGATCATCGAGGATGAACCGCTCATCGCCATGGATATCGAGCAGATGGTCGAAAGCCTCGGTCACCGCGTTACCGGCATCGCCCGCACCCATACCGAGGCCGTCGCACTCTATAACAGGACCAAGCCGAGCATGGTGCTCGCCGATATCCAGCTTGCCGACGGCAGCTCCGGCATCGATGCCGTCAACGATATCCTGAAGACCTCGAGCGTGCCCGTGATCTTCATTACCGCCTTCCCCGAGAGATTGCTGACCGGGGAGCGACCGGAACCCACCTTCCTCGTGACCAAACCCTTCAATCCCGACATGGTCAAAGCGCTGATCAGCCAGGCTCTTTTCTTCAACGAAACGACCCGCGTGGCGGCCTGAAACATGAATCTTGGCCATACCGGAACTATTCCGGCAACGATGCGTTCCGGCTCTGCCGGAGCGTATTGGCGGCTTTAACGGTTTTTGCAGCGCTTGCTTTTAGAATGACCGGCAGGTTTGTCGGGAGAGCAACATCCCTCCGTTAGTTCGAAGGGACCGAGGAGAGGCGGCCGAGTGAATACGACTGGACCATTGTCCGGAACGCCTTTCACCACTGAAGGCAAGGCGGCAATAATGGAGCGCGCGCTCGCCAGCGCGGCTATCTCGATTCTCTATCAGGATGCCAGCCTTGCCATCATATACGCCGAAAATCTTCTCCCCTATTTCCAGACCCGTTTCGTCGCCGGCGGCGATGACGGCTCGCTGTTTGGCGAAGCACATGGAAAATCGCTTGCCGCGATAAAGCGGACGGTGCTTGAAACCGGCGCCTCCAGCAATGCCGAGGTAGATGTTGCAATCGACGGCGAAGTCAGGACGTTCGAACTCAACGTTCAGCGCACCGGCGGGCGCGGCAATTACGGTCTGCTCTCCGTCATCTCGGAGATTACCGAAAGCCGGCATCGCGAAAAGGTGCTGAAATCGCTGCTTCGCGAGCTTTCCCACCGCTCCAAGAACCTGCTTGCCATCATCCAGGGCATCGCCACGCAGACCGCCCGCAATACCATTTCTCTCGATTCTTTCCTGATGAAATTCCGCGGGCGTCTTCAATCGCTCTCGAACTCTCAGGATCTGATTACCGATTCCAGTTGGCGCGGCGCCTTTCTGTTCGAACTTGCCGAAAAACAGTTCGCCCCCTATTGGCCGGAAACATCAGGCTCCCTGCCGATATTCGGCATCAACGCGCATCTGACGCCGAATGCCGCGGTCCATCTCGGACTGGCCCTGCATGAATTGATCGTCAATTCCGCCTCCTATGGCGCAATCGCCAGCGGAGCGACCTCGATCACCCTGAACTGCCGGGAGGCTGAGATCGCCGGCCGCCAGGCAATCGAACTCGCCTGGGTGGAAGTGCTTCCAAACAGTGGCGACGTCCACGAATTCAGCGAAAACAGTTTCGGCCGTACAGTGCTGGAGCGCGTCGTGCCCTCTTCCGTCAATGGCAAGGCCGAATTGGCGCTCGTACCCGGCCGCATCGAATATCATCTGACGGTACCGGAAACGGAATTCGAAATCCTGAAGCGCACCTGAGATTCCGTGGTTTTACGCGGTTCCGGACTCGAACCACACGTTTCTGCTGGAATTGCCTGAGCCAAACGGAGAAACAGCCGGTGCGAGGGCGGCGCACCGGCTGTCTCCACTCACCGGGAGGGGACCGTGAGTTCGTCCGAATGATGGGTTGGGGGCGCGCATGTTGGGTCGATGCGGTCATCATTCGGATATCGCATTAACTACGCTCGTTAACTTTGGTTCCCTCCGATTGGAAAAAAATTGGACTTTCGTCAATTTTTTTCTCGGATGGCCGATTTGGGTTGCTGCTCATATCCATCCAATCGGAATTCAAAGCATGCCTAAAGAAATAGCACGGCAAACAAATTCAATTACTTACACTGAACAGACGAAAGAAAATTGCCAAAATTTTACCGTTTGATAAATTTTTGAACCTGAGTTACGATTCCCTCACTAGTCGTTACCAATAAAGAGGGAACTTCAATGGAACGCCTGGAAACTGGGATTCGTGCCGGCCGGCTTTCGTCCGCCGAGTACGAGGCTAATTTTTCCGATCTTCATCCGCGCCTCGACAATCACGAAGCGCTGGTTGCCGCCGACCGCTGTTATTTCTGCTATGACGCGCCGTGCATGACGGCCTGTCCCACCTCCATCGACATTCCGCTCTTCATCCGCCAGATCTCGACCGGCAATCCGATCGGCTCTGCGAAGACCATCTTCGACCAGAATATCCTTGGCGGCATGTGCGCCCGCGTCTGTCCCACCGAAGAGCTCTGCGAACAGGCCTGTGTGCGCAACACCGCCGAAGAGCGTCCCGTCGAGATCGGCCGCCTGCAGCGTTATGCGACGGATGCGGCGATGACGGCCGACAAGCAGTTCTACCGGCGCGCGGAACCGACCGGCAAGAAGATCGCCGTCGTCGGCGCCGGACCTGCCGGTCTCGCCGCTGCCCATCGCCTTGCCGTTAAGGGCAATGATGTCGTCATCTTTGATGCCAAGCCGAAATCCGGCGGCCTCAACGAATATGGCATCGCCACCTACAAGACAGTCGACGACTTCGCCCAGAAGGAAGTCGATTACGTCCTATCGATCGGCGGCATCGAGGTGAAACATGATCAGCAGCTCGGCCGCGATTTCTCGCTCGCCGACCTGCAGAGTCAGTACGATGCCGTCTTCCTCGGCCTCGGCCTTGCCGGCGTCAACGCATTGCGCGTCGATAACGAAACCCTGCCCGGCGTCGATGACGCAGTCGATTTCATCGCTGAGCTTCGTCAGGCCGGGAACAAGGGCGACATCGCCATCGGTCGCCGCGTCGTCGTCCTCGGCGGCGGCATGACGGCGATCGACGCCGCCGTGCAGGCAAAGCTGCTTGGCGCGGAAGAGGTGACCATCTGCTACCGCCGCGGCAAGGAACATATGAACGCCTCGGAATTCGAGCAGGATCTCGCCACCTCCAAGGGCGTCATCATTCGCCACTGGCTGGCGCCGAAATCCATCCTCTCGCAGGATGGCAAGGTGGCCGCGATCGAGGTGGAATATACTGCTCTCGTTGATGGCCGCCTCACCGGCACCGGCGAGACCGGCGTCATCACCGCAGACCATATCCTGAAAGCCATCGGCCAGACCTTCGAAGCCTCCAGCCTCGGCGCGCTGCGCATGGAATCCGGCCGTATCGCCGTTGACCCGGAAGGCCGCACATCGCTCGAAGGTGTCTGGGCCGGCGGCGACTGCGTGTTCGGTGGCGAAGACCTCACCGTATCTGCCGTCGCCCACGGCCGCGACGCGGCCGAATCCATTCACCGAACCCTCACTGCTGCAGCCGCTCCGGCTGTCGCTGTCGCCTGAAGGGGAGAATGAACAATGGCTGATCTCCGCAATAATTTCGTCGGCATTAAGTCTCCGAACCCCTTCTGGCTCGCCTCCGCACCGCCGACCGATAAGGCCTACAATGTCGAGCGCGCCTTCAAAGCCGGCTGGGGCGGCGTCGTCTGGAAGACGCTGGGCGAGGAAGGCCCGCCTGTCGTCAACGTGAACGGCCCGCGCTACGGCGCGATCTGGGGTGCCGACCGCCGCCTGCTCGGCCTCAACAACATCGAGCTCATCACCGACCGCGACCTGCAGACCAACCTGCGCGAAATGAAGCAGGTGAAGATGAACTGGCCGGATCGTGCTCTCATCGCCTCGATCATGGTTCCCTGCGAGGAACAGGCATGGAAGGCGATCCTGCCGCTGGTCGAAGAAACCGGTGCAGACGGCATCGAGCTTAACTTCGGCTGTCCGCACGGCATGTCCGAGCGCGGCATGGGCTCGGCCGTCGGTCAGGTGCCTGAATATATCGAAATGGTCGTGCGCTGGTGCAAGCAATACACGCGCATGCCCGTCATCACCAAGCTGACGCCCAACATCACCGATATCCGCCGCCCTGCCCGCGCCGCCAAGGCCGGCGGCACGGATGCCGTCTCGCTGATCAATACGATCAACTCGATCGTGTCGGTCGATCTCGACAACTTCGCCCCCAACCCGACCGTCGGTGGCAAGGGCAGCCACGGCGGCTATTGCGGCCCGGCCGTCAAGCCGATCGCGCTCAACATGGTCGCCGAGATCGCCCGCGACCCGGAAACCTATGGCCTTCCGATCTCGGGTATCGGCGGCATCACCACGTGGCGCGACGCAGCCGAATTCCTGGTGCTCGGCGCCGGCAACGTGCAGGTCTGCACAGCTGCCATGACCTACGGCTTCAAGATCGTGCAGGAAATGATCACGGGCCTCTCGGACTGGATGGATGAAAAGGGCCACAAGACCCTCGACGACATTACCGGCCGCGCCGTCCAGAACGTCACCGACTGGCAGTATTTGAACCTCAACTACATCGCCAAGGCGAAGATCGACCAGGACGCCTGCATCAAATGCGGCCGCTGCTACATCGCCTGCGAGGACACCTCGCACCAGGCGATCACCAACTTCGTCGATGGCGTCCGCCATTTCGAGGTGATGGACGAGGAATGCGTCGGCTGCAATCTCTGCGTCAGCGTCTGCCCGGTCGAAAACTGCATCACCATGGAAGAGCTTCCGGCAGGCGCCCTCGACAAGCGCACCGGCAAGCCAGTCGATCCGAACTACGCCAACTGGACGACGCACCCGAACAACCCGATGGCCCGCCAGGCCGCGGAATAACCATTCGCTCAATGTATATAAGATCGACGCCCTCCTGGAGGGCGTCGATTGCTTTTAAGACCTAGGCATATTGCCTGCTGTCAAAGCTTGAAGGCCTTGACCTCATTGCCACGCTCGATCGTGCGGTTGGCAATGAAGCGCCCGGCTTTCGCCGCCTCCTGCTTTTCCGCTTCGATATCCTGCAGCATTGCCTGCAGACGCCGGATTGCCAGCGCCTTGTTGCGATGCTGCGAGCGCTCGTCCCGGGCCGTCACAACGAGACCGCTCGGGCGATGCAAGGCGCGAACAGCGCTGTCGGTCGTGTTCTGGTGCTGCCCGCCAGGCCCGCCTGCCCGCAACGTCTCGAACTGCAGGTCGGCAGGATCGATCGTCACCGCAACACCTTCAGCCGGAAGATCGATGCGCCGCACGGCCACATACCAGTTTTGCCGCTTGTGGCCGGGGCGGACCCCACTCTTGAAGGTGAAGCGGATCGTACCGCAATAGCCTGTTGCAATCCGCTGTGCCGCTTCGCCCTCGATAGTGACGATCGCCGACTTCGCACCATGATGATCCGGCATAGGCCCGAGGTTGACATGGACGACGCACCCTTGCTGTTTCGCCTCGTCTTCAAGGATGCGTAGAAGCGCGGAGACGGCGATCCGGCACTCGACCGGACCGTTGCCCGACGTGATAAGGAGATCAATAGCGCTCACGGCTACGCCCTCCTTCCCGACGGTACTCCGGCTTGCGGCGACGCTGCTCGACCTCGGCTTCGTCCACCGCCTTTTTAAAGGTGACGAGCGGCCGGAAGCTGGCAGCGACGCTCACCAGCTTTTCGTTTTCGAGATCGGCAACCACCTGCCCCGCATCCTTGTAGGCGGACGCCGCCTCTTCGACGACGAGAGCCCGGTCATCGCAAATGGCGATGCCGCCCCAGACATTGCGCAGCAGCTGCTCACGCTCGGACCTGTTACGGCCTGTCCGCCCATGCATGCTGGCCCGGTCATATTTGCGACCGGCCCCATGCGATATGCCGCCGAGCGAACGGGATACATCCGCTGTCGGGCAAACCACATAGCTGAGGCTCGCACGCGATCCGGCGATAGGCGCGAGTTCCCCCGGCGTGACCGCCGCGGCCCCCTTGTAATGCACGAAATCACGTCCGGAAGACCGGACGAGATTGTGCGGCACATCGGCGACGAGGCGCAGATCCGCACGCAATGCGGCGGCTGCCCGTGCTGCGATCAGTCGACGGTTCAGCGATGCCCAGACAACGCACTGGTCATGACTTGCAAGCCACGTGACAGCATCTTGTGAACCCGGCACGAGCCCGGCCGCAAGATCGGGATGAGCGCTGATAGCCTCGGAAAAGACTGCAGCACCGAGGGAACGCGAGCCGGAATGGACAAGCAGGTAGAGAGCCTGACCATCCAGAGCAGCGGAAGCACCGCCATCGCCAAGCGTATCGATGGCCTGCAGCTCGCAAAAATGGTTGCCGCCGCCAATCGTACCGAGTGCATCCGGCGCCAGGGAGGCTGGCAGGCGCGCCTCCTCCAGCAAGACAGCGGCATCGCCGATCTCCTCAGCCTCAAGCTGGCGAAGCCGTTCCGCCGCCTTATCGATCTTCAGTTTGCGCAGCGGCAGATCGAGCTGGAAAAGCGACATGCCGCAGCCAATATCATTGCCGATAAGCAACGGAAGCAGCCGGTCGGACGCCAATGCGACACCGGTTGCGCCATATTTGCCGGGATGCAAATCCGGAAAGGCAGCGATCTGCGAAACGCCCGGAAGACGGGACATTTCGCCAAGTTGATCTAGCGCCGCGCCTTCGATCCAGGTGCGGCCGGAAAAGAAATGATGGATGAGCGCAGGCGCATTGGCCTGCGTCGTCGGGGAGCTTCCGCCCCCGATGGAATTGCCCATGATAATGAACTCTGGATATGAATGGTCTTTCATCGCGCAGACGGCGATGGTCAACCGGCATGCGTCAGCCCAGAGGCTGAGTTACGCCGAAACCCTCTCGGGGCGTGCTGAGATTTTTGTCATCGTGCGCTCCCTTTCCAGAAACAAATGATGCCGCCCCTTTAAGCGATGCAAAAAACAAATGCAAGCCTGGGACGTATTAATTGCCGAACGACTTCCGATAAGTGCTCGGGCTGGTGCCAAGCCGCCGGCGGAAATGGTGGCGCATGGTTGCAAGCGTCCCGAAGCCGCTGGCAAGCGCAATATCGTCGAGCGACACCGCAAGCTCCTTCTCCAAGAGATCGCGGGCATGCCGTAACCGCTCCTTCAGCAGCCATTCGCCGACGCTGTCGCCCGTCGCCGCCTCGAAGCGGCGCTGGAAGGTGCGCATGCTCATCCCGGCCTTGTCGGCAAGCAGGCTGATGGGCTGGTCTTCGGACAACCGCTCGCGCATCCACTCGATCAGCGGCCCGAGGCGAATGCCCTCGCGCTCTTCCGGCACGGGAGCGGCGATGAACTGCGCCTGCCCGCCTTCGCGATGCGGCGGCACGACGAGCCGTCGCGCCACGCTGTTGGCGGCATCGGGGCCGAAATCGCCGCGCACCACATGCAGGCAGAGATCGATGCCCGCCGCACTGCCGGCCGCCGTCAGGATGTTGCCCTGGTCCATGTACAGCACATCGGCATCGAGCGCGATGTCGGGGTAGCGCTCGGCAATCGAGGCGACATAGCGCCAGTGCGTCGTCGCCCGCCGTCCGGCCAGCAGGCCGGATGCCGCAAGCACGGCAACACCCGAGCAGAGCGACATGACGCGTGCACCGCGCTCATGTGCTGCCCGCAAGGCTGATGTCAGCGGCTCCGGCACCGGCGCATCGATCGCCCGCCATCCCGGCGCGATGATGAGATCTGCCTTATCGAGCAGTTCCAGCCCGTGATCGACAGCAACCGTCAGCCCGCCGGCAGCGCGCAGCGGTCCCGGCTCGATACCGGCGACGGAGAAGCGATACCAGCCCTCCCCCATCTCCGGCCGCGACAGGCCGAAAACCTCGTAGGCAATGCCGAATTCGAAGGTGCAGAGCCCGTCATAGGCGAGCGCCACCACATGTGGTCCCTGCGTTCGATGGAGATCCGATTTTGGCATGATCTTTACGCTGTCAGTCACGATGGCCAATTTCGCCCATCCGTAGCATCGGCAATGATCGGCTGCAACAGCAACCAGGAAAGGACAAGACCTATGCCAAGCCCCGTCTCCGATATCCCTGCCGCTTCTCCCGAATCCGCCGCCGATCATTTCGCCGGCAAGCTCGCCTTCGAGACCGATTGCTCCGACGTGAACGCCGCCTCCGCCTCCGGCAAGGTCGATTTCGTGCTGCTCGATGTGCGCTCGCCCGCACTCTTTGCGCAGTCGCATGTGCCGGGCGCCCTCAATCTGCCGCATGGCAAGATGACCGCGCACCGCATGTCGGAATGGCCCTCCGATACGCTCTTCGTGGTCTACTGCGCCGGCCCGCATTGCAACGGCGCCGACAAGGCCGCCCTGCGCCTCTCCCGTCTCGGCCTCTCCGTCAAGCTGATGATCGGCGGGCTGACCGGCTGGGCCGATGAAGGTCTCGCCTTTGAAGGCGAGGCAAGCGCCGCCGCCTGATCCGGGATCCCCGCGGCGAAGGAAAATTTCATCCGTCACCGGACATGCTTCTCGTGCCGGCGACGGATGACACCATAGACAACCAGTCATGGCAGACAGATCCGGAGAAATCGGATTGCCAAGCACGCCGAAATCCATGTTTTTCTATAGGTTTCTCTGGAAATAAGCAGAGGCTGCCGTATATCGCTAGTTTCGCCGACCCTATCCGGCCGGCATACTATGCGACATTACTTGGAACACGGTCAGCATGTCACTTCGCAGTGCCCTTCGTGCACAAACAGCAGATTGCCATGCCGGGGTGGACGCCCTTTTCGGCAATTTCAGCCTCTTCGATATCAGGACCTATAAAACCTTCTTGCGCGCCCATGCCCGCGTGGTTCCGTCCGTCGAAGCCGCCCTGGAGCAGGCCGGTATCGAGCAGCTGCTGCCGGATTGGCCGGAGCGACGGCGCGCGCACCTTCTTCTTGCCGATATGGCCGAACTCCAGGAGCCCCCGCCTCCGCTTCTTGCCAGGCCCGATCTACGCGGCGGGGCCGCGCTCTGGGGCGCGGTCTATGTGCTGGAAGGATCGAAGCTTGGCGGCGCCATGCTGGCAAAAGCCGTGCCTGATGACCTGCCGAGCAGCTACCTCAGCCCGCACGGTCCGAAGGGTTCGATGCGCGCGTTTATGGAACGTCTTGATACCAGCGGCATTGACGATATGGCAGCCGCGGTTGCGGCTGCGCGCGGCGTTTTCGATCTCTTTCTGAAGGCTGCGCAACTCGAACTGGAAGCTGTCTGATGAGCAATGCGACCGGACCTGTCGATCTGACCAATTGCGACCGCGAGCCGATCCATCAACTCGGTTCCGTCCAGCCCTTCGGTTTTCTGCTTGCGGTATCCTCTGACTGGATCGTCACTCGGGCCTCGGCAAATCTCGCCGAATTCCTGGGCATAACTCACAGCGAAGCCGCGGGCCGGCCCGTGTCGTCGATCATTGTGCCCGAAGCTCTCCACGCCCTCCGCAACAAGCTTGCAACCCTGCGCGGCCCCGATACCGTCGAACGCATTTTCGGCATTGCCCTGACATCAGACCCTCAGCGTTTCGACGTCGCAGTGCATGTGAGTCACGGCCAGGTCATCATCGAAGGCGAGCGCTGCAACGAAGGCCAATCCAGCGCCCCGTCGCTCTCAATCCGCAGCATGATGTCACGTCTTGATCAAACGGAAACGCTGGAAGCCTTTTTTCGCGAAGGCGCACGGCAGGCCCGCGCCCTCACCGGTTTCGACCGCGTCATGGTCTACCGATTTGATGACAGCGGTTCCGGTGAGGTCGTGGCGGAGGCTGCCCGGCCGGGCATCGGCTCGTTCCTCGGCCTGCACTATCCTGCCTCGGATATTCCTGTGCAGGCGCGCGCGCTCTATCTGCGCAATCTGTTCCGCATCATTGCCGACATCAACGCGACACCGGTTCCGATCCTGCCCGAACTCGACGAACATGGCCGGCCCCTCGATCTCTCGATGTCGGTGCTGCGTTCGGTGTCGCCCATCCATATCGAATATCTCGCCAATATGGGCGTCGGCGCCTCACTCTCGATCTCCATCGTCGTCGATGGCAAGCTCTGGGGCCTGTTTGCCTGCCATCATTATAGTGAACGCCTGCCTTCGGCCGAAAGCCGCTCCACTGCCGAACTCTTCGGCCAGATGTTCGCATCCCGCCTCGAAAGCCGCGAGCGACGCCTGGCGCTTGACTACGAGACCAAGGCACGTCGCATCGCCGACCGGCTCCTGACGTCCGTTGCCGACAATGCAAGCCTGCTCGACGATCCGACCTGGCTGATCGATGCCCTGGCGGACGCCATTCCCGCAGATGGTATCGGCGTCTGGATCAATGGACGGCTGGCGATTGCCGGCCTCGGTCCGGACGAGAAGAGCTTTGCCGCTCTCATCCGCCACCTCAATCGCAATGCTGCCGGCCGGGTCTATGCGGTGGACCGGCTTGCGGAGACCTATCCCGATATCGAAATCGATGATGCCGTGGCGGGCATGCTCGCCATTCCGATCTCCCGTTCGCCGCGCGACTATGTCGTGTTGTTTCGTCAGGAGATCGTGCGCACCGTCCGCTGGGCCGGCGATCCGCACAAGCCGGTGGAATATGGCCCGAACGGTCCGCGGCTTACCCCGCGCAAGAGTTTCGAGGCCTGGTCCGAGCTGGTACGCGGCCGCTCCCTGCCCTTCACCGAAGCCGAGCGTCGCGTGGCAGAAACGATCCGCGTGACCCTGATCGAGGTGGTTCTGCGCCTGACGGACGAAGCGAGCATGGCGCGCCAGCTCGCCAACGAGCGGCAGGAGCTGCTGATCGCCGAGCTGAACCATCGTGTCCGCAATATTCTCGGCCTCATCGGCGGTCTGATCCGACAATCGCAATCATCGGCCATCAGCCTGCCGGATTACGTCCGGCAGCTCGAAGGCCGCGTCCAGTCGCTCTCCAGAGCCCACGACCAGATCACCCGCGACCACTGGGCGCCGGCTTCGCTGCGGCAGCTGCTGCTGGCCGAAGCCGCCGCCTATCTCGGCAAGAACGCCGAGCGTATCAGGATGACCGGCGAAGACGTGCTGCTGGAGCCGCAGGCCTTTTCGACGACGGCGCTTGTCTTCCACGAGCTGGTTACCAACAGCGCCAAATATGGAAGCCTGTCGGGATCCGGCTTTGTCGATCTCGGCTGGCTGAGGGATGAAGAAGGCAATCTCAATATAGGCTGGCGGGAAAGGAATGGCCCTCCGGTCACCGAGCCCAAGCGTCAGGGCTTCGGCTCGACGATCATTCGCCGCTCCATCCCCTACGATCTCGGCGGCAAGGCTGAGATCCGCTACATCAAAGAAGGGCTGGAAGCCGATTTCTCGATCCCGGCGAGGTATGTTGAAACAGTCAGCTCGGCAGACGAACACCCCGTTTCTGCGCCTGTCGAAACCGCGGCAGGCAAGGTCGTTGCTTCAGACAAGGAACCGCTCGCTGGTCTCAATGTGCTGCTGGTCGAGAATAACCTCATCATCGCCATGGATGGCGAAGACATTCTGCGCCGCTTGGGCGCGGAAGTCGCAACAGCGCCAAGCGTTGCCGATGCGATGGAATTCCTCGCCGGCCAGTCCTTCGATCTGGCACTTCTCGATGTCAATCTCGGTGACGAAACCAGTTTCGCGATTGCCGACCGGCTGGCCGCCAACAACGTGCCCTTCGTCTTCGCGACAGGTTACGGCGAGGGTATAGCGCAGGCCCACAGCCATTCGGATGCACCGATCCTGCAGAAGCCCTACACGATCGAGGGGGTGACGGACATTCTTGTCCGCATTTCGCTTCCGGCCAAGCTCTGAAGAAATTCGAACAAACGCGTAACCGTTAGACCGCCGATCGGCAGCTCAGTCCGGCCGCAACCCGCTTATGAAGAGCTGCTCCAGGAAACGCGCCGCATCCTCGAAGCGGCCGTCGCCGGAATGCGCTTCGCCGAGCACGGCGCGAACCTGCACGTCGAAATCGGCATAGTGCTGCGTCGTCGACCAGATCGAGAAGATCAGGTGATAGGGGTCGCAACGGGCGATCTTACCGCTTTTGATCCAGGTGCGGATGACCGCCGCCTTTTCGTCGACCAGCTCTTTTAGCGGCCCTTTCAGCATATCGAGAACATGCGGCGCACCCTGCAGCATCTCGTTGGCGAAGAGCCGGCTTTCCCTGGGGAAATCGCGCGCCATTTCAAGCTTGCGACGGATATAGCTGCGGATCTCCGATTCCGGATTGCCTTCCGCATCGAAGGCCCTGAGCGGCTCCAGCCAGTTGAAGAGCACCCGGTCGATCAGCGCCCGGTGCATCGCCTCCTTGGTGCGGAAATAGTAGAGCAGGTTCGGCTTCGACATGCCGGCCACTTCGGCGATCTGGTCTATCGTCGAGCCACGAAAGCCGCTGACCGAAAACACATCGAGCGCCGCTTCCAGGATTTGCTCTTCCTTCTCTTCCTGGATCCGTGTCCGCCGAAGTGTCTTCGCCGCTCTCGGTATGGCCATCCGCTCTTTTCCCCTTGAAATTCAACTTCTTCGCTCAAGATTCGAAGAACGGCCCTCCTGCCGCTTTAAAAGGCAACTGCCCGTATTTTTTGCCGGTATTTTCTAGCTGTTTTTCGTGATTTTCGTCTTGAGCGCGGCGATGGAAGTTGTAATGTTTACCAATCGGTCAAATTATCTGCCAGATAAAAAACAAAGGCAACTGGCGATTTTCCGGCGCTGAACAGAACAGAAAGCAGCAGCTGGATTTGACCACGGGAACATGGCGGCATGTACTTTGCATGACTGCCGCAAAACAGGTGAGGACTTTCAATCATGGTGGCAGCGCCAGGCGAAAACATGCGCGTCAACGGGGACCGTCTCTGGGACAGTCTCATGGACATGGCGAAAATTGGCCCGGGAATTGCCGGCGGCAACAACCGCCAGACGCTGACGGATTCGGACGCGGAGGGCCGTAGCCTCTTCCGCAAGTGGTGCGAAGACGCTGGCATGACGCTTGGTGTCGACAAGATGGGCACGATGTTTGCGACCCGCTCCGGCACCGATCCGAACGCTCTCCCCGTTTATGTCGGCTCGCATCTCGATACGCAGCCGACCGGCGGCAAATATGACGGTGTCCTCGGTGTGCTCGGCGCACTTGAAATCGTCAGGACAATGAACGATCTCGGCATCAAGACGAAGCACCCCATCGTCGTTACCAACTGGACCAATGAGGAAGGTGCGCGCTTTGCGCCTGCCATGCTGGCCTCCGGCGTCTTTGCCGGCGCGCACAGCCTGGATTTCGCCTATAACCGCAAGGATCCCGAAGGAAATCTCTTCGGCGACGAACTGAAACGCATCGGCTGGGTCGGTGACGAGGAAGTCGGCGCCCGCAAGATGCACGCCTATTTCGAATATCACATCGAGCAGGGCCCGATCCTCGAAGCCGAAGACAAGCAGATCGGCGTCGTCACCCACTGTCAGGGCCTGTGGTGGCTGGAATTCACGCTGACCGGCAAGGAAGCCCATACCGGCTCGACGCCGATGAACATGCGCGTCAATGCCGGCCTTGCCATGTCGCGCATCCTGGAAATGGTGCAGGGTGTCGCAATGGGCGAACAGCCTGGCGCCGTCGGCGGTGTCGGCCAGGTCTTCTTCTCGCCGAATTCCCGCAACGTGCTGCCAGGCAAGGTGGTCTTCACCGTCGATATCCGCTCGCCCGACAAGGCCAAGCTCGACCGCATGCGGGCAAAGATCGAGGCCGAGGCGCCCAAGATCTGCAATGCGCTAGGCGTCGGCTGTTCCGTCGAGGCGATCGGCCATTTCGAGCCGGTCACCTTCGACGAAAAGCTCGTCACCTCGGTCCGCTCCGCCGCCGAACGCCTCGGCTACTCCCACATGAACATCATCTCCGGCGCTGGCCACGACGCCTGCTGGGCCGCCAAGGTCGCACCCGCCACCATGGTCATGTGCCCATGTGTGGGTGGTCTTTCGCATAACGAGGCTGAGGAGATTTCCAAGGAATGGGCAACGGCTGGCGCCGATGTGCTGTTCCATGCTGTGGTAGAGACGGCGGAGATCGTCGCGTGATGGCGTCAGACTTGCCAACGACTTATCTCGACTATGCCGATGCCTTTAAGTTCGGAATTCAACGAACTGCCGACGATCTCGCATGGGCCACCGCCAATGCGACGCCAATGACTGAAGGACCGTGGGGCGACGTCCCCAGTGTGGAGGTCTTCTACATTGGCATCGATGCAGCAGGCAAGCGGATCAGCCTTCCGCAAATATCGAGCTTTTGGCGATATAAACCTTCGGGGGTTCAACTGGCCAATTCAGATGACCACGACCCAAATGCACCCCTTCAAACCTATTATGTCTATGGACCTGGACCCCGTGTCGTTCGCATCGAACTCGGCCCTTCCATGCCCGGGATGCTGATCAAACGCCCCCAGGGCAGCCACCCCGTACAGTCGACTGGGCTGATCGACGGCAAGGATTTCTACTTTCGCGAAAGCGACGGTTTCTGGTCATTGTCAGTCGGCGGCGCTGATGTCGTTGGCCAACCCGACTGGTATTACGAGGAAGAGCATGACGCGCACGATGAACTGAGTGAAGATGCAGTTTACCGCCTCATCACCAAAGGCGCAGCGCTCCTGCGAAGTGGCACGCCCACGATGGCAGTCGAGCAGTAACAGCTAGGAAAAGGAGCAGCAGCCATGACTACAGTCATCAAGAACGGCACCATCGTCACGGCCGACCTCACCTACAAGGCGGATGTGAAGATTGACGGCGGCAAGATCGTCGAGATCGGCCCGAACCTTTCCGGCAACGAAGTGCTTGATGCCACAGGCTGTTTCATCATGCCCGGCGGCATCGACCCGCACACCCATCTCGAAATGCCCTTCATGGGCACCTATTCCTCCGACGATTTCGAGAGCGGCACGCGGGCGGCCCTTTCCGGCGGCACGACCATGGTCGTCGACTTCGCCCTTCCCTCGCCCGGCCAGTCGCTGCTCGAAGCGCTGACCATGTGGGACAACAAGTCCACCCGCGCCAATTGCGACTATTCCTTCCACATGGCGATCACCTGGTGGGGCGAGCAGGTCTTCAACGAGATGAAGACCATCGTTCAGGACAAGGGCATCAACACCTTCAAGCATTTCATGGCCTACAAGGGCGCGCTGATGGTGAATGACGACGAGATGTTCGCCTCCTTCCAGCGCTGCGCCGAGCTTGGCGCCCTGCCGCTCGTCCATGCCGAAAACGGCGATGTCGTCGCCTCGCTGTCGGCCAAGCTGCTCTCGGAAGGCAATAATGGCCCGGAGGCCCATGCCTATTCGCGCCCGGCCGAAGTCGAGGGCGAAGCCACCAACCGTGCTATCATGATCGCCGACATGGCCGGCTGCCCCGTCTATATCGTCCACACCTCCTGCGAACAGGCGCATGAAGCGATCCGCCGCGCCCGCCAGAAGGGCATTCGCGCCTATGGCGAGCCGCTGATCCAGCACCTGACGCTCGACGAGACCGAATATTTCGACAAGGACTGGGATCATGCCGCCCGCCGCGTCATGTCCCCGCCCTTCCGCAACAAGCAGCATCAGGATAGCCTCTGGGCGGGCCTCGCCTCCGGTTCGCTACAGGTGGTGGCGACCGATCACTGCGCCTTCACCACGGCGCAGAAGCGCTTCGGCGTCGGTGATTTCACCAAGATCCCGAACGGCACCGGCGGCCTCGAAGACCGCATGCCGATGCTTTGGACCTATGGCGTCAATACCGGCCGTCTGACGATGAATGAATTCGTCGCCGTCACCTCGACCAACATCGCCAAGATCCTCAACATTTACCCGAAGAAGGGCGCCATCCTCGTCGGCGCCGATGCCGATCTGGTTGTCTGGGATCCGAAGCGCTCCAAAACCATTTCGTCGAAGCGCCAGCAATCGGCGATCGATTACAACGTCTTCGAGGGCAAGGAAGTCACCGGCCTGCCGCGTTACACGCTGACGCGCGGCGTCGTGGCCATCGAGGAGGATACGGTTAAGACCCGCTCGGGCCACGGTGAATTCGTCAAGCGCGAGCCGGTTACCGCCGTCAGCAAGGCGCTGTCGACCTGGAAGGAGATCACGGCTCCGCGCAAGGTCGAGCGTACGGGCATCCCGGCAAGCGGGGTATGATATTGATGCGCGGCCATCTGCTTTTGACAATCGTCTGCCTGGCCGCTCTTTCCACTGCGGCAAATGCAGATACGCTGCCCATCAAGGGCAGTTACGGCAACAAGGATGGCTGCGCCTATGCCAAGACCGGCGAAAGCACCGGCTCCGACAACTTCTTCCTGCTGACATCGGAGGCCATCACCACGGCTGCGTCCTATTGCGAGGTCAAGAAGATCTTGAAGACCGAGGGCAAGAACTTCTCCGCAACCGTTGCCTGCCAGGCAGAAGGCGAAGAAAGCAGCTCCGACGATACCGCCAGGATCACGTCTGGCCCGAAAGGCTATACGATCGGGCTTGCCTCGGATGCCAATATCAAGTGGGGGCCGCTGCCGCTATGCAAATAGCCTCACGCAGGCACCAGCTGATCGAGCTCGGGCAGCAGGACGACACTCTCCTGCTCGTTCGGATCGGTGCGCGCAATGATCGCCGTGCACGGCGTACTGCTGAGGTTTGCCGGGAGATGCGGCACGCCGGCCGGAATATAAAAAAGCTCGCCGGCGCGCACGATCACATGGTTTTCAAGCTTGTCGCCGTACCAGGTATGGGCCTCGCCGGAGAGCATGTAGATCGCCGTTTCATGCGCCTCATGCAGATGCGCCTTGGCGCGCACGCCGGGCGGGATCGTCAGAAGATGCATGCAGATGCCCTTCGCGCCCACGGTTTCGGCCGCAATACCCTCGAAATAGCTGAGCCCCTGCTTGCCGTCATAGGTGTGGTTGGGGCGAACAATATGGCAGGTGGGCTTTGATTTTGCGTCCATCCTCATCCTCCAAGGACTGTGCTGCCGGAAAGGCCGGCGGCGATGATATCATGGAAAACCGCGCAGGCGCGGCGAAAACAAGACTGGTTTATTGATGCAAGCACCCTCCGTCGTATCCGCCAAGGATCTCTGTCTCACCTACCAGACGAATGACGGGCCGGTGCATGCGCTGAGCAATGTCAATCTCGATATCCGCAAGGGCGAATTCGTCTCCTTCATCGGTCCCTCCGGCTGCGGCAAGACGACCTTCCTGCGTGTCATCGCCGATCTCGAACGCACCACATCGGGCGAGATCGCCATCAACGGCATGACGCCGGAAGAGGCGCGCAAGGCGCGCGCCTATGGCTACGTCTTCCAGGCGCCGGCGCTATATCCCTGGCGCACGATCGAAAAGAACATCGCCCTGCCTCTGGAGATCATGGGCTATTCGAGGTCCGACCGGAAGAAGCGCATTGCCGATGCGCTCGATCTCGTTGAACTCTCAGGCTTCAACAAGAAATTCCCCTGGCAACTCTCGGGCGGGATGCAGCAGCGCGCCTCGATCGCCCGCGCGCTTGCCTTCGATGCAGATCTGTTGCTGATGGACGAACCCTTCGGGGCGCTGGACGAAATCGTCCGCGACCACCTGAATGCAGCCCTTCTGAAGCTGTGGGCGCGCACCAACAAGACAATCTGCTTCGTCACCCATTCCATTCCGGAGGCGGTCTATCTCTCCACCAAGATCGTGGTCATGTCGCCCCGCCCCGGCCGCGTGACGGACGTGATCGACTCGACCCTGCCAAGCGAGCGTCCACTCGATATCCGTGAAACCCCGGAATTCCTGGAAATCGCCCATCGTGTGCGCGAAGGGCTGAGGGCGGGGCATAGTTATGAGCAGTAAGGCTTTGCATCCGGTTGCCGGCGGAACAGGGTGGGGCAACCTCAACCTCCCCAAGTGGAGGGACGCCGCATGAAACCCGACACCTTCAAGGACAAGATCGTCCCCGTCCTCACAATCCTGCTGGTGCTGGTCGCGATCTGGTATGTCGCAGCCGTCATCCTGAACACGCCGTTTCAGCGCGACATGGATACGCGCAACAGCATCACCTCGACCACGATGGAATTTGTCGGCAAGACGCTCTCCCAGCCGAAACCCGTCCTGCCGGCGCCGCATCAGGTGGCGCAGAATGTGTTCGAAAACACCTTCCTCAGAAAGCTCTCGAGCAATCGCAGCCTCGTCTATCACGCAGGCGTCACCCTCTCGTCCACCGCACTCGGCTTTGCCTTCGGCACGCTGCTCGGTATCGTCATTGCCGTTGCCATCATCCACATCAAGGCGCTGGACCGCAGCCTGATGCCCTGGATCATTGCCTCGCAGACCGTGCCCATCCTGGCGGTTGCGCCCATGATCATCGTCGTTCTCGGCTCGATCAACATCACCGGCCTGATCCCCAAAGCGCTGATATCGACCTATCTCTCCTTCTTCCCGGTCGCCGTCGGCATGGTGAAGGGCTTGCGGTCGCCCGAGGTCATGCATCTGGATTTGATGCGCACCTATAATGCCACCGCCGCACAAACCTTCTGGAAGCTGCGCGTGCCCGCCTCCATTCCCTTCCTCTTCACGTCGATGAAGGTGGCGATCGCCGCAAGCCTGGTCGGTACCATCGTCGGCGAACTGCCGACCGGCGCTGTTGCCGGCATCGGCTCGAAATTGCTTGCCGGCTCCTATTATAGCCAGACCATCGACATATGGGCGGCACTGGTCGCAGGTTCGGTCCTCGCGGCGATCCTCGTCACGATCGTCGGCCTCGTTGCGAAGATCGTCGATCGCGCCATGGGCGGGAGACCGGCATGAAACAGATGACGCTTTCCTGGCAGGGCCTGGTCGCCCTCCTCTGCGCCATAGCGGCCATGTTCACGCTGCCTCTCTATGCGGCCGGAGCCTCTGAGCCTCCATCATCCATGACGACCACGCTGATCACCCTGTTCGTCGTCGCCGCGGCGCTGATTTCCTTCGCGCCCATATCCAGAGCGCTCACCGCCACGGTCCTCTTCATCGGCGCCCATGGCGCAGCCTGGCTGTTGCTCAACACGCTCTCGGGCAACGAGCGCTTTGCCACCCTCTCCTTCTTCCTGCTGCTTGCCGCAGGCTGGCTGCTTGCCTCGCGCTGCGTCACGGAACTGTCCGAACTCCAGCCGCCAACGCCTGTCGGCAAATGGTTGTTGCGCCTGCTGATTCCCGCCATTTTCGGCGCCTGGATCCTCATCATCTGGGAAGCGGCCACGCGCGGCCTCGGCATTCCCTTCGTCATCCTGCCGCCGCCAGGCGCGATCTGGGCGCGCATATCAGGCTCGCTGCCAACCCTTGGCGAAGATATCAGGCAGACGATCTTCAAAGCGGTCCTCATCGGATACGTCATCGGCTGCACGAGCGGCTTCGTGGTTGCCATCCTCGCTGACCGCTTCGCTTTCCTGCGTCGCGGCCTGCTGCCGATCGGCAATATGGTGTCCGCGCTGCCGATCATCGGCGTCGCACCCATCATGGTCATGTGGTTCGGCTTCGACTGGCAGTCAAAGGCCGCCGTCGTCATCATCATGACCTTCTTCCCCATGCTGGTGAACACGGTCGCCGGCCTCGCCGCCTCCGGCAACATGGAGCGCGACCTGATGCGCACCTACGCATCCAACTATTGGCAGACGCTGCTGAAGCTCCGGCTTCCCGCCGCAATGCCCTTCATTTTCAACGCACTGAAGATCAACTCGACGCTGGCGATGATTGGTGCCATCGTTGCGGAATTCTTCGGGACGCCGATCGTCGGCATGGGCTTTCGCATCTCCACCGAGATGGGCCGCATGAATGTCGACATGGTCTGGGCCGAGATCGCCGTCGCGGCGCTTGCAGGCTCGATCTTCTATGGTGTCGTCGCCCTTGCCGAGAGGGCGGTGACGTTCTGGCATCCGTCTATCCGTGGTGGTTAGGCGCGCCCCGGCCTCCCATAGCGGCCTGGGCATAACTTCAGAGGGAAAAAAGAAAATGAAAAAGTTGATGGTTGCAATGATGGCGAGCGCGATGTCGCTTGCCGCGGCCCATGCAATGGCCGCCGACAAGGTGACGCTGCAGCTGAAATGGGTCACCCAGTCGCAGTTCGCCGGTTATTACGTCGCCAAGGACAAGGGCTATTACGAAGAAGAAGGCCTCGACGTCGATATCAAGCCGGGCGGCCCCGACATCGCGCCGGAACAGGTGATTGCCGGCGGCGGCGCCGATGTGATCGTCGACTGGATGGGCGGCGCGCTGGTCGCCCGCGAAAAGGGCGTTCCGCTCGTCAATATCGCCCAGCCCTATCAGAAATCCGGCATGGAAATGATCTGCCGCAAGGATGGTCCGATCAAGACCGAAGCCGACTTCAAGGGCCACACGCTCGGCGTCTGGTTCTTCGGCAACGAATATCCCTTCTTCGCCTGGATGAACAAGCTGGGCCTCAAGACCGATGGCGGTGCTGACGGCGTGACCGTGCTGAAGCAGAGCTTCGACGTGCAGCCGCTGCTGCAGAAGCAGGCCGATTGCATCTCCGTCATGACCTATAACGAATACTGGCAGGCAATCGATGCCGGCCTCAAGCCGGAAGACCTTGTGGTCTTCAACTATACCGCCATGGGCAATGACCTTCTTGAGGACGGCCTTTATGCAATGGAAGACAAGCTGAAGGATCCGGCCTTCAAGGAAAAGATGGTCAAGTTCGTCCGCGCTTCCATGAAGGGCTGGAAATACGCGATGGAAAATCCTGACGATGCAGCCGGGATCGTCGTCGACGCCGGCGGCCAGGACGAAAACCACCAGAAGCGGATGATGGGCGAAGTCGCCAAGCTGATCGGGGATGGTACCGGCAAGCTCGACACCACGCTCTATGACCGCACGGCCAAGGCCCTGCTCGACCAGAAAATCGTCAACAAGGAGCCGTCGGGCGCCTGGACCCACGACATCACGGACGCTGCCGCCAAGTAGCAGCATATCGATGCCGAAATGCAACGCGCGCGGGAGAATCTCCCGCGCGTTTCTGTTTTTTGCACTCGATGGAAAAAATCGCCTTGCAACTGTCGCATTTGTCAGGCGTCAAACGTCAAACCTTGTGCGGGCCGATCAATCATCGTCATGTTCACATAACCCTTAGGTGATTGATGGGCATCGCAATGGTAATTAATGGTATCTCATGGGGAATTATTTTCTGCCGGGCTTGCACGTGGAGCAAATCAATACCACGTACTAGCCGGATTTGCCGGATTGGGACCATAAGTTCCGGCGAACGGGATGCGGGTAAATACCTCTGAGATTTGGAAGACGGCATTCGCCCGACCGCGAGCCTGTTTGAGAACGCGCGAGTTCGGCCGATCCCGTCAAGAGATTGGACGACGACGCATGGCACTCAAGCCGCACGCATTACTACGCGCCTCCACTTTTCCCATCGCCGCTTTTGCGGCCTCGGCTCTTCTTGCCGCTACTTTTGCGGCCCCGGCTGTATTTGCCGAGGAACCCCAGGCCACGCAGGCCCAGGCCTCCCAGAACCTGCCCGCAATCGTCGTCACCACAGCGGCGAACCGCACCCTCGTCGACCGTGTCATCGGTACCGGAACGGTCAAGCCCGTCGAGGAAGTCTATATCCAGCCGCAGGTGGAAGGCCTCTCCATTCGCAGTCTGAAGGCTGATGTCGGCGACAAGGTTCAGGCCGACAGCACACTGGCGACGCTGAACGATGACGCTCTGGTCCTGACCAAGAGCCAGATGATGGCGACGAAAGCCAAGGGCGAGGCAAGCCTCGCTCAGCTGCGCGCCCAGCTCATCGAGGCGCAGGCCAATGCCGAACAGGCAAGGCAGCAGCAGGCTCGCGCCCAGGAAATGGGCAAGAAGGGCACGGTTTCGACCGCCCAGGTCGAACAGGCCGATGCGACCGCCGCCGCCGCCAACGCGCGCGTCGCTTCCGCCGAGCAGGCGATCGAAGTCGCCGAAGCCGACCTCAAGGTCTTCGACAGCCAGATTGCCGATGCGGATCTGAAGCTCGCTCGAACCGACGTGAAGACGCCGGTCGCCGGCACGGTCTCGGCAAAGAACGCCAAGGTCGGCGCCATTGCCGCCGGCAACGGCGATCCGCTATTCACGCTTATCCGCGACGGCGATATCGAGCTTGTCGCCGAAGTCGCCGAGAGTGACATCGTCAGGATCATGGCCGGCCAGAAGGCGACGATCTCGCTTTCCGGCAGCCGCGAGAAGCTTTCCGGCGCAGTGCGCCTGGTGTCGCCGACCGTCGACCCGGTCACCCGCCTCGGCCTCGTCCATATCTCCATCGACGATGACAGCAAGGCGCGTTCCGGCATGTATGGCAGCGCCGAGATCATCGTCCGCGAGACTGAGGGCGTGTCCCTTCCGCTGACGGCAGTGCTCACCGGCAGTGAAGGCTCCTCCGCCCGCAGGGTCGAGAATGGCGTGGTGAAATTCGCCAAAGTCGAGACCGGCATCCAGGATGGAGCCTATGTCGAAATCACAAGTGGATTGAAGACCGGCGACGAAGTCGTGGCCAAGGCGGGCGCCTATGTCCGCGACGGCGACCACATCACTCCGGTGCGCGAACAGCCTTCGGCTTCCAACTAAAGAGACCATCCGATGAATTTTTCAGCCTGGTCCATTCGAAATCCGATCGCACCGCTTCTGGCCTTCTGCCTGTTGATATTCATCGGCATGCAGTCCTTCAACAAGCTGCCGATCACGCGCTTCCCGAACATCGACGTACCGCTCGTTTCGATCAGCGTGACGCAGAGCGGTGCTTCGCCGGCGGAACTCGAAATGCAGGTGACGAAGGAGATCGAAGACGCGATCGCCTCGATCACCGGTATTGACGAAATCCAGTCGACGGTGACCGACGGCAGCTCGCAGACCAACGTCATGTTCCGGATGGAAGTGCCGACGGAACAGGCTGTACAGGACGTCAAGGACGCGATCGACCGCATTCGCAGCGATCTGCCGGCAACGGCCGAGACACCGATTGTCACCAAGGTCGATGTCGAGGGCCAGGCAATCCAGACCTTCGCCGTTTCCTCGCCTGATATGTCGCTCGAAGAACTCTCCTGGTTCGTCGACGATACGATCAAGCGTGCGCTGCAGGGCCAGGCCGGCATCGGCCGCGTCGACCGTTATGGCGGCGCCGAACGCGAAGTGCGCATCGAACTCACGCCCGGCAAGCTCGATGCCCATGGCATCACCGCTGCAAGCGTGAACCAGCAACTGCGCGGCACCAACGTCGATCTCGGCTCCGGCCGCGGCCAGGTGGCAGGCAGCGAGCAGGCGATCCGCGTTCTCGGCGACGCCCGCAATGTCGCCGAGCTTGCAGACACGACGATTGCGCTGCCAAGTGGCCGTTTCGTCAAGCTATCCGATCTCGGCGTCATCAAGGACACCTACGAGGAGCCGAAATCCTTCTCGCGCTTCAACGATACGCCTGTCGTCACCTTCGGCGTCTTCCGCTCGAAGGGCGCCAGCGAAGTCAGCGTCGCCGAAACCGTGGCGCAGAGCCTCGACAAGGTCAGGAGCGAAAACCCGAATGTGAAGATCGAGATGATCGACGATTCGGTCTATTTCACGTACGGCAACTATGAAGCCGCCATTCATACGCTGCTCGAAGGCGCGCTGCTCGCCGTCATCGTCGTCCTTCTGTTCCTCAGGAACTGGCGCGCGACCCTGATTTCAGCCATCGCGCTGCCGCTCTCTGCGATCCCGACCTTCTGGGTCATGGACATGATGGGCTTCTCGCTGAACCTCGTCAGCTTCCTGGCTCTGACGCTCGCGACAGGTATTCTCGTCGACGACGCGATCGTCGAAATCGAAAACATTGCCCGCCATATCAAGATGGGTAAGACGCCCTATCGGGCGGCGATCGAAGCGGCGGACGAAATCGGCCTTGCCGTCATCGCCACCACCTTCACGATCATCGCCGTCTTCGTGCCCGTTTCCTTCATGCCGGGCATTCCGGGTCAATACTTCATCCAGTTCGGCCTGACGGTCGCTTTCTCCGTCTTCTTCTCGCTGATGGTCGCGCGCCTCATCACTCCGATGATGGCCGCCTATCTGATGCGTGCCGAAGACGGCATGGAAGACCATCATGACAATGACGGTCTGCTGATGCGTGGATACACGCGTCTCATACGCGGCACGACCGGCCACTGGTACACGCGTTATGCGACGTTGCTTGTGGCGATCGGCTTTCTGGTCGGTTCTGTCATGTTGCTCATGCAGGTGCCCGGCAGCTTCCTGCCGCCGGAAGATGCCTCGCGCATCGTTCTTTCGGTCGAACTGCCGCCCAACGCACGGCTTGACGACACGGAGAAGACGACGGATGCGATCTATGACCGGGTCAAGGACATCAACGGCGTCGATAGCGTCTTCGTCCTCGGCGGCGCGTCTCCGAAGGGCGAACTCGAACTGCGCCGAGCGACCATCACGCTCGCACTCGACAAGCTCGACCAGTCGCTGGTCAAGAAGGTGGTCAATGACGTGCTCGGCCATCTCCCCGTTATCGGCCCGATGCTGCCGAAGGTGGAGGTCCACGGCCGCGAGCGTCCGCAATGGGATATCGAAAAGGAAGTCTTCGCCAAGCTGCGCGACATTCCCGACGTCCATATCCTGAAGCTCAACGACCGCGGCGAACGCGACCTCTCGTTCAACTTCCTTTCCAAGAACGAGGAGGACCTGAATAACGCGGTCGGCATTCTGGAATCCAAGCTGCGAGCTGATCCGCTGCTGGCCAATGTCAGCGCCGATGGCGCCCTTCCCCGTCCGGAACTGCAGGTCCGTCCGCGCAAGGACGAGGCCGCTCGCCTCGGCATCACGCCGCAGCAGATCTCCGAGACGATCCGCGTCGCCACCATCGGCGACGTCGATGCGGCCCTTGCCAAGATCTCGCTCGACGATCGCCAGATTCCGATCCGGGTTCAGGCCTCACTCGACATGCGCCGCGATCTCGCCGCCATCCGGGCATTGAAGATCCAGACGGCCAGTGGCGGCACCGTGCCGCTCGCGACCGTCGCCAATATCGACTATTCGGAAGGTGTGAGCTCGATCAAGCGCAACAACCGTTACCGCGTCGTCTCGATCGGCTCTGACCTGCCGCAGGGCGTGGCGCTCGACACGGCTTCGGCCCGCTTCCGCCAGATCGTCAACGACGCCAAGCTTCCCGCCACCGTGCACCTTGCTGAAAGCGGCGACACCAAGGTGCAGACGGAGATGCAGCAGAGCTTCGTCAACGCCATGCTGATGGGTCTCCTCCTGGTGCTGACGGTGCTGATCCTGCTCTTTAAGGATATCATCCAGCCCTTCACCATCCTGTTCTCGCTGCCACTCGCAATCGGCGGCGTGGCCGCAGGCCTGATCGTCACCAGCAACCCGCTGTCCATGCCGGTCATGATCGGCATCCTGATGCTGATGGGTATCGTCACCAAGAACGCCATCCTGCTCGTCGATTTCGCGATCGAGATGCGCCACCAGGGCATGGCTCGTGTCGAGGCCATGGTCGAAGCCGGCCGCAAGCGCGCCCGCCCGATCATCATGACCTCGATCGCCATGTCGGCCGGCATGCTGCCTTCCGCCCTCGGCGTCGGCGAAGGCGGCTCGTTCCGCGCACCGATGGCGATCGCGGTGATCGGCGGCATCATCGTCTCGACGGTGCTCTCGCTTGTCGTCGTGCCCTCCTTCTTCCTGATCATGGACGATCTTTCCCGCCTCCTCGGCTGGATCTTCGGTCGTCTGGTCGGCAAGAAAGACAAGGAGGACCTGCCGATGTCGAGCGACGACCTCACCCGCGCTGCCCGCGAGAACCGCAGCGACATCGACTCGCTGGAGGAACGCCTGACCGCGATCGAAAGACCGGAAAGCAAGCGTAAGACGGGCAACGACACCAACGTGCTGCGCCTGCCGCCCTTCGCGGCTGAATAGGACAGAAATCATAACGCAAGAGGCCGGGCATCGACCCGGCCTTTTGTTTTTCGAATTAGCGCGATCGCGGCGGCGCCGTGCTGTCTCTTACGACAAGCTCGAGATTGAGCGCCTCGTGGTTCTCAGGCAACGCATTTTCGAGGATCGCAGTCACCGAGCGGCGGGCAATTTCGGCAAAGGGCTGGGCGACGGTGGTCAGGCGCGGAAGCGAGGTTGCGGCTTCCGGCACACCGTCGAAGCCGATGATGGATACGTCTTTCGGCACTTTCAGCCCGCGCTCGGCGAGCCACTGCATGGCAAACAGCGCAACCTTGTCCGACATTGCCAGAATGGCCGTCGGCGGACTGGCGGAAGAGAACAGGGTCTCCATGGCCATGATAGTGCTTGGCCTGTCATGCAGCGTCCCCTGGATCGGAACGGCTTCGCGAGGAATGCCGTATTCGGCCAGCGCCTGCCAGTAGCCATGCATGCGGTCACGCGGGGTCGCCTCCATCTCGGGATCGACACGCTCAGGCGCCACCGGGCCGACAAGGCCATCGACATCGCCGATCGACAGGATCGCGATGTCACGGTGCCCGAGCTCCAGCAGATGCCGTGCAGCCGCCGCTCCGCCCGCCACATTGTCGATGCCGATTGCCGGGATCGTCTCATCCTCGATGCCGAGCGCCAGCGCGATGAACGGCAGCTGGCGCTGACGGGTGAGTTCCACGAGCCTCTCTCCGCCTTCCACGCAAAGCAGAATGAAGCCGTCGACGAGCGCGCTGTTGATGTTCCAGGCAAGCCGCTCCTCGTTCATCGCCGATACGACAGCGATCCCAGTACCGCTGGAATCACAGACTTCACCGATCGCCGTCATCAGTGAACGCGCCCAGGGATCATCGAAAAAATAGGTGAGCGGCTCGACGGCGGCGACACCGATTGCGTTCACCCGCCCTGCCCTCAGCAGCCTGCCCTTGACGTCAGGCCCGCTGTAACCGAGCTCCCGGGCGACCTTGAGCACCCGCTCGCGTACTTCCTCCCGCACCACGTCCGGACGGCTGAAAACATTCGATGCCGTGCCCTGCGATACGCCTGCTGCCTTGGCGACATCAGCCAGTCTCACATGCCCTTTGCCCAAAGCTGCTCCTTGCTGGCGCCAAAATCCGATCTACTCTAGCAAAAGATTGTATCGGTTCAAAATAAACTTGACAGGACGGCGGTCGAGGAACAGAATTGAATCGGTTCAAAAACTCCATCTGAGTTTTGAATCGATTCAACAACCAGGAGAATGAAGCGATGATTCCGGTCAGTTCGCTTTTCAAGGATCTCTATGAGGATCGCTGGGGCAACCCGCGCGACAACAAGCCCGCTGAAGAAACCGAGCACGGTAAACGCCTGTTTGTCTTCCTGCCGTTCATGCGCCGGTTGATGAGCGGCCGCGAACACCCAAACGCGTGGTCCTTCACCATTCCAACCGATCACAGACCTCGATAGAGGTGCGCAACGCCAGCGTTTGATCAAAATCAATTTCCTCGCGCCTTGCTTCCCCTATTCTGGCATCATCAGGGGAAAATTGGTGGCGTAGATCGCTGCCGGAGGTCGGAACATGAACAGGATGCTGATGCCAGGCAGCCGCGAGCGGGCGCTGCTCTCAAGGGCTGGAATTTTTGCGGAGCTGAATGGTGCTGAGGCCGAGGCCTTGCGTGCCTGCTCCACGGTAATCTCTTCCGCTTCACACGACATTCTCTTCCAGGAAGGCGAACCCGGCGTTTATTTCTACAGCGTGCTGGAGGGCTACGTCCGGCTCTTTCGCCTCAACGGCGAAGGCAGGGAAGCAGATATCCGTATCTGCGAGCCAGGCGACAGCTTCGCCGAATGCCTGATCCAGGCCGGCGGCACCTATCGTTACGGAGCCCAGTCGATGGACAACACGGTGCTTGCCCGCTTCCATATCGGCAAGGTGCGCGCTCTTTTGGCGGAATACCCGCAGATCGGCACCGCGATCATGCACAGCCTGTCGCTGCATCTGCTGGCAACTATGGAATGCCTGGCCAACGACCGCATGCAGACTGCACCGCAACGCGTCGCACATTACATTCTCTCTCATTGCGTAGAGGAGAGCGCCGCAGCGGCTTCGCTACGGCTGCCATTCCCGAAGAACCTGCTCGCCCGAAAGCTGGGGCTCGCCCCCGAGGCGCTCTCGCGCGCCTTTTCGACGCTCAAATCCGCAGGCGTGACCGTGCGCGGCCGCGTCATCGCCATCAGTGACGTCAACACGCTCAGGCGTATCTAGCCCTTAAAGACCGCCCTGCACGCGCAGAAAGTCGACAATCGAACTGATGCCATCACCGCGCTTCATGTCGGAAAAGACGAACGGACGCGTCGCGCGCATGCGCGTTGCATCCCGGTCCATCACTTCGAGGTCAGCCCCGACATAAGGCGCCAGATCCTTCTTGTTGATGACGAGAAGATCCGATCGGGTAATGCCCGGCCCGCCCTTGCGCGGAATTTCCTCACCCTGGCAGACGGAAATCACATAGATGGTGATGTCGGCAAGATCAGGCGAGAACGTCGCCGCCAGATTGTCACCGCCGGATTCGATGAAGACGACGTCGAGATCGGGAATGCGCTCGTTGAGGTTGGCAATGGCCTGCAGGTTGATCGTCGCATCCTCGCGGATGGCCGTATGCGGGCAGCCGCCGGTCTCAACGCCGACGATCCGGTCTGATGGCAGCGCCTGCATGCGCACCAGTGCTTCGGCATCCTCGGTCGTGTAGATGTCGTTCGTCACGACGGCGACCGAATAATCGTCGCGCATCGCCTTGCAGAGCTTTTCCGTCAGCGCCGTCTTGCCCGAGCCAACCGGTCCGCCGATGCCGACCCGCAGAGGTCCGTTTCTTGATTTCATGTGTCTTACTCCAATCGAAGTCGGATGATAGCGAAGCGCCAGCTTCCCGCCACCGTCAAATGACGCAGATGCAGGGACGATCTCCCTGCTCAGGAGCGGAACAACCGGGTCTGCTGAGTCTCGTGGCGAAGCCCAGCAATGTCGGCCTGAACCGTTGCCGAACCCAGATCGTCGAGGCTGGAGCGGGCAGCGCGCGCGGCAATATCCATCACATGCGCTTCAAGCCCGGCGAGAATGGCAACGCCATCCCTCTGTCCTGCGACACCAAGCCGGATGCCGGCAGATACCGCCTGGGAAAGATAGGCGTGAAGAAAAGCAGCGAGCGCCTGCTCAAGCGCTATCCCATGTGCGCCCGTCACCGCACCGACAGCCACCGGATAGGCGACCCTCTTCGGCAATCGGCTGAACACGTCGTCAGGCCAGGCCTGTGCAGCCGTCAGAAAGGCTTCGCCAAGCAGCATCGTCTCCTGATGCCGCTCGCGCGAACCGGCAAGCGCTGCAGCAAGCCCGGCGAGCTCCGCAAGACGATCGCCATCGTGATAACCCCGATGGCTCCCGGCAAAAAGCACGGCGTCGTTCCAGACGGAGCCGTTGCCGGTCAGCGTCTGCAGCCAGCGCCGCAACATGTCGGCATCGCGCACCAGCCCATCCGCCACGGCCCGCTCCAGCCCGCCGGAATAGGCGAATGAACCAACGGGAAAAGCCGGCGAAAGCCACGCCGTCAGGCGCAACAAGGCCTGCAGCTCACGATCCTCGGCCATCAAGCGTCAATCGTGTTTATGATTGTGGTGGCCGTGGTCATGCCCATGCTCATGGTCATGGTCATGACGATCATGGTCGTGATGGTCATGGTGATCATGGCCGTGGTGATCGTGGTCGTGGTGATCGTGACCATGGTCATGGCCGTGATCGTGATCGTGATGATCATGACCGTGCGAATGTCCGCCATGGGAATGATAGGCGCCACGCGCCGGCTGGAAGGGCTCTTCGATGTCGAGCACCATCGCGCCCAACCCCTGCAGCATGGTGCGGATGACATGATCGCGCAGGATCACGATGCGATCCTCCTCGATCTGCGCAGAGAGATGACGGTTGCCGAGATGCCAGGCAAGTTCGATCAGATGCGCGCGGTCGCGGCCGCGCACCTCGAACAGCTTTTCGTTTGCGGCAAGGATTTCGATCAGTTCACCATCCTCGCGCACCAGCATGTCACCATTGGCAAAAAGCACCGGCTCCTTGAGATCGAGCATCACCATCTCGCCGTTCTCCAGATGCAGGAGCTTGCGGCGCAGGTGCCGCAGATCGTGCGGCAGCTTGACCTGTGAGGTCGGGTGGGAAGAAGGGGTGCCGGCGGGCAGATAAGATGTAACGCGCTGCATGAGATATCCGTTAAACTGGGACCTAGACCATGCAAAATAGCCCTTCGCGATGCAAGCACCAATGCACGTTTCGTAACTGGCAGCTCTAGATTCCCGACGCCTGCAGCAGGCCCGCCTCGTCAGGCGCAATACCCTGAACGCCGAGGCCATTTTCGACGAGCCCGTGCCAGGCGTGATTCAGCCCTTCCCTCTCGTGGACGACACGATTGCGGCCGAGTGCCTTGGCGAGATAGAGCGCCTTGTCGGCGGAGGCATAGACCGCCTCTTTGTCGCGCCCCTCATGGAGATCGGCAATGCCGCCTGATATCGTGATCGTGACGTCGTGCCCATCCGCCGGAATGGGCTGCGCTGCAATCTGCGCCCTCACCCCTTCGATGCGCGCTACCCGCTCCTCCGGCGTCCCGCCCTGAACGACGACACCGAATTCCTCCCCGCCGAGCCGCGCCACGACCGAAGCGCCATCGAAAGCCGCAGAAAGCATGGCTGAGACGGCCGTAATGACGGCATCACCGCAGCCATGGCCGAAACGGTCGTTGATCGCCTTGAAGCGGTCGACATCGAAAATGGCGAGGCAAGCGTCTCCCTCCACCCTCTCCAGGGCATCGGTGAAAGCGCGCCGGTTCAGGAGCCCGGAGAGCGTATCGGTGCGGCTGAGCTTTTCGAATTTGGCACGGGAGACAGTCAGGTCATGGATGGCAAAGCCTGCCACGAGCGACAGCACGCCGGACACCATTCCGCCGATCAGCCAGGAGAGGATGATGGCAAAGATCATGGCATGCCCGAGGGTAATCGGCAGCACACCCATGAAGTTGAGCGGCGGCAGCGTGATCACGATGATGAAGCCGGACAGTATTACTGCCAGAAAACTCATCTTCAGCGCAAAAGTATAAACGGTTTTGCGATGCTCGAAACTGCCTAGCTCAGCCTGAAGCGATATCCAGTTTTCCATGAGAATCGGCCTTCCTGCCCAGCGTCTTCAGGCCATTGATAGGGTCGCAGTTGCTGCGGAGGTCTTAATTCAATCGCTAAAATTCGAGTGATTTCGGGGGATTCAACCGTTCTGTTTTTTCTAGCAGGAAGTGCAACTTTTCGGCACAGACCTGACCACTATGGGAAATACATCTAAAAACTTGATTTCAAAGGGATTTTACGGAGCACAATCGGTGCCTGTTCCAGAATGACCTATGGCTTAAAAACCACAGTCTATCCACTGATTTTCACAACTAGTCGGGGAATGATGCTCAGAATTCACTTTAAGGGTAACAGCGGGGGACAGTGCGTCGAAAACACAAGGGTTAAAACGAAAAATAGCGCCGCGCCGTCAGCGGCGCCAGGTTGCAGGAGATCCTCTATACTTCAATTATAGAGGCTAAGCGAAAGCACCAGCGTCTGCGGCAACGGGTTCCAGAAACCCGTTCGCAAGCCGCCTGTCCGTAGCGCAGCGGCAGTCCATGTATTGCAACCAAATAGCGCATTGAAATAGCCCCTCGCCTCGAAGAACCTGTCGTAATCGCCATATCCCCTGTCGCCGACCGACACGACAACTCCGTTTTCCCGGATGAAACTGTCATTGATGAAGCCGAGCAGCTTCTCGAACCGTTCGCCATCGACATCGAGAACTTTCACCGCTGGATGGGTCTCCGAAATACCTCCGGCAACATCGACATGCATCACCGAGTTGTCGATCGTCAGGGCGCGAAACACCGGCATCGGCTTCAGATCGGCCCAGGTCGGCGTCTCCAGATAGAATGAGCGCCCGCCCCACCCGAAGACCAGCCATTGTGCGGCAGGATCGCTCACCGGAATGCCGGCATCTTCGAGGAATAGAAAGGAAGCCCGGAGCCGATCATCGAGCGGGATCGCTATATCCGTGTGGATCGGCCCGGAAAGCAGCAGAATATGCTTTGAAGGCACTGCCGCCGAAGATGCTTCGGCTGCCACGAGCAGCGGTCTTGGGATGAAGGTGCCGCCGGCCATCAATAACAAAAGCACCGCGACTGCCCGTATCAGCCATCGCACTGCCAGCTTCGCACCGATCATGAAGGAAACTCAGAACAGGAAATAACGCTGCGCCATCGGCAGCACTGTCGCCGGTTCGCAGGTCAGCAACTCCCCATTCGCCCGTACTTCGTAGGTTTCCGGATCGACCTCGATATCGGGAGTGAGGTCGTTGTGGATCATCGACGCCTTGGAGATGCCGCCGCGTGTGTTCTTTACGGCAACCAGATTCTTGGCGACGCCGAGGCGACCCTTGAGCCCGGCATCGAGCGAAGCCTGGGAGACGAAGGTGACGGAAGAATTCGTCAGGCTCTTGCCGAAAGAGGCAAACATCGGACGGTAATGCACCGGCTGCGGCGTTGGGATCGAGGCATTCGGGTCGCCCATGGGGGCTGCCGCAATGGAGCCGCCAAGCAGTACCATATCCGGCTTCACGCCGAAGAAGGCCGGATTCCAGAGGACGAGGTCGGCGCGCTTGCCGACTTCGATCGACCCGATCTCATGCGACAGGCCGTGCGCAATCGCCGGGTTGATCGTGTATTTGGCGACGTAACGGCGGACACGGAAATTGTCGTTATCGCCCTTTTCTTCTTTCAGACGGCCGCGCTGGCGCTTCATCTTGTCTGCCGTTTGCCAGGTGCGGATCAGCACTTCGCCAACTCGGCCCATGGCCTGGCTGTCGGAGGAAATGATCGAGAAGGCGCCGATATCGTGCAGGATGTCTTCCGCCGCGATCGTCTCCTTGCGGATACGGCTTTCGGCAAAGGCGATATCCTCCGGGATCGATGGCGACAGGTGATGGCAGACCATCAGCATGTCCAGATGCTCGGCAATCGTATTGACCGTGTAGGGCCGCGTCGGGTTGGTGGACGAGGGAATGACGTTCGGCTGGCCGCAGATCTTGATGATGTCGGGCGCATGACCGCCACCCGCACCCTCCGTATGGAAGGCATGGATGGTACGGCCCTTGATGGCGCCGATCGTATCTTCGACGAAGCCGCTTTCGTTCAGCGTATCCGTATGGATCATCACCTGCACGTCATATTCGTCGGCAACCGAAAGGCAGCAGTCGATGGCGCCGGGTGTCGTGCCCCAATCCTCATGCAGCTTCAGCGAGGTCGCGCCGGCGAGCACCATTTCCTGCAATGCGCCGGGCAGCGACGCGTTGCCCTTGCCGGCAAAAGCGAGGTTCATCGGGAAGGCATCGGCCGCCTCGATCATGCGGGCGATATGCCAGGGGCCGGGCGTGCAGGTCGTCGCAAGCGTGCCGTGCGCCGGCCCGGTGCCGCCGCCGAGCATACAGGTGAGCCCGCTCATCAGCGCTTCCTCGATCTGCTGCGGAGCGATGAAATGGATATGGCTGTCCATGCCGCCGGCTGTGAGGATCTTGCCCTCGCCGGCGATCGCTTCCGTACCCGGGCCGACGATGATGTTGACATCGGGCTGCATATCCGGATTGCCAGCCTTGCCGATCGCGGCAATGCGACCATCCCTCAGGCCGATATCGGCCTTGTAGATGCCGGTATGGTCGACAATGACGGCATTGGTGATGACGGTGTCGACAGCCCCGCCTGCCCGCGTCACCTGGCTCTGGCCCATGCCATCACGGATAACCTTCCCGCCGCCGAACTTCACCTCTTCGCCATAGGTGGTGAAGTCGTTTTCGATCTCGATGAATAGCTCCGTATCGGCAAGGCGGACCTTGTCGCCGGTGGTCGGACCGAACATGCCGGCATAAGCCGCGCGGGAGATCTTGTATGGCATCTATCAGGCTCCTTGGGAGGAAGAGGCGAGCGGCTTTCCGGCAAGCCGCGTCAGGCGGCCGGCCGCAACATAGGAATCGACGAGCTGCTTTTCTGCGGCAAAGGGATGCCACGCCCAGCCCACATGGCCGAAGCCGGCAAGCGTCACATCATCGTCGGGAAATCTGTCGAGCACGTCGCCGATCACGATCATGCCGCTGCTCGGCACGACGTAAGGTGCCGGCGAGAAGGCAGAAAGCGCCTGATCGATGCTTTCATGAATCTTGATATCAACGACCCGATGTAGCTTGCCAGCTTGCACGCAGAAGTCGTTGAATTGGCTTGTGTAGTCATCGCAGAAATCATCGAGCTCAGGATGCGAGACGGCAAGCGGCGCGCGCAGGGCTGCAAATTTTTCGGGATCGCGCACGCTCCAGATTTCCGCGGCTTCGAGTGTGGCCGGATGGATGCGCCAGCTTTCCGAAGCGAGCATCGCCTTGGCGGGCCGACCGGTATTGCACACCGCAATCACATCGGTGCGCGTGCCGCCGGCGCCATAAGAACGGCACTCGTTGAAGCGGATGACGAAGTCAGCGGCGTCGATGACCTCTGCTCCGCCTTCTCCCACGTCGCCATTACCCACGATCATGATTGCCCTGCCCACCTTACTGGCCCATCCCTTCGGCAAGCTCCTTGAGCTCCTTGGTCCTGGCATCCGTGAGGTCGGCCAGGCAGCCCGCCACCAGCATCGGCTCCATCGTGCCGCCGCGGGCCTGGAAACCGTAATTCTCGCATTGCGCGTCGCGATAGTTGATCCAGGCGCGCTGTGTCTTGAGCAGCGCCTGCTCGGCACCCTTCATGTCATCGTCGAGATCCTTGTCGATTGCCACCATGGCGGCGCGCGTCAGCTTGTACTGGGCGTTGAGGCCCTTGTCGGCCTCGTCATAGCGCGCCTGCGCGCAACTGGTCATATCGGACTGTGTCTGCGCATTGTCGCAATCCACGTCCTCGGCATGGGCGCCACCTGCGGCCAGCAGCATCAGCGCCGCACCGATGAACCCGATCTTCAAGCGCATGTATTTCCTCCTGTCATTTTCTTTTTGATCAGAGTCGGCCCATGACCAGCTGGCGGAAGCCATAGACTTCACGCTTGCCGGAGACCGGTATGAGCGTCACCGAACGGGTCTGGCCCGGCTCGAAACGCACAGCCGTGCCGGCGGGAATGTCGAGGCGCATGCCGTGAGCCTTGTCACGATCGAAGGACAGGCCGGCATTGGCCTCGGCAAAATGATAGTGGCTGCCAACCTGAACCGGACGGTCACCGGTATTGGAAACCTCCAGCGTCACGGTCGGCACGCCGGCATTGAGCTCGATCTCGCCGCTTGCAGCAATGATTTCGCCAGGGATCATTTGTCTCTCCTTAAGCCACCTTGGGCGCGCAGCCCTCGGCCTTCAGAACACGCTTCGTGGACGCCGGATTATTCAGGAGCTTCGCCGCAGGCCGGATCGGTCTGGCTACGAGGTTGCCGCCGCAATTCGGGCATACGCCCTTGAGGACATTGTCAACGCAATCCGCACAGAACGTGCACTCGAACGTGCAGATCATCGCTTCCGCACTGTCGGGCGGCAGATCCTTGTCGCAGCATTCGCAATTGGGTCGAAGCTCCAGCATGGCGTACTCCTCAGCGGATCGGCTCGTGAACGGTCACCAGCTTCGTGCCGTCGGGGAAAGTCGCCTCGACCTGCACGTCGTGGATCATCTCGGCAATGCCTTCCATCACCTGGTCGCGGCTGATCACATGGGCTCCGGCCTCCATCAGTTCGGCGACCGGGCGGCCATCACGTGCGCCTTCGACGACGAAGTCGCTAATGAGGGCTATGGCTTCCGGATGGTTCAGCTTGACGCCGCGCTCCAGCCGCTTGCGCGCCACCATGGCGGCCATGGAAATCAACAGCTTGTCTTTTTCTCTCGGAGTGAGGTTCATCGTCTACCCGCTTGTTGAACTTACAGATTCCAGACTTTCGGCACAGGCGCTCCGTTGCGCAAGGCGGAAATGACCGGGATCAGGATTTTTCTCAGCGCAAAACCATCGGCTGCCGCAAGGCGCACGACGATCTTGTCGCTCCAGGCACTCGCTCCGCCCATATGCCCGTCCAGCAGCGGCCGCACCTTGGCGAGATAGGGTTCGGACATCGGCCCTGCGTAAAGCACCGTCGCAAAGGCCACCTGCCCGCCGAGCACCGCCTGCTCTGCAGCAAGCAGCGCCACCGCATCAGAAAGGCGCAGTTCCTCGGCATGAACAAGCTGGCCCGAGCGGCGGATGCGCCAGCGGTCGCGAAACAGCCCCGTCTCCATCGTTTCGCCCATGGCGGTGCGGCCGAGCAGGATGGCTTCGACGGCAAGGAACTCCGCGCTGTCATCGAGATCGACATCCAGCCGGCGAAACAGCGAGGCACGATCGAAAAGAATGGTCTCCTGCGGCAGCCAGTCGACGCGGGCGCCCGGTCCGACCGCGATCTGTGTCGTCACCTCTGCCGTTCCGGCCGATGCCTTGTAGATCTTCTCGCAGGCTTGCGTCGTCACATCAATGCGCGTACCCGCTCCAGCCGATATGCTCCAGTTCATCCGGTCGCCGCCGGTCAGCCCGCCGGCCGTATTGATGATGACGGCCTCCATCGAGGCATCGAACGTATCCGGCAGGCGGATCTTTGCCGCACCTTCCTGATAAAGCTCTTGAATCCGCGTACGCCCGCCCTGCACCTTGGCGGCGAGATGCCCGCGTCCTTCCGCTCTTTGCGGTCTCGTGATGCCCGCCGCCGCACCTGTCATGCCACCCCCGTGCAGAAGCCATCCTGTCTGGCAACTTGCGTTGAATGTCTCTGTTGATTGCAACAAAGCAAGTCCCGTGCCGCTTTCCAAAAGCCCATGCCCCCACGGGCCATAAGGATGACGCGCAAGGCATCTGCCGCAAAATGCGGCATCTGCCAGCGCGATCGCCAGAGAGGTCATACGGTCAGATGGCGGCGCGCTTCCGGCGTATCCAGCGTTTCGGCAAGGCCCTCATGCACGATCTCGCCGCGGTCCATGATGTAGACGTAGTCGGCAAGCTCGCGGCAGAAGTCGAGATACTGCTCGACAAGCAGGATCGCCATGCCGGTGGAATCGCGGAGATAACGGATCGCCCGGCCGATATCCTTGATGATCGACGGCTGGATGCCCTCGGTCGGCTCGTCGAGCACCAGGATCTTCGGCCGCGTGACCATGGCACGTCCGATCGCCAGCTGCTGCTGTTGCCCGCCCGAGAGATCGCCGCCGCGACGCGACAACATCGACTTCAGCACCGGGAAGAGACTGAAGATATCGTCGGGGATGTTGCGGTCGCGGCGGCCAAGCGGAGCAAAGCCGGTTTCGAGGTTTTCCTTCACCGTCAGCAGCGGGAAGATTTCACGCCCCTGCGGCACATAGCCGATGCCCTGCTTGGCACGGGCAAAGGGCGGCAGGCCGTTCAGCTTCGCATCGTTGAAGGTAATGGTTCCCGCCGATATCGGATGCTGGCCGGTGACTGCGCGCAAGAGCGAACTCTTGCCCACGCCATTGCGCCCGAGCACACAGGTGATCTTGCCCATCTCGGCCTTGATCGAGATGCCGCGCAACGCCTGGGCCGCGCCATAATGAAGATTTGCGTTTTCGACTGTCAGCATCCGTTCACCCATTCCCCATCAGTTCATCAGCGTACGCCTCAGCACCTGCAAGGCGTTTTCCTGTTCTTTCGTTTTCTCGCCACCGACGGCGGCCACGTCCTCGGCAATGCCGATGAGTTGCTGACGCTCCTGCATGTCGAGCGCCTGCAGCCACAGGTCGCGGAAGCGGCGGATCGGGTCTTCGGGGCTGATGGCGTTCTTGGACGCCCATTCGCCGAAAACCAGCACCTCTTCCATGTCGCCCGGCCGGATGATGCCGTGCATTCGATCGCGCACGACATCCTTCGCCGCGTCGAAATACATCGGCTTCTCCTTGGCGAGGCAGAAGAAGAAGGCCACTGCCGCAATCGCCGGATCGGCAATCGAAGCGAGCGGTGCCACCGCTGCCTGCTTGCGGAACTTTCCGCGCTTGTAGGCCCCGCATGCGCTCGACGGAATCGATGATCTCCCTTCCTGCCTCACGCATCATTTTCAAACGCCAATACCAGACGGCCGCGCCGCCGATCGCCATGACCAGAATTCCGAGAAAAGCCATTATGAAACCCCACCGTAAAATCCGCTCGTTCTAGAGCGCCTTCTCCTGCCAGGTTCAAGCCTAGAAGTTGCATTTTTAGCGACCTAGATAGTTCTCGATCACCTTCGGATCGTTACTGACGAAGTCGATCGATCCCTCGGCCAGCACCGAGCCTTCCGCAAGGCAGGTCACTTTCACACCGAGATCGCGGATGAAGCCCATATCGTGCTCCACGACGACGACAGACCGCGTCTTGGCGATATCCTTGAGCAGGATTGCCGTTTCCGCTGTCTCGGCATCGGTCATGCCTGCCACGGGCTCATCGACAAGTAACAGCTTCGGCTCCTGCGCGAGAAGCATGCCGATCTCGAGCCACTGCTTCTGACCATGCGAAAGGTTGGCCGCAAGCTCATCTCGGCGATGCGTCAGACGCACCGTTTCCAAGATCTCATCGATACGATCCTTGTCCTCGCCGGAGAGGCGATAGAAGAGCGTCGAAAACACCGTGCGCCGGCGGTTGAGCGCCAGTTCCAGATTGTCCCAGACCGTATGGCTTTCGAAGACCGTCGGCTTCTGGAATTTCCGGCCGATGCCAAGCTGGGCGATATCGGCCTCGTCCTTCTTGGTGAGATCGATCGTGCCGTTGAAGAACACCTCACCCTCATCCGGCCGGGTCTTGCCCGTGATGATGTCCATCATCGTCGTCTTGCCGGCGCCGTTCGGGCCGATGATCGCCCGGAGTTCGCCGGGTTCGATGACGATGGAGAGCGAGTTGAGTGCCTTGAAGCCGTCGAACGAGACCGAGACACCGTTGAGATAGAGCACGCTGTTGGGTTTGACGTCGGGGATCATGGGTCTACTCCGCAGCCTGGATTTTTGCTTCGACGCCCTCCTCGGCGGCAACAGGCGTCACGCCGTTCGAGACCAGCTTCCGCTTGCCGAGATACTGGGCGATCGTGCCGACGATGCCCTTCGGCAGGAACAGCGTTACAAGCACGAAGAGGCCGCCGAGCGCAAAAAGCCAGTAATCGGGGAAGAGGCCGGTGAAAATTGTCTTGCCGCCATTGACGAGGATGGCGCCGATGATCGGCCCGATCAGCGTCGCCCGCCCGCCGACAGCCGTCCAGATGACGACTTCGATGGAGTTGGCTGGCGCGAATTCGCCGGGATTGATGATGCCGACCTGCGGCACATAGAGCGCGCCGGCAATGCCTGCCATCATCGCCGAGACGACGAAGGTGAAGAGCTTGAAATGCTCGACGCGATACCCGAGGAAGCGGGTACGGCTTTCCGCATCACGCACGCCGACCAGCACCTTGCCAAATTTCGAGCGCACGATCGCCGAGGCAATCATCAGCGAGAGCGCAAGGAAGATCGCGGTCGCCGCAAAGAGCGTAGCACGCGTGCTATCCGCCTGCACATTGAAGCCGAGGATTTCCTTGAAATCGGTCATGCCGTTATTGCCGCCGAAGCCCATGTCGTTGCGGAAGAAGGCGAGCAGCAGCGCGTAGGTCATGGCCTGGGTGATGATCGAGAGATAGACGCCGTTGACCCTGCTGCGGAAGGCAAACCAACCGAAGACGAAGGCAAGCAGGCCGGGTACGAGCAGCACCATCAGCGCCGCAAACCAGAACTGGTCGAAGCCGTGCCAGAACCAGGGCAGCTCCTTCCAATTCAGGAACACCATGAAGTCGGGGAGGACAGGATCGCCATAGACGCCGCGCGGGCCGATCTGCCGCATCAGATACATGCCCATCGCATAACCGCCGAGTGCAAAGAACGCGCCATGCCCGAGCGAGAGAATGCCGCAAAAGCCCCAGACAAGATCGAGCGCCAGCGCCAGCAGCGCATAGGTCAGGTACTTGCCGAACAGGGCCATAATGTAGGTCGGCACATGCAGCGGATTGTCCGCCGACGTCGCCAGGTTGAGCACCGGCACGAGAACTGCGACCACCAGCAGGATGGCGATGGCAATGGAAATCCGGCGATCGAGAGACCGGAGAAGGAAGGCCGTAATCATGCTTCCACCGCCCTTCCTTTGAGTGCGAAGAGCCCGCGCGGACGCTTCTGGATGAAGAGAATGATGAGGACGAGCACCAGGATCTTGCCGAGCACGGCGCCGGCGAAGGGCTCGAGGAATTTGTTGACGACACCGAGCGAGAGAGCGCCGACCAGCGTGCCCCAGAGATTGCCGACACCGCCGAAGACCACGACCATGAAACTGTCGATGATGTAGCTCTGGCCGAGGTTCGGCGAGACGTTGTCGATCTGCGAGAGCGCGACACCCGCCATGCCGGCAATGCCGGAGCCGAGCGCGAAGGTGAAGGCATCGACCCAGCCGGTGCGGATACCCATGGAGGAGGCCATGCGGCGGTTCTGGGTGACAGCGCGCATCTGCAGGCCAAAGGCGGAGCGCTTAAGCAGCATCAGCAGCGCCACGAAGACGGCCATGGAGAAGACGATGATCCAGAGACGGTTCCAGGTGATCGACAATCCGCCGAATTCAAAAGCACCCGACATCCAGCTCGGATTGCGTACTTCGCGGTTGGTCGGGCCGAAGACCGTGCGCACCGCCTGCTGCAGGATCAGAGACACGCCCCAGGTGGCGAGGAGCGTCTCCAGCGGCCGGCCATAGAGGTAGCGGATGACGACGCGCTCGATGATAAGGCCGACGAAACCGGTGAACACGAAGGCGGCAGGCACGGCAAAGGCCAGCGAATAGTCGGCCATGCCGGGAAAATTCGCAGTGATATATTCCTGCACGACATAGGTCGTGTAGGCGCCGATCATCACCATCTCGCCATGCGCCATGTTGATGACGCCCATGACGCCGAAGGTGATGGCAAGGCCGATGGCCGCAAGAAGCAGCACCGAGCCGAGCGACAGCCCGTACCAGACGTTTTGGACGATATTCCAGAGGGCCAGGCTGCGGTTGATGGTGCTGATATGCGCCTGGATGGCAGGCTTGAGATCATCCGGAGCCGTCGCCAGCGCCGTGGTCAGGATAGTCAGCGCATCACGGCCGCCGCGCGCGGCAACCGTATCGATGGCCGCCCTCTTCTCGTCGGCGCTCATATCGCTCTTCAGCACCATGACGGCGCGGGCCGCTTCCATCGTGCTCTTGATCTCGGCGTCCTTTTCACCAGCCAAAGCGGAATTCAAGAGGTCGAGATTGGCCGGATCGGCATCCTTCAAAAGCCCCTGGGCAGCCGCAAGGCGGGCGCCGCGATCGGGGCTCAGCAGCGTCATCTGGCTCGTCATCGTGCCGATGAGCGTGCGCAGCGAATTGTTGATCTTCACCTTCGACATCGTATCGGGATCGATATCGGCAACGGCTTCGCCGGTGAGTGGATCGGAATAGGTCGGCTCATCATCCGTGCCGCCCTGAACGAGCACAGGACCGCCCTCGTCGGAATTCACATAGAGCAGGCCGTCGCTCAGTTGCTGCAATATCTGGCTGACATGCGCATCCTTGGAAGCGACGAGCGCCTTGATGGCCGCTTCACGCTCCGGAAAGCCGCCAACGCCAAGCGCATCGACAAGAGCGTGGACATCATCCTGGGCCTTCAGACCAGCCGTCAGTCCTGTCAGTGTCAGGCAAACAGTCAAAAGAAAGATCTTGATGGCGCGATACATCGGCTTTCCCGCCTAAATTATCATGGCAACCGCTAGGACGAAGCTTCCGCCCGGATTTGAAGTCCGGACGGAAGTCTTGTGGCTCATGTCGGACGGGCTAACTCAGGAACCCTTGCCGCCGCACTTGCCGGTGGCAACGTTGAAGTTGCCGCAGTTCATCGGCTTGCGCCAATCGGAGATCAGATCCTTGGAGTCCGGCAGGAAGTCGGACCATTCGTCGCCGACGACTTCAGGAGTCTGCTGGACGATTTCGAACTGACCGTTGGCCTGGATTTCACCGATCAGCACTGGCTTGGTGATGTGGTGGTTCGGCATGACGGTTGCGGTACCGCCGGAGAGGTTCGGAACGGAGACACCGATGATATGGTCGAGAACTGCATCCGTATCTGTCGTCCCGGCAGCCTGAACGGCCTTAACCCAGGCATTGAAGCCGATATAGGCAGCTTCCATCGGGTCGTTGGTCACGCGCTTGTCGTTCTTGGTATAGGCATGCCACTCCTTGATGAACTTCTTGTTGATCGGCGTATCGACCGATTCGAAGTAGTTCCAGGCGGCGAGATGGCCGACGAGCGGCTTGGTGTCGAGACCGGCAAGTTCTTCTTCGCCGACCGAGAAGGCAACGACCGGAATATCGGTTGCCTTGACGCCCTGATTGCCAAGTTCCTTGTAGAAGGGAACGTTGGCGTCACCGTTGATGGTGGAGACGACAGCGGTCTTCTTGCCGGCCGAACCGAATTCCTTGATCTTGGAAACTTCCGTCTGCCAGTCGGAGAATCCGAACGGCGTATAGTTGATCAGGATGTCTTCCTTCGGAATGCCCTTGGATTCGAGATAGGCTTCCAGGATCTTGTTGGTCGTGCGCGGATAGACGTAGTCGGTGCCTTCGAGCACGAAGCGCTTCACGCCTTCGGTGTTCATCAGGTAGTCGACCGCCGGGATCGCCTGCTGGTTCGGCGCGGCACCCGTGTAGAAGATGTTACGCGAGGATTCTTCCCCCTCATACTGGACGGGATAGAAGAGCAGCGAATTCAACTCTTCGAAAACCGGCAGGACCGACTTGCGCGAAGAGGAGGTCCAGCAACCGAAAACGGCCGCAACCTTGTCCTTTTCGATCAGCTCGCGTGCCTTTTCGGCAAAGAGCGGCCAGTCGGAAGCCGGGTCGACGACGACGGCTTCAAGCTTCTTGCCGAGGAGACCGCCCTTCTTGTTCTGCTCGTCGATGAGCATCAGCATGGCGTCTTTCAGCGTCGTTTCGGAAATCGCCATCGTGCCGGAGAGCGAGTGCAGAACGCCGACCTTGATCGTGTCGTCGGCAGCAACTGCGCCATGGAAGGCAGCCGATGCGGCCATGACCGCGCCGAGTGCTGCGCCCGTAATGGTGGATCTGAGATTCATCTGGTTGAACTCCCCTCTTCTTGTTCCGCAACAGGCCGGAAACGGTGATTAACTGTTGCTTAAAGAACTATCGGGTGCTGCACCGCAAAACCGTATACGTCGATTGACGTAGTCGACGGGGCGAAATGTGCAGCTTTGCGCTGCATCGCACTCTTAAGCCCCGGAATGATCCGTGTTACGAAAGCGTCATAAGGGGAACGAAAGCCTGAAGGAGCCGTATGGCAGCGCGCCAACGCATCATTCCTGTGCGCCGCGAATACAATCGCTGGGTCGCCAACCAGACGCTTGAAGACTACGCGCTGCGCTTCACCGCCAAGAGCGCCCGGCGTTTCTCCTCCCAGCGCATCTCGCAGACGGCGATCGGCGCCATCTCCTTCCTGGCGCTGGAGGCGATCGGCGGCGCCATCACGCTCTCTTACGGTACCACCAATGCCTTCTTCGCCATTATCGTCGCCTCCATCGCGATGCTGGCGATCGGCCTGCCGATCAGCCGCTACGCCATCCGCCACGGCGTCGACATCGACCTTTTGACCCGCGGCGCCGGCTTCGGCTATATCGGCTCGACCATCACCTCGCTGATCTATGCCAGCTTCACCTTCATGCTCTTTGCCATAGAGGCCTCGATCATGTCCGGCGCGCTGGAGCTGACGCTCGGCATACCCCTATGGATCGGCTACATCATCAGCGCCGTCATGGTGATCCCGCTCGTCACTCATGGCGTGCGCCTCATCAGCAAGTTCCAGCTGATGACCCAGCCCTTCTGGATCGTCCTGAATATCCTGCCCTTCATCTTCATCGCCCTGATGGACTGGCAGCAATTCGATGTCTGGCGTGCCTTTGCCGGCATTCGTCACGCCTCTGGCCCGCCCGGCACGACAGCGGATTTCAACCTCGTCGAATTCGGCGCGGCATCGGCCGTCATCCTGGCGCTGATGTCACAGATCGGCGAACAGGCGGACTTCCTGCGCTTCCTGCCGCCGGACCCGCAGCGCAAATGGCGCCATCGCCTCGCGATCTTTCTCGCCGGTCCGGGCTGGGTCATCATCGGCGCGCCGAAGCTGCTCGCCGGTTCCTTCCTCGTGGTGCTGACCTTCACCTCGGGCGTACCTGTCGACCGCGCCGCCGACCCGGCACAGATGTATTTGACCGCCTTCGGCTACATGATCCCCTGGCACAATGCCGCTCTGCTGCTGATGGCCGCTTTTGTCGTGGTCTCGCAGCTGAAGATCAATGTGATGAATGCCTATGCCGGGTCGCTTGCCTGGTCGAACTTCTTCTCGCGCCTGACCCACAGCCATCCCGGCCGCGTCATCTGGCTGGTCTTCAACGTGGCGATCGCGCTGCTGCTGATGGAACTCGGCATCTACCGGCTGCTCGAGGAGACGCTCGGCATATTCTCGATCATCGCCATGGCCTGGCTTTGCACGATCTCGGCCGACCTCTTCATCAACAAGCCGCTCGGTCTCGCCCCTCCCGGCATTGAATTCAAGCGCGCCCACCTCTACGACATCAACCCGGTCGGCCTCGGCGCCATGACACTGTCGGCAGGCGTCGCTCTGATTGCCCATTTCGGGGTTTTCGGGTCGGTCGCCGCCTCGCTTGCCCCCTACATCACGCTGGTGATCGCACTGATCGCCTCACCTGCCATCGCCTTTATAACGAAGGGCAAATTCTATCTCGCCCGCAAGCCGCGCCATGCCTGGAAGAACCTGACAACCATCACCTGCTCTGTCTGCGAACATCCGTTCGAGCCCGAGGACATGGCCTGGTGCCCTGCCTATGCCGCGCCAATCTGCTCGCTGTGCTGCTCGCTCGACAGCCGTTGCCACGACATGTGCAAGCCGAACGCCCGCTTCAACGCGCAGGTCGGCGCCGTCGCAAAGACCCTGCTGCCGGAAACCATCGTCCAGAAACTAACCACACGCCTCGGCCGCTACGGCATCGCTGTGGCATTGGCGCTGACGGGCGTCGGGGCAATCCTTGCGATGATTGCCCATCAGGTGAGTTCCGCCTCGCCGGAGACAGCCGAAGTGGTCAACCGCACGATCCTGATCGTCTTCTTCGTCTTCTCTGTTATCGCCGGCATCGCCTGCTGGTTCTATGTGCTTGCTCATGACAGCCGCGTCGTTGCCGAGGAGGAATCCTCCCGCCAGAACACGCTGCTCCTCAAGGAGATCGCCGCCCACAAGAAGACCGACGCCGCGCTGCAGACTGCCAAGGAAACGGCCGAGGCCGCCAACCGCGCCAAGAGCCGCTACGTCGTGGGCCTCAGCCACGAATTGCGCACACCGTTGAATGCCGTTCTCGGCTACGCGCAGATCCTCGAGCGCGACGAGACGATCCCGCCGCCGCGCCAGTCTTCTATCAAGGTCATCCGCCGCAGCGCCGAACATCTCTCCGGCCTGATCGATGGCCTTCTGGATATTTCTAAGATCGAGGCCGGCCGCCTGCAGGTGTATTCGAACGAGATCAACATCCAGGACTTCCTCGATCAGATCATTGATATGTTCCGCCCGCAGGCGCAGGCAAAGGGCCTCACCTTCATCCACAACCGCTCTCAGGCACTGCCGCAATTCGTGCGTACCGACGAGAAGCGGCTTCGCCAGATCCTCGTCAACCTGCTTTCGAACGCCGTCAAGTTCACCGATGAAGGCAGCGTCACCTTCGATGTCGGCTATCGCAGCCAGGTCGCCACATTCACTGTCTCCGACACAGGCCGCGGCATTGCAGAGAAGGATCTGGCGCGCATCTATGAGCCCTTCCAGCGCGGCGAGGCCGAGAGCGTGCGCCCGATGCCCGGCCTCGGGCTTGGCCTCACCATAACGAGACTTCTGACCAACACGCTCGGCGGTGAAATCTCCGTGGCGAGCGAAAAAGACAAGGGATCGACCTTCCGTGTCCGCCTCATGCTGTCGGCGGTCATGCGCCCCGCTGCCCCGCCGCAGGAGAAGAAGATCGTCAGTTATGACGGCCCGCGTCGCACCATCGTCGTCGTCGATGACAACGAGGACCATCGCGAGATGATGCGCGAAATTCTTGTCCCGCTCGATTTCATCGTGCTGACGGCCGCAAGCGGCCCCGATTGCCTGACGCTGGTCGAAGGCATCGAGCCGGATCTCTTCCTCGTCGACATTTCCATGCCCGGCATGAACGGCTGGCAGCTCGTTTCCCGGCTGCGCGAAACGGGGCGCACTGCACCGATTGTGATGCTCTCAGCCAATATCGGCGATGCCGCCGCTCACAGCGACAGCGACGACAGTCATAATGATTCGATCGGCAAGCCGGTCGATCTCAAACAACTGCGCGACAAGCTTGCCCTGCATCTCGGCCTGAAATGGCTCTATGCCGACGATCAGACACCGGTGCCGGCAGCAACCAGCTTGCCGCTCAGGAGCCCCGGTGCTGCACATGTGCAGGAACTGCTGCGCCTCGGCGAAATAGGCTACATCAGGGGCATAGAAGCCAAGCTCGCAGACCTTGCCAAGGTAGAGGCAAATCAGCCATTCACCGAGGAACTCCGTTCCTATGTTGGCGCCTTCGATCTCGCCGGCTTCCTGGATTTCCTGCACAAGTTCGAAGAAAAGGGTGAACCCGTTGGCTGAGCTTCCGCGCGATATCGTTCTGCTGGTCGACGATTCGCCAGAAGCGCTTGGTTTCCTGACGGATGCGCTGGAACAGTCTGGTTTTTCCGTCCTGATCGCCACATCGGGCTCGGCGGCTCTCAGTATCGTCGAGCGCATCACGCCCGATCTCATCCTGCTCGATGCTGTCATGCCGGCGATGGATGGTTTCGAGACCTGCCGCAGGCTAAAGGCCAATGCCGCCGTCGCCCAGGTGCCCGTCATCTTCATGACCGGGCTCACCGAAACCGAGCATGTAGTCCATGCGCTGGAATCCGGTGGCGTCGATTACCTGTCGAAGCCCATCAACATCGACGAGCTGCGTGCCCGCATCCGCGTTCACCTGCGCAATGCCCGCTCGGCGCAAAGCGCCCGCGTCGCCCTCGATGCCGCTGGCCGCCATTTGCTGGCTGTGAAAGGCAACGGCGCGATCCATTGGTCGACGCCGCAGGCAACCCGCCTCGTCAACGCCGCGATGGGGAGCGACGACGGTATGGAAGTCGTCTCCCGCACGATCGGCAACTGGATGAAGGAACGCGCCGCAGCCGCGCGCGATGCCCTGATTTCCATCGCCCATGCCGGCCAGGCTGCCCTGCAGCTCGCCTTCCTCGGCGCCATCGGCCCGGACGAATATCTCTTCCGCTTGACCGCCGCCAATCAGCGCAACGACGACGAAGTACTGCGCCAGCATTTTGCGCTGACACAGCGCGAATCCGAGGTGCTGATGTGGATCGCCAAGGGCAAGGCCAACCGCGATATCGGCGAGATCCTCGGACTTTCTGCGCGAACGGTGAACAAGCACCTCGAACAGATCTATGTGAAGCTCGGGGTCGAAAACAGGGCATCCGCCGCCGTCAAGGCGGCGCATGCCCTGCATGAGATGTGAGGGATAGCAAGCAGCGCCCTCAGATGACGCGGTCCGGCGCCTCGCGGCCTTCGAAAAACGCCGTCACATTATCCACGACCTTCATCCCCATCGCCGTGCGCGTCTCTTCCGTCGCGCTGCCGAGATGCGGCAGCAGAACGACATTCTCCATCCTTCGCAGCGCTTCCGGCACTTGCGGCTCCGCCTCGTAGACATCGAGCCCGGCGCCGCGGATCGTGCCGTTCGCGAGCGCCGCTGTCAGCGCCGTCTCATCGACGACATCGCCCCGCGCCGTATTGATGAGGAAAGCGCCCCGCTTCATTGCTGCAAATCGCTCTGCATTCATCAGATGCCGGTTCTCGGCTCCTCCAGGGCAATGGAGCGAAACGAAATCGGAAGCCGCGAGCACCTCTTCCACCGAACCGAGCTGACGCGCACCGTAACGTGCCGCCTCCCCCGGGTCGACCTGGGAACGGTTATAGAACACGATGTCCATGCCGAAGCCAAAATGGCAGCGCTGCGCGAAAGCCTTGCCGATTCGCCCGAAGCCGATAATACCCACAGTCTTGCCGGACACCTTCGTGCCGATCATATGCGTCGGGCACCAGCCCTTCCATTCGCCGGCACGCACCTGCCGCTCGCCCTCGCCGCCGCGACGGGCCACGGAAAGCAGAAGCAGCATGGCGATATCGGCAGTGCAATCGGTCAGTACCCCAGGCGTATTCGTCACCACAATGCCTTTGGCCTTTGCGGTGGCAATATCGATGTGATTGAAACCCACCCCGAAATTACCGAGGATCTTCGTACGGATATCGCCGGCAAACACCGCTTCCGGCAGCTTGTCGGAAACGGTCGGCAGCACCGCGTCATGGTCCGCCAGCGCCTGGCGTAGCTCGCTTTCGCCGAGCGGCACATCATCCCTGTTGAGCGAGACATCGAAACGCTCTGAGAGCACGGCCTCTACCGAGGCGGGCCAGCGCCGGGTGACGAGAATGCGGGGTTTTGGCATGAATCTGGGTCCTCCATCCTTTACCTTGGCTTAGGCCATGAAAGCCAGGAATGGAATGGCCTTCAAACCCGTAGAGACTGCGATCTTGAACTGCGCAGGCCAAACGAAAGAAGCCCGGTCGATGACCGGGCTTCCATGAAAGGCATATCTGCCAGAGACTGAAATTAGTCGGCCTTCTGGAAGTAGCTGTACTTGCCGTCGTCGCCCTTCTTCCATTCGTACATGACGTAGCCCGGAAGCTTCGGGTCGCCCTTTTCGTCGAAGGAGATCTCGCCGAGAACGGTCGGGAACGGACCCTTTTCCTTCATGGCCGCGGCAACGGCTTCAGCGTCCGTAGAACCGGCAGCCTTGGCAGCAGCAGCGATCGTCTGCAGCGCAGCGTAGGAATAGAGCGTGTAAGCTTCCGGGTTGAAGCCGGCGGCCTTGAACTTCGCGACGAGGTCCTTGTTGGCCGGGTTGACAGTCGGATCCGGGCCGAAGGTGTTCAGCGTACCGGCAACGGCGTCACCAGCGATGGAGGCGAGTTCGTTCGAGACGATACCGTCACCCGAAACGAGCGCTGCCTTCAGGCCCTGGTCGGCCGACTGGCGGATGATGAGACCGGCTTCGGTGTGCAGACCGCCCCAGTAGATGATCGAAACGCCGGCTTCCTTCATCTTTGCGATGAGAGCCGAGAAGTCCTTGTCGCCGACGTTGACGCCTTCGTACATGGCTTCGGTGACGCCAGCGGCATTCAGAGCCTTCTTGGTTTCGTCAGCGAGACCCTGGCCGTAAGGTGTCTTGTCGTGAATGACGGCGATCTTGGCGTCCTTGAAGTGGTCGGCCAGATACTTGCCGGCAATGGCGCCCTGCTGGTCGTCACGGCCGCAGGTGCGGAAGGTGTTCCACAGGCCACGCTCGGTGAAAACCGGGTTCGTAGCAGCCGGGGTGATTTCGAGGATGCCGTTTTCGGCGTAGACTTCGGAAGCCGGGATGGAAACGCCCGAGTTGAAGTGGCCGATAACGAACTTCACGCCGTCAGCAACGAACTTGTTCGCGACGGAGATGCCCTGCTTCGGGTCGGAAACGTCGTCGCCGAGCTCGATCTTGATCTGCTCGCCGTTGATGCCGCCAGCAGCGTTGATGTCGGCGGCTGCCTGCTCGGCACCCTTCTGAAGCTGTGCGCCGAACGCAGCGTTTGGACCCGTCAGCGGGCCGCCAACGCCGATCACGATGTCAGCTCGTGCGACGCCGCCGAACGCGACGATCGCCGTCAGTGCCACCGCTGACAAGAGAGACTTCTTCATATTGTTACTCCCAATTTTTGGGCGGGTTCTTCCAAGGCCCGACGCAAACCCCACCTTTGACTGCGCCGGGAAAGCTGTTCCGCTCTGAAGGCAATTCATGCCTAGTTTCAACGGGCTGTCAATGTTTCTCCTTCCACGAAAACGCGGAAGTTTTTTCGTACAGCCAGTAATAGTTGTTGACCATTTGATTGGTACGGCGATAGCGGAACCCGGCTGTCGAGAAGACCAGCAGAGTTACGAAATCGATGATGTAGAAGAGGGCGCTGAGCATCGGGCCGTCAAACAGCGCATGATGCAGGAACTGCATCGCCCAGGCGAGCAGGAAGGTGTAGACGACAACCAAGGAGTAGTTGTTCCAGCCGTCCGCAACCGCCCTGCCGGCGCGCCACGCCGTCCAGAAACCGATGAGCACAACGAGCGCTCGGATGACGAGCTTCACGCCGTTGTCGCTTTCGAAGAAAAGTCCCTGCATAATCAAACTCTCCCTTCTGCCGCGATCAATGCCGCCCGCCTTCGAGATAGGCAGCACGCACCTCGGGATTCGCAAGCAGTTCCTTGCCGCTGCCGCTCATCGTTACCTTGCCGTTGACCAGCACATAGGCCCGGTGCGACAGCTTGAGCGCTGCGAATGCGTTCTGCTCCACGAGGAAGACGGTCAGCCCCTCCTTCTCGTTCAGCATCTTGATGGCTTCGAAGATGCCCTTCACGATCAGCGGAGCGAGGCCGAGCGACGGTTCGTCGAGCAGCAGCAGCTTCGGGCGCGCCATCAACGCGCGGCCGATCGAAAGCATCTGCTGTTCGCCACCCGAAAGCGTGCCGCCACGCTGCGACTGACGCTCCTTAAGACGCGGGAACATAACGAAAATCTTTTCTACATCCTCATGGAAGTATTTGAGATTATCGAGGCCGGCGCCCATCTGGAGATTTTCCAGCACGGTCATTCGCGGAAAGATGCGTCGTCCTTCGGGCGACTGCGCGATACGCAACCGCGCGATCTCATGCGTGGGCAGCTTGGTGATATCCTGGCCGTCGAAGACAATCGAGCCGGTACGGGCCTGCGGGCTCCCGCAGATCGTCATCATCAGCGTCGACTTGCCGGCGCCGTTGGCGCCGATCAGGCTGACGATTTCGCCCTTCTTCACCTCGACATCGATGCCGGCGAGCGCGCGAATATTGCCGTAATAGGTCTCGACGCCCTGAACCTTGAGAAGCTGTTCACCGGCCGCCATCAGATTGCGCCCCCTTCTACGGTCGCAATGACCTCTTCGACTTCTTCATCCTCGACACCAAGATAGGCTGCAATAACCCTCGGGTCGTTCTTCACGTGGTCGGGGCTTCCGTCGGAAATCTTCTGGCCGTATTCCAGAACGATGACGTGGTCGGAAATTTCCATGACCACCGACATGTCGTGCTCGATGAGCAGGATCGAGGTGCCGGTTTCGGTGCGAATGCCTTTCAGCAAGGCATTGAGCGCTGCCGATTCACGCGGATTGAGACCGGCAGCCGGCTCGTCGAGGCAGAGCAGCTCCGGGCCGGTGCACATGGCGCGAGCGATTTCCAGACGACGCTGGGCGCCGTAAGGCAGGTCGCCGGCCGGATCGTCGGCGCGGTCGATAAGGTCGGCCTTCTCCAGCCAGTGACGCGCAAGCTCGATGGCAGCAGCCGCTTCACGCTTGTAGGGACCGATACCGAGCAGACCAAGCACCGTGAAGCCCGAAGCCTTCATCAGTTTGTTATGCTGGGCGACCAGCAAGTTTTCCAGAACGGTGAGGCCCGAGAACAGGCGGATATTCTGGAAGGTACGGGCAACCTTGGCTTCCTTGGTGATGCGGAAGTCCGGCAGGCGCTCGAGAAGGTACTGCTTGCCGCTGTTCTGCGTCAGCGTAATCATGCCCATCGTCGGCTTGTAAAAACCGGTGATGCAGTTGAAGACGGTCGTCTTGCCCGCACCGTTCGGGCCGATCAGCGCGGTGATTTCACCGCGCTTGGCCTCGAAGGAGAAGTCGTTGATGGCCATCAGGCCGCCGAACTTCATCGACAGGTGCTCGACCTTGAGCAAAGTGTCATTCGACATCGTGTTCTCGACAGGGCTCATCAACCATGGCCCTCCTTGGTAAAGCTTCCGGAGACCGCTTTGCGCTCCTTGAGGAAGGCGGTCGGCTCACGCGAGCCGACGAAACCGCGCGGCTTGAACAGCATGACGATGACCATCGCAAGGCCGAAGAGCAGCATGCGGTAGAGTTCCGGCGTGAAATCCGGTCCAAAGACCATCTTGAGGAAGTCCATTTCGCGCAGCACTTCCGTACCGCCGACCATGACGACAGCGGCGATAGCGATGCCCGTCAGCGAGCCCATGCCGCCAAGGACGACGATGGCGAGAATGACGGCCGATTCCAGGAACACGAAGGATTCCGGCGAGACGAAGCCCTGACGAGCGGCGAAGAAGGAACCGGCGAATCCGCCGAACATCGCGCCGGTGGCGAAAGCGGTCAGCTTCGTCGTCACCGTGTTGATACCGAGCGAACGGCAGGCGATTTCATCTTCGCGAAGCGCTTCCCACGCACGGCCGATCGGCATGCGGCGCAGCCGAATCGTCACATAGGCGGTCAGCATGCAGAGAGCCAGGATGACGTAGAACAGGAAGATCTTGTAATAGGCCGAAGACGACGGCAGGCCGAAGACCTTGGCGAAATTGTTCGCCTTGCCGACATCGAAGCTCCAGATGCCAAAGACCGAAGCCTTGGCGATACCGGAGATACCGAAGGTGCCCTTGGTGACTTCCGTCCAGTTGATGATGACGAGACGAATGATTTCACCGAAGGCAAGCGTCACGATCGCCAGATAGTCGCCGCGCAGGCGCAGCACGGGGAAGCCGAGAATGACGCCCCAGAGAGCGGCAAAAATACCGGCGAGCGGCAGCAGCACCCAGAAGGAAAAGCCGAAATGGGCCGACAGCAGCGCATAGGAATAGGCGCCGACTGCGTAAAAGGCGACATAGCCGAGGTCGAGCAGACCGGCGAGACCAACGACGATATTCAGACCCCAGGCGAGCATCACGTAGATCAGGATCTGGATGCCGAAATTGTCGACCCATTTCAGCGCGCCCTGCGGACCGAGGAAATAGGCTGTCAGCAGCGGATAAACCACCAGGAAAAGCAGGGCAAACTTCAGGAAATGCGTCCGGAAGAAGCCTTTTTCCGTCGAGATCTCCAGATCGCCATGACGCGCCTTCAAAAGCTTGCGCTGATCGAGATGCGGCCTGACGAAAACGACCACGATGAAACGGCCGATGGCGGCGACCAGCACGAAAATGGCCAGCAGTCCCCAACGCTGAACGATAATCAGCTCGTTGTTGATGTTCTGCTGCGTGCCGAGACCGACATAGAGAACGAACAGGCCAAGTGCGATGAGGCCGGAGAAGAAGGCTTCCCTAAGCCCCTTCTGGACAAGCCCGGCGTCGGACTTGCCAGCGGAAGTGTCGATGTTTGCCATGACTTATACCTTCTCGACTTCCGGCCGGCCGAGAATGCCCGTCGGCTTGAAGATCAGCACGAATGCAAGAATGGCGAAGGTAGCGACATCCTTGTACGCGATGGTGAAATAGGCCGACCACAGGGATTCGATGAGGCCGATCATCAGCCCGCCGAGAACAGCACCCGGCAGTGAGCCGATGCCGCCGAGAACGGCTGCGGTGAAGGCCTTGACGCCCGGGATGAAGCCATCGTTGAACGATGCGACACCATAGTACATCAGATACATCGTGCCGGCGACGGCCGCGAGTGCCGCACCCATGATGAAGGTGATGGAGATGGTCTGGTCAACATTGACGCCCAGAAGGGCCGCCATCTTGCGGTCCTGTTCGGTGGCGCGCTGAGCACGTCCGAGTGCCGTCTTGTTGACGAGATACCAGAAGGCAGCAAGCAGGACGACGGTCACGACAATGATGATGATCTGCTTCAGCGAGATCGAGAGACCACCAACATTATAGACCGTGCCGACGAGCGGCGGGATCGGCTTGTTGCGCGGACCCTGCGTCACCTGGATGAAGTTGGACAGCGTGATCGACATGCCGATCGCGGTAATCAGCGGCGCCAGGCGGAATGAACCGCGCAGCGGGCGGTAGGCGACGCGCTCAATCGTCCAGTTCCACAAACTCGTCATCAGCATCGCGACCACAAGCATCGCCAATAGCAGCACGGCTACCGGAAGACCTGCAAAGATGGATGTGAGAACGAGAAAGACGATAAGAGCAGCGAAACCACCAAGCATGAAAATATCGCCATGGGCGAAGTTGATCATGCCGATAATGCCGTAAACCATCGTATAGCCAATAGCCACAAGGCCATAGATGGATCCGAGAGTCAGCCCATTGAAGAGCTGCTGGACGAAATACTCCATATGTCATTTCCCCTGGATGCGAACCAAATTTAAGTTGCATCTCTTATTGGTTTTATCGCTCATGCTTTCACATGAGCCTCTAGCTCGCATTGCATAGCGGTTTCGTTGGAAATGTGAAGACAAAAAGGATTTACTGCGCCAGAATCTTGGGCAAACAGCGGTAAATGGCGCAATTCAAACCAAAATCCACACAAAAGCGGCATCGTTTGGCAATTTTTTAGTCAGATCCGGCTTTGTCAATTAATCTTTGTGCACTGAACCAAGCCAGAAACGCTCGCGTCGCGCGTAAACTGTTCCACAAGTAAGGAAGTTGACGAAATTTCAAACTCCAAGATGCTGTTAATTGCAAATGCCATTTCACCGACCATTGCCGCTGACGGCTTCATGCAAATCCTGCGGGCCTGTGTTAATGTTACGGGATTCCGGCAAGGGGTGCGGCAACACCTCCGATAGACTATATATAGCGCAGTAGTCTCAGGACAGATTTACGGGCGAACGGCAGGAATATGCTGAAGACATTCGAACGGGCGGCACTCGAAGCCGGCAAGGCCATCACAGAGGTCTTCTGCGACGGCTGCCCGGTGGAAATGAAGGCCGACGAAAGTCCGGTGACGATCGCCGACCAGGAGGCAGAGCGCATCATACTGGCGCATCTGGAACGCGATTTCCCCGAGATCCCCGTCATCGCCGAAGAGTCAGTGGCTGCGGGCAAGGTGCCCGACATCGCCGGAAAGTCCTTCTTTCTCGTCGACCCGCTCGACGGCACCCGCGAATTCCTGGATAAGCGCCGGGAGTTTACCGTCAATATTGCCTATGTGGAAAATGGCATTCCGGTCGCCGGTATCGTCTACGCCCCGGCGCTGGGCATCGCTTTTTCCGGCGAACGCGGAAGCGCGGAAAAACTGGTAATCGACGAAAACTTTGCAGTAACGGAGCGAAATCTTATCAAGGTGCGCAAGCAGCCGGCAGAGAGCATGGCTCTTGCAAGCTTTCGCCACGATAGTCCCGAGACTGGCCTTTTCCTGGCCAGGCATGCCATCTCCAAATGCACCAACATCGGCTCGTCCCTGAAATTCTGTCTGCTGGCAGAAGGCAAGGCCGATGTCTACCCGCGGTTCACCCGCACCATGGAGTGGGATACAGCGGCTGGCGATGCGGTGCTGCGCGCAGCCGGCGGATCGACTGTCACTATGGACGGCCAACCGCTCCTCTACGGCAAAACCGGTACGGCTGCCGATTTCGACTTCGCAAATCCCCATTTCGTCTCTTGGGGCGGTACGAAACCTGCAATCGCACAGACGCGGTGATCGTAGAAAGTCGATATCTTCCAACTCTTTTCCCGCAATATCCCGGCGGTCATCGGCGATCGGTTCTTCGATGTCTCCGGCCGGAAAAATCCCTGGGCACTTTCCGAAATCGGTCGTTCCCTTGATTCGAGGGGTGCGCCCTTCGGTTTTCCGATGGCATGTTTTCTTGCCACGTTCTCGCCACAATTGACGCCGCCGCCGTGATGTGACTTCGGTAACATCTTGGCACACACAGACGCAATTATGGAATCAATATCTTAATTACAGAATATCGTCGCCGATAACTTTTCCCGCTCTTATCCCCTCAGGCTGGACGGCAAATTCGATCCCGGCCGGACCATGATCTCTCAGGCGCCGTGGGCAATGGAGCGTTTTGGTACGGTGTAGCCCTCAACCTTTGCAACCGTCGTCTGCCGTCCCGAATCCGGTCAAACACCTAAGATTCCTAATAAAAATCCCGGTTGAAAAATAAAACTCCTGATTTTGCATAAACTTAACGCAACTGCGAAGTTTGCTGCGATGCGAAATTTCTCTGGACTCGGTTAAACAAATGTCGCAAATTTAGGATGTAGTAGGGTTAAACGTCGCCTAACATTCTGGCGCCTTAATGTGGCGCTAACCAAGCCATCTAATCACACCGCCGAAAGCTTCAAAATACAAAGGGTAGATCCTTGAGCGTCATGGACCTTAACAAGAGTATTTCTGAAGAGAGCTTTCGCGTTACGCCTGTTCGACAGGGCAACGCGAGGTTCCCAGTTACCGCACTCGACAGCATCGTTCCGCCACCTGCCTCCGTGCAGTTCTTGATGAAGCGCGCCTTCGATATTTTTGCCTCGATCAGCGCGCTCGTCGTGCTTGCTCCACTGCTTCTCGCCGTCGCAGCCCTGATCAAGATGGACAGCCCCGGTCCAGTCCTCTTCAAGCAGACGCGCTGGGGCAAGAACTGCCGGGCCATCAAGGTCTACAAGTTCCGTTCCATGCGCACGGACATGCAGGATGTCAGCGGCGTTGCACAGACGGTCAAGAATGACCCACGTGTCACCCGCGTCGGCGCCTTCCTGCGTCGCTCTAACATTGATGAGCTCCCGCAGCTTCTCAACGTGCTGAAGGGTGACATGTCCGTTGTTGGACCGCGCTGCCATGCAATCGGCATGCGTGCCGGCGGCATGCTCTATGAAGAGCTGGTTCCGGAATATCATCACCGCCATGCCATGCGTCCGGGCATTACCGGCCTGGCGCAGATGCGCGGCCTGCGCGGCCCGACGGACCGCCCGGCCAAGGCGCGCGCCCGCATCGCCAGCGATCTCCACTATGTCGAGAACTTCTCGGTATTGATGGACATCCGCATCATCTTCGGAACGCTGATTTCCGAACTGAATGGCGGCAAAGGCTTCTGATTGGAAAAGAAGGGTATCGGCTGTTACAGCAGCCGATACCGAAATGCCCGGGCAACGGCCTGCATCCGGTTGACCGAATCCAGCTTGCGCATCGCGCTCTTCAGATATCCCACCACCGTATGAGACGAGAGATCGAGAATGATTGCGATCTCATCGCTGCTCTTGCCGGCAGCCGACCAGCGCAGACATTCGATCTCCCGCCGGGTCAGACTTTCCGATGGCTGGTCCTCGGGCTTCTCGTCGCTCGGCAGCGTGTCCAGAAGCTCCATGCAGCCATAAAGCAGCGCCATTGTTTCTTCGCGAGAGGGCATAGCCTGTGCGCCTGAAAAAGCAAAAATGTATTGTTTCAGGTCAGCGTCGTGCAGGGCGAAGGCAAAGGTATGCTTCAGCCCGTGCATCTGAAACATCGTGTTCAGACGGCGATTTTCCTGATTCGCTGCATTGCCACCAAAAGGGCCCTCCTCACAGAAGACAGGCATGATGGTTTGTTTCATGACAGCGACCAGCTTGCTGCAATAGAAGAGGTCCGCCTCCTCGTAAAAGTTGACGAGGCTCTGAGGCCAGTTGCTGATCAGCTTGTTTTCGAGAAAGGCCGTCCTGTCCCCACGCGGGAATACGGAAAACAGGTAGAACTCGAACCCCGCAGCCTTCGCCAGCTCGTCCAGGCGGTTTGCGCCGTCGACGGCGGAAACGCCCGCAGAACGGGCTCCAAAAGGCGAAAATGCAGCATCATCGGCGCAGTCGCGGACTGCGCGTTCACGTCTCTTCATTCTCTTGTTCCTTCACGGGCCTGGCTTCGGCTCGGTCTCGCAGCCGGCCGCGGGTTGGACGCGCCGGACGATCACGAAAGACGCGATTGCCCCGCATCCGAAGGATACGAAGCATTCAAACGGCAATCTTCAATGATACTGCGAGAAGAACGGAGACGAAGTCTTTGCGCTCATGCTTATGTTGCAGCGCTTATAAATTGTCCGGAAAATAATATGTAACATTTATTCCGCATGGCTCCCATGCAGCCGGGTCAAACTGACGCAACGGCAGGAGCCGGCAAATCAGCCTCGGACGCGCGTCTAAAGTTGTTATCAAAGTCTTACGATGCGTTTAGGCAATTTTTAAATGTGGCAAGTTAGAGTGGCACCCGTGGTCTTGCGTTGTGTAGAGAGTCCAATGACCGAAATGATACGTCCCCGAGTAAAATATGTCATCGGCCCCGATGGCAGCCCCCTGACGATTGCGGATCTTCCGCCGCCCAATACGCGGCGCTGGGTCATCCGCCGGAAGGCAGAGGTTGTCGCGGCTGTGCGCGGTGGCCTGTTGAGCTTGGAAGAAGCCTGCGAGCGTTACACGCTCACTGTCGAAGAATTCCTTTCCTGGCAGTCCTCCATCAACAGCCACGGCCTTGCCGGCCTGCGCACCACGCGCATCCAGCAGTACCGCCACTGACCCCACTCCCTTCGATTTGATCATTTCGGGCCGGACGCATTTCCCTTGAGGGAATGAAGAAGGCCCGAAATCATTGCCGAGGCCGCGTAACACCAGAGGCCGGGCTGCGTGAACGCATTTGCAAGTCCTGTCGTCTTCGCCGCCGCAATCACGATCGCAACGAGCAGCACATCCATCATGGACCACTTGGACAGATGCGGCACGACGTTGCGATAAAACAAGCTGCCGGTGCTGCCGGCAGCCGTCAATTCAGCCGCGATCCCGATCATTTTCAAGACCGGCAGTACGATCGAGACGAGCCCTACCAGCGCCGCAAGCGCAACGTCGCCGCCATTCCAGAGCGAAACCACGATTTGCAGGAGCGACGGCGTCTCGTCGAAGAACCAGAGCTTCTCGAAACGAATAAGCGGAAGCACAAGGCCGAGCGCCAGAAGAAACGGCGCCGTCACCAATAGAACCGGCCGAATCACTAAAAGCCTGTTCAATTCCCGCCTCCCCTTTTGAACACACTGTCTCCCACCGCCATGGCTTGGCATGCCGATGCCGTCGTGTCACGTTCCCGACCACACAATTCGTCAGGAGACACGGACATGGATATCAGGATTGAGGAAAATACCTCCGGCGGCCGCTACGTTGCGGTGCTGGAAGGCCATGAAGCGGAAATGACTTATTCCCGGACATCGCCGAAACTCATTATCATCGATCATACCGGCGTGCCGGACGCTTTGCGTGGCAAAGGCGTCGGCCAGGCACTCGCCCTCCACGCGGTCGAGGCAGCCCGCCAGGGCGGCTGGAAGATCATTCCGCTCTGCCCCTTCTTCAAATCACAGGCGCAGCGCCATCCGGAATGGAACGACGTGGTAAACTGAAGAGGCCACCTCACACGACAGAAACACCAAAAGCCATGCATGACGGACACTTAGCCCGTCATGCATGGCTTCTGTGGTTATCCCCCAGGGCGCCGGTACCGGCGCCTGCAATATTCGTCAGGCCCGGGCGCGAACTGCGCCGTCGCGCTCTTCGAGCGCCGTTGCCCTGGCATATTCCGCCTGCATTTCCTCAAGCGCCAGTTCCAGCGCCTCCTCCTGAACCTTCAGTTCCTTGATCGAGACCTGAAGATTGTCGGCGCGCTGACGTGCGGCCTTGGCGAAGGTCGGATATGCAAAGTGATTCGGGTCGGAAATACCGGACTTCTTTTCCTCGACGACGATCTGGCTCTCCAGATCCTTCGTCATCCGTTCAAACTCGGACATCATCATCTGCAACTGCTGCAGCTGACGACGCTTTTCGTTAACCTGAAACTCTTTCAGGCGAACGAGGCTCTCTCGCGACTTCATACGCATTACTCCCGTGATGCGAGACCCCGGCTCAACTTGAAACCGCCCTTGCGCGCCGCTTTGACACGGTTTGCCGAAAAATTTCCTGCGATATTAACAAAAACCTACCGCTGGTAACCTTTCGTTTACGGGCATCGTTAATGATAGGTGAGATGATTTAAGGCTCGGTAAACACCAGGACAGGAAAACCGAACCTTTTCATTAGCGAGTCGGATGAATCACTTAGCTCGATTTCTTAATGTCAAAGTTGAGAACTGAGTTTCGAGATTCCCATTGGAAAACAGAGAAATGGAAAAATTATTTAATAAATTCGATACTCCTTGCCAGAGTGAATTAGAATTTGTTAACCATTTCGTGGCAGCTTCCAAATCACGTAGCTTATTCGGTATCGCGTAGGGGGCCATGCCACCTTTCGGCGGCGGTAAAGGGGATAATTATGCGGGTACTTCTCATCGAGGATGATAGCGCTACGGCGCAGAGCATCGAACTGATGCTCAAATCTGAGAGTTTTAATGTTTATACGACAGATCTCGGCGAAGAAGGCGTGGATCTGGGCAAGTTGTATGATTACGATATCATCCTTCTCGACCTGAACCTTCCCGACATGTCCGGATACGAAGTGCTGCGCACTCTCCGTCTGTCGAAGGTCAAGACTCCGATCCTGATCCTCTCGGGCATGGCCGGTATCGAAGACAAGGTTCGCGGTCTCGGCTTCGGTGCCGACGATTACATGACCAAGCCCTTCCACAAGGATGAGCTCGTCGCTCGCATCCATGCGATCGTCCGCCGCTCCAAGGGCCATGCACAGTCGGTTATCATGACCGGCGAACTGATCGTCAACCTCGATGCAAAAACCGTCGAAGTCGGCGGCCAGCGCGTTCACCTGACGGGCAAGGAATACCAGATGCTGGAGCTTCTCTCGCTCCGCAAGGGCACCACGCTCACCAAAGAAATGTTCCTGAACCACCTTTATGGCGGTATGGACGAGCCCGAACTGAAGATCATCGACGTCTTCATCTGCAAGCTGCGCAAGAAGCTTGCAAATGCCGCCGGCGGCGCCAACTACATCGAAACCGTCTGGGGTCGCGGCTATGTGCTGCGCGAGCCCGATGGTGCCGAATACGCCGAAACCGCCTGATCCGCCAAATCCGCTTATCCCTAAAAATCCCGCCCTTGTGGCGGGATTTTTGTTTTGGTGCTCTATCCCGAAATGAAAAAGCCGCCCGGAAGGACGGCTTGCGTTAACGATTTGCGCGACCTGCTCAGGCGGCGATTGCGCGATTTCCGAACACGGCGGTGAGGATCTTGCGGTCGAATGGCTTCAGCAGGAAGTCGGTTGCCCCTGCCCGCTTGCCGGCCATCAGCTTCTTCAGGTCGGCTTCGATGACGCAATAGTAGATCTTCACCTCTTTGCCGCCGTCCAGGGCGCGGATGGCGGCGATGAGCTCGAGCGCCCCCTCCATACCTGAATCAACGATCAGATATTCGGGAAGCTCGGCCTGGCAGCGTTGCAGCGCCTCTTCGGCATTCGACGCTTCGCTGACCAGGAAATCGAGTTCGGAAAGGATTCGCTTGCCGACCTTGCGAACAATGTCCGAACTGTCGGTGATCATGAATCTCTGCATGGCGGCTCCTTATCCCTCGCGCTGTCTCCATCGAGGGCCTTCCTGACCTTCAAGGATAGGTTGATCAGGCTAAGGAATCGTTACCGCCGTTGCTTCGATCAGCAATCGGTAAACTACGCTGCAGCGATCTTGGCAGTGAAGATGATCTCTTCGGCGCTGACTTCGTGACCCAGAACCATGCCGCATTCTTCAGCCAATAGCACGGTATAGTAGGGCTGGATCGAATGCGCATCGATCGCTTCTTCGACAGTGCCGGTAGCGATTTCGATGAACTTCGGCGGCATGCGCATCAGCTTGCCCTTGGCGACGAGCTTGAAGCTTGCATCGAATTCGGGATTTTCCAGAGTGATATCCAGATTGCCGCCGCGCGGTATGGAAGAATATGCGACGAGGAAAAGGTTCAGAAGGAGTTTGACCCTGTTCTTGGCGACGATCGCGCGCGGACCGCTCCAGGTCACCTCGGTCTTCTTTTCGGCCACAGCGAAATCCTTGGCCGCACGTTCGGCCTCACCGGTATCGATCGAGGCGCCGACGGAACCGGAAGCACCAAAGGCAAGGCGTGCGAATTTGAGACGGACCGAGGCATTCACTGCGCTGGTGCGGATGAGATCCATCGCATCCGAATCTGCTCCGCCTTCGTCCAGAAGCTCCAGGCCGTTGTTGATGGCGCCGACTGGTGAGATCACGTCATGGCACACGCGGCTGCACAGAAGTGCTGCCAGGTCCGGACCGGACAGAGTGAGATTGGGGTTCTTGGACATCATCGTCTCCTGAGGGCGGCAGTGTCATTCCACCCGGTAGTGTGCCTGATCAAAATTGAGCGAAGTTTGCGACCGTACTCACCGCCATAATGACACCATATTTGGTAAACCGATTGTTAAGACGATCGGCGCAAAATGCATCAAATGCTAATACTCCTGACAATGACGAATGGATGACATCATGCGCCTCCAATTTCTCGGAAGATTTATCGGCTTCTGCAAGTTGCTGACCGCAATCGTGATCTCGTCGATGATGATTACAGGGCAGGCCGCAGCGCAGCAGAGCAACGGCCAGTATACAGTGCAGGAAATCGTCGATGCCGGTCATTCCTTCTTCGGCGAGACCAGCGGCGGCCTTGCCAAGGTCGTTGAAAGCGCCTTCCAGAAATATGGCCTGCCGAACGGCTATATTCTCGGCCAGGAAGGCGGCGGCGCCTTCATCGCCGGCCTGACCTACGGCGAAGGCCAGCTCAACACCAAGAATGCAGGCGAACACCCGCTCTACTGGCAAGGTCCGTCCCTCGGTCTTGACTACGGCGGTCAGGGCTCGCGCGTCATGATGCTGGTCTACGACCTGCCGTCCATCGATTCCATCTATGCCCGCTTCGGCGGCGTCAGCGGCTCGGCCTATGTCATCGCCGGCTTCGGCATGACGCTTCTCAAGAACAACAATGTTCTGGTCGTACCGATCCGCACCGGTGTCGGCGCCCGTCTCGGCATCAATGTCGGCTACCTGAAGGTCACCGCGAACCCGACGTGGAACCCCTTCTGAAAAGCTCAGATCAGCGCTAATATTCCTGGGAATATGGTCCTGCCGACGCCCGCAGCCTTGCCGATGTGCCCCCTGCGTGCTTAATCAACGGACTGTATCAACCTTCGAAGCGATGGCCGCGCCGTGATCGAATATGCTCTTTTGTTCGGATTGGGTTTCCTGACCGCGGCCTTCCTCGTCTTTCTGGTCTCGCCTGCTGTCCATCGCCGCATCGTCTGGTACACCGAGAACCGCCTCAAGGCGACGATGCCGTTGAGCCCGCAGGAAGTGCGGGCGCAGAAGGACATGGTGCGCGCGCTCTACGCCGCTGAAAATGCCCGTACTGCGCAGGATCTGCAGCGCGAACGCGAGAAGTCGCTCTCCCTGCAGCTGCGCCATGACGCGCTCGCCGTCGATGCCGGCAGGCTGGCCTCCGAAGTCAACGAGGCACGCGCGCAGATCGGCGAAATGCAGGTGGAGGCCGCAGAGCAGCGCTCCCATCTTCGCAAGGACGAAAACTATATCAGCCAGCTGAAGACGAGCCTGCATATTGCCGAACAGGCAGGCTCCAACAAGGATAGCGAGCTGGAGACGCTGCGTGCGCGGCTTTCCAAGCTTGCGGAACAGGCCGACAGTCTGAAGATCGACCTTGCCGCCCGCGAGACTGAAGCCGAGAACCTGAAGTTTCGCGCCAATGCCATGCGCGACGAACGCGACACGATGCGCAAGGACGTGACCGTTCTGCAGAAGCGCGCCAAGGATGCCGAGCAGAAGCTCAGCCAGCAGCAGCACATGGTCATTCGCCTCGAGGACAAGGCCGCCCGAGAAACCGCCTCCGCCGCGGACAAGGAAGCCCTGCTCGGCCGCCGGCAGCAGGAAATCGCCAAGTTGAAGGACCAGCTGAAGGCGGCCAATGCCGAGCTGCGCAAGATCACCAAGCTGCTGCGCGATGCCGGTCTTGCCAACGCTGTTGCCGATCTTCCCGCCGAAGCGAGCAGCGAAGCCGAAACCTCGGAACTCGATCTCACATCTATCACAGCGCAGATGAGCGACAATGTCCGCAGGCGCAGCGCGGCACTGGCCGAGCACCTGCAGAAGGCAAGAAACAATACCAGTCGTGATGGTGCGCTTCGCGAGGAAATCACCTCGATCGCCGCCAGCATGGTGGCGCTTACGGCGCTCAACGAAGGTCCGTCCTCTCCGATCCTCTCCCTCCTGCCTGACAGCGGAGAGAAGAAGGGAGCGAACGACCGCGTGAATCTCGCTGACCGCGCAGCTGCGATCATCGCCGATCCGCAGCGCTGACCCCTGTCAGATTCGAGCCATAGCCGAAGATATGGCAAAGAGACCAATGCCGGTCGCTGTCGCCACGTTGAGACTGTCCAGCCCTTCAGATTGCGGAATGCGCGCAGTGCGAAAACGGGAAAGCACGGCCTCCGGCAGTCCCTCACCCTCGGTGCCGACGACGAGCGCCATGCGATCGGACGCCGGTATCTGCCGGATATCCGTCTCGCCGCGTGGCGATAGCGTCCAGATTGCAAAGCCGCGCCCGGCGAGGCTTGAGAGAAGATCAAGCGCATTACCGCCGCGGCGATAGGGCGTGCTGAGGACCGAGCCGACCGAAACGCGCAACGCCTTGCGGTAGAGCGGATCGCAGCAGGTCTCATCAAACAGGATCGCATCCGCTTTGAAGGCAGCGACGTTGCGAAACATCGAGCCGGCATTGTCGTGGTTGGAAATGCCGCAGCCGACGAGGACAAGCGCCCGTTCAGGCAGCGCGTCGAGAAGGACACTTTCCGCTGCCTGCTCCCGGCGGCCAAGGGCGAGCACGCCGCGATGCATGTTGAAGCCGACGATACCATCAAGAACGTCGCCATCCGCCACATAGACCGGCACGTCATCGGGAAAGCGTTCGAGAATCTCGGACACTCCGTCGAGCCGATTACGCAGCAGCAGGATCTTCTCGGCCGAAAATCCCGTGCCCGCCGCATGCGCTTCGGCAAGCATGCGCAGCACGACCGTGCCTTCGGCGATGAAGCGGTTCTGCCGGCCAGTCAGGTCGCGTTCGCGAATATCGCGAAATTCCACAATCCGCGGATCCTCGGGACTTTCGATCGTGTGCGGTATCGCGGCCATACCGGCCTCAGTTGCCCGACAGCGTGATGTCGGCCACGATGCGGCTCGCATTGATGTCGAAGACCAGCGCCTTGCGCTTGCCATTGACATCAGTGCCGTAAAATAGGATCTGCCCGCCCGAAAGCGACGTCTGCTCGATCTTGAAGCCAAGCGGCAGCGAAGCCGTTACCGACACCGGCGCGTCCGAAGGCACGCCCGAAGAGTTCGTCGATGCTGTGGCCTGGGATGGCTCCGTGCGCGTCACCTTGTAGACAACGGCACCGAAGACCGCCATAAGGCTCACGAACATGATGGCGCCCGAGACGATCTGCAGGCGAACCATCTTGCGCCGGACATTTTCCATAGCCGGGTCGAGGGGCTTTTCTTCCTGCTCATCGTCAGCTGGCTCGAATTTCGTCATCTATGGCGTCCCGTTCTAAAAATACGTCGGAGAAGAAGCGTCTTGAGCGACCCCTTTAAACAAGCAGATGACAATAGAAAAGTCCTGACCGCTGACGAGACCGCCGAAGGCCGCCTGGACGCCTGGCTGACAGCACAGGTCGGCGAGGAGTTTTCCCGCAGCCGCATCAAGGCGCTGATCAAGGATGGCCAGGTCCTTTTGAAGGGCGCACCGGTTACCGATCCGCAACGAAAGGTGCGAGCCGGCGACAGCTACGAGATCACCTTGCCGGAGCCCGAAGATCCGGCGCCAAAGGGCGAGAATATCCCGCTCGATATCCTCTATGAGGATGAAGACGTCATCGTCATTTCCAAGCCGGCCGGCCTCGTCGTCCATCCCGGCCCCGGCAACTGGACAGGCACGCTCGTCAACGCGCTGATCCACCATTGCGGCGACACCCTCTCAGGCATCGGCGGCGTGCGGCGCCCCGGCATCGTTCACCGCCTCGACAAGGATACGACCGGCGTCATGGTCGTCGCCAAGAACGATATGGCACATCGCCATCTCTCGCTGCAGTTTGCCGATCACGGCCGCACCATGCCGCTGGAACGCGCCTATCAGGCGATCGTCTGGGGGCGTCCGCGCTCGCTCTCGGGAACGATCGACGCGCCGCTCGGCCGTGCCACCGGCGATCGCACCCGCCGCGCCGTCAAGCGCCCCGAAAACGAGAGCGCCGACGAAGCGATCACCCATTACGAAGTGCTCGAGCGCTTCCATGAAAGCCCGGATGCGAGCGCGCTTGCCTCCCTCGTCGAATGCCACCTGGAAACCGGCCGCACGCACCAGATCCGCGTCCACATGGCACACATCGGCCATCCGCTGCTGGGCGACGCCGTCTACGGCGCCGGCTTCAGGACCAAGGCCAATCTTCTGCCCGACGAGGCTCGCAGGATCGTCAAGGCGTTCGACCGCCAGGCGCTGCATGCCTACATGCTGCAATTCGAGCATCCGCGCACCGGCAAGGTGATGCATTTCGAAGTACCCCTGCCGGATGACATGGTGGAGCTCGCAGACGCCCTACGCGGATGAGAGATGATCGCCGTTACTTTTTGGAGCCGGCGCCCAGAACCCGATGCGTGGCATTATCGAGAGCGTGGCTGGTGTCGCGCCCGTCCTGTGCAAGTCCCCTTGCAGTGTTGCCGCAGGATATAAGAGCAGCGGAAAGCGAAAGCAGCAGTATGGCGGCAAAGGCTGGTCTGATCATCTGGTTCCCCTCATGAAAGCGCCCGGCGCAAGAGTGCCGACGCCACCGGAAAAATGCGGCAGCAGCCAATAAAATCAATGCCTCCGGCTCACTCTGGCCGAGCCCGGATAACGCCCTCGTGAACGCCGGGGCGACCTTGAATCCCTGTTTTGCCATACTTATCTGTACATAGACTTATTGCGGGCTTGGAGAGAGCCGCATGTCCCGGTTTGCCTTTAGCGCGAGGGCGCGTTCCATCGGGAACCGGAATCCATATAAGGAGGGTGCATCATGGCCCGAAATAACTTGCCGTCCATTACCGCCGGCGAAGCCGGTCTCAATCGTTACCTCGACGAAATCCGTAAATTCCCGATGCTGGAGCCGCAGGAAGAGTACATGCTCGCCAAGCGTTACTCAGAACACGGCGATCGCGATGCAGCACACAGGCTCGTCACCAGCCACCTTCGCCTTGTTGCGAAGATCGCCATGGGCTATCGCGGCTACGGCCTGCCGATCGGTGAAGTCGTGTCCGAAGGTAACGTCGGCCTCATGCAGGCCGTCAAGAAGTTCGATCCGGAACGTGGTTTCCGTCTTGCCACCTATGCAATGTGGTGGATCAAGGCCTCGATCCAGGAATATATCCTGCGCTCATGGTCTCTGGTGAAGATGGGTACGACAGCGAACCAGAAGCGTCTGTTCTTCAACCTGCGCCGCCTGAAGGGCCGTATCCAGGCCATCGATGACGGCGACCTGAAGCCGGAGCATGTGACCGAGATCGCGACAAAGCTGAACGTCTCCGAGGAAGAGGTCGTTTCGATGAACCGCCGCCTTTCTGGCGACGCATCGCTGAACGCTCCCATCAAGGCCTCCGAAGGTGATAGCGGCCAGTGGCAGGATTGGCTCGTGGACGACCACGACAGCCAGGAGGACGTGCTGATCGAGCAGGATGAGCTCGATACCCGTCGCCGCATGCTGTCGAAGGCCATGAGCGTGCTGAACGACCGCGAACGCCGCATCTTCGAGGCCCGCCGCCTCGCCGAAGATCCGGTGACGCTGGAAGACCTTTCGGCCGAGTTCGACATCAGCCGCGAGCGCGTCCGCCAGATCGAAGTCCGTGCCTTTGAAAAGGTGCAGGATGCGGTCCGCAAGGAAGCGCTGGAGCGTGCCAAGGCAGTGCGTGTGGTCGAAGCCACCGCATAAGCTGGTTCGTCATTCGAAATCAGAAAGGCGGGTCCTTGCGGCCCGCCTTTTATTTTGCGTGATTTCCGAAGTTCGGGGCGACTGGCCTTACTGGCTTGTCGAGAGGTCTCCGAGCGCCGTCCATTCCTTGATTGCCGTGTTGAAGGCATCTCCGCCTGTGGCGCCCTTCTGCATGGTCAAAAGCGCACGGCGGCCGTTGCGATAGGTGATCGGAATGTCGATCCAGTCGCGTGTGGCAAGCAGGTCCAGGTTGGCCTTGCGCGCATCCGGATAGTCATTCAGCGCGATCATGTGGAAATCGTCGGTGATCTTGGCCGGCACTGCGATCAATGGATCACCCCGATCCTGCTCCGTACGCTTCATCGAGATGCGCTGAACGCTGTCGATGCTTCCGCCTTCGAAATTCGGGGGAACGGAGAAGACGATCTCGACAAGATGGCTTGCGGGCAGCGAAGGGTCGGAATTGCGCTTGAAGGTCACAAGCGCCGAAAGATTGCGCTCCGGCACGGTGACGTTGCCCTGCACTGTCGCTTCCTGGCGGCCATCCTGTCCTGCTTCATGCTGCACGGTCCAGACGACCGACCCCTGGATCGCCGTCGGCGAACTTTCACCGATCCGCTCCTCATAGAGGAACATCTTTTCCGTAGCGCCGATCGGCGTGTTCTGCGCAGCAGGTGCGGCTGCGGGACCATTCGGCGTCAGGTTTTCCGCAGGCGCAGCATCGGACTGGACGCTCGGCGAGCTGGTATCGGCTGCGGCGACGTTCTGCTCGGCAACCGACTTGCCTTCCGCCGTCGGCGTTCCCGGTACTGCTGCCGGACCGTTGTCGACTTCGGTACCATCGGCGAGCAGCCGCTGGGTGAACTTGCTATTGGCAGCCGAACCGTCCAGCGAGGCAACCTCCTGGTTGGGTCGCGCCGGCGGTGTTGTAGCACTGTGATCTGGCGACTGGGTCGTGGCCGGCGCGCTGTTTTGCTGCGCCGGAGGTGTCGTCGCCGGCGTTGCCGTATCATCACGCGCCGCCTGTGACGGTGCGGAGCTGACGAGACCATCGACCATTTCCATCACCGCCTGGCGGTTCATCCAGCCGGCATAGGCGCCGCCGCCAAGGATGCCCAGCGTCACAAGGATGGCCAGGATCGTGCCGATGCCGAAGCGGCGGCGCTTGGGCTCCATGCGGAAGCTCTTGCCCTGCAGCTTGGAAGCGACGATCTGGTCCAGATCCATCGGCGGATTGCTGTCATCGTCATCGGCGGCAGCATTGCGGCGGTCGTAACCACGCAGCGCACGCGCCTCGCGCCAGTCTTCGCTCGGCGTCGCGGCCGGTGCGGGAGCTGCAGAAGCGGAACCATTGCCGGCATGCACTTCCGCAAAGATATCGACGTCGTCGAAATGCGCGGAAGCTGGTGTCTTCTTGTCCGTGCCTGCCTCGATCGGCGGCAAGTCGTCGAAAGCGGCAGCTTCCCAGGAGAAGTTTTCCTTGGCTGCCGGCATGACGGCCGGCGAACCGCCATTTCCGAGCGTCGAGATTTCATCAAAAGCGCGTGCCGAAGCATCGGCGGGAACGGCAGGCGTGGTCTCGGCATAGGAATGGAGCTCTTCGCGCGCCCATTCGGTCTCGGCCTCCTGCGGCAAAGGCGCGGGCGTGTCGGCAGCCGGCTCGGACCACATGCGATCGAAATGTGCTGCTGCATCCACCGCAACAGGTTCTTCGCGCGCGTGCTCGATGAAGTCGCTGGTTTGCGCCTGCGATTGCGGCTCGAAATCGGCCATCGGCTCAACGAGCCGATTGGACGCACGATCTAGGCCACGCGGAGCCGGCTGTTGATCGTCCTCGCGCTGCAGCTCCTCTTCCACCTCATGGGTGGTTTCGGCCACCGGCTCGGCAGCAACCTCTTCAGGCCGGCCTTCCGCTGGATAATATTCCTCCGCCGGCTCATGACGGCTCTCGGGCTCGGCATGAATCTCTGCCTGCTCCGGGGCACGCCATTCTTCTGCAGGCGCTTCTTCCTCATGAGGCGGATGCCATTCAGCATGCTCGGGCACCACCTCCTCGGAAGGAGCGGCCGCCTGAGCGACCTCTTCCGGCTCGGCAGGCTGCTCGCTGACGGTATCTTCTACGCCCTGCTGCTCATCGCTCTCGTAGACAGGTGTCTCGGCAACGGGAGCCGCCTCTGCGACAGGCTCATGCTCTGCCGCAGGCTCTTCGTGGATTTCGGGTTCCAGAGCGGCTGCAATCGGTTCGTCGATCGGCCCCGCTTCTGAATGTTCACCCTCGACTTCGCGGATTGCGGCCTCGAGCTTTTCAAGCTGGCGCTGCAGCATGGCTTCCGGCGGACGCGGCTTCATGTTCTCGAGCTGCCGCTGCACCGCGCCGCGCGCACGCTCGTAGACCTTCACCCGCATCTCGGGGGTATTTTCAGACAGGCCGTCGACCGCCCGCCGAATAACTGCAATAAAATCCGCCATCAGTACTTTCTCAAGAAGTCCGGCATACTCCCGAACGGTCGCCTTAAGTGACCCGCGACATTAATCCTCAAACGGATCGGTCACAAGTATGGTGTCGTCACGCTCGGGGCTGGTGGAAAGGAGTGCGACCGGCGCTCCGATCAGCTCTTCGACCTGGCGAACATACTTGATCGCCTGCGCCGGCAGATCCGCCCAGCTGCGAGCGCCGACCGTCGATTCCTTCCAGCCTTCCAGCGTGACGTAGATTGGCTCGACACGAGCCTGAGCCGCCTGGCTTGCCGGAAGATGGTCGATCTGTTCGCCGTCGAGCATGTAGCCGACGCAAATCTTCAGTTCATCAAGGCCATCGAGCACGTCGAGCTTGGTGAGTGCGATGCCGCTGATGCCGTTGGTGGCGACCGACTGGCGCACGAGTGCAGCGTCGAACCAGCCGCAACGGCGCTTGCGGCCCGTCACCGTGCCGAATTCATGGCCCTTCTCGCCGAGGAACTGACCGATCTCGTCCGTCAGTTCGGTCGGGAACGGACCTTCGCCGACGCGCGTCGTATAGGCCTTGGTGATGCCGAGGATGTAGCCGAGCGAACCCGGACCCATGCCCGAACCGGCAGCGGCCTGACCGGCCACCGTGTTGGACGATGTCACGAAGGGATAGGTGCCGTGATCGATATCGAGCAGGCTGCCCTGCGCCCCTTCGAAGAGGATACGAGCGCCCTTGCGGCGCTCTCTGTCGAGGAACAACCAGACCGTATCCCGGAAAGGCAGCACGCGGTCGGCGATCGAGGTCAGTTCGTCCATGATCGTCTGATGGCTGACCTCGGCAACGCCGAGACCGCGGCGAAGTGCGTTGTGGTGCGTCAGAATGCGGTCGACCTTGCCAGGCAGGGCTTCGAGGTCCGCAAGATCCATGACGCGGATAGCGCGGCGGCCGACCTTGTCTTCATAGGCCGGGCCGATGCCGCGGCGGGTCGTGCCGATCTTGGTACCGCTGTTGGAGGCGGCATCTTCGCGATAGGCATCAAGCTCGCGGTGCAAGGAAAGGATGAGGGTGGCATTGTCGGCGATGCGCAGGTTCTCGGGCGTGACCTTCACCCCCTGCGCTTCCAGCCGGCCGATCTCGGCGATCAGCGCATGCGGATCGACGACGACACCATTGCCAATGACGGCCATCTTGCCGGGGCGCACGACGCCGGAGGGCAGCAGCGAGAGCTTGTAGCTCGTGCCGTCGATCACGAGCGTATGTCCGGCATTATGTCCGCCCTGATAGCGCACAACGATGTCAGCACGTTCCGAAAGCCAATCGACAATCTTGCCCTTGCCTTCGTCACCCCACTGCGAACCGACCACGACCACGTTCGTCATCAAACTCTTCCTGTTATCGGCGGAGAACCGCACACCTGCTCAAACCCGCGCATCTATAAAGCTTTGTTTTTGGGAAAGCGACCCTGTTATCACCGCAGATTCGGCTTTTTACGTGACAAATCAGCCGCCGGCAGGCTAAGCCCGCTCACAAAGGCCCGCCAGCGACGACAAAGACGGAAAGAGCACCCTTGCAAGCAACAGCCTATATCTGCCTCGTCATTGCAACTCTCTGCTGGGGCGGCAATGCGGTCGCGGGCAAGCTGGCGCTCGGCCACGTCAGCCCGATGATGCTGACCTTCCTGCGCTGGTTCCTGGCTGTCGTGCTGATCGGCGCCATTTCACTGCCGCAGTTGCGGAAGGACTGGCCGGTGGTGCGCAAGAACCTGCCTCTCCTCTTCTTCTACGGCGTGATCGGCTACACGACCTTCAATGCCATGCTCTATTCGGCCGTGCAGTACACGACGGCAATCAACGTTGCGATCGAGCAGGCCGGCATTCCGATGCTGATCTTCCTGTTGAATTTCGTCTTTTTCCGCACCGGCGTTTCGCTGGCACAGGTCGTCGGCTTCGGCATGACGCTTATCGGCGTGGCGCTGACGGCAGCGCATGGCGATCTCGAAACTCTGCTGCAGCTTAGTCTGAACCGCGGCGATGGCTTGATGCTGATCGCCGTCGCCGCCTATGCCGTCTATACGATTTTCCTGAGATGGAAGCCTGTCGTTGACTGGCGCACACTGATGGCGGTCCCGGCTCTCGGCGCGGCGCTGACCGCATTGCCTCTCCTTTTGTGGGAGACTTCACGCGGCACCGTCCAGTGGCCAGATGGTGAGGGCTGGGCGATCGCCGTCTACACTGCAATCTTCGCCTCGCTGCTCGCGCAGATACTTTATATCAGGGGTGTCGAGGAAATAGGCGCCAATCGCGCCGGCCTGTTCATCAATCTGGTCCCGGTTTTCGGCACGCTGCTCTCCGTCGCCCTGCTCGGCGAAACGCTGCAGCTTTTCCACATGATTGCGCTGGTACTGACGCTCGGCGGCATCGCCATCGCCGAAAAGGGCCGCCCGAAAACGGCCGCGCCCACCGTACCGGCTTCGCCTGTCGACTAACCGAGCTCTAGCGTCGTCACACCATAGACATTCTTCAGCTGGATTCCCGGCGCCGGGCCGCGATACATGCGCGCGGTTTCCATGACGGGTTCGAGCCCCACGCTTTCGGCTAGCGCAATCGCCTCGGAATTGACGGCGGGGATATCGATATAGATCGACGCACCATGTGCCTGGGGAATGAGGCCTGCCAGAAGGGCGGCGGCGCTATCCGTATCATTGGCAAAAAGCGGACCGATCTTGTAGCCCTCGTAACAGCGGCGGATCGTGCCGTAACCGCGGATCTTGCCGCTCTTGCGCACGACGACCGAGGCGCGCCCCTTTCGCGCCGTGCACCAGGCGGCAAGGAAAGCCGCACGGGGCTGCGGGAAAATGCCGCTGTCGTAGCGCAGCAGGCCTTCGAGCCGTGCGTCCGGTACCGGCTGCGCGACGAGTGACGAATCCGGCACCGATGTCGGGACGCCGCCATAACGAATCGTGTTGTAGGCGACCTCGAAACCGGCCTTGCGATAGGCTGCCTGCTGGGCCGCAACGCCATCGAGGCCAATCGTACGGTCTTCGGCCGAAGCGATGCCGGCGTTCCAGATCGCCTTGCCGAAGCCCCGGCCGCGGAAATCGGGATGCACGATGTAGAGACCGAGGAAGGCGAAATTGTCGCCATATTTGACGACCGAGATGGAGCCGACCGGCACCTCACCGATGGCGCCCACGAAAAATCCGGAGGGATCAGCCTCGTGGAATGCGATCGCATCGTCGAGGCCGGGATTCCAGCCCTCCTGACGTGCCCATTCCAGCGCAAGCTCCAGTTCGCCGGGCCGCATGGAACGAACGGCAAATTCCGAATTCATGCAACCTTCCCAGATTGAAACCCGCAAGTCCATTCCGTCATGCGCCAAGCAACCGTCAAGTCGATTGTCCCTGCGCTCAGACCGGTCATGATGAACTCACGTTCACGGCTTGAACGATGCGTGTCGTCGTTTTGAAATGCAATGCAAAAGAACTTCGATCTCGCCTTACCATGAAACAATGTAATTGCAATCTCAAGAAAATTACTGCACCCGCAGGATCCTTCCGGCGGGTGCAGACCAAATGACGCCAGGATCCGGCTTTCAGGCCTTAGCGCAGAAACGGACCCAGCGCTTCAGCAGTGCCGATGGTCTGGGCAGCGTGGTTGAGAACGCTGTCGAAAACGAAGCCGACGACGATGGTCAACTGCTGTGAATAGGCCTTGAGCTGATAGCCCTCGCCTTCGACCTGTGCCGGCGCGCTGAGGGCAAAAGGCATGTTCGGGCGGACGAAACCGGCACTCGTCGTCAACGGCTCCTCCGGCAGGTGGCCGATGGCTGAAGTGTACATCAGATCACGGCCGAAACCGCCCGGGCCAAAGGCGAAAGCCGGCTGGCCTGCAGCCGATATCGTGATTGCGAGCGTTGCGGCAAGAAGAAGTCTGCTCATCTCAAGTCCCCGTTTCCAGCCGGCCGGCAATTTCTGCCTGGCCGCAGCGCCGGTCGCATCTGTCCATGCCCGGCCGCTTTCATGAGGGTCACTCTACATGCCAGTATTTGCAGGCTTTTTAAGCAGATCCGTACAATTTTATTGAAACGCGACTTTTTAGACTGCGCCTGTTCGGGCAGGAAACAATCTTTACCATACGCCTTGACGGTATCTTCGCATCCTTACTTTTAAGGTGCCTCAAAACGAAACAGGGGCAAAAACGATGCACGAAGTTCCAGTCAAATCCAGGATTATCCAGAACGTCTATTTCAGCCAGGAAGACGGGCGACTGCGCATCTGCTTCCGCAACGGCGAAGAGCGTCTCTTCGAAGGCGTGCCGGCCGCCGATGTGAGCACCATGGTGAAGGCGCCTTCGCCGGGCCAGTATTATATTGACCGGATCAGAACGCGGTATCGCCGTATCGCAGCCTGACAGGCTTCGATCGCTCCACCGGAGCGGCCTTAAATCGATTGTGTCACGCTCCGGTCGAGATCGATTGCCACATCAGCGCGAGCCTTATAAATGATGACTTCCATTGTCCGAGGTCTCGCGAACTGACGATGCCATCGTCCGATCAGAACATGAAACTGGCGCCGCAGCCGAAAAAGGGCCGCGCCGTCATGTGGCTGCTGATTGTTCTATCCCTTTCCATTGTTGGCGCAACGGTGCTGCTGTCGAACGACATGCGGCACCTGAAATCGCTGGCCCACTATTTCGGCATAGAGCTTTTCCCGCCCGCGCCACCTCCGCCTCCCCCGCCACCCAAGGTCTTCCGCCGTACCGAACCGGTCAGCATCAAGATCGCACCGCGCATGTTCGATCTGCCACAGCCGGCACTTGCGAGTGTTTTCCTGCGCACCTGGCGGATTTCCGGCCCGGCCATGTGCGAAGCGCTGCGCTCGGCCGGTATCGAAACCAGCGAATGGAAGGAAACAGCCTTCAATTCCGACACGTTCGAATGCTCCCACGAACAGATTTTCAAGAAAGATAAGGATCACATCGTCAGCTCGCTTTTTCTTGTCGTTCGGGGCAACGGCAATGGCGCGATATCGAGCATGCGCGTGAAACTGGTCGGCCCGGCGACCAACAGCGACGGGCAGCTCGATGCGGGAACGATGCGCATCTTTGAGACCATGCTGACGCAGCCGGCCTGGCTCGATTTTCATGATACGCTGGCGGCGATCCGCAATCTTAAGGATGTGAAGGAGGAAGGCTTCGGCGCGCTCATCAACTTCACCCAGGAATTTTCGCGGCCAGGCGCCTTCAACTTCACGCTCCTGCTTCAGGAGACCTCCCCCCAACAGCGCCGCACGAAGGATTACTTCTCCCCCAAGACCTGGCTGCCCGCGCCCGATCCCTCATGGCAGGTGCCGGAACTCATTTTCTGGCGACGCGCGTAATTACCTTACGCTGGCAACGAAGTGCGACCGGGGCGTGCCATTGAGCAGACCGGCGAGATCCTGGCCGTCCCGTCGGCAACTCACCATGAACAGTTTCGGCGCCAGCGCCTTGCGGCTGCATTCGATGAAGCTGCGGCGCAAGGCAGTCCGCAGCAGGCCTGCCGCGTTCTGGCCGCAGGCAAGGCGCCGACCCTGCAGATCTGCACATAGCGCCCGCGGAGCGACCCGCGTGACGCCGGCAATGACGAAAGTATCGCCCTTCAAGGAGAAGGTTGCATTGTCGATGACCTTCAGGGACGGACCGGCAGAAAACTTGAATGGATAGCGATCGGGCTCGCGTTCATAGGGCTGATGGCTCGGGTCGATATGAACCGGCACGGAAGTCCAGATCGCTCCACTTTCCGCATCCATCCGCGGCGTCGCATCGACAGGAGAAGCAACCAGATGGGAGGAGAAAGCCATTGCGCCGACAACGGCCGCGAGCACACCGCAGACACGGCCGAAAAGAATGAGCAGCTCTGCAATCACCCGCAACGAAATCACCATGGTTGAAGCTGGATGGAACGTTTTTGAACGCGCGTTGGCGGATGATTGTTCCGTTGTGGGGCGTGCTTCATTTTCATAGCGATCGCGCCCTAATTTGGCGCGTCAAACTTCAGACGCATTTAACTCAAAATAGGTGCGGCTCAGCTCTTTCGATCCTTGACTTGAATCGACCAGAGATTAGCTTTGACGCTGTCTTGAACCGCTCGTCGGATCCAGCAGCCACCTCTCTCGCGCGAAATACATCGGGGAGTACCGCATGGAAACTAGACTGCAGTCCAAACTCATTGAGGCAATCGATTACAAGCGCGAGACTCGACACCTCACGCTCTACCTGACCAACGGCCAACGCCGCCATTACGAAGATGTCCCCGAAGGCATCGTCGTCGGACTGACAGCAGCAGCTTCTCCTGGCGACTTCTACATGAGCCAGATCCGGGGCCGCTTCCGCACCACCTGAAAAATACGGCACGCACCCAAGGCGTGCCGTGTCGGCGTCCCCGGAAGCAAACTGAAGAGCCCGCCAACCGGACCGTTCAAACCGAAATCGGCCTTATCTTGCATTCATCGACTGAGTTTCAGAGCCCGATTTCAGCGGGCCACGCTTCGCGATTTGCCGTCGTGGCCGGTTGACGCGAGAAGGCGCCCCGTATCGGCGGCGCTGGAAGGGTAGCCGAGCGCAAAACCCTGCAAACTGTCGCAGCCGAGCCATGACAGCGTTACGGCATGGGCCTCAGTCTCCACACCTTCGGCAATCACTTCCACATCGAGAGCCTTGGCGATCTCGACGATCGATCCGATCACCCGCCTCTGCTCAGCCGATTCCACCACATCGGTCACGAGCTGGCGGTCGATCTTCAGCCGCTTCGGCTTCAGCCGCACGAGACCGATGAGCGAGGCATGGCCGGAGCCGAAGTCATCGATCTCGATATCGATGCCCATCTCCTTGATGAGGTCGATATTGGCGAGGAATTTCTCATCGCAATCGTCGAGGAAGATCGTCTCCACCAGTTCGAAGACAATGGCGCCGGGCGGAATGGCCAGCCCGCGCAGCTTCTCCAGCAGGGCAGGATCGGCAAGACGTCCGGGTGAGATGTTCACCGCGATGTGCGGCACATGGTAGCCCATGGCCTGCCAGGCGGCGCGATCTTCAAGCGCGCGCTGCAGGACCGCGGCATCGATATCAGCCGAAAGCCCGTATTCATCCGCAATGCGCAGGAAGACGCCCGGCGCAAGCACGCCCTTTTCCGGATGGTCCCAGCGCGCCAGCGCTTCCAGCCCGGTGATCTCGCGGGTGCGCGCATCGAGCTGAACCTGGTAGTAAGGAATGACCTCTCCCTTTTCCAGGGCTTGGGCAAGCCCCTCAGCAAGGCGTCGCTTGCCGCGCAGGTCGTCCTGAAGCTGCCGGCTGAAGAATTCGATGCGATTGCGGCCGAGCTTTTTTGCCTGGTAGAGCGCCAGATCGGACTCTGCAAGCAGGTTGCGCGCCCGCCTGTCGCTGCTCCAGGACACGCCGATCGATGCACCGGACTGCAGCATTTCCTTCCCGAAGCGAATTTTCTTCCGCAACCGCTGCTGCACATCCTCGACTATCGCCGTGAGCTCCTCCAGCCCGGCGAAATTCATCAGGACAATAACGAATTCGTCTCCACCGACGCGCGCAGCCATGCCGTTGGCGGGAATGGCGGCAGCAATTCTGAGCGATGCCGATCGCAACACTGCGTCACCCGCCGTGTGGCCGTGGCTGTCATTGATCTGTTTGAACTGGTCGAGATCGAGATGCAGGACGGCAAGCGTGGATATGCTCTTGTCCCCGGGCAATTCGGCAAGTCGCTTGTCCAGCAGGCGTCGGTTCGGCATGCCCGTCAGGTAGTCATGATCGGCGACGTGCTCGATGCGCGCATTGCTTTCCTCGAGCGCCAGCGCTCGCGCCTCGGCCACCATCTTCTGCTTGCCGAGTTCGGCATTGAGCAGAACGTCGGCCGTTACGTCCCATTCGGCACCGATGAAGGATGGCATGCCTTCCTCATCGACGTAGAAATGTGCACGCGATCTGATGTGCCTGATCTCGCCACTCGGCAGAATGATACGAAACTGAGAATTGTAGGCACCGCGAGTAGCAATCGCTTTTTCGAAATCCCGCTCGGCCCGTTCCCTGTCGTCAGGATGTATGGCGTTCGCCCAGATAAGGGTCGGCGCTTCTCGATCTGTCTGACCGGTGCCGTAGAGACGATGCATCTGTGCATCCCAGAGAATAGCATCCTTATTGATGCTGTGTTCCCACACACCAATTTGCGAAGCATCAAGCGCCAGCTCCAGTCGCCGAAGAAGATCCTGGAACTCTCGCTCTGATCGCGTTGGTTTATTCTCGGGCAATTGGTTTCAGCCTTCGAAGCCTGCACAAACTTATAATATAGTCCCAAGCCCCCATTAATGAAGCCTTTTCGTAAGTACCGAACTAGTTACTAGGTGAACTGTTCGTTACGACTGCCTTCTTTTCGACCAATATTGTTTTGCCCGGAACCCCCGCTCAATCAGTGATTGTGCCGCGGTGGATTCTTGGCAATCTGCCGGAAGTCAGCCGCCCCTTCGATGACCGCACCATCAGAAAGTTGCGTCACCGTATTGCGGTAAATGCGCTGCCATGGCGTTGCATCGGCCGGCACCGGCGGAATTCCATCGCCCTTGCGCCGCTCGATTTCAGCCTCGTCGACCAGCATATCGCAACGCCCCTGATTGAAATCGATGCGAATGATGTCGCCGGTCCTTAGCCATGCAAGCCCGCCGCCCGCCGCACTCTCCGGCGAGGCATTGAGGATTGAAGGGCTGTCCGAAGTGCCGGACTGGCGCCCGTCGCCGATCGTCGGCAAGCTCTTGATGCCGCGTTTGAGGATATGATCCGGCGGCTGCATATTGACCACCTCGGCAGAACCCGGCCAGCCGAGTGGACCGGCGCCGCGGATGGCGAGGATCGTGTTCTCGTCGATGCCGAGTTCCGGATCGTTGATGCGCTTGTGATAGTCCTCAGAACCGTCGAAGACGACCGCCTTGCCTTCGAACACGCCTTCGCGGCCGGGCTCCTGCAGGTAACGCTTGCGGAAATCCTCTGACACGACGCTCATCTTCATGATGGCGAAATCGAAGAGATTGCCCTTGAGTACGAGGAAGCCCGCACGCTCCTTCAGAGGCTCGTCGTAGGACTTGATGACATCGCGATCGCGCGATTCACGGCCCTTCAGGTTGTCCGCCATGGTCTTGCCGGTGACCGTGCGACAGTCACCGTCGAGCTTGCCGGCCTGCAGCAATTCCCACATGACGGCAGGCGTGCCGCCGGCACGGTGGAATTTCTCGCCTAGATAGGCGCCTGCAGGCTGCACATTCGCCAATAGCGGAATGTCGAAACCATGCACCTGCCAATCCTCGGGATACAGCTCCACACCTGCATGCTTTGCCATGGCGGCAAGATGCGGCTGGGCGTTTGTCGAGCCGCCGATCGCCGAATTGGTCTTGATGGCGTTGAGGAAGGCTTCACGTGTCAGGATATCCGACGGCTTCAGATCTTCGAACACGATCTCGACGGCGCGGCGGCCGGTGCGATATGCCATCTGGCCGCGCTCGCGATAGGCAGCCGGAATATTGCCGCAGCCTGTCAGCGACAGGCCAAGCGCCTCGGCCAGCGCATTCATGGTCGAGGCCGTGCCCATCGTGTTGCAATGCCCGACGGAGGGGGCCGAATCGAGCGCCGTCTGCAGGAATTCCTCTTCGTCGATCTCGCCTGCTGCGAGCTTCCGGCGCGACTGCCAGATGGCCATGCCCGAGCCTGCGAGTTTTCCTTCGTGCCAGCCGTCGAGCATAGGTCCGCCCGAGAGAACGATCGCCGGAATATCGACTGTCGAAGCCGCCATGATCGCAGAAGGCGTGGTCTTGTCACAGCCTGTCGTCAGCACGACGCCGTCGAGCGGATAGCCGTAAAGAATTTCGACAAGGCCAAGATAGGCGAGATTGCGATCAAGTGCTGCCGTCGGCCGCTTGCAATTCTCGAAGATCGGGTGCGTCGGAAATTCGATCGGAATGCCGCCTGCATCGCGGATGCCATCGCGCACGCGCTTTGCGAGCTCGATATGGACGCGATTGCACGGTGTCAGATCGCTGCCGCTCTGGGCAATGCCGATGATCGGCTTGCCGGACCGCAGCTCTTCCGGCGTCACCCCGTAATTCATGAAGCGCTCCAGATAGAGCGCCGTCATGTCGATATGATCGGGATTATCGAACCAGTCCTGTGAACGCAGGCGGCGCTTTTCGGTCTTTCTGTCTGTCATTTCTTTCCTCCCTGTGAGGCATTCCTGTCTTCGAGATGGAGCAGCAAGGCGCTGTGATCCATCTCGCCGTTGCCTTTGGCAACAAATTCGGTGAACTCGGCGTGAACCGCTTCCGTCAACGGCAATGTCAGAGACAACGCCTTTGCCGTCGCCATGACGGCATCGAGGTCCTTCAACTGGTTGGCCGAAGAGCCTCCTGGTGCGAACTGCCGCTCAATCATGCGTTTGCCGTGGATGTCCAGAATGCGGCTGTCTGCAAAGCCTCCGCGCACGGCGTCCCGGAAGGCGGCCGGCGAACCTCCGCCCGCCTCGATCAGCATCATCGCCTCCGCAACGGCACCGATGGTCACGGCCACGATCTGCTGATTGGCGAGCTTGGCAAGCTGCCCGGCGCCAGCTGGCCCGACATGGGTGACGCGGCCCATCGGCGCGAAGATATCGGTGAGTTCGGCGATGACGGACGCATCCCCTCCCGCCATGATGGCAAGTGTTCCGGCCGCAGCGCCGACCACGCCGCCGGAGACCGGGGCGTCGATATGGCCGATTCCGCGTTCGGCCAGCTTCCCGGCATGCTCGCGTGCAAATGACGGGGCGATGGAACTCATGTCGATGATAACGGCGCCCGGTCGCATAACATCGACGGCGCCCATGTCGAACAACACCTGTCCGACGACCTGGGCGTTGGTCAACATGCAGATGACGATGTTGGCTGTAGCAGCAGCCTGCGAGGGGGTGGCCGCGATCACGGCGCCGTCGCCGGAGAGCGCCTCGGCCTTGGTACGATCACGGTTCCAGACGGTGACGGAAAAACCGGCGCCAAGCAGCCGCCGTACCATCGGCGCACCCATAAGCCCCGTACCGAGGAAAGCGATCTTCCGCTTTCCACTGTCTTCCGATGCGTGTGTCACCCAGCCTTCCCGAACTGTTGCCTGCCCTTGATACCCCCCTCACCTCAGCATGCAACCGTTTTGATGAACGTAACGCATTTTTGTCGCATCCCTCAAAACGAAACGGGCGAGGACCAAAGTCCCCGCCCGATTTACCCGACAAAGGAGAGATTATTCCGCAGCGACCCGGATGTGGTCTTCCTCATCCTGCGGATGATTGTCGTTGTGCTGGATGAGAGGACGGTTGCCCGTCATCCGGCGCAGGAGCACGTAGAATACCGGCGTCATGAAGATGCCGAAGAAGGTCACGCCGATCATGCCCGAGAAGACCGCGACACCCATGGCCGCGCGCATCTCGGCACCGGCGCCCGTCGAGGTGACGAGCGGCACGACACCCATGATGAAGGCCATTGAGGTCATCAGGATCGGGCGCAGCCGCAAGCGGCTTGCCTCGATTGCGGCTTCACGCGGCGTCCTGCCTTCAAACTCCAGTTCGCGGGCAAATTCCACGATCAGGATCGCGTTCTTGGCCGATAGACCGACAAGGACGACGAGGCCGATCTGCGTGAAGATGTTGTTGTCTCCACCGGTGAGCCAGACGCCGGTCAAGGCGGCGAGAACACCCATCGGCACGATCATGATGATCGCAAGCGGTAGCGTCAGGCTTTCATACTGGGCAGCCAGCACCAGGAAGACGAGCAGCAGCGCCAACGGGAAGACGACGACGCTGGAATTACCGGCAAGGATCTGCTGGTAGGTCAGGTCCGTCCACTCGAAGTCGATACCCGCAGGCAGGGTCTCGTGCAGGATCTTCTCGATCGCCGCCTGGGCCTGGCCGGAGGAGAAGCCCGGAGCCGGACCGCCGTTGATATCGGCAGCGAGGAAGCCGTTGTAACGGTTCGCACGCTCAGGACCGGTACTTGCATCCACCTTCAGCAGGGCTGCAAGCGGGATCATCTGGCCCGATGCCGAGCGAACCTTCAACTGGCCGATATCTTCCGGCTGGGCGCGGAACTTGGCATCGGCCTGCACACGGACGCTGTAGGTGCGGCCGAAGGCATTGAAGTCGTTCACATAGAGCGAGCCGAGATAGATCTGCAGCGTCTGGAAGACATCGGTGACGGAGACTCCGAGCTGTTCGGCCTTGGCGCGGTCGAGGTCAGCATAGAGCTGCGGCACGTTGATCTGGAAGCTGGAGAACAGGCCGGCAAGTTCAGGCGTCTGATAGGCCTTGGCAAGAACTGCCTTGGTTGCTTCGTCGAGCGCCTGGTTGCCCAGACCCGCGCGATCCTCGATCTGCAGCTTGAAACCGCCCGTCGTGCCGAGGCCGTTGACCGGCGGCGGCGGGAACATGGCGATGAAGGCATCCTGGATGGCGCCGAACTTCTGGTTCAGAGCCATGGCGATCGCCCCGCCCGAGAGGTCAGGCGTCTTGCGCTCATCGAAATCCTTCAACGTCACGAATACGATGCCGGCATTCGAAGAGTTGGTGAAACCGTTGATCGACAGTCCCGGGAAGGCGATGGCGTTGGCGACGCCCGGCTGCTTCAAGGCGATGTCCGTCATGCGCTTGATGACGTCTTCCGTACGGTCGAGACTTGCGGCATCCGGCAACTGGGCAAAGCCGATCAGATACTGCTTGTCCTGCGACGGCACGAAACCGCCGGGAACCGTATTGAAGATGCTGTAGGTCGCACCGACGAGCGCAAGATAGATCACCATAACGATGCTCTTGCGCGAGACGAGACCGCCGACACCCTTGCCGTAGGCATTCGAGCCGGCACCGAAGGCGCGGTTGAAGCCACGGAAGAACCAGCCGAAGATCGCGTCCATGAAACGCGTCAGCCAGTCCTTCGGCGCATGGTGACCCTTCAGGAGAAGAGCAGCCAGAGCCGGAGACAGCGTCAGCGAATTGAAGGCAGAAATAACGGTCGAGATCGCAATCGTCAGCGCGAACTGGCGGTAGAACTGACCCGACAGACCGGAGATGAAGGCGAGCGGCACGAAGACCGCGACAAGCACCAGCGCGATCGCGATGATCGGACCGGATACTTCCTTCATGGCCTTGTAGGTCGCCTGACGCGGACTGAGCCCGGCCTCGATGTTGCGCTCGACGTTTTCGACGACCACGATCGCGTCGTCGACGACGATACCGATCGCCAGCACCAGGCCGAAGAGGCTGAGCGCGTTGATCGAGAAGCCGAACATGTACATGACCGCGAATGTACCGATGATCGATACCGGAACGGCAATCAGCGGAATGATCGAGGCACGCCATGTCTGCAGGAAAAGGATGACGACGAGAACGACGAGCGCGATGGCTTCGAGCAGCGTGTCGATAACCTTCTCGATCGAGGCGCGCACGAACTTCGTCGTATCGTAGACGATCTCGTACTTCACGCCCGTCGGCATGGCGAGCTGCAGTTCGTCCATGGTGGCGCGAACATTATCGGCGATCTCGATCGCATTCGAACCCGGCGCTTGGAGAACGGCAACAGCCACAGCAGGCTTGCCGTCGAGCAGCGAGCGCAACGTATAGTCGGCAGCACCAAGTTCGATGCGGGCAACATCGCGCAGACGGGTGATCTCGCCATTGGCGCCTGTCTTGACGATGATATTGCCGAATTCCTCAGGCGTGCGCAGGCGACCCTGTGCATTCACGTTGAGCTGCAGGTCGACGCCCTTCTGGCTCGGCGAAGCGCCGATGATGCCGGCAGCGGCCTGGACGTTCTGCGAGCTGATCGCATTGCTGATGTCGCTTGCGGCAAGATTGTGCTCGGCAGCCTTCTGCGGATCGATCCACACGCGCATCGAATAGTCGCCGGCGCCGAAAACCTGCACCTGGCCGACACCGGCGATGCGGGCCAGACGGTCCTTGACGTTCAGTGTCGCGTAATTGCGCAGATAGGTGATGTCATGGCTGTCCCCATCGGAGACGAGGTTGACGACCATGATGAAGTCAGGCGAGCTCTTGACCGTGGTGATGCCGAGCGCACGAACTTCCGCAGGCAGGCGCGGTTCGGCCTGCGACACGCGGTTCTGCACGAGCTGCTGTGCCTTGTCCGCATCGGTGCCGAGCTTGAAGGTGACCGTGACGTTCAAGGCGCCGTCAGACGTCGCCTGGCTGGACATGTAGAGCATGCCCTCGACGCCATTGATCTGTTCTTCAAGCGGCGTGGCCACCGTTTCGGCAATAACGGACGGGTTTGCGCCGGGATAGGTGGCATGCACGACGATCGACGGCGGCACGACCTCGGGATATTCGGAGATCGGCAGCGCCCGAAGGCCAATAAGGCCGGCGACGACGATGAGGACCGAAAGAACACCGGCAAAGACCGGACGGTCGATAAAGAATCTGGATATGTTCATTTTGACGCCCTCTCCGGGGTGAACATGGATGCAAAGTCCCTCGCCGGTGGCTTGAAGGCACACCGGCAGGTCATGTTATCTAGGGAAACGGCCGCCTCCCCGAGGGAAGGAGGCTCAGATCTTACTGAGCGGTCGCGACCTTCTCTTCCATCTGGGGCGCTACGACGGCGCCCGGACGGATGCGCTGCAGTCCGTTGACGACAATCTTGTCGCCGACATTCAAACCGCCTTCGATCACGCGCTGACCATCGAACAGCGAGCCGAGCTGAATCTGCCGGTAGTTGACCTTGTTCTGGTCGTCGACGACGAAGACGAACTTCTTGTCCTGGTCGGTGCCGATGGCACGATCACTGATGACGATCTTGTTTTCGGCCTTCGGCTGGCCCATGCGCACCCGCACAAACTGGCCGGGGATCAGCTTGCCGCCCGGATTGTCGAAGACAGCCCGCACTGCAATCGTGCCGCTGGCCGCGTCCACCTCATTATCGACGAGTTGTAGCTTGCCCTTGATCGGCGTTCCTTCATCGGCAAGCGTACCGATTTCGACCGGGATCTGCTCGACAGCCGGCAGCGCCGCGTCGGTTGCCGGAAGCTCCGAAAGCGCCTTGGTGACCATCTCTTCGCTTGCATTGAAGCTCGCATAGATCGGTTCGACCGAGACGAGCGTCGTCAGCTCGGGCGATGCTGAACCGGCCGCAACAATGTTGCCGACCGTCACCTCGATCTTGCCGATACGGCCGGAAACCGGCGCCTTGACCTGCGTGTAATCGAGATCCAGCTGCGCGGATTGAAGGGCTGCCTGTGCCGAACGCAGGCTCGCCTGGGCTTCAGCCAGCGTGCTCTGGCGCTGGTCGAGATCGCTCTGCGAGATCGTCCGGTTGTCCGAAAGACGGCGGCCGCGGTCGAGTTCCGTCTGCGCCAGGCTTACCTTGGCTTCCGCCGAAGCGACCTGGCCTTGCGCCTGGGAGACGGCCGCCTGATAGGGAGCCGGGTCGATGGCAAACAGTAGATCACCCTGCTTGACCAAGGCACCTTCACGGAAATGCACGGACTGGATGGCGCCTCCGACACGGGGGCGAATCTGCACGCGGTCGATAGCCTCGAGACGACCGGAGAAATTCTCCCAGTTCGTCACGTCGCGGCTGGCGACGACAGCAACCGTCACCGGCACAGCGGGAGGCTGCGCAGGTTCAGAGGCGGCCGTGGCGGTTGCGCTCATCGGCAGTTCGAAAAAGATGGCAGCGGCCGAAATGGACGCAGCAACACCCAGACCGGCGCCCACCAGGGCCCAGCGTTTACTTCTGGACGTCATTGGTACTCTCCTTGCGGCCGAACGGCCGTAAAAATCAGTTCGTTTTCAATGCAATTGTGGCTGAACGCTCACGTCCTGAAGAAAATCTCCAAAGTGGCGGCTGACGTTGCCCTGCCACGTGGAAGTCCCCTCAGATTTTCCGCCGTAAATGGATGGCCAACCTGTCCCGGCGGGGAGAACATGCTGGCGCACGGCAACGCCTGCCTTCTTCAGGCGAGCGGCGTAACCGATAGTCTCGTCGTGCAGCGGATCATCCTCCGCCGTAAAAATCAGAGCTGGCGCAACACCTGATATCCGTGAGCACAGGCAGGGCGCAGCATAGGGATGGCAGCCGCCGCCGCTCAGGTAATGGCTCCAGCCTTCCGTCCAGCGCTGGCGCATGCCGATCTTGTCCGCCTTGCGAATGGAGGATGTTCCCATGAAGGGATCGAGAAGAGGAGAAAGTAGGATCTGGCCGTCGAGCGCATCCGGCATCTGGTCACGCGCCTTCAGCGCAACACCGGCAGCGACGTTACCACCCGCCTCTTCGCCGGCAACGAAAAGCAGCGACTTGCGGTCGCCGAGACCGGCTTTCTTGAGTGCGAGATAGGAAAAGATCGAGAAGGAAACTTCGAGCGCCTTCGGAAAAACATTGCCCGAAAGCGTGCTGTAATCGGCAGAAACGACGATCGCGCCGGCTTTTGCGAGGCTGCTTGCAATCGGGCGATCGGCATTCGGGTCCTTGTCGAGAAACGCCCCGCCGTGCAGATAAAGCACGATCGGCGGACCCTTGCCGAAGTCGGCACCCATGTAGACGCGCGCAGAAACGGGGCCAGCGGCCACCTTTTCCAACACCATGTCTTTGATCTCGGGCACCATCGTCACTATCTCTTGCTGCCTACCACACCTCGACAGACAACGCCTGTCTCTTGCATTTTGCACCAAAAAGATATTGTTATTCAAATCGGGGAATAAGAAGCGATATCGCGATAACACTATTCCGAATCCTGAACAATGTTGCAACGCAAACTGCGGAATTGAACCGATGGATCAGCTCTCGGCAATGCGCGTCTTCATCCGCGTGGTGGAGACGGGCAATTTCACCCGCGCCGCCGACATGCTCGCCATGCCCAAGGCGACGGTGACCAATCTCATTCAGGGGCTGGAGGCGCACTTGCGTACCAAGCTCCTCAACCGCACCACCCGCCGCGTCATGGTGACGACAGACGGCGCGCTTTATTACGAACGCGCTGCGCAGATCATTTCCGAGCTCGAGGAGCTGGACGGCAGCCTCTCAAACTCACAAAGCCTGCCGACGGGCAGGCTGCGCGTCGAGATGGCCGGCGCCTTTGCCGATTCCATCCTGGTGCCCGCGCTCTGTGATTTCTACGAGCGTTATCCCGATATCCGCATCGACCTCGGCGTTGGCGATCGTACTGTCGACTATCTCGCCGAAAACGTTGACTGCGCTTTGCGCGCCGGCACGCCGGCCGATCAGTCGCTGATCGCCAGGCGCGTCTCGGAAATCGAAATGATCACCTGCGCCGCACCGCTCTATGTGGAGAAATTCGGCCTGCCGCAGCGGCCGGAAGAGCTTGAAACCGAACACTACTCGGTCAATTACTTCCGCGCTCAGAACAATCGCACGGTGCCTTTCGAATTCCGCAAGGGCAATGAGACCATCGAGGTCAATCCGCGCTATATCGTCTCCGTCAACGACAGCCGCACCTACATGACCGCGGCACTCGCCGGCCTCGGTCTCGCCCAGATCCCGATCTTCATGGCCCGTGAGCCGCTGGCGAAGGGAGAACTGGTGCAGACCCTGACGGAATGGACGCGCGAGTCGCTGCCGCTCTACGTTGTTTATCCCCCGAACCGGCATCTCAGCAACAAGGTCCGAGTCTTCGTCGATTGGCTGGTGAAGCTGCTGGCGGACGCCAAGCTCAACGCTCGCTGACAAACGCCGCCACAAAAGAAAACGGCCCGTGATGGGAGGGATAACCGTCACGAGCCTTAATCTGATGTCTGAAACTGAAGGCCTGTCGCACCGCAGGAAAGGCGCGGCAGGCCCTGGAGTGGAGGTCGGGAGGCCGGCGACGATTTGCCGTCTTCCTCCGTCCAATCTGATATAGGTGCGCTTAGCCGGATAGTAAGAGGCAGCACGAAAGAGGCCGTTCACAACTTTGCGACAGGCGGTTATCTGTTGACAACGGGCTTCAGCAGATCCTCGATGCCGATGCGGCGGAAGAGTTCGGCACGCACGCGGTCGGCAACGCCGTTGACAATTTCCGCACCGTCTTCCGACGGATCGATATGGGTGCGGAACGGGCGCTTGCCAAAGGGCATATTCACCACATCGACGATCGCGGTCGCAACGGAAGCAGCATCCGCGTCGGCAGGTTCAAGCGAGGCAAGGCCCTTCAGCGCCTGGTCCGGCACCCCTTTATAGGGACCGTCATTATATTCTGCAGCTCGAGCCGTATCGGCGGGCGAACCGGAATGGGCGAAGTGGTTCGTGCCCTTGGTGAAGGCACCGGGAACGATGATTGCCGTTTCGATGCCCCAGCGGGTCAGTTCACTGGCATAGGAGACGGCAAGCGAGTCCATGGCGGCTTTGGCGGCGAAATAGGGAGCAAGGTATGGAGGTGTGCCGCCACGAGTGGACGAGGAGGAAACCCAGACGACGAGACCCCTGCCCCGGTTGCGCAGGTGCGGCAGCACAGCGCGGTTCACACGCTGGGTCGACAGCACGTTGATGTCAAAAAGCTCGGCATATTGCTCAGGCGTGAAGGCCTCGGCCGGACCGAAGGACATATGGCCCGCATTGTGGATGATCGTATCGATGTGCCCCTCAGCGGAAACCACCTTGGCAATGCCTGCTTCGACGGAAGCATCGGACGCGACATCCAGTTCGACGGCCTTGAGATCGACACTGTTCTCTTTCGAGAAGGCTTCGACGGCCTCGACCTGCGGCCGGTTACGGCCTTCTGTTTCGCGCATCGAGGCATAGACGGTGTGGCCGGCCTTGGCGAGCGCGCGGGCGGTAAGAGCGCCGAAGCCGCTGGAAGCACCGGTGATGACGATGACTTGCTTGCTCATGATACTGTTCCTTCTATTCGAGTGGGTTGGCTGTTCGAATGGGGTTGATTGAAACAATGCGAGGGAAGAGCGTGGCGGCGCTCTTGCCGCCACGAAATCTGCGTCAGACCATGCCGCCATTGGCACGCAGCACCTGACCGTTGATCCAGGCGCCGTCAGGGCCGGCGAGGAAGGCAACCACACTGGCGATATCCTCAGGCGTGCCGAGGCGTTCGAGCGGGTTTGCCTTTGCAAGGCGATCGATCAGCTCATCGGACTTGCCATTGAGGAAGAGATCGGTGCCCGTTGGGCCAGGAGCGACCGTGTTGACGGTGATCTGGCGGCCGCGCATCTCCTTGGAGAGGATGGCGCCCATGGTCTCGACGGCAGCCTTCGTTGCGGCATAGACGCTATAGGTTTCCGGCTTCAGGCCGACGACCGAACTCGAGAAGTTGATGACCCGGCCACCGTCACGCAGGCGCTTGGCAGCCTCGCGCAGCGTATTGAACGTGCCCTTGAGGTTGACGCTGATCTGGCGGTCGAAACTGGCATCATCGACATCGGCAAGGCGCGACAGAAGCATGATGCCGGCATTGTTGACGAGGACGTCGACACCGCCGAAGGCTGTCTCTGCCGCGTCGAACATGCGGCGCACAGCCTCGGCATCGGCGACATCGCCCTGTGCTGTCAGCGCCTTGCCGCCGGCCTTCTCGATCTTCTGGGCCAGTTCTTCGGCAAGGGCAGCGTTGCCGGCATAGTTGATGACGACGGTAAAGCCGTCCTTGGCGAGACGTTCAGCAATCGAAGCACCGATGCCGCGAGAAGCGCCGGTAACGAGAGCGACCTTGTTTTGATTGGCAGACATTTTCTTCTCCTTTGCTTCGGCGCCGCAGCGCCCTTTCGATGAGAAGAAGATGCCCCTTTATGTCTTGCGGATAATCAGCCATTATTCGGCATCACTATCCGGGAAATGCGAACAAATTCGATGGACAGATTCGATGCCATGCGGGTCTTTTCCCGCGTCGTGGAGCGCCGCAGCTTCACGCTTGCTGCAGAAGATACCGGCCTCCCGCGCTCGACCGTGACGGACGCGGTCAAGCAACTTGAGGCGCGCCTCGGCGTGCGCCTGCTTCAGCGCACCACCCGTCATGTCAGCCCGACGCTCGATGGCGAAGCCTACTACCAGCGTTGTCTGTCGATCCTTGCCGATATCGAGGAGGCTGAAGGCGCCTTTGCCGGCGCCAAGCCGAAAGGCCTGCTGCGGGTCGACGTGCACGGCACGCTGGCCCGCCATTTCGTATTGCCGAGCCTGCCGTCGTTTCTGGAGACCTATCCCGATATCGAATTCTACATGAGCGAAGGCGACCGGCTGGTGGACCTGGTGCGCGAAGGCATCGACTGCGTGCTGCGCGTTGGCGTACCGCAGGATAGCGACATGGTCGCCCGGCGCGTCGCCATGCTGGACGAGATCACACTGGCCTCTCCCTCTTATATCGCCGCTTTCGGCAAGCCTGACCACCCGGAGAGGCTGGATACACACCGCATGGTCGGCTTCCGCGCGACGGGCAGCGCCGGCCCGCTGCCGCTGGAATTCATCGTCGATGGCAGCGTGCGCAACATCACCATTCCCGCGACCGTCACCGTCAATGCCGCCGAAAGCTATATTTCCGCTGCCCGCATGGGCCTCGGCATGATCCAGATCCCGCGCTACCACGCCGAACAGGATCTGGCCGCTGGTAGCCTCGTTCACGTGCTCGCCAATTTTCCGCCGACGCAGACGCCTGTCTCGTTGCTCTACCCGCGAAACCGCCAGCTTTCGCCGCGCGTGCGCGTTTTCATCGACTGGCTGGTGAAGGTCTTTGCTCGACAAACCGCCGAAAACGCGGTTCACTCATATTAGCATCTTCGGAGAAAGAGATATGGCACTCAGCGATATCATCGTCTACCAGGCCGACGAAGGCTTCATCGTCGAATTCGGCGGCGAAGGGGAAGACAGGATTGCGGTGACACTGCGCGAAGCGCCCGATCTTACCCCCGACAATGCCATCGCCAAAGCCAGGGCACTGATGACCTTGGCTTTAGAGCCCGTTCACGGAGATAGCGCCCGCAGCAAGGATCCAGCCCTGCTGGAGGAAGAGCTGAACGAAGGCCTGGAGGATTCCTTCCCGGCAAGCGACCCGGTTTCCGTCACCGTTTCCTCCATTCCCATGCGCGATCCGAATACCGGCCACTAGATCTGCATCGGTATCTATTGCCGATGCCGTGAGGGCCAGGACGTTCCGGCTGGCGGATCATCGAAGGGGATGGTATCGCCAGTCTCCATGAGCATCGAGACGATCAATGGCGCGATCGGCGCCGGCCCGCTTGCCGGGGAGAGCCTGCGCCAGTTCTTCGAACGCGATGCGATCGAGGTCGCCCGCGATCTGCTCGGCTGCCAGCTCATGGTCAATGACGCGGGCGGACGGATCACCGAAACCGAAGCCTATTACCCGGACGACGAGGCGTCCCACAGTTTCCGGGGACCGACCAAGCGCAACGGCGCCATGTATGGCCGGCCGGGCAATGTCTATATCTACCGCATCTATGGCATGTATTGGTGCCTGAACTTCGTCTGCACGCCGGGCTCGGCAGCGCTGATCCGTGCCTTGGAGCCGGAAACCGGACTGGCGACCATGGCGGAAAGGCGCGGCACAGATGTGCTCACACAGTTCTGCAGCGGTCCGGGAAAACTCTGCCAGGCGCTCGGCATCGATATCGCCATCAACGACCGGATGCTCGACCAGCCGCCCTATGCGATCTCGCCATCCGCGCCTGTTCCGATCGTCTCGGGCAAGCGGATCGGCATTACGAAAAATGCCGAAGCACCATGGCGCTTCGGCATTCAGGGATCGCGATACCTGAGCAAACCGTTCCGCTAACGCGGAGGCTGCAACGTCATTCCATGACGGCACTATGGTCCATGGCCGGCGGCGCCTTCGGCTTCCTCAAAAGCAGCACCAGCGGCATGACGGCCAGCGACATCAGCATCAAGAGCTTGAAGTCATCAATATAGGCGATGATGGTCGACTGTAGCGTGATGAGGTCGTTGAGGGCGGCACGGCCGACTGCCGTCAGCGGACTGAGGCTCTGGGCAGCCGTCGCATTGAATGCATGGTTGAACGGCGTCACGTAGGCTGCAATCGACTCGTGATTGCTCTGCGTATTCTCGACGATCAGCGCCGAGACGATCGAGATTCCGACCGAGGAGCCGATGTTACGCGACAGGTTGTAGAGGCCGGTCCCGTCGCCCCGCATCTGCGCCGGCAGCGTGGCAAAGGCGATCGTCGTCAGCGGCACGAACAGGAAGCCGAGGCCGGCACCCTGGATGAAGCCGACCGAAACGATCGTCCATTGCGAAACGTCAGGCGTCCAGCCGGTCATGTCGTACATTGCCCAAGCGGTCAGACCGAGGCCGAGCAGCAGCAGCCAGCGCGTATCGACCTTGCCGATCAGCCGGCCGACGATGAACATGCATAGCATCGTCCCAAGGCCGCGTGGCCCCATGACGATGCCCGCCGTGATGACCGGATACCCCATCAGCGTCTGCAGATAGGGCGTCATCAGCGCCAGCGAGGCGAGATAGGTGATGCCGATCACGAAGATGAAGATCATGCTGACGGTGAAATTCTGGTCGAGGAACAGCCGCGGATTGACGAAGGATTTCTCCGCCGTCAGCGTATGCACCAGAAGCAGATAGAAGGCCGCAGCGCAGACGATCGCTTCGACGACGATTTCGCCCGAAGAGAACCAGTCAAGCTGCTCGCCGCGATCAAGGAAGAGCTGCAGCGCGGCGATGAACAGGCTCATCATCCCGAAGCCGAACCAGTCAAGCTTGGCGAGCGCATCCCTCTTCGTCTCCGAAACAAAGATGACGATACCGGCAAAGGCAAGTGCGCCGATCGGGATGTTGATGTAGAAGACCCAGCGCCAGCTGATATTGTCGGTCAGCCAGCCGCCGATGACAGGCCCCAGAACCGGCCCGACCATGACCGAGACGCCGAATAGGGCCATGGCCGAGCCGCGCTCCTCGACGGAATAGATGTCGAGGAGGATGCCCTGGGAAAGGGGAACGAGCGAGGCGCCGAACAGGCCCTGCAGCAGCCGGAAGGCAACGATTTGCGGCAGCGACTGCGCCAGACCGCACAGGATGGAGGCGACGACGAAGCCGACGATCGCCGTCAAAAGCACGCGCTTGCGGCCGAACTTGGCGGCAAGGAAGCCCGATGGCGGCGTCATGATGGCGGCCGCGACGATGTAGGAGGTCAAGACCCAGTTGATCTGGTCGGCGGAAGCCGAAACGCTGCCCTGGATATAGGGCAGCGCCACGTTGGCGATCGTCGTATCCAGCGCCTGCATGATGACGGCCAGAATGACGCAGGCCGTGATCGCGCCGCGATTGGCAACAGGGGTTGCCGGTGATTCAGGAGCATTGCTCATGGCCGTTACTCGTGGCTCTTGGCCTGGCCCAGAAGGTTGCTGATGAAATCGGGAAGGCCGCGTGCATGGCCGGTATCGACATCGACGACCGTGCTCATGCCGACGCGAAGCGGCGGCTTGCCTTCGGTCTCATCGATGCTGACGCGCATCGGAATGCGCTGCACGACCTTCACCCAGTTGCCGGTGGTGTTCTGTGCCGGCAGCAGCGAGAAGGATGAGCCGGAAGCCGGGCTGATGCTCTCGACCTTGCCCTTCCAAACGACGCCCGGATAGGTATCGACATAGATGTCGGCCGTCTGGCCCCGCTTGACATAGGTGAGTTCGGTTTCCTTCGGGCTGGCGGAGATCCACAGATGGGTGGTCGAAACCAGTGAGAAGGCCTGCTGCGAAGTCTGCAGGTAGGAACCGACCTGCAATGCGTTCACATTGGTCACGATACCGTCGAACGGTGCCTTGACGATGCTGTGGTCGAGTTCGCGCTGGTCGTTGTCGACCTGCGATTTGGCCTGCAGGTAAAGCGGGTTCTCCTCGACCGGTTGATCGGCATTGCCGCCGAGCTGGGCCAGTGTCGTTGCGGCTTCCGCCTTGGCGACGGAAACCTTCTGCTGCGCGACCTCAAGATTGTGCTTGGCTTCGTCATAGGCCGACTGCGTGGCGCTGCCGTTGTTGACGAGGTTCTGCTGCCGGTCGAACTGGTCCTGATAATAGGGCAGATCGGCTTCGGCCTGGGTGATTTCGGTCAGCGACTGCCGGTAGCTGGCCTGCATATTCATGATCTGGTTGCGCTGTGCGCCGAGCTGCGCCTTGGCGCCGTCGAGCGCGATCTTGAAGGAATCCGACTGCAGGCTGAAGAGCACCTGCCCTGCCTTGACCTGCTCGTTCTCGTGCACGTTGATCTTGTCGACGATGCCCGAAACGTCGGTGGTAATGCCCACCATGTCCGCCTGGATATAGGCATTGTCGGTCGACATGATCTGACCGCCATTGACGTAATAGTAGCCGCCGACGACGAGCGCCACGGGCAGCAGGGCAAAGAGAACGGGACGGGTGAAGCTGCGCCGGCGGCGGACCTTATTGCCGCCAGGCGCAGCCACCGCGACAGCCGCAGGCGCTGAATTGGATGAAGGCGCCTCAGCTACCGTTTCCGGTTGTTGGGTAATTTCTTCGACAGGTGTTTTGGCATTAGCGTCGGACACGACGCGCAAGGAGGATTGATCAGCCATGATTCGTCTCATTCTCGGCGACCGGGGACCGGCACGCCTGCACCAGGTTCGTCTTCATTACGGATAGGATATGGAAAAGCTGCTCGCGCTGTTCCGGCGCGATGCTTTCCAGCGCTTCGCCGCGGGTCACGTCGCCGATCTCACGCATTTCGGCGAGAATCGGATGGGCAGCTTCGCGCATGTAAAGCAGCCAGATGCGCCGGTCGGTCGGGTGCTGGCGGCGCTCGATCAGGCCGCGCTCGGCGAGCTTGTCCAGGATGCGGACCAGCGTGATCGGCTCGATTTCGAGGATTTCGGCAAGCCCGCTCTGATGGATGCCCTCATTGTTGGCGAGATAGGCCAGCGTCTGCCACTGAGACCGCGTCAGCCCAAGGTCCTTTGCGCGCTGTTCGAACCGCTTGCGCAGCAGGCGGGCGACGTCGTGCAGAAGAAAACCGAGTGTTGGATTGTTGGTCATTTACCTTCGCCGGCTAGTCATAAGCATCCTTATGATAATGGTAGATATATTGAGCATGTGCAATGCACAAGCATGCGGCCTCAAGATTCCGCAGCTGCGGCCAAAATGCCGCAGCCCACCGTTCGGCGAGCCTTCCGATCTGGTTTTGAGAGACCCAAGCTGGCGTCGAAACGCCTCGCGCAAATGTGATAACGCGACACATCCGCAGAAATGCAGGGGTTTGCGGAACGCCAAATCAATGCGAACAATTGGCGTTTGCAATTTTTGGATTCTCCCGTTTATAGTCTGTCTTCATAGGGTTACGGAGATCAGGATTTTCTCCTTCCGGTTGATTTCGAGGTGCTGGCTTGCACCTGTCATCTTCCCGGCAGCCACGCATGAGTAGAATTCGGACTTAGGACGAAGGCTCATGCTTTCGTCCCGGCAGACATGAACAGCAATTTTCTGGCATAGGTTCAGGCGGCTGCATTCGGCCGCCCGCAAGGGGGACCGGAATGGCTTATTCGTTTCGACAGACACTGGCGCTCGGCTGCTTTGCGGCCCTCCTGCCGCTTATCGCTGAAGCGCAGCAAGCGGCTGCCCCCCCGCCCGTCACCGTTGCCAAGCCCGTGGTGCGCGATGTGGTCGACAATGACGAGTTCATCGGCCGTTTTGAACCGGTCGACGAGGTCTCGGTCCGCTCGCGCGTCGGCGGCTACCTGCAGGAAGTCGACTTCACCGACGGCGCTCTGGTGAAAAAGGGCGACCGGCTCTTCGTCATCGATCAGAGGCCGTTCGTCACCGCACTCAATCAGGCCAATGCCGCACTTGAAGCGTCGAAATCGGCTCTGGTCTTTGCCGACGCACAATATAAGCGCGCCCAGTCGCTGGCTTCGAGTGGCAGCCAATCGGCCCAGACACTGGACGATCGCCGCCGTGAGTTCGATTCGGCGCAGGCCAATGTCCGCGGCGCGCAGGCTGCAGCCGATCGTGCTGCTCTCGACATGGAATATACCGAGATCGCCGCCCCCCTCAGCGGCCGCATCGACCGGCGCCTGATCTCTGCAGGCAATCTCGTGCAGACCGACCAGACAGTGCTCACGACGATTGTTTCTCTCGACCCCATCGATTTCTATTTCGATGTCGATGAGCGCCGCCTGCTCAACTTCGCAGATACGGCACGCAAGCTCGGCAAGGATCTCCAGCAGGGCGGCGGCGGACTGGATGTCACCGTGACGATCTCGGATCCCAATGCAAAACCGTTCCAGGGGAAACTCGATTTCGCCGAGAACCGGATCGACAATGAGAGCGGCACCATTCGTCTGCGTGCCCGCTTCCCCAATCCCGATCTCGTTCTTCAGCCCGGCCTCTTCGGCCGCATCCAGGTTGAAGCCTCCAACACCTACCAGGCCATTCTCGTCCCTGACGAGGCAATCGGCTCTGACCAGAACGAGCGCGTCGTCTACGTCGTCGGCGCCGATGGCACCGTTTCGACCAAGTCCGTGAGGCCTGGTCCGCGGCTCTACGGTTACCGTGTCATTCGTGAAGGCCTCGACGGCACCGAGACGATCATCGTCAACGGCCTGATACGCGCCCGACCGGGTGCGAAGGTAACACCTCAGATGACCGAATTGCCCAAGCAGCGGACGGATGCTCCGCCGGAAACAGCCGGCGCGGAGAGCGGCCAATGAGATTTGCCCATTTCTTCGTAGACCGGCCGATCTTTGCGGCCGTCATCTCCATTGTTCTCCTTGTTGTCGGCAGCATTGCCTACACGCAATTGCCGGTCTCCCAATATCCGGAGATTGCACCGCCGACCATCGTCGTGCGCACCTCCTATCCGGGCGCCGACCCGCAGACGATTGCCGATACGGTTTCGACCCCGCTTGAACAGCAGATCAACGGCGTCGAAGACATGCTCTACATGTCTTCCTATTCCAGTGCCGATGGCGCCATGTCGCTGACGATCACCTTCAAGCTCGGCACCGATCTCGACAAGGTCCAGGTTCTTGTGCAGAACCGCGTTTCCATCGCCCTGCCCCGACTTCCCGAGGAAGTCCAGCGTCTTGGCGTGACCACCGACAAGAGCTCGCCTGACCTGATGATGGTCGTGCACCTCCTGTCCCCGTCGCATCGCTATGACCAGCTCTACGTTTCGAACTATGCCCGCAACCGCATACGCGACGTTCTTGTACGACTTGATGGCGTCGGTGACGTGCAGCTCTTCGGTGAGCGCCAGTATTCCATGCGAATCTGGCTGGACCCGGAAAAGCTCTCCGCCTACGGGATGACATCCGATGATGTCGTCGCCGCATTGAGAGACCAGAACGTCCAGGTATCAGGCGGCAAGATCGGCGCTCCGCCGGTGACCGGCAAGAATGCGTTCGAATATACGGTGCGAACGGACGGACGTTTCTCGGATGTGCGCCAGTTCCGCTACGTCATCGTGAAATCGACGGCCAGCGGCCGACTCGTGTCGCTGCAGGATGTCGCCCGCATCGAACTCGGCGCGCAGGACTACGTCACCAACAGCTACCTCAACAACGACCCTGCCGTTGCCCTCGGCATTTTCGCCCGACCGGGAACCAATGCGCTGGATACGGCCCATCAGATCCAGGGCATCATGAAGGATCTGTCGCAGAACTTCCCGCAGGGTCTGGAGTATCGCATTGTCTACGATACGACCGAATTCATCTCGGATTCGATCAATGAAGTCTACAGGACCATCGCCGAGGCTGCGATCCTCGTGGCGATCGTCGTTCTCGTCTTCCTGCAATCCTGGCGAACCGCCCTCATTCCGATCATCGCCATTCCCGTGTCGCTGATCGGCACCTTCGCCGTCCTGCTCGCCTTCGGCTTCTCTCTCAATATGCTGACGCTGTTCGGCCTCGTCCTAGCAATCGGTATCGTCGTCGACGACGCGATCGTGGTCGTGGAAAATGTCGAGCGAAACCTGGCGCGCGGCATGACCCCGAAACAGGCGGCGCACGTCACGATGGACGAAGTCGGGACCGCCGTGGTCGCCATCTCGTTGGTGCTGATCGCCGTGTTCGTGCCAACGGCCTTCATTCCGGGCATTTCCGGACAGTTCTACAAACAGTTCGCGGTGACGATTTCAGTCACGACGGCGATTTCCGCATTGAATTCGCTGACGCTTTCGCCCGCACTGGCAGGCATATTGCTGAAAACCCACGATCACGAGACCAAGCGCAAGAACATCTTCTCCCAGTTGGGAAGCGGGCTTGCGAATGGCTTCAACCGCGGATTCGATCGGATGAGTTCCGGATATTCCTGGATCGTCCGGCACCTCGTCAGCAGTTGGGTAGGATTGACAGCTTCGCTTGTTGTCTTCGCCGGCTTGCTGGGAGCGACATGGTATATGGGACAGAAGGTTCCCTCGGGCTTCATCCCGACAATGGACCAGGGTTACGCAATCGTCGTCATCCAGCTTCCGGACGGCGCCTCGCTGGCGCGTACCGACGCCGTCGTCAAGCAAGTGGGCGATATCGCCCGTACGGTGCCCGGCGTCGGCAATGCCGTGCAATTTGCCGGTTTCAGCGGAGCCACCTTCACGAACGCTTCGAATTCCGGCGTCGTCTTCGTCCCCTTCAAATCCTTTGCTGAACGTGAAGAGGGCGGCGAAACCGCCAACAAGATCATCGGCGAACTGTACGGCAAGCTGCAGAGCATCCAGGAAGCCTTCATCATTGCCATCCCGCCGCCATCCGTGCGCGGCGTCGGCAATTCCGGCGGCTTCAAGATGCAGATCTCGGATCTTGAAAACGCGGACATGACGCGCGTCCTTGGTCTGGCCCGCCAGATGATGGGTGCGGCTGCAACCACACCCGGCCTGACCGGCGTCTTCACGACATTCTCGGATGCAAGCCCGCAATATTTCCTGGCGATCGACCGCGACAAGGCACGGTTCCTGAATGTACCGATTCCCAATATCTTCAACGCGCTCTCCATCAACCTCGGCACTGCCTATGTGAACGATTTCAACGCGTTCGGACGCGTCTACCAGGTTCGCGCCCAGGCCGACCGGCAATACCGCATGGACAGGGACGATATTCTCGCCCTGAAGGTTCGCTCGGCAACCGGCGCGCTGGTTCCGCTCGGCACCCTGATGGATATCCAGGATTCCAGCGGTCCGGCACTCGTCCAGCGCTACAACATGTATGTCTCGGTGCCGCTGCAGGGCAATCCGACACCCGGTACATCGACGGGCGACGCCATCAAGAAGATGGAGGGTCTGGCTGCGCAGATCCTGCCGCCGGGGACGACCTTCGAATGGACCGAGCTAGCCTATCAGGAAACCCACACCGGCAATACCGCGATCTACATCTTCGCCCTGTCTGTCATTTTCGTCTTCCTTGCGCTTGCCGCGCAATATGAAAGCTGGGTCCTGCCTCTGGCGATCATCCTTATTGTTCCGCTGGCAGTGCTCGCCGCGTTGATTGGCGTCTGGCTGAGGGGAATGGACAACAACGTCCTCACCCAGATCGGTCTGATCGTCCTGATCGGCCTTGCGGCCAAGAACGCCATTCTGATCGTCGAGTTTGCAAGACAGGCAGAAGAAGAGGGGAAAAGCGTCGTCGATGCCGCAATCGAGGCAAGCCATCTTCGCCTGCGCCCGATCCTGATGACGGCCTTCGCCTTCATCTTTGGCGTCCTGCCGCTTGCCATCGCCACCGGCCCCGGTGCTGAAATGCGCCAGTCGCTCGGCACGGCCGTGTTCTCGGGCATGTTGGGTGTGACGATTTTCGGCCTGTTCCTGACGCCGGTTTTCTACGTCGTGCTGCGCCGCTGGCGCAAAAAGCCGGCAGAAGCGCCGGCTCACGTCGATGCTGAGGAGAATGCCGCCTGAGCTAGTTTCAGGTGGAAAACAGGTAAACCTGTCCCTGCCAGAAACGGGCGACGGAGAGCCTGCCGCTTCGAAAGGCACGGGTATCGAGATTGAGCCGCATCGGCTGCACGTCCGGCTGGTCGCTGGGCGTGTGACCATGCACGATGAGTTTCGGCAATGGCAGCGAGCTTTCCAGGAAACGCTGGCGGATGAAGGCCATGTCGTCATCGGCCTGTTCTTCGAGCGATACCCGCGGGTCGATGCCCGCATGTACGAAGGCGACATTGGGCGTATCGAGCATTATCGGCAGGGTGCGGATGAAATCGATATGCGTATGCGGCAGCGACTGGCGGATGAAGGCGTCAAGTTGCGCACCTGAGCGGAAGACGAGCGGCAGGTGATCGGGATCGAGACCGTAGGAGCGCAGAAGCTCAGCCGCCCCCATCGTCATCCAGTCGTCGTAGGACGCCCAGCCGTCAATATAGTCGAGCATGACGATTTCATGGTTGCCGGCAAGGCAAATGCGCTCGAATCCTTCCGGCGCCGGGTCCATGAGATGGCTGATGACATGTGCCGATTGCGGACCGCGATCGATATAATCGCCGAGCATGACGATGAGCTTCTTGCCCGGCAGATGTTCTGCATCACGTACGATCGCCTCTTCCGCTTTCTGCAGCAGGTCGAGACGACCATGCACGTCGCCGATGGCATAGGTCGGGATCTCTGCTATATCCATGCTCACGCGCGGGCGCGGCTGACGACCAGCCTTCGAACCCTCGCGGCTTCGTGCAAGAGAATCACTCATCATCATTCCTGATCAGTTCGCCGTCCCTTAACCATAACTAGAGCATACGGCAAGGCGATCAAGCTGGTAAGAAAATTCAACCAGCAGCGCTTTTGTGAAAAAACCGGCCTTACGCAAGCCGATGCAATCACGCACTTTTTTAGCTTTGGGAAAGAGTGGCAGATGGGCACCGTATCGCAACTGCATGACAATGTGCGCCCTCCGGCGCACCGTATCGAGACCGAGGAAGAAGCTGTTTCCGCGGCACGCCAGCTTGCGGTCGTCTTCCGCCAGCGGGCCAACGAGCGCGATATCAACCGCCTCATGCCGAACGCCGAACTCGACGCGCTCTCGCAATCCGGCCTCACTGCAATCACCGTTCCGCCCGAATATACAGGGCTCGATATTTCCAACGCTTTGCTCGCCGAGATCGTCGCCATCATCGCCGAGAGCGATGCCTCGATCGGTAGTGTGCTGGCATCTCACTTCCGCGTGCTGGAAGGGCTGCGCAACCAGCCCTCCGAAGAACTGAAGACCGCCCTCTTCAACCGCGCGCTCGACGGCGACCGTTTTGCCGCAACCCGTTTTGCCGATCAGGCAGGCCTCGTTGCCGAGGGCTCCGGCTTTCGCCTGACGGGCAGATCGGAGCAGGCAACCGCCATCCTTTTCTCCGACTGGATCGCCGCAGCAGCGATCGATCCCGCAGGCCGCCGGGTGACGCTGCATCTGCAGCGCGACAGCGATGAGTTGCAAACCGTGGACGACTGGGATGCGTTCGGACTGCGCACCAATGGCACAGCAACGATGATTGCCGGCAAGCTGCATGTGAATGCCGATACCGTTAGCCCGGCCCCATCCGGCAGTCACACGACGGAAAGTTCCTTGGGCCTTCTCCTGCAAGCAGCCGTCAGCCTCGGCATCGCCCGTGCGGCTTTTGCCGACCTGCTCGTCATGGCGAAGGACCCCTCTGCCCTCTTCGGCAAAATCGGCGAGCGCGGTGTTCGTATCGAAACAGCGACCGGCGCGTTGGAACGGGCCGGCCGCAAACTGGATATGGCCCAGGTAAGTCCCGCCGAGCCCGCCATGGCGGACGCCTATTTCTCTGCCTCCTCCGCCTGCCTGGGCGCGACCGAGGCGGCGTTGGACACCGCGAATGCCCTTTTCGAACTGGCCTGTGGTGCGACCGGCAGTATAGCGCTCAACCTCGACTGCCACTGGCGTAACGCTCGCATCCACGACATGACGATTCAGCGCGAGCCGCTGCTCAACACGGCGGGCGCATATGTTCTGAAAATGAGAGAGAGCTGACGCAATTCCGGCAAACCGTGACGCGCTTTTGCATCCGGAATTGCGTGAAGATGAGAGGAGTGCGGATCAGCTTGCGGCGGAAACCGGAAGCTTTTCCTCGACCGTTTCGACACCACCGCCAAGGACGAACTGTTCGAGCGTCATATTGTCGAGAATGGCAGCGATCGCGTCCCGCACTTCGGTCATCGAACGCCGCACCTGACAGGTCTCGGGATCAGAACAGTCGTCGCAGGCCTCATAAGCTGTTCGGCTTGCGCAGCGGATCGGCGCAAGTGGCCCGTCCAGCGTGCGGATGACATGACCAATGCGGATCTCAGAGGCTGGCCGCGAAAGCGAATAACCACCACCCGGTCCCTTCTTCGATCGAAGGATACCGACATTGCGCAATTCCAGGAGGATCGTATCAAGGAATTTCTTCGGGATGTTGTTGCGCGAAGCGATGTCATTGATAAAGGCGGTCTCGCCCGGCGCCAGCCGCGCCAGATCAACCAGCGCCTTCAATCCGTATTTTCCCTTTTTCGTCAACATCTCGATCGCCCTGCACTTTGCGGCATTATGCTTGCGTAATAACAGGGAAATAGAGTCAAAACCATGAAGAGACAACAAAATAACCCGTTTTTATAGGTTATTTCGACTATCTATGTTGCCGTAAAACCGCGCCTTCAAGTCTCTCGGCACCTACCAAGATTGATGAGCCGGCCCCGCCCTGGACACGCCTAAGCGGGACCGTAAACACGAACTATACCGTCTTCAGCATACCGCCATCGACGAAATAGGTAGAGCCGATGCTGTAGCTCGACCGGTCGGAGCAGAGGAAGACGAAGAAATTTGCAAGCTCCTCCGGCGTGCCGAACCGCTTGGACGAGGCATGTTCATCCGCCACGCTCTGCAAATATCCCTCCCAGTCGCCGCCCGTCTCAGCCGTCAGCTGCTTGGCGGTCTTGATCCAGTCGGGCGTCAGAATAAGGCCGGCATTGACGCAGTTGACGCGAATCTTATCCTTCACGAGTTCCGTCGAGAGCGTCTTGGAAAACATCATCAACGCCGCCTTGGTGACGTTGTAGATCGGCTCGTACCAGAGCGGCTGCACGGCGCAGATGGAGGCGTTGTGAAGGATCACGCCGCCGCCGCGCCTCTTCATTTGTGGGGCGATCCCACGGGCGAGACGCACGGCTGCCATTACATGCAGATCAAAATAGGCCTGCCATTTTTCATCGGGCGCTTCCATAACCGTCTCGTTGGAGCCGGTGCCGGCATTGTTGATCAGAATGTCCGCGCCGCCGCGCTCGGCAGCTGCAGCAATGATTGCCTCCGTACCTTCTACGGTCGCAACATCGCTTTCGACCGCAATGGCGCTGACGCCGTATTTTTCGGCGATGCGCACCGCCTCTGTATCCAGCCGCTCGCGTCCACGCGCAGACAAGATGAGGTTGGCGCCTTCTGCTGCCAGCCCTTCGGCGATCGCAAGCCCGATGCCGACCGAGCCGCCGGTGATGACAGCGGTCTTACCCTTCAATCCGAGATCCATGAAATCCTCCCAATCCGGCCGGCGGTCCGGCCAATTCGCCAACTCTTCCGGCATTGGCTCTGCCCGTCAAGCCGTGGCGAAAAATCATCTGCACCGGGAGCCGATCCCTCTTGTCGCAGGCCGGGATCTGTCGCATGCCTGCAGCGATAGTGGAGGAGTTTTCATGCGACTTTATTCAGCTTGCATCGAATGGCTGTTTGCCGAGGAAGGCGACGTTTTCGCGGACCGGATCCGCCGTGCCCATGCCGCGGGCCTAAAGGCCATCGAGTTCTGGCGGTGGACCGATAAGGACCTCGGCGCGATCGAAGCCGCGGTGAAGGAAACCGGTCTCAAGGTAACGAGCCTCGTGGCCGAGCCGATGATCGCTCTGACCAATGCCTCAAATCGCGAGATTTGGCTGAAGGGTCTTGCCGATTCTGTCGCCGTTGCAAAGCGCCTCGGCGCGCCGGTGCTGATCGCACAGGCGGGCGACGACCTCGCGGGTTTCACGCGGGGCGAACAACGCAAGGCGCTGACGGAAACTCTGCGGGCCGGTGCCGATATTCTTGACGGCAGCGGCGTGCGCCTCGGAGTCGAGCCGCTCAACATCCGCATCGACCATATCGGTTATTTCCTCGATTCCACCCGCGAGGGCCTGGACATCGTCGATGATGTCGCCCGTCCGGAAATCGGCATCGTCTATGATATCTATCATTCCGCCGTCATGGACGAACGCACGGAAGATGTTCTGGTTGGCCGCATGGACCGCGTGTTTCACGTCCATGTGGCCGATCACCCGGGCCGCAACGAACCTGGTACCGGCACGATCGATCTCGCTCACCGCCTCAACTGGATCTTCGCCAATGGCTATACCGGCGCTATCGGCCTGGAATACAAGCCGATAGCACCGGGTGCCGATGCGGTGAAGGCGGCCATTGCGACGCTGGGCTGACGCTCAGCTTCTGCCACCACCCGGCAGCACGGCCCCATCACTTAACGAGCGCTCCGAGCGATTTCCGATTGCGGCTTTTCTGGATCGGTCGCTACCGCGACCTTGCACGGACCGGCTGAACGGCGCTCGACGATCCGCGAAGCGATCATCACCCGGCGGGCCGGCATGCCGGGCAGGCGCGGATTTTCGATCCGCTCGAGAAGCAGCCGGAGACCGACAGCTCCACCCTCCTGTCCTTCCATTTTCACCGTCGTCAATGGCGGCGAAATCTGCGTAGCCGGCGAGAAATCGCCAAAGCCGACGACCGAGACGTCATCGGGAATGCGGTAGCCCTGGCCCAGCAGCTCGGAAACCACCGTCAGCGCCAGCCCGTCATGGGCACAGAAGAAGGCCGTCGGGTGAATGCCCTTTGCCTTGAGGTCGCGGAAAGCTTCACCGAAGCCGACTTGCTCGTCGAACCGCAACACATGCAGCGAAACATCCTCGCAGCGTTCGGCAATCTCTCGCGCCCCATAGAAGCGCTCGCGCCGACCCCGGAAACCGGGCGTGCCGTTGACATAGCAGATCGACCGGTGGCCAAGCCCGATCAGATATTGAAGCACCGCCTGGCCCGCCTCATGGTCCGTACCGGTGATCTGGTCAGCCTGCTCCAACGGATCAACCCAACCGAAACGCACGATCGGCACCCCGATTGCGGTTGCTGCGGCGATTGCCTCCCGGTCATGCGGGCCGACAAGCAGCAGCCCGGCGCAGGAACGCGCCAATTCCTCAAGCTGATCGGGGCTATGTGTCCAACGGACGCGGAGCGCCATGCCCAGCCTGTGTGCCTCACGCTGCACGCCATTCTGGATCTGCATGTAGAGTTCGCTGTTGACTGCATCGAGGTCGTGGAAAACGACAGCGATATCGTTCGTCTGGGATTGGCCCGCAGGACGCGTGTAACCCAGCCGCTCTGCCGTCGCGCGGATCAGCATGCGTGTTTCCTCGCTGACGCCGCTCTTGCCGGCAAGCGAACGCGAAACCGCATATTTCGAGAGACCGACCTCCCGCGCGATCGTCTGTAAGGTAACCCGCCCTCTGCTTCCCACTCTCCACCTCGATAGTCACCTGGCGCTCGGAGCGCTTCGCTACACGTTCTCTGCCAAAATTGCAAATTCTTGCACTAACAAAACATAACGCTTTACCTAACAATATCCAAATGTATTCTTTCCGTTATCCAAGCCCGAGAGCAAAAATAACGATAAGGGCTGAGGATTTTTGGAGGAGAACCCTATGATCAAGCTGAAACGTCGTGCGTTTCTGGCCGGGACTTCGGCCGTTCTGATCCTGCCGGCCCTGCCGGTTTTCGCCGCGGACTTCAGGGAAGCGGATATTCTGAAGGAGAAAGTTTCAAGCGGCGCGTTGCCGGCTCTGAAGGACCGACTGCCGGAAAATCCGCTCGTTATCAAGCCGGTCGAAAGCGTCGGCAAATACGGCGGCGACTGGAATATGGCGCTCGTCGGCGGCGGTTCGCTGTCTATGCTGTTCCGCTATCAGGCCTATGAGCCGCTGCTGCGCTATACCCCTGACTGGTCCGGCGTGACGCTGAACGTCGCTGAAGCCTTCGATGGCAATGCGGATTCCACCGAATATACTATCCGCCTGCGCAAGGGTATGAAGTGGTCGGACGGCCAGCCCTATACCACCGCCGACGTGAAGTTCTGGTACGATACGATCCTGACCGACAAACGCGTCGCCGTGAACGGCCAAGGCCATTGGAAAACGGCAGGCAAGCCGGCGAAACTCGAAATCGTTGACGAACAGACGTTTAAAGTTATCTTCGCAAAGCCTAACGGTATGTTCCCGTTGCAGGTTGCTTGGGCGAACAGCGACCATACGACCCGTTGCCCCAAACATTACCTCGAGCAGTTCCATATCGATTATAATCCGAAGGCCGATGAGCTTGCCAAGGAACGCGGTTTCGAAAGCTGGATCGCCGCCTTCCAGTCCGCCTCCGGCTTCCAGGACGACAACGCCTTCTTCCTGAATTCCTCGAAGAAGCCCTGCCTGCATGCCTGGATGTTCACGACCGCGCCGGGCGAAAATACCGAACGCGCTGTTGCCGAACGCAACCCCTTCTATTGGAAGGTGGATACGGAGGGTAACCAGCTCCCCTATATGGATCGCATCGTCTACCAGATGGTCGCCGATCCGCAGGTGCTGCTGCTGAAGGCCATGCAGGGTGAAGTCGACCTGATGGACCAGTATATCGCGACACCGAACAACAAGTCGGTGCTCTACGATGCGCGCGAGCAGGGCAAGTATGATTTCTACACGCTGACTTCGACCGAAGCCAATGTGATGAACTTCATTTTCAACCTGAACCACAATGACGAGACCAAGCGAAAGCTCTTCCGCAACAAGGACTTTCGCGCGGCCCTCTCGATGGCACTCGATCGCCAGTCGCTGATCGACGCCGTGCTCGTTGGCCAGGGCGCTCCTGCCCAGCCGTCCATCAAGCAGGGCGATCCGCTCTACAACGAGCAGCTTGCCACTCAGTTCACGAGCTACGATGTCGACAAGGCGAATGCCATGCTCGACACGTTGATCCCGAAGCGCGACGACCAGAACTTCCGTCTCGATGAAAAGGGCCGCCGCCTGACGGTGATCTTCGAGATCGACCAGGCGCGCGCCGTCTTCCTCGATCTCTTCCAGCTGGTCATTCCGATGTTCCAGGCCGTCGGCATCGATGCGCAGATGCGCACCATGGACCGCTCGCTCTGGGAAACCCGCGTCCGTCAGGGCCGCGATTTCGATGCCACGGCTCACCAGTTCGGCGCCAATGGCGGCGTCGCTGCCATGCTCGATCCGCGCTACTACGTACCGACGGATTCGAACGCCATGTATGCTCCAGCCTGGCAGCTCTGGTATCTCGACCGCAACAACGCCAATGCTGAAGAGCCACCGGAGGAAACGAAGAAGCAGCTTGAGCTCTACGACAAGCTGAAGGCAACCTCCGATCCTGCCGGCCAGCAGGAGATCATGAAACAGATCCTGCAGGGTGCTGCGGAGAACTTCTATGTCTTCGGCATTTCCCAGCCACCGGATGGCTACGGCGTCGTCAAGAACAACATGAAGAACATCACGAAGACCATGCCGAACTCCTTCGGCTGGCCGACCCCTGCTCCCACCATGCCAGAGCAGTTCTACAAGGTCTGATGGCCTGCGACAGCAATGATGTTTTCCAGGCGCCGGCCTCACCGGCTGGCGCCTTGGTCCCTCTTTTGCCAATGATTGGATGAAGACGATGCTCGACGCCAGAAGACAGAATACAGACACGCTGCGCACACCAGACTGGTTCAAGACCGCAACGCGCTGGACCCAGCTCACTTTCGTCGAAGACGATCCAGAGAAATACGATCCGGCCTTCTGGGTCGATGTCTTCAAGCGCACGAAATCCAACGCGGTCTGCCTCAGCGCCGGCGGCTACATCGCCTATTATCCGAGCGAAGTGCCCTATCACTACGTGAGCAAATATCTGGGTGATAAGGACATCTTCGGCGCGCTCGTCGATGCCGCCCGCAAGCTCGACATGCATGTCATGGCCCGCGTCGATCCGCACGCCATTCACGACGATGCCGCCAAGGCGCATCCCGAATGGGTGATGATCAATGCCGACGGCACACCGCGACGCCACTGGGCCTATCCGGATGTCTGGGTCACGAACGCCTATGGCGATTACAACACCGTCTTCATGCCTGAAGTGGTCAAGGAGATCGTCCGCAAATACGATATCGACGCCGTCTTCGCCAATCGCTGGCAGGGTCACGGCGTCGATTACAGCGAAGACAGCGCGCGCCGCTTCAAGGATATGTTCGGCCACGCGCTGCCGAAGAAGCCGGATGCCGACGACCCGGCCTGGCAGGCCTGGGTACAGTGGCGCCGTCGGGTTCTGACGGACATGATCGCCCAGTGGGACGATGCAGTCAAAGCGATCCGCCCTCATGCGAGCTTCATCCCGAACATGGGCGGCGCTTCGCTGATGGAATTCGACCTTTCGGTCATCGCCAAACACTGCCCCTTCCTCGTCGTCGACCATCAGGGCCGCAAGGGTCTGGAACTCGGCTGGTCGGCCGGCCGCAACGGCAAGCGCATCCGCGCCACTTTCCCGGATCGTCCGGTCGTGCTCATCACTTCGATCGGACCGGAAGAGGAATATCGCTGGAAGGATGCCGTCACCTCTGGCGAGGAAATGCAGCTCTGGATCAATGACGGCACGGCCCACGGCCTCTATGCCTGGTTCACCAAATTCAACGGCGTCGTGCCCGACAAGCGCTGGGTCGAACCGGTCGCCGATGCTTTCGCGCTGCAGGCTGCCGTCGAGCCGGTCCTTGAAAGCATGCATCCGACGGCCGAAATCGCCGTCATCGACCCCTCGACGACGCTCCGCCACTGGGCGCCGGAAGAGCGCCACAACGCTGAGAAGCATGATCTTGGCTTCTACCATGCGCTCGTCGAAGCCCGCCTGCCCTTCGAGCTTCTCTCGGATCAGGTTCTGACCAAGGAAAACCTCGACCGCTTCAAGCTGATCATCCTCGCCAACGCCTCCTGCCTTTCAGATGTGCAGAACGCGGCGATCCGCGCCTATGTCGAGCGCGGCGGTAGCGTCATCGCGTCCTACGAGACCTCGCTGCGCGACGAATTCGGCAAGAAACGCAGCGAATTCGGCCTCTCAGACGTGCTCGGCGCCAAGTTCGTCTCCGGCCCACGCGGCATCGTCAAGAACACCTACGTGGCTCTCTCGGGCGATCATCCGGTCAATCAAGGCTATGACGGTGCCGAGCGCATCATGGGTGGCACGCGCCTGATCCATGCCGATCCCATCGGCAACGCGACGACACCCTTCCTCTATGTGCCCGACTTCCCGGATCTGCCGATGGAGGAAGTCTATCCGCGCAAGGCCCCCGAAGGTGCTGGCGTTATCGCCCGTGAAACCGGCAAGGGTGGCCGCACCGTCTATATGCCCTGGAATATCGGCGAGATCTTCTGGGAAGTCTTTGCTGTCGACCACGGAAAGCTGATTGCTAATGCAGTCCACTGGGCACTTGGCAAGACGCCGCGCGTCACCGTCGAAGGCCCCGGCGTCCTCGACATGGCGTTGCGCGAAAATGCTGAAGGCGTCGCGCTCAGCCTCTTCAACCTCACAAACCCGATGATGATGAAGGGGCCGATACGCGAAAATTACCCTCTGGCGGCGCAGACGGTTTCGGTGGAAATTCCTCCGGGCAAATCGGTAGCCAAAGCATGGCTTGTTGTTACCGACCGCGCCGCAAACTTCAGCGTCAAGGACGGCCGTGCACAGGTGGAGGTGCCCGGCATCGAACGGCTGGAGGTGCTGCACCTCACCTGGAAATGAGGTGCTGAAGCAAGGAGGAGCGCTTTCGGCCTGAAGGGGCCGAAAGCGGATGGAGATCCGAAGGAAGCGCCTGACCGGGCGCTCTCAACGGGAGGAGAAACATTCCGATGCTTGGCTATATTTTCAAGCGCGTGCTCTACATGATCCCGACGCTGATCGGCATGTCGCTGATCTCGTTCCTGATCATCCAGCTGCCGCCGGGTGACTACCTGACCTCGATGATCGCCACGATGAGCGACAGCGGCCAGGCTGTCGATCCTGCGCAGATCGAGCGGCTGAAAGAAATCTACGGCTTCGACGACCCCTTCTATATCCAGTATCTCAAATGGATGTGGGGCATCGTTAGCCGCGGTGATTTTGGCTGGTCGTTCGAGTGGAACCGGCCCGTCTCCGGCCTCATCTGGGCGCGCATGGGCTCGACGTTGGTCATCTCACTGCTGAGCCTCCTCTTCGTCTGGATCGTCGCCCTGCCAATCGGCATCTACTCGGCTGTCCGCCGCCATTCGATCAGCGATCACGTCTTCACCTTCTTCGGCTTCATCGGTCTCGCCGTACCAAACTTCATCCTGGCGCTGACACTGATGTATGTCGCCTACCGCTATCTCGGGCAGAGCGTCGGCGGCCTCAACTCCCCCGAATATGCCGAGGCGCCCTGGAGCCTCGGCAAGATCGGCGATTTCCTTGCCCATCTCTGGATTCCGATCATCATCATCGGCGCCTCGGGCACGGCCGCCCTCATTCGCATCCTGCGCGCCAATCTGACGGACGAACTGCACAAGCCCTATGTCATCACCGCCCGCGCCAAGGGCCTGCCGGAATACAAGGTGATCATGAAATATCCGGTGCGCATTGCGCTGAACCCCTTCGTCTCGGCGATCGGCTGGGTGCTGCCGCATCTCGTCTCGGGTGTCACGATTACCGCCATCGTGCTGAACCTGCCGACCGCCGGCCCGCTGCTCTTCCGTGCGCTGGTCTCGCAGGACATGTATCTCGCCGGCAGCTTCATCCTGCTGCTCTCGGCACTGACCCTCGTCGGCATGCTCCTGTCAGACCTCCTGCTTGCGCTGCTCGATCCGCGCATCCGGTTCAATTGAGGAGGCGCCGATGACGCACGAAACATTCGGAACCCATACCGGCCCCCTGCATGTCGTCGCCGACGGCCCCTCGATCAGCCCGCTGAAACAGGGCAAGACCGTCTCGACTGCCGCGGTCGGTCCCTGGCGACTGATTGCCGGTAAACTGATCCGCCAGAAGGTGGCGATGGTTGCAGGCGTAATCATCCTGCTGCTTTATCTCATCGGCCTCTTTGCTGAATTCCTGGCACCCTCTTTGCCCGCGACCTCGAAGCCACAATATACCTACGCACCGCCCCAGAGCCTGAGCTTCTTCGTGACCAAGCCGGATGGCAGCTCGGAATTCAATTTCCATGTGAAGGGCTACAAGGTGGAGATCGACAAGGTGGCGCTGCGGCGTACCTTCGTTGTCGATGATAGCAAGGTCGTGCCGGTCGGCTTCTTCGTCAAAGGCCCGGCCTATCAGCTCTGGGGCCTGATTCCGATGACCACGCACTTCTTCGGCCCGATCAACCCCAATGACCCAATGTACCTGCTCGGCGCCGATCGCCTCGGCCGCGACGTTCTCACGCGGTTGATCTACGGCACCCGCATTTCCATGTCCATCGGCCTCGTCGGCGTCGCCATGTCGCTGGTGCTCGGTGTCGTGCTCGGCTCTATCTCCGGCTTCTACGGCGGCTGGGTGGATACGCTGATCCAGCGAGTCATCGAAGTCGTCAGCGCCATGCCGACGATCCCGCTCTGGCTCGGCCTTGCGGCGGCGATCCCGCTGACATGGTCGCCGGTCAACGTCTATTTTGTCATCACCATCATCGTCTCGCTGCTTGGCTGGACCAGTCTTGCCCGCGAGGTGCGCGGCCGTTTCCTGGCGCTGCGCAGCGAGGATTTCGTCACCGCCGCAAAGCTGGACGGATCGAGCGAGGCACGGCTGATCTTCCGCCATATCCTGCCCTCGCTGACGAGCCACATCCTTGCCGTCGTCACGCTTGCGGTTCCGACAATGATCGTTGCCGAAACCTCGCTCTCCTTCCTCGGCATCGGCCTCAAGCCGCCTGTCGTCAGCTGGGGCGTGCTGCTGCAGGACGCCCAGAATATCCGCACGGTCGCGACCGCGCCCTGGCTGCTGATCTGGCCGTCTCTGGCAGTCGTCATTGCCGTGCTGTCCTTCAACTTCTTCGGCGACGGCCTGCGCGATGCAGCCGACCCCTATGACAATTGAGGAGGAAGCCATGACCGATCTTCCCGATGACGTCGTTCTCTCGGTTGAAAACCTCTCGATCGATTTCCGGCTGCGTACGCATATCCTGCATGCCGTCGAAGATGTCAGCTTTCAGCTCAAGCGCGGGCAGACGCTCTGCCTCGTCGGCGAAAGCGGTTCGGGCAAGAGTGTAACTGCCCGCTCGCTGCTGCAGATTGTCGACAAGCCAGGCACGATCGTCGGCGGCCGCATCCTGCTGCGCAACGGCAGCGAGATCACCGATATCGCCACGCTTCAGCCCGGCAGCCGCGCCATGCGCGAGATCCGCGGCCGGCGCATCGGCCTCATCTTCCAGGAGCCGATGAGCTCGCTCTCGCCGGTCCACACAATCGGCTCGCAGATCATCGAAGCGATCCGCCTGCACAGCAATCTCGACAAGAAGGCAGCCCGCGCCCGCATGGTCGAGCTGCTGCGCCAGGTTGAGATCCCCAATCCCGACAAAATGGCCGACCGCTACACGTTCGAATTTTCCGGCGGCATGCGCCAGCGCGCCATGATCGCCATGGCGCTCGCCGGCAACCCCGATATCCTGATCGCCGACGAGCCGACCACCGCTCTCGACGTGACGACGCAGGCCGAAATCCTCGACCTCATCAAACGCCTGCAGGTCGATCGCGGCATGGCGATGCTGCTTATCACCCACGACATGGGCGTGGTGGCGGAAGTGGCGGATGATGTCGCCGTCATGCGCTTCGGCCACATCGTCGAGCGTGGCCCGGTCGATGCGATCTATCATGCAGCCACCCATCCCTATACACGCCAGCTGCTGGCCTCGACGGTGAAGCTGACACATCATGTCGAAGGCAGATTGCCGGCCATCGCCATCTCTTCACAAGCACCGCAGCCGATCCTCTCGGTGCGCAATCTCAGCAAGACCTTCGGCTGGCATGGGAACGCCAACACGCTGCGTGCCGTGGATGACGCCAATTTCGACCTCTATCCCGGTGAAAACCTCGGCATCGTCGGCGAAAGCGGTTCCGGCAAGACGACGCTCGGCCGCCTGATCCTGCGCACCGTCGAGCCGACGACCGGTACCGTCCTCTATCGCGACAAGGATGGCGGTAAGACCGACGTCACCAAGCTCGGCAAGAAGGAACTGCGCAACTTCCATCGCGAAGTCCGTCTCGTTTTCCAGGATCCATTCGCCTCACTGAACCCGCGCATGACCGTCAAGGAGGTGATCGCCGATCCCTTGATCGTCAACGGCCTAGCCAAGGGCAAGGCGCTGGAAGATCGCGTCGCCGAACTGATGCGCCTCGTCGGCCTCGATCCGATGGGCATGGAGCGTTACCCGCATGCCTTCTCGGGCGGCCAGCGCCAGCGCATCGGCATTGCTCGCGCCCTTGCCCTCGATCCCCGCATCATCATCGCCGATGAGGCGACCTCGGCGCTCGACGTGTCGATCCGCAGTCAGATCCTCGATCTGCTGCTCGACATCCGCCAGCGGCTGAACCTGAGCTTCATCTTCATCTCCCACGATATTTCCGTGGTACGCTATTTCTGCGACCGTGTAGCCGTCATGCACCGCGGCAAGATCGTCGAACTTGGCGAGGCCGAGCAGATCTGCACCGCGCCGCAGGAAGCCTATACGAAGAGCCTCATTTCAGCCGTCCCCAATCCCGACCCACGCGACAAGCGCATGCTGCACCGGCATCGGTTTGTCGCTCCCGCCAATGCCTGAGGATGTTCCAGTGCCGAAATTTTCCGCCAATCTTTCCTTCCTCTATCAGGATCTTGCCTTCCTCGATCGTTTCGCCGCCGCCGCAAAGGACGGCTTCGGCGCGCTCGAATATCTCGGCCCCTATGCCGAACCGAAGGAAAAGGTCGCCGATGCGCTCAAGGCAAACGGCCTGAGGCAGGCACTCTTCAACGTTCCCTCGGGTGACTGGGCCGGCGGCGAGCGCGGTATCGCCTGCCTGCCGGATCGCATTGAGGAGTTCCGGAGCGGCATCTCGCTGGCGCTTGACTATGCCAAGGCGCTCGATTGCCCGCAAGTCAACGTCATCTCCGGCCTGGTGCCAAAGGGCGCCGATCTTGAAACGCTGGAAAAAGTGCTGGTCGAGAACCTGAAATATGCCGCCGAGCGCGCGGCCGACGCCGGCGTGAAGCTGCTGATCGAGCCGATCAATCTGCGCGATATTCCCGGCTTCTTCCTGTCGAACACAGATCATGCCGAGCGCATCCTCGAAAAGGTCGGCTCCGACAATCTCTACATCCAGTATGATTTCTACCACATGCAGATCATGCAGGGCGACCTGATCCCGACCTTCATCCGGCTGAAGGACAGGATTGCCCATGTGCAGATCGCCGACAATCCCGGCCGCAACGAACCCGGCACGGGCGAGATCAACTACGGCTTCATCCTCTCCGAACTCGACCGCCTCGGCTACGACGGCTGGGTCGGCTGCGAATACAAACCGAAGACCGGCACCAGCGAAGGCCTTGGCTGGATGAAACCCTATCGGAAGTGAGCACGACATGAATATCGGTTTTATCGGACTGGGCGTCATGGGCCGCCCAATGGCGGAACACCTGATCGATGCCGGCCATACGCTGCATCTGAGCCGCGTGAAGGAAGCCTCGCAGCACCTCGTCACCAAGGGCGGCAAGGCTGCCCATAGCGCAAAGGCTGTTGCTGAAGCCTCCGACATCATCATCCTGATGCTGCCGGATACGCCTGACGTCGAAGCCGTGCTCTTCGGCGAAGGCGGCGTCGCCTCCGGCCTTTCCTCTGGCAAGCTCGTCATCGACATGAGCTCAATCTCACCTGTCGCCACCAAGGATTTTGCCCGGCGCATCGAAGCGCTCGGCTGCGATTATGTCGATGCGCCCGTCTCCGGCGGCGAAGTCGGCGCCAAGGCTGCCTCACTGACGATCATGGTCGGCGGCAAGGAAGAAGCCTTCGAGCGCGCCCGTCCCCTCTTCGAGAGGATGGGTAAGAACATCACGCTGGTCGGCGGTGTCGGCGACGGCCAGACCGCCAAAGTCGCCAACCAGATCATCGTCGGCCTCACCATCGAAGCCGTCTCCGAAGCACTGCTCTTTGCCAAACACGCCGGCGCCGATCCGGCCAAGGTGCGCACCGCGCTTATGGGCGGTTTTGCCGCCTCCCGCATTCTCGAAGTGCATGGCGAGCGCATGGTCAAGGAAACCTTCGATCCCGGTTTCCGCATCCGCCTGCACCGCAAGGACATGACGCTTGCCGTGGACGCCGCCCGCGCGCTTGATCTGTCGCTGCCGAACACGGCGGCCACCCAGCAGCTCATGAATGCCGCTGTTGCCAATGGCGACGGCGAACGTGACCATTCCGCCCTTATCCGCACGCTTGAGCTCCTCGCCGGAGGACCGCGCTAGATCAGGACCACCTAGAACACCCGGACGACATCTTCGATTGCCTCCTGCCGGAGCCTTTTCTCCGGACGGCGAAGCCATGTCCGGACATCGATAGAGAAGGACAGGACAATGCTTAGAAACGATATCCAATTCCCTTTCGGCGCCGTCTATTTTCGCAAGTCCAATCCGCCCCGCGACGATTGGGAACGCGACTACACGACGGCAGGCGAAGATGGCCTGAACATCTTCCGCCACTGGTTCATGTGGAGTGCGATCGAAGTCGCTCCCGGTGTCTACGACTGGGAGGAGTATGACCGCCAGCTCGATCTCGCCGCCAAGAACGGGATCAAGACGGTCATTGCCGAACTCATTCACGCCGTACCGGATTGGGCGGTGCGCAAATATGCTGATGCGCTGCAGGTCAATGCCGACGGCACCAAGCTCGGCTCTTACATGGGCGTCTCGGCAGCGACTGGCGGCTTCTCCAACAATGGCGGCGGTGCCGGCGCGTTGACGCTGAATTGCCCGGAAGTGAAAGAAGCAGCCGGCAAGTTCCTGACGGCACTTGCCACGCGTTACAAGGACCATCCGGCGATCTATGGCTATGACGTCTGGAACGAGGTCAACTATTCCGCCGATGTCGATTACAGTAGCTATGCCAAGGCCGCCTTCCGCAAATGGCTGGAGAAGAAATATGGCAGCCTGAAAGTGCTGGCCAAGGCATGGCATCGCTACAGCTATGCAGAATGGGACGATGTCGAGCCACCGGTTCACATGGCTCCCTACCCGGAATGTATCGACTGGCTGCAGTTCAAGCGCGACAATTTCTATGGCCAGATGCAGTGGCGCATCGACACGATCCGCGCCGTCGATCAGAAGAATGTCATTGCCGCGCACGGCATATCAGGCGCGATCCCGAACATGGCCGCCAATGGCTGCGACGACTGGCTCGCCGCCTCCAAGGTGGAAATCTACGGCTTCACCTGGATTCAGGCGCGTAAGGGCACAGAACCGTGGAAGACCTGGTACGGCGTCGATATCAATCGTGCCGCCGCCCGCGGCAAACCCTTCTGGCACGCAGAGCGCCAGGGCGGTCCGCTCTGGCTGCAGCCGCAGGTGATCGGCCGCGACAGGGAAGACGGCCGTGTCGCCGAGCCCGAGGACATCAGAATCTGGAGCATGACCTCCTTTGCCGGCGGCGCTCGCGGCGTCTTGAACCTGCGCTGGCGCCCGCTGCTCGACGGCCCGCTCTTCGGTGCCTTCGGTGCCTATGGCATGGACGGCAGCCGCACGCCGCGCTCCGACATGCAGAGCGCCATGGCGAAATGGGCGAATGACCCGGCTCAGAAGACGCTCTGGGACGCAAAGCCCGTTCGTGGCGAGGTCGGTATCCTCGTCGTCCCGGAAACGCAGGAATGGGATTACCTTCTGAACTACGACCGCAAGGAAAAGCCCTATCCCGAAGCCATGTGGGGCGCCTATCGCGCCTTCCTCGGACAGGGCCTGCAGCCGGATTGGGTCCATATCGACGATATCGACGCCTACGATTTCCTCTACTTCCCCTACCCGATCATGTTCACCGCCGAGCAGGCAGCCCGCCTGAAAGCCTGGGTGGAAAAGGGCGGCACGCTGATATCAGAAGCCTGCCCCGGCTATTTCGGTGACCGCGGCCATGTCGGCCAGGTGCAGCCGAATATGGGGCTCGACGAAGTCTTCGGCGCTCGTGAGGAAGAAGTGGAATTCATGCCCGATATAGGGGATCGCATCCATTTCAAGTTCGATGATATGGCCGTCGATGGCGGCGGTCTCCTGCAGTCCTACCGCCTGACCGACGGCACCGGGCGCGGCGCTTTCGATGGCGGCCGTCTTGCCGTCGTCGAAAACCGCTTCGGCAAGGGTCGCACCCTGCTGATCGGCACCAATCCCTCCGTCGCCTTCTACCGCACCAACGGCAAGGCCAATGCCGCGTTCTTCGCCGAACTGGTGAAATGGAGCGGCCGGACGCGTCATGCGAGCTTGTCCAACGACGCGCTCTTCGCCCGCATCCACAAGGGCGAAAATGGAAGCTTCCTCTGGCTGGTCAATCCGACACGCAAAGTCCAGACGACGACGGTCACGCTCGCAGCCGGAAAACTGTCGGGCGGCAAGCCGGCTTGGCCTGTCAACCATGCCTATGATGCCGAGCGTATCGAAGTGCCGGCCCGTGATGTCCTGATCCTGCCGATCAGCTAAGCAATTCCAGCAAAACTGTGCAGCGGTTTTGCGCCTGGAATGCGCCAAAGCGATAGAGCATCCGGTATTTCGAAGAAAACCGGATGCTCTACTAGCGGACGGCAAGCTGCTCGACCCAGCCACCTTGCGAAAGCGCAGCTCGGTCGAGTTCGCTCTCGATGCGACCGGCCTCCATCAGCACGGCCCGGTCGCACATATGCGCGACGACGCCGGGATCGTGGCTGACGAGCACGAAGGTCATGCCATGCGAAGCCTTCAGGTCGTTCAGCAGGTTCAGGATCTCGGCCTGCACCGAGACATCGAGCGCCGAGGTCGGCTCATCGAGCAGCAGCAGCTTCGGCTTCAGGAGCAGCGCACGGGCGATTGCTACACGCTGCCGCTGCCCGCCGGAAAGCTGGTGCGGATAACGTCCGGCAGCAGCAGCCGGCAGGCCGACCTGATCGAGCGCGATACGCACCTCATCCTCGACATTGCGCACACCCCGCAACGCTAGCGGCTCCCCGAGAATGCGTGAGACGCGATGGCGCGGATGCAGCGAGGAATAGGGATCCTGAAACACCATCTGGATGTTGGACCGCAACGCCCCAGTGATTTTTTGCCCCGGCTGCAGCGCCTCGTCGAAAACCGTAATGGAGCCCTGCCAACGGGTGTTCAGCCCGGCAACGGCACGCAGCGCCGTCGTCTTGCCGCAGCCAGACGGCCCGATCAGCCCGAATGTCTCGCCCGGCGCGACGTCGAAACTGATGCTTCGCACAGCAGTAAAACCCTTCCCGCCAGCGTGAAAGGTGACGGAAAGATCGGAAACGGAAAGCGCGTTCATGCCTCGCCTCCGTAGACCGGCAGCCGTGTCCCGTAGGTCGCAGCCGAAGGCCGCGCCGCCCAGAGCGCCCGCGTATAATCCGATCTGGCATTGGCAAGATCGGCAGACGCCATCTGCTCCTCGATCTTCCCGTGCCGCATGACCATGACCCGATCGGCATAACGCGATACTTGCTGCAGGTCGTGGCTGATCAGCAGCAGCCCCATGCCGAGCTCTTCCGTCAGCGACCGTAGCAAGGTCAGGATCTGGTCCTGCAGACCGCGATCGAGCGCCGAGGTAGGCTCGTCGGCGATCAAGAGTTTCGGCCGGTTGATCAACATGGCAGCAATCATCACCCGCTGCCCCATGCCGCCCGAGAGAGCAGCCGGATAGCTCGTATAGACGCGCTGCGGATCGGGAAGACCGACCTTGTCCAGCATGTCGAGCGCTCGCTCGCGCCGTTCGGCAGCAGAAAGCTTCGTGTGCAGAAGCAACGCTTCTTCCACCTGTCGGCCAACCTTATGGGCCGGATTCAACGAATATTTCGGATCCTGCAGGATCAGCCCGAGACCGCTGCCGCGCAGCCTATTCCAGCTGGATGTGGCCAATGTCGTCAGCTCATGCCCATAGAAGGCGAGACGCTTTGCTCGCAACTCTGCTCGGCGCGGCAATAACCCCATGATCGCCCTGCCCGTCATCGATTTGCCGGAGCCGGACTCACCGACCAGTGCTACGACCTCGCGGCCCACCGAGAACGAAATGCCATCGACGACGCGCACCGGCCCAGCCTCGGATGGAAAGGCGATCGACAGATCCTCAACTGATAGTAGCGGCTCAATCATGGCGCGGATCCAGAATATCGCGCAGACCATCGGCCAGCAGGTTGAACGCGAAGGAGGTGATCAGGATGGCAAAGCCAGGCACGGCCGCCACCCACCATTGATCGAAGATCACCTGCGTGCCCTCCGAGACCATCGAGCCCCATTCCGCTGTTGGCGGACGCACACCTAGACCGAGGAAACCAAGGCCGGCGGCAGCAAGAATGATACCCGAGAGATCGAGTGCCAGACGAATGATCGCCGAAGGCAGCACCAGCGGCAAGATATGCCCCCAGAGCAGCCGCACGCCGCGGATACCAACCATTTCGGCCGCCGCCAGATAATCGCTGCGTCTGAGCGCCGCCGTTTCGACGCGGGCCTGGCGCGCATAGGCGGGCCAGCTCGTCAGCGCCAGCGCCAGCGCACCATTGATCAGCCCTGGCCCCATGATGGCAACGAAGGCGAAGGCGAGCAGCAGTCGTGGAAAGGACATGACGATATCGGTGATCCGCATCAGCACGCGCTCGGTGATACCACCGAAAAAGCCCGAGAGGATGCCAACGAGAATACCGAGCGGCGCCATCAGCAGCACGACGACCAGCACCAGCAGCAATGTCGGCCGCGCGCCGTAAATGATGCGCGACAGAATATCCCGACCGAAACCATCCGTGCCGAACCAGTGCGCGGCATCAGGCGGCATCAGGCGATTGGCCGTCTCCTGCAGGTTCGGATCGTAGGGCGCAATCAGCGGCGCCAGCAACGCTAGCGCCAGAATGAAGAGCACCACCGCGCCGCCAGTCGCTGCGGAAGGCGAACGCAGCGCGCGCCGCAGGAAAGATGGACCGCCTGATGGCGCCTGGACGATTGCACTCATCGCTTCTTCCCTGATTCCAACCGCGCTACCCCGAGATCGGTCAGCGCGTTGAGAAGCACGAAGGAGGCGCCGACCACAAGCGTCGCCCCGAGGATCGCCGGCATGTCGCCGGCAAACATCGCCGTCGTCAGATAGCGGCCGATGCCTGGCCAGGCAAAGACGGTCTCTGTCAGCACGGCACCCTCCAGCAGGCTGGCGTAAGAAAGGGCGATGACGGTCAGCAACGTGCCGGAGACATTCGGCAGGATATGGACGAAGACAATGCGGCGGAGACTTGCGCCCTTGGCCCGCGCCGTCGTCACATATTCCTGGCCAAGCTCGGTGAGGATCGCAGCGCGCGTCAGCCGCGAAATTGCAGCAAGCGCGTGGAAGGCAAGCACGATCGCCGGCAGCGCCAAATGCGCCAGTGCATCGCGAAAGGCGCCCGCCTTGCCCGATATCCACGTATCAACAAGCGCAAAGCCGGTGACCGGTTTGACCGTATATTGGAAGACGACATCGGCCCTGCCCGGCCCCGGCGCCCAGTGTAGCCGCGCGTAAAACAGGAGCAGCATCAGCAGGCCGAGCCAGAAGATCGGCACGGAGTATCCGAAAAGCGAGACGAAACGAGCAAGCCCGTCCACCCACGTCCCCTGCCGCATGGCGGCGGTTATGCCGAGCGCCAGTCCTACGCCGGCACCAAGGATGATCGCGGCCGTAGCAAGCTCTATCGTCGCCGGAAAAGTCCGGGCAATGTCCTTCGCCACCGGCTGGCCGGTCGAGATCGACTGCCCGAAATTGCCGGAGAGTGCCGTCTCGACATAGCGGAAAAATTGCACCGGCAGCGGCTGATCCAGGCCAAGCTCCAGCCGCGCCTGCTCATAGGTGGACTGGCTGGCATGGTCGCCGACAAGCTGCAGCGCCGGATCGATCGGCGACAACCGCGTCATCGCAAAGGTTACCAGCGCCAGCCCGAAGAGTGTCAGCGCAAAGGACCACAGCCACTTCGAAAGCGGCCAGACGAACGACAACTCCCGCCAGCTGTTGCGCTGGCGGGAGTTGGTCATGTCGGCATTATCAGGCACTGCCGTCTGCGGCACTTATTTCGCTACCTTGTCGTAATAGACCTGGTCTGCGTTGAGACCTTGGGCATAGTTCTTCACCTTGTCGCTTAGCACGACCTGGTCATTGCCTTGAAGCATGAAAACGAAGGGCGAGCTTGCCTGGATCTTCTTCTGCAGATCCTGATAGAGCGCGGCGCGCTTGGCGGCATCCTGCTCCTTGACGGCTGCAAGCGTCTCGTCGGTCAGTTCCGGGATCACCCAGCCGGCCTGCTTGGCAACGGTATTGGCCGAGTTGTCCTTGTTGATTGCAAAGGCGCTGGCGTTGGAATGGGCGTCGAAATAATCCGGGATCCAGTAGCGCAGCGTCATCTCGAACTTGCCGGCGCGGCCGCGGGCATAGATGTCGCTCGCAACACCCGGCTGGATATCAAGCGTAATACCGGCTTGGGCGAAGGTGGACTGTAGCGACTGGGCAATCGACAGGAACGGCTGGTCGTTAAAGACGATGAATTCGATCTTGAATGGCGTCTTGATGCCGCCATCGGCAAGGATCTTCTTGGCCTTCTCGACATCGAGCTTGAAGGGCGTGTCACTGAGTGCGCCTGGGAAGCCGTTCGGCAGGAAGGCCTGGTGAACGCTGCTCTGGCCACGCAGCAGGTTCTTGGTAATGCCGTCATAATCGACGAGATAACGCGCCGCTTCCCAGAAAGCCGGGTTGCCGAGCGTCGGGTTCGCCTTGCTGTTCAGCAGGATATAGTCCTGGCGGGCCGAGGGAACGGAGAGCACCTTGATGCCGCTCTTGTCCTTCAGCGCCTCGATCTGGTCGGCAGACAGGCCGCGGGCGATATCGGCATCGCCCTGCTCGACGAGCAGGCGGCGAGCACCGACGTCAGGCACGTTGCGGATGATGACGCTTTCGAGCGTCGGCTTGTCGGAGGAATTGGCATTGGCCTGCAGCACCAGCGCCTCATGCGGCGTGTAGGTGGCGATCGTATAAGCGCCGCTGCCGGCCGAGTTGGTCTTCAGCCATCCATTGCCGAAGTCATTGTCTTTGGCCTGCGGCGAAACCGTCTGCTCATCGACGATGGAGGCAATCGGCGCCGTCAGGATCGAGAGCGCGAAGCCGGAGCCGACATCCGCCGTCCAGGTGAGCTTGACATGCTTGTCGTCAACCTTGGTGATCGCGGCTTCGACATTGTCGGCCTTCCAGCCGAGTTCGTTGAGGATGAAGGCCGGCGACTTGTTGAGCTTCACGGCGCGCGTCAGCGAGAAGATCACGTCTTCGGGGCGAACCGGATTGCCGGAGGCGAACTTGGCGTCGGCGAGCGCAAAGGTCAGGCTCTTGCCATCGCTACCTGCTTCCCAGGAAGCGGCAAGTCCTGCCTCGATCTTGGTGCCGTCATCGCGGTTGGACTGCACGAGACGCTGATAGATGTTGTTGAAGGACTGGACGGTCGTGAGCTCGAAACCTTCAGCCGGGTCGAAACTGACAGCATCGTCAATCGACTGAGCGACGACGAGCACATCAGGCGGCGTCTCGGCGTGAACAACCGGCGCGCTGAAAGCGAGCGCCAGGCTGAAGACGGTGCCGAGCAGCTTGGCGCGGCTGGAAATGATGGACATGGAAAACTCCCCTTGGGTGATGAAAAAATCAGTTAGCGCCTTCGGCAAAGGCCTCAAGCTCGGGATCGAAATCGACCTCGACAACGTTGATGTAGACGGCAGTGGCGATCATGATGCCGGCAAAGGCGACGAGATCAACGAGAACCTTGGTGTCATGGCGTGCCTTCAGGTTCGCCCAGATATCGGCAGGAATAGCCTTGGAATCGGCGACAATCGCCGTGCCAAAACGTTTAAGCAGCAATTCGCTCTCGCTGAGTTCCAGAGCATCCGGGTTGAACCCGTTCTTGATCAGCGCACGGCGAAAGAAGGTGACGGCGATATCCGACTTCAGCGCCTTGGAAATCGAATGCGAGAAGATCCAGATCTCGCGATCGCTGATGGCGGGGTCGAGCTCAGCCCGGAGCGTGAACCATTCGGCATAGATGCGGTGCGCTTCCGGCGAATGCAGCAGGGTTCGCTTCATGTTGGTCATGTTGCCGCGAACCCGCACCTCCTCGTCATGCGCTGCGCGAATCTCTTCGGAAGCGGTGTCGTAATCGATGTGAGGAAGCTGGCTCATGCGGATTGCTCTTTCTTTGTGCGATAAAGGCTAACGAGGTGGCGCGATATTGTGCAGTCCATATTCATCCAGCTTTTTCGCCTTTTGACGAAAATTATTCCGCGGAACGTTACCGGCAAAAACGAACTTTTCGTCACAGATATATCAGCATTTCACATTAAGCGTTCTTGACATCAATGCGCACAAACGACACGATGAAACCGGTTTCAATCGTACATAGGGAGTGATCGTGCGGTTCGACCTTTCGATCCTCTTGCCCCATCTGGGCTTTCTCGCGCAAGGCGCGCTACTGACGGCGGAAGCCTGTGCTCTGGCGCTGATCGGCAGCGTCATCATGGGCGCTTTCGTCGCCATTGCGCGCACGTCTTCCTCCGCTCTTCTGCGCAGGATCTCCTTCGTTTACGTCGATATCTTCCGCAACGTGCCCTTCATCGTACAGCTGTTCTTCTTCTATTACGGCCTGCCCGAGATCGGCATCTATATCGATGCCTTCACCACGGGTGTCGTGGCACTGTCGATTGCCGGCGGCGCCTATGCGTCCGACGTGATCCGCGCCGGCATCCTGGCAATCGATCCCGGCATTATCGAAGCCGCTGAAGTCAGCGGCCTTTCGCGCCGGGTAACCTTTACCAAGATCGTGCTGCCGATCGCGCTCAGAACCTCCGTTCGCCCGCTCGGCTCCGTGCTGATCAACATGATCCTGACATCGTCGATCCTCTCGACGATCACGCTGAACGAGCTGACCGGCTCGGCGCAGATCGTCGTCTCGCAGACTTACAGGCCCTTCGAGGTGTATGTCGTGCTGCTCGTGGTCTATGCCTTGCTGACCTATCTCGTCTCGCTCGGAATCGCCCTCCTCCACCGCCGCCTGAACCGCGACATGATGGAGGCTGTAGCCTGATGCGTTTTTCCGATTTCACCCCCTTCGATATCTGGCTGCTCCTGCAGGGCCTCGGCGTCAGCCTCGGTCTGTTTCTCTCGACGTCCCTCATCGGTCTCCTGATCGGCACATCATGGGCGATCTGCCGCTTCTACCGCGCGCCGGTGCTGACCCCGGTCATCACTTTCATTGCAGAACTCCTGAAGAACTCGCCCGTTCTGGTGCAACTCTTCCTCGTCTTCTTCGGCCTGCCTGGTCTCCTGCATATCCGCATCACGCCGACGACGGCAGCGATGATCACGCTGTCTGCGAATTCGGCTGCCTTCGTCTACGTCATCGCGGTCTCGGCCATCGAATCCATCGGCCGCGACCAGATCGAGGCCGCCCGCGTCTTCGGCCTTACCCGCTGGCAGGTTCTGCGCCATGTCGTGGCACCGCAGGCCATGGCCTTCGCCATCGGCCCGCTGACCGCCCTTCTCGTCAACCAGCTGCAGGTCACCTCGCTGATCTCGGTCATCGGCGTCGTCGATCTCACCAAGATCGGCAACATCCTGAACCTGCGCACGCTGAAACCCTTCATCGTCTGGACGGTGGTCGGCCTGCTCTATTACCTCTGCGCCAAGCTGCTCGCATGGCTCGGCGCCCGCTTCGAAAACCGCCTCAGGGCGCATGCCGCCTGGAGAGGGCTTTAATATGCTCAAAGTAGAAAACGTCAAAAAGGCCTTTGGTCCTACGACCGTTCTCGATGGCGTCAACCTTACCATCAATCCCGGCGAGGTCGTGTCCATCCTCGGCTCCTCCGGCTCCGGCAAATCGACGCTGATCCGTTGCATCAACGGCCTGGAAAAGTTGAACGGCGGCAGTATCACCGTCGATGATTTCGACGTCGGCAAGCCGAAGGAATTGGCCGAAGCCCGCAAGCGCTCGGCTACCGTTTTCCAGCTCTTCAATCTCTATCCGCACATGACCGTGCTCGGAAACGTGACGCTGGCTCCAGTCGAAGTGCTGAAAAAGCCGCGTGCCGAAGCCGAAGCCACCGCCCGTGCGCTGCTGCAATCCGTCGGCCTCGGAGACCGCGCCGATGCCTATCCGGCCCAGCTTTCCGGCGGCCAGCGTCAGCGCGTCGGCATTTGCCGGGCGCTTGCCATGCAGCCGCGTTACCTGCTGCTTGATGAAGTCACCAGCGCGCTCGACCCGGAAATGACGGCCGAAGTGCTGGCTATCCTCGCCAAGCTAGCAGCCGAAGGCACAACCATGCTCTTCGTCACCCACGAGATCGAATTCGCGCGACAGATTTCCAACCGCATCGTCTTCCTCGACAAGGGCAAGCTGCTCGTCGATCTGCCGACTGCGGATTTCTTCGCCGCCGAGGGCGGCATGACCAACCCGCGTATCGCCCAGTTCCTGTCCAAAATGCGTAAAGATTAGAGGTATTCATGCTGCTCTTGGCCAATAAAGAAGCCTGGCCCGGTTTCCCGACGACGGTGCAGATGCTGCGCGAAGGCGCTATCAGCCTCGACGCCATGGTCGCCGGCATCAGCAAGGTGGAAAGCGAAGTCCGGGTTCGCAGCGTCGGTTACGGCGGCTGGCCGAACATGCTCGGCAATATGGAACTCGACGGCGCCGTCATGGATGGCAACACCCGTGATGTCGGCACTGTCGGCGCCGTGCCGAATACGCTGCCGGTCGCCCGCCTCGCCCACGAAGTCATGAAGCGCCTGCCGCACGTGATGTTGACCGGCGATGGCGCTCGCCGCTTTGCCAGTGAAATCGGTTTCTCCGAAGATGACGTGCTCTTCGAAGACAGCAAGCGCGTCTGGTGGGAGCGCCTGGAAAAGGAACTGTCACCGGAGGAATTGGCGAAATTTCCCGATATCCCGTTGGCGCCGCTCAGCCGCACCATCACCGACCCGGAGCGTGTACGCGACACGACCGTCTTCCTGTCCGCGGACCCCACACGCGGCATCCACGCCGCGACCTCCACGTCCGGCTGGGCCTGGAAATATCCCGGCCGCCTTGGCGACAGTCCGATCCCCGGCGCCGGCTTCTATGCCGACAGCCGTTATGGCGCGGCTGCCTGCACCCATACCGGTGAGATGACCATGCGCTGCTCGACTGCGCGCACCGTCGTGCTGGCGCTCAAATTCGGCTATTCGCTTTCCGACGCCGTCAAGCTGGCGGTCGAGGAGCTCAATGAACTGTCCTCCGGTTTCCTGGCCGGCGTGGTCATCCATGCTGTCGATGCCAAGGGCAACCATGAGGTCGTGAATTTCAGATGCGAGGGCGAAATCCGCTACTGGCTCTGGGAGGACTCGATGCCCGAACCGGAACTTCGGGCCGCGAAACAGGCATAATCAAGAAGAGGGAAATGGAACCATGAAACGCATTCTCACAGCCATTGCCGCGCTGGCCGTCGTTGCCGGCTCTGCGCTTCCGTCCTTTGCCGGCATGCTCGACGACATCCGCTCACGCGGCGTCGTGCGCATCGGCGTATCGCTTGGCGGCGAGCCGATCGGTTTCCGCGACGCGCAGAACAACCCCGTCGGTTACGACGTCGATGTCGCCAACCGTCTGGCCGAAAAGCTCGGCGTACCGGTCGAATTCACCGACGTCTCGGGCGATGCGCGCATCTCTATGCTGGTTTCCGGCCAGATCGACGTGGCGATCGCCAATACCTCTGCCACGCTCGAGCGCGCCAAGGTCGTCGACTTCTCGATCCCCTATAACCGCGCCGGCCTGCGCGTTATCGTCCAGAAGGACGCCGGCATCAAGGAACTGAAGGATCTCTCGGGCAAGAAGGTTGTCGTCGGCCGTGGTACGACGGGCGAGACATTCCTCAAGTCCGCCGTTCCGGATGCGCAGCTCGTCTATGTCGACCAGTTCGCTCCCGATGGCGTACTGCAGCTCCAGCAGAAGCGCGTCGATGCTGCGATCGAAGATTCCTCGCTGCTGGACTATCTCGCCACCAAGAACCCGACGCTGGTTACGCTCGCCGGCCTCTATTCCAACGACCCGATCGGCATGGCTGTCGCCAAGGGCGATCCGGAATTCGTCCGCTGGCTCGACATGTTCGTTTCCGACTACATCCAGTCGGGCGCTTATGAAGCCAATTACAAGAAGTGGTGGGGCGCAGAAGCCAACCCGCCGGCTCTGAACCCGCAGTGGTAGGATGATCCTCACAGGCCGCCTTCGGGCGGCCTGTTTGCTGTCAGGAGGTCATTTCTATCAGGCGGTCAGGCGCGGAAAATAGGTCGTCGGCACGATGACCGGTGGCTGGCCGGGGTGAAAATCGCCAGGATTTGCGATGAAATCCACGATGTGCTCGACATAGACACTCTTGTCGTAACCGATCGAGGAAATCGGATAGGCGTCGAAATCGGTGAGCGAGAGATTGTCGAAACCATAGAGCCGGAAACGTGTCGGCCGGTTGCGGGGAAAATCGGCGCGGCAGACATCGAGAATGCCCATGGCCATCGCATCTGACGTGCAGAAGATCGCATCCGGACAATCAGCGCCAGCCAGTTCCTCTGCCGCCGCATGCCCGCTCTCATAGGAATAGTCGCCTTGCACCGTGCGCACCAGTTCTATGCCGCTCTCCGCGAAGGCCCGCTTGTAGAAGCCTATGCGCGCCTGTTCCATCGGCGAGGACGAACGGCCGGTGACGAGACCCGCCCGCTTCACGCCCTTCTTCGCCGCATCGGCGACGGCTTCGGCAATGCCGCTGCCCTCGTCGGGCATGACGACGGGCGAGAGATCGTCATGCAGACCGTTCAGCATGACAACGAGATCGGAGCGGAACATGCGCCTGACAGTCGGAGCGTCTGCAAAATCCGAAAAGACCAGTGCCGCATCGACATGATAGGCAACGCCGTTGCGCAGGAACTCCTCGACGCGGGCGACCGAGCCGATGCGGATCATGATGACCTGCTTGCCGATCGACTGGATCTGGTCGAGCAGCCGGTCGAAGAGATCGAGGTCCGAAAGATCATGGATGTGGTTGACGACGACCGCGATGAGGTTGACCGTCTTGGTCGTCAGGCTCTGCGCCAGGAGGTTCGGTTTGTAACCGAGCCGGGCGGCCGCCTCGACCACTCTCTCACGCTTGTCCGCCGAAACCGGTCGCGGCTCGTTGGAGAGCGCCCGGCTGGCAACCGCTCGCGACACCCCGGCCAGCTTTGCAACATCGGCAATCGTCGGAGCGGCATCGCGGCCATTGTTCTGTGTCATATTCGAGCACTTTCCAACCTGTCATGGCGTGATAGCGCACAGTCGTGCATCTTCGCTATCGGAAACTTGCAATCATCCACTTTCATGGCACTGAAACCGGTGCCACAGCCCTTTTTCGTCGATGCCAGCCTGAATGGAGGAACCGCATGGCAATCAACCTCGCACCCGTCACCCTGCCAGATTTCGGACCTGTAACCGCCGATCAGCCACGGATCCCGGCCGAGACCTATGCCGCCCGTGCCGATACCGCGCTGAAAGCCGCCGGCACCGACTGGCTCGTCGTCTACGCAGACCGCGAGCACTTCGGCAACATCATGTTCCTCTCCGGTTTCGAACCACGCTTCGAGGAAGCGCTTCTGCTGCTCGGCCCCAAGGGCAAGCGTGTCGTCATCACCGGCAATGAATCCGAAAGCTATACGGTTCTCGCCGGGCTGCCCGGCGTCGAAGTACTGCGGGCGCAAAGCTTCAGTCTGATGGGCCAGGACCGCAGCCAGAACCCGCGCCTTGTCGATCGCCTGAAAGACGCCGGTATTGGCAAGGGCCAGAGTATCGGGCTCGTCGGCTGGAAATACCTTTCGGTGGAAGAGGACGAAGACCACGCAAACTGCTTTTTCGTTCCCGACTTCATCGTCTCTGTGCTGCGCCGTCTCGCCGGCAGCGTCACCGACGCGACCACCGTCCTGATGCATCCGGAAAACGGCCTGCGCTCTGTCGTCGATGTCGATCAGCTCGCCGCTTTTGAATGGGCCTCGGCCCGTTGCTCACGCGCGCTCTGGCGCGTCGTCTCGGGGGTTCGTGAAGGCGACAGCGAGTTCGAAGCGCTCGGACGGCTTGGTTATGAAGGCGATCCGCTGAACGTCCACACCATGTTCGCCTCCGTCAGCAAGGGCGAAAACATCGTCGGCCTGCGCAGCCCGACGGCGCGGCGCATGAAGAAGGGCGATGGCGTCACAACTGCGCTCGGCTACTGGGGCGCCCTCTCCTCGCGCGCCGGCCTGCTGACCGATCATGACGAGGCCTTCCTCAATCCCGCCAAGGCCTATTTCGAGGCGCTGATCACCTGGTACGAAACCGCCGATATCGCCACGACCGGCGGCGAACTCTTCACGGCAGTGACCGAAAAGCTGAAATCCGCCGGCCTGAACTCCGCCCTCAACCCGGGCCACCTCGGCAGCCACGAGGAATGGCTGCATTCGCCGGTTCGCCCCGGCTCCACCGAGCGCCTGCGTTCCGGCATGCCCTTCCAGGTCGATGTCATCCCCGTGCCCATGCCGGCCGGCTGGGCGCTGAACTCGGAAGATGCGATTGCCTTTGCCGATGCCGATCTGCGTGACGCCATCCGCAGCCGCTATCCGGAAATGCATGCTCGTATCGCCGCGCGCCGCGCCTTCATGGCCGACAAGCTCGGCGTTGCCCTGAAAGAAAACATCCTGCCGCTTTCGGATACGCCGCTTTATCTGCCGCCCTTCTGGTTGAAAGCCAATCACGTGCTGATCCGCGAATGATGGATAAAGGACCGGCAGCCCTTGGCCGCCGGTCCTGCCTTGCCTAGATTGCTCTGAAAGCAGGAGGAGCGGCATGAGCGACGATCACGACCACAAGCATATCGACTGGCGCGAACATGGCGTGAAGGTCATTCCCGGCAATGCGCTCGATCCGAACACCGCCCAGACGCCGGGCATGAACCGCGCAACCGCCATCAACAATGCACGCGCCGGCGCCGAGAAGATCTGGGCCGGCACGGTGACGATCCATGCCAATGCCAAGACCGGCGCCCATCATCACGGCGATCTCGAAAGCATCATCTATGTGGTGAAGGGCAAGGCCCGCATGCGCTGGGGCGAGAACCTCGAATTCACCGCGGAAGCCGGCCCCGGCGATTTCATCTATGTGCCGCCCTTCGTGCCGCATCAGGAAATCAATGCCAGCCGCGACGAGACGCTGGAATGCGTGCTCGTGCGCTCCGGCCAGGAACCCGTCGTGGTCAATCTCGATATCGAGCCGGTCGAAAAGCCGGAGAATGTGCCGTGGATCGATCCGATCCACAGACACTGAGACCAGTTTTCAGGCAGCAGCGAGGATCATCGCTGCGCCCCTCTCCGCCACCATCATCGTCGGCGCATTGATATTGCCAGCCGTGATATTCGGGAAGACCGAAGCATCGACGATCCTGAGCCCGTTGATGCCGTGCACCTTGAGCGATGCATCGACCACGGACGACGAGGCGTCCGGCCCCATCGCTGCCGATCCGCAGAGGTGATAGATCGAGCCGGAATTGCCGCGGAAATAGCTAAGCAGTTCCTCATCGGTCTGGGCTTCCACTGAAGGCGGCATCTCCATTTCGGTAATCGCCCGCAGCGCCGGCGCCTCCATGATACGCCGCACCAGTCGGCTGCCCTGGATCACCTCTTCCTCGTCATGGACGGTTCCGAGATAATTCGGCCGGATCTGCGGCGCGTCCGTCAGCTCTGGGGAGACGATGTTGATCGAACCGCGGCTCGTCGGCCGGCACGAATTGAAGGCCAGCAGAAAGCCCGAATAGGGCTCAGGCTTCAATCCCGCCTTCGGATCGGTCGGAATGCGATAGGAGAGCGGATTGAAATAGAGCTGGATATTCGGCCGCTCTTCCTCAGGGCTGCCGCGCAGGAAGGCGCCAGCCTGATTGACGCTGAGCGCCAGCGGTCCCCGTCGCGTCAGAATGTAACGCAAGGCCTGCCGCGCCTGTCCGAAGATCGTGCCGAGTTCGTCATTCAGCGTCGGCACGGTGGAACGATAGTAGAAGCTGGCGCAGAGATGATCCTGCAGGTTCTTGCCGACCGCCGGCAGATGCCGGACGAGCGGAACGCCAAGGGATTGCAGATGCGCGCCGTCACCGATGCCGGAAAGCTGCAGGAGCTTCGGCGTATCGACCGCGCCTGCCGAGAGGATAACCTCCTGCCGTGCCGAATAGCTGGTAATGCCACCCGGCCCGATCACCTCGACGCCGGTGGCACGCGCCTCCGCATCGACGATCACCCGGCGCACCCGGCTGTTGCGCAGGATCGCGAGATTCGGCCGCCCGAGCGCCGGCCGCAAATAGGCGAGCGACGAGGACGAGCGCACGCCGTTGCGTGTATTGATGTCGTAGATGCCGGCGCCCTCGATGTTTTCGCCGTTGAAATCCGCATTCAGCGGCATTTGCAATTCGGCGCACGCCTCCAGAAATCGGTCGGTGATCGCATGCGACTGGCCGCGCATCGGCGTCACATGGATCGGCCCGCCACCGCCATGATACTTGCTCTCGCCGCCCGCATGGGTCTCCAGCTTGCGGAAGAAAGGCAGCACGTCCTCATAGCCCCAGCCGAGATTGCCCGCGGCCTTCCAATCGTCGAAATCATCCGCGGCACCGCGTACGAAGATCATCGCATTGATAGAGCCCGAACCGCCCTGCACCTTACCGCGCGGCGCGTAAATGCGCCGGCCGTTGAGCGCGGCCTCGGGCTCACTCCAGTACATCCAGTTGACCTTCGGATCGTAATAGGAGCGCGCATAGCCGACGGGAATGCGAAACCACGGCGAACTATCGTTGCCGCCGGCTTCGATCAGCAGCACATTGTGCCTGCCGCTCTCGCTGAGGCGTGCCGCCAGAATGCAGCCGGCCGAGCCGGCGCCGACGATGATGTAATCGTATGTCGTCATCTTCGTTCTCAGCCGCGGGCCGGGGCAAAAGCCTTCACGTCGGCGGGCTTGTCATCCATTTGCAGATGCAGTCGCTGCCCTTCGTAAGGCGAGTGTTTGGCGACGACATCGAGATTGAGTTCCACGCCCAGCCCCGGTTCGTCTGACGGCATCAGATAACCGTCCTCGAAGCGCAGCGGCGTCTTCAGGATCTCTGCATAGAAGCCCGAGAAATCGACGATCGCTTCGTGGATCAGGAAATTCGGCGAGGACGCGGCAAGCTGGATGCTGGCCGCAGCGCCAATGGGGCCATTGTAGAGATGCGGCGCGATCTGCGCGTAATGCGCCTCCGCCATGCCGGCGATCTTCTTGGATTCCAGAATGCCGCCGGCACGCGCCACGTTCATCTGCAGGATCGAGGCAGCACCGGTTTCCAGCACACGCTGGAACTCGTATTTGGTCGTCAGCCGCTCGCCGGTCGAAATCGGGATCGAGGTCTTGCGGGCAACTTCCGCCATCGCCTCTTCCTGACCCGGAGGTACCGGCTCCTCGAACCAGAGCGGGTCATATTTCTCCAGCCGCTGCGCCAGCCGGATCGCCGAAGACGGCACCATCTGACCATGCGTGCCGAAGAGCAGATCGGCACTGCTGCCGACAGCTTCGCGAATTCTGGCGCAGAATTCCTCGCAGCGGTCCATCACGCCGAGCGAAACCTGGTGGCCGGAATAGGCCGTATAGGGGCCGGCCGGGTCGAACTTTACGGCGGTAAAGCCCATCTCCACCATTTTCACTGCGCATTCGGCGGCAAGGTCCGGATCGTTATAGTCATATTCGCCGGCCGCATTCTTCGGATAGAGATAAGTGTAAGCGCGCAGCTTCTCATGCACGCGCCCGCCGATCAGTTTGTGGACCGGCTTGCCGGCCGCCTTGCCGATAATGTCCCAGCAGGCGATCTCCAGGCCAGAGACGATACCCATCATCGTCGGATCAGGCCGCTGCGTGAAGCCGCTCGAATAGGCAAGCCGCCAGAAGCGCTCGACATCATGCGGATCATGGCCGAGCAGGTAACGCTGGAAGACGTCCTCGATCAGCGGCACGAGCGCCTGCGGATGGAAGGCAGTCGAGTAGATTTCCCCGACGCCCTCGATACCGTCTGCCGTCGTCAGCCGCACAAAGATCCAGTACATGCCGCCAATATGCGGCGGCGGGACGGCGACGAGATGGGTGGAAAGCGATGCGATCTGCATGGCCGTGATCCTCAATGCTTGAGTATGACGAGGCGCGTCTGGGTGAATTCGAGCATGCCGTGTTTGCCATCGTCGCCGCCGAGGCCTGAGCGCTTCCAGCCGGCGTGATAGCCCTGATAGGGGTCGGCCGGGAAACGGTTGACGTAGAATTCGCCGGCCTCGATCGCATCGGAAAAGCGCATGATCGTACGATGATTGTTGGTGAAGAGCACCGAGCTCAGACCGAACTGATGGTCATTGGCGAGCGCCAACGCCTCCTCGGTCGTATCATAGGCAACAACAGGCAGAACCGGCCCGAAGATTTCCTCGGCAATGATCTCCATGTCCTGGCGGCAATTGGAGAGCAGCGTCGGGGGATAGAAGAAACCCGCGCCTTCCGGCAGAAGACCGCCGGCCTCGATTAGCGCGCCCTGCTCGACCGCCTTCAGGACAGCCTTGTGCACATTCGTCTGCGCGGACTTGGTGGCAAGCGGCCCGACACGGGACGCATCAACCGAGCGATCGCCGAAAGCGCGCGCGGCAAAGCCTGACGTCAGCTTGGCAAGCAGCGCGTCATGAATGGAACGATGCACATAGACGCGTTCCGGCGCTGTGCACAGCTGGCCGCAATGATTGGTCTTGGCAGCAACGAGCTGTGCGGCGACCGCATCGAGATCGGCATCCGGCTCGATGATGACGGGCGTCTTGCCACCGAGCTCCAGCGACGGCTTGGCGATATTCGCCTTGCAATATTCGAGCACGACGCGGCCCGCCTGCAAGCTACCGGTCAAAGTGATCATCCCGACCTTCGGATGCGTGCAGAGCGTTGCCGCAACATCATGCGACATGGTGAGAACATTGACGAGCCCGGTCGGCAAGCCTGCCTCGGCGACGGCTTCGGCGATCTCGAACGCCGACGTCGGCGTCGAATTGCTCGGGCGCACGACGACGGCATTGCCGGCGATCAGCGCCGGCGCGATCTTGCGCACCAGCGTATAGATCGGGAAATTGAAGGGGATCAGGCAGACGACGACGCCGATCGCTTCGCGTTTCAGGAGCAACGTCTCATTGGCATTGTCGCTCGGGATGATTTCGCCCTCGATACGCCGCGCCCATTCGGAGTGATAGCGCATCAACTCGGCGCCGTAGATGGCCTCACCCGTCGCATCAGCAAGGCTCTTGCCGGACTCCTGCGCCAGCGCGGCACCGATCTTTTCCGCCCGCTTCTCGATAACCGCGGCGAGCTTGCGCAGCGCATCGCCCCGCGCGATGGCGGGCAGCGCCCGCCATTCTTTTTGTGCCTTTGCGGCAGCTTCGACCGCCTCGATAGCCTCTTCGGCAGTCGCCGACGGCACCTTGGCGAATTGGGCTTCAGTTGCCGGATTGAGCACCGGCACCAGCGTGCCGGAAGGCCGGAATTCTCCGGCGATGAAATTGCGATATTCCGTCATGACGGCATCCTCAGGACAATAGACAACCACGCGCATGCCGGCCTCTGCCGGCCATGCGTTGAAACGAAACAGGGTGCCGACGCCCGGAAGCGGCGGCTAGAACGTGCTGCGGCCCGGCGCCGCGTCGAGAAGTGTTCTCGTATAGGGGTGTGTCGGCGCCTGCAGTACCTGGGCCGCACTGCCGCGCTCGACGATTTCCCCCTTCTGCATCACCACGATCTCGTCGCTGATCTGGGCAGCGACGCGCAGGTCGTGGGTGATGAAGACGATGGCGAGTTGCAGCTTCTCCTGCAGTTCGCGAAGCAATTTCAGAACCTGCGCCTGAACCGACACGTCGAGTGCCGAAACGCTCTCGTCGGCGATCAGCACATCCGGCCGCATGGCAAGCGCCCGGGCAATGCCGATACGCTGCCGCTGACCGCCGGAAAATGCAGATGGCTTGCGCCAATAGGCGCTCTTCTGCAGGCCAACGAGATCGAGCAACTCCTCCGCGCGCCGTCGTGCCTCGCCCGCCTCGACACCGGCAAGCATGGCGGAACGGGCGATCATCGGCCCGACGCGACGGCGCGGATTGAGCGAGCCGAACGGATCCTGGAAAATCATCTGGATCGACCGGCGGCGAGCCCGCAGCGGCGCCGGCGAAAGGCCGAGGAGATCCGCCCCCGCCACTTCTACCCGGCCGCTTTTCGGTTCGATCAGACGGATCATGGCCTTGGCAAGCGTGGACTTTCCGCAACCGGATTCACCGACGATGGAGAGAACCCGGCCCGGCGGCAATGTGAGCTCCACGTGCTTCAGAACCTGAACGCTGCCGTAGGAATGCTGCAGATCACGAACTGCAAGCACCGGCTCCGCGGTTGTCGGCGCGGCAGGACGATCATGTGGCGTCAGGCTCGGAACCGCAGCGATAAGCTCCTTGGTATAGGGATGGTTCGGGGCCGTCAGCACTTGCTTCGCCTCACCGATCTCGACGATCTCGCCATGGCGCATCACCGCCACGCGATCGGCAATATCGGCCACCACACCGAAATCATGGGTGATGAAGACGATGCCGTGGTCATGCAGGTCGCGCAGTTCGCGCACCAGTTTCAGCACCTGCGCCTGCGTCGTCACGTCGAGCGCCGTCGTCGGTTCGTCTGCGATCAGCACGCGGGGGTTCATGGCAAGCGCCATGGCGATGACGACACGCTGGCACTGGCCACCGGAAAGTTCGTGCGGATAGGCCTGCAGGATACGGTCAGGATTCGGCAGATGCATGGATTCGACCAGCGCCCGGGCACGTCTCCTGCGCTCGGCGGCATCGAAATCCGAATGCAGTTCGAAGACCTCTTCGATCTGCGCCGAGACCGTCATCGCCGGATTGAGCGAAGCAATCGGCTCCTGGAAGATCATGGCGATGTCGCTGCCTCGGATAGCGCGGAACGCCCGTTCGGAGAGACCGACGAGATCAGTATCCCCAAGCATGACCTTACCGCCGGCAACCTTCAGCCCTTCCGCGACCGCGCCCATCAGCGCGCTCGACAGGACCGACTTGCCCGAACCGGACTCGCCGACGATACAGAGGATTTCCCGCGGCTTCAGATCGAAGCTCGCAGCTTTCACGGCGTAGGGCCGGTCGGCTCCCTTCGGCAGGGCGACGCTCAGATTTTCAACCCGAAGAATCGGCTGGTTTTCGTTGCTGCTCATGCACGCCTCCCCTGCGCTTCCGAGACTTCCCGCAATCCGTCCGCCAGCAGGCTCAAGCCCAGCATCAGAGATGAGATCGCAAGGCATGGAAAAATCACGAGATGCGGGAAAGCGATCGCCATGGCGCGGCCTTCATTCACCATCGTGCCCCAATCCGGTGTCGGTGGCGGCAGGCCGAGGCCGAGGAAGCCGAGCGTGCCGATGGTGATCGCCGTGTAGCCAAGACGCAGGCAGAAATCGACTGCGAGCGGGCCGCTGGCATTGGGCAGAATATCGAAGAGCATGATGCGCCAGGTGCTTTCGCCCTGCGTCACCGCCGCAGCCACGTAATCGCGGCTGGCGACATCGATGGTGATGCCGCGCACGATGCGGAAGATCGCCGGTGCACTGCCGAAGGTAACGGCGAGCACGATGTTGAAAGGCGAAGAACCGACTACGACGATGATGACGATATAGAGAACCAGCACCGGGAAAGAGAGCACGACATTGGCGATGTAGGACAAAACCGCATCGCCCCAGCCGCGCCAGTATCCGGCGACAAGCCCGAGTGCTACACCGACCACGTAGGCCGTCAGCGTCGCAAGTGTCGAGAAGATTACCACCGTGCGCGCGCCATAGATAAGACGTGAGAGAATATCGCGGCCGAGCTTGTCTGTACCGAGCCAGAAGATGTTACCGGATTTATCGGCCATACCAGGCTTTGCGAGCGGCAGCAGCGTGCGGATCGGATCGTAGGGCGCAAGCAACGGCGCGAAGATCGCCACCAGCAGCCAGCCGATCGTCAGGAAACCGCCGATCACGACGACCGGGTTGGAAAGATAGGGTTTTACAGCTTTCCGCATGGCGCCCTCACTTCCGTCCCTTGGCCGCATCAAGCAGCGAGACACGTGGGTTGAGCCAGCCATAGGCGAGGTCCGAGAGGATCTGTGTGGCAACGACGACTACGACGCTCACCATCGCGCAGGCCTCGACGAGGCGGATGTCGCTGTTGAGCGCGGCGTCATAGAGCAGCGTGCCGAAGCCCTTGTAGGCATAGAAGACCTCCACGACGATGACGCCCGACAAGAGCCAGGGAAACTGCAGCATGATCACGGTAACAGGCGTGATCAGTGCATTGCGCAGTGCATGACGCCAGACAATGCGCGCGGTGCTCGCACCCTTCAGCCGCGCCGTACGAACATAATGCGTGCCCATGACTTCGATCATCGAGGCGCGAGTGACACGCGCCAGATAACCGGTGGAATAGAAGCCGAGCACCAGAACCGGCAGGATGATCTGCTGCAGTGAAAAACCGGTCAGCATGGTGCTGGCGCCGGGCAGCCAGTGCAGCCAGAACACGAAGACGGCCGAAAAGAAGACGGCGGAAGCGAAATCCGGGATCGAGGTCGTGGCGATCGAGATGAAGGAAATGACGCGGTCGAGAACCGAACCCGGACGCATGCCGGCGATGATGCCCGCGAACAGGCCGACCGGAACGATGATGAGCAGCGCTCCGCCCGCAAGGATGCCCGAAGCCGCAAGGCGGTCGGGGATCAGTTGGGAAACCGGCGCACGATAATAGGTGGACATGCCCCAGTCGCCGGTCACGAAGGACCAGAGCCAGCGGCCGTAACGGATGATGAAGGGATCGTCGTAACCATTGGCCGTCAGCCACTGCGCGCGCTGGGCCGGTGTCGAGAACTGGCCGAGGACCTTGACGGCGACGTCGCCGACATTGACCTCCAGCGCCAGGTAAACGAGCAGCGATACGGTGAACATCACCGCGAGAGCGCTTGCCAGTTTACGGAGAATGAAAAGTAAAACGGACACGAACCACCTCTTTGCCGGTTCGGGGCCGCCCTGATGGCGGCCCCGCCGAAGATCAAGCCTTGGCGAGCCAGACGCCATCCATACGGAAGTAATCCGCCGGATGGAGCACGTAGCCGCGGACGGTGGTGGCTGCGGCGCTGAAGCGGTTCGGCCAGTAGGGCTGAACGATGACGCCGGAATCCTGCAGGATCTGCTGGACATCCTTCATGGCTTCGGGGCGCTTGGCCGGATCAACGACGGCGAGAGCCTTGTCGAGCGCAGCGTCGAATTCCTTGCTGGCGAAATGGCTCTCGTTCCAGGCGCCGCCCGAGCGGTAGGCCAGATCGAGCGTCATTGCACCGAGCGGACGGTGCGCCCAGTAGGTGAGACCGAAGGGAACCTTGTCCCAGATCGGCCAGTATTGCGAGGCCGGCAGGACGTTGAGCTTCAGACGGATACCGGCCTCTGCCAGGTTCTGCTGCAGCACCTGCGCGGTATCCTGTTCCCAGGTACCCTGCGTGTTACCAAGCGTCAGCTCGATATCCAGGCCGTCCTTGTGGCCGGCTTCTGCAAGCAGGGCCTTGGCCTTCTCGACATCGCGGGCGACCGCCGGCAGCGCGAAGTAATCAGGCTGAACCGGCGAGACGTGGAAATTGGCGCCGACTTCGCCTTCGCCGCGATAGGCGACGTCGAGCATCTGCTTGTTGTCGGCGGCAAGCTGCACGGCCTTGCGGACGCGAACATCGTCGAACGGCTTCTGGTCGGACTGCATACGCATGACGAGCGTATGCGCTGCCTTGCCGGTCAGGATCTGGATGTTCGGCAGCGACTTCATGAGATCGTATTCGGCGATCGTCGCGCGGTAGATGATGTCGATCTGGCCGCTCGAAAGGGCTGCGAGATGCGTGGTGATATCGGTGCCGAGGTCGATGTACTGGATGCCGTCAAGATGAGCGGGCGTGCCCCAGTAATCGGCACGCTTGGAAAAGACAGCCTGACGGCCGACTTCGTAAGCGTCCAGCTTGAAGGGCCCGGTACCAACTGGATTGGCCGGCCAGTTGGCGCCGCCCTTGACGAAGTCGCGATGCAGCATCGGGCAGGTGTAGGAATAGAGCTGTTCGGGCAGCGAGGAGACCGCGCGCGACAGCGTGATGCGGACCGCATGATCGCCGGTCTTTTCGACCTTTTCGACGGCCGAGAAGGCAGTCTTGTTCGAAGACTGCGAATCAGGCGCGATCCAGCGCTGAATGTTGAAGATCACGTCCTCAGGCGTGAAGGCATCGCCGTTCGACCATTTTGCGCGCTCGTCGAGCTCGAAATCCCAGGTCTTGAGATCGGCAGACGGCGTCCAGCTCTTGGCCAGATAGGGATGCGTGACATTGTCGGCATCGACGAAAGTGAGGAATTCCAGGCTATTGCGATAGAGGTTCGAGGCCTCGATCCAGCTCGTCATCATCGGATCGGTCAGCTCCTGGATCTGACAGCCGAAACGCAGCGTGCCGCCATCCGTCGGCGTTTCCTCGGCGAGTGCCGGCTTGCTGTCACCAAGGAAGGCGCTGGCGGAGGCCGCCGTCACACCGAGCCAGGCGACGGCACGCAGGAAGCCGCGGCGGTCGATCTTGCCGGCGCGAACCTGCTCGCACAGTTCCGGCACCGAGGGATGCAGCGGCTTGCCGCTGTTGGTTTTCAATTCAGTCATGATCTGCCTCCTCCTTGATTGGCAGTATGGTCGCTATCAGACACCCTCTGTGCCAGACACGATGCGCAGGGCGGGCTTTTCACCGTCGTTCACCATACGATTGCTGAAGCGGCTGATGATCCAGGATCGAAATCCTGCAATCAGAGGATCCACCAGCCCTTCCGCATCGGTCTTCAGGTAATAGCCGAAGCCTTCGTAATAGTGTGCGGTAACCGGCGCAACCAAGCGGCCGCTTTCTATTTCCTCCCGAAACAGCGCCGGATCAGCGAGCACCAGTCCCTGCCCCGACAACGCGTACTGGACCCCGAGACTGGCGCTGTCGAATGTCACGCCCCGCGCCACGGCAACCCCGGCAAGACCGTTCTGCACGAGGAAGCGCTGCCAGGTAAGGTAGGGCTCCATGTCGACGATCTTGACGTGGATGATCTCGTTTGCGGCTATGAAACTTGCCGGATCCGAAATCCCTCCCCGCACCAGATCGGGATGGCACAGGATCGTCGGCCGCTCCTCCCAGAGCAGGTCGGTGATCCATTCATCGACGGCCGGACGTGCATAGACGACCGCCACATCGAATTCGCTGTCCGGCACCCCGTAAGGTGTTGAAACCTCCAGAAGCACCTCAGGAAAGCTGCGTCGGAAATCCGTCAGCAGCGGCACGGTGAGCTTCATCGCAAAGCTCGGCGGCAGGTTGATGCGCAGCTTGCGCTGGCGCTGCTCATCCGGCGCACAGACCTCCTTCAGTGCCTGTTCGATACGGTCGAAGCCCTTGCCGATGCCGGCGGCAAGCGAGCGCCCGGCATCCGTCAGCGTCGTCGCCTTGTGCCCTCGTTCGAAAAGCTTGCGCCCGATGCTCTCTTCCAGACCGATGACATGCCGAGAAAGCGCGCTCTGCGAAATGTTGAGCGCAGCGGCTGCCGCCGTGAAGCTGCCATGATGCGCCACAGCCTCGAAGGCCCTGAGCGCATTCAACGGCAACCGGCGGCGATCGACCGCCGGATCCTTCTTCATCTGTGGAGAGCGATCCTCCGTCATTATCCCGCAAGCCCGCCGAACAAGACGTATTTGCTTTCCAGATATTCATCGAGCCCTTCGGCAGCACCTTCGCGACCGAGGCCGGATTGCTTGACGCCACCGAATGGCGCGACTTCCGTCGAGATCACGCCTTCGTTGATGCCAACCATGCCCGCTTCCAGCGCTTCGGCAACACGCCAGGCGCGGCCGAGATTCTGCGTGAAGAAATAGGCCGAAAGGCCGGTCTCGGTATCGTTGGCAAGCGCGATCGCCTCTTCTTCGCCCTTGAAGCGGAAGAGGCCGGCGACGGGACCGAAGGTCTCTTCGGTCGCAAGCGCCATCTGGGTCGTCATGCCGGTCAACACCGTCGGCGCATAGAACAGGCCGCCGCGTTCGTGCCGCTTGCCGCCGGTCAGCACCTTGGCGCCCTTTTCGACGGCATCACTCACATGCCGCTCGACCTTCGTCAGCGCCGGCGCATTGATGAGCGGCCCCTGCAAAGCGCCATCTTCGACGCCCGGCGCCACCTTCATCGCCGCAACCGCCTTGGCAAGCGCCTCGGCATAGCGGTCGTAGATGCCGTCCTCGACAAGGATGCGGTTGGCGCAGACGCAGGTCTGTCCGGTATTGCGGAATTTCGAGGCGATCGTGCCGCGCACGGCCTGATCGATATCGGCGTCGTCGAACACGATCAGCGGCGCGTTGCCACCGAGTTCGAGGCTGATGCGCTTCACCGTATCGGCACTCTGTCTCATGAGCAGCTTGCCGGTTGCAGTCGATCCCGTGAACGAGAACTTGCGCACGACCGGGCTCTTCATCCAGACGCCGACGACATCGGCCGGCGACTTCGTCGTTACCACGCTGACGACGCCGGCGGGAACGCCGGCCTTTTCGCCGAGACGTGCAAGCGCCAGCGCCGAAAGCGGCGTATCCTCGGCCGGCTTTATGATGATGGTGCAGCCGGCAGCGAGCGCCGGACCGACCTTGCGGGTGATCATCGCCAACGGGAAATTCCACGGCGTGACCGCAGCCACGACGCCAACCGGCTCCTTCATCACGACAATGCGCGCATCAGCCTTGTGCGAGGGCACGACGCCGCCATGCGAGCGGCGGCCTTCCTCGGCAAACCAGGTGAGGAACCCGGCAGCATAGGCGACTTCGCCGCGCGCTTCAGCCAGCGGCTTGCCCTGCTCGGCCGTCAGGAGCCGCGCGAGGTCTTCCTGATTGGCGAGCATCAGCTCCGCCCAGCGGCGCAGCACGGCGGAGCGCTCCGAGGCTAGCGTCTTGCGCCAGGTCTTGAAAGCCCTGGCGGCAGCATCGACCGCCTGCTGGGCTTCCGCAGCGCCGCAATCCGGCACCGTCGCAAGCTCGCTGCCGTCGGCAGGATTGAGCACGACGAAGCGCTTGCTATCAACAGCACCTCCCCAGCCTCCGCCGATCAGCGCATTATCTTCGATGAGTTTCATGTCAGGCGACCTTAGGCGTAAAGAACGGATTGCCGACCGTTGCTACGCCTTCGGCAAGCTCGGCACGCGACGGCCAACCTTTCATCAGTGCGCGCTTGGCGGCAAGATGCGTCGCAGCCTTGTTGTTATGATATACCTCTTCTGCGTCGTTTGCCGATGGATTGACCCATACGGCTGCAATCGCGACCCAGTCGTCCTCGGCTTCTGCCGGCAGCGAGCCGTCGAGCAGTGCCGCAGTAATACCGGCGGCGACACCAGCCTGGGCCGGCCCCCACGTCATCAATTCATGCGAAGAGCCTGACTCCATCACTGCCTTGGCGATGAAGAGCGTCACCGGCTTTGCCGGCAGGTTCGGCTTCAAGACCGCCTGGAACGGCAGATGGCCGGGACCGGGGCTTGCTGCCGCACCAGCGAGCGCGCCGGAAATCGGACCGTTCTTCGGGCCGAGATAGAGATTGATATGAGCAGCATTCGGGCCTGAACCCTCGAAGCCTTCACCGATGTAAAGCATTGAAATCTCCAATAGCGATGCAAGTCGAACCCAGTATGCCTTCGCCCATCACGCCTTTGAAAGCGCGCGCGGACGACGGATCGGATTATAGTCGTTGATCATGTCGCGCGGGCGGTAGGGCTGCTCAAGGAAGGCGCGCTCTTCGCCCGTCAGCTCGATCGCCGCAGCCTCGATGGCGGCAGTGACGTGCTCCGGGCTTTCCGTGCCGACGATCGGAACCGTGCTGTTGCCGGAGCCAATGACCCAGGCCTGAGCGATCTGGCTTGCCGTTTTGCCGCGCTTGGCAGCAAGCTCGTTGACGCGCTTGGCAATCTCCTGGTCGATCTCGTCGCCGAACCAGTCGAGATAGAGGTCATGGGCGATGCGCGGCGCCGAACCGCCGCCGGCGAGATAACCGCGGGCGAGCGGCGAGAAGGTCGTGACCGCAATGCCCTCGTCCTGGCAGTAAGGCATCATTTCGCGTTCTTCTTCGCGATAGAGCAGCGAATATTGGCACTGCATGTTGACGAACCGTGTCCAGCCGTTCTTGTCGGCCACATGGTTCATCTTGGCGAACTGCCAGGAATACATGGTGGAAGCCCCGATATAGCGTGCCTTGCCCGACTTCACGATGTCATGAAGCGCGCTCATCGTCTCTTCGATCGGCGTTTCCGGATCGAAGGCGTGGATGACATAGAGGTCGACATAGTCGGTACCCATCTGCTTCAGCGACTTATCGATCGAAGCCATCAGATGCTTGCGCGACAGGCCCTTGTCGTTCGGATCGTCGCTCATCGGGTAGAAGGCCTTGGTGGCGAGCACCAGCTTTTCGCGATCCGTCAGCGACAGCAGCGTGCGGGCAACGACCTGTTCGTTGACACCGATCGAATACCAGTCCGCCATGTCGAAGAAATTGATGCCGACATCGAGCGCCTTCTTCAGGATCGGTACGGACTTCTCCTCGTCGAGCACCCAACCCTTCCACTTGGATGTCCCGATACCCATGGTACCAAGGCAAAGCGACGAAACCTTCAGGCCGGTCTGGCCAAAGCGCACATATTCCACAGCAATGTCCTAAAAGTGTTTCTCCCTTCTAAGACTATGCAGTGGCGACACTATTGTGACAAATAGGTTTATTCGATGCGGCTATCTCAAAATGAGATACGGTGCCATCAACCGGCCGCAGGAGCTTGTGCCGCAGGCTTTCCCCTGGCGGATCTGATGTCCAGCAGCACCGCAAGAAGCCCGTAAACTGCAGCAAGTATCCACAGCGTAAGGAAAGGCCCCCGGACTGCCTGAAGCGGAGCGCCAAGCTGCGACACCTCGACGATGCCATTGATAGCGCTGGTGCTCGGCAGAAGAACGGTCAGCGTTCGCAGCGGCTCGGGTATGGCTTCGCTCGGCCATGAAAAACCGGCAAGGAACATGAAAGGCAGCCCTAGCGTGGCACATACGAGCTGAACCGCGAGCGGCCTGCGGAACAAGGTCGCAATCACCATGCCGAGCGCGGCGACTGCCAGGACGAACGGCAGGCAGAAAGCAAAGATCGTCAGCAACCCGCCCAGGCGGGGAATGCCGTATAGGTAAGGCAGCACGATCAGATAGAAGGGCAGCACGATCGCCTCGATGACGAGATAGGCAAGCAACCTGCCGCCGACACGGGCAAGCGGGCCAGCCGCCGAAGCAGCCGCGTTGCGCACCGCGGCATCATTGCCGATCGTCCCAAGTAGGCCAACGCCGATCAGCAGTGTCTGCTGCAGGATCAGAACAAAGGCCGCGGGCAGGATATAGGTGGCATAGCCGCCCTGCGGATTGAAGAGCGCGACCGCCGTCAACGGCATGGGATCGGGGGCAGCTGCCGCCAGCACCGGGTCGATATTGGCCGCAATCAGCCGCGCCGTCTCGATTTCGGCACCCATGGTCCTCGCAACTGCAACGACCGCGCCGGCAATGCGCTGATAGATCAGGAAATAGCTGGCATCGCCATAAAGTGCCACTGGCGACTGTCGTCCATGCAAGAGATCACGTTCGAAATATTGAGGGATGACCAGAATGCCGTAGAGCTGGCGTCCTTGCACCGCTCGCTCCGCACTGACCTGATCCGGCAGCGTCGCAGCCACCGCGACATCGCTCGACGCATCGATACGGCGCACCAGTTCACGGCTGCTCGTCGTATCGTCGAGATCGACGACGGCGATCGGCACGTCGCGTAGCGCCTCATTGGCATAGGGCTGCGGATAGTAGAGGGCATAGATCAGCGGCCCGAAGACCAGTACCGCGAGCGCAGGGCGCAGGGTCAGGATGCGGATCAGCTCGATACGGAAGATCGCCAGCAAGGCCCTCATGGCGTGACCTCCCTCAATCTCCGCGCCGCCCGTCGCTGCCGGCGGATGCGGAACACTTCAAGCCGCAGCGCCGTCACGATTGCCAGCGTCAGGACGAATATGCCGAGCACGATCAGCGGCTTCAGCGACAAGTCGACGGGCGTGCCACGGATCGTCTGATCGATCCTCGCCATCAGATACCAGGTGCCGGGAATGAGTTCGCCCCACCAGTAGGAAAAGCCGTTCATTGCCAGACGTGGAAAGCCGATGCCCATATAGCCGAAGGACGGTGCGAAGATCAGCGTGCCGACGCTGATGGCGCTTGCGACCGGCCGCAGGAAGAGCGCCAGCAGCACGCCGATGAACTGGTTTGCGAGGATGAAGAGCAGCCCGGCCACGACGAGGATCCAGCGCTCGCCCCGGAGCGGCATGTCGAGCAGGCCGAAGAGAATGGCGTCGGACAGGCCAAGGACCACGAGGAAGATCAGCGTGTAGGGCAGTATCTTGCCGGCCATCGCCGGCCAGAGACCGCCGCCGAGCCGCCGCAGGATGACAAGGCGGTGCATTGTTTCCGCATCCATGCCGACCGTGTAGGCCATGGTGGTAACGATCACCACCTGCAGCAAGGCGGGCATCAACGCTGCCAGCAGAAAATGCGCGTAGTTGAGCGTCGGATTGAAGAGCGGATTGACCTGCACGGGGATCGGAGAAAGATCGGCTTGCGCAATCTCGACCGGCTGGCCCTGTGCCGTGCGCAGCGCCAGGCGGATGCCCGCGGCCACGGTCGGCACGGCGGCACTGACGCCCCTGAGCGTAAGATTACCGGTTGTCAGCGTCTGCGTATTGTAAAAGAACACCACCTCCGGACGCCGACCGGCAAAAACATCGCGCTCCAGATTGAGTGGCAGCATCAGCAGTCCGTGAACCTTGCCGGACAGGATGAGCGCACGGCCTTCCGTGAGATCGCTGACATTGACGGCGACAGCGGTATCAGGCGTCGCGTCGACGGCCCGGATGATCGTTCTCGAAAGATCGCTGCCGTCGAGGTCGAGCACGGCGATCGGCAGCCGTGTCGCCAGCCCCGCGCTGAAAACGATGGCAAGCACGCCCATCAGCAGCAGCGGGAGCAGCGTCGTCAGGAAAAGCAGAAACGGCCGGCGATAGAACCAGTAGAACTCCCGCCGGAACACCAGGAGGAAGCCGGGGCGAAGCCCGCCGGGCGGCTTCATCTCAACGCCCCGCCGGCGGCCAGGAAGCGATGACACTCATGCCCGGCCGCAGCCCTTCGAGGGGATTGGCCGGAACGGCGCGCACCTCGAAGGTGCGCAAGTCGAAATCCCCGGTCGCGCGTGTCGCACGCCACGTCGCATATTGCCCCTGCGCGTTGATCATCGTTACCTTGACCGGAATCGAGCCACTGCCGAGCGCAGGAACGGTGACATCGAAGCCATCCCCCACCTTGAGGCCCTTCAGCAGGTCCTCGCGAAGATTGAATGTGAACCAGGGGTTCTGCAAGTCGATGATCGAAAACAGAGGCGAACCGGCACTGAAATTTTCGCCAAGCTCGGCGACGCGCGTCGTCACCTGGCCTGATATCGGCGCATGGATGACCAGTTCCGAAACATCGACCTGCCGCTGATTGAGGGACGCGCGCGCTTGCTCCACCTGAGCGGCGGCAAGCGCTTTCTCTTCCTTGCTGGAACCGGCTATCGCAAGCCGTGCATTGGCGGCTGCAGATTCCTGCTTGCGGATCGCGGCTTCCAGATTGCGGGCAGCCTGCTCAACCTGCGCCTGCGTGGAGGCGCCCGTCGTGATCAACCGGGCCTGACGAGCAGACTCTTCCTGATAAAGCGTGACATCGGCACTTGCCGCTGCAAGCTCGGCATTGGCCGCATCGATGGTTTCGGGGCGCGTGCTGTTGACGCGGGTGAGATCAGCCTCTGAAACGCCGACTGCCGCTTCGGCCAAATGCAGCGTCGCCGTCAATTGCGGGCTTTCCAGCTCGGCGATAACGGTGCCCTTTTCGACATTGTCGCCGACATCCGCGTTGAGCTTGAGAATGCGGCCGGCAACCCGCGGGCTGATATCGACGCGGTTGGCGGATACCTCGCCCTGTACCACCAGCGGCGGCGGTCGCGTCGCAAACCACAAGAGAACACCAAGAACGATAAGGGCTATAATCCCCACGACTGCCCGAACCATTCCTGCTGCCTTCATCGGTACCCTCGTTCAGATGGAGTGTTCCGGCTGACTGTGTCTCAGGATTATTCCGCTGGCAATATGACAAGCACGCAGCGGCGCCTCCGCACGCCATGAAGTCTTGATCGCGTCCGGGGAACTTCATCGGCTCCACTTGCCACCTATTGCGATTGCGGAAGTCGTCCGGAAAGGTTCCAAGACCGTTCGGCCGAGCAAACGACCTGCCGCTTTGTATGGCCGGACCAAAACCTAAGTATAGTTATGTCTCAGGGCTCTTGGATCTAACTTCTACTCGTAGCTCGGAACCGACCTGACCATTCACGGTTCCAAGCTAACCCGGTGGCACCGCCCCTTGCCACCTCCAGGGCAGGCGTCCCCCTCCGCCGAAGCCCCGCGGATACTCCCATCCGCCATAGACCGTCCCGCCGCCCGGGACGGTCTTTCTTTTTGACACGAGCAGACAATTTGGCCCATGCTTCCAACACTTTGGTATAGTTTTGCGCCGATAAACACGTCATTAAAGTAACCGCGCACTAGACTGTATGGATAGTAGACCGAAACCAACGGCGAGCGGGTATGGTATCATCAATTACATTGAAACTTATCAACCGGCGGGGAACAGTCTCGCATGAGATCGCGCTCGGCCTGATCGCACTGGCGCTGGCTGTCGCCGTGTTCTATGTCGATGCCTTCACCGAGATCGAAAGCGCCATCGCCGTTCTCTATGTTATCGTGCTGCTGCTAGCAGCCGAAATTCTGACGAGGATCGGCACCACCCTCCTTGCAATTGTCTCCATCATCCTTACGCTTTTCGCCTATTTCTATTCGCATGGCTTTGAGGAGAATGTCCCCGCCCAACTACGGTTGGCTGTTTCCCTCGCCGCCATTACAATCACCTGTGCCCTAATCCTCAGAAACGAAACCGCGCGCGTCGGCCTCATCGAAGCCAACTTGCATCTTCGTGACAGCGAAACCCGCTATCGCTACATCTTCGAGCACAGCCGTATTGCACTCTGGGAGCGCGATTATTCTGCAGTGCGATCCTTCCTGATGTCTTTGAAGGCGGAAGGTGTGAGCGATCTCAAAGACTATTATCGAACAAATCCAGGCGTCATCGTTGCCTGCACAGGCCTTATTCGCACCATCGCCGCAAACGACGCGGCAATGGAGCTGCTGGGCCATATGACCGACGGCCTGCACTCGCGCACGATGCGCCGCTACATCGCGCCCGATGACGATACCTTTTTGGACCTGATGGATGCGATCTTCTGTGGCGAACGTCATTTCGAGGGCAAGGGCAATCTGATCACGGAGAATGGCGAAAGCAGGCTTGTCATCATGAGCATGAGTTTTCCGGAAGATCCCTCCGCCTTCAATCGCGTGGTGGTGGGCATGGTGGATATCACCCAGCGGGAAATGATGCAGAAGGCCCTTCGCGAGGCTCAGGATGAGCTTGCCCGTGCTTCACGTGCCGCGACCGTCGGCACACTGTCCGCCTCGCTCGCTCACGAGCTCAATCAGCCGCTTGGCGCCATCGTCGTCAACGCCCAGACGCTGCTCAGATGGCTGAACCGCGAGCCACCGGATCTCGCCGCCGTGCGCCGTTCGGCCGAGCGCATCATTCGCGACAGTCAACGCGCGAGCGAAATCATCCACAATACCCGCTCCATGCTGACGCAGGGCGATCGCACGCCCGAACAGGTCGACCTCGAGACGCTGATCGAGGAAACACGCGCCCTGATGGAGCACGACTTCCAGCGCGACATGGTCGAGTTCGATGTGAGCCCAGCCGAAACGCCGCTCGCGGTGAAGGCGATCCGCATCGAACTGCAGCAGGTCCTCATCAACCTCGTCACCAATGCAGTCCAGGCCATGCGAGAAACGGCAATCGACCGGCGCAAGATTCTGGTCTCGCTCGGCAGGAAGGATGATATATTCGTCAGCCTCTCCGTCAGGGATTTCGGCCCCGGCATCAGCGAGGAGGCCATGGCGAAGCTCTTCACACCCTTCTTCACGACCAAGCCCTCTGGAATGGGCATGGGGCTCTCCATCTGCCGCAGTACGCTGGAAGCAAGAGGCGGCCAGTTGATTGCCGGCAATCATCCTGAAGGGGGCGCCATCTTCGAAATGATCATACCGATTGAGGACGACCATGACCAACACTAGCGCCGCATCGAAGGCAACCTCTCAATCGGCATCGCCGATTGTCTATGTCGTCGATGATGACGAATCCATTCGCGAGTCGCTTGTCGACCTCTTCCGGTCGATCCAGATGGATGCCGTCTCCTTCGCGACGACGACCGCCTTCCTCGATACCGCCGACCTGCGCCGGCCGGGCTGCATTCTCCTCGACATACGCCTCCCAGGTCTCAGCGGACTGGATTTCCAGCTTCATCTGGAGCGGATCGGCAGCAGGATGCCGATCGTCTTCATGACCGGCTTCGGCGATATTCCGATGAGCGTGCGCGCCATGAAGGCCGGTGCTGTCGACTTCCTCACCAAGCCCTTCCGAGACCAGGATATTCTCGATGCGGTCGGCATCGCGATCGAGAAGGATATGGGCCGCCGGCGGGAAATGGCGGCAAGCGATGCGGTCGCCTCACTTGTCGATACGCTGACACCCCGCGAGCGGGAAGTCATGGCCGCCGTCGTCAAGGGTCTGATGAACAAGCAGATCGCCTACGATCTCGGCATCAGCGAGATTACAGTGAAGCTCCATCGCGGCAACGTCATGCGCAAGATGCAGGTTCGATCGGTGGCCGATCTGGTGCGCAAGGCCGAAATGCTGGAAGGCAGATAGCGGAACCTAGACCCTTGTATGGTACCGCGACATGGCCTCGATCTCTTAATATAGCCTAACGTAATGTAAGAATAAGCAAGGCTAGCAATCTCGTGTCACATACATCCACAATCGCTGTCGTCGATGACGACCAGGCTATCCGGGAGGCGCTTGACGATCTGATCCAGTCCTGCGGCTACCAGAGCAAGCTTTTCTGCTCGGCGGAAGAGTTTCTGGCCTTTAATGACAGGGCGGCCATCGACTGCATGCTGGTCGACGTCAAGATGCCCGGACTGAGCGGGATCGAACTGCAGGCAATCCTCAACGGCGAACCTGAAAAGCCGCCGATGATCTTCATGACATCCTACCGCGACGAAAGAACCCGCACAGCCGCCATGGAAGGCGGTGCGCTGGCCTTTCTGGGCAAGCCGGTCGAATTCGATTCTCTCATCAACTATCTTGAAATGGCTTTGAAGCCGTAAGGCTCAGCAGGGGAGTATTGTTTCCGCCAAAAGATCAAATCAAATTATACACCTATGTATAATTCAGGATGGAAGCAATAAAGACTACAGTTAACCTCGTTGTATCCGGTAAGGCGGACAGAAGAAACGAGGTGAACGCCATGATAAAGCTCAAGCGCCCAATATTTATCAGCGTCGGAAAGAACATCCTCATGGATGTGATCTTTTCGAACATCGTGACCGGTGTGAATTACAAGTTCCATTGTGCGCTTCTGCGCCTGGAACCGGAAAACCCGATCTACGAATACCAGCCAGTCCGCATTGCCGCGTACCGTCGCCCGGAAGAAATCAACCGGACGCCTTTCTGATCCTCCCTCCTCCTGGCGCTGACCGGCTCCCTCCCGGCCGGTCAGTGCATTTGCCGGCAGACGATCCATGATCCTCAAGAATAGGGCAAAGTTCTCCTTACCAGGGGACGCAGCCAGCGCCACAGTCCAGGCCGATCCCACGAGAAGTTTCTCCGCTGCCCTCCAGCATGTCATGCAGGCACATGGCTTCCGCTTCTTTCTGGCTGCCAGCTTTCCGCAGGCTGACAAGCTCGGCTTTCGTGCCAACATCATCGCCGGCAACTGGCCGCAGGAGCTGATCGACCGCTACGACGCTTCCGATCTCTTTTGGCGCAGCCAGCTGATCGAGGATCTGAAGAAGACCATCATGCCGATCTATTCCGGCACGGGCATGTTCGCCCAGCCCGGCAACGCAAGCAACTCGGAAAAACTCGCCCGCAATTTCGAGGATCTCGGCCTTCACAACACGATCAGCTTTACACTGCATGACGCCATTCTCAGGCACTACGTCATCATGTTCTCTGGTCTGCGCAGCCCGCCCGACGAGCAGGAATGCGCGCGCATGGTCTTTGCCGTATTGAAGTCGCTGGACAGCTTCAGCCTGGCGACCGAGCCACCGCTCGCCGATTACGAGCGCCTGACGGTTCGCGAGATCGAATGCCTGCGCTGGTCAGCCTCCGGCAAGAGCAGCGAGGAGATCGCCATCATCCTGCATATTTCCGCCCATACGGTGAACGGTTACCTGAAGACGGCGATGCGCAAGCTCGATGCCGTCAACCGCATGCAGGCCGTCGTGAGAGCCTATCGTTTCCGCCTCATCTGAAGGCCTCCGGGCTCTAAGACGCTCCCTGGATTGAGGCCGCCTCAAGCAACGCCGCGCGGCCGCCGACGAGATATCTGCCGCCGCATATCAGCGGAGATCGGCATCAGGGAAAGGGGCCAGATTCCGCCAAACCGGGTGTGAACCGCCTCAACCTGCGCATGCAAGGCAATTACTTGCCTTATAGTTTTCGTTGTCGACAGAGCATGCTAAGCTCCTGGTGGGAGGGACATTTCCTAGGAGTTCTCTTGTCCGCCGAATACACGTCAGCCGATATAGTCCACGCCGCGGGCGATCCGCGGTATACAGACTCGCGTCAGCGCGCCGAAGCGGTTGCCGCGCGTCTGGTCACTGAACAGCATGACAGGCCATCACTCGTTTCCACTATCGTACGCGAAGTAGCAGCCGAGATCATCGAGGACATTCGCAAACCGGGCGATGACCTCAACTCCGTCGAGCTTGCACGGCGCTACAAGACAAGCCGGACGCCGATCCGCGAAGCATTGATGCTTCTGGAAAAGGAAGGGCTCGTCGAAATCCCGCCGCGCCGTCGCCCGCGCGTTGCCAGCCTTTCGATCAAGGAAATTCGCGATATCTACCGCGTCCGCGCCAATCTCCTGGAACTGATCGCAGGCGATATTGCGCGGGACGTGTCGCTGGACGATATCCGCACCCTCCAGCCAATCGTGCGGCTCATGGAAACCGCGAGCAAGGCCGGCGACGTGAACGCCTATTTCTGGGCAAATATCGACTTTCACGAACGCAACACCGAACTCGCAGGTAATCGCACGGTCAAGAAGATCGTCGATTCCCTGCTTTTGAGAACACTTCGCTTGCGCCGTATCAGTCTATCCCAGCCCGGCCGCCTGCAGAAATCCTACGAGGACCACGAACGCCTGTGCCGTGCCTATGAGGATCGCGATCCGATACTCGCAGCTGCGCTCATCCGATCCAACCATGTGACCGGTCTTTCGGTGCTTGAGAACATCTTTTCACAGTAAGGGACATCAGGGAAAACGGCATGACAGGCATTACCGACCTCTCAGTCCTTCTCGCGACGATGGAGCCGGAATTGGTGGCAGGCGAATTCGTCTATTGTGCCGTGCCGGCCTCGCGGCTGGAAGACTATCTCCATCTTCGCCCGCTTGCCCTGTTTCATGAAAAGGAAGGCCTGACACTCATCCTGCCGCAGGATAGGGCGACCGGGGCCGGCCTGCAGGCAAGCGCGCCGCTGCGGCAGATCACGCTGAAAGTGCATTCCTCACTTGAAGCCGTAGGCCTGACAGCCGCCTTCTCCCAGGCCTTGAAGGAGGTCGGCATCAGCGCCAACGTGGTCGCGGGCTATTACCACGACCACATTTTCGTGCCGGCCGGCGACGCCGATCGGGCCGTCGAAGCGCTGAGGCGGCTTTCGGCGGCGAGCCGGAGCTAAGCAATTCCAGCAAAATCGGTTTAGCTGGAACTGCTTGCAAACAGAAAATCAGGTCGGCGGTGCGTCGAGTGCGTGCAGAATGCCGCGCAACTCTGCAAGGCCGCGAAGACGGCCGATTGCCGGGTAGCCGGGTGTGACATTCTTCTGCAAGTCGTCAAGCATGCGGTGGCCGTGATCCGAACGGAAGACGATCGACTGGTCGGCGCTGCGGCGGCGGTCCTCAGCCACCAGTTCCTTCAGCACGGAAACCATGTTCACGTCGCCTTCAAGATGCGCGCTTTCATGGAAGGTGCGACCATCGCCCTCGCGGGTCGTGGCCCGAAGATGCGCGAAATAGATACGCGAGGCGAAACGGCGAGCAATCGCCGGCAGGTCGTTGCCGGCGCGCACGCCGAGGCTGCCGGTGCAATAGCACATGCCGTTGGCGGCCGCCGGGACGGCATCGAAAAGCGCCGCATAGTCCTCTGCCGTCGAAGCAATGCGCGGCAGACCAAAGAGCGAGCGCGGCGGGTCGTCGGGATGCAGCGTCAGCTTGACGCCGCGCGCTTCCGCAACCGGCACCACGGCCTCGAGGAATTCGATGAGATGCTGGCGAAGCTTCTTCGCGTCGATGCCCTGATAGGCAACAAGCTTCTCGCGGAAGGCCGGAATGGTCAGCGGTTCGGTTGTCGAACCGGGCAGAGCCGAGGTGATGATGCGGGTGACTTCGGCAATCTCCGCTTCCGTCATGCTTTCATAGACAGCCTTGGCTCGTGTCTTGTCTTCTTCAGAATATTCTTCGGCAGCACCGGGACGCTCCAGCACGAAAAGCTCGAAGGCGGCAAAACGCTCATGATCGAAGCGCATGGCGGTGGCGCCGGTCGGCGTCACGTAATCGAGGTCGGTGCGCGTCCAGTCAACGACCGGCATGAAATTGTAGCAGACAATCGGGATGCCGCAGGCGGCCACCGCCTCGAGGCTGGCGATCCAGGCCTCGATCTCCGCCTTTGCCTGACCACCCCTGCGCTTGACCGCATCGGGGATCGGAATGCTTTCGACGACGCTCCAGGTCAGCTGCGAACGTCCGGCCGGCGTGGTTTCGATCAGCGCCTGGCGCTCGCGTACTTCCGCCTCTGTCCAAGCACGGCCGATCGGCACCTGATGCAGCGACGAAACGATGTTCGTCGCACCCGTCTGGCGCACCTCATCCAGCGTGACCGGTGCCTCCGGCCCGAACCATCTCCAACCTTGCCGCATCTCGTCTTTCTCTCCTTTTGTATCTGCGTTTTGTCGTTCCGCCGTCAGCAGAAATAGTCGGGGAACTGCGAGCGCAGCTCCGCGACGTCAGGTATAACGGCGCTTAGGTGATGAATCATGGCTTCTCGCGCCGCCCCGATATCATGGGCAGCAATGGCGTCGCGGATCACCATATGTTCGCGCACGACATTGTCCATGCGCCCGAGCACCGGCAGCGTCAGCCGTCGTGCCCGGTCGATCTGCACCTTCACCGTCTTCAGAATGGTCCAGATGCCGGGATAGCCGGCAATCTGTGCGATCGCCTCGTGGAAGGCCTCGTCTTCTTCGTGAAAGCTCGAAGCGTTGCCGAGTGCGGCATGCGTCTTCTGGCGGGCGATGATCGCATCCAGCCGCGCAATATCGGCCCCCGTCGCAATGCCAGCGGCTATCTCGACCGTCGTCCCCTCAAGCGCCTTGCGCACGACGACCGCTTCCGGAATGGCCGAGACCGGCACTCGCGAAACCACCGTGCCCGATTGCGGATAGATATCGACGAGTCCACCCTCGGACAGTCTCAGCAGCGCCTCGCGCACCGGCGTTCGGCTCACACCGAAATCCTCTGCGATCCGCTTTTCCTGCAGCACGGTACCGGGCGGGATCCTCAGAGAGACGATATCGGCATGCAACCGCTCGTGGATTGCGACGGCCGTCGTCACGCGGCGGATCTTTCCGCCCGCGTCGTGGGGCGCCGGGAAGGCAAGGATTTCAGGGTCGGAAGCTTGCCGCATGCATGGTCTCGGGACGTTGACACTTTCGTGCATACTAGTATATCAATTGAACCCTGTTGCCAAGATATGCCGCGGAGGAGAACGGCGACATGGCATTGCACCCGGAGGAAAAGCTTCGAGCTGCGAGCATTTGATGCTGCCGGAAAGCCGGCGCATCGAAGCATTGGACGTGCATTGCGATGCAAACGGGCGGGCTCGGGGCAAAGGCCGGCACCGCCGCAAAGGAGGAGGATAGAATGAAGATTACACGCAGAACCTTCGTCGGCGGAGCTGCCGGCGTCGCCGCGGCCGGAATGTTGCCGCTTCGCGCTTTCGCACAGGCCAAGGCGCCGGCAAAGCCGGTCACCATCACCATCGTCGACGTCGCGGGCAACCTGGCGCTGACGCAGGGCATGTTCGAGAACTACGCCAAGGCCAAGCCTGAATTCGTCGCCAGCTTTTCCTTCACCAAGGCCCCCGCTCCGGAACTGCCGGCCAAGATCCAGGCCCAGCAGGCTGCCGGCAAGGTCGATATCGACCTCGTGCTGACAGGCACGGACGCGCTTTCGGCCGGTGTCGACCAGGGTCTCTGGGTCGACCTCTCCGCCAAGAAATCCGCCCTTCCCAATCTTGAAAGCATCCTGCTGCCGCAGGCTTTCAAGATGCAGGCACTCGCCAAGGACCAGGGCGTCGTCATCACCTACTACCCGTCCGGCCCGCTGATCGAATATATGCCGGACAAGGTGGCGACCCCGCCGAAGACGGCGCAGGAGTTGCTCGACTGGACGAAGCAGAACAAGAACAAGTTCCTCTATGCGCGCCCCGCCAATTCCGGCCCAGGCCGCACGCTGCTGATGGGACTGCCCTATCTTCTCGGCGACAGCAATCCGCGCGATCCGGTCAACGGCTGGGCCAAGACCTGGGAATATCTCGCCGCTCTCGGCGAAAACATCGAATATTACCCGACCGGCACCGCAGTGGTCTTCAAGGAACTCGGCGAAGGCACGCGTGACATCGTCGCAACCACCACCGGCTGGGACATCAACCCACGCGCGCTCGGCATCGTTCCCGAGGAAGCCAAGGTCGGCAAGCTCGAAGGCTTCCATTGGGTCACCGACGCTCACTATGCGGCGATCCCGAAAGGCGTTTCCGACGAGAAGGTTGGCGTTCTGCTCGACGTCCTGAACTTCATCTATCAGCCGCAACAGCAGGCAATCGCCTATGATGCAGGCTACTTCTATCCAGGCCCGGCGGTAAAGGATGTCACGCTCGAGATGGCGCCTGCAGAAAGCCAGGAAATCATCAAGGAATTCGGCCGGCCGGAATATGCCGACTGGATCGCCGGCAGCCCGCTGGAAGTGCCGCTCGAGCCCAAGCAGCTCGTCCAGGCTTTCCGCATCTGGGACGAGAAGATCGGCGCCAAGAAGGGCTGATTATCGGTGATTGAAATGAGCCGGCGCCGGGTGTCTCGGCGCCGGATTTCTAACGGCCATGGTTGCCGATAAATGGAGATTGCATTGACTTTGCCGGTTCAGAACGCAGCAACAGCGTCATCGCGGAAGAATGCGCGCCTTGAGCTCGATGGCATCAGGCGATCTTTCGGCGCCTATAACGCCCTTGATGGCATCGACCTCACGATCGAACCCGGCGAATTCATCGCACTTCTCGGCCCCTCCGGCTGCGGAAAATCCACCGCGCTGAACTGCATTGCCGGCCTGCTTGGCCTGTCCGGCGGCGAAATCCGCCTCGGCGGCAATCGCATCGACCAACTGGAGCCGGAAAAGCGCGGCTTCGGCATGGTCTTTCAAAGTTACGCCCTTTTCCCGCACATGAGCGTGCGCAAGAATGTCGGTTTCGGCCTTGCCATGCAGGGCATCAGCGGCGCGGAAGCCGACAAGCGCATCATCGATGCGCTGGCGCTCGTGCGCCTCGAAAGTCAAGCGGACAAGCTGCCCGGCCAGCTCTCCGGCGGCCAGCAACAGCGCGTGGCGATTGCCCGCGCAATCGTCATCCGCCCGCCGATCGTATTGATGGACGAGCCGCTCTCCAACCTCGACGCCAAGCTGCGCCTGGAAATGCGCGCCGAAATCCGCGGTATCCACGACCAGATCGGCTCGACGACCATCTATGTCACGCATGACCAGGACGAAGCCCTGTCGCTTGCCGACCGCATCGTTGTCATGAGCCAGGGTCATATCCAGCAGATCGGCACGCCTCAGGATCTCTACCAGCGCCCGGTCAATCTCAACGTCGCCGATTTCATGGGCTTCCGCACCCGCATTCCCGGGCGCGTCGTCTCCATCTCCGGCAGCGAGGCCGAAATCGAGGCCGCGGGTGCGCGGCTGACCGGCACGATGCGCGACACATTGAAGGTCGGCGATGCCGCAGTGCTCTCCGTGCGTCCTGAAGATCTCGTTGCGACCACCGACGACAGCGGCATTCCCGTCATTGTCGCGAACACCGAATATCGCGGGCGCGCCTTCTTCGGTATGGCTCGTTCGGCGGACGGATCGGAGCTATATTTCCGCTCCGATGATGCGTTGCCGCGCGGCTCTGCCACCACTCTGCAGCCCGTCGCGGGCCGTTCGCTGGTCTTCAAAGGGGCGCCAGCATGAATGGCGGTCCCTCACTGAAAACCCGGCTTGCCGCTCAGGGCCTTGACGGCACGACATTGCTGGTGCTGCCAGGCCTGATCTTCATGATCGCCCTCTTCATCTACCCCTTCGTCTACGGCGTTGCGGATTCACTGATGCCGAAGGATGGCGGCGTCTGGTACGAAAATTACGCGAAGTTCTTCTCGGACCAGTTCCAGTACGGCACGATCGCCAATACGATGTGGCTTGCCTTGCCGGTCACGATCGTCAACCTGGCCTTCGCCGTCCCGGTTGCGTTTCGCGTCCGACTGATGCGGCGACAGCGGCTACTGACGACAATCCTCGTACTGCCGATTACGCTCGGTACTGTCTTCGTCGCCGATGGTCTGCTGACTTTTCTCGGCCCGCGCGGCTGGTTCAACGAGACGCTCATCCTGTTCGGCATCCTGGATTCACCGGTCAAGCTCACCAACAATTACTGGGGTGTTTTCGCCTCGCTGCTGATTACCGGCTTCCCCTTCGCCTTCCTGCTGACGTTGTCCTATATCACCGGCATCGACCCGGCGATCGAGCAGGCTGCCGCCACGCTCGGCGCCAATGCGCGCCAGCGCTTTACGCGCGTGTTCCTGCCGCTCCTGGTGCCCGGTCTCGCCGTGACTTTCTGCCTTTCCTTCGTGCAGGCTTTTGCCGTCTTCCCGTCCGCCGTCCTGCTCGGCGCGCCGGCTGGTCCGACACGCGTCATCTCGATTGCAGCCTATCAAGCCGCCTTCGAGCAATATGATCATTCCTACGGCACGGCGATCGCCATTATCATGGGTGGCGTCGAGCTCATTGTTGTCGTCGCCGTCCTCGGTGCGCGTTCCTTCTTCTACCGCGGCCCGGCCGGCGGCACGAAAGGCTAAGCCATGATCCGTGACCAGGGCCTTACCTCGAAGATCTGGCGCATCGCCGTCTGGGCGCTCGCGACCCTCTTTGTCCTCAACCTGCTTGCGGTCATCGCGGCCGTGATCGTCAACTCTTTCGCCACACGCTGGCTCGGCACATGGCTGCCGCGCGGCTGGACGGATCGTTGGTATTTCAGCGCCTGGAGCGAATTCCAGCTATCCAGCGTCGTCATCGTTACCTTCGAGATGGCCTTTGTCGTCGTCATTATCTCGGGCATTCTGGGCGTATTGACAGCCTATGCTCTGGCGCGGCGCGATTTCCCGGGCAAGCGCGCCATCATTCTGCTCTTCCTGCTGCCGCTGCTGATCCCACCGCTGACCTACGGCATTCCGCTGGCAACAGTGCTCTACCAGCTCGGGCTCGGCGGCACCTTCTGGGGCGTGGTGCTGATCAACCTCGTGCCGTCTTTCCCCTTCGTCGTGCTCGTCATGATCCCGTTCATCGAGCAGATCGATCCGCGCATCGAGGCCGCCGCCCGTGTCTTCGGTGCCGGCACCACCAGCCTCTTTATCCGCATTCTACTGCCGCTCCTGCTGCCCGGCATGCTGGCAGCACTTCTGCTCGTCCTGGTGCGCACGCTCGCGATGTTCGAGCTGACCTTCCTCATCGCCGGACCGCAGACCCAGACGCTTGTCGTCTCTCTTTATTACGCGGTCTTCGCATCCGGCGTACGAGCCAGCCAATCAATCGATGCGATGGCGGTGATCTATATGGTGACGACGCTCTTCTGGCTCATCATCGCGCTGCAATTCGTCAATCCGACCCAGATCGTCGCCCGCGCCAAGCAGCAATCGGCGCATTAAGGCATGTCGCGCAACGCGTGAATCGGTTTTGCGCGACATGCTGAAAAGACGCCGCTGCCGGAAACCGGCCGCAGCCATTTCAATCAGTAGACTTCGGGAACATACATTTCCGGCGGAACCGGGGTGCGGTGGTAGTCATCGTGACGCACGCGATCCGGCAGCACGATCCCTTCCTTCGGAACGTCCTCATACGGGATCTGGCCGAGCAGATGGGCGATGCAATTGAGGCGCGCGCGTTTCTTGTCGACGGCCTGAACAACCCACCACGGCGCTTCCTCAATATGGGTGCGGGCGAGCATTTCTTCCTTGGCCTTGGTATATTCCTCCCAATGGACGCGGCTCTGCAGGTCCATCGGCGAGAGCTTCCACTGCTTCAGCGGATCGTGGATGCGCATGTTGAAGCGGAACTCCTGCTCCTCATCGGTGATCGAGAACCAGTACTTGATGAGGATGATGCCGGAGCGGACCAGCATGCGCTCGAATTCCGGCACGGAGCGGAAGAACTCTTCCAGCTCGTCCTTCGTGCAGAAGCCCATGACCCGCTCGACGCCGGCACGGTTGTACCAACTGCGGTCGAAGAGCACCATCTCGCCCGCCGACGGCAGATGCGGCGTGTAGCGCTGGAAATACCACTGGTTCCGCTCGCGTTCGGTCGGCGCCGGCAGCGCCACGACGCGGCAGACGCGCGGATTGAGGCGTTGGGTCACACGCTTGATTGCACCGCCCTTGCCGGCGGAATCGCGGCCCTCGAAAAGCACGACCACCTTCAATTTCTTGTACTGGACCCAGTCCTGAAGACGGACCAGCTCATGCTGCAGGCGGAAGAGCTCGCGGAAATAGAGTTTGCGCTCGAGCGTCTGTTCCGCTTCGCCGGACATGCCCTCGGCGACCAGCTCGTCGAGCCGGTCCTCCTCCATCTGCATTTCCAGCTCCTCGTCGAAGCTGTCGGCGATTTCGTTCTTGATACGGTCGAGCTGAGTGTTTTCGATCATGGCACGCTCCCTGTTCAATTCGCTCGATAAAGCACGTTCTCGCCATAGCTATATGACAGAGTTGCGACGATCGAAAATTTGCTTTGACAAAACGCAAAACTGGCAAGCGCAAAAGACCGTCCGCCGGGCCTTTGGTGATCAGCCAGCCAGGTAGCGGCAGCTTGTACCAAGTCAAGTTTTATGTATACATTGATACCGCTGAGCAATTTTCGCGACAATGGCGTTTTCCTCTGGAGGAGAGAAGAAAAACGTTCAGGTCGCGGCATATCTCCGGGAGAGAGATATGATGCGCAACAATGGGAGGAGTATACATGATTTCGTTTTCAAGAAGACTATTGATAGCAGGCGCGGCGCTCGCCACGCTTGCTGGGGCGCCTGCATTTGCGCAGGAAACGGTGAAGATCGGCGTGATCCTGCCGATGACAGGTCCTTTTGCCTCAACCGGCCGTCAGGTCGAGGCCGGCGCCCGCGCATACATGGCAATCAATGGCGACACGGTTGCAGGCAAGAAGATCGAGCTCGTGCTGCGTGACGACGCGGGCACGGCCGACCAGACCCGCCGCATCGCCCAGGAACTCGTCGTCAATGATGGCGTCAAGATGCTCGTCGGCTTCGGCCTGACGCCGCTTGCCATGGGTGTCGCCCCGGTTCTCAACCAGGCAAAGGTTCCGGCGATCATCACCTCGGCCACGACCTCGGCCATCATGAAACAGTCGCCCTATTTCGTGCGCACCTCGATGGGCGGTCCGCAATCCGCCGTTCCGGTTGCCACCTGGGCAGTCCAGAACAACCTCAAGCGGGTCGTCACGCTGGTAACCGACTATGGTCCGGGTATCGACATCGAGAAGGGCTTTACCGACCAGTTCAAGAAAGAAGGTGGCACGGTTGTCGAAGCACTCCGCGTTCCCCTGCAGAACCCCGATTTTGCACCCTTCCTTCAGCGTGTACGCGACGCCAAGCCCGATGCCCTCTTCGTCTTCGTGCCATCGGGTGTCGGCGCAATCTTCATGAAGCAGTTCGTCGATCGCGGTCTTGCCGACGCCGGCATCAAGCTGATCGCCACCGGCGACGTCACCGATGACGATCTCCTGAATGGCATGGGACCGGCCGCCAGGGGCGTCATCACCGGTCATTTCTATTCGACCGATCACGACAGCCCGGAAAACAAGGCTTTCGTCGCCGAAGTGCGCAAAGCCAACAAGAACATGCGCCCGAACTTCATGTCGGTCGGCGGCTATGATGCCATGCATGTCGCCTATGCCGCCCTCGAAAAGACCGGCGGTGGCACCGATGGCACCAAGCTCGTCGATGCCATGAAGGGCATGGAATTCGTCAGCCCGCGCGGGCCCATCACCATCGATCCTGATACACGCGACATCGTGCAGGATATCTACATGCGCGAGGTCAAGGAGAAGAACGGCGAACTCTACAATGTCGAGTTCGCGACCTATCCGAAGATCCACGATCCGAATACGGCTGCCAAGTAAGCCAGGGAACAGGCGGCGGAAGCAATTCCGCCGCCTGGATGCAGTGAGGTCTCATGCTGACAATCCTGTTCGACGGCATCGCCTATGGCATGCTTCTCTTTGTTCTCGCCTGCGGATTGTCGGTCACGCTAGGTCTGATGAATTTCGTCAATCTGGCGCACGGCGCCTTTGCCATGGCTGGCGGCTACGTCACCGTCATCATGATGAACCGCTATGGCATTTCCTTTTATTGGTGCCTGCCTGCCGCCTTCATCGTCACCGCACTCGTTGGCGTCGCGCTGGAACGGTTACTGTACCGGCGCCTCTATTCGGCTTCCCATCTTGATCAGGTGCTATTTTCGATCGGCCTCGTCTTCATGGCGATATCGGCCATCGATTATTTCATGGGCGGCCAGCAGCAACTGATCAACCTGCCACCCGAACTCAGCGGCCGCTTCGGCTTTCTGGGCATCGATATCGGCCGTTACCGGCTCTTCATCATCGTCATCTGCGCGGTTCTGACCGTCGCACTGCAATTGGCGCTCACCCGCACCCGCTTCGGCAGCCAGCTTCGCGCCGCTGTCGATGACGGACGTGTCGCACGCGGCATGGGCATCAATGTCTCCGTCATCTTCGCACTGACCTTCGCGCTGGGCTCCGGCCTTGCCGGCCTCGGCGGTGCGCTCGGCACCGAACTGCTGGGTCTCGACCCGAACTTTCCGCTGAAATACCTGATCTATTTCATGATCGTTGTCACTGTCGGCGGCACCTCGTCGATAACAGGCCCCTTCATTGCCGCGTTGCTGCTCGGCATTGCCGATGTCGCCGGTAAATACTACGTGCCGCAGCTCGGCGCCTTCATCATCTACGCCGTGATGATCCTCGTGCTGATCGTCAGGCCCCATGGCCTCTTCTCCCGGGAGGGCGGCCGATGAGCGGCGAACACGGCAACGCCTCCAGCAAGGCCATGGAACTCCTGAAGCGCGCCGGCCGCTGGCAGATCTGGGAATTCGCTCTCTGGCTGGTCGCCATCGCCGCGATCTTCACGTTGCCGTCGCAGATGCTGATCCTGACGGAGATCGCCATTCTTGCACTCTTCGCCGTCTCTCTGGATCTCATCCTCGGTTATGCCGGCATCGTCTCGCTCGGTCATACCGCCTTCTTCGGCCTCGGCGCTTATGCCGCTGGTCTGTTTGCAATTTATGTCTCAGGCGAGCCCGTCATCGGCCTGGTGGCCGCCGCCCTCGTCAGCGGCCTCTTCGGCTTGCTGACGAGCTTCCTCGTGCTGCGCGGCTCCGACCTTACCCGCCTCATGACAACGTTCGGCGTCGCCATGCTACTCGCCGAACTCGTCAACCAGGCCGCCTGGCTCACCGGCGGCGCCGACGGCCTGAGCGGCGTGATGCTGAACCCGATCCTGGGCTATTTCGAATTCGATCTCTGGGGCCGCACCGGATACATCTACTGCCTGATTGTGCTTGTCGTTCTGACCTACATTGCACGGCGTATCGTCAACTCACCCTTTGGCCTGTCTCTCAAGGCGATCAAGCGCAACCAGCGCCGAGCCTCCATGCTCGGCATCTCGCCCACCCGCCGCATCGTCGCGGTCTATACGATCTCGGCTGCCTATGCCGGCATCGCGGGCGCGCTGCTGACGCAGACGACCAGCTTCGTCTCGCCCGACGTGCTTGCTTTCCACCGTTCTGCAGAGGTGCTGCTGGTGCTTGTCATCGGCGGCGTCGGCTATCTCTATGGCGGCGTCTTCGGAGCCGTCATCTTCTCCATCCTGCGCAACTGGCTGTCGGTCATCACGCCGCAATATTGGATGTTCTGGATCGGTCTCGTCCTGATCATCATCGTTCTGGTTGGCCGCGAGCGTCTGACCCGCTGGCAGACCTTGTTGCCCGGTGCTGCGCGCCACCGGCAACAGGCAAACATGCAGCATACCATTGCGGAGGAGAGCAAATGACGATTGCCCTCGAAACACGCCATCTCATCAAACGCTTCGGCGGCTTCGTCGCCACCAACGATGTCTCGCTGCAAATCCGCCATGGCGCACGCCACGCCCTCATAGGCCCGAACGGCGCCGGCAAGACCACGATCATCAACCTGCTGACTGGCGTTCTGACGCCGAACAGCGGCGAGATCCTGCTTGCCGGCGAGGATATCACCGGCGTTTCCTCCTATCGCCGCGTCGGCAAGGGCCTGTCCCGCACCTTCCAGATCAACCAGCTCTTCGGTGATTTCACGCCACTCGATTCCGTCATGCTGGCGATCAGCGAGCGCAAGGGCCATGGTCGCTTCGCCTGGCGGCCGCTTTCGGCAGACCGCGAAGTTGCCGATGAAGCAGCCGCCTTGCTTGAGCGCTTCCGCCTTGTCGATGTCATGGGCATGCCGACGACGCTGCTGCCCTACGGCAAGCAGCGCCTCCTGGAGATCGCCCTTGCGATTGCGATGCAGCCGAAAGTGCTGCTGCTCGACGAGCCGGCCGCCGGCGTTCCCGAAGAAGAGCGCCATGAGGTTCTCGGCATCGTCCGCGAACTGCCCGCCAATGTTACGGTCGTGCTGATCGAACACGACATGGATCTCGTCTTCTCCTTCGCGGACCGTATTTCGGTGCTCGCTGCCGGTGCTCTCTTTGCCGAAGGCACCGTCGCCGAAATCTCCAAAGACCCGCAGGTCAAAGCCATCTATCTCGGGGAGGATGCCTGATGGCCGAATTGCTTCGGGTCGAACGCCTCATCGCCGGTTATGGTGAAGCCCATGTGCTTGCCAAGGTCGATTTTACGCTGGAGGAAGGCCGCTCTCTGGCCTTGCTCGGCCGCAACGGCGCGGGCAAGACGACCCTGCTCAACACCATTATCGGCGTCACCACCCACCACGCCGGTTCCATCCACCTGCAGCAGCGCGACATCACCCGGCTGCGCGCGGAAAAGCGTGCTCCCCTCGGCATCGGCTGGGTGCCGCAGGAGCGCAATATCTTCCGTTCGCTGACGGTAGAGGAAAACCTGACGGCGAGCGCGCGGCCCGGCGCCTGGAATGTCGCCCGCATCTACCAGATGTTCCCGCGGCTGCAGGAACGTCGCCGCAACCTCGGCAACCAATTGTCAGGCGGCGAGCAGCAAATGCTCGCCATCGCCCGCGCCCTGATGCTCAATCCGAAGGTGCTGCTGCTCGATGAGCCGCTGGAGGGCCTCGCGCCGATCATCGTCGATGAACTGCTGGCAGCGCTGCGCCGCATCGTCACCGGCGAAGGCATGTCGGCAATCATCGTTGAGCAGAAGGCCCGTAAAGTATTGCCGCTGACGGACGAGGTCATCGTGCTCGAACGTGGCGCGGTGACCTACCGCGACACATCCGAAGCACTTCTCGCCTCACCGGAAATCCTCGAAGCACATCTCAGCGTCTAGATTTATGCCTCGCGCGGCGGCACGCGGGTAATGCGCGCGCCGAGCGCGTTGAGCCGCTCCTCGATCCGCTCATATCCCCGCTCGATCTGCTGGGCATTGTTGATGACGCTCGTTCCTTCGGCGCACATGGCAGCAATCAGCATCGCCATGCCGGCGCGAATGTCGGGGCTCTCCACCTGCGCAGCACGCAGCTTGGACGGGCCGGCGACGATCGCGCGGTGCGGATCGCAAAGCACGATACGCGCACCCATGGTAATCAGCTTGTCGACGAAGAACATCCGGCTTTCGAACATCTTTTCGAACATCAGCACCACACCATCGCACTGCGAGGCGGTGACGATGGCAATCGACATGGTATCGGCCGGGAAAGCCGGCCAGGGCTGATCCTCGATCTTCGGAATATGCCCGCCGAAATCCGGCTGGATCTTCATTTCCTGACCCGCCGGTACGACAAGATCGTCGCCCTCGATGCGGCAGCGGATACCGAGACGCTCGAAGGTCATCAGCGTCGAGCGCAGATGCTCAACACCCGCGCGTCGGATGACGATCTCGGAACCGGTGACGGCAGCAAGGCCGATGAGCGAGCCAATCTCGTTATGGTCAGGGCCGATGCGGTGTGAGGCACCGCCGAGAGGCTGGCCGCCATGAATGATCATCGTATTGGTGCCGATACCTTCGATCTTGGCACCCATGGCGATGAGGAAATGGGCGAGATCCTGGACATGCGGCTCGGAGGCGCAATTGCGCAGAATCGTCTTGCCTTCGGCGGCCACAGCCGCGCAGAGCGCATTTTCCGTGGCAGTGACTGACGGTTCGTCAAGGAAGACGTCCGCACCGCGCAGGCGCCTGGCGCGAAAACTATAGGATCCGTTGACGCTGATCTCGGCGCCTAGCTGTTCAAGTGCCAGGAAATGCGTGTCGACGCGGCGGCGGCCGATGACATCGCCACCCGGCGGCGGCAAAGTGATCTCGCCGCAACGAGCCAGCATCGGGCCGGCAAGCAGGATGGACGCGCGAATGCGGGCGCACAACGCCGGATCGAGATCGGCCGGCTTGAGATCGCTCGGCTCGATCTCAAGTTCGTTGCGGCCGAGCCAGCGCGCCTTGGCGCCGACGGACTGGATCAGTTCGACCAGCGCTTCGACGTCGCGGATACGCGGCACGTTGGTCAGATACACAAGCTTGTCGGTCAGCAGCGAAGCGGCAATGATCGGCAAGGCGGCATTCTTGTTGCCGCTCGGCTGGATCTCGCCGGCAAGGCGATGGCCGCCCTCGACGATGTACTGAATTCGCTCATGCGGCTGGGCCTGTGCCACTGCTGTCATCCTTGTTCGATTCGATTTTCAGGAGGCATATCTGCGTTGTCTTTGTGACATCGGAGTGATCGCCGATCGGGAAGAGTGGCTGTTCTAACAGCTGCCATGCGTGGTCGGCTAGAGGCAATGCGCGAGGACGAATCCATGAAAAACGGCGCCCTCCCGAGCGCCGTCGTTAACACCGTGGATGGTGGTGTCGGAGTTCAGCTCTTCTTGCTACGCCAGCTGTCGGCGTAATTCTCGCGAGCTTCACGGGAATAGGGAGTGGGCGAAACACGCACGCGGATTTCCGCCTGCTTGTGCGGTTCGACCGAGGTCTTGCCTGACCCACCGTCGGGTTCGCCCCAGACGAGGGTCAGCACATCGCCAACCTCAACATCGGCATCGACAATGCCGAGCGAGAGCATGCAGCGCTCATTGTAGCTATAGCCATTGAACATCGACATGCCGACCATCTTGCCGTCGCGCATGATCTTGTCGGCGCTGGTCGAGGCATAGTTCGGCTGCGGGAAATCGATCCACTTGAAATGATCCTCACCCGGACGGAAGGCCGAGGCGATGACGTTGACGACATCTTCGGCATTCCACTCGAAGGTCACCTTCTTGCGGCTCGTCTGGCCCTTCATTTTTTCGAGTGCCGACTTGCCGACGAAGTCGTCCTTCTTCCAGCCGATGTAGAAGTCGTAGCCGAGTTCGAACGGATTGACGTAATAGTCCTCGATATTGCTGGTAACGAAGCTGCCGCCGATGGCGCCTGTCGCCTCGTAGCTGTCGCCGCCGAGCCAGTCGCGATAGGCAGCCAGCATGCCATCACCTGTATAGATGCCCGGCAGTGGCGACGGGATCCAGCCGGATTCCAGCGTATTGGTGGAATAGGCGCGGCTCCCGCAGCGTACGAGATCGACGCCCGCCGCCTTTGCCGACTCCAGGATGACCGAGTGGATATAGGCCTTGTCCTCGTAGGGACCCCAGATTTCCAGGCCCGGCGCGCCGGACATGCCGTGACGCAGCGCATTCACGGTCTTCGAGCCGACCTTGATCTTGTCGACATGGAAGAACTTGATGTCGGGGATCGGTCCGCCATTCATCCTCTCGAAGATCTTTGGGGCATCCGGTCCCTGGATCTGATAGCGGTAATGCGTGCGCAGCACGCGTTCGCCTTCAGGTCGCGAGGGCGAGCGCGGATCATATTTCAGGCGCACGTTCCACTTGCCGTAAGCGGCGCAGAACATCAGCCAGTTGGAGGTCGGCGAGCGGCCGACGAGGATGAACTTGTCCTCGCGTTCGCGGAAGATGATCTGGTCGCCGATCACATGACCGGCCGGCGTGACCGGCACGAAATGCTTGGCGCGGTTCGTATCGAAATTCGAGAAGGAGTTGACGCCGTGATAGGCGAGGAACTTCTCCGCGTCAGGACCTTCGACCGTCAACTCGTCCATATGGTGCGACTGATCGAAGAGGACGGCGGAGTTGCGCCATGCGGCCTGCTCCGAACGCCAGTTGGAGAACTCGGCCGCAACGACCGGGTATACATACATGCCGACCTTGGAATTGCGCAGCAACTCCACCGTATTGCCAGCCGACTTCAAAACTTCGGATAGGTTCGATCTCGCCACCTGATGTCCTCCCATTGGCATGCGATAATGTATACATGAAATGCCCAATGCGATCAGATTGCAAGCCTATTTTGTCCCGACAACGCCCAGGCCAATGCTCCGAAAATGAAAAAAGGCGGCCACAGGCCGCCCTTCAGAACCGGGAATTATCTGAAATTACCGATGAATCAGCGCGAGTCCCCTGATCTGTTCGATCAGTGTTGGGTCTTCCGCCAGAATGTATTCAAGATTGCGCCGCGCCGTACGGGCATGCTCCCTGGCGATCGCTTCCGCGCGGCTGCCTTCGCGCGCTTCGATCGCGCTGACGAGCGCCCTGTGCTGGTCCTGCGCGGAGCGCAGCGAACGACGGAAGGCGGTGATATCAGCTTTGTCCGGCAGGAACGCCGAGGGCGAGGCAAAAGGCAGCGAGCTTGCCCGCTCCACCTCACGCCTGATGATCTCGCTGCCGGCAAGCGCTGCAAGCTGATGGTGGAATTTTTCGTTCAGGTCGGAATAGGCATCGAAATCAACATCGTCGAGCTGCTCGCCGAAACAGGCGTCGAGCTTCAGCACCGTCTGCCTGATATCTGCGAGCGCATCGGGTGCGGCGCCGCGTTCCGCAGCGAGCCTTGCCGCCATGCCTTCCATGACACCGCGCACTTCTATGGAATCAACCACATCGGCAAAACCGAAGCGGCGGACGACAAAGCCGCCATTTGGCAGGCGATCGAGCAGCCCCTCCTCCGTCAGCCGGGACATGGCCTCGCGCACGGGAGTGCGTGAAATATCGAGCGCCTCCGCCAGCGGCACTTCGAAGAGGCGCGTTCCGCCCTGCAGCTCACCGCTCAAAATCTTTTCCCGCAACTCGATAACGGCGCGACGGCCATGTGTTGCGGCTTCACTCTGCTTCATCGGCGCCTCCAATCCCGGCTAAATGTATATAGCAGCCGGAACGCATACAAAACCCCACCCTGAGCCGGCATCCTAACACATAATTGTATGCATCATACCAAAGTCTCTTCGCCAAATTGGCGTTTATGAAAGTCGATCCACTCCCATCTCTTGACACAATGTATACATTTATGATGTCTGATTTGCGGGAGGAAAATCGATGGCAACGCTCGCGCTCATTCCGGGGCTCGTGTCCGACAGCATTGTCTGGGCGCCGCTTGCCGATGCCGTTGGGCACCGCATGCCCGTGCACGCGGCTGATGTTTCGCGTGCTTCCTCGATATCGGGCATGGCAGAAAATGTTCTCGCCGCCACTGAAGGCGATTTGATTGTGGTCGGCCATTCCATGGGCGGACGCGTCGCCATGGAAATGGCTCGTATCGCACCGGATCGCATTCGCGGACTGGTCCTTGCCAATACCGGCCACCATCCGAAACGCGATGGCGAGGAAGTCAAACGCCAACAAATGATGGATCTTGGCCATCGCAGCATGGATGAACTGGCGGATCAATGGCTGCCGCCCATGCTCCATCCTGACCGACTGTCAGATGCCGGCTTGATCGGCCATCTGCGCACCATGGTGTTACGGGCCGGCGCTGATGTCCATGAGCGACAGATTCGAGCGCTTATCAATCGGCCGAACGCCGGCGCCTATATGGCCGAACTCAGCTGTCCCATCCTGCTCATTGCTGCTCGTCAGGATGGTTGGAGCCCGATTACCCAGCATCAGGAAATCGCCGAAGCAGCACGCGATGCGGAACTCGTCATCATCGAAGATGCTGGCCATTTCGGCCCCGTGGAGCGCCCGGCCGAGGTGACGTCCGCGATCATCGATTGGCTGACGCGCAGATTTGGAGGAATTTATGCCTGAGAATAGCGGGACCATCCCCGATACGCCGCTTTTCGACCGCGCCGGGTCGATCCGCGGCTACCGGCTCAACAAGATGGCGATGGCGCTCGGCCAGGCGGAAAATCGCGACGCGTTCAAGGCGGATGAGGATGCCTATCTCACCCGCTTCGGCCTGAACAACGAGGAAAAGGTCGCCGTCAAAAACCGCGACTGGCACGAGATGGTCCGCATTGGCGGCAACCTGTTCTTCATCCTGAAGATCGCCGCTGTCGACCCGACGCCGATCACTCAGATCGGCGCCGCCCAGGCCGGCATGTCGCATGAGGATTTTCTCTACGAAAGGCTGGGAAAGAAAAGACATGGCTAGGATCATAGGTGGCCTTGGGACGAGCCACGTCCCATCGATCGGTGCCGCACTGGACAAAGGCCTGCGCGACACCCCGGACTGGAAGCCCTTCTTCGATGGCTACGAAGCCGGCAAGCAATGGATGCGTGAGGCAAAACCCGATATCGCCGTCGTGATCTTCAACGACCACGGCAACAGCTTCTTCCTCGACCGCGTGCCGACTTTCGCAGTGGGCGTAGCGGAAACCTATCAGCCGGTCGACGAAGGCTGGGGGCCACGCCCCATTCCCGCCTTCGACGGTGCTGCCGATTTCTCCTGGCATTTTGTCGATAGGCTGGTCGAGCGCCATTTCGATCCGCTGGTCTGCCGCGAGATCGAGGTCGATCACGGCTTGCAGGTGCCCATGGAACTGTTCTTCGGCCGGCCGGAGCGCTGGCCGGTCAAGGTTCTGCCGATCTGGGTGAACACCATCCAGTATCCGATCCCCACACCGCAGCGCTGCTGGGAGATGGGCAAGGTGCTGCGCGAGGCGATCGAAAGCTGGCCCGGCGACGAACGCGTTGTCATTCTCGGCACCGGCGGCCTGTCGCATCAGCTGCAGGGCGCGCGTGCCGGCTTCATAAACCAGGCGGCTGACCGCGCCTGGCTTGACGGCATCGCCGCCAACCCGGAACCTTACCGCGCCATGAGCCGCGAGGATTACGTCGAGCAATTCGGTTCCGAAGGCGCCGAACTCATCATGTGGCTGGTCATGCGCGCCGCCATGAACGAGCAGGTCAATCTCATCCACAAGCACTATCACGCGCCGGCCTCCATGACCGGTGCCGGCATGGTCGTGCTGGAAAACGCCGCCTGATGCCGGTCTTTTTCCTCATGCGCTGCCTGCATCATCAAGGGCAGGATACTGCCCGCGATCTGCAGCGCGCGGCCCATCGCGCCTGGGTCCAATCCGGCGGCGAAGGCCTCGCGACAGTGCTGATCGGCTCTGCCTTGCACGATGACGGTGGAGTCTCTATCGGCAATTTCGGGATACTGGAGACGGCAGGTCTTGCCGAAGCAAAAGCCTTTGCTGAAGGCGACCCTTTCAACAAGGCAGGCATTGTGGCAAAGATCGAACTTACGCCATTGCCGGCGACATTCCAGGCCGGGCGCATCAGCGATCCGATGACACCAAGGACATAGAATTCGAGTTCCGCACCAGCGGGAGGGGGTGCCCCGGAGAGGGGCAGATGAGGGGGCTGGCAAAGCAAGGTAGGGAACGATCGAAACGAGAGTGACGGTCGCTTGTGCGCTAAGGCCCCCTCATCCGCGCTATGCGGTCCCGAACCGATTGCTCACCCCTTCTGGGGCTTCCGCCGCAATTCCAGCACACGTCCGACAGTTTCTTCCAGCCCGCCAGTTTGCCCGAGACCGCACGCTCCTATGCGTTCCTGCACCTCGGCAATCTCCATCGCCAACCCGCCACGAAGCCCAAGCGCATCGAGCGTCGCAGCGCTTTCGCGCATCTCTGCCGCCCGCCGGCGCCCATGTCGCGTCGTGCGCTCCATCTGATATTCGGCAAATTGCGGCCAGTTGAGGCCAGGGAAAGAACCGGAAAGAGATGAAAGGATCTCTTCGTAGCAACCTGACGCCTTCGCCGCGAGCAAGGCCTCGACTGTGATCGCCTCCAATCCTTTGACGAATAGCGAGCGCACCATCTTGATTGCTGTCGCAGCACCAGCTGCCGGGCCTGCAATCTCGGCAGAAAACCCTAGGGCCAAAAGCTCCGGCAGCAACCTCTCAGCAGGAGCACCGGCAAGTAAAACGGGCGTCTGGTGTTTGCGAGGATGGACCGGCGCCATGACAGCCATGTCGAGATAATCGCAGCCTGCGGCTTCCACAGCGGCTGCCGTCTCCCGCTTTCGGCCTGGTGAAACGGAATTGATATCAATCATCACCTGCCCCTGCCGCAGATGTGGCAGGAGCGGTTCGACGGCAAGCAGGCTCTGGTCGGCGGTCACAGCGCTAAACACCCAATCCGCTTCCGAAAGTCCCGCGATGCCCTCGGAAATCTCGGCGCCACGGGTGCACATCGCCTCGCGTATAGCTTCGCCCCCTGAAGCGAGCAGGATATCATAGGCGATGAAACTCAGACCCGGCCGGCTCAACCCCTCATGAAGCGCTCTTGCTGCTTCGCCATAGCCCAGAAACCCGATCCTCATCTCAGTCTCCTATTTTGCGAAGGACGACGCCGCAACGAGACGCTGCCACAATCACGCAAAGACAAATCCGTCGAAAAGCTTGCGGGCGGTGCGCAACACTGCAGCATTGGTCACGGCGCCGCTCCTGACCGTCGCGATCACGCTCATTTCTCCGGTCGGATGCTCGACCGAGATCAGTTTCTCGTCGCCATCAGGCACGACCGCCAGTTGCGCCGCCGGCCCTTCCGGCAGAAGGCAGGCTGTCGCAAGGCTGACGGCACCGAGCACGCCGATCGCATCATGGCAGCGATGCGGAATGAAGGTGCGCGTCGAGATCGCGCCCCCGGCCTTTGCCGGCGACACCATCGTCATCTTCGGCACCGATTTCTTCGCGACATCACCAAGATTCATCATCGGCCCCGCCCGTAGCCGGATCGCCTCCAGCTTCGATTTGAGGTCTCCATTGGCTTCGAGCACGCCAGGCGTTTCTGTCCCGTCGATACCGAGATCACTGGCCAGCATGACGACACAGGGCATGCCGTTGTCGATCAACGTGCATTCGATGCCCTCGATAACGTCAACGACACGGCCGGTGGGCAACAGGGCTCCGCAGCTCGAACCCGCCGTATCCGCAAAGGTGATCGGCACCGCCGCGGCCGTGCCTGGCACGCCATCGATGCGCGCATCCCCCGCATAGGTCACCCGCCGATCCGGCGTGGCAATCTTCGCGGTGGCGATCTGTCCGGTGTTTTCCATGAAGATACGCACTTCGGTCTGCCCGTCTTCGGCCTCGATCAGACCGCGCTCGATGGCAAAGGGTCCGACACCGGCAAGGATGTTGCCGCAGTTCTGCGCATCGGTGACGATGGGTTCATCGACAAAGACCTGCAGGAAGAGATAGTCGATATCGACGCCGGGCCGCTCTGATCGCTTGACGACCGCGATCTTTGAGGTCAGCGGATCCGCTCCGCCCATGCCGTCGATCTGCCGCGGATCGGGCGAGCCCATGACCCGCAGCAGAAATCCGTCACGATCCTCAGGCAGATCTTCCGCCAGGAAATAGCCGCCCTTGGAGGTTCCGCCGCGCATCCACATGCAGCCCACGCCTTCCCCAGCGCTGGGCCTAGACATATTTCAGCCCCTTCTCCGCCAGCCGTTCGCGCATCCTGTAGATATCGAGCCCGAGTTCGCCTGCGGCCAGCCGCCGGCGCTTCTCCTCTTCCGCCGCGAGCCGCTGTTCCGCCTTGTCGGCAATGTCGGCCGCCTCCTCCCGCCGCACCACGCAGACGCCGTCATCGTCGGCGACGATCACATCGCCCGGATTGACGAGCGCTCCGGCACAGACGACGGGTACATTGACCGAGCCCAGCGTCTCCTTGACGGTGCCCTGCGCAAAGATCGCCTTCGACCAGACCGGAAAATTCATCGCCTTGAGATCAGCGACGTCACGCACCCCGGCGTCGATGACAAGCCCACGGCAGCCTCGCGCCATGGCCGAGGTCGCCAGGAGATCGCCGAAATAGCCGTCTTCGCAGGGACTGGTCGGTGCAAGCAGCAGGAGATCGCCCGCTCTGATCTGCTCGATCGCAACATGCAGCATCCAGTTGTCGCCCGGTGGAGCAGAAATGGTCACCGCGCTCGCGGCAATCCTCGCGCCCGGATAGATCGGTCGCATGTAGCTTGCGAGCAGGCCCTTGCGGCCCTGCGCCTCGTGAACCGTCGCCACGCCGCAGGCAGCGAGGCGATCGATGACGGATTGTTCCGCCCGCTGAATGTTTTGAACGACGACACCCATCAGAGCTCGTCCACCGTTCGCGGAAAGACAGACTGGAAGCCTTCCGCGTGCGTCGCCTTGCGACCGCCCGACTGGCCGCCGGAATTGCGCATGAAATGGTTGCCGCGGTTTTCGGCGACATTCTTGTAATAGTGCCAGAGGTGCTCCTGCCCCTCCATGCACTGGATCGCCGCCCATTTCTTCTCCCAGACCGGCGAAATATCGAGGAAGACGTCGGGTTTCCATTCCATCTGCTCGGTCTGATGTGGCTCGAAGAGATAGAGCTGCGGGGCGCCGAGGACCTTCTCGCCGGGATTATGGCCCCAGGCCTGCGCGATCATGCGCGCCTCGAGCGCCACCTGCGTCGCGTACATATGGTCGGTATTGTAGGGATCCCACTTGGAATGGCTGAGCATGAATTCCGGCTGCACGGCACGGATCACATCGACCAGCTGGAACTTTGCCTCCTGATCGACGACCAGCGGATAGTCGCCGAGATCGAAGAACTGGATGTCGTGCACGCCAAGCGCCTTGGCGGCATTCTCGGCCTCGACACGCCGAGCCGCCTTCACCTTCTCCAGGGTCATCCCGGCATGCTTCCAGAGCTTGGCGCTCTCGCCACGTTCGCCATAGGACAGGCAGAGAACGGTAACCTCGTAGCCCTTCTCCTGATGCAGCGCGATAGCACCGCCGCATCGCCAGACGAAATCCGCCGAATGCGCGCTGATGACCAAGGCCGTCTTCGCCATGAACTAGTCCTTCCTCGCCACGGGGGGCGTGCCATGCGTGTGAAATGTCTCGATCGTCTTCAGGCCCCAGGCCTGGCCCTTCTTGCGCTCAGTCTCCGTCCAGGTGACGGTCGGCCAGTCGGGCCTCAGGATCAGCCGCGCCCCGGCATTGGCGAGCTCGACGCGATTGCCCGCCGGCTCCCAGACATAGAGGAAGAAGGTACCCTGGATTGCATGCTTGTGCGGCCCGGTTTCAATGTGGACGCCGTTTTCGAGGAAGATATCTGCCGCGCGCAGAATGTCCTCGCGCTGATCGACGGCGTAGGTAACGTGGTGAAACCGCCCCCTCGCCCCGGTATGGTCCTCGGAATAGGCGATATCATAGGTCTTGTTGTTGACAGTGAACCAGCAGCCGCCAAGCCGTCCATTGTCGAGCTGGATCTGCTCCGTCACACGGCTGCCGAGCGCCCTGGTCATGAAATCACGGATCGCCCTGACATCGCTTGCAAGCAGGTTCAGATGGTCCAGTCGGCGTGGGCTGGCGCCACGCCCATGATAGCGCTGGGCAATATTCTTCAGCGCCGGACGCTCCCCTTCAGGGGCCTCGTAGACATGCGTGTCGTAGTAGAGCTCGAAAACATGACCGTCCGGATCGGTGAAGCGATAGGCGCGGCCATGTCCGGCATCGCCCTCCACCCAGCCGATGCCGCAGCCCATCTCCTCGATCACTTTCACTCGCCGCTCCAGGGCTTCCGGAGACGAGGCGCGATAGCCGACATGACCGACACCCGTTGTGTGATGGCGCACGAGCTTCAGCGTATGGAATTCGTAATCGTCGAAAGCGCGCAGATAGGCGACGCCGTCTTCGATCAGGCTCGGCGTCAACCCGTAGACCCGCGTGAAGAAATCGAGGCTTTCGTCGAAGCGGTCGCTGTAGAGCTCAACATGCCCGAGATGAGCGACATCGAAGCAAGGCTCGGTCATGGGCCAAAACCCCAAGCGACGGCTTCGTCGGCTTTCAAAAATCTCATGACAATCCTCCTCGCAGGCGGATGCCTCCACGCTCACCTGTCGTTGAAGACACTAGGAAGGTTGGCAGCGGCGGGCAATTTCGTTCTGCTGACGGGTCATAAGCTGAGGTTACAGATCGATACGGAGCTAATCTGACAGGAGCGATTCCATTCCAGAGAATGCATACTTTCTGACTGAGGTCGTGACGAATTTATCGTGTTTTCATATCAAATCGACTCACAGTGATTGAAATAGAATTCATTATGTATACATTTTGAAAGGCGTGGAGGACGCCGAAAGGGAGCGATGGAATGGCTTTGTTGAATTTTACCGGCAAATCCAGGGAGCGTATTCCGGAGCCGGAATTCGCAGACATGATCGCGGGTTGGTCGATCGAGGTCATGCCACGCACGGCCGCCAAGGTTGACGATTTTCGCGAACTCCTGCCGGCCGGGACTCGCGTCTATATCGCTCACCTCGACGGCACCCCGATCGAGGATATGGTGGCGACAGCAAGACGGCTGAACCGACAGGGCTTTCCGGTCATGCCGCATCTGCCGGCGCGCAGCATTCCTGATGTCAGCACATTGGCGGACTGGCTGGAACGATATCGCGGCGAAGCCGATGTTCGCCAGGCTCTGCTGCTCGGTGGCGGCAGGGCCACGCCTGTCGGCGATTTTCACAGCTCCATGCAATTGGTCGAGACCGGGCTTTTCGACCATCACGGCTTCACTCATCTGCATTTTGCCGGTCATCCGGAAGGCAGCCGCGATGTCGATCCGAACGGATCAACTGCAATGGCCGATCGGGCACTGCGCTGGAAGCAGGATCTCGCCTCCCGAACCGCCGCCAGGCTTGCTATCACCACTCAATTCACCTTCGATCCTCAGCCTGTCATCGACTGGGCCGAACGCATCCAGGCAGCCGGCGTCACCATGCCCATCCATGTCGGCATTGCCGGTCCTGCCAGGCTGCAGACGCTGATCAAATACGCCATCTCCTGCGGCATCGGCCCCTCCATGAAGGTGCTGCAGAAGCGCGCCATGGACATGAGCAAGCTGCTGCTCCCCTATGAACCGACCGATCTTGTCGCCGCATTTGCCGATTACAAGGCAAGAAGGCCTGAAAGCCTTATCAGTCAACTGCACATCTTCCCACTCGGCGGCATCCAGGTGGCGGCTGACTGGATGAACAAACACCGTTCCGCCGAAACTCCTATCGCGCTACCCTGACGCGGCCCGGGCTGCGGGCTTTCAGGAAGAGCCATGTCGAAGCCGATCCATCCGAACCTCCGCCACATCAGGCTCTTCACTGCTTGCGCAGAGACCAGCTCGTTGACATCGGCCGCGAGCGCCCTTGGCATCACCCAGCCGGCGGCGTCTCAGGCCCTGCGGCGGTTGGAAGAGCTTCTGGACGCGACCCTGATCGAACGCGATACCATGGCACTGACGGTGGAAGGAAAGATCGTCCTGCCGCGGTTCCGCCGCCTCTGCGACCTCATCCGCCAGGCATGCATATCGACCGCGAAAGCGGCAAGCGACATCACCGAGGCGCGTCTGACATGGCCGCACCTGCACGCCATCACTTCCTTTGCCGAGCACGGCAGCTTCAGCGCCGCAGCTCGCACGATGGAACAATCGGAGCCGGCCGTGCAGCGCGCGGCGCGCGAGGCCGAAGCCGTTATCGGCATTTCCCTCTTCGAAAATTTCGGCCGCAACGTCCGCTTGACGGTTGCAGGTCTTTCAGCTGCTCGCTGGTTCAGCCTGGCGCTAGCTGAATTCGAAAGCCTGCGCGACGAACTCCAGGAGGCCCGCAATCACTATGCCGGCCGTATTTCGATCGGTACCCTGCCGCTGACCCGAACCTTCCTGGTGCCTGACCTAATCGCGCACCTTGCCAACCGCCATCCGCTCGCACGCTTCGAAATCGTGGAGGGCAGCTACGAGGTGCTGATAGACGATCTCGAGCGAGGTCGCGTCGATATCCTTGTCGGTGCGCTGCGCAAAAACCTCGTCTCGAAAACCCTGCATCAGGAACCGCTCTTCGATTTCGAACTCAGCATCGTCGGGCGCGCCGACCATCCCTTGACGCGGCATCGGGGGATCACCCCTGACGATCTCGCTGACTACCCTTGGGTCGTCGCCCGTCGCGATACGCCTTCGCGCGAAACCTTCAACGCAATGGCAGCAACCTTCCCGAAGGACAAACCCGCCCGCCAGAGCGTCGAGACCGGCTCGCTCAATGCCATCAGGGGCGTGCTCCTGAAATCCGATCACCTCGCCCTGCTCTCACGCCACCAGATCCGTTATGAGCTGGAGGCAGGCTTCCTCGCTACGATGGATCATCCGCTGCCCGGTTCCCGCCGTCCCGTCGGCGTCACGTTACGCCGCCATTGGCTGCCGACTGCTCTACAGGCGGAATTTCTTTCTCTGCTCAGAAAGCATTCGGCAGAACTCATCTAGCCCAGACGTCTTTCACGATTGCGCGAGCGGCCCCCATATTCTCGGAATATGCGGTAATGGTTCTCTGGCCGGACAGCCAGTAACGATGTTTCATGGAGTTCTTCGAATGCTTTTACGCTGCGCCATTCTCGATGATTACCAGCGCGTCGCCCTGTCCATGGCCAACTGGAGCAGCATCGAGGCGAAGGTCGAGATCGACTGTTTCAACGACGGTGTCGCAGACACAGACGCCCTCATTGCCCGGCTCGCGGACTACGAGATCATCGTCGCCATGCGGGAGCGCACCGTCTTCGATGCCGAACGCCTTGGCCGCCTGCCGAAGCTCAAACTGCTGATCACGACCGGCATGGCCAACGCCTCGATCGACATGGCCGCTGCCGCCCGTCTCGGCATCACCGTTGCCGGTACAGGCGGCTTCGTCGGTTCAGCCGCGGAACTCGCTTGGGCGCTGCTGATGGCGATGGTTCGCCATATCCCCTCGGAAGTCGTCAATTTCCGCGCAGCAAAGGACCCATGGCAACTGTCGTTCGGGCGCGACCTCAGGGGCCTGACGCTCGGCGTCGCCGGTCTTGGCAAGCTCGGCCGGCAGGTAGCTGCTTACGGCCGCGCTTTCGGCATGAACGTTATCGGCTGGTCGCGCTCCAACACGCCGGAGAAGAGTGCCGAACTCGGCATCGGCTATGCCGCTACCCTCGACGAATTGCTGCGCGCCGCCGATATCGCCTCGTTGCATCTGACCCTGAATGCGGAAACGACAGGCATCATCGGCAAGCGCGAGCTCAGCCTGATGAAGCCGGGCGCCATCCTCCTCAACACATCCCGAGGGCCGCTTGTCGACGAGCAATCACTGATAGCAGCACTTGAAAGCGGCCATCTCGGCGGCGCCGGCCTTGATGTTTTCGACGCGGAGCCGCTGCCCACAAATCACGCCTTTCGGCGGCTCGCCAATGTCGTGGCAACCCCGCATCTCGGCTATGTGACGGAAGAAACCTATCGCATTTTCTACGGGGACGCGGTGGAGGATATCGCAGGCTGGATCGACGGAAAGCCATTGCGTGTCCTCAATGCACAGCATTGAGGGGGCTCCCCGCTTTGCAGCGGGGAGTTTTCGTCAAACGGGCGCGCGGGGATCATGCCGCGCAAGCCGGCGCAGCAGATAGTCGACCTCGGACCGCGCGGTGGTGCTGAGCGCACTCCCGGGCTTGCGCTGCGCATCGGAGGTGATGACACCCCGACGCATCAGGACATGCTTGCGAACCGCAAGGCCGACGCCGAGTTGCTGCTCGTAGCGGATCAGCGGCAAGTGAGCGTCGAATAGATCGTGGGCCTCATCACGTTTGCCGGCGGCAAACAGATTGACGAGTTCCACCAGCATGTCGGGGAAGCCATAGCCGGTCATCGCACCATCCGCACCGCGTTCCGGTTCGAAATCGAGGAACATGCCGCCATTGCCGCAGAGGATCGAGAAGGGACGGAGATCGCCGGCCTTCTGCATGGCACGCAGTTTCGAGATTTTTTCCAGGCCCGGCCAGTCCTCATGTTTGAGCATGAGGCAGGACGGATGGTCGGATATGATCTTGGCAATGACGCCCGAGGACATGACGACCGTCAGCGTCAGCGGATAGTCTTGCAGCACCCACGGAACGTCCGTGCCGACGGCCTCGACGGCTTGCGCGAAATACTGGATGATCTGCTCGTCAGTGCGGAGCGCCGGGGTCGGCGCGATCATGACACCCGCAGCACCCATGTCCATCGCATCGCGGGCGAGCGAACGCATCGCCGCAAAACCGGGTGCGGAAACACCGACAATAACCGGCACCCTTGAACGGCCGACAACCTGACGGATGATTGCCCGCGATTCGGCGGGCTCCAGTTTCGGCGCTTCACCCATGATCCCGAGAATGGTCATGCCTGTAACGCCGCTGTCCTGATAAAAATCGGTCAGCCGGTCGATCGACGGCGTATCGAGACTCCCATCCGGCAGGAATGGCGTGGTTGCGATAGCGTAGACGCCCTTGGCGTCAGTCCCGAAGCTCATTGTGCATCCTTCCACGCCTGATAGCGTGCCTTCGTTTCAGTATTCATGGGATAGAGACCGGGCAGCGGTACGCCCCGGTCGATTTCGGTCATGATCCAGCCTTCCATACGCTCCTGCTCCGGCGCTTCGGCAAGCACCGCATCCAGCAGAGCTGCCGGGATAAGGACGGCGCCGTCCTTGTCTGTAACGACGATATCGCCGGGGAAAACCGCAACACCGCCGCAAGCGATCGGCTGCTGCCAGCCGACGAAGGTCAGCCCGGCGACGGAAGGCGGTGCCGCCATGCCGTCGCACCAGACCGGCAATCCGCTCGCAAGTACGCCTTCGAGATCGCGCACGACGCCATCGGTCACCAGGGCCGCGACCTTGCGCTTCATCATCCGGGCGCAAAGGATATCGCCGAAAATGCCGGCATCCTGCACGCCCATGGCATCGACCACGGCAATGCATCCCTCGGGCATGTCTTCGATTGCCGCTCTTGTAGAAATCGGTGAAGCCCAGCTTTCAGGCGTCGCCAGATCCTCACGCGCCGGTACGAAACGCAGCGTGAAGGCCGGACCGACGACCCGCTCCTGACCGGGCCGTAGCGGCTTGGTGCCGCGCATCCAGACGTTTCTGAGCCCCTTTTTCAGAAGCACGGTTGTCAGCGTCGCCGTGGAGATGCCCTTCAGAGTTTCTATGGCAGCCGGATCGAGAGACATTGTCAGCACCTCATATGCTCTGGATGAGGCCGCCGTCGATGCGGATGACGGAGCCGGTAATGTAGGATGCGCGCGGGCTCGCCAGAAAAGCAACCGTGTCGCCATATTCCTCTGGCCGCCCATAGCGTCCGACAGGGATAGCGGCCGTGCTTTCCGCCGTAACCTCTTCCACCGGCCGGTTCTCCCGCTTGGCCTTCTGTTCATCGAGGAAGGTGATACGGCCGGTCGCGATACGTCCCGGCAGCACGATATTGGCGGTGAGGCCGTCACGTCCGATTTCGCGTGCAAGCGTCTTCGACCATCCGACCAGCGCCAGGCGCAAGCTGTTGGAAATACCGAGATTGGGAATCGGCGCCACGACGCCGGACGAGGTGGAGGTAATGACGCGGCCCCAGCCGCGCTCTTTCATGCCGGGCAGCACGGCATCCGTCACGGCAATCACCGAGCGCACCATCATATCGAAATATTTCGACCAGGTTTCTGCCGATTGACCGGAAGCCGGTGTCGGTGGCGGCCCACCCGTATTGTTGACGAGGATATCGACGCTTCCTAACGTATCGGCGATCACAGCCAGCCTCGCCTCGATGACGGAGAGATCGGCAATATCCCAGCCGATCGCCAGCGCCTTTCCTCCCGAAGAAACAATGCCTTCCGCCGTCTTCGTTGCGGCACCTTCGTCAATATCGGCGACGGCAACGCGAACCCCCTCTGAAGCCAACGAGCGGGCAATCGCCCCACCCAGTCCGCCACCCGCGCCGAACACCAAAGCGGTCTTTCCGTTCAATTGCATATCCAAGGCAAATACTCCCGTTTGGCCCGCATTATGGCGATCGGAAAAAGAAGAAAAATCTCGCTTTTTCTGGTTTCAGAAGATAGAAAATCTATCCTTATGGAGACGCGGTTTCTCGATACGTTTCTACTGGTTGCCGAGCTTGGGTCACTGGCCGAGGCCTCCCGCCGCCTCGGCATTACGCCTGCCGCGGTGGCCCAACGCATGCAGGCACTGGAAGACGATGTCGGCGTGCCGCTGCTGACCCGCGTCGGCCGCCGTGTCCGCCCGACCGATACCGGTCACGCCATTATCGAAAAGAGCCGCAGGATCCTTGCCGAGGTGCGAGATCTGCGCAGCCTCGCCAATGCCGACCTGCACTCCGGCGAGCTTCGCCTCGGCGCCATCACCACCGCGCTGACCGGACTGCTGCCATCAGCCCTGCACGACGTCTTCGCCAGCATGCCGCTTGTCGAGGTCTTCCTGTTGCCAGGCCCGTCGACCGATCTCTACCAGCGGCTGATAGATCGGGATATCGACGCGGCAATCATTGTAAAACCACCTTTTTCGATACCGAAAACATTGGAATGGGAGCTACTGCGGGCCGAACGTCTGGTTCTCGTGGCCCCCGCCGATTGCCAGGGCAAGAACCCGCACGAACTCTTGAAGACCCGCCCCTTCATCCGCTACGACCGGAACAACTGGGGCGGCCGCCTTGCCGACGAATATCTTCAAAGACAGGGTTTGAAGCCGGCTGAACGTCTGGAACTCGATTCCCTCGAAGCAATCTCAGTCATGGTCGCCAACGGGCTCGGCGTCTCGCTGGTGCCGGACTGGGCAAGGCCCTGGCCGGAAGGCCTCAACCTCGCCGTCCTCGAACTGCCCGTACCCTTTCCACCGCGAGAGGTCGGAATGCTCTGGCCGCGCAGTTCCCCGTCGCGTCGGCTGACGGGCATCGTACTCGACGCGCTCAAACGCTCGCAGACCGCCATCAGGCCCTAATCGTTTTTGGCCGAAATCAGGTTCTTGCGCTGATAGACATGGATATAGTCGACCAGCAGATAGGATGGGTTCGGCGTTTCATCGATCGGCCAGCCCGATCCGAGCGCAAGATTGACCAGCGGGTAGAACGGCATATGGAATTCCGGCGGCGTATCGAAGCTCCACAACGGTTGACGATCCAGATAGAAAGTCGATTTCTGCGGACCGATATCGACGCCAAACGTATGGTAGTCGCTGCCGAGCGAGCCTTCAGGCACATTTGTCAGATGACCGTCCGTCGTGTGCTGGTTGCTTGGTCGCCAGACATGATAACCCATGCTGAACTCGCCGGGCGCGCGACCATAATATTCGATCACGTCGATTTCAGAGGTAAATTTGGACCGGTCGAGGCCGATCAGCCAGAAAGCCGGCCAGACGCCCTTGCCGGGCGGTAGCTTCATGCGTGCTTCAAAATAACCGAACGTCTGCGAAAAGCCCTCACCCTTCGGATTGGTCGACGCAAGCAGGCCGGAGCGCCACTTGCCATCCGCATCCTTCCGGGCCTCGATGCGCAGGATGCCGTCATTGACCGTAAAAGGGAAACCGTCCATCGGGTCGGTAAACTGTGCATCGCCGAAATCACCATTCCATGGGGTGTGGGCAATCCAGCGCGATCCCTTCTCGCCCCAGGCCGAAACGTCAAGCGTGTTGAAGTCTTCGGCGAAGGTTAGCTGGAAATCGTCGAGATTGAGCGGCTCTTCCGCTTCGCTGGGCCGGGGGCCTGGCGGACCGAAAAGGCCGATGATGATCAGAAGTGCAAATCTTCCGGCAAATTTCGAGTGACGCATTGTTCTCCCTCCCGGAGATTTCGAGCCCGTTGCGGGGTTTTGCGAGCCGATCATGAAACGACGACTCCGTTTCGCCAGGGTACGATCTTTCTGACGATAATAGCTTCGAGCCCGTCTGGCCTTCCGACGGCCTGCCACAGGAGCAGCGAGAAAACCCAGAAGAGCGCCAGTGCGCCAATGCTGCAGAAACCGACGACGACGACGAGTTCCAAGCCGAGCGGCATGGCTACGAGAACTGGCTGGACCAAAAGCAGAAAGCCGACCATCGGTACGCAGGCGACAAGCGGACGGACGAACGCGAAAAGCTGCGCGCCGATCGAGACGCCGATCAGCCGCTGCATGATGACAAGGCAGACGAGATAAGCGACGACGGCGGCGATGACGCGTGCCGCCAGGGCGCCTTCAAGCCCGAACATCACGACACCGACCACCGTAACCGGCGCTCTCACTGCGAATTCGGCAAACATCCGCAGCGCCACATAGCGGGTCTTGTCGAGAACCATGACGAGCGAAGGCATGATAGTGGTCGGCAGGCCAATCAGGCTGACGATGCAAAGCCACTGCAGGATCGGCGCTGCAACGATCCATTTCTCGCCAACGACGATTCGCACAATCGGCTCGGCCAGAAGAATAATCACGAGCAGGATGGGCGCCGCCACGACCATGATCGCATTTGTGGCCTTCAAATAGGCGGTGATCTGCTGACCCCGGTCGGCGACATTGGAAAAGGCAGCCATCAGCGGACGCATCAGCGGGCCGACGAACGTCTGATAGGGGATGCCGGCGAGATTGTCGGCGACGCTGAAGGCACCATAGGTGGAAAGGCTGGTAAAGCGCGGCAGCATCAGCCTGTCCATCTGCCAGTTGAGCGAGTTGAGAACCTGAGAAACCGTATTCCAGCCAACCATGTCCTGGAAATGCTTCCATTCCGAAAGACTGACCCTCGGTCGCATCGGCGCAAAAATATAGGAGACGATGGTAGACGTCGTCGGCCCGGCAACGGCGCCAATCGCCAGCCCCCAGTAACTGTCGGTCGCAAGCACGACACCGACGCTGAAGATCAGCGTCGCCCCCTTGGCAAGGAGGTCGAGGGCGAATTCACGCCGGAAGTCGAAGCGCTGCATGAAGAGCACCATGCGCGGGCTGATCACGCTGCGCATCGCCGGCGCTATCGAAATCACGGCGACCAGCGGAAAAAGCCGCGGATCATTGTAGAAGAGAGCCATCGGCCAGGCGACGACGATCATCAACAGGCTGATCGCCGTTCCTCTCATGAGGCTCAACGTAAAGGCTGTTGCAAACATCCGCTCGGATGGCGAGGGAATGCGTACCAGCGCCTGGGTGAGCGGAAGATCGAGAATCGCCTCGACGATGACGAGCACCGACGTAGCGATCGCGACGATCCCGAAATCCGCCGGGCTCAGAAGTCTCGCAAGCACAAGCAGGCTCACGAAGTCGAGCAGTCGTGCCAGGAATTTTCCGCTTATTGTCCATATGCTTGCTGTCGCCGTTCTATGCGATACGCTTGACACGATTTATTCCTTGGCCATCTACAACGAACCTCTTCTGGGAGCGCCGCAGTACCGCCGCTCCGGGGTTTTGCCGGCCCTTTGGCCAGTTGTGCGTGTCAGCTTACTTTCTTCCTGACGGGACTTGCGGCCTGATAGCCATGCCTGACGAGTTGCTCGTCGATGAGCGAGCCGAGGCGGTCGCGGAAAACCGCTGCGGAGAATTTCAGGGCGTGGTCATGGATCGCCGCCGGATCGAGCGCATCCTCGACCGCTTCGAACGCTGCTATCGTTTCCATCAGCGCTTCCACGCTTTGCTCGGCAAAGCGGAAACCGACATGCGGCGCGCAGACGGTCTCGCGTGCGCCGCCGGCGTCAAAGGCCAGAACCGGCCGGCCGGACGCCATTGCCTCCACCGGCAGAATGCCGAAGTCTTCGATGCCGGGGAAAAGCAGTGCACGGCAGCGCGACAGATGATCACGCAGAGCCGAGAATGGCTGATGACCGAGAAACTGCACCGTCGGTCCAGCGATCGATCTCAGATACGCTTCCTGCTCGCCCTCCCCGATCACGATTAGGTTGCGGCCCATTTCGGTGCAGGCCTTCACGGCAATATCCGGCCGTTTGTAGGCAGTGAGCTGGCCCGCATAGAGATAGAACTCGCCCTTGCCCAGCCCGATGACGAAATCGTCGGTCGCAACCGGCGGATAGATGACGACGGCATCGCGGTCGTAGAAGCGGCGGATACGGCCCGCGACATAGCTGGAATTCGCAACGAACGTATCGACGCGCGCGGCGGTCGTCACATCCCAGGCACGCAGCACCGGAGCCGTGAGCGACATCATTGCCTTGCCAATCCAGGAAACGCCGCGCCGGTACAGGTGAAACTGATCCCAGATATAGCGCATCGGCGAATGGCAGTAGCAGATGTGAAGCGCATCCGCCCGCGTGATGATACCCTTGGCGGGACCGGATTCGCTTGAAATGACAAGATCATAGTCCTGAAGGTCGAAGTGCTCGAGCGCAAACGGCATGAGCGGCAGCATCTTCGTGTAATGACGCGTCGAACGCGGAATCTTCTGCAGGAAGGACGTATGGATGTTGCGGCTGTTCAGGAAATCACTGGTGCGTTCGGGATTGTACACCAGCGTGAATATGTCGGCCTGCGGGAACATGCGGCACAGTTCTTCGACCACCTTCTCTCCGCCGCGCATCGATACCAGCCAATAGTGGACGATCGCGACGCGAAGCGGTTTCGCATCGGCCCTGCCGCCGGCTTCGACGGGCCGACTTCTTGCCACGACGGGCGCATCGCCACGGAATGCCATTGTTTCGGGGAGAGAGCTTGCTGCTTTGACAGTCACCTGAACGCTCCTTGTACAATTGCCTCGCCCTTCGGCTCGGGCACTACATGTGTCGGAATCAGACTGCGGTATTGTGCGAGAAGGGCATCGCGCCATTCTTCGTGCGTTGTTGCCAGATTGGGCGACAGCCGGAAGGCGCGCTCGCTCATGAGGCGAACATCCTCCTTCGGCATGTGCCGGAAGGCCGCAAGCGTTGCGGCAAAGGCCTCCTCGTCCATCGTATTGCAGGAGATCGCCATTCCGGCCCTCTCCATCTCCTCGGCAAGGAAGGCGCCCTTGGTCATGATGACGGGAAGGCCGCTGCGTGCCGCCTCGATTGCCACGAGGCCGAACGGCTCCGGATAGCGGGACGGCATCACGAGCGCACTTGCCGTGCGGATGATACGACCGATCTCGGCATGCGACTGCCAGCCCATGGCCCGGACATGATCGCCGGCCGCCACGACATCAGGCATCAGTGGCCCATCGCCGATCACACAAAGCCTTGCTCCGGCTCTGCGCGCAGCGGCAAGCGCGTCTTCGATACCCTTTTCCTCATCCAGCCGGCCAATGAAGACGAACTCATCATTGTCCTCGGCTGCGACACGCTCTGCCGTCAGCGGCGCGATCGGATTGCGGATGGTGATGAGCCGTTCCGGCTGGTAGCCGGAGCCCTCAAGGAACTCGGCCATCTTTTCATGGAGCAGGATGATTCGGCCGAAGGCGGGACGGCTTCTCAGGGCACGGAAGAGATTGGCACCGCGGGCCGTCCGCCACAGTTTCTGCGCATAGCTGCGCTTGTCGCAGGATGTGGCAATACAACTCGCTCCAAGCGGACGCCGCTGGCAGATCTCTTGCGCCTGATAATCAAAAAACGCCCCGTTCGGGCAACCGGTGAAAAAGTCATGTGCGTGAACGACGCATCGGCCGGCAACGGGCGCAAGCGCGTCGAAGACGGCCGGCGACAGGATCTGATGCCAGCCGTGGACATGATAGGCCGTCCTCGGCGTATCATTGGCACGCACCCAGGCGGAAATCATGCTGGCGGCGGCAGGATTGTGAATGCCGGTCGCGAAGGCCTTCACTCGGTTGGCGCTCAAGAGGTCTCGACTATTGAGCTTGACGATGGAGACGTCGAGAGACTCGAGCTCTTCACTGGCGCCGTCATCACCGCAGATGTAGGTGACGGCAAGGCCCAGTCCGCGGAAGAGCTTCGCTGAGAGTACCGCAAGTGCAGTCGCCCCACCCCTCGCCGTCGAATAGTCGTCGATGACGACCACGCGGTCGAGCGCCGGGCCGGCGGCGATGCCGTCTCTCCATATTTTCGCGTAGCGTCCGGAAGCCGGCCACCGCAAGGTCGAAACGGCAGGCCCATTCTCATCAGGACGCAGTTGGCCGATGTCGTTCATAGAAGCTCTCCGACGACAGACACAATGGATGCTTTTGACGGCTAGGCCCCTAGGCCGTCCATGAGGGGTGAAGTGGTCGCGATCCGGCTGCGGACGGCAGCTGGATCGTGACGAAGTGCATCATTTGGCCAACGCTGCACCGTCGGCATAGGCTTCCAGCGCCTTGCGGTTGAGGATACGGATCCTGCCCTGGGCTCCGTCGATCACCTTGCATTCACGCAGGCGCCGCAAGCACTGGTTGACTTTTTCACGAGAAGCCGGAAGCGTCGCCGCCAGATCGTTCTGCGAAATTATCAGCACGTCCCGGTTGGCTGGCGTGTCCTTTCCGTAGACCGAAGATAACCGCAGCAACATCGCCGCCAGCCGCGACTGCAGGCTGGATCCGGCGTTCGAAATGATGCGGCGCTCAAGCTCGGAAACACGCGCAAGCGTTCTCGAGAAAACCTTCTCCTGAAACTGCGGATCGGTGGCGTACCTTTCGCGCAGCAACCGACCTTCGAAGAAGTATAGCTCGCAATCCGAACTGGCTCTATACTCCAAATTCAGCATTTGCTTGCGTAATACTTCGAGTTCGCCGATCAGACCTCCCCTCGGAATGATCTCGACGATGAACTCCCTGCCATCCGGCAGCATCGTACTGGCACTGACCAGCCCGCGCTGCACGCGAGCGAACATGTCCACAAAGACTCCAGCGCCAGCAATAAGTTCGCCGCGACGGAAGTTGCGTACAGTCGCGCGGCAGAACGGGAAGTCGTCGTCACTTGAGATGCGATTGTTCAGAGATGTATCCGGAACAACGCTAATAGCCGCTTTGCCCATAGCGACTCTATAGTCTCTCGTTTGTGTAGCTCCGTCCATGCGCATAACTCCCCAACAAAACAGATTGGTCGTAGCTGATGCTGCACTGCATCATTTATATTGTCCTAACTTGAGAGTCAAATAACAATCGAAGATGACAAGAGCATCTCAAATAATAGTGACAATACCACCAGTTATGTAGATTATATTTTTTCTAGTATCCGTCGAATTCAGGGGGAGTACTACGTCAACCTGCCCATTTTTGGGGCTATTGGGATTAAAATTGCCCAAAAATAGCTACAACGCCCGGCTTCATCTATTCAAGCCGTGCGCGCAAGACGTCATATAAGTTAAATTTTCGAATAAATTAGGGTGTAGAAATCCCCTGCCGCCGAATTCGTAGAGAACTCTGTAGCATTACAGTATTAGCATAAATAATTTGCTAATCATTATGACCGCGGTCACAGACAAGCACATTGCGCTGCACCAAACTTCACGAGGTTCTAAACTTTTGGAGTCGGTCGATGACTTGGGAAGCACAGAGTATTGAAGTTCGTGAATCCTGGCCGAACGTTGACCAGTCCGGGCCGAATAACAATCCTCGCAGAGTATCGCGGCCTCATGTGGTCGGCAAAGCATCCAAGCGGGCAGTTGATATCGTATTGGCAGCCGCTGCTCTGGTTTTGCTGTCGCCTCTGATGCTCATCGCGGCACTCATCGTAAAGTTGAGTGACCAGGGGCCAGTCTTCTATTCGCATACGCGTATCGGATATGGGGGCGCCGCCTTTGGCTGTCTCAAGTTCCGCACCATGAAGACCGACGCCGCCGAAAGGCTCGCCGAGCTGCTGCGCGCCAACCCGTCAGCGCGGGCCGAGTGGGAAACGACACGGAAGCTGAAGAACGATCCGCGCATCACCGCTGTCGGCGAAATCCTGAGGAAGTCCAGCATTGATGAGCTTCCGCAGCTCATCAATATCTTGCGAGGCGAAATGAGTATCGTGGGCCCGCGGCCGGTGACGGCAGAAGAACTCGCCCGCTACGGCGAGCATGTCACGAGCTATATGGCCGCTAGACCTGGCCTGACGGGACAATGGCAGACCAGCGGCCGCAACGATGTGAGCTATGAACACCGTGTCGCGCTCGATGTCCAATATGTCCGTCATTGGTCGCTCGCGCGCGATTTCATCATCATCGCAAAGACCGTTCCCGCCCTGTTCTCACAGCGCGGCTGCTACTGATCCAGCCCGGACGCCGTGTGGCCCGACAGGGTCATGCGCACCAGCTGGATACCAATGAAGAAGATACTCTTGCCCTTTGGATCAGGACACTATGAACTCAAATCACGTCTTCAGTAGCGTCGCCCCGATATCCTTGCCGGCCACCGCCAGCAGTAGTTCGTCGTTGACACTGCGGGACATGTCCTTTTTCGTCAGGATGCGTTGGCCGTGGATTGTATTTACCACCGTGGTCTTCCTTGCCCTCGCCGCCGCCTATCTCTTCATCGCCAAACCGACCTATGTGGCCAGTACCCAGCTGATGGTCTTCCCGCAGGTGAACGGTTCGGACGCCCAAAGAGCCTTCGCCGAAGACGCCTTCATCGATGCACAGCTTGAAATAGCAAAGTCGAGCGATGTCCTTGGCGGGGCCGCCAGCGCGCTGAACCTTGCCAACGATCCGGCCTTCTCCAATCAGACCCTTTCCCTGCAGGATAAGGTCAAGGACTGGCTGACCGGCAATCTCGACGCCGCTCAGCCCCGGACTGCACAGGGAGATGCGACCTCGGGCAATGCCCAGCCTGCCAGTGCAAACCAGGAAGAGGCGGGAATCGACCGGGCGATCGCTCGTCTGCGCAACATAGTTGCGATGCGCCGCATCGGTCAGTCGACAATCCTCGAAATATCCGCATCCGCATCCAGCCCGCAAAAAGCGGTCGAGATCGCCGATGCGGTTGCCCAGCAATATATCCGCAAGAATGTGCAGATGAAGGCCGCTGCAGCCCAGCAATACAGCGAATGGCTAGAGCAGTTCGTCAACGAGCAGCAGCGTGGGCTCGCCGATGCCGCGAGCGCGCTCGCAACCTTCAAGGCCAATCCGCGCGACCAGTTCAAGCTCGCTGAATTGCAGAGCGCGACCGACGCCCGGCGCACCCTCTTCGAGAACACCCTGACGCAGTATACCGAGGCCAAGCAGCGGATCTCCTATCCGGTTTCCGACGCGACCATCGTTTCGCGGGCGACCTCGCCACTCTCCAAGGCGCAGCCGAACAATTCGCTGATCCTTGCTTTCGCCCTGGTGGTTGGCGCCGGTTCCGGCCTCGGCCTCGCCATGATCCGCCATGTCAGCGACCGGCGCATCATGCGCACCCAGCAGCTCTCGCATGCGACGGGCCTGTCTTTCGTTACGCCTCTCGGACGCGCAAAGAGGACGAGCCGCGCGGCGGCGCTATCTACGTCCAACGACAGCGGCACCGTCGCCTATCCGATGATCCCAGGAATGGCCGAGCTTGGGGCGACTGTCACCGGCTTCCGCCGCAGACGGCGCGTGGTAATCGGTATCGTGGCCGTCAATCCGGGCGGCGGCGCATCCACCATTGCCTGCGAGCTCGCCGTGCTCTCGGCAATATCCGGTTCGCGCACCCTGCTGATCGATGCCGCGGCGACAAAGTCTTCTCTGAGCAAGTCCATTGCGCCGAACAGTTCGGCTGGCCTGATTGACGTGCTCGACAACGTCGAGGCGATCCGCACCGCCACCCTGTCGCTGACGCCGACATTGAAATTCCTGCCTCTCGGCAAGGTCCGTGCCGTGACGCCCGCCGTCCGTCTGAGCTCGCGTCGCACCCAGCTCAACTTCAACGATCTGAAAAAGGAATTCGACGCCATTTTTGTCGATATCTCCGCCTTCACCTCGTCGCCGGACGCAAACGCGCTCGCTCCGGAGTTGGACGGTGTTCTCGTTGTAACCTCTTACGGCCGCACGTCGATTGACGAGACGGTTCGCGTCATCGACAGCATGCGCAATGTCGGTGCCGAAATCCTCGGTGCGATCGTCAACAACACACCATCGAGTGTTCAGATATGATGGCTCCGACCCCACAAGCAGCAAAGCTGAAGGTCGCCGTCGGCATTGCCTCGGCCGGCCGGCCTGCGACGCTTTTGGAGACGGTAACCTATATTGAGGGTCTTCAGCCTCACCCGGAGCGCATCATCGTCTGCGTCCCCAACCTGGATGACGCTGCCGGACTTGCCAATCGAAAGGGCGTGGAATTGATGGCCGGCCCCCGTGGCCTGACCTGCCAGCGCAACCGGATCATCGAAGCCGCCGGTGCGGACATGGATGTGCTGATCTTCCTCGACGACGACTTCATTCCGGCTCCTGGCTACATCCCACGCATGGCGGCGGTCTTCGCCGACAACCCGGATGTGGTCATTGCGACCGGCGACGTCCTGGCTGACGGGATTCTCGGCAAGGGGCTGACCCAGTCCGAAGCCATGCATGTCATCAAGACCGCAAGCGAAAGAGACGAGCAGGTGACGGAAGTCTATAACGCCTACGGATGCAACATGGCGGTTCGGCTGGCGCCAATTCTAAGTCACGGGCTCGCTTTCGATGAAGAATTGCCGCTCTATGGCTGGCTGGAGGATGTCGACTTCAGCCGATCTATAGCGCGCTACGGACGGTCGGTGCGTATTTCGGGCGCTTGCGGCGTACATCTCGGCGTCAAGTCCGGACGCCAGCCCGGCAAGAGGCTCGGCTATTCGCAAGTCGCAAATCCCGTGCATCTGCTGCGTAAGGGCACGATGTCCCTGACCCGTGCTCTGGCGCAGATCGGCCGCAATATCCTGGCCAACGCCCGCGGCACCCTTCTCAATGATCGCGCAGTTGACCGTCGTGGCCGACTGAACGGCAATTTCCTGGCTTTGTCCGACCTTCTGATGGGACGCGCATCACCCATGCGCATCCTCGAACTCAGCCAGTCCTCAAATCGCGAGATGTCTTCGCCATCCATCGCGGCAAAACGGAGGTAACAGACGCCATGAGGCTTATGTCTTTCCCTGATCGTCTTACGCTCGCTGGCCTTGCCGCCGTCTTCACCTGCCTGCTGGGATGGACTGCCGCCCATGCCGACAACTACACGCTCGTTCCCGAGGACAAGATAAAACTTCGGGTCGTGGAATGGCGTTCCACCGACTCCAAATATGCAAGTTGGGAAGCTCTCGACGGAACCTACAACGTCGATGATGCCGGCAATCTGTCGATCCCGATTGCCGGTCAGATCAGGGCCTCCGGGCAGACGACCGAGCAATTGTCGGAGACCATTTCAGACGCGTTGGCTGAAAAAGCCGACCTTCCCGGAAGACCTTTCATCGCTGTCGAGATCGACCAGCATGCGCCGATCTTCGTCAACGGCAGCATCGAGCGGCCGGGACGCTATCCCTTCGAGGCCAACATGACTGTCATGAAAGCCGTCAGCATTGCTGGCGGCTATATGCGGGCGCGTGACGAGAGCAGCTACTATGACAGGGACCGCATTCAGGCAGCCGGCGACTATCGCACAGCCGTCTTGAACCGCCGCGATCTCCTGATGCGCGCTGCGCGCCTGCGGGCCGAGATTGCCGGTCAGCCCGATTTCGACATTCCCTCGGAGATCGGCGGTGTGCCCGACATCGGCAAGCTCAAGGCAGAGGAACTGAACCTGATGCGCCTGAGAGCTGTCGAGACCAACAGCAAGGTCGAGGCGGCTGATGATCTGAGCCGTCTCTACACCCAGGAAATCCAGTCTCTCGAAGCCAAGGTTGTCTCCCAGAAGCGGCAGATCGATCTCGCACAGCAGGAGCTAAACAACGTCAACAGCCTCGTCAGCAAGGGCTTGACCAGCAATACCCGCCAATTTTCCGTCGATCGGAGCTTGGCCGAAACTCAAAGCGAACTGCTGGATCTGGAGATCGCACTCACCAAATCCCGTCAGGGCTTGAACGAGAGCCAGCGCGAAAAGGCTGATGTCATCAACAAGCGCAATGCCGAAAACCAGCAGGAGCTGAACACGATCAGCCTCGCGATCAACAAGGCGGGGATCGACATGCAGGTGGCGCAACTGCTCGGCGACCAGGCCGGATATAGTGCGGAACTCGCCCGCATGGGCGCGGAATCGACCCTGCTCGGAACGACGAAGAAGAACTTCAAGATCGTTCGTCGCAACGAGGATGGCAGTTACAGCAATATCGTCGCAGACGAGAACACGGCCCTGTTGCCGCACGACATCATCGAAATCGGCGTCGAGGCAGCCGCGGATGCCTCCTCTGCGGCATCGCAGCCTCAGCAGCCGGCCGGCGCCCTCGTTCCCAATGTAGCCCGAAGCGATGCGCCCCGTCCGGAATGGGTACCGCAGACGGGATCGAACTAGGAGACCACGGTAGGAATATGCCTGTTAGCGTCGGAATTGAGTTCATGTCCGCATCTATGGAAAATCTTCGACCCGGCTCGGAGGTTTCTGCATGACAATTGAACCGATCGGCTTCCTCGTCTTCCTGCTTGGCCTGGCGCTCGTCTATTATGGATTCCGCTTTGCGATCACGGCGCTCTGCATCTCCACGCTGCTCGGCGCGGCCGCAGCCTTCCAACTTCCCGCCCTCGGCGGCAGCAGCATTCAGCCGAGCCATCTCCTGCTGCTCTTCGTGACGATCGGTGTGCTGCTGCGTCCGCGGCAGAAACAGGCGGCGCTGACAAGTCTCGCCTATCCCGGCCCCGGCTTCTGGTTTGCTGCCTATGTCCTGTTTTCTGCGGTATCGGCCTTCTTCCTGCCGCGCATTTTCGCCGGCGCGACATTGGTGTATTCATCCGCACGCAGCAGTTCCGGCTTGATGTCGATCATGGCGTCGCCGCTGGCGCCGGGTTCCTCCAATCTCACGCAGTCCGTCTACTTGCTCGGCGATCTCATATGCTTCGCCATTGTCTGTGGTTTTGCCCGGCTTGGACATGGACGCTTCATTGCCCGCCAGCTCATCGTTACGGCGCTCATCTGCCTCGGTTTCGCCCTCGTCGATATTGCGACCTTCACGATCGGCCAGCCCGACCTGCTCGATTTCATTCGAAACGCCAACTACACGATGCACACGGCCGAAGTGATCGGCGGTTTCAAGCGTATCGTCGGCTCCTTCCCGGAGGCAAGTGCCTACGGCGCAGCAGCCTTGGTCTTCTTCTCTTTCACACTCATCCTGTGGCTTGAGCGCTTTCCGAGCCGTTTCACCGGCTTTGCGACGATATCGGTCGGCCTCACCGTCATCCTCTGTACCTCGACGACCGCCTATGCCGCCGGTCTCTTCATGATCGTGGTTGCAGTGCTGTTCAGCCTGAGGCGCCTTCTGAGCGGCCAGGCGACTCGTCCCTATGCAACCTTCCTTTTGATCATGCTGCTTATGGTGCCCTGTCTAATCATGGCCGTGGCGCTGATCCCGAGTGCCTGGAACGCCATTGGCGACCTGGCGAATGCAACAGTTGCCAACAAGCTCGAATCCCAATCCGGCGAAGAACGTACCGCCTGGAACACGCTGGCGCTGATCTCCTTCATCGAAACGGCGACCTTCGGAGCGGGGCTCGGTACGGTGCGGGCATCGAGCTTCGCCGCAGCCCTTCTGTCGAATGTCGGCCTTACCGGCACTGCTCTCTTCCTGCTCTTCCTCTATAGCCTGCTGAAGGCTGCGGCTCGCAGCAAACTGGTGAACCGTGAAAACCGGGCGATCGGCATGGCGGCGGTTTTCGCCTCCGTCGCACAGATCGCCTCGGCAACGATCTCCGGAAGCAGCACCGATCTCGGCCTGCTTTTCAGCATCACGGCTGGACTTGCAAGCGGTTGCCTGACCGCGCCCTACCCGCTGACGAACCGTATGGCCCGCCTGCAGAGGACACCGGCATCTCTGATGAGTACGCCGGTATTTTCGTCGCGATGATGCGCGGGGCGGAAAAAATGTCGGTTACGTCAGCCTTGCCGCTCGCTCGGCACAGGCGCCTGATCGGTGATGGCGCTTTCCTTGGACGACTTGCGGCTGCGGCGCCAGAAGCCGGTCGCAAAGACCCCCGTCACATAGCAGACCTGCATGAGCAGGAGGATACCGAGACCATAAAGCGCGGCTTCAAGCAGCGACGTGTTTTGATGGGCTACGATGCCGAAACCAAGAGCTACAATAATCGCGAAAATCGCGAAGGCCCAGGCGCGAATGGCTGCTCCGGCTGCGAGCGAAATCAGTATCACAATGATTGTGCCGTTCAGCATTGCGATGCCTTATTCCTTTCTATCGTCCCACCGAGCCCTGCGCCGGTTTTCACATTACAGGACCAGATCCACAACACCCAGCTTTTGGTAGTGGAGCGATAGCAATGGTTAATTTTCCCACAATCCATCGTGATCAAACCGCCGAAGAGGCACGATTGGCTCGCGATCGGATGAAAAATTTCCCGCTTGCGACAAGTGGGAGACAGCACCTCAACAACGGTAAATTTTTGACGGATTTGAATAAAGGCACTTCGAGACGAAGAACTGCGAGAAGGATTGTACCATGAGTAATCAGTGCGTGGCCTACGTTACGGATGTCGAATATTCTTTCCCCACTATTCTTTCGGCACTGCAGGCGCGGAAGTTTGCAAATCCCGAGACGGATGTCTGTGTTCTCATGTCGGAACACCTCGACAATTTCGAAGAGCTGAAAAGCCTGCTGGCGCTTAGCGGCGTCACGTTGATGGACGCGACGGAAGCGCTGCACGAATCTCTCGGCAAGCTCGACGGTTCGCATTTCATGGGCCGCATCAGCGTCAGCACCATGGCCAAGCTCGTGCTCGCACAGATCCTGCCTGACAACTATACCCAGATCATCTATCTGGACGGCGACACGCAGATCGTCAGCAGCCTTGCCGATCTCGAAAATGCGTTCGCTCCTCCCGGAAAATTCTTCGCAGCCCGCGATTACACGTCCATTCATGGACTGCTGCAAAACGGCAAGGACAGCAATTATTTCAATGCCGGCGTGTTGAAATTCCACCGCGACGGCTGGATCGGACCGGAAGCACTGCAGCTCTTTGCCACGAACCCGGAGGCTTGCGATGGCAAGCATGATCAGGGCGCGCTGAACTATGTCTGCGGCTCCTCGCTCATCCTGGTGTCGAACCGCTGGAACTTCCCCAAGCAATTTCTGCATCTGGTGGACATGTCCTCGCTTGCCATCGTCCACTACATGGCGCATCCCAAACCCTGGCACGGCACCTTCTTCCCGTGGAGCGACACCGAAAGCCAAGTCTACATCGACCTGCGCAAAACGCACCCGGCCTACAACGCGCTCTACCGGGGCATCAGCTTCGATCGCAAGATGGTCTACAAATATCGTTCGATGCGCGAGCGCGTGAGACATGCCCTGCAGAATGAGATGCCCAATCCACGCGTGCAGACGCTGCTCGCCGGCGACTATGTCGTCTGACGAAAAATTGGCCCGATCCCTGCAGGCAGAGCTGGTCATCAGAGCCGGCGCGAGTGTTCAGGAGCAGAAATGAGTGCTTTGACGACCAGCATCTCACACTACGCCAAGGCCCGTCTGCGCCGTTCGCTGAAGGCCGGCCAGATCGGCTATGCCGGCCTTCGCGACAGCCTGAAGCAGGCACGCCACGTGCTGATCTGCGTGATCCGCGACGAAGGACACCGGATGGAGTTCTTCCTGCAATATTATCGCGATCTCGGTGTCGAGCATTTCATCTGCATCGACAACGGCTCAAGCGACGGCACGGTCGAGCTCCTGTCCGGGATGGAGGATGTTTCACTGCTGTCAGCCAACGGTTCCTACAAGGCTGCGCGCTTTGGCAATGACTGGATCAACGCTGTCATGAACCGTCACTGCCAGGAGAAATGGGTTCTCTATGTCGATGCGGACGAGTTTCTGGTCTATCCGCATTGCGATACGCGTTCGATCAGCCAGTTGACCGCCTACATGGAATCCGTTGGCGCCCGCTCGCTGCGCTCGGTCATGATTGACATGTACAGCCGCAATCCCGTCAGCGAAAACGTCTGCGAGCCCGGCCGCAATCCGCTCGAAGTCTGCAGCCTCTTCGATCGCTCAGGCTATGAATCGCATTTCGACAGGAACAGTCGCACCATCTGGATCAAGGGCGGGGTACGAGGTCGCGTCTATTTTCGCGGCCGCATCTGGGATGGCCCTGCGCTCAACAAGATCCCGCTGATCTACGTATCCGGCGAGCGCCTCTATCTCAAATCCTCGCACCAGGTCTGGCCGCTCGCACTGAACCTTGGTGAAATGCGCGGCGCCGTTGGTATCACCAGCGCCCTCCTGCACTTCAAGTTTCTGTCGAGCTTCCTCAACAAGGTCGCCGATCCCGCCAACCGCTCGGAGCATACTGCCGAATACACGATGTATTCCTCCCCCGAAGACGCCCGCAATTTCGTCTATACTGGTACTGGCACCTTCAGCCACTGGAAGGATCTCACCGACAGCGGTCTTATACAGGGCGAAGGCTGGCAATTCTGGCGCAGCGCCTCCGATAGCGAGGTGCAGCAGCAGACCTTGCTCTCACAGGAAAAAGCAGCCACCCCGGCGCAGGGAGGCGCAGTCATCGTGGGTGAAGCGCAGGCCTCCCGTTGAATTCGCGCCCCTTCACCTCGTCGCTGTCGAGGCTGCTATAAAGACTCGTATTAACACCCGCATTTACGGTAACTTACTTCCATCCGCGATTTGCCGCGGCCTAGAGTGCCGGACTGTTGAACCAGGAAGTGATCATGCTGCGACGCATTCTCCTCGCCGCACTTTCCGTGCTGGCAGGCTGCGGCCATCCGACCGGGGTGATGACCCCTGTCGTCCTCACGGCCAATACTCCGAAAACCTCACAGGTCGAAATGCTGGTGGCGACCACCCGTCAGCCTTCCGCAAATCCTGCGACGCTTTTCAATGGAGAGCGCAGTCCGAAACCCTACCTGACGGATATCGCAATTTCCATTCCGCCGAAGCGTGCGGCCGGCACCGTACAGTGGCCCGAAAAGCTGCCGCCGAACCCGGCGACAGATTTCGCGGTCACGCGGGTCGAGCAGCTCGAGACGCGGGCTGAAGGGCGTGCCTGGTTCCAGCAGCATCTGGTCGACGGCCACGCACTCGTTTTCATACACGGCTTCAACAATACCTATGAGGACTCCGTCTTCCGTCTCGCCCAGATCGTTCACGACAGCGGCATGAAGGCGACGCCGGTCCTTTTCACCTGGCCTTCGCGTGCGAAGCTGACGGCCTATGAATACGACAAGGAAAGCACGAACTATTCGCGCACGGCACTCGAACAGGCGCTGCGAATCCTCGCCCAGGATCCAAGCGTCAAGGATATCACCATTCTTGCGCATTCGATGGGAACCTGGCTTGCCATGGAATCCCTGCGCCAGATGGGCATCCGTGACGGGCATGTGAACACCAAGATCCGCGATGTCATTCTTGCCTCCCCCGATATCGACATACAGGTCTTTGCCAAGCAGTTCGTGGAAATGGGCACACCCCGTCCGAAATTCACGATCTTCGTCTCGCAGGATGATCGGGCTCTGGCAGTCTCGAGCTTCATCACCGGAAAAGTCTCCCGGCTCGGTGCCATCGACCCGTCCAAGGAGCCCTATCGCAGCCGGCTGGAAGAAGCCGGCATTACCGCGATCGATCTGACCAAGGTCGACACCGGCGACAAGCTCAATCACGGCAAGTTTGCCGAAAGCCCCGAAATCGTGCAGCTCATCGGCCAGCGGTTGATGACGGGCCAGACCCTGACGGATTCCAACATCACGCTCGGCGAAGGCGTTGCCGCCGTCGTAGGCGGTACGGTGCAGACTGTGGGCAAGGTCGCCGGCACGGCGGTAGCCGCGCCGCTGACGATCGTCGGACAGCCTCTGCCAACCGCCGCAAAACCAGTAGAAGTCGAAGATACTCTTCGCGCCGATCCGCAATCGCAGCCGCTGACGCAGTAACGAACGCGATTTACGTGGGCGGTTACGTCCAGCAACATCGGCATTTACGGTAACGTACTTCCGCAGATGGCCTCAAAGTAGAAGTCTCTCCCGGTCGAATGGCGACGATCCAGTTCCGGCGGGCTCCGGCCTGCCCGACACCAGGGAGAGCGTAATGTTGAACGACCTTGCGGCGGGGAGAACGTGATGGCCACGACACTCTCCGGCAGACTTCTTTCGGCGACGGCAGCAGTGGCAATGAGCCTTGCCGCAGCACCTTTCATTTCATCGGCCTATGCCCAGGAAGCGTCCCCCGCCGCCCCGGCCGCGCCAGCCCCTGCACCGACACCCGACAAGCCGAACATTCTCGTCATCTTCGGTGACGATATCGGCCAGACCAATATCAGCGCCTATTCCTTCGGCGTGATGGGCTACAGGACCCCGAATATCGACCGTCTGGCCAAGGAAGGCCTGATGTTCACCGATTATTACGCCGAAAACAGCTGCACGGCCGGGCGCTCCACCTTCATCACCGGCCAGGTCTGCCTGCGCACCGGCCTCTGCAAGGTCGGCATTCCCGGCGCCACCGTCGGCCTGCAGCCGCGGGACATCACCATCGCCCAGGCCCTGAAGCCGCTCGGTTATGCGACGGGCCAGTTCGGCAAGAACCATCTCGGCGACCGCGACGAATTCCTCCCGACCAATCACGGCTTCGATGAATTCTACGGTAATCTCTACCACCTCAACGCCGAGGAAGAGCCCGAACGTCCCTATTATCCGAAAGACGACGCGGAATTCGTGCGCACCAATTCGCCACGCGGCGTCCTGAAGGCGTCTGCCGACGGCAAGATCGAGGATACCGGCGCGCTCAACACAAAGCGCATGGAAACGATCGACGACGAGACGACCGCAGCCGCGATCGACTTCATGGACAGACAGGTGAAGGCCGGCAAGCCCTTCTTCACCTGGATGAACACGACCCGCATGCATGTCTTCACCCACGTGCGGGAATCGATGAAGGGGCAAAGCGGCATGCCGGGCAACGACTATGCCGACGGCATGGTCGAGCATGACGGCGATGTCGGCAAGCTGTTGAAAGCGCTCGACGACCTGAATGTCGCGGACAACACGATCGTCGTCTACACAACCGATAACGGCCCCAACCAGTTCTCGTGGCCCGACGCGGCAACGACCGCATTCCGCAGTGAGAAGGATACGAACTGGGAAGGCGCGTTCCGTGTTCCCGCGATCATCCGCTGGCCCGGCAAGATCAAGGCCGGCGAAGTCTCGAACGATATGATGTCCGGGCTCGACTGGTTCCCGACCCTGCTCGCCGCCGCCGGCGACGGCGATATCAAGGATAGGCTTGCGAAAGGCACCTCGATCAGCGGCAATCAGTTCAAGGTTCACCTCGACGGCTACAACCAGCTCCCCTACCTGACGGGACAACAGCCGAAGTCGGCGCGTGACGAGTTCTTCTACTTCAACGACGACGGTGAACTCGTCGCCTATCGCTACGGCAACTGGAAGATCGTCTTCTGCGAACAGCGCCAACCGGGAGGCTTCGTGGTATGGGCGAACCCCTTCACCTGCCTGCGGGTGCCGAAAGTGTTCAACCTGCGGATGGATCCCTACGAGCGCGCGGATGTCGTGTCGGATCAATATTATGACTGGGTGATGAAGAATGCCTATATCGTCCAATATGGCGTCTACAAGGTCGCACCCTTCCTCCAGACCTTCCGCGAATACCCACCGAGCCAACGGCCCGCAAGCTTCAGCGTCGACCAGATGATCGCGGCCCTGATGAGTTCGCTCGACCAGAATCCGGGAGGAAGTCGGTAGCTCTTTCTCCCGACCAAGACCGGCGCGGCGATTTCGCCGCGCCCCAACGCAATTGGCGAGGCTCCCATGACGGCACGCGACGACATCCTCGATCTCGGCAAGCGCATCGGCCAGTCGATCATCGGCCAGGAGGCGATGGTCGAGCGCTTGCTGCTCGGTCTGCTCGCCAACGGCCATCTTCTTGTCGAAGGCCTGCCGGGACTGGCCAAGACGCGGGCGATCAAGAGCCTCGCAAAAAACCTCGATTCAGAGCTTTCGCGCGTCCAATTCACGCCGGACCTGCTGCCTGCCGATATTACCGGATCGGAGATCTATTTCTCGGAAGGCGGCAAGGGCGAATTCAAGTTTCAGCAGGGACCGATCTTCGCCAATCTCATTCTTGCCGACGAGATCAACCGTGCGCCCGCCAAGGTGCAGTCCGCCCTTCTGGAGGCGATGGAGGAACGGCAGGTCACCGTCGGCGGCAAGAGTTATCCGCTGCCTGATCTCTTCATGGTCATGGCGACGCAAAACCCGATCGAGCAGGAGGGCACCTATCCCCTGCCCGAGGCGCAACTCGACCGCTTCCTCATGCATGTCGAGGTCACCTATCCCGATGAGCAATCGGAAGCCGCGATCATGCGTCTCAACCGGGACGAGGAGAACAGTGCCCACAGCAAAGGCGCCGCTCCGGCCACCGAGCGACTGAACCCACAGGCGGTCTTCGATGCCCGCAAGGAAATCGGTGCGGTGACGGTCTCCGAACCGGTCGAGAAATATATCGTCGCTCTCGTCTTCGCCACGCGTTACCCGGATCGCTACGACAAGGATCTGGCGAGCCTCCTGCAGGTTGGCGTCAGCCCGCGCGGCGCCATCAGCCTCGACAAGGTCTCCCGCGCATATGCCTGGCTGAAGGGTCGCGACTATGTAACCCCCGACGATGTGAAGGCGATTGTCAACGATGTCTTTCGCCATCGCCTCATCCTGTCTTACGAGGCCCATGCCGCCAATACGAGCGCCGATCAGGTCATCGATCGCATCACCGAACTGGTTGCGGTCTCATGAGCACGGGCGCCCTCAGCAGCGACGGCGTCTATGTCACGACGGAACAGCTCGTCGCTCTCGAGGGTCGTGCCCGCAATCTGACTTTCGTCCAGAAAGCAAAAAGCCATCAGCAGCTCGCCGGCCGGATGCAGTCAGCCCTACGCGGCCGCGGCCTGATCTTCGAGGAATTGCGGGATTATCTGCCGGGCGACGATATCCGCTCCATCGACTGGCGCGTGACGGCGCGCACCGGCACGCCGGTCGTCCGCATCTACGGCGAGGAGAAGGAGCGGCCGGCAATCCTCGTCGTCGACCAGCGGATCAATATGTTTTTCGGCAGCCGCCGCGCCATGAAATCCGTCACTGCCGCCGAAGCAGCCATGCTCTGTGCCTGGCGCATCCTGGGATCAGGCGATCGGGTGGGCGGTTTTATCTTTGGGGATGGCGACATCGAGGAAGTAAAGCCGCATCGTAGCCGCAATGCCGTCATCGCTCTTGCCGACAAGATCGCCACCAGGAATGCCGCGCTGAAAGCCGCCTTTGCCGGCACGCCCTCGCCGGGTTCACTCGATGACGTGCTGCGCCGCGTCACAGGCATCGCCCATCACGATCATCTCGTCGTCATCATCAGCGATTTCAGCGGACACGGCGAAGCGACCCGCGACCTGCTTTTGGCGCTCTCCGCCCGCAACGACGTGATCTGTCTTTTGATCTACGACCCATTCCTTCTGGAGCTTCCCAAATCCGCCGATATCGTCATCAGCGGCGGCGGATTGCAGGCCGAACTGTCACTGAGCCAAGCCGGCGTGCGGAAATCCATCGACACTTTCGCTCGCAATCGCGGTCGCGAACTGATGGCCTGGCAGCGTGAACTCGGCCTCCCCATGCTCCCTGTCTCGACGGCGGAGGAGACTGCCCCGCAGCTGCGCCGCCTGCTCGAACAATCCGCCTGGCGGCAGCGGAGGCGCTGATGGAGCAGACAGTCCAACTCGATCCAATGACCCAGACGGCGCTCCGCTCTTTGCATGACATCGCAGTTCCGCCGCCGGTCTCCTGGTTGCCCCAAACCTGGGGTTGGGCGGCATTGGGTGCATTGCTCGTCATCGCGCTGCTATCGGCCATCCTTGTCTGGCTCAGGCGATATCGCCGCAATGCCTACCGGCGGGAGGCGCTCCGGATGCTTGCCGCTATCGAAACCGACATCCGCAACCCGGCACGCCGCGACAAGGGCATCCACGAACTCACGGAACTGCTCAAGCGGACGGCGCTCGCGGCATGGCCGAGGAGCGATGTCGCGTCGGTGACCGGTCGGGCATGGATTGAGCGTCTGAACCAGAGCGGAGGGGCCGGCGCACTGGCGCGCCTGCTTGATGATCTCGAATATCACGACAGCGCGGCCATTGCCGCTCTTCCTCCTGATAGCACCGATGAACTCGTCCTCAAGTCAAGGCGATGGATCAGGGGGCACCATGTATCAGCTTGAGTATCCGTGGCTGCTTCTGCTGCTTCCGCTCCCCTTGCTGATCTGGTGGCTGCTGCCGCCTCATCGAGAAACATCGGCATCAATCCGCCTGCCGTTCTTCGATCAGGTCACACGTGCCGCAGGGGTTCAGCCGACCGAAGGTTCGGTCGTGCCGAAACGGACCCTGCTGCAGACGATCGCCGAGGGGCTTGCCTGGTGCCTTGTTGTGCTGGCGCTTGCCCGGCCGCAATTCGTCGAGCCACCCCTCGAAAAGACGGAGCCGCAGCGCGATATCCTGCTTGCGCTCGATCTCTCGCAATCGATGGAGACGCGTGATTTTCCGGTGCCCGATGGCAGCCTTGGAGCACGTGTCGATGCGGTACGGTCCGTGGTCTCCGATTTTGTCACGAAACGGCCTCACGACCGCCTGGGCCTGATCGCCTTCGGCGATGCGCCCTACCCGCTTGCACCTTTCACCATGGACCATGAACTCGTCCGGCTGATGATCAACGGATTGCTGCCCGGGATCGCCGGCCCACGCACATCGCTCGGGGATTCGATCGGCCTTGCGCTCAGAATGTTCGAAAAGACCACGGCACGCGAAAAAGTCCTGATCCTGCTGACCGATGGCAATGATACGGCAAGCAAGATGCCGCCGCTGAAGGCGGCAGAGATCGCCGGAAGAAATGACATTACCATTCATGCAATCGGCATCGGTGATCCCGCCGCGACAGGCGAGGACAAGCTGGATACGGCCACATTGCAGAAGATCGCCACCGATACCGGCGGACGCTATTTCTTCGGCGGCGACCAGAACCAGCTCGCGGCAATATACGACGTTCTGGATCAGATTACGCCTGACGAACAGAAGGTGGTGTCCTGGCGGCCGCGTATCGAACTTTTCCATTGGCCGTTGGGCGCTGCGATCGCCATTCTCGCGCTCTATCATCTCTTCGCAGGCTCTCTGGGCCTGATCCGCCGGAGGGCAGCGGCGTGATCACCGATCTTCATTTTCTGCGCCCGTGGTGGCTGCTCGTCTTGCTCGTTCCGCCCCTCATCCTCTGGCTTGCAGCCCGGTCGGACGATATTCGCGACCGCTGGAAGGGCATGATCGCGCCGCACCTGCTCGACAAACTGATTGTCGAGGCAAACCGCCATAGCCGCATCAATCCCTCATGGCTTCTGGCCGGCTTGATGGCTTTGGGCACGATCGCCGCGGCAGGTCCGTCATGGCGGCGCGAAGCACCGCCCTTTGTCGAGGATACCGCGCCCCTCGTCATTGCCGTTGATCTTTCCTCGACCATGGATGCGATCGACATCAGCCCCAGTCGCATCGAACGCGCCAAGCTGAAGATCCACGATATTCTCGCTGCGCGACCAGGAGCAAAGACCGCGATCGTCGCTTATGCCGGCACCGCCCATCTCGTCGTTCCGCTGACGGAGGATGCCTCCCTGATCGAGAGCTATTCGGATGCGCTGGCGACACGCATTATGCCCAAGCCCGGCAAGAGCACGCCCGACGCACTTTCGCTATCGAACAGCCTGTTCAAGTCGGAGAATACGACCGGCACGATCGTCTTCCTGACCGACGGCATCGAACCGGCCGGGGTCGATGCGCTCAAGGCGGCGAATGCCAACGGCATCATCATTCTAGGTATCGGCACCGCCGAGGGCGGACCGGTCAGGACGGCCGACGGAAACTTCCTGACCAACGCCGGTGGCGGGCGTCTATTGCCCAAGCTCGATATGGGGGCCCTGAAACAGCTGCAATCGGCAACGGGGGCTGACGTCGCCACCATCAGTGACGACGATACCGATGTGCGCTGGATCATCCAGCGCGTCAGCAAGAACTTTTCCGATGCGCAGGCGTCCGAGGGCAATCGCTGGCGTGATGCCGGCTGGTGGCTGGTCGCCCCGATTGCCTTGCTGCTTGCTTTTTCCTTCAGGCGTGGCTGGGTGGTCAGGGTCGGCGCCGTGCTTCTCGCTTTCCGGCTACTGATGCCATCTCCGGCGGAAGCGGCTGGTTTCGTCGATCTATGGCTGACGCCGGACCAGCAGGGCCGACTGGCTTTTGAACAGGGTGATTTTGAGGGGGCAGCCGACCATTTCCGAAACCCGATGTGGAAGGGTGCAGCACTTTACAGGGCCGGCCGCTTTCAGGATGCACTCGATGCCTTTGCCGCCGTCGATACGGCCGAGAGCTGGTACAATCAGGCAAACACGCTTCTGCACCTCGGCAAATTCGAGGAGGCCGTCACGGCCTATCAGAAGGCGATTGAAAAACGGAAGGACTGGCCGGAGGCTCAAGCCGATCTCATTATCGCAGAGCGATTGCTGAAAGAGCAGCAGGACAAGGAGCAGGAACAACAGCAACAGGACCCGAATCTGAAGCCTGACAGCGTTCAGTTCGACGACAAGGGAAAGCAGGGCAAGGAAGGCCAGGTAAGCATCGCCGAACAGACGTCGGAAATGTGGATGAAGAACATCCAGGCGAGCCCGGCGGACCTCATGGCGCGCAAGTTCGCCCTTGAAGCACAGGGACAAAAGCCATGATGCGCTTTACCCTGTCGCTTTGGTTGCTCCTGTCGGGAAATGCGCTCGCCGCCGAACCTTTTGCTCGTGCCGCGATCGAAGGCAGCGGCGAGATCGTGCCGGGACAGCAGGTACGCCTGACGGTGGATGTCTTCGTGCCCAATTTCTTCACCTCACCGCCGCAGTTTCCTCTGTTCGACGTTCCCAATGCCATGGTCACCCTGCCGGAGGAGCGCAGCGTGAACCTGACACAGACCATCGACGGTGTGCAATATTCCGGCATCCGCCGCAGCTATGCGATCGTACCGGAAGCATCCGGCCCCTACAGCCTGCCGGATATTCCGATTGAACTCGGATATGGCGTGGACGGAAAGCCGACGAAGGCGACGGTGACCATGCCCGGCATTTCCTTCACCGTTGGCGGCAACGCCCTGCCAAGCCAGCCGGGTTTTGTCGCACACGGCCTGACGATCGAGCAATCCTTCGATCGCGATCCAACCAAGCTGAAGGCCGGCGATGCGTTTTCGCGCACCATCACCATCACGGCCCTGGACACGCAGGCGATGATGATGCCGCCGGTGGAACTCGGCAGCGCAGCCGGCCTGCAGCAATATGTGAAGCCGCCGAAGATCGAAGACGGCATAGAAATGAACCGGGAAACAGCCAGCCGGCACACCGAAACGATCGTCTACACAGCCCCCGCCGCCGGCACATTCGACATACCGGCGGTTTCCTACCCCTGGTTCGATGTGGACAGCAAAGCCGAGAAAACCGCGACACTTCCCGACATCAAGGTCACGGTCGGCGCCGCAGCGGCCAAAGAGGCGATCGCACCGCAGCTTGAACAGCAAGAAGACCGTCGATCGCAGCAGATCAGCATCTGGCTCATTGCCGCGGTAGCCGTTGTCCTGGCAGCTGTCGCCTTCCTTCTCCGGCAGCTCATTCCCCGCTTCGCAGCATGGCGCACGAAACACCGGGATCTCAGGCAAAATTCCCGCTCATACCGGCTTCACCGGATGAAGCAGACCATCAGGAGCGGCAACGAAACCGCGGTCTATGCGGCCCTGCAGGCCTGGGCCTTCCAATGCGGATACCGGACCATCGCCGACTGGGTCGCAAGGGAAAGTTCCCCCGTCCTCAGGCACCAGATTGAGCTTTTGGAACGCAAGCTTTTTGGAGCACAGGTCGGACCTGACATCGACAGGGCGGCGATCATCAGGGCCGTCGCCCGGAGAGACGCAACGATCAGAGATAGAAAACCGCCAGCGCTGCCGCCGCTCAATCCGATCGCCGTCAACGGAAGAGACCTGGCCAGATAATACGCCGCGGTCCCTGCTTAACAATGCAGGAAGGGGCGTAGCCAGCCGGAGCAGCTGGTGCCGTAAATTTACGCCTGCCGTTACACCATCCGCGGGCGTGTTTACCGTAACGTACTTCCTTCCCTTCTACATACGCGCGAAGCTTCCGGCGCATATTCCGGAGGCGGTGATGGCATTGGCATTCGACGATCAGCAGAGGCCCGGTGCGGCGCCCGAAGGCATGGTCTGGATTCCGGGCCGGACCTTCATGATGGGCTCCAATGACCACTATCCCGAAGAGGCTCCCGCCCATCCGGTAAAGGTCGATGGCTTCTGGATCGACGAAATCCCCGTCACGAACCGCAGGTTCACCGAATTCGTCAGGGCGACCGGTTACGTGACGTCAGCCGAGAAGGCACCTGAGGCAAAGGACTATCCCGGCGCCAGGCCAGAGATGCTGCGCGCCGGATCGCTTGTCTTCTTTCAGCCGAAAAAGGTTGAAGGCCCCGATATCACTCAATGGTGGACCTTCAAGTTCGGCGCGAACTGGCGCCGGCCGCTCGGCGGTCTGAGCGACCTGCGCGGCAAGCTCGACCATCCTGTCGTGCACATCGCCTGGTGCGACGCGAAGGCCTATGCGGATTGGGCCGGCCTCGACCTGCCGACTGAAGCGGAATGGGAACTCGCAGCCCGCGGCGGTCTCGACGATGTGGAATTTGCGTGGGGCGACGAACTGATGCCTGGCGGCATTCCCATGGCCAACACCTGGCAGGGAACCTTCCCCGTCATGTCGGCAAAGCCGAAGGGCCATGAACGGACTTCGCCCGTTCGCAGCTTCCCGCCGAATGGTTACGGGCTTTACGACATGATCGGCAATGTCTGGGAATGGACCACTGACTACTGGTCCGACGGCCATCCCGAGCCCGCCGCAAAAGCCTGCTGCATTCCTGCCAATCCGCGCGGCGGCGGCGTGGAAGCCAGTTACGACCCGCGCCAACCGAGCATCCGCATTCCGCGACGGGTCTTGAAGGGCGGCTCGCATCTCTGCGCACCGAACTACTGCCGCCGCTATCGCCCCGCCGCGCGCCATGCCGAGCCGGAGGATACCTCGACCAGCCATCTCGGTTTCCGCTGCATTAAGAGAATTTCAGCTTCACCGGAGGATGTCCATGAGACGATCCGTTCGAGCCTTTGATGCCTGCCTTGCTTGCCTTGCCATCGCAGTCATTCTTCTGATCACGGCCACATGCAGCCCAGTGTCCGCGCAAGAGGTATTGCCCTCCTGGAACGACACATCCGCCAAAACACGCATCACGGATTTCGTTAGGGCAACCACGACGGAAGGCGGAGAGGCTTATGTGGCGCCGGAGAACCGCATCGCCGTCTTCGACAATGATGGCACGCTCTGGTCCGAGCAGCCCTATTATATCCAGCTTGGTTTCGTACTCGATCGCGTCAAGGCGCTGGCACCCCAGCATCCGGAATGGAAGACCAAGGAGCCCTTCAAGAGCGTTCTCGATGGCGATCTGAAAGGCATAGCCAAGGCTGGTGAAAAGGGCATGGTGGAACTCATGATGGCAACGCATGCCGGCATGACAACAGACGAGTTCACCAAGATCGCCACGGACTGGTTCGCCACGTCGAAACATCCCAAGACAGGCAAGCCTTTTACCGAGATGACCTACCTGCCGATGCGCGAGCTGCTGGACTATCTGCGTGCCAACGGCTTTCGCACCTATATCGTCTCCGGCGGCGGCATCGAGTTCATGCGTCCCGTCACGCAACAGCTCTACGGCATCCCGCCCGAGCAGGTCGTCGGCAGCACGATCGCGACCGAATACGAACTCGTCGGCGATGTACCGGTTCTCAAACGTTTGCCGAAGATCGACTTCGTCGACGACGGCCCGGGCAAGCCCGTCGGCATAAACAAGTTCATCGGCCTCAAGCCGATATTCGCGGCCGGCAACTCGGATGGAGATTACGAAATGCTGCGCTGGGCGACGTCAGGTAAAGGCTCGAGCTTTGGCCTGCTGGTCCACCACACCGACGCAGCCCGCGAATATGCCTATGACCGTGAATCAGCCTTTGGAAAACTGGACAAGGCGCTCGACGAGGCGGAGGGCCGCAATTGGCTGGTGGTCGACATGAAGAAAGACTGGAAGAAGGTTTTCGCCTTCGACCAGTGAAAAAGCACTCGCGACAGCGCCGCGAGTGCCTTCATCCGATCTCAGAAATGGAAGACGACGCCAAGGATCGGGCCGTGCTCGACGATGTCGCTGGTCAGGGTGTCGTCACTGTAGTTCACGCCAAGAGCGCGATAGCCGGCCATTGCCGAAATGGAGTCATTCCATTTGTAGCCGATACCCGCCATCACATCCCAGTCCAGATCGGCGCCACCGGCACCGATCAAACCCCACCCTGTCAGATAGACTGAAGGCGTAATCGAATAGACGCCGCGCAATCCTGCCATGGCATCGACCCAGGTGGCCTCATCGGTGCCCGACACGCCATCCAGCGGCCCGCCGGAAAAGGAAATCGTCGTTTCAGTGTACCAGATCTTCACGCCGCCGATGACATCGAGGCGACCACGGGGATCGTCAATCACCGCGTAGCCTGCACCGATCATCGCCGTGAACGTTTCCTCTTTCAGGTCGACCTCATCGGCCAATATACCGCGCGGTGTGGCGGAATCCGTGGTCACGCGGACATAGGCGATATCGGTAACGACGCTGAAACGATCGTAGCGCGCTTCGCCGGCGGCCATAAAAGCAAAATCGAGATCCGACAGAATGTCGCTGAAACTTTCGTTGGTATGAACTTCGGGAAGGCCGAAGACGGCGGTATCGCCGGTAATGCCGGCTACCCAGAAATAGGGCGATACTGAAAAAGTCCATTTATCCGGCTCGGCAGGCTGCGGCTGGGGTGCCAGAACAGGAGCAATATCCGCAGCCTGCACGACTACGGGTGCAGCCAGAATGGCCGCGGAAAGCAATAGTACGGTGGTTCGCATCCAATATCCCTCTGCTGACCCACGAAATGAACTTTGCCCCTGTGTCGATAGGATACATCTCCAGCTTCCGGCGTAAGTACGTTACGGTAAACCGCACCGTAAACGCCGCCGTAAACAGGCCTATCGTCTTTGGAATCTTGTGTCGCCCTTGCCATGGAAGCCGACAGGAGAGGCGCTTGCAGTTTTCCCATAGCACCGGCGGACTGGCTTTCAGATGAGCTTTGCAGCCAGCGGACGCGAGCATCTGGTCCCATCTATCGGCTCACGGCTCCGGTAACGTCATTGAGCGCAAACACTGCTCCAGCCTTGGCGAGCCCTTCCTCAATCTCTGCCGAAAGCAGCGGCTGGAAGCGTCTCGCCTCCAGCTTCCGCCGCAGGGTTCGTTCGAAATCAGGATCGCTGCCCCTAACATCGGCAAGCCGTTCTTTCGCCTGATCCGAACCGAGCTGGCCGAGTGCTGCGGCGCGCAAAGCGCGCACGACAAAATCAGTGCAGTTCACTTGTTCGGCAAGCAGTGACGCCTCCGACCAATCCCCTCGGCGATAGGCATCCAGCGCAAGAACGAGCATGGCATCGCGCGGCACGATATCGACAGCCCGTGCCGCATCCTGCGCCATGGAGACGCCGGCATCGAAGTAGCCGACCGAAAACAGCACAGAGGCAAACTTCGCCACCGCATCGGGATTGCTCGGATTGAGCGAAATCGCCCGGTTTCCTGCCTGCAATGCGGCATCGATCCGCCCATCGGCGAATTGCGCCATCATCAGCGCCACATGGGCGCGATCCGACATGGGAGCGATCGAAACCGCGCGGTTTGCCAAACCGAGAGCGCGCGCACGCACCGTGGCATCTCCGGCAGCAACCTCCGGCGCGATGAGAACGCGAGCAAGAAGCGCATTTGCATCGGAATTGCTCGGATCGGCCGCAAGCGTCCGTTCCAGGCAGGAGCGCACCGCCGCCATATCGTTCGAGCTGCCGTCATCGAGTTGGTATTCAGCGCGCAGAACACAAGCGTTTCCGATCGACTCCGCGCTGCTGGCATGCGTTTCGATATTGTTGATCGCCCCCCGCGTCGCAGCAAAGCGGCGAGCAAGAACATCGACAATTTCCTGGCGGGCAGCGGCAGGGCTCTTGCCGTCGATGGCGATCGTTTCGAGCCCCGATTTCAGGAGGTCACCAGAGCGACGGTCAACGATCTGCCACCAGACGCTCCTGATATCGCCGTCGCCATAATATTTCATGTCGATTTCATAGGTCATTCCGACCACTTTTTGGGTACGCACATCCGCATAACCGGACTTTGCAACCGTCAGCGTCTGGAATTGCGTCAGCGCCGTCAACAGCATGTCGCGCGTCTGGCTGGCTTCGCCCTGCAACCTGGTGTCGACGGCATCCATGGAAAGAGTGACCGACGGACGAACCGTGAGAGGCGGCTTCGATGCGTAGACGACAACGCCTGCGGCAATCGCGGCGCAGAGCAGCAGCGCTACACCCGCATGCATCGCCAATGGTCGCCCGGAGGGTGGAGCGGTAACAATGCTCTCGGCAACTTCGGAAACCGGAACATCATCCGGCATCTCAGGCAAATCACCTTCCAGCGCCAGCTCATCCTCTTCATGTTCGTAAGACAGGTGTGACCGGGGGAAAAGCGTCACATACGTCCCCTTGGGGATATGGATTGTCACATCCCGCTCGGCACCGAAGGCTTCGTAATAGTTCTCGACCGACGAGCGCAGCCGGCTGACCTCAATGCGCACGATTGGATCGTTCGAAGCATCGAAATTGCTCGCTCGCCCGAGAACATCCAGAGCGATGGAATAGGCCTTCACGCCCTCCTCGCAGCCGGCAAAACGCCTTTCCGCAAGATAGCTGAGGATGGCCCGTTGCCGTTCCGTAGCATGGAATCTAGGGTCGGACAGAATTCGTTCGAGTTCCGCCCTGGCCTCTGACAACGATACTTCGGATGCCCTTGCGTAGTGTACTTCAGCACCCATGACCGCCCCGTATGCGCTGATTAGGCTAAAGTAGAACAGAGATGTTTATCGCCGAGACGGTGGCCGGTTGCAACCGAAAATGCTAACAAAACCAGCAGGCGATCGATTTTAACGGGAGTTTACACCTCAATCCGGCACATTTGGGCGGTGTTCCAGCACGTATTGGATGATGTCGGATTCGATTTCGGCACAGATGGTCTCGTACTCGACCACCATCGGACAGTGTTCCTCTCCCTGCTGCCGCATGAGGCGTTCCAAGGTGAGGCTCGCTTCCTCATAAGCCTCGAAGAGATCGTTGAGCGAGCGGGATTTCGATGCGAGAAGCTGCAACCGACCCCGCATCGCGGGTAATTTCAGCATAAGCCGCCACAGCCCGCGCTGTGCGGTTTCCGTAGCGTTCCGCTTGATGCCTCCTTCCTTGTCCATTGGAGATCCGTGCCTCCTGCTCACCCAGCTCGACTATGAAGTGACAGGTGCAAGATGGAAGTACGTTACCGTAAATCCGCCGCCATTTACGCCTTTTCCCCGCCTTTACGCCAGAGTTTACAGTAAAGTACTCCCATAAACGCGTCGGCTGTGCGCATTCTTCCAGTATGGAAGGAGCCGTGCATGAACAGATCGGTAACGAGCTTTTCTGCGGCCGGCGGCTCCGCCGGGAGACATGGCAAATGATCAGGCTGGCGGTATTTTTTCTGGCTTTCCTCATCGGGACTTCGGTAGCGGCGCAGACCACGCCACCGCCGCCCCAGCAGAAGATCGACCAGTTGATAGGTTTGCTGCAGGATCCCGAAATCCAGGCCTGGCTGGAAAATCGCAAGAAGGAACAGGACGCGACAGCCGCAGCCGCTCAGCCATCGGGTTTTGCGACTTGGGAGGCACAGGCCCGCGCGCGCATCGACGGCATCCTTGCTGCAGTTCCGCGCATCCCCTCTGAAATGTATCAGGGCGCTGCCCGTGCGCGCCACGACGCCATCTCGCACGGCTATGCACCGATCTTCCTGATCTTTGCCGGTTTGGTCGCCATCGGCGGGGCAGCCGAATGGCTCTACAGGCGCGTCCGGCCTGCATCGATCGGCCCGATCGCCCGGCTTGTCCCGGTGGCGGTTTTCACCGTGGTCGTGGCAATCATATTCTTCGCCGTTGAATGGCCGCCGCTCGCCCGGCTCGTGCTGCTTGCCTACCTGGTTGCCTTCATCGTCTATCGCGTCGGTGCAGTGCTGATCGGTCTCGTGGAAAGCGACCGCCCCGCGCTCGCCATCCGTGCGAAGATCTTTCTCGGCATCGCCTTGTTCGCCGCGGCAACTGCAACACTTGGAGGACCGCTTGGTATCGATCCCGCTGTCACCGAGGCGATCGCCTACTGCTTCTCCATCCTTTTGCTGGTACTCGCCATTGAAACTGTCTGGTCGGCATTAAGCCACCCCCTCGCCATAAAGGCCGGCTTGACCGTTTTCCTGGTCCTCCTGTGGGGGCTCTGGTGCCTGGCGCTGCAGGGCCTTTTCTGGATTGGCGTCTACGCCCTTGTTCTGCCGGATCTGTTGCGGGCCACAGGCCGGGCCGCGGCAACGCTGACGACGGCCCCGCCGGAAAGCCCTAAGAGCATATTGCTTGTGCGCGGCAGCCGCGCAATTGTCACCGCGCTCGCCGTGGGCTGGCTGGCGCTCGTCTGGCGCTTCAACCCCAGTTCCATCGCACAGCAGAACCCGACGGTATCAGCCATTCTCTCCGGATTGCTGAAAGGTGTCATCGTGCTCCTGATCGCCGATCTTCTCTGGCAGCTTGCCAAAGGCTGGATTGACCGCACCATCAAGACCTCGGGAGATTCCACCGGTCTCGCACCTGCCGACGCCGCCAAACGCGCGCGGTTCCGCACGCTGCTGCCGATCTTCCGAAATGCGCTCGCCGTCATGGTCGTCGTCATGGCCGCCCTTATCGTACTCTCCCAGCTCGGCGTGGAGATCGGGCCGCTCATAGCCGGCGCCGGCATTTTCGGCGTTGCCATCGGCTTCGGATCGCAGACCCTCGTCAAGGATATCATCAGCGGCGTCTTCTATATGTTCGATGATGCCTTCCGCGTCGGCGAATATATTCAGGCGAAAAACTACAAGGGAACAGTGGAAGGCTTCAGCCTGCGCTCGGTACGGCTGCGCCATCACCGAGGCCCCGTCTTCACGGTGCCCTTCGGGGAGCTTGGTGCCGTGGAAAACATGAGCCGCGACTGGGTGATCGACAAATTCCGTATCTCAGTCGCCTATAACACCGACATCAACAAGGCCCGGAAAATTACCAAGGCGATCGGCGCCGAGCTGAAAGAAGATGCCGAGGTGGGGCCGCTCTTCATCGAGCCGCTCAAGATGAAGGGCGTCGAGGAATTCGGCGATTATGGCATCGTCCTCAGCTTCGCGATGACGACGGTGCCTGGCATGCAGACTTATATCCGGCGCAAGGCCTATGCGATGATCCGTGAGGCCTTCCAGAACAACGGCATCGAATTCGCCCAGCCGATGGTGCAGGTCGGCGGCGAGGACAAGAATGGCGCTGCCGCCGCCGCAACCACCTTACGAACCGCCCAGCAGCAGGCGAAAGCCGCGGGCGCAGAGGGCTGAGGCTCCGTGGCAGAATACTCGTCCGATGGACGGCTGCTGTTCCCGTCGCCGGCCCGACCTAGTCGGCTTCAACGAGATACCGCGTCAGCTTGGCGCTCGACATTTCGCGTGCAAGGCTTGCGGCCTGACCAGCCCACATATTGCTGAAATCCGACCTGCCTTCCTTCTCGGTCACTGCCCTCAGCGGCGCAAGCGCGCCGCCGGCGGTCGGAAATGCTGGTGCAGTCTCGGACAGCGGTCCGATCTCTCGCATGATGCGATTGACGATGCCGCGTGCGGGACGACCGGTAAAGATATTGGTCAGGGCAGTATTGTCGTCTCGCGCCGATTTCAGCGCATCGCGGTGAAAGGCCGTGACCTTTGCTTCCGGCGTCAAGAGATAGGCAGTCCCCACCTGAACGGCAGACGCACCAAGTGCAAAAGCGGCACGAACACCCCGGCGATCGCTGATGCCACCTGCTGCGATGACAGGCACGGAAACAGCATCGACGATCTGCGGCACGAGCGCCATCGTGCCCACTTGGGTTATCATGTCGTCGTCAAGAAAATTGCCGCGGTGCCCGCCGGCTTCCAACCCCATGGCGATGACCGCATCGACACCTCGCTCCACCAGCCAGCGCGCCTCCGCGACTGTCGTCGCTGAAGCGATGATCTTCGCACCCGTGCGCCGTACGCGTTCGAGCAGGTCCGCCCCCGGCAGGCCGAAATGGAAGCTGACGACCTCGGGCCGATAGCTTTCGACAAGCGCGCAATAGTCGTTGTCGAACGGCGCCCGCCCTGCCGCCGGAACCGGCGCAGCAGGATCGAGCCCCAGCTCGACATAATAGGGAGCAAGCACACTGCGCCATTTCATCTGGGCAACGGGATCTGTTGCCGGATTGGCATGTGCGAAGAAATTCACGTTGATCGGCTTTGATGTCGCCGAGCGTATCTGGTCGAGCGCCGCTTTCGTCTGTTCGATCGTCAGTAGCGCAGCAGGGAGGGATCCGAGACCGCCCGCCTCACTGGCCGCAATCACCATTTCGGGTGTGGTGGCCCCCGCCATCGGCGCCTGAATGATGGGAAGCTCGATTCCGAAGAGGTCGATGATACGATTGTCCTGCCAGTTGCCCATGAGACGATGCTCCATGCCTTGCGCTTGATAATAAAGCGAGTGGCGACCTTGCGGGCCGCCACGACACTATTTCTGCTTAGCTGCTTTTTCCGCAAGCTGCTTGCGATATTCAGGTACGGGCAGCCCACCCACACCCCAGCTTTCCATCTCCACCTCATCGATGACGACGAAGGTGCTGTCATGCGGCTTGCCCATGATGTCGAAGAGCAGATCGCTGACACCCTTGATCAAGGCTGCCTTCTGCTCCGGCGTCGTGCTGTTTGCACCCGGAGCCGTGCCTTCACGCGTCACTTTGATATTCACATAGGGCATTGTCGTTCTCCTTGAAGGACGGGGCAATGAGCGCCCCGTCCGTTGGCCACTCTCTCGGTTTACCAGCGACCAGCGTGCTGGCCGCCATCGACATTCAGCGTTTCGCCGGTGACGAAGCCGGCACGCTCCAGATAGAGCACGGCATCGGCAACTTCGCTCACCTCACCCAGGCGGCCCACAGGATGCAGGGCGCTGAGGAAAGCATGCGTTTCCGGCGCATGCATCGGCGTCCTGATGATGCCGGGCGCCACTGCATTCACGCGAATGCCGTTCTTGGCATATTCGATGGCAAGCCCGCGCGTGACAGCGTCAAGCCCCCCCTTGGTCAGGGTCGCAAGGCCCGTCGGAACATCGGCAATCGGCTGATCCACAAGGGCTGTCGTGATCTGAACGATGTGACCATGGCCTCGCTTCAGCATCTCGGCAATGGCAAATTGCGTGACATGGAAGAAGCCGGCAACGTTGACGTTGATGACATTGTTGAAATCTTCGACGGTATAATCGGTAAACGGCTTACCGATGAAGATGCCGGCATTGTTGATCAGCGTATCGACGCGACCAAAACGCTCGACGGCCGTCTTCACGACCTGTTCGGCGACACCACGCTCGCCGATGCTGCCGGGTACTGCGATGACACCTGCATCCGACGACGGCTGGATATTGCGGGAGTTGGCAACGACGACATAGCCTTCCTTGCGATAGGCTTCGACGATGCCTGCGCCGATACCCTGCGAGGCACCGGTAACGATTGCGACTTTCTGTTCATTGCTCATGGTATGTCTCCTTGGAAGATGACGCTTTGCGCCATGTTTGAGAGGTGATCAGGCCGTCAGGTCGACGGCGAGCGGCTTGCCTTTTTCGAAGAGCTGCAGGCGATCTTTGAGTTTGAAAACCGAGAAAGTGTGCGCGAGCTGATCCTGAGTTTCGCGGAAGTGCACCCAGCCTTCGTTATGCGCGGATAAGAGGAGAGCGTTCGGGAAGGCGTGCGCTGCCTCCAGAGCATCTTCGCTGCCCATCGTCACGTGGAAGCGGCCACGGGGCTCGGCAGCCCCCGTAAACAGCAGCACGACTTTGGGAGAAAAGAGCCGCGCGACCTCGGCCGTGCCCTCGTACCAGACCGTATCACCGGTCACGTAGAGGAGGTCGCCCGGCTTTTCGCGGCCGAGTGCGAAGCCCACGACATCGCCGGAAATTGGCTCGATACCAACGGGGCCGTGGCGAGCGGGCGTTGCCGTAACCAGCAGCTTCTCACCACCGGCGCCTTCCAGCGCGACGGTTTCGAAGGGAGCGAGACCTAGGGCATTGCCGCCCAACCGCTCTGCTCCAGCCTTCGTCGTGAAGGTGGTGCCAACGCCAGGAAGCATTGCCCGGCCGGCATTGTCGAGATTGTCGAAATGCTGATCGTGGCTCAAAAGAACTGCGTCGAGCCTGCCGATCTCTTCGATTGACAAGGCCGGGCCAGACGTCTTTTCGAAGCGGACAGGCGCTTCCTTGTAGAGGCCCGGCGGGTCGAAGGTTGGATCGGTGAGAAGCCGAAGGTTACCGTATTCTATCAGCACGGTTGGCCCGCCGATCAGCGTAAGTGTGAGACTGGAGGAGGTCATGTCGGCAACCTTTCTGTTTCGAGGTCGCCTCTATTTAGTCCCATTCCCTTCTGCGAAAAATTCGCTATTCTTTGCCAATGGCTGATAAAAAACGCACAGAGCCGGACTGGCAGGACATCCGAGTTTTTCTGGCGCTGGGGCGGCACGGCAGCCTGTCTGCCGCCGCCCGCACCTTGCGCGTCAACCACGCAACGATTGCCCGCCGGCTGCATTCTCTGGAGGAAACTCTCGGCGAAAAACTGGTCGAGCGCCGCCCGGACGGCTATGTGCTTACACCCGCGGGAACCCGCGCATTGACGGCAGCAAGCGATATGGAAGCCTCTGTCCAGACGCTTGGACGGGGCTGGAAGGATGACACGCCGAAAGGCCTGGTGCGCATCAACGCATCGCCCGCACTCTCACAGGGCTTCCTGATTCCCCGTCTGGCGGAAATCACCAAACAATATCCAGGCCTCGACATCGACCTTGCAACTGACCTGCGCACCATAAGCCTTGAACGCCACGAGGCCGACATCGCCATACGCCTGACAAAACCGCAGGACGGCGATCTCATTGCCAAGCAGCTCGCGACGATCGGATACGGATTTTACGGAACGCAGGAGGTTTGCCGACAGGTCGAAAGCGGTGCGGAACCCGTCTTCGTCGGATTTGATGAGGTGAACGGCTATGTGCCCGAGGCGATCTGGCTGGCCCGCCAGTTCCCGCATGCGCGCGTGTCTTTCCGCGCCAACAATCAGGTTTCCCAGGCGATGGCTGCCAGATCAGGCGCAGGTCTGGCACTCCTGCCGCATTACATCGGTCGCAGCGAAAAAAACCTCTATGCCTGCTCGCTTGAGCTCGTCCCGCCGCCGCGGGAGGCATGGCTTCTCACCCGACGCCAGCAGCGCAAGGATTTGCCGATCCGGACCGTTGCCGAATACATCACCAAGATATTCGCGACGGAACGGGTTTTATTCGAGGAATGAGGCCTCGAGTCCACCTCCCTAAGCCGCCTTCCTCAGAAGGACAGGTCGAGCACGCGTCCTTCGAACAGACGGTCGCGTGAACCTTCCAGGTGAGCGCGCATCAGGTCACGGGCATTCTCTGCCCTGCCCTCGGCGATCGCTTTGTAGATTTCGTTATGCTCCTGATACACCTGCTCAAGGCCGGGCCGCGGGCCGAGCAACGAAAGTCCGTGCAGATGCATGCCAACGGCGATATGCGCTTTCAGCGCATCCATGGAGGCAGTGTAATAGTGATTGTTGGCTGCCTCGGTGACGGCGCGGTGAAAGACGAAATCCGCATCCACCCGGTGCAGCTGATGGCTCGTCGCTTCGCGCAGATCGGCAAGGGCTGCGGCGATCTTCTGGATCGCGGCATCGTCGCGGCGCTTGGCGGCAAAATAGGCGGCAGCCGGTTCGATCGTCAGGCGGAATTCGTAGCAGCGTTGGATATCGGCAATCGTCTTGACCGGTGAATAGGCAAGCTGCGCGGTTGGCGAACCATGTGCACTGACGAAAGTGCCGGCCCCCTGCCTTGCATAGACGATTCCTTGCTCCCGCAGACGCGCCAGTGCATCGCGCACGATAGGGCGTGAAACGCCAAGCAGCGAGGCCAGCTCATGTTCACCTGGAAGGCGTGAATCCGGCGGATAGTTGCCGGCGCGGATCCGCTCCATCAGCTGATCGAAGACACGGTCGACCAGCTTCACGGCCCTGCCCGGCCGGGCTGCAGGCGCCGCTTCCGGATTCACCGATCCGCCATTCGCTTCATCCACTCTCATTCTCCCTGCTGGCATTCGCTCAAGCCGCCTGATTCCGAACGATCAGTCTTAGCAAACTATCGGAATTGCCGAAGCCCCCCGACTTGACCGCGCAACGAAATTGCCGCCCGTCGGCGCCGGTCACATCGAACCACGGAATGCCCGCCTCGATTTCACCCTTAGGCAACAGAACCGAAACGCCCAGTTCGCGGAAAACGGCAAGCGCGGTATCGCCGCCGCCCACCATGATCATGTTCGGATTTGTATCATCTATGACCGATTTCACTCCCTGCGCAAAGCGAGCGGCAACGAGCGCGGCCTCGGTCTTCATTTCGCCCGTGCAGCGCATCAGCGCCGGCAGCGCCAGACCCTCGCCGCTTTCGACCACGCCCATTGGCGCATCGACGACGACGCGCAGAGCGCCCGACGCTTCGAGACGATCCATCTGCGCAGCTGTGATCGGATCGCGGGACCCGAAGGCGAAAAGCGTCTTTCGCGCCGCGAGAAATTCCGGCGTTAGCCGTGCAGGTCCGCCGAGCCGGCGCGCGAGCGCCGAACCCAGACCACGAGCCCCGACGGCAAGGGTGAAACGCCAGTCATTCTCTGCGACCACAATGTCGAGATCCGCATCGTCTTCGGCATCGGCAACCATGACGTCACGGCCAGATCCGGCAAAGAGCGCGGCTATCGGCAATGGATGGTCCACACCGCGCCCGACCACGCAGCCACGGTAGGTGATCCGCTCCTGATCGGGAATGGCGGGCGCCATGAGGATTGTCTCGAGACCAAGCACATCGGCGAGCGCGATGCTTTCGACCGCGACATTGCCCTTCAGCCGCGAATCGATCTTCTTCATGAAGACGGCCGATCCGGCAGCGCGCAGGATCTCGGCAACGGCTCGTACGCGCGCGGACGCTTCAGTTTCCGGCAATCCGCGCGAAGCGGTATTGACGACAACGACTTCGGCGCCGGTTTCAAGTGCCTTGCCGACAGCTTCGACATCGATGGCCACGGCAACCGACAGCCCAGCCTCCACGAAGGGCGTCCCGGTATCGAGCGAGCCGGTCAGGTCGTCGGCAATGATGGCGACTTTCAGCGTCATGAAGTCTGCCCCGGATTGACGGCATGGCAGGCGACGAGATGGCCGGGCTTTGCTTCCTTCCATTCCGGAATGACCTTGCTGCAAACCTCCATCGCGATCGGGCAGCGCGTGTGGAAACGGCAGCCGGTCGGCGGGTTCAGCGGGCTCGGCACATCGCCCTGCAGGATCTGGCGCTTGCGGCTGCGCTCCAGCTCAGGATCGGTTTCCGGCACGGCCGAAAGCAGCGCCTTCGTATAGGGATGCAGCGGATTGTCGAAGAGTTCTTCGCGCGTTGCGAGCTCGGCCAGCCGACCGAGATACATGACGCCGACGCGCGTGCTGATGTGGCGCACGACGGCCAGGTCATGGGCAATGAAGAGATAGGTCAGGCCATATTTTTCCTGCAGATCAAGCAGCAGGTTGATGATCTGCGCCTGGATCGACACGTCGAGCGCCGAGATCGCCTCGTCGCAGACGATGAATTTCGGCTGGCAGGCAAGCGCACGCGCAATGACGACACGCTGGCGCTGGCCGCCCGAGAGCTCGTGCGGGTAACGCTGGGCAAAACGCGTCGGCAGGCCGACATCGGTCAGCAGGGCTGCGACCTTGTCCTTCAGTTCCGCCTTGGTGGCAAGCTTGTGGAACAGGATCGGCTCGCCGATCGCCTCGCCGACCGTCATGCGCGGATTGAGCGTCGAATACGGATCCTGGAAGACGATCTGCAGGTCGCGGCGGAAGGGCCGCATCTGCTTTTCATCGAGCGTGGCGATATCCTGGCCCTTGTAGACCACCTTGCCGCTCGTCGCCTTGTAAAGATTGAGGATGGTGAAGCCGGTCGTCGATTTGCCGCAGCCGGATTCGCCGACGAGGCTCAGCGTCTCGCCTTCCATGATCTCGAGATTGACATTGTCGAGCGCATAGACGGTCGCCGAACGCTCACCGAAAGCGCCGAGCTTGACGTGAAAATGCTTGACGAGGTTTTCGACCTTCAGGAGCGGTTGAGCACCCATCACGCAGCCTCCTGCATTTTCTGGACGACGAAACAGGCGGCGCGGTGCGCTTTGTTGCCGGCAATCGGCTCAAGACGCGGCACGCGTTCATGACAGACGGCTTCGGCCAGCGGGCAGCGCGGCGCAAAGGGGCAACCCTTCGGACGACGGCCAGGCTCCGGCGGCGTGCCGCCGATCGAGGAGAGCCGGCTTGCCGGCGCATCCGAAAGCTTCGGGATCGAGGACAGCAGGCCACGCGTATAAGGGTGGCTCGGACGAGCATAAAGCTCGTCCACCGGCGCATCTTCCACGACCGTGCCGGCATAGAGCACGGCGACGCGATCGACGAGGCCCGCGATCAGCGCGAGGTCGTGGGTGATCCAGACGACGGACATGCCGAGCTTGGCGCGCAGATCCTTCACCAGATCGACGATCTGGGCCTGGATCGTCACGTCGAGCGCGGTGGTCGGCTCGTCGGCGATCAGAAGCTTCGGATTGCAGGCAAGGCCGATCGCGATCATCACACGCTGGCGCATGCCGCCCGAAAGCTCGTGCGGATAGGCCATCAGTCGTTCTTCCGGGCCGGGAATGCCGACGAGGCGCAGAAGCTCGACGGCGCGAGCCTGTGCCTCTTTCTTCGACATCTTGCGATGATAGATCAGCGGCTCGCAGATCTGGTCGCCGATGCGCATGACCGGATTGAGCGAAGTCATCGGATCCTGGAAGACGAAGCCGACATCGCCGCCGCGCACCTTGCGCAACTCGCTGTTCGACATCTTCTGCAGGTCGCGCCCGTCGAACGTCGCCGTTCCCTTCGTCACCTTGATCTTGTTGGGCAGGAGCCGCATCAGGCTCAGCATCGTCAGGCTCTTGCCGCAGCCGGATTCACCGACGACGCCGAGCGTTTCGCCCTTGTTGACGTAGAGGTCGATGCCGTCAACCACGACGGCCGGGCCACGGCGCGTATCGATCTCGATGGTGAGATCCTTCACGTCCAGCAGGCGTTCGTTGCTTGTTGCATTCATCATTTGCTGCCCCGCGGATTGAGTGCGTCGTTGAGGCCGTCGCCGAGGAAGCTGAAGGCCACCGAGGCAAGACCGAGCACGGCCGCCGGAGCGGCGAGGAGATGCGGATAATGCTGCCAGACGCGCAGGCCGTCCGAAATCATGTTGCCCCAGCTGGGGGTCGGCGGATTGACGCCAACACCGAGGAAGCTGAAGGCGCTTTCCAGCACCATGGCCGTGCCGAGGCCGGCGCTGACGGAAACGATCAGCGGACCGAGCGCATTCGGCACGATGTAGCGGAGGATGACGATCCAGTTGGAAAGGCCAAGCGCCTGGGCCGCCATGACGTAAGGACGGTTACGGATCGACAGGACCTGGGCGCGCACGAGGCGCGCATAGGGCGGCCAGGAGATGAGTGCCATCGAACCGAAGACCAGGATGAAATCCACCCAGACCGTCTGGCGATAGAAGGGATTGAGGGTCGCAAGATACTGCGCCTCCATCCACCGGGTGATCGGCGTCTTCAGCGATGCATTGATGACGACGACGAGAAGCAGGTTCGGCACCGACATCGTCACATCTGTCAGCCACATGATGACCCGGTCGAAGGGATTGCCGAAGAAGCCAGCGATGGCGCCAAGCAAAAGCCCGATCACGACAGCGATAAAGGTGACGATGACGGCAACGAGGAACGCCGTGCGCGTGCCGAAGACGATACGGCTGAAGACGTCGCGGCCGAGATCGTCGGTGCCGAAGAAATGCGCCAGTGACGGCGGCGCGTTGCGCGAAGCGAGATCCTGGCTGAGATAGTCATAGGGCGTCAGAGACGGACCGAAGATCGCCGCGAAGGCAAGGATTACGATCACGATCAGGCCGAAGATCGCAAGCTTGTTGCGCTTCAGGCGATGCCAGGCATCACGCCACAGATTGACGGGCGGTTCCTCGGCCGTGTCGATCGTTGAAAGAGGAATGGCGGACATGGTCAGCGGCTCCTTCTGGAATCATTGGCGCGCGGATCGAGCAGCGGGTAGAGCACATCGACCAGCAGGTTCGACGCCATGACGAGGAAGGATCCGATCAGGGTAATCGCGAGAATGACGGGATAATCGGAGTTGGTGAGCGCCTGCACGGTCAACCGGCCGAGACCCGGCAGGCCGAAGACGAGCTCTACGAAGATGGCCCCATTGACGATCGTGATCATGATGAGACCGAGCTGTGTCACGACAGGTGTCAGCACCGGACGCAGGATATGCTTCAGCGCGACGACGATTTCCGGCACGCCCTTCGCGCGAGCCGTGCGAACGAAATCTTCGGACAGCACTTCAATGACGGCGGCGCGCGTCTGGCGCACGATGAGCGCGACCGGCTGGAAGGACAAAACGATGAGCGGCAGGAAGATGCGCACATCGAAGATGCCACCCCAGCCATAGGGCACCTTGATCATCGGTAGAAGCACGATAAGCGCCACCATCAAAAGCGGACCGGCGACATAGGCCGGGATCGCCCAGAGGAAAAGCGCCGTACCGAGGATTGTGTAGTCGACACGGTTGTTCTGGTTCAGAGCGGCGATCATCCCGAGCGGGATCGCAACGACCGCCGTCAGGATGATGGAACAGAGAGCGAGCTGGAAAGAGACGGGCGCGGCGGCAGAGACCATGGCCCACACCGAACGACCCGAGCTCAGCGAATTGCCGAACTGGCCGTGCAGGAGATTCCAGATGTAAAGACCGAACTGCTCGATGAAAGGCTTGTTGAGACCTGCACTTTCGCGGATCGCCTCGATACGCTGCGGGTTATAGGCGACGTCACCAGGCGCGCGCAGGAAGATCAGCTTGATCGGATCGCCCGCACCATAGAAGGCCATCGCGTAGACGGCCATCATCACGACCAGGACGGACGGAATCCAGATGGCAAATCGCGTGAGCACGTAGCGTAGCAAGGCCACCTCCCATTCTTGCCCGGCGCATTCCCGCGGGAGGCCGCAGCCGCCGGTTCTTCTTGAAACGTGGCGCGAAGACCTTTCGGCCTTCGCGCCGCTGCTTTGGCCGCATCATGCGGCCCTGCTATCGGCCTCAGCCGATGGAAACGTCCCAGGGAGCCACGACCTGCCAGTCGAGGTTCTTTTCCATGGCCTTGACTTCCTTGGTTGCCCAGCGCGACATCGCCTGAGAATACCATGGAAGGAAGGCCCAGTCGTCGCGGAACACCTTCTGGGCTTCCTGTGCCAGCTTCACGCGATCCGGGTCGTCGGCAGCCTTGGTCGCCGCTTCGGCAAGCAGGCTATCCACCTTGGCGTTCTTGTATCCGCCGAGCTTGTTCTGGGCATTCGAAGACGAGGACGCGATGGAGCCTGCAAGATAGGAGACGGCATCTGGAACACGTGTGCCGACGTCGTCACGGAAGATCTGCACCGCGTTCTGGTCCGGACCGGCATAGGAGTCCTGCTGCGGCTTCATATCGACTGCGGTGATGCCGAGGTTCTGGCGCCACTGCTCGGCGATGAACTGGGCGGCCGCCTGGATCGCCGGGCCGGAAATGCCGACGAACAACAGCTTGGGAAGACGCTCCGGACCACCATAGCTCGATTCAGCCAGCAGCTTCTTGGCCGCTGCCGGATCATACGGATAGGGTTCGAAGCCGGAATTGTCCGCTCCCGGAACCGAGTTCAGGATCTGGTCGGCCTTCTTGTGCGGACCATCCGGATAGGACGCCTTGAACAGACCATCGCGATCGACCGCCATGATCAGCGCCTGGCGAACCTTGGGGTCATCCATTGGCGCGCGCGACGTGTTGAACCAGAAATGCTGGCTGGTCGGGATCAGCGGGCCTGCGGAAAATTCCGGGCCGAGATCCTGGATGATCGTCGATGTGACGAGCTCGGTATGAGCATTATATTCGCCCGATTTGATCAGCGAGGTCGCGGTGACATTGTCTTCGATCGAGCTGATCTCAATGCGGGCGAGCTTCGGCTTCGGGCCGAAGAACTTCTCGTTCGGCTCGAAGGTGAGTGTGCCGGCATCGATATCGATTGCCGTCAGCTTGAATGGGCCGGAATAGACGGCCTTGCTGTCTGGCTTGTACCAATCAGCTACTTCCTCGCCGTCGCTACCGCGCGACTGCTCAGCCTTGGTGATCGGAACGATATGGTTGGCGAGACGCATGAAGAAGATCGGATCGGCTTCCGTCAGCGTGCAGACAACGGTCGATTCGTCAGGCGTTGCAACGCCGGTCAGCTCATTGCCGGAGCCGTCAGACATTTCCTTATAACCGGCGACCTTGCTCAGAACCTGATCGACGCGCTGGTTCTTCGTATTGGGCATGGCGGAAACCTGCCACGAGCCCTTGACATCGGCCGAGGTAATCTTGCTGCCGTCGGAGAAGACGGCCTTCGGGTCGATCTTGAAAGTCCAGACCTTCTTGTCCGGCGAGTCCCAGCTCGTGAAGACGTAAGGCTGGATCTTGCCTTCCGTGTCGAAATACATCGGCGAAGCCCACCAGAAGGAGTTCCAGCGGAAGGTTCTGCCGCCGCCGCGCAGCGGCGACCAATCCTGGTCGAAGGCCGGATTGATGGCCTTCAAGACCTGGCCGTCCTGCGCCATGACGATGCGGGCGCTCGCGCCAAAGAGCGAGAAGCCGACGCCGGCCGCAAGCCCGAGCTTCAGCGCGTTACGACGGGAAATCTGCGAAAAGTTTTGGTCGTTACCAATTGTCATTTGCTCCTCCGTGGCAAATAGCGCGCCTTTCGAAAGACCTCCCCGAAGCTGCGCGATATGGCCCTGACATTTGCGCGATAATGTAAATCTGTCAATGGAAAATAACGAATGAAAGATTAAATGCGACAACGTCAATTATTTATATATATAAATCAATATGATAAAGATCGGCTCTCGAAGTTTTCAGATTTGTAAGATTGACAACTCCGCCACATTGGGATGAATACGACAGCGTAGGAACGCGCCTGGAGGGCCCGATCTGACGAGGAGGACAACTTTGAGCAATCACAAGATTACAGGCGTTTATAGCGCCGCTACCACCCCTCTCAACGCCGATGGCAGCCCGGATCTCGGCCTGTTCACCGAACATTGCCAGCGACTGATCGAAGAAGGTTGTCACGGCGTGGCACTGCTCGGAACGACGGGCGAAGCCAACTCCTTCTCTTCCGCTGAGCGCCGTGTGATCCTTGAAGCCGCACTGAAGGCTGGCATTCCCTCGGACAAGCTCCTGCCGGGCACTGGCGTTGTCGCCATTCCCGAGACAGTCGAGTTGACGAAACATGCGCTCTCGCTCGGCGTTACCAAGGCGGTCATGCTGCCCCCCTTCTATTACAAGGGCGTCTCCGACGAAGGGCTGTTCACCGCCTATGCGCAGATTCTGGAGAAGATCGGCGATACCAGGCTGCAGGTGATCCTCTATCATATCCCGCAGGTCTCAGGCGTTCCGCTCTCCATTCCGCTGATTAGCCGCCTTGTCGAAGCCTTCCCGGAGACGGTCGTCGGCATTAAGGAATCTGCCGGTGATTTCAATAACATGCAGGAAATCATCGCAACCTGCCCTGGCTTCTCGGTACTCTGTGGTGCCGACCCGCTGCTGTTACCACTCCTGAAGGCTGGCGGCGCCGGCTGCATCACCGCCACGTCGAACCTCGTCGCAAACTCGCTGCGCACGGTTTACGACCACGTTCACGACGAAACGAAGGGTGCTGAGGTTGAGGCCGCACAGGCGCGCATCAATGCCTTCCGCACCCTATCGAACTCCTATGTGCAGATCCCGACGATCAAGGCCATGGTCGGTCTGAAGACCGGCAATGCAGATTGGAGACGCACGCGCCCGCCGCTGGTGCCGCTCAATGATGCCGAATACGCGGCACTCGCCGAAGGCTATGCCAAGCTGCCGTAAAGGAGGAATGCCATGCAAACGACAGGTTTGAAGCCCGAGGACGTGCCGGCTTTGATGGACGGTGTCCTCAGGACAAATACCGCCCAGACTGGCCGTTTTGATGCCTATCTGCCCTCTCCCTGCATTCAGAACCATGCCGCCAATCTCGCCTTTCTGGCCGATGGCACGCTGACCTGCGTCTGGTTCGGCGGCACGATGGAGGGCATGGGTGACATCTCGATTTACATGTCGCGGCTCGCTCCCGGCGCGGATCGCTGGTCCGAACCTGAGAAAATGTCTGATGATCCGGCGAGATCCGAGCAGAATCCCTTGATTTTCAACGCACCGGATGGCCGTGTCTGGCTGCTCTATACTTCGCAAACGTCTGGCGACCAGGACGGCGCAGTTGTCAAATGCCGGATCTCCTCAGACGGCGGCAAGAGTTTTGCCGCACCGACCATCCTCTGCGACCTGCCCGGCACCTTCGTGCGCCAGCAAATTATCGTGAATGGCAATGGCGACTGGCTGCTCCCCGTCTTCCGCTGCATCAGCTTACCCGGCCAGAGATGGAGCGGCGACGCCGACACGGCAGGCGTTCTGATCTCCCGCGATCGCGGAAAAAGCTGGCAGATGAAGGAGATAGAAAACAGTCTGGGTGCCGTGCACATGAATATCGTGCCGGTCGGTGCCGACAGGATGATCGCTTTCTTCCGCGACCGGTATTCGGAAAACATTCGCGCTTCGCTGTCATCAGACCAAGGCGAGACCTGGAGTGCGCCGGAGCCGACCAATCTGCCCAACAACAATTCCTCGATCCAGGCCACAAGGCTGACGGACCGGAGAATCGCGATGGTTTACAACCACAGCAACGCCGCCTCCTCCGACGCCAGACGTCAGTCCCTCTATGACGAGATTGAAAGCGACAAGGCGCCTGTCGCAGAAATGTCGAATATCCCGGCCAGAAAGGCCATCTGGGGAGTTCCGCGCGCGCCGCTCAGCCTTGCGGTTTCTGCCGATGCAGGCGGTCATTTCGAACGTAAACTCGATCTCGATACCGGCGACGGCTACTGCCTGAGCAACAATTCGAAGGATAGGCTCAATCGCGAGTTCTCCTACCCCTCCATCACGCAGGGGCCGGATGGCGCACTTCACGTGGCCTACACCTATTATCGACGCGCCATAAAACATGTCCGCCTTCCATTAGAATCAATTACTTAGAAGTCATCACAAATAGCCGACTGCGAGTATTGGCGGGCCGAATGTTTGAAGCAATTCGGCCCGCCAATACTCGCAGTCATTTTACAAATGAACCAGACGCGATTGACAAGCTGAGCCAGTTAGACGAAGCGCCGTCTCGGAATACATACATTTATATATATCAACATGTTGCGCTGAATTCGAGGCTCAAGAAACCCTTTGCGATCACCGAAACCAATCAACATGCGATAAAAATCCGCATTCATTCTTGCCAAAAACCATCGGACAGGATAACAACTTTACATGATAGACGGTCAAGTCCGTCGCGCATCGGGAGGACCGTTTATGGTCAGTTTGGATTCACCTGTTACCGTTGTTCGGCCACACCTGATCGAGTTCGGCGTCGGAACCTCGAGGAAATTGGGCGCCTGGGCGGCCAGTAAGGGTTATCTCCGAACGCTGATTATCTCGGACGCCTTCAATGCCGCACGCATCGATATGTTGCAGTTGAACGGCGAAGTTTCGGTCTTCTCGGATGTTACGCCCGAGCCGGATATTGCCAATCTCGACAAGGTGCTTGCTGCGGCCGAAGCGACACAGGCTGAGCTCATCGTCGGCTTCGGCGGGGGCAGCGCCATGGACCTGGCCAAGCTCGCTGCCGTACTTGCCGGCTCTCGGCAGACGCTTCGCGAGGTTGTCGGCCCCAACAAGGTGCAGGGTCCGCGAAAGGTAGCGCTCGCGCAGGTTCCGACGACATCGGGCACGGGCAGCGAGGCCGGCATCCGCGCTCTGGTAACAGATCCCGAGACCAAGGCCAAACTCGCGGTCGAGAGCCTTCACATGCTCGCCGACATTGCCGTCATCGATCCGTCGCTGACCTTCTCCGTTCCGGCCCGCACCACGGCGGCAACCGGTGTCGATGCCATGGCCCATTGCGTCGAGGCCTTCACCAATCGCAAGGCGCATCCGATGATCGACATGTATGCGATCGAAGGAACGCGGCTTGTCGGCAAATATCTTGCGCGCGCCGTCCGCGACGGCTCGGATGCCGAAGCCCGTGCGGGCCTTTCGCTGGCCTCGCTCTATGGCGGCTTCTGCCTCGGCCCGGTCAATACGGCAGGCGGCCATGCGCTTGCCTATCCGCTCGGCACCCGCTGGCACGTCGCTCACGGCGCCGCCAATGCGCTGATCTTCCCGCATGTACTTGCCTTCAACACACCGGCCGTACCGGAGAAGACAAAGGCGGTCATGGAAGCGCTCGGCTATGACACGTCCGATACCGTCCAATCGGTCTTCGATGCAGCCTATGCCTTTTGCGCCGACCTCGGCATCGAAATGACCTTGTCGGGCCTCGGCGTGCCGAAGAACGATCTCGACGCCATGGCTGACGACGCGTTCGCCATCCGCAGGCTGCTCGACAACAATCCGCGCGACTTGACGCGTACTGACATACGCTCGATCTATGAAGCGGCCTATTGAGGCGGGGCTTTCAAGAGGAATTTGATTGATGGACAGAAATGCAAAAGTCGCGGTGACCCTTGGTGACCCCGCCGGCGTTGGCCCCGAAGTGATCGTCAAGGCGCTGATCGCCCTGCCGGCAGCCGAACGGCGCGATTTCGTCATCGTCGGCAACACAGAAGCGCTGGAGCGAGCTGCGCGCGCGGCCGATGTCAGCCTGAGCTTCGGCCCCTCAGCCTCCGACGATGGAAATACCATCGCCGTCGATGAGGTGCCGCTTGATGCCCCCCTCCCCGAGATCGGCAAGGTCAGCCCTGTTGCGGGCGATGCGTCGGTTCGCTACATCGCCCGCGCCGTCGATCTGGCAATGTCGAAAGAAGCCGACGTCATCGTTACGGCGCCGATCAACAAGGAAGCGATGAACCTCGCCGGCCATCATTTCGATGGCCATACCGGCCTGCTGGCACACCTGACCGGTTCCAAGAGCTCCTTCATGCTGCTCGCCTCCGAGCGGCTGAATACCATTCACGTCTCCACCCATGTCTCGCTGAAGGGTGCGATCGAGCGGGCGAAGACCGAACGCGTGCTGGCAACGATCGAAGCCGGCCACAATCACTTCATGCGCCTCGGCAAGAAGGCTCGCATCGCCGTTGCCGGTCTCAACCCGCATTGCGGCGAAAACGGCCTCTTCGGAACCGAAGACACGGAATTCCTGGCACCTGCCGTCGAACTCGCACAGGCGAAGGCTATAGACGTGGTCGGCCCCATCTCCGCCGACACGGTCTTTGCCCGCGCTTATAACGGTGCCTTCGATCTGGTGATCGCGCAATATCACGACCAGGGTCACATCCCGATCAAGCTGGTCGCTTTTGATACCGCCGTGAACGTCTCCCTCGGCCTGCCAATCGACCGCGTCTCCGTCGACCACGGCACCGCCTTCGACATCGCCGGAACCGGCCGCGCCAACCACGTCAACATGTTGTCGGCCATCGCTTATGCACGGCTGATGGCGAGGTCTCCACGCCGGGCGGCAGTGCCTGCCTCCTGAGCAATGGAGGCCTAATTCAGTGCCTGGCCGCAAGAGCCGCCAGCAGCCGGCTTTTCCGCCGGCATACGCGATAGAGGCCGTCCGGCCCATCCTCGGCGCGATTGGATACCAACGTCTATCGCGACCACCGTGCTATAATGTGGTCTGTATTCGCCAGCAGCTTGCGGACGGCGTTGCGCGCCATGTTCGGTCGTTGCAATCGGACGCTTTTCTCAATGTTTTCATGAAGCTTGATAACGTATTGCAAGTCGTCTTCCTCTCGCGTGACATGGGCGAAAAGGTGGTTCAGCGCCGATTCGATCAATACGCCGAGCGGCACCAGCAGATCATTTCCCGAGGCGTGTAAGATCGCGATGTGAAATCGCGCATCGGCTTCTGTTCGCTGCTGGAGTGACGTCGCCTGATCCATGTCTCGCAGGGCTTGACTGATCGCCTCCATCTGGGCCTCGCTTCGGCGCGCAGCAGCAAGCGCTGTCGCTTCCGGCTCGATCATGTGCCTGAGTTCTTGCACCGCCCGTAAAAATGATTCACGATCGGGAGAGGCCACATACCAGCCCAAAACATCGCGATCCAGCAGGTTCCACCGCTCCTTGGGTTCGACCCAACTGCCGATTTTCGGGCGCGAGGAAAGCAGGCCCTTTGCCATCAGCATCTTGATCGCCTCGCGCACCGCCGACCGGCTGACGTCAAAGACTTGTGACCATTTTGCCTCGTTTGGCAGGATCGTGCCGGGCGGATAATCACCACGCACTATCCTGAGGCCGATCTCGCCTGCCAAAGACAGATGAACACTCGCTCCGGTCATGCGGGCGGCATTTGGGCGCCTTGTGGTAGCTGAGCTGTCAGCCGTCGCCACCTCGACCGGGGTCGTCGGCCTTCCCGATTTCTTGTCAGGCATTTATTTCTACTGCCTCAGCATTCTTTCGACTGTCCGCATGGACCATCAAAACAATTGTAATAACGAGGAAGTCGCCTGCGATTGGATCCGGCGCAGCGCGCGGAATTCAGGGCGCGTCAAGCCCTGCAGATCTTTCGATCCGTCACATGAAGGCAATCGGCGCACCCTGACCTGGTGCGCCGAGCCATGAGCCTACTTTTGAATGCAGGTATCAACCGTGTCCTTCGTGCACTCATCGAGGCCGGTGAAGACCGGATCGTCGACTGCCTTGCCCGCAATCAGATCCATCATCACTGTCGGTGCCTTGTAGCCCATCTCGAACGGCCGTTGACCGACGAGTGCAGTCACCAGGCCTTCCTTCGCAATGGCAATCTCGTCGCCGATCGTGTCGGCCGCACCGATGACGAATTCATTGCTGCCAATCTTCTCAGCCATCGGCTTGAACAGGTCGCGATAGGGTTGCGGTGCGCCGAACAAGGGCCAGCCACCCATGATGCCGAATGCATCGAGGTCGGGATTGGCCGCGAGGATATCGGTCATTGCCTGCACGCCCTTGGCACCGTCGTCATTGGTAAAGACCGGGCAGCCGGCGACTTCCGTCCAGCCGCCTTCGCCTTTCAATTCCGTAAGGCCCTTCTGGCCGGTGAGCGTGTCACGCATACCCTGCGCGCGACGCAGGATATTGTCTGCTCCCGGATTGCCTTCGATCGTGCAGATCTTGCCACCCTTCGGCTTGGCCTTCTTGATGTACTCACCGATACGCGCGCCCATCAGATAGTTGTCGGTGCCGAGATACGTCTTGCGCAAGGCTGCGTCCTCGGCTGCAAGATCGGCATCAAGCGTCATCACCGGAACGCTCGGATTGGCGGTCTTCAGTGTCTGGGCGATGAGCTTTGCGTTTGACGGCGAAATCGCGATTGCGGCAGTGTCTGCCTTACCCAACATATCCTGTACGATCTGCGCTTCGCCGGCTTCATCGGATGTTGATGCCGGACCGGTGTAGAAGCACTCATATTCCGCGGAAGGGTTCTCCTTGTTCCACTTCTGGCAACCCTGATTGATTGCTTCGAAGAACGGATTGTCGAGACCCTTCACGACGATGACGAGCTGCTTCTTCGCCAAGGCCTGCCCTGCGGTCAATGCTAAAACTGCGGCTGTAAGTAGTAATGCCTTCCTCATGGTTTCCTCCCTTGAAACAGACGGGCACGGCATGCCCGCCATACGAAATCAACCCGGATACCACACGATACGAGGCTCCTCCTTCGAACGCTCGTATTGCCACGCCGAGTTGATAAGCATTTCGAGATCGTAGTCTGGCCGCCAATTGAGCAGGTATTTCGCCTTGCTGTTGTCCATCCAGTTGGAATGGAAGCGGCTTGGTATCTCGACCGAGTCGAGATTTCGCGTGCGGGACAGGTAAGCGGCGACTTCAGCATAGTCGACGGGTCGGTCCATGCAGATATTGAAGAGTTGCCTCTCCGCCCTGGGGTTGTCGATCGCTGCCAAAATTGCCGATACGAGGTCGTCGACATGCACGAAGTTGCGTTTCAGCGGACGACCGTCAGCATCGAGCAGCAGCGGCACCGTGCCCACGGCCGCATAGCGTCGCGCCGCTTCTTCCGGAACGAGCGTCTTCCAGTCCGGGCCGCCAAAGACGTCATCCCCAAAGGACAACGAATACTTGAAATCGTCCTTCTCCATGATCCATGGCGCCCGGAGGCAACACCCGTTAAGGCCATACTGAATGCCGAACTGCTCCAGCATGACCTCCTCCAGAACCTTGGAAAGCGCATAGCTTCCGGGATAGGCGCAATGGGGCGCGCTCTCGGTGATTGGACCGGAATGGCGATAGTGGAAATGCCCAATGCCCGCGTCGCCGCCGATCAGGATGAACTGACGTGCCGTGACGCTTCCACGGAACTCTTCGAGAAGCCAAAAGAGACCCTTGACCGTAACGTCCATGACGTCTTCAGGGGTTTCCTTACACGTGGCGAGATGCACGACATGGGTAACATCGTTCAGCGCTGCTGCCACGATATCACGATCGGCGATCGAGCCACGGATGACTTCGACGCGATCGGTCGCCTCGCACAAGCGATTATGACAAAGCGCGCGAACACGGGCTTTGGAAAATCTCGGATCGTCAAGCAGCCCAGCAATGAAGCGCTGCCCGACCTTGCCCGTCGCACCGGTAACAAGGATCAGCATGCTCTCTCTCCCAGTGATAGCTAATATTCACGCGCCACTTCCGTCAATTGATATTTGTCTGACAAAACAGATTTTTGTTACAATAGGCTCAGCATCTCGGACAATGAGTTGACGCTGTCGCAGGGTTTTGCGTAAATGCTCATATTCGCTTTTCCTGGGAGGATATTGGAGAAGCGAATTCGCCCGAGCCTCGCATCAAAAACAGGCTGGGCTTGGAGCGAACGGATAGCGACAGTTTTGGGAGGCCAGAAGGCTGGTGGCGGTTCTCGAGCTCACCAATATTTCCAAACATTTCGGTGCCATCCAGGCCGTCAACGACGTTTCGTTTTCACTCGAAGCGGGACAAGTCGTCGGCCTCATGGGCGACAACGGCGCGGGCAAGTCCACGCTGGTCAAGATGATCGCCGGCAACTTTCGACCGAGCCACGGAACCATGAGTCTCGATGGAACCGAGATCGTGCTGCATAAGCCGAAGGAGGCGCGGCTGCATGGCATCGAAATCGTTCATCAGGATCTGGCGCTCTGCAATAACCTTACGGCGGCGGCCAACGTGTTCCTCGGACGAGAATTGCGACGCGGCATATGGCCCATTCGCATTCTCGACTACAAAGCCATGTACAAGCGCGCCGGCGAGATCTTCCGCGAGCTCAAATCGGAGACGCGGCCACGCGATCTCGTCAAGCAGATGTCAGGTGGCCAGCGGCAAGCCGTCGCGATTGGCCGGACGATGCTGTCGGAAGCGAAAATCGTGCTGATGGACGAGCCGACGGCCGCCATTTCCGTGCGCCAGGTCGCCGAGGTTCTCAATCTGATCCGCGAATTGCGTGACCGGGGCATTGTCGTCGTCCTGATCAGCCACCGCATGCCCGACGTCTTTTCGGTCGCAGACCGTGTGATCGTGATGCGGCGCGGTAGAAAAGTAGCCGACAAGCCAATTGCGGCAAGTTCGCCTGAGGAAGTGACGGGGCTTATCACCGGCGCCATCGAACAGGTGTGATCAATGCTATCCGCCGCAGCGAGAAAGAAGAAGGTCGACGATGGCGATTACACTTGACCAGACGATCGGGCAGAAGCAACGGAGCTGGCTTGCGTCGATCTTGGGCGGCCAGACATTCTGGGTTCTGATTGCCGTCATTCTCGCCTGCATCTTCCTGTCGATGACGACAGATTCCTTTGCAACGTCGAAGAACATCTACAACATCACCCGCAACGTCACGTTTGTCGCAATTATCGCGCTGGGCATGACGCTGGTCATCATCACCGGGGGCATCGATTTGTCCGTTGGCTCCGTGCTCTGCCTGTGTAGCATGGTGCTGGCGGTCGTCATGCATGCGGGATACAGCATTGAGATCGGCATCGCCGCGTCGATCGGGACTGCTCTTGTGGTCGGAGCGTTCAACGGCCTATTGATTGCGTATCTCGGCTTCCCACCCTTCGTCGTCACGCTCGGAATGTTGTCGATTGCGCGCAGCCTGGCGATGGTCGCATCCAACAACACCGTCGTTTTCCAGTTTGGGCCCGATCACGACAAGCTGCTGGCGCTGGGCGGCGGCGCCTGGCTTTTCGGCATCGCCAATCCAGTGCTCTACATGATCGTACTGGCGCTCCTTACCGGCTTTGTGCTGCGCTGGACCAAGTTCGGCCGCTATGTGTTTGCCATCGGCGGTAATGAGCATGCCGCGACGCTGACGGGTGTTCCCGTACAGATGATCAAGGTCGTTGTATATATGATATCCGCCCTCTCGGCGGGGGTCGCCGGCATCATTCAAACCGGCTGGCTCGGAGCAGTCACCACAAATATCGGCGCGGGTATGGAACTCCAGGTCATCGCCGCCGCGGTCATCGGCGGCGCCAATCTGGCTGGCGGGGTCGGCACTGCCTTCGGGGCGTTGATCGGCGCCGCGCTCATCGAGGTGATCCGCAACAGCCTCGGCCTGCTCGGCATCAACGCGTTCTGGCAAGGCTGCTTTATCGGCGGGGCGATTGTGCTCGCCGTTCTCTTCGACCGAATTCGCAACCTGCGACGCGATGAATAGGCGAACGCGGTTCCTCAAGCTGTTGCAAAGCGGGTCCCGTTAAATGTTTCCAGGCTCGCTCTTGCGTCACGATTAGCCATATTCGGTAATTTGCTAGCCGCACCGACAATAAGCGTTCGGGCACGGCAAGCCCGGCTGCAGACACACCAAAGCCCTCCGAGATGGAGGGCTTTTGTTTTGATCTTTTAGGAGACTGTTTGTTTGGGTTACCGGTTTGCGGCATCCGCTTCACTTGGCCTTGAGGTTATGGTCCGCAGGACGACGAGTCACCCTCGCCGGCGGCGCAGTTGTTTTCGGCGCCGGCGATAGTCACGGCGCGATGTCTTTCGCAAGACGAGAGAGGGGAAGATTTGTGGGGTGCTCTGGCTTTGCAGCTTTCTGTTTTGCTGCGTCGGCTTTGGGCGTTTTGTCGGTTTTCGAGGCGTTGCATGCTCGCCGTGTTATCAAACAAAAAAAGCCCGCTTGGATGCGGGCTATATGTTTGGTTGCGGGGGCAGGATTTGAACCTGCGGCCTTCAGGTTATGAGCCTGACGAGCTACCGGGCTGCTCCACCCCGCGTCCAGCGCAAATCCCTT